>CAWEZI010000005.1:0-2392500 GCA_963813525.1 uncultured Acidimicrobiaceae bacterium
GGAAATCGCCTCGCGCTCCGGCCTCTCCCCTCGCTCGCTCTTCCGCTACTTCGACGACGTCGACGACCTCATCCGGGCCGCCCTGACTCGACAGCAGGCGCGGGTAATTCCCTTGGTGCCTATCGACGCCACCCCCGAAGACTCCCTGTCGGACCGGATCACGGCGCTGGTGGCGCAACGCTTCAGGATCTTCGACGCGGTGGGCAACGCCGCCGCCGTGGTGCGCCTGCGGGCTCCTTTCGAGTCGGTGCTCAACGACGCCCTTGCTACCCATCGCGCCTTCCTTCGGTCACAGATAGCGACGCTCTTCGCCGCCGAGGTGGCCTCTATGGGTACGTCGGCAGCGAGCGTCCTGTCCGCAGCCGATGTCTTGACCTCCTATGAATCACGACACCTGTTGGTCAACGATCAGGGGCTGGACGCCATCCAGGCCATGAACGTCATGGCCGCCACTCTGACCACTCTGTTCTCCGCCTCTGCGTCCTGAGCGGTCCCTCTCCAGACGTGCGCGCGTCTGTCCAGGCCGGCGGCCGGAATCCGATCCGAGGCTGGCCAGTGTTTGAAAAACCGGACCAAATTACCGCCTACAGCCGATAGTGATCCCATTCACTATGGCCCACAACCGGTCAGACAAGTACTTTTCAAAAACACACATGCCGCGTGGCCGTGGCTGTCGGGGCCACCTGGCCCACGGAGCCGGTGTGGGGCGGCTCTCACACCCCCACCGGCCGGGCTTCGGCCACCAGCTTGTCGTCGTCGGCCAACAACGACTTGGCCAGGTGGCGGATCATCTCCTCCACCTCGGGATGGGCTTCGGGATCCCACCCTTCCAGCAGTTCGTTCATCGACTGGTGACGGGCGGTGGTCAAGGCGTCGATGGCCGCCCGCCCCGAAGGGGTCAGCACCAGGTGCCCCCCGCTCTCTTGAGGCTCCTGCTCAACCATTCCCGCTGCCTTCAGGGCGTCGACCGCCGGCTCGAGCTCAGCCGGATCGACCTTCAACCGGGTACTCATCTCGTCGAGGCTGGCTCCGGCATGATCAGTCAGTCGGTACAGGAGCCAACAGGCCCGAGGGGCCAGGTCGAGCCCGGCCCGGCTCCCGAGCATCAGGTACAGCTCGCCGCGGTTCTCGCGGCTGGCGGCGCGATCCAGGATGCGTTGGAGCTCACCCAGTGATGTCCGCGGTTCGGGAAGGCCGAGATGTTCGGCCGGCTCGGAGGTGCGGATGGACTTGCGCAACTCGATCTCAGGGAGTGTCCAACTCAAGAGGAAGGCGACAAAGGCGATCGGGACGCCGATGAGGAACATGGTCTGAACGGTGTGGGCGATCCCCTCGATGACCCCGCTCCGTATCGCCGGCGGGAGGGCCTGGATGGCTGACGGGTTCTCAGCACTGAGGCTGAAGCCGGGCGGGGCTTTGGTGAGGTGCAGAGCGTGCAGGACGTTCTTGAGCACCAGATTGGCGAAGATGGCCCCGAATACGGCCGTGCCGAACGACCCGCCGATCATGCGGAAGAAGGTCACGCCCGAGGTGGCCGTGCCCAGCTCTTCGTACTGCACGGCGTTCTGGACAGCCACTGTCAACACCTGCAGGATGAAGCCCAGACCCAGACCGAAGACGACCATGTAGGCGGCCCCCACCCAGGCGCCGGTGGACACTCCGATCAGCGACATGAGATAGAGGCCGACGGTCATCAACCCGGTGCCGATCACCGGGAAGACCTTGTAGCGGCCCCACCGGCTCACCAACAGACCGGATCCGATCGAGGCCACCAGCAACCCTCCCATCAGGGGAAAGAGGCGGACGCCGGATTGGACGGCGCTTACCCCCTTCACCTCCTGGAAGAACAAGGGGAGGAAGGTGAGGGCGCCGAACATGGCGAAGCCGACAACGAACCCGATGGAGCTGGCCGCGGCGAACACCTTGTTGGTGAACAGGGGCAGGGGGATGATCGGCTCGACCGCCCGGCGCTCGGCCAGAAGGAACAAGACGCCGAAGACCACCCCGGCGGCGGCCAGGCCGAGGATGAACGGTGACGTCCACGGGTAGGAGGTACCGCCCAGGCTGGTGAACAGAACCAGCGAGGTGGCAGACAGGGCTATGAGCGCCGTCCCCAGGTAGTCGATCACCCGGTGGACCCGGCTGAGCTGCCCGGGCAGTGCCGCCGCCGTCACAACCAGGGCGACGGCTCCGATGGGGATGTTGATGTAGAAGATCCAGCGCCAACTGAGGTATTCAACGAAGACCCCGCCGATGAGCGGACCGATCACCGAGGTGACCCCGAACATGGCCATGAAGAAACCCATGTAGCGCCCCCGCTCGCGGGGCGAGACCACGTCGCCGATGATGGTCATGGCGCCGATCATCAGACCGCCGCCGCCCAGTCCCTGGACCGCCCGGAACAGGATGAGCTGGATCATCGAATGGCTCAGACCGGCGAGAGCCGACCCGATCAGGAAGATGACGATGGCCCCCTGAAAGAACTTCTTGCGCCCGTAGAGGTCGCCGAGCTTGCCCCACAGGGGGGTCGACACCGTCGAGGCCAGCAGGTAGGAGGTGACGACCCAGCTCAGATGCGAGGCACCGTGGAGATCGCCCACGATGGTGGGCAGGGCGGTCGATACCACCGTCTGGTCGAGAGCGGCCAGGAACATCCCCAGCATGAGTGCGCCGATCACCACCAACACACGCCGGTGGGAGAGAGCAGAAGGAGGCGCAGGCATGACCGGTGCGGCGGTCTCGCTCATCGAACCCCTCTCTCTTTACTCACGGAGTTTTCACTCACGGAGTCTGACTCTCCGGTTCTGATCCACCGGGAATGGTGCGGATGCCGAATCATCCTACGGGGACCGGGACAAGAACGACCTACGGCGACGCCCGGACAATGCGAACCAGTTCGCCCAGGTCGGAGTGGTCGATGCGGGCTGCCGCCCGGGGCGACGCCCGACCCAGGGTCGATCCGAAGGGAAGGGCATCGATCAGGCCCCGACCTACCCAGCTGCGTATCAGCCGCAGTTCCGTCGACCGGGCGAGAGCCCGTTCGTCCACCGTCTTGCCCCGCGACATGAGGGCGGCGTTGGTCAGTCGTCGGACCTCGGTCCGATCGACGGCGAGGCCGTCAGCCTCGAGGCGCCCCACCAGATAAGAGCCGGTGTTGTACCAGTCACAGAACCCGTGCACCACCGACGCCACCTGTCCGATACCTCCGTCGATGGCCAGGGCCAGGAACGGACCACCCTCGAGGGTCGACGCCGCGGCCGCCGCCACCAGCGCCAGTTGCAGTGCGCCCATGGCCCGGGCGATGGAACGGGCCTGGCGGGCGGCCAGCAGTTCGACGGCCCGGTGGTCGTCGACCAGGGCAGGGTGGTCGATCACCTGGCCCGACATCCAGTCCAGCAGGCGGGGCGGGGCCGCGCTGATCTGGGCCCGGGCCCGTCGCATCCGACCGCTGCCCCCGGAGAAGATCTCGCCTCCCACCCGGCCGAACACGGCCTCGAGCTGGGCGGCGGCCTCGGCGGGGAGGCCCTCGGGACGGAGTAACGAGCGGAATGCCTGGGCAAACGCCGACCGGGCGCGGGCCAAGGCGACGGTGAGTCGTCCTGGCACCCGGGGCACGCGTCCCTGATCTGGCGGGTCCGGGAGGTCCGGCAGCGGCTCGGTCACCAAACGAGTTTGGTAATTACAACCCAACTCCGCAAGACCGGCTCCTTCCCCCGCTGCGTCGGCCTACCATCGCTGAGCGGCTGCCACCCGGGCAGCGAACAACCGGAATCACCCGGTGGGGTCGCTCGTCCCGGGTCGAGAGCCGTCAGCAAAACCGGAGGACACACATGGCCTTGGACATCGGGCGCAGACAGATTACGACAGAAGGTCCTCGCCGCCCGCCACGAGGACCGTCGGCTCCCCTCGGTGGTGATCGTGGGAGCCGGTCTGTCCGGCTTGGCTCTGGCCATCCAGCTCGTACGGTCGGGGGTGCGTGATTTCACGATCGTCGAGCAGTCCGACGGCGTGGGGGGCACCTGGCGGGACAACGCCTACCCGGGAAGCGGGTGTGATGTCCCCTCACACCTCTACTCGTTCTCCTTCGCTCCGAAGACCGACTGGACCCGGCGGTTCGCCGAACAGCCCGAGATCCTGTCCTACGCGGACCAGTGTGTCCGCCGCTACCGCCTGACCCCCCACCTCCGCCTGCAGACCACCGTGCAGGAGGCCACCCTCGACGAGACCACCGGCCGATGGCGTCTGGGTCTGGCTTCGGTCACCGGGACAGAGGTTCTCGAGGCGGACACGGTCGTCTTCGCCTGCGGCCAACTCAACCGACCACACATCCCCGGATTGGACGGGCTGGATACGTTCGCCGGTCCGATGTGGCACTCGGCGCGGTGGGACCATCGCTGCGATCTGGCCGGCCGGCGGGTCGCCGTCATCGGCAACGGCGCCAGCGCCATCCAGTTCGTGCCACCGGTCGCCGACGCCTGTGCCGAGCTCAACATCTACCAACGGAGCCCCAACTACGTGGCCCCGAAAAAGGACCGCGCTTACAGCACCATCACCCGGCGGCTCTTTGAATCGGTGACAGTGGCTCAGCGGGCCTACCGATGGTGGATCTATTGGAGCCTCGAGTCGCGCTGGCTCTGGTTCCGCAAAGACAGCCGGGCCGGGAGGATGCTCGGTCGGGTCTTTGCCAAGTCGCTCCGCCAGAACGTGGTGTCGCCCCGCCTACCCGAATCGGCCCTTGTGCCCGACTATCCCGTCGGATGCAAGCGCATCCTGATCTCGAGCGACTGGTACCAAGCGCTGGCCCGGCCCCATGTCAGCGTGGTCACCGAACCCATCGACCACGTCGAACCGGACGCCATAGTGACCACCGCCGGACAGCGGCGCGCCACCGACGTGATCATCTTCGGCACCGGCTTCGAAACCACCGACTTCCTGGCTCACATTCCTGTTACCGGCGAAGCCGCTCACAACCTGGCCGACGAGTGGGAGGAGGGCGCCCATGCCTACCTCGGCGTGGCCGTCCCCCGGTTCCCCAACCTCTATTTGTTGTACGGGCCCAACACCAACCTCGGCCACAACTCGATCCTGTTCATGGTGGAGCGCCAGATCAGCCTCATCCTCCAGGCCCTGGCCGTGCAGGTGCAAGCCGAACCGGTACGGGGAGCCGGGGCGGGAACTCCCCCTCGGGTGGCGGTGACTCCCGACGCTTATCGACGGGACGACGCCCGGACACAGAAGCTGATGACCTCCACCACCTGGGTGTCCAACTGCACCAGCTGGTACAAGACGGCGTCGGGACGGGTCACCAACAACTGGCCGACCTGGACCGTCCGCTATTGGCGGGACACCCTCCGTCTCCGCTCTGCCGATATAGCTGTCGAGCCCGACAGGGCCGGGCTCGAGTTCCTCCCGACCCCGGCCGCCGTTGAAACCGGTTAGGAGCCGATGTGCTCTGCGGGGATGGTGCCCAGCCGTCCGGCCTGATAGTCCTCGAAGGCCTGGGCCACCTCGGCCTGGGTGTTCATTACGAAGGGTCCGTAGGCGTAGACGGGCTCACGGATGGGCCGTCCGCCCAGAATGAGCACGTCCAGAGTCGGTGTCCGCGACTCCTGTTGAGTATCAGCTGCCAAAGTCAGAAAGTCACCGGGTCCGAAGACGACCAACTGGCCGCTGGAAATGGGCTGTCCCTGGCTGCCCACCTGACCCTTCCCCCCCAGCACGTAAACGAGAGCATTGAACTCCGGCTGCCAGGGGACCTCGGCTTTGGCTCCGGGCGAGACGGTGGCGTGGACCATGGCCATCGGCGAATGGGTGGACCCGGGTCCGTCGTGCCCTCCCACATCACCCGCGATGATCCGGAACAGCACCCCTCCGTCCGGCGACGACGCCAGTGACACCTGGGAGGCTCCTATGTCCTGGTAGCGGGGAGCGATCATCTTGTCGGCGCTGGGAAGGTTGACCCAGAGCTGGATGCCGTGGAACAGACCACCCGAGGCGACCAGCTCCTCGGGGGGTGCCTCGATATGGAGGATCCCACCACCGGCGGTCATCCACTGGGTGTCCCCGTTGGTGATGAGACCGCCTCCACCGATCGAGTCCTGGTGGCGAAAGGTTCCGTCGATCATGTAGGTGACCGTCTCGAAGCCCCGATGGGGATGCCACGGTGTCCCCTTCGCCTCACCCGGGGCGTACTCCACTTCCCCCATCTGGTCCATGTGGATGAAGGGGTCCAGAGCACTCATTTCGACACCGGCGAAGGCCCTCCGCACCGGGAACCCCTCACCCTCGAGTGCGGAAGGGGCCGTGGTCACCGACACCACCGCTCGCTCCGCAGTGGCGTCCAAGGGACGATCCACTTTGGGAAGCGCCAGAACATCTTCCACTGTCACTGCCGGCATGCCCGACCTCCCTTAATCGTTCTCAATATCGGGTCACCTGCCCTGGTGACCTCCTTACACACCCGAATTGTGCAACAGTACTTGCGCTCGCAACATTCCCGACCGGGGTCCACGGCCGATGCGATCGTGCCGTCGCACCGGTTCAGCTTGCCATCCATTCTGCCGAAAAGCATCAGTGAACAGGTACGCTTGGACAAGCGGACAGTCAGGAGACAGCAGGTGATCCGGCCACGCGGCGGAACTACCCGTCGGCGCGACGACCAAGAAGAGCAGGCGATCTCCTCGGCCGAGGAGATCGGTCGCCTGCTCCGGAACGCCCGCGAGGAACGTGGGCTCGATCTGTTGGCAGTGCATGACCGGTTGAGCCGGCCCATCACCCTCATCGAAGCGCTGGAAAACGGAGATTTCGCCGCCCTCCCCGACCAGGCCCAGGCTCTCTCCACATTGCGTCGTTACGCCGCCTTCCTCGGGCTCGACGGCGATGCGCTCGCCCTTCAGATGCTCGATGCGTGGTCGGTGGCGCTTTCGGCTAACGGCTCTGGGCGAAGCTCGGCCGGGGCCGTCACCAATGTGGTGACCACCGTCACCAGCGAGCCCGACCATCTCCGCGCCTTCACGCAGACTGGCGAGGTGCCGCGGGTGGGTGCCGGATCGGCGGCCGGGCCCGGAGGTTCGGGAGCCTACGGCTACGGGGTCGCCGGCCCTCCGACCGGAACCTTCCCTGTCGTTCCCCGTCAGGACATCAAGAAGAGCAAGCGGGCGGTGGCCAAGGCACGACGGCGGCTGAGAGCCCCCAATTCTCTCAAAGTGATCACCTGGGTATGCGTCCTCTTGGTGCTGGTGGTCGTCGCCGGCTTCGCCGTCCAGAGATGGAACCCGGCCTGGTTGGCCAAGTCGCACATCCTGCGGGTGGCCCAACCCCACGGCTCAACCGGGTCGTCGGGATCCGGATCCGGATCCGGATCGGGGTCGGGGTCGGGGTCGGGGTCGGGGTCGAGCACGGTGCACCAGTCGTCGGCCGTGGTCCTGACGTCGACCGGTGCGCAGAGCTCCTCCTACACGGTCGGGTCCCGCCACTACACGGTGAGCGTGGCCACATCGGGAAACTGCTGGGTACAGATCACCAGCTCGACCTCGGCCACTCCCCTGGCCGAAGGGGTCCAGCCGCCCGGCAAGGTGTTGACCTTCCCCAATCAAGGGACCATGACCGTTCAGGTCGGGGCGTCAGCGGTCCTCGTCGGTGTGGCCATCAAAGGTAAGGCCGCCTTCATCAACGCGCCAAAACTGACCCCCTACACCTATACCTTCGCCTCGGTCTGAAGGGCCGCCCGAACGGGGCCGTAGCCGCCGTCCGGGGGCGCTCCGCCTGAGCAAGGGCCTACTGATCAACCACCCGGAAGGTGGTGGCACCGCTGGCTGCCAGCTCAGCATCCATCCGAGCGTCCTCCCGGGCTGTCTTGCGCTCCTCGGAGCGGACCCACTGTACGAACACCGGGATAAGGGCCAGGAAGGTAAAGAGCTCGGCACCGACCCACAGGATGGCCGCGCCGGCGTGGGTCGAACTCAGTGTGTACATGGACGCCACCGGACGTGAGTCGCTGAGAAGAGCCAGGGCCAGGAATGCCTCGATCGGCACTCCGATCAGCAGGCTTACCATCCGCAACCCGTGGCTCATCTGCCAGTGCGGGACGGGATCGAGCCCGACCAGCGGCCACCAGAAGAGTGTCGATGCCAACAGGAAACCCACGTTGACGAGGTCCATGACCCACATGTGTTCCATGGCGTAGTTGATGGCGAAGGTCAGGAAGAAAGCGAACATCGAAAAGTAGTAGAGGAACCACACCGGTAGCGGATGGGTGAGGACCTTGAACGGACGCGAATTGAGCAGGGCCAGGAGCCGGATCTTCCCGCTTCGACTCGACGTCTGGAGAGCCAGCGTCATCGGCGCCCCCATGGCCAGAAGCGGCGGCGCGATGATCATCAGCAGAAGGTGCTGGATGACGTGAGCCTGGAAGTACTCCATGGTGAAGCTGGCCACCGGGGACTGCAGGGCGATAACGATTCCGACCAGCCCGGACAGGAAGGCGAGGGTGCGTTTCGTACTCCAGTGCCGGCCGCGGGCAGAGAGCGACCACTGTGCCCGCAGGTACCAGAGGGCGGCGGCGACCGCGACCACCAGGACCACTACGGCGAACGGGCTGAACTCCCATCGGGTGAGCGCGGTGTGGGAGCTCAGGGAAGCCCGGGCCATCCCATTCATCTCCGGCATTGGCCCAGATTACCGATCGTCCGGCCGCTCTCCCATTCGCTAACCGCTGGCCCCGGGGGTCACTCTCCCGGTGGGCCGCTGCCGTCCCCGCCGACCGGTTCGATCACCTGTTCGACCAGGCCGGTCTGCACGTCATAGCGCCACCCGACCACGGCAACCCCCGGGGCCAGAAGTGGGCACGATCTCACCACTTCGACGTCCCGCCGCAGGTCAGCATCGGGATCGGCCATGGCCAGAAACTCCCAGTCGGCGGCGTCGGGAACTCCCCGTGCGCCCAGGGCCTGCCGGATGGCCCCGTCGGTGGTGAAGGCCAGAGCGCAGTCGGTGTGCTGCAGGACGACGATACGTCGCACCCCCAGCATCCGGGTGGCGAGGATCAGCGATCGCAGTGCGTCGCGGGTGACCCGCCCGCCGGCATTGCGGATGATCTTGGCATCGCCGGGCCGGAGCCCCAGAACGGGGAGGGGATCCATCCGGGTGTCCATGCAGGTCACCAGGGCCAGTCCTTTGGCCGCCCGAGCCGGCATTCCGGCACCGTCGAAATCCGCAGCGAACCGACGGTTCTCGTCCAGCAGGTCGTCGAACATGACGAGAGCATGGCAGACCGGGACAGTGCCCTCGTCGGTCCGTCCCACCCCAACCCGTGCCAGAGTCGGTGTTAGCCTCAAAAGCCGAATCGCAGCCCCGGTCGGAGCCAGTCCACACGGTCCGACCGTTCGTTTCACTCGGACCCACCCGGAGGAGACAGGCGTGACCCCTCGGGGCGAAAGCGAGAAGCCCGGGGCGGAGCCGGTCGGAGGTCGACCGAAGCTGGCCCTCGGCATCACCACGCCGGTGCTGACCATGCTGCCCGGTGCCCACGCTCGATGGGAGGAAGACGGCACCATCGAGGACGTTGCCGCCATTGCCCAAACGGCAGACCGACTGGGCTACCACCACCTGACCTGCAGTGAGCACGTTGTCGTTCCCACCGACGTGGCCACGGTGCGGGGAAGTCGTTACTGGGATCCGCTGGCCACATTCGGCTATCTGGCCGCGCTGACCACAGAAATCCGATTCGCCACCAACGTCCTGGTCCTCGGTTATCACCACCCTCTCGAGATCGCCAAGCGTTACGGAACCCTCGACCAGGTCGCGAAAGGCCGGGTGATCCTGGGGCTGGGGGTCGGCTCCCTCCGCCAGGAGTTCGAACTACTGGGGGTGCCGTTCGACGATCGGGGGCCACGGGCCGACGATGCTCTGGCCGCGCTCCGGTCATCGCTGTCGGTGGTGGAGCCCGAGTACTCGGGGCCCTACTACCGCTACGCCGGCGTGGTGATGGACCCGTGTGCCCTCCAGCCGAACGTTCCCCTCTGGATCGGGGGCCGCACGGCACGGTCCTTGCGCCGTGCCGTTGCCCTGGGTGACGGGTGGGTGCCCTTCAACATTCGATCCTTTGACGTCGCTGTCATGTTGGCCGCGGCGCGGGAGTCGCCGGCGTGGGAGGCGCGCCGGGGGCCCTTCGAGGTCGTCCTGCGCAACGGCCGGCCGGCGGACCCGGTCGACGATCCGGAAGGGGCCCGCACCCTGGTCGACAAGATGATGGCGGCCGGGGCCACCGGTGTGCAGTTGGGGTTCGTCCACCATTCCTTGGATCACTACCTCGAGCAGCTCGAAGCGATGATGGCGGTGGTCGGACAGTGAACAGGATCAAGGTGGGCTTCTTCTCGCTGTCCGATCACTCGACCACCGGCGATGACCGCTCCTATCTCCGTTGGCACCAGTTGGATCACATGCCCGAGCAGTACCAGATCCCCGGAATGGTCCTCGGACAGCGGTGGGCCTCGACTCCGGCGTGCCGGGCGGCACGGGCGGCCGAGGTCGAAGAGTGGACGGCTGTCGAGCATGTGGTCTGCTACATGATGGGACAGCCGGTCGACGAGACCATCGATGAGTTCCTCATGCTCGGTCGGCATTTGGCCGAGCTGGGTCGGTTTTCCGCCGCCCTCCCCTCGCAGTACCGGGGGGCGCTCCGCCTCCTCGAATCACGCGCCGCCCCTCGCAGTCTGATTTCGGACGAAGTGGTCCCTTTCCGACCTCATCAGGGCATCTACCTCATTGTCGAAGAGCCCACCGATCAGTCGGCCCAGGACGCATTTCTCCGCCGCCTCCACACCGAACTCCTGGCCGAACTGGTGTCCATCGACGGCGTCGCCGGAGCGCTGACCTTCGCCACCACACCCTCGATCCGTAGACCTTCGTTCAGCAAAGGCAAGCGACGAATCACCCTCTGTTACCTCGACCAGCCCCCTGCCGCGGTGGGAGAGAGGATGGTCCCCTGGATCGAACAGGTGTGGTCGGGGGCGCCTTCCCGTCTGCTGCTCGCCGCGCCGTTCGAGTCGCTGGTGACCTGGGACTCTGACACCTTCGGCCCCGACGACTGAGCACAGCGCCTTCGTCCCTTCGGCTGTAGTGTTCGGGCGGCGAGGGGTGTGGCACCCCGAAGCCGGGGAGGCGAGTCGGGTGACAGATACGGCAGGCGGTCAGCCGAGCACCGGTGCGCCCTATGTGGTCGTCTCGGCCGATGCCCACGCCGCCCCCGACGATCTCGACACCTTCCTCAGCTACGTCGATCCCGTACACCGCCAAGCGGTGGCCGCCTATGGCGACCTCTCCTCGGTAGCCATCCCGATGTTCGGCGGAACCGACCCCGGGGTTATCGACGACGAGGACCCGGTGCGGGCGGTGGCCTCGCGTCGCCTGGCCGGAATGGGCGTGGACACGACGGCCGCCCAGGACTGGCTGGCCAATTACAGCGCCGAGTGGGTCTTCGCCTCCGACGCCGACGGCCGCCGTCTGGCCGTCCTCGAAGAACAGGGCATCCACGCCGAAGTGGTCTTCCCCGGTCCCGTGCTGGCCGGCGGGTTGTCGCCCGCCATGTACCTGGGCGGCCACACCACCAAAGGGCTCGAGGTGGTCTGGCCGGCACTCCACGCCTACAACCGGTGGCTGAGTGATTTCTGCGCGGCCGCGCCCGGCCGGCGCACCGGGTGCATCCCCATCGACCTCCATGACATGGAACGCGCGACCGAAGAGATCGCCTGGGCTCGCGCTCAGGGTCTGACCGGGGGGGTGATGCTGCCGGCCATGTCGCTCCGGTCGGAATTGCCGGGTTACGCCGACGAGTACTACGAGCCCCTGTGGAGCGCGTGCGAGGAGAACGGGTTGGTGGTCAACCTGCACACCGGCGCCTCGGGGACGGCGACCGATGCCAAGCAGCTCTACGACGCCAAACACGGAGGCTTTCTCGGGTTGTACGAGGTGTTCGTTTTCACCCGTCGCCCCCTCTGGTTCATGATCTTCGGGGGTGTCTTCGACCGCCATCCCGACCTCAAGGTGGTGGTGACCGAAAACGGCGTGCAATGGCTGCCTTCCCTGGTCCGTGACATGGAGTCCTTCTTCGATACGCACGGTGGGGCCCCGGTGCGGTCCTATCTGTCGCACCGTCCCTCCGAGTACGTCGACCGTCATGTGTTCCTCGGAGGTTCGCTCATGAAGCGCGAGGAGGCGGAGATGCGGCACGAGATCGGCATCGACCGGCTGATGTGGGGTGCCGACTATCCCCATCTGGAGGGAGCGGCCCCTGTCCACCGGCAGATCCTGCGCTACGTGTTCGGCGGGCTACCGGAGGAAGACATCCGACGGATCGTGGGCCTCAACGCCGTAGATCTGTTCGGCTTTGACTGCGAGCTCCTCCAGAAGGTGGCGGACCGGGTCGGCCCGACGGTGTCAGACCTGTCCCGATCGATCTCGTTGGACGACTTCCCAAATACCTTCAGTTGGAGCCTCGGGCGCCCGGTTCCCTTGGCGTCGGCGGCCGAAAGCGTCGGCTGAGTCACTGAGCGAGGCGAGTAGCGCGGATCAGGTCGCCGTCTCGTTCTTGCGGCGTTTCCGCAGGCTGTACTCCACGTAACCCTTGAGCAGCTTGTCGTTGTCTTTGGAGATGAAGTCGTGCACCCGCTTCTCGAGGAGCACCCGCATGAGCGGATTGATCGCCTCGTAGGTCTCCCGGAAATGGACCCGGGTCCGCCCCTCGGCTATCTCCTCCAGGCGCGTCCAGCCTGAGGCGCGCGACCACAGCGGCTTTCCGATGGCGTCGTACTTCCACGACACCGGTGACTCCGCTTCTGTGATCCACTCCCAGGACTGCGCCCGCCCTTTGGATAGGAGATACCGGGGCACGGCGAAGTCACAGTGACGGACAAGGCCGTTCCCCTTCTCGTCGCCGGGATGGTAGATCTCGATGGTGACGGCCTTGGTTTTGACCCCGGAGCGCATGTTGCTCCAGAAGACGTCCCACACTTCTTGGGCCGTTCCGTCCACGTCGAAATGAAACTGGTGATCTTGCATGGCCATCCTCCTTGGATCACGCGATGGCAGCCCCGAGTCTGTCCGTTCCGGAAGCCCGCCGCCCGATGGTCGGTCAGCCCTGGTCGGCGGGTCGCAGTATCCGGTCGGCGGCGTCCCCCAGGAACTCGGCCATGGCCTCGTCGGTCAGGGGCAGAGAGCGCGCCGCGGACAGGGCCCGCTCCATGGGGAGGAACGGGTGGTCCGAGGCAAAGAGCACCCGACCGCGCCCCCGACGCGAGTCCATGAACCTCACCAGCGACGGGTGCATGTACTTGGCCAGATAGGCCGAGTTGGACAGGTACAGGTTGGGCCACTTGATCATGTACTCGATGAGCAGCTCTTCATAGGGATGACCCATATGGGCGCCGATGACCACCAGATCGGGAAAGTCGATCAGCACATCCTCCAACAGGACCGGGTCCTGACAACGGGAACGCACCCTCGGTCCGGGGATACCGATGTTGATGGACACCGGCAGGCCCAGCTCCTCGCACGTGGCGTAGAGCGGGTAGTAGACAGCGTCGTTGAGCGGGCGCTGGTGAATCAGGGGCGAGATCCGCACCAGGTCGACGGTCCCCTCAGAGGCGCGTGACCGGATGGCCATGCTCTGGCTGCGGGGCTTGTCCGGTTTGTCGGCGGTCGCCGCCAACCTGATCCGGTGGCGGTGACCAACCACGAAGGACAGTGTCTCCTCATCCACGGTGGACAGGGTGCTGGTCAGGACCGCCTTGTCGACTCCGAGGCGATCCATCTCCCCCAGCAGGTCCCCCGTCGTCATGCCACCGCGGATGTCGCTGCCGAAGAAGCCCTCGATCGCTCCGAAACCCTTCTGTCCGAGGAACTTTTCGGCGGCTCGCGAGGAGATGGCGTTGACCCACAGGTCGACGATCATGGGTGCTCCTGACATCGAGGGCGATTGCGCCCGTTTATGGCGTCCGGTCGACGGCGACTCTAGTGACCCCTCCCTGCCGGCGCATGTGGGTCGTCTGACCTTCCGGCCGGTGTGCCGGGCTAGTTTCAGGGCGACCGCGGGACCGCCGGGACCGCTCTGATGATGTGAAGGGTGGGATGGGACCATGGCCGGTGACGAGCCAACGCCGGAATCGAAGCCCTTCTTCGACGTGGTCTTCGGGCAACGTGCCTGTCGACAGTTCTCCGAACGACCTGTGGACGAGGCCCTGGTCGAGCTCTGCCTTCGGGCCGCCACCCATGCACCGAGCGCCGAAAACCGCCAACCCTGGATATTCGTGGTCGTTCGTGAGCCCGGACGAAGGGATGCCATCGGAAGCCTGATGCGTCGCGCCTGGCGGGAGGGGGCGCGTCAGTACTCCCAGGACCGCCTGTCACCGGCACTCCTCCGCGACGTGGACCAGGGAGCCGAAGGTGGGATCCCTGCGGCTCCCGTGGTCATCGTCGTCTGCGGCGATGGGAGCCTTGGCCTCGAGTCCACGCTGCCCTCCTCTGTGTTCCCGGCCACGCAGAATCTCCTGTTGGCAGCCACCGCCCTCGGCCTCGGCTCGGCCATGACCACACTGGCCACCTTTTTGGCCGACGAACTGGCCTCCCTCCTCACCCTGCCTCCTACCGTCGTGCCCATGGCCGTGGTCCCTCTCGGTTGGCCCCGCCGTCCCCTCGGCCCACCCCGGCGTCTACCCGTGAAGGAGCGGGCTCACCGCGAGCACTACGGCCGGCAGTGGTGAGGGCCCCCGCATGGAGCACCTGGCCGGGGACATAACCGGGCGGGCTTGGCAGGCCGGTATTTCGCTGTCTGCCGGACGGACATCGAGCTGTAGGAAGGACCCGGGAGCGAGTCCGGCCATGATTCCCGATAGTCCGCCGGTCGACACTCGCCTCAGAGATTGTTCAGGCAGGTTCCGTTGTCGTCATTGCTATTGCTTCCGTCCGGACAGACAGTGCCATCGAAAACGGCACCGTCCAACGTCACGTCGGTGAAGGTGTCGTAGGTCAGGTCGGCGTCGGTGAGATTGGCGTCGGTCAGGTCGGACCCGGTGAGGTCGGACCGGTCGAGGTCGACCCCGCTCAGGTCGGCACCGGAAAAGTTGTCGTCGTTGAGCACGTCGGAACTGAGTGTCACCCCGGTGAAGTCATCCCCGGTGAAGTCGGCTCCGGAGATGTTGGCGCCCGGTCCGACCAGGTAGCCACCGACGACGCCGAACCCGGCGGGAAAGGTGGTGCCCACTGCCGACATGCTGCCATAAGCGTGCCCGTTGATGTCCAACGAGGCTCCGGTCAGGTCGGCACCGTCCAACGTCACGTCGGTGAAGGTGTCGTAGGTCAGGTCGGCGTCGGTGAGATTGGCGTCGGTCAGGTCGGACCCGGTGAGGTCGGACCGGTCGAGGTCGACCCCGCTCAGGTCGGCACCGGAAAAGTTGTCGTCGTTGAGCACGTCGGAACTGAGTGTCACCCCGGTGAAGTCATCCCCGGTGAAGTCGGCTCCGGAGATGTTGGCGCCCGGTCCGACCAGGTAGCCACCGACGACGCCGAACCCGGCGGGAAAGGTGGTGCCCACTGCCGACATGCTGCCATAAGCGTGCCCGTTGATGTCCAACGAGGCTCCGGTCAGGTCGGCACCGTCCAACGTCACGTCGGTGAAGGTGTCGTAGGTCAGGTCGGCGTCGGTGAGATTGGCGTCGGTCAGGTCGGATCCGGTGAGGTCGGACCGGTCGAGGTCGACCCCGCTCAGGTCGGCACCGGAAAAGTTGTCGTCGTTGAGCACGTCGGAACTGAGTGTCACCCCGGTGAAGTCATCCCCGGTGAAGTCGGCTCCGGAGATGTTGGCGCCCGGTCCGACCAGGTAGCCACCGACGACGCCGAACCCGGCGGGAAAGGTGGTGCCCACTGCCGACATGCTGCCATAAGCGTGCCCGTTGATGTCCAACGAGGCTCCGGTCAGGTCGGCACCGTCCAACGTCACGTCGGTGAAGGTGTCGTAGGTCAGGTCGGCGTCGGTGAGATTGGCGTCGGTCAGGTCGGACCCGGTGAGGTCGGACCGGTCGAGGTCGACCCCGCTCAGATTGAGGTCGGTGAAGTTGCAACCGACCAGATCGGACCCTGGGGCCGGAACACACCCAGGGACGAACAGCGTCGCGTAACCTCCCGGCCCCGTTCCCGACGGGTTGGTGGCGGTGACCCAGAAGGTGTAGGCCGTCGTGGGCGACAGTCCGGACACGGTGCAGGACAGGTCGCTGAGGTCGGTCGACGTGCAGGCTGCCCCCCCGGGGCTCGCTGATACTTGGTAGCTGACGACCGGGTTTCCACCGTCGTAAGCCGGTGGGCCCCAGGACACGGTGGCCGACCCGTTGGCCGGCGATGCGACCGCCACATCTGTGGGGGCCCCCGGCGCCGCTGATGGTGTGACAGGACTGGAAGGCGAGGACGCAGGCCCGGCACCGACGACGTTGATGGCGATCACCGTGAAGGCGTACGCCTGACCGTCGGTCAGGCCTGACACCGTGCACGTGTCGGCGACCGTCTCACAGGATCCCCCGGGTGGAGCGGAGATCACCGTAAAGGAGGGCGTGCTCCCGCCGTCATCAGAAGGGGTCCAACTGACCGAAGCCTGAGAGTTCTGATAGCCGGTGGCAATGACATCGATCGGCGCCTCCGGTATCGTCATCGGAACCACCGGAGGGGAGGGGGCGGCAGACACGCTGATGCCGTAGGCGTCCTTCGATCTCACCGAAAACGTGTAGGCCGTGCCGTTGGCAAGACCCTCGACCGCGCAAGCCGTTGGCGAAGCCGAGCGGACCACTGTGGTGCAGGTCTGTCCGCCTGGCTCGGCCGAC
The DNA here is from genome assembly GCA_963813525.1 of uncultured Acidimicrobiaceae bacterium. Taxonomy (GTDB): domain Bacteria; phylum Actinomycetota; class Acidimicrobiia; order Acidimicrobiales; family RAAP-2; genus Bog-756. Next base: position 16,863 of record CAWEZI010000005.1, read on the forward strand.
ACGGTATAGCCGGTCACGACGCTGGGGTTCAGGGCTGGTTGGTTCCAGCTCACCAGAGTCGATGCGTTGCCACTCTGACCGGTAACGCCAGTCGGCGGGTCGGGAATGCCCACCCTGACGTTGACTGCTTTGGTGAACGGGCCCGCATCGCCGACAGAGTTGTAGGCCTGGACCTTGATCGAGTATCTCTTGCCCGGCTTCAATCCCGATAGGACGCAACTGGTAGCGGAGGATTCGCAAGCGGATGCCGGGCTGCCCAGGTTGTCGACCAGCCTGTAACCGGTGACGGGGCCGGCGCCGCTACTGGAAGGCTGGTTCCACGAGATGGTCAGGCTTGTGTACCGGGCCACGGCCTTCAATCGGGTCGGGACCCCCGGATCGGGATTGGGCTTCTTTGCAGCCCCTGCTACGCCGGCAAAGGCAGCAGACGCGGAGACAGCCAGAAGCGCGGCAGACACCAATCCGAAAACCACGCCCCACGATGAGTGTTCCTTTCCCCTCGTGCCCTCAAAGGTCCAACTCGTTGCGTCGTCACCGTCTTCTAACATCCATGGCGTTCGAAAAACATCACCACAATTGGTGAAGTAACGAGATCTGCTACACAAAATCCAGACGCGCCGGTCGTAGAGCCCGGCCTTCGTGCCTGGCCAAACGTTCGTAAGGAGCGCGGGAGACACTCCGCTTCGGGCTCACCCGGAATCGGACCGCGGATCACACAGTTGACACAACATCAAGAAGTTACGGCTCAGCTCGGTCTGGTCAGCGGCATCCGGGGGTTTCGGCCGGAACGATGTCGATACACCGATTCAACACGTTGGATCGATCGGCCTTCGCTTCATCCAGCTTCACCAGGCACATCGGGGCGCGTGGCTGCGGTGGCTCAGACCGGTTTCTGACGGCAGTTTCGGCTGCGGTGGCAACGGATCTCGAGTAGGAGACGCTTCCGGCCCTGATGGCGTCGGCCAGGGCTGACAGCCCCAGATCCCATACGACGGGACTCCTGTACCGGTTCGTGGGCCGGAACACATCCGAGACGGTGGCAGCCGGAGTGTGCGGCCTCCCCTTCGAAACCCTTCTGGCCATCAGAGGGATGGTACCCACAACCCCTGGCTTTTAACGGGCGCCGTAATTGCCGCCTCACTCTGCGAGCCTGGCCGTGGCCACCTCAAAGGGTCGTAGCCCGAATGTGCCGTCGAACGAACCCACTGGCTGGCCACGCAGATCGACCAGCCAGCCGGTCTTACCTGGAATGGACACCTCGGTTGGCACGGCGTCCGGGTTGAAGACACGGACGTCGAGTACTCCGTTCTCCCGGCGCACGGCGCTGACCTCGGCACCGCTGATCGGCAACGCACTCCCCGCAGGCGGTCGGGTGCCGCCACCGGAGCTGGCCAACACCTCGAGAGGCAGGAGAACGTCGTCGGCCAGGGCGTACGGGTCGCCGACGCCCAGCCCCAGCGCGTAGTGCAGACAGATGGAGCGACCGGTCATCTGCAGTCCCTCGACCGGTGTCAGAGGTCCGGCGGAGAGGGGCCGGTAGGTCATACCTTGCCGCGACAACATGCCGGTCGACCGCAGCACGGTCAGCGCCAGCGTCCAGGCAGCGGCGCCGTCGGAGGTCGCGCCGATGTCGATGAGCTCGTACTCACAGACACCGTCATGGACGACGGTCAGGCCCCCGGCCGATACGAACCGATGGGCCGGAGCGGTGGGTAATCCGTATTCGTCCGGTCGTCCCTCGGCCGTCAGTCCCCGCTCGACCACAGCGAAGGCGCTCTCGGCCCTGGACGTCGGGGCCGGCTCGGGCAACGGCAGATGCACCCGAAGCCGGTGGTCCCGACTGGGATTGACGAACGTGGTCGTAACCCGCACCACCGGCTCATCCGCCCTCAGCTCGACCACGGTTTGCACCTGGACGGACCGCTCGCCCGCCCGCTCCTGCGAATCCCCGTCAACACGATCCGGCCAGCGGTAGCTCGCCGTGATGATCGCCCGGGCGCGCACCGGCCCCCGCTCGGTCACAACGACCGTCACCGCCTCCGGTCGATCCACCAGGCTGTCGTGGCGCGGGGGCGAGTAGTTGTACGAGTCGCCCAGGTCACCGCCATCTACCAGCTGGCCGTAGCCCGACCGCCCGTCGAGGGAGAAGGTTCCGAGCTGCTCGTCGATTTCGATCGACACCAAACCATTGGCCAGCGAGGCCGGCTCCCCCGGCGCACTGGCCACAACCGGATACTCCAGGGTCACCGGTTCGAACGGCTGCCACCCAAACCCCGCCACAGCCGCCGACCGGGCCACAATCCGCCGGACAGGTGGTCGGTCCATGCCCAGGCGGATGACAGCCTCGGGCCGCGCCTCCAGACGGGCGTAGACGTCGCGCTTGGCCTGCACGATCGATACATCGTGGCGCTCTTCGTGTCCCGCCAACAGGGTGATGTCGATCCCCGCGCCGTTCTCCTCGACCACGATGTCGTGAAGCCAGGTATCGTGCTCGATCTGCGGGCTCTGGAGCATGCCGAGGACAGTGCGGAGCGTATCGGCATCCAGCTCCATCGAGCCCATGTGGCCGCTGCTCTCCTCGAGCACCTGGACGTCGCCGACCTGTAGCTGAAGGGCACCGACGTCCACCTCGACCAGGCCGGAGCGGGGACGGTGAACAGGATTGAGCACGTACCACCCTGGTTCGGCCAACGAGTCGGCCAGAGCCGAAATGGCCCTGTCGGCCAGTCCACTGGCGATGGTGCGTGCTTCTGCATAGCGGTGCATGACTGCGTCGACGACGTCGTCTACCGAGCAGGCACAGATCGAATCGTGCGCCGAGTTACGCACGATCTCTTTCCAGGCCAGCTCGAGCTGCCGATGCGGCCACTGCGAAGGTGGTTGGAAAAGTGCGGAGAGAGGTTCGGCCCGGCGCTCCAGGTCCCGAACCGCTCGACCCCCGATGCGCTTTACGTCCACCCTGTTTGAGGTGACACCCATCAACATGTCGGCCCGGAAGCCCGAACGGAGCTCCCCCTTCCAGAGATCCAGGCCTTCGGTCGATGCGGACGCCAGGTAGTCGGGGAGGGAAAGGATCTCGAAGACGAGGTCGTCCTGGAGGTCGTTGGCCTCGGCCACGACCCGTCCCAGCCATGGTTGTGGTTTCAGATGGTCCGAGCCATTCATGTACAGCAGATCACCAATGACCAGATCTCCGACCTCCTCCAGATGCTCGGCCACCCGCAGCACCAGTGCCTTGGCATCGTCGGGGAGTGTGGCTCCGTTGCTGTAGCCGGTGGGGAGGTACTCGGCCCGCACGGTGGAGCCGTCGGGCGCCTCCCAGAAGAACCCGGTTTTGGTGATCGTCGACGGCACGCCCCGCCAGACCACGGCGTCGGTCAATCCGGCTAGTCGGAGTATCTGGGGCATCTGTGCGATATGACCGAACATGTCGGGCAGGTAGCCGACGGGCATGGCGCCGCCGAAGGCGGCGGCACGGACCAGACCCATCTGCAAATTGCGGATGATGGTCTCACCGGAGGCCAGAAATTCATCCATGAGGATGTACCAGGGCCCCATGCTGATACGCCCGGCAACAGCCAGCGACCGTAGGTGGTCCTCCTGTTCGGGTCGCACTTCGAGATAGTCGTCGACCACGGCCATCTGACCGTCCAGCATGAAGTACGGATAATTCTCACCCGCATCGAGAAGGGGAAGCAGTACATCCAGAAGGTCGACCAGATCGAGTCGGAAACCCTGGAATGACCTGTACCACTCACGGTCCCAGTGGGTGTGAGGAACGATCGCCACGCGACGGACAGCCATCCGGCCACACTATGACGGCCGGGTGATCGGGTCACCTGCTGGACCCCGGGGATCTGATAGGGCTAATCGGCTGTCGGAGGGGGCGGCGACGTCGGAGGTGGCGACAGTGGCCATGGCGGCATCGGTGTCGGGGGTGACAGCGTAGGAGGCGACGAAGTCGGGGGCGGCACCGCCTGTACGTATTCCTGCTCCGTCCAGCGAACGCCGTCCCACCACCGGACATAGCCGGGGCGACCTGGTGAGGGGTACCAACCCGGGCCCGGTTGACCCGGGAAGGGTCCCTGCCGAGCAGGCGCCGGCCTTGGTGGCCTGGACAACCGGATACTGCCGACTACCAGCAACACCGATCCAGCGACCAGTACAACGATGCCCAAATAGAAAAGGGCGTTGTCGGTCGAGCAGCTATCCCGAATGTTCTGATCGAACTGGGCCAGCTGGCCGAGGGTCGAGTCACAGACGGCGTGGTTGTTGGCCTCGGCGGAGATGCCAATTCCACCCAACACCGCCAGAAGGATGCCGGCCACGAACATTGCCGAGCCGTGCCTGGATGGTCTGCTGTTCACGTTCTCCACTGAACCTCGCTCTGACCCCCTGCCACTCCGGCCCTTCGTAGAGGAGCGCGATCCTTCCTGTGCTCGAACCGAGGAAGGGTTTGGGACCAAGGGGAATTGGACTCGGCGACCTCAGCATTGACGGTTACGTTCGTTGCGCCCAATGGAAGGGTTCGGCTGACCCGATTGGGCCTCACCGGCAAGAAATGGTACCGGAGGAAGCGGGGGTTCCTCCAAAATTTCCCACCCCTCCGACGACCCCAGAGGCGGCGCTGGCTGGTGCGGTCCTCTACCACCACGTTCCCCACCTACCGCCAGCCCCGACAGGCTTTTCTGCCCATGATCGACAAGGCCCAGGGGGCGAGCACGCCGAGTTGACTTAGCCCGGCACCGAACAGCGGCGGCCGGGAGGTCAGCCGTGGCGATGATGTTCGGCCGCGGTCATGTTGGGCCGGGCCGACAGGAGCGCAGCCAAGTGACCGTCTCGCAACACCTCGGGTCCTGCCATGCGGCGCCCGGCGCGAATGAGCATCACACCCATCGTGGTAGCGACCGGCCTGCGGTGGAGCCGGGTCGGTGGGCTGGCGACAGCAATGAGATCACGACGGCGCTCGTCGGCCAGCCGGGAGGCCAGCCCGGGGTTCACGATGTTCCCCTTCTGTTTGCTTGTGCCATGGGCTTTATCTTACTGGTTAATTTGGCCAAAGAAACCATTTAGGTATATAGTTCTTAAACTATGCAATTCACAGACGCCCCGGGATCGCCGGTCGAGGTCGCCGTCATTGGGCCGTCCTTGCCCCTGGAGCTGTCCTGGGCGGCCCACGCAGCCTGGTCATCACAACTGCGTTCGCAGCACCCCATCCTGCAGGAAGTGGCGGACGAGTATCCGCCTGTGTTCCAGGCAATCAGGGAGTTCTGGGGTGACGACCTGCACGGCTTCTCCGAAATCGAGGTACTGGCCCACACGGCGGGAGCGTTGGAAGAGATCGACTTCGATCGACTGCTCGATGCCATGGAATCGGCACGCTCATTGGTGCCCCGGGACCTACCCCTCCAGTCGGAGTCCGAACACGCACGTGAGGTCATCAACGGGCGCATCGCCCGGCTCTGTGAAGACCCGGCCCGGTGGACCGCCTACCGGGCCACGCTGGAGTCGCTCTACGGCACGCTGGACCGTTGGTGGCGCGAAGAAGGGATAGCTACCGCGAAGAACGGAGCCGATTCAGCCCGCCGGGAGCTGGCGCGGGGCGGGGAATGGAATCGAATGGTCTCGGCCGACTGCGGTGTGGTTCAGGAGCACTTTCCCGAGATTCTCCAGCGACGTGTTCCGGTGGTTCTCGTGGTCTGCGCTCTCTTCGGAAAGGGCCTGTATCTTGACTTGCCAGGCTGCCAATTGGTCGGCGTCGGCACCGGAATGGGTGAACTCGGGGCTCGGGCCCGAACCGAGGAGCTTGCCCGTCAGCTCCGCGTGCTTGCTGAGCCGACCCGGTTGGCCATCGTCAACCATCTCATGTCCGGACCACGGTCCATCGGGGACCTCGCTCTCGATTTCAACCTCGCCCAACCAACCATCAGCGTGCACGTGAAGCAGCTGCGACAGGCCGGCTTCGTCACGGCCACGCGGAGTGGTCCAAGTCTCGAGTTGAAGGTGGACGCGGAGGCTGTGCGCGGCATTTCGCGGCGCATTTCCGACCTCTTTGGCGAACCGCCCTCGCCCTAACCGACTGGCCTGCCCAAGCCGTTCCGCCTAGCCACAGTGGCATCGAACTCCGAATGGTCAGAGCTCCGAGGTTGGCTCGGTAAGGCCACCACCGGTCCAGCCTTCTTCGAACAGCTCGATCGGGTCGCGGAGGTCGAGCATGCCGAGGTAGCCGCCACCGCGCTCGATGGCATCGTGGACGGCATAGCCCAGGACCTCCTGGCACTGCCGGGGTAGCCGGTAGGCCAACTCGGGTGGAACAGCGAGGTAGTTGTTCTCCTCGGTGCGCAGCCAGCCCAGCGTGTACGACAGGTGCACGCCGCGGCGGGGCTCCGCGCCGCTGTGGGCGCCTCCGCCATGGAACGTCGATCCCAGGTAGAGGATCGCCGAGCCGGCGGGCATGTCCGCGATAACGGCCTCCTCGTCGGCCGGGTAACGACCGACCTCCCATCGGTGGCTCCCAGGAAAAACACGAGTGGCGCCGTTCTCGGCTGTGAAGTCGACCAGAGCGATCACCGAGGCCAGCTGCAACTCGGGCTTGGGTTCGGGCACAAGGTTCCACACGATCTCGTCCCGGTGCCAGAACTGGTCTCCCGCTCCCGGCAGACGCTCCAGCAGATGAGCCAAATTGAGCTGATAGCGGGCACACGACGGTCCGAGAATGGTCTCGCACACGGCCATGAGGAGCGGGTGGATCATGACCTCGGTGGCGAAGGTGGGTGACTTGCCGGCCAGACCGGAGACGTGGCGAGTTTGCGCGTGGAAGATCTGGACCCCGGGGTTGAGATGACGCATGTCGGGGTCGGCCAGTGCGACGTACGGCTCGACCTCTGCGTTGATGGCCTTAACCACTTCCGGAGTCAACAGATCGTGGACGATGACGGCACCATCTGCCACAAGCGCCCCTACGACTTGCTCTGCTCCTGCCTCGGCTCCAAGCCGTCGCAGCCGAACGTCGTGAACTGGTGCCACCTCCTCCTCCTTGCGACACTCAGTCTTTCACGCCTCTCGTCGTGAGGTGCCCCGGCGTCGACCCGACACGGGAATCTCAAGCCACAAGACGACCACACCCGGAACGGTCCCCGTCACGTCACTTGAATCGGGCTCTCAGCTGGGCTGATTTGACGGGCAAACAGACGCTTCCGTGTGAGGAGAGCGAGGAGCACAGCACATACTCCCAGTGTCAGTACGAGCGCCACGACGAAGAGCTCGACATGGATTCCCTGACGGTTCGAGCTCCCAAAGTCGTCGTCCGACGGGTCTGTCCCTTCGTCCTCGTCGGACGGGCGGTTCATCCAGGAGTCGCGGGTCATCACGCCCCCGACTTCATTGACGTCGACACGTGTGCCGGGACAGCGCGACTATCCGGTCCGACGGCCTGGAGACCCCGGCCGCTGCGCTTGATATCGAGTCGCGCTTCCTCCTGGGCATGGTCGCCGAAACCGACTCCGATCCGCTGATCTCGGCGTCGGAGGTTCTCGTGGGTGATGTCATGCAGCACGTGATCATCGGCCTCGGTGGGGTTTACGGGCTGTAGCGCCCGGGGCCAGAGCCGCCTGGCCAAAACAGGGTTGAGTTCTGCGCCGTAGAGGCTGATCTTGGCCAGTAGGAAGAGAAAGCCCACGAGGCCGATCACAATTCCGAACTGACCATAGGTGGCCGAGCTGTTCCGGACCTGGTGCTGGACCAGCCCGGATCCGAGCGTAACGAGGAAGGTGAACCCGGTGGCGGCTACGGCAGCTCCTGGTAGGAGGGAGGCAGTGGCAATGGTGGCCGGCGTGAGGGCGCGGAATGCCAGGACGTACAGCACGACATTCATGGCCAACATACCCACCAGTATTGGAATGCGCGCGAAATAGCCAACCCCCGAGCCAGTAGCCAACGTCGCCGTTGCCGCGTTCAGCACGAAGGAGCCCCCGATGATGGCTAAGCCAACCAGGCTTCGTCCCAGTCGAGGTAGGAATCCCGGTGCATCCACCTGGGGAATGTTCCATACCCTCACCATCGCCATTTGGGCTGTCTGCGTTACCCCCTGGGCACCGTAGAGCAAGCCAATGAGGCCGATGAACAACGCCAAGTTGCTTCCATGAAGACTGTTCGATCCCCGCTGCGGATTGAACTGAGTTCCCACAACGGGGAACTCGTGCAGTGTGGCTACGAAGTGGTGGCCCAGCGAAGCGGCGCCGATGAACCCAAAGACAGTGACGACGACCAGCAGTAGGGGGTAGATGGCCACGAAGCCGTACCAACCGAGTCCCACAACGAATTGATTGGTGCTGTCGTCACCGAACTTCTTCAAGACGGCGTAGGTCACTGCCGTGGCCCGATGGGATCGCTGCCACTCGTCAACCGCCGCCATCCGGTGGTTGTTGGCCTTCACGATCCCGCCCCGTGTCGGCGAGTACTGGTTCGGTAGAGAGTTGCCATCACGCAGTTGCTGCTACCCCTGTTGGGACGATCGGAAACCGCCCACCAGACGAGGTAGACCGTTGTTCGCTGAACAATCGGCGGTCGTCTGATTCCTGGTACCTCCGGATCACCAAAAACCTGGGCATCGCTTGTGGGCATGCCTGCTCAAAACCATGAGGTCGTTTCGGGCGATGCAGAACGGGTAGAGAACGGCCGTCGCTATCAGCACACGGAGGGGATTCTCATGGCCGGTGGACTAGCAGCCAGCATCATTGCCTTCGCAGTGGGTGCGGTCCTTGACTTTGCGCTCACCGTCAGCCCGGACCAGCACGGATTCAACGTGCAAACGGTCGGCGTCATTTTGATGATTGTCGGGGCAGTCGGCGTCGTGCTGTCCCTCATCGGGATGCTGGGCTCTGGAATGCGCCGGCATCGAAGGGTGATCCAGGACGATCGGGGCAACGTACTGCGTCGAGACGATACATATATCTGAGCTTTGCCCGACGGCAGTGATCGGTCTCGGCGGATCAATCCCAAAGTCGTTGCCACCAGCTTGGTGCGGAGCACGTTCAAAGACGTCCCGACGATCTCAACGCCCCCAGCTGGGTGGCAGGCAAAAGGGCCAGGAACGTCGGGTGCACAACCGGCACGATTGATACGGACAGCGGTTGGGTACGGGCTCACTGTGAGCGTCGCTATCGAACGAGAAACAAAGCTGGATGCCAACTTGGATTTCACACTGCCCGATCTCCGGCGGGTGGTTCCCGGTGCCGCGGTTCTCCAGACCCAGCGGCTTTGGTCCACGTACCTCGACTCGGAGGACCTCCGCCTCTGGGCCGCTGGCATCACCCTTCGTCACCGTCGGGGCGAGGATGAGGGCCCGGGCGTCTGGACGCTAAAGCTTCCCATTCACCTTGGAGCATCCCAGACGGTCCGCTCGGAGCACACCTGGGAGGGGATAGTGGGCTCTGTGCCGCCCGAGGCACGGGAGATCCTGGTCGGCGTGCTGCGGCGCCAGCCGCTCAAGGTGGTGGCTGAGTTGGAGTGCACCCGCCGGCGGATTGCGCTCAGCAACGAGAACGGGAAGATCATCGGAGAGATCGACGACGACGACGTGACCGTGCACGGCGGACATCAGGACGGCCTTCGGTTCCACGAGGTCGAGCTCGAGACGGCGGCGGACGACGACTGGGTGGCAAAGGTGCTGGACCGCCTGGTGGAGGCGGGCGCTCGCCCGGGCTCGGGCCGCCCCAAGCTGGCTCGGGCCCTCGGACAGACCGAAAATGAGGATCGTCCCCGTTCGGGCCATCACCTCACCGTGGGGGATGTGTTGCGGCGAGGTATCGGGTCATCGCTGCGCCGTCTGGTCGACCACGATTACCGGCTGAGGTTGGACCCGTCCGATCCGGCCCCTGAAGCCATTCACCAGGCCCGGGTGGCATCCCGCCGCCTCCGCTCGGAACTCAAGACGGTGGGTGATGTCCTGGACCCCGTTTGGCTCCGGCATACCAGGGATGATCTCCAGTGGCTCGGATCGGCGCTGGGCGAGGTGCGGGACTGCGACGTGCTTGCCGATTATCTGGCCGTCGAGCGTCATCAGGGCAGCGTCGACGCAGAGGGTCTCGCTGTACTGGTGACCCTGCTCCGCAAGGAGCGGGCCGAGGCGTGCCGTCGGGTAGCTCAGGTGCTCGGCAGTGATCGGTATCTCACCCTTCTCGACAGACTCCATGCGGCGGCGGCCCATCCCCCCGTGGTCGAACCCTCGGCGTCGAGCGAGCTCGCCCGTGACGTGTTCCCGCCGTTGGTGGCCAGAGACTGGAGCAGACTGCGCCAGATGGTTTGTCGAGCTGACCGGCGCCCTACCGACCGCCATCTGCACAAAGTCCGCATCTGCGCCAAGCAGCTGAGGTATGCCGCCGAACTCTTGTCACCGGCCGTCGGGAAACCGGCCCGCTCAACAGCCAAGGGGGCGAAGCACCTCCAGACGCTCCTCGGGCACCACCAGGACGCCGTAGTGGCCCAGCGGTGGCTTCGCCGTCAAGCGGAGACCGGCTCAGGGATCGTCGGCTTCGCCGCCGGGCAGCTGGCAGCGGACCAACGACTCCGGCAACTCGAAGCCGGGGCCGTTTGGATGTCCCTTTGGCATCGACTCGACCGTGCCAAGCGACGTCGTTGGCTTACGTCACCGTCGTGACTGGCGGGCCTGGTTGACTCCGTCTTAGAGTCGCAGCCGGGCCATGGCTCGGTAGAGGATTCCCCCGATGCCAGGCGCGGGAGCGCCCTGGGGAAGCGGCCTCGGAAGCCGTCTCCTGCATCGAAGCTAAGGTACCGGCAGCTGAGCCCGTTTTCCTCCCTTCGTACCCATGAGGTCGTGATGAATCTCAGGATGTTGCAGGAGGGCGAAATGTCGGATGAGCAGGCTTCCTGGTTCTGGTCCGGGCTTCCCAGCGCGAGAACCGAAATCTGCGGGATATTGCCTAGGAGATTGTGCGGGGCAGTCGAGTGAGGCCAGCCACAGAGCGGGTCGGCTTGAACAGCCGACTTTGAAGATCGCGACGGCGAAGGTCTCGAACAGTCACCTTTAGGAGGATTTAGCACTATGGCCTCGGAGCCTTTCAGCGTTGTCGTGCGGCAAGCTGCCGACGTCCAGGTCGTCGCCCTGTCGGGCGAATTGGACCTCGCCACCTCTCAAGGTTTACCGGATACTTTGAACGAAATTGCCGGACCCACGGTCGTTGTGGACCTGGCCGGGCTCTCGTTTGTCGATAGTTCCGGGATCACCGCGTTGGTGCTGGCCAGACAGCGAATTGAAGGACGGGGTTCCTCCTTCCTATTGACTCGGCCCCAGGAGCAAGTGGCCAAGACATTTGAGATCATCGGGCTGGCCCAGTGGATGGCGCCTTGGTCCACTGCGTGGGAGTAGCGCCCCTACCCGGCGGTAACAAAGCTCTGTCAGTCAAGATCGAAGGTGGCCCAGATTGTCTTCCCTGCGCCGCTCTCGTGAACACCCCAGTCACTGGCCAAGGTAGACACGATGGGCAGGCCTCGACCGTGGGTGGCTGACTCACCATGCGGGAGCTGACGGGGCTCACTGTGGCTGTAGTCGCTAACCTCGAGACGGAGCTGCTCAGGAGCAATTACCACCTCGAGCGATCCGCCCTCTCGGGTGTGACGGATTGCATTGGTCACGAGTTCGCTGGTCACCAGGACCGCCCGGTCCACCAAATCGACCGAACGTGGGCGGAGGGCCCGCTCGACGAAATCTCTACAGGCTGCGACGCACTCCGGATCATTGGTGAAGTGCATTCTCGTCACAAACCCTCCAACGGCTGACTGCTCAGCCGACACGCAACCCTATTACCGAATCCGCGTCCACAGCTCGGTCCTAGCATGCCCTTATCAGAAGGGGTCTAACCCCCAATATTTGACCGAAGCTCCTCTAGACCGCCCCGTTTGGACCGAACGCTTTTGGCTCTGTCAGGAAATCGCGAGCCGATCTGATCGCACAGTGGTCGAACGGGATGGGCAAGGACAGGACAGAAAAAGGAACGTCAGGTATCGCTCGACCGTCATTGCCGTCATCTATTACGGCTATCTATTACGACGGTGTGCTGGTGGCGAATCGCCTCAGCAAATCTGGCGCGAATCCCTACGGCCGGTCGTCCCTTTCGAACGACTCGATCCGGTGGCGACGAAGCTGACTATGCCCAATAGTTAGCGACCTACTCAGGTTGAGTCTCTGTCGCCTGATCAGTCGAGCCATCGAATGGCCAGCAGCGCAGTGTCGTCGTCGGACACATTTTCGGCGAAGAAATCGTCAACAATCCGGGAAAGAAGGTCGTCAACCGACGGGGCTTCGCCCGAAGCCGCCGTGCGCAGCCGCTCCATCCCGACGTTGAGGACCTCATCTCTCCGCTCAACCAGCCCGTCGGTATAGGCAATCAGCGTCGAGTTCGGTGCAATAGGAATCGTCACCGACTCGTACCCTGGGCCCTCAATACCGAGTGGAACACCAACCGGAGCATTCACGAATACCGCCTGCTCACTGTTTAGAAGCAGAGCCGGGAGATGGCCCGCACTCGCCACCGTGATTTCGCGCCGGTCATTGTCAACGAGCCCGATGAGAACGGTGGCAAAATGCCCATCCGAACTGATATCGATCTCCTTAGAAGTTGTCTCCAGGATTTGCACTGGGCTGTAAGCAAGTGAGGCGTAGGCACGAATCGTATAGCGAAGTCCCGCCATGATCGTCGCCGCAGCCAGCCCCCGGCCCGACACGTCACCTACCGCGAAAGCGAAGCGATGATCGTCAATGGCGATGGCGTTGTACCAATCGCCGCCGACCTCCATACCGGACTCCCCCGGGATGTAGCGGGCTGCGAACTCCACGCCGTCGATTCTGGGTAGCGCCTTCGGTAACAGGGAGCGCTGAAGCGTCAGTGACGCGCTGCGCTGTTCCCCGTACAGACGTCGATTCTCCTCGGCGAGTCGCTCGGCTTGTCGGCGTCGGCGTACAAGACGCTCCGTCATTGTGGCGACACCGGCAGTGAATAGTAAGCCGACGACAAGAATGCCCCAGGGAAGGAGCTCCGACCACTTCCCAGCCAACGGGCTCGTCGGTGAGACCACAAGCGTCAGGACGCTGGATCCGAAGGGCACGACGGCCGTGGAGACGGTCCCGGTGAGCGGCAGGTGCGAGACATTGGTCTCGATGAGGGCGGCGGAGCTCGTCGTTTTACCGAAGTAGATGGCCACATTGAGCCCCGCGTCCGGTGAGCTCGGTGGAATCACGAGTCTGCGACTGCTCGGTAGGGCCTCTCCGGCAGAGGCGACGTAGGTCCCACTCGATCCGACGAACGGCATCAGATAGGCGAATCGTTGCAGTCCTTTGCCCTCGACTCTGGCCGTGATGAGCGAGCCGGAGCTCGCTGCTTGGTCGAACAGTGCCGTAGCCGTCTTTCCGGTTGGACTTTTGATCGGTACGGCTCCCGTGTGGACAAGTACGTGGACCTGACCATTGCGCACGAGAGCGAGCGATGCGCTGGCAAATGGCCCCGCCGGAGCCATCGACGGGGCGATCACCTGACGGAAGGTGGCGACGGGGTTTGGCGCTTCACCCGCGGCCGCGGCCGTTTGACCGAGCCGGCGCTCCAAGTCGACCGGGGCGATGCCCAGTGCAGACGCGGTCAGGTTGGTCTGGAGGTTCGACAGGCGCTGCTCGTCATGCAGATAGTTGAGTCGGGAGCTTGCGGTGAGCACCCCGGTCACCACCAGACCAACGACGAGCACCACGATGGTGAGCTTTTGGAGCCTCGGACTATCTCCAGTAGTTGGGGCGGGGGACCCGTCGTGGCCGACCTGCTGGCCTTCAGCAGCCGTCGAGATCTTGACCGACTCTTCCGGAGGCGAAGGTGGCGTGCGCTCGAGGGTCATCTATTGGCTCCGACATGTGAACAAGCGGATCACCTCGGGCGCCGCTCCTCCTGCCGGTACTCACGAGCGCCAGCCTCGGCTCTGACCTGATGCAAGCAGACGAACTGTAGAACCATCGATGCCCGTTGACAACCTCCGCCAACGCCTTGACCTGTGCTCACAAGAAAGGGACACAAGGAAAACACCCAAAAGGGCACCGATTTCACCGCTGGAACGGCACCGGCGCGATCGGGGCGGGTCGAGGTCGAGATGGACGGAGCATCCGGCAACTGAGGCGCTCGGTTACGCGGGAAACGCTGAGGCTAGGCGCGAACTACGGCAACCAAGCGAGGCTCATGGGGGCGGTCGACGGCCTAGCTCTCATCAACCTTGGCCATCATGTAGTAGCCGAACCCAATAACCGCGCCGAAGATCACCGGAAACACGAATCTAAAGGCGCCGCCCTCATGTGGATCGATGGCATAGGAGGCGCCAAACCAAATGAGGGCGACCACAAGACCGATGGCAGTTCCCCATAGCGCCGGGTGCTCGCTACCCCAGTAGAGACTTCGGCTCCAGTCCTTAGCCATCTAAATCCCTCTCTGTGCGTTCTTGATGAAGACCGGCACGGGTCGAGCATTGCTTGTCGGGACTACTGGCTGACGACGACCGGGCCTCCGGCTACTCAGGCTCACCACGTTCGTCCAGTAGGACCCTTGCTCGTGAAACATCTTCCGCCGGAACATACACCGGCACGCCGGCGGCGAAACTGATCGACTCGTAGACCGAGCCCGATCCGAGCGTTGCTTCGATACCCGAGGCCCGCAGACGGGCGGCTATCACTTCCGCCTCGAAAGGCTGCACCCGGGTCAGCTCCACCAGATGATCGGGGTGGGATTCAGGAGGCTCCTCAGACACGTGACCTGGATTTGGCGTTGACCGAGGGGCTTTGACTTCGGGTCGCTTCTCCTGAGCGGCGTCACCTTTGACCCGATCGACGATGGCAGTGAGCTCCTCCCCCGAGATGGTCTCCTTCTCGAGAAGAGCGCTCACCGTGGCGTCGAGGGAGTCACGGTTGGCGGTGAGCAGCCCCCGGGCCCGGTCCTCGGCCTCGGTCAAAAGGCGGCTCACCTCCTCGTCGATGACCTGCTGGGTGCCCTCCGAGTAGGGGCGCTCTGTGCCCAGGGGGGACCCGCTCAGATAGGAAGCCTGGTCTGATCCGTAGCCGATGGGTCCCAACCGGGGCGACAGCCCCCAGTCCCTCACCATCTTGATGGCCAGGTCGGTGGCCCCAGCGAGATCGTTGGCCGCCCCGGTCGAGGCCTCCCCTAAGACCAGGTTCTCCGAGGCCCGGCCCCCGAGACGGATGGCCAGGGAGTCGAGCAGGTAGCTCTCGGCGTAGAGGTGGCGCTCGTCCACCGGCAGCTGCTCGGTGACCCCCAAGGCCCGCCCGGCCGGCAGGATGGTGATCTTGGCCACCGGGTCGCCGTGCTCGGAGAAGAAGGCCACCAGGGCGTGCCCCGTCTCATGGACGGCCACCGAGTGCTTCTCCTCGGGAAGGAGGGCATTGGAGCCGTCCCGCCTCCCGAGGATGACCCTGTCCCGGGCCTCGTCGATGTCTTTGGCGGTTATGACGTCCCGGTCGTCCCGGACGGCCACGATGGCCGCCTCGTTGATGAGGTTGGCCAGGTCGGCTCCCGAGAACCCGGGGGTGGCCCGGGCCACCGCATTGAAATCAACATCGTCGGACAAGTGCTTGCCCTCGGTGTGCACGGCCAGGATGGCCGTCCGTTCGGCCTGGTTGGGTAGGGGGATCTCCACCTCCCGGTCGAAGCGTCCCGGGCGGAGGAGGGCAGGGTCGAGGACCTCGGGCCGGTTGGTGGCGGCCATGACCACCACCCCGGTCGAGGGGTCGAAGCCGTCCATCTCGGCCAGCAGCTGGTTGAGGGTCTGCTCCCGCTCGTCGTTGGAGACGATGGAGCCCCCCCGGCGCTGGCCGATGGCGTCGATCTCGTCGATGAAGATGATCGAGGGGGCCCTTTTGCGGGCGTCGGCGAACAGGTCCCGCACCCGGGAGGCGCCCACTCCGACGAACAGCTCGACGAAGCTCGACCCGGTGAGGGCCAAAAAGGGCACCCCCGCCTCCCCGGCCACGGCCCGGGCCATCAGGGTCTTGCCCGTCCCCGGCGGTCCCACCATCAGCACCCCCCGGGGGCCGATGGCCCCGGCCCGGGCGTAGCGCTCGGGATGGCTCAGGAAATCGACCACCTCGGACACCTCACGCTTGGCCCCCTCGTAGCCGGCGATGTCGGTGAAGCGGGTGGTGGGCTTGTCCTCGTCGTAGACCTTGGCCTTGGACCCGCCGATGCCCATGATCCCCCCGGCCAGCTGCTTCTGGCTCCGTCGTCCGATCCAGATGAAAAAGGCGATGAACAAGAGGATGGGCACGAAGGCCAAAAGGTCGGAAAGGAGGGCCGAGCCCTGCCCCACCCCGGTGATGTTCACGTCGTGGGCCTTCAAGGTCGGGGCCAGCTGGTCGTCGGTGATGGCTGTGGGGATCTGGCTGGTGTAGTCGTCGCCGTCCTTGAGCGTCCCGGTGATGGCGCCGCTCGGGTTGACCGAGGCCGTACGGACATGCCCGGTGGTGACCTGGGAGAGGAACTTCGAGTAGCTGTAGTTCTCGGTCGGGGTGCTCGACGTGTGATTGACGGAGAGCAACAGCAGTGTGATGAGGACGCCCGCCGGTAGGAGCCACATCCGCCAGCGGGGCGGAGGGGGGGGCGCCGGGGCGGGAGGGCGGTCGTTGGGCTCTCCAGGCTTGGCCGTTCCGGTGAGGTGACGAATCGTGTGCACCATTGCCACTTCCTTTGTGTCCGGTGTTCCACGCCCGAAGTGATGTTGGCCGACAATTTAGCCCCTGCGCCGATTCGAAAAGATGGGAAGCATCGGCCACCTCGAGCGCCTGGTCCAGGCCATCCGTCGCCACCGCCCGGATGATCGTCAGCCGGGGCGAGCCGGAATCCGGACTACGCCCTTTGACGAGAGCGAGTCAGGGTTTCCGCGTGCCGACGGACGGTGGGCCGCGGACCAAGGAGGCCTTGCGAGCTTGTCGAGTGATATCGACAGTCCGGCTCTGCAGGTACAGCGGTATTCCACCGTCGGGCACCAACTGTCCTGAGTCGGCGGGGAGCCTGTAGAGACCTGTCGAACCAAGCGCATCGGGAGACGCGGTTTCGCCTTGTACGAGTGGGCTGCGACTCAACACCATGACGCTGACAACCACCAAGGTGAGAGCGAGCGCCTCCCCGACAACGGACAGGGGCTGGAGGTTGAGTCTGTCACCGAACAGGACCACGCCGAGCGCACTGGCTACGAGCGGGTCGACGATGGTCAGGCCCGGTTGCGAGGCAGCAAGCGACCCGGCCTGGAAGGCGTTCGATGCCAAGAACATCGCTACCGCACCCGAGAGGATCAGTACATAGGGAGACCAGTTACCAAGGACTCCGGATGGCCCCTGGGCCAGGTGGGTGCTGAGTTCCTTCACCACCGCCGCAACGAACCCGAACGCGGTCGCGGCGGCGATCCCGAGGAGCGCGGCCCTCCGGGTGGCGCTCGAACGGTGGCCCGCTCGGTCGGGCCAGTAGGCCAGGGCGGCCAGAGCACCAGCGAGGACGAACGTGGACAAGGCGGCCAGAACCCACATCGAGGAGGATGCATGGTGGTGGCCGTTCGACGGCCGGGCGAGAGCTAGGAACGCTCCCAGTCCGACCGCCATGCCAATGGCGGAGAGCCAGTCACGCCCCCCGACGTGGCCGTGGCCTTGCAGGGCGATGAGTCCAAAAACGATCACCAGCTCGGTTGCGATCAACGGCTGCACCAAGCTCAAGCTGCCGATCCGCAAGGCCTCCACCTGAAAGAGGAAACCGAGGACCATGCTGGCGATGCCGAGGAACCACACCGGTCGATGAATCAGGTACCGGGCCAACCGCCAGTTGAAACTCAGCTCGTCGGGCGCCGGTTTGGCAGGCCGCCGCTGGGCGACGGAAGCCAAAGCGGTGAACCCACTGGCCGCCAAGGCCAGCCCGACGACCTGGACAGTCATCGGTCGGGTCCCCTCACGGCTCCCATCCACCTTCCGCTCTTGTAAAAGGAGAAGGGTCCGCCCAACGTTGGTAGCTTGGGCCGCCCGTCCAATCGCTCAGCACCACGAGAGCGGTTTGAATCGCATAGCCGGCCTCGAGGAGCTCCATGGTCGGAGAGAACGCATCCCTGATGCTCTCGACAACGGCGGCAATTCTGCCCAGCTCGAGCGTCACCCGGTCGATCAGTTCATGGGCTTTCTCGCCGGTCATGGGGGTGTCGAAGGCATTCGGCACCTGGTTCCGACCTTCCGAACCACTCAAAGGACTCTGGGGCCATTGGCTCTCAGGTGGATCAACAACTCTCCCGGTCACGGCAAGGGTCCCCTTCCTGACGTCGTCCTCTATCTCTCGCCCCTGCCATTACTTCGCAACGCAAACATCGCCGGGATTATTTCGGCGGGCGATCATGGCTGCGGTCGGGATCGAGGGGTCGGATCAACATCAGGGCGCCCGGCTCGAAGGCCGTCCCGGCGTACGGCAGAGAGATCGGTGCTTCCGCCCCATCGATCCGGCAGTCTGACGACGAGCTTTTGTGGAGGGTCAGGCGACGGGTTGCTCCGGGCAATTGGTCGTTGGGTTGTTCGAACACCTCAACAGTGAGTGGCTGCCGGAATCGGACGTCATCGAGGCCACCCGCGCTCAGCGCCAGAGGGACGACAGGCGGGACCGAGCCGTACGGGCAGGGATCGCCGCCGGCAGCTCCCCGGGCCAGGGAGGTCGGAGACACCTGGTGGGGCTAGCAAGAATCGAACTTGCGACCTCAGCATTATCAGTGCTGCGCTCTAACCGACTGAGCTATAGCCCCGCGACGGCGGTGTATGACGCTACCCCAAGGAACGAGCCCGTCTCGGTGCCCGGTACCCCCCCGGACACCGGCCCATCCCTACGGTCACTCGACCTCGGACTCACCAGCGACGGCGGCCACGGCGGCCACGGCATCGCCCCCGTCGAGGTTCATGACCCGCACCCCGGTGGCGTCACGGCCCTGCGAAGCGATCTCCCGCACGGCGGTGCGGATGACCACCCCCGAGGCCGAAATGAGCAGGATCTCATCGTCCAAGGCGGCCATGAAGGCTGCCACCACCCGGCCCCGCTTGGCCGTGAGACGGATACCCCGGACGCCCTGACCACCGCGCGCCTGCCTGTTGAATCGATCGAGCTTGGTGCGTTTGCCGTACCCGGCGTCAGTGACGATCAGGATGTCGGCTTCGTCGCGGGCGACGTCACACGAAACCACCCGGTCCTCGGCCTTCAGCCGCACCCCGCGCACTCCCGCGGCGTCGCGTCCCATGGACCGTACATCGAGCTCGGAGAAACGGATCGTCATCCCCGACGAGGTGACCAAAAACAGGTCGTCGTCGCCGTGTGTTTCCACCACCCGGACCAACTCGTCACCGTCCCGGAGGTTGATGGCGATGAACCCTTCCCGCCGCGACTTGTCGTACTCGCTGAAGGAGGTCTTCTTCACCTGGCCGAGCTTGGTGCTGAACACCAGATAGCTCTCATCCGGAAAGTCACGCGTCCCGATGATGGCCTGAATCACCTCGTTGGGAGCGAGGGGCAGCAGATTGACGATGGCCGTACCCCTGGCCGTGCGCTCCTTCATCGGGATCTCTAGAGCACGCAGTCGGAACACCCGGCCCCGGTTGGAGAACAGCAGCAGGTGGGCGTGGGAAGAGGTGTGGACGACGTCGTCGATGAGGTCCTCTTCCTTCAACTTGGCTCCCTGCACGCCCCGTCCGCCCCGACCCTGCGTACGGAAGGCATCGGCCGACACCGCCTTGATGTATCCGGCCCGACTCATGGTCACGACCAACTCCTCGTCGTCCACCAGGTCCTCGACGTTCATGTCGCCGGGGTCATGGGTGATCACCGTCCGCCGGTCGTTGGCGAACTTCTCCCGTATCTCGCCCAGTTCGGTGGCGATCACTCCCCGCAACTTGGCCGGATCACGGAGGATCGACTGCAGCTCGGCGATCTCCTCCAGTAGCTTGGCCAGTTCGTCTTCGAGGTTGGAGCGGCCGAGCCGGGTGAGGCGGGCCAGCGTCATGTCGAGGATGTGGTTGGCCTGCTCCTCGCTGAACTCGAATGGAGCTGCCTGCAGGGTCGTCAGGGCTGCAGGGCGATCGTCCGACGAACGAATGGCGGCGATCACCGCGTCCAACATGTCGATGGCTTTGAGCAGTCCTTCGACCACATGGGCGCGGGCCTGCGCCTTGTCCAGCAGGAACTGTGAGCGCCGGGTGACAACCTCGACCTGATGGGCCACGTAGTGGGTCAGCATCTGAGCCAGGTTCAGAGTCCGGGGCACCCCGTCGACCAGGGCAACCGCATTGACACCGAAGCTGGTTTGCATAGGGGTCTGTTTGAACAGGTTGTTGAGAACGACGTTGGCGTTGGCGTCCCTCTTGAGACGGATCACCAGTCGGGTCTTGCCTCCCGACGAATCGTCCTGAACCTCGGCGATCCCGTCCAGATCCCCGGCCCTCACCAGGTCTTCGATCTTCTTCGACACCGAGGCGATCGAGGCCTGATAGGGCATTTCGCTGACCACGATCCGGGTCTCGCCAGCCCGGCCCTCGTCGACCTCGGCCACCGCCCGCATCTTGATGGAGCCGCGACCGGTGCGGATGGCGTCCAGGATCCCCTGGCGCCCGAGGATGAGAGCACCGGTGGGAAAATCCGGGCCCTTGACGAACTCCATGAGCTCGTCGGGGGTGGACTCGGGATGCTCGAGTAGGTGGACGGTGGCGTCGATCACCTCGCCCAGATTGTGCGGCGGAATGTTGGTGGCCATTCCTACGGCGATCCCCTGGGACCCGTTGACCAGAAGGTTGGGAAAGCGGGCGGGAAGAACCCCCGGCTCTTCCGATGTGGCGTCGTAGTTGGGAGTGAAGTCGACCGTCTCCTGATCGATGCCGCTCATCAGCTCCAGAGCCAGGGCTCCCAGTCGGCACTCGGTGTACCTCATGGCCGCCGGACCTTCGTCGGGACCCGTCCCCCCGAAGTTCCCGTGGCCGTCGATCAACGGGTGGCGCATGGAGAATTCCTGGACCATCCGGGCCAGAGCCTCGTAGATGGCCGAATCCCCGTGAGGGTGGTACGACCCCATGACGTCGCCGACCACTTTGGCGCACTTGTTCCGAGGTCGGTCGGGCAGGAGCCGTTGGTCATACATCGAATAGAGGATCCGCCGGTGGACGGGCTTCAGCCCGTCCCGCACGTCGGGCAGCGCCCGCGACACGATGACCGACATCGAATACTCGAGAAAGGAGCGTTCCATCTCCTCTTGAATCTCGATGGGCTCGATGAACCCCGACACGTCCTCGTCGGTACCGGAGCCCCCCGTTCCGTCGTTGTCACGTCCTGGCATTCACTATCCCTGTCTTGCTCACTGGCCCTGTCTTGCTCTGTTGGCTACGGCACCGGGGCTCGCCCACCCACCTTCCGCCCGGCAAGCGGTGGTCCTCTCCTCAGATGTCGAGGAAGCGCACGTCCTTGGCATTGGTCTGGATGAACTGACGTCGGAGGTCGACGTCCTCCCCCATCAATACGGAGCAGACCTCGTCGGCAATGGCCGCCTGCTCGACGGCGATCTGCAACAACGAGCGGCGACCCGGATCCATGGTCGTATCACGCAGCTCGGCGTAGTCCATTTCGCCCAGACCCTTCAGACGTTGGAACTCCTTGGCATGGTTGGGGTGCTCCTGGAGGAAAACCGCCTGCGCGGCGTCATCCTTGAGGTACACCTTCTCCTTCCCCACCTCGGTCGAATAGAGCGGCGGTTGGGCCACGTACACGAAGCCGCCCTCGACCAGGAGCTTCATCTGCCGGAAGAAGAAGGTCAGAAGCAGGGTACGGATGTGCGACCCGTCGACATCGGCATCGGCCAGGATGATGATCTTGTGGTACCGGATCTTGCCAACGTCGAAATCGTCGGCCAGGCCGGCACCGATGGCCGAAATGAGGGCCTGGATCTCGGTGTTCTTGAGCATCTTGTCGATACGGGCCCGCTCGACGTTGAGGATCTTCCCCCGGATGGGCAGGATGGCCTGGGTCTGGGGGTTCCGGGCATCCTTGGCCGAGCCTCCCGCCGAGTTCCCCTCGACGATGAACAATTCGCTTACCCGCGGGTCTCGTGAGGAGCAGTCGACCAGTTTGCCGGGCAGCCCGGCGCCGTCCAAGGCTGACTTCCGTCGAGTCAGGTCCCGAGCCGAGCGGGCGGCCAGTCGCGCCCGTTGGGCCAAAAGTCCCTTCTGGACGATCTGGTTGGCCTCGCGCGGGTTCTCTTCGAACCAGTCGGCCAGCTTCTCGTTGGTGGCCCGCTCGACCAACGAGCGGACCGGGACATTCCCGAGCTTGGCCTTGGTCTGTCCTTCGAACTGTGGGTCCTGGAGGCGGACCGAGATGATGGCGGTGAGGCCCTCCCGGATGTCCTCCCCCTCCATGTTCTTGTCCTTCTCCTTCAGCGCCCCCTTGGCCCGGGCGTACTTGTTCACCACGTTGGTGAGTGCCTTGCGGAACCCTTCCTCGTGCATGCCCCCGTCGATGGTCGAGATGCCATTGGCGAACGAGTGGATGCTCTCGTAGAAGCCGGTGTTCCACTGCAGGGCAATCTCCACCTCCATGCTCTCCTGCCGCTGCTCCAGGGAGCTGACCTTGCGGAAGAGCGCCTCCTTGGAGGCGTTGAGGTGGCGTACGTAGTCGACGATCCCGTCCTTGTAGCGGAATACCTGCGGTGGCTTGGCGTCCGGCCGCTCGTCGCGGAAGCGGATCTCGAGACCCTTGTTGAGAAAGGCCATCACCTGAAGGCGCTCGACGACTGTTTGGGCCCGGAACTCAACTTCCTCGAAGATGGACGGGTCCGGCCAGAAGGTCACGGTGGTACCGGTCCGGCCACGCGGCGCCTTGCCGGTCACCTCGAGCTTCCCCGTCGGCTTGCCCCCATTGGTGAATTCGATCTCGTGGTGGTCGCCGCCGCTGTCGATGTCCAAAAGGAGCCGGACGGAGAGGGCGTTGACCACCGAGATCCCGACACCGTGCAGGCCCCCGGAGACCTTGTAGCCGCCCCCCTCCCCGAACTTCCCACCGGCGTGGAGGGTGGTCAGGACCACTTCGGCCGCCGAACGACCCTTTTGGCGGGCCATCGGACCGGTGGGAATCCCCCGGCCGTTGTCCGCCACCTTGACTCCGCCGTCAGCCAGCAGCGTGACATCGATCTGCGTGCAGTAGCCCGCCATGGCCTCGTCTACGGCGTTGTCCACCACCTCCCAGACCAGATGGTGCAGCCCGGTCGGGCCCGTTGATCCGATATACATCCCGGGACGCTTCCGCACCGGGTCGAGGCCTTCGAGAACAGTGATGTTCTCCGCACCGTAAGTAGGTACCTCGCCGCCGTCGTCCTCTTTTTTCAGCGCCACAGGCGCGCCCTTTCCAACATCGTTAAACCGAACGGGAACCGGCGTAACGAGGTTGTCCCAGAGTGGCCTTCGCTCAATCTGCAGACGACGGCCGTTCCCCCGATTCCAATGCTCCATTGTAGCCGCCGGGTGCGACTCACAAGACCGATAGT
This sequence comes from uncultured Acidimicrobiaceae bacterium, assembly GCA_963813525.1. Lineage (GTDB taxonomy): Bacteria > Actinomycetota > Acidimicrobiia > Acidimicrobiales > RAAP-2 > Bog-756. The sequence continues at coordinate 40,452 of CAWEZI010000005.1, forward strand.
CGGGTAGGTCGGTGGTCCTTTCAGCGACGAATCCTGACCTCGAGGCGCTCGGGTCTGGTCAGGCCCGTCCTATCGGCCACCCTGTTCAACAGATCGTCACCCAGCCGTCTCACCTGGGTGGCCCACGCCGGATGATCTACGCTCACCACCAGGCAATTGCCGTCTATTCGGATCGGCCGGACATGCTCCGCCATGGCTGGGCCGACGATCGTCGACCAGTCGGCGAAAAGGTGCCCGATGCCGCGGGAATCATGGATACCGAGTTTGTGGGCCACGGCGTTGAGCGAGTTATCGAGGGACCGCGGTCCCCCATCCCGTTCGTAGCGATCGGCGGCCATCAGATGGGGCTGTCGGCCGGGGTCGGCGTCAGGGTCGGCAAGCCCCTGGCCACCATGGTGTACACCTTGGCCGCCGTCACGCCGTCGGGTGGGGGCAGGGCGGTGGTCAGGAGGGTCTGCCCGGGGGGAAGGCCGGCCAACAGAGCCAGGGAGCGGTGGGGGTCGAGTTCGGAGAAGACGTCGTCAAGGAGGAGGACCGGGGCCGAGCCCAAACGTTCGGTAGCCAGCTCGTGGGCGGCCAGGCGGAGGGCCAGGGCGACCGAGCGCTGCTCCCCCTGGGAGGAATGGGTGCGGCTGGGTAGCCCCTCCAGGGTGATCTCCAGCTCGTCGCGGTGGGGTCCGACGTGGGAGACGCCGCGGTCGAGGTCGCGGCTGCGGTGGGCGGCCAGGGCGTCGATCAGGCGTCCCTCCCACGAACGGCGGTAGTCGAGGGTCACGGTGCTCGGGGCCCCCGCCAAACGGGCGTAATGGGCCTCGGTGCGGGGGGCCAAGTCGGCCACCAGCGCCTCGCGGGCCTCAACCAGGGCGGTGCCGGCCTGGTCGAGCCGCATGTCCCAAACGTCGAGTGTCCGGGCCGCCTCCGGGTCGAGCCTCCTCCCGCTGGTGCGCAGAAGAGCGGCCCGCTGACGGAGGATCCGGTCGACGTCCCCGGCTGTCCGGGCTGCGCGGGGATCGACCACCGACAGTGTCTCGTCCAGGAACCGCCTCCTCTCCCCCGGTCCGAAGCGCACCATACCGATGTCCTCGGGCGAGAACACCGTTGTGCGTAGGGCCTGGTGCAACCCGTCACGCCGGCGCACCGTCTGGCGGTTGACCAAAGTCCGGGAACGGCCTGTGGCCGACAGCTCGGCTTCGATGGTCATGGCGCGCCCTTCCACCACCGTCTGGGCCCGCAAGATGGACTCGCCGGCACCTCGCCTCACCATCGCCTCCTTCGGCGATCCGCGGAAGGACTGGAGCGAGGAGAGGTAGGCGGTGGCCTCGAGCAGGCTGGTCTTCCCGCTCCCGTTGAGACCGGTGATGACAGTCGTCCCCTCGGGGTCGGGCTCGATGGTGGCCGTCTCGATGTTGCGGAAATCGGAGATGACCAATGAGACAAGGTGCACGACGCGGCCGATGGGGCTGTTCGGTCGACTACGACACCCTCACGGGCATCAGCAGGTAACGGAAGTTCCCTTCCTCGGCAGCCTGCACGGTCGCCGGCTTGGTGGCATCGACGGTCTGCAGTACCACCTCGTCACCGGACACGGCCTCGACTCCGTCGATGAGATAGGTCGGGTTGAAGGCGATCGTCAGGTCCGTCCCGTCAAAATCAGCATCCACCGTCTCGCTGGCGTCTCCGACCTCCTGGGACACCACGGTGAGGTCGACCCCCCCGCTCCGCATGGACAGCCGAACGGGGGTGGTGTTGTCACGAACCAGCAACCGCACCCGCCGTAGGGCATCCAACAGGGAGTCCTTGCCGACATGGAGCCGGTTCGGATACTGATCGGGGATGAGCTGGCGGTAGTCGGGATAGGTGCCGTCGAGGAGGCGGGTCGAAACCTTCACGTCTCCGGCGATGAACGTCACCTCGTGATCCGAGATGGACAGGCCGACCGAGGGTCCCGGCGTGGCGGCGTCGCCGTCCTTGGTCACCCCCTCCTCTTTGGAGGCGATGCCCAGAGCAGACAGTTTCTGGAGTTCAGCCAGCGCCCGGGCCGGCACCAGGATCTGTGATCCCGCTCCCAGCGCATCGCTCCCGTCGATGTCCCTCATGGCCAGACGGTAGGAATCGGTGGCCACCAGTCGGATCCCGTTCCCTTCCGCCGCAATCAGCACACCGGTGAGCAGCGGTCGAGCATCGTCGTTGGACGCGGCCCGCACGACCTGCCGCAGGGCACTGGCCAGGCTGGCGGCGGGCAGAAAGGTGGCCGCCTGGGGGGGATCGGGAAGTGAGGGGAAATCATCGACCGGAAAGGTTCGCAGGCTGAAACGGGAGCGTGCTGCGCCGATCTCGATCGTGTTGCCCTCTGATTCGATGGTGACCGCGCCCGGCTCCAGCGAACGGGTGATGTCAGCCAGAAGTTTGGCGGGCGCCACGCAGACGCCGTCGGTGATCCCGATCGCTTCGGTCGAAGCGTGGACAGTGAGATCGAGATCGGTTCCTACAACGGCCAGGTGATTGCCTGTCGACTCGAGGCGGACTCCCCCAAGAGCCATCGAAGTCGATGTGCGTGAACTCACCGCACGCCCCGCAGTGGTCAGAACATCGACCAACGAGTCGCGCTCGCATCGAAACTTCACCAGAGAGTCCTTTCTTGTTTTTGTTTTAGATACTTAATTAACTAGTGATGGTAGTAATCCCTGTGGATTGTGGATGAACTGCCATCGGCGCTGACGACAGGGTGTTTGGTCATCCCCCGGTTGATCCCCCGAAACCGGCGCCGCCGTGTGCCCGATGATCTTTGGGTGTCCGGTTATGGACAAGTTCATCCAAATTCACAGAATTACCCCAGGCAGAACCGGCGATTTCCACAGATAGTGCACAACCTCCGGATAGCCCGGTATGGAAAGGGGCTTGACCAGGGATTGGTCGGATTCCGGCCCGGTCCCGACAGGACGTAAGGGCTGGTCATGAGCCGCTTTTGATGCGGACGAGGAGGTCGGTGACCTGGTTGTAGATTTGGTGACGTTCTTTCATCAGGGTGGCGATCTTCTCCACGGCGTGCATGACCGTCGAGTGGTCCCGACCTCCGAATTCCCGCCCGATGGCCGGATAGCTGAAATCGGTGAGCTCGCGGAAGACGTACATGCTGACCTGGCGGGCGGTGACCAGCGGACGGCGGCGGTTAGGGCCGCAGAGCTCTTCCACCGAGAACCCAAAGGTCTCCGAAGTGGCGTCCAGGATGACCTGCGGGGTGATTCGTCGTGGTTGGTCGGCGGAGACGATGTCGGACAGGACGACCTCGGCCAGCTCCCGACTCATCGGTTGGCGATTGAGGCTGGCGAAGGCGGTGACCCGAATGAGGGCCCCTTCGAGTTCCCGGATGTTGTCCTTCACGTGGGTGGCGATGAACTCGAGAACCTCGTCCGGGACATCGACATGCTCGTGCTCAGCCTTGGTCTGGAGGATGGCCAGGCGGGTCTCGAGTTCCGGAGGCTGGACCTCGGTTATGAGCCCGGACATGAAGCGGCTGCGCAGGCGGTCCTCGAGGGTGGCGATCGATTTGGGTGGGCGGTCGGAGGTGAGAACGATCTGTTTGGAAGCCCCGTAGAGCGAGTTGAAGGTGTGGAAGAACTCCTCTTGCAGGGACTCTTTGCGTTCCATGAACTGAACGTCGTCGATGAGCAGGACGTCGCACTCGCGATAGCGACGCTTGAAGGCCGTCGTGGTGTTGGTACGAATGGCGTCCACGAACTCGTTCATGTAGGTCTCGGTGGTGACGTAGCGGACGTGGCGCCCGGGGAAATTTTCGAGGACGTAGTTCCCGATGGCATGGAGGAGATGGGTCTTGCCCAAGCCAGCCTCCCCGTAGATGAACAGGGGGTTGTAGGACCGGGCGGGGGATTCGGCCACCGATTGGGCGGCAGCGTGGGCGAACCGATTGGACGAGGCGATGACGAAGGCGTCGAAGGTGTAGCGGGGATCGAGCACCGGCGAGTCGATCCGACTGGCCTGACTGGTACCGGTGGGCCGGCTGGGCGTGTCGCCCCACGCAGGGGAGGCGGACACCGTGTTAGCCGCCGATCGGGACCCTCCACCCGAGAGATCGGTTTCTACATGGGCCAACGCCTCGTCCCTCTGTTCGTAGACCGGGGGGACCACTTCGAGCTGGACGACCAGGTTTCGACCGACGGTTCCGGTCACCGTGGCCTGGATGAGTCCGAGGAATCGGGACTCGACCCGGTCCCTGATCAGGGTGTTGGGAACACCCAGTACGATTTGACCGTCTTTGATGGACAACGGTGTAATTCCAGACAGATAGGCCTGCCAACTGGCATCAGAGACCTGCTCCCGCAGCGCCTCCGAGCACGATTTCCACAACTCGTCAGTGTCCTTCACGTGGGCCTCCGCCCTTGCACAACCGGTTCGGTCCACAGGGCTGTCCACAGCTGTGGATCATCACCGTCCGCGGTCCCACCCGCCGGATGAGCCGGGTCGGGCGCTAAGCGGTTGGTCACCCTGTACTGATTTGTCGGGGCTCGTGGTGGGTCGGGCCCGACGTTCCGATCCCAATTGATCCACTCGCTGTGCTCGGAACGGTACACCGTGCCCAAGCCCCGTGCCTCTTGGCTGTCGACTAGAGCCGGACCAGGAATGGCTCTACCATGTAGGGGAATGCCTTGATCTCTGTGACCGGGTCTTTGCCGAACCGGCGACACCAGAATCCACGGCTCGGGACGAGGAAGAAAGTGGATGAATGAAACGTACCTATCAACCCAACGTGCGCAAACGAGCCAAGACCCATGGATTCCGCAAGCGGATGTCAACCAAGGCCGGCCGGGCGGTGATCCGGTCGCGTCGGGCAAAGGGGCGCCAGCGGCTGTCGGTGTGACCGTCGATAGCCCGCCGATTCCCGGTCGACGGGCCTCCGTCGACCGGTTGCGGTCGCGTCGGTCTTTCGAGGCGGTGCGACGGGGTGCGTCGCGGGGCCGTTCCGGCCCCCTGACCGTCAGTTACCTGGCCAGTTCGTCATCGGTGCGTCCCCAGGTGGCATACGCTATCGGGCGCCAGGTCGGAGGCGCCGTCGACCGCAATCGCCTGAGGCGGCGGCTGCGGGCGATCGTGGCTGAGCAGGCCGCATCCCTCCCCGCGGGTGCTTATGTCGTCCGTGCCTCGTCCGATGGGGGCGTATGGGGATTCGAGGAACTGAAAGTGGCCATGACCCAGGCAGTGGAGAAAGCCGCACACGGCCAGTCGGGCCGAACGGCCACGAAGGCCGCCTCTGGGCGCGACCAGGGCCGATGAGCGCCGTCCCGGCCACACTGACCGACGAGAAGATCTCCGCGGCACGGTTGGCGGATGGAGTGACCACCACGGGCATACCCGTGGTCGATCACGGGGAACGATCCGGAGGCCACGGGCGTCTGGCCGGAGTTCTCCTCGCCCTCATCCGGGGCTACCAACTGGCCCGGTCCGGCCGGCCCACCGGCTGTCGGTACCTTCCGACGTGCTCGGCCTACGCCCAGGAGGCCATCGAGCGTTTCGGGGCTCGTCGCGGGGGCTGGCTCGCCGCCAAACGGTTGGCGCGGTGCCATCCCTGGGGAGACCACGGAGTGGATCCGGTACCTGATGGGAGGGCGTCATGTTGACAGCCTCATTGACCACGCCGATCGGCAAGCTCTTCCAGCCCCTTCTGGACTTTGTAGGGGCCGTATTGGCCTTCTTCTATTCGGTCATCCCCAACTATCCGATCGACGTCGCCCTCTTGACCATCGTGATCATGGCGGCGCTGACCCCCCTCACGGTCAAGAGCACCAAGAACATGGCGGCCATGCAGGCGCTGGCCCCCGAGATGAAGAAGTTGCAGCAGAAGTACAAGGGCGCTGATAAAGCGCAAATGAACGAAGAGATGATGCGGCTCTATAAAGAGCACAATGTGAACCCCGCATCCGGGTGCCTTCCCATGTTGTTGCAGATGCCCGCATTCTTCATTCTTTACAGCGTCATCAGGGGCATGACCAACACGGTCACGACGTACACCTATCACACGGTGACCTTGACCGGGAAGAAGGTGGCCACCGCCCACGTGGTGGCCGACCCCCGCTACATCCCCAATCCGTCGAAGATGCGAACGGACATCATCGCAGCCCACGGCCAGCTCAACTCCTTCGGAATGAACTTCGCCCAGAAGTTGCTGTCTCACCACGACAGCATTTGGATCGCCATCCCTTACCTGTTGCTGGTAGTCGCCGCCGTGGGTCTTCAGTACTTGCAGATGTCGCGCCTCAATGCGCGGAACCCGGGAGCTCAGCAAGCAAATCCGCAAGCGGCGATGATGCAGAAATACATGCCACTTATCTTTGGGTTTATTTACCTAAATGTGGCGGCAATTCTCAATGTTTATTTCATCGTATCCAGTGCAATTCGGATCCTGACCCAGGAGATCCTGTTCCGAAAAGGCCTGGTTGCCGGTCCGCCTGTGGCTCCGGCTGCCGGCCGAGCGGTTGAGCCCAAGAAGGGACCCGTGGCCGATCGGAGCGAAAAGGCGCTGCCCAAACCGAAGCCCAGTGGTGCCGCCCGGCCGACCAAGGCGGGTGCCAACGGGGCGGCGTCAGCCAATGGGTCGAACGGGTCGAAGGCCAGACCGACCACAGGAACCGGAACCGGGCGCCCCCCGACCCAGCGGAGCGGGCGACCACCGACCTCTGGTGCCAATGGGGCCAAAAGAACCGGCCCGCCGACTTCGCCGACAACCAACAAGCGGTCCAGCGCCAATGGTTCGAACGGTAATGGCTCAGAGGCCGCCACTGACACTGGCGGCCCCCCTAAGGAACACCCGCGGTCGAAGACCAAGCGGGAGAGAAAGGCGCGATAGCAAGTGGAGTGGGTGGAAGCCAGTGGTAAGTCACTCCCTGAGGCCAAGGAGACAGTGCTCGATCTACTCGGAGTGGCCGAGGACGACGCCGAGTTCGTCGTGCTCAGTGAGCCCAAGGCCGGCCTGTTCGGCCGACTTCGGGGTGAAGCTCGAGTTCAGGCCCGGGTCCGTCCGGTTGCTCCGCCGCCCAAGCGGGGCCGCCGGCCCAAGTCGGACCGGCGGCGCGAGTCGAGTAGAGGGAACGGCGGGAGCGGAGCCCGCACCGACCGACCGAGCAGCTCTTCGCGTCCGGTCAAGGAACAGAAGCGGGCCAATGCCAGCGGTCCCGGGGCCAACGGCTCGAAGGGAAATGGCGTGGCGCCCGAGATCGAGGACGGACAGACCCTGAACGAGGATGGGGAAGGGTCCGGCTCGAGGAGCAACGGCTCTGGATCGCCAACCGGTTCGAATCGCCGCCGCCGTGGATCGCGCGGGCGCGGTGGAACGGAACAGGCCAAACAAGCACGGGGAGAGAATCTCTCCGGGGAGAGCGAGGGCAGCATGGAAGAGTCACTCACACTCGAGCAACAAGGTGACGCAGCCAAGGGCTTTCTGGCCGGGTTGGTACAAGAGTTCGGTCTCGAGGCTGACGTCACCTTCACCGAAGTGGATGAGGACACCGTTCAGGTGGCCGCAACCGGGACTGATCTCGGGTTGCTGGTGGGGCCGCGGGGCGCCACCCTGGCCGCCATCCAGGATCTCACCCGCACTTTCGTGCAGCGTCAGTCGGAGAGTCGGACGGACCGCATATTGGTCGATGTAGCCGGATACCGCGAGAAGCGGGTCGCTGCCCTGCGTCGCTTCACCGAGGGATTGGCCGAGGAGGTCAAGGAATCGGGTTCGGAACGCTCTCTCGAGCCGATGTCACCGGCTGACCGCAAAGTGGTACACGATGCGGTCAATGAGATCGATGGTGTCGAGACTCGGTCCGAAGGGGTGGAGCCGACTCGGTATGTTGTGATCGAGCCTTCCGGCTGATCGAAACGGCCGCCGGCCTCTCACCCGATCCACGACCCATGGGGGACGTGGCCGCTTCGGGAACATCTGGCGGTGAAGGGATGGATGATCCCGCCGCACGCCGTGGGACGACGGATCCGGTGAGGTCCCCTGGAAGCGGGAAGCTCTCCTCCCTCCAACTCGGGGCTTTGGTGTCCGATCAGCTGGAGGAAAGTCTCGACCGATCGGCCAGTCGCGGGTTCATGGGCCCCATGCCTGTTTCCGAACAGATCGCCCACGGTTTAGGGTTTGCCGCCGCTAGCGAGGAGATCCTGAAGGCCGTTCCCCGGACGGTTCTGGACATGGGGACGGGGGGAGGAATTCCAGGGCTGGTCCTGATGGCCTGTTGGCCTACCAGTCACATCGTGCTTCTGGACAGCAATGAACGCCGGACAGAGTTCCTTTTGACCGAAGTGGCTCGATGGGAAAGACCAGGAAAGGTGGAGGTGGTCAGGGCCAGAGCCGAGGAGGCCGGTAGGTCTGATCATCTGAGGGAAAGGTTCGAGCTGGTGACAGCTCGGGCATTTGGTAAGCCCGCAGTAACCGCCGAGTGCGGCTCCGCCTTTGCCACCATCGACGGAGTGTTGGCCGTTTCTGAACCACCGGTAGAGGGAGCGAGGTGGCCGGTCGAGGGTTTGGTGAAGCTCGGACTGGAGGACTTGGGACTCGTCCGCCTCGAGAACCGGTTCAGCTACAGGCTCCTCCTGAAGCGGAGCGCGCTGGATGACAGGTACCCCCGGCGGGTAGGGATACCGACCAAACGACCGCTGTTCTGACCCCTTCGCTGACTCCATCTGCCGGTGCGGTCCGAGCGAAGCGTTTCACGTGGAACATTGGGAGGCGACCGTTTCGGGCATCCTGAGCCGGGAGTTCCAGGCCAAGGACCTGAGGTTTGGGATCCAATGTCGGCGGCTCGGTGGCGGCTGCGAAGGGAGGCCAGGACTTGAGTGCGGCCCGAGCGGCCGCGTCTGGACCTCTTTGTCGCCTTCCACCGGATTCGGCCTTCGATCCGGGTAGGAGCACCGGACGGGCAACACGGCTGCGGCTGATCCGATCGAGGCGGGCGGCTCGAGGGATGGGTTGGGGTCTCGGGTCGGCAGCCTCCGGGTCGGGCGGGACTCACGAGAAGGTACGGCGACAGAAATGGACGAGCTCCTCCTCCCCTCGGGCGGGGGTCCACCTGGACGACCGGTAGAGCCCCAGTCGGGGGGGACAGGATGGGTGGACTTCGGACCTCGGCTGCCAGCTATCAGGGTCGGGCGGGTCTCACGTGGGGTTGCCGCCCGACAGAGACCGGCAGAGGCCTTCGCCACTGCAGCGAGGGTTCCACGTGCTTCCGCACGAGCGACCCGACAGTCACCGACAGCTCAATCGGAGGCGGGCCGCTAGAGGGTTGGGACGGGTCTCGGCCGGCAGCCTCTGCGTCGGGCGGGACTTACGAGAAGATACCCCGACAGAAATGGGCGACCTCTTCCTCCCCTCGGGCGAGGGTCCACATCGGCGCCCGGATACAACTCAATCGGAGGCGGGCCGCTAGAGGGTTGGACTCCTGGGTCTCAGCTGGCAGCTCCACGGTCGACCGGGGCTCAGCAGACGGGATCGTCCGGCGGCGCGGGTCCTCGCCTGTTTCGTCCGTTTTTCCATCGGGAAAACGCACAGCCATCGAGTGCCCAGTCGGACACGGACGAAGCGGATGACTAGAGGGTTGTCCTTCAGACCCTCGGCCGGCACTCCTCCGGGGAGGATGGGACTAAGGCCGCTGGCCGAGGCCCGTAACCGCTCCGGCGAGTCAGCCAGTAGAACCCGGACAGGGATGACGGCGGAGCCGCAGGCGCCGTGGGCGATGCGAGAGGAACGGGATGACGATGTTTGAGGCGTTCATCGGGGTCAGGTGAGACCAAACGAGAGCTTCCGGTCAAACACCAAGCGGCGACCTTTGGCGTCGGTCCGGCGGAGCTTCCCTGTGGAACTTGGCTCAGGTCATCGACGATGGCCTACCTCAGTTGTGAGAAAGAGAGGTTTCACGTGAAACATTCTGAGAAAGGCTTGACCTCGCCCCCGTCAAGAGGAAGGATGAGGCATCTTGTACCCGACCATTTTGCGGAGCCGATAATGCGCGGTCGACGTCGTCGGAACAAGGCCCTTCGCCTCGATGAGCAGAGAGCCGCGTCCGACCCAGATTCCGGTGCCGTCGGTGGTGGGGCGGTCAAGCTTGTTGAGACTCGATCACCAGGGGAGGCGGAGGTGAACGATGTGCCTCCTACTGATCCCACCAATCCCCCACCCATGCACGAGACCATTTCCGATGTGGCTACAGCGCACGCCCACCTCGACAGCGTTCTCTCTCCCGAGGCTCCTGAGTCCGGTTCCGAGGTCACAGATGAGCACATCATGAATGTGGATGATCCATCCGCCCCGCCTGAGCCTTCGTCGAATATTGAATCTCCAGCATCCGGCGAATCTGAGACAAGCGTGGTGGAGGTCGACCCTTCACCTCCGATGGAGGATACGTCTCCTCCGATGGACGACACGGCCGCCGAGATTCCGGCACAGGGCGAGGCCGCCGAAGTGGTCGAAGAACCGGCGACGGGAGCAAAAGCCGACTCGGTTACCGAAGGGCAGTCTGCCGCCTCCAATCCCCTTCCACGGGTAATGGCCGTGGCCAACCAGAAAGGGGGTGTGGGAAAGACGACCACATCGGTGAACCTCGGTGCCGCTCTGGCCGAGCTCGGATTCCGGGTTCTGGTCATCGATCTTGATCCCCAGGGGAATGCCACCACGGGACTGGGAATCGATGCCCGCAACTTCGAGCTCTCGATGTACGACGTGATGATGCGGGACGCCTCGATGGAGGACTGCATCGAACCGACCAGCATGAAGAACCTCTTCGTGGCTCCGGCCACCATTGCCCTGGCCGGGGCGGAGATCGAGCTGGTGCCGGCCTTCAGCCGAGAGCTCAAGCTCAAGCGATCGATCGAGTCGGTGATCGACGACTTCGACTACCTACTCATCGACTGCCCCCCTTCGTTGGGCCTGATCACCGTCAATGCGCTGGCCGCCGCCGACGAGGTGCTCGTTCCCATCCAGTGCGAGTACTACGCCCTGGAAGGCCTGAGCCAACTCATGCGCAATGTCCACCTGGTGGCCTCGAACCTCAACCCCAAACTGGATATCTCCACCATCGTCCTGACCATGTACGACGCCCGCACCAAGTTGGCCGACCAGGTGGCAGAGGAGGTGCGCCAGCACTTCGGCAGGAAGGTGTGTCGCAGCGTGATCCCGCGCACGGTCCGGCTCTCCGAGGCCCCTTCGTTCGGACAGCCGATCACAACCTTTGACCCGGCGTCGCGGGGGGCCATCGCCTATCGGGAACTAGCCAAGGAGGTCAGCGGTGGCACGACGTAGTGGGCTCGGCAAGGGGTTGAGCGCTCTGATCCCCACCGAGGCGTCCGGTGATCGATCGTCGACTCTTCGGGACGTTCCTATCGGGAGCATCAAGCCCAATCCTCGCCAGCCGAGGGTCTCTTTCGACGAGGACACCATGTCTTCGTTGGCCGCCTCCATAAAGGAGCTGGGTGTTCTCCAGCCGGTTCTGGTGAGACAGATCGGGGCTGACGCTGCCGATGAGTTCGAGCTCATCGCCGGCGAGCGACGGTGGCGGGCGGCCCGGCGGGCGGGCCTCCAGACCATTCCCGTTCTGGTTCAGACATCTGATGAATCGCGAAGTCTCGAGCAGGCGCTGGTGGAGAATCTGCATCGCCAGGACCTCAACGTCCTCGAGGAAGCCGCCGCCTATCAACAACTCATCGAAGAGTTCGGGTACACCCACGACCAGGTGGCCACTCGGGTGGGCAAGAGCCGAGCGGCCGTGTCCAACACACTCCGGCTCCTCCAACTCCCTTCGGGTGTTCAGCGCCTCTTGGCCGAGGGCCAGATCAGCCCCGGCCATGCCCGCGCCCTGCTGGGTACTCCCGACCGTGGGTACCAAGAGGTGCTCGCCAAGTCGATCGTGACGGATGGGCTGAGCGTGCGGGCCATCGAGGAGATGGTGCGCGCCCACGCCGAGGGGTCATCCCAACAGGTGGAGCGTTCCGATCCCTTGCCAGCGGAGACAGAAGATCAGCGCCAGCCGCCCGCGGCTGTGTCCGTTCCGGGCCGGCTGCCACCGCCGGGCATACTCGAGCTCGAGGAACTCCTGTCCGGGCATCTCAACACGCGAGTGAAGGTCGACCTGACGTCAAAGCGGGGGAAGGTGGTCGTTGAGTTTGCCACTCTCGAGGACCTCGAGCGCATCTACAAGCTTATGCTCGGTAGCTCTCAACCTTCCGGGGTCTGATTACTCAGCCTGTGATCTCACGACTACAGAGAGTGGCTTCTGAGTGAGAATTGGCCCAAATTCCGCCACTTTCGGTGACCGGATGCCCTGAACCGGTGGTAGAGCGTTATCCACAACCTGTGCATGAGGTTGTGGATTACGTGTCCGAGGGGTCGTCTACACAGGGTTAGAGGCTGCCCGGACCGAGCGACCGACGGTCAGTCCCATTCGCTGTCGACCCACTCGGCCAGTGACTCGGCCACGGTCCGAGCCACCACCGCTCCCCTCTCGACCATCACGGCGGCCGGCCCGATTTCAGTGATAACAGCCGGCATGCGGGTCTCTCGGAGCAAGGGAAGTGACATCCCGTGGCTGCCCTTGTCGGGGACATCGAGAGAGTCTGATAGCCGCGAACTGAGGAGCTCGGCCAGGCGCCGACCTCCCGGCGACGAGTACCGGTAGCCGGCGTAGTAGGCGGTCGAGCACATGGGCTCGGCTGCGTTGACCCGCAGTCCGATATAGACCTCGGCGTCGCCGGCGTTGGCCTCCGATGCCTGGATGGACCCGTCCGGATGATGGTGGGTGGTGACGACGGCGCCGTAGTTGACCAGTAGCCGGCGGAGGGCGGCGACCATGGCATCGAGACCGCCTTCTTCACCGATGGCCACTCGCCTGCCGGCCAAAGTGCGGGGCGCCGCACGCAACCGCTCGCGGTCCCGGACCGAACTGACCAATTCGCTGTCGTGATGACGGGTGCCGAATCTGAGCAGCTCGGAAACCGTAGCGGCGCCGGCAATTCCGTCGACAGGCAGGCCGGCGTTGCGTTGGAACTCGCCGAGGGCCACCGAGGTGAGGTCGCCGAAGATCCCGTCCACCCGCCCGGTATCGAAGCCGAGGGCGCTCAGACGCTGTTGCAACTCGGCCACGTCGTCGCCCCGCAGCATGGGTGTCCGCCGGTAGAGGAAGCGATCGCCGAGGCGTCGCCCCGCCTCGACCAATGCCGACCAGGTCTGGGGCCCGCAGACCCCGTCCACCCGCAAACCCCGGCGGTACTGGAAGGCTTCCACCGCGGCCCGGGTCCCGTGGTCGTAGCGACCGCGCTGGTCGAATCCGGTCGAGAAATCCAGAGCCTCGAGCCGGCGCTGAACGTCAACGACGGCCGAACCGTGGTCGCCCTCAGTCAAATGGACGGGGGACTCCGGGTTCACTCCTGTCCCCACGGGGTCGACGCACACCCGCACACGCTTGAGGTTTCAAACGAACGTTCGTCCGAGAGGAAGGGCAATTGGGAGGGCACCGGCAATAGGCCGGCCGCTATTGCTACAGGTGAGCCGAAAGCTCCTGGAGAAGTTGACCCTTGCCCTTGGCCCCTACGATGCGGGCCGCCGGCTGCCCGTCCTTGAACAGGATGAGCGTGGGGATGCTCATCACGTCGAAGCGGCGGGTGACATCGAGATTGTCGTCGATGTTGATCTTGGCCACTTCGAGCTTCCCCGCCTGCTCGGAAGCGATCTCCTCCAGAACGGGAGCGATCATCTTGCACGGGCCACACCACTCCGCCCAGAAGTCCACCAGTACGGGAACATCCGAGGACTTGACATGCTCGTCAAAGCTAGCGTCGCTCAACGTCGCGATCTTCTCACTCATGATGGTCGATCCTCCTACCCGTCGAACCGGGCCGTACCTGGTAACTCTTACCGGCACGCTACGTCAACGATGGGCGGGGCCGTGGCATTCCCGTGGTTGTGGTATTCCCGTGACGGGAGCCTGGGTGGGCTCGGGGGCAAAGGTCAGGACGGACCGCCGTGTTGGTCCTCCAACCAGCGCTCGGCGTCGATAGCGGCCATGCACCCGGAGCCGGCTGCCGTGATGGCTTGTCGGTAGTGGTGGTCCTGCACGTCACCGCAGGCGAAGACTCCGTCCACGTTGGTCCGGGTCCCCTCGAAGGTACGGATGTATCCGTTGGCCTCGAGTTCGATCTGACCTTTGAACAGAGACGTGTTCGGTTCGTGCCCGATGGCCACGAACAGTCCCGACACAGGAAGGTCGAACTCCTCCTCGCTCACGTTGTCCCGCACCCGCACCGCAGAGACCGTGGTGTCGCCCAGGACGTCGATGACCGAGGCGTTCCACCGGAAGGCGATCTTGGGATGGGCGAAGGCTCGTTGCTGCATGAGCTTGGAGGCCCGCAGTTCGCCGCGGCGGTGGATGATGGTGACCTTGTCGGCGAACCGGGTCAGGAAGAGCGCCTCTTCCATGGCCGAGTCACCCCCTCCGACGACCACGATCTCCTTCCCCCGGAAGAAGAACCCGTCGCAGGTGGCACAGGTGGACACCCCGTAGCCCAGGAGACGCTCTTCGTTGGGCAGGTTGAGCATGAGGGACTGGGCGCCGGTGGCGATGATCAGAGTCTCGGCGGCGTAGGTGGGCTCGGCGGCGTCGGGGTCACCCACCCAGAGCCCGAAGGGCCTGCTGGACAGGTCGACCCGGGAGACCTTGGCCGTGACGTACTCGGCACCGAATCGGGCCGCTTGCTCGCGGAAGGCCTGCATGAGCTCGGGGCCCATGATTCCTTCGACGAACCCGGGAAAATTCTCCACCTCGGTGGTCAGCATCAGTTGGCCCCCCGGTTGGTCGCTGGTGGAGGAGGGCTCGCCTTCGATGATCAGGGGGGAGAGCTGGGCCCGCGAGGAGTAGATGGCCGCCGTGAGCCCGGCCGGCCCCGAGCCGACGATGACCACCTGGCGGGACTCGGTCATCCCGCCCCTTGGGACTCGTCGCTCGGGTTGGAGCGCTGGCTCCAGGCAATGACACCGGCCACAACGAAGAGGGCGCCGACGACCAGGTCGGAGATCCAGACCCGGCCGTCGAAGGCGTAGACGGTGAGGAGCCGGATGAGGGTCACGGACAGCAACACAATGGTGACAACGCTGGCGGCGAAGACGATGATCCCGAAGACGATGGCCCGGGTAGCCAGGGTCAGTGGACGGACGGTCTTGTCTCGCAGGAGCTCGACCAGACTGTCGACCATGTCGGCCCCTCGAACGGGCAGATCGTTGATCATGCCCGTGCCCGGGGTCCGGGGCGGTTGGGGCTCGGGCTTCGGATCCATTGGTGGGAGGATAGTCCGGCCACTCGTGTGGCCTGCCGGAACGCCGCCCGACGCAGGCTCAGTACCGGGTCACTCAGTCCCCGGTCACCCAGTCCGCAGGCACCCAGTCGACAGGCACCCCGTCCGCAGGCACTCAGTCCGCGGTCACCATGCACACGCCGATGGTGCCGGGGCCGGCGTGGGTCCCGACGACCGGACCGAGATCGACCACCACCATCGGGTGCTCCGACTTGACGCCGTCCAGCATGGCCAGGAAGTCGTCGATGTCGGCAGCGGCCCCGTTGCACACGGCCAGCCGACTCAGGGGCGGCGCGTTCAAGGCCTTGTCGGCCAGATAGCGGAGGGAGCGCCCGCGGGTCCGCTGCTTCGATTCCTCCTCGACCACGCCGTTGACCAGGGTCACCACCGGCTTGATGGACAGGAGTGAGCCGAGCAGGGCCCGCGCCCCGCCGATCCGGCCGCCCTTCTCCAGGTGCTCGAGGGTGTCGACCACCCCGAACACCTTGGTGCGCGGAATGAGCTCGTCGGCCCGACGTGCCAATTGGTCGAGATCGGCCCCCTGGCGCGCCCGGTCGGCCAGATCGAGGACCATCAACCCCTGTCCCATGGTCAGTGACCGCGAGTCGACGGCCCGCACGGCGATCCGGTCGCTCACCGCTTGGCCGGCGGTCGCAGCCGCCTGGTACGTGGCCGACACGTCGGAGGAGAGGTTGAGGCACAGCACGCCGTCGTACCCCTCATCGGCGGCGGCCACGAAGGCTTGCTGGAAGGCGCCGGGAGCAGGGGCCGAAGTTTCGGGTAGGACGGGGCTGGCGGCGCACCGGGCCCAAAATTCCTCGGTCGAGAGGGTTGACTGGTCAACGAACTCCTCGTCACCGAACCGGATCGACAACGGAACGATGGTGACGTCCCACTCGGACGCCAGTTCGGCGGAGAGGTCGCAAGCGCTGTCAGTCACCACGCGGATGCGGGCCATCGAAGTCCTCCTTGTCGTCCTCCGGACGGCCGTCGCCTCCCGGTCCCACCTCGTCCCCCGGTCCGGTGCTCACCGGCCGAAGCCGGCGGACCTGCGGACCGGCGAGATCATCGAGTCTGTCACGGAACGGTTCATGACCGGGCGGACGCGGGGGCGCTCGGAACGGTGGGCGAGGCGGGTGCCCAGGACCGCGGCAGCGACGATATAGGTAACGGCGCCGACCACCACCGCCAGCACGACGCGGCCCAATAGGGCCGCCCCGGAGGTGGCCCCCGACACGCTCAGAGCCAGCACGGTGGTGACGGCCATCACGCCCGTTGCCGCGCAGACCCGTTTGACCGGGGTGGCCAGGTCGGCCCCCCCGAGCCCCCCGACCCGGCGCCGGATGACGGCCAGGGCCACCAGGGCGGTCACCGAATAGGCGATTGAGAGGGAGAGGGCCAGGCCGCGTACCCCGAGCGGTCCGACCAGCGCCAGCCCGACGACGATGTTGATCCCGTTCTCGACCAGGTAGAGACGGAAGGCGGTGCGGGTGTCCTGCATGGACTGGAGGACCCGGACCATGAACAGGTAGGTGCAGAACCCGGGCAGACCCAGGGCGAACATGGCCAGCGTGGCCGCGGTCGTGGCCGCTTGGCCGGACGTCTCGGCTCCGTGGTCCAGGACCAGGTCGATGAGGGGCCGGGCCAAAAGGAGCATGCCGACCGCCGAGGGAATGATGATGGCCAGGGTGGCCCGCAGCCCGTACGTCATACGGTGTCGGAAGGCGACGACGTCGTGGCGTGCCCACCGGGCGGACAGTGACGGGGTCACCGCCGTCATCACCGACACCGCCACGATGCCGTAGGGGAGTTGGAAGAACATGTAGGCGTAGGTCCATGCCGAAACTCCTCCCGGCGTGCTGGTCCCGTCGGCAAGGGCCAGCATGACGAACAGGGCGACCTGGTTGGCAACCACCCACCCGAACGTCCACCCGGCCAGTCGGGTGATGGTGCGCATGGCCTCGTGCACCGGGTTCCACAGGAACCGGATGTGCAGATCAGCGCGCGCCAGTGACGGGATCAGAAGGACGGCCTGGACCACCACGCCGAGGGTGGTGCCGACGCCCAACAGCACCAAGCCGGTGTGGTGTGCGTCGAGCGACGCCAGGCTGGGATGGGGGACCAGGGCGTGGAACCACAGGAGGACCCCGATGACCACCAGGTTGTTGGCGATGGGGACGAACATGGGCGCAGCGAACTTGCCGCGGGCGTTGAGTAGGGCGGCGAACAGAGCGATGAGGCCGTAGCAGGCCAACTGGGGGACGAACCAACGCAGCAGGAAGATGGCCTCGTGCTGTTGCTGCTGCACGTCGGCGTTGTGGTTGGTGACCGTGTACAGGCGGATGATTTCGGGGGTGAGGAAGAAGAATGCGATGGTGGCGGCAACCAGGACCGCGATGGTCACGGTGACCACGGCGGAGATGGCCTCCCAGGCTTCCTTGCCCCGCCGGGTGCTGAGATGGTCGACGAACACCGGTACGAAGGTGGCGGACAGCACCCCGGTGAGCACCAGGTCGACGACCATGTTCGGGGTGTTGTTGGCCAGGTTGTACCCGTCGGCGAAACCCCCGCCACCGAGCGCCACGGCCAGGGCCACGGTACGACCCAGCCCGGTGATGCGCGACAGGGTGGTGCCGACGGCCATGCCGAGGGTGGCCCCGGCCAGTCGCCGGCGGCCGCCACCGCGGGCGGGCGGTAGGCCGTCCAGTTCGTCGGTGGTCACCGGGTCTCCGACACGAGATCGGCGCCCTCTTCGGCCTTACCCTCTTCGGCCTTACGGAGGGCCCGCCGCTTTCGCGAGGTCCTGAACCACCAGACGACGAGAACTGTCAGGGCGCCGACCGAGAGAACGATCCCCACCACCGACGTGGCCGTCGACCGCACTTCCACCTCGCCGTTCGAGAGTTCGAGTCCGCCGGAGGGGGAGCGAAGGGAGACATCGACCTTGAACACGCCGGAAGCCCGCGCCCGCACCTTGACGTCGACCACGTTGTTGGGCAGCACCAGACGGACCGGCTGGGTCCACTCGGTCGTCCCGTTGGGGAACAACAACTTGTCGCTGGTGAGAGTCAGCGTGCCCGTCACCGGGTAGGAGGTGCTGGAGACGATGGTGACCGGCAGGGTGCCCTGCTGGGAGGTCAACGTGACCGTCCGATCGCCGGCCACCTGGAGCTGGGAGAGCTGCGCGTTCAATGCCGCCGCGGTGTTCCCGACGAGAGCGTCCTGCTGGGCGAGGCGGAGGTCCTCCGACTGGCTGGCCAGCACCAGGTCGCCGAGCTCGAGCGAGATGATCCGGGCCGGTGCCCCGCGCACGGCCGAGGCGAACCCGTCGATCCGCTGGCGTTGGGCCCGGATGCCAACCACAGGCAGGGGAGCCGCACCCGAGCCGACATTCTGCAGTCGGCAACCGTCGCGGCAGGCGGCCGCAGGGCCGAAGGCGGCGAACAGGGTCTTGGTGGTGACCGGCTCGATGATCGGGTTGTCGACCAGGGCGGACAGCAGAGCGTCCACGAATGTGGGGTTGTCCTTCCACCCGTTGGGGGCCACCGCCACAACCATGCGGGGGGTGGAGTCGTTGGGCTTCTCGTAGTAGATCTGGGCCAGCTCGGCCAGCAGCTGGTGGGCGGCCAGCACGGGCGTCGTCGCCGACCCGGCGAACCGGGCGGACAGGTCGGCGTCGGAGGTGATGGCCGTCACCTGATGACCGTGGGCCGTCGATAGCGAGAACGGTTCGGTCGCCGAGCCGTCGGCCGGTGGCGTGTTGACGCCGGCCGAGGGCAGGACCACCTGGCTGTAGCCCAACGTGGCCAACTGGCCGATCGAGCCGGAGTCGAGGGCGTCGTTGGTGACCCACGCACCGAGGTCCGAGATGCCGACCGTGGCGGCGGAGTGGGTCACGGTAGCCCCCAGCACGGCCGCTCCTCTGGCGACCTGCATGGTCAGCTCGCTGCCGAGTCCGGAATCGACCAGGGCGGCAGCGTTGACCGGCGCGAAGGGGGCCGACAGGAATTGGTGGACCGAGGGATTGCTGGCCGCGTCGACCAGTCCGGCCAGGCTGGAGGGATGGCCGGACTGTGCCAGCAATTGGACAGTCAGTGGACTGGCCTCGACGGTGACCGGCACCGTCGAGGTCGGACTGGTGTCGAGGACGCCCAGTGTGGCGTCGAGGCCGGACACCTCGGCGTTGGATGGTTGGGCCACGGCGGCGCCGGGACGGGCGAGGAGCTGTGACGGGCTGGGTGAGTGCGACGGGAGGGCGGGGAGCTCGACGGGCAGCACGACAGCCACCCGTAGTCGCTGGGTGCCGGCGTCACCTTCGGTATAGATGAGGTGGGTGGTGAACTGGGCAACGATCTGTCGGTTGGTGGTGGCCAGGTCGACCAGCTGGACCCAGACCGGATAGACGCCGGTCGGATAGGCGCCGCACTCGTCGCCGGCCGGGCTCAGGTCGATGGTGGGGCCTCCGGGCGTGGGCGAGGCGTCCGCCGTTCCGACCCCCACCGGAAGGGAGAGGTCGACGGCGCCGTTCACCACGGGCAGGCCGCTCACCGGCAGGGGCGCCGATGTCGAGAAGATGGGGGTATCGGCCGAGAGGGTCGAGGTGGACAGGGACTGGTCGAAGGCCGAAACGCTGGACAGGCAGGGGTAGACGTTGACGGTCAGCCCCAGGTCGCTGGCCGGGACCGCTCCGCCGATGCGAAGGTGCAGGTCGAAATTCTGTCCCGCAGCGACCCAGGGGCTCTCTGACACAACGGTGAGGGGACGGTCCGACCCGGTCACCCGAAGGGTGGAGGTGCGCACCGTGCCGGTGGGCGCTGCGGTTGGACCGGCCGAAGCCGGGCCTCCCCCCACCAGCAGAGCCACCAGAACAGCAGCGGACACCACCGGGCCCAGAGCGCACATCCTGCTGCACAGCCGCCGGACCCTGCGACGGGAGGGACCTCGAGCCCCCGATTCCGACAGGGGGGCGAGGTGGGCTGGTCGCACCCCGACCATCGGGGAGGGACCGTCCCTGGCTGGCACGCCGGCCGGGCATTGGCTGGCGCTGGGGCACACGCGGCCTCGTTCCCGATCCACCTCGTGCGGCAGCCTACGCCAGTCGCACTACCCTCGGCGGCGTGCTCCCTGACCGACTGCGACCCCTGGTGGAGGCCACCGCCGATCTGGCCGACCGGTTCCGGTCGGCGGGACACTCCCTCTATCTGGTGGGTGGCTCGGTGCGCGACGCCATCGTGGCCGATTCGGCTGCCGCCGCCGCCGAGGCCGGGCACGACCTCGATTTCACCACCGACGCCCGTCCCGATGTCATCGAGAGCCTGGTGACCGGATGGGCCGACGCTGTCTGGACCCAGGGCCGCCGCTTCGGCACCATCGGTTGCCGTCGGGGCGATCAGGTGTACGAGATCACCACCCACCGGGCGGAGGTGTACCGCCCCGACTCGCGTAAGCCCGAAGTGGCCTTCGGCAACGTCGTCGAAGAGGATCTGGCCCGTCGCGACTTCACCATCAACGCCATGGCCCTTCGTCTCCCCGAGCTCGAGATCATCGATCCCTTCGATGGTCTGGTGGACCTCTCTGCTCACCGACTGCGAACGCCGCTCGATCCCGACGTGTCTTTCGCCGACGACCCCCTCCGGATGCTGCGGGCCGCCCGGTTCGTGGCCGCCCTCGATCTCGAACCTGACCTCGCTCTGGTGGAGGCCGTGCGCAGCGGCCACCACCGTCTCTCCATCGTGTCGGCCGAGAGGATCAGGGATGAGCTCGACAAGATCGTGATGGTGCCGACCCCCTCGGTGGCGCTGTGGTTCGTGGTGCGGACCGGCCTGGCCGACGAGTTCCTGCCCGAACTGGCTGCGCTCTCCCTCGAGCAGGACCCGATCCATCGGCACAAGGACGTGTTGGCCCACACCCTCGCCGTGGTGGACAAGACGAGCCCCGACCGGCTGCTGCGACTGGCTGCGCTCTTCCACGACATCGGCAAGCCGAAGACCCGGGCCTTCGTCGACGGGGGGGTGACGTTCCACCATCACGAGGTGGTGGGGGCACGGATGACCCGACAGCGCATGCAGGCCCTGCGCTATCCGGCCGAGGAGGTCGAGACAGTCACCGAGCTGGTCAATCTCCACCTGCGGTTCCACACATACCGGCTGGGATGGACGGACAAGGCGGTGCGGCGCTACGTGCGCGACGCCGGACCGCTGCTCGACCGGCTCAACGAATTGACCAGGTGTGACTGCACCACCCGTAACGCCAACAAGGCCCGGGCTCTGGCCCGAAGCATGGACGAGTTGGAAGCCCGTATCGACGAGCTGCGCCAGAAGGAGGAGCTCGATGCCCTCCGTCCCGATCTCGACGGCAACCAGATCATGGACGAGCTCGGCCTCAGCCCGGGGCGGGACGTGGGCCGTGCCCTCGCCTTCCTGATGGATCTGCGGCTCGACGAGGGGCCACTCGGTGAGGAAGAGGCCCGCAAACGGCTGGTCGCCTGGTGGGCCCAGCAAAGCTGAGGCCACCGTCGTAGATCGGTGATCGGGCGGCTCAGTCCTCCGGCCAGGTCGGCGCCGGCTCGCCGGCGGCGAAGGACTCCACCATGTCGTGGGCCACGTCGTCGTGGTACTGGACCGGTGGCGACTTCATGAAATAGGCCGAAGGGCCGAGCAAGGGCCCTCCGATTCCCCGATCGAGAGCCAGCTTGGCGCAGCGAACGGCGTCGATGATGACCCCGGCCGAGTTGGGCGAGTCCCACACTTCGAGCTTGAGCTCGAGGTTGAGCGGTACGTCGCCGAAGTTGCGCCCCTCCATGCGGATATAGGCCCACTTGCGATCGTGCAGCCACGGCACATGGTCGGAAGGACCGATGTGGACGTCGTCCGCGGGGAGAGCGCCGTGCTCGATCTGGCTGGTGACCGCTTGGGTTTTGGACACCTTCTTCGACTCGAGCCTGTCGCGCTCCAGCATGTTCTTGAAGTCCATGTTGCCGCCCACGTTGAGTTGGTAGGTGTGGTCGAGGGCCAGCCCGCGATCTTCGAACAGGCGGGTGAGAATGCGATGGACGATGGTGGAGCCGACCTGGCTCTTGATGTCGTCACCCACGATGGGGACACCGGCCTGGTGGAACCGGCGGGCCCATTCGGGATCGGAGGCGATGAACACGGGAATGGCATTGACGAACCCGACGCCGGCGTCGAGGCAGGCCTGGGCATAGAACCGCTGGGCCTCTTCCGAACCGACCGGCAGGTAACTGACCAGCACATCGGCTTGGGACTGGCGCAGGACGGACACCACGTCGACAGGCTCGACAGGAGATTCCTCGATCGTCTCGCGGTAGTACTTGCCGAGGCCGTCCAGGGTCGGGCCTCTCAGCACGGAGATACCGAGTTCGCCGACGTTGGCGAAACGGACCGTGTTGTTCTGGCTGGCAAAGATGGCCTTGCCGAGGTCGGTCCCCACCTTGGCCGCATCGACGTCGAAGCCGGCCACGAACTCGAGATCGCCGACGTGGTAATCACCGAGCACCACATGCATCAGTCCGGGGACCGTTTCGGCAGGATCGGCGTTTCGGTAGTACTCCACTCCCTGGACGAGAGCGCTGGCGCAGTTGCCTACGCCGGCGATGGCGACTCGGATGGTGCTCATTAATGGCTTCCCTTCATGGTGATTGCGGCCGCGGGTGCGGGGACATCCCTGCCCGCGGCCTCGCCCCTCTCGGTGGGTGGTGTTTCTGTGCGGTGCGGCTCGGCGCGAGCGGCCGTCTGCCTGTTTCGTTCGAGTTCGATGAGGCGGTCGAGCCAGGCGATGTCGTGCTCGGTCGCTTCGGTGCTGTGCTCGGCCAGCGACCGGGTATAGACGTCGAGGGTCGAACCCGAGGCCCGGACCCGGTCCGCGGCCAGCCGACGGGTGAGCTGGACCCGGCGTCGCTCGAGGAGGGCCAACCGGGCCTGCGGGGCCAGATGCCGGGCGAAGGCGAGACGTAGGCCGAAGCTGCGGGCGTCGTCGTTTCCGGCGGGCTCCTCGGCATCGAGAAGCTGCTCGAACACATGACGACCGTGCTCGGTGATGGCGTAGACCTTGCGTGAGCGTTTGGTGACACCGGGGCCACCGGCCCGTCGGGCCCGCAGGCCTGCCCGCTCGCCGCCCAGGGAGCCGGTGGAGGGGATGGGGGCAGCAGGAGGGCTGGTGGAGGCGGTGACCGTCACTGCGCCGGATGCCTCGAGGCGGGAGAGCGCGGGGTATAGCGATCCGAAGGAGATGTTGGCGAACAGGCCCAACTCGTCCCGGAGACGACGACGGATCTCGTAGCCGTGGAGCTCTTGTTCGTGGAGGAGGCCGAGGATGGCCAGGTCAAGCATCGTCATCAACGATATATCACTTCGATATATCAATGCAATACATTCACGGCTACGCCCCAGCCGTCCGGGAGCTGGCCGCCCGGCGGCCGACCGGCGTCTGGCCGTGCGTGCTGGCCCCACTGCCGGCGACCCCGCGGTCACCCCACCCACCGACAAGATCCGGCAACCCCACGGTCACCCCGACCGCCGACCTGGCCGACGACCCAGACCGCCGACCTGGCCGACGGCCCCGACCACCGAGCTGGCCGAACAGCCTCGCCTCGAAGGGTGTCGCCGGCGACGACGACGGGTTACCCTGGCTGGGTGAGCTTCCGACCTGGAGCGCTCGAGGGTGTGGCCACGTCCCCCGCTGGGGGGCGTGTCGAGTATCTGCTCGCCCGCAATGCCGTCGTCCGCGAATACAAGAAAGGTCGGCTGTCCCGACTGGATGTGTGCGACGCCCACCCGGAGCTCCTGCGGGTAGCCAGCAACCTGGGCCACCCCAGCGGGGAAGCCTGCCCCATCTGCGAGGAGTCGGACCTGGTCGAGGTCACCTTCGTCTTCGGGTCCCGCCTGCCTCCGGGGGGTCGGTGCGTGGCCACCCAAGCCGAGTTGGCCCGCTACTGGCGGCGCAAGGACCCGGTGGTCTGCTACGTGATCGAGGTCTGTGCCGGCTGTTCGTGGAACCACCTGGCCCGCATGTACCCGGCCGGCGCCGGGGTGGTCGAGACCAAGCGGGTGCGGGGCCGGGCCACCCTCTGATGCGGATGGGCCGGCCGGTGGATCGGGCCGGCTGACGAGGCCGAAAGGCGCGTCGTCCCCGATTGGTCTAGAAGAAGGGGATGATCCTCCAAGGAAAGACCGTCCTGGTGACCGGCGTGGGCAAGGGCCTCGGTCGCGAGTGTGCCGCCAGCGCTCTGCGGGACGGGGCCAACGTGGTGGTGGCGGCCCGCACCGAGGAATCGCTGGCCGCCGTGGCCGCTGATCTGGACCCCAGTGGGCGTCAGGTGGCGGCCCATGTCACCGACATCACCGACCCCGATTCATGCGCCGCCCTGGTGGCCACCGCCCTCGACCGGTTCGGCTCGGTGGATGCCCTCGTCCAGGTGGCGGCGTACGAGAACGTGTGGGGCGGTCTCTACGACCTGAGCTTCGAGTCCTGGCGCAAGGCCTTCGACACCAATGTGATCGGGGCCCTCACCGTCATCCGCCCCGTAGCCGAGGCCATGAAGGCCGGCGGTGGCGGATCGGTCGTGCTGATCGGCTCCCAGTCGATGTTCCAGCCGGCCCTGCCCCAGAGCGGTTATGCGGCGTCCAAGGGCGCTCTCCTGTCGGCCATGTACTACCTGGTCGATGAGCTCGGGCCCGACAACATCCGGGTCAACATGGTGATCCCGTCGTGGATGTGGGGCCCCAACGTCGAGATGTACGTGACCGGCACCGCCCGCAACCAGGGCCGCAGCCCCGAGGAGGTGCTCGACGACATCGTGGGCCGCTTCCCGCTGCGCCGGATGACCGAGGACGGCGAGGTGGCCGATGTGGTGGCCTTCTTCGCCTCGGATCGGGCCAAGGCCGTGACCGGCCAGTACCTGTTGGTCAATTCGGGCGAGATGACCCGATGAGCCCGTCCTCGAGCCCGAAGCGGGTCGTCGTGTGGGGAACCGGCTTCGTGGGGAAGATGGTCATCCCCGAGATCGTCCGCCACCCGGAATTCACCCTGGTCGGGGTGGGCGTGAGCACTCCCGACAAGGTGGGGCAGGACGTGGGTGAGATCTGCGGGATCGGACCGCTGGGGATGGCGGCCACCGACGACATCGACGCCCTGGTGGCCCTGGGCCCTGACGCACTGGTCCACTACGGGCCCACCGCTGCCCACGCCGACGACAACATCCGGGACATCGGTGCCTTCCTGCGGGCCGGCATCGACGTGTGTTCGACGGCCATGACGCCCTGGGTGTTTCCGGCCATGAGCCTGAACCCACCGGCCTGGATCGACCCGATCACCGAGGCCTGTCGAGTCGGGGGGGCCTCCTGCTTCACCACCGGGATCGACCCGGGGTTCGCCAACGACCTGTTCCCCATGACCCTGATGGGCCTGTGCGGCGAGGTCCGCCAGGTTCGAGCCCTCGAGATCCTGGACTACATCAATTACGAAGGCGACTATGAGGACGAGATGGGCATCGGCCGACCGCCCGAGTTCGTCCCGTTGCTCGAGCACACCGACATCCTGGTCATGTCGTGGGGGGCCACGGTCCCGATGATGGCCCATGCGGTGGGCATAGATCTGGACGAGATCACCACCACATGGGAGAAGTGGACGACCGACACGGCCATCGCCACGGCCAAGGGCACCATCAATCCGGGCGAGGTGGCGGCCATCCGCTTCACCATCAACGGCATCTACAAGGGCCAGCCCCGCATCTGCCTCGAGCACGTGAACCGCATCGGCACCGCAGCCGCCCCCGACTGGCCCCGGGGCACCCAGGACGACGTCTACCGGGTGGTCATCGACGGTTCGCCCTCGATCACCCAAGAGACGGCCTTTCGGTTCACCGACGGCTCCGGCCGGGACGCCGCCGCCGCCGGATGCCTGGCCACAGGACTCCGCGCTGTCAACGCCGTTCCCGCCGTCAACGACCTGCCCCCTGGATGGGTCACCGCCCTCGATCTGCCCCTGATTGCCGGCCGGGGGTCGATCCGTTGAATCCGATGCAGTTGAACCCGATGCAGTTGAACCCGATGGACGAGGAGAGATCATGACGCCCGAGGACCTGGTCGAGATCGAGATGATCAAGCGGCTCAAGTACCGCTACCTCCGCTGTCTCGACCAGAAGCTGTGGGAGGAGATCGAGACCTGCTTCACCCCCGAAGCCACCGCCCGCTACGGCGGTGGGCTGTACGAGTTCGAGGGACGCCCGGCCATCATGGATTTCCTGCGCACGTCGATGGGGGCGACCACCATGCTGACCAGTCACCGCTGCCACCATCCGGAGATCGACCTGATCGGCCCGACGCTGGCCACCGGGGTCTGGGCCCTCGAGGACGTGGTCGTCCTCACCGACATAGGGATCAACGTGCAGGGCGCGGCGTTCTACGGCGACCGCTACGAGAAGAGCAGTGACGGGTCCTGGCTGATCGCCCACACCGGTTACCAGCGGACCTACGAGGAGCTGATGCCCCGAGCGTCCATCGCCGGCCTCAAACTGACCGCCGACTGGTGGGTCACCGAGGGGCGGTCGACGCTCGGCTGACAGTTCCCCGGGTGCCCCGGGGGCGGTTCGGAGGTGGCTCGGGTCAGGCCAGAGTGGCGCCGTCGATGAGGATGTCGGCGCCGTTCATGTGGGAGGCCTCGTCTGACGCCACGAAGGCGATGGCCGCGGCGATGCCTTCGGGCGTGCCGAAGTCACCGAGCGGGGTCACCCGGTCGATGAGCTTGATGTTGGCCCCCTTGGGCAGGTGGAACGCCTGGGTGATGGGTGTGTCAATGGCACCGGGGCTGATGGTGTTGGCTCGGACTCCGGCCTCGGCGTACTCGACGGCCAGGGCCCGGGTGAAAGCCAGGACACCCCCCTTGGAGGCGGCGTAGGCCGACGCCCACGGCTGTCCTTTGTGGGCGGCGGTCGAGGCCAGGTTCACTATGTTCCCGCCGGTCTCCACCAGGAGAGGCAGGACCGTCCGGCAGACCAGGAACGTACCGGTCAGATTGATGCCGATGAGCCGGTTCCATTCTTCGAGGGTCTGCTCGTGGGTATGGGTGAACGACAGGACGCCGGCCACGTTGACCACCACCTCGAGCGAACCGAGATGCCCGACGGCCTCGGACACCATCCGGTCGACGTCGCCTTCGGAGCTCACGTCGCCCACCGCGATGGAGAGAGACCCCTTCATCCCGTCGGCCTCGCCCCTCAAGGCGGCCAACGGTTCGGCGTTGACGTCGACGGCCATCACGTGGGCACCCTCGTCGGTCAGGCGGAGGGCTGTGGCCCGTCCGATGCCCGAGGCGGCCCCGGTCACCAGGGCGTGACGTCCGACAAAGCGTTCTGCTGTCATGGCCAGACTGTAGGGCCGGTTGCCGGTTGCCGGGCGGCGTTGCCACGGGGCGCGGATTGACGAGGGTCCGGGTGATGACCACGCGGGGCGTCGAGAATCCCGAATCTGTCGGTCCGTCACGTTAGGGTCATCGCTCGGGGTAGCACCGGGGAATTGAGTACGAGGCAGGAGGACGGGACCATGGCCGGTACGACCACGGGTGGTGGGGCGGGAGGATCGGGGCCGAGGAATCTGGTCCTGGCGGCGATGATCTTCGCCGTTTCGATGACCTTCATCGATCAGACCATCGTGTCGATCGCCGTGCCCGAAATCCAACGGGAGCTCGGCCTCACCAGCACCGGCGTCCAATGGGCGGTCAACGCCTATCTGCTCTCGTTGGCCGCGCTCTTCGCCTACGGAGGGCGGTTGGCCGACACCCGGGGGCACAAGAAGATGGTGGTCATCGGCGTGATCATCTTCGCCGGAGCATCCACCATGTGTGGCCTCACTCCCAAGGGCAGTGTGGCCGAGGCCTGGATCGTGACCTTCCGTGTCGTCCAAGGCGCCGGCGGCGCCCTCATGTTCCCCGCCGCTCTGGCCATCGTGGTGCAGACCTTCGCCCTACGCGAACGGGGTCGGGCGCTGGCTCTCTTCTTCGGCATCGCCGGAGGCCTCACCGCGGTGGGCCCGATCCTCGGTGGCTTCCTGACCCAGTGGACGTGGCGGGCCATCTTCTGGGTCAATGTCCCGGTGGCCATCATCGCCCTGGTGCTCATCGCCATCTCCAATCCGCAGACGGACTACAAGGCGGCTCGTATGGACTACCGGGGCCTCGCTCTCATCGCCTCCGGTGTGGCTCTGAGTGTGTTCGGGTTCCAACAGGCGTCCAACTGGGGATGGCACAACCCCGCCATCGGATTGTGCATCGCCGGCGGCGTCGTCCTGCTGGTGGTCTTCTACTTCGTCGAACTGCGCACCCCGTCGCCGCTGATGAAGGTCGGCATCTTCCGGATCCGGGCCTTCTCCGTCGAGAACCTTGTCCTCGGTGTGTCCATGCTGGCCTTCGTCCCGGTGTTCTTCTTCGCCAGCGAGTACGCCCAGATCTCACTGGCCAAGACGGCGTCGGAGGCCGGCCTCTTCCTCCTCTACTTCTTCATCGGCTTCGTCATCGCCGCCCAGATCGGCGGGCGGATGCTCGACCGGGGGGGAGCCAAGCGTCCGGTGGTGCTCGGGTGTGCGCTGGCCGCAGTTGGGTTCTTCCTGTGGGCCGGCAAGGTGACCGAGCTCAGCTTCAACACCCAGCAGTGGTACATCGTCCTGGCCGGTTTCGGTATGGGGATGATGCTGGGGCCGGCCAGCACCGACGCGGTCAACCGGGCCTCCCGCCTCTCCTACGGGGAGGCGACGGGCATCACCCAGACGGTGAGGAATTACGCGGCCAGCCTCGGCCTGGCCATCCTCGGCACCGTCCTGGTCTCCCAAATGAGGTCCCATGTCACGTCATCGCTCATCGCCCAGGGAGTGCCACCTTCCCAGGCGGCCAACCAGGCAGCTCGGGTGGCAGAGACGCAGGGCTCGAGCGGCAGCACCGGGTCCATTCCACACTTCATCCGGCTCGACTTCGCCTACGCCACCCGCTCCGTCCTCATCGGTATGGGCGTGGTCATGGCCGTGGCCGCGGTGGTGGGCCTGGTCGGTCTGCAGCGGGGTCTCCAGGCCGACCCCGAAGGACTGCGGCCCGACGCCGGCTCCGACGACACCAGCGTGGTCGCCCCCGGGCAACCTGAGGTGTCCGGAGCCTGACCGGGGGGCAGGGCCCGACGGAGGGCCCGCCCCTCCCGTCAAGGCCCTTCCGACCGCTACGCTGGTGGTGGCACCCATGTGGGCGGGAACGCGTTCCTGCCCCACCGCCGGCAGCCCTGGTGGCGCTGGACGGTCGAATGAGGAGGATTACCATGCCCGAGCCCCGGTCAGCTCCGGTCACCGTCCCCGCTGTCCGCGCCCGTAAGCGGCGCGAAGGCAAGGAGCCCTTGGTGATGATCACCGCCTACGACACCCCGTCAGCCCGGATGGCCGACGACGCCGGAGTGGATCTGATTCTGGTCGGGGACTCGGTGGGCAACAACGTGCTCGGATATGCCGACACCCTGCAGGTGACCATGGACGACATGGTTCGGCACACCGCCGCCGTGGCCCGGGCCGACCCCAAGGCCCTGATCGTTGCCGACCTGCCCTGGATGAGCTACCACGTCGACCAGGCGGACACCGTCCGCAACGGGGCGGCGCTGGTGCGGGCCGGTGCGGCGGCGGTGAAGCTCGAAGGGGGAGCCAATCGGGTCCCCATGATCACCGCCCTCCTGTCGGCGGAGATCCCGGTCATGGGCCACCTCGGGCTCACCCCGCAGTCGGTCAACGCCATGGGCGGATTCCGTGTCCAGGGCCGTGACGATGCCTCGGCCCACACCCTGGTGGTCGAGGCCAAGGCCCTGGCCGCC
Source organism: uncultured Acidimicrobiaceae bacterium (assembly GCA_963813525.1). Lineage (GTDB taxonomy): Bacteria > Actinomycetota > Acidimicrobiia > Acidimicrobiales > RAAP-2 > Bog-756. The sequence continues at coordinate 70,642 of CAWEZI010000005.1, forward strand.
GCCGGGTGCTTCGCCATGGTCATCGAGGGGGTCCCGGCCGGCTTGGGGGCGACCATCACGGCGTCGGTCGACGTTCCCACGATCGGGATCGGCGCCGGGGCCGACTGCGACGGCCAGGTGCTGGTCTTCCACGACGTGCTCGGATTCAACCGGACCGCTCCCAAGTTCGTGAGGCGCTACGCCGACCTGGCCACGGAGGCCACCACCGCCCTGGCCGCCTACGCCGCCGATGTGCGTGCCGGGTCCTTTCCGTCAGAGGCCGAGGCCTACCACTGAGCTGGCCGGCTCCCACTCACCGAGCTGGTCGGCCCAGGCCGACGGGCCCGCCGGGCGCTGTTTCCGCCATCACCATTTGCCAGTAGTGTGGTCCGGTCGTCAGGACCGCCACGAGCGGCCAGTCGATTTCCGACCTGCCCCAAATCGGGGCTCGGGCCTGGTGCCCGATCCAGAGGGAGGTGAGCCGCCTGTGCGGCCATACGAAGCAATGGTCATATTCGATACCGGTGCCGACGAGGCGGCGGTAAACGGCGTTCTGGACAGGGGCCTCGAGGCCCTCCGGGCCAAAGGTGGAAACCCGGGCCACGTCGAGCGCTGGGGGAGGCGGACCTTCGCCTACGAGCTCCAGCACAAGCGTGAGGGCTACTACGTGATCATCGAACTGACGGCCGAACCCCCGGCCGTCGCCGACATGGAGCGGGTCTTCGTCCTTGCCGACGAGGTCCTCCGCCACAAGGTCGTGCGGATACCTGACAAGGTGGCAGGGAGGCGGGCTGCGGCCGCCGCCCCGAGCGGAACGGAGAGCTGAACAGATGGCCAACGGCAATAACGTCACACTGGTCGGCAACATCACCCGTGACCCCGAATTGCGCTTCACCAACACCGGTCAGGCCACCTCGAGCTTCGGGTTGGCCGTCAACCGCCGGTGGCAGAACCGACAGACCCAGGAGTGGGAAGAGGCCACCTCCTTCTTCGACGTGGTTTGTTGGCGGGAGATGGCCGAGAACGCGGCCGAAAGCTTGAGCCGCGGCTCCCGGGTCATCGTGACCGGTCGCCTCGAGCAGCGCAGTTGGGAGACCCCGGACGGGGACAAGCGGTCCAAGGTCGAAGTGGTGGCCGACGAGATCGGACCGAGCATCAGATGGGCGACCGCCCAGGTGACCAAGAACGAACGCCGGAGTCCGGGAGACGGCGGGCCGTCGGCGCCACCGGCCGCCGGCAGTGGCGGGCCGGCTGCCGGCGCTGCTCCAGGATACGGATACAGCGAGGAGCCCTTCTAACCATGGCACGCAACAACGACCGCGGAGGCTCCACCCGACGCTCTCCCAAGGACAACGGCCGGCGCATCAAGAAGAAGCCGTGCGCCCTCTGCAAGGACCGGGTCGAGTGGGTCGACTACAAGGACGTCGGCATGCTCCGCAAGTACATGAGCGATCGAGGCAAGATCCGAGCCCGTCGGGTGTCGGGCAACTGCACCCAGCACCAACGGGACGTGGCCATCGCCATCAAGACGGCGCGGGAGATGGTTCTGCTTCCGTACACCCAGCGCACCACCACGGAGCGACCCGGTGGTCGCGGTGGCCGCGGTGGTCGCGAGGGCGGCTTCTCCTCGGGACAGGGTGGGCCCGGTGGCCGTCGTCCCCGTGACGACGAGCGGCCTTCGACCGATGCCGGCCCGTCCGGTTCGTCGGACGCTGACGAGGTGACCCTGGGCGAGGAGTTGGCCGATACCGACCAGGCTGACGGCGACACCCTCACGGTGGTCGACGAGGTCGAGATCGCACCCGGCGCCGAGGGCGAAGAGGTCTGACATGCGAAGAGGTCTGAAATGAAGGTGCTCCTGCGTCGTGATATCGCCGGTGTGGGCAAACGGGGTGACATCATCGACGTAGCCGGCGGGTTCGCCCGCAACCATCTGCTGCCTGCTCGCATGGCGATCCCGGCCTCGCCGGGGGTGGAGAGCCAGGCGGCAGCCATGAGACGGTCGAGGGACCTCCGGGACGCGCGGGACCATGAATCGTCCGAGACTGTGGCCCGTGCCCTGGTGGGAACCACGATCTCGATCCCGGCCCGCGCCAAGGGCGATCGCCTGTTCGGATCGGTGTCGGCTGCCGATATCGTCCGCCGGGTGGAGGAACAGACCGGTGCGGTCATCGATCGCAGGGACCTGGTTCTCGAGGAGCCCATCAAGGCCGTGGGTGAGCACAGCGTGCGGGTCGAGCTGGTCGGGGGCGTGGTCTTCGAGCTGACAGTGGACGTGGTGGCCGAAGGCTGACCGGGCCGGGGGTCGCCGGGGCCTATCCGCCGGTGAGGCGGCTCGACGCCCCCGCCATCCACCGATGTGTCGCACCCTCCGGGGATGATGACGACATGCCGCCGGGTGTCCGCAGCCACAGCCGTGTTGTCCACCACTCGTCCACATGGCTGCGTGGCTATTTCCTCAAGAAGAAGCCCTTACGTTCCACAGGCCTCGTCGGCGAGGGTTGAGGGACCATGGTTCAAGCACTCGACGAGACCCAACCACGGCACGTTCTGGCCCCCCGGGGGGTCACCAGCTCCTCGTCGGGCCGCATCCCTCCCCATAATCTCGAGGCGGAGGAGTCCCTGCTCGGGGCCATGCTCCTGTCCCGCGACGCCATCGCCACCGCCATGGAGGTCTGCAAACCGGAAGACTTCTACAAGTCGTCCCACGGTCACATCTTTTCGGCCGTTACGTCACTGTTCAGTCAAGGAGAGCCCGCCGACTGGGTAACGGTCACCGAGGAGCTCCGACGTCGAGGTCTGCTCGAAAGCATCGGCGATCCATCGGTCTTTGTCTCGCTCCAGGCCAACACCCCCTCCATCGGCAACGCCGAGTACTACGCCCGGATCATCGAGGAGCTGGCACTGTTGCGCCGGCTGGTTTCGGTGGCGGCGGAGATCACCGAGCTGGGCTACAGCCTGCCCGAGGACGTCTCCGACGTTCTCGATCGGGCCGAAAGCCTGGTGTTCGAAGTGTCACAGCGCCGCGTGGTGGACTCGATGACCCCATTGCGGGACCTCTTGGGCCAGAGCCTCGATCACCTCGAACATCTCTTCACCCGGGGCGAGTCGATCACCGGCCTGGCCACCGGTTATGCGGACCTCGACGAGCAGCTGGCCGGACTCCAGCCCTCGAACTTGATCGTGGTCGGCGCCCGTCCGGCCATGGGCAAGACCAGTTTCGCCCTGGGCATGGTGGCCCATGCCGGCATCAAGCTCAATCAACCGGTACTTCTCTTCTCCTTGGAGATGAGCCATCTCGAGCTGACCCAACGCCTGCTCTGCTCGGAGGCCCGTGTCGACGCCAACCGGATGCGGACCGGCCGGCTGCTCGAGACGGACTGGACGAAGATCGGCAACGCCATCAGCAGGATGAGTGACGCCCCCATCTTCATCGACGACAACCCCAACCTCACGGTGATGGACATCCGGGCTCGGGCCCGGCGGCTCAAGAGCCGCAGTGGTTTGGGGCTGGTGGTGGTGGACTACCTCCAGCTGATGACCGGCAGGCACGGTGCGGAGAACCGGCAGGTCGAAGTGTCCGAGATCAGCCGTGGTCTCAAGATCCTGGCCCGCGAGCTCGAAGTGCCGGTGGTGGCGCTGTCCCAGCTCTCCCGCAATCTGGAGATGCGCCAGGACAAGCGCCCCATGCTCGCCGACCTGAGGGAGTCGGGCTCCATCGAGCAGGACTCCGACGTCGTTCTGTTCATCTATCGGGACGAGATCTACAACCCCGAGTCGAGTGAGAGCCAGGGCACGGCGGAGGTCATCGTGGCCAAGCACCGCAACGGGCCCACCGGCATCACCCGGTTGGCGTTCATCGGGCACCACGCCCGCTTCGACAACATGGCTCGGGTCTGATCCGGTCGGCACCGGCCGGTCTGACTCTCACCCCGACCCCTGTAGACGTGGGTTCCCCCGCCGTGCCAGTGGGTACCGTCGCTCACCGGCACGGGCGATGATGGAACGGTGACCGACTTTGTGCTCCCTCGCGTACCGGCTTCGGCCGGGGCTCTGATCGGCGACGGTTCGGGCAGGGTTCTCATCCTCAAACCCACCTACAAGTCGGGATGGACGATTCCCGGCGGTCAGATCGAGGCCGACGGCGAATCGCCGTGGGACGCATGTCGGCGTGAGGTCAGCGAGGAGACCGGGCTCGAGGTGACCTCGGGCCGGTTGGTGTGCGTGGATTTTCTCCGTCCGCGACCGGGGAAGCCCGGAGGCCTCCGCTTCGTCTTCGACTGCGGCCTGCTCGGGGAAGGAGCAACGGGAACCATCAGGGTGGACGGCGAGGAGATAAGCGAATACCGCTGGGTCTCGCCGGTCGAGGCCGGGGAGCTTCTGAGCGGCCCGGTCGGCCGCCGGGTGACGGCGGTGCTGGATTCGGGAGGTGCTGTCTATCTCGAGAACGGCAGGCCGGTTGCTTCCGTGACCATGTGATCGGCCAACGCCGAGATGACCCGCCCGAGTTGTTCCCATGACTGATCGGCGGACCGGATGCAGGCCAACCATGGTTCGACCGGGGCCACCTGGGCCACAGGGTGGACCTCCGCCACCGAACCTGTCCGCAAGGCCTCTGTGCAGACGAAGGCCGGGAGCAGGCTGATGCCCATACCGCGGGCTACGGCGGCGACGACGGCTCGCAGATCGGGAGCGACCAGGCGAAGGTCACCGGCGAAGGGACGTCCGAGGGAGGCCAGCCAGAACCGTCGGGTGAGGGGCAGCTCGGCGCTGTAGGCCACCCAGGGTCGGCCGACGAGCCACCTCCCCAGTTGGTCGAGGGAGGGAAAGGGAGTATCGGGAACCCGTTGGGGATCGGCGACCAGCACGAAATGTCTGTTTCCGAGTGGTGTCGATGTCACCGATCGCCGGGGGGGCGCGGCACTGGTGATGGCCAGGTCGATCTCCCCGCCTTCGAGTGCCTCGAGGAGTTCGTGGTCGGGCCCGAATCGGGCGAGCAAGGCGGGCGAGCCCGGCGTCACCGTGGGGAGAACGGCGTAGGAGAAGAATTCGGCCGACGACCCCAGCCGGACGGAGGAGGAACGTGGGTCGACCGTCCCGGCGTCGATGCCGGCGAGGACGTGTTCGAGACGGTCGAGCGAATCAGCCACCTGCGCGTGCAACTCTCGCCCCCGGGGTGTGGGTTCGACACCCTGGGGTGTCCGCACGAAGAGGGGGAGACCCACCCGTCTCTCGAGCGCGGCCAGCTGTTGACTGGCCGCCGGTTGTGAGAGGTTCCGTTCAGCGGCCCCTCCGCTGACCGATCCACGGCGGTAGACAGCCACGAAGGTCCGGAGCCATTCCGCCGCTGCCATTCGTCAAGCTTATATGAGTTATGAGTAGATTCTGTTTGCCAATAGGTGTCTGTGAGCGCATGCTGGTCCGATGAGCACTGTTCCCTACACCCACGGTCACCACCAAAGCGTGCTGCGGTCGCACCGGTGGCGGACGGCAGCCAACTCCGCCGCCTATCTTCTCCCGCGGTTGCGGCCCGGGATGGCCCTCCTCGATGTCGGCTGCGGACCGGGCACCATCACCTGCGATCTGGCCCGTGAGGTTGCCCCTGGTCGGGTGGTGGGTATCGACAGCTCCGCCCAGGTCATCGACGAAGCCCGCTCGGCGGCAATCGCCGGCGGGTCGCCGCCGGTCGAGTTCGAAGTGGGCGACCTGTTCGACCTGGCCTACGAGGACGACACTTTCGATGTCGTCCATGCCCACCAGGTGCTCCAACACGTCGGTGACCCGCTGGCTGCGCTCAAGCACATGCGACGCGTCTGCCGACCGGGTGGTCTCGTGGCTGTGCGCGACAGTGACTACCCGGCCATGCGTTACTACCCCGACGATACCGACCTGGCCCGTGCCTTCGCCGCCTACGGCGCAGTGGCCCGCGCCAACGGAGCCCACTGGGATGCGGGACGCCGGCTGCTGGCCTGGGCCAACCGTGCCGGATTCACCGAGGTGGTCCCCTCGGCGTCGACCTGGTGCTTTGCCACCCCCGAGGACAGGGCGTGGTGGGGAGACCTCTGGGCGGAGCGGTTCACCCGATCGTTGCTGGCCGAACTGTTGACGGCCTACGACATCGCCACCCCCGAGGACTTGGCCGCTTTCGGCGCGGCCTGGCGACGGTGGGCCGAGTCGCCCGACGGCTGGTTCGCCGTGCTGCACGGCGAGGTGCTGTGCACGGTGTGAGCCACACCGGGCCCGGTCACTATCGGGTGTACGCGGTAAAACGGCCAAATTTGTAAACAACACAGGCCGAGTGCAGGTCGGTGGCCGAGGGGGTGGCCGTTGAGCCTCATCGACCGCCCGAACGAACCTCAGGAGTTCGTCAGACGGTTCATCCGGCCTGCGGACCGCCGGTCGGGGTGCCCAATCGGTCGCGAAAGAGATCGAGGACCTGGTCGAGGGCGACCCGGGTGGGTGTACCGGGGCGGTCGTCGAGGTCCTCGGTCAGGACCGAATGGGCCCCTTTTCGATGGCCGTGAGGATTGTCGGGCGTCGAGTCGATCTCCACGGCCACGAAGGCGTCGCCGAGGAGCTCGCGCAGGTGGGCGAAGCGTTCGGGAGGGCTCATCTTGTCGCCGCTGAAACGGAGCCCGAGCACACACGTGCCGGCCGCCGCCCGTTCCTGCACCCGGGCCAGGTCGGTCGGTGACAGGCCAACGTCTCGTCGGAGGGCCTTGGTCACCGGGAAGGGGAGCGAAGGTTGACTCAGGACCGGAGCCACCACCACGTCGTCCACCATCATGGCCAGAGCGAACCCTCCGGTGAAGCACATGCCCACTGCTCCGACACCGGGGCCGCCGCAGCGGGCGTGCTCGTCCCGGGCCAGGCCCCGCAACCAGGCGATGATCGGACTGGTCTTCCCTTGGGCCATGAGGGTGAACTCGCGGCTGATGCACGCCCGGGCCAGTGAGGACATGGTGTACCCGACGGTGGGAGAGCGGCCGTCGTCGCCGAACAGATGGGGGGTCACTGCCGTGAATCCGGCCCCGGCCACCAGACGGGCGAAACCGGCCACCATCGGGGTTATGCCGGGCATCTCGCTCATGACGATGACCGCCGGACCCGATCCGAGTCGGTAGACCGGTCGGGTCTTGTCCTCAAAGGTGTACGTGACCCGGTCGAAGTCGGCCAGCGGGTTGGTCATGGGGTGAACGCTAATCGGAGCGCCCATGGCGGGCCGGTGGCGGCCCGGCGGCTGTCGGCCTCAGACCGGCTCCAACCTGACCACCACCGGGCGGTGGTCGGAGCCGGCAAAGTCGCCGACGTAAGCGTCGAGCACCCGCACCGCCGGAGTAACCAGCACATGATCGAGTTGGCTGTGGGGGCGGTGGGCCGGCCAGGTCCTGGCCCGCAGGGCACGCCGCCATCCTCGGAAGTACGAGCTCACCGGCGGGCCCCACAGGTTCATGTCGCCGGCCAGCACGGCTGCTGACGACGGCGGAGGCAATTGCCGGCTCAGGCGACGGTACTGGGCGTGCGAGCCGTGGGTGATGTGTGACATGTGGGTTCCGAACACGGCCATCGAGACGCCGCCCACGTCGATGTCGCAGTGAATGACAGCCCGACGGGCGGCATCGCGCCGGAGCTTGCCCAGGTCGATGACGGTGGGGTTGGAGAAGGCCATTCTCGACAGGAGACCCAGACCCCAGGAGCCGTGGGTGAAGGCACGATCGGCCGGCCCGGCCCGCATCCCCCAGTGCTCGTCGTCGAGGCGGAACGACTTGCGCACCGGACTGGCCAAGGGTCCCCAGCGATCTGCTGCGGTGGGAAGGGGATCGAAGAGTCGCCCGCGGGCCAGAGGCACCTCGGCCACGATGTCGTAGCCCAGCTCGGCGGCCACTCGTTGGACCGTGCTCGGTCGCCCACCACCCGGCGACCACGACTCCTGGATGACCATGACATCAGCCTCGAGGTGGGCACAGGCGGCCACCGGGTCGAAGGGCCGTCCCCAGCCGTCAATGCCCATGTGGATGTTGAAGGTGGCCAGCGTCAAGGACGACGCCGACGGTCCGACGGCCATCCCGGTCAGTGCCTTCCGAGTGTGTCGGCCACCTCGTGCAAGTGATCGCGGAAGTCGGGATGGGCGATGTCGGCCAGCGCCGCGGCCCGCTCCCGCACGGTCAAACCGGACAGGTCGGCGGCGCCGTACTCGGTCACCACCACGCCGGTGTGGTGGCGTGGGGTGGACACCACCGATCCTTCCGGCAGCAGAGGCACAATACGCGACCGGGTGACCCCGTCGACCACCGCGGTCGAATGCAGACAGATGAGCGAGTGGTCGTCGAGGCGCAGCTCGGCACCGGCCACGAAGTCCTCGTGCCCCCCGACCCCGGAGATCTGGCGACCGTCGATGCAATCAGCCACCACCTGCCCGTACAGGTCGACGCTGAGGGCGCCGTTGATGGAGACGAAGGCATGGTTGCGGGCGATGATGGAGGGGTCATTGACCACGTCGACGGGAACGAAGGCAACGTCAGCGTTGTCGTCCAGCCACTCGTAGAGGGCGGACGAGCCGAGGGCGAAGGTGGTGATCGATACGCCGTCGAACACACCCTTGGAAGCGTTGGTCACCTTTCCCGCCCGGTGGAGGGCCATCAGACCGTCGCTGAACATCTCGCTGTGGATCCCGTAGGAACCACCCGCTTCCGCCGCCAGACGCGAGGCCACCATGTCGGGGACGGCACCGATGCCGATCTGCAAGGTGGCGCCGTCGGCCACGAAGGTCAGGGCCCGGTCGGCGATAGCCGCGTCAACCTCCTCCGGGGCGGCCGGGGTCAACGTGTAGGGCGCACCGTCGGCCTCGACGACCACGTCGACCACATCGAGCGGGAGGGTATTGGTGTAGCGGGGAGGCAACGAGTGGGTGCGGGGGAGGTGAGGATTGACCTCGACCACCAACAGGCGGTCGGGATCGCGGCCGGCCAGCAACAGCTCGTCGTAGGTCGCTCCCAGGTGGAGCGATAGGTTGACCGAGCCGTCGGACCCGGGCGAGGCCGCCTGCACGGTCATCACCCGGGGGGCGAAACGGCGGAGGATGGGCGCGAACTGGCGAAAGGCACCGGGCACCAGCTCGATGTTGGCCCCTTGACCCAACAGGATCCGTTCGGCCGGACCGTAGAAGCCGCACCGGTAGGAGACGTGGGGGTGGGCCAGAACGGGGTAGTAGCCGAGGAGCAGGGCGCCGCCGAAAGTCAGATCCTCCCAGTCGTCCCGCTGACCGAGGGCGGTGAAGAAGGCGTCGGGATTGGCCGGTCCCAGTCCGAACCCGATGGTGTCCCGCGAGCGGATGAATGCGACGGCCTCATCCGGTGTGCAGAAGATGGGGGCCACATCCCCAGTGTGCCACCCGTGCCCTGGCCGTCAGCAATCAATATGCTCTGCGGTGAGGCGCAGAGCAGGAGAGATCGAGGAGATGCTGTCGGTGATCACGTCCCCAGTGCTGTCGGCATGAGCGGACCCACGGACCAACCATCGGCGGCCGCCTACGACGAGTTCTCGCTCTTCGACGAGAACGCCAGTGAAGCAGGGCTGGCCTGGAACGGTCCGCCTTCGGTGCGGCGCCAATCGGTGGAGGTGGCGCCGGGACGGCGGGTGAGTGCCCTCATTTGGGGGTCCGATCCTCCCGATCTGGTCTTCCTCCACGGTGGGGGTCAGAACGCCCATACCTGGGACACGGTGGCCCTGGCTCTCGATCGGCCGCTGGTGGCCCTGGATCTCCCCGGGCACGGCCACTCGGACTGGCCGGGCGACGGGCGCGCCCTCGATCCGGGATCGATGGCCGAGGACGTGGCCCGGGCGATGGAGGTTTTGGCCCCGGGCGCCGGAGGGGTGGTGGGTATGTCCCTCGGCGGTATGACCTCGATCGCCCTGGCCGCTCGTCGTCCCGATCTGGTCCGCCGTCTCGCTCTGGTGGACATCACCCCCGGAGTCGACAACAACAAGAGCTCGGACATCGCCGCTTTTCTGGCCGGACCGGAGTCCTTCTCCTCTTTCGACGAGATCCTCGAGCGGACTATCCAGTTCAATCCGACCCGGTCGGTGTCGTCACTTCGCCGGGGCGTCCTCCACAACGCCGTACAGCGCGACGACGGCTCATGGACCTGGCGGCATCAGCTGGGCCGGCCGTCGGGCGCCACCGGACTGCATGTGGAGTCACTCGACTTCGGATCTTTGTGGGACGACCTCGAGCACATCAGCGTGCCGGTGCTCTTGGTCCGTGGCGCGCTCTCCCCTGTGGTGGACGACGCCGACGAGGCCGAGTTCCGTCGACGCCGTCCCGCCGACCGGGTGGTGAGAGTCGAGGGGGCCGGTCACAGCATCCAGGGAGACCAGCCGGTGGCTCTCGCCACCATTCTGGCTGAGTTCTTCCCGGTTACCTGACCGAGCAGACCCCGACCCTCTGCCGGTAGACCCCGGGGCACGACCGTCGCCGGCCTACCCCGGGGACCGACCGTCAGGCGGCGGCCGGGTGTTCCCCGGCCCCGCCCTGCCTCTCGACGGAGCCCGACCCGGCATCGGTGACCGATGGATCACCGGCCACAGCCCGGTCAACCAGCGCGGCGTCCAGTACCTCGTTGATGTCGGAGGCCAGATGGAAGGTCATCTCGTCGCGCACCGCCTCGGGAACGTCCTCGAGGTCGGGCCCGTTGCGCCCGGGCAGGACGACGGTGGTCAGACCGGCGCGGTGGGCAGCCAGCACCTTCTGACGCACGCCACCGATGGGTAGCACCCGTCCCTGGAGGGTGACCTCACCGGTCATGCCCACCACCGAGCGCACCGGGGTGTCGCGCAGCAGGCTGACCAGTGCGGTGACCATGGTGACCCCGGCCGAAGGGCCGTCCTTGGGGATGGCCCCGGCCGGAACGTGGACATGGAACCGCTTGCCGGCGAAGACGTCCGGATCGATACCGAGGTCGACGGCGTGCGAGCGGACGTAGGACAGAGCGATCTCTGCCGATTCCTTCATCACGTCGCCGAGTTGACCGGTCAGGGTAAGCCCTTCGGGCCCGTCCATCATCGATGCCTCGATGTAGAGGACGTCACCACCGGCGCCGGTCACAGCCAGTCCGGTTGCCACTCCGGGCACGGCGGTGCGGTCCGCCGCCTCGAAGAAGAAGTGGGCCCTCCCCAACCATTCGCGCACGTCGTCCTTGTCGACGGTCAGAGGGGTCTCGACATCATGGGCAGCGATCCGGGCGGCCACCTTGCGCAGCAGCCGGCCGAGCTCGCGTTCGAGCGAGCGCACGCCGGCTTCCCGGGTGTAGTCGGCCACGATCACTGACAGGGCGTCATCGGTGACGGTGACCTCGTCCGCTCCGAGCGCGGCACGCTCGAGCTGCCGACCGATCAGATGGTGACGGGCGATGGCCACTTTCTCGTCCTCGGTGTAACCGTCGAGCCGAATGACCTCCATCCTGTCCAGCAGTGCGCCGGGAATGGTGTCGATCATGTTGGCGGTGGCGATGAACAGGACCTTGGACAGGTCGAGTTCCACCTCCAGATAGTGATCACGGAACGTATGGTTCTGCGCCGGATCGAGCACCTCGAGTAGGGCCGATGACGGATCTCCCCGGTAATCGGCACCCAGCTTGTCCACCTCGTCGAGGACGATCACCGGATTCATGGTGCCCGCCTCGCGTAGGGCGCGGACCAGCCGACCGGGCTGAGCCCCGACGTAGGTCCGTCGGTGCCCCCGTATTTCGGCCTCGTCGCGGACACCACCCAGGGCGACCCGAACGAATGAGCGCCCGAGGGCACGGGCCACCGACTCGCCGAGCGACGTCTTGCCCACGCCGGGGGGGCCGACCAGGGCCAGGATGGCCCCCGCGCCCCGTCCTCCGACAGGGGTCAGGCCGCGTTGCGACTGGAGCACCCGCACAGCCAGGTGCTCGAGAATGCGGTCCTTCACGTCCCGCAGACCGTCGTGGTCCTCGTCCAGGATGCGCCCCGCCTCGGCCACGTCGAGCCGATCCTCGGACAGCTCCCCCCAGGGGAGCTCGAGGACGGTGTCGAGCCACGTCCGTATCCAGCCGTGCTCGGGGCTCTGCTCACTCGTCCGCTCCAGCTTGTCGATCTCACGGTCGACCGCCTTTTGCACGGCCTCGGGCAGGTTCTTGGTGTCGGCCTGGCTCCTGTAGTCGTCGGGGGCATCCTCGTCCCCGGAACCCAGCTGGCCCAGCTCCTTGCGGATCGACTCGAGCTGGCGCCTCAACAGGAATTCGCGCTGGGTCTTCTCCATGCCCTCTTCGACGTCGGTCTTGATGCGCTCGCGCAGGGTCAGATCGGCGAGAACCTCGCGGGCCCAAGCGAGGACCAACCGCAGACGGGTGGCAACGTCCACCGTCTCGAGGACTTCCACCTTCTGGGCCAGTGAGAGGTCGGGTGAATACCCGGACATGTCCGCCACCCGGCCCGGATCGGTCACACTGGCCAGACCTTCGGCCAGCCGACCGGCGCCCCTCCCGAGGAGGATGTTCTCGACGACGGCCCGGTACTCGCGGGCCAGCTCCGAGGTCTCATCCGTCGCCGGATCCTCGGTGATGCGCTCGATCTCGACCCAGAGGGCCTGTCCGGTACCGGGGACAGCCGTCCCCAGCCGTGCTCGATCGACCCCGCGCACGGCCACGGCGGGCATCCCACCGGGCAGGGCGCCCGTTTCCATGACCTCGGCCACAACTCCCACGGACGCATAGCGCCCGTCGATGAAGGGGACGATCACGAAATGGCCGCCCACGGCCTCGGCCGCCTCGGTGGCGGCTTTGGCCTCGTCTGACTCGAGGGCCATGGTGAAAACCATCCCGGGCAGCACCACTCCCGAGGTCAGGGGCAAAAGCGGCAGGTTTTCGGTGTTCTCTTCCATCGTTCCTCCGGATATCGAAGTCGTTGCGTGTACAACAAAAGGATCGAACAGGTATTCCCTTTTGGCAAGAAGACCTGGTCAGGGGGGCAGGGCCGGCTGGAGCGGGACGACCGCAAAGAGCCCGACCGGCCAGGTGGGTCCGGCCACCGCTGTGACCTGTAGCCCTGCACGTGCTGGAAACACGGGCGCAACCGGGCGGAAACGCTGATGAGAAACGATACCGGGATGGACCGGGTCTTCGATCGGAGCTGGGCCGGCCACGTCATTGTGTGCGGCCTCCAGGGCGTCGGGCTGCGGACCGTCGAACAGCTCCGCCAGGCCGGCGTGGCCGTGGTGGTGGTCGATGACGACCCCGAGCCGCGGCTGGTCCGGATCATCGAGTCGTGGGACGTGCCGGTCATGGTGGGGAGCCCTCGGATCGCCACCGTTCTCGAGGAGGCGGGACTGGCCGCCGCCCGGGCGGTTGTCTGCGCCGAGCGCACCGAGGTCCAGACCCTCGAGACCGCCCTCCTCATCAGCGAGATCAGACCGGAGATCCGTGTCGTGGTCCAGTTGGCCAATGCCGCCGTGGGCGCAGCCGTGTCCCAGGTCACCGGCACCGGCACCGTTCTCGACGTGGCCACCTTGGCGGCACCCTCGATTGTGGAGGCATGCCTGGGTAGCGACTCGTTTCAGATCGATCTGGCCGGTACCCGCTTCGAGACGGCCGAGGTCGAGGTGGACAGGTTCGCATCGCTGCGGGCCCTGTTCGGTGCCCTGGCCCCCGTGGCCATCGTCCCGGTCGACGGTTCGGACACCGTCTCGTGCCCCGGACGTGACCACACAGTCTCGATCGGGGACCGGGTCACCGTGCTGGGGACGCCTGACGAGCTGATCGAGGCCGGGTGCAGGGCGGCCGGACCCACCGCCGACCAGGGCCAGCGACAGAAGCGGCCCGGGCGAGGGGGGGCGTTGAAGCGGTTGGCCGGTGCCGTCGGCTCCGATGCCAACAGTCTGCTGCGCCTGACGGTGGCGGCCGCCTTCGTACTCATCGTGGTGTCGGTGATCGTCCTGCGGCTGGCCTACCGACTTCCGGACGGTGGTCACATGGGTCTTCTCACCGCCCTCTACTTCACTGTCGAGACCATTTCGACGGTCGGTTTCGGCGACTTCTCCTTCGCCCACCAGTCGACCGGGATCCTTGTGTTCGGGATCATCCTCATCGCCATGGGGGCGGCCCTGCTTACCACCGTGTTCGCCCTCGTCACCAACGTGCTCGTGTCGTGGCGCATCGAACAGTCACTCGGGCGCGGCCAATTGTTGGGGATGCAGGGGCACGTAGTGGTCATCGGGCTCGGGTCGGTGGGGATCCGGGTACTGGAAGGACTTCTGGCCGAGGGCCGCCAGGCGGTGGTCGTCGAGCAGAACGAGAACAACCGCTTCATGAACGAGGCCCGAGCGCGCGGCGTGCCCGTCCTCATAGCCGACGCCACCCAGCGTCAGACCCTGGAGGACGCCAACGTTCACGCCGCTGCGGCGGTGGCCGTTCTCACCAGTGACGACCTGACCAACATCGAGACCGGGCTGGCCGTGCGCGACTACTTGGGGGATCGGTGGACAGAGGTGCCGGTCGTGCTCCGGGTCTTCGACCGTGACCTCGGACGCACCGTCGAGCGGCACTTCGACTTCCGGCACGTGCGGTCCACGTCGGCACTGGCTGCCCCCCGCTTTGTCGGCGCCGCTCTCGGCCTCGACGTCCTGGGCTCGTTCACCGTCGGTCGACAGCCTTTTCTGGTCGGCCGCCTGGCCGTGGCGCCGGGGCGAGGGCTCGACGGGCTGGCCATGGTGGACCTCCCCGCCCGAACCCGGGTCATCGCCCTCAGCCGGGCGGCGGACGGCGGACGGCTCGAGCACCCCCCGCGGCGCGGCACCCGCTTCGCCCCGGGAGACCAGGCCTACCTGGTCGGGCCCTACGAGGAGCTGTTGGCCGTACTGCGCCACCAGCATGAGGGGGAGGGGGCGGCTCCCTAGCGAGGGGGATCCCGCCGATCGGCCTCCGCAAGTTCATCCCCAAGGCACCGGATGTTCGTGTTGAGTTCACTGGAGATTCGCTGGACGTTCACCTCTGATGACTACGGTCTGCGCGTAAGAGCGTTCCGCTCACCACGTGGCGACCAGCTGTCGCCGGACCGACCCATCCCCCGACGACGGAGGCGCAATCCCAGTGATACCGGAGACCACCCCCACCCCAGCGAGATTGTCGGCAGCACGGAAGAGGACGACCCGAGTGGTGGCTGTCGGCCTGGTGGCCGCCGGTGCCCTGCTGGCCGCCTGCAGTTCGTCCTCCTCCTCGAGCACCACGACCACCGCCGCGCCGGGCGGCACGCTCAGCTCGAGCAACGCCGCTTACATCGCCAGCGACCTCAAGGCGCCGTCCGGTTCGCTGACGGCGGCCGGCTCGACGTTCGTGCAGCCCTTCTTCACCAAGGCCTTCTACACCTACACCTCGCTCAACTCGGGCCTCCAGGTCAACTACTCGGGCGTGGGCAGCGGGACCGGGATCACCGACTTCGAGTCGGGCTCGGTCGACTTCGCCGCCTCCGACGTGCCCATGTCCGCCTCCGACCTGGCCAAGGTGCCGGCGTCCTCGGGCCCGGTCATCCAGATCCCCGACATCCTGGGCGGAGTCAGCATCTCCTACAACGTCCCCGGACTGACCAAGCGGCTCCGCCTCGACGCCGCCACCCTGGCCGGTATCTTCGACGGCTCCATCAAGACATGGAACGCATCGCAGATCACCGCCCTCAACCCCGGCGTCTCTCTGCCCTCCCACGCCATCACCCCCGAGGTGCGGGCGGACAGCTCGGGAACCACCTACATCTTCACCGACTACCTGTCGACGGCGGCTCCGTCGGTGTGGACCCTGGGCACCAACAAGTTGATCTCCTGGCCCTCGTCGGTCATCCAGACGCCGAAGAACTCGGGCGTGGCCGCCAGCATCAAGTCCACCCCCTACTCCATCGGCTATGTCGAGCTGGCTTACGCCCTCCAGAACAACTTCACCTTCGCCGCCATCAAGAACAGCGCCGGCCTCTACGTGGTTCCCTCCGCAGCCACCGTCGCCGCCGACGCCGACCAGAAGCTCAACGTCACCCCGACCGACTTCTCCATTGTCAACGGCGCGGGAGCGGCCAGCTACCCGATCGCCGGCTACAGCTGGGCCATCCTCCTCAAGGAGCAGAAGAACGCCACTACCGGCTCTCAGATCGTCAAGGTCCTCGACTGGACCACCCACACCGGCGGCGGTCAGGACCAGGCCGCCGGGCTCGGGTACGTGGCTTTACCGCCGGGCCTGCAGAACTCGAACCGGGTGGCGCTGTCCACGGTCACCGGACCGAGCGGGCAGGCCTTGCTGACCAAGTAGTTCGTCCACCGGCAACAACGGGCTGAGGGTAAGGGGCTGAGGCCGTGACCACCATCGACACGGCTCCCGGGTCGGGGGTCAGACGGGGACGGCGGCGGGGGATGTCCAACCGCCTCTATTGGACCGTCCTGGTGGTAGCTGGCTCCATTTTCGTAGCGTTGGTGTGCTGGTACCTGATCGCCATCATCGTCGGGGCCAGGCCGGCCTTCGCCACCCTGGGCGTTTCGTGGATCTTCGAGAAGGTCTGGGATCCCGCCCACGGCCACTACGGACTCCTCCCCTTCATCCTCGGAACCATCGAGACCACAGCCATCGCTCTGGTGCTGGCCGTCCCCATCGGGCTGGGGACGGCGATCGCACTGGCCCACCTTGTCCCCGAGCGGTGGCGCCCACCGCTGTCGACAGCAGTCGAGCTGTTGGCGGCCGTGCCCAGCGTTGTCTATGGCCTGTGGGGCCTGATCGTGCTGGCGCCGGTGTTCCGGAGCACGGTCGAACCCTTCTTGACCAGCGTCCTCGGTTGGACCGGTCTGTTCAACGGGCCCAGTGACGGGGTCGGCCTCCTGCTGGCCGGGGTCATCCTGTTCGTCATGGTCCTGCCCACCATGGTGGCCATTTCCCGCGACGTGTTGGCCGTCGTCCCCACCGATCAGGTCGAGGGGGCGATGGCTCTCGGGGCTACCCGCTGGCAGGTTCTGCGCAAGGTGGTGGTGCCCGGCGCCCGCACCGGCATCCTCGGTGCCTTCACCCTGGCCATGGGCCGGGCCCTGGGCGAGACAGTGGCGGTAGCCCTGGTCATCGGCAACTCGCCCTACATCGCCCATTCACTCAAAGCGCCGGCTGCCACCTTGGCCTCGCTCATCGTCAACGACTTCGGCGAGGCTGCCGCCGGTAGCACCGACCGGGCCGCTCTGTTCGGGGCGGCGCTGGTTCTCATGGTCATCGGCATCGCCGTCAACGCCCTGTCGCGGGTGCTGGTGCGGTCGACGGCCCGGGGCAGCGCCGCCTCGGTGGCGGTGGCCTGATGGCGACCACCCTGACCTTCGACGCCTCGTCCGATCCGATCCTTCAGCGCCGCCGCCAGATCCAGGAGGGGGCCGCCGCCTCGCTGCGCCGGCGCAAGCTGTATTCGAAGGTCTGGGTGGGTGTGTGCTGGGTATTCCTGGCTATTGCCATCGTCCCGCTGGTGGCGGTGGTGGCCTACGTGGTGGTCAAGGGACTCCCGGCCTGGAACGCCGACTTCTTCACCCACGTCACGGTGCCCGAGGGCATCCCCGGGGGCGGGGTGTGGAACGCCATCGTGGGAACCGCCGAGATCGGGGCCATTGCCACGGCGGTGACGGTGCCCCTCGGACTCACCATCGGGCTGCTGCTGGCCGAGTCGGAAGGGCGTATTGCCGCTGCGGTTCGCTTCATCGCCGACGTGATGACGGGCGTCCCCTCCATCACCGTCGGCATCTTCGGGTACATCGCCATCGTCCAGAACTTCGGCTACAGCGGGCTGGCCGGGGCCTTCGCCATCGGCATCATCATGCTGCCGGTCATCGTCCGTGCCGGCGAGACGGCATTCCGGGGGGTCTCCGGCGATCTCAGCGAGGCGGCCCTGGCCCTGGGGGCCCGCAAGTCCACCATCGCCCGGCGGGTGGTGGTGCCGGCCGCCCTACCCGGCGTCATCACCGGGGTATTGCTGGCTGTGGCCCGGGGCCTGGGCGAGACGGCCCCTTTGCTGCTCACCATCTTCGGCAACCAGTACATGCAGTGGAACCCGACCAAGCCGATGAACGCCTTGCCCCTGGTCATCTACAACAACAGCAGCCAGCCCTACGCCGACCTCCTCCAGATCGCCTGGGGGGCGGCCCTGCTCCTAATGGTGGTGGTCCTGGCTCTCAGCATCGGGAGCCGGGTGGTGGCAGCGTTCCTGCGGAGAGAGAAGCGATGATCGATCCCACCCCGAACCCGCCCGCCACCTCCGAGGGGGTGGTCGTCAACACCGAGGAGGTTCTGGTGGACCTGCCGGTCACCGACCCGGTCATGCGGCTCACCGACGTGGCCGTGTCCTTCGCCGGCCGAACTGCGGTGCGCGACGTGTCCTTCGATGTCTTTGCCGGTGAGATCACCGCCCTCATCGGGCCTTCGGGCTCCGGCAAGACCACACTGCTGCGTGCTCTCAACCGGATGCACGACACGGTCAGGACGGCCAAGGTGACCGGGAAGATCATGCTCGGGGACCTCGACGTGAACGCCCCGTCCACCGACCCCACCCTGCTCCGGAGCCGGGTGGGCATGGTCTTCCAACGTCCGAATCCGTTCCCCACCATGAGCATTTACGAGAACGCGGTGGCCGGTCTGCGGTTCAACGGGATACGAAAGAAGGCGCTTCTCGACGAGGCGGCCGAGTCGGCCCTGATCGGAGCAGCCCTGTGGGACAGCGTGCGGGATCGGCTCAAAGCCCACGCCATCACTCTGTCGGGGGGCGAGCAACAACGGCTGTGCGTCGCCCGCGCCTTGGCCGTCGAGCCCGAGGTCTTGCTGATGGACGAGCCGACCTCGGCACTCGATCCGATTGCCACCGCGCGGATCGAAGAGCTGGTCGGTGAGCTCAAGGATCGGGTGACCATCGTCATCGTGACCCACAACATGCAACAGGCCATGCGGGTGTCGGATCGCTGCGCCTTCCTCCTCATGGGGGAGGACAAAGCGGGCGAGCTCATCGAGTTCGCTCCGACCGCCCGCTTGTTCAGCGAGCCACGTGATCCGCGGACCCTCGACTACGTGAACGGCCGCTTCGGCTAGCCGGCACGCCCTCCTGCCCAGCCGCGCTCCATCACCCGACCATGGCCGGTTGGGGATCGATGCTCTCGTGCTCGACGGTCTCGTGACGTGACGCCCGGACCAGTCCGGCGGCGGCTCCGGCCGCCAACAGCAGGATGAGGGCGCTGACCGTGAATGCCGTCGTGTAGCCGTGGACGACGGCCGCACGGGCGTTGCCAACGGTGTGGGCGTGGGCTGCCAGGTAAGCGGCCGCCGCCGAAGCAGCGATGGTGTTGAGCAGTGCGGTGCCGAGCGAGCTGCCCACCTGCTGGGTGGTGTTGACCAGGGCACTGGCCACACCGGCATCGGTGGGGTCGACACCGATGAGGGCGGTGCTGGACATGGGCACGAACGCCGTGCCCATACCGAAGCTCACGATGATCTCCGGCAGCAGGACGTGGGCCAGGTAGGTGCTGTCGACACCCAACCGGGTGAACCAGAACAGCCCGAAGGAACCGAGCAGCAACCCGATCACCATCAGCGGCCGCGGGCCGAACCGGGGCAGCAGGCGGCTGGCCACGGCCGCCCCGAGGATGATGCCGCCCGAAAAGGGGAGGAAGGCAAACCCTGTGCGCATGGCCGAGTAGCCGAGCGTTCCCTGGAAGAAATAGGTCAGGAAGAGAAACGTCCCGAGCATGGCGCTGCCCACCAGGAGGGATGCCAGGTAGGCCCCGCCACGGTTGCGGTCGAGGACCACCCGCAGGGGGAGGAGCGGATGGGCGACCCGCATCTCGATGACCACGAAGGCGATCAGCAATATGGCCGCCCCGGCCAGCATGCCCATGGTGGTGGGGGAGCTCCATCCGTCGGTGGCGGCGATGGTGAACCCGTAGACCAGGAGGAAGAGCCCCCCGGTGACCACGGCCGCGCCCGGAAGGTCGTAGCCGCCGCGGGAGGAGCTCTTCGACTCGTTGATGACCCGGTTGACGGCGAAAGCGGCGACGAGGGCGATGGGCACGTTGATGAGCAGGGTCCACCTCCACGAGGCGTACTGGGTGAGGGCGCCCCCGAGGACCAGTCCGATGGCCGCGCCCCCTCCGGCGATGCCGCCGTAGACGCCGAAGGCTCGGGCCCGCTCACGGGGCTCGGTGAAGGTGACGGTGAGAAGGGAGAGGGCGGCCGGAGCCATCACCGCGGCAAAGGCACCTTGCAGGGCACGGGCGCCGAAGAGCATGGCTGAGGTCTGAGCCAGTCCCCCCAAAGCGGAGGCGGCGGCGAAGCCGAGGAGCCCGATGAAGAACATGCGGCGCCGGCCCAGGTAATCGGCGATCCTGCCCCCCAGGAGCAGGAGGCTGCCGAAGGCCAGGGTGTAGGCGCTCATCACCCACTGGCGGTCGGCCACCGAGATGTGCAGGGCCCGCTGGGCCGACGGCAGGGCCACGATGACCACCGAGGCGTCGAGGACGATCATCAGCTGGGCGATGGCGATCACGGCGAGGGCCCAGTAGCGGCGGGGATCGGGCTCCGTGATCGGCTGGTCGGGAGCCAGAGGTTCGTGAATGGCCATGGTTGCCTCCAAAGGTGCCGGATGCCAGGGTCGAAGGTGGTTCGGGCCCCTGTCCGTGGCGAAAGGGACGCCGGTTCGGTATAGTCGGAACGCTGGTTCCGCTTAAGGGGACACTATACGGAACATGCGTTCCGGTTGTCAAGGCACTCGACGGATGGGTGCCGGTGAGCGACGATGAGCAGTCGATGAGCACATGGGGGACGTGGGGAAGGTGAGAGAACGATGAGCACTGTGGTCGAGGGACCGGCCCAGGGCGAGCCGGGCGAGGGAGCCTCCCGACCCATGCGGGCCGATGCGGTGGAGAACCGACGGCGCATTCTCGAAGCGGCCGAGGAGGTGTTCGCCGCTCAAGGCGTGTCCGCTCCGATCGACGCGGTGGCCGAACGGGCCGGGGTGGGGGTCGGAACGCTCTACCGGCACTTCTCCACCAAAGAGGCGTTGTTCGAAGCCATCGTGATCACCCGGCTCGAGGAACTGGTCGCAGCCGCCGGGGCCAGCGGTCCGGCCGATCCCGGTGAGGCCCTGTTTTCGTTCCTCGACGACTTCTCTCGCCAAGTGACCCATAAGCACGACCTCATCGATGCCCTGGGCGACGCCGGCATCGAGATCAAATCCCGCTGCTCGGTCATGGCCGACGAGCTCGAAGCCGGCGTGGACGCCATGGTGCAACGGGCCCAGCGCGCCGGCGCCATCCGAGAGGGCATCTCGGGACACGAGGTTCTCGGACTGATGGTCGGCGTCTGTCAGGCTGCCGACCACTCCGGTGTAGACGACGAATCTCGCCAGCGGATGTTCGGCGTGGTCACTGACGGCCTTCGGCAATCACCGCCGCATCCTGCTGACGGAGAAGAAATCAAAACCTAGGCGGGAACGGCCTGGGTCCGATCGCCGCCCGGTGACAGGACGGAGGGTACGGGGTGGGCACCGTCGGGGTCTATCCGGAAGCCCACACCCCGGACCGTCACGATGAACCGGGGCTCTGTCGGTTCCGGCTCGAGCTTGGCCCGCAGCCGATGAATATGGGTATCGAGGGTGCGGCTGTCCGACAGGTAGCGGTCGGGCCACAAGAGATCGATGAGTTCGTCGCGCGTCCGTACTCGTCGGGGTGGGGAGAGTAGAACGGCCAGCAGATCGAATTCCCGACGGGACAGATGGGTGTGCGCACCGCCGACGGTGACCTCGCGGCGGACGAAGTCGACCTGCACCGTGCCGAAAGCGGCGACCGCGTCCTCGCCCGCGTGCTGGAGACCGACCGTCACCGCCCTGTCCAGACCACTTTCCCCTTCCGTCACCGCGTGATGATGGAAGTGCGGAACATCCGGTGGCGAGATACGGCGCAGGATGGCTTGCATGCGGGCGACCAGTTCGCGCAGGCGGAACGGCTTGGTCACGTAGTCCGCCGCACCCAGTTCCAATCCGAGGACGACGTCGACTTCGGCATCGACCGCGCTCACCATGACGATGGGGACAGGGGCCATCATGCGCATCCGGCGGCACACCTCCATGCCGTGCATACCGGGAAGCAGCATGTCCAACAGCACGATGTCCGGCGTGCTGGCGGCGAAGAGGGCGAGCCCTTCGGCGCCGTCGGCGGCCACGTCCACCTCGAAGCCCTCACGCCGGAGCCCCACCGAGAGGGCTTGACGATAGGACTCCTCATCCTCGACCACCAGGACTCTGATGCTCTCGTCGGTAGCGACCATGCTCGGGTGACCTCCCTGGGCGCGACCCTAGGGAGGCCAGGTGAACGGCAAACGGCCCGACGGCTACACGGCAGTGATCGGAAAGTAAACGTTGTGGGGCAGTGATCGGGCAGTGATCGGGCAGTGATCGGGCAGTGATCGGGCAGTGATCGGGCGGTTGTGGTGCGAGTGTTGGGCGGAATTGTGGCGGTGATCGGGCGGCGGTCCTCGCTCAGGTGAGAGCGCCCAGAGCCAGGCCGGCCCCGGCCGCTGCCAGCCCGCAGACCAGGCTGACCAGGACGTTCAACACGGATGCCCCCCACTCACTGTTTTCGGCCAGGCTGATCGTGTCGAAGGTGAAGGTGGAGAAGGTGGTGTAGGCGCCGATCAGCCCGGTTCCGGCCACGGTCAACCAGGAGGCCGAAACGCCGTGATGGACAGCCGAACCGGTCAGCACCCCGAGGACGAACGATCCGGACAGGTTGACCAGCAGGATCCCCGTCGGGAATTCCGAGCCAGCGGAGCCGGCCGACGCCGACCACCGCTGCACCAGATGGTCGACCCTGTAACGCAGCAGGGCGCCGACCGCCCCGGCGACCAGCAAGCCGATGATGATCACGGCCGCCCTCCGTCCTGGCGTTCGACCGGGCCGGGGTCGTCGGGGGAGGCAGGGGCAAAGTCATTGTTCAAGAGGCCGAGGTCGTCGGGATCGGGAATCGGGGATGGTCGGGTCCGCAGTAGAAGCTCTCTACGGGCCAGGCCGATACCCGTCGCCGCGGCAGCCAGGCCGGCGATGACCGAGGTGAGCAGATAGGTGGCGGCCAACAGCAACCGTCCGTGCTGACCGAGTTGGTCCACCTCGACCATCAGAGTGGAGAAGGTGGTGAACCCGCCACAAAAACCGATGGCCGCGAACGGCCGGACGTAACGGGTTGGTGGCCACCGTTCGATGACGGCTATGACCAGGTATCCGAGGATCAACGAACCGGCGACGTTGACGGCAAAGGTGGCCCAGGCGAAGCCCAGTGCTGGTCCGGAAACGCCCCGGTCGACACCGTAACGGGCCAGCGTGCCGAGTGCACCGCCGGCAGCGATGGCCACGGTTTGCCATCTTCTTTCGGAGACGATGGACCGGACACCAGCCCTTCTGCGGGGCATCGCTTCTCCTTCCGGTGGCAGGCAATCGTGCTTTTCCGGTAGGAGCCATCAGCCGAATTCGGCGGTTACGGCGAGCCCCATCGCCGAGGCCATTGTAGGGCAAAGGGTGCAGTGAGGGTGGCAACGCCCCAGTGAGGGTGGCAACGCCGCGTCGACGACAGCCGTTAGCGCTTCAAACCTTAGGGGCCCACCCGTGCACCTGACCACGACCAGTGGGGGGAGGACATTGGCGGAGGGGGCGTCGGGTAGACCCCTACGGCTTGAAGCGGTACCCGATCCCCCGCACGGTGAGGACGTGCTGGGGTTCGGCCGGGTTGGTCTCGATCTTCTTGCGCAGCCTCTTCACGTGCGTGTCGAGAGTTCGGCTGTCGCCGACCTTGCGGTCCCGCCAGATGCGGTCCATGCACTGGGACCGGCTCACGACGTGGCCTGATTCGATGATCAGAAGGGCCAGCAGATCGAATTCCTTGCGTGATAGATCGACCGGCCGGCCCCGGACGACGGCCTCACGTAAGGAGAGGTCGACCCGCACGGGTCCCAGGCTGTACGTGCCGGCCGGCACCGGATCCACCGGATGGGGCGACGGACGCCCGACCCGTCGGAGCACGGCCCTGATCCGGGCGGTCAGCTCCCGCGGGCGCAGCGGCTTGGTGACGTGGTCGGCCGCCCCCGCCTCGAGGGCAAGGACGGCGTCGAGCTCGTCATCGCCGGCCGTGACCATGATCACCGGCACCGGGGAGATCTCAGCGATACGACGAAAGACCGACAGGCCCTCGCCGTCGACCAGCTTCATGTCGAGGAGGACCAACGACGGCGCGGTGGAGGCCACCAGATGGACAACCTCGTCCCCGTTGGCCGCCGTCACCACGTCGAACCCCTCTACCGACAGAGTGGCGGCGATCGAATCCCGTGACGCCACGTCGTCATCCATGATCAGCACGGTGGGGTGGGCCAGGGGTGGCAGGAGGCCAGGGTCGACTTCACGGAAAGCCACGGTCATGGTCGGTCCGTGACTTTCGGGAGCAGGGCACACCTCGGATCCCGAGGCGCACGTCGGTGGGCCCAGGCCGCCGCTAGGCCACTGCCGAGCTCCTCCATTGGCCACGCCGACGGAAGAGAGGATGCCGTGAGAGGCAGGGGAGGCCAGCACCCCGGACGTAGCGAGCAGTTCAGGTCCCGTCGGTCCCGGGCGACCCGGGGGTCGGAGTGGCGTACGCAGGCGGTGTCGGAGTTGTCGGCCATCACGGTCCACCCTAAGAAGGCCAGGTGAACGAGACGCGATCGACATGTCACCTAAAGATGAATGGTGGGTAATCTTCTGCCGCAGACAGGATCCCCGTCATCGCCGGCAGCGCGGCGTGGCCCCGGAAGTGGGTGAGAAGCCATGAGAGAGATAGACGGCGTCGTCGACACCGAGACCACCACAGAATGGCGAGCGCTCGTTGACCACTTTGGGGCCGTGAGTCGGCGCCACCTCCGTCAGTTCTTCGACGATGACCCGGGGCGGGGTACCCGGATGACGGTCACCGCCGGTGATCTGTATCTGGACTACTCAAAGCACCGGATCACCGATGAAACCTTGGCGGCACTGATGGCAGTGGCCCGTCGGGCGCACCTGGAGGAGCACCGCGACGCCATGTTTGAGGGTCTCCACATCAACAACACCGAGGATCGGGCTGTCCTCCACGTGGCTCTCCGGATGCCCAGCACGGTCCATCTGGTGGTCGACGGCCAGAATGTGGTGGCCGACGTGCACCAGGTCCTCGACAAGATGGGCAGGGTGGCTGCGGCCATCCGTACAGGGGAGTGGACCGGGGCGACGGGCAAGCGGATCGCCACGGTGGTCAACATCGGCATCGGGGGCTCCGACCTCGGCCCGGCCATGGCCTATGAGGCGCTGCGCGACTATGTGGCCCCCGACATCGAATGCCGGTTCGTCTCCAACATCGATCCTGTCGACCTCTACGCCAAGGTCCACGACCTCGATCCCGCCTCGACCCTCTTTGTGGTCAGCTCCAAGACGTTCACCACGCTGGAGACGTTGACCAACGCCCGAGCGGCCCGGCAGTGGCTGCTGGACGGTCTGGGGGCGGGTGACGATGCGGTGGCCCGCCACTTCGTCGCCGTCTCCACCAACGAGGAGGCCGTCCGCCAATTCGGCATCGACCCCGCCAATATGTTCATCTTCTGGGACTGGGTGGGTGGCCGTTACTCCTATGACTCCGCCATCGGATTCTCCCTGATGGTGTCCATCGGCCCCGAGGCGTTCGGCGACATGCTGTCCGGGTTCCGTCTCATCGACGAGCACTTCGCCACCGCCCCGCTCGAGGCCAACATGCCGGTCATCCAGGGCATGCTCAACGTCTGGTACAACAATCTGTTCGGGGCCCAGAGCCATGCTGTTCTGCCCTACAACCAGCGCCTGGCCCGATTCCCCGCCTACCTCCAACAGCTGACCATGGAGTCGAACGGGAAGTCGGTGCGCCGTGACGGGTCGCCGGTGAGGGGCCAGACCGGCGAGATCTTCTGGGGTGAGCCGGGCACCAACGGCCAGCACGCCTTCTACCAGCTGATCCACCAGGGGACCAAGCTCATCCCGGCTGACTTCATCGGCTTTTCCGACTCAACCCACGAGACCGGCGATCAGCAGCGTCTCCTCATGGCCAACTGCTTCGCCCAGTCGAAGGTGCTCGCATTCGGCCGCACGGCCGAGGAGGTGTCGGCCGACGGCACGCCGCCCGGGTTGGTTCCTCACAAGGTCATGCCGGGCAACCATCCCAGCTCGACCATCCTGGCCCCGCGCCTCACCCCGTCGGTCCTCGGGCAGTTGGTGGCCCTCTACGAGCACACCGTGTTCACCGAGGGGGTCATCTGGGGGATCGACTCCTTCGACCAGTGGGGCGTAGAGCTGGGCAAGGTGATGGCTGTGCAGCTGGCGCCCCTGCTGGCAGGCGACCAATCGCCCGACCTCGGCCAACAGGACACGTCGACGGCCGCCCTGATCGATCACTACCGCCGGCTGCGCACCCCTTCGCCCTGATCGGCCCCATCCAGGCGAACCAGGTCCCCCGTGCCGGAGGCTTCATCCACCGCCACGGCGCATCCGGCGTCGCCGGGTCAGGCCGAGGACAGCGCCCGCCACAGCGAGCGGTAGTTGGGGTAGGTGAGCGCGTCGGTGATGTAGCCCGAACGCTCGAGCTCGGCGTGGAAGGCCGGCAGGTTGCGGAAGGGGATGCCCATGTCCACGTGATGAGCCAAGTGCCATCCCGTGTTGTAGGGCACCAACCAGAAGCGGGCGAGGAGCGACTGGCGCACGTTGTGGGTGGTGACCCGCCGGTCCGTGCTGGCCTCCAGCCCTCCGTGCTCGGCGATGGCCCGAAGCCGGTTGATGACCCGCCACTGCGTCATCCACGGCAGCCACCACAGGAGCGGATAGATCCACCACCGGCCGGTGGCTGCCCACATGACCGCCCACAGCACCGCCTGCACGCCCAAGATGGACGCGGCCACCGGCCGCCCCACCTTGCTCCTCAGCGCCTTGAACAGTGGCGTGAAATTCTTCCAGCCGGAAATCCCCACCGCGTCGCGCAACAGCCGACGACGGAGAGTGGCTCGATCGCAGCGGTATCCGCCGTAGAAGGCGATGTCGGGCTCGCGGGGCCCGAACTCCTCTTTGTGGTGGGCGAAGTGACCCCGCCGGTAGATGCTGATGGGGGTCCACGTCGGATAGGCGATGAGCCAGGTGCCGATCCAGTCGTTGGCCCGCTTGTTGGTGAAGAGCAGCTTGTGAGCCGCTTCGTGCATGAGTATGGCGAACCGGGCGTACATCGGCCCCATGAGGATGAAGGCGGCCAGGTAGGCCAGCGGGTTGTTGATCCAGACGGCACCGCCGATGATGACGGCCGTCCAGACCCACACGGACACCACGGTGAGGGCATTGCGTTTGTCGTCGATGCGGCGCAGGTTCTGGCGCACCTCGGGCCGCGCCATTCCGTTGTCCATCAGCCGGTCGGTGGGGAACACCTCCGGGCGGGCGGCCCGATCGGTCACCATGGTGGCTGCCATGCTGCCTATATTACAGTTATCAACCAGCTGATGCAAGAAGGTAATGCCCCGTTGACGGCCCGATCGGTGCTGGCCAGCGCCCTGTTGGGCGAGGAACCGCCCGAGCTGCCGGTGGCTCATCTGGTCCGTCTGGCCGGGCTGTTCGGGATCAGCGGGAATCGGGCCCGGGTGGCCCTCAGCCGCATGGTGGCCGCCGGCGAGGCCACCACCGACGGATCGGGGCGCTACGCGTTGGCCGGTCATCTGCTCGACCGCCGGCAACGGCAGTCCGTCAGCCGGATGGGCGCCACCGGCCGGTGGGACGGGAGATGGCGCCTGGTGGTGGTGACCACATCGGGCCGGGCACCCGAGGAGCGCCTGGCCTTGCGCAGACGACTGGCGCTGGCCCGACTGGCCGAACGACGCGAAGGGGTGTGGATGCGCCCCGACAACATCGATCTGGTACCCGATCCGTCCGATGATCCGCAGCTGGCCCTGTTCACCGCCGTGCCCGACGAGGACCCGGCTGCCCTGGTCGCCGCCCTCTGGGACCTGGGTGCCTGGGCCGTCCGGGCCCTCGAGCTGGTCGCCGACATGGACCGACTGGTGCCCGCCGACCCCGCCCACCTGGCCCCCGGCTTCGAATTGTCGGCCGCCGTCCTGCGCCATCTGCAGGCCGATCCGCTTCTGCCCGCCGCACTCCTCGTTCCTGGCTGGCCCGGTCAGGCTCTGCGGGCCGCCTACCAACGGTGGGACCGTCAGTACCGAGCCGTCCTGGCCACCTGGGGCCGCTCCTTGTAGAGGTGGATGTGGTCCCCCCCGGAAGCGTGGCCGACAGCGCCACCCCTATGATCGTCCGACCCGGTGCTGATCGTCCGACCCGGTGCTGATCGTCCGACCCGGTGCTGATCGTCCGACCCGGTGCCCCGACCGTCCAGCCCCTTGTGGCGGGCCCGTTACCGCAGAAAACGAGGGAAGCCCAATGACGACACGAGCAAGGCCCGCATCGGGAGGTGACCGGGAATTTGCCGGCCGGGTGGCCGTGATCACCGGTGCGGCACGGGGCCAGGGGCGCTCGCACGCCTTGGAGCTGGCCCGGCGGGGAGCGGATATCGCCGTCTGCGATCTGGCCCACGACCTGGCTTCGGTCGGCTATCCCCTGGCCACCGCCGATGACCTGGCCGAGACGGCACGCCTGGTCGAGGAGCAGGGTCGCGCCTGTTTCTCGGCGGTGGCCGACGTCCGAGACCTCGAGGCAATGGTGGAGTTCGTGGACGGGGCGGTAGCCAGCCTGGGATCGGCGGACATCCTGGTGGCCAACGCCGGTATCTCCACTTTGGGATCGATCTGCACCATGGATGCTTCCGAGTGGAGCGAGACCATCGATACCAACCTGACCGGAGTGTTCAACGCCATGCGGGCGGCGGCACCCCACATGCGTCGACGTCGGTGGGGCAGGATTATCGGGATCTCCTCGATGATGGGTCGGTCGTCCAACCCCGGGATCCCCGCCTACGTGGCGTCCAAGTGGGGTGTCATCGGCCTGTGCAAGTCCGTCGCCTACGAACTGGCCGCCTTCGGCGTGACGGTCAACGCCATCGCCCCGGGGAACGTCTCGACGCCCATGATCCACAACGACGTGCTCTACGGGCTGATGCGTCCGGACCTGGCCCACCCCACCACCGACGATGTGGCCCCGGGCATGGCCGCTCTCCATGTCCAGCCCGTCCCGTGGCTGGAGCCGGAGGAGATCACCGCGGCTGTGGTCTTCCTGGCCTCCGAGGCCGCCCGCCACATCACCGGCTCGGTGATCGACGTGGATGCCGGCGCCTCGGCCCGCTTCACCGGGTGAGGGCCCGGTCGCCTACTGGCGACCCATGGCCGCTCTTCCGTCGGCTTCGGCCTCCGCCGTCTGCTCGGCCGGTTTTTGACCGAGCAGGGTCACGTCCAGGCGCGAGAGCGTGCCTTCGAAGGGGAAATGGCCGACGTAGCGCTGGCTGACCGCCGACCCGTGGTCGTAGCCGACCGACGGGCCCACGCTCGAGATGATGGTCATGGCGAAGGGGATGTCCAGGGTGCCGCTGTCTTGGCCGTCGATAAGCAGGGTGGCCGTGGCCCCCTTGCCCGTTCGCACAAACCGAGCCCCCACCACTGCCTCACCCACCGGGACGGTCCCCACCGACTCCACCACCTGGTGGTCGCCGAAGCAGTTGTAGTCGAGGACCAGCCGCCCGTCCTGTATGAACAGGCTCACACCCGAGTTTTCGGTACCGGAGGCGTAGAGCACGCCATCGCCGCGGCGCGGCCGGTCGATGGTGGCGACCATCTCCCAACCCCGCCCGCCGAGGGCGGGGGCGACCTGTGCCGGCAGCGGCGACATCGGGGGGTAATAGCGGTAATGACGGTCGGGTGGGTGGGGAGAGTTGGGGCGGTAGCGGGTGCCGAACAGCTCGATCGTCCGGTCATCGAGGGGCAGCACGCCGTACTCCTCGGCCTCCTCCCACCACCGGTCGACCATGGCGGCCACCCTGTCGGGCATGACCCCGGCCAGGTTGTGGCACTCGGAGCGGTCCTCGGCCAGGTTGTAGAGCTCCCAGTCGTCATCGTCGAACGGTGTGCCGGCCTGGTGGCGGGTGACCGCCTTCCACCCGTCGGCGTAGAGGGCCCGGTGGCCCATCATCTCGTAGTACTGCACCCGCTTGGTGCTGGGTGCGTCGGGGTGATCGAACGTGTAGTGCATCGATGTGCCGGACAGGGGGATCTGTGCGAAGCCACGGTAGATCTCCGGCGGTTGGACCCCGAGCGCCTGGTAGATGGTGGGGGCGATGTCGTCCACGTGGTGGAACTGGTCCCGCGTCGCCCCACCGTCGGTGATGTGGTCGGGCCAGCGCATGATGAGTGGGACGTGGACACCGCCTTCGTGGGTGTTCTGCTTGTACCACTTGAACGGCGTGTTGCCGGCCTGGGCCCAACCCCAGGGGTAGTTGGAGTGGCTGTGCGGACCACCTATGTCATCGATCCGCTGGACCGCCTCGTCGGGCGTCTCGATGAGGAAGTTGAAGTACTTCATCTCGTGCATGACGCCGAAGGGCCCGCCCTCCTGACTGGCGCCGTTGTCCGACAGCAGGATGAACAGTGTGTTGTCCAGCAGAGCCAGTTCTTCGAGGGCGAACACCAGACGGCCGATCTGCGCATCGGTGTGCTCGAGGAAGGCGGCGAACGCCTCCTGGAGACGAGCGGCCAGACGCCGCTGGTTCTCGGGGAGGGTGCTCCACTCCTCGACGCCGGGGTTCCGGGGGGCCAGGTCGGTTCCTTCGGGGAGCAGCCCCATCTGCTTTTGACGGGCGAACCAGGTCTGCCGGGCCTCGTCCCATCCGCCGTCGAACCGACCGCGGTACTTGTCCAGATAGGCAGCCGGGGCCTGGTGCGGGGCGTGCATGGCGCCGAAGGCCAGATAGGTGAAGAAGGGCCGGTCCGGTCGGATCGAGACGCTGTCATGGATGAAGGAGATGGCGTGGTCGACCAGGTCCTCGCTCAGGTGGTACCCCTCTTCGGGGGTGGCCGGGGGCTCGACCGTGTGGTTGTCGTAGACCAGCTCGGGGTGGAACTGGTCGGTCTCACCCTCGAGGAAGCCGTAGTAACGGTCGAAGCCCCGTTGGCAGGGCCATTGGTCGTAGGGGCCGGCAGCCGATGCGTTCTCCATGCTGCACAAGTGCCACTTGCCCAGGGCGAAGGTGGCGTATCCCTCGTCGCCGAGAACCTCGGCGACGGTGGCGGCGTGATTGGTGACGTGCCCGCGCATGTGCGGGTAGCCGCTGTCGAAATTGGAGATCGAGCGCATGCCCACCGTGTGGTGGTTCCGCCCGGTGAGGAGCGAAGCACGGGTGGGTGAGCACAGCGGTGTGACGTGGAAGTTGGTGTAGCGCAAACCTTCCCCGGCCAGCCGGTCGATGTTCGGGGTGACCAGCTCCGAGCCGTAGCAGGACAAGTGGGAGAAGCCGGTGTCATCCAACAGGACGAGGACCACGTTGGGAGAGCCGCTGGCGGGGTGGGCGGGAGCCGGCCACCAGGGTGTCGACTCCGCCTGTGTGCGCCGGATGACACCTTCGAACGGTTCGTAGCTCTTCATGGGTCCTCGATGACGATGGGGGACGGGGCGAGGCAGGGGATACGGGCAGACACCCAGGTTGGACCCCAATTCGGGCGTCCTCCGGTGGCCACCGGTCAAGGTTATGACAGGGAAAGTGACGATACTGTGGTGGTGACGGTGAGTCTACGCAGGCACCGCCGGCTGTAGATTCGGGGGCCGCCCGGCCTCGACGACAGTCGTCGGTACCGAACGTGAAGAGGGGTTCGTCGACGATGACAGATGGCAGGACCCTTCCCCGCCCCTCACCGGACAACGCCGTCGTGGTGGTGGAGGCGCCGGGCTCCGGCCCGGGATTCTGGGCCGGCGGACCGAGCGCCACACGGACCGAGGAAGGGACCTTCTGGCTCGCCTACCGCTTGCGCAGGCCGGTGGGTGAGGGACGGGGGTACGCCAATGTCATCGCCCGCTCCGAGGACGGGGTCGCCTTCGAGACTGTGTCGGTGCTCGGGCGCGAGGCGTTCGGCTGCGACTCACTCGAACGCCCCGCCCTGGTGGCCCTGGCCGACGGGACCTGGCGACTGTTCGTGAGTTGTGCCACCCCCGGCACCCGGCACTGGCGGGTCGACGCCCTGGAGGCACCCGACCCGTCCGCCTTCGATCCTTCGTCGGCGGTCACCGTGCTGGCCGGCGACGAGACCACAGCGGTGAAGGACCCGGTGGTCCAGGTGCACGACGGCCGGTGGCACATCTGGCTCTGCTGCCATCCCCTCGACCTGCCCGATGACACCGACCGGATGGTCACCCGCTACGGCACCAGTGGTGACGGCTGGGGGTGGGAGATCGGCGACGTGGCCCTGGCCGGCACGCCCGGCAGCTGGGACCAGCGGGGCACCCGGGTGGCCGAAGTGGTGCGGGTCGAGGGGGGTTGGTCGGCCTATTACGACGGGCGGGCCACCAAGGAGGAGAACGCCGAGGAACGCACCGGGTTCGCGGCGGGCGACAAACCCGGGGATCTGGTCGCCGTGGACGGGGCCGTCAGCGCCTTTGCCGATGGCAGGGGCTCATTGCGCTACGTATCGATGGTGGCTCTGCCCGACGGCGGTTCCCGCTTGTACTACGAGACCAGCCGGCGGGACGGGGCCCACGACTTGCGGACCGAGTACGTCCCGCCTTCGCGGTAGGAGCGCCACGGTTCGAGGTCCCATCCGGTGATCTGTTCGACGGCGGCGATGTCGTCGTAGAAGTAGGCGATGAGCTGGGCCCGGTCTGACTGACGCAACTCGGGGCGGTGCTGGGGGGCCCTCTGGATGAGCCACTGGAGGGGAAGGCTGGCCTTGCGCCACACCTGGGGCGGGAAGTGGCTGCCCACCTCTGCGCCCCACCGGAACGCGGTTCGCAGAAATTGGGTGGTCGGAGTAGGGGCCACGTACCCGCCCACGTTCATCGGGGGCACATCTGCGACGATCGACTCCTCGACGCCGAGGAACCGGCAGACCCCGTCCACGGTGGCCTGCGGCTCCTCCACCAGCGAGAGATAGCGGATTATGTGGACCTGGTGGCGGGGGAACACATCGAAGAGATGCTGGAGGTGCCGCCCGTAGAGACCGGTTTCGAGATAGCGCCAGATGGGCGCCCATCCCCCTTCCTTGCGCTGTGCCTCGTTGGCACAGGCGGTGGCGAAGTCGCCGATCGTCTCCAGGCCGTCGGCCCACAGGTGGGCCCAGTTGGAATAGGCCCGATCGACCGGATCGCGAAGGATGACGATCAGCCGGGCGTCGGGCACGGCGGCCCGAATGCGGCGATGGGCGGCATAGTCGGCCAGATAGAAGGCCGTGCTCTCACCCTTCTTCACACCGGGGGCGGCCCCGTCGAACAAGCTCTCGTAGTCGCCTCGGCGCCAGATCCACTCCCGGTAGCTGTGGGCGTCGCCCGGGCCTCCGTGATCGGGTGGCGGCCCGTCACAGAGAAAGAATTTCGGCTCCTTGACTGTCGCCATGAACAGCTGGGGATGCCGGGCCAGCGCGGCATGAAGGGCAGTGGTCCCCGCCTTGGGTGCGCCGACGATGAAGAAGTCGGGAAGCGGCATCTTCGTCCCGCCTTGGTCTACGTGGCCGTCGCGCCATGATGACCAGAGCGCGAAGACGAGACCGGTCGAAGATTCAGTCCGGCCCGCCGACGCCGGCGCTCGTCCACCAGTAGGAGGGTACCGGCCACCGAAGCCACCAACAGCTCGGACACCCCGAAAGTGTAACGGAGCGCAGTGATATCGCGCAGGGTCAAAGCTGCCGCCACCAGGGTGGAAGCCATTGCCGCCAACACCAACAACCAGGCCGTCCGGGACCGGTGGTCACCACTCGCCGTTCCCTTGGCTCGTCCTGCCGCCCAGGCCAACCAGAGAGCCAGGAGAGCGAACACCAGCGCGCCGGCCCGTCCGAAGGCCACGCTCGAAGGGCCGGTCTTGCTCACCGGGATGACCCCGATCCATCGGTAGCCGACGAGGATCGAGGCGGCTGCCAGGGCGCCGAGGAGGGGCCCGCGGAAGTCAGTGCTGGACGCGACTGTGGGTGTGAGCGTCTCGTCGTGCGGTGCACCATCGTCGAGGTGGCCCGGCGGCGGGACCTCCTCCCCGGGGGACGGCTGGGACTCGGTCAGTGGCTGGGACTCGGTCAGTGGCTGGGGACTTTGGGCCAGCGACTGGGACTCGGCCAGCGGCTGGGACCTGTCGAGCAGGAGGACGGAGGTGGTCTCGTCGGTTGGCTCCATCGGTTGGGTTGCCTCTCCTCAAGGTTCGAGCGGTGAGCGGTGTGCCTTGAATAGGGGGTGTCGGGTTTTGTCGAGAGGTCCCGACGGGGGGCCGATCTGGCAAAAGTGCAGCTCGGCCCGCCTCTCTATAAAAACCACCTGTTTAATAGAGATTAGGCTCTCGACCTTGCCGCCGTCAACCTTTTCGTGTCGGTTCGGTGGCGATTCTGTGTCGGCCCGACGACCAGTGTGCGGTGGTGATCGGCCCTGCACGGCCCGCCCGGCATCGGGTCACCCGATCCGAGACTGTCGGTGACCTGCCTGGTTGGCGCCGCAAGCAGGCCATCGTTACCATCCTCGGCCGGCGGGCCCGTTGAGCGGGGCTCCGCCACCTTGCTCCGGGCCCGCCGACCTGAAGCCGAACCCGGGGCGGCAGCCGCGTCGGGGCCGGAGCGATGACAACTGACGATCAGCCCGGGTCAGCCCCCGTCGAGGTCAACCCGGGC
Source organism: uncultured Acidimicrobiaceae bacterium (assembly GCA_963813525.1). Taxonomy (GTDB): domain Bacteria; phylum Actinomycetota; class Acidimicrobiia; order Acidimicrobiales; family RAAP-2; genus Bog-756. The sequence continues at coordinate 105,465 of CAWEZI010000005.1, forward strand.
CAGCGCTCATCCAGGTCTGCCCAGGTCAGCGCTCATCCAGGTCAGCCCCAGTCCTCGGACAGAGCGCCCGAACCGTCGGGCCGGAAGACGGGCATCGAGCCCAGTGAGTGGACCATGGCGGCATCGGGTCCGAGCGCCGTCCGCCAACCGGAGCCCTCGGTCATCAAGGTCCCGATGACGACCGGTTGGCCGCCGACTCGCCGTATGAGATTGAGGGCGGCCACGGTGGAGGCGCCGGTGGAGATGATGTCGTCGACCACGGCCACTCGTTTGCCGGCCACCGCGGCGATGCGGAGCGGGTCGATGCGCAGCTTCTGGGGTGTTCCTGTGGTGATCGACTGGACCGGCTCGGCGAACGACTCGCCCAAATGGATCTTCGGTGTCTTGTGGAGGATCACGTAGTCGTCGAGCCCCAGGTTCCGACTGACCTCGATGGCCAGAGGGATGCCCATGGTGGCCACCGAAACCACCACCTCGGGTCGGTGTTCAACCAGTCGGGCGGCCAGCTCGCGGCCGGCGGTGTCGGCAAAGGCAACACCCAGGTCCACGCAGATGAGAAGAGCGATGGTGAGGTCGTCCGACAGGGCAACCAGAGGGAGTTCGAGGGTCTGGGAGCCCACCGAGGCCCTGTAGGTTCCGACGGTCATGACCACGACTCTGGTCGCCACCGCTGGCGATGGCAAGCTCGCTACCCGGTCCACCCCGCCACCGGGCCACCGGTCGCCGGCCACCGAACCACCGGGCCACTACCGGAGCGGGGGGCGCCGCCAGAGAGGACGGCCGGACCGGTCAATCCTGGTGTGCGACAGGGGGTTGTGTGTACTGTGGGCAGCGAGCGTGGAGCAGGGCTGTCCTAGGGGTAGCTCGATGGCGGGCGGGAGCGGACCTAGCTCATGTGGAACAGAAGGGCCAGCTTCGACTGTCCCCATGAGAGAGGAGGCGAATGGTCGCGATCTCAGCTAACGAGCTCGATCTTCCGATGCTCGATCTCAGCGGCGCTGATCGCGATGACCGTTTCGACCTGATCGATTCGGCCCGGGAGCAATTCTGGTTGGCCCGGACGCCGCTCGGCCTGGCCCTCACCCGTCACGAGGACGCGGTCGCCATCCTGCGGGACCGCCGGTTTTTCTCGGCGATGTCGCTCATCCCCCAGATGCAAGGTGTGAGCGGCAGTTTCCTCGAACAGCGCCGCCCGTCGATTCTCCAGATGGAGGGGGACGATCACGCCCGTCACCGGCGACTGGTCACACCGGCGTTCACACCGGCCGCCGCCGAGCGGGTACGACCGTTCATGCGGGCCATCATCGGCGAGTTCATCGATGCCGTCTACGAAGACGGCACCTGTGATTTCGTGACAGACATCGCCGAGCGGTATCCGGTGCCCATCATCTGCCAGCTCCTCGGAGCCCCTCGGCAGGACTGGAAGCTGTTCTCGCAATGGGCTCCCGACATCTTCCGTCTTTTCAACCAGAACCTGGCGGAGGACCTCCCCATCGTCCAGCGGGCTCTTTCCGAGCTCGAGGCCTATATGCGGGTTCTGGTCGAACGCCGGCAGGCCGACCCGGGCGATGACCTGCTCAGCGCCCTCATTGCCGTGGGCCAGGACGATGACCAGCTATCGGTGGACGAACTGATCATGTTGGCCGAGGCCGTGCTCATGGCCGGTATCGACACCACCCGGAACCAGTTGGCCTGCGTGATGGCCCTGATGCTGGACAATCCATCCGTCTGGCACAACTTCGTGGACCACCCCGAGCTGGCTCCCCGGTTGGTGGAGGAGTCGGTGCGCTATCTCGGTGCGGTACAGGGGACACTCCGGGTGGCCTCCGAGGACATCGTCTACCGTGACGTCGTTTTTCCGGCGGGGACGCTGGTCAACATCTCGCTGGCCGGCGTCAACCGCGATCCGGAAGCGTTCCCGCACCCCCACCAGTTCGATCTTCACCGTGTGTCCGAGGTCCCCCATCTGACCTTCGGGTCGGGAATCCACTTCTGCCTGGGCGCCCACCTGGCCCGAGCCGAGTTGCAGGAGGCGGTCACCGTGATCGCCCGCCGGATGCCCGATCTCGAGAGCGCCGGCCCGGTCATCTGGAAGCCGGAGACCTTCGGCATCTGGGGCCCTGCCTCCATGCCGGTCCGCTGGACCCCATGACCGGGGAAAGCCGCTACGTGCAGATCCAGTTCGCTCTGGACGATCCGGCCCGGGCCGATGCCATCGTCGCCTCGCTCCTGGCCGAGCACCTGGTGGCCTGTGGCCAAAGAACCGCTCCGGTCATCAGCCAGTACCGCTGGAAGGGCGGGCTCGAGCAGGCAGAGGAGTGGCTGGTTCTTCTCAAGACCCGGGCAGAGCTGGCCGAGCGGGTCATCGACATGATCGTCAGGGACCATCCGTACGAGACCCCCGAGGTGATCGTCCTGCCCGTCATCCAGGGCTCACCCCGGTACCTCGACTGGATCACCGAGGTCACGATGGACGCCGCGGGTTGAGGGGACGAAGGAGAGCGTGAACACTCAACCGACGCCGAGACCGGTCATCAATCACATCGCCATCAGCGTGGACGCGGCCATCCTCGACGAGGCCGGCCGAGCCGCCTTCATCGACTTCGCCGGCGAGGTGTTCGGCTGGGTCGAGGGGGACAACAGCACCGAAAAAGGGAACCCTCTCATCCTCTACACCGGGCAGATGCGTCAGTACCTCTACCTGCTTCCGTCCGCCGGGGATTACCTCCGGGCCCCTCCACTCGACCACTTCGGCCTCGAGGTCGCATCGGTCGACGAGTTGGTGGCCATTGTCGATCGGGCCCGGGCGTACCAGCAGAAGGACGACCGGGTGACCATCATCGACCGCAACGAGATGGTGACCAACGGCACCACATCGGATTTCACGCTGACCAATGCCTATGTCAGCTTTCTCATCCCCCTGGTCATCGAGCTCCAGCACATCACTGAGCGGCCCACGTCCTGAGTTGCGCCGGTCCGAGGCTCAGCCGACGCCTCACCCAGGCTGCCGCCGATCACTCGCTCGGAACCGGCCGTACACTGCATGCGTGTATTCCGGACATGCATCGTGGATCGCCATCGTTGTCTTCGGCGCCCTGTTTGCCATGCGGGCCCTGTCCTCCCGGCGCCGGCGGGGTAACCGATCGGGCGGCCGCCTTCCGAGGAGCGGCTTCACCGCTGATCAGGGGGTCGTGGGCCGGCAGCCGCCACCGCAGGCCGGCGGCAGCGGCTCCCAGCCGACCGTGACGACCACCGGCACTCCGCCCGGATGGTTCAGGGATCCCTTTTTCCGCCATGAGCAACGGTTCTGGTCGGGCACCGAGTGGACCGAGCACATCTCTGACGGGGATGTCCCGGGCAGCGATCCGCCTCCTGATTCGAAAGGGCGGGAGGCGGGCTGAGACAGCTTCCCCGGACGAGGGCCCAGCTCCGTTGCCATTGCCACCTTCCCTCCCCGTTGTGACAGCCGCTCGCCGAGTCGGTAGATTCCTCACCCGTCGGTGCGGATAGGGGGGGCGACAAGGAGCGACGACATGAGCTCGCGTAACCGGTTTGGTCCCACGGGGGCCCGGTCTGGCCACCGGCCCGGTGCGGGAGGACGCTCTTTCCGCACACGCCTGGGCTTGACGATGGTGATGGGGGCGCTCCTGGTGTGCGTGGCCGCCTGTGGGACTTCGACCCCCTCAGCGTCGTCGACTACCGCGGCACCGACGGGATCGACCGGGAGCTCGGGCGCGGCCCAGCCGTCGCCGGTCAGCAGCGCCAGTACGTCGACCCGGGGGATCGTGGGTAACACCATCAATGTGGTGTTCCCGGAGGTGTCACTCAACTCACTGGCCGGCCAGGAGGGTTTCGCCGAGGACCCCGAATTCGGCGAGCAGACCAAGGCCATCAACTTCTACGTGGGTCTGATCAACAAGTCCGGTGGGATCAACGGGCGCAAGATCAACCCCATCATCGTCACCTTCGATCCGACCAACGAGGCCGATATGCGGGCCCTGTGCAAGACATGGACCGAAGGATCGCCCGCCGCCTTTGCCGTACTGGACGGGATCGGCGACTGGACCGGCGACGACCAGCTGTGCATCACCCAGGAGGGGCACACCCCGTTCATCGGGCAGTGGACCACAGTCACCAACTGGACCAACATGGGCTCGCCCTATCTGTGGTGGACGGGCCCCGACGACGCCACCATCCTCCAGGCGGTCGTCAACTGGGGCCTGAGCTCCCACCTGCTGGGAGGGACGATCAAGGTCGGGGTCCTGGCTGGCGACCGCGCCTCGGACCAGCTGGCTCTCAACGACTATCTCCTGCCCGACCTCAAGAATGCCGGCATCACCCCGGTGGTCGAGACCATCGCTTCGGATCCCTCGGAGACCGCCACCACCGACACCCAGGCTCCTCTCGTCGTTCAGCAACTGCGCAGCGACGGGGTGACCTCGGTGATTCCCCTGATCCCGTTCAACGTGTTCTACCCTGTCCTGCAGGCGGAGACGGCCCAGAAGTTCTATCCCAAGCTCCTCCTCAGTGACTACGAGGAGAGCATCGAATCGGCGCTGGGTCTCATCCCCATCCCCTACGAGGCTGCCCTCAACGGGCAGGAGGGCTTGACCACCCAGACACTCGGGGGAGGCACCACCCCCTCCAACTACACGGGGCCGCTGGGCTACGACCCCGGGGTCAAGGCGTGCTGGACGCCCTGGCACAAGGCCTATCCCCAGATCCCTTCCGGGGCCACCACCGACTTCCTCGAGCAGCAGGGCCCGGTGACGAGCTGGTGCGAGGTCATCACCCTTTTCGCCACCGCCGCTCGTAACGCCGGTTCCGATCTCAACCGGCGCACCTTCGTGACCGCCATGTCCAAGATCAAGAACTTCCCGGGCACGTCGACACCTATCCTCAGCTACGGACCCGACAAACGTTACGGACCCACCCAATACAAGATCGTGAGGCTGCACAACAACGTGCCCCCCTCGTCGCAATGCCAGTTGACCTCCCAACACAAGGCTCAAGGGACCTGCTGGGTCACCGTCCAACCCTTCTCGCCGCTGCCCACGCCCTGAACGGGGGAGCCACACGGCGAGAAGGGCGGCAGCGGCTCAGCTCAGTAGCCTCCGTCACAACCGTTCTGATCGGGCGCGGCGTTCGGGTTACCCCAGTAGCGGGTGGCGAAGGCCACAGCCACCCGGATCTGTTCCTCGGGCGTGGCGTCGGCCGCGTCTGAGGGATAGCCGAAGGTGTTGAAGGCATCCCAGTTGGCGTGGCTGAAGCCCAGCCCCCCGCTGTACATCGCCCCATCCCTGTTCCAGACGCCCCCTTCCTCGCACAGGTTGACCCGCTCCCAGGCGGCCCGCTGGTAGTTGGTGACCCCGTCGCTGGTGGTCAGGCCCGGATCCCCGGCCGCGCTGGTCACCCTGCTCCCGGCCAGCGAGCCGTAGTAGCCGACACTGCCGAAGGTGAAGACGCCACCGTCGGAGGCAACCGTCAGGTAGCCGTGTCGGGCGGAGGACAGACCGATCACCGGCCTGTTGAGACCTTCGCCGGCGGTGGAGCCCATGAAGGCCGCCCCTCCGAGGGCGTAGACGGCGCCGTCGCTGGTGGCCAGCCGATAGCCGCGCCCCGCGGCGCTGATGCCCACCACCGGCGCGCCGGCCGGCGCCACACCGGCAAACCGGGCGTCCCCGAAGGCGTAGACGTCGCCGTCGGCGGCTGCTACCCAGTACCCACGTCCGTCAGGTGTGGCAGCCATTCCCACGATGGGGCTGCCCGGCGACAGCGTGCTGGCCGAACCGTAGAAGGCGGCATCACCGAAGGCGAAGATGCCACCGTCCGATGCCACCATCCAGTAGCCGCCATCGTCCGGCGTCGGATCGATACCGACGATGGGGCGGGCCAGGACCAGGGAACCGGTCGATCCGTGGAATCGGGCATCCCCGAAGGCGAAGACGCCGCCGTCGCTGGCCACCTCCCAGTAACCGCGCCCGTCCTGGGTGGCAACGATGTCGACGATGGGGCGATTGAGCCGCAGGGAGCCGGTCGAGCCGTAGAACGGAGCATCGCCGAAGGTGAAGATCCCGCCGTCGGAGCCGCTCTCCCAGTAGCCGCGGCCGTCGGGGGTGGCGGCGGCGCTGACGATGGGTGCGTTGAGCGCCATGCCGGCGCCGGTGGGCATGGTGGCCGCGGCCGTCGATGTGTGGCCGCTGGCGTAGACCAGCACCGCCGTGGTGATGGCCGCCGTGCCCATCAGTACCGTCTTGAGGATGCGTCGGGCGGATGAGGCGCCGCGGGGCGGGTGAGCCACCGGGCTGTTGGGACAGGGCGCCACGGGTGGGCGCATAGGGCTAGGACGACGCGAAGTCGCTGAAAACACTGTGGGTGACCTTTCCTTGGTCGGTCAGGGCGTGCGCCTGGCAGCGGGCGCGCTCTCACTCTCTTTGGTTGGGTGGACCCCACATCTGTGCATTCAACGCCCCAACCGGGCACCGGGAAGGGTGTTCCGGCCTGGCTACGAGAGCCGGGTGTGCTAGCGGGTGTTATGTCCGGTAAGGGGTGACGGCTGTGTGCACTCTCCTGCGTAGATGGTCTGTGTCCTCGATGATGATCGACCGGAGGTCGGGCATCGGCACCGTCGGCCGGATCGGCTCAATCGGTATTCCTGGGCCTCAGACCCGGGGTACTTTACTCTCCGGGTTTGGCCATGGGTAATCGGCTCGCCTCCTCGGCGAAGAATTGAGGTGTGGCGCACCCCGGGGTCGCACCCCTGTGAACAGGGAGTTTTCACCCGAATCGCCGCGGTCGCCCCGATTCTGCAACTTGGAGTTGCTATCACTCCTTTCCCGGTGCATGATGTACCCAAGAGGCGGCGGATCCCGAGCGTGCTCTGACTTTGAAATGGGGGTCAGAGCACGCTGGGAGCCTCTGAAGGCGTCATCCATCCGGGTGGCGCCGCGCCGTCAGGGGGCCGCCCGATCCGTTTGGCGCCGATCCGTGCGGCGATCGGTGCGTGGCCGATCTGTGCGTGGCCGATCTGTGCGTGGACGATCAGTGCGTGGACGATCAGTGGGACCCTCCAGTGTGGTGCCGCTGGGTTCCGTCTCTTCCTACGCCCGCAGAGCCCTGGCCAGCTCGCCCCAGCGACCGATCGATGCCGGATCCTGAGCCCAGGCCGTGCCGGCGAAGTAGAGCACCAGGCGCGAGGCGATCCCCCTGTAGCGGTCGGTCAGGCCTTGGTGGACCGTGGCCCAATCACCGCTCACGCAGAAGTGATCGAGCAGGTCGTCGTCGATCTGAGCAGCCATGCCGGCCAGGTCACCGGCCTTCTGTCGTTGGCGGATCTGCGCCGTCGTGTCGGGCCGGCCGAGCTGGGCGAAGATGAAGGCGTAGTTGGGTGTGGATCCGTAAAAGGCCACCTGCATGCGGGCGGCGCTGCGCCACGCGTCGATTTCGGCCGGGGTCGACCCGGGGGCGGCGAAGGCGGGCACGATGAGTTCGAGGTCCTCGAGCGATCGACCCGCCCGCGACGATCCGGCGCTCAGGTGGGGGATCACTGTCTCGCTTAGATAAGCGGGTGTGTTCAGGGGGTGAACGTGAACGCCGTCGGCGTGGGCCGCCGCCATCTCCAGCATCCACGGATTGACGGCGGCTACGTCGATGGGTGGATCAGGGACGTCGATCGGCCCCGGCGACCAGATGTCGGGGAGGAGGGACAAGTCCCAGAACTCACTGTGGTAGTCGAGGGGGCGCTCACCGCGGAAGGCGGCAAAGACGGCCCGGAGGGCGGCGATGTAGTCCTGCAGCCGGGTCCCGGGATGGTCGAACGGGCTGCCGTACCGGCGCTCGATGTGGGCACGTACCTGCGTACCGAGCCCGAGGCGGAACCTACCCTTGGTCACTTCGGCAAGCTCCCAGGCCACCGAGGCGGTGACCATCGGGCTGCGGGGGAAGGCCACGGCGATGCCGGTGAGCACGTCGATGTCTGCGGCCAGGGCAGCAGCCGCGCAGCTCAAATAGGCCGTACGCCCCGCTTCGGTGATGACCAGGCCGCTGAATCCCGCCCCTTCGGCGTCACGGGCCAGCGCCTGGACCCTCCGGAGAGGGAGCCCGCCGGTCATGAGGTCGACCTTCACCGGCGGTGGCCGGGGACGAGCTGCTGCCCGCCGACGCCGGTCGGTTGGTGAGGTTTGCCGGATGAAAGAAGGATCAGGCGGTGGGCGGCGGGTCCAGCTGAGGGACGTCCACCGTGGCCCGCCACAGGAGGATGTACTGAGGACAGGCGACGGCGGCGGCCGCGGTGGGGGGGCTGCAGATCGGGGTGCCGGTGGCCTCGACCGTGGCCGTGCCGTCGCTCTCGACCTCGAATGTCGTCGTCGACGATCCGCTTGGGGTGGTCGCTCCGGACACCAGGACAAGGACCGGGCTCGACTCGACGGCCTGCGCCTCCGACCAGCGCAGGGGCCCGCCTGTCAGCTGCACCACCACCAAATCGCCCTTGGTGGCCACCACCGTCGAGCCATTGCTCGAGTTGGTCAGGACGATCGTGGTGGACACTGACGTCGACTTGGGTTTCGCTTTCGACGCCGCACTTGCCGCACTGACGGTACCGAATGCCGCTAGGGAGAGGGCCAGCGCCACACCGGTGGCGACGGCTCCGTGCCGCAACGTGGGCATCTTTCCGCCCTCCTCGTCGACCGGTCTTTCCCCCGACCGGGTTGCTGGTCACGGTACGCCCAACCGTCTCGGCTTTCAAGAGGTCGGCGATCAATCTCGGTCGGTGTGCGATCTAGCCCGATCCGGACCCATCTCATCGGGTTCCGGAGCCGAACCTGGCTCGGACTGATCGGGATGCAGGTGCCTCTCCACGCTGGCCACCTTGGACGTCAAGGCGTCGTGGACGCCGCTTCTCTGGTCGATCTTGATGACCACGCTGAGGCGGGGCGCCGACTCTGACATTTTGGCCATGCAGGCATGAATGAGGTCCATGACCTCGTCCCATTCGCCTTCGACGTTGGTGAACATGGCGTTGGTCTGATTGGCCAGGCCGCTGGCCCGCACCAGGGCCACCGCTTCGGCTACCGACCCGCCCACCGACTCGCCCACGCCCAACGGCGTAATGGAGAAAGCAACCAACATCGACCCATGGTGCCAAAGAATGGCGGACCACTCAGTGCCATACGTTGATTGGTGGCCAGAATCCGATCAGGGGGCGACACCCTCGGTAGGCTGCCGGCAGACCCGGTTATGACCGAGAACGACGACCAACAGGATCACGAGCCCGACGTCCGGTTCAGCTACGCCAACGAGCGCACCTTCTTGGCCTGGAATCGGACGGCTCTGGCCCTCGTCGCCACCGGTGTGGCTGCCACCCAACTCCTCCCCGAGTTCGGAGTGACCGGGGGCCGTCGCATCCTGGGCCTTCCTCTCATCGCCCTCGGCGCTGTGGTGGCGCTGACCAGCTTCCTCCACTGGCGGGCCAACGAGCGAGCCATGCGCCGTGACCAGCCCCTGCCGGGTTCGCCCATGCCGTTGGTACTGTCGATCGGTATCGGCGTGGTGGCGGTCATCGCCGTCGTGCTGGCTGCCGTGGGTTCGCGGTAGAGCGGGGGCAGGTTTGGACATCGACGCCGAGCGCCCGCCGCTCGACCCCGGTCTGGCCAGCGAGCGGACCTCCCTGGCCTGGAATCGATCGGGCCTGGCCGTGCTGGCCGTCGTGGCCATCATGCTTCGAAGGCTGTGGCCGTTGCGCGGCGAGAAAGAAGTGGTCGTTCTGATAATCCTGGGGATCGGGGCCCTGCTGTGGGCCCTCGGTATGTTCATGGCATCCCGGTCCCAAAACGCAGAGGGTTCGAGCGGTCTGCTGAGCGCGTCCAACGGCCGGATCCTGACCATCGGCACGCTGGTTCTTGCCGCGGCGGGCTTCCTGCTCAGCCTCTTCGCTCTGCCCTGACCACCGTCCGTCTGACGCCGTCAGTCTGCCGCTGGTACAGCCTGCCGCTCGTACCGGTCGGCCCGACCGATGCAGATGGTCCCATTCGGACCGGTGCCCACTCCGCCGGCCCAACCCGGCCGGGTCTACGGCTTGCCGACGATGACGTCGCCCGAGTGGTCGACGGCCACGCAGAACGAAGCCGTGGGGCACGAGACCGAGGCCAGCATGTGCGACCCGTCGGCGTCGGTGCGCGACCAGGTGCCGTTGCTCCACTCGAGTACCCCTCCCGAACCATCCACAGCCACACAGAACGAGGCTGTGGGGCACGAGACGCTGGTGGGAGCCACCCCGATGGTCGTGGTGGGAGCGGGCCCCGGCTCGATCCGTACCGGGGCCGACCAGCCCAATCCGCTCCAGTAGAGCGCGTCACCCCCACCGTTGACCGATACGCAGAACGAGGGGGTCGCGCACGAGACTCCTGTGAAAGGAGCGCTGCTTCCCTCCGGATCGGGCATCGACCAGCTCTCGCCGTTCCATTGCGAGAGCCCACCCGACGCCGACATGCAGAACATCGAGGAGACGCAGGAGATGGCCGACACCGATCCCCAGTCACCGCTGGTGCGGTTCCATAACGTGCCGCTCAGGGAGAATGCGTTCCCTTCGGCGTCCACCGCCGCGCAGTAAGACGATGGTGCGCATCCCACCGCCTCGAGACCGCTGGCCCCGCCCAAAGTGACCGGGGCAGACCAGCTCTGTCCGTTGAAGGTGATGACCTGGACTGCTCCGGACGGGATGGCGACACAGAAACTGGGGCTGGCACACGAGACCGAGATGGCGCCCGGCCCGATGGCCTGAGGTGAGGCCGGCGTCGGGCCGGACCAGTCCACTCCGTCGAAGTGGTAGGCGCGTCCCACGTTGTCGAAAGCCACGCAGGACGAGGTGCCACCACAGGACACCGTTACGAGCTGGTTCCCCGGAGCCACCGGGTGGGGGGCGGAGAAACGCAAAGGAAGTCCCCGATCAGGGGCGGCGGGCGCCGTGGAGGGCGTCACCGAGGTGGTGGTCGTCGGGCTGTGGGTTGAGGACGAGGGGGTTCCCGAAGACGACCCGCAGCCGGCTGCCACCAGCGCCGCCCCTGCTGTGAGCAGGGCTCCGTAGGAGGCGCGCCGCACGCCGGCAGTCCTCGGCCGACGTCTGGACCGATCAACGCCTCGGGCGATCAAGGTCCGGATCGGCCGATGCCTGGGATGCGAGTCGGAGCCAAAAAAGGCCACCGCTGGTGACTACCGGCCCAGCAGGGTGCCGATGTTGTCACGGAAGAGCCCCGGATCACCGTCCGGCGACCCACCGATTCGGGCATAGTCCTCGATGGGCGTGGCCGTGCCCTCCGAATGGGGGTAGTCGCTACAGCACATGAACAGGTCACCGGACCGGGCCATCAGCCGTTCGGGCTGCTCGTAGGAGAAGGAGGACACGCGCACGTGGCGTTTGAAGTACTCGCTCGGGCGCAGGGTCAGTGTGACCGGCGCCTGACCGTTGAGAACGGAAGTGAACTCCCATCCACCATCCAGCATCATCAGGTACTGGGGAACCCACACCGAGGAGAGCTCGACGATCCCGATGTGGAGCTTCGGATGGCGGTCGAAGACGCCGTTCAGGATCAGATCGGTGACGGCGATGGCCGGGGGGACCCACAAGAAGACCGATTCGAGGGCGGGAACGAAGGACTCATCAGGTCCCGGATAAAAGGCCTCATCGAGGATCCGTGGCTGGTCGGCGACGTGGAAAACGGGGGTGACCCCATGGTCGACGAAGGCCGCCCACATCCGGTCGTGGTCCGGATGGGACAGCGGACGGCCGTCGACGGCGGCCGGGGCGATCATCCCGAGCCGCACACCCGCCGACGCCATTCGGGCGAGCTGGTCCTCGAGCCAGGCGGGGTCACGCAGGGTGAGGTGGGCCACCGGATGGAGCCGGCCCCCTCCTTCCTCGGACACCGTGGCGCACCACCGGTTCCAGGCCGCCATGTTGGCCATGAGGGCGGTGTGGGCCTCGGAGAGGCGACGCTCCCACAAAAGCCCGAAGTTGGGGAAGAGGACGGCTTCGTCGAGCCCCATCCGGGTCAACTGCTTGGCCCGGGAGGTGGGCTCCCAGTACTCGGCCGGGAGAGCCTCGTCGTAGCTGTACTCCGGAGGGAGGTTCTGCCTGCACCGCTGTCGATTCCTCCCGATGGCCTTGGTGTCGCCGGGGAGCTGCACATCGGCCAGGTCGAGGTGTCCGCCTCGCCAGCTGAGCCAGGGGTATCCGAACTCGTCGTCGACGATGCCCAGGGCCTCGTGGCGCAGCGGCGGATCGATGTACTCCGTCCACAGCGTGCGGCTTTCGTAGAGATGCTGGTCCGAGTCGATGATGACAGCCACCACCGTCATGCTAACTGCGTGATCAAACGAGCGCTCGGGCCATCCCTACGCCCGTCCTGACAGCTCCCGGTCCGCCTCTGCGCTGAGCCCGACCTGCTTGGCCGGAGGGGCAGAGCCCCACTGGAGGATCCACCGCCGCCGCCCGACGGCGGATGATGATGAATGGGTCCGTGCGGGGGGATGAGGACGCTTAGGGAGGTCTCATGTTGGATGCTCGCAAGCTGGTTGCCGAATTCGTCGGCACGGCGATCCTGGTCTTTGTGGCCGTCGGGGTGGCCACACTGTGCTTCGGCTTCAAGCTGTTCGGGACCAGTTATGCAGCCGGTGTGGTGACCACCGCCTTGGCCTTCGGTCTGGTGCTCATGGCCCTGGTCTACGCCATCGGACCCATCTCCGGGTGTCACGTGAATCCGGCGGTGTCGCTCGGTTTCGTCATTTCCGGCCGGATGGCCATCACCGAAGCCATCGGGTACTGGGTGGCCCAGGTGGCCGGGGGCATCGCCGGTGCCTACGGCCTGTACGCCGTCTTTACCGGCTCGCCCATCTATTCCAAGAGCGTCCAGGGCCTCGGAGCCGACGGATACGGAGCGGCGTCGAGGATCCGGCTCGATGCCGGCAGTGCCTTCGCCGTCGAGACCATCCTCACCTTCATCTTCGTCACGGTGATCCTCTTCGCCACCTCCAAGGTGGCCCGGGAGTCGATGGCCGGGTTGGCCATCGGCGTGGCCCTGGTGTTCTGCCACCTTGTCGGGATCGCCCTGACCGGGACCTCGGTCAACCCGGCCCGCAGCATCGGACCGGCTCTGGTGGTCGGTGGCACGGCTCTCAGCCAGCTGTGGCTGTTCATCGTGGCTCCGCTGGTCGGCGGCTTCATCGCCGCCATGTTCTACGGTCTCCTGACCCGGTACACGTCCACGGAAGTGCCGGCTGATGCCGTACCCCCCGACTCGGACCCCTGACCCTGAGCGGCCGCCCGTAGCCCGGAGCGGAAAGGCGCAACCCGGAGCGGTAAGGCGCGGCCCGGCGCCGGCTAAGGCGCCTGCCGGCACGACCCGTATCATGGCGCCGGTGAGATCGGGCGACGTGACGACCAGCGTCGACGGCCAGGGAGTGGCCACAGTCGAGATACACCGGCCGCCCGACAATTACTTCGACGTCGATCTCATCACCAGTCTGGCCGATACCTACGCTGAGCTGGACGGCGATCGGAGCTGTCGGGCCATCGTGCTCTGCTCCGAGGGAAAGAATTTCTGTGCCGGTGCCGACTTCACCGGCAGCTCGGGAGCGCGGTCGGTGTCGAGCGGTGAGGACGGGGCGGGTCAGCTGTACCACCAGGCCGCCCGCCTACTGGACAGCCTCACGCCGGTGGTCGCTGCGGTGCAAGGGGCGGCGGTAGGAGGCGGACTCGGTTTGGCCTGCACAGCCGACTTCCGGGTCGGCTGTCCTGAGGCCCGGTTTGCGGCCAACTTCGCCCGGCTGGGGTTTCACCATGGATTCGGATTGACTGTGACCCTTCCGGCCATCGTTGGCCAACAGCACGCCCTCGAGCTCCTCCTCACCGGCCGGCGCATCGCCGGAGAGGAGGCGGCCGCCATGGGACTCTGCGACCGGTTGGTGGAGAGAGGGGAGGTGCGGAAGGCAGCCCACGATCTCGCCGCCGACATTGCCGGGTCGGCGCCGCTGGCCGTCCGGTCCATCCGTCAGACCATGCGCGCCGGGTTGGCCGCCTCTTTTCGGGTCGCCACCGTCCGCGAGCGGGAGGAGCAGGATCGTCTGCGCCTGACCAGTGACTTTGCCGAGGGCGTGCGGGCGGCGGCTGAGCGGCGCCCACCCCGGTTCAGCGGGAGTTGAGGGCCAGAGCCAGCTCCGGTGCGGCGGGCAGGAAGCTCCGGCGTGGTGGACGGAACGAGTGGTTCGGCGCTGCTCAGTCCACTCTGTCGTGGGTGGCCCCAATCAGGGTCACGGCGAAGACAGCCGGAGTGTCGCCGCTGTTCGACCAGCGGTGCCGCGTTCCATTCTGGATGTAGGTGTCACCGGGGTTGAGGACGACCGTGGCCCCGTCGTCGAGCTCGAGGACGGCCTGTCCGGACAGAAGGATCCCGTAGTCGATGGTGGCGGTGGTGTGCATGCCCGGATTGTCCGGTTCCGCGTAGCGGGCCAACCCGGGGAGTTTGTCTTCGAGCTCGACCAGAGCCGATCCGATGTCCAGGTCGGCAGGGACTCCGTGCCCGTCATCGGGTGGAATGGTGAACAGGCCGAAACGGAAACCCCCCAGCGGAGGGAAGTAGGTGGTGGCCTCGGGTTTCGATCCGTCGTCGGGAAAGTGACTCGGGGCGTCGGCACCCCACAGGCGGTGGAAGTCCATCCCGGGCATCAGGGCCAGAGTCACGGGCGCAACCATCTGGTCATCGATGAAGACTGCCTTTCCGGCCCGGTCGTGGCCGGTCACAACTCGTCGTACGTCCATGGTGGTCTCCTCACTCCTGTCGGACGGCGAGACGCTAACGGGGATCGGTCGAGCCTGCCCCGTCCAGGTCAACGACTGTCCCGCCCTCGCCACTCGTACCCGACGCCACCAGCCCCCTACAATGACCGGGAGAGACGAGTTCGAAGGGGAGGACCATGGAGACCGAAGCAGCGATCCTCTGGCAAATGGGCGACGACTGGAAGGTCGAGACGATTCAGCTCGACCCCCCCAAGACCGACGAGGTCCTGGTCCGGATCGCAGCATCGGGCATGTGCCACAGCGACGAGCATCTGCGCACCGGTGACCTCGGGGGTATGTACCCGGTCATCGGGGGACACGAAGGGGCCGGCGTGGTCGAGGAGGTCGGACCCGGTGTCGAGGACATCGCACCCGGCGACCACGTCGTCTTCGGCTTCGTCCCCGCCTGCGGGAAATGTCCGTCGTGCGCCCGTGGTCATTCCAACCTGTGCGATGTCGGGGCCAGCCTGATGATGGGCGCCCAGGCGGACGGAACCCACCGCCACCACGCCTCGGACGGCACGGACCTGGCCACCATGGTGTGCCTGGGCACTTTCGCCAAGCACACCGTGGTCAACAAGGCGTCGTGCGTCAAGATCCTCGACCACTACCCGCTGGACAAGGCCTGCCTGGTGGGCTGTGGGGTCACCACCGGATGGGGCTCCGCCGTCTATGCCGCCGACGTGCGCCCCGGCGATGACGTGGTGGTCATCGGCATCGGTGGGATCGGTGCGTCGGCTGTCCAGGGAGCCCGGTTGGCCGGGGCGGAGCGCATTTTCGCCATCGATCCGGTTCCCTTCAAGCGGGAGATGGCCACCACCTTCGGCGCCACCCACACCGCCGCCAGCGTCGAGGAGGCCACTCCGCTGATCAACGAGGTGACCTGGGGCAAAAATGCCGACAAGGTCATCTGTGCCATGGGCGTCGGTGACGGCCACATGATGGAGGCCATCATGCAGCTGGTGGCCAAACGGGGTCGGGTGGTGGTGACAAACATCCACCCCATGGCCGAAACCGAGGTCACCCTGTCTCTGACCTGGCTGACTCTGTTGGAGAAGCAGATGGTGGGAACCATCTTCGGCTCGGCCAACATGCGTTACGACATCCCCCACCTCTTGCGTCTCTACGAGCAGGGGCAGCTCGATCTGGACCGGATGGTCACCCAGAACTACAAGCTCGAAGACATCAACCAGGGCTATGCCGACATGCTGGGTGGCAAGAACATCCGAGGCGTCCTCCTCTACGAGTAGACCCTTCACAACCGGCAGCGGACGATGTTGCGTTGTCCCCCGGGAAGTGGTCTGTCTGATCTGGATATGCGTGACTGACTAACTGAGGACGGTCCCAACCGACCGGCCGTAACCGAACCGTGGCGCGCTGATGACAGTTTCCTCCACCCACGACGTGGTCAACCAGGCGCCCCCGCTGCAGGACTATGACGTCTTCTCCGCCGACACTGCGCTGAGCGAGGCCGTCGAGCGGGAGGGCGCGGGCTGGGCCCGGTCCGACCTCCGACGATTGGGGGTGCTGGCCGGCTCCGCTACCTCCCAGGAGCTCGGCCGGTTGGCCAACGTCAACCCACCTTCGCTGCGCACCCACGACCGCTACGGGAACCGGATCGATGTGGTCGAGTATCACCCGGCCTACCACCAGCTCATGCGGACGGCGGTGGGGGAAGGTCTTCACGCCGGGCCCTGGGCCGAGCCCCGCCCCGGTGCCCATGTGGCTCGGGCGGCCAAGGTGATCGTCTGGTATCAGGTCGACGCCGGCCATATCTGTCCGGTGTCGATGACCTACTCGGTTGTTCCTGCCCTCCGACACCGGCCCGACGTGGCCGCTCTCTGGGAGCCGATGATCTATTCGACCACCTACGACCCAGCCAACCTCCCCGCCACCGACAAGGCGGGGGTGACCTGTGGGATGGCTCTGACCGAAAAGCAGGGCGGCTCTGACGTGCGGACCAACACCACCCGGGCGGTGCCCGAGGGCGACGGGGACCGGTCCTACCAGTTGACCGGTCACAAGTGGTTCTGTTCCGCGCCCATGTCCGACGCCTTCCTGATGCTGGCTCAGGCTCCGGGCGGACTCAGCTGCTTCCTGGTGCCGCGCTGGAAGCCGGACGGTGGGCGCAACCCCATTCGCATCCAGAGGCTCAAGGACAAGCTCGGCGACCGGTCCAACGCATCCAGCGAGATCGAGCTCGACGGCGTCTGGGGTCAGCTGATCGGCGAGGAGGGCCGCGGGGTGCGCACCATCATCGAGATGGTCAACCACACCCGCCTCGACTGCATCCTGGGCTCGACCGCTCTCATGCGCCAGGGCGTGGCCCAGGCCGGCTGGCATGCTGCCCACCGATCGGCGTTCGGAAGGCGACTGGTCGACCAACCTCTGATGATCAACGTTCTCGCTGATCTCGCTCTCGAGTCGGAAGCCGCCACCATGGCGGCTCTTCGGTTGGCACGCGCCTACGACGCGCCGGTCGGGGACACCCACGAGAAGCTCCTCCAACGGCTGGTGACACCGATCATCAAATTCCGGACCTGCAAACGCGCACCTCAGCACGGCGCCGAAGCCCTGGAGTGCCTGGGGGGGAACGGCTACGTCGAAGAGTCGGGCCTCCCCCGACTCTTCCGGCAGAGCCCGGTCAACGGGGTGTGGGAGGGTTCCGGAAATGTGATCTGCCTCGATGTGCTCCGGGCGCTGTCCCGTGAGCCCGAGGCACTGGAGGCTTACTGGTCGGAGGTTGGTGAAGCAGGGTCGGGGGATGCACGCCTGGCCCGGGCCGTCGACGATCTGCACGTCGACCTGGCCGACCCCGCCACCATCGAGTTCCGGGCCCGCACAGTGGTCGAGCGGATGGCGGTCGTCTTCGCCGCTTCCCTCCTGGTCCGGTTCGCACCGCCGGCCGTGGCCGACGCCTTCTGTGGGTCACGCCTCTCCGAGGGTGGTGCCGGAGCGTTCGGCACCCTCGTGGGTGGCGCCGGTACCGGCCTCCTTCTGGAGCGGAACATACCGACGCTGTCGTGACCTTTCGATCGTGAGGTCCGAGCTCGCAGGCTGGCCCCGGTGACGGTGGGAGAGGTGATGGCCTCTGTTGGTTCCCTGTCGGTTCCGGGGGCACTCAACATCTACGACGAAGAGGAGTCGGTCCGATGGGGCGACCCACCCGGAGCGGCCACCCGTCGTCGACGCGCCCTGCAGCGCTATCTGACGTCGCACTGGTCGGCACCGACCGTGCTGGTGGGGGAGGCCCCCGGCAAGAACGGTGCCCGTCGCACAGGTCTGCCTTTCACCTCGATGCGACAAATGACCGGGGAGGGTCCGGCGGAGCCCACCGCCACCGTCGTCCAGCGTGTGCTGGCTGAGCTCGGACAACAGGACCAGGTGCTGTTGTGGAACGCGTCCATCCTCTTCGGCCCGGACAACCGGAATCCACGTCGGGAGGAGCTCGAAGCCTGCGCCGAGGTGCTTGCTCTCATCTGCCGTGGTCGGCGGGTCCTGGCCATCGGTCGCCATGCGGAAATGGCCACCGGCGCGCCCTACATCCGTCATCCGTCCCACGGAGGGAGTTCCCAGTTCGCCGACGGGCTCCGTGCCGGCCTGTTCGCCGACGGGCTCTTTCGCCGCCCACCTCCAGAGGACCCTGGTCAGACGGCGCCCGGCTAGGCGACGTGGAGTGGGAGCACCCAGTGGGTACCCTCGACGTCACCATGCGCTCGCAGCCAAGCCGTCACCGACGGGATTCGCCCTCGCTCCCCGGACGGACCCCCGCTCGTGGCTGAGTACAAGATCCTCGTCCAGCCGCCCCATCCGGTGCGCCGGGCAGCCATTGTGGTCATTGTTGTGGTGGCGGTGATTGCTGTGGGCGTCGGCGCCTACACGCTCGGACGGCACGGTGATGGCGGAAAGCACGCCGGGGCCAAGGGGTCACCGGTATCAGGTGGCCAACCGGTCGCCGCTCCCAAGCCCCTTGCGGTGGTTTCCTCCGTTCCCGGCACCGGCGCCGTCAATGTGCCGTCGAATCAGGTGGTCACCGTCCAGTTCTCCGAACCGCTCATGGCCGGCAACACCCTGCCCTCCTTCGTTCCCCCGGTCAGCGGCTCTTGGACCAAGGAGGGTTCGTATTCGCTCTCGTTCAACCCCACCGCGCCCTTCATTCCGACCACCACCGAGTCGCTGGTCATTCCGGCGGGGAATGCCGGCCCGCACAGCCGTACGGGCAGGACGCTCGCTCAACCAGTGTCCCTCACCTTCACCGTGGCTCAGGCCAGCACCGAGCGCCTGCAGCAATTGCTGGCCCAGCTCGACTACCTCCCGCTGACCTTCACTCCCAGCGCCCCGCTGAGTTCCGCCAACCAGGCGGTCACGGCCCAGCCGGGCTCGTTCGCCTGGCGTTGGCCCTCGCTTCCCGCCTCACTGACCTCTTTGTGGACCGAGGGTTCCGAGAACGTCATCACCAAGGCGGCCGTCATGAACTTCGAGAACCAGAACGGCTTGGGAGTGGACGGGTTGGCCGGCAAGGAGGTGTGGACGGCGCTGCTCGGCGATCTGGCCTCGGGGAAGGTCGATGCCAACTCCTACAACTACGTGTTCGTCTCCAAGCAGCTTCCCGAAAATCTGACCGTCTACGTCAACGGCGCGCCTCAGCTGGCCAACACCCCGGTCAACACGGGAGCACCGGGAGCCGACACCGCCGACGGGACCTACCCGGTGTTCGAGCACGTCACCAGCTCGCGGATGGTGGGGACCAATCCGGACGGCAGTCACTACGACGACCCCAATGTGCCATGGGCCAGCTATTTCAACGGTGGGGATGCTCTCCATGGGTTCGTGCGGGCGTCCTACGGCTTCCCCCAGAG
Source organism: uncultured Acidimicrobiaceae bacterium (assembly GCA_963813525.1). Taxonomy (GTDB): domain Bacteria; phylum Actinomycetota; class Acidimicrobiia; order Acidimicrobiales; family RAAP-2; genus Bog-756. The sequence goes on from CAWEZI010000005.1 coordinate 125,154, forward strand.
CAACGGCTGTGTGGAGATGGCGGTGGCCAACGCCGCTCAGGTCTGGCCGCTCACCCCCATCGGAACCCTGGTGACGGTGGTCGGCCCCGCCTCATGACCGGTGCCAACCGCACATGTCACGAGGGCGGCCGACCGGCCAGGGCTTCGGTGGCAGGGGGCAGAAACCACTCGCTCACGATCATGGTCGGAGTGGCCCCGATGATGAGGCGGTAGCGCCGGGCGAATGGCGAGGAGGCCAGCAGAGTGGCGATCTGGGGGTGACCGGAGCTGTGTCCGTCACTCGCCGGGGGGTCGGACAGGGGCTGGCGCCAGATGTCGAGCTGATGATCGGAAAGGATGCGACCGATCGGTTCGGAGCTGGTTTCGAGTTGGCGCCGGGCCGAGTCGGGGAGGCGCCCACCGGCGATGGTCGAATCGGCGTACACAAAGCGGCGGCCGCTGGTCCGCCCTGTGAGCAGCACCGTGCGACGCAACGTCTCCTCGTTGGGCCCGAGCCCGAGGCCGTTGTCATCTCCCGCCCGGTCCGGACCCTGCCAGAGGATGTCGGCGTCGATGGGTTCGCCGGCCAGCTGCTCCAGGAGATCGGTGACCGTACCGGCGTGGCGGGCGAGGGCGGTGGCCAGCTCGAGTGCCACTAGCCGGCACGTGCGACGGCCAGGCCGGCGGCCAGAAGCACGACCGCCCACGACATGGTTCGGAGGGCCCGCTCGAGAGGGGCGAGGAGCGTGGCCCGGTCGATCCTGATGTCGTCGCCCTCGGTGAGAACGATCGAGCCGCTCACCTCCGCAGTCCGGCGCCGCAGAAGTCGGGCCGGGGTACTGAGGGCCCGCTGTGCCGCCGACAGGGCAAAGGCACCCCCGGCGGCGAGGACCGGGGCCAGGGCCAGGTCACCGGTCTGGGCCACGTAGGCCACCAGTACCGGGAAGGCGCCCCAACTGGCGGCGAACCCGATGTCGTTGTGGATGGCCCCTCCGAACAGCTCGAAGTTGTAGCCGAGGACCAGAAGAGGCCCCACAACCAGGAACGGGATCAGGGCGGGACCGACCTCCACCACCCCGGCGATTCCAAGAGCGAGGGCGACGGCCAGACCTGCGCCGGCGGTGACGACCAGGGCCGTTCCCGATATCTGGGTGTGCAACGGGCGTCCGTGCACTTCGTCGAGGGCGTGAGCGGCCAGGCCCACCGCACAGAAGAAGGCCAGCAGGGTGGCTATCAGCCGGGTCACGTCCACCACCGGGGCCAAGCAGGCTCCGATGACCACGTAGGCCAGGTGCCACGCCGTGTAAGGCGGATGGAGCAACGTCCACCAGTCCCGCCAGCCTCCCGACCGCGCCGCGTAGAAGGCCGGGCGGGACTGCCGGGTGGGACCCCCGGACAGCTCCTCCTTGCCCACCGCCCCCGGCTTGCCCACCGCCCTGTCCTTGCTCATTCCGCCGTCCTTACCCACCGCGTCGTCGTCCCCACATGACCAGTCCGCCGCCCAGGCTCATCCTGCGCACCCCGACATCCTCGAACCCTGCTTTCTCCCACGCCTCGATGGTCCAGTCGACCGGATACTTCCGGTAGTGGCCGGAGATGTTGGGGCCAAGGAAGCGACCGACGTCGAACCACGGCTTCCCTCCGGTGAGCCAACCGGCTGTAGGTAGGAGAAGCCTCGTGTAGAGGACCCACCAGAACCGCCAGAAGGGTTGCTCCGGTTCGAGGAACTCGAGACTGGCCACCGGAGCGTTGGGTTTGACCACTCGGGCCAGCTCCTCGAGGGTGGCCTGGGGGTCGTCTACGTACCGCAACAGGTAGGTAAAGGTGAGTCCGTCGAAGGTGCCGTCGGCAAAGGGCGTCTGCTCGGCCCGACCGGCCACCAGCTGGACACGATCGGCCTTGCCCTGCACGGCCACGTTGCGCTGTCCTTGTCGGAGCATGTCGATGGTGAGGTCGATCCCCACCACCCGGGCCGTGCTCCGGTCGGCCAACTCGAGGGCGACACCGGCCGGGCCCGAGGCCACGTCGAGCACAAGATCGGGGCGGTCGGGGACGATGTGGTCGACCATGGCCCGTCGCCACCGACCGTTCTGACCCATCGACAGAAGTTCGGCCAGACGGTCGTAGCGCTGGGGCAGCGGCGTGAAGAGCCTCTGGGCGAACCGGTTGCGTTCGTCCGGGTCCGGGGTCTCCATTTGGCCTCCTCGGGTGCGAAGATCTCACCGTAGGCGGTCTGGGCCGGCAAGGGGACGGGCACCGCCCGAGAGGAGACACGTGGGGTCGAGCCGGTACGACGTCCTGGTGGTCGGCGCCGGCCCCGCCGGCAGTGTGGCCGCTCTGGTCCTGGCCCGGTCCGGTGCGCGCGTGGCGCTGGTCGACAAGTCCCGGTTTCCCCGGGACAAGGCCTGCGGGGACCTGGTCGGGCCCCGGGGGCTCCAGGTCCTCGACGACCTGGGGGTGCCCGAGCCGCCCGGCCTCGACGTCGGCGACATGGTGGTGGTGGGTCCGACCGGCCGACGGGTTCTGCTCCCCTGTTTCGACGGCCTCACCTACCCGGGGCGGGCGCGCGCCGTCACCCGCACGGTGTTCGATCACGCCCTGCGAGCTGCCGCTCTCGATGCCGGTGCCCAGGAGGTCGACGGTCGTGCCGGCCGTCCGCTGTGGAGCGGACCCGTTCTCGAGGGCTTCTGCGTCGGAGACCACGAGCTGCGCGCCGATTTCGTGATCGGGGCGGACGGAGCGGCCAGCCACGTGGCCGACAGCGCCGGTCTGGTCGACCCCTCGCGGGTGTTGTGGGGCTTCGCCGTCCGCTGCTACTTCGATCAGCCGGTGCGCCTGCCGGTGATCACCCTGTGGGAGCAGAAGCCGTGGCGGGCGTTCGCCGGTTACGGATGGATCTTCCCCGGACCCGATGGGGTGGCCAACGCCGGACTGGGCCTCGGGACGCTCGCCCATCGGCAGGCCGGCGCCGAGGCGGTGCGCCAGTTGCCGGCCTATCTCGATCACCTCGTCGGAATTGGCCTCCTCGACCGGGCCAGCGCCGCACCGCTGCCCCGCCGCCTGGGCGGTTGGCTGAAGATGGGCATGGTGGGAACCACCCCGGCAGCCGGAAGGGTGCTGTTGGTGGGGGACGCGGCCGGTCTGGTCAACCCCCTGCAGGGTGAGGGAATCGCCCCGGCCATGACCAGCGGACGAGCCGCAGCCGACGCCATCCTGTCCACCCCCGGCGATGCCTCGGGCCGCTATCGCCGGCACCTGGCCCGTGACCATCTCCCTTACCATCGGGTGGCGGCGGCCGGCCACGCCGCCCTGGTTCCTCACCCCATAGCCGTGGCCGCCGTGGGACGGGCGCTCACCCTCCCCTCTGTGGGTCGGGCCCTGGCCGGCGGATGGGGCATCTTCTGGAACGAGCTCCTCGACGGCGCAGCGCCCGGACGGGGGCGGACCATCGCCGCCGCCTCCACCCGGATCGGAGGAGCGCTCACCGGGGCCACCGCCCCTTCCCGGTGGTTGTCGTCCTGCCTCGGTGCCGTCCGTGCTCAGCCCCGGAGTGGCGATGGGCCCCCGAAGTGATCGTGGAGCACGGTGCGGGCGGCGTAGACGCCGCACATGCCGTGGACCCCGCCGCCCGGCGCCGTCGAGGCGGAGCACAGGTACACGCCCTCGAGAGGCGTCCGGTAGGGGTTCCACTGGAGCGTCGGGCGGAACAGGGTCTGGCGCAGGGTGGCGGCTCCCGCGCCGATGTCGCCGCCCACGTAGTTCGGGTTGATGCGCTCGGCCTCCACCGCCGTCTTTGTCTTCCGGGCCAGGACGAGATCGCCGAAGCCCGGTGCGAACCTCTCGATTTGTCCCTCGATGGCCCCTGTCATGTCGACGGCCGAACCGGAGGGGACGTGGCAGTAGCCCCACAGGGTCTGGTGTCCGGCCGGGGCACGCGTCGGGTCGGCCACCCCGGGTTGGACGATCAGGCAGTAGGGCCGCTCCGAGTGCCGGCCAGCACACGCATCGGCCTCGCTGGCTGCCACCTCGGCGAAGGTGCCTCCCACGTGAACGGTGCCGGCCCGCCGGCACACGTCAGCGCTCCAGGGAACCGACCCGGAGAGCTCCCAGTCCATCTTGAAGATGCCCGGGCCGTAACGGAATCGTCTGAGCGCGTGGCGGTAGCGCGTGGTGAGGGCCCCCCCGGCCAGGTCGCTGAACCCCTTGGTCGAGGTGTCGAGCACCACGGCGGTGGCCCGGGGAAGCTCGTCCAACGACCCGATCCACTGCCCGGTGACGACGCTGCCTCCCCGTCGTTCCAGTTCGGCCACCATGGCCTCGGCGATGGCCGCGCTGCCCCCTTGTACCACCGGCCAGCCTTCGGCGTGGGCTATCAGGGTCAACAGCATGCCGAACGCTGCGGTGAGCGGCGATGACAGCGGCGCCATCGAGTGGGCTCCGACGCCGGCGAACAGGCCCTTGGCCCGCTCGGTCTTGAGCCGGCTGGTCAGTTGCTGCATCGACAGCAGGCCGGGGAGCCCGAACCTGGCCAAGGCGATGGGGTGGGCCGGGACCGACCGGAGCGGGGCCAAGAGCCCGTCGGTGATCTCGGCCGCCTTGTCGACCAGGGGTGCCATCAGCCGTCGGTAGAAAGGGCCGTCGGGTCCCAAGGAGTCGGCCGTCTCGTCCACCGATCGCAGGGCCGCCGCCGCCTCGGGACCCCCGAGCGGGTGGGCGAAGGGCACCTCAGGCTGGCGGAGCAGGGTGCGCAAGCCATCGAAGGCCGACTGGCGGAAGAAGGGCGAGGCCAGCACCAGGGGATGGGCGATCGAACAGACGTCGTGGCGGTAGCCGGGTGAGGAGATGTCGGTCCGGCATCCGCCCCCGACCGTTTCCGCCCCCTCGATGACGGTGACCGACAATCCGGCACCGGCCAGTGTGATGGCGGCGGCCAAGCCGTTGGGGCCCGAGCCCACCACGACGGCATCGACCGCGCTCATCGGGCACCTCCCTCTCGCCACCGGGGTGTGTTCGACGAGTCCTGTGCCATGGGCAGCAGTCTTGCCCACCAGTCCGGTCGGTGTCCGATCCGGCCGTTCAGATCGCGTGCGGCGCCGCTCCCGCCTTCGGCCACCTGGCAAAGGCAGTGGCAGAGCGCCGGACACCGATTTAAGGTGATTGTGTGAGGGTTACCGGTTCGGTCACTTCGCTTTCGTGGATTCCCTCCGAAGCCGTACGCGGCGGCACCCGGGTGGCGTTCGACGCCGGATTCACCCACTATGACGAGCCGCCGCCCGATGTGATCGATGACCTGGAGGAGCTTCGGTTGGCCGACCGGTTCCGCTTCGCCAACCTGCTGGGCGCCTGGGCCGAATTCGACGACTCGGGGAAGGCCCGGGATTACGGATATTCGGGCCGGGGGCTCATGGGGTCGACCACCGTGTCGGTCGCCGGCCTCCGCCGGGCCTTCGAGGCTGTGGCTCTTCCCGACCTGCAGGCGGGGGTGGAGACGGGCGAAGGTTGGGTCCGCTTCACCCAGACCACCGGCGGTCGGACCGGGCTCCCGGCACCGCGGCGGGTACGGCGGCGCCCGTTCATCCAGTGGCAGGCTCCGCTGTGCTGGACCACCCTCAGTCTGACCCTCTACGCCGACCGCCCTCCCCAATTCGGGGTGCTGGGGGCCAGCCGTTTCCCGCGCCACTGGGTCTTCGACCACGACGGGAAGCTGGCGGCCAAGTCGGGGCTGACCGACTTTCGCGACTGGTACCGCAAGTCGTTCGGCAAGCAAACCCCGTGGGGGGAGCAGGACTCACCGGCCTTGGTAACCGCCGTCGAATCGGCGCTCGAGCGCGCCCTCTCGGTCGACCTCATGGACCGGCGCAGCAAACCCAAGTTCCAGACTCTGCGAGCGGGCGAGACCCTGGTGTCCGAGGGCGAGGAGGGGACCGACGTCTTCCTGGTCCTCGACGGTGTGATGCGGGTCGAGAAGGGTGGCGAACGCCTGGCCGAGTACGGCCCCGGGGCCATCTTGGGCGAGCGTTCCGGCCTCGAGGACGGGAAGCGCAAGTCGACGCTGGTTGCCGTCACACCCTGCCGGGTGGCAGCGGTGCAACACTCGCACATGGACCCCGAAAAACTGCGCGAGCTGTCCAAGGATCACGGGGCAGACCCCTCTGGCTAAGCTCGGCTGCCCGGCCGTTGGCAGCTGATTCGCAGAGCGACGGGCTGATTCGCAGAGCGACGGGCTGATTCGCAGAGCGACGGGCGGAAGAGCGGCCGATGACGAAGACGAAGCGCCGACCCAAGCAGAGTCGGGAAGAGCTGCGTTCTCTTCTGGTGCAGACGGGCCGTCTCCTCGTCATCGAAGAGGGCCTTGGCGTCGGGGTGGAGTCGCTCACCTTCAAGAAGGTGTTCGATCGGGTGGAGGCCGAAACCGGTGTGCGTCTCTCCAATGCCTCGGTGATCCGGAGGGTATGGCAGAACCAGGCCGACTATCAGGCCGACGTCCTGGCCACCATCGCCGCAACCGATGGGTTGGGCGAGTTCGATGAAACCATCCAGGCCCTCGGCCCGCTCATCGATCACCTCGACGTGTCGACACCCGAGGCTCGTCGCCGGTCACTCCGCGAGGTGTGTCGGGTCGGAGGCGCCGCCAACATCATCAGGCTGCTGGAGTCACCCAACTGGTCGACGTGGGTGGCGGTGTGGACAATGGCCACGGCCCCAAATCTCGAGGGTGAGGATCAGATCACATACCAAAGGCGGATCAGGGACGGGCTGTTACTCGGTTACGAGGGATTCACCAGCTTGTGGGAGGGCGCCTATGTGGCACTGGCCGAGCTGCTGGGGATGCGCGTGCGGGCCCCGTTGACCATCCGTCAGCTGACCGTGGCCGTCGGCGCCCTGGCCGAGGGTTGCTCGCTCCGCCAACATGTGGATCCACAGTTGGAGGGGATTGTCCTGCCTACAGGCGTGAACGGTGAGAACCAGGAGTGGACGCTGTTCGGGATCGGCCTCGAAGCCATTCTCCTGCACTTCTTCGAGCCCGATCCCGACTGGTCAGGTGAGGCGATCTCGTCTCCCGTTGGAGCCTGACGGTTCGATCGTCCTCCGGTCCGACCGCTGCCCGCTGCGGGTTCGCTCGTTGATCAGGACCGCAGCCAGTGCCGTGAGGGCGAACAGTAGGTCCGTCGATCCCATCAATTGGGCGATCGGCGGGTGAGAGTGGATCAGGGTGATGATCGTCACCGGCACCAGGAGGAGGGCGGCCCCGGTCACGGCCCGCGCTGCCCACCTTTGCCCGCCAGGGCCCCCACGGTCGCCACGCCCGCCACCTGTCACCGCCATGGCCAGGGGCACGGCGAGGGCCGTGAACACGACGGCTGAGGGCCGCCAGCCGACGGATGGAAGCACATTCAACCAGCGGTATCCCTCCAGGATGGCCACCGCGGCCAGCAGGACGAGCACCGGTGAAGCGTACGGCGAGACCCCAGAGCGATCCGCTGAGCTCGAAAGAGTCGAGTGAGACGCTAGGCCCGAGGGGCTCGTTGCCTGTTCGTCGCCACCGGTGAGAAAAGGCGGCCGGTCGATCCCTGGGCGTGGACCGGGGGAGGCCGAGGGTGAGGCTGGATACGGCCCCGGGCCAGCCGCCGCAGTCGGGGCCGGGGCCGGGGACGCCCTTCTCCCCGAACTCCCCCCGCCACCTTCGATGGTCACGGTCGCCGCCCGCCTGGGCCGAGTCAAAGTCCGCCCTCCTGTTTCCGTGTTGCAAGGACCTACCGCCGCCGGATGCTGAGCCCGCACGAACTCAGCTGGCCATTTCCGCCTCTCCGCTGGACCGGTCTAGTCGTTCGCAACTGCTAATCGCAAGCTTCGCGCTCGGGGGCGCTCAGTGCACGGATGGTCACCGATAGTCACCGGATGGACGCCGATGGACGGTCACAGACGCCGGCACGCCGGGACGCCGGACGGCCATGGACGGTCGGACCGTCACCGACCCGGCTCAGGGACCACGCCCCAGCCCTGGCAAGCCAGGTGTCGGCCCCGCAGGCATGGGACATTCACCCGCACATCCGCATCCCACTATCGTCTGTCCGTCATGGTTCTCTCCGACCGTTCCATCCGCGAGGCACTGGCCTCCGGCCACATCGTGATCGATCCCTTCGATGAGAGCTGTATCCAGCCCTCTTCGGTGGACCTCCACGTCGACCACTACTTCCGGCTCTTTCGTAACCACACCAGCCGGGTGATCGACGTTCGAGAGGATCAGGAGGACCTCACCGAACTGGTCGATATCGGGGACGATCCGCTGATCCTCCACCCCGGGGAGTTCGTGCTGGGCTCCACCCAGGAGAAAGTCACTCTGCCGAGCGATCTGGTGGCCCGGCTGGAGGGTAAGTCGTCCCTAGGCCGGCTCGGTCTGCTCATTCACTCGACGGCCGGTTTCGTCGACGCAGGCTGGGATGGCCACCTCACTCTTGAACTGTCCAATGTGGCCAACCTGCCGATCACCGTCTACCCGGGCATGAAGATCGGCCAGATCAGTTTTCTCCAGATGACTACGGCGGCCGACAACCCCTACGGCTCGGACGGCTTGCGCTCCAAGTACCAGGGTCAGTGGGGCCCGACCCCGAGCCGGTACGCCGACAATTTCCGTCCGTGACTCTCGAGAGCAGCGTCCATCGGCGCTTTGTTACTCTTTAGTAACCCGCTAGGAGGAATGCAGTGCCCCTCAGACTCGCCGTAGGGCTCGGGATTACGGCGGTGATGTTCGCCATCGCCGGCCGACGGTTCTTCTGGCTCTACAAGCTCATCTCCGCCGGGCAACCTGCCGTCCCCAACCGGTTCCGGGACGTGCCCAAGCGGGTGGAGGCCGAGCTGGTCGAGGTCGGTGGTCAGAAGAAGTTGCTCCAATGGACCGTCCCTGGGCTGGCCCACGCCTTCATCTTCTGGGGCTTCACCGTCCTGCTCCTGACCATCCTCGAGGCCTACGGCTGCTTGTTCCAGCGCAATTTCCACATTCCCCTCATCGGGCACACCGCGGTGATCGGATTCGTGGAGGACTTCTTCGCTGTGGCGGTTCTCGTCTCGCTCTGCGTCTTCGTGGGCATCCGCGTCAAGAACTCCCCCAAACGCGAGAACCGACGGTCCCGCTTTTTCGGCTCCCACACCGGGGCGGCGTGGCTGGTGCTCCTCATGATCTCCGGGGTCATCATCACCCTGCTCCTGTACCGGGCCGCCCAGGTCAACACCGGCTACTTTCCCTACGGACAGTGGGCGTTCGCCTCCCACACCGTGGCCCGGGCCCTCGCCCCTCTCGGTACCGGGGTCAACAGCGTCATCGAGACGGTGGCCCTGCTGGCCAATATCGCCATCATCACCGGATTCCTGGTGTTCGTTGCCTATTCCAAGCACCTGCACATCTTCTTGGCCCCCATCAACGTGGCCACCTCGCGCCGTCCCCGCGCCCTGGGTGCGTTGGCCTCGACCCCCGACATGTCGATGGAGGATGTGGGCGAAGACGACGAAGTGGTGTTCGGAGCCGGGCGCATCGAGGACTTCTCCTGGAAGCAACTGCTGGACATGGCCACCTGCACCGAATGTGGCCGGTGCCAGTCGCAGTGCCCGGCGTGGAACACCGGGAAACCGCTCTCCCCCAAGCTCCTGATCATGGACCTCCGCGACAACCTGTTCGCCTCGGCCGACCGGGTCATGGCCAACAACCGGGCAGCCGGGGTTGAAGTGGAAACGTTGGTCCCGAGCATCATCGACCCTGATGTCCTGTGGTCGTGCACCACCTGTGGCGCTTGTGTGGAGCAGTGCCCGGTGGACATCGAGCACATCGACACCATCATCGACATGCGCCGTTACGAGGTCCTGATGGAGTCCCGGTTCCCGACCGAGGCCGGCCTCATGCTCCGCAACATCGAGAACCAGGGCGACCCCTGGGGCCTCGGCTCCTCCAAGCGCACCGACTGGACCGCCGCCCTCGACTTCGAGGTGCCGGTGATCAAGGGGACGATTCCTGACGACATCGAGTACCTCTACTGGGTGGGCTGCGCCGGCGCTCTCGACGAGCGGGCCCGCAAGGGGGCACAGGCCACCGCCCGCATGCTCAAGCGGGCCGGGGTCAGCTTCGGAATCCTGGGGCCCAAGGAGAGCTGCACCGGTGACCCGGCCCGGCGTCTGGGCAACGAGTACCTCTACCAGGAGCAGGCCCGGGCCAACATCGAGACCCTGACCAACGCCCAGGTCAAGAAAGTGATTGCCACCTGTCCCCACTGCTTCAACTCACTGGCCAACGAGTACCCGTCCCTCGGGGGGGATTTCGAGGTCATCCATCACAGCCAGCTGCTCGACCACCTGGTCACTGCCGGCAAGCTGATCCCCGGCAGCGGGTACCGGGGCACGGTGACCTATCACGACCCCTGCTACCTGGGTCGTCACAACCGGATCTTCGATGAACCCCGATCGGTCATCGACGCCATCCCGGGGGCGACCCAGGTCGAGATGAGGCGTTGCCGCGAGAAAGGGTTCTGCTGTGGAGCCGGCGGCGCCCGCATGTGGCTCGAGGAGAACATAGGGAAACGGGTCAACATGGAGCGCACCGAGGAGGCGCTCGGCACCGGTGCCGACGTGGTGTCCACTGCCTGCCCCTACTGCATGATCATGCTGGACGACGCCGTGCGGGCCAACGCCAAGGAGGACGACGTCCGCGTTCTCGACGTCTCCCAGCTACTGGAAGAGTCGATGAGCGGCGAACCCATGGCCGTCGGTGCGGCAACGCCTGGGGCTCAGGCCCCGCCGGAGGACACCACCGGTACCGACTGAACCTGACGCCTTGGCGGGTGGCGTCAGTCGTAGGCCCGGGCGTCGGCCTCTCGCAGCCGGTTGGCCATGGCGGCCAGCATCTTGCGCGAGATGGTAGGTACCGATTCCAGCAGGCTGTTGAACTGGCGCTGTGAGAGGACGAGCAGGTCCATGTCGGTCTCCGACACAACCGATGCCGAGCGGGGCTTACGGTCGAGCAGAGCAAGCTCGCCGAAGTAACTGCCCGGACCAAGGGTCGCTACCTTCTTCCCTTCGCGGGTGACGGCGGCTGTGCCGCTGACGATGAGGAAGAACTCCGTCCCGATCCGACCCTCCTCGACGAGGACCTTTCCGGCGGGAACGGCTACCTGGTCGAGAGACCCTCGTATCTTGCGCAGTTCGGAGGACGAACAGCCCGAGAACATCCAGATGCTCTTGAGATCCAACGGAGCCGATTTGGCGCTCATGACCGGAGGCTACCCCAGGGTGGGGCGATGCGCATTGATCGGCACATGGCCCGAGAGCAGGGGCTTCGTCGCTGCTACGCTCGTCGCGGAGCGCAGCGGCTCGGCCAGTTGTGCGACCGGTCGTCGACATGGGGACAGCGCAATGATCACTTCTCAATGATCACCACCGAACCGACGCCGCCGGCCGGGCGGACGACGACCGCTTCCGACCAGCCGACCCGAGATCCGTCTCCCGACCTTCCTCTCACTCGGCTCCGGGGGGCCGGCGTGGATGTCGACCCACGTCGGGCCGCCCGTCTGGTGGTCGCCGTGTGCTTGGCGGCGTTGGTTGTGATCGCCGTGGTCCTGTTCGTTGCCGGTGCGGAGAAGAACGCCCAGGCCTCGAACTTGCGCCAACACGGTGTGCCGGTGGCGGTGACCGTCACCGGCTGCACCGGCCTCCTGGGTGGAAGCGGATCAAACCCTGCCGGCTACGCCTGCAAGGGTACGTACACCGTCGCCGGCCGTCGTTACGAGCAGGACATCCCCGGCAATACGTCGCTCCGTTCGGGAGCGGTGATCCGCGGCGTGATCGTTCCGGACGACCCCTATCTGCTTTCAACCCCGGCGATGGTGGCCAGTGAGCAGGCTTCGTGGCACGTGTTCATCGCACCGATCATCTTGCTGGTTGCGGCTGCCCTCGCCGTTACCGCCCTGTTGCTGGTGAGGCGGCGGAAACTGGGCACGTCGCCGACCCCCTGAGGACTTCGGACCGGCCGGGGGCTCGTGTCCGCCAGCCCTTCCTCGGCCGGCGCGCATTTCCGACGGTCAGCCAGCCGCGGTAGCCTCTCGCATGGCCCGCCACGACCCGGATGCCGCCGACGATGGCCCCACCCCGCCGTTGAGCACGTGGGACCGCATCACGGGATCCATCAGCAATTTCATGCTGAAGCCGGCACCTGTCGACCAGCAACCCGGGGATGACCCGGACAAGGGTGCTCGGCAAGATCCGACCACCATTCCCGAGATCGAGGCTGCGATCAAGCGGGCCAACGACAAGGAACGGGGGATCGGGCTTCTGGCTGCGCCCATTGCCGCGGCCATCGGATTGCTGGTCACGGCCAGCCTGGTGGCCCACGACCCGGCGGCCCACTATGCCAACGGCCAGATCGACAAGCTGCATGTCAACCCGTCCCTCTACGCCGAGCTCTGTGCGGTGACCCTGGTTCTGGCCCTGGTGATGCTGGTGGCGGCATGGTTTCGCAAGCGCCTGTTTGTGGGGATCGCCATGGCGCTCTATGGGCTCTCCCTGTTCAACCTCCACTACTGGGGTTTCGGAGTTCCCTTCATCCTGGGTGGGGCGTGGTACCTGGTGCGCGCCTACCGACTGTCGGAGAAGCTCAAGCAGGCCAAGGCCGAGGCGGCGGGCGGCTCCACCGGATACGGCCCCGTCTCGCGGCCGCAACCGTCGAAGCGTTATACGCCCCCCACGGCGCCGATCCGGCCCCCGTCGAAGTCCAAGCGGGGCAAGGAGCTCGAAGCCGGCTGAGCGATTCGGGGCCGGCGAGCGGGCTCCTCTGCTTGCTCCAATTCAGCTGCTCCAATTCAGGCCCACCAGGCTGGCCGGCGTCGTCGCCTTTCCCAATTCCGCCCTTTTGAAAAGGGATTTTGCATCAGTTCACACGTTGGTAACACGGATGTGACCGTGCTGAAATCCCCACCCTGCATTGTTTGCGGCGGCAAGCCGAACTGCCCGCCTTGCCCTTGGCCAATCTCCTGCTGTCATCAACGGCGCGGGGTTGACCATGACGCAGTGATAACAAGAGAGGAGCACTTTCAGCGTGCTAGCCGCAGCAGTGTCATATGTTCCGTATCCGAGTTGGCTGAACCCAGGCGACAACACATGGCAAATCACCGCGGCCACGTTCGTCGGGCTGATGAGCCTCCCCGGTCTGGCGGTCCTCTACGCAGCAATCGTCCCGAAGAAGTGGGCGGTCAACGTGGTGGCCATGATGTTCGCCGGCTTCTCCCTGGTCATGCTGGCCTGGTTCCTCTGGGCCTACAAGATGGGATTTGGCGCCAACTCCTTTGGTGGTGGTGTCAAAGACGGGGTGCAGACCCAGCTCTCCGGCGTCGGAGGTTGGACACATTTCATAGACAACTTCCTGGGTAAACCGGGACCGGTCACCAGTCCACAAGGTGAACAGGGACAGGCGATTTCGGCGGCCAACACCCTCATCCCGTTCCACTTCCCCACCGCGTCGCTGGCCTACTTCCAGTTGGTGTTCGCGGCCATCACCCCCTTGCTGTTCATGGGCAGCGTGCTCGGACGCATCAAGTTCAGTGCCTGGTGTCTGTTGGTGCCCTTGTGGACGACCTGTGTCTACTCGGTGGACGCCTTCTTGCTGTGGGGCGGCGGCTACTTCGCCCAGGAAGGATCGCTCGACTTCTCCGGTGGTTACGTCATCCATATGTCGGCCGGTGTTTCGGGATTCGTGGCGGCCTGGGTCCTCGGGCCTCGGTTGCTCCGAGACCGACAACACTTCCTGCCCAACAACCTGGTCATGGCGGCGGTGGGTGCCGGCATCCTGTGGCTGGGCTGGAACGGCTTCAACGGCGGTGACCCGTACTACGCCGGTGCCAGCATGGCGGGCGCCGTGGTCAATACCAACATCGCCACCGCTACCGGCCTGCTCACCTGGGTGGCCTGGGACGCGTGGGTATCCAAGGAGAAGAAGCCGACATTCCTCGGGGCCGTCAACGGCATGATCTGCGGCCTGGTTGGCATCACGCCGTGTGCCGGCTGGGTCAACGGGCAGGGAGCCATCTACGTCGGGCTGATCTGCTCGAGCATCGTCTGGGTGTGCTGGAACTTCCTGTCCAAGGTGCGGCCCTTCTCCAAGGTGGATGACGCCCTGGGGGTCGTGTACACCCACGGCATCGCCGGCCTTTTCGGAGGTCTGCTCCTGGGGATATTCGGGGATCCAAACATGCTCGAATATGGATGTGGCCACCTCGACTCGTCCGGGCAGGTGATCGCCACCACCGCCACCCAGTACGCCACGGCAAGGGGAACGTGTGTGCCGTTCGGGGTGGACGGTCTGATCTACACCGGTTCGGCCCACCAGCTATGGGAACAGTTCCGGGCGGCCGTCTTCGTCATCCTCTGGTCGGCGGTGATCACCTTCATCCTGATGAAGATCATCGGACTCATCCTCCGGGGCGCTCGTTACAAGGACGAGATCCTCGAAGTTGGCGACCTGGCCATCCACGGCGAGGAAGCCTTCCCTGAGGACACATTCGCCGAGCGGATCGGAGTTATGGCCATGGCCGGTGATGCGCCGTCGCCATCGATCTCGTCGGTAGACCCTGACGACGGATCACCACCGGGCACCTCAACCAGCTGACAGGACCACTACGAACCTAAAGGAGGAAATGAACGTGAAGCTCGTCGTAGCGGTACTGAAGCCGTTCAAGCTTGACGATGTGAAAGAAGGGCTCAAGGCCCTTGGCGTCCATGGCATGACCCTCACCGAAGCCCAGGGCTTCGGGCGTCAAAGGGGTCACACCGAGGTCTACCGAGGCGCTGAGTACGAGGTGGAGTTCGTGCCGAAAATCCGGCTCGAGATCCTCGTCGACGATGCCCAGGTCGATGAAGTGACGTCGACCATCATTGACAAGGCGGGAACCGGAAAGATCGGTGACGGCAAGGTCTGGATCCTCCCCGTTGAGGAAGTGATCCGGGTCCGAACCGGAGAGCGTGGGGCAGAAGCGCTCTGAGGCTCATGCCGATGTGACCCGGGTGGCATTTGTGGGGACAAGGCCACCTGAGTAATGACGAGAGGTCGGCTCTTCGGAGCCGGCCTCTTGTCGTTTCTGGGCTCCGTTGTCGTTTCTGGGCTCCGTTGAGCGGCCTGAGTCGCTTTCGGGGAGACGGGACGCGAGGGCGCAGGGCGCGAGGGCGCAGGGCGCGAGGGCGCAGGGGAAGGGAACCGGGGCGAAGCCTGCGTCGGGCGGCAAGGGCGGGGCCCGGAGCAAAGCCACGGAACTCTTCTCGACGGCGATCTGCGGCCAGGCAGCCCTCTATTCGGCGGAAGAATAGAGGGCTCCCCCAGAGGGGGATCAAAATCTGGAGTAAGGGTGGCGGAGCCCTCTCTCAACAGATGTTGATTGCCGGTCATGTTACTGGTGGGTCACTCGGGTTGCCAAGATGGAACCCCAGGTTGCAATCCCGATTTCTTGCAACTCTGAGTCGCTAATGTCGGTTGGCCAGTACTTTATCGGGGCCGTACCGTGGTTGGTCATGCACGGACCCGCCGACCCGAAAAGGGTTCGGCCCCCTACCTCCGGTTGAGAGATAGAGGGTCCGCCCCACAGCCTCGGAGCCGGACACTGAGGTCCTGCTCGACAGGGCTGACCAAGACCACCGTACTCGCGACTCGCAGTCGCATCCAGTGAGATCAGTGCACCGTTTCCCTATTCCCTACCTGGAATCGTGGGTTTGGGAAGCTACGCGTTGCTGTTGCAGGGGGCCAAGCGGGGCATTTTTTCAAAATGAGGCGGCCCACGGTCCCTTCCTCTGGCCGAGGTCCCCTCGCACTGCTCCGTCGCTGGGCAGCTGGCCCTCCGGTCACAGCTGCTCCAAAGCCAGTCTCCCGACCAGCTAACCGGCCTGTCGACCCACCGCCTCGGCCGCTGCCGCTGCAGCGGCCGGATCCCCGAGGTATCTCTTCGACGCCACGCTGAGGTCGTCATCGAGGTCGTAGAGGAACGGGATGCCGGTCGGGATTTCGAGGTCGACGATTGCGTCGTCGCTGATACCGTCGATGTGCTTACGCAGGGCTCGAAGGCTGTTGCCGTGGGCCACGACGAGCACGGTTCCCCCTCGCGGCCCCTCGGCCAGAAGGTCGGGAACGATGGCGTCCTCCCAGTAGGGAAGGACCCGGTCCACCACGTCGGCCAGGCACTCGGTGACGGGGAGGGCGTCGGCGGGAAGGTCTCTGTAGCGGGGGTCGCTCACCGGGTGCTGGGCACTCCCCGGCTCCACCGGTGGGGGCGGGGTGGCATAGCTGCGGCGCCACGCTTTGACCTGGGCCTCCCCGTACCGGCTGGTGGTTTCTTTCTTGTTGAGTCCCTGGAGGGCCCCGTAGTGCCGTTCGTTGAGTCGCCAGTGGCGCTTGACAGGCAACCAGGAGCGACGGGCTTCGGCCAGGCTCAGTTCGGCCGTCCGGATGGCCCGAGTTAGCACCGAGGTGTGAAGAACCCGCAGGTCGAGGTCGGCCTCGGCGGCCAGTAGCCGTCCCGCCGACCGGGCCTCCTCCTCACCCTGCTCGGTGAGGTCGACGTCGTACCACCCCGTGAACAGGTTTTCGGCGTTCCATTCCGACTGGCCGTGGCGTAGGAGGACCAGGTGGGGCATGGACCCAGGGTATCCCTCAGCTGATCCACCGATCCGCGAACCGTCCCTCCGGGAGCCGGATCCGCCATCCTCAGTGGCAATAGAGAAAAAAACCTATACATGTAGCACTCAAGTTTGGTATAGTTGAGGGAGTCAGTACGGGTCCACAAGAGCGGTTATCCCGGATCTGGGGCCCGCACAGGGTACGGACCAGGTACCTACCCAGGAAAAACGAACAGGAACGCAACAAAGCAGAGCCAGCGCAGCAAAGCAGAGCAAGCGGAGCAACCAGAACAGGCGCAAGGAACATCCGAGCGCACAGCCAGAGCAGGTACGGAGAGAGCCCCAGCGAGGGCAGTAGGAGGCAGTCAGTCATGGCCAAGGCCGTAGGAATCGATCTCGGAACCACCAACTCGGTGGTAGCCGTGTTGGAGGCCGGCGAGCCGGTCGTCATCCCCAATGCCGAAGGGGCCCGGACCACGCCGTCCGTCGTCGGATTCGCCAAGTCCGGCGAGGTGCTGGTGGGCGAAGTGGCTAAGCGTCAAGCCATCACCAATCCCGACCGGACCATCCGATCGGTCAAGAGGCAGATGGGGACATCCTGGACCGTCGATATCGATGGCAAGGACTACACACCACAGGAGATCTCGGCTCGCATCCTCGGGAAGCTGAAGAGGGACGCCGAGGCCTTTCTCGGTGACACCGTGACGCAGGCAGTCATCACCGTCCCCGCCTATTTCGATGACGCCCAGCGGACGGCGACCAACGAGGCGGGGGCCATCGCCGGTCTCGAGGTACTCCGCATCATCAACGAGCCCACCGCCGCGGCCCTGGCCTACGGGCTCGACAAGGAAGGGGCGGACCAGACCGTCCTCGTGTTCGACCTGGGCGGCGGCACGTTCGACGTGTCCATCCTGGAGATCGGCGACGGCGTGTTCGAAGTGAAGTCGACCGCCGGCAATTCCCAACTGGGCGGCGACGACTGGGACCAGCGCATCATCGATTGGCTGGTCAAGACGTTCAAGGACACCGAGGGGGTCGACCTGTCGGCCGACAAGATGGCCACCCAGCGCCTCAAGGAGGCAGCCGAGAAGGCGAAGATCGAACTCTCGTCACTGCAGGAGACCCAGATCAATCTGCCTTTCATCACGGCCACGTCCGAGGGTCCCAAGCACCTCGACGTCAAACTGACCCGGGCCACCTTCAACGAGCTGACCGCCGATCTGGTGGAGGCCACCAAGGGACCGTTCGATCAGGCCATCGCCGACTCGGGGCTGTCCAAGTCCGATATCGACCATGTGATCCTCGTTGGTGGGTCGACCCGGATCCCCGCCGTCCAGGAACTGGTCCAGCAGATGACCGGCAAGGAGGCGCACAAGGGGGTGAACCCTGACGAGGTGGTGGCTATCGGTGCCGCCGTCCAGGCTGGCGTTCTCAAGGGCGAAGTCAAGGACGTGCTCCTTCTGGACGTGACCCCTCTTTCGCTCGGCATCGAGACCAAAGGCAGTGTGATGCACCGGCTCATCGAGCGGAACACCACGATCCCGACCAAGCGCAGCGAGGTGTTCACCACGGCTGACGACAATCAGCCCTCGGTCGAGGTCCACGTGCTCCAAGGCGAGCGCGAGATGGCCATGTACAACAAGACGTTGGGCAAGTTCCAGTTGGTGGACCTTCCCCCGGCCCCACGCGGGGTTCCCCAGATCGAGGTCACCTTCGACATCGATGCCAACGGCATCGTGCATGTGTCGGCCAAGGACCGGGCCACCGGCAAGGAGCAGTCGATGACCATCACCGGGCAGTCGTCACTGGCCAGGGATGACATCGAGCGCATGATCAAGGACGCCGAAGCCCATGCCGAGGACGACCGCCGCCGTAAGGAGGAGGCCGAGGTACGCAACAACGCCGACACCCTCGTCTACCAGACCGAGAAGCTGCTCAAGGACCAGGGCGAGAAGTTCCAAGGCGACGAGAAGGAGAAGGTCGAATCGGCGCTCTCCTCGCTGAAGGAGGCCCTGTCCGGCTCTGACGTCGATGCCATCAAGACGTCGACCGAGTCGCTGCTCACGGCCAGTCAGACGTTCAGCCAGCGGTTGTACGAGGAAGCGTCGAAGGAGCAGGCTTCGGCTCCGGGCGGCGAAGTGCCGGCCGACGAGTCCTCCGACGACGAGGTCGTGGACGCCGAAATCGTCGACGACAAGAGCTGAGTGCCGATGACCGGCGCGAATAACCCGGGCCACGGTGCTGGTGGGTGGGAGCCGGAGGCCGGCGCGGCCTCCGGTTCGTCCCCCGACGCGGGTGGGTCCGGCGGTGACCCGGACGGCTTTGACCCCGACCGAATCGACGAAATCTTCGAAGGGGAGATCGTCGACGCGGTCGGGGACGACGAACTCACCACCGAGATCATCGACGGCGAGTCACCGGACATGAATGAGGTGAAGTCCGCCCTGGCCCAAAGGGATGAGTACCTCGACTCTCTGCGGCGTTTGCAGGCCGAGTTCGAGAATTACAGAAAGCGGGTGACCAAGCAGCAGAGCGACCAGACGGCTCGGGCCGCGCTCTCCCTGGTGGAGAAGTTACTTCCCGTGCTCGACACTCTCGACCTGGCCGTCACCCACCTCGGCGATGCCGACTCGACGGACGGACGGGCCCTTTTGGCCGTGTCCAGTCAGTTGCGCGACGTGCTGGCCAAGGAAGGGCTCGAGCGCATCGATCCGACGGGTGAGACGTTCGATCCCAACGCTCACGAAGCGGTAGGCCAGCTTCCGGCCGACGAGGAGGACCGCCATCACGACATCTTTGATAAGGCTGGACTCCAGAAGCCGACCGGCCCCGGCTCCGGGAACCCGACCGGTGAACCGGTCGTCGCCCAGGTGATGCGACCCGGCTATCTGTGGCGCGGCGCCGTGGTGCGTCCGGCCATGGTGATGGTTCGGGGATAGCAGAGCACTGTGGCCAGCGGAGAACCGCGGCTCGCAGATCAAGATTGAGAAGGGACCGACAGAGACGACGTGGCGCCTCAACGCGAATGGTTTGAGAAGGACTACTACAAGACGCTCGGCGTCTCCTCGTCGGCGTCGGCCAAGGAGATCACCAGCGCCTACCGGAAGCTGGCCAAGAAGCACCATCCGGATACCAACCCGGGCCAGGAGGAGACCTTCAAGGAGATTTCGGCGGCCTACGACGTGCTGGGCGATGCCGACCGGCGCAAGGAATACGACGAGGTGCGGGCCATGGGCCCTGCGGCCGGCGGGTTCGGTGGTGGGTTTCCGGGCGGGTTCGGCGGGCAGGGTGGGACCACCTTCCGGGTGGACGACATGGGCGACCTCGGCGACCTGTTCGGTGGGCTGTTCGGCCGCGGTCGTCGTGGCGGAGGGACCACCGGCGGCAGCCAGCGTGGCAACGACGTCGAGACCGAATTGCATCTCTCTTTCGAAGACGCCGTCCAAGGGGTAACCACCTCGGTCCACTTGACCACCGACGTCCGGTGTCACACTTGCGCGGGCTCGGGTGCCGCTCCCGGTACCCAACCGACGACCTGTCCTCGCTGTGGAGGATCAGGCACCCTTCAGGACGATCAAGGGTTGTTCTCACTGAGCCAGATCTGCCCGCAGTGCGGCGGTCGGGGCACGGTGGTGACCACGCCGTGCCCGACATGTGGCGGGACCGGGGTCGAGCACCGCAACCGTACCGTCAAGGTGCGCATCCCGCCCGGCGTCGACAACGGACAACGCATTCGGGTGAAGGGGAAGGGCGCCGCAGGCCGCGGCAACGGCCCGAGCGGCGACCTCTACGTGGTGGTCCGGGTGGATCGGCACGGGGTGTTCGGGCGCCGCAACCGCAATCTCACCCTTACCGTCCCCATCTCCTATCCCGAGGCCACCCTGGGCACCACCCTCACCGTCCCCACCCTCACCGAGCCGGTCACCCTCCGGGTGCCGGCAGGCACGCCCTCGGGGCGGACCTTCCGGGTGAAGGGCCGGGGCGTACCGGCCGGGCGCAAGAGCACCACCGGCGACCTTTTGGTCACCGTGGAGGTCGCCGTGCCCGATGAACTGACCGACGAACAGCGCGCTGCCGTCGAGGCCCTGG
The DNA here is from genome assembly GCA_963813525.1 of uncultured Acidimicrobiaceae bacterium. Lineage (GTDB taxonomy): Bacteria > Actinomycetota > Acidimicrobiia > Acidimicrobiales > RAAP-2 > Bog-756. The sequence continues at coordinate 145,857 of CAWEZI010000005.1, forward strand.
CCCAGGTGGTCGACCCGCCGGCGCGCGACGCATTGGGAGTCTGACATGAGTGACGATCCGCGATCCCGCGCTGTCTATGTGATCTCGGTGGCCGCCGAGCTAGCCGGCGTCCATCCACAGACGCTGCGCGTCTACGAGCGCAAGGGCCTGCTCGATCCGAGCCGCACAGAGGGGGGAAGTCGGCGCTTCAGCGAGGCCGACCTCGACCGCCTCCGCCAAATCCAGAGCTTGACCAACGCGGGGCTCAACCTCGAGGGCGTCCGCCGGGTGATGGAGCTCCAGGCAGAGGTGGCCCGACTCCGCAAGGAGTTGACGGCTGTCCGGAAGGACGCCCGAGAGGCGGTGGCCGTCACCCACCGCCAGTACCGGCGCGAGCTGGTCCCGCTGTCCCAGACACTGGTGCCGACACGGCCGGCCCGCCGTAGCATGCACGAGACGGGAGGTACTCGATGACAATCAATCCCGACCGCTGGACGCTCAAGACCCAAGAGGCGTTCACTGCCGCCGTCGACCGGGCTCGGGCCGCCCACAACGCCGAGGTAACGCCGAACCACGTGCTGGCGGCCATCCTGGATCAGAGCGACGGCATCGCCGGTCCCGTTCTCACCCGTGTCGGTGTGGAGCCCGCTGTCGTCCGCGATCGGATCAACGGTGAGTTGGCCCGACTGCCGCAAGCCTTCGGTGGGCAGGAGCCCACCATCGACCGGGACCTGCGCGACGTGCTGACGGCGGCCGATGCGGCTCGCACCGACATGGGGGACGAGTACCTCTCCGTCGAGCACCTGATGTTGGCCATGGCCGACCGTCTGGGTGTCGACCGCGACCAGCTGCTCACTGCGCTCCGCGACGTGAGGGGGAGCCACCGGGTCACCTCGCAGAACCCCGAGGAGACCTTCCAGGCCCTCGAGCGTTACGGACGGGATCTCACCGCAGCCGCCCGGCAGGGCAAGATCGACCCGGTCATCGGCCGCGACGAGGAGATCCGGCGGGTCATACAGGTGCTGTCGCGCCGGACCAAAAACAACCCGGTGCTCATCGGCGAGCCCGGTGTGGGCAAGACCGCCATCGTGGAGGGACTGGCCACCCGGATCGTGGAGGGCGACGTACCGGAGGGCTTGAAGGGGAAGCGGGTCATCGCTCTCGACATGGGTTCGATGGTGGCTGGGGCCAAGTACCGGGGCGAGTTCGAGGAGCGCCTGAAGGCGGTCCTGAAGGAGATCGCCGACGCCGAAGGCGAAGTGATCACCTTCATCGACGAGCTCCACACCATCGTGGGGGCCGGCGGGGGTGCTGAAGGGGCGATGGACGCCGGCAACATGATCAAGCCCATGCTGGCCCGCGGCGAGCTGCGCATGATCGGTGCCACCACCCTCGATGAGTACCGCCAGTACATCGAGAAAGACGCCGCTCTGGAAAGGCGGTTCCAGCAGGTCTTCGTCCCACCCCCGTCGGTGGAGGACACCATCGCCATTCTCCGCGGGCTCAAGGAACGTTACGAGGTCCATCACGGGGTTCGTATCCAGGACGCCGCCCTGGTGGCTGCGGCCGTGCTCTCCGACCGCTACGTCACCGGACGGTTCCTGCCCGACAAAGCCATCGACCTGATGGACGAGGCGGCCAGCCGGTTGCGGATCGAGATCGACTCGATGCCCACCGAGCTCGACGTGGTTACCCGCCGTTTGCGTCAGCTCGAGATCGAGCGGATGGCTCTGGCCAAGGAGACGGACAGCGCGTCGGCCGAGCGCCTGGCCCGCATCGACGAGGAGATGGCCAACCTCCAGGAGCAGTCGGTGGCCATGACCGCCCACTGGCAGTCGGAGAAAGAGGCCATCACCACCATCCAGTCGCTCAAAGGCGGCCTCGAACACCAGCGGGGCGAGGCCGAGCGCTTGGCCCGCGACGGTGACCTGGCCCAGGCGGCCGAGATCCGCTACGGGGTCATTCCCGACCTGGAGCGCCAGATCGAGGACGCCACGCACGCCCTGGACGAGCTGCAGAAAACCCAACGCTTCCTGAAGGAAGAGGTCGACGCCGAGGACGTGGCCGAGGTGGTCAGCCGGGCCACCGGGGTGCCCGTCAGCCGATTGCTGGAGGGCGAGGTAGAGAAGCTCATCCGCATGGAGGACGCCCTCCACGCCCGGGTAGTCGGTCAGGACGAGGCCGTCAGCGCCGTGGCCAACGCCATCCGCCGTAGCCGGGCCGGACTGTCCGACCCCAACCGCCCTATCGGGTCGTTCCTCTTCCTCGGGCCCACCGGCGTGGGCAAGACCGAGTTGGCCCGGGCCCTGGCCGACTTCCTGTTCGACGATGCGCGGGCCATGGTGCGCATCGACATGAGCGAGTACATGGAGCGTCATTCCGTGGCCCGGCTGGTGGGGGCCCCTCCCGGATACGTGGGCTACGAGGAAGGCGGACAGCTGACCGAGGCGATCCGCCGTCGGCCGTATGCGGTCGTGCTCCTCGACGAGTTGGAGAAAGCCCATCCCGACGTGTTCAACACCCTGCTCCAGTTGCTGGAGGACGGACGGCTGACCGACGGGCAGGGGCGCACCGTCGACTTCACCAACACGGTGCTGATCATGACGTCGAATCTTCCCGGCGAGCCCATCGACTTCTTCAAGCCGGAGTTCGTCAACCGTATCGACGAGATCGTCCGCTTCCACCCGCTGACCCGGGCCGACCTGGCCCGCATCGTCTCGATCCAGATGGGCTCCCTCCGGCGCCGCCTGGCCGAGAGACGACTGTCGCTGGTGGTCACACCGGCCGCCGAGGCCTACCTGGCCACCGCCGGCTACGACCCCGATTTCGGGGCCCGTCCCCTCCGTCGGGTCATCCAACGGGAGGTAGAGGACGCGCTGGCCATGGCCCTCCTGGAGGGCCGCTACGCCGAAGGGTCGACGGTCACCGTGGACGAGAAGGACGGAGCCATCGTCCTGGTCTAGCCCTGTGGCCGGCCGAGGCCCTGTCGCTGATCGAGAGGCGAGGGCGGCTGGCCGAGGGCCTGTGGCTGGCCGAGGGCCTGTGGCTGGCCGAGGGCCTGTGGCTGGCCGAGGGCCTGTGGCTGGCCGAGGGCGAGGCGTACCGACCCGGGGTGACGTGATGTGACGGGTGAACGGCCCTGGGCGAAGATTAATTTGAGGGAGCTTTCGGTTACTGACCAGGATAAATGTGAATTCCTTCTAATTTTTCGAGATTTCTGCTCAAGTTCCCCGGGCAGGGAGTCGATAAGGGGGTAGCTGCCGCCGACCCCGACCCGCCCGCTTGTCAAAGCCGGTGATCGGTCACGGGCCCCTAGCTGGAAACGGGCGCTGCGGCACACGTTGACGCTGAATCCCGGTGGTGGTTCAATGCCCTCTTGCAGGCCGGACCGCCGTGTGGGATGACCACCTGACGGACGGCCCTGGCCGGTGCCGACAGAGAGTGCCGTTGCCGACAGAGAGTACGGTGCGGACAGCGAGTCGTCTACCGATGAACGGGGGAAGCCCATGACCGGTCGGGATGGTGCGGGACAGAGCCGACTGCGACGCTTTCGCCTAGGGGCGGCGGCGCTGGCGGCCGCTCTGGTAGCGGCGACCATGGTGCTGGCCGGTGGCGCTGGGTCGGCCTCGGCCTCATCCTCGACCTCGTTGAACTACGTGGCCCTGGGAGATTCCTATACGGCGGGGGCCGGTATCCTCCCGCTTTCGTCGTCGATCTCGCCCCTCTGCCTGCAGTCGACGCTCAACTACCCCCATCTGGTGGCGGCCAAGGAGAGCTGGCAGCTTCAGGACGTGAGTTGCTCGGGTGCCACCTCATCCAACATGACCACTTCGCAGTATCCGGGGGTCGGCCCCCAGTACGATGCTCTGTCCGGCTCCACCAATGTGGTCACCGTCGGGATCGGCGGAAACGACAATGATCTCTTCCTGGGCGCACTGATCGACTGCGGCATCGTGGACATCGCCGACTTCCTCAATATCGGTTCGCCCTGCAAGGACATCTACGGCAACACGTTCGCCAACGACGTAGCCGGCGACGCCGCCACCATCGGCGGGGTCCTCCAGGGGATCCACGCTCGCGCTCCCGGGGCCCGGGTCCTGATGGTGGGCTACCCCGACATCCTGCCCCAGAGCGGCAACTGCTATCCCACCATGCCGCTGACCACCGGGGACACCGCCTACCTGAACGGGGTGGAGAAGGACCTGAACGCCATGCTGGCCTCGGAGGCGGCGGCCAACGGTGCCACATTCGTCGACACCTTCACGCCGTCGATCGGGCACGATGCCTGCAAGTCCACCTCGGTCCGCTGGGTCAATCCGATCATCGCCACCAACGGCGGGATCTCCGTCCATCCGGACCCCACCGGCGAGGCCGAGATGGCGCTCTTCGTGGAATCGGCCCTGGCCGCCTGACCTGGCCGCCTGACCTGGCCGGCTGACCTGGCCGGCCTGCAGGCCGGCCGGGTTACACTGGTATGTAATCCGCTTTTCGCAACGGAGGAATGACGCGTGCCGGCAACCGTCGTCGTCGGAACCCAGTGGGGTGATGAGGGCAAGGGCAAGCTTACCGATCTCCTGGCCAAGGAGATGGAGCTGGTCGTTCGCTACCAGGGTGGGCATAACGCCGGCCACACCATCGTGGTGGACGGCGAGACCTTCGCTCTCCAGCTCGTACCGAGCGGCATCCTCTACGACCACATCACGCCGGTCATCGGCAACGGGGTGGTGGTCGACCCAACCGTGCTCCTGGCCGAGCTCGATACTCTCGCCGCCAAGGGGATCGACACGTCCCGGCTGCTGGTCAGCGGTAATGCCCACCTGATCATGCCCTACCACCACGAGCTGGACCGGCTCACCGAGCGTTACCTCGGAAAGAACAACCTGGGTACCACCAAGCGGGGCATCGGGCCGGCCTATGCCGACAAGTCGTCGCGGGTGGGGCTACGGGTACAGGACCTGTTGGACCCCAAGATCTTCCGGCAAAAGCTGGACGTCGTCCTCAAGGAGAAGAACGCCGTCCTGGCCAAGGTGTACAACCGCCTCCCCCTGTCGGCCGACGACATCTGTGCCCACTACCTCGATGAACTGGCGCCCCGGGTGGCACCCATGGTGGCCGACACGGTGGGGGTGCTCCACCAGGCCCTCGCCCGGGGAGCCAACGTCCTGCTCGAAGGGGCCCAGGCCACCTTCCTCGATCTGGACCACGGGACCTATCCGTTCGTCACCTCCTCCAACCCGGTGGCCGGCGGTGCCTGCACCGGGGCGGGGATCGGCCCCCGGGCCATCACCGAGGTCATCGGCATCGCCAAGGCCTACGTGACCCGGGTGGGGAGCGGCCCGTTCCCCACCGAGCTGACCGACGAGATCGGTGACACGCTGGTCGACCGGGGCCACGAGTACGGGGTCAACACCGGTCGCCGTCGCCGTCCGGGCTGGTTCGATGCCGTCATGATGCGCCAGGCCGTTGCCCTCAACTCCCTGTCCGAGGTGGCCCTGACCAAACTCGACGTCCTCGACACCTTCGACACGGTCAAGGTCTGTGTGGCCTACGAGGCCGACGGCGTGCGGTACGACTACCCCCCCTACCACCAGTCGATTCTTCACCAGGTCACCCCTGTCTACGAAGAGCTTCCCGGTTGGCGGACCGATATTTCCGGCGCCACCGAACTGGGCGATCTTCCCCAGGGCGCCCGCGACTACGTCACCTTTCTGGCCGATCTGATCGGCACGCCGGTCCGGCTGGTCGGGGTGGGTCCCGGACGCGAGCAGTTCGTTCGATTTGCCGCATGAACGGGCCCTCAACGGGAGCGGCAGCGTGAGCGCCGGTCGGCCTATCGAGACGGTGTGCGTGGTGGGGTCCGGGGGGCGTGAGCATGCCTTGGCCCTGGCCATCGGGCGCACCGCCGATGTAGTGGTGACACCGGGCAACCCCGGCATTACCGGTCGGACGGACCAGGGGCACTCCCTCGTCTCCGTAGAGACCCCGCCCGAGGAGATCGACGCCGACCTGTACGTGATCGGGCCCGAGGCGCCCCTGGTCGACGGACTGGCCGACCGGCTGCGGGCCCGGGGCCGCCTCGTCTTCGGCCCTGGTGCCGACGGCGCCCGCCTGGAGGGCTCGAAGGCCTTCATGAAGGAGCTGCTGGCCGAAGCGGGCGTGCCGTCAGCCGGTTTCGGCGTGTTCGAGGACGCCGGCCCGGCCAAGGCATTTCTGCGGGACCTGCCGGGCCCGTGGGTGGTCAAGACCGACGGCCTTGCCTCCGGAAAGGGAGTGCTGGTCACCGACTCGCTGACCGCGGCCGAGGCTGACATCGACGCCAAGCTCTCCGGTGATGCCTTCGGCTCGGCCGGCCGCCGGGTGGTGGTCGAGGAGGGCCTCACCGGACCCGAGTGTTCGCTGTTGGTTCTGTGCGACGGCGAACGGCTGGTCCCCCTGGCCCCGGCACAGGACTACAAACGGCTGGCGGACGGTGACCGGGGACCCAACACCGGCGGTATGGGGGCGTTCTCGCCTGTTCCCCTGGTGGACGGAGACATGGTCGATCAGCTGGTCCAGCAGTCGGTGGCTCCGTTGGTGGCCGCTCTCCGGGCCCGGGGCATCGACTACCGCGGCGTGCTCTACGCCGGATTGATGCTCACGCCCGACGGCCCGAAGGTCCTGGAGTTCAACGTGCGGTTCGGCGATCCCGAAGCGCAGGTGGTCCTGCCCCGCCTCCAAGGCGACCTCACCGCCCTGTTGGCCGAGGTGGCTTCCGGGGCCCTGCGCAGCACACCCCGTTTCGTGCCCGGCGCCGCCGTGTGTGTGGTGCTGGCCTCTCCGGGTTACCCGTCGGCACCGCGCACGGGCGAGGTGATCAGCGGGCTCGATAGGGCCGGATCGGTCGAGGGAGTGACGGTCCTCCATGCCGGAACCGCCAACGGTGCCAGTGTTGGTGGTGCTGCCGGTTCTGGTGCCGGTGCCGTTGCCGGTGCTGTGGTCACCGCCGGGGGCCGGGTCTTGGGCGTGACCGGCATCGGCGCCTCCCTGGATGACGCCCGGCGCCGGGCCTACCAAGGTGTGTCGGCCATATCCTGGCCGGGCATGCAGGTACGCACGGATATCGCCGGCACCCGCACCGTGGACCCGATGGCCGCCGTGGACCCCACGGCCCCCATGGCCCCGATGGCCCCGATGGCCGGGAGGGCGCGCCCATGATCCCGCGCTACGCCCCCCCAGCCATGGCCGAGCTCTTCTCGGACCAGGCGCGCTTGTCGATGTGGTTGCAGGTCGAGTTGTTGGCTACCGACGGTTGGGCCGAGCTCGGTGAGGTGCCGGCCGACGCCGCCGCAGCCTGTCGGAATCGGGCGCCCGCGGTCGACGCCGCCTTCGTCACCGCCGTGGCCGAACGTGAGAAGGTCACCGATCATGACGTGGCTGCCTTCGTCGACGTTGTCCAAGAAGCCATCGGGCAACCGGAGGGGTCCTGGATCCACTACGGCCTCACTTCGTCGGACGTGGTGGACACTGCCCTGTCTGCCACTCTCACCCAGGCCGCCGATCTGCTCATCGACGCATCGTCCGGACTGGTGGCGGCTCTCAAGGCCCGGGCCGAGGAGTGCATCGACGTGCCGGTGACGGGACGGACCCACGGCATGCACGCCGAACCCACCACCTTCGGAGCCAAGTTCGCCCTGTGGGCCCTCCAGGCCGACCGTGACCGCCAGCGACTGGTGGCGGCCCGGCGTCGGGTGGCGGTGGGAAAGCTGTCGGGCGCAGTGGGGACGTATTCCAACATCGACCCCCGGGTGGAGGACTACGTCTGTGCCGCCCTGGGCCTCACCCCCACGCCGGCCACTCAGGTCATCCCCCGGGACCGCCACGCCGAGTATCTGTGGGCCTGCACCTCGGTGGGGGCCACCATCGAGCTCATCGCCACCGAGGTCCGGCACATGGCCCGCAGCGAGCTGGGCGAAGCGGAGGAGCCCTTCAAGCCCGGTCAGAAGGGCAGCTCGGCCATGCCCCACAAGCGAAACCCCATCCTCTCCGAGAGACTGTCCGGTCTGGCCCGAGTGCTCCGCGGCTACCTGTCGGCCGGGCTCGAGGACATCGCACTGTGGCACGAGCGCGACATCTCGCACAGCTCGGTCGAGCGGATCGTGCTCCCCGATGCCTCCATGCTGGCCCTGTACATGCTCGAGAAGGCCACCGGCCTGGTCGAAGGTCTCGTCATCCATCCCGAGCGGGCGCTGGCCACCCTCACCGAAGGGAGCGGCGGTCTCGTCTTCAGCCAGTCCGTCCTGCTGGCCCTGGTCAACGGGGGCATCAGCCGTGATGCCGCCTATCGCATCGTCCAGCGCGACGCTCGGGCGGCCTGGGACCAGGGGCGTCCGTTCCGGGCCGTGTTGGATGAGGACCCCGAGGTCACGCTGGCCCCCGAGGCCCTCGACAGCGCCTTCGATCTCTCGCGTACCTTGCGACATGTCCACCGGTTCACCGATGCCCTGGAGGAGCTTGCCCCATGACCATCCACTCGACCGACGAGCCTCTCACGCTCCTTCAGACCGGAAAGGTCCGTGAGCTCTACGACGCCGGCCAGGGTCGCCTCCTGATGGTGGCGTCCGACCGTATATCGGCCTTCGACGTGATCATGGCCGAGCCCATTCCTGACAAGGGCCGGGTGCTGACGGCCATGACCGCCTACTGGTTGGAGGACCTCGCCGACCTGGCTCCCAACCATCTGATCAGTGCCGACGTGTCGACCTTTCCGCCGGGGGCGGCCGCCCTGGACGGCGGCCTCGACGGATTGGCCGGTCGGGCCATGCTCGTCCACCGGGCCGACATGCTCGACATCGAATGCATCGTGCGCGGCTACCTAGCCGGTTCGGCCTACAAGGAGTACGAACGGGAGGGCACGGTCCATGGCATGGCCATGCCTCCCGGCCTCCGTCACGCCGACAGGCTTCCCGAACCCATCTTCACCCCGTCGACCAAGGCCACCGAGGGCCACGACCTCAACATCGGCATGGCCGAAGCCGTCGACCTGGTGGGCAAGGAAGCAGCCGAAGCGGCCGCCGAGCTCTGCCTGGCCGCCTACGCCAGGGCGGCCGCCCGGGCCGAAGAGCAAGGCATCGTCATCTGTGACACCAAATTCGAGCTCGGTTATATCGACGGCGCCCTGTCCCTCTGCGACGAGGTGCTCACCCCCGACTCGAGTCGCTTCTGGCCGGCGGACGACTGTGCACCGGGGACCAATCCGCCGTCGTTCGACAAGCAACCGCTGCGCGACTGGCTGGAGGCCCAGCCCTGGGACAAGCAACCGCCCCCTCCGGCTCTGCCCGACGAGATCGTTGACGCCACCTCCACCCGCTATGTGGCCGCCTACGAACGGGTCTGCGGCCGCCGGCTGTCCGATTGGTACGGCGGTTGAGCGAGCCTTCGGAAAGCGAAGCGGATCCGGATGTGACTGGTACGGTGCCTCATGGTCGCAACTGACCGATTTTCGGTGCTGGTCGAGGTGCGGCTGCGGGACGGGATCGCCGATCCGCAGGGCGCCACCATCGAGCGGGCGCTGCCGGCCCTTGGTCTGGCCGGAGTGTCGGGGGTCCGGGCCGGCAAGGCGTTCCGTTTCGACGTCAGCGCCACCGACCAGGACGAGGCACGGAGCCGGGCCACCGAGGTGGCCGACCGTCTGTTGGCCAATCCGGTCATCGAGGAGGCTTCGGTGACGGTGGTGCCGGCGTCCGCACACGCGGTCGGATCGGAAGCCTGATGCCGCCCCGGGTCGGCGTGGTGCTGTTTCCGGGGACAAACTGCGAGTACGACGCCGTGCTCGGGCTGGAGAAGGCCGGCGCTTCGGCCGATCTGGTGTGGCACGGCACGACGTCGGTCGCCGGTTTCGACGCCCTCGTCCTGCCCGGGGGCTTTGCCCACGGTGACTATCTGCGGCCCGGGGCCATCGCCCGCTTCTCGCCCATCATGGAGGCGGTGGGACGGTTCGCCGCCGAGGGAGGTCCGGTCGTCGGCATCTGCAATGGGTTCCAGGTCCTCACCGAGGCCGGTCTGTTGCCCGGCGCCCTGCAGAAGAACCGCGGCCTGCGCTTCATCTGCACGACGGTGACGGTCCGGGTGGAGTCCTCCGATTCGGTGCTCACCTCCGGGGTGGACGTGGGGACGGAACTGCGGATCCCGATCAACCATTTCGAGGGCAACTTCACCTGCGACCGCGAAACCCTGGCCCAGTTGCGGGCGGAGGAGCGGATCGTTCTGCGCTACCGGGAGAACCCCAACGGCTCGATGGACGACATCGCCGGGGTCTGCAACCAGTCCCGCAATGTGGTCGGTCTCATGCCCCACCCCGAGCGGGCCGCCGACCTGCTCCTCGGCTCCGCTGACGGCCTGGTCCTGCTGGGTGCGCTGGTGTCGTCATCCACCGTCACCGGGATGGAGGACAAAGCCGCCGACGCTCCGCCGGTCGAGGTGGCGACAGTCGCCTGAAGGTCTGCTCTATCCGCGGGTGCGGGGGATCTTGGCCTGCTGGAGCACCGAAGCACTGACGCCCACGGTGCGCCAGGCGGAGTAAGAGATGCCCTTGCGTTCGCCATAGATGCGGGCCACTTTGATGAAGGCCTTCTCCAGAGCGGCAATGTCGACGGTGTCGCCGCTGTGGGCCAGTTCCGACTCAAGCCGCTGCTTCTCTTCGACCAAATGAAGACGGGTTAAGGGGTCGGCTCCAGCCAGTGTGGAATCGATGGTACTCAGCCGCCGACGGATCGAATCCGGGGTTCGTTTACGGCCCCGCCTGGGCTTGGTCGACTCGAGGGCCTCGAGGTATTGGCGCACGATACGGCCCTCTTCGCGCCCCTTGGCCAGGGCTGCCTTGTGAGCCTCGGACATGGGGGTTTTCTTGCGCGACTTAGTGGAATTGCTGGGTGCCATGGCCACAGCATTCCAGACAAGTCCATGTGGGGCAAGTTGTTTTTTCACGAAGTTGATACATGTCTGGTCGTGACGATCGTTTGTCGGACCAAGGACGGCATGAACTTGGCCTCAATCTGCGCTCTCGGGCCCGACTATTGACCTTATGACACCCGGTGATCCACAGCAGAAGAGCCCGGGGTCCACAGGTGGATACCCGGTGATCGACACCGGAACAGCTGCATGATCCACACCGGAGGAGCCCTGTGACGTGGATGCCCGACCATCCGCCGGTCGACACCTGTCTGTACCTGCAGGCCGGCAACTCTGTCCCTGCAGGCCGGCAACTCCGTACCTGCGGGCCGGCAACTGCGTACCTGCAGGCCGGCAACTCTGTACCTGCAGGCCGGCAACCTTGGCCGGGTACGCTCCACGGTATGGACGGCCCGGCTGGTGCGACTGATCTCGTCTCGCCGGTGGACGGTCAGCCTCTCCATCGTGCCCTGGGGCTCACCGATGGTGAGCGTGACGAGGTCGAGACCATACTGCGGCGTCCGCCGAACCATCTGGAGTTGGCGCTGTTCGCTGTCATGTGGAGCGAGCACTGCTCGTACAAGTCGTCCCGCATTCACCTCCGGCGACTGCCCACCGAAGGCCCCCACGTGCTGGTCGGTCCGGGGGAGAACGCCGGGGTCATTGACGCCGGCGACGGGGTGGCCGTCGCCATCCGCATCGAGAGCCACAATCACCCGTCGGCCATCGAGCCTGGCCAAGGGGCCGCTACCGGGGTCGGGGGGATCCTGCGGGACATCTTCGCCATGGGCGCCCGACCCATCGCCATCATGGACCCGCTGTTCTTCGGCGATCCCGCCCAGGCACGACAGCGGTGGCTCATCGAGGGCGTGGTGTCCGGCATCTCCGGGTACGGGAATTCGGTAGGTGTGCCCACCGTGGGTGGCGAGCTGACCTTCGATGACTGTTACCGGCAGAATCCGCTGGTCAATGTGCTGTGCATGGGTGTCCTGCCCAAGGAGCGGCTGGTGCTCGGACGGGCGTCGGGCGCGGGAAACTTGGCTGTGCTCCTCGGTTCGTCGACCGGTCGGGACGGGATCGGTGGCGTAAGCGTGCTGGCCTCGGCCGGCTTCGGGGGTGAGAGCGAGGCCGACGCCGACCGACGGCCCAGCGTGCAGGTGGGGGACCCCTACGAGGAGAAGCGGCTCATCGAAGCGTGCCTGGCTCTGCTCGATGCCAAGCTGGTGGTGGGTATCCAGGACCTGGGTGGGGCCGGGCTGGTGTGCGCCACGTCCGAGACCGCGGCACGGGGCGGGGTGGGCATGGACGTCGACGTCTCCGCTGTTCCCCGACGCGAGCCGGGCATGGCCGCCTACGAGGTCATGACATCCGAGAGCCAGGAGCGGATGCTGGCCATCGTGGCGCCTGGCGATCTGGCCGAGGTCGAAGAGGTGTGTCGTCGTTGGGAAGTGCGCTCGGCGGTGGTGGGCCGTGTCACCGAACCACCGGAGGGACATCTCGGTCGTCTTCGCATTCTCGACGGCTTCGACGGGGAGGTGCTCGGCGACGTCCCGGCCGTCGCCTTGAGCGAGGACGCACCGCTCTACCACCGCCCCATGGCCCAACCTGGCGACCACGAAGCCCGAGCGGCCGACGATCCCGGCTCCCTCCCGCCCCCCGCCGACTGCGGTGAGGACGTATGCGCTCTGCTGACCGACCCGTCGTGGGTCCACCGCCAGTACGACCATCAGCTCTTCCTCAACACGGTGGACGGCCCGGGGGGCGACGCCGCCGTTCTCCGTCTGGCCGCCCCCGGGCTTCCTCCCTCCGATCGGGGGTTGGCTCTGACCACCGACTCGAACCCGGCCTGGTGCGCCATCGATCCGCGGGCCGGCACGGCGGCCACGGTGGCCGAGGGCGCCCTCAACGTGGCCTGTGCCGGGGCCCGCCCTCTGGCCGTTGTCAACTGCCTCAACTTCGGCAATCCCGAGCACCCCGAAGTCATGTGGCAGCTCTCCCAGGCCGTCGACGGCATGAGCGAGGCCTGTCTGGCCCTCGGCCTGCCGGTCATCGGTGGGAACGTGAGCCTCTACAACGAGAGCGGCGGTGCGGACATCGACCCCACCCCGGTCATCGGGGTGTTGGGCCTCATCGACCGGTTGACCGTCCGGCCTCCCGGGGTGACCCTGGTGGAGGACGCCTCCCTGGTTCTCCTCGACGCCAGCGTGGGTGCCTCGGCCGGCCGCCGGATCCCGCCCTCTCTGGCCGGGTCGCGGTGGGCAGTCGAGATCCGGGGTCACCGCGCCGGCATGCTCCCCGCCCTCGACCTGGTCGGCCACGATCGGCTGGTGCGTTTCCTGTCCGGGCTGGTAGGCGAAGCAGTGTCGGGTTCCGGCGTCGACGATCCGTTGCTGTCGGGGATCCACGACGTGTCCGGCGGCGGACTCGGTGTGGCTCTGGCCGAAATGTCGGTGCGCTCCGGAGTCGGAGTCCAGGTGAGCGGGATCGCCGACCACCACGAGCTCTTCACCGAAGCGCCCTCGCGGGTGGTGGTCTGTACCACCCGCCACACCGAACTGATCACCCGGGCGGCGGAGGCCGGCGTCGGCTTTCGGGTGCTGGGATCGACCGGTGGGGACCGGCTGGTGGTCGACGGCCTGGTCGACGTCAGCGTGGCCGCGGCCACCGCCGCCTGGCGCGATCGGCTGCCTGCCGTGCTCGACGACCTGGCCCCGGCATCGCCGCTCTGAAGGGCCGGGGCCCGGGTCCAGGCCCGCTCAACCGGTCGCCGGGTCACCCGTCGGCCCGCTCACCCATCGCGGGGTTTACCCGTGGCCCGCTCACCCATCGCCGGCTCGTCTCCTTGTCGCTCAGATTTGCGGGCGCCGTTCCTCCAGCAGGCCCAGCACCTGGTTGGCCACCCGGAGGTCTCCTCGGCCGGTGCCCACCCGCAGGTCGGGCTTGGGGACACCGTGGTAGTCCGAGCCACCGGTGGCCACCAGATCGAAACGGCCGGCCAGATTGGTCAGCTGTTGGCGCTGTCGAGGGGAGTAGCGACCGTAGACGGCCTCGATGCCAGCGAAGCCGGCCGCAGCCAGTTCTTCCACCGTGCGGGCCAGGTCCGCGCCGTCGAGTCCCATACTGAACGGATGAGCCAGGACGGCCACCCCTCCCGAAGAGCGGGCCAGGTCAGCCACGTCCGCTCCCGACAGCCGGGCCTTGGGCACGAAGCCGGGACGGTCGTTGGCCAGGGTGGTGGCAAAGGCGTCGTCGATGGACTCGGCCGCACCCACCGCCACCATGGCTGCGGCGAAGTGGGGGCGCCCCACGCTTTCCTCGTGCCGGGCCTCGGCCACCACCATCTCGTAGGTGATGGGTACGCCCAGGGCCACGAGTCGATCGGCCAGTGCCCGGTTCCGCCTTCGTCGGTCGGCCCGCAGGCGGACCAGCTCCCGGCCCAGTGGGCTGTCCTCGTCGTCCACGAAGTAGACCAGCACGTGTATGCCGCCCGGTCCCACCGGGCGGCAGGAGACCTCACAGCCGGGCACGAAGGTGAGGCCGAGCTCGACGGCTCGCACCCGGGCCCGGCCGGAGCCGGCCAGCGAGTCGTGGTCGGTCAGGGAGATCGCACTGCAGCCGGCCTCGGCGGCCAGCTCCGGGATCCGCTCCGGCGGGTCGCTGCCGTCGGACACGTCGGAGTGGGTATGGAGGTCGATCATCCCCGGCCGAGGCTAACGGGCATCCGGGCGTGGTCCGGGGGGGACCCCACTAGGATGGAGTGGCACGGTGAGGCCGTTATGTGGCTAAATCGTGGCGAAGGACGAGCCCGACGAGCCCCGGTGTGTGCCGTGACCGACCGATGATGGAGGCCAAGGAAGCGTGTGGCGTCTTCGGGGTCTTCGCCCCGGGGCGCTCTGTCGCACACCTCACTTTCGACGGCCTCTACGCGTTGCAGCACCGTGGGCAGGAGTCGGCGGGCATGGCGGTGAGCGACGGCGACGCCATCACCGTCATGAAGGACATGGGTCTGGTGACCACCGTGTTCGACGAGCGCAAGCTGTCCGGTCTACGCGGCCACCTGGCCATCGGCCACACCCGTTACTCCACGGCCGGGTCCAGCGACTGGATCAACGCCCAACCTGTCTTCCGGGGTGTGGGCCGGGCCGGCTTCGGACTGGCCCACAACGGCAACTTGACCAACACCACGACGTTGGCCAACCAGGCCGGCATGCTCCCGGGCATGGTCTCCTCGGACAGCGACCTGGTGGCCGAGTTGTTGGCCCGTGAGTTCCCGCCCGATTCACTGGATCCTCCCAACCGTTTCGACCGGGACCGCGACCGCGACGCCGACGGCGACCAACTGGAGGAAGCGCTCTTCACCGTGCTGCCTTCGGTGGAGGGTGCCTTCTCGTTCGTCCTGATGGACGCCGACCGTCTGATCGGGGTGCGTGACCCGAACGGTTTCCGGCCGCTGTGCCTGGGACGCCTGGACACCACCGACGATCACGAGATGGGCTGGGTGCTGGCCTCGGAGTCGCCTGCGCTCGACGTCATCGGGGCGACCTTCATCCGCGAGCTCGAGCCGGGTGAGATGGTGGTGATCGACGGCAAGGAAGTGCGGTCGGAGCGCCCGTTTCCGGTAGAGCGGTTGGATCCGAAGCTCTGCATCTTCGAGTTCGTCTACTTTGCCCGTCCCGACACCACGCTCTACGGGAACGAGGTACACGGCGCCCGTCGTCGGATGGGCCAGCTGTTGGCCACCCAGGCGCCGGTGATGGCCGATCTAGTCATGGGTGTCCCCGATTCGGGGGTTCCGGCCGCCGAAGGCTATGCCGTGGCCTCCGGTGTTCCCTATGGACAGGGTCTGGTCAAGAACCGCTACATCGGACGGACGTTCATCGCGCCGACCCAGGCCGAGCGAGCCAACGGCGTGCGCCGCAAGCTCAATCCGCTGCGCGAGAACATTGTCGGCAAGCGGGTCATCGTGGTCGACGACTCGATCGTGCGGGGGACGACCACCCGGGCCATGGTCACCATGTTGCGGGAAGCCGGGGCGACCGAGGTCCACCTGCGCATCTCCTCGCCGCCGTTCCGGTGGCCGTGCTTCTACGGCATCGACACCCCTGACCGCAACGAACTGTTGGCCGCCACCCGGACGCCGGCCGAAATGGCGGAGTACCTCGGTGTGGATTCGCTCGAATTCCTCACCCTCGAGCACCTGGTCGAAGCGGTCGACGCCCCCGGCGCAGGGTTCTGTGATGCCTGTCTGACCGGCAACTATCCGGTGCCGGTGCCGGTGGCGTTCGTCGAGCGGGGAGCCCTGAGTGGCGCGGCCACCGTGACCCAGGCGTGAACGGAGCTCCCTCTTCGACAGCTCCGACAGCTCCGACACCTTCGACACCTTCGACACCTTCGACACCTCCCACAACCTCGACAGCTTCGAAACACGAAAGCGCCCGTTCTCGGGGGGAGGCGGCCACCTACGCCGCCGCCGGCGTTGACATCGATGCCGGCGAGCGAGCCGTCGACCGGATCAAACCGATGGTCGCCTCGACCCTTCGTCCGGAGGTGCTCGGGGGATTGGGTGGTTTCGGTGGCCTGTTCGCCCTGGACACGGCGCGCTACCGCAGCCCGGTGCTCGTATCCGGCACCGACGGGGTGGGAACCAAGGCTCTGGTGGCCGAGGCTTTGGGGCGCTTCGACACCCTCGGCCTCGATCTTGTGGCCATGTGCGTCGACGACCTGGTCTGCCACGGGGCCGAGCCTCTGTTCCTGTTGGATTACATCTCCACAGGATCGGTCGATCCGGCCCAGATGGCCGATCTGGTGAGCGGTGTGGCCGAAGGGTGCCGTCAGGTCGGAGCCGCCCTCCTCGGCGGTGAGATGGCCGAGCATCCCGGGGTGATGAAGCCCGGTCAGTTCGACCTGGTCGGGTTTGCCGTGGGCGTGGTCGAGCGTGACCAGATCCTCGGCCCCCACCGGGTGGTGGGCGGGGACGTGCTGGTCGGCCTTCTGTCCGGGGGTCTGCGGTGCAACGGGTACACCCTGGCCCGCCACGTCCTTCTCGAAAGGTCTGGATTGACATTGGACGGTCCCGCCTGGCCCGTTGATCCGCCCGGTGCCGAGTCCCCCTCGCTGGGTGACGAACTGCTCCGCCCGTCGATCATCTACACCCCGGCCGTGCGCGCCGCCATCGGAAGTGGTGGGGTCCACGCTATTGCCCACATCACCGGGGGAGGGTTCGTGGGCAACCTGCCCCGCATGCTGCCGGATGGGCTGAAGGCCACCCTGGATCGCGGCAGCTGGGAGGTGCCCCCGCTGTTCAACGAGATCCGCCGTTTGGGCAACGTCTCCGCCGACGAGATGGCTCGCGTCTTCAACCTCGGGTTGGGCATGGTCATGGCCGTCGATCCCGACAGTGTCGACAATGCTCTCGGCGCGTTGTCCCACGCCGGGGTGGGCGCCGCGGTGGTCGGTCAGGTCAGTGCCGCCGACCACGGACCGGGCCGGGTGGGGACGGGCATCCCCGTCGTCGAGTTCGCCGGTCCGGACTGGTGGCCCGACACCGATCCCCCGGAGCAGTCGGGATGAGCGCCTCTCTGCCCCCTAGCGAGTTCGAGGAACTGCGTCGCCATCTGCTGGACCACTCGGTGCGTCGGGGTGACTTCGTTCTCAAGTCGGGCAAAAAGAGCAATTGGTTCATCGACTCGAAGCAGACTGTGTGTCGACCCGAGGCCATGGTGCTGGTGGCTGAAGGTGTCCTGAGCGTGATGCCCGACGACGTCGACGCCATCGGGGGACTGACCATGGGGGCCGACCCGGTGGCCTTCGTCACCGCCGGTGTGGCCGCCACCCGCGGGCGCCCGCTCAAGGCGTTCAGCGTGCGCAAGGATGTCAAGGATCACGGTGGCGGCGGTCGGATCGCCGGGGCCCTCGATCCTGGCGATCGGGTGGTGGTGACCGAGGACACGGTCACCCGGGGATCGTCGCTCCTCGAGGCCGCGCACGCCGTGGCCGAGGCTGGGGCCATCCCCGTTCTCCTGGTCGCCGTGGTCGACCGTGGCGGAACGGTGGAAGCCATGGCCGCCGCGGAGGGCCTGCCCTTCCGGGCTCTGGTCACCGCTCCTGACCTCGGTTTCGCCTACGAAGGCGGGTAGCGTCGGGCGGTCACCGCCGACAGGCGCCGGCAGGCACCGGCAGGCACCGGCAGGCACCGAAAGGCGGGTTGGTTCCCGCTAGGTGACGCTGATGGCGTCAGGTGAGTTCCCTCAACACGATGGCCTGCTCGGGACAGGCGACGACGCACAGCCCGCAAGCGCGGCACTGGTCGGCGTTGGGCGTGTAGGCCGTAGCCATGCGGTGAGCCCGTACCTTGATCCGGGCCATGCGCCCGAGGGCGGTGAAATCGGCGTTGTCGATGCGACGGACCTCGAACACATCGTTCGGGCAGACCTCGATGCAGTCCCGCTTGCCTTCGCAGCGGGCGTGGTCGATGACCGGCTGGTAGGTGCCCGGCGGCGCCGAGCACCGCACACCCGGACGGTCCGGATGTGCGGCGGCGCGGCGCTTCTTGTCGAGGTTCCCTTGTTGAGGAGTCACCGTCCCGAGCCGGCCTCGGATGCTTCCGATCCGCCGTCTGAGCCGGCGTCGGAACTGGTGCCGGAGCCCGTCTCGGTCCCCGGACCGGACCGAGAGGCGTGATCGTCACCAGCCCCGTCGGCCAGCACCAGGTAGATGCGGCGGCGGGTCTCGCTGAGGATGTCAGCGACGGTCCTGATCTGTGCGTCCGATCCGGTTTGGCCCACTTGCATGATGGCCGCTCCGACTTCGAAGGCCAGGCCCTTGAGGTCCACCAGGGAGCGGTCGGCGCTACGGGCCGCATCCTCCCAGGGGGCGGGACCGTCGCCGGCCGCAGCCGCCGCGTCCCTTCCCTCATCGGTCAGCCGGAAGACTCGCCGACCTTCTGCTGTGTCCGCCGTGACCAGGCCCTGGTCTTCCATGGCCTGGAGGGTGGGGTAGACGGATCCGGGGCTCGGGCGCCACACACCACCGCTGCGTTCGGTGAGCTCGGTGATGATCTGGTAGCCGTGCATGGGCTCCTCGGTCAGGAGGGCGAGGATGGCGGCACGGACGTCACCACGTCCCACCCTGGGTCCGCGTCCGAACATAGGTCCGCCGAACCCGGGCCCGAAGCCTCCGTGGCGGCCGAAGCCGGCCGAGTCGCGGGAGCCGCGACCCCGCCCCCTGCCACCGCTGCGGCCGCGGGGGTCACCGCCGAAGCGGTCACCGGAACGCCCGCCCCGACCGGAGGATCCCGGTCCGTAGCGTCGTCCCTGTTGGAAATGATCTGAATTTCTGTGACCTTGCATGTTGATTTCTCCTTGAAGATTTTTGAGCTGATTGCCCTTGGCGGCCGCCAGCCTTCTGGCGAGAGCGTGACCCGGAACTTCCGGATCGGGGTGTTCGAGCCGGCCTGGAGGCACGTATCTCGATTACTCTCGTAAGATAACGATATATCGCAATAGTCCGAATGTCAACACCTTGTTCCGATTGGAATGCCCAACCGAGCCCGAATCCGCTCGCTACCTTGTGTGGGGGCCGACCGGACGGTTTCTGGTTGGGGTCCGGACCCGAATCGAGGGAGGGCGTGCCGGTGAAAGTGAGGGCCGTCCTCTTCGACTACTTCGGGACCCTCACGGTGGCCACAGAGGCTTCGACTCGTCGAGAAGGAGCCGGAAGGGTGGCTGCCGCCCTGGGGGTGGACCCGTCCTTGCACTTTGACGTCATCAGGTCGACCTTCACCGAGCGCTCGACCGGGCGGGCCGGTGACATGCGCCAAACCATGGCGTGGGTGGCGGAGCGTTGTGGCGGGCGGCCCTCGGAGGCGCAGCTGGATGCCGCCTGTGCCGTCCGGCGGGGTGTCGAGGCGACCTACGCCCGCAAGACGCGTGACGACGCTGTCAACACGCTGCGCGGCTTGCGCGACCGCGGACTGCGGATCGGAGTGGTCAGCGACTGCACGCACGAGCTCCCCGAGGCCTGGCCGGATCTGCCTGTAGCGCCGTGGGTAGACGCCACCGTGTTCTCGGTAGTGATCGGCGAGCGCAAGCCCCATCCGTCCCTGTACTTGTCCGCCTGTGCGCAGCTCGGACTCCTGCCTCACGAAGTCGTCTACGTGGGGGACGGGGGGAGCAACGAGCTGACGGGCGCCCGCTCCCTCGGAATACCCGCTGTCCGGCTGGTGGCCGACGACGGGAGGGCCGCTCTTGTCTACGACGCGGAGAGCGAGTGGACCGGTCCGGTGATCAGCCGTCTCAGTGACTTGGCGACGAGGCCTTTGGACTCGGTGTTCGGTCTTGTCGAAGGGGTCGGATCCGACACCCCGGGGGAGAGGGGAGCCAACCGGTCACCAGGATGAGCAGGGTCACCCAAGGGTCACCGCAGGGTCACCCAAGGGTCACCCTGGGTCGACCGTTCGGGCCACGTCGAGTAGGTCGGGCCACTGGTGGGACTCCTGGACGCAGCGAGCGAACAGCCAGCGCACCACGCTGTCGCTCTCGACGCCGCACAGATCGGCGAGTCGCTCGGCCAGGCCCCGTGGGTCGGCGTGGAGACGCTCGCGGCAGTTGAGGAGGTGCTGGATGGGGTCGTAGGCGGGATCGCCCACGTAGGGCTTGGGGTCGATCATGAGCCAGGGCTCGCGGGTCGACGACAGGACGTTTCCCGCGTGCAGGTCGGTGCACAGGACGGCGTTCGTCTCAGCGTCAGCGGGCAACCGGCGGAGCAGCTCGATCCCTTGTCGGAGCAGCCCGCTGTCGACAGGGTCCGGCGGGCGAAGAGACTGGCGCGCTTCGAATGCATCGGCCCACGCTTCGCACATGGACTCGAGCGGTCGGAGAGGATGGCCAACCGGTGGCGTCACCCACAGCCGCCGGAGGAGTCCGGCAATGACGACATCCTGTTCTGCTTCAGGCCGGGACTTGAGTGGGATCCCCGGGATGCACGCCTCCAGGAGAAGGACCCTGTTGCCCGAATGGATGAGAGTGTCCAGGAGCCTCACCGCCCCCCGGCCGCCCCAGAGCCGCAGCCCGTCAGCCTCGTGCTCAGCCTCAAAATGGGGCCACGTCACCTTTACTACGACCGGATTCTCCTCTGCCGTGCGGGCCGGAGCCACCCACGCGGTGTGGCCTCCCGGTTGGAAGGGCGCGCCGATCCGCAGGTTCCAGTGTCCGGCGGCGTCGCTCACCACACCGGGAAGCCGTCCGAGCCACGCCTCCCAGTTGGCCTGGTCGTCGCCACTGCCCCTGGGGTTGTCGATCAGAGCGGCCGGCATGGGTAGACCCACCGGATTCTCCATGCCACCAGTTTGGCTGCGTCCACTCTGCACCGTCTCCACTGTGCACCACCTGCTCTGTGCACCTGACCATCTCCTCTGTCGTGCTGCGGTCCGGACAAAGGAGGCTTTGGCTGCGGCCCGGGTGACCGGACGTCACCCTGTCCCCGTGCCCTGCGTGCCGATGGACCCCACAGTGTGCAGAGCACGGCGGAGGAGGCTGGTGTGGAGGGAACAGGCCGGTGGGCGGCCCTCCGTCTCGGTGGTCGGGACCGGCGTCGATCCGGTGACCTCACGCTTTTCAGGCGCGCGCTCTACCAACTGAGCTACCCGACCTCGCCTCGGCGAACCGAGGTGGCGGACCTGACGGGATTTGAACCCGCGACCTCCGGCTTGACAGGCCGGCGTGCACTCCAAACTGCACCACAGGTCCCTAAATTGAGCGCCCGTTGGGGCATACGGCACCCCCAACGGGATTCGAACCCGTGTTACCGCCTTGAAAGGGCGGCGTCCTGGGCCGCTAGACGATGGGGGCTCTAACCCGATCAGGGCTTTTGGAGATTAGCAGAGGGATCACAATTCTCCCTCCGGTCTGCCCTCGTCCGGGAGTTCGGCGGCAAGGACGTCGACGATGACGTACTGCAACTCCCCCAGCAGCTCATAGAGGGCGTACTCCTGCGCCGTCGGACCCTCAGGATCGGGCGGGTCCATGTCTTCACTCACGTCCAGTCGGGTACCGAGGACCAGGCGCATCGATCCGATAGCCGAGAGCCAGGCGTTGAGCTCCGATTCGTCCAGGATTTCGGCGGTGGCCGTCGCCGCTGTCACCGCAAAGGCCTCTTGATGGTGGCTGATCAGAGCGCTGTCCACCAGCTTGCGGTACTCCTGTTCAGAGCGGCGCTCGTCGCTGGCGGTATAGGCCGGTGGGAACAACCGACGGCTCATCGGCTCATCGGTTCGCAGCATCGGTGCGAGCTCCTTGGCCATGGTGGCCAGCAGGGCCCGGACCCCGGGATCGAGGGCGACGGCGAATCGACCGTCGCGCCGACGCCGGATCGGACCGTTCAACATGGGGGCACGGTCCCACCATTCAGACCGGTCCCACCATTCAGACCGGTCCCACCATTCAGACCGGTCCCACCATCCAGACCGGTGCCACCATCCAGACCGGTCCCACCATCCAGACCGGTGCCACCATCCAGACCGGTCCCAGGGGCCGGACCGGTCCCACCATCCAGACCGGTCCCAGGGGCCGGACCGGCCACACCGGCCGCCCGATCCCCGCCGGCCCGAGAGTTGGTGGTGTTCATGTCGACTGTTCCATGGTGGCCCACAACCCGTGCTCGTGGAGACGGTAGACGTCGAGCTCGGCCCGCTCACGACTGCCGGACGAGACCACGGCTCGGCCCTTGTAGTGCACGTCGAGCATGAGTTTGGTGGCTTTCTCCTTCGAGTAACCGAAGAGTTTCTGGAAGACGAAGGTGACAAAGGACATCAGGTTGATGGGGTCGTTCCACACGATGACCAGCCACGGTAGATCGGTACTGGTCGACTCTTCGATGTCGGGCTTTTCGGCAACGTCGGCCTCCTCGACCTCCGCAGGGACAGCCACCGCCTCTCGGGCCCGGACCATCGCACATGACCGGGTGGTCACACCGCCTCCCTGACGTTGGGCCCCGTGCCCACTGGCGTCCCGGGCGCCGGAACCTGTTGAGCCAGAGTCCGACCCGGTCCGGCATCGCCCTCGGCCCCGATGGCCGGATCGGCTTCGGGGCTGTGGTCGGAGAGCCCGTGATGGAACCAGAGGGCGGTCGACCACACAACCGTTGCCCCGAGAACGTGGATGCCGACGAGCACGGCCGGCAAATGGGTGAAGAACTGTGTGTAGCCGATGATCCCCTGTATGACGACCACGGTCAGCAGGACCCGCCCGGAGGTCTGCACATGGGCGGGGGCATCGGTCCGCCAAAGCACCCATAGGAGAACCAGAAGCACGGCACAGGTGGTCAGGACGGTCTCGGCATGGATCCGGGTCATGTCCTCCAGTCCCAGCGGGATGCGCTTGGCGCCCTTGCCGCCGGCGTGCGGTCCGGTGCCGGTGGTGGCAGCGCCGGCGGCCAGCACCACCACGAAGAGGGCGACGAGGACCCGACTGAGCCTCAAGGCGCCACGGGTCACCACCAGGGTTCCCCGTCCCGGCCGGTGCCCGGCCTCCAGAACCAGGACCACGGCCACCGCCAGGAGGGCCATCCCCACCAGGAAGTGGACCATGACCACGTAGGCGTTGAGCTTGGAATACACCACGAAGGCGCCGATCACGGCCTCGCCGATCACCCCGAGGATCAACCCTCCCGACAGCCACCTGAGGTCGGACCGGGCCGGTCGGCGGAAGAACGAGGCCAGCACCGTCACGGCGCAGGAGATGACCAGAAGGGTCACGACCATCCGGTTGCCGAACTCGATGAGGGGGTGGAGACTCAGCGGCGGGGTGAGGTGGTGCTGTGAACAGGTGGGCCAGTCGGGACAACCGAGGCCCGAGTCGGACAGGCGGACGGCCGCTCCCGTCACCACGTTGAGCACCACCATGGCCAGGGTCACCCGAGCCAGGAGGAGGAACGGCCGAGGGCCGATACGCAGGGAAGACACCGTCCAGCCATGGTACCGGCCCCACAACCGTCGCCGCCGGGCGCACCTCCTTGGCGCCGAGCCTCCGAACCGGATGCCAAAGGCGCCCCCGTAGCCGGCGCCAAAGCCGCCCCGTAGCCGGCGCCAAAGCCGCCCCGTAGCCGGCGCCAAAGCCGCCCCAAGCGACTCCAGAACCGGGTCCGAGGAGTCCCCCTGCGGCGGGGCCACTAGAGTTTGGCTGATGGCGCTTCCCGCGTTGGCCCCCGCTGCCCGCCGGTCCGTCGGCGCCCGGGTCGGTGGCTATGTAGCCCTCACCAAGCCGCGGATTATCGAGCTCCTGCTCATCACCACGCTGCCCACCATGATCGTGGCGCAGAGGGGTCTCCCACCGGTCTGGTTGATGTGCGCCACCCTGCTGGGCGGTGCCCTGGCCGCCGGGGGGGCCAACGCCATCAACATGGTCGTCGACCGGGACATCGACAAGCTCATGCACCGGACCCGCAACCGCCCCCTGGTGACCGGGGCCATGACGCCCCGGAACGCGCTGGTCTTCGCCATCACCCTCGAAGTGGCGGCCTTCGCCGAACTGTGGGCCTGGGTCAACCTCCTGTCGGCGGTGCTGGCCATTTCCGCCACCCTGTTCTACGTGTTCGTGTACACGCTGTGGCTCAAGCGCACCAGTAGTCAGAACATCGTCATAGGCGGAGCCGCCGGTGCCGTCCCGGTGCTGGTGGGGTGGGCGGCGGTGACCGACAGTCTGACGTGGACCCCCGTCGTTCTGTTCGCCATCATCTTCGTGTGGACGCCGCCACACTTTTGGGCCCTGGCCTTCAAGTACAAAGACGATTACAAGGCGGCCAACGTGCCCATGCTGCCGGCCGTCGCCACTTTCAAGCGCACCGCCCGGGGCATCATCGTCTACAGCGTCCTGCTGGTGGGCGTGTCGCTGGTCCTGGCCGCTGTGGCCCATCTCGGGCCCGTCTATTTGGTGTCGGCCGGCGTCCTCGGCGTGATGTTCATCGCCCTGGCTCTCCGGCTCTGGCAGCGCGAGACGCCGAAAGCGGCCATGCAGCTGTTCAGCTACTCGATCACCTACCTCACGCTGCTGTTCGTGATCATGGCGGTCGACATCTTCACCAAGCATTGACGGCGATGTCACCGGACACCGGTGCAACAGTGGACCCCGAGCCCGCCGGTCCAGCCGTTGCCGCCCCACCGCCGGACGGCACCGGGCCCCCGGACGTCGGTTCCGCACCGCCCGCAGCCCAACGCCCGCCGCCCCGCAGAGGGCGGGCCCTGGCCATCGGCACCGTCATCGCCATCGGTCTGGGCATCTTCCTCTTCTTCGGTCTGGGTACCCGGTCCAACTCCACCGGTTCGGGATCCTCATCGGATCCGGGCGCCATCGTCCCGATCGGGGGCCGGGCCCCCGGCTTCACGCTTCCGTCGCTCACCGGTGGGGCCCCGGTCGATCTCGACGCTCTCGGCGTCAAGGCCCACCACCCGGTCGTGCTCAACTTCTTCGCTTCTTGGTGCACCCCCTGCCAGAAGGAGACGCCGCTCCTGGCCAAGACAGCCGACGCTCAGCGAGCCAAGGGCTCCCGGGTCCAGTTCATCGGGGTCGACGTGGCCGATCAGCCGTCCGACGCCATCCCCTTCGTCCACCGGACCGGCATCAGCTATCCGGTGGCCAACGATGCCGATCTCCGGGTCACTTCCGGCCTCTACGGCCTCAACGGCGAGCCCAACACCTTCTTCATCGCTGCTGATGGTCGCGTCATCGGCCATGTCATCGGCGCCGTCACCGCCCCGGAATTGCAGTCCGGGATCCACCAGCTCGGTTCCTGACCGGCCGAGCCTCCGAGCGGGACCCGCCGCGCCAGCTGGTGTCGGCTCTCCCGCTCTTCACTCCCAGCGGAACAGGGCGGCAGCCACCGTCGGGGCCAGCACAGCCCACACGACGAGCACGATCCAGTCGTGGACCGACACGGCCGTGCTCGACCCCAGGGCGTGGTGGAGGGCGTCGGCCAGGGCTGCGGCCGGAAGCACTCTGGACACCGCGGCCAGCCAGCCCGGCAGTTTCCCGAGCGGGATGAGCATGCCCCCGAGCAGCAACAGCACGACGAAGAGAGCGTTGACCACGGCCAGATTGACCAGCGGCTTGAGCGTCCCGGCCAAAAGCAGCCCGATCCCGCCGAAGGCCACGGTGCCGAGCACGATGGCGCCCACTGCTGCCCCGACCAGAACGCCACTTCCGCCGTCCCCATTTCCGCCGCCGCTCCCGGGGCTCCAACCGATGGCGAAGCCGACCCCCACCAACACGGCGGCCTGGACCATCTCGACGCCGATGACGGTCACGATCTTGGCGGCCAACAGCCGCGGTCGGCCCAAGGGCGTGGCCCCGAGCCGCTTGAGCACGCCGTAGCCGCGATCGAAGCCGGTCCCGATGCCGAGGGCGGTCATCGACGTGGACATGACGGCCAGGGCCAGAATCCCCGGTACCAGGAAGTCGACGGGATGTCTGGTGCCGGTGGGCAGCACGTGCACCCCGGAAAAGAACAGGAGGAACACGACGGGGATGCCCAGGGTGAGGAAGACAGTCTCGCCGTTGGTGGCGATCATGGTCACCTCGGCCCGCACCTGGGCGACCAGTGGCCTCACCGGTCGAACTGGTTGGTGGAGGTGTCCGGGCCCGGGCCCGGCCGGGCATCCCGGCCGCCACCCCGTCCGCCGCCCCGTCCGCCACCCTGTCCGCCACCCGAAAGCCGCCTCCGCCCCCGGCCCCGTTGCCCTTCCTGCCGCGGCTTCCCGTCCCGCTGGCGTCGGCTGTCCGAGTCGAGCGGGGGCGGTGCAGTGCCTGTCGGGTCGGACAGGGCGTCCCGGCCGGAGCCGGTGATGGCCAGGTAGGCCTCCTCCAGGGAAGGGCCGGTGCGGAGATCACCGACGGTCAGGTCGTTGGTGGCCAACCACCCGGTCAGAGCGGCGATGGCCGACGGAGGGGTGATTCCGGCCGCCATGACCAGCCGGTAGGCGCCGGGTCGCTCCTCGGTGACCGTGACCGTGGTCCCGCCTCCGAGGGCCTCCTCCAGGGCCGAGCAGAGGGCGCCGGTGTCGATGCCGGCGGCGGTGGTGAAGCGGATGGAGCCGTCGGCGGTGCCCGATGCCAGGTCGGCCGGGCTCCCTTCGGCCAGCTTCTTCCCCCCGTCGATGATGACCACCTGGTCGGCCAGGCGCTCGGCCTCGTCGAGCTCGTGGGTGGTGAGAACCACGCAGATGCCGCGGGCCCGCTGGTCGGCGATGATGTCGCGCACCACGATGCGTCCCTCGGGGTCGACGCCGGCGGTGGGCTCGTCGAGGAAGAGCACCTCGGGCTTCCCGACCAACGCCAGCGCCAGCGAAAGTCTCTGCTGCTCCCCGCCGGACAACCGCCGCCACGGCGTGCGCCGGACGGGTCCGAGGCCCACCCGCTCGATGAGGTGGTCGGGGTCCTCGGGATCGTCGTAGTAGGCGGCGAACAGGTGGAGCACCTGGGCTGAACCGAGCATGGGGTAGATGCCGCCCCGCTGCAGCATGACCCCGATCCGCCCCACCAGCTCGGTGTGGTGGCGGCGCGGGTCGAGGCCGAGCACCCGGGCCGAGCCGCCGTCGAGGGTGCGGTAGCCCTCGAGGGCCTCGACCGTGCTGGTCTTGCCGGCGCCGTTGGGACCGAGCAGCGCCACCACCTGGCCGGCGTGGGCCACAAACGAGAGACGGTCGACGGCCACAGTCGGGCCGTAACGAATGACGATCCCGTTGCAGTCGACGGCCGGAGGTCGGAGCACGGTGCCTTCTTCCACGAGCGCAGTGCCGTCTTCCACGGGGGGTCACGCTACCGTTGTCCCGCAATGATCGATATCCGCAGGGTGAGAGAGGACAGCGCCTCGGTGAAGGCCGCACTGGCCCGACGGGGTGTGGATCCGTCCGAGGTGGACCATCTGCTGGTTCTGGACGAGTCGGCCCGATCGGCCATCGGCTGGCGTGACGATCTCCGGGCTCAGGTGAAGGCGCTGTCCAAGCAGGTGGGCGAGGCCCGTCGGTCCGAGGGCGCCGATTCGGCCACGGCCCAGGAACTGGCCGACCGCAGCCGCGAGCTGGGCGAGGAGGAGGGGGAGGTCGGGGTCACGGCCGACGCCGCCCAGCTGGAGGTGCGCCAGGCCCTCCTCTACCTGCCGAACCTGCCTGCCGACGATGCCCCCGACGGCGCCGGCCCCGAGGACAATGTGCTGGCCCGCTCGTGGCCGGACCCGATGCCCGCCTACGCCGAGGCACAACGGGTGCCCCACTGGGAGATCGGTCGTGCGCTCGGCCTGCTCGACATGGAGCGCGGGGCCAAGCTGTCGGGCTCGATGTTCCCCCTCTACAGGGGCATGGGGGCCCGACTACTCCGGGCCCTGACCTCCTTCGCCCTCGACAGCCACGCCGACGAGTTCGAGGAGATCCGCCCTCCCACCATGGTCCTGACCGACACGATGGTGTCGACCGGCCACCTCCCCAAGTTCGAAGAGGACGCCTACCACATCGAACGGGACGACCTGTGGGCCATCCCCACTGCCGAGGTGCCCCTCACCTCGATGTGGCGGGGCGACATCCTGGAGGAGGCCGACCTCCCTCTCCGCCTGACCGCCGGCACCGCCTGCTTCCGGCGGGAGGCCGGGGCGGCCGGCCGTGACACCCGGGGGCTGTTGCGGGTCCACGAGTTCGACAAGGTCGAACTGTTCGCCTACGCCACCCCCGATCAGGCGCCGGACCTGCTGAGCTCCATGGTGGCCCGGGCCGAAGCCCTCCTCCGCCAGCTGGGCCTCCCCTACCGGGTGCTCGACCTGTGCACCGGCGACCTGGGCAACTCGGCTGCCCGCACCTTCGACCTCGAGGTCTACGCTCCCGGCGCCGACCAGTGGCTGGAGGTCTCCTCGGTCAGCTGGTGTACCGACTACCAGGCCCGGCGGGCCAACATCCGCTATCGCCCGAGCGGCGGCGGCGGCGGCGGCGGTGGTGGCGGCGGCCCGGTCCTGGTCCACACCCTCAACGGCTCGGCCCTGGCCTGGGCCCGCATCTGGGCAGCCCTGGTGGAGACCGGGCGGCAGGCCGACGGCTCGGTGGTACTCCCCGAAGTGCTGGCTCCCTACCTCGGGGGCCAGCTGGTCATCGCCAGCCGGCAGTGAGCCGACCCACACAGCCGGCGTTGGCCTAGCGGAGCGCCTTGTCGCACCCACCGCGCGGTGTGATAGCACCGACGCACGCTTGCGGCACCGGCGCTGCGGCGGTCCCGGTTACTGGCTGGCCGCGTCGCGGGGGACGTCGAAGCGGTAGCCGACACCACGGATGGTGGTGATCAACTTGGGCGAGGAGGGGTCCTCCTCGACATGACTGCGCAGTCGTTTGATATGGACGTCGAGGGTCTTGGTGTCACCGAAGTAATCGGAGCCCCAGATCCGGTCGATGAGGACATCGCGGGTCAGGAGACGTCCTGCGTTCTCCATCAGCAGCGAGAGCAGCTCGAATTCCTTGCGGCGCAGGTGGACGTCCTGGCCGCGCACGAACACCAGATGGCGGTCGGGATCGATCTGGATGCCACCGGCGTCCAGGACCGCATTGGCCGGGAGACCGACGTCGCCGTTGCGCACCGTGCCGGCCAGACCACCCATGGCCGGGTGATTCACTGCGGCGGCGTCTCCGGGCCCACCGATCCCTCCCGCCCCTCCGAGCCCTCCCGGCCCTCCGTCGGTCGCCGGCGTCCGGCGCAGGACGGCACGCATCCGGGCGACCAATTCGCGTAGGCGGTAGGGCTTGGAGACATAGTCGTCAGCGCCCACTTCGAGACCTACCACGGTGTCGATCTCCGTTCCCTTGGCCGTGACCATGATGATGGGAACGGCCGAGCGGGCTCGGATCGAGCGGCACACATCGATGCCGGACAGACGGGGCAGCATGAGATCGAGCAGTACCAGATCCGGTTCGACGGCGGCGAACAGGCGGAGGGCCTCGTTGCCGTCCCGGGCCACCGAAACGTCGAACCCCTCGCGACCGAGCCCGATGACCAGAGCATCTATGAACGACTCGTCGTCCTCGGCCAGCAAAACCTTGGTCTGCAGTACTTCGGGCGCCGGGGGTGCCGCCGCCGCCGCCGTCTTCTTGCTCATGCCGAGTACTCGGGGGGGCTGGGAAGGATGAGAGTGAACGTCGACCCCTCGCCTTCGCGTGAGTCGACCTCGACGTGCCCCTGGTGGTTGCTGGCCACGTGACGGACGATCGACAGCCCGAGGCCGGTGCCCCCCGATTCGCGACTGCGACCGTGGTCCACACGGTAGAAGCGCTCGAAGATGCGTTCGAGGTCGCGCGCCGGAATGCCGACGCCGGTATCGGCCACGGTCAGCTGCACGTGGCCGTCGGAGCGGTCCCCGGCCACCTTCACGGTGCCGTCCTCGTACGAGAAGGTCACGGCGTTCTCGAGCAGGCTGTGGATGGCCGAAACCAGCTGGCGGCGGTCGCCCAGCACGTACACCGGAGGTTCTGGCTCATCGAGCTCGATGGTAATGCGTCTCTGCTCGGCCGCCGATCTGACCCGCTCGATGGCTTCAGCCATGACCAGGTTGATGTAGATCGGCTCCCGTGGTGGGGACTCCTCCGATTCGATACGGCTGAGGTCGAGGAGGTCGTCGATGATGCGGCTGACCCGGAAGGCCTCGGCGTTGATGCGCAGGGCCAGGCGCTGGGCGACAATGGCGTCCCGCTCGACGGTGAGGGTCTCGGCCAGCAGACCGAGGGCGCCGATGGGGGTCTTGAGCTCGTGGCTCACGTTGGCCACGAAATCCCGACGGATCTCCTCGAGTCGTCTCCGCTCGGATATGTCCTCGATGATGGCGATCACACCGAGAGGCCGTCGCCCGTCGTCGACCAGTCTCGTCCGCACATTCAGCGTCTGACGTGGCGGTCCGTACAGATCGAGGGTGCGTTCGGCCGAGCCGTCCTGCCAGGCGTTCTCGAGCATTTCGGTTACCGCCTGAGCGGCCAGGGCGTCACCGTGACGGTTGTTCATCAGGGCATTGGCGCGGGCGTTGCGAAAGGCCACGTCACCGTTCTCGTCGCAGACGATGACCCCCTGGGGCAGGGTATCGAGAGCCCGACGCAGACGAATGGCGTCGGAGCTGGCCTCGGTGACCGCTTCGGCCGCCTCGCCGGTGACCTTCTCGAGGTGGCCGAGGACGGGCTCGACCCCGCCATCGTCGGGGGGCTCGACCCCGAGGCGGTTGGACAGAGCGGTGAGCCTTTGCTGAAGAGCCCGACGCCCGGCCCGCCGCCCCAGCCGGGCAGCGATGTACACGGCCAGGACGGCCACCACCCCCAGGACCACGTACCCGATGACGTAAGGCTTCACGGCCTAAGCATGACAGGCCGGTGACTCCACCGTGGGCTTCCTCCGCCCACACCGTCTGTAATGAAAAACCATGAAAAGTATTGAAATGCCGTTTGTGGTTCTCTACTGTGAATTCCATGACCTCGACGCCCCTGATTCCGACCTCCGCTGCCTTCGCCCACTTCCTCGCGGCTTCATCGATCTGTCGTCCCGCCCCGGTCGTCGCGCCCACTTCGGGTGTGACCGGTGTGGTTCATGCCGTACTGACCGCCACCTCCAATCTTCAGCTCACACCGGACACCGGCGCACTCCCGGGCGGGGACGTCCTCCAGAAGTTGATGAACGGCCTGGACGGGTGGGCCCTGGCTCTATCCCTGGTCGGTCTGGTGGTCGGGGCGGCGGCCTGGGCCCTCGGCTCGCACGGACAGAACTACCAGCAGAGTTACGTCGGCCGTCGTGCCGTGCTCATCTCCGGGTTCGCTGCTTTGTTGATCGGGGCAGGTCCGGGCATCGTCAACTTCTTCTTCAACACCGGACAGGGCGTCCACTGAGATGACCGGCATCGGGGGGTTGCCGATCGTGCCGGATGTGTCCTGTCCGTCGGTGGCTTCTGCCTTGGCCACGTCGGGACTCAGCACCGCCTGCAAGGTCACCTCGTCAGTCACATCGGCGGTCACCTCATCCGCCGTTTCCTCCGTCGCCTCATCGCTGGCCGGGCTCGGAGTGGACAGTGTGCTCAATGCCGTCGGTAGTTGGGTCACCGCCGGGGCCAGCTGGCTGTTGGCTCAGATCGGCGCCGTCATCACCAGCACCACCTCTGTGGATCTCGGAGCTTCGTGGTTCTTATCCAACTACGCCACGATGGTGGCCCTGGCCGGCGTGGTCATCGTCCCCATGCTGCTGCTCGGGATCATGCAGGCCGTCTACAGGCAGAACGGCTCGATGCTGATCCGCTCGGTGCTGGTCAATGTGCCCCTGGCCCTGCTGCTGACGGCAGTGGCCGTAAAGCTGGTGTCGCTGGGACTGGCGTTGACCGACACCATGAGTGATGTCGTCTCGCACGGGGCGGGGGTCGACGCCGGGCGATTCCTCTCGGAGGTGAGTGTCGGTTTGTCCGGGTCTGGCACCGCTCAACCCGCCGTGCCCACCTTCGTCCTGTTCATCGCCGGCCTGGTGGTCGTATTCGGTGCGCTGATGGTGTGGGTCGAGCTCCTCATCCGTTCCGCCGCCATCTACGTGGCCGTGCTCTTCCTGCCGCTGGTGTTGGCCAGCCTGGCCTGGCCCGCTATAGCCCACTGGTGCCGTCCACTGTTTACATAGATACCTTGGCTTGGTAAGGTGGCCCTGCATGGAAACCAGCCATGACCAGGAAGAATGCGAGCCGGCCCGGTGTCCGTCATGAGAGCGGCGATCTACTGTCGCATCTCGTCGGACCGGGACGACACCAAGCTCGGCGTGGAGCGGCAGGAGCAGGACTGTCGCCAGCTGTGTGCAGACGAGGGCTGGACGATCGTCGGGCCATACATCGACAACGACATCTCCGCCGCCGACCCGACGAAGGTCCGGCCGGAGTACCGGCGCCTGCTGAAGGACATCGAAGGCGGGATGGTAGACGCGGTGGTCGTGTGGGCTGAGGACCGCTTGCACCGGCAGCCGATCGAGCTGGAGGAGTTCGTCAAGACGTGCGACCAGGCGGGAGTGACCAAGCTCGTGACCGTGTCGGGGACGATCGACATGGGCACCGGCGACGGCATGATGATCGCTCGCATCAAGGGAGCAGTCGCCGCTGAGGAAGTCCGCAAGATGAAGCAGCGGGTTATGCGGCGCAAGCTCCAGAAGGCGCAGAACGGGGAGTACGCCGGTGGGCTCCGACCGTACGGCTTCGATGCAGACGGCGTAACGCACAAGCTCGACGAGGTCGAGCTGATCCACGAGGCCATGAGACGGGCACTGGAGGGAGAGAGCCTCCGGTCGGTGTCTGAGGACTGGAACAGCAGAGGTCTCCAGACGGTCCGCGGCAAGCGCTGGTCCCCGACGATGGTCAAGCGGCTGCTCGTGTCGCCTCGCATGGCGGGACTTCGCCAGCACCAAGGAGAGATCATCGGAGATGGGGCATGGGAGCCCGTGATCGACCGAGCGACGTGGGAGCAGCTCTGTGCAGTACTACTAGATCCGTCCAGGCGGAAGCCTCCAGCTTCACGCAAGTACCCTCTCGTCGGAGTCCTGGTCTGCGCGCAGTGTGGGTCAGACATGAAGGCGATGCCGAACGGTGGGCGTAGGCGCTACGGCTGTAAGTCGGAGACCGGCGGTTGTGGGAAGACCTACGTCCTAGCGGACCCGATTGAGAGCGTGGTCTACGGGACGATCGTCCCACTGGCGGACTCGCCCGCCTTGAGAGACGCGGCGCTAGCGGAAGAGGAGAGCACGGCCGAGGAAGCCCGCTCCCTGGTGATGGAGAACGCCGCCGACGAGAAGATGCTCACCCAACTAGAGGACGATTACGCCGACCGGACTATCGACAAGAAGGCATACATCCGGCAGAGCAGGCGCCTGCAGGATCGCATCGAGAAGAGGGACGGTCGGCTGACGGCGATGCGAGGGCAGTCCGCTCTCGATCGGCTCGGTGGTCACGTAGCGGAGCGGTGGGACGAGATGAGCGCAGAAGACCGCCGGATGATAGTGCTGGCGGTCGTGAACCAGGTGACGGTTGGGGCGCAGCTCGTGAAGGGCTCCAACAGGTTCGACCCGAAGCGGCTGGGATGGAGCTTCCGCTACGAGCAGCTGTCGAAAGTAGCCAGCAGCGGAGGTCTGATGGGTTGGCCGCCTAAGCCGTTCGACCTCGAAGAGGCGAGGCGCTTGCTGCTCGGGTA
Source organism: uncultured Acidimicrobiaceae bacterium (assembly GCA_963813525.1). Lineage (GTDB taxonomy): Bacteria > Actinomycetota > Acidimicrobiia > Acidimicrobiales > RAAP-2 > Bog-756. The sequence continues at coordinate 179,962 of CAWEZI010000005.1, forward strand.
GGCGTTGGCGGGGTAAGTGGGGGCATCGTAGGTGCTCGCAGGGGAGCGAAGAGAGATCCAGACAAACTCCCCCGCGAGCATCCTGTAGAGGACATCGGCAAGCGCACGGAGACCTTGAGCGTGACCCGCTGGCACGCAGGGTCACTCGTGAGGTCCTGGCTGTGAGTCGATGTAGGTCTACGTCACCCTGCTGGGCACCCGCGCCGGGCGTACGCCAGGTGCAGCTTCCACCACCGCACGGAGGTAACTAGGGGTTAAAAAGTGCCTCTGACCTGCGAGTTTGCAGTAGTTGCGTGTTAAAATAAATCAGGAACTAGACCACAAGCACCACAGAGGAGAACCACCATGTCACGAGAAGTCCAAGCGTTAACGCTCTCGCAAGTCGCCGAGCGGCTCAACATCACGTACGCCACCGTTTACGCAATGGTGCACGACGGCCGTCTGCGGTCGTTTCGGCTCGGTAACGGCAGCCACGCGCGATTTCGGGTCACGGAAGAGGACCTCACGGCGTTCGTCATGCGAGACATGGCGCAGCCGTGAGTCAAGGACAGCGACCAAGGAGACGATGAAGATGAGTGATGGGAACAACCTGGCCATCGCACTTGCGAAGCGCGTCATCGACGTTCTCCACAATGAGCATGGGATGGAGCCTGGGATGGAGAGGCGCGCAGCGTTGAGTGACGTGATGGACCGCCTCGACTTCCTCTACGCGTCGACAGATTGGGAGATCCACGAGGCGATCGCCGCCTACTTCCGTGAGCGAGAGGAGACGTGATGGAGGACGACATCGACCCGAAGGCAGAGCGTGGCGACACGCAGCTCGCGCTAGCCGCCGCCGCTGTCGAGACGTTGCGTGGTCGAGCTGTATGGCGACAGACCCGCCGTGAGTGGTGGATGCGGGCCAAAGACGACCCATCGATGGTCTGGACGGAGGAAGACCGCGAAGGCGTAGGAATCGCGGTTCGCGATGTCGTCTTCGCGGCCAAGCCAGCCGCCGTTGCCGGAACCGTCGACGCTGTGAAGCGACTCGCCAGGCTAGAGCTGAGCGTGAGCGAGAGCGTCTGGGACCGACACCCGTGGCTGATGCCTTGCGCCAATGGCGTGCTCGATCTGCAGACTCAGACGCTGCTGAAAGACCCAGCGCCCGAGCTGTACATCACGAAGGTGGCTCCCGCTGCCTATGACCCAGGTGCCGAACGTGACCTCGTTGAGGCGCACGTGAAGATGCTCTTCGAGGGAGACGAGGATCTAGCGCACTGCTTTCAAAAGCAGGTAGGCGCGGCGCTTGTGGGAGACGCAGAGTCCGAGAAGCCACAAGTGTTCGTCGTCCTCATCGGTCCATCCGGTGGTGGCAAAGGTACGACGACGCACGCACTCAGTAAGGCGCTGGGGAGCTACGTATCGTCCTTCAACGCCGGGGACTTCGTGAAGAAGAAGACCGAGCGCCACCTCGCTTGGATGCGGGACTTCGACGGAGTTCGCATCGCCGTCATTGAGGAGCTGAAACCCCAGCCACTGGACGTTGGCTTGGTCAAGAAGCTGAGTGGAGGCGACACGCTCGTCGCGAACGAGATGAGGATGGCCGACAGCAAATGGGTGCCGTCTCACACGATGTTCTTCACTTCGAACGTCGCTCCGGACTTTGACGGCGATGTGGTCGGTATTCCCCGCCGCTACGTACCGCTGGCCACCGGCCCGCAACGCCAAGACCCGGACGGAGACTACGTGAAGCGAGTGCTCCGTCAGAGCGAGGGATGGCTGGCGTGGGCGATCGAGGGCACGCGGATGTGGCTGGAGGAAGACGACGGTGGACTCATCACCCTGCCGAAGCGAGTGATCGAACTCCGAGACTCGCACATCGTGGACGACGACCCGTTCTCTGAGTTCATCACAGAGTGGATCGAGGTACGTCCAGACAGCGCCTGCTGGCGCGACCAAGTGCACAGCGCCTTCCAGCGCTGGTCGATCGACCAAGGCGACTACAAAGTACGCGTTGGCAGTGACCCGCGCTGGAAGGCACTCCACACCCGGCTCGACATGATCCCAGGCGTCACCCAGAAGCGGTCAAGCACACAGCGCGGGTGGGCCGGCATCCACGTGCGAGACCTCTCGCTGAGCGAACACTTCGGCGCGACCGGCCACAGCTCGCCACTGCAAGAGCTAGCTGACGGCCTCACTCGCAGGGGCTGACACTCAAGGCTGACATTCGGTGACAGCCGTGTCAGCGCAAAGACAGCCTTTGAGTCCGAGGCTGACACCGCTATCGGATATGGGTAGGGCATGTTTGTGGGTACTTAGTGTCAGGTATGTCAAGTAGTTCTACAGGTTGACGAGAGATTCCAGAGAAGCAGTCCCTTGAATACGAGATGTTCCCGGGAGTTACTCCCACTGCGAACCCAGCAAACTACCTGACACACCTGACACCGCTGAGCAGGGTACAGCGCTCTGACCTGGTACTTCGCGCTCGCGTGCGTGATACGATGGATCCCCCGGATTTGGAGGTTCTCACATGGATAAGCAGTTCAACGTAGGCGCACGCGTCCTCGTTCAGCCCTACGGGATGGTAGGTGACGTGGAGGCGATCGGGCGAGGATGCGCTCGGGTGCGGGACGTGAAGTTGAACCGCAATGGCCGCCGCTCGTTCTACCACTTCCCTCTCGACTTCTTGAAGTTGGCCGTCTGATGGTGGCGGACGTGAGGCTGCCCTCGCTGTTCAGACCGAGGCAGAGGCCAGTGGAGCTGTGGCGGGAGATTCGAGACCATCGAGACGTGGCTCGCTTGTACGTACAGGTGCTGTGGACGTGACGGTCGAAGCGACGTGCGCACACTTCGAGGCAGGCGTGAGATGTGGCCTTCCTTCGATCGGAGGCTCTTGTCGTTGCGCAGAGCACTCGCGACCTCGCACCTGGGTTCGCACGAACAGATTGGAGACAGCGTGAACGTGTACTGCTTAGGTGGTCTCGTTGGTGAGCTTCTGTCCGTTGAGAACGGGACGGCTCGCGTGAAGTTGGAGAACGGCTCCGTGTTGGAGACCCGAGAGGAGCACGTTCGTGAGGTCGACGGACAGTTCAACGTGGCGGGAAACGGCGACTGGGCGCAGCCCGCAGATGGAGAGGCGAGCAACGTCATCTCGTACCCGCTACCAAAGCCGACGCCCGCTTGGGTTGAGGAGCTCATCGCGTGACTTCAGCCGGGGCACGCGCTGCTGCCATTGGAGGACAGACCTCTTGGGGCCAGGATGCGCACATCGCGTGGCGGGTACCTGGTATGCGTGTGCGGGGCATGTCATACGTGCTGACGTGGATGCGTCACGTGCCATCACGCGAGTGGGCCAGTTGCCGGCCGATACGCGTGCACCGAGTGCGACGACCAGTACCCTTTCGTATGTTCCCCGCATCATGTGCGCACTGGAAAGTCCGGGGGATCCGCGGGGACACACGAGCGCCCAACGAGAACACAGGTTCACGTTACGAGCCACACGTCGCTCCAAGTGCACACCGCGTGAGACGTGAGACCGTCCCCCGAGGCCACCAGGCTTGCCCAGAGACCACCAAGTGCCCTCGATTGATGCTCACTAGCCGGTCTGGCTAATCAACCAGCACAGGATGACCAAGGAGAAGATGACCATGACTGCTCAACTGCCCGTTCAGTACGTCGAGGACGGGCTCGTGATCGTGCTCGATCGTCGTCACGCGCGCTCACTCGTTCGCGCTCTCCGTTCATACGAATCGTCGCTGCTGCAGGATGGTCGACTCGACTTGGCAGACGAACTTGGGGAGATGTGGAAGTCGTTTCATCTCCACGTCGACCTCATCGAAGAAGTCGAAGACATCTTGGAGAGCCACGAAGCCAACGAGTCTGTACAATCTGATCAGCAGCCCTGGTCGGTAGCTCGCTTGGTCGCGGTCACTGGCCTCACGAAGCGCACCGTGAACCGCCGATGCGCCGAAGGCAAGTTGCGTGCGACGAAGGTTGGCGGCGAATGGCGAGTTGACCACGCTACGGCTGTCGGTTTCGTTGAGGACTGCAAGCGAAGTGCTGCAGAGCAGGACCCGATCCGCACCTCGACGATGCGCCCCGAGTCCGGCCACTTCGCCACACCTCACTACCCCTCCCGATAGGAGAACCAATGCCGTCCTCACCGGACAACACCGACCTGTCTGCGTACCAGGCTCAGGCCGACGCACGACAGGCCGCACAGCACACCGACATCCATGCGCGAACAGCTCCTCCCGAACCCGAACCCGTTCCCGTCGCCGTCCCCGAAGTGGAGCCAAGTTGAAGCGAACGACCGGGACGCGAACCGACAGAATCATTCGCGCTATCACCCCCGACCTACGTACCTCTCCGACCGGCACCACCGGCCCGGAGACGACCGTCTTGCGCACGACCGGCAAGGTCGCCAAGGACGACGGCACGCGGGCCATCAGCGTCACCATCGACGGCAGCCCGGCCGTGCTCACCCTCAACAGTCACGATCTGGTGAAGCTGCTCGGCTCCACCCCACCTAAGTAGGAGCAACGCATGTCTCTCAATGATGTCCTGATCGCCCGCCGAGCGGACGCACTCGAAGCCGCAAGTCGCCTGTCCGAAGAGGCCACGAAGCGTGGTGCCCTCCGCGACGCTGCCAATGAGCAGGCGATGGAAGACGCACTCGACACGGTCGTCGACACGGACGCAGCCTTGCGGGCGCTCTCCAACGTGAAGGTGCGCAAGGAGCCCCGCGTCTACGAGCGTGACTCCCGCCATTCGTACTTCTTCGACCGCGCAGCCGCCATTTCCTCGACGCCGATCCCCGGTCTGTCCGACCACGCAGCGAACGAGCGTCTCGCCCGTCACGAGCAGGAGGAAGCCGTCGAGCAGTCGACCGCGTTCCGCCAAGGCAAGGCGGCCCGTACTCTCGGCGCCTCAGGTGTGATCGTCAACGACTCGTCTTCGTACGCCGGTCCGGACGGCTCGATCCAAGCCCGTACAGGTGACCTCACCTCTGCGATCGCAGGTGGCCCCGTCCCAACGTGGATCTTGGACGAGTACTACGGCGCACTGTACGCAGCGTCGCCGCTGCTGGCCCGAGTGAAGAACCTGCCGCTCCCTCCGACCGCGTTCAGTGTCACCGTCCCAGGCTTCACCGGAGCGGACGTCACGTTCGACCCGGTCGTGACGGAGAACACCGGCGTCGACGACATCATGGGGACGACCTCCGAGGACGTGACACACGACGTCTCGAGCTTCGCCGGGCAGACGATCATCAGCCAGCAGCTGCAGGACAGAGGCCCCTCATTCGACCTGTTCATCACGCAGTCCTTCGCCGAAGCGACCGCCGCCTCCATCGAAGCGCAGCTGGTCAATGGCGACGGCAGCGACAACCAGTTCCTCGGACTTCTCAACGTCCCCGGACTCGTGCCGCTCACGCCCGGCGGCCCAGGTCTCGACGTTGTTGGGTTCGCCCAGCAAGTCGGCAACTTGGTCGGCGCAGTCGCGGACACTCGCAATCGCATGCCGTCGATCATCGCGATGCGGCCGTCGCGGTACGCCTGGCTGGCCGGCATTCCCAACTCGAATGGAGTTTCGAACCAACTGCTGGGACTCGGAGGCGTGACGGACTCGGACAACGATCTCTACGGCCCGCTCGGCGGGGTTGGAGTCGTCCTTACCAACGCCATCCCGAACGACCTCGGAGACGATAACAACCAGGACGCAGTGCTGGTCCTTCGAGTGCAGGACATCCTGCTCCTCGTGTCTGACCCCATCTTCACCGTCTACGAGCAGACCTACGCAAACCAACTGAGCGTCATCCTCGGCACTCACGGTTACGCGACCGCCGTCACCGACCGCTACCCGCTGGGCATCGGTGCACTGACCGGCGCTGGCCTCGAAGTCCCGACCTACTAGGAGCAACATGGACAACCACACACGACGCAGGCTGATGCGCGAAGCAGGTCTCCCGACCGATGGCACTGAGTGGCGGTCTGCGGGGAACCCTCGACAGCTCGCTGCCGAAGCCCAAGGCATCGAGTACCGGGCCGTTCAAGCCCTGCACGCTGACTCAACGGACGCTTCTGTCCGCGAGCTTCAAGCGCATCTTCGCTTTGCCAAGCTGCACCCTCCATCAACGCGCACTCGCCTTCCCTGGCTCTCGACTTTCACGGACGAGAACTCCGCCAAGCTGCGCAACATCGAGGTGAACAGCGCTGCCACCATCGTCGAGCTGGTCCAGCGCGGTTCTACTCCTGCCCAAGCAGCTCGCGTCGTCACCTCACAGACCCGCCAACTGTACCGAGACGAAGCCGCTGCCGAAGCCATCTGGCTCCGAGTAGCGGAACTTGCCGAGCACAAGACGAAGCGCAACGAGCGGAAGGGCCGACGCAAGTCCTTCGCCGAACGACCGCGCCTCGTTCAAGAGGGCTGTCAAGCGTCTCGATGCCGCTCCGAAGCCACCGCTCGTTTCGGATGTCGGCTTCGTCTCAGTCGACGGTCCTGCGTCCCCGACAGCGGGTCGTCAGAGCATCCGCAACAACTCGTCCAGCCGCCCACTCGGCGGCCATCGAAGAGGATCACAATCATGAGCTGCGTCATCAGCGTTCCAGCAGGTTCAACGGCGGTGGCCAGCGGAGTCGTCCTCGACAACGAAGTACCGCTCACCACCCACACCGGGGTGTGCACAGGGTCTTCCGGCATCGAGTCAGGAGCATGTACGCTCGACGTCAGCCAAGACGGAGTGGAGTGGATCAGCACCGCGCTCGCCGCTACCGCCTCTACGGTCACCAAGGCGACAGTCACGGGCGCTTACCGCTTCGTGCGAGCTTCCATCGGCACCACCATCGAAGGCGGTTCCGTTGAGGTGACGGTGGCTTCTGTCTAGAACGCCGGAGCGGTTCACCCCCGGTAGCGGGCGGTTGGTGATTGGTCTCGCGGGCCGCCCGCAACTTCGCCTGTCGAACCTCCCTCCTTGGTCAACGACAGACGACGACAGGTTCCTTTCCCCGTCGCAGCGTTGAAGCGCGGCCGAGGCGTCACGAACCTCTGCTGATGACTCCGCACTCTCACGCCCGGTCATCATTCACGTGGCCGGGCGTGAGTGGTCCCTCGGGATGGTCCCAGTCTGGCGTCTGGGGACAGATTGTGGTTCCTATCGCCGTCCCGATTCCTCAGTCACTCCGGTGGCCCGCCAACTACTGAGCCCATCCTTGCCATCCATGAACACCATGAAGACCATGAAGACCATGAAGACCATGATATCCTTGGATTGTTGGAATCTAAGGATAGGAGCAGATATGGATAAAGCAGTTCCGAACGGGCTGTGCTGGTGCGATTGCGGGGGGCATCCGAACTCGGGCTCCTTCTTTCTCCCCGGCCACGACAAGCGAGCCGAGCGGTACTTGGCGATCATCGAAAACTCGGAGCCCATCGCTGACCGCCTGGCAGCCAAGGGATACATTCCCGGAAAGAAGAGCTTGCGAGATGACACGTTGGAGGCCGACGACTCCTACGAGGAGTGCGGTCGCCTGACGCTCGACGGCGATCCGTGTTTGGTCATCGGGAAGGGCATCGGGATGCGCCGGCATCGGGCCGACGACACTCGCCACACCGTGTAACCGCTCGCAAAAACAAGCAGTAACGAGAAGGGCCGTGCCTCCGGGTGCGGCCCTTCTGTCGTTCTCGTTAGCAGGTAGCCTCGTTTTCGAGGTGGCAAGTCCGGGATTGTTAGGGCACGGCGAGGGTCTATATGGCTGGCGAGAAGGTCAATGTCCAATCAAATGGCAAACCTCCTCCACGGTGGCGGTGGATATGCACCTGCGGGAACATTGGGAAGTGGGCGACCTACGCTCAGGCGAAGGTCCGAGGAGAGTCTCACCTCGGAAGTCATCGACTCCGTGATTGAAGCGGTCAGGTTGGGCGACGGCTCCGTACAGCTCTAGCAATTCGATCGGCTGCTTCAGTCGCGGATTCGTGCTCCCACACCCGAATCGGCAGCCACCCAGCCTCGATGAGCCGCTCGTCCGTGTCTGCGTCCCGTTCGCGGTTACGCTCGATCTTCTCAGGCCAGTACCAACCGTTGACCTTGTGCTCACGCCGCCCGTGCTCCGGGCATCCGTGCCAGAAACACCCGTCGGCGAAGGCGGCGACGCGGGCCTTTCTGAATACAAGATCTGCTGTCCTGCGCAGTTCGGGCAATGGACGAACGTTGACGCGATATCGGAGCCCGTTGGCATGAACCGCACGGCGGAGCGCCAGCTCGGGCTTCGTGCCCCGCGACAACTGTGCCTGCATCTTTCTCCGCACGAGCGGCGAACTCGCGAATGGCAGTCGCGGATTCTCCAATGTTGAGCCTGTCATTACCGCCGAGGTTTGCGTGGCGACCCAGGCTTATACGAAAACACTCCAGGCCGGACTCTCTGGAAGCGAGCATCGTTCCAAAGTGCGGTGTAGACGTTTTTGCGCCTCTCCTTCAACGTGTCCCCACGCAACACAGCGCCTCCGTGGCGAAGGACAGTCCAGAAGTCATCCATGGATAGCTCGGAAAGCCCGTGCTCAGTGATATAGTCGATGAAGATCTGACGAATCTCTTCCCTGCTCATGTAGTTCGTCGTGTCGACGAAGTTGTCGATCTCATTGAAGTCAATCAAAAGCCCGTCTCCAGCAGTTTTTTCCACATGTCGTCACCTGGTTGGATCTGGTACTGGGATCTGAAGTCGGATGCCAGTTCCGTCTTTTTCCCTTTCAACAGGTCATCGATCGGTTTGCCGGCCTCGGCGGCGAACATTGCTTCACCTTCGGCCATTCCGTTGAAGATATCGACGTGGGCGTCCTCGTAGCCGGCCAGCCAATCCCAGAACTCTCTGCCAACAAGGATCGCCACCTTGTCGTCGGGATAATCGCCTTTGACAATGTCGGGCTTATTGGAGAGCTGCTCTCTTCGCCCATAGCTGACTGCGTAGATGACCGGATCATTCCCATGCGTAACAAATCCGGCGACGTTTGCATGCATTTGGTGTGCCATCGTGTCGTTGATCGTCATGGGCCCAGCCTTTATCGAGACCAAGTGCCTTTTTACCTCACCTGTGGCCGGGTTCGGCTTTGTGGCTTCCTTGTCGATTTCCTTGAAAGCTTCCCACTGGTGATCATCCTCACGCTCGGGAGGTGTAATCGCTCCGAAAAGAGGCGGCAGGTACAGGTCAACTAACCAGCCGTACGCCGTTTCGTTCCCTGCCACGAGAGTGGCATTGACCACGTATTCGATTACGTCTTCAGGAGTGTCCAAGCCGTGTATCTGCCGGATCGTTCTAAGCATCAAGATGTTTAGGCTGAGATCCTTCAGCTTGAGCTTTTTGATTTTCCCATAGCGCCTTGTCAGAAAGTCGCGAGTCTCGCCCGCAACGAGCGTTCGGATCTTCGCTCGCCGTTCTTCGAGCGGCAATGCGGCAGCAGCTTGTCCGAGGGCCACTCGAGCAGCTTCTCCTGCCTTGACTGCGTCGGATCGCTTCTTTGGACCGGCCATGTGGCTCCCACCTCAATCCCAACCTTTGGGAGCCTAGTGACTGAGCGGGAGGGAGACTGGTGACTACGCGGAGACGGTGCCCGCTTGGTAGTACCTTGACCTTGAGTTTTCGTCTTTGGACGACCAGACGAAGGCCTCGCCGGCCTTCCACCATCGCCTTGTTCTGACGTGCGAGCCCAGGTAGATCTTCCTAAACTGCTCTGCATCCGCCGGTGGCCGTCGTCGACGGGTTCCAAGCACTTCCAGCCTGTCGGCTACCAGGTCCGCGGCGATACGACCAAGCCGCGCCGGAACTGCGTTGCCTGCCTGCTCGTACTGCTGCTGCGTGGACCCGGAAAATACCCAATCGCGGGGAAACTCCTGGATCGCTGCGTATTCGGCGATCGAGAGTACGCGAACCTCATCGGGATGGCACATCGAGGTGCTGGCGTGATTGGGCATGGTGGTCAAGGTCGGACAGGGCAGGTCCCAGCTAAGCCGTCGCCACCACCCAGACCGGCCACCTTTTGCGTCGTACGCTCGACCCATCGACTCTCGCGCTACATCGGGAGGCAACGTGCGCCAGTTTCCGCCGGGCGGCACCATTGCCAAATACGACTTCTTCCGCGGGCTGAAGTCAAGCAGCGTGGGCGACGGTTCCTTTAGATGGCCTATGGCATCGAACAACGTGCGGTGCGGCAAAAGTGAACTTTCACCTCGGTTGATTCGCTCAGGCGGTCCATGCGTCGCCCCCGGAAAATCAATGACATCTCCGAGACGATTGCCGACCATGAGCACGCGCTCTCTCAGCTGAGGTGCTCCATAGTTGACGGCGTTAACTTCGAAGCAGTCGATCCGGTATTTGCCGTCCGAGAGCCGAAACAGGTCTTCGGCCCAGCGTTCCACGACGGAGCCCGGAACCTCGTCGGTCTGCAGCGGCGCACCACCCTTTGCCGGCCGCTCCGCTATGGGGCGGTGACGGAGGGCCGCAGACAGAAGTCCGCGAACGTTCTCCAAGACGAAGTATTTGGGACGCAGAGCAAGAACCCAGTCCATATAGTTCCAAAGAAGCTCGCCCCTTGAATCCTCCACGGACTTACGCCGACCTGCTGTGCTAAAAGCCTGGCATGGTGGTCCACCGACGAGCAGATCGAGTTGTCCAGCTCGCAAACCGAGCTCTTTCATCATTCCCGATGCTGATACGCCTCGAATGTCGCCCTGAATGATTTGCGTCTGAGCCGACCCAATGCGTCCTGCATCTCGGTTAAGTCCAATCGTCTCGCAGAACACTGGGTTGACCTCAAGGCAAGCCAGAAGCTCGAAACGCTTGGTTTCGTGAATTCCGACATCCAATCCACCGGCACCTGAGAACAACGAGAGCGAAGTGAATCTGTCCACTTATGCCCCTTGACCTGGTACGAGACCTTTAGACATGGGCATACGTCTGACTCTATCCCGTGGCTATGTCACGGTCGTGGCAAGCGCGGCGTCAGTCGCCGTAACTGGCCCGTTCTACGAGAACGGGCTTCCGCCAGCCTTTGCAGTGCCCGTACCCGTCCGCCCGCTTCGTCCCTGAGGCTTGTTGATGCTCTTGCAATCTGGACCCAAGCGATGGAAGAGCAAAGCTGAATCCTCATCCTCAACTTCGGTGTCGAACCGAATCCGCTTTGAGCAGAGAGGACATGAAGTAGTCACCTTGACTTGTCGGGGCTTCGGATCGTCTGCCACTCCGGCAACGCTAGCGCAGCCATGCACCTAACATTCGGGCTACAGATCGCGCAGGAAAGCGGCGACTGTAAGCGCCGACGTGACCAACAGGATTGGGTCAACCCGCTTGCCGGTGGCCGCCTTGTAAACGGTGAACGCCGCAAGACCCGCTCCGACCCATCTCCAAGGGTGTCCGTCGTCTGATGCGACTGCTGTTCGTGGCATCTTTCACTCCTTCCCTGTTTAGTTGTCCCTCCGCTTCACTATGCCGGATGGGTGTGACGCGCCCGCCGGTTCAGGCGGGCTGCTGGAACATCAGTTGTGGTTGGGCCGGCCGTTGGTTCACTCGGAAGCTCGCTGAGACCGATGGTCCTGTCCCAGTGCTTGCCACCGCCCGGTAGCCCCCAGGCCCGGGAACTGGACCTCGGCGTTGAAGGCCACGACCAGTCGTTGGTCGGCGCCCTCGACAGCACCGGGTGGTCGGCCTGTCTCCATGTCCGCTTCGAGACGAATGATCGGCTCACCTCCGTCCTCCCGCTCAAGGAGCATGGTGACGTGGTGTCGTCGGTTGGTCTCGGTCCAAGGAATGAGGATCGTCAGTCCGATGCCCATGTGAAACGGCGGAGCTGGCTGTCCAGGCATGACCACCTGGTTCAAGTCGGTCCAACCGCCGCCCATCAGGTAGAGGAGACCGTTCTGGGATTCGGCGTGGTTGGCCAGGATGAGGGTTTCAATTTGGGGCATCGGCGGATGCTCCTTCTTGTCGGGTGTGTACGATCTGTACAACAGTAAGTCTACGGGCGTCCACAGGTCGATGCAAGGAATGTGGACGCGGGCCTTCAGAATTGCCGGGAACTGCCCGATGACGCCTGATAGAACAGGGGTTAACACGGGCGATGGAGGAGACAAGATGCCAGCGGCGACGGGGGCGAAGGGTGCAGAGGAGACCAAGAAAGGGGCGTCCGAGCTGATCTCGGTGCGCATCCCGACGGAGGAGGCCGAGCGTCTCCAGCAACTGGCAGCGGCCGAGGGCCAGTCGGTGTCCGAGATCATCAGGCGGGCGGTCTCGATGCTTCTCCGCCCGTCAGTCTCGATCGACAGGGTCTCGTCCAACGCCAAGACCATGACGGTCCGGCACGTATACAGCAGCTCCTTCACAGAGCAGCTCCCGGTCCCGGACAGGCCCCCGCAGACGGTGCAGAACACCAGCTCCACAACGACTTAGGGAGGACTGGGCCTCCCGAGGCTTGATTCGGGCGGGGAGCAATCAAGATACCTGACTGAACACTCGACCCGTCGACTGGTCGACACCCTGGTCGCCCTCATTCTCGGGAAGTTCGTCATCGTCGCCGTACTGAGCCTGGCCGCCGGTGCCTTGGCCGGCGGCACAGGAGCGACGGCGAATGGTGGCGGTGGGGGTGCGGCAGGCGCCGGTGGAGGCACGGCTGGCGGTGAGGGCGGTGGCTTCGCAGCCGTTTTGGGTGGCACCGCCCTTCTCCTCCTCGCCGCGTTTGCGCCGTGGGCCCTCTTCCGCCTCCTGCCCTTCATTGAAGCGGGCGCTGTCGGTCACCTTGAGGGGCTCAGCCATCGCGCCCGACAAACAGCGGCCACCCCCGTCAGGGGCTTGGCTGTTGTGGCCATGCGGTCGTCAGCGGCTGGAGCGGTCATCGGTGCCGGCAGTGGTGTCGCCGGCGGGTTGATCGGCTCGGCCGTCGGATCACTCGGTGCGGGCGATTCGGGCGGATCGGGCGGAACCGCCGGTGGACTCGGCGCCGGAACTGCCGGCGGTCCCGGTGGCGATGGACCGCCTGGAACTCGGCCTGATCCCGAGCCGTCCTCCGCCGAAAGGACCGGGGTGGGGACTTTGGATTCTCCGGGACACGGGATACCGGCATGGGCGGTGCATCCGCAAGCAACCGCTGCCGCCCGTCGTCACTTTGGTCACCTCCTCTACGGAGAAGGGGCCGGTGGACCAGAGGCAGATCCAACCCGTGCCGAACAGATGTCATTGCCTTCGTCCGGGCCGGTCGGATCGTCCCTTCCGGGTCCGGCCGGGGTGGATGGGGCAATTTCGAGTAGCAGTGGCAGTGGCAGTGGCAGTGGCAGCGGCTGGGGCAGTGGCAGTGGCAGTGGCAGTGGCTGGGGCAGTGGCAGTGGCATCGGCACGGCGGGCGGCACGGCGGGATCCGGCCCAGCGTTTGAGGTATCCCGGTCCCCCGATCCGGCGCCAAGGCACGCCCTGCGACCCGACGTGATCGGCCATGACGAATTGGGTGTGCGGTTGATTCCCGCGCAGCGGTTACCGGGTCCTCCTCCGTTGCCGGCCGTTTCTCCCGGTGATCCATCGCCGACGACACCCACCGACGATCCACTCCTGGGCGCCGGACCGTGACCACGGAGCACCGGGCGACCGATCGGGTCCGGTACCGGTTCTCCCCACTCGAGCGGCGCGGTGTGATCGCCGGATGGCGGGGTGGGCAGATCGCCGCCGTCGCCGCCGGACTGGTCGTGGGGGTGCTCGCCGTTCGGTCCCGGCCATCCGCAGGAGGCGTGGCAATGGCGGTGGTCGGTACGGGCGTTGGCGTGGCCGTGGCGTTCTGGCCTGTTCAGGGTCGAACGGGCGACCAGTGGTTTCCCCTCGTACTTCGATGGGCGTGGACCGGAGGTCTGGGGGCCCGCCGTCAGTTGGCGCAGGCTCCGGGGAACGGACACCGGCTCATCGTGGCCGCCCCTGGTCGGGGCCAGCACCCGCTCGGGCAGGCGCCTGACCAGAGTGAGGGAGTCCGGCGAAATGAGGCCATCGATGTACGGAGAGTTCCGGAAGCCTTTCGCTCTTTGGGTCGGCGCACCGTCTTCGATGGGATTGACATCGTGGCCGTTCCGTTGGGCGGGGATCCTTCAGCCCCAGAGCTCGGTGTCGTGGTCGACGGCCCCTCCCGAACAGCCACTGCCGTACTGGCCGTGCGGGGGCACAGCTTCGCCCTCCTGGGTCCGAGCGACCAGGACGCCCGCATCGGGGCGTGGGCCCGAACGCTGTCGTCGATGGCCAGGGAAGGTTCGGAGGTGCATCGGGTCCAGTGGATCGAATCGTGCCTGCCGGACGACGGTACAGCTGTTCGTCGCTACCGGGCCGACCATGCCCTACTCGGCCCGGATTCGGCCGCGGGTCGGTCCTATCAGGCGCTGGTGGACGGAGCCGCACCGGTGACCCGACGCCACCGGGTCTATGTGTCCCTTTCCGTGCGGACGTCTCGCCCGTTCCGGGCGGGCCGCTCGGGACGAAAGGGGGCGGCGGCGACGGCCGATGTCTTACCTCGCGAAATCGACATGTTGCATCGGGCACTCGACGGAGCTGACATAACCGTCGACGGCGTACTTGGTCCCGGAGCCTTGACCCGAGTGATAGGCGAGGCCATCGCGCCTGTCGACGCCAACTCTGATGGTGCCGGCACTGCCGGTTCCGGCATCACCGATCCCGGCGATCGCTCAGACAGGCGGATGGGCGGACAGGCCGCTCGTCCGGACGACGCACCAGCGGGCCGATGGCCTTGGCCTGTAGCCATCGAACCGTCCTGGGATGCCGTGCGCACCGACGGCACGTGGCACGCCATCTACTGGATTGCCGAATGGCCCCGGGTCGAGGTGACTCCTGACTTCCTCGGGCCGCTGCTGTTCTCGCCGCTGCGACGCTCACTCAGCCTGGTCATGGAGCCGGTGAGCCCGCTGCGCGCTGCGCGGCAGGTGGCCCAAGCCCGGACAGCCGATCTGGCCGACGGCGAGCTGCGCCGACGAGGAGGGTTTCTGGTTACCGCCAGCCACCGCCGACAAAAGGAAAGCGTCGAGGACCGGGACACCGAGCTGGCCGACGGACACGCCCAGTACCGATTTTCGGGATACTTGACGGTTACTGCTGACACGAGGTCGGAGCTGGCTGCAAGCTGCTCCTCGGTGGAACAGGCAGCTGGTCAGTCGGGCCTCGAGCTCCGCCTTCTCTACGGCACTCAAGACGCAGCGTTTGCCTGTTCGCTACCGCTGGGTCGCGGCCTTTCGTGAGCCCGTCGTCCTTTCGGGTTCCCGCGCACGTAGCTACGACTCGGCATCTCTGTGCTGCTTACCCCTTGGTCTGTGAGGCCGGCCTGGGCCACGAAGGAGTTCTGATCGGTCGGGACGTCCTCGGTGGGTCATTCGTGTACGACCCGTTCATCCTTTACCGGCGAGGCGTGATCACCAATCCGAACATGGTGGTGATCGGTCAGATCGGCCGGGGAAAGAGTTCTTTCGTCAAGACGTACCTCTGGCGGCAGGCCGTATTCGGTCGGCGCGCCTGGGTGGTGGATCCGAAAGGGGAGTACGGCCCCCTGGCCCGGGCGTGGGGCGTGGAACCGGTGGCGCTGCGTCCGGGAGGGTCGGTCCGGCTCAACCCGCTCGACACCGAGGAAGCACTCGACGGTACGGGTGACCCCGCCGTCGCAGGCGGTAAGCAAGCCAGCGCCCTAACCGCTGAGGAAGGCACCGCGGCAACCGCTGAGGAAGGCACCGCGGCAACCGCTGAAGGCATCGCCGATGCCGCGGAGGGCGTCGCGGCTGCCGCGGGAGGAGCGACGACAGGAGGGGCGGGATGGGATGCGCAACGGGGTCCGCAACCGGACGCCGCCATGCGCCGTCGGGTCATGCTGACGTCGTCGCTGGCTGTGGCGTGCCTCGGTCGGGACCTCGTGCCCAAGGAACGGGCGGCGATCGATGTGGCGCTGGCCGAGGCGACACGGAAGGCCGAACGCACCCGTATGCCCGCGCCGACCCTTCCCCACGTTGTGGATGCACTTCTCGAACCGGCGGTCGACGCCGCCTCGGTACTTCGAACCACCCCGGATGTTCTCGCCGAGGACGGGCGGGACGTCGCCCTGGAGCTACGGCGACTGGTGCGCGGGGACTTGTGCGGCATGTTCGATGGGCAGACGACCCCTGGGCTTCGGCTCGACGGACCTCTGGTCGTTCTGGACCTTTCCGCTGCCTACCACTCTCCGGCACTGGGAGTCCTCATGGCCTGCGCGGCAGCGTGGCTGCAAAGCGCGGTTCGGGCTCAGAATCGCAACCGCATCATTCTTGTCGTTGATGAAGCGTGGGCCATTCTCTCCAACCTCGGCGTGGCCCGCTGGCTGCAGACATCCTGGAAATTGTCGCGGGCGATGGGGGTGGCCAATATCGCGGTCCTGCACCGTCTGTCGGATCTCCACGCGGTCGGATCCAGCGGTTCCGAACAGGTCAGTCTGGCCGAAGGCTTGCTGGCCGATTCCGAGACTCGGGTGGTTTACGCCCAGTCTCCTGGTGAGGTGGCACGCACAAGCGAACTCTTAGGGCTCACCGCAACCGAGGCGGATCTCGCCAGTCAACTCCGTCGGGGTATGGCTCTGTGGAAGGTGGGTCGTCGGTCGTTCCTTGTCGAACATCGTCTGGCTCCTGCCGAGTCCGCGATCACCGATACCGATCAGGCCATGAACGACGACGACGTCGTTCTACCTGATGCCCGATGAGCGTGGGAACTGACATCAGCACCGCCGTCGGCGTCGGTGCTTTCCTCGGCGCGGGTCTGATCGGCAACGATCGCGCTTGGCTCGGACGGGTTGGGCTGTCGGGCCACCACTCCGGTGCCTGGCGTCCGGGTCTCCCCCCTCCTGGACGCCAGGCACCTCCCACAGGCGCTCGGCGCGGCCTTCGAGCCCTCCGGTCCACAAGTGCAACCGACCGAACGGCTCGCTGGGCCCGGGCTGCGGACCTGCGACCGTTGGTGGTGGGCAAGGTTGCGGGAGCCGACTCTCCGCCGGCCGGACGGTTGGTCCTCGGAAGGATGGGAAGGCGCCTGATCGCCACTGAGCGAGCCCAGTCCGTCATCGTCATTGGGCCGACTCAGTCGCGCAAGACGTCCGGCTTTGCCGTGCCGGCCATCATGGGCTGGGAGGGGCCGGTCATCGCGGCCAGCGTCAAGTCCGATTTGCTTGAGCACACCGTCGACCACCGGAGTCTGGTGGGAGCTGTCTGGTGCTTCGATCCCGCCGGTTCCACCGGTAGGGCGTCGGCGTCCTGGTCGCCGCTGCCCGCCTCACGCACATGGCCGGGGGCCCGCCGAGCGGCCTCGGCATTGACAGAGGTAGCCAAGTCGTCTGCCGGTTCGATGACCGACGGCGACTTCTGGTACGCAACGGCCGCTCGAATGCTGGGACCGCTCCTCTTCGCCGCGGCCTTAGGTGGCGGCGACATGGATGATGTCATCCGCTGGGTGGACACCCAGGAAGAAGACGAGGTACTCCATTTGCTCGAAGGCACCGGAGTGGAGCCTGCTCTGCACGTTGCCCGTTCCTTGTTCGGGAAGGAGGAACGTCAGCGCAGCTCCATCTACACAACTGTAGAGACCATTCTCGAGCCTTTTGCCGGTCTCGTCCCTTCGTCACGGTCATATGAGGGAGCCTCGACCTGGGCCGGTCCTGCCACTTCTCCTGTGCATCCTCCCGCTGGTGGAGAGATCGATCCTGCCACTCTGCTCCATGGTACGAACACGCTCTATCTGTGCGCTCCGGCTCACGACCAACGGCGACTGATGCCGCTGTTCGTATCGGTGATTCGCCAGATCGTCGAGTACGCCTACGATCACGTGGCTCGTAGCCGACGACCACTGGAGCCACCGCTTCTCATCGTGCTCGACGAGGCGGCAAACATCGCCCCGTTATCGGATCTCGACTCACTGGCAGCCACTGCTGCGGGTCACGGGATTCAGTTGGTCACTGTCTGGCATGACATGGCTCAGATCCATGCCCGCTACGGCCAGAGATCTACCACCGTGGTCAATAATCACCGCGCCAAACTGTTTCTGTCGGGAATCTCGGACCCCTCGACGCTTGACTATGCCAGTCATCTCATCGGCGAAGAGGAGGTCGTTCTTCCGTCGGTAACGCTTGGAGGTCGTGGTCCGAACGGCGGCCCAAGCACAACTCATTCGCAATCCGTCCGTCGATTGGCGGCCCCCGATGTTCTGCGCCGAACCCCTGCGGGAGAGGCGGTGCTTCTCTACGGTGACCTACCACCAGCGCGACTGCGACTTCGAACATGTTTCGAGATGAAGGACCAAAAAGGTCGTACGGGCTCAGAGTGATACGCCGCACTCTCACTCCTGTTGTCGTCTCCAGCTCTCCCGACCGTCGAGGCTGTCGATCCCGAGCCCTGGTTCATGCCCGAAAGCGGGTGGGGGAGTGAAGGACCACGCGGGAGTGCCGTTTTCGGCGGTACCAGTCCGGATGAGGTCCCATCCCTCGTAGGTCTTGAGGAAATGGTGGTGGTGACAGAGCCGGGCCAGATTGTCGAGGGCGGTCGGTCCACCTTCGGCAAAGGGGACGATGTGGTCGATCTCGAGGCCTGTGGAGAGGCCACAGCCCGGGACCACGCAAGCGGGGTCCCGGTGGAGGAGTGCGGTGCGCAGGGACCGGTTGATGGTGCGCCCGAAGTGGGAGACGGCCCGGATGTCGCCGGCCTGGTGGAAGAGGTAGCGCAGGTAGGAGTCGTCGGTCATGGACCGGGCCATGGGGACCGGGATGGGACCGACGTTGTCGATGGCACAGCACTCCCCGGGGTGTGCCCGGCCCCGGAGGAGGGCGGCGAGGTCGACCCGGACCACCACCGAACAGGCCGGGGGACGGTCGATGACGGCGATCTCCTCGGATGTGGACTGCTCGGATGTGGTCTCCTCGGCCCCGGACTGTTCGGGTGCGGGCTGAGGCCTACCCACGGCCGGGCGGGGTTCTCTCCCCCCGGGGCGAGGGGCACCTCCCCGGGTGGCTACCGACCGGCCCGGTGGGCAAGCCCGCCCCCCAGTAGAGGCTGTGCCGGTGCCCTCGGTGAGGGTCGTGCCCGTGCCCTCGGTGAGGAGGGCACAGAGGGCGTCGGCCATGTAGGCCCGTTCCGGCTCGCCCCTGTCCCCGGCCGCCTTGGCCGCCTTGCGCAGGCAGGTGGCGGCTGAGCCCAGTCGGCTGAGGATGAGGGCCCCCCGGTCGGCCGTGTCCCGGCCCTGGAAGCAGAAGGCCCCTTCGGCGTCGGTCCACGAGGTGAACCGGCGGGAGGCGTGGATACGGCGGACAGCGGCCAGGGGATCGGCACTGGCCGCGGTGGCCCGGCTCTGTCGACAGCGGTCCTTCACGGCCTGGAGGGGGGCATCGGCCGCCCCGGCCACCAGCTCCGCCTCCTGGGCGGGGTCGACCACCCCGGCGTCCACCAGCTCGGCCACCTTGGGGGTGGACAGTGTCCCTTTGCGCACCTCTTCTTGGGTGCCGGGCAGGGCCTCCAGACGACGCCCGAGCGACAAGGTGGCCCCGGCCTGACCGGTCGACACCCCCTCCAGGTCGGCCAGGAGCACAGCGGCGTTGCGGTGCCCCGTCTCGCGCCACACCAGGGAGGACTCGATCCGGGGGGCGAGCAGGGTCTTGCCCGCCACCGCCAGCCGCTCCAGGCCGGCAAAGGAACCGTAGAGATCGGTGGCGTCCCTACCGGTCACACAGTCAGGGTCGAGCTCGGCCACCACCGCCGACAACACGTCCACGGCCCTGGCCAGGCGGGCCCGGAGACCCTCCGACCGACCGGACCCCTCCGACCGACCGGACCCAACCGACCGGCCAGCTGTCTTCGCCGCCGGAACCGTCTTCTTCGATGTGTCCGTCTTCTTCGCCGGAGCCGTCCTCTTCGCGGTGGCCGTGGCCGTCGCCGATGTCATGGTTCCACTCTCCCAGTGGGGTGTATCACTGACGGCCCCCTGTTCCAGTTGGCCGACGCGCTGTTAACTGACCGCCCAACAAGCGACCCGTATCCACGGCCCGTTGAGGTTTTGTGGAATCGCCACCTCGGGCCTGTGGTCGGTAGCATCGAGCCCAGTGACGCCATCCACGGCCGACCCGGCAGAATTTGCGTCCCACTCCTCAGCATCGGGCTCAGGAGTCGGCCCGGCGTTCGACCCGTTTGACCCCCGGTGGTCGAGCGATCCCTTTCCTCTCTACGCCGATCTGCGAGAGCGAGCGCCCATTTCTCGGAGCGAACTCGGGTTTTGGGTGGTGGCCAGGCATGCCGACTGCCTGGCTGTGCTACGGGACCGGCGGGCGAGCTCGGACAGCCTCAACGTCGCCGTCGAGCGCATGCCGCCGGGCTTTCGCACGCCCGTGCAGGAGAACAATCCGGTGGCTGCGGCGATGCTCGAGATGCGCCCCTTCCTCTTCCGAGATCCGCCCGATCACACCCGACTCAGGGGCCTCGTCTCCAAGGCCTTCACCCCGAAGGTAGTGGAGTCGTTGCGAGGTCGCACCCAGGAGGTCGTCGACGAGCTTCTCGACGCTGCCATCGAGGCCGGTGTTGTCGATCTCATGGAGGATTTCGCCTACCCCTTGCCAGTCCGGATCATCTGCGATCTCCTCGGTGTACCGCTCGAGGATCAGGATCGTTTCAAGGTCTGGTCGAATGCGCTGGCACGAGGCCTCGATCCCGATTTTCTCCTTACCCCAGAAGTCATCGCGGCGCGGAACGAAGGTGTGATGCAATTCGCGCAGTACTTCTTTGAGCTTCTGGCTGACCGGCGTCGCTATCCCGGCCAGGATCTCCTGAGCGCCCTGGCCCAGGTCGAGGACGGGGACACAGTTCTGAATGAGACCGAGCTGCTTTCTACGTGCATCCTGCTGCTCGTGGCTGGCCATGAGACGACGGTCAACCTCATCTCCGGTGGCGCCCTCGCCCTTCTCCAACACCCTGACCAACTGGTGCGGTTCCGGAGCGATCCAGAGATGACCCGGAGTGGGGTCGAAGAGATGTTGCGCTACGTCTCGCCGGTGCAGCTCACCGGTCGCTCCTTCATCGAGCCTTGCGAGTTCGGCGGAGTGGAGTTCGCAGCCGGCGACTTCGCCATGGTGCTGCTTGCCTCGGCGAATCGAGATCCGGAGCAGTTTGACGATCCCGAAAAGTTTGACATCACCCGAACACCCAACAACCACCTCGGGTTCGGTTTCGGCATCCACCACTGCCTGGGTGCCCCACTGGCCCGAATGGAGGCACAGGTTGCTCTCTCATCTCTGGTCAGGCGGGCGCCGAGCATGGCCATGACCGTCGACGAAGTGTCTTACAAGACCAACGTCGTTCTGCGGGGAATGGACTCACTGCCGGTAGCCATGCGGGGCTGACCCGGTCCCGAGAAGCAACCACCCTGCACCGACGACCCCGGGCAGCAACCGCCCGGCAACATGCATCCGGCACCGAGCGCTTGAGCGCCCGACGTCGCTCAGCTGGCGGCGGCGCAATCGAAAACCGGTTGCAGGCTGTCGAGGGTGGAGCGCACGTCGTCGGCACCAAAGGCAAAGAGCAGGGCGGCCACGGCATCAACCCCGGCGTCGGCGTATCGGCCGGCGATGTCAGCGTCGAGTGGATGCATGTACGGACATACGGTGAGCCGGATGTCGGCCCGGGTTCGCCCCTCTCGAGCCAGCAGTCGATCGAGCTTGGCCAGGGGCTCGGCGAGGTCGTCGGGGGTTCGGTTGAAGGTGTGCCATCCCTGCGCGGAGCGGGCCGTTCGGGCCAGGGCGGCATCGCTCTCGCCGCCGATGTGGAACGGGGGATGAGGCTGCTGCACAGGCTTGGGAAACATGGCGCACGGGTTGAGCGAGTAGAACTCGCCTTCATAGGCTGAGGTTTCATCGCACCACAGGGTGCGCAACACCTCGATGTACTCGTCGGTCCGACGTCCGCGGTTGGGCCACGACACGTTGACGGCGTCGAACTCCTCCTTGAGCCACCCGACGCCGATGCCAAAGTCGACCCGGCCGTTGGAAAGCCAGTCGAGGGTGGATACCTCTTTGGCTGTGTAGACGGGATTGCGCTGGGGGAGGAGCACCATGGCCGTGCCCAGACGCACGGTGGTGGTGTGGGCGGCCAGGAAGGACAGGGTGGAGAGGGGCTCCAACAGCCCGGTTCCGGGAGGGACCGGGACGCGGCCGTCCTGGGCATAGGGGTACACCGATCCGTATTCGTCGAAGAGAACCACATGCTCGCCAACCCAGATGGTGCCGACGCCGCGTTGCTCGGCCTCCTCTCCAATGAGACCCAGCAGCTCCGGCGTGGTGAAAGGATTAGCGGTCGGTACCCAGAGATCGATGCGCACGAACGCTCCTTGGTCGTCGGTCGGATATGTCGGGCGGCGGTTGTGTCGTCGGTCGTGTCGTCGGTGAGCGGTCGTGTCGTCGGTGAGCGGTCGTTTCGTCGGTGAGCGGTCGTGTCGTCGGTGAGCGGGTCGTCTCGTCGGTGAGCGGTCGTGTCGTCGGTCGGGTATGTCGGTCAGCGCTCGTTTCGTCGGTGGGCCGTTGTGCGGAAGTGCTCGGACCTCTTGCGCCCCTCGTTTCAGGCGGGTGCCGTAGGGGCCACCAGCGGCCAGGGACGCTCGCGTTCGGCGGTGCGGGCCAGGTCGAGCAGAAGCTGCTCTTCGTGGTGGCGACCGATGACCTGGAGCCCGATGGGCATTCCGTCGACCAGCCCCGCCGGAATGGACACAGCCGGATTACCGGTCAGGTTGGCTGGAATGGTGAGCGCCCCGTTGTTGCCGACTGCTCTGTTGAACCCGTACTCAGCGATGAGGTCGACCTCGCCGACGGTAGTGGGCATGGGGCCGGAGGCAGCGAAGGCGGTGTCGGGGTTGGTGGCACAGAAGATGAAGTCGGTTCGTTCGAAGATATCCGCCATTTTCTCGTTGACCTCGATCCGGAACATTTCCGTGGTGCCGGTCGTCTTGAGGTTGAGGTGGTGGGTGGCGATGTTCATGATCAGCTGGATCTCGGGGGTCAGGTCGTCGTTGCATTCCGGATACCGGTCGCCCAGTCCCCCGGCCAGACCGATTGCATTGGACATGGCCCACTCGAGGCTCATCTCCGGAAGTTGGACGGCAACGTCGACCCGCACGAGGCCGGTGGAGGCGATGAGCGCTTCGGCCAGTTCGACGACGAGTGCCGCGCCACGGGGTTCGACAATGGCCGAGCCCAGGTCGACGGCAACGACAGCCTTCTTGCCACGGAGGTCGAAGGTGTCCAGTCCGGCCTCCCATCCTTCGACCCGGGGCAGGCTCAGGGTGTCGCGGGGGTCGAACCCGTTGCAGACGTCGAACCAGCGAGCCGTGTCCCGCACCGACCGGCTGACGCAACCCACCACCACAGTCAACGGGGGCTGGAGGGCCCGGGGACCCTTGGGAATGCGCCCGAACGTCGACTTGAGTCCGAACAGCCCGGTAAAGGCGGCGGGAATGCGAATGGAGCCGCCGCCGTCCCCGCCGCTGGCCAGAGGAATGAGACCACCGGCCACCGCGGCAGCCGACCCGCCGGAGGAACCACCTGGGGTGCGCTCGGGATCCCAAGGGTTGCGGGTGACGCCGTGAAGCTTCGTCGACGTGAGGTTGACCCCTCCGAACTCAGACGCCGTTGTCTGTCCGGCCAGCACCGCTCCAGCGGCCCGGAGCCGGGTGATCTGGGTTGAGTCGTGGTCGGCGATCCGGTCCTTGAATACCAGGGAGGCTTCGGTATAGGGCCAACCCTCGACCGTCTCCAGCTCCTTGATGGCGAGGGGCAGGCCACCAAAAGTAAGGGAGACGTCTGCCCTCGCGGCCTGGGTCCGGGCCGCCTCGATATCGAGATGGCTGAAGGCATTGAGCTCAGAGGCGTCGATAGCCTCGAGCGATGCGTCGAGGGCTTCGGTAGGACTGATCGACCCCGCTCGGAAGGCGTCGACCAGCGAACAGGCATCTCCGGACCAGGGTTGAGTGCTCACGGCCAGAAAACCTAGTGGCAGTCGATCACCTTGGCGACTGGTAGTTGACAGGCCTGCGCGTTCGTCCTCCCTTAGTGTGCCTAGCGTGGTGGTATGAGCGACGACCGGGACCCGGACACCAGCAGCACGATCGAAGCGGAAGATCCGTCAACGGGGGGATCCGCCAGCGGTGGCGTCGGCCAGCAGCCGCAGCACCCCTTTACGCTGGCCGTAGACATCGGCGGTACGGGCCTCAAGGCCTCGGTACTGGATGCGAAGGGGTCGATGGTGGCCGACCGGGTGCGCATCCCGACCACCTACCCGCTGTCGCCCGAGAAACTGGTTGCCGACCTCACCCGGCTGGTGGCTCCACTGCCGGCGGCCGATCGGGCCTCGGTCGGATATCCGGGAATGGTTCGTGACGGTCTGGTTCTATCGGCGCCGCACTTCTCGACCAAGCACGGTCCCGGCAGCGCCGTCGACGAAGACTTGTTGACCCAGTGGATTCGATTCGATCTGGCCTCCGCCCTCACCGGCGCCTTCCACATCCCCACCAAGTTGGCCAATGACGCTGACATTCAGGGCGCGGCGGTGGTGCAGGGGACCGGGCTCGAGTTGGTGATCACGCTCGGCACCGGCTTCGGTAGCGGTCTCTTCTACCAGGGCCAGCTCATGCCCCATCTCGAGATCGCCCATCAACCCTTCCGCAAGGGCGAGACGTACAACGATCAGCTCGGCGAGCCCACCCGCAAGGAGATCGGTGAGGAGCGCTGGAACAAGAGGGTGCACAAGGCCATCGTCAATCTGCGCGCCCTCATGTTTTTCGACCACCTCTACATCGGCGGGGGCAACTCGAGGCGGGTGAGTCGACAGAATCTCGAGGCCGACGTGACAATCATCGACAACACCGCCGGCATCCTCGGCGGCATCAAGTTGTGGGGCGTCGACCACATAGGGGTGAACCGGGTCACTGGCTAAGCCGCAACCCCATCGGTCTACCGGTCCGCAAACCCGTACCCTCCAACCCGGCCCAGTACCCGAGCCCCGTCGGCTCACCCAGCCGAGCCCGACTGAGCACACCCGGCCAAGCCCGACTGAGCTCACCCGGCCGAGCCCGACCCGGCCGACCCCGAGCCCGACCCGGCCGACCCCGACCCCGACCCGGCCGACCCCGACCCCGACCCCGACCCCGACCCCGACCCCGACCCCGCTCAGCCTTGCCAACTCCTCCAGCTGCGTTCGACGTCCTTGAGCGAGCCCTTCCAGCCCTTGCGGGCTTTCTTGGCCACGTCCACCTGCACGAGCACGAGCGCATCGACCGGGCCGGCCAGGTCTGGGCGTTGGTCGACGAGGGCCCGGAGCCAGTCGATCGAATAGAGGGCGTCGTGGAAGTCCCCGAGCTTGATCTGAAGATCCTCGGCCGCTTTCGCCGTCTTGCGGGCCGGTCCGCCCTCGATCAGGGCCACCGTGTTGCAGCCGTAACGGAGATCCTTGACCCTGATGCGAACTTTGTGCAGATTTTCGTCGGCCGGATCCTTACGTGCCCGCCGGCTTGAGCTCCGCAGATCGTGCCAGGCCCGACGCAGCATGACCGGGAGAACTTCACCGGCCGGTTTGGAAGCCTTGGCTTTGAAGGCGGGCCCGTCCCACAGGACCATCATCTGCTCGGTGAGATTGAAGCGCCGGGCCCCACCCCGTTCGGCGGCGATAGAGGCCAGAGCGGTGTCCACTCGCGTCGACACTGCGTGGTTGAGCCGATCGACGTCTGCTGCACCCATCACTTGCGGCGCAGTGCCCGAGATGATCTCCGAAATGATGTGAAGGTCCCGGAGCTCGCCGAGCCGGTTCCCATACCAGGCGAGCTCAGCTCGCAGGGCCGTGCCCCACGTCGGATCGAGCAGGAGACGAAAGGTCCGTAGGTTTGAGCGGATGCGACGTAGGGCGACACGGCTCTGGTGGATGCGTTCCGCCACGTCCGTACGCCACTGGACGCCGTCGAGCTCGTAGGCGGCCGACTGGGCCCACAGCGGACGCGGTCGCATGAGGACGCTGAGTGCATCGATGGTCTCGCAGCGTTTGTCCTCGTCCACCAGCTCGTCGCCCATGTCGTTGAGCAGGAAAGTGCGGGCAGCACCGGCCAGCACTCTGTGAAGGACCATGCCGGCGGTGGGTTCAGGGAACTCGTCCTCGGTATAGGCGAGGAGATAAGGCGCAGGTGGCGTGGTCCTCGACTCCGTGCCCGGCTCGGGATCGCGGCCTGCTCTGCCAGAATCGCCACCACGCCCACCCGGATCGCCACCACGCCCACCCGGATCGCCACCACACCCACCCGGATCGCCACCACACCCACCCGGATCGCCGCCCGGCCCACCCGGATCGCCGCCTGCTCTGCCAGAATGGCGGTCCGGCCAACCCAGATCGCGACCAGGCTCGTCCCCGGTGTTGGCGTCTGGGGCACGACCGAAGGTGGTGCGCAGTCCGCGCGCTGGCCGGCCCTGGTCGTCCGTGAATTCGGTGGTCATGGCCTGGTCTCCTGGACTACAGCCTACGAGCGTCGGGTGGCTACTGTCACAGAAATGGTCGACAGGCGGTGAAAGACGTGCCGTCTAGCCTGGGGCGATGCGCGCAGTCACCATCGTCGAAGGCTCATTGAAGTGGAAAGAGCACCCCGACCCGCAGCCTGGTCCCGGCGAGATACTGGTGGCGGTGGCCGCCGCCGGCATCAACGCCGCCGACATCATGCAGCGCCAGGGTTTCTATCCTGCGCCGCCCGGGTTCCCCCAGGACATCCCGGGTATGGAGTTCGCCGGCGAGGTGGTGGGACTCGGAGAAGGGACGAACCGATTCGTCCCCGGCGAGAGGGTCATGTCCATCACCGGCGGCGGTGCCCAGGCCGAGCTGGCCGTCGTGGCCGAGTCGGTGGCCATGTCCGTACCTGCCTCGATGGAGTGGGATCAGGCCGGCGGTTTTCCGGAGGCCTTTTACACAGCGCATGACGCTCTCTTCACCCAGGCTCACCTTCGCTCCGGTGAGAGGGTGCTCATCTCCGGTGCGGCCGGCGGGGTCGGGACCGCGGCGGTCCAGCTGGCTCACTCGGCGGGTGCATACGTCGTCGCCTCGGTGCGGTCGAGCGCCCGCCGTGGAGATGTAGCCGGACTCGGAGCCGACGAGGTCATCGATCCCGCCGACGTTTCAGGCCACGGTCCGTACGACGTATGCCTCGAACTGGTGGGTGCGTCCGGCGTGGAGGCCGTTCTACCGGTGCTGGCCATGGGCGGCCGGATCGTCGTGATCGGGGTGAGCGGTAGCGGAAGCAAACTCGATCTCAACTTGTTGGCCCTGATGGGGAAGCGAGCGGCCATTGGTGGATCGATGCTGCGCGGCAGGACGGTGGAGGAGAAAGCCGCCGTTGCCCGGGCCCTCGAGGAGATGCTCGGCCCCCGCGTGGCCGACGGCGCCATTACTGTGCCGGTGGCCGAGGCTATTCCTATCAACCGGGCGACCGACGCCTACGAGCGCTTTGAGGCGGGCGGTAAGTTCGGCAAGATCGTTCTCGTCCGCTGACGCCCCTGGCCACGCCGCCCCACCGCAACGCCCGCAACGCCCCGCCACGCCGCCCGACCGCCACGCCCGCCACGCCCCACGCCGCCCTCTATCGCGAGACGATGACCGACGAGCCGTGGCCGAACAACCCCTGGTTGGCGGTGATCCCGACCGTGGCCCCTTCCACCTGACGCCCGGTGGCCCGCCCCCGGAGCTGCCACACCAGTTCGCACACCTGGGCGATGGCCTGAGCCGGAATGGCCTCGCCGAAGCAGGACAACCCGCCGCTGGGGTTGACCGGCACCCGGCCGCCGATGGTGGTGTCGCCGTCGCGCAGCAGGCGTTCGGCCTCGCCCTCCTTGCACAGCCCGATGTCTTCGTACCAGTCGAGCTCGAGGGCGGAAGAAAGGTCGTAGACCTCGGCCAGATCGATGTCCTCCGGGCTGATGCCGGCTTCCTCGTAGGCAGCCAGGGCCACCGACTGCTTGAAGGTGGGACCGACCGAGGCCGTCGTGAACGACGAGTCGGTCGAGAAGTTGGGCATCTCGATGACGGCCTGGGGGAAGCGGGGGGTGACGGTGGAGACAGCGTCGATGGTGACCAGGTCCGACCCGCCGGCCAGGCGGCGGGCGAACTCGACGCTGGACAGGACGAGGGCGGCGCCTCCGTCGGAGGTGGCGCAGATCTCGAGCAGTCGCAGGGGATCGGCCACCATCGGGGAGGCCAGCACCTCGTCGACGGTGACCTCCTTGCGGTAGCGGGCGTTCTCGTTGGACAGCCCGTGGCGGGCGTTCTTGACCTTGACGGCGGCGAAGTCGGCCTCGGTCGCCCCGTACAGCTCGATGCGTCGGCGGGCATAGAGGGCGAAGTAGGTGGGATTGGTTGCACCGAGAAGATGAAACCGCAGCCAATCCGGGTCGTCCTTCCGCTCCCCTCCCACCGGGGTGAAGAAGCCCTTGGGCGTGGTGTCGGCCCCGACCACCAGAGCCACGTCGCACAGTCCGGCCAGAATCTGGGCCCGAGCGCTGTTGATGGCCTGGGCCCCCGAGGCACAGGCGGCGTAGGAGGAGGACACCCGTGCGCCGGTCCACCCCAGGGCTTGGGCGAAGGTGGCCCCCGCAATGAAGCCGGGGTAGCCGTTGCGGATGGTGTCGGCGCCGGCCACGAATTGGATGTCGGTCCAGGGCAGTCCGGCCTCGGCCAGGGCGTCGCCCGCCGCGGCCAGGCCGTACTCGACGAAGTTGCGGCCCCACTTGCCCCACGGGTGCATGCCCGCCCCGAGCACGGCGACCCTCTTGTCGTCAGGCACCGGCTGACCCCGCTCCCGCACCACCAGACCCACCGGCGCCAGCACCACCACCCCCGACCCCGACCGGACGCCATTTCCACACCATGTACTGGTGGTCGTCGTCCTCGTAGAGGGTGTCGAGCACGAGCTCGACCTCGGCTCCGACCCTCAGGTCGCCGACCCCCACACCGGGGACGACCTGGCCCATCACCACCATCTGCTCGGCCGCCAGCTCGACGGCGGCAATGGCGAAGGGCACGTAGGGGTCGGCCGTCTCATACGGCTTGGGCGGCTGGTAGCAGGCGTCGGTGAACGACCAAACCGTGCCGGTGCGGCTGAGCTCGACCTGGTCAAAGGAGGTCCCTGCACACAGCGGGTTGCGGCAGAAGTAGGTCTCCTGGGGGAAGGAAAAGTTGCCGCACGTCGTGCACCTGCTCCCGAGGAGGGCGGGGCTCTGCGCGTCGAGAGTGAACCAGCCCTCGATGGCGGGGACGCGGGTCTTGGCCGGGGACATTGCGGGATTGTAACGCTCGTTCCGTTGGCCGGCTCTGGCCCGGTCCGAAGGGCCTGTCGCCAGGGAATGATCCGGGGGTCGGCTCCAGGGGACTCGGCTCCGCCGGTACCTCGGTCGCCGCCTGGGCCCGGCCGTGTCCCGTCCGAGCCCACCGAACGGGTCGACCCATCCGTCCATCCCCCACGCAGCAGCCGTCGACTGGTCTGCTACGGATCCTTCGAATCCTTCGACTCCTTCGAAGAGGCTCCGCCAAGCCCACCTCGGGCCCGTGACGCGGCGATGCGAGTGTCGTCCCAGCCGAGAACATCCCTCAACACCTCATCACTGTGTTGACCCACGGTGGGGGCGTGTGAGGGCGTCGGCAGTTGCTCGTCGATGAACTTGAGAGGGGTCGGCAGCTGTTCGGCCCCGAGTTGTTCAGTCGAGAACCACTGGAAGCGGTCCTCGAACTGGGGGTCGCCGGCGATGGTCTTCGGGGAGTTGACCGGGCTGATGGGGACGTTCTCGGTCACACCGAAATCGATCCATTCCTCGGCCGTCCTGGTGCGGAAGATGTCGCGGAGCTCGGCCCGCATCTCCGTGTTGTTGCGAGCGTGGTCGGCGTACTTCGATCCCGGCCACTTTTCGAACATGTCCACGCGGTCGACGGCCTGGCAGAAGTTCTTCCAGAAAGCCTGCTCGGACGCCATGAACAGTACGTATCGCCCGTCCTTGGCCTCGTACACCTGGTAGCGGACTCCCTCGATCATCCCGGCGGTGCCCGGTTCGCGTCGTTCGTAGTCGTCGGCCTTGTTGCCGGTCACCTCCGACTCGGGGCGCTCGTAGGCCTTCCACGTCTCGCTGCGGTACCAGTCCATGGCTGCTGCAGCATCGGACTGGGCCACCTCGAGGAAGGACCCCTCGCCCGTGGTACGGGCCCGGACCACGGCGGCCAGGATGCCGAGTGCCCCGAACAAGGGCCCGGCATGGATGCCGATCGACGCGTGTTCGGGGAGGAAGGCGAAACCGTCCTCGTTGACCTGGGGGGTCACGATGCCTGCCCAGGTGTCGAAGGCGATGCCGTGAGCCGGAAGGTCGCGGTAGGGCCCGGTCATGCCGTAACCGGAGATGGTGCAGAAGACGATCTTGGGGTTTATCTCCCTCAGCTGCTGGTAGCCAACGCCGCGGCGGGCCAGGCCCCCGGGTCGCATGGCTTCCACCACCACGTCGGCCTTGGCTGCCAACTCCTTGAAGGTGGCTACGTCTTCGTCGTTGCGCAGGTCCATCACGATCGACCGCTTTCCGCGGTTGACGTGGAGATGCATGAGCGAGACGCCGTTGACGATGGGCCAGGTCATCTCCCGGATGTAGTCACCGGACGGGGGCTCGACCTTGATCACTTCGGCCCCCAGGTCGACCAGGGGCATGGTGATGGCGGCTGGGCCGAGGGCCGAGCATTCGATGATGCGGATGCCGTGCAGAGGTGGGTCCGAAGCCACGACCAGGAGTGTAACTGACGCCCCGTCAGAATCGCCCTGCGACAAGACTGCCTTCTATCTCTCCATGAGGCGGTCGGTTAGAGTGGGCAACTGCTCTGGGGCAGATGATTCGGAAATCGTGGCGTGCACAGCCGCAGCTCTTTCGGACCGCACCTGGGCAGGGCAGCCGGCGCTCGTAGCTCAACGGACTAGAGCATCTGACTACGGATCAGAAGGTTGCAGGTTCGAATCCTGCCGAGCGCGCATAGAAAGTCCAGTTCAGAGGGTGTTCTGGTCGAGACGCTTGACCGAGGATTTGCCCCGTGAGAACCTCGTGAGAACCAAACGGTTCTCACGGAGGTCCGGTGCCCACGAAGCCCGAAGGCGTTTACCCCGATGGCAGGGGCGGCTGGTATCTGAAGGTCAACATCGGTCGGGACCCGATCAGTGGACGCCGCGAGCAGGTGACCAGACGGGGATTCGCTACCGCAGCCGAGGCCGGTAGGGCTCGTCGGGAGCTGCTCGGGAAGGTGGACCGCGGTGAGCTCAAGCCGATCGCTGGCGGGATGCTGATCGACGAGCTCCTGGACCTCTATCTTGACGGCCTCGAGGCAGATGGGCGGCTCTCGGAGAAGACCCGCTTCGACTACCGGCACTCGGCCGACGACTATGTGCGACCCCACCTGGGCAAGAAGCGCGTGCGAGACGTCACACCGGAGGTGATCCTGGCCTGGCAAAGGAAACTCACCAAGGATGGAGGGACCAAGCGCAAGGTCGACGATGACGGCAAACAGAAGCCCGGAAAGGGCCTGTCGCCCAACACCGTCCGCCTTGCCCGGGCACCGCTGTCGGGGGCGTTCAAGCTGGCGATGAGTGTCGGGCTGGTGGCCAGCAATCCGACCGCCCAGGTTCCAAGACCCCGCCCGAAGCGCTCGATACCCAAGCACTGGACACCGGAGCAGGCCCGCGAGTTCCTCGGGCTGATGGAGATGGACCGGACCTGGCCGATCTGGGCCTTCCTGCTGGGGTCGGGGCTCCGCATCGGCGAACTGGTGTGGCTGCGCTGGCCAAATGTTGACCTCGGACATGGGTGGGTACGAGTGGTGGACTTCGCTTCCACACTCGGTCACGATCTCGTTCCGTCGATGGGAAAGAGTCATGATGCGGTCCGCACTATTGAGCTCGACAACGGACTCGGCGATGTTCTTCGGCGACAACAGAAGCTCCAAGCGGAAGAGGCGCTGATCGCTCCTCACTATGAGTCGAGCCAGTACGTCTTCACCAAGGAGCGCGGTGGCCACTACCACCCCCAACGGCTATCACGACTCCTCGGGGACTACTCGAAGGAGCTTGGACTCCCACGGTTGACTGCGCACGGGCTCCGCCACACCAGCGCGACGTTGATGTTGGCCGGCGGCGTCCCACCCAAGGTGGCGGCAGAGCGACTCGGACACGCGGACCCGACCCTGTTCACCAACCTGTACAGCCATGTGACACCGACTATGCAAAGGGATGCAGCCGATCGAATCGGTGAGGCGCTCTTCGGGCCGCCGGTCGGTTCGGATGCCGAGGCCTGAGCCGAGTCGAGGCACGGAGTAAGGGCGATCCCTCCTGGCTCGTTCGGTCGCCAACCCGCACGTCGTCCTGCAGTCGCTTGACCTCTCAATCTTCGTCGATCGCCACCTTCTGCTCCTCGATCCAGAGCGTGATGTCATCCGGGTCGAAGCGGATGAAGTGGCCCACTTTGACGAACGGAACTCGCCTCTCGGCAACGAGGCGCCGAATATGCCGTGGAGAGGTTGCGAGCCATTCAGCCAGGACGTCAATATCGATAAGCCGCCGATGTGCCGGCGACGCTGTGGGACCGGGCCGCCTTGTCTTAATACTCGTTTGGCTTCTCCCGCCGGACTCCGGCAGCCCGGTGAGCAATGGCGATATAGACGCAGACGTCATCGCTCACCAGATTGATGAAGGTGGACCCGTCCGCGGAGGAGCCCCACGTGATCATCGCAATCTGGCTTCAGGCGCAAGATAGCGACGCTCCCGTCCGCCCTACGGGATCTGCTCACCGGTCACCAATCGTCGCAGGGCCTCAAGCTCCTTCTGCAGCCGACGAACCTCACTCCGGCTTGGACGACCCTTCGGCTCTTCGGAGCGTTCTTCGAACCGGGCGAACCACTGGGCGCAGTTGCGAGCGTCGTACGAACAATACGGATCCGCTCGGCTCACCTCTCTGGACCGACGACCTCCCTGGCTACGGTCCCACCGCCGGTTGGAAGATCCAGCTCCATTCACGACGCGTGACCTTCAGCGCTCGTGCCCCGCTGGACGACGACTCGCACTCGACTGAGCACCTGATCCATGCGAACCGGGTGAGCTCGCCGGTCGGCTCTCGCGAGGCTCACCAGGAGCCCTTCGGGGTCAAGGCCGGCGGCCATCTCCGAGACACTCTCTAGGAGCTGACCAACCTGGGCGGGCGATGCCACCAGTGGCAGCTCGAGACCACCTTCCGTGACGAGAACCACCTGAACGTCGGATGGGGTCCGGGCACATTCATCCCGGCCGCCGGTTCCTCGGACCAATCGAAAGGGCTCTTCATGAGCTTGCTTGACCAGCTTCGGTGTTCCTCGCCCAGCCCTTGGGCAAGTCGAACCGTCCGGTCTTCTGTCTGCGGCTAACGATGGTCCGGGCATCGTGTCTCCCAAGGGTCATTGCCGGGGCCTCGTGCTCCGGACTCCACCCATGATCCGGACGGGCGTCACCCCCAACGTCACCCGTCGGAGCGCATTCATGACGATTCCGGTGGGCGGAACGTCACCTGTCCGATTCCCAACGTCACCCTGAGCACTGGCGTGGGATTGAGCGAGCATTCGCTGAATTTCCTCCAGATCGAGATTCGAGAGTCTCCACGCACGGTGTCCGCTTGACCACGTACGGTATCCGATGTACGGTATGTTGTATACGGTACGTCATTTCAATACAATGATCAGCGTGCTGCTTACGAGGGCCGGAATTAGCGAAGACGAGACCTGTCGGATTAAGGGGAACTTTGGTGGTTCAACAAGCACGTGGCACCTCGAGCCAGAAGGGTGCCGAGCGCCGGGCTTCCGACGGCAGCTCGTGGGAAGACCGGCACGTACGTGCCACCTACTGGCTCGATCGAGGCCTGCGGGAGGAAGTACGGAGAGAAGCAGAAGGCCGCGGCTGGAGCGTGTCCCAGTTCGTGAGCTGGGCGTTACGGCGGGCCTTGGACAAGGGTCGCTGAAGGCCGAACCTCGAGCCTTCGACAGCCAGTATGTTCCAACTCAGGACGCCGTACAACGTCACGCTGGCCGGCATCCGCGGTCATCAAACCTCGGCGACGACGATCCGAATCGGCGCCCTGGGTATTCACGATCCAGGTCCCTGACCAGGGAGGGTGACGTTCGAGGTGACGTTGGCCTTACCCGTGATCCTCGTCGAGATGAGGACGGCGGCCTACCCACGACTCGTTGGGGCCTCGAGGACGAAAACCTTCCGACGATTCGCCCATTGAGCACCGAGGGTGACGTTCAGGGTGACGTTGACCACTCATGCTGCTCTCGGATGTTCAGTCCTGACACTGCGGCGGGCCGACCTCGGTCGCCAGGGGTGACCTCGTCCTAGGGCGAGGAGAAGGGTGACCCGAATGACCAACTGGCAGGGGAAGGGCAGAGGATGGAGCTGGTCCTTGGGCTGCCTGGCGGGAGTTGCCGCCATCGGGTTGGCCGGGTGCGGGTCAGGATCATCGTCTCCATCGCCGACCACCCATCCGAGTTCGACGACCTCACTTCCGAATGCGACGACTTCGACGACCACCGCCACCTCTGGCACTGGTACCGGGACAGCTGTGCTCAACGCCTGGGAGTCGGCCCAGCAGACCCTCTACGGCTACACGCAGTCACCGTGGCAGCAGGATCGGGCCAACCTGGTCGCTGGCCAGACGGCGGCCACGCTGTGGCCGAACCTTGCCAACTACTTCGTCGATCCTGCCCTCAAGTCTGAGCAAACGTTCCTTGTCGGCGTGAAGATGGGCCAGCTCAACGGACCGGCCTCCTTCGACCTCGGCACCCCGAAAATGTCGACCCTCACCTCGACGACGGCAACTGTTACCGGCTGTATTCATGACACCGGGACGACCACGGCCTCGGGGGCACCTGGGCCGCCGACGCTTGGCGGAGGTGCTGGCTATGCAAGCGGCACCTGGGATCTTGAACTGATAGGCGGAAGCTGGAAGGTCGCCATGTTCCAGACCACGACGGTGCCCAAGTGCTGAGGACGAAGGCATGCGGCTTTGTGGCTCTCGCAGTTTTGACCCTGGTCGTCACTGCACCTTCCGGCAAGGCCTGGGCGGTGGAGGGAGGTGGGGGTACCTGCACGGACAACGGGAGCACCGTTAGTTGCGGAAGCGGAGTGTCAGGCACTGGGACTGGCTCGGGAGCCGGAGGTGGAGGCGCTTCGACAGGCGGAGGTGGCGCGACCACGGTCTCCGATCCAACGTGCCCCAACTACGTTCCCTATTCGACGGAGTTCCCAGGCCAGAGCGGCGGGCCGGCGCCAGCCGGCGCCACGCAGCCGGGCGCCTGGTACGTCAACACCTGCGCCACCGGCTCTGCGACGGGCCAGGCCACCGGCGTGGTGTGGTTGGCCACCGGTCAAGCGGCCCCCGCGGTCCCGCCACCCGATCCGGGTGTCGCCGCGGCCCAGGCAGCGAGTGAGCTGCAGCTTCCCAAGCCCACGCTGACCCTCAGTCCGTCAACAACGGGCTACGTGAACCTGGCTGAGTGGCTCTGGATCACCTCCGCGACGTGGCATTCGCTCTCCACGACGGCCCAGGCCTGTAACGCCGGTGGATGCGTGGCCGCCACGGCCACAGCTACACCTTCGTATGTGACGTGGAACACCGGCGACGAATCGACGGTCACCTGCAACGGCCCTGGTACCCCGTACGACACCGCCCTGCCCGCTACCAGCCAGTCGACGACCTGCTCGCATACCTATACGACCACTTCGGCCGGTCAGCCCTCGCCCGACGGCAACCCGAACCATGCCGCCTTCCCGATCACCGCCACCATCACCTGGAGCGTTGCCTGGACAGGTCCCAACGGTTCGGCCGGCGTGCTCCCCAGTCTCACTACCCAGGGCGCCACCTCCCTCGAGGTGGCCCAGATCGAGTCCGTGAACAACTGAAGAACTGGAGTGTCCATGGCCATCACCACCGCCCCTACCCGTTCCGCTTTCACGGCACCACCCTCCACTGGCGAGAGCCGGGCTGGTGGTCTGCGGATCTCGTCCACCACCTACCAGCGCCGTCCGTGGCAGATCGGCCTCGGCGTGGCACTGGTGTTGGTCTGTGCTGCAGTGGCAGGCGCGGTCTTCCAGTCCTCGGCCAAGAAGGTGTCGATCCTGGTGGCGGCCAAGAGCCTGCCCGCCGGCACCGTGCTCACGGCCAGCGATCTGGCCATCGCCTCGATCCCGGCCTCGGGCCACATCACCGCCATGGCGGCGAGCGGATCCTCGGTCGTGGTCGGCCAGCAGCTCGACAGCCCCGTCTATCCCGGCCAGGTGCTGGTCAGACAGATGTTGGCCGCAACCCCGCAGCTGGCCTCGGGTGAACAGGTGGTGGGCACGCTGTTGAAGGGTGACCAGATGCCCTCGGTTCCCCTGGTGGCCGGCGACACTGTCCATGTGGTCGCCGTCCCCCAGGCGGGTCAGGGGTCGACCATCGGAGGAACCATCGGAAAGACACTGGTCCCCTCGGCCACCGTCTTCGCCGTCGGTCCGCCACCGGCCAACCAGTCCCAGTACGTGGCGTCTGTCTCCCTCGAGATTCCGGGATCGGAGGCCGCCCAGGTCACCTCCTACGCTGCTGCCGATCAGATCGGTCTCTCCCTGGTCAGCGAGGGGGCCAAATGACCCTCATTGCTCTTGCCTCCATCAAGGGCTCCCCGGGCGTGACCACAGCGGCCACCGCACTGGCCGCCAGCTGGCCAGATGATCGCCAGGTGCTCCTGGTCGAGGCCGATCCGTTCGGTGGTGACCTCGCCCCCCGTTACTGCATGGCCCCCAACGGAGGCTTGTCCTCTCTCTTCGCCGCGGCGCGACGCACGCTCGTCCCCGAGGACGTCTGGGCTCACGTCGATCATCTCCCTGGGGGTCTCCCCGTGCTGTTCGGTTTGGCCGGCATGCATCAGGCCACGGCCAACGAGAGGGCCTGGCCCGTCGTCGCCGATGCGCTCGGCGCTCTCGATACGGATGTCGTGGTTGACGTGGGACGTCTGCTCCCGAACCTAGGAGGTGGCGTCCGAGAGGTGCTGGCCCAGGCCAA
Organism: uncultured Acidimicrobiaceae bacterium; assembly: GCA_963813525.1. GTDB lineage: Bacteria > Actinomycetota > Acidimicrobiia > Acidimicrobiales > RAAP-2 > Bog-756. The sequence continues at coordinate 217,096 of CAWEZI010000005.1, forward strand.
TGCGTTGGCGATTCTGTGCCAATCAACATTGGAGGCCATCGTTCATCTGCGGGAGGCTCTCCCTGGGTTGGTGGCCGAGCTTCGAGGTCGGCGCCTTCTCGTCGTCCCAACCGGAACTGCGCAGTTTTCGGCAGCCGACATTGCCCGCACCCTCCAGGTCGAAGTGCTCCAACCCTTTCCCGACGACCCGGTGGCCGCTGCCGCGCTGGCCAACAGGCGGCCGACCAAGAAACTTGAGCGGACGCGGTTGCTCCGGTGGGCCGCAGAGACGATCGGAGCGCTTGGAATCGAAGCGCAGTCGCCGGTCGGGTCCGATGACCTGGTCACTGAGCCGGTGGCCGGGACCGACTCCGCCGACGTCGGTCCGACCGAGGTCGCCGTTTCCGCCGCCTTTGTGTCAGCGGGCCCCACGGACCTCCAACGGCCGGAAGAGCTCTCCGATCGACCGGCATCGGCTGTCGAGCTGGCCGGGGCCAGTTCCGGCTCGACGTGGGAGGTGGGCCGGTGAACGACCAGGAGCGCCGGGGGCTCGAACAGTTCGCCGCCGAGCACGTGGCCGACGGCATCGTCCGCTACGGGGCTGCCGGCATGAGCGAGGGCGAACGCCGATCATTCGTCGAGAAGCTGGCCCGAGAAGCCATCGACGAGGCGGCCCGGTCAATGGTGGAAGGGGCGGTTACCACCCCGACAGTCGAGGAGGAAGAACAGATCGTCCGGCGGCTGGTGGCCAGCCAACTCGGTCTCGGTCGGCTGCAGCTGCTGCTCGACGAAGACGACATCGAGAACATCAACATCAACGGCGCCGACAGTGTCTGGGTCATGCGGGCCGACGGGATAAAGGAACAGGGCGACCCCGTCGCCGATTCCGACGAGGAGCTCATCGAACTGGTTCAGCGGGCGGCCCGGGCCCACCACACCGGGGGCGAGCGGCGGATCGACAGCGCGAAGCCCATCGTTGACCTGCACCTGGCCGGCGGCCACCGGCTGTCGGCCATGATCGAGGTGTCCAACCGGCCGTGCGTCTCCATTCGGCGGCACCGGCTGGTCGATCCGACGCTGGCCGACCTGGCCGACTCCATCACCGATGAGCTGGGCCGGTTCCTGTCCGCCGCGGTGCGGGCCAGACTCAACATGATCGTCTCAGGAGGCACCGACGCCGGCAAGACCACCCTCTTGCGAGCCTTGGCTGCTGAGGCCGACCCGGCCGACCGCATCGTCACCATCGAGCTGTCCTACGAGCTCGGTCTCCACGAGCTGCCCCATCGCCACCCCGACTGTGTGGGGTGGGAGACCAGGGAGGCCAATACCGAAGGCCAGGGGGCGGTGTCTATGGAGTACTTGGTGCAAAGGGCCAACCGCCACGACGCCGACCGGGTCATCGTGGGCGAGGTCTTAGGGGACGAGATCGTTCCCATGCTGAACGCCATGACGGCGGGCAAGGCCGGATCGATGTGCACCATCCATGCTGACTCGACCGAGGGCACCTTCGGCAAGATCAAGACTTACGCCTCACAGTCGCCCAAGCACCTGTCCGACAACGCCGCCGCCCAACTCACCGCCCAGGCCCTGGATCTGGTCATCTTCGTGCGCAAGCGGCCTGACGCCTCGGGCTTGGCCCGGCGGTACGTGTCCTCGGTGCGAGTAGTCGAGGACGCCGATGGACCCCATGTCATCTCGACCGAGATCTTCGCCGAGCCTGATGGCGGGGGACCGGCCGTGCTGCATCTGGGCATGCCGCCCGGCCTTCGGGAACGCCTCGCCGACGTCGGCTACGAAGCCCCCATCCACGGGTTCGGCCGATGACCCCGGTCGTCGTCCTATTTGGCTCCGGCATCGGGGTGGGTATGGCGCTCATCGTCTCGGGTCTCTGGTCCACCAGTGCCCCGGTGAGGCGAGCGTCGATAATGAAACGCCTGGACCCGGCCAACCGCCAAGCGGCCATGTGTGCGGTGGCCCTGGCCCTCATCGTCGGGCTGGGCACCCGCTGGCCGGTGGGGGCGGCCATCGGCGGGGCGGTGGGCTGGACCCTGCGGTCGGCCCTCCAGCCCAACACCTCCCGCCGGGTCACCGGTCGCCTGGAGGCGCTGGCCACCTGGATCGAGGCCCTCAGGGACAGCATCGCCGCCCATCGGGGGCTCCTGGCCGCCATCGAATCGACGGCGAATACCACGCCAAGTTCAATCCGCGACAACGTGGCCGCCCTGGTCATCCGTATCAAGAGCGGGATCCCCCTCGATGCCGCGCTCTTCACCTTCGCCTGCGAGCTCGGGGATGCGGCCGTCGACGAGGCCATCGCGCCGTTGATCCTGGCCAGCCGGTTCGGAGGCTCCGACCTCCAGAGTCTCCTGGCCACGGCCGCCGCCAACACCAGGGACCAGATCGCCCTCTGGCAGCGCACCGAGATCGCCCGCGCCAAGCCTCGACGGGACATGCGCTTGGTCATCGCCGTGACCCTGGTGTTCACCGTCGGCGTACTCCTCATCGGCCATGGCTACTTCAAGCCGTTCGGCACTCCGGTCGGCCAGATCGTCCTGCTGGCCGTGGCCGGTCTCTTCGCCGCCGGCTTCGCGGCCATGAACCGGCTCTCGCGTCCCCAACCCATGCCCCGTCTGTTCGACAGTCCGACTGGTTCGTCAGCAACATCCGCCAATTCGGATTCTTCAGCAGCAAGCACCTCGGCGTTCAGATACGAAGCTCGGCCGGTCCGGGCCAGCCAGAAGTAGGAGGAGCCCGATGGTCGTCATCATCCTGGTGGGACTCGGCTTCGGTATCGGTCTGGCCGCCATCGTCTGGGGCCTCTTCCCTCCGCCGCTCACCCTCCGAGCCGCCCTCGCCCGTCTGTCCGGAGAACACGTGACTGCACCCACCGATGTCCTGACCCAGGGGGTCGGCGGAGCCCGGCGGCTCTGTGGTCACCTATTGGAGATCAACGTCCGCAAGGTCCCCAAGCTCGCCGACATCGTGCTGCCCGACCTCGCCATCACCGGCACACCAACCGAGACCTTCGCCGTCAAGGTCGCCGGCTACACCATCGGGCTGGCCCTGCTCGGCCCAGTGCTGTGGGCGGCCTCCGGAGCAGTCGGCGTGCACCTCGGAGTTGAGCTCCCTGCACTGGGGGTGCTGGTTCTCGGTGCCCTCGGCGCAGTCACGCCGTTCTTCGACCTCCACCAGGCAGCCGAACGGAGACGTCGGCACTTCTGCCACTCGCTCTCCACCTACGCCTCGCTCGTGTCGATGTCCATGGCCGGAGCCATGGGGTGGTCGAGTGCATTGGAGGTGGCCTCCACCGTCTCGTCCACCGATTGGGCCATGGCCGAGATCGCCCAGAGCCTGCTGTGGGCCCAGGCCTACCGGAAGCAACCCTGGGAGGGCCTCGAGCGACTGGCTGTCCGCTTCGACATTCCCGACCTCACCGATCTGGCCCGGTCCATGTCCCAGGCCGGTGACGGGGCGCGTATCCGAGACTCCCTGGAGGCGAAGGCCCACTCGCTCCGGCTGAAGGAGACCTCCGCCCTGGAGGACTCGGCCCAAGCGGTGACCCAGAAGATGCTCCTCCCAGGCGTGCTGCTCATGGCCGGCTACGGCCTGCTGATCTTCTATCCCGCCCTGGCCTCGTTCACCGGGGCCCATCTTTGATTCCTGTTGCGAGCCGATTTTTCCAGCGAACCCTGAGTCGATCTAAACCAACACACAGACCACCCAGCCAACCGACCCACAAGACCCGAACCGAGGAGAGCACCATGCACAGACAAGCAGTCGCCCTGAGAGAGACGGCGCGATCGGCCGTGGAAACAGTCATAACCGTGGTCACAGTCCTCCGCGCCTACATCAGCGCCCGGCTGACCCCGGTCGTGGGTGATGAACGCGGCGAGATTGCCTCCTGGGTGGTCGTCACTGCCCTGGTGATCGTGGCCGCGATCGCCATCGTGGGCATCGTGGTGACCAAGCTGACCACCACGGCCAACAACATCCAAACCCCCTGAGCTCCGATTCGTGGATACGGACGTTTGGAGTCCAGGCACTGCGCCTCGAGCTGCACCGGCCGCCGACGGTGTGACTCTCTCGTCTGAGCGGCCGGCCGGCTTGCGTGCCGCGGGCCATCGAGAGACAGACCGCCGTTGGAACGATGCCGGGTTGGCCGAGTTCGTCGTGTGTCTACCCGTCTTCTTCCTACTGGTTATCGCGGGTATCCAATACGCCCTGTGGTCGCACGCCAGCCACCTGGCCCGGGCGGCGGCCGAGCGGGGGAGCCAGGTGGCCTCCGGCTACGGCTCCAATCCGAGCGCCGGAACTCAGGCGGCCCAGAACTTCATCGCCACTACCGGCCCCGGCACCCTGACTAATCCACAGGTTTCCACCAGCACCCTGTCTGGGGGCGTGGCCCAGGTAACGGTCACCGGTCGGGCCCAGGCGCTGATCCCATGGTTCGACCTCACCGTGTCGGCCACCAGCAATGCGCCGATCCAGGAGTACCGGACCAGTGGATGAACCGAGCTGCCGGGTTCGGGGGGATGAGGGTCAGGCCATCGCCGAGCTGGTCATCGTGGCTCCGGTGCTGCTCATAATCATCGTCTTGATGGTGGCCCTCGGCCGGGTCGATTCGGCCCAGGGCGACGTCGAATCCGCAGCACGGGCCGGAGTCCAGGCGGCCGTAGTTCAGGCCGACGCCGCCGAAGCCCAGTCCCAGGCGGCCGCCGCGGTGTCGAGCACCCTGGCGGGGGCCGGGCTCGCCTGTCCCTCTCCCCAGATCACCACGGACACGTCGAACTTCGTGGCCGGAGGCAAGGTGTCGGTGAGCGTGACCTGTGTGACCAGCCTGGCCGGCGTGTCGGTGCCCGGTATGCCCGGCTCGAAGACACTGTCGGCCACTTCGGTCGCCCCTATCGATCAATTCCGAACAATCGGCAGTGGCACATGAGCACTGATCCGAAAGCCAAGCCACGAAGGAGACTGCAGCGACGCTCCGACGACGGTCAGTTTCTGGCCATGACCGCCGTCTTCATGACCATGTTCTTAGCCCTCGCCGGCCTGGTGGCCGACGGAGGCCATTACCTTGACGCCAAACAGGCGGCCGCGTCCGAGGCCGAACAGGCGGCCCGGGCCGGTGCCGGATCCCTCAGTGTCAGTGAGCTCCACGCCGGCACCATCGCCGTTGATCCCGCCACGGCAGTGACCGCGGCCGAGACCTACATGACCTCGGCTGGCCAGCCCGGTACCGCGTGGGTGGTCGGTAACACCGTCTACGCCCAGATCAGCTATCGGATGCCCACTCAGCTCCTCGGCATCATCGGGGTCGGGAGCTTGGCCCTTTCGGTCACCGAATCGGCCACCGATGTCAGCGGCATCACCACAGGAGGATGACCATTCCCACCAAATCCAGATCCGCTGTCCGACCGCTGCCCCAGCCCACGGGGCGTCAGGTCGTCGGAGGGCTTGGCGCACTCTGTGTTCTCATCGTCGGGCTCGTCGGCATCCCGATCATCCTTGCCGTCCTCATCGGATGGCCGCTCCCGCACCATGTCCCAACCGGTCCCCAGGCGGCTCACGCTCTCGGGGCCTCGGTCCCGGACTCGTTATGGCCGCGCCTGTTTGCGAGTCTCGGTTGGCTGGCCTGGGCGTACTTCGTGTTCTCCGTGGCCGCAGGTCTTGTCGTGCAACTCCGGGGACGACGATCGGGTCGCCGCTTTCGGTACTTCGATTCGAGCGCCACGGCCGCCCTCATCGCCGCTGTCCTGATTCTCGGTCAGCTCCGCGGTGCCCACACAGCGCGCACCGGCCCACCGGCGCAGCCGGTCCCGGTGGTGCGGCTCATGACCCAGACCACCTCAGCAGTCATCCCATCTGCTCCCATGGCAGCCGCCCAACCAGTCACCGTCACCCACACCGTCGTGCCCGGGGACACGTTGTGGAGCATTGCTGTCCAGTACTACGGCGACGGCACCAAGTGGCAGGCCATTTACCAGGCCAACGTTGGACTTCCTCAGCCAGGCGGCGGGGCGCTCACCGATGCTCACTGGATCTACCCGGGGTGGTCGCTCACCATCCCGGGCGCCAGCCAGGTACTGCCTGTGGTGCCGGCCACGTCTCCGTCGGTGCCGGTTCCCGCGGCCCCATCGTCGGCGGCTTCGTCACCAGCTCCACTTGTAACCTCGCCGGCGGCTGGCACATCCGGGACCATCAGAAGCGGTTCCAACGGCACTGATTCCCTTCCTCGGGGGACCAACGACGCTCCTGCGCATCAGCCCAACGGGAACCGAACACCTTCGGACACCGGGTCAGTACCCGCTCACCACACGAAACCCACGGAGCCCGGCGGCACCACTTCATCCCGGCCGCCGCTGGTCCTCCACCATTCCGGAGGCGCAGCTGCCAACCACGCTGACGGGCCTAAGGCCGACGCCAAAGCGCGTCCACCGGCTCCCCATCTGCCCGGGAACGACATCGAACCCATCGCCGTGGGCGCCGGTCTCTTTGGCCTCACTGCCATTGGTCTGGTCGCCGCGTTGGACCGCCGACGGCGCCGACAGATCGGTCGCCGGCCTTTCGGTGGTCACATCCCCAGGCCAGAGCCGAAGAGCCCGCTCGCTGACCTCGAGCTGCAGCTGCGCCACTACGCCCGGGCCAGCCATGTGTTCTGGGTCTGCCACCTGGCCGAGCTGCTCGGCCACGCCAGCGATATCGCCGGTGTGGCGCCACCGGACGTGGTGGGCGTCGAACTCGTCAACCATGGGCTCGATGTGCTGGTGACCGGTGACAGTCCCGAACCTCTCGCCCCGTTCGGCTATCGGCCCGACCGGCCGGGCGTCTGGCACCTGCCCTTCACCACCGATTCGGGCGTGGTGGATGAGGTCGTCACTTCGTCGCCCGTCCCGCTGGTCCTTGCCACCGTGGGCCAAGGCGTCGTTGGTGCGCTGCTGGTCAACGTTAACCACTACCGGTCCATCCACATCGCTGGCTCTGCAGACCGGGTGGAGAGCATCCTGTCCGCCATGGCCACCGAGCTGGCCGGCACGACCTCCCCGAAAGGGACAGCAGCCATAGTGGTCGGCTTTGGCTACGGCGTCGTCGATCGCCTCGACGGAGGAGTCGTCGTCGACGATCTTGAGGAAGCGACAGCATTGACGAGATCCGGCGAGGAGGTCATCGTCCTTGTTGACCCCCAGACCACCACGCGTCAGCTCCTCGATGCCATCCGTGGCAGGGAGAACGTCCACCTGGTCACCGCAGGCCCTGCCGCTCCGGAGGGTACAGTGCTCATCCTCGACCCGGAACATCCGCAACTAGAGGACCACCGGCTAAACCCTGTCCGGCCCTCGCAGGTCAGCGACGACTCGCTCGAAGAGGTGCAGACCCTCTTCGAACTGGCCGAGGGGGACCCGGACGCCAACGCCCACCACGGCAGCGAGGCGAACGAGGCGCGTCGACCAAGCGAATCGGTGCCCGCAGGGAAGGTCATGATCGGACTACTGGGAGAACCGACGATCTCTGTGGGCGTCGGCGATCCACAGGATCTCGTGGCGGCCGTCTCACCAACGGCGGGGACCAAGGCCCGCCGAGTCGTCGAGCTCCTCGTCTACCTGGCTGCTCACGGCGGGACCGCCACCCGGGGCGAGTGGCTCACCGACATCTCCCCCGACAAAGCGCTGAGCGACGGGTACGTCCGCAACCTGGTTCTCCTCACCCGACGCTCGCTGGACACCATTACCGGCGATCCCGACCTCCTCGCCTACGACAAGGCCACCCAGCGGTTTTCGCTGGCCGAGCGGGTCACGAATGACTGGAAGCAGTTCCAATCCGCGGCCTCAGTTGGGGCACCTGGGCAGCTGCGAACAGCACTGGGACTCGTCCGAGGGGCTCCATTCGGAGTCAATGCCGCCCCATGGACGTCGGCCGGAGGTCTTTCCTACGTCGTCGGGGATGCCATCACCGACGCGGCCTTGGCCCTTGGCGGTCTTGCACTGGACGACGGTGATCCTCGACTGGCCACTTGGGCGGCCCGGCAGGGCCAACTCGCCAATCGCTACGACCAAGGCCTGTGGCGGATTCTCCTCCGAGCCGCCGGTGACGACACGGCCTGCCAGCAGATCTGGAACGAGCTCCACGCCCTCCTCGGCGTCGATGGTGATCCCGCTGAAGATGTCGAATCCGCCACCATCGACCTCTACGATTCGCTCAGCGCCCCTAGGCGGACAGCTACCGAGGCCGTCGTGTTGCAGGACGACGACGAGGCTGTCATTCCGACCCGCCGGGCTGTGTGACGGTCCAAACCGTTGGCGCCATTTTCCGATCACGGGCAGCAGGAGTCACCCGGCATAGGATAGTGTCAATCTTGAGGTGATAATATTCCAGCACAGCAAAAGACAAGATCGGGAGTTCAAGTGTACGAGTCGGAAATCAGGGAGATGCTGGCTGGCGAGAGGGCCGAAGCGCTGGTCGCGATCGTCGAAGGCGCCTGGGCCGAGATGGTGTCTGGCAAGGTGCCCTCCCGGAAGCGAGCGAGGGCGTCGGTCATGTGGGACAACATGCTCGAGTTGGCCGATCAGCTGTTGGTGCCACTTGATGGCGTGCATCGGTTCGAACTGAGACGCATCCCGATGTACGCCATCGACGATCGCATAGCCATCAGATTCAAGAAGCACAACGAGGCTGGCCTCACGCGGAGTGTCTGGACAGACCACCAGCGAGCGCTCGTATCCCAACAGCCGATCGCTGGATTGGCTCCGGGGATCGTCCACCTGCCGTGTGGTTACAAGCTCGATCGGACAGGATCGGAAATCAGCCACGTAGTGCTGTCCAAGCCCATCCGGACAACCAAGACCGAGTGGGAGATTGATCTTAGAGAGTTGGTTTCGGGCGAAGGGTCTCCCTACACAGCCCCGCTTTCGCCCATCATCCCAAATGTCGGAACCCCGGCCCTACCGGGTGTTCGTCCCAGCGAAGAAAGGGCCGGGGAGGATACCGATAGCTGATGAACTTCAATATGAAGATGTTGACTCTTGCCCGCGAGACCTCGGGCCTCACTCAATCTGCATTGGCTCATGCGGTTGGCATTTCGCAAGCGCACATTTCACAAATGGAGCACGGATTTGAGGAGCCAAGCGATGCGGTAGCCAAACTTTTGGCCTCCGAACTCCAAGTACCGATCGAGTTCTTTTACCGCCTGGATGAACCAGTCTCAGAGGGTCTCGTAGATTTCTTTCACCGCCGACGTCATACCCTTCCGGCAAAGCCGCTGAAGCGCGCTCATGCCCTGGCGAACACAATCCGACTGGAACTGCTTCGGCTGCTCCAAGGTGTTGAGTTGACCGAGGTCCAACCGTGGCCCGTGTTCAGCTCCGAGGAGCATTCTCCCGAAGAAGCTGCACAGATGCTTCGCGCTTCTTGGAGGCTCCCTGCTGGTCCAGCACCCAGCTTGGTGGGACTGATCGAGGCGGCGGGGGTTCCGGCGGTCTTGTGTGATCTCGGCCACGAAAAGCTTCGGGCAATTTCGATGCCAGGTATCGGGGGTCGCCATATCGTGTTGCTCAATAGACGCATGTCTGCGTCGAATCTTCGATTCTCAACGGCGCACGAGCTTGGCCATCTCGTAATGCATGTTGGGACCGCGTCCACCAACCTGGAGGCGGAGGCTGACCGCTTTGCAGCCGAATTCCTCATGCCCGCCAGTGACATTCGTCCGCAGCTTCGAGGTGTGCGATTTGGCGACCTGGGAACGCTGAAGCACCGATGGTCGGTCTCACTGGCTGCTCTTATCAGACGGGCTCGCGATCTCGATCAGATTACCGACCGGCAGTACGTGTATTTGAATATGCAGCTGAATAAATTGCCGGGCGGACGAAAGAGTGAACCAGGAGAATTCGCCTACGAGGAGCCTGGTCTAGTTCGTCACGTGATTGATTTCTTGATGACCGGTTTGAAATACACAATGTCACAGGTAGCTGAGGTGATGGTGGCCCTGGAAGAGACTGTTCGATCACGGTACCTGGGTGAGTCCACGCAGCGACTCAGAGCCGTTGGAGCACCAGGAAGAAAGCTCTATCAGCTTCCAGTCCCACCCTCGTCAGCATGAGCTGACCGGGCGGTGGCAGTCTTCCGACTTAAACAAATACCAAGTAGTCCATTGGCGTAATGCGGAATCTGCGCCGTCCATCTGCGCAGGCCGCGTCCTCGGACGTGAACAGTCGTCACAGCTCAATCGTCCGATACCCTGGAAGCACCATCGGAGGCAGCTCAAATATGGCGGTCGGAGTCGGCATGGACACAGGTCTACATAGGGCAGTTCAGTACGACTCCGCCGTGATGGGCGCAGGCTCGCATGGTCGAGCGACATCAGGCCCAATTCGGGACGATTCGCCGGCGGCTTCCCCATTTGAGGTTTGCAGTCCTTGGTAGAGCGCGGGGACCGCCTCATTTGGGGCGGCGAGGTGGTCGAGGTCATCAGTGTCCTCGAGGAGCGACGCGACCGCGTCGAGGTGATCTTGCAGGGTTTAGGAGGGCTCAACAAGGTCACGCTGTCCAGTAAGGAGATCGATGCGGCTCGCCAGCCCAGCAATGACGGCCAGGGGAACTCGATGGGCGCGCTGGCCAGTCTCTGGGGGAAGTGGATGGAGTGGGCGACGCCACGGATCCGCTCAGCAGCGACCGCGACTAAACCCGTCCGGCCCTTCGCCCATCAGGATGAGGCGGTCTTCGTCCACATGCTGCCCCAGCCACGGCTTCGATTTCTGCTGGCTGATGAGCCCGGGACCGGCAAGACCATCATGTCGGGGATGTACATCGTCGAGGGCCGACGCCGACGAGTTGTGCCTGGCAAGGTGCTGATCGTCCCCCCTGCCCATCTGGTCAGCAAGTGGCTGGCCGACCTGTGGCGGTACTTCGGGATAGATGCCGAGCGCCTCGACTCTGCAGCTGCTCGGAGCCCACGTCCCTTGCGAGACGATGTCGATGTCTGGGTCCTCTCGGTCGACCTTCTCGCCCACAACCCCGACGTCCTGCGCAAGGTTGCCGGCCAGGGCGTGTCGTGGTCATTGGCCGTATTCGACGAGGCACACCGCCTCACTCCAACTTCGCAATTCCTCGGGGCCGCTAAGCAAGTCGCCGAGGCTGCACACCATCTGCTGCTACTGACGGCCACTCCCCACCGAGGCAAGGAGTGGTACTTCCAGTGCCTGCTCAACACCCTTGACCCGGGCCTGTACCCGGTGACGGCAGGGCCAGGAGACAGCGAGCCGGACAACCGTCTACGACCCTCACCGCTCCACTTCATCCGACGGATGAAGGAGGATCTCCAGGACCACGACGGCCAGCCGCTCTTCAAGCCCCGCTACGCAGAGACCGTACCGGTACGCCTCGAGTCCGACGAACTGAGTTGCTACGAGGCGGTACTCAGTTACGTCGACGAGTGGTACGACGACCGAGCGACCCTTGCGCGCAGCATCTATGGCAAGCGCGCCGCATCCAGCATCAACGCCGCGGCAGAGACACTTCGTCGCCGTCGAGACGCGCTCGCTGCCGGTCAGGCGGGACAGGTGCCACCCCCGTCCCCACCCGGATTTGACGACGCTCGCCTGATCGACGCCGCGGTCGATGACGACGAGTCGTGGGAGCAAGCTGAACGGTCCATCGTGGCTGAGCGAAGCAAGGATCGCCGCGGCGAGCTCAAGGCGGTCGACAACGTGATCGCCGAACTCAGCCGGTGGCTGGAGAGTGGCGTTGATCCTGCCAAGTGGGACGTGGTGCTCGATGTCTGTGCGAAGCACGACCTGCGTCCGGGTGAGGGTCAGCTTCTCGTGTTTACCGAGTTCACGGACACGGCCACCTGGCTGAAGGGAGTATTTGCCAACGCCGGGTTCAGCGTCGAGCTCCTCAGTGGTGGAACGCCTCAGGATCGTCGAGACGAACTCCAGCGGGGTTTCCTCGACGGTGAGTACCAAGTCCTGGTCTCGACCGATGCCGGCGGAGAAGGCATCGACCTCCAGTCGGCTTACGTCATGGTGGATTGGGACGTCCCTTGGAGTCTGGTCCGCCTCGAGCAGCGCGCCGGCCGGCTCCACCGAATCGGACAGCAGAACCCGGTGTTCATCTATCACCTGGTGGCGCCGGACACTCGGGAAGGCCGCGTCCAGGAAGTTCTCCTCCAGAACCTCGATGCAGCGGCACAAGCCCTCGACGGACGAGTCTTCGACCTGATGGATGCGACCGCTGCACGGGCCGGCTTCGACTTCGCCGCCGCTTTGGCAGACGCCTACCGCGGGTTGGATGTGACCCCCCGGGTACCGTCCACCGAGACCCTCGTGCAAAAGGCCCGGGAACTGGCTGCCGAGGAGGATGTACTCCGGACACCGACCAACCTCAGCGAGGCCCAGGCTCGCTTTGCCGTCGACCGACTCGAAGCGGTCAACCCGGTAATGGTGGAAGGCTTCCTTCGCAACATCGCAGCCGCAGCGGACTGGCAAGTAGGCCCTGGGCCAGCCGCGCGGATCCTCACGGTCAGCGCCCACCGCCCGCTCCCTACAGCACTGGGCGGCGAGACGACCAAGCTGGTCTCAGTGGACGGCGAATCGACCGCAGCTGCCCGAACGGCTGGCGCAGAGCTCGGCCCCATCGTGACCATCGGGCCGACCGAAGATGCATTCCGCCAGCTGCTCCTGTACTGCTCGGAGCAGTTTGACTCCGAGTTGTACAGAGGGGCGGTCCTCACCGACCAAGCGTCGACCACGCCCTACTCGCTGTTCGTCTTCGCTACCGAACTCCAGAGCTACGACGGAGTGGCAAAGACGTCACGGCCGAATCCGTTTCTCATTCGTTATTCGGGGAGCAATGCATTCCCGGTGGACTGGACGGCGGTAACTAACCTTCGCCGAGCAGAGGGTGCTGGCAACCGGCCGGCCCCCGGGTTCCGAGTGGCCGCCGAGGAGGCTGCTGAGGCGTACGTGGCTGTCCAGCAGGCCAAGTCGACCGAGGAGCAGGTGAGCTGGGTTCGCCACGCCCGTGGGGACCTCGACTCCCTAAGGGCTCGATGGCAGCGTCAGCTCCGCGACCTTCCCGAGGAACAGCGAGTCCCCGCCAGGGAGAGATTCGAGCAGGACCGCCAGAAGCGCCTGGAGGACCTGGCTCGCGCCGAAGTGGTCACCGCCTCACCTCCCCAGCTGATCGGTTGGCTCGAGGTGAGGCCCGGTGCCAACATCGCCGAGATCGGCTATGACCCCGACAGCGAGCTTCCAGCCATCGAACTGGTGACAGCGCGCCTGATTAGTGAAGGCTTCGAGGTCGACGACCGACAGACCGCCGGGCTCGGCTACGACCTCTTCGCCCAGCACCGGACTACCCGCGAACAGCGACTGGTCGAGGTCAAAGGCCAGCTCGAGGGTCTGGGATCGGTCACCCTCGAGTCGAACGAGTGGGCCCAGGCCATGCAGCGCGGCGAGGAGTACTGGCTCTACATTGTGACCAACTGCAGGGTGGATCCCACGCTCTCCGTGATCATCGCCGACCCGGCCGGGACCCTGTCCGGAGGACCGAGATTGATCGAGAGGTTCCAGATCCCTGTGAGCCAGCTTCGCCGCTTCACTGGAGAACTGTCATGAGCGACGTCGACACCGAGGTAGAAGGCGCTGACGAGAGCGCGGCGCTCATCGATCGTTGGTTTCCAGTAGCAGCGGTCGACCGAGCCTGTGGGACCCCAGAAGGGTCCGGTCGGAACGAAAAGGCGATCTTCACCTGGTTCGCTTCACGGCCGATCGCTCAGGCGCGCGCTGCCGTGCTGTGCTCGCTCCTCGGGGAAACTGCAGAAGAAGGTGACTCGGAACTGCGCCAACTGGTGACAACGGCCGTACTCACAGGGAACGAAGCTGTGCTTGAAGAGCTGGCATCGAGGATCCCTGATGTGGATGGGAAGAGGCCGGTAGTTCTGGACTGCTTCTCGGGCCGAGGCATCATACCTCTCGAGGCAGCGCGGATCGGACTTCGCACCGTCGGGATCGACCTATCTCCCGTCGCCGTACTGGCATCTCGGCTCCTGGCTGACTGGCCGCTTAGGGACTGGTCAGGCGAGCCGCCAGTGCCCTTCGTAGTTGGCAGCGACAGCGAAGAAGAATCGCGAGAGCTTGCGATGTTCGCCGAAGATAGTGAGCCTCGGTTGGTCAGGGATCTCCGCCGATTCTTTGCCGAGGTTGGACGGAGAACCGAAGCATTGGTGGCGTCGCACTATCCAAAGGGAACAGACGGTGACTACCCGTGGGGCTACCTCTGGGCGGTCACCATCCCATGTGACTCGTGTCAAGCACGCTTCCCGCTGTTAGGTTCGCTCGTTCTGCGACACCCCTACCGGCTCACGAGCGATCCCGGACAATGTCTGCGGCTAGTCACCCAGGGGCAAGCGTGGTCAGTCCTGGTTGAAGAGGGAGTTCCCAGCGAAAGCCCGCCATTGGCCTCCGCTGAGGGTAAGAGAGGTAAGGCAGCCCGGTGCCCCTTCTGCCAACACGTGCACCCGCTCGAGACCGTCAAGGCGAAGGGGTTCGCAGATCAGTACGAAGACGCGCCCATTGTTGCCGCTGAACTGAGGACAGTGCTGGCCCCTCTGGCGAAGGGCCGGACCCGACGGGTTGACCGAAAGGTCTTCCGCTCTCTCACTCAAGAGGAGAGGGTGGCGGCAACCCAGGTTGACTTGGAAGCACTTCCTGGTTTTGGATCGATGCCCGCTGCTCCAACGGAACAGATCGCTCCCGGCAACGCCAGCACCATCGATGCAACCGGATACGGCTTCAAGACGTTCGCCAGCCTGATGAACGCCCGACAGCTATTCCTTTTCATCTCGACCGTCAGAGCCATCCGCCACTGCTATGCCGACGTGATCGCCGCGGGAGTGTCTCAGGAGTACGCAGCTGCGTTGGCCGCTTACGCAACTTCTAACCTGGTTCGCCGGCTCCGTCGAGCGACTAGGGGGGTCACACTCCAAGCACACGGCGCATCTGGCGGCGCGGCCCAGAACAGGAACCAGACCACCGACCTCTTCAAGAACGAGAGCGGTGTGATGTTCGCGTTTGACTGGTTCGAGACCGGCCCTGGGGCGGGGCCCGGCACATGGCAATCTCTGACGGAAACGACGTTGAGACCACTCGCGACGCACACGTCGGGCCTCACCAAGCTGGGAATGCCAGGACGCTTCCGCCGCGCATCTGCCACTGAACTGCCGTACCGCGACGGCACGGTCGATGCCATCGTGACGGACCCGCCCTACTACGCGATGATCAACTACGCCGACGTCTCGGACCTGTTTTACGTCTGGATTCGACGCTGCCTCTTCGACATCGTCCCCGATCTGTTCGGCGAACCCGGCGATGCCCTCGGGCTGCAGGACAAGAGCCAGGAGATCGTGGTCAAGCAGGGTCGGGCCCCGGGCGACCATAGGACGGCGGAATGGTACGAGGAGCAGCTGGCTGCCGGTTTCCAGGAAATGCGGAGAGTACTCCGACCGGGCGGCACGCTGACTGTCGTATTCGGTCACTCGGACCCGGCAGCATGGAGGCGGCTTCTAGGCGCTCTGAGAGATGCGGGTTTTGTCGTCACCGCGGCGTGGCCGGCACGCACCGAGTCAGCAAACACTGGCGTGGCATCCATCAAGGTGACGGTCACTATCGGCTGCCGCGTTGCGCCAGAAGGGCGCCGTGCTTCGACCGCGGCACAGGTGGAACGCGAGATCGCTGAGCTCATTCGCAACCAAGTGAGGAAGTGGGACGCTTGGGGCCTCGCACTCTCGGACCAACTGATGGCGTCTTACGGTCCAGCCATGCAATGCGTCGGTCGCTACAGGGTGATCCAGAGACCTGAAGGAACTGAGCCAGATCTTGACCACTTCTTGGCGATCGGCCGGCGGTCGGTTGTTGAGGCACACGCCTTCAAGGTCGACGAGCTCCCGCTCGACACGTTCGACCCGCAGACTCGATTCGCCATCTTCTGGCTCCGAGCGTTTGGCACAGCGGCAGTCAACAAGGGCGAGTCCGTGTTCCACGCCCAGTCCAGCCAGCTCCGGATCGACGAGCTGCGGCCGAGGATCTTGCAGGAGACGAAGGGAGGCTTCACGCTCACCATGGATGCGCCGGAAAGTCTGGATGAGCGTTCCTCAGTCATCGAGGTGGTGCGGGGTCTGGGCGTGGCTTGGTCCGCTGGCGGAACAGAGACGGCGGCGCAGATCATCATCGATTCCGGCAGGCCCCCTGACGACACCCATCTGTGGGCCACCGTCGGAGAGTTGGTGAGCCAGCTTCCCGACTCGGACCGGGTGGCAGTGGCGCTTACTGCTTGCCAGCGGAACCGCCGAGCCATCGAGACTGAGGCGCGACACGGCGCACCCGCGATGGTCCATCAGGCTGAGCTGTCGCTCGACGAGACTGGAGCCCAGTGATGACCGTCACCCATTGGGCCAATGAGCTGCATATGCGCGATGAGGTCGTGCAGCGCCACGGCCATGCCTACGGGCTCCAGATGTCTCTCTACGAGGCCGTCTACCAGACGTCCGACGTCCCCTACAGGGAGGCCGCCTACTGGTGCGACATCACCGAGCCGACCACCAAGCTGGTCGAGTTCATGGCGGAGATCACCCGCCACCTCGGAAGCGGCGGGGGCGCCAGCCAGCTACTGGGCGGGGACCGGCTCTTCCACCTCGACCAGGGTATGGGTGGGGGCAAGAGCCACGCCCTGGTAGGGCTGTGGCATCTCGCCACCCACTCTGAAGAGTTCTTCGCCACCGAGATCGGTAGGCAGGTCCTCGCCGTAGCTTCCCAGCGGGCCGGCTCCCACGTAGGGCTCGGCGAGGTGCGCACGGTTGTCCTTTGTGCTGACAACTTCAGCCCCGGCGTGGCCCGGCCGGAGTTCGGGCCCACGGTCAACCTCCACCAGCGGTTCCTCTGGTCCCTCTTCGATGGGGACCGTTCCCTCTACGAAGCTCACGTTGGGGCGGGGGCCGACAAGGCCGCCCTCAAGGATGCACTGGTGGCTGCGGGCCGTCCGGTGCTCATCCTGCTCGACGAGGTCATGGACTACGCCATGGCCCTGGCCGGCCCTGCCCATCGAGAGACGATCCCAGACGAGCAAGCCTTCCTGAACGCCCTCACCGGCGTGGTGGCTGAGGTCAGCGGGGTGGTCCTGGTTACCGTGATGATCCGCTCCGACCTCGACGAGCAGGGGTACGAGGGCGCCGCCCAGGACTTCCGCAGCTACCTGGCCCAGCGCCTGGAGCGCAACGGGACCACCGTGAGCGTCAACGAGCCCCAGGACTTCGGGGCCATCATCCGGCGTAGGATCTTTGCCCGTCCCCAGGGGAGTCTGCCGATCGCGGCCCTGGCGGAGCGCTGGAACGATGCGGCAACTAGCGCCTGGCGCGAGCACGTCTTCGACCGGCTGCCCGGCGCCCGACAGCTCGGTGGCTTCGAGGAGCGTCTGGCCCGTTCCTATCCCTTCCACCCGGACCTGTTGGACCTGGTGGAACACGACTGGACCCAGCACGCCGGCTTCCAGCGGGTGCGCTCGACGGTCGCCGTGTTCTCCGCCAGCGCCTACTGGTGGTCCACCGAACACGAGGGCGGTCGATGGGCGCCTGAGCTCATCGGTGTGGGCGACATCCCACTCCACGAGGCCGCTGACAAGGTTCTGTCCTCTGGGGTGCTGCATGGACTGGACCGGCAGATCGTCGGTATGCGACAGGTGGCTGAGAAGGACGTGACATCTGCTGACCGGGCCGATGGCCAGGCCGTGTTGGCCGATATCCGGATCACCGACGGCCGCCCCTGGGTTGACCTTCAGCCCCAGCCCTCCGTCCGCCTGGCGACCGCGCTGTGGCTCTACTCGGTCGCGGTCCGAGCCCAGGGCAAGAGTGGGGCCACCAAGGCCGAGCTCCTGGCCGCCCTGTTCGTTCCCGACGAGCGCTTCGGTTTCGCCGACGCCGAAGAGGTTTTCAACGCCCTGACCGATGACGAGGACGAGCGCGGCCTCGGCACACTGGATGTAGTCCAGGGTGGTGGAGGGAGCGTGCCCAACCGGTACCTGCTCGCCACCCAGCTCAACAAGAGAATGTTCCAGCGCAACGCGCTCAACCGGGCCACGCCCGAGCTCTACTACGAGCTCGTGTGGGATCGGGTACAGCATCTGGCAAGCAAGGGCAGCGGGTTCGATGCGGTTCTCTTCATCGAGCAACCCCCGACCGACCGACCGAACCAGACACTCACCGAGCTGTTTCACGATGTCGACCAGCGGCGCTCGAACCGACTGGTCGTACTCGACCCGCGGCGGTGGACGCTCCTTAACGGACGCGACAGCGCCACCCGGGCCGACCTCGAGGCCGCACTTGGCCTGGGGCCGAACCGCCTCGGAGTGGACTTCGCGGCCAGCTGCGTCGTCGCCTGTGTGAACACCCAGCGGCGGGACGCCATGGCAAAGCGGGCCAAGGGGGCCTACGCCTGGCAGCTGGCGACCAGCGAGGTAGATCCGGAGCTCGAAATCCGGAGCGAGATGCTCGTCGAAGCCACCCGTAGCCTTGAGCAGCTCGACACCGAGATACGCCGCGCCTATCAGCACTATGCCTTCCTGGTGCGCACCGACGAGGGACTCCACACGGAGCTGATCAAGTTCGAAGACGACGGCTGCAGCTCCCTTTCCGGGAACGACGTCTGGGAGGACCTTGCTCAGAAGGGGGAGGCGGTCCGATCCGCCGACGGTCTCGCCGGCGGCTACCTGCACCAGCTGCTCGACCTCTCGATGCGCAACTACACCCTGGGCGAGGTAGTGGAGAAGTTCTGGCGGGATCCCGTGTTCCCGATGATCCCGAGTGACTCCGTCGCCCGCAGGGCGATCTTCGATGCGCTTCGCCCAGACGTCGACGATGTCTCCTGGGAACTGGTCACATCCGGCGGCGAGAAGCTGCACGTAGCTACTCCGGAGCAGCTGGCCCTCAACAGCTCAGAGCACTACCTCCAGCTCGCGCAGCCTGACGTTAAAGGCGATACGTCAGCGCCCACAGCAGCCAGTCCCACTGAGACCACTACAACAACGGCCGGGGTGCCGGCCCCAACCGCCCCCTCGACGACCTCACCGCAGACATCGGCTCACTACCGCGTGCATGAACTCGAGCTCAGGAACCGTTCGTTGTCAGATCGCGAGGCGCGGGAGAAGCTCTGGCAGCTGCTCAGCTTGGTGGCCGACGTTATCGACCCGTCTTCAGGGACAGACGTTCAGGTCGCAACCATCAAAATCGAACTCAACGCAGCCGAAGGGTCCCTGGACGAGGTCGGGACCAAGGCGGAACAGGCCGGTGCTACGTGGGAGACCTACGACGAGGACTTCTAATCTCGACCGTGGTTACCCTAGTCCTACGCTCGAGTTGCTCACTCAGTTAGACAAGCATCGCTGTAGGACACCCCGGTCACCGGCGACCGCTATGGCTCGTGGCTGGACCAGGTACCCCAACTACTGTCGAGGATGTGGACGGAGTGCGGGATGCCGTTGCCAGCGGCAGGATCGACGAACGATTCGTTAAGGCCGCCCGGGCGGCTGCACGCGGCAAGGTTGGCGGACGCCCTTCGCCGTCGGGTGCTCCGCGATGGTCCGACGAAGACATCGATGACCTTGTGCTGGAAATGGTCACCCGGGTAAAGCCCGACAAGGTCGTCTTGGCCGCCGAGAAGGCGGTGAACGACAGAGAGTTCGCCAGGTGGCTTACTAAGGCCCTGGTTACGCAACTCGACTTGGCGGCTCGGAGCACCGTCACTGGCCGAATCATCCGGGCCCTCGATGACGCTCTGGGTGAGGAGCCGGACAGGTTCCAACTCACCAATGGGTGTTGGGGCCTCGTAGACGGTCTTCGGGATCCCGGATGGGCCGAGGGCATCAGTTCGCTCGTGTCGATCGCCCACACCGTTCCCACCCGAGTGGTGCGAATCTCACCGGTGTCGGAGAAAACGCCGCCGCTGGCCTACCGGCCGGACATCCGGGAAGTTGTTGCGAAAGTTTTGGAGACTGCCGGCCCCCTCCAGAAGGCAACGCTGGCTGACGTACTATCAGCACGGTTCGATGGCAGCTACAGCGAACGTCTCGGGTACCTCGATGATGATGAGCTTGGTTCGGTCCTCGGTGGGGAGGACGAGGGCGAACTCTCGGATGGAGTCTTGGCGGCTCGCTGGATGCTGACCCAGCTGACAGCGGGCGAGCGCGCGGGGCTGGCTGCCTACCTCGAACCCGGTGGCATTCGAGGGGTGGCCAAGAAGCTCGGCCAGACCAAGTACCAGTCTGAACTCCTCGTGGTCAGGCTCGAGGAGAAGCTCACGATGCTTGCCCAGTTGACGGACGCCGATGAGGCCGCTGTGACCCACCTGCTCGATCTGGTCAGACAGAGCGGACAGTTGAGGCATTCAGCAAGTGAGGATGGATACGATGGCGACTGACCCACTGCTCGAACGACTGGCGGCCCAGGCGTGGCCCAAGCCGCTCGGAGACCACCCTGTCCCGGCACCGGGTCAGCTGTGGAGGGCGGCGTGGGACGGAGTCGTCGCCCTGGTCGTCGTACTCGCCGCGCCGGCGGGGCGAACTGTCCGCGTTGCCGCGGCATCACCCGAATCGACCGGCGATGAGACCGCCGTGGAGGTGGAGACCACCAACTCAATGCGCCTCGTGGTCTGGTCCAGCGTCTCCTCCGAGATCATGATGTGCACGCTCGACCACCGCATCGGTGACTTGACCGAGGCCAGCCTCCAGTCCCTCCGCCAGCTCATGGGCGCGAGCAGGGCCTGGGGCCCTATCGTCTCCGTTCTCGATGACCGAGCGGTCCTGCGGGCTGAACTCCGGGACGAGCTCGACGTGATGCACGACGCGGAGTGGCTTGACGCCCGCAGTCCTGGAGCAGCCGACATCGCGTCGCTGGCTGCGGAACGGGGGCTGAAGACGTCCGACCTCGCTCGCGCCCTTTCGATCAGTGCAGGCAGCGCCCGCCGACTTCGGCAAGGTCAGAGGGGCCTTGCGCCCGGAGAGGCGGAGCTCCTGATTCCGCTGCTGGGAGAGGTGCCCTCCTCCGCGGTCACGTTTGACCCGGGGTTGGTTGAGAAGTTGGATCTCCCGCGCTTTCGACCAGCCATCGATGATCGAGCGACCCGCCAATTCGCCGGAGACGAGACCGCAGCACGACGAGAGTTCGCCACCGCTGTCCTAAGCATGGCAGCCCGGCAGCGGGAGCCCGGCGAACGTAACTGGGAAGCGCTGATCGACGAGGTTCTACGTGCTGATTGACCCGCACGCGGAAGCGGTACGACTAATGACCTCTATCGACCCAAACTATCTCGGCGAGTTGGCTCGTGACCCCATCGGCACCATCGAAGTCCTGTTCGAGGAGATCCTGATCAGCGAACGGCCACCGGCCCCGCCCGGCGAGGGGTGCGCTGTGGATGGCACCTACCTGCCGGGCCCCCCGCCGAGGATCACGATCGCATCGGACGTCGCCCCGGCCCGGCGTCGTTTCACGGCGCTACATGAGCTCGGCCATCACCTCATTGAGTACGACGAAGTCCTCAACGACCTCGAGGTTGCGGACGCCCACCGGCGGGACGAGGACATCTGCAACGAGGTTGCGGCGTCGATCCTCTTACCCGAAGCACTGGTTGACCAGTGGGTGCCAGCCGGGAGCTTCACCGCAGAGGATGTATCCAAGCTCTACGCCAGCGCGGACAGCCCGTCGCGGATGGCGTGCTGTGTCGCGGCTGTCCGCCAGCTCCATGTGCCGGGGTGCGTGATCCTCGGGCGGGCCGACGGTTCCGCCGAGTTCATTGCCCACCAGCTGGCGACGCCCTGGCGCATTGCCCGGGGGACGAATCAGGGACCGGAGTCGCTGCTGGTCCGCGCTGGGTCCTCGCTGACCCACCACATGCAGAGTCAGACGAAGGTCCGGTTCGCCACGGGCACGGTCAGTGATCCCGTTTTCGGCGATGCCTTCGACGCCGGGGACGGGTGGGTCTTCATGGTCGTGGCGGCCGACTCCCACTCCCCGTGGGTCAAGTCGCTCAACTTCGGTACCCCGTCATCCGGAGACCGCACCGAGCCGGTGGAATGCCCGCGGTGCGATCACGTCTTCAGGGCCTGGTGGGCCCCGTGCGCTAAGTGCGGGGACCGTCGGTGCCCGCAGTGCAGGCGGTGTTCGTGCGAGCCGGACGCTCCGGCGTCCCGGCGCTGTGATGGCTGTGGGCTGACCAAGCCAGCGAACCAGTTCGTCGGTGCCGGCATCATCTGCGTCGATTGCCGGTAGGAGCAAGCACTTCAGACGCGACGACGAGTTGCGGCATTCACCGGGGTGCCCCATCCAACGAGCCTGGAGTGCCTCATGAAGATCACCGAGCGGTTTGCCGAACTGGACGACAACCTGAAGCTGGACACCGCCGAGCGCAGGCGGGCCCAGGAGCTCCACCAGGAGATCAGCGACGTCCTCGGCGCTGCCGGACTGGCCAAGCGCTGCCGCCTCCAGGGCAGCTTCGCCCGCAAGACGATGCTCCCGCCCCTCCATGATGTCGACAAGGTGGTCGAGCTCGTAGACGACCTCCGTGTCGAGTTCAGCGGCCTGAACGGACCGGCAATGGCGATGGAGCGGATCCGTGGTGTCCTGGTACCGGCACTCCCGGGCGCCTTCTTTACGGTGAAGAAGCACTCCTTGGGCATCTGGCTCCCCGACTACGACTTCGACTTCGACGCTGTGCCTGCGTTCACAACGGACGGGACCAACCTGATCGAGATCGCCAACACCGAGGCGGGTGCCGGCGAGGATGCGTGGAAGACCTCGAACACTTACGACCTGATCGCGGTCGTGTCGGCTCGGAACATCGAGTGCGGCGGGCGATTCGTTCACCAGGTCCGGATGGCGAAGCAGGTCTTCCACGAGGCCGGGCTGTCGGACTCGCTGCCGGGATTGCACATCGAGTCGTTCACCTATGAGGCCGTGACAAGCGTGATGGACCATGCCGCAGCGGTCGCCGCCGCTTTGGCCAAGGCCGCAGAACTGCTGGGGAGTTCCTACACCGACCCCACCGGGGTTGACACCATCTCCGACCGGATCGAGACATGGAGGGTCCAGGCGCTCCAACCGCAGGTCGCTGCACTCGCCAGCAAGGCGACCGAGGCGCTCGACCTCGCGACAGCCGGTGACGAGATCGGCGCGGCGGAGATCTGGGCCGCCTTGTTCGGCGACTGTTTCCCGGTCCCAACCGCCGCGGATAAGCAGGAGGCCGACCAGCGCAAGCAGTTGACCAAGCTCTACACGGGCGGCACCCTGGCGGTCACCAGCCGCCCGGCCCCCTCGTCACGAGCGTGGCGTCCATGACGCCCTGGGGGTACGAGCATGTGTGGGGGGATCCCGCCGGCTGCTGTCGTGGACTCGTCTCATCGGGCGCCGTGACGCACGTGACACTGACCCTGTTCCAGCGCGTCCGTCGGCTGGTCACTCTGGAGGCACGGTTCGAGCCCCCGCTGGGCTTCGTGGACTTCCCCGAGGAGACAACCCGGATCACGGTCTTCGATGACCGTTCTGTCGTGACGGTGCCCGGCGGGGATGCGGGACGACCCTGGCGCCATCGCTACCCCCGCATGTCGATCGCCGTTCTGATTGGTCATCTCGCCAGTACGACAGCGCCGGAGTGGCTGAGGGTCTTCGGTGCCTTATGCCTCGAATTCCCCGGAGACCCGGGCCGGCTGCGGTGGAGCTGGGCCCGCGGCTTCGACATCTACCTGCAGATGGTGCAGCGGCACCTCTTAGCCGAGGAGTTCGCCCGGCGCTACGGGGAGTGGCCGGTCGAGGAGGCCCCCCACGGGGAGCGAGCCGACGGCAGGCCCCATCCCCTCCTCACCCCGATGTTCCGGGCCGCGTGATGAGTCTCTGCTCTATCTCGTCCTCGCTCACCTACTCTGTAGGTGTACCAGTCGTCGTCGCCGTATTGACCGCGGCCTTCACACTCCTCCTCAACCGGCTCGGTGCCGGCGCTGACCGGCGTCGAGACCACTACGCCCAGGCTGTCCAGACCCTGGTGGCGTGGATCGAATTCCCCTACCGGGTCCGTCGCCGAACTGACGATGACCCGGGGACGCTCCGTGCCCTTGCCGATCTCGGCCACGACATTCAAGAGCGCCTCGCCTGCCATCAAGCGTGGATGGCTGCTGAGAAGCCGGCGATGGCGACCAAGTACGGCACGGTCCGAGATTCGGTCAACTCTCACGTGGGACCGGCCATCGCCGAGGCGTGGAACAGCGCGCCTGTCGGCTCACCGGCCGGCATGGTCCTCGGCGAG
Organism: uncultured Acidimicrobiaceae bacterium; assembly: GCA_963813525.1. Taxonomy (GTDB): domain Bacteria; phylum Actinomycetota; class Acidimicrobiia; order Acidimicrobiales; family RAAP-2; genus Bog-756. The sequence continues at coordinate 241,401 of CAWEZI010000005.1, forward strand.
TGGGGTCCGGCGGGCCTATGCAAACCGCTGATTGCTGAATTGCAGGAGCACATAGAACATCGATTCGGTCTTCGCCGGCTCACCAAGCCAGGCTCCTGAGCGTCCTGTCCTCGGTGCGGGTCAGCGGTCGATGGTTGCCGGGCGTGGTGAAGGTCACAGCCACCGAAGTCCGGGTCGGTCAGAAGTCGTCTTGGATGTCGTCCTCAACGCCCCGCACCTGGGCCGGTAGCAGGGCTAGGCGGTCCCTAGACAGGGAGACCAGCGCCGAGAGCTCGACACGGTCGGCACTGAAAAGCTGGATGCCGAGCGAGGCGGCGACCTCGAAGACGATGCCCACGGCCACGGTGGGGTCACCGGTCTCGACCTTATGACGGCACGTTCGGGCGGACGGCTCCGAGCCTCGGTTTCTCGGCCATTTCTCGACGTGGTGGACACCCCCTTGGGAAGGCAGCGGGGAGGCACGCACGCTCTAGCTAGTACGGACCTTTCCGAGCTACTGCAGCTTGTGAGCGCGTTTGCACGACGTGCCCCCACCATCATGTATAGGGGCTGATCGCGTGGGTGATGCGAACAGCTTTGCCCACCTTCATAATTAGGAATGTGGAGACCATGCTCAGCCTCTAGATCTGAGGGCCATCGATCTCGAAGTGTGCTCCGGCCACCGGTGCCAGCAGTCACTGCTGCATTCGGTGCCTAGCTGAGTCGTCACATCGTCCGGACGACATGGAGTCATCCGCCCGCCGCTCTGGCGCATTCGGGGGTCTGCTGGGGTTTCTCATCGTGTCGCCACCCCTTCCGGCCTCAAGGGCACGCTGCGGGACGCCGGCACGGCCAGTGACCCGTCGGGTCGACTCGTCCCTCGCCTCACCGTCCGGCCTTCGCTCCTCGCTCTCGCTGCGCTCGACCATGACCCCGGCGGGGTCCCCGGCGACCTCCTCTTCGGTACCCAGCGGCAACCGCCGCTCAACCGAAGGAGGCCGACATGGCTACTGCAACTGCTCGACGTTCACCCAAGTTCACGCCGGAGATGGCACACGATCAACTCGTTGCCGGTGTCGAGGCGATCACGACCTCGGACCAGTGGCTTTCCTACCTGGCCGTGGCGGCCAAGTTCACCCGCTACAGCGCCAACAACACCTTCCTCATCATGGTGCAGCGGCCGGACGCCACCCGAGTAGCCGGATTCCACACGTGGAAGTCCCTGGGCCGGAGCGTGAAGAAAGGGGCCAAGGGCATCGCCATCCTCTGTCCCTGCGTGAGACGGACCACTGTCGAGGACGCGGACAGCGGGGAAACGTCGACTCACGCCAGGGTGGCTGGGTTCCGGGTCGGCTACGTGTTCGACGTGGCCGATACCGAGGGTGAGGATCTGCCCGACGATGGTCTGAACGTCGTCCACCCGGTCGGTGTTGCGCCCGAGGGCATGTGGGATACCTTGGTCCAGCGGGTTGAAGAGGCCGGCTTCACCGTCCGGATCGGCCCGGACCGTGACGAGGCTCTCGGTTCTGCCTGGGGCTCTACGCACTTCGGGGACCGGACCGTGACGGTCAAGAGCACGGCAGATCCTGCCGGCGCCTGCAAGACGCTCGGTCACGAGCTTGCCCACGTCCTCCTCCATGGCAACCGGCTCTACGAGCACCGGGGCACCGTCGAAGTCGAGGCCGAATCCGTTGCCTTCATCGTCTCCGCCGCCTGGGGGCTCGACACTTCGAGCTACTCCGCCGGCTACCTGACCGCATGGAGCGGGGGCGATGTTGCTGCCGTCACCGCCACTGCCACCAAGGTGCTGGCCTGCGCCCGGATAATCCTCGAGGTCGACGAGTCGAGGGAGGAGGTGGTCCCGGCATGACCGGGTCCACCGGCTTCCCTGTAGACATCCACCGTCCGGATGACATCGAGTCTTCCTCCCGGTGCTCTGGCGCGCCTTGAGGGGTCTGCTGGGGGTTCTCAGTCTGTCGCCACCCCTCCCGGCGTCAAGGGTCACTGCGGGACGCCGGCACGGAAGGTGACCCGTTGGGCCTGCTCGTCCCTCGCCTCACCTTCCGGCCTTCGTGTCCTCGTTCGCCCTCCGGCGCCCCCTGACTCCGGCGGGGTCCCCGGCGACCTCCTCTTCGGTACCCAGCGGAAACCGCCGCTCGACGAAAAGGAGGCCGACATGGCCGGTTCACCCACTTCTGACGACTGCCCGTTTGACGAGCCGTGCAACGTGACCGGTATCGACGCCATCGACTGGGACGCCGTGCTCCTTGATCAGGTCGGCGAGTACGACGCCCTCGGTCCATTCTCCGATCGGGACGCCTATCCCGGGCCGGAGTGAGCCCGCAGGGGCGCTTCCCCCGGCTGTGGCCCGACCGGGTGGTCGATGGGAGGACGGGCATTCGAATACTTGTGCCTTCTGGTAGGCCACTCGTTGCGACTGTCGTCGTCGACGGGACACCCATTCCCGTGCGGGCGGTTTCAGCAGAAGTCAGCCGGGGTCAACCAGCTGAGCCGAGGCTCTTGGTGGCAGCACACCGCCGCCGTGCGGCGCTCGGTGTGGGGAAAACCAACGTCACCCTCGGTCTGAGCAACGTCACCCCCAATGTCACCTTCTTCTGGTCAGCGGGTTCTTGGTCGCACACCGGACCCGTGGCGGTCAAGGTCGACGCTCCGAGGCGCCGGCTCGGATGGTGGCCCTTCGGGCCCGGCTCGTTCCTCGCCTCACCATCCGGCCTCCGCTTCTCACTCTCGCTCCGCTCGCTCCCCTGACCGCCGGGACCGGCGTGGGCAATCGGCATTCACCGATTGATGTCGGGCCAAGCGGGGCGACAAGCGCCCCACCCGGCATCAATCGAAAGGAGAAACACCATGGCAACCATCACCGCAGTCACCGTGGCCGGCAACCTGACCAGGGATCCGGAGATCCGCTACACCCGAGAGGGCCAGGCCACCACGTCCCTGTCCGTCGCCGTCAACCGCCGGTGGCAGAACCAGCAGACCAAGGAGTGGGAAGAGTCGGTGTCGTTCCTCGACGCCGTCTGCTGGCGGGACCTGGCCGAGAACGTGGCTCTCAGCCTGACCAAGGGCAGCAGGGTGCTCATCTCGGGGCGCCTGGAGCAGCGGAGCTGGGAGACCGATGGCGGGGAGCGTCGGTCCAAGGTGGAGATCGTGGCCGACGACATCGGGGCCAGCCTCCGGTTCGTCACCACCGATGTGCACCGGGTCCACCGCCCCGTGGCCGACGACGACCAGAACGCCGAGGCCACCCCGGTCTGAGCGCCTGATCGAGCGGGCGGGGCCGGTGATCCGGTCCCGCCCGCTGGTCACGCGGTCCGAGCAGGCTCCCTGGGAGTGACTCCTCTCGGTGGGCCGACCCGGAGCACGAGGCCCCGGAACAACTGAAGGAGAAGCAATCCCATGACAGGCACCATCCATCAGCACCCGTCCGTCTACAGTCCCGACGAGGCCCACCAGCACGGCCCCGAAGGCTGGGAGCTGCGCCACGTCGACCCGAGCGCCGTCCACGACAATCCGGACAACGCCCGCCGTCCCGAGCGGGACCGGGAAGGCCTCGCCGCCTCCATCGCCGCCCTGGGCATCCTCACCCCGCCGTTGGTGCGGACCACCGACACCGGGGATCTGGTGCTGATCGCCGGGGAGCGCCGGAAGTACTCGGCCATTGCCGCCGGGCTAGCCACCATCCCCGTCTACGTCCGCAACGACCTGTCGCCCGTCCACCAGGTGGCAGGCATGCTGGTCGAGAACATCGGCCGAGACGACCTCACCCCGGTTGAGGAAGCCGTGGCCATCCAGCAGCTGGCCGGGTTCGATGGTGTGACCCAAAAGGACATCACCGCGATGACCGGCATCAAGGCCACCAAGGTGCGCCAGGCACTCATCGTGGCACGCAGCGAGGTCGCCACTGAGGTCGCAGTGCACTACGACCTGACCCTGGACCAGGCCGCCGTGGTGGCCGAGTTCGCAGACGACCCCGAGGCTGTCAAGCTGCTCACCGCCGCCGCCGTCAAGCAGCCCGAACAGTGGGCCCACGTGGTGTCCCGCCTCCGTCAGGAGCGCCAGGACCGCCAGCGCTACCAGGCCGCAGTGGTCGAGGTCACAGCCACCGGCTGTCCGGTGATCGAGCTCGAGGCCGGGTACTGGCTCCCCGAGGGTGCCCGGTGGCTGGACGAGCTCCCCCCGGTCAAGGACAAGCCGGTCACTGAGGCCAAGCACCGGAGCTGCCCCGGCCATGCCGCCGCCGTCACCGAGTCGGAGGACGACAGCTATGAGGTCGCCTACCTCTGCCTCGATCCCGTCGCCCACGGCCACGTCACCCTCGATCAGGGTGACGTCGAAACCCCTAGTCAGCCGAGTTCGGCCCAAACTGAGGGTGGATGGACCGACGAGCAGAAGGCGGAGCGCCGCCAGGTGGTGGCGAACAACAAAGCATGGGATTCGGCCGAACTGGTGCGCCGCTCCTTCGTGGCCGACCTGCTCCACCGCCGTTCGACTCCCAAGGGCACCCTGCGCTTCGTCACCGAAATGATCCTCCTGGACCCGTCGGTGGCCACCGCAGGCGACGACAGGGACCTCGACCGGGTGCTGGGCCACGACGAGCCGACAGCGGGGGACTGGTGGTCACGACCGGCCGCCACAGCCCTCCTGGACCAGGCCACGCCGGACTCCCGGCTTCCCATGCTGCTCCTGGCCCAGGTGGCAGCGGGCATCGAGGCCACCACCGGCCGTTCAGCGTGGCGGACGCCGAGTGAGCGACTGGCCCGGTACCTCAGCTTCCTCGAATCCGTCGGCTATGGCGTCTCCGAGGTGGAGCGCCTGGTCTTCCCGGAGGAAGTAGCCGCACCTACCACTTGAGCCTGTCCTCAACCGAATTTGATCAGCGGAGCCCCGGCATTGAGCCGGGGCTCCGCTGTGTCCCCACTCGGATTGGTGAGCACTGTACGGGGGCGCACGTCTCCCGTTCGGCTACTCACAAAGGATCCGGGAGCTCACATCCGCCCGGGGATCGAGGGCGGCGCCCAGGCGGGCATCGAGCCCGCCAACGGGCGCCTGGGTCACTCAGCAGATCGGCTCCGCCGGAGCGGGTCATCCATGTCCACACACATGCACTCGTTGAGTCCACCAACGCATATTCGATTGGATGGGCTTTGTGAGCGGGTCTCATGCTGCCGTGTGACCAGGTCGTATGGGTAAGGGTGACGTTCGAGGTGACGTCGATCCGGACCATGGAGCCATGGATCGGTATCCGGAGCCACGTCAGCGGGCGTTGCGATGCTGTCGATAGGCAAGCTCGGTGCTTCCGGCGGGGCCGAGTACTACCTCGACAAGGTGGCCAATAGCGTCGACGACTACTATCTCGGCCGGGGCGAGGCGCCAGGCCATTGGGTCGGCGCGACGTCCGAGCAGCTCGGTCTGGTCGGCCTGGTCAATGCCGAGGCGCTTTCAAACCTATTGGCGGGGAGGTCAGCCCCGGGGGAAGTCCTCGGAGCCCGATTGTCCCCGGAGCGGCGTCCCGGTTACGACCTGACCTTCTCCGCGCCCAAGGGTGTCTCCCTGCTCTGGGCCTTCGGATCAACCCATAACCAGGCCAGCATCTCCGACGCTCACGATCGGGCGGTCTCCGCCGTTCTCGATCAGCTCTCCACTGAGGCGTGCTTTGTCCGGAGAGGCTCCGGGGGACACCAATTGATGGAAGCCAATGGGTTTATCGGTGCGGCCTTCCGTCATCGCACCAGCCGGGCTGGCGATCCCCAGCTCCATACCCATGTCGTTGTCCCCAATGTTGTCCAGGGCGCAGACGGCCGGTGGTCAGCACCTGATGGCCGCCACCTCTATGCCTGGAAGAAGACCGCCGGCACCCTCTACCAGTCGGCGCTCCGGGCCGAGCTGGCGCCTCTCGGTCTTCGCTGGCAGGTGGGACGCAACGGGCTAGGGGAGGTCTCCGACATCCCGAAGGCCGTTCTGCGGTTCTTCTCCAAGCGCAGGGTGGATATCGAGTCGGCCATGGAACAGCGGGGCTTGACCTCGTCCAAATCGGCAGAGGGCGCAGCCCTTGCCACCCGAAAGCGCAGAACCCGGACTGAGGGCCTCACCGACGTTCTGCGGGAAGGGTGGGCCGAGCAGTTGACTACCATTGAACTCCCTGACGGGGAGAGTGGACTCCGAACAGCCTCGACTGACGATGTGACTGCGGCTCTGGATGCAGAAACACCGCTCAGCCAACCGGGGGCAGAGGCGACCGCGGCCGCCCTGGGGATCCTCGCCGGGGAGAACGGTGTCAGCCTCGACGACTGGGAGATCGACGACGCCGACTTGCCGGCGGCCGCGACAGGACCCGGCTCCCGGGCTATGCCTGTCACCCTGCTCGGCTCTACGTTCACCCATCGAGAGGCCCTCATGGCCGTGGCCAGGGCGTTCGACATCACCCCGGATCGGGCATCGGCACTGACCAAGGCGTTTCTCGAACGGGACGACGTAGTCCGGGTCCTGGCCGATCCCGAAGCTTCAGGCGAGCACATCCGGACCAAGAGCGGGCAGGTCATCCCCCTCACCAATGGCGACCGGCGCTACACGACCACAGAACTGCTGGCCGCCGAGCAGAGGATCATCGGTTCGGTGCGGGAACGGATCGGGGAACGGGCGGCAGAAGTGGCCCCAGCCCTGGTCGAGCAGGTCCTACAACGTCACCCTCACCTGGACGGAGAACAGGCGGCCGGGCTGTACAAATTGCTCACCTCGGGCAACGGCTACGACCTGGTGGTCGGTCAAGCTGGTACGGGCAAGTCCACACTGCTCGCGACCGCCCGCATCGGTTGGGAACAGGCCGGCTACCGGGTCATCGGCACAGCTGTGGCCGCCCGAACGGCCGCCGACCTCGAAACCGGTACCGGCATCCCGAGTTCGTCACTCACTCACCTGTTGGCCGACCTGAGGGAGGCGGGCGGGCTCACCAGCCGGCACGTGATCGTGGTCGACGAGGCATCCATGGTCGGGAGCCGCACACTGGACCAGCTCTGTCGTCATGCCGATGCGTCCGGCGCCAAGGTGGTCCTGGTAGGGGACAACCGCCAACTGTCGTCCATCGATGCCGGGGGAGCGCTTCGGACGATGTCCCAAGAGCTGGGTACTGACGTGATCACCTTGACTACCAACCGCCGTCAGGCCGGCGCTGACCAGGACTGGGAACGGGAGGCGCTTGCGTCGCTCAGGAGCGGAGATGTGGTCCCCGCCGTCCATGCCTACGTCGACCACGGCCGGGTGACCATCACCGGCTCGATCGACGAGGCACGCCACCGCCTGGTCGAGGACTGGTGGACCGTCCACAGCGAGCACACCACCGCCATTCTGGCGGTGCGGAGAGTTGACGTCCGGGCGCTGAACGAGATGGTCCGGGATCACCGGAAGGCGAGTGGTGAGCTGGGTGAGGACATCAGGATCGGTGACAAGACCTTCAGCGTGGGTGACCGGGTCATCTTCGAGCAGAACCAGCGAGTGAGGGAGCCAGGATCAGAGGCCGGAGCGGCAACCGTCAGAATCCGCAACGGCACCTTTGCCAGCGTGGTCGGCGCCACCGATCCGTCACACCCCGGTGAACAGAGCGCTGTGACCAGGGAGGGTGACGTTCCTCGAGTGGAGGGTGACGATGTCACGGCCGGCCCGAAGGAGTCACCGACCGGCCTGGAAACCGGCTCGAGGACAGAGCTCGTGGTTGAGCTCGATGACGGGCGCCGGGCCCTCCTTCCCCAGGCCTACGTCGAGAGCTCAACCAGCCTCGGCTATGCCCTTACCGTCTTCCGCTCCCAGGGAATCACCGTGGACCACACCTTCGGCCTCGGTGGCGACACCCTCTTCCAGGAGGCCGGTTACACCCAGCTCTCCAGGGGACGCCTGTCGAACAACCTGTACGTCACCGCACCGGAGAACCCACGTTGGGAGGTCGGACACCACGGTGATGGCACCGACCGTCGGGATGCGGTTGACTCGCTCGTCGACGCACTGGCTCGGAGTCGCGAGCAGACCATGGCCGTCGACCGATTGCCGGAGACGACGGTTCTCGCTCCTGACGACCTGGCCACCACCTATCACGAGCACGCCGCGCTCGGAGCCTGGTTGAACGATCACGCGCCAGCCGATGTCACCGATGAGTTGGCCGCAGCCCTTGATCGGGACCAGCGGGCCCGGGCCACCGGACGAAACCAAGCGGGAGCCGCACAGGACTTGGCGAGCCTGGCTGCAGCCCAGCGTGTCCGCAACCAATGGGTCGACCGTCACCAGGGGGAGATCAACCGTTGGTCCGGGATGGAGGGTGTCCTGCGACGGTATGAGTACCGGCTGGGCCGGGCAGCCACCTACACGTCGCCCGGGCACCTCACCGATCTACTCGGTTCGCTCCCCGACCGCCTGGCTGCCACCGAACGCTGGCAGACAGCCGCCGGTGCCATCGAGGCCTACCGATCCCGTTGGAATGTCACGGATACGGCAACGATGGGCCCCGAGCCGGCTGATCCCGAGCAGCGCGACCATTGGCGCACGACCGTGGTCACCGTGGGAGCGGCAGGATTTCTCAGCGATCAAGGATCTCCCGGGTTTGAGTCGGAACGGGGGAGCCTGACGACTCATTGGGAAGCGATGCGGGCTGCTGACCGGTCACGAGAGGCGAATCGGTTACGGGACGATGGTGCCGTCGAGCCCTCGCCGGAACGTCACGATCGGAGGCGTCAGGACCGTGGCCTCGATCGAGATCGCGATTCCGGATTCGGCCTGTGAGCTCGGCCACACTCGACGACCAATCCAACGAGGAGATCCGAGTCCATCGCTCCGGTTTGCCCAACATGACGCCCCGTCCCCGGACACTTCACCAGACTGGGCATACGGGACGGCCCCAGCCAGCAACTCGGCGTGACCTGGGCCGGAGCCGCAAGAGGTTCGGCGACTGGGACGGAATCCCCTCGGCAGGTTCCTTGGCTATCTGAGGGCCCTGAGTGGGTGTGTCCCAATCCGCGAGTTCACAAGAGCCAGCCACGACAGTCTTCATGTCTCATCATTGTCCGGACCCTGGGAAGCAGGCGAACCCTGACTTACGGCAAGGCTCGACTCGTGAAGAGATAAGATCTCACCAGTCAACAAGTAGGTCTGTACTACGCACAGGTCGACTTCTTCCTGCGTGACAGCATCATGAACGCCCTTCTGCGAAAGCTTGTCCAGAGTGTCGATTCGAGCATCGACGTCGTCAAGGGCAGCGTGAACAGCCCGCTTGGCCGTATTGCCGCCGAGTCCTCCCTCGAGCCCCGCGACAAGCCGATTGCGGTAGTTCGAGACGCCTACAGGATGGCTCTTCCCATTGGAATCGATGTGCTGCTCGGCCTGTGCGGGGAAGACAACATCGGCTACCGATTCGAGTACTCGTCGGCAGGATAGGAGCGCATGACTCAAGCTCTCTGGGTCGCCATCCCTAGCTCGGCGATATGAGGCATTCAACTTGTCCAAACCATCCGGCGCCAGTGCCGCAAGGAATCGATCGACACGTCGGCGATGGCGGTCGAACACGGTCGCACTCGTTGATGAGAGCGTGAGCTCGGCCTCGGAGCGACACAAATAAATGTACGTTCGGTGCCGGATGCGACCCAAGATTTCCTCGTCGACCTGGATCCGGCTCTCCATCACTGCACGTCTCGGCAGGTCGGGCATCTCCTCCATCCAGACGCCTTGACGGAGGGAGAGTACCCGCTCCAGCTCATCGACTGCCCCCCCGATCATGTTGCCACTTCCATCGTCAGTGAAGTGGGGTCTCAAATTGTCTGGGATCTGGCTGGGGGACCGTTCCTCAAGCCAGTGCTCAAAGAGAGCCCGGTGACGTTCGGTCGCCGTTGTCGGATCCAGATCCGGCCAGATCGCCTGTAGCTCCGACTGGGCCAAGTACCGGGTGCCACCCATGGGACGAAGATCCTCACGAGCGAACCAGGCCTCGTCCTGGTCTCCCCGCTGCATGGCAATCCGCAGTGCCCGACGGACGCTCGCTGACAGCGGAACGACCTCGAATTCGTCAAGTGCCACTCGTACCAGATCGAGAAGATAATCGGTCTCGGTCATGACTCGGGTTCCTTCGGAGTCCACCGACCTGCATCGCCGTCCTCGACGACAAGCCATAGGTCAGTCGCAGTTGCGTGAGCGAGATTCCCCACTAAGAGAGTACTCACGTCCGGCTGACCAATTGGGACGTCGATGCTGTGGGCTCTGACCTCAAGAGTTCATGCTCAGCGACCACCGGACAAGTCTACGAGCAACGTTGCCTAACCCGATCAGATCTCGAGCACGAGTGCTGCCAAGCGCCGCGTGCAACGATTGACCTCATGGGTCCATTCACCTTGCCCATCTATGACAAAGCCCAAGACCTTTTTGCCGAGGCTTGTCTGAACGTTCATTGGTATTGGAATGCCACGTTCGGCCAGCACGAGGCGGGGGTGTACGCGCCGATCGAGAGCTTCGTCACGAAGATTGCGATTCTGGACGACGCGCACTACTCCGAACAGTACGGGCAGGCTTATTCGGTGTTCAAAGAAGGCCGTCGGGATGGGCGGACCGTCAACGGACTTATGTTCGTTCGCAATGCTGAGATCCACTCTGTGACCCGCCAAGAGTTGTCGGAGGCTGGCCTGATCGGCATCCCTGGCCCGGTGCAAGCGCTACGAGAGCGGCTTGCGTGGCTTCCGTTCGCCGAGTTGCCCCGGGACTACGTTGAGCGCTCGGATGGAACTCCTCGAGCGTCACGGAGAAGGATCGCCGCCTACAAGTGTGAGGTCGGAGACAAGACCGTCCTCGACACGATGATGACTGCTCTCGGGTTCTTCATGTCGCTCGACTCCGAACTGGTGACGCCCGAGGCACTCAAGCACTTTCCGCTGCAGGGAGGCTTCCCGCGGTCGTATGAGCGGCTCGCACCATTTTGGCCGCCGTATAGAGAATGGGCAATGGAACAGTCGAGGGCTCTCCCGGCCGCATCGGAGCGCGAGGTCGTCCGTCGGATTGTCAACAACGGACGTACCGTTGGATTGGCTGGATACAGCCCGCTGATCGGGTGGACCAGGAACGGCTGGTGGGAAACCGTCAACGATATCGCTCACGACATCAAGCGAAAGTACCGGTATTACGTCGTCACGGACGTTGGGCAAGTCGAACTAACACTCGCAGAGGGCCGAGTAACCGCTGTCACCGGTGACGAAAACGTCTTGGATCGTCTTCCTACGGACCAGCGCGACCTAGAACGCCTCACGGCTCAGCGAGACACATTGTTGGACATGTACCTCCAAAACCGGCGGGAACCGTAGGACGCATCGTCCACCCCGAAAGCCCAGACCTAAAGTGACGGCTATCGAAACGCGCCATCGGCCGTTGGAGGTGGCCGAATGACGATCCTCATGCGGCACGGCTCGACAGCTTGCTTGAACCGTCGGGAGTTGGAACTATTCGGGTCTGTCTCTCAGCTGATTGCTCAGCAATCTCCGCTCTCCAATCCAGCGAGGATCCTCTGTGACTGTTCGTTCGGAATAGTGCTCGACAGCTGTGCAGCCCGGCCCGTCGCCAATCGACTGGCGGATGCGCTCCCGGCACTTCTCGGCGGCTTCGTGCCAGTCCAATGCAGCGCTTGGCTCATCCGACGGGTTCACGCCGAGCCATGCCGTGCGGAGGGCGATGAGCTCGTTCACAGCGAAGCCATGCTGCCACCAGCATGGCACCAACCAGTCGCCAGCGGCCGCGTACTGTCTCTGTAACTCGTCGACCCACTTGGCAAGTGGTTCGAGTTCGGCCACCTGCTCCTCAGGTGACGGCCACCGCCGGGTGTCGTTCGTCGAGTTCACGCTGCCCTGTTCGAGCTTCCCGCCACCGTCCCTCTTGGCGAGTTCGCGCCGCATTTGGATCAGCTGGGCCTCCAGACCCTCAATCCGATTGGCGAGGAGGCCCAGGCCCGCTATCTGTCGGTCATCGTCCATGGGGCAATGCTCCAGTCGGCTGCGTCTTTCACAATGGCTGCAAGCTCTCGATCTCTGCGCCACGGAGGCAGATCGGCGATACGGGGTCTGAGGTGTGAGGACACCACTACCGCGTGATGCGGTGGAAGGTTGGCGATGTCCTCGATAGGCAGCACTGCTGTGCGCCGCGCAGTCCACGAACTGACCTTTCCACTGGGACCGTACGTGGTGTTCTCGACCTGCTCATCGTGATCACCGGCCAGACGGCTGATTTCCGTCAGGAACGAAATGTCCTTCTGCCCTCCCCAGACGAGAGTGATGTTGGCCAGATCACGGAGCGCTCGCTCGCCGGCCTCGCCCCAGACGTTGCGGGCAGATGCCACTGACTGCAAGATGACTGCGGTGGTGATGCCGAGACCACCTAGCTCGGCGACCAGTTTGGGCAGGTCACCAAGCGGTGCGATGTTGGCGCACTCGTCCAGCATGAGGAGGAGCGCCGCCTCGAGCCGCCGTGTGGCCGAATCCGCGGCTTGGCGGCGTGACTCATCGACGATGTCCTCGATGAGGGCGGCGACAATGGGGGCGACCGAATGCTGCGCTCCGGGGGAGCCCATGAGGTAGATCGTTCCGGAGTGTTCCAAGAACTTGGCTGCATCGAACGTGTCGTGGTCGACCCGAGTGGCCTCCAGCACCTTGGGGTCAGCAAAGCAGTCGAACGCCCGACGCACGGTGGCCCAGATCGAGTCTCGATGTCGTGGCTCCACCCTGGTGGAGGCAGCCAGATCTTGGCTCCAACCACGCGCCGCCCTCGGGTGGCTGGAAAGAATGTGGACCGGATCACCTGCTCCGGGGCGGCGCGACCACGTAAGGAGACGGTCGACGCCCAGGCCCTCGAGGGCAGCCGCGTGGAGATAGCAGCGGATGACCGATGCTGCCACCTGCTCCCAGTAGTCACCACCGCCATCCACCGCCTGTCCGACCCCGGCGAATCCGGCGAACCCTCGCGCCCGGAGGATGGCCACCTGAGGCACCTCGCAGCCCTTGACCGGATTCCAGCGCAGCTTCTGAGCCCCCGGTACAAGGTCCTGGGGATCGAACACATGGACCGGCCCGCATGCGGCCCGCATTGAAATCGTGTCCATGTAGGTGTCGTGCCGAGTTGCCGTCACCACGGTCGGACCCTTGTGTCGAAGCACAGAGGGGATCACGAAGCCCTCACCCTTGCCTACCCGGGGCACTCCGAGGGCGAGGATGTAGTCCTCCGACTTGGCGAAGAGCCGGGTGCCGGTTGCGACGTCTACTCCAAGCGCCACGGGCTCACGCACTGCGGCGGCACTGCTCCCGAAGATGGCGACGGTGTGTCGTTCGACGGCCTTGCGTCCCATACGGCGCTCGACCTCGGCCCGTCCGACCTTGGCGGCGCCTCCACCCAGCCCGCCGAGCGACCTCTGGGCCCGACGAATCAGGCGAAAGGCCATGATTGCGGTGGCCACGAGGAGCAGTTCGGTGACGGCCAGGGCCGTCCACATAGCGACCGGCCCGGGTAGAAGAGGCCGGGCCCTCGGTCCCCAGGCCAGCTTCGGGTCGCCGGGGTGGCTCCACAGGCGGAGGAACGCCGTGGCCCCTGAGCCGATGCCACCGGGGACGACGTGGTGGGCACCGAAGGCGAGCGAGGCCAACTGGCCGGCTAGGTCGGTGGCCACGCCCTCGCCGATGACGAATCCGATCACGACCAGGAACACCAGGAACGTGCCATCGAAGGGGGTTTGGGACTGGGACTGGTTCATGGAGAGGCTCGTTTCATGGGTTGGCGCCGGTCTCGAAGAACGAGAGCTGCACCGGCGTAGAGCGAGGCCGCGAGCAGAGATCGTCGGCCGCCGCGGATGGAACGGGCTCGGGCGGCCCAACGGAGGGGTGCGGTGCCATCGTCGACCGCCTCGGGCGGAAGGGGATGATCGTGGCCAGGGGGTCAGCATCGTGGACCGGCTCGGACGTTGTCATCAGGTGGCCGTCGATTGAGAGACGGGATCGGCCGCTCCGAGTACAACCTGGCTGCTCCAGGCCGCACCGACGCTCATGGGGATGGTGTCGACGCGCACATCGGCCCCGGTGTAGGGCGCGTCGACCATGGCGCTTCCGCCGACGTAGATCCCGACGTGGTCGGCATAGTCCCCGGTACCGAAGAAGATCAGGTCTCCGGGAACCAGCTGGCCCATGGCCACGCGTGGCTCGACGTTCCACTGGTCGTTGGCCACCCGGGGTACCACCACTCCGGCCAGTCCGTAGGCCCAGACGACCAGCCCAGAGCAGTCGAACCCGGTCTTCGGGCTCGTGCCACCCCAGACATAGGGCGTGCCGATCTGTGATTCGGCGTAGGCGACGGCGGCCGCCTGGACGACCGTGGGCAGACCGGACGAGGTCCCGGTTCCGGTACTGGCAGCCACGGTGCTTCCAGATGCCGTGTAGCTGGCCGCTGTCGCCAGCACCTGGGCGGCGTAGCCCGCTGAGGCGGCCTGGCACGCAGGGCCAGGATTGCCGCAGTTGTAGGCGACCAGGGCCGACGTGGGGTTGGCCACGATTCCGAGGGAGCACAGGTAGCGGGCAGCGGCGTAGGTGGCATCGGTCGGATCGAACGGGCTGGGAGGAACGGCCCCGTCGGCGGGAGTCGGTCGGTCGTAGGCGGCGAACGTGGCCGGTTCGAACTGGAAGAGACCCTCGGCTCCGGCCGATGAGGTGACCGCCGTGTCGAAGTCCGACTCGGTGTGGGCCACTGCGGCCAACAGAGTCCACGGCACCCCACAGCTACTGGCTACCGACGCCTGCTGGAACAGGGCAAGGAGGGCCACCGGGATAGTCGAGTTGGCCACGGACGACGGATCGTCGCCGGCCACGGCAGGAGCTCCTCCGGCGACGGCGCACGCCACCACCAGGCAGAGACCGATGATGATCGCCGCGACCTTCCCAATCGTGCTCATCCCGACACCGCTTCCACAGGGCCTGCGGTCACGAGCCGGATCCGACATCGGTGACGACCCAGGCCGAGGCCTTCGCTATGCCCGTCGGGCCGACAAGGCGCAGCGTGATTCGTTCGTCCACCGGCACCTCCGAGGACAGGCCGGCATCGGTGGTCACGACGGTGCGACCGGTGACGACCACAGCGACCTGACCGGAACCGGCCGCAACGACAGGACCGGGAGGGTCCAGCACCACAGTCGTCCTGCGGTCTTCCACCACCCAGGCCTGCGGCCACGTCACCGGTCGGGACAGTACGAGGGCTGGGGCCAGTGCGGCTCGCATGATCGTGTCGCCCTCGGGGTGTGTCCCGTCAGTGGTGTCGGTGGCCTCGACGAACTCTTCGGCCACCCGTTGTGCGTCACTGCCTGGCCCCGACGCCACCGGCCCAATTGTCGTTGTGACCGCGGAATCGGGGGTCTCCTGTAATCCCACTCCGGATGCCCCAGAGTCGGTGCGGGCGGAGTGGGGGAGAGTGGCATCGATCGCGCCGAAGAGCACCAGCCCGATCGAGATGCCGATCCCCAGGCGGGACCAGGTGAGGTGGGGCATCCTCCTGGTCGTCACTGTTGGTTCCGCATGGCCTGGTCGCTGTCGCACATGGCGATGTCCCGGGGCGACAGGATGGTCTGGACGATGGCGCCGTGCTCGCCCACCCGCCAGAGGGCCCGGCCCCGGGGGAGCCTGGGCACAAGCAGGGCCTCCGACTCGGTCCAATCCATGACCTCCCGGGAGGCTTTGGCCTCTCCCCCCGACAGGTTGAAGGTCACCTTTGTCTCGGCCTCGGTGACGAACCCCTGAGCCCGTTTGGCTGTGGCGGTCCCGTCGTCGGCCTGGGAGGCCAGGTCGGAGATGCGCTGGACAATGGTCACGAACTGGACCCCATAGCCGCGGGAGAGCTTCTGGGTCTCCTCCCCCCAGGCCACGAACCCGGCGTCACGGATGGCCTTCCAGCATTCGTCGACGACGATGATCCGTTGGCGGTCTTTCCGCGACACCACCTGGGCCAACCACGCCCCGGCACAGACCAGGATGGACGAGAAGGCCGGTGATTGGAGCACGGCCGACAGGTCGACCACAATGCCCGGCCCCGACCAGTCGACGGTGGCCGTCGACTCCCCGTCGAACATCCCGGCCAGGTCGCCCTCGACCAGCCGGTGGAGTCCTCTGGCCACTGATTGGGCGTCGGTGGCCAGGCTGGCTGGATCCGTTCGGAGCTCTGCGGCCATGCCCACGGTCGGCTCCATCAGGAGATCCATCACGTCCCGCAGGGTCGGCGCGTAAAACGGCCCCGTCGGACGACACTGCGCCGTTGCATAAGACAGTGACCGTTCGATGACCCGTCGCTCCAGCTCCATGAGTGCAGCGGTGACCACCGAGCGCTCGTCACTGGTGACCTGGCGACCGGTGGCCGACTCGGCGAGGGCGATGACCACCCCGATCCGCCGACCCCGGATGTCATCGCCCGTCCGGACAGCGCCAACGTCCACTGCGTCGGGCCCGGCCTCGAGCGGATTGAGCCGCACGGAGCCCCCGGGGCGAAGGGCCAGGAGCGAGAGCTGGTCCCGTTCGGCCAGGTCGAGGTACTCGCCCTTCGGATCGAGGATGGCCATCCACTTGCCGGCCATGGCCTGGCGGTGCAGGTAGGCCTTGACGAAGGCCGACTTCCCATAGCCCTTGTTGCCCGAGACCAACATGCAGGGGGAGAGCAGCGTCTCGGTCTCGTAGAGGCAGAACGGGTCGTAACAGAACATCCCCTGGCCGAGGACCTCCTGGCCGATGATTGGGCCGACCAGCGGCAGTCCGGCCTGGCACTGGAAGGGGTAGGCGGAAGCCGAGTGCCTTGTGGTCACCGACATGGGTGGGAGTTTCAGCATCAGAGCAGGCCCCGAGTGAACTGCAGACGGCACAGAGGCAGGGTGGCGGCCCATCCCTCGTGGCCCCGGCCGTAGAGCTCCCGGAGGTCGAGGTGGCACTCGGTGGCCTTGCGCTCGGCCTGCCTCCACGCTCGGGCCGCCGTGTCCGCTGCAGGAGAGGACACCATGACCAGCCCGGCGATCCGGTGCTGGCGGAAGCCCCGGGTCAGCTCCCGCTCCCGAGCCCGGGCCTCGTCGGCTCGACGTTCCTCCTCCTCGGTGGTGATCATCCCCTTCTCGTCCCGCTTGCGCTGGGCCATCCCTCCGGTGGTCCGGGCGTCTCGGACCTCGGCGAAGGCCTGTTCGGTGGAGACGGCCTCGAGGTGCATGGACAACGTCCGCACCGATCCCGGCACTGCCGTGGCCAGCAGCGGATACATCCACTCTGTGCCTACATCGATCCGGGGCCAGGCGGCGATCTGACCGACCCGGTGGACGTAGCCGTCGGTGCGGACGGTGTCGTAGCCGACGAGGCGGGACGCTGGTCCCGCCTGGGTGGTCGGGATCGACTCGTCGCCCCAGCAGGCCAGGCGCTCGTCCACCGTCGGATCGGCCCATTGACGAAGCACGGCGGCGATTCCCCGGCGGGAGAGGACCTTTGGGCGCAGACCGATGGCGAGCAGGTGTTCGCAGAGCTGAGCCAGCTCGCTGGTGGCCTCGGTCACCGCGTCGGCTCCGCTGGCCTCGGTCTCCACCTGGACGCCCAGGTAGACGTCGTGATGGATGGCGGCCGTGCCGATGGACGCGTGCAGTGACTGGTAGTCGTCCCACTCCTCGGTCGGCAGCTGGCCCATGGCCGCAGCCGACCAGTCCGACTGGACTGTCGAAGGCTGGGGGGTGGCCCGTTCGACCCACTGCAGACGCCGCAGGCCGGCGCCTTCGGCGGCCATGCCTTTCAGCACCTCGCCCCACTGACTGATCTGGGCCGCCTGCTCATCGGGACCGGAGAACACGAACCGATCGCCTCCCGATACGGAGACCACCGCGGTGAGCAGTCTCCGGCGTCCCACCCGTTCGGCCACCAGACCGGCCTCGGTCCCGTCGAGGACGCCTGCCTCGAAGCGGAGCCGACCGAGCTCCGGTGGCAGCTGTTCGGGTACTGCCTTGCGTGCTCTTCGCGGCCCCGACTTCTGGCTTCGGTCGTCCGATGGTGCCTCTGGGGTCGGTGTAGTGGCCGTGCGGGCGGTGCGGCGTCGATGGGGACGTGGAGTGCTGTTCCGTGGCTGGTGCCGAGCGGTATCGGTCACCGTGCTGAGCCCGACGGCCCGCCAGGTCTGAGGCATCTCCCAGAAGGTCCGACCGTTCGCACGGAGGAGCCCGTAGCGCGCGTACGGGCACAGAAGGGAGCGCACCTTGGTTCCCCGGTGCCGACCGAAGGGCACCCGGCCGAGGGCGAACCAGAAGCCGAGGAGGACGGGTACGAAAGGCAACGGCATCGGGATAGAGCCCAGGACCATCACGAATCCGCATACGGCGCCGAACACGCCAGGGGCGAGCTGGCCTGCGGTGCGGCTGACCAGCTCGTAGCGCTTGGTGAGGACGCCGAAGTTGTAGAGCGTGCCGTGTTCAGCCACGGGATCCTCCCGGTGCCTTCGGGGTCGGCGGGCCACCCGCTCGGCCGTCCCGACTGGCCGCTCCTCCAAACGGCCCAGATGTGCTGGACGAACCGGGACTTCCAGAGGCCGAGGCCGGGCCTTCCTGGGATCGACGTTGGCCCTGGCCGGCTTGACTGCTGGCGGTGCGTCCTGTGCCGGAGTCAGTCCCGCTGCCGGACATCGGTCCGGTGGGATTCGGACTGCCTGGGGTGCCGGTCGCCCCGGTGTTGGAACCGGCGGATGACGAGGCCGCACCCGGGTTGGAGCCCTCAGCAGCACCGGTGGCCGCCTTTGCTCCGGCCTTGGCCGCGCCGGCTGCCGGACCTACTCCGGCGGTGGCAGCGACACCGACCGGTCCGGCTGCGGCCCCCGCCTCCACCAGGGCTTTGCTACCGCCCGAACCTCCCATCATCTTCGCCGTACCGGCGACGCGACTGCCCATGTAGGTCATGCGACCCGGGGCACTGATCATGGCTGCGGTGGCTGCCGCGTGTTCGGTTGCTGATGGCACGTGCCTCAGGGCCATGGGAAGGGCCAGCGAACCGAGGATGAGAAAAGCCAGGCAGAGGAACAGGGTGGTCATGTCCCCGCCGACCGCTCCGGGGTCCGTCCCGGACAGCCGGCCGCTGTTGAGGTCGGCCGCGGCCAGGACCATGAGCATGGTGATGACCAGCTGGGAGACGATCGTGGCGATGATCAGGTCCACCAGGCGCTTGATCCAGTAGGCTGTCCCGCCCCAGTAGAGCCCGATGAGGGCGAGCGGAATGGCCAATACCTCCAGGTAGAGCAGCGCTCCCCGGAGGGCGAGCACGAACCAGATGACAAGGGCGGCCAGCCCGGCGAGGGCGATGATCAGGGCGGCCGCCAGTCCGGGCAGGCTGCTGCCGCCGGTGGTGACGGTGGCGGAGAGGGCGAAGTTGGACAGGTGGTCGAGGCCCTGGCCGAACCCCTGGTTGCCTCCGAGGGCCTGGTCGACCAGGAGGCTGCAGCACGCATTGACAAGGGTCAGGACGCCGGCGGTCACGGGTAGTGCGACGGCGGTGCCGATGGCCATGATTGCCGGGGCTCCGAAGCCCCTTTTCAGCACCGAGGTCAGATCCCCCTTCAAGGCGGCGGTGCCAACCCCGATGAACAGAACCGGTGCCGACAGCCAGGCGACGACGGTGAGCATGGCCCGCCACGGGCCCTTGAACCACGAGGTGAAGTCCGGGGTGGTGGTCGACTGCATGGCGTGGATCACGCCACCAATGGCCCAACTGGCGAACCCGCCGATCCCCTGGGATATGGAGCGACCGATCCAACCGACGATGTCCTGGCCGACGCCACCCAGAGGGTCGAGAAGTGAGAGTCCAATGAGCATCTCAGCTGACCGAGGTACCGAAGTTAAAGGCCCAGGTGATGAGGAAGACCCCAGCCCCGATGATGACGGCCCCAGCGAAGGCGGCAAGCACCTTGTGCTGGGACACCGAGGTCCGGTTAATGGACCCGTTCTGGACCCCCCACCACAGGCCGGCACCGCCGACGATCAGACCGAGCAGGCAGGCGTAGACGGCCCATTGCTCGATCCCACCGAGGAACGAGGTCACCTGGGAGGAACCAGGTAGGGAGCTATTCGGAGTGATGTTGAAGCTGGCGGTCAACAGTGGTGAGACAGGATTTGAGACAAACGGCGGAGGGATCATGGGAACTCCAGGGCTCTGTGCGGGACCGTGCGTCCTCGCCGTCGCCCATGATCCGGACCAACGTCACCCTCAACGTCACCCCGCCAATGCGGGACCCTGAACTGGGGAAACACGCGCCCTCGCGAACGTCACCCTCCCTCAAATAACGCAGTTTCCGGCGTGAGGGTGTTGTCACCTTCTGATTGTTCGGCTCGGCCACCGGGGGGTTGGATCCCAAACTGTCGACCGACTCCCCCGGCTGTCTCCCAGCAGAAGAGCGACAGGTCGGTGGCTTAGTGCTAGTGGGGCTTGTCGGGGCAGGACGGAAGACGGTGCCCCAATCGGTCGACAAACGCGCCTGGTACACGTCAGCCAAAACAACAGCGTGGGACAGTTCGAGGCATCGCAGTCGAGGGCAGCGCGGACTATCGAAAGGGCGCGTGTGCCTTAGTCAGACGTGTTCCAATGTGACCATCTGAACCACGAAATCGACGTGGGCAAAGTCCGAATCCCCATCGCCGATGATCACCGAATGCAGGCCGACATTGTAGAATTCGAGTGGCAAGGTAAAGGCGAACGGATGGTGGTGGCTCAATCCGTCCATGGCCCGGATCCCGTAGGCAATCTCGAAGGTGAAGTCTTCGTGGTGCATCACCCGGCCATCTTCGACGCGGTCAACGTCGATGGCGAGTGTGAACGGACGGTCGTATTCGTCGAACGCAATCTGGACGACCATGGCCAGCCCCAGGTCGTAGCAGAAGGGAAGGCTCGGGACTTTGACGTAGTTCCGGAAACCGGACCGTACGTCGAGTGCTTCTGTAACCGGATCCACTTCGACGTGCCCTGCGATGAATGCACTCTCGATCCGCACGAATCCAGGCTAGAACACTCGTCCCAACTGGGCTTGCGGACATGGTCGAATGCCTCTGGCCCACTGGCATCGCCAAGGTCTTGGACCTTATGGCCGGCGTTGAGCCGTGGCCCCGGGAGGCGTTACACCCGGTCGCTACGGTTCTCCCATGAGCACTGATGAAGGAACGCAAGACCGAATGGTTGATCTCGAATTGCTTGGGCTGTCCACGGCCTGCTGGAAGTGTGGAGGGAGCACGGTGGCTCTAGTGGCGGTGTCACCAACTGAGGCCCGGGAGGATGACGAGCTCTTCCAGACCAGCGAGCCCGCAGCCCTGGCTTTCGCCGCCGCGCACCTCCCGGCGGGCGCCCCGCAGGTGGGCGAGATCAAGGAGCGGGCCAGCCGGACTGCTGGAGAGACCTACCTCTCTAATGGGTGCTTCCACTGCGATGCCCTACTCGGGAACTTCTTTCTGTTTCACGAGGAGTTGCTCGAGGTTCTCGTCACCGAAGGGACCAGGGGCCTCCGGGTGCTGGCCACGGTCAGCGTCCCGCTGACCGAGTGGGAAGTTGCCCGGTGGGCGTCAATCAGCTGAGGTGGTGAGAGCGGCCCCAAAATGGTGCTGGTCCGGCGCGGTCATCGAGGGATTTATGGGATGTGGGTCGAAACGCGGACTCGCCACCAACTCAGGGGTCGTTGGACTGGGTTGCTCACTGACCCATCATCGCACTTCCGGGCCAGGCGGAGAAGGGGCGTCCCCGCTCGGTAACCGGCAGTTGCGGACGGTCGGCTATGTCGAGAGTTCGTACAGACTCGCAGTCCGACCGACTTGGGTCAGATGTCGAGGTCGAGCCGCATGGCCACCTGCCCCTTAGGCGATAGTCCTCCGGCCACGTCGCGGTCCCCTCTGGCCAGCATCTCGGGTCCCAGTTCCGACT
Source organism: uncultured Acidimicrobiaceae bacterium (assembly GCA_963813525.1). Lineage (GTDB taxonomy): Bacteria > Actinomycetota > Acidimicrobiia > Acidimicrobiales > RAAP-2 > Bog-756. Next base: position 263,336 of record CAWEZI010000005.1, read on the forward strand.
CATCCACTACTCGGAAGCCGAGGTGCTCGTAGAGCGGACCGTTCCATGGCACCTCATAGAAGGTCGCCAGGGTCATTGCCGGTCGTCCCGCCGAACGCGCCCAGCTTTTGACCTGCCCGATAAGTGCTTTCCCGACCCCGTGTCCCTGGTGGCCGGGATGGACGCAGACGTGGAAGATGTGGGCGGCGTTGTCAAGGACACCTACGAGTATGTAGCCCAATACCTCTTCGTCAACAACAGCTACCCAGGAGCGTTCTGACCGCGCATACTCGACCAGCAACTCGATGCAGTCTGGGGGGTTGGCAGCAACCTGGTCATAACCGATGGCGGCGAACTGGCCTTGGGTGGCCACCTCGATGTGTTGGAGACGTGGGGCGTCCTCGGGGCGAGTCGGACGGATGGTGAACCGGCTGTCGGGCACGGGTTCATGGTGGCCGGTCAGAGCGACCGGGATGTGCCGATACCCGGGCGCTCTTGGGGTATCCCGGATCACCGGATATGCCTGCACCCGGCCCTGACCGTCACCATCGGCTGCACTGGGACGCGGGGAGTTGCTCCCGGTCGGCTAACCACCCATGATCGGGCACCAGTAGGGCACCCGATCCGGTGTCATTCGGGCGAACGAGCTACAGGGTCCGCAACGCGGCTCCTACTGTCACGCACCAAAGTCGTTCATTGACGCCCTCTTGACCTCTTCGCTCGGCCTTGAGCTCATAGTCCTTGAAGACCCTTCTGGCCCTCTGCAGTTCGGACGCTTGCGATCCATTCTTCTGTTTACATTTTTTGCAGATGAGTAAGGCGGCGGCCGTAGCCAGATTCGCGGCCGCCTCAGTGTCATGGCCGTAGGCAGCGCAGAACTGGCTGATCTGAAGCTCGTCTGTGGCCAGGTGCCTGGCGACATCTCCGACATTGAGACGGGCGTATCGAGCGGTCCGCTGTTCCGGTGGCTCAAGGCGTCCCGACCAGAATTCAGCCAAACTCATCATTTCATTGAACGTCTCGTACCCTGCGGCCGATCCGTAAGTGTCGTCGAGCGCGCCAATTAAAAACTCAACTGCCTCGGTACCCTGATCACCAGGAACTTCGGAAAGAACTGCCATGGACATCGCCTGCAGAGGGATCAGCTGATCACGGTTTGTGATGTACGAGGAAAAGATCCGGTCGGCGTGTTCTTTCAAATATTCCGCTGGAGCAGGGATGGGTTGCCGTTGATCGATCAGTTCCGCTACGCCCTCAGAGAAGGCGGACGTTGCGTAATCCCGGCTGGTATCGGGAAGGTACCCTCCTATGCACGCACTCTGTGTTCGATCCTCTTCGGTTTGATGGTCCCGCCGCGGATTCGACTGGATGAGGTCGGCCCCTGGCCGACCTCCTCTTGATGTTCGCGATGCTCCTTTGCCGGTCAGACGGTTTCGCACAGGTCCAGGCCAACGACCAAACCACTCCGGATCAGAGTTACTGACGACATGTATCAGCCTGAGCGCCGCCGCCTCCCAGTCACCAACCTCTCTTCCAGAGGGAAGATTCCTCGAGGCTGATTCGCCATGTGCCGCAGAAATCATCGCTGTTGAGTACATCAGTCCCCGATGCGAGAAGGCTGCCATTTGCTGGGCGCTTGCGCCGTCCGACCCTTCGCAAAGATCGGACAGGTGAGCGGGCACGGCGGACAAGCTGTCGATAAAGACCGCGCGCTCGGCCATTCGCTTTGCTACGCGCGGAATGGACCTTCCGCAACCGCAGGGACATGCGACCGACATGGCCTTACCCTCGGCTGCTTGCTCGCTCAAGGTCTTCTGCGATGGCCACGAGAAATCCTTGTCGACACGCATCAAACATGAGGGAACGAATGGCGTCTTGTGCCTGATCGTCGAACTCCTCTGCGCTGACCCCGTAAACGGCCGCCGCGAGCGCCGTCGGATCCTCTGAGCACGCCGCGACCTCTTCGAACTCCAGGTTGTTCGAGCAAAGGCTGATCTGTGCTCCGCGTTGGTCAGCGTCCTCTTTGGCCGTCGAATATTGCAGCACTTGTTCGTGCGTACCCAATGCCAGCCGACCCGTACCGTAGCCACGTGCGAGACTCGCGAGCAGCTGAAACATATTGGGCTCCCTAGACGCCCAATCGATCGCCGTCTTGGAACGAGGCAAGAAACCGGCCTGTTCGCCGAGTGCAGCCATGACAGCAGGCTCTTCGGTGGTCAGCTTGACTAAGCGCTCAAGATGTTGGGTGACCAATCCCCACCAAATCACTCCCTGCGATTGGATCCTTGCCGCAACTTGTGGGTGGTCATCTGCAAAAGAGTTGGCAATATTGATCGCGCTTGGACGATAATCCCCGTCTTCCCCGTCTTCCCCGTCTTCCCCGTCGAAGCCACCATCGCGCAACCTCCTGAGCGCCGCAGACACTGTCAGACCTCGAACGCGTGAGGCAATGGCGTCCTCCACGTCAAAACCCTCCGCATCAAACTGCCTCGCGACGGTGGCGCTGAAGCCGGCCTCGATCCACAACTTGCTGTCATCAATGTCCATGTATGCCTTGGAAAACACCTTGGCATCATCAAGCGCAATACCAGACTTCCGCCATTGTTCAGCCGTAGATGGAGAGTCGTCCACTGCAACCCACCTCACGGCCTCCGATGGGTCGAATCCATGAGAGGCCCAATTGTCTCGCAGTACCTGGATCTCGTTGGGCGCAGATATATATGAGACGTCGCGCCACGCGGCGGCTTCAATGAGGCTGTATCCCGAGGCAATCCACGGGAGAGCATCATCGGCATCAAAAGCGATACCGCTTTTGATCCACGGTCCGACGTCGGCGCTCGAATAGCCCTGTGCTACGCAGGCCTCTGCCTCGTTTGGGTAGTCGACGAGCATCGACCAAGCGACAATCTCGTCGTAGTCCCCAACCCCGAGGTCAACCCACGACTCGGCATCCGAAATGGTCAGTCCTTTTTCATCGATCAATCGATCGGTGATCACTTCGGCTACGTCACCAGAACCGACGTCCTGAATTGGTTGGTCCGCATGGCCAGACACAGGTCCGATGGGACCCCCTCCGAGAACTGGCGGCTCATTGCTCTCGAACTGAGAGCCATCTTCCCGGTCGCTACCGGATTCTGGAATAGGGACCGGTGGTGGGCCCTCGGAAGGTGAATGCCACAAGCCGTCGGCGTCTTGCCACCAGCCTGATGCTCTCTTGAAGGTGCGGGCGACCATGGATGTGATATCGACCGATTGGTCCTCGCGACTTAAGGATCGTCCATACTGCCTTGTCAACGCCCGCCCGCCCCTCGCTTGACGGCGGCTCTGATTCACTCCGATCCGGGCACCGGAGGCATGGCCACCGGACACGAGCTCACCGCACACCACTTCGCCCAGGGGAGCTGAACGCCATACCGCGGCGCTAGGTGCAGCCATGGTGTAGCTGAATCCCCAGGAACCTGAGGATTGTCCCATCCGATCCCAACGATGGTGGCCGCCTCCAGGGGCGGGCGACTGCCGGCAGCACCTGTCTTCGGGATGAATCGATCCAGGCCCACAAACTGGCCTACAACTCGGGATCCAACTGATTCCGGTTGCTTCCCCTGCAATGACGGTGACTAGTAATCTCGTGAGGGTCGGAGCATTCCGCCATTTCGCTTGCTGCGTCCGGCGAAGGGCTGGCCCCGGCCGCCGGCTCGCCTAAGCCTCGAGGATCTGCCCTCGCCGCTGGCGCCACGGACGAGGGCCTGGCTGTGCGGATCGTCAGGGTCTTCCGATGCCGCCACCGAAGTCCTGGCCGGCACGAGAATACCGGAGCAACGAATGCGTGTGGAGCGATTCGGTTCGACAGGCTAGCGAGACGCGCTGACATGCTGAGCCTTCTGTCGAAACAGTCGGGCGCGGCGCTGGAGTGGGGAAGGTATCGGGGAAACCAGCCGTAGGGAGCAGGCGCGAGATCCAGGTGGGGTGCGGGTGATGGACCCGCGCAGCGGTCGCGCTGTCGCCAAATGAACAATGGACGACGCATGTGGAGTTCAACTCAGCGGACACCTTTCTGTGTGCCTGCTTCACGTCCTCCTCGACATCGACAACCTCGCTCAGGAGCTCATTTAGAGCAGCAATGGAGTCGCGTGGCGGAGTGGTCAAAGCAGGGGACCTCCCGATCTAGAGGCCGTAGTGTGCCGCTCTGGTTCTCGCCGGTCATCGGCCCGGCTGGTTTGGGCTCAGCGTTCCTCGATGGTCCGCTTGAAAGTCAGGGCGCCATCCCTCGGCCATCCGACGGGCAGAAAACCGGTGATTGGTGCGGCGTTCGGCATTGGATCCCACTTCCGACCCTCTGCGTCCTCAAGTTGCACTATCAAGCGAGGATCGTCGCTCTCCTGACAGAGCTGCCACCTCAAAACGACAGTCATCTCAATTTCCTGAGGGCCTCCGTCCATGCGGGAGAGCCTAATGCAGTAGCCCTCAGGATTCCGCCGACGGTTCAACCACATCTCCGGTGCCAATAGTCTTGCGAGAGTGCGGCTCTTGTTGGTGGCTCTTCCGGGTGCTGGAAAGGGAACACAGGCGGCGAAGTTGGCTGTTCACTACGGAATCGCACACCTATCGAGCGGGGCATTGTTACGTACTGAGGTTACCAAAGGCACGAGGATCGGGAGGGTGGCAGCCGCCTATTTGAAGCGGGGCGATCTTGTACCGGACGAACTTGTCTTCGAGATGTTGGCTACGCCGGTTCTCGAGGCGACTAGCAACGGTGGCTACGTGCTCGATGGTTTCCCGAGGACGTTACGCCAGACAGAGGTGGCATACTCCGTCGCGCAGGAGGTCAAAGACGTCGAGCTTCAGGCCGTCGTCTATCTCAGAGTCGGTTATGACGAGCTGCTTAAGCGGCTTCAGGCTCGCGCGGACCAAGGGGGACGTACAGACGACGATGAGATCACGATCATCCACCGGTTCGAAGTGTTCGAGAATCAGACGGAGCCCCTCGTTGACTTTTACGCCCGCCGCGGGATACTGCTTGAGATCAATGGCGAGCAGCCTGTTGAGGACGTGTTCAGGGGCATCACAAGCGCGGTAGATAGCCTCCACGCCTGATAGCCGCATCTCGGAGCCATGGGGTACAGGATCATCAAGCTGCAAACCTGCTTATCCTGCTCATCGATTCGGAGGACAAGCATTCGGGAGATTCTCAACTGACGCTCCTCGCTTAGCTCTCACAGTGAAGGGATCGGTGTAAACCACCCGCATTCACCGAGATGGGTAGGGCCGCCCGCTGTTCGTGGAGTGGGAGTCGGGGATCGCTGAGAGCGCATAGGGCGAGCCATCTCTAGATAGTTTGCACCGGGTGTGTTTGGCGATGTCGCCAATGACCCTCAGGCTTTTCAGGTTGGACAAGCACCAGTTTCGACCTACCGGCTGTACCAGCGCAATCGCTCAAAGGCCCATTTCAAAGCAAGAAACTACAGCTCGACGGTCGTTATCGCAGGAGCGCCCTGCTTCACCCTGTTAGGCACTCGTGTGGGGCGCGAATCTTCAGTATCCAAGTATTGGAGGCAGTCCTATTCAGCATTCAAGGAGTTCAACATCCTAGTGGCTAAGATCCTCGATCGCTGTGGCGAGATCTCGTCGAGAGCCAACACCCAGCTTCTGGAAGACCTTCCTGAGATGATATTCAACAGTATGGGGACTGATGAACAATTGGGACGCAATCTCCCGGCTTGTCAGCCGCGTTGCGGCCAAGCGCGCGATCTGCAGTTCTCGTGACGTAAGGTCCGTTGGTCTGGCGTTGTTGCGTCTCTTCGTGCGCTCGCCGATCGCTTGGAGCTCAATCCGAGTCCGTTCGGCGAAAGCTTTGGCGCCCATAGCCTCAAAGATCTCGTACGCAGCGCGCAACTCGGTTCGCGCCTCGGCCCGGCGCTTCTCGCGGCGTAGCCACTCCCCGTAAAGAAGGTGTGACCGCCCCGTGAGTGTGAGCCATTGCATGTGCTCGAACCGTGTGATGGCTTCTTGAAATGAGGAGGCGATCTGGCCGCTGTCCTCGCTCATTTGTGCGCGGCAGAGCGATTGGATGCCGAGCGCCCAAGGCGTCTGAACTACAGCGGCAATTTCTTCCACGTCGCGGAATGCTCTCTTGGCGGCCATCTTGTCGCCGCACCTCACAGCCGCTTCAACCACTAGTGGAAGTGCCCAACACGACCAGGTTGGGCTTTTTGGAGCGTGTAGTGCCTCGGCCGCGCTAAGCGCTTCCGGATAGTTGCCCAGTCCGAGCTCCAGCGTGGCTGATGCGAGATGAGCGGTCAGAAGCAACGATCCAGCCCCAATTTCAGTGCCTAGCTCCAAGAGTTCGCCAATCTTGGCTCGGGCAACCGTCTCATCGCCCCGCCATGCGTCCAGCTCGACGTCCAGAAGGGCAGCAACAGCGGTCCCCCTGATGTCGACGAATTCTGCAAAGCGCGCACTTGCGGCCGAGAACTTGCCCTCCCACGTCTCCCTCATACCCGACGTCAACAAGGCGTGTCGAAGAGCAAGAAGCGCACCCTGTTGCCTGGCAATACCCTCGAGTCGCTCGGTAGTCGAGCGAGATGCCCTTGCGTCCCAGAGTTCGTTGGCGATGAACGCTGCGACGTCAAACCACTCGATCACCTCATCGGCTGACATCTCATCGAAGTGAGATAGCGCTCTGCGAAGCGCCGGAACGGCGTCCGCAAACTCACACGCAGACGCAGACGCGATACCCCTAAGGAGAATGTCGACAGTCGAGTCGTCTTCCGCCTCACGAAGTGAGGCCAGGGCTGCCTCTCCAAGCTCACGTCCCGTCGTATCCTCGGCGAGATGAAGGACGGAACGGTGGGCGAGCAGCGCGGTAAGAAATGCTCGGTGGCTCAGCTTCGTGTCGAAGGGCCCAAACGCTTCAGCTGCCCGCTGCAAAAGAGCGGGACTCTGAGAAGATTTTCCAGCGTGTACTCGAATCATCCCGTCCAGAAGCTGAGCATGCGCCAGATCGACCCGGTTGAGCTCGCCTCCGCGGGCGCCATTGAGCAGGCTCTCGGCGAGCGATGGGTTACTGGCGTGGTACGCAGCGTAAGCAGCCAAGAGGAGACGTCGCGAGCGTCGTCGTAGTTCAGGCGTCAGATCTGCCGATCGCATCAGGAGTGTTGTTTCTGCCAAGAAACCACCCCGTCCTCGTGCTTGAGCGGCCGACTCCTCGAGGGCAAGAGCAACGTCTTCATTCGGGCCGAGAGAGGCCAATGCTCGGTGCATCGCCCAACGCTCTCCATCGGAGGTCTGATTTGTAGCGGTGGCCAGGGCCTGGTGCACTTCCCTGCGGCAAACCAACGAGGCACCGGAATAGACCGCAGATCGAACCAAAGGATGCGAGAACTCGATCCGAGGATGCGTTCGCATGAGCTGACTGGTTTCGGCCGGCTCGAGTGAGGTGAGCGAGATTCCCAGGTTCTTCGCGGCAGTGCCAATTGTCACCGGATCCCCAGATGGTTCCGCCGCTACCAGCAGCATGGCCGTCCGAGTCTCGCGAGGAAGAGCCTCCACCTGCCGTCCGAATCGAGCCTCTATCAACTGTCCCGTGGGAAGAGGGTCCGGGAGGGGAGACAGCCCCGCTAGCTGGGAAGGGCTGAGTTCTTCAAGGAAGCCCCGTAGGGCCAGCGGGTTCCCCTTGGCCGTCACGACGAGCTCCGTGGCAACCCTGCCGTGAACCGGAGTCTTAGCAAGCGATAAGAGAAGTTCACGAGCTGATGCTTCCTCCAAACCTCTCAGATGGAGCTCTCGCCATCCTTGATAGGTAAGAGGATCCGGTAACGTCTCGCGCACGGCGCAGACGAGAGACATTCGGTCCCCGAGCAACCGTCGTCCCACGCACGCCAATGCGAGCACGGAGTCGGGATCGAGCCAGTGGGCATCATCCACGACGACGAGCAACGGCGAGGTTCTCTCGATGTCTCCCAACAAGGTCAATGCCGCCAGGGCGACGAGGAAGCGATCGGGCGGCCCGGATGCACTGATCCCGAACGCGGACTCAAGCGCTTCCCGTTGGGGGAGTGGCAGGTGGCCGATCCGATCGATGAAGGGAAGGACGATGCGGTGCAATGCTGCGTAACCGAGCTGTACCTCGGATTCCACGCCATCAACACGGACCAGCTCAAAGTCATCTGCCAAAGAGATCATCTCATTGAGCAAGCCGGTCTTTCCGATACCGGCTTCGCCCCGAATGACCAGCGCCGCGCTGCCTCCGGCTCGCACCTGACCGATCACTCGTGCCAGTACCTCGATCTCGGCTCCCCTGCCTAGGAGCATCGTTCCGTCCCAACCCGGCTCGGCAGACTCGCCGGGGTCCGTAGGGGGATGCTCTGACGCTCGGGTGTGCCAGTCCTCGCTTGATGGCTCGGCAGTAGCCAATCCCACGGTTTCTCCTGGTGGTCAGATGAGGGCGCTTGTTCCAACGACTTCAGCTTGAGCCGAGCCACCAGGTTCCCGCTATGGCCATTTATGCCAAATTCTCATAGAATTGTTGTGGATTTGGTACAAGGTCGGTAGGGGCCTCCGCGTGATGGCGGAAGGACAAAGGAAGGGGGCGATCCGCACGGAACATCACCAGGGGCCTTCTCCGACCACCCAGGTAGCGCCGGACGCATCGGCTTTACGCGATCAGCTCACCAAACTCCAAGGCCTTATCGCGTTGTCGATGGTCATGACCGAAAGAGCGGACGCAGGCCAGATAACCCAGCTGGCTTCGTCGGTGGTGTCATCGCTGGCGCCGGTGCGATGCGACGGGGTATTCGTTGCGGATCGGGGATGGTTACAAATGGCTGGACCGTGCCTTCGGCGAGCGGTCAGAACAGCCGTTGAGAGGCAGCTCGGAGACCTGCACGGACTGGGCGGGACCATCCAGGTCGATGGCGAACGCTGGGCGTGGGCTCTCCCAATGCGCAGTCTCGAGGGTGCCTTCGGACACGTTGTCATCGCTGGAGAAGGGCCAATCCAAGACAGTGAGCAATTCCTGCTCCAGGTCCTCGCTCAGCAGCTCGGGATCGCCGTCGCGAACGCGGATATCCACGCACGTGAGCATGCGACCGCGGAGGAGCTTGGGATCGTCAATATTCGACTTGAGCGCAGTCTTGCCATCCACAGCCGGCTAACCGAGGCGGCGGTGGAAGGGCGGGGAATGGGCGGAATTGCCGAAATCGTGCATGAGCTCACCGACTACCCGGTTGTTATCGAAGATTCGCGCGGCAGCCTGTTAGCGTCGGCGGGTCCGTGGCCGCCTGGTCCCGAGGAGCAGGGGCGCGACCGGGCCCAGGAGCTCGCTGAGCTGAAGGGCAACCATCCCGCACCGGTCCGGCTCGGAAACCGGCTCGCAGCAGTGTCCGGCCAATCCGGGGAGCCAGTCGTGGTACTCGCCCTTTTTGATCCCGGCGGCACAGCTGGCGAGGAAGACCGAATCGCGCTTGAGCACGGCACGACCGTGCTTGCCCTCGAACTGTCGAGGCTCCAGAGCGTCCTGGAGGCCGAGACCCGCCTCGGGCGCGACCTGCTCGAGGAACTGCTTGCTGGCACTGATGACGAGCGGGCTCGGATCCGTACCCAGATCCTCGGGTATGACCTCGGCCTGCAACAGCGGGTAGCGGTGGTGGATTATCCGACCGCCGTTCCTGACGAGCGGCTATTCCATGCCGTCCGCCGTGCCGCCCAGAACCTCGGAGCACGTCCACTGCTTGGCTCCCGACGTGGCACCGTGGTCGTTTTGGCGGAGACCTCCCTGTCATGGCATTCGCTTCGGGTCGAGGCGAACGCCGAGTTGGGGCGGATGGATTGCCACATCGGCGTTGGCGGAGTCTGCGACCATGCGACGGACGTCCCACGCTCATACCGGGAGGCCCAGCTTGCGCTCCGACTCATGTCATACGGCGACCGCGAGGCGGCAGTTACCTTGTTCGACGATCTCGGTGTATTTCAAATCCTGGCCGAGGCCCAGGACCCCAACACTGTCCAGAGATTCGTGCGGAACTGGCTCGGAACTCTTCTTGACTATGACGCAAGCCGGAGCGCGGAGCTTGTCCAGACCTTGAGCACGTACCTCGAATCGGGTGGGAACTACGCACACTCGGCTCGAGTCCTCAACGTCCACCGCAATACGCTGCGCTATCGGCTGAAGCGTATTGGCGAGATTTCCGGACACGACCTTGCCGAACCCGACGTTCAGTTCAACCTCCAGCTTGCCGCTCGCGCTTGGCGTACATTGGCCGCCACCGACACCGTCGAGGAATCGCAGTAGGCGACGGATCAGCCGCTCTTGGTCACTCCAGCACGTTAGGGACGTGGGAGAGGGGCCCTCTATCCGGCGACCGAACCTCAGTTCTCGCTAGTCAGCTCCTCAGCCCCCGACTGTCCTGAAGCCCGTGAGGGGCGACCGACGATGGCGGGGTTCCTATTGCGCTGCGTCACTATAGCGTAAAGCCCCAGGTTAGAGACCATTTTAATCTTTCGGAACACGGGTGTACGCTTTTCGTGCGTACCCGATTGGCGAGAGGGGAAGCATGCCTCAATCAGTCGACCTGGGGTTCAGCGGCCTTGAGGCCCGGCCGGGGACCCATATCTGCGGAATCTACGCCGGACAGCGTCAGCACGACGAGATCGTACTTCCTTTCTTAGAGACGGGATTGCGGGCCGGGGACAAATGCATCTGCATCGTCGACTCCATCGAGACGACGGAGATCCTGACCAAGCTTGACCCCGATTTGGACCCTCGTCAGCGGGCCGACGTAAATCAACTCGTCGTCATGCGCTCCTCACATGTCTTCTGCCGATCCGGCAAGTTCTCCGCCAACGAGACAATCGGCCTCTGGAAGACCGCTATCTCCGAAGCCATGTACGACAGTCGATTTGAGATGGTACGCGCCGTCAACACGTGGTCGCAGCAAGACGTCGTCATCGACCCCGAAGAGCACCTTTTGCTTGAGTCCGAAATGAACCGGATTATGCCCCTTTACAGGCAAGTGATGTTGTGTCTTTACGACCTGGATCAGTTCGGCGGCTCACTCATTTTTGACCTGCTCAGGACCCATTCAACGCTGCTCTTGGGCGGGCTGTTCTTGGAAAGCCCCTACTACAAGACGCCCGACGAAGTTATGGCAGAGACCGTGGCAAGCCCAGCCAGCCCTGCCCTCCAGGGGGTGATTCTCGGTGCCGAGCCGTGAGCACTGGCTCGACCTCGCCCGCAAGGTGGATTGGGACTACAGCTACGTCAGCGAGCACGAGGTATTCCCGACCGAGATAAGTGGCAGCCCGTGGCTTCTCCATGCCGCGTGGGCCGGGTGGAATGAGGTCTACCGGACCACGTACCGCGAGTATGTCTCCAACCAGCGAGCCAAGGATGAATCGGTAATGGGCGTCCGGTCCGTGCTGACTAAAGCGCACGTCAGTCGGGAACTCGATCCCGCGTGGTTGCAACTCCTCAAATTCCATAACGCCTTGTTCGCCTTATCGGAGTACGCGGCCGGGGTGGCAGAGCTGCGGATGGCGCGGTTCGGCCGCGACAGCGCGTGGCGCACGATGGCAACGCTCGGCGCGCTCGACGAGATCCGGCATACGCAGATCCCATTGCTGCTCGGCCACGACCTCCTGCGCCTCGACGGCAACTTCGACTGGACTCACCGGGCCTATCACACCACTGAATGGGTGATGATCGCAGCGCGGCACCTATTCGACGACATGATCCTCGCTGCCGACGCCATAGAAGTCGCCGTACAGCTCAACTTTGTGTTCGAGACTGGCTTCACGAACCTCCAGTTCATGGCAATGGCCGCGATCGCAGACGGCGCCCACGACCACCTCTTCGAGAAGGCGTTGATGAGCATCCAGACCGATGAGGCTCGGCACGGTCAGATCGGACACCCCGTCCTTCGCACACTCATCGAGAACGGAGCAGGAGAGCGGGTTCAATACCTCGTCGACAAGATGTGGTGGCGCTCTTGGCGAATACTCATTGCGCTCACAGGCACGTCGATGGAGTACCTCACACCAGTGGGGGCACGCGCGAGATCCTTCCGCCAATTCATGGAGGAATGGATTATCGACCAGTTCATGAAGAACCTGGCAGAGTTTGGCCTCGAGCGTCCTTGGTTCTGGGAGCTGTTCCTAGAAGAGCTGGACTATGCCCATCACAGCCTGCAACTCGGCTTCTACGCGTACCGCACCACGCTCTGGTTCGACGTCGCCACGCCAACGGAGGAAGAACGGTTGTGGCTCGCGAGCGCCTACCCGCAATGGGAGGAGACGTTCGGGTTCTTTTGGGACGACGTCGACCGAAGTTGGGAGACCGAAGGTGAGCCCGGAACCTTCGGCTATGCGTTGCCGGCTCTATGCAACTTGTGTCAGCTACCTACTGTGTTTGTCCGACCCGGCCATAACACCGCGTGCACTGCTACCGCCAATGGCCGGCGCTACCTGTTCTGTTCTGAGCCCTGCCGGTGGATCTTCACCCAGGAGTTGGATCGCTTCGGCGGGCACAAGAGTGTTATCGACCGGGTTGTCGCAGGTATGGCACCGGCCGGGCTGGCAGACCTATTCCGCTGGATGAGCCTCGAGGCGCCCGTCGAGACGGGAAAGGACCTTCGCCGCGGACTCAACCAGTGGCGACTTGATCCCGTCCCAAAGGCTTGAGGGGAGCGCATGGCTAACATCTACCTGTTCGGCTACCTCGAGGACGACTACCTCGGGCGCTTGATGGTGGCGTCGGAGGAGCTCACCATCGTCGAGCTCGCAGAGCAGCTCTCCGCATGGTCCTACGAATGCGGTGCACCCGTTGCCGTCACCAACGAAGCTGGCGACAAGCTTGACCTCGATGCAGCGATAAACGCTGCCGGGCTCGGGAACGGTGACATGTTTACGGTGCGTCGCGGTGTCTGAAGCAGCCGCGATGCCAGGAGCAAGGGACGACGTCTGGACCTACGCGGGTGACCTTGACGACCTGTGGGAAGGCGAGATGCATGCGCTGAATCTCGGGACCGTCCACCTTGTTATGTGTAACGTGGAGGGGCAGATATTCGTTTACGCCGATCGCTGCCCTCACCTGGCGAGCCGGCTATCAGAAGGCAGGTTTGACGGGCGGCAGATCACCTGCGCGGCGCACGAGTGGGTATTCGATGCCTACGGCGGAGGCGGCATTAACCCGGCGGGGTCGTGCCTGCACCGGTACTCGGCCCGCGTGGTCGATGACGCCATCTTTGTCGATCTCGGTGAGAGGCCGTGAGCCCAATGGACTCAGATCGGCGCGGAGTTGGCCCCGTGCTTCAAGCCACACCGTTCGCCGAGGTCGTCGTGGCTGCAATTCAGGACGAGAACAACGGCGTCCTTGTCCACCACGAAGGGGCATACCTCCGTGTGCTGGTGCCAGGCGTCTGTCGGCTCTCGCGCTGTGCGGTGGAGGCCATGACCGGACAAGATGTGCATTTTCCGGGCGACCTTGAGGTCGTGATGTCCTCTTTCACCGGGCAAATGCGGCTTACGGATCAAGAAGCAGTATGGTGGCTCGCCAGCGAGACTCCATCTGAGCCGTCCGAGGCGAGATGAAGTGACGAGCGGTCGGCCCCCGACACGCAAGGCGTACTCACGACTAGCGACGGGTCGGCGTATTCCGACGGAGTATGAGGTGGTCAGCACCGATCTCCACTACAACTATCCAGACGGTTTCGAGCTCACCGACACCCCGGTGATTGAGTGGTATAGACGCCACCGCGAGCGATCCAACCTGTGCTCAACAGACTGGGGTTCCTTCGCTGATCCCCGCCGCACCACCTACCGCAGCTATACCGAGTTACAGGACAGGAAGGAGGACGTGATCGATGGCCTCCTCCGGCAGATCGACAACGATGAATATGACGTTGATCTCTCAGACGCATGGGTCGACTTTGTCGACCATTGGTACGCGCCGCTCCGCTTTCCGGCTCATGGGCTCCAGATGCTCGCAGCGTACATAGGGCAGATGGCGCCCGCGTCGCGGGTGACCAACTGTGCCGCCTTCCAAGCGGCCGACGAGTTGCGGCGCCTCCAGCGCGTCGCATATCGAACGGCGCAGCTGGCTGACACCCGCCCGGCCATCGACATTGGTGCGCATCGTCGTCACTGGGAGGAAGCGGACCCCTACCAACCCCTGCGCGAGCTCATTGAGCGAGCATTAATCACCTATGACTGGGGCGAGGCCCTCGTCGTGACGAACGTCGTAATCAAGCCGCACTTCGATCGTCTTGTCAACGCAGAACTCGCCGGTCATCTTGCCGCCACGAACGACGATCCCATCCTGCGGCACATTCACTTCTCGCTTGATGAGGACGCCCGTTGGCATCGCGAATGGAGCGGACGTCTAATCCAAATGGCCATAGCCGATACGCCCGAAAACGCCGACGTGATTTCGAGTTGGATCGACACCTGGCGCCCTCTGGCGTCGGAGGCGACAACTGCCCTTGCCGGAGTCATGAGCACCGCGCCTGTGCCCCTAGATGCAGAATTGATTTGCCAGCGAGTCGAGGCCTCAGTATCTGACGAAGTTGCGTCCCTGGTTGACGTGTCGGACTGACAATGATTCGATCAGGGTGACGTCCTGACCAAAGGAACGATCACCGTCGAGTTGAACACCTTGACGAAGCCGTGCACGTCGCTCCCTGTGCACTGCGCGAGGCTTGGGGTGCAACCCCGGTTCATGGCAGGCTGGTTTCAGCCAGCGGTCTTAGATCAGATGGTCTTCACCAATCCGCCATCCACGATATGATTTTGACCCGTGATGTTCGAAGCTCGGCTAGACGCCAGGAAGGCGATGAGGTCGGCGACGTCTTCTGGGGTTGAGAAGTTGCCTGTCGCAGCTCCACCCATAGCGGCCAACCTGGTGACGACCGCCTCTTCAGGGTCGATGCCCGTTCTGCGGGCCGCGGTCTCGGCAATACCGTCCTCTCCCAACCACAGGTCCGTTGCGACGGGGCCCGGGGAAACAGAATTCGCCCTCACTCCATATGGTCCAAATTCCTGGGCGACCGATTGTGTGAAATTGACAAGAGCGGCCTTGGCCGCGCCGCAGTCAATGGTTGCACCGTCTGGCTGAAACGTCGCATTGATCGATGCTACGTTCACAATCGAACCGCTTCGTCGCTCCAACATCGAAGGTAACACCGCTCGGCACGCTCGCAGGGCCGAAAAGAAGTTCATCTGCAGGGCCCCGATGAAATCGTCATCCGTCGTAGCAAGGAAACCATCCAGCCGCAGCTTTAAGCCGCCCATGTTGTTTACGAGGACATCGACGTACCCGTATTCATCCAGAGCTCTCTGGATCAGTTGACCCGGACCGTTCGAGGTGGCCAAATCGACACGTACGGCCGTGACTCCGGTCAGTCCCTCCAAGCTCGACGTATTCCGAGCTCCCGCCACGACGTATGCACCTTCGTCGGCCAGAGTCTGGGTGACCGCCATCCCGATCCCCTTACTGGCCGCTGTGACGACGGCAACCTCGCCCCGGAATCCAAGTTCCATGCTCCTCCAGTGAACCGCAGTGCTGCCCTCTTGGTCGTAGCGCTAATACCACCAATCATGGGTGGATCGCTGCCTCGATAAATCCTTGGTTTCTGTTAGTCGTGCCGACCCGCCTCTCGGTGCCAATCGCGTCGAGCCAGGTCATATACCGGCTTACCTGAAGGGGGCCCCGACGCAAGCGAGTACGAAGAGCAGCCCCAACGCGTGGCCGGCCGACGACGAGTCGGTCGAAGACGCTTGGAACCAGTCCGTTGACAATCCGAAGGACTACGGGATTCCAGGGATGCAGGCAGCGTGACTCCCGTTCACACTCGAGTGAGGGGTGTCGAGGCGCACTCACAACTCAGGAGGGTTGCTCGCCCCGGCCCCCGAACCCAGCGCAAAGGAGACACTCACATGGCCATCACGACCGACGGGCCAACGAGTGCGACCGCAGTGCGACCGTTCCGGGTCGATTTCCCCGAAGAAGCGATTGCGGACCTTCGACAGCGCGTCGCAGCCACGCGCTGGCCCGACAAAGAGACTGTCGACGATCGCACCCAGGGCATACAGCTGGCAAGGGTGCAGCAGCTCGTCGACTACTGGGCAACTGATTACGACTGGCGCAACCTCGAGGCCAGGATGAAAGAGTTCCCCCAGTTCATCACGGAGATCGACGGGCTCGACATCCATTTCATCCATGTCCGCTCGCCTCATGCGAACGCGCTGCCGCTGATCATGACCCACGGCTGGCCGGGCTCGTTCCTCGAGTTCGTGAAGGTGATCGGGCCGCTCAGCGATCCCGAATCCCATGGAGCCGGGGCGGAGGACGCGTTCGATCTGGTCGTGCCGTCAATGCCCGGGTTCGGCTTCTCCGCCCGGCCGCAGGCGTCAGGCTGGAATCCCGAACGCATCGCCCGCGCGTGGGCTGAGCTGATGAGGCGGCTGGGCTATCGGCGCTATGTTTCCCAGGGCGGCGACTGGGGTGCGGTCGTCACGGACGTGTTGGGCCGCCAGGCCCCGGATGGTCTGGTTGGTATCCACGTGACCACGTTGCTGGGAGCGATCGAACGGCCACCAACGGCGAACACGCAAACGGCGATTCCGCCCGAGGTCGCCAAGGCGCTCAAGAACGGCGAATCGCCGCCGCCGGGGCTGTCGGCCGAGGAAACCATCGCCTATGAGGCATCAAAGAGCTTTGCCGCGAGCAGCTCTGGCTTTCGGGCGATACAGGGCACACGCCCGCAGACGATCGGCTACTCACTAGCGGACTCGCCGGTCGGCTTGGCCGCCTGGTTCTACGAGAAGTTCACGGAGTGGACCGACACGGACGGCGAACCCGAGCGCGCCCTCACGAAAGACGAGATGCTCGATGACATCACGCTTTACTGGCTCACGAACACCGCGGCGTCCTCGGCCCGCATCTACTGGGAGGACACCGCCCACAAAGCCAAGGTCGGCGGCGCAGTCTCGATCCCTGCAGCCGTGAGCAGGTTCCCACGAGAGATCATCCCACTACCGCGCAACTGGGCCGAGCGCGCCTACCCGAACCTCGTCTACTTCAACGAGCTCGACAGGGGCGGTCACTTCGCCGCCTGGGAACAACCGGAGCTGTTTGCGGGCGAGATGCGAGCGGCGTTCAGGTCGCTGCGCTAATCGGTGCACACCTGAAGCAGCCAGGACGCATCGAAGAGTCAAGCCACCACCGCAGTGGACCAAGGAGAAGGACTCGACAGCATGAACGCATCAGAATCATCTTCGCAGGGCCGGCGCGGCCGAAAGCCGCCTGCGGAGTCGAGCGCCGAACCGATCGTGAGCACCACCGGCGGCCAGGTTCGCGGCCTGACCGCGCCCGGCGGCTACGTCTTCCGCGGTCTGCCCTATGCGGCTCCTCCCGTCGGCGACCTGAGGTGGCGGCCCCCGCGCCAGCCGGCCGACTGGCAGGGCGTGCGCGACGCCACCGTCTTCGGATCGAGAAGCCCGCAGCCGCAGAACCCGACCCTGACCGGTCCGGCGAGCGAGGACTGCCTGTATCTCAACGTGTACACGCCGACCCTGGGAAGCCACGGCGAAGGCGGCCTTCCGGCGCTCGTATGGATCCACGGCGGCCGCTTCACGCTCGGCGCCGGCGGGGACTACGACGGCACCAAGCTGGCGGCGCACGGCGTCGTGGTCGTCACCATCAACCACCGCCTCGGCGCTCTCGGGTTCCTCGCCCATCCGGCGCTGGCGTCCGAGCCCGGCGGCCCGTCCGGCAACTACGGGCTGATGGACCAGCAGGCTGCCCTGCGCTGGGTGCAGGGCAACATCCGCCCGTTTGGCGGCGACCCGGACAACGTAACGGTCGCGGGCCAGTCGACCGGCGGCCTGTCCGTGCTCGCCCACATGACCTCCCGGGGTTCGGACGGGCTGTTCCACCGGGCGATCGTGCAAAGCGGCGTCGGTCCCTGGGCGCTGGCGGGGAAGTCTCTCGCTGCGGCCGAGGCCGAGGGCGAGGCCTTCGCCAAGAGGGCGGGCAGCCCGGATCAGACCGCCGAGAGTCTGCGCCGCCTGGCGGTCGCTGACCTGGTGAGCAACTTCCCCGGGGCCGCTGTCCCACCCGTCGTTGACGGCGTGGTGCTCGAAGAGCCGATCGGGGTGTCATTGGCTGCCGGGCGGTTCGCCCGGGTGCCGGTCCTCAACGGGACCGTCCACGATGAGGAGCGCCTGTTCATCGACGCCGAACTCGCGGTCACCGAAGCCGTCGTGCGGGTACCTGAACCGGTGACCGCCGATAGCTACCAGCGCGTGATCGCCTCAGTGCTGGACGTGTCCGCCGGGCGGGCCGCAGCTATTGCGGCTGAGTACCCGCTGGAGGCGTATCCGTCGCCCACGGTGGCCTTCAGCGCCCTGGTCAGCGACGCCAACTTCGCGTCCCCTGCCGTACAGCTGGACTTGTGGACCTCGAAGTGGGTGCCAACTTTCGGTTACGAGTTCAACGACGACAACCCGCCGCTGCGCTATGACCCGCCGATGACCGACACGCCGATGGCGACCCACAAGTCCGACTGGCCGTATCTGTTCGACCTGCCGGACGCGCCGCAGCAGGAACCGTTCAGCGCCGACCAGCAGGCCCTCTCGGCCTGCATGCAAGCGGCATGGGCGAGCTTCGCGGCCAGTGGCAACCCGTCCACCTCGGACCAGCCCTGGCCCGCCTTCGACGCGAACGACATGCAGGTGATGTCGCTCGTCCCGCCACGACCGCAGGTCGAGACCGACTTCGCCGCTAGGCACCATCACGCGTTCTGGGCCGCCGCATAGCCACGGAAGGAGCAAACCATGGCCAAGACAGTGAGTGTCGGCACGCCCTGCGTCTGGGCTGCGCGCTACCTGCGCATGAACGGCACCCGCCGGCCGATCGGCTCGTTCAACCACGGGTCCATGGCCAACGCGCTGCCGCAGGCCATCGGTGCCCAAGTGAGCCAGCCGGGCCGCCAGGTCATCAGCCTGTCCGGCGACGGCGGCGTCGCCATGCTGCTCGGAGAACTGCTCACGCTGCGCCAGCAGCATCTTCCGGTGAAGGTCGTGGTGTTCAACAACGGCGCACTGGGCTTCGTGGAGCTGGAAAAGAAGGCCGCTGGCATCGCCACCTACGCCACCGAAC
Source organism: uncultured Acidimicrobiaceae bacterium (assembly GCA_963813525.1). Taxonomy (GTDB): domain Bacteria; phylum Actinomycetota; class Acidimicrobiia; order Acidimicrobiales; family RAAP-2; genus Bog-756. Next base: position 282,468 of record CAWEZI010000005.1, read on the forward strand.
TGAACAACCCCGACTTCGCCGGGATCGCCAAGTCCGCCGGGCTGTTCGGCGCGACCGTAGACAAGGCAGACGAACTGGAGGACGCGCTGCGAGCGGCGTTCGGCCACGACGGGCCGGCCCTGCTCGACGTCCGCACGGCCCGCCAGGAACTCGCGCTGCCACCCAAGCTGACCTTCGGCCAGATCAAGGGCTTCACCCTGTACGCGACCAGGACGATCCTCTCCGGCGGCGGAGAAGAACTGGTCGAGCTGGCGAAGACGAACCTGCACGAACTCGCGGCCGAGTGCTTCTGAACCTACGGTTGACGTCGCAAGACGACGCCCAGGGGTGGATTAGATCCCCGGCGGATTGGTCAAACAACGTCGGTAGAGATTCATACAGACAGGCAGCAAGGCGTGCCATGAGCCTTTCCGGGATTCGATCGCTGCCCGGGGGGCGCATGATGAATCGCGATCGGCGGCGATGCCCACCAAGACGGCACGAGATCTTCAGCAGGGACGGAAAGTGGTGATGTCTCACCGGCCGACCGAGTTCAAGGAGGGATTCAAATGAATGCATCGGGCTACCTCGATGGACGCATGGCCTGGCTGAACAATGGCCAGTGCCGCTACCAGGAGGCCATGGCGGCCGCGGAACAGGGGAGGCAGTATCCCGACGACCTCGGTCTGAGGACCTGGTCGGTCGTCGAGTTCGTCGAGGCGGCTGTGCGATCCGGCCAGACGGACAAGGCAAGGGCCGCCTTTGACCAGCTCTCAGAGGCAACGTTGGCGAGCGGGAGCGACTGGGCCCTGGGCATCACGGCTCGGTGTCGTGCCCTCCTCAGCCAGGGGGCCGAGGCCGAACTACTCTATCGAGAGGCTCTCGAGCGGCTTAGTCGCACCGGTGTCCATGTGGAACTGGCGCGTGCCCACCTGCTCTATGGCGAATGGCTACGACGAGCCGGCCGTCGGGTCGGTGCCCGTCAAGAGCTCCGGGCCGCTCACGGCGTCTTCATGGCGATGGGCGTCCAGGGTTTCGCCGAACGAGCCCAGCGGGAGCTACTGGCCACCGGGGAGACCGTGCGCAGGCGCAGCGTCGAGGCCTTCGATGAGCTGACTCCCCAGGAGACAGAGATCTCCAAGCTCGCCGGCGCAGGCTACACCAACCGGGAGATCGCCAGGAAGCTGTTCCTGAGCCAACGCACCGTCGAGTGGCACCTGCGGAAAGTGTTCTCGAAGCTCGGGATCCGCTCGAGAAGGCAGCTGCGGGACGCGCTGCCAGAGCAGGAAGCGGTTCTGGCTCCGGCATGAGGTCGCACGTGTTGGATGGAGTACCTGCCAAACGACAACCGTGGGAAGTGCCAGCGTATCGGAGGTAAGTACCTGCTGTTGACCCAACTGCTCGTCGTCAGAGTCAGGCTTGCGATGTCATTCCAGCTGAGCCATGGCTCGTGAAGCACCCTCTGCCGGGACAAAGACTGGCACACCCTCGGCGAAACTCACGGACTCGTACACAGAGCCTGCTCCGAGCGTGGCCTCGATGCCCGACGCGCGCAAACGCGCGACTATCACCTCCGCCTCGAAGGGCTGAACCCGCGTAAGTTCCACGAGGTCATTATGGTGGTATTCGGGTGGGCTACTGTCGCTCGACACTTCCAACCGCTCAAAAATCAGGCGCCAGAATGGACGATGACGACGTCGGGGAGGTCCCCGACTTGTTGCCCGGTGATGTCGAGCCAGATGTGGTTCTCACCCTCGTAAACATACTGACCGGGATTGTTGCCTGCTTCCGGCCCCATGTGTGGCCTTGCTGCAGAAGCACGTGCGTGACCGTGTGGCTCCGAGGATCGACCACTAATCCCTGGACTACTCCGATCCGACCGTCCGACGCGTCGACCGGCTCGCCCGCCGTATGGCCACCTCGTCAATGGGGAGGGTGTCGTAGGTAACGGCCTGCGGGACGTCGCCGATGACCTCGGTCAACCCGAAGAACGGCTGGGCAAGTGTGACTCCCACTGTGTAGTCCGCATGACCACCGCTGCCGGGTAGGAATTGGCTCTCCCGGCTTGTGCCAGCTGTTCGAACTGTGCGGTCGTACAGTTCAGCCTGTAGGTCAGACACGTCGTCGACGAGATCCAGGGGGACGAGACGACCAGGCCCTTTCGGTGTTTCGGTTCCACCTCCAGATGCGTCACCGCCCGCCGCGACGGGGTCGACCACCACCCGGGTGACATCGCACCAGGTGCCGTCGGAGCAGCTCGCGATTGCCCCGATGGTGAACTGTTCAGTTTCGGGCATACCCTTTGCCTCCCGCCCTCAATCTGCTTCACGGTTGTATGGAGCATCAGTACTACGAGCCACGTCTGCCGACAACGCCGTCATCGGTCACATTCCTTAGTCGGTCGCCCGATCGATGGGCTCACCCACCCGTTGTCCCAACTGAGCCTACGAGCCTCCGCGATCACCCGCCCGAAGAGGTTGATCGGCGTCACGTGCCATGCGCTACCGACTTCATCTCGTCCCGTTAGTCCCGTCGGAGTCGTTGTCCACACCTTAACTACCGTCGCGCCCCTCGTCGCCTTTTCGCGCCCACAGGAAACGCTGGTCGTTGGACCGATCCGGGGAGCGCAACGGGTTCTCAGGGTGCGGTCTGCGTCTGGTTCGCTTGCTCGGGGGAGTGTGCACTTCCCATGGAGAACCGTCCACCACCTACCTGCGTCCCCCGCTGCAGGGTTGCCCTCCGCCTCGTCTCGCGTGCGCCGGTCACCCCAATTGGCCTGTCCGATTCGGAGTTGGAGGGGCGGGTTTGCTCCCCCTCCACTCGTTCAAGACGGTCCTCGATAATGATCCTCGGACCGGAAGGCCAACTCAGATAGCGCCACGTCCAGTTGATAAAGACCGTCAGTCTGTTTCTGAATCCCACCAGATAGACGAGATGCAGTCCGAACCAGGCCAGCCACCCGGCCGTCCCACGGAGGATGAGACCACCGTGGAGCTGGGCGATTGCGGCTCGTCGGCCAATGGTGGCCATAGTGCCCTTGTCCCGGTAGCGGAAGTGTCTCGGCGCCTTGCCGCGCGTCTGGGCAATGATCTGGTTGGCCGCATGGCGCCCCGACTGGATGGCCGCCTGGGCGAGCTGCGGACAGGTCTGGTCCGAGCCCGGCTCAGCAGGGATGGCGGCAGCGTCCCCGACGGCGAACACGCCGTCGTAGCCAGGAACGGCGAGGTCGGCGTCCACCACCACCCGCCCGCCTCGAGTGATCTCCCCACCGAGTTCTGAAACCAACGTTCCTCGGGCCGTGACGCCACCGGCCCAGATCACCGTTCGGGTCGGGATCACCGATCCGTCTTTGAGCTCGACCTCGGTTGGGGTGATGCGGGACACAGACACCCCCAGTCTCAGCTCGACGGCGCGACTCCGCAGTGTGGTCTCCGCATAGTGCTGCACCGAATCCTTAAACGCCGACAACAGATGGTCGAGGCCGTCGACCAGCACGATTCGGGCATGTGAACGGTCGAAGCGAAAACCATCGCGGGCGAAGGTCATGTCGAGGAGCTCGGCAATCGCACCTGAAACCTCGACGCCGGTGGGACCTCCGCCCACCACCACGAAGTTGAGCGTCCCATCCGAGGAGTGGGCGCTCACCCCGTCCGCCTCCTCCAGTCGAAGGAGGATGTGGTCGCGCAGCCTCTGGGCGTCAGCCAGGGTATACAGAGGATGCGCGTAGTCCGCAGCGCCTGGGACGCCGAAGAAATTGACCACAGTGCCGGTGGCGACGATGAGCGAGTCGAACGGGATGTCGTCGGCGCAAGCATCGCTTGTCGGGTCATGCCTATTGTTGATGCCTGCAAAGCACGCGGTTCGTCCGTCCCAGTCGATCTGAGTGACCGTCCCCAAGCGGAAATGGATGTTGGATGCGCGTCGCAAGACGCCGCGGATCGGATACCCGACGTCAGCCGGATCGAGGCCTGCCGTCGCCACCTCGTAGAGCAGGGGCTGGAACGTGTGGTAGTTGCGCTGATCAATGATCGTTACTTCGACCGACCTGCCCGCAAGTCGTTTGGCCGATGCCAGTCCACCGAACCCGGCTCCGATGATTACGACCCGGTGCACGGATGCCTACCCATTCCGTCGATCGCCGACATGGCGCCCCCCGCGGCCGCCGATGCCCGACCGGTCCGCACGAAATCGACCGCAGTGTGAGGTAGTCCCGGGTTCTTGGCGAGGAGTGCCGTCATCACCGGGCCTCAGTTGGGTGATGCCACTCGTGCGCCGGTCGACGCGGCGCCCGCCGTTACCTCCCGGTCGGCCCGTCTGACTCGACCGACGATGCCGGCGAGGTCCCCGCCCGAGATGGCCTCCTTCTCCAGGCGTTCGGCGACGATGGCGTCCAAGAGGTCACGGTGCTCTGCCAGCACTCCCCGGGCCCGGTCTTCGGCTTCGGATAGGAGTCGGCTGACCTCCTGGTCGATGATCTGCTGGGTACCCTCGGCGAACGGGCGTCTCTCGCCGGATTGGGGGCCACTCAGGAACGACGCCTGGTCGGATCCGTATCCGATGGGGCCGAGCCGCGGCGACAGGCCCCAGTCCCTCACCATCCTGACGGCCAAGTCGGTGGCGCCGGAGAGATCGCTGGCCGCGCCTGTCGATGCCTCACCGATCACCAGGTTCTCTGACTCCCGTCCAGTCACGAATCGTGGACCAAGAGTCACGCCTTCGGCTGTGACGTCTGCACGGGTTACAAATCGCATCGCCTTTCCCTTTAGCAATACCATGATCGATCCTCCACGAGACCTAGGTCACCGGCCTCCCGAGCTGGACATGGTCAGCGTCCGAGACAGGTTGATTGCACATCGTCATCTCCCATAACTGTTCTCGTCAAGGCAATCGTCCAGGTCCGTGGCGGGGATCATTCGTCAGACCGACACACCCGCCGCGAGCTTCTCGAGTTGAGCGATTCTCTCCTCGATGGGAGGGTGGGTGTCGTAGAGCCGGTGATACCAGGCATCGTGGTGCTGCAAGGGGTCGTCGATGCACATGGCCGCGGTGGCGTGGTTCATCTTCTTGAATGGCTGGTCGTTCTGCTGCAGCTTCTTCAGGGCGCTAAGCAGTCCCGCCGGGTTGCGGGTGAGTTCCACTCCGCTAGCGTCGGCCAACGACTCACGGCGCCGGGAGAGCGCGAGGCGGATGAGCGGGCCGAAGATGAAGCCGACCACGGCCAACAGGGCACCGGCCGCGACGATAACCACGAGAATGAGCTGGGTTCCCGCGCTGTTGCCACCCCCCTCGTCATACACGCTGCCCCAGAAGACACCCCGCCACAGTTGGCTGGCCAGCAATGCGGCCAAGCCGATCAAGGTGCCCATCACGAGGAGGAGCCGGATGTCGTGGTTCTTGATATGGCTCATCTCGTGGCTGGTGACCCCCTCCAGCTCTTCACGGTTCATGATGGCCAACAGACCGGTGGTGTAGGTAATGGCTGCCTTATCCGGGCTAACCCCGGTGGAAAAAGCGTTGGGAGAAGAGTCGTCGATGACGTAGACCGCCGGCTTGGGCATTCCTTCACCGATGGACAGCGCCTCCACCAGATGGTGAAGCTGCAGGTACTGGGCGGAATCGGCCGGCACGGCCCCAGAGACACGAAGCACCAACTTGGCTCCAGCGGTCAGGGCGTAGAAGATCCCTCCTATGGCCACGAAAGCACCGATCACCACGCCCACCACGACAGGAGTCCAGCCGGCGCTGCTCGGGTGGACGGATGCCAACCCGTTGATGGCCGCCGGATGGATAACCGCCCGGATCAGCAGGCCGATGACCGCTCCGATTCCCACCCAGATCACAAAGAACAGACTGATGAAGATGATGCTGCGTCGCTTGTTGCTTGCAATCTCGCTGTACATTCGAGCTACTCCCGACCGTCCGGTTGTCTTCAGCTGACCGGAGACGGACCCTCAGAGCCCGGACCGGAGAAGCTGACCTGGGGAACAGCACGCTCGTCGTCGGTCGTGGCGAAGAAAGCGACCGCCTTGAACCCGAAAGGACCGGCGATCAGGTTGCGTGGGAAGGTCTGCAGCCCGATGTTGTAGTCCCGGGCGCTCGTGTTGTAGTAGCGGCGGGCGTACTCGATCTTGTCCTCGGTGGAGGTCAGCGTCTCCTGGAGCTGGAGGAAGCTCGCGACTGCCCGCAGCTGAGGGTAATTCTCGGCCACGGCGAACAGCGAACGGAGCGCACCCGACAAGGCGTTCTCCGCCAGTGCGATCTGACCCGGGTCGCCCGTGGCTCCCGCAGCCACGGCGTCGGCCCGGGCCCGGGTCACCGCCTCAAACGTTCCCTGCTCGTGGGCGGCGTATCCCTGGACCGTGGAGACCAGGTTGGGGATGAGGTCGTGACGGCGCTTGAGCTCGACGTCGATCTCCGACCAGGCCTCTTGGGTCCGGTTGCGCTTCTTGACGAGGCCGTTGAACAGGGCCCAGAGGCTGAGAACAAGCAGCACGACGATGACGATGACAACGATCAGTGCAACCATGATGGAGTGGATCCCCTTTTCCCTTTCGGAACGTTGTTGGTGGGATTGCGGCAGTAACCTTCCTGAGAGCCAGCTTTGACCTTCCAACACGTCACCGCACCCGCAGAAATCACTGGTCGTTCCGCCGGTCGTCCTTGTGTAAGTAAGAGCGGGATGCCCGTCGTGGGGGCAGGTATCGCGGCTGGTCGCCCTTCACCCCACCGCTGATCCACTGCGGCCATGCCGACGTCAACAGGCGCGACATCGGTGCGTTTCTGAGGGGCTGTATACGGCCCGAGCCCATGTGGTGGGCGGCCGGGACCGGGGACACGGTGCGACTAATGACGGGGCGTTGGATGTCCAGCTGCGCACTCCCGTCGAGGTGGGTGGCGATGGTGGAGGCACGAACCCTGAACAGCTCTTCACCGTGGGCTACGCCGCGTGCTTTGAGGGAGTGCTCCGTCGTTGTCGGGCGTCGAGAGCGAGTTGATCTCGGGGCCGTTTGAATAGATTCAGAAGTCAGCCTGATCACTACCGAGAACCGGCGGTTTCAATGTGGCCGTGGGACTCGACGGAAGCGGGCAATGTGCGCGTGAGAAGGTTGGTCCATAGCCTGGTTAGGCTCTCAACCCCGCCCCATGTGCAGGTGAAGTGGGTCGCGTCGCCCACCAGAAGATCGCCCCGGAACACTCCGGGTCGCGACTGAAGGAGCGAGTCGAACGTGGCCCTTCCGTCCGCCGTAAACGGGTGGGGAGGAGCATCTGGATCGACGCGCTGGCGAGCCAAAACGTCGAGCTTTTCCGTCGCCGCTCCACAGCGCTCGAAGTGCGGCAGGTGCGGATGTGAGGTGAAGGTCGTGACGCCTTCGAGCAGGCCCAGTCGGTCGAGGTCGGGCTGGCATTCGATCGGGGCGGGATCTCCGTCAGGCAGAGTCGCCGGGCGGAGCCCGAAGCGGTTCTTGACGGGAACATCGAGCCCGGCGAGTATCGATCGTGCGAAGCCACTGAAGCGCTGTTCGGGTGGGATCCTGCGGTCGCCGTGGTGGAAAAATTCCGCCTCGGGGTCGTCACCGATGTTGTGGTGCGGCGCAACCACGAGGAGATTCCCGGGCACCTCGAGGAACGCACGGAGCGTGGCTATCTCCTCCTCGCTCGCCTGCTGACCGGTGCGGGTGGAGTCGAGGCTGATCACGACGAGCGTGCCAACATCGGAGAGGAGTTCGCCCGTGATCGGGATTTGGACGCCATCAGCGTCGGCGCGCTCGACCTCAGTGACTGGCGCCCCAATGAGGGTCGCGGCCAGTTCGGCGAAGGCGACGAAACTAGGACGCTGAAAATGATCGAGGGTCCCACCGATGCCCTGGTCGTACCGCGCCGGGTCGGCGAACTCCGCGAAGCCCGGGTAGCGCATCCGCCTTTCCTCGAACAGAGCCAGGAAGCGGTTCTCGATCACCTCGAGTGGCGCGGTGGTCTCGCCCAGCCTGCTCCACGCGTAATAAATCCCCGTCCTGCGGCCCATGAAGAGAGATCCCATTCGTGCTCCTCCACTGAGTTGTGGTGCTCGCCCCGTAGGTCGGAACGCTGAAACGAATCGTGGGCGCATCCCCGGCTCATTGAATCCTTGAAATCTGCTAGTCGTTCCGATCGGGTCTTTCCGACGAGTGTGTTCGCCCAGCTGAAGGCAGGTTTCACCAGCCGGGCCGGTTGCCCAGGAAAGAGAAGAACAGACCATCGTGTCGCTCAGGCGAGGGAGTGCGGGCCGACAACGCCGTCGACCGAAACAGGACAACTACGGGAATTCAGTGATGCACCCAAGGCTGCCTGAGCGGAAACTTGAGTGATGGGAGTCAGGGCACTCTCGACGACTCATGGGGGTGCGTCCCCGAGCCCCCCAACCGACGGTAAAGGAGATATTCACATGGCAGTCACGACCAACAGGCCAACGGACGCGATCGCGGCGCTGCCGTTCCGGGTTGAAATCCCCGAAGAAGCAATTGCAGACCTGCGCCGACGCATCGAGGCGACGCGCTGGCCGGAGAAAGAGACTGTCACCGATTCTTCGAAAGGTGTGCAGTTGAGGACCATGCAGGAACTCGCTCGGTACTGGGCCAACGGCTACGACTTCGGGAGGGTCGAAGAGAGGCTGAACGCGCTCCCTCAGTTCGTCACCAATATCGACGACCTCAATATCCATTTCATCCACGTCACGTCTCGCCACGAAGGCGCCTTGCCTCTGATCATCACGCACGGCTGGCCCGGATCAGTCATCGAGATGCTCAACCTCGTCGGTCCGCTCACTGACCCAACGGCATACGGTGGCAACGTCGAGGATGCGTTTGACGTTGTGATTCCGTCCATTCCCGGATACGGGTTCTCGGGCAAGCCGAGCACCACGGGGTGGGATCCGGTCCACATTGCCTCTGCCTGGGTCGAGCTCATGAAGCGCCTCGGCTACGATCGATTCGTGGCACAAGGGGGCGACTGGGGGGCGATCATCGTCGATCAGATGGGCGTACTGGCTCCACCAGAACTGCTTGGCATCCACACCAACCTGGCCGGTGCCGTTCCGCCCCAAATCATGGGGATTCTCGCGTCCAACGTCCTCGGCGCTGGCTATCCGCGGCCGTCTGGTCTCTCGGACGAAGAGAACCGGACGTATGACAAGCTGGACTTGTTCTTCACGACGGGTGTCGGTTACGGCGTGGAGATGGCCAATCGCCCGCAGACCTTGTACGGCCTTGCAGACTCGCCGATCGCGCTGGCGTCCTGGATGATCGATCACGACGCCCAGAGTTACGCCGACGTCACTCAGGCGTTTGTCGACAACAAGCCCGTCGGCAGCTTCACACGAGACGAGATCCTCGACAACGTCACGTTGACCTGGCTCACGAACACCGGCGTGTCCTCGGCTCGTCTCTACGCGGAGAACAAGCTCGGCTTCTTCGATGCGAAGGGCGTCTCGATACCCGTTGCCGTCTCCACGTTTGCACGTGAGATCTATCCCGTGCCCAGAAGTTGGGCCGAGCAGGCGTACCCGAACCTGGTCTACTTCAATGCGTTGGAGAAGGGCAACCATTTCGCGGCCTGGCAAGAACCGCAGCTCTTTTCAGAAGAGCTTCGTGCCGGCTTCCGGTCCCTTCGTTAGAACACCGTGCCGAGCAGACTGCGCATGCCGTCACTGGGCGGGGCGACCGAGTGGCTCAACTCCGAGCCCCTCGGCCCCGCCCAGCTGCGGGGTCACGTTGTATTGGTCAATTTCTGGACCTTCACCTGCATCAACTGGCTCCGGGCTGAACCATGGATTCGTGCCTGGTCGCAGGCCTATCAAGAGGATGGCCTGGTCGTCGTGGGAGTTCATGCACCTGAGTTCTCGTTCGAGCATGAAGTGGACAACGTGCGAAGGGCCATCGTGGAGCGCGGCATCGAGTATCCGGTCGCCCTCGACAACCAATTCCAGATTTGGAGAGCCTTCGGCAACCATTACTGGCCAGCCCTCTACCTCATCGACTCGGACGGCGCCATCCGTGACGAGTACTTCGGCGAGGGTCGTTATGACGAGTCAGAGGTGGCTATTCAGAAGCTCCTCGGCCTCGAGCGAGAGCTCGTCTCCGTCGCGGGATCTGGCGTTGAAGCCGCGGCAGACTGGGATCATCTAGGTTCACCCGAGACCTATCTAGGATTCGATCGCCAAGACCCGTTCGCATCACCGGAAGACAAAGCCCAAGACGGCCACGGCCAGTACCGACTCCCCGGGACGCTACGACCGAATCAGTGGGGACTTTCGGGTCATTGGACGATCGAAGCAGAGAAAGCCGTATTGCACGAAGGTGACGGGAGTATTGCCACGCGGTTCCACGCACGTGACGCCCACTTGGTGCTCTCGAGCAAGGCGGCAGAACCGGTCCCGTTCCGAGTGACCCTCGATGGCGAGCCTCCCGGTACTTGCCGAGGGGTCGACGTTGACGAAGAGGGAAACGGGAGACTCGACGGCGGACGCATGTACCAGCTCATCCGTCAGGACGGCGAGGTTCGCGACCGCACCCTGGTGGCGACCTTTGCTGGACCGGACCCGGAGGCCTACGTCCTCACGTTCGGCTGACGCGGTGACGGACCAGCCGCTATCCACCAGCAGACGTGGTTCTGAGTCATTGAAGAAAAAAGGAGAAGACTAGTGCCGACGGAGACGTCGCTGGGCCCAAAGAAGCACATCCTCCCGGGCACTTCGGCCGGGCCTGGAGCGCAGTCCACGCACACAGACTGGCTTCTCGCTGACGCCATAGCGCATCTTCTATTTGCCTATGAGGCAATCGACGTCTTTTCGCAGGACAGCACCAAGTCCTGGAATTCGCCGACGTTTGTAAGCACGTGTCGATTGCTCTGCGCCACGCTGGCTGCGATCGACGAATTCTCTGAATCCATGTGGGCCGATTACTGAGCTCCGCAACCCTGTCGCCGAAATGCTACGGCGGTGGTCATCCAACAACGCAAGGAAGACAAATGTCGCCTATGACCGAATTTGTGAAGAGAGGCGCCGTTGGCGTGCTCCAGTTGGTTGACCCCATTCCGGTCGCTGCCTTGGTGGGCCTGGTGCAGCGCAGTGTCGGGCAAGACACTGGATCCCTTCGAGGTCAGGCGACCCCTGGCCCTAATGGAACGAAGGAAGGCACATGATGGAGCCATGCGTCGCCGACATCCAGGCGTGTTATGAGCAGTGGAGCTCAGAGCGGGGCTAGGGGCGATGGGCGCCGGCCAGTGGCATTTACGAAGCTCAGCGGAAGGCAGCCGGGCCACCGTTCTTGGAGTACCGATCGGCGAAGACGTCGTCAGGAACGTGGGGTTGGAGGAGCGCACATGATCTGGGAATGTTGGCCTTGGGATATTCTCGGTGTGGGTAGCTTTTACTATTCTGAGGACGATTTTGCCGCCCCGATGCGAATTGTTACGGATGATCTGATCCATAACCATGGCGAGTTGTGGTGGATCGAGCGGGCGTACGAGCACATCGCAACTGTTTCATCATGTCTGAAGTGTGGCGCTGAACTCGACCGTCTTGTGCGCGCCTTTGCTGCGTCGGACGCGTCCGAGGGTGGTGTACTCGGATACGTCATAGAAACTCGTTGCGGGGGCTGGCGACGTCATCGACTCGTCGCAATGGTCTCGATTGATTCTGGCGATCTAATTCTTGGGCGTTTTCTGACTCGTGGTTCCGCTCCGCTCTCAATCCAGGACGCGCCGGAGAAGGGAAGGGACGGGTGACGGCTCATGCTGCAGGTCTCAATAGTGGACGAACAATGACCATGGGGCCCGGTCGGGGACCCATGGAGAACGCCATTGGTCGGCTTGAGGTGCGGTTGTTCAGTGGGCCAGATGGATGTGTTGCACGATTCTTTGGCGATCTGGTTGGCCAGACGAGGATGGTCGTGCGGGAAATTGAAGAGATTCTTCGTCATGACGCGAGGGTGGTAGTCGACTTTTCTGGCGTCACATCGTTCGACAACCTTGGCCTGGAGGCTGCCTTAGGACTCCTGGATACGGTGCGATCATTTGGAGGAAAGGTGACGATTGGCGGTGAAACGTGCAAAGGTCCGGAGGAGGTCCGTTGAGAGCGGGAGCGGCGCTCCCGAGGATTCATCGTGCATGATGCAGATGGTGGTGCCACTTGCTCCGGCGACTGGACGATTCGGTCGAGATTCGGCTATGGAGGATGAGCGGGAAGTGCCGGATCGTCACCGTGACCGCAACCACGGAAGAGCTGGCCATCGCCCTCAGTGCGGCAACAACCATCGGCGTGAGTCTCACTATCAGGAAGGACCGCAGTGAAAGCGACCGAGATCCTCCATGACCGGCGCCAGAGCCTCTCGTGAACAATATCACCCGCGGCCTACTCGATGACGGCACCATTCAGAGGTATATCGACTCATATTCGGTGACGGGCTGACGTCGAATCCGTCGATCTTCGACAAAGCCATAGGGTCGGGTGACTACGATGACGCCATCCGGGCGAAGTGGGACCGCGGGCTCTCTAACGAGGCCCTGTTTCTCGACTTGGCCGTCGAGGACCTGCGTCGCGCTGCCGATCTGTTCCTGCCAATCCACGAGCGAACCGACCGGGTGGACGGCTGGGTATCACTGGAGGTGTCCCCCCTCATGGCCTACGACACCACCCGCAGCGTGGAACCGGCCAAGTCTCTCCATGCTCGAGCCAGCCGACCCAACCTGGTAGACACCGGCAAGGTGGCCACCAAGCTGCAAACTGACGCCGCCGCCGCGTTCGTGACCTCGTGGAACGAGCTCCTGCAGCGGATCAAGGCACAAAGAGCGGCAGTGGCCTGACAGAAGAGGAGAGCGACGTGCCGTGTTGCCGTTGCGGCAACGCCCGGCCTTCAAGGCTCTGGTCCTCGGCCCACCTCTTGAATGCCTCGCGACCTTTGGTCCTACGTCCCCCGGAAATGAAAGTCCTCGATGAGGAGGTCGTCGGTGGCGTCGTAGTTCTGGGGAGACTGCCACATCTGCTCCCAGAGGTTGTGAACCGCGTCGAGGCCTGAGCACTTCTCCATGATCGCTCCTTGGTTGTAGCCGGTTAGCTGTGGGAGCATTGACAACCATTACCTGAGTGTGAGCCGGAGTCCATTCGCCTGCATCAGTGGAATGCCGTAGTCCTACGAATGCTGTCAAGGGGACTTGTTCCGCAACTCAAGGCGATGTCGGTCCACTCACCATCGCCCCGCCCATTGGGCTGTTCTTCAGACTTCCCTGGCGGCCGGGTATCGGCCTAGGTACCCGGCCTTTCAGCTGGTCCGCCGTACTTGTTCCGATGAGCGGCTCGGGACCATTGCGAGAAACTGACGACTATCAGAAACTAAGGATTCATTGAGGCAAGGGTCCACCCACAATTGTCTTGAACGACTCAAGCAAAGGCCACGGTCATGACCACCGGATACGCTTCAGCTCCGAGCTCGAAAGACCTCCCACTGAGGTCACCTGCGAGGCCTCCACGAGAAGTCGTCCGTATCCCGCCGGGCTCTTTGGCATGACCCTCGATGATGCGTTCAATGTGGTCATTCCGTCCATGCTGGGGCACGGCTTCTCGGGCAAGCCGGCCGCCACGGTACCTCGCGAAAGACACTTCGAAAGGAGTCGAGTCAGGAGAGGAGGCAGAGCGATGAACCAGCGAAGCCAGAAGGCGATCCTTGGACAGACTCTGGTAGTCATCGGTGGCAGTGCCGGCATCGGTCTCGAGACGGCACGACGGGCCCGGTCGGAGGGTGCGAACGTAATTCTCACTGCGCGGAACCCTGAACGGCTGACCGAGGCCGCGAGCGCGATCGGCGTCCAGCGAACCGCCGCCTTCGACGCCAACGACACCTTGGCGTTGGCGTCCTTCTTCGAAGAGCTTCAGAGGCCGATCGACCATGTGATGGTCACGGCGGGTGGTCCCACATACGGCCCCTTGCTCGGGATGAGTGCCGAAAAGGTGACAGCGGCACTCAGCGACCACATCATTCTGGCGCTCGAGGTGGCCCGCCACGCAGTCGGAAGGATGCGAGCTGGCGGAACGCTTCTCTTTATCGGAGGTACAGGTGGCCGTCGTATCAGCCGCAGTCTTGGCATCGTGTCGGCCGCAACAGCCGCCCTTCCCCCGTTCACAGCGGCCCTCGCACTTGAGGTGGCCCCGGTACGGGTCAATCTCATCGCCCCGGGCTTCGTTGATACGCCGCTCTCGGCCTCCCTGCTCGGGGATCGGTTGGAGGCACGACGCACCGAACTTCGCGAGACGCTGCCGATTGGACGCGTCGTCGGTCCCGCCGACGTCGCCGCATTGGCAGTGCACATCATGAGCAATACGGCAATAACCGGGTCCACCTACGACATCGATGGCGGACAACAGTTCACCTAATGGAAGGGGATCACATGACAGAGCCGTACGAGAAGGATGAATCTGCGGTCGCCGGGTTGACACCGCGCCAGTACGCCGTCACCCAGGAGGGTGCCACAGAGCCAGCCTTCGACAATGAATTCTGGGACACAAAGGAGGCCGGGATCTACGTCGATGTCGTCTCCGGGGAGCCTCTCTTTGCTTCCCTCCGGAAGTTCGACAGTGGTTCTGGATGGCCGAGCTTCACCATCCCACTTGAACGTGACAATGTGATCGAGAAGCGCGATACCAGCCACCCCATGTTCGGCACCGAGGTTCGTTCGGCCCATGGTGATAGCCACCTCGGTCATGTGTTCGACGATGGGCCTCCCGAGGCCGGCGGCTTGCGCTACTGCATCAATTCGGCCGCCTTGCGCTTCATTCCCTACGACGAGCTCGAAGCCGAGGGTTACGGGCAGTACAAGCGGGTCTTCGAAGGAGCTAACAAGAAAGAGGCGACAGAGCGATGAAGATGCGGACTGAGATCGAGGTCTTCCCGAACCTAACCAGGGGGGAGCCATGAGCGCCACCGAGGCACACGAAGGTGGGCCATTCATCGACTATGAAAACATTCCCGCGCCGACGGAGGGCATCCTCGTCACCCATTTCATTACCGTGCGAAGCATTGCTCGGTCCCGCGCGTTCTACTCCGAGGTCCTCGGCGGCCAGGTCGTGCTGGAGGAGAACCCGTGCATCGTCAGGCTCGCCAACTCATGGGTGCTGATGAGCCCGGGGGGTCCCCCCACCCCCGACAAGCCTGACATCTCAGTCGTGAACTACGAGCCCAGGAACACGGTCTCGACCTTCATGAACCTACGCGTCGCCGACATCCAGGCGTGTTATGAGCAGTGGAGCTCAAAGGGGGCCGAGTTCGTCACGCCGCCCATCGATCGGCGTGCTGAAATCCGCTGCTACTTGCGAGATCCCGACGGCTACATGATCGAAGTTGGCCAGGCCACCGGAGTCCTCCATGGGGAGCTCGCCAAGAAGCGACCTGAAGACTTGCTCGGCTAAGGGTGATGGGCGCCGACCAACGCAATGACCGGGCACCGGTGCGATGCGACGGTCGAAGCACCGCTCGCTTCCTTGCCTGGGACACACGCCAGGAGGCAGCCATGAGCAGGACTACCGAAGTTCGCACAGGAGGCGCGCCGGGCGACGTCTTCACCAACCGACCGCCCGATGAGGGAGGCCTGTGCTTGAGGTTTGTTCGCGAAAGTCCCAGAAGAGTAGATCCAGATCTTGCCGGCGAGGTGGCCGCGCACTTCCAGGCGGCTCGTACTGACCACACCAATACAACGGTCCGTGCCGCGTACGACCAACTCGAACGACAGTCAGATGCGATCTTCACCCAATTGACAGATCTTGATTGTCCACTCCATAGCGGTCTCCGAGTCGGGTTCACCCGCTATGAAAGCCCATACGATTCCGACGATGAGCTGGTCGGCGCAGTGCGCACTCATGGGGTGCTGGAGATCACCACGAGCGCCAGGGAGCGGGACCGCCGTCACCCGCTGCTGGGCTGCGACCTCGGCGGCACGTACGACAGATTTCGGGCCGTCCACGACATCGTTGGACATGTGGGCCCGTGCCTCGGCTTCGATCGAGACGGGGAATTCGCGGCGTGGCTGACCCAGGAGCAACTCTACGACGGACTCGCCCGGTGGGCTCTGGCCACCGAACTCCACGCGGAGCACAGCGTCCGGTGGACGACCGGAATGCTCTCCGACCACAAGGCAACCCTTATCGACCGTGACCTGCTCAACAGGATTCGGAATGCTTGAACCACCGCTATTGCCTCAACTTCGCTGCCTTGCGCTTCGTCCCGCATGAGGATTTCGGGGCCAAAGGCCGGACAGTACAAGAGGCTCTTCTGAGGAGCCGCCCACGAACAGGAGGAGAACAAATGAGCCAAGAAACCGAGAAGGCGGTCCTCGCCGGCGGGTGCTTCTGGGGCATGCAGGACCTGATCCGAAAGCGACCGGGCGTCATCTCGACCCGGGTGGGTTACACCGGTGGTTACGTCGATCACGCCACCTATCGCAACCACGGGACCCATGCCGAGGCGATCGAGATCACCTTCGATCCCAACGAAACGTCCTATCGCGATCTCCTCGAGTTCTTCTTCCAGATTCACGATCCCACGACACTCAATCGCCAGGGCAACGACGTCGGCGCCAGTTACCGCTCAGCGATCTTCTACCTCGACGACGAACAGCGCCGAGTCGCGGAGGACACCGTTGCCGATGTGGAGGCGTCGGGGCTATGGCCCGGCAAGGTCGTCACCGAGGTGACCCCCGCGGGGACCTTTTGGGAGGCCGAGCCAGAACACCAGGACTACCTCGAGCACTACCCGAACGGCTACACCTGCCACTTTCCCCGCCCGGGGTGGACCCTGCCGCACCGCAAGGACGCCGTGGTCTGAGGCCATCGCCGGTGGTGGTTGCGAGATCCGGTGCAACGAAAGAGCCTGCTGATCACCGAATCATCAGGGCGTGGCCTGTATGACGTCGCTGATTGGAGCCAGCCATCGACAGGAGGGAATCGGGGATCGGTTGTGAGGCTCAATCAGAAGCCCCCGTTCAGCTGCAGTTTGAAGTCGACCCAACTGTGCGAAGTGCCGGAGTATTTGCAATGACAGGAGGAGCACCATCAATGTCAACGTTGCACGTCGACTCGACCCAGCCCCCAATTCGAACTATCACTTTCGATAATCCGCCCAGCAATCTCGTCAATCCAGAGATGATCCTCGAGTTGCAGGAGGCCGTAGCAGACCTGGAGGAGGACGCGGATATACGGGTCGTGATTTTCGAGAGCGCTCATATGGGCGTCTTTCTCGGCCCGTATGACCTGTCCCGAGCAGGCGATACTCCGAACGACCCGGGGCCCACCGGGTTGCCGACCTGGCTCGATTTGACGACACGCCTCTCCCGTCTGCCGGTCGTGTCTATTGCAAAGATACGGGGAGCCACTCGCGGTGTCGGCAGCGAATTTGCACTGGCCTGTGATCTACGCTTCGCCAGCCTCGAGCGGGCACTCATCGACCAGCCTGAGGTGAGTAAGCGGGTCGTGCCTGGCGGCGGCGCCATCGCCCGGCTGCCGGGTCTGTGCGGCAGGGCCCGAACCCTCGAGATCATCCTTGGCTCGACGCCTCTGCACGGCGCCCTTGCTGACCACTATGGCGTCGTAAACCGTGCCCTACCTGATCAAGAGATTGACGGGTTCATAGCTGAACTGGCGACGAGAATCGCTGGCTTCGACAGCCAGGCGATCAGCGTGTCAAAAGCCTTGATCGATGCCGAGACTCTCCCTAACAACGAGCAGCTAGTGGTCCCGTATCAGGCCTTCTTCGGGTCGGTCGCCCGGCTTGCCTCCTCATGACGATGAGTGATGCGGACAGCTCGATCCCGATCATTGATGCCGCCGACGATGATCTTCTACGGCGAGTACGAGATCCTCGTCGACGATTCCAACCAGTTCGCCGAGCGTGCCCGCGCTGCCGGGGTCGACCTAGAACTGCGCTCGCTGCCCGAGGGGCAGCGAGCAACTTCTTCCTGGGGGCTGGCAGGGCTCCCGAGATCGACGCGGCGGTCGTGGAGATGGGCGCGTGGCTGCGCTCCAAGATCGGCCTCGCGGTAGCTTCGGCCTCAACAGCAATGGCTCCACCGGCAACAGCGGACAGCAATTCCGCTGCTCAAAAGGCTCGTGCACTCCGGCCTTCTGCATAGGGCCGCACAAGTAGATTCCGAGAAAAAGCCCCGAGAAACGACGAGCTTCACCTTCGTCAGGCCCGATACGGCGTGCTGGGCGTATGCGTCGGATCGGGCCAGGGGTTGCGCTTGTACTGGAGAACGGGGAGTCTTCGTGACCATAACTGATCGACCCACCGACCGGGCGACCTCTCGCGACTTGTGAGGACGCGACCGCCGAGTGCCAGCCGTAGTCCCACACGCGCCAATGGTGCATGCCCCGTTGTCAAGGGCGCTCTTCAGTGAGTGAGATGGTCTGCGAATCCCGAGCTGCGCTACCCCGATTCTGTCCTACGAAATGTCCTACAACTCGCGCCTGTAGCCGTCGTCTGGGATCTTGCGGAATTGTCATCGTTGCAGCTCAGAACGTTGCAAGCCGTCCCGCCTCTTCCAGTTCGTTCACTTGACACGAACTGATAAGCCTGAGGTCGCAAGTTCGATTTTTGATAGCCCCACCAGGTGACCCGGCAAATTTCGAGGAGCTCCCAAAACCGCACCGCCCTATAAATGCATGAGGCATGGCCACCAGCCGACGTTCGTCCCGTCTGACGCCAGATCTCCGGGTACTAGGGCACCGATCGATCCGATTGAGGGGCACAGGGGCAAGCTGGTGCGGTCCTCGTCACGCCGCTTTGTCGGCGCTGGGGTGGGTAGAGGCGTGGCCATACCGACGAACGGGTCCAGGGGCAGCCCCCATGCCGTCCCGGCCTGTGTCTCAGGCCCTACACTGACGACGCTGTGGCGATAAGACCTGCTGACCTGCCCGAGTACGGCGACCCTCCGGTAGATGAGGTGGCCATCGCAATCCGATTTGGACCATTGGCCCGCTTCACGAATGCGCACACTGGTCTGTTCTGGCAGCGCCTCAGGGATGCATATCCAACTGTGCAAGACCAGGCGAGGATCGAGGCCCAGATCGAACCCCTCGTCAGCCCTACGCCTCCGGGAAACGTCATGAACTCGATCACGATTCAGCTCCCCGGGATGGCGCCCAATCCATCTGCTCGGCTCTGGATGATCAGCGAGGACGACAGCTTCGTCGTCCAGGTCCAAAACGGCGCGTTTATACAGAATTGGCGCCGACGCGAAGAGCCGTATCCTCGATTTGAAGCCGTCCGGGATCTCTTTTGGTCGAACTACTCACAGTTCTTGTCCTTCTTGTCTGATGAAGGGTTGGGGGAGCCAGTGCCTCAGCAGCTTGAACTCACCTATGTGAACTGGATGGGCACGATGCCGGCCACAAGTTTCTTGCGAGCGGCAACCGAAGGAGCTGTCCAAGCGCCTTACATTGTTCCGACGCCCGAAGATCAGATGTGGGGAGCAAGGTATTTTGTAAAAGATGGAGAGGAACCCGTCGGTCGCTTGACAGTGGAATGTGCGCTGGCCGTGCGTGGAGTTCAGCCTGCACCTGGACCCGGCTACCAATTGACATTGACCTTCCGATCCCCGGCCCAGAACCGCCTGACAGGAGACAGATTCTTGGACACCCTTGAGATTGGCCGGTCCGTCATTGTCAATGCGTTTACCGAGCTGACTATTGAGAGCGCTCACAGAGAGTGGGACCGGAAACAGTGACCATGACGAACACCCTTACAGAAGGTTGCCCAATCCAAGGCTGGAGTGAGAGCAGCGCAAATCTGACGGATCGAGCAGCACCAGGAGAATTGATCGATGCTGTCATCGAGATAGCGTCGCCGAGGCTTTGGGGCCCTCAGGGGATGAGCCGACTGGACGCGGGCATGACCGACATCACCGAGGGTCTCGATGTCGCTCCGATGTGGCTCAAGTACCTGACGATGCGACTGAACGAAATGGCCGGACGACGCGACGAGCTCGAGGGACTCCCTCCCGCGGATCCTGATGCCATCAGAGCAGCGCTCTTTTTCGCTCACCTTCACATGCCGAAGAAGATGTCTACGCCCTCAGTCGGAACGTCGCCCGACGGGGGTGTCGAGTTTTCTTGGCACGAGTCAGGGTGGGAGCTGGAGATTGAGATCGATACATCTGGAGAGTTTGTTTGGGCACGCAACCGAGACTCGGGGGAAACGTGGGAGGGATCGTTTCGGGACTTGGAGGACTTTGTTACAGAATTGTGGGGGGTATTCTCCAGATAGTCCGATCGAGGTTGCCGTGGGGTTCGGGTAATCCCCAGCTATTGAGGCGGGTGATCGTCAGCGACGAATTTCTTTACTATGACGGGAATCTCTCGCGTTGGGTTCCGAAGCACAAGCCGCTTCGTTTCGACGCCGATGGTATGTCCACATTCGAGCGAGGTCTACTCGAAGCGAATAAGCATGGCTGTGAAGACGTAGCGACACTCGGAGGAACCAAATCGCAACCGGCCGTCGTGTTTCAAATTGGAGGCGATCAAATCACCAAAAGGGTGGCCCGAGCTGACAATGCGCATTGTCGGATCGAGCCGTCTCCCAATGACGTCACACCCATCGGCTACGCACACTGGTCGATCCAGCCACCAGAGGACGTCACCCAAACTCATCGGCGCGAAATTCAGAGGGAGCTCGCCGAGAGGATGTCTCTTAAATTGGTACACGGGTCGGTGACACTTCCAAAACCCAACGACGTGCTTTGAGTGTCGAGTTCTATGGCTCTGCCCCAAAAAATGGTTGGGTTCTGCGATCCTGCATCCTGCCTCCGTGGCGGCAGTCCCAGGGCAGTGGGCCACTGTCAGGTAGCACCTGAATTCGGTCGAATCGATCCTGGCCTACAAACTGGCCTACAACTCGGGATCCACCTGATTCCGGTTGCTTCCAAGCGAATGGACGTGACCAGGGACAACGCCCGATTGTTTCCGGTTGCCAACTGTCATTTCCGGTCCTTTTTCGCACTCGTAATGCGTAGGCATTCGACCCTCTGCAACCTTGAAAGCCCAGTCGCCATTGCCCGATAGTCTCGGTCGTGGTGAATGAGCAGCAGCGGCCGGTCGAATGTTGAATCTCGGGTTGACTCGGCACTGGCCGGTTAGCATCCAAAGTGGATGGCGAAGATGGACAATCCTGAGATAGCAGCACTGATTCCTCACCGACTTTGTACGACCAAGAGGGGAAAGTTCCCCGATGCAGACCTTCGGCCGTCCATCTTGCTTGCCGGTGAATGGCAGAAGGTCGGAGTTCGGGAAGTAAAGACTGACTTTCCGCCGTATTCGGATAATCGAAAGGATTGGATCCAAGTCAGTCGCATCCACGGCGTGCAGTCCGTAGCGAAGTTATGCGCTCATCGAGATATGGCGTCAGTTGTGACCCCAATTGTGGATCTGGCGGACTCTGCGGAGTGGATGGCACTAGAAGACTCGAGAGGCCAGGACTTTCATAGATGGCGTCCGCAGACTGCGGGCCTCCGCGGTGCAGCGGTCGGCGCATTCGGCGCAGTCCTATCGGGCGGCACCAAATCGTATTCGTTAAGCGGCGGTTACCTGCTTGGATCAGACGTGGCCACCAAGTTGGCCGCCGACTCCTGGGCCACAACTACGGATGCAATGGCGGAGATTTGCAAAGCCATGGGACGATTCGAGCCAGCATTCCTACATCCGATCGAGCGACTGACAAGTCTCACATGGAAATGATCCGGACGCTCCTTCTTGACCATGTTCAACCGGAGATCTCAGCTCGCAACTCCCGCGGCGAAGACCCCTCTATGGTTCGCCTCGAGCGAAGCGACAGCCTGCAACGGTTCGTCTCGCGGGTCCCGAGGCCACAGGACCACTGTGGGAACTGCCACTCAGCCTTGCCCGTTCGGCAATCGATGCTGTCGTCATAAGTAAGGCTTGGTTTAGTATCGCCGTGTCAGTGTTACGAAGCTGACTAAGCGGAGACGCTGGAGGAGAATCAGCCTCGCCGGCTGCGTAGTGAGTGGGCACAGAGATGGTCGATCAAAAGCGCGGAAAGAGGAGGCAGGTGGATCCGGTTCAGCGCGAGCACCCTGGCGGCGAACGTCCTCTCGATCCTCACAACGCTCGCCTCTCCGGTCGGCAATGCCCTTAAGAGGTGGCTATTGACGCGAAAGGTGCGCAAGGCGATCGAAAAGGTTACGAAAGTGTTTGTCGCAACCTTCCCGCAAGCTGAGGACGCGGTCTTTTCGTCGGCTACAGCAATCGCCGAGGAGCTCTCTCGACTTAGAGCTGGAAAACCCGTTGAGGCGCGTGCTCTTTCTGGCGCGTGGGTTGATCAGGGGTACTTCGACGAAGCGACTGCGCATCAACTGGCAGACGACTACGTGGGTCGGTTAAATGCCGCATTGCTGGCCATCGATGGGTTTCAGCAGCTCATGGTTGCTCACGCAACTCTCGCTGGTACCACAATTCTGGATGAGATTAATGAGCGAGAGCGAAGGAAAGTGGAGTCCGAGATAAATCGCGGATTTTTAAGGGCCGCGAACCTGTATTTCCGCTCTGGACGCGAGATGTTGAACGGGGATAATTTCAGCGCAGATGGGTCCAAATATGAGGCGGAGGGTCTTCTCGAAGAGAATGCGCTGATTCCGGACTGGCGCATCAAAGATAGGTTTAAGCACTTACGAGACGCCTTCAGAGATCTCGTTCAAAGTCGTTACGAACGATTCGTCGAAGCTCACGAAGCTGGAGCCGACCCCACGGTCCTCGCCGAACTTCTCAATGAACTGAGGCTGGGAACTCAAGAGTTGATAGATCTCATTCACGCCAACTCAGGCGGCTAAACGTTAGTGAGTGCGCATCTCGGTCGCGTTTGCCGCCTCGACCGTCTCTTCTGCGGCGCCAACACGATCATCCCTCGACCGGTCGAGAGCAGCTTCGATCTCATCATTCCGAGCCGCCCGGTAGTCGAGTACGTCGCGTAGTCGAATGCGGCGGTGACCGCCGGCGCCCGGCCCGACTCTCTGCACGGGAATGCGGATCGTGTCGGAGTTGAGAAGTTGAACCAAGTAGGGGCGCGACATTCCCAAGAGGTCAGCGGCCTCCTGCGTTGTCAGCACGTCGTCGTACGGCCTTAGCGCTACAGCCGCATTCGCGGCCAAATGCGAAACGAGCCGGTACAAGCCCTCGCGAGCGGACGGCGGCAGCGTTATGGCGTCGGAGTCATCGCAGCGGATAGAAACCTCGTTGGCCGAATCCAAGGCATCAGCCAGGTCCCTAAGTTCCTTGATTTCGTCATCTGCTGGCACAATGACTAGATCATCGGTAAGAGGTTCTTCCACGGCCTACCCTCCAAGTTCGTCGCCCCTTAATCTTATCGCCTAATTCGCTAGAAACGCAACTATCGACACAACCGTTGCAATCGATACTACCGTACGCTGGCACTCGCTATGCTCCGAACATACGTTCGTTGAACGCGATCCCTTGCCTCTGGGTCAAGCAAAAAAGGGATTCCGGCGAGATGACGAACGATTCCAGTCGCCTCCACCTACCCACGGTCGCGTCCGTCAAGGGATTGTGAGCCACGAGCCGACGTGTTCAACCGGGATCCACGTTATTTAGTTCCCACGGCCGACGAAGGTGCTTGAGTCCCAGAACCCCCCCGATCGAGGTTCGATTTTGTCGGCTCGAACCAAACGTTCGCCAATCTGAACTCCGTACTATGAGTCCGTGGACCAGACTTCGCCGCGCTCACCGAACCAAATGCGGGCGCCGCTCAACGCGTCTCGGAGCATCCAAGCGACGCTCTTCAAGCCGCCGACGGTTACGGTAACGGACGGCGCTGCGCTGGAGCCGACGGTCGCGGAGGCGGAGTGGAGGGTGGCGACCGGCTGGTGGTCCAGGATCAGGATCGCCGGGGGTTCGAACACACGTTGGACCCTGTGGAGTGCTCGTGGGGCCTCCAAGCTCCCAAGTTCACCATCCGTCAGTACGCGCTGCAGCGACAGCGGATCCTGATCCGAGCCTCGTTGCTGTAATTCGAGTGGCGCCCATGGGTCCCGATCTGCCCACGCTTCGGCGTCAAGCATCTCGACGACCTCGATCGCCAACTCCGTCACGACCGGGATCACGGGGTTAATCGTGATAACGACCGCTTCGAGGCGGTTCGCAAGGTCGGCGGTCGTGGGTAGGCGCAGCTCAAGAACGAGCAGGCCGTAGGTCTCGGCGATCCGCTTCGCTCCACGCTGGTAGCCAGTCGTAGTGACCATGATGCCCTCGACGGGGCGGTCACCGGATTGGACGTCGTCCACGACCGACCGGAAGGCGTGGAGGCTCCCCTGTTTGATGGGGTTCTTGTGGTCACGAGCTTCGAAGACGACCCGGTGCGGCTTGCCGACTGCATCGGTGAAGTCCCAGAGGACATCGATCTGGTTGGTGGTAGCCCGCCCAATAACATCGACATCGTGCTCCAGCCGGGTCGTCTCGACTCCCGCTCGCTTCGCCAAATGGCCCACAATGCTCTGGACAACCAGCTCGTACTCGTCGCCAGGGGCCGTCGGCACTTCAAGAGTATGACGACCCACTCCACCTTGTGCACTGGGACTACAAAGTCTCGACTCGTCCGTATGGCAATTGACCCTGCGATGGCACGCCACTACTAGTGCGAACTGGGAGCGCACCGGCGAACTCATGGGAGAAGTGGTAGTCAGACGAAAGGCAATAGCAGCCAAGTTCACCTGGCCAGCCGCTCCCGGACCTGGTCGATAAACGGCTCCGGAAGCGCTCCACACGCCGCGTCTCGTGCCCGTCGACCGTCGTCCCCAAGGTCGACGCCACCACGGATGAAGACGTAGTCATGGGAGCGGCCCGGCGCCGGAGCCGGCTCGGTGGCCACTCCCAATGTGACGAGAGAATCGACACCCAGGGCGTCACGAAGCTGGGTGTGCCGGGAGACGGTGAGTCCGTGGAGGCGTCTGGCCCGCTCCTCCCTCGCCGAGTCATCAGCGATGAAGACGAGGAGACCCGGAATATCGTTGTGCGGGAAAGCCAGCATGGCATCGTAACCGCCCTTCTCCCCGACAGCGGCGCACTTCTGCATGATCCGCTCGCCGATCCCTACACGCACGAACGGAGGGATCCGATCTAGGAACTCGATGAGGTGGAGGTAATCGTCGACGTTCTCGACAGACGTGTATAGCGGATCCTGTTCGGCAGCTGCGGCGATCATGGCATCTACGACCATGGCGAAGCGATGATCGGGATCGACTCCAAAGAAGACGTCGGGTCGCTCAGCCCATAGTCGATTCCACGCACCCGGGATTATCTCGAACGGCGTCGCTTTTGGCAGATCAGCTTCGGCAAGGTGCGAACTTGCGATTACGTCCCGTTCGGACCCAAAGGGCAGAGGCGGAAGGCCGGAGCGGGTCCGCCACGACGTATATTTGACGACGGCCGATGTGCTCCAGAGTCGCTCGTGGATAGTAAGCCAGTCCTCCATTGGCAGAACCATCGTGGGCACGGAAGCGTCGGACGTGTCGGGCAAAAATCCATCGAGAATTGAATGCTCGACGACGACGATGCCGGAGATCTCATCGACGAGGTCGGGCTTCCAAGGGATGCGGAAACCACGCTCGGACAGGAGCGCAAGGCCCGGCGGAGGCGCTCTCAGCGTCCGGATAGTGCCGTTGATCTGACTCACCGCCTTCGTGATGTTCTTGGTGAGCCACCTGTCCCGGCGCTCGGGAGCCTCCGGTCCGACGTCGGGGTCACGTGACTTGACCGAGACGACCACGAGCTGGCGCCCGACCCAGAGGAGGGAGTCCCCGACCTCTCGTTGGCCCCCGCCCTTGGTGATGACCTCCGCTCGGAAGACGAAATCCGGGACGCCGGCACCAGCGGCGATCTCACGGACGACGCTCTCAACCCAGGTTCCGTAGCCATGTGTCACGGCAGACAGCCTATGGCGAACGGGTGTTCGATCCGATGACCGAACTTCGCTACTATTTTGGTCGATAGCTCGACCCGTGCGGGTCGGGCGACCCTCCCGGGGGGTCGCTGATGGTACGAGCAGGCCAAAGGCCCAGGGTCTCCCGTCGCTGAGATTCAGCGGAGGGAGGTGACCAAGATGGCCGAAACTAGCAAGGGGACCAAGTGGGTCCGTGTCGGCGGTTACAAGCGAGGCAACGGAACGCGTGTGCGCCCGCATGACCGCTCCACGCCAAGCACATCAAGAGGCGCCAAGCGCAGCCAGCCCAGGCGGTCGCGGTGACTGAAGGAGACGGGGGCGGGGTCCCGCCCCCGTCTCCTTCACCCGACAAGGGCGATGACGACGTAAAGCTGATCCACGTAGTGCAAAGGACGATCGCTCCGACCACACGAACGACGCTCGATCTGCTGAGCCTGCCGTTCCCATTCAGCCAGGTCGACCTACTTGATCCATCCGAATTTATTAAGGCTGCCAATCAACGGCGTATAGGGACGTGGGTCGGGCGAGACCTGGACGAGAGCGGGCTCCAGGAGCTGCACCGGCAGCGGATTCTGGTTCCTTTCTACTGCGTGAGCATCGCTGAGGAACCAGCCGGCGAGCCGATTGACATCTCCGAGAGCTTGACTGCGCAACACGTTCGAAATACCCACGTTGCGGAGCTGTACTCGGCGGCGGCCTCCGGCCGTCTCACGGATCCGTCGACAGAACTCTTCGCGGCCTGGCCCACCGAACGGGTGCGTATCTTGTGGCCGTCCGTGGAGCGGGGCTACCTGTACTCGCACCACCAACTATTGGCCCTTGAGCATGTGCGAGCGATCGTGGCGTCCCTGCGGCCTCGATATTTCGCCGATCATCGCCGTGAGTCATTTCTCCCAGAAGCTGACTTTCCCGATCACCGTGCCCGGGAGGGAATCGAGTCGTGGCGAGGGCTGGCCATCACGCTGTCGGCGATCGACACTCGAGCATGGCCGGGGATTACTCAATGGGTCCGACACAGCATTGAGGTCTGGCGAGCGTCGAATCTTGCGCAAACGGCCGAAGAATTGCTGGGGTGGCTCGGCCTATCCTTGGACGAATTGCGCCGCCAGTCTGGGCGACTGCGATCCAACGCCAGCTTCGGCGACGTCCTCGGTGACTTCTACGACGTCGTACGGCGTGCGAAATCGGAGGCGTGGGATTCACTTCGGGGTGGCGCACGGTGCGTCATGGACGAGCGGATGGCGGCGGAGGTTCTTGACCGCTTTGCCGACGAACTGGAGGGTGTAACAACTGCGGACCGTCCCGAACCACCCGAGCACTTGGCACAGCAAGCGGTGAGTCGACGTCCCGAATCCCTCGACGCCGCTCTGACGGGTCTCCACCTCTCGCCGCATCCGCCGCTGGTGGTGGCACTCGAAGGCAAGACTGAGATGACGCTCTTTCCCAAGGTTCTCGCGCAGCTCGGAATCACAATGGACCCGTCGTGGATGAAGTTCGTGGAGTTCGAGGGGACGAAAGACCTGTCACTGCTCGCAAGGTTCGCAGCTGAACCACAGCTCGGAGCCGATCACGGTGACTTCGTTATGCTCGACCGCCCGGTCACTCGCTTCCTTGTTCTCACTGACGCCGAGAACAAGTTCGCAACGCAGGCGAAGCGCGCAAAGCAGCGAAAACTGTTGCTGGACTCAATCACGAGGGGGGTGCCGGGAGACCTGCGGCAAGATCTCTACACCCGGGGCGCACGCATCGTCGAGATCCTCACGTGGGGCCAGTATCCCTTCGAGTTCGCTCACTTCAACGATCATCAGATCGCGGATGGACTCTTATCCCTCGCTTCGACGAGGTACCTGGGTGGACGATCGAGCCTGATTGCCCGAGTGGCGACCGAGCGCAGTTCGCAATCGCCCAACGTGGGCGACATTTGGCCGACATCCGGCATTGCACACCTCAAGGTGTCTCTCGCCGAAGAGCTCTGGGCCCTACTGGAGAAGCGAATCGAGACTGCGATCCGACGAGGAACAAAGGGCCCGCCGGTGATGAAGGCAGCAGTCCGGGCGTACGAGCTGGCCATGTTGTCGTACCAGCGCAACATGTCGGTACGACGCAGTCGGGACGGGCGTCGCTAGGGCCCCGTCGGGGATGGGTTGGCTTCGAGCGAACGACGAGGGCTCGGATAGCGTCGAGATTCCGCTTCGAATCGGAGGGCGCCGACGTCGGAGTGTGCACTGAGCGCATCTGGTAAGAAGACAGAAGGCCCATCTCGTGATAATGACAAAGGTCCAGTTCGTGAGAACCGCCGTGAGAACCAAACGCCCGCAAACCATGGAAAGTGGTGGCGAATGGTGGTCAGTTGTGGTCAAATCGAATCGACGAATATTCCAGGTAGCGGTGCCTAAGTGAGTTCCCCGGCCAGTCACGGTATATGATGGATAAATGACACTTTAGATCTACGGATCAGAAGGTTGCAGGTTCGAATCCTGCCGAGCGCGCTAAAAGTCCAGGTCAGACCGCCATTCAATGTCGAGCACCATGCTCGGTGAGAACCCCGTGAGAACCAAACGGTTCTCACGGACGGCTGAGTTCCCGGGCACGCACGGCCGCCGGATGCGGGCTCGCCTGGTCGGTCGCGGCAATTCGGATCGAGTCCGACTGAGTGGCGATAACGATCTCCTATAGGAACCTCCCTGGGGGACGGATCCGGGCACTCTGGCCAAGTCGGAAGCGGACACCAAAGTAGATGCTTCCTGCACCTTTTGCACGGTCATGGCACGGTCTCGCTTGGGGCACGATGACAGCCGGGAAGCTGGGCGCTGAAGTCCTCGAGCGCATCCAGGTTTCCTATGCGCCGTCGGAGGTCGGTAACGATGTGCAGAGCCAGCGGGTCGCAGCCGACGCTGGCGAGATGTTCATGGAGCAGATCGGTGGCTCGACTGAAGTTGCCGGCGGCCGCGGTGTGGACCACTTCAATGTGATGGCGTTCCCAGCTCATCGGGCGGCCACCGATGTGACTTGGGGGCGCTTCGATGTAGGCGGCGAGATCGGCGACGGCGAGTGCGAAGCCAGGATCGGCTATGACCGCGTGACGGAGCGCCTTTACGGTGGCCGACGCGCCCCCGGCCCGTTGCGCTTGGCGATAGAAGGCGGCGGCCCGGTTGTTGGCCGTGACCACCCGACCGTGGTCCTCGACCGCGGGACCTGCAGAATCCGACCGGCCAAAGCGGGTGTTCGGTTGTTCTGGATCGCGATGCATAACTATCAGGTTGCGCTTGTGACCTGAGGCCGCCCTGAGGTAGTACTGAGGTGCAAGCCCCACGGCTTGAGATGGCCTCGAAGGGAACTCGAGCTGCGGCTTTGGTGGTTCAGGTCGCGGGTGGTGTGAGACGGGTGGCGAGGGCCACCAGATCTGGCTCGTCGGTGAGGGAGCGATGCGAGGGACCTGAGGCTCGCTGTTGGGCCAACGCCACGAAGTTGTCGGTGTTGTGCTGAGTGGGGTCTGCGATCGCGTTCGCTGCGGCCAGGGCGGAATCGGCGAGCAGTTGGGATTCAGGATCCCCGATTGCCTGTGCGGCTCTGACAGCATCTGCCGCGAAGCTGACTGCAGCAGCGGGTTGATCTGTACCGATCGCCCACCAGGCCAGGCCGGCAAGCACCCGGGCTTGGCCGGTGGGAAGGTCGGCGTCCCGGTAACGCTCGGCAGCAGTGTCAAGCAAACCTCTCGCCCGTGACAGGTCACCGAGGTGACGAGCGACTGCCGCTTGGCCGACCATGGCGTCGGCCGAGAGCCACGGGTTGTAGCAGCACCCGATCGCCTCTTGGTAGAGATGGTCGGCGGCAGTGGCGTCACCTTGTCTGGCCCGCACACCGGCCAAAGAGACGAGGCAAAATGGCAGGTACGGGTGCTGCTCGGTCGCCCGGCACCGTTCCAACAGCGCTTCGTAGGTTGCTGACGCGCCCTCGAAATCACCTTTTGCCGCGGCAACTCCGGCGAGGGCGTTCAGTGCGTTGACCACCAGCAATACCTCACCTGCTGCGTCGAAATGCCCAATGCTCGAGAGGGCCGCGGCCTCCGCCTCGTCGAGACGCCCAAACGACGCCATATTCCAGCTGACCAACATGTCGTGCGTGCCAAGCAGCCACCCGTGCTCATGAGGCCCGAGGTACATCTGCGTCTCCATCGTGTCGTCTGTACCGGGTAGCCACCGTTGGTCATCGGGTCCGAGCAGCATCTGTGCTTCTGCCAAAGCCTCCAGCGACCGGCTGAATTGGTGGGCGCGTATCAGTACCGACGCTCCAAGCAGGAGCGCCTCGGCTAGGCGGACAGGGTCGCCACCCGGCCTCAAGACGGCGATTGCTTCTTCACATTCGACGACACCCGCCGCCGGGCTGAACGACATACCCACGCAGTAGCCGTGCCAGACGAGTGCGGTGGCGTGCAGCTCAGCACGGCATTTCCCTTCGGCACCCAGCGCGCTGGCTAGCCAACGGGCGCCTTCGGCAAAATCGCTGTTGACGAACCACAGCCAGGCCATTCCGGAGACCATGGACAGTGCGGCATCGATGTTTCCGGTGCCCAAATGCCAATCGATCGCAGCTTTCAGATTGCCCAACTCCGGGGTTAGGCGTTCGCTCCACTCCGGCGCTCTGGCACCTCGTAGGCGTTCGTTGGCGTTCTCGGCAAAGCGGCGGTAGTAGCCGGCGTGTCTGATGCGAACTGTGTCGGCCTCGTCGGAGTCGTCGAGGCGGGCGGTGCCGTACTCCCATAACGTCTGCAGCTGAGTGAACCGAGTCTCGCCGGGTGTCGGAGCCGTGACGAGGGACTTGTCCACCAGCCGGCTCATGACGTCGAGGACCTCGGTGCTCGGGAGCTCGTCGTCGACGCAGACGGCCTCGACGGCTTCGAGCTCGCAGCCGCCAATAAAGACCGACAGCCGAGCGAACAGGCGCCGCTCGTCTTCGAAGAGGAGGTCGTAGCTCCAGTCGACCACGGCACGCAGCGTCTGTTGGCGGGGCAGAGCGGTGCGGGCGCCGCGCGTGAGCAGCGCGAAGCGGTCGCCGAGTCGGTCGGCCAGCGTGGACAGGGGGAGGGCTCGAAGGCGGGCGGCGGCAAGCTCGATGGCGAGGGGCAGGCCGTCGAGTCGCTGGCAGATGCCATCGATGATCGCTTTGGCTGGGCCGTCCCCTTCGAATCCTGGCTGGACCGCACAAGCGCGATCCACGAAGAGTTCGATGGCAGCCGGGGAGGCCAGCCCGGCAATGGGTATGAGGATCTCGCCGGGAACACCGAGTGGCTCGCGGCTGGTGGCCACGAGGTGAAGACCGGGTATCCTTCCGACCAGGGTGTGGGCGAGGCTCGCAGCCTCGTCGATGACGTGCTCGCAGTTGTCGAGGACGACCACGAGCGAGCGGCCGGCGAGGTGGCGGGCAATGAGCTCGGCGGTCGATCCAGGGGGTTGGGCGTCACCCGGTGCCGGCCGTGCGGCTCCGAGCGTGCCGGCCGCAGCCGGGGCGACCCCTTCGGGATCGGTGACGCCGGCCAGTTCGATCAGCCAGGTGCCGCCCGAGTGTTGTTCCCGCAAGCGGGCCGCGGCCTCGACCGCCAGACGGGTCTTGCCTACCCCACCGGGTCCGATCAGTGTGACCAAGCGGCTAGAGGAAATCGCTTCGCCCACCTGTTCCAGTTCGACGTCACGCCCCAGGAATCTGCTTAGTGGTTCGGGCAGGTTGCCTGGCACCGACAGTAGAGCCGGCACACGGGGCGCCGACGGTTGCTCGGCGGCGAGCGATGGGTCGTGCTCAAGGACCCTGGCTTCCAGCTCGCGCAAGCTGGAGCCCGGGTCGACCCCGAGCTCATCGACCAGGCAGTCACGGATCTCGGCGTAGGCCCGCAACGCTTCGGCTTGCCGTCCCGCTCGATAGAGCGCCAGCATGAGCAGCTCCCACAGGCGCTCGCGTAGCGGGTGGTCCCGGCACAGCGCTTCCAGCTCGCCCACCAGCTCGTTGTGATGGCCAAGCTCCAGGTCCGCTTGGACTCGGTACTCGGTTGCCACCAGGGCCAACTCGTTGAGATGGGCCCGCTCGGCGTCAGCGAAGCCGGCATAGGCGAACTCGGACAGCGGCTCGCCGCGCCGCAACAGGAGAGCATCACCGAGCACGGCGGACGCCCTGGCTACCTCGCCCTCACTGCTGAGGCGGCGCCCCTCGGCTACCAAGTCCTCGAATCGGGCTGCGTCCAGATCAGCGGCACTGATATCGAGCGCATAGCCGGATTCGGACGTGACGACGGCGGAGGCTCCGAGGGTTCGGCGCAGTTGGACGATTTGGGCCTGCAAGGCGTTGGCCGGCTTCGCCGTCTGCCCGTCGCCCCAGAGCTGGTCGATCAGACGATCGGCGCTGACCGGATTCCCTCGGTTGAGTGCCAGGAGAGCCAGTAGGGACCGTTGCTTGGCGCCACGAACGGGTATCGCCACACCCCCTCTGACCACCTCGAATTCGCCAAAGAGCTTCACCTCCACGCTCCCACGGTACGACCGATGGCCAGGTACGGCGTGACTGAGCTGACTCGCCCACCTCAGGGCCACGTCAGCGGCACCTCAGGCACCGAGCGCAGGCTGCTTCCAGGACCAAGAACATCGAGGAAGGGAAGCACCATGATCGAGGCAAACCACCTGACCAAGCGCTACGGCAAGACCGTGGCCGTCGATGAGGTCTCCTTCACCGTCAAGCCCGGGCAGGTGACCGGTTTCCTCGGCCCCAACGGGGCTGGCAAGTCGACCACCATGCGCATGATTCTCGGCCTGGACGCCCCGACTTCAGGCGAAGTCCGCGTGGACGGTATGCCCTACCGCCAGCTGGCCGACCCACTCCGGTCGGTCGGGGCGCTCTTGGACGCCAAAGCCATTGTCGGCGGCCGCAGTGCCGCCAACCACCTCCTGTGGCTGGCCGACAGCAACGGCATCCCCCCCCGACGGGTGGCCGAGGTGCTTGACATCGTCGGGCTCAGCGACGTGGCGGGCAAGAGGGTCGGGACATTTTCGCTTGGCATGAACCAGAGGCTCGGCATCGCTGGCGCGCTGCTCGGCGACCCCCAGACGGTGATGTTCGACGAGCCAATCAACGGGCTCGACCCTGAGGGCATCCTCTGGATCCGCAACCTGATGAAGTCCCTGGCATCACAAGGCCGCACGGTGTTCCTGTCCAGCCATCTGATGAGCGAGATGGCCCAGACCGCCGATCACCTGATCGTGATCGGCAGGGGCCGCATCATCGCCGACGCCGGGACCGATGAGTTCATCAACCGGCACACAGCCTCGAGCGTGCGGGTCCGGGCCGTGGAGCAGACCGATCTGGCCGAGGCCCTGACCCAGCGCGGCGCGCTGATCGAGTGTGGATCTGACGGCGCCATGGTCGTGACCGGAATGGACTCCGCCACCATCGGCGTCGCCGCTCGTTCTCACGACATCACCCTCGTCGAGCTGGCCCCACTGGGATCTTCGCTGGAAGAGGCCTATTTCGACTTGACCAAGGACCAAACCGACTACCACGCGGGCCAGCTGGTCGGCGCAACCAAAGGAGCTTGACATGAGCACTGCGACTCAGACCATCGACGCGATTCACTTCACACCCCCCGCTCCATCGGTGCGGACTCCCAGGATCCGCAGGATCGCCAAGGCGGAGTGGACCAAGCTGCGCACCCTGCCCTCTACGTGGAGGACAGTGGTCATGGCTTTTGTCATTTCTGTTGCCCTCGGGGCGATCCTCTGTGTCTCCCAAGTCCAGCAGTGGTCGAAGATGACGGCCGGGCAGCGCCAAACGTTCGACCCAACCGCCTGTTCCCTCTTCGGCATTGTGTTCGTCGGTGCCGTGCTGATTGCGTCCCTTGGAGTACGGGCCATGACTTCCGAGTATGTGACGGGGATGATTCGGTCTACCTTTGCCGCTACGCCCAACAGGCGGCGGGTACCTGCAGCTAAGGCCGGGATCATTGCGCTGTTCGTGTTCCCGGTGGCGCTGCTGACTTCAATGGTCAGCTTCGAAGTCGGCCAGCGAATCTTCACCGGCAAGCATCTCGCTGTGTCCTTTGCTCACCCCGGCGTCCTCCAAGCGGTCGTGTTCTGTGCCCTGGCAGTGACCCTTGTTGCCGTCATGGGAGTCGGACTCGGCGGCCTCATACGACACACGGCAGCCGCCACCACGACACTGGTGCTGGTCATCGTGGGAGGCGTCACGCTTGGTCAACTGCTTCCGGCAGGCCTTCGCCAGTACGTGCCTGGAACTGCGCTGCAGGCCGCCATCACGGTGAACCACTCTGCGGGACTCCTGCGGCCGGGCACTGCCGTCTTGGTCCTCGGTATCTATGCAGCAATCGCATTGGCGGGGGCCTCCATCCGGATGTCCCAGGGCGACGCCTGAACTTCGAGCTCCGATCGACCACAGGAAAGGAAGAACAATGATCGAGGAAAACCACCCGACCAATCGCTACGGCAACACGGTGGCCGTCGACCAACCGGTACCGCTGGCCAAAAGACCACGGGTATTCACCCGGGCACGGATTGCTGCCCTGCTGATGATCTTCGTCCTATTGACGGGACTTACCTACCTGCGAGTCTCGTCCAGCCCGGGAACGGTCTCGGTCCCTCAGGGGGCACACGCCGGCCAGCTGACCATGCACCCGTGCACCTATCCCACCGAGAGCGGCGGCTACCGCGCCGACTGCGGAACGCTCGTCGTGCCCGAGGACCGGGCAGACCCTCGGTCGCGGCTGATCGCCGTGCCGGTGACCCGGATCCTGGCTCACTCATCCCACCCCTTGGCCCCAATCTTCCATCTCAACGGCGGCCCGGGCATAACCAACATGACGTTTCCCCAAGCGAGCCGCTTGGTTGCCCAGCACGATGTCGTCATGGTCGGCTACCGCGGCGTCGACGGTTCTTCGGTGCTGAACTGTCCCGAGGTGACGGCGGCGCTGGAGACCTCCGCTGATTACCTCGGCAAAGCGTCGCTGAGGGCGTACTCCCAGGCCTTCGCCTCGTGCGCGAAGCGGCTTGAGCGAAGCGGCGTAGACCTCGCCGGCTACACGCTGGCGGAGCAGGCCGACGACATCCAGGCCGCTCGGGTCGCGCTCGACTACAAGCGCATCGACCTGCTCAGCGAGAGCGCCGGGACCCGTCTGGCCATGATCTACCAGTGGCGGTACCCGAACAGTGTCGACCGCTCGGTGATGGTCGGGGTCAACCCGCCCGGAAACTTCATCTACAGCGGAGCCGAGATCGACCAGGGGATCGAGCATTACTCGGCGCTGTGCGCGCAGCAGCCTGCCTGCCGCGCCCGCACCGGCAACCTCGCCGCCAGCGTGAAGCACACGGCGGCAGACATGCCGAGCAGTTGGTTGTCCCTGCCGATCAAGCCGGGCAACGCCCTGGTCGGGACGTTCCTCGGGCTCACGGAGGCCAACTCGAACAGCGGTTCGATACTGTCCGGGCCGATGACCCTCGACTCGTGGATCTCCGCCGCCCATGGCGATCCGAGCGGCCTGTGGCTGCTCTCGTGGCTGTCCGAAGTCGTCCTCCCCCAGTCGTTCACCTGGGGCGAGTTGGCAAGCATCGGGATGGCCGACGCGCAGCCCGTCGAGCGCTATTTCAGCTCCGGCGCGGACCGGGGCTCGATCATCGGCAATCCCCTCGGGGAGTTCTTGTGGGGGGCAGGAGGCATGGCTCACGCCTGGCCGGCCAACCCGGGCGAGAACCAGTACACCAGCGTGCAGAACTCGAGCGTCCCAACGCTGCTCATCGGCGGGAAGCTCGACTTCGAAACACCGGCCCAGAACGCCACGAAGGAGCTGCTGCCGCACCTCTCCAACGGGCATCAGGTCATCCTGTCCGGGCTCGGGCACGTGGACGACTTCGACGCCTACGAGCCGAGCGCCAGCACGCAGCTACTGACCACGTTCTACGCCACCGGCCAGGTTGACACGTCCGGCTACACCCCGAACGTTGTCAGCTTCACCACACCGCAATCGCAGGCCGCCATTGCCAAGGACATCCTTGGGTTCATGATCGGCTTCGCCTTGTTGGCAGTGATCTGGCTCGTGGTGTTGGCGATCCGGATCCGCCGCCGAGGCGGTACCGGCCGCAAGACGGGCGCATGGATCCGTTCGGCCGGTCCGATCGTGTTCGGACTCGGCGGATGGTTCTTCGGCGAACTGTTGGTACTGCGGTTCTGGCCGAGCCGGGCGGTCCCCGACCAGCTGCTGGCAGGGGTCTCGATCGCGGTGCCGATCTGGCTCGGGGTCTACGCCGGCTGGGTGCGCGCCGACACGCCGAAGGCGATGCGGGCCAAGGGCATCGGTGCCGCGGCTGTCGGTGCGGTGGCCGGAGCCGCATTCGGTTTCCACGCGATCAGCGGGCAGATGGCGTTGATCACGACGATCATCGGTGCGGCGGTCGTGTCGAACCTGAGCCTGCTCGTGCTCGACATCTGGACCGAGCGGGCCGCCCCCCGGGAAACGACCGCTCCGGCGGTGGATCTGCCGGAGACGGAGCACCTGGAGACGGAGCACCTGGAGACGGAGCACCTGGAGCCGGCCCTGTACTGAGCGCCCGCGCGCGTCGGGGAATCCTTGGAGGATTCCCCGACGACGGCGCGTGTGATGGCGAGTGACGCACGAGCATACGAGCATGTGATCGTGGCGAGCAATGGCACCATGATCACGATGCGTGGGGGTGATGGCGATGGCCGAAAGTCCACTTCCGACCGCGTAGCGAAGATCGTGAGGCTACCGGATCAATCGCACTCGGACGGGTAGCTCGAGGCTGGCCCAGGCCCGATCCGCGGTTAGGACTTCGGCTGGCGTACTGCGAACTGCGAGCGCCAGGCAGCAGCGGTCTCCAAGCGACAGCGAGCGCCCACCGTTGATGGAGCGCAGCGCCCCGGCCAGCTCGGCATCGGCCTCGGAAACCGGTTCGATGGTGACGCCAGCGGCGGCAAGCAATTCGCGGACTCGTCTGATGTCGATGTCGGCGTCAACCAGCTTCCCGATGATCTCAGCCAGGTTCGCCGTTCCGAGGGTGGCCGAGGCGATCGCGGCGGCAACGACATCGGCGCCTGGCTCATCGTGAACGAGCGCTAGCACGGCCGAAGCGTCCAAGACCGTCATTCAGCAGCCGCGGCCAGCCGACGGTCGGCAATCAGCTCATCGACGAGCGAGCGCTCCTTGGGGACCGCAGACGCCAATCGCCGCAGCTCGGCAACCGCGTCCTGCTGACGCTCAAGCACAAGCCGCTGACCGGCGACGTGGAGATGGAGCCGATCCCCTGGAGCGAGTCCAAGTGCACTCCGGATGTCGGCCGGGATGACGACCCGACCCTGCTGACCAAGAACCAAAGTGGCATCCATGGGTCGAGTATGCCACGATGATCCGGTCTGTGCCACACGGTGGGCTGGTCCTCGCCAGCTGATCCCAACTGGAAAAAGCCGGGGGATCCAAAGAGGGGTCTTCTGCCCATGGTGTGGAGCCTGCACAAAATCGACCTGGTAGCCGTCGCGGCTGTGAGAACCGCCGTGAGAACCAAACGACTGCAAACCGTGGAAAGTGGAAGAGAATGATGGTCAGTGCTGGTTAAATGAAATCGAATAACATCCCAGGTCAGGGTGCGAGAATGTGCTCAGTGGGTAGTAACGGTATACAGCAGATAGAGGGCACTCCAGATCTACGGATCAGAAGTTTGCAGGTTCGAATCCTGCCGATCAACGATCGGTTGCGCACCCTTGAGAAACTAAAGCTATAACTTGATATTGTCAAGTATTAGGGTGAAACGTGTGAAGTCCTACGGCCAGTACTGCGCCATCGCTCGAGGTCTCGACGTAGTCGGAGATCGGTGGACCCTGCTCATCGTGCGCGAGCTCCTCAACGGTCCCCGCCGCTACCGCGAGCTACAGGACGGCCTTACCGGCATAGCCACCAACCTGCTGGCCGACAGGCTCCGCCACCTTGAGCAACACGCCGTAGTGGACCGCGACAGTCGTGGCATGTACAAACTGACGAAATGGGGTCAGGGCCTGGTAGGGCCCATCTACGCACTGGCCCGGTGGGCCGGCCCGCTCATGGCCGAGCCGGCCGGCGATGACCAGTTCCGCAGCTCCTGGCTAGTGCCCGTCGTGGCTGGCATCTTCGGGGGAGTCGACCCGAGCCGACCTGACACCACGATGGAGATCCACACCGGCGAAAGTCCGATGACCGTCGTTTCGACCAGAGGTCGGCTGGAGGTTCAACCAGGACCGGCCGACCGCCCCGACCTCGTTATCTCAGGACCACCAGAGGGAGTCGTCGGCCTCCTCGCCGGCACGCTCGACAAAGCCGGAGCATCCGAACGCGGAGTTTTGGTCCAGGGAGACACTCGACGCCTCGCCCGCCTCAGAGGAACCAGCCGTACACGTAGCGCGTCGTGATTCACCCCCAATCGGCTGGGCGGCTGCTCAGCGGATAGTCATCAGGTTTGCCCACCACCTGGGTTCGGGCCGGAACGGGGTGGCTGCCCGGCCGATGGCGTCGGTGTCGAACCGGTATGCCAAGCCTGCGGCGGGCTGGGCTCGGCGTTGCTCGTCGCTCCAGCCTTCCGTGGCGGTGGTGACGAAGAGTCGATCAAGTCTTGGGCCCCCGAAGGCGCAGGAGGTGCACTGAGGGGTAGGGACGCGCAGTACTTCGCGCAACAGACCGTCAGAGGCGTAGCGGTGGACCCGTCCGCCGCCGTAGATGGCCACCCAGATATCGCCGTTGGCGTCGACGGTGAGGCCATCGGGCGCCCCGACCTCTTGGGGGAGGGTGGCCAGCACACGACCATTTGAAATAGTGGCCTTTTCTGCATGGAACTCGAAGGCATGAATGACGCGTGGTCCGCTATCGGCCAGATACATAGTGGCGCCGCCCGGGCTCCATCCCAGGCCGTTCGAAATGGTCAGGTCCCCGAGCACCAGTTCGACCTGGCCGTCGCCGTCGAGGCGGTAAAGAGCCCCACCGCCAGTATGGAAGTCTTCGGCCACGGTGCCCGCCCAAAAGCGACCTTGAGGGTCACAGGCGCCGTCGTTCATCCTTGTACCCTCGGGGGCGACGTTTGCAATTGGGTGGAGGTCCCCTTGTGCGGACAGGTGCATGAGGCCCTGGCCCGCAGCCACGATCCAGCCATCGTCGTCCTGCACGGGCGCAACGGCGCCCACCGTGCCGGGGACCTGATAGGCACGCACCAGGTCCAGCCCACCGTCCTCGTCGATGCGGCCGCGATAGATCCGGCCCAGCAGGATATCCACGGCCAATATCTCATTCCGGCGCGAATCCCACCTCAGACCTTCGCCAAGCACGGCTTGGGTGAATGTGCACGCCACCGCCTCGCCTGTCACGACGGGATCGATTCCGAACACAACAGCTCAACTGCAGCGGTATGCCTCATGGCCAGCAAGCAGGGCGGAGGGCATCTCGATCTCCAACCAGTGGAAGGGCGCTACTCATCTGGCCCGAGATAGCTCCACACGGGGGGAAAGCGGCCGATGTCGAGTTCCGAGCAGATTTTTTGAGCTGCCATGGTGATTCCCTCGGTGAAGGTGGGAAAGGCGAAAGGAAGTTCTGCAACTTGTTCGACGGTCATCCGCGCCGCCATACAGGCCACCACAACCTGGATGATTTCCGCGGAATACTCCCCCAGCACGTGCGCGCCGAGGATGGTTGTGTCGTTTCGGTCGGCGATGAGTTTGCAGAATCCCTCCTCGCGGCCATCTGCCACCGGCCGCAGCAGGTCGTCATACCGTGCAATCCCCACTGCGATGTCGTGACGGCGGGCCGCTATGGGCTCGGTGAGGCCGACCCCGCCGTACTCCGGATCCGTGAAGCTGGCGCTTGGCACGACGTCGTAGCTGACCCGGCGGGTCGGGCCCAGAAGAGCGTTCTCAGCAGCAACGCGGCCCTCGAGACGGGCCACCTGGACCAGCATGGATCGGCCGTTGACGTCGCCCGGGGCGAAGACGTGATCGACTTCGGTGCGTAGGTAATCGTCGACCGGGATTCCCTCCCGTTGGGCCTTGATTCCCGCGGCCCCGAGTGCCAACCGTTCGATATTGGGGGGCCATCCAACGGCAAAAAACACCGCCTCCACGGTGGTCTTTCCCTCTCCAGAGGAGCTCGCGTGGTGGACGATGAGCTGACCTTGTTGAGATCGTATGGCGTTCACCATGGTGTCGGTGTGCGTTTCGATGCCCTTGCGCTGGAACGCCCGTTCCAGTTCAACGGAGACGGCTGGGTCGGCGTGCGGCACAATTGCCGGACTCGCTTCGAACAGACTGACGAGGGTGCCCAGGTCAGCCAAAATCGAGGCGATCTGACAGCCGGTGTCGGCTGCGCCGACGACGGCAGCGGCAGCAGGTAGGGCTGTGAGGGATCGAAGATCACTGTAGGTAAGGGCATGTTCGCTCCCGGGGATGTCCAGGCTTCCGGCATGTCCCCCGACGGCCAGGATTATGCGCTCCGCCCGCCAAGTGCGGCCATCGTTGGCAGTGAGCGTGTAGGGATCGGTGAAATGGGCGGGTCCCAGGTGCTCGACAAGGTCGATGCCGTTGTGGCGCAACTGGTCGGCTAGGTGTTTCTTCTCGAAGGCGTGGCGGGCCACCCGATCGCTGTTGGCCAGGATGGCCTCGAGGTTGGGCCGCGGAGGAGGCCCCTCGAGCCCAAAAGTTGACCACGAGGTCCAGTCGCGGGCCAGTCTGGCTGCGCGAGCCAGGGTGCGCACTGGCCCCGGTCCCCGGTTGAGGTTGGTACCGCCCACCTGGTCGGCCTCGAGCAGGGTGACCCGCGCGCCCAGGTGGCGCGCCTGGACCGCAGCAGTGACGCCGGCAGGGCCACCCCCGACTATGAGTAGGTCAATCTCGTTGGTCATGCCGGATGGGTGCGCGTCGCGTCGCGATGCCTAACAGCTAGGGGGCCGCTGTGGTGAGCAGTGGCTGTGGCGCTGATGGGTCGTACGCGGTGGGTGGCCACGGAGTGCGTCTTCGAGGTGTCGAACGGTTCATCGACCGCTCTGCTGCGTGCCGATCGAGGCCTTGGTGTCGTCATGCTCAACTGTGCGGATCTTGGCCGTTGGGTTCACGGGCTTCGTTGGAGACGTCGGTACCTTCGCTCCAGCGGAGTGGATGGCGGAGCGCCAGTGGGCCTCCACCATGATCGTGATGACTTGCTCGAGGGGCTCGCCTCGGCCTGTGCGGGAGGCCCACTTGACTGGATGGCGGTTGGTGAGTTGTCTCGCGATCCGCTGGGTGGGAGCGCCGGTCAGCTGGCCAGAATCTTCGACTTCTGCGCTTCGAACTCGGCGTCGGTGA
This sequence comes from uncultured Acidimicrobiaceae bacterium, assembly GCA_963813525.1. Classification (GTDB taxonomy): domain Bacteria; phylum Actinomycetota; class Acidimicrobiia; order Acidimicrobiales; family RAAP-2; genus Bog-756. The sequence goes on from CAWEZI010000005.1 coordinate 323,780, forward strand.
TGACCCCCCTGTCCTTGAGGTCGACCAACGTGGACAGCTGGTCGGCGGCGCCTCCGTCGGCTCCGGCCGTCTGGCGGACGTACTGGTCGAAGGCCTTTTGCTGCTGCGCCGCCTGGGCTGCCGCCCGCTCGTGCATCTTGCCCCCCCTGGCAATGAGGTACACGAACACCCCGAGGAAGGGCAGGATGATCACGAAGATCACCCACAGCGCCTTGGCCAAACCGCCCATGTCGTGACTGCGGAAGATGTCGACGAACACCATGATCAGCAGCCATATCCAGATGATGAACAAAAAGAAGTACAGCATCGTCAGAAAGAAATCGAGGATTGGGTATTGATAGCTGGCGAGAAGCACTCTTTCTCCCTAAGTTAGAGCTGCTGTTTCCAAGGTTCGCCGTCGACGGCAGTCTCGGAAATTGACGTCGGTTCACGAAGCAAGGATCTTCGCCTTCTGCGTCTCGAACTCGGCGTCGGTGAGGATGCCCTGAGACTTGAGATCGGCGAGGTCCTTCAGCTGTGCGACGGGATCTCGAGCGGGCGCCGCTGCCGCCGGCGGAGGGGCGTACTGTTGTTGTTGCACAGGCTGCGGCTCGTTTTGTTGTGCCCAGCGATTCCCCTGCCGACGCGAGACTCGGTTCGACACGGCTGTTGCCGTTCCGGCTACGACTGCGGTGCGTGCGATGCCCCTGAGAAGTGGCATGTCTCCTCTTTCTTCGTTCGATCAGCCGTCGGTCGCGTCCAAGGCTGTGACTAGATCGTCCAAAGGGACGTATCCAGCTGAAACAAGCCCGGCTTTGCCGCGACGTAACGCTTCGATGAACGGCGTCGCCCAGCGGTTCTCGAAAATCAAGATCCCAGCCGAGGAACCGGGTTCGATCACTGACGCCGCCTCGGTAAGGTCGCTCTGATCGAGCAGACCCGATGAAGCACCCGCGAAAACTGCGAGGTCGAACTGCCCGTCGTGATCGATGTCCTGGAGTTCGAGAACTTGCGTCGATCCATCAGGATGTCGAGTTACGAACATGAGATCGAGGATTCGGATCACCCCGCTGTCGACCAGGTCAAGAAGGGCCGCGAACCCTTCGCCGGTCATCTTGTTGCCAGGGTACTCGACGACCAGATAGCTGACCGGGCCAAGCGCGTCTGTTTCGCTTGCCATCGTGCGGCCCCTTTCGGGTTGGCGAACGGTGTCTGACCAACAAGCCCTGAGTGATTGTTGCAAGAACCGCCTCACCTGTCTAGTGCTCCCGCCTGATGTCGCTTATGTCTTGACATGCAGCTCTGACATATCCCATGAAATCAGGCACTGCAGCGGAGTCGTCCAGGAAAGCCATGGTCGTCACAGGAGAGACGTGGCGACTAGCGACTGCGGGATCACCACTGGCCGGTCCCAGCTGTCAGGGCCCGGGCATCCCGGGCCTAAAGGTGCCCGTAGGAGGCCGTAGCCATGGACGCACGGGTCCACCCGGGCCCGCTCAGATCTTCTTGGGCACTTGCGTCATTGAGGTCACGCCAGATGGCTCCCACCAGACACGCAATTCGGATCGTCCGGCGCCACTAGGAGACTGTTGAACAAACGGCATTCTCCGAGTTCAGGGGTGCAGATGCCGTGAGTTCCAGGCCGGCGACGGATGAAGTGACGGGGTCGGCCTTGGAGGCGGGTCTTGTTCCGGTCTCATCGGTGGCGTCAATGGTCCTTGAACCCCTACATCTTGAGGATCCATTCGCCGTCGTGCTCAAGTCCGAGATTGACCAACCGCCTGAGGTTGATGGCGGCGATGCGCAATGAGAGTCCGAGTTGATTTCTTTCCACACCTCGGAACCTCACCCGCCGATGGTTGTCGGCGACCAGCCAGGCGATTGATCGCTCGACCATCGGTCGCCACCGTCGGTAGTCCTCGGCGAACTCACCCGCCTTCCACGCTCGACGGGATTCCATCAGTTCGCTGTCGTGAAGAGTGAAGTGAAGCGACCGGCCAGTCTTGGATGTGGTGCACCGTTGGCGGAGTGGGCATCCCAGACAACGAACGCCGAACACGGCAGAGCGGCCGGGCGTGATCGAGACAGTGTGACCGGCAGGGCAAGTGACGGTCTTCCCTGATTCGTCCACGACGAAGTCCTCTCGCTCGAAGCCACCCGGCACTGCGGGCGTGGTCGGCCACGGCTTGATGGCCCGTTGGTGCTTGGCGTTGCCCAGTGCGTTAAGCATCTCGCCGGAGCCATAGGCACCATCGCCCAGGACCTGGAGACCGGGCTGCTCGCCATCCAGGAGCACGACACCGGTTGGCCCATCGGGGACAGTGGCCGGGGTGAGGGCGCAGGCGGTCACGAGACCCGTCTCGGGTTCGATGGCGATGTGGGCCTTGAACCCGTCCCGATACTCCGAACGGGACTTGTGCATGTGGCGGGCTTCGGGGTCGACCACAGAGATAACCCGGTCAGGGGCCACTTTTCGGACGATCTGCCAGGTGCCGTCGTCCTGTTGCTCGACGTCTTGACCCGCCACCAGAGCCAGCAGTCCGAGGGCCGAGTTGGCCTCGGCCTCCTCGGCCACATCCTCGAACTCGGCCAGCAGCTTGAGGGCATCGTTGACCAGTCCGTCAACGAGAGCCGCTTTGGCTACCGTGTCGTCCCAGGCGATGAGCGGTTTGCCCGAGGTCTCGTAATCGTGGGCGGAAAGCGTCACGTCTTCCGCTCCGGGGACGAGCCGGCGCACGCGGCGGATGGCGGCGATCAGTTGGGTGACGGTGTCCTGGGTGGCGACGGCATCGTCCAGCAGCGTCGAGTCGAGGGCTCTCCTCGTCCGTCCCTTGAGCACCCCGGTGGCGTCGATCACCGAACGCACGGCGTCGAAGATCCGCTCGGGGTGCTCGGACTTCCGCAGTCGGGTGCGCCAATAGGTGAGGACCGAGAAGTCGAACCCCTCGTCGTCGAGAGCCAAACCGCAGGCCACCTTCCAGCTGATCCGATCCCGCAGCGCCCGAGCCGCGTCTCGATCCGAAAGGCCTTCGAGGGCCTGGAGGACCATGACCGAGGCCACTACGTCGGCCGGGATCGAGGGACGACCACGGCCAGAAGGGAACAGGTCCTCGAACATCTCATCGGGGAACAGTTCGTGGCGGTGATCGGCCAGGAATGCCTCGACGCTTCCTTCGGGAACCAGCTGTCGACAGAGGGCTGCGGCGTCGAGCAGCTCAGGGTTGGATTCGCTGTGTCCTTGCACCCACCAATTCTTGACCATCCAGGCTCAAATCGCGAGCACCGACAGGAGAATTGTTCAACAGTCTCCTAGACCTCCGCTTGATGTCGACCCCTCTTCCGCCGAAGTTCGGAATAAATGATCCAGCCGACCAGCGTGACCATCCAGAAGCTAACCAACCGGAACACCAACACGGACCCCAACGACTCCACTGATCCCAATCCCGAGGCAACCAGCCCGGCGGTCAGCACGGCTTCGGTCACCCCTAAGCCACCTGGCGTCAGGTTGAAGCTGCTGGCGGTGGCCCCAGCGCAGTAGACGAGGATCACCTTCGTCCACGGCACAGTGGCCCCGACCGCGAGGATCGAGGCCACCAGACAGCCCACGCTGGCCAGCCAGTTGATGAAGGACAAGAGGGTTGTCTGCACCCAATCGCGTGGGCGCATGCGAAATGCGGACAGCGTGTCGAGAGCAAGCTGCGCCACGTCCCCGGGTTCTCCCACCGGACGACCTCTGACTCGCTGTGAGATGCGGACAACCCGAGCCCCCAGTCGAATGATCAGTTTCCGCGAATGCTGTCGGTGCAGAGCCAGTACGCCAATAACCGTGGCAGCCACTATCGCGGCACCGCCGAGTACACCACCGAAGGTGGCTGCTGGATCGCCCGAGACGGTCGCTCCGATGGCGATTAGGAGCACCCACACCAGATTGGAGATCAATCCCGAGATCAGTAGCGCCCAGCCGGCTGGTGCCGGGTCGTCGGCCACCTGGCGAAACCGACTGAAGCTGAAGACGCTTCCTGCCCCCGGACCGACGAGCGGGAGGGAGACGGAGATCGCATTCCCGGCCAGGGCTGTGGCGGCCATCGAGGGGATCGATGCGTGAACGCCGGCCGCCCGTAGGACGATCCGCTGAGTCCGGGCGAAAGCCATCATCGAAAGCAACTCAAATGCCCCAGCAGCCAGGAGCCAGCCCCACTCGGCTCGCCGCACGACGCCGACCGATTGGCTCACGGTCGTGTGCTCAAACCACCCAAACGCGATCAACGCTCCAAGGATTAGGACTTCTGCGACGATGCGGAGCGGGCGTCGGCGACGCGATGCCTTCGAGCGACTGTCTTCTGCCGACCCGTTCGCCTCCTCGGCCGCGGAACCAGCGTCACCCACGGCGAATGTACAGCAGGCAGACCCCAGATCCCTGCGAGGGATCTACAAGATCCATAGTGTCATGGTCGGACGAAGGAGTGGGCGGTCCTGGCATAAAGATGATTGAGGTTCAGGCGATCGGACTCAACCTAGGGCGGGCTCCCGAAACATCGTTCACGAGATCATGCCTCGTCGCATCCATGAGGAGTAAGACGCGGGTCCGTCGTAGTCAACTCCAAAGGTGGCCGGATGACCCTTCGGTATGCCCGGTCGATCATCGAGGTCGTCTTGGCCGAGGCCTTCGGTGGTCACTACCTCGAGGCGCTGCCCGGGGATCTGGCCCGCAGGGTGAGCAGCTGCACCCGCTCGGTCCCGTTTTGCCCGGCCGGGGTGGTGAGTGTGCCGTAGCGGAGGAGGGTGGCGATGATGGTGGCCCGCTCGGCTACGTGCCAATGCGACAGGACGACCCACACCCGCCCACGCGGTGTGGCTGCGGCCATGCGCACCGCTGTCCGGACCGCCCCGACCTCGGCAGCCGTCGAGGTGGCCACCGCCACCACCACCCTGTCGGCCGAGGGATAGGTGACCCGGAAGTTGTTGGCCAGGGTGTCGGCCGCTACCAACTCGGGCTGTGCCGGCCAATAGACGCCCAGACCGAACCCAGCGTCGACGTTGGCCACCACCACGTCGCCGGGGCGCTCGCCGGCACGTATGGCGGCGATCTGTGCGGGCACGTCCTCGAGTGGCGTCGTGGTGTCGACGGCCACCCGGTCTGCCTTGACCATGGGGACGGCCAGGGCTACCAACAGCGTGGCGACCGCCGCGGTCCCGGCCACGGCGAGGACGGGCTGGTAGTGGGCCGGCGCCTTCCTGACCACGAATATGGCTAAACGGACGATCCCGGAGACGCCGACCATGGCCATGACGGTGAGGATGACCGTAAACCACGTGGAGGTCCGCGGGTCCCACAGTGGATAGAGGTGGAGGCCGGCCGCCGCCACCTGCCCCACCGTGACGACAGGCACGACGAGGGCGACGGCGGGCAGGCCTACCCGGACCAAGGTAACCAGGCCGGCGAGCACGAGGGCGAAGACAACCAGCGACGGACCCATGCCCATACCCTGAAGCTCGGCCCCGGCGCGGAAGTCGACGAAGTGCACAAGGGTAGCGAAGCCCTGGTCGGTCGGAATGTAGAGAGCAGCCCAGTACGCCCGCAGGGAGGGCGTATCGGCCGGGCGGACGACAGTGAGGAAGACGAGGAGGTCGAAGCCCAGGGTGGCAGCCCCAACTGCGATCAGGGCTCTGAGGCGCTGGCCATCCCGCCGGGCGAGGAGCACGACAGCCAGGACCACGAGCACCGCCGCCCCGAGGAGCACGGCGACGTTACTGATGAGCGTGCTGAGCGCCATCACAACTCCCAGGGCCACCAGACGGCGCTGAGACCACTGTCGCTCCAGCCGGGCCAGCATCCACAGGATCAGAAGTGCGTCGCACGCCTCCGCTGTGTACTGCTTGAGATCGTGGCGGATGAGCATGGCCGACCCGAGGGCCACGCCGGTCGCCACCAGAATGGCGGTGAGCCGGTCCCGCCGGTCGATCTCGCGACCCAGGAACCACGCCGGCACCACGGCGGCCACCGTGAAGGCCAGGGCCAGCAGGCGCAGACCCTGCGGCGAGCCGTGAGGTACGACTCGCAGGAGCAGTGTAAAGAGAACTGGGGTGGAGGCGGTCAGCCTCAGGACCTGGTTAACCGGGGCCCGCAGGCTCACGGCCACCCAGTTCTCGTCCACCCACAGCGGTTGGGTCAACATGCGGTGAGGGTCGTGGGCGATGGTGTCGGCCGCCATCAGGGCCAACACGATCGCCCCACTCAGTATCCACCCGGGCCGGAGCCGACGCCCCGGGGGTGATGTGACGGGGCGGTCGTGTTCCGATCGGAGGAGGGTCGCTGGGTCAGGCGGGGCCGAATCGCATGTCGGTTCTGCCTCGTCCTCCACGCCCAGGGCCACGGACGACAAGGGTAGTAACGGAGATGAGGACCCTGATGCATCGGGTACCGCCCGGCTGCTGTCGCCGCCGGAGACCCGGGTTCATTGCTCGCTCATCGAGGCCAGTGGGGAGCGGAGTCCAGCCCGACCCTCTTTGTAATCGCTCACCGTTGGGCCTGAGCGCTCCCGGCTCGCCGGCGGCGCTCCCACAACTCGATCCGTCTCGCCTCGGTCATCGTGGCACCGAGGCCTTCAGCGCCGGTGAGGTTGGCGTCGGTGAGGTCGACACTCATGAGGTTGGCCCCGGTCAGGTTGGCCCCGGTGAGGTCAGCGACGCTCATGTCCGCGCCGGCCAGGTCGGCCTCCCTCAAGTTGGCGCCCGTCAGGTTCGCTCCCGATAGGTCGGCATGGGTAAGGTCCGCCTCCCTCAGATCTGCGCCAGTCAAGTCGGAGCCGTTCAGACGGGCGTTGGTCAGCGTGGCCAGGTAGAGGCTGGCGCCAGCCAGTTGAGCGCCGCTCAGGTCTGCGCCGGCAAAGTTTTGGCCCCGAAGATCAGCGCCGCTCAGATCTTCCTCAGGCCCCACCTTGGCTGCGGGACTCTCTTGCTCCACGCTCTGATCGTCGGAACCACCCACGACCGACGCGTGGTCGGCTTTGCTGTATTCGGTGCCGGCCAAATTGGCGCCGGTCAGGTTGGCGCCCGTCAGGTCGACGCCGGTCAGGTTGGCACTGGTCAGATCACTGTCAGTCAAGTCGGCGTTGGTCACGTCGCTGTCGATCAGGTTGGCGCCGGTCAGATTGGCGCAGGTCAGATCGGTATCGGTCAGGGTGGCGCCTTTCAGTGTGGCCGCGATGAGATCGGCTCCCGACAGGTCAGCGCCGGCAAGGACGGCGTTGGTGAGGTTGGCCAGGCTCAGGTCGGCTCCGCTCAGATTGGCACCGGTCAGCTCGGTGGCCGTCAAGTCTGCGCCATAAAGATTGGCCCCGGTCAGATTTGCGCTGGTCAGATCGGCTCCATAGAGGTCGGCGAGGCTCAGATCGGCGTTGCCCATGTCGGCACCACGGAGTTCGGCCCCCCGGAGGTTGGCACCAGTCAGGTTTTGGCTCTTGAGACCCTTGCCGCTGAGGTCGTCCTGTGGTCGAAGATCAGCACCGCTCATATCACCCCGTTCTCGCCCCTCCGGGCGTCCCCTTGGCTGTCTTTCCCCTGTGTCTATCGGCAACTTCCCCCTGGGAGATAAGTGCGAGTTGGGGGACCTGGCCGGGACGGATCCCTTTCTGTCACGGACCCCTCGGCAAAGAGCCCTGACTGGAGATGTGCCCGACTATTGCTTGGCCATCGCCACGGAGAGCCGGTCCTCGGCGCTGATCAGATGCGACTGGTCGTCCAACCCCTGGTCGAGCTGGATCCAGTTCACGGTTCCGGTGAACTGGCTGGTCTCCGGGGTGTAGTCGTCGCTCACCGACGTTCCGTAGTCCACGCCCACATCGAGCGTCTCGTCTCCGGAGAACAGCATGGGGATGCTCGCTTCCTGTCGGGCCGAACCCACCGGGGATCCGTCCACGAACAGCGTCGTGTCGCCCCCCTTGGCCAGCCCGTCCCCGTCGTAAGAGAACTCGACCCTCACCTGGTGGTTGCCGGGCCTGAGCACCTCGGTTCCTTGGGCCTTGATCAGGTTGAGACCGAGCAGGTTGTAGCAGTGGGCCGGCACTCCATGGCTGAGGTAGAGCGACCAGCCCCCGAACGCTCCGCCCTGAGCCACGATCACACCATTGGCGTCCTCATCGGGGACCTCGATGTCGGCGGTGACCGTGTACGACTTGTTCTTCAGATTGAGGACGGTGTTCTCGGTGAGCCGACCCATGCCACCGAACAGAAGCTGCGAGGGACCGGTGATCAGGGAAGGGCGTCCGGCCAGATCCGAGTTGAATCGCTCGACCCGGCGATCGTCCAAGGGGAGTACCTGGTGCTTCACAGCCTCTATGAGGAAAAGCCGCTGGAGGTGGGCCAACTTTTCGGGATGGTCGGCGGCGATGTCGTGAGCCTGGGTCCAGTCGGTGGTGGTGTCGTAGAGCTCCCACACGTCGTCGTCCAAAGGCGGGAGCTCGGCACCGAACAGCCAGGGGATGCTGTGTCGGGTGACTGCCATCCAGCCCTTGTGGTACATCCCACGGTTGCAGACCATCTCGAAGTACTGGGACTCACGCCGGTCGGGAGCCCCGGCGTCGTCGAACAGGTAGGCCATGGAGACTCCCTGGAGCGGCTGCTGCTCGAAGCCGTTGACCATGGTCGGCTCGGGAAGATGGGCCACATCCAGCACGGTCGTGGCCACGTCGATGACGTGGTGGAACTGATCACGAACCTCACCCCTGGCGGTGAACCCGTTCGGCCAGTGGACGATGGTGCCGTTGCGGGTACCGCCGAAGTGGGAGGCGACCTGCTTGGTCCACTGGTAGGGGGTGCACATGGCGTTGGCCCAACCCACCGCGTAATGGTTGTACGCCTCCGGCGTTCCGAACTTGTCGATGTTGGCCGCCATGAACTCGGCTGTCTCGAATGCGGCCGCTCCGTTGAGGGAGAACAGCTCGTTGAAGGTGCCGTTCGGGGTGCCCTCGGCGCTGGCACCGTTGTCGCCGATGATGTAGTACACCAGCGTGTCGTCGAGGACATCGAGTTCCTCCAGGCCGTCGATGACCCGCCCGACCGCATGGTCGGTGTGCTCCAGGAAGCCGGCGTAGACCTCCATCTGACGGGCCAGGACCGGCTTCAGGATGTCCGGCACCTCGTCCCAGGCCTGGATCTCACCCGGCCGAGCGGTGAGATCGGCGTCGGCAGGGATCACCCCCTGCTCCTTCTGTCGTGCGAAGATCTCCTCCCGGAGCGCGTCCCAGCCGGCGTCGAACCGGCCCCGGTACTTGTCCGACCACTCGCGGGCCACGTGATGGGGGGCGTGGGTGGCACCGGGGGCGTAGTAGGCGAAGAAGGGCTTGTCCGTCTGGAGCGCCCGTTGCTGGCGGAACCAGGCGATGGCCTTGTCGGTCATGTCATCGGTGAGGTGATAGCCCTCAGCGGGGGTGGACGGTGGCTCCACCGGTGTCGTGCCTTCGTAGAGGGCGGGGTAGTACTGGTTGGTCTCGCCGCCGATGAAGCCGTAGAAGTAGTCGAAGCCGCTCCCGGTGGGCCACAGGTCGAAGGGCCCGACCGGGCTGGTCTTCCACACCGGGACCTCGTGACACTTGCCGAACTGGGCCGTCGAGTAGCCGTTCTGTTTCAGGATCTCGGCCAGCGGGGCCGTGGACTTGGGTCGGATCGACGTGTACCCCGGAGCGGAGGTGGCCGTCTCGGTGATCGACCCCATGCCCACCGTGTGATGGTTCCGACCGGTAAGGAGAGCCGCCCTGGTCGGGGCACAGAGGGCGGTTGTGTGGAACCGGCTCAGCTTGATGCCGCCTGCGGCCAATCGATCGGCCGTGGGCGTGTTGACCGCCCCCCCGAAAGCCGAGGAGGCGCCGAACCCGATGTCGTCGAGAAGGACGATGAGCACGTTGGGCGCTCCAGTCGGCGGACGAGGCTCAGTGATCGGCGGGTACGAAGTGTCCGGGTCCTTGGCGTCATAGCTGGTGATGCCGACCGGTGCCGGGTTGTGGATGGGCAAGATGAAGCGGTTGACTTCGGCGATCGGGTCCATGGTTCTCCTGGCAAGTGGGGCTACGCCTGACCGTAGTCGCCACTCTGCAGAGCGGATCCCAGCCCTTCAGGCGCGATACCTCGGCGTTTGTGACGGTAAAGGGGTGCTGTCAGAACTGGAATAATGACCGAGAATCTCCTAGAGAGGACAACCCCATGACCAGTGGCCGAACCCATGCCATGGACCATGTCGTCGTGGTCCTGTTCGAGAATCGCTCTTTGGACAACGTGCTTGGCCACCTCTACGGACCCGAGGACGGCAAGACCTTCGAGGGGGTCATCGGCAAGGACCTCTCGAATCCGATTCCCGAGTGGGCCGAGCACGGGTCCGACCGCAAGGTGGTGCCCTACACGGTGGCCACCGACATGGACAGCCCCAATCCTGATTCGGGCGAGGAGTACCCGCACACCAACACACAGCTCTACAACATCCTGAGCGAGGAGAACCGCTTCAAGCTGGGTGAGGACATCACAGCCCCTTGGAACGCCCCCAAACCGGGTCAGACGCCGACCATGGACGGTTACGTCACCGACTACATCAGCGCCTTCACCGCTGAGGTGGGCCGTCAGCCCACCTATGAGGAGTACTCACAGATCATGACCGGGTTCACCCCCGAACAGGTCCCCGTGCTCAACGGACTGGCCCGTGGGTTCGGGGTCTTCGATCACTGGTTCTGCGAGGTGCCGTCCCAGACCTTCATGAACCGCTCCTTCTGGACGGCGGCAACGTCGTCAGGACTGACCGTGAACAGCCCGGCCAAGAAGTGGTTGACCAACAACGACGCCGAGACGGTCTTCAACCGGCTGGAAGATCACGACAAGACCTGGAAGGTGTACGTGGCCGAGCCCATGCAGTTCTCAGCCACTGCCGTGATCCACTACCAGCGGCTGAAGGATCGCTGTGCCACCCACTTCGTGCCTTTCTCCCAGTTCGAGGCAGACGCCGCTAATGGAGAGTTGGCCGACTTCTCCTTCATCGAGCCGTGCCTGATCATCGGGCACAGCGACTACCACCCCGCCGCCGGTCGGGCCATGGGACACGGCCTCAACATTCCGAGCGTGGACCCTCCGTCGTCAATCTTGGGTGGCGAGGCGTTCCTGTCGCGGATCTATGACGCCTATCGGGGGATGCAGTCCCCGACCGGAGCCAACGTGTGGAACACCACCCTGCTGGTCGGATGGGATGAACCAGGCGGCACCTACGACCATGTACCTCCCGGACCGGTCCCTCCGCCCGACCCGGCGACTCCAGCGGGCGAGTGTGGCTTCACGTTCGACCGCTCGGGCTATCGAGTCCCAGCCATCGTCATCTCCCCGTGGGTGGCCGAAGGCGACGTCTTCAACGAGGAGCACCGTCATACCTCGCTGATCGCCACCCTGCGTGAGCAGTGGAACCTCGGAGAACCGTTCACCGGGCGAGATGCCGCCGCTCGGACGTTCTCCCACGCCTTCACCCTCGACACCCCACGGGACCCGAAAACGTGGCCAGTGCCAGTAGCACGACCGGTTCCCGAGTTCCAGGAGGATTTGACGGCCCTCGGACAGGTTGTGTCCCAACTCGGGAAGACCCTGCTCGACGGGCTTCGAGGGTATGCGGAGCAGAACAACATCAAGCTCGAAGGGCTGCCAGAGGACCCCAACGCCGAGATTCCGCCCGAGCAAGTCCTGACCGTCCTACGTAGTGCCTTCGCCATGTTCTTTCCTCTCCTGGCTCCCGCCCCTGCCGCGTAGCTGGTTATCCCCTTCGGCCCGATGGCGGCCGGCAGCGTCACCACCACGCGGCACAATGCAAGGGTGATCGTCCTCCATGCCGCGTGGCTGCCTGCTGAGGGCCGTCTGGCCGTGTGGGCCGAGGACGGTGGCAGGCCACGAATGGCGCCGGCCCGGCGCGGACGACCGCCGCGGCAGCTCCGTCCGCGACCCCATCCGTTCGCCCTGGATGCCGACGGGATCCGACGTGCCGTCACCGAGCTCGGCGGGTCCCAGGTCGGAAGCCCTATGGCAGTGGGCGAGACCGAATTCGTGCTCCGGCTGCCGGTCGATGGCGGAGGTCCAGCCGGCTCCCCGTGGCTGGAGGACGGGACCGCCCACCCACTGTCCGACCCCTCCAACCCCCCGACCCCACTCGGACCACTGGCCCCATGGATCATCCCGGGCCTGCTCCTCGAGTGGTCAGGGGCCCTAACCGTCCCGTCGAGGTTGGTGGCCGTGGCCGGCGACCCGCTCGGGCTCCCGACCTCGGAGACTTCGGACATTGCCGTGGCCGGCGACCTCCGCTTCGCCGCCCGTGCCGTCGAGGTGGCACTGGAGTTGATCACCCGGGGCCGTGTGCTGCCCACTCTGGAGTCCACCCCCGACGGATGGGTGGCCCGGTGGCGCCCGGTCATCGACGGGCTCGACCGTGGTCGGATCGAGGCGCTGCGGTGGGCGCTTCCCGCCTCACTGGTGGCTGCCGATGACGACGGCCGAGGGCAGGACCCGGGCGACGGCGTCCCCGAGGCGGAGACGACCGACGAGGTCCTCCGCTCTCTGATGTGGGGCTTCACCGACGCCCTGGCACGCCGGCTGGCCGCCGAACGACGGTCCGCCAAACGGATACCCGCCGGCCGACGACGCCGGCCAGAGGCACCGGGAGTCGTCGACGCCTGGCTGGCCGCCCTGGCCTCCCCCGATGGCGTGGTGGAGGAGGACGGCGACGGGCTGGCGGCACTGGCCGGAAGGCTCGGTGACTGGCAGGCGACGGCGACCACCCAGGCCGAACCTGTCCGGACCTGCTTCCGGATCGTCCCCCCGGCCGACGACCCTGCGGACGTTCCAGGAGCGGGGACCGACGACCAGGGTCCCGACCGGGCGGCAGGCCGGCGTAATAAGGCGGCGCCTCCAGCGATGGACGAGTGGCGGATCGAGTTCGACCTGCAGGCAGTTGACGACCCGAGCCTGCTGGTCACCGCAGACGCTGTGTGGAGTGACGGTCCCGAGCTCACCGCCCTGGAGCGTCACGTCGCCCACCCCGACGAGCATCTTCTGCGCGGCCTCGGCCGGGCCGCCCGGCTGGTCCCCTCGCTCGGTCCGGCCCTGGCCGACATGGCCCCGACCGGCCAGTCCACCGACGCCGGCGGCATCCTCGCTTTCCTACGTGACGGTGCCCCGGTTCTGGAGGAGGCGGGATTCGGGGTGATGTCGCCACCGTGGTGGCGATCGTCCCGCGCCCGGCTGGCCCTCCGACTGAAGGTCCGGACGGGCACGAAGACCGCAGGCCCGGCTGGTGCCATCGGGCTGGAGGGCCTCTGTGATATCCGGTGGGAGGCGGTGCTCGGAGACGACACCCTGGGGCTGAGCGAGCTCCGTCAACTGGCCCGTCTCAAGCAACCGCTGGTCCGGCTGCGCGGCCAGTGGGTGGAGCTGCACGAGGAGGACCTGGCCGCCGCCATCACCGCGGTGGCCAAGAGGGGCGCCACCGCCGGCCGAATGACGGCTGGCCAGGTGCTGCAGACGGGCCTCGGCCTCGAGCAGGCCCCGGGCGGCCTGGCGGTGGACTCGGTGGAGGCGGACGGTTGGCTCGGAGACCTTCTCGCCGGGGCCGACGACCGGCGCCTTCGCGGCATCCCGACGCCGCAGGGCTTCGCCGGCCAGTTGCGGCCGTACCAGGAGCGCGGGCTCGGATGGCTGGCCTTCCTCGGCGATCTCGGTCTCGGGGCCTGCCTGGCCGACGACATGGGACTGGGCAAGACGGCCCAACTCCTGGCTCTGCTGGTCGAGGAGCGCGCCGGCGATGGCCAAGTACCGGCTGGTCGATCGGAACACACGACGGCCCGGACCAAGCAGCGACCCCATACCCGAGCCCACGCCTCGGCCCCGGGCCCGGGCCCGACCCTCGTGCTGTGCCCCATGTCCCTGGTCGGCAACTGGCAGCGCGAGGTCGCTCGCTTCGCCCCGAAACTGTCGGTCTACGTCCATCACGGCCCGGCCCGCCTCAGCGGGAAGGCCTTTACCCGCCACGCCGGCGCGGTGGACCTCGTCCTCTCGACCTACGGCCTGGCCGCCCGCGACCAGCAACTGTTGGCCACGGTGCCGTGGCGGCGGATGGTGCTCGACGAGGCGCAGCAGATCAAGAACAGCGCGGCCCGGACCACCCAGAGTGTCCGGGCCATACCGGCCGAACGCCGTATCGCCATGACCGGCACGCCCGTCGAGAACCGGCTGTCCGAGCTGTGGTCGATCATGCAGTTTCTCAATCCGGGCATGCTCGGCTCGGAGAGGGCCTTCCGCGACCGGTTCGCTCTTCCCATCGAGCGCGACGGCGACGACGAGGCCGCCGCCCGCCTCCGGCATATCACCGGCCCCTTCGTGCTCCGCCGTCTGAAGACAGACCGGTCGATCATCACCGACCTGCCCGACAAGCTCGAGATGAAGGAGTTCTGCAACCTGACCCGTGAACAGGCCACTCTCTACCAGGCCGTGGTGGACGACATGCTGGCCCGCATCGACGAAGCCGAGGGAATCGAACGTCGGGGCCTTGTTCTCGCCACCATGTTGAAGCTCAAGCAGGTGTGCAATCACCCCGCCCACTTCCTGGGTGACGGTTCGTCGATCAGCGGTCGCTCGGGAAAGGTGTCGCGCCTAGTCGAGGTTCTGGAGGAGGCGGTGGCCGAAGGCGACCGCTCGCTTGTCTTCACCCAGTTCACCGAAATGGGGGAGATGCTCGAGCGCCACCTTCGTCAGCGGTTGGGCTGCAAGGTCCTCTGGCTGCACGGCGGGGTGCCGAAAAAGAAGCGGGACGCCATGGTCGAGCAGTTCCAGGGTGAAGGAGGCGCGCCGGTGTTCCTGCTCTCGCTCAAGGCCGGGGGCACCGGCCTGAACCTGACGGGGGCGACCCACGTGGTGCATTTCGACCGCTGGTGGAACCCGGCCGTGGAGGACCAGGCCACCGACCGGGCCTTCCGCATCGGCCAGAAGCGGAACGTCCAGGTGCGGAAGTTCATCTGCGGGGGAACCCTCGAAGAGCGGATCGACGCCATGATCGAGGCGAAGCGCGCCCTGGCCGACCGCATCGTCGGATCGGGAGAGGGCTGGATCACCGAGCTGTCCACGGAGCAGCTCCGCCAGGTGGTCGCCCTCTCGGCCGACGCGGTGGGGGAGGACTGATGGCGCCCCGCCGCCCGAGCTCGCGTGGTCCCACGGGGTGGTCACGGCGTCCCGCCGACGGATGGTGGCCACCCCCCTCGAAGCCCATCGCCGTCGAGGGTGGTCTGCAGGCCCGCAGCCGGCGGGGCCGGATCGGCGAAACCTGGTGGTCGCAGCGGTTCATCGCCGTACTCGAGGCGTTCGGCATGGGCGGCCGTCTGCAGCGGGGCAAGCGCTATGCCCGGACGGGCCAGGTGCTCTCCATGGAGGTGGCCGCAGGGCAGGTGAAGGCCTCCGTGCAGGGGTCGCGGACCAAGCCCTACCGGGTGTTCATCGAGACGGACGTGCTTACCAGCTCCGAGTGGGACGCCATCGAGGGCGTCATGGCGTCGAGCGCGGTCTTCGCTGCCAGGTTGCTGGCCGACGAGATGCCCGAGGAGATCGAGGAAGCGTTCGCCGAATCGTCGACCTCGCTGTTCCCGACCTCGCTCGACGAGATCACCTCGGCTTGCTCCTGCCCGGACTGGGAGAACCCGTGCAAGCACATCGCCGCCGTCTACTACCTGTTGGCCGAGGCCTTCGACGCCGATCCCTTCCTCATCCTCGCCTGGCGCGGAAGGGCGAAGGACGAGCTGCTCACCGGTCTGCGGGCCCGCCGCCGGAGGTCGGACCCGGATAACGGGAATCCGTCGAGTGCCGCGCCCCGGTCGGGTGCTACCGGACCGTTCGGCTGGCCGGCGGCCGATGCCGAGCACACCACGTCAGGAAAGGACGCCAACTCCACTTTCACCTGGGGCACGGACGCCGACCTGGCGCCCATCCCCACCCGGCCCCGCCTGGCCGTTGCCCCCGATCTGATCCTCCGGCAGCTCGACCCCGCCCCGCTCGGCCCGGACCAGGGGCGGATTGCCGAGGACCTCCGTGCCCTGTACGAGGTGATCACCGCCGGTGCGGCGGCCGTTGCCGGTGACGAGGAGTCGGAAGGGTGAAGGCACAGGAGGGAGGCTCCAAAGTGGGCCTCAGATTGTGGCCCCGTGCCGTGCGTTGCAGGTTGGTGGCGCCGATGGATGCCGGCTACATCCAGCTAAATCCGGCTAAATCCAGCTGAATCCAGCTGAATCCAGCGCCCATCACTTCAAGATGTTGACGGCCCGGGCAATTACGAGGCCCAGGACAGCGAGACAGGCTGTTGCCTGCACCGCCATGGCCAGCTTTGCCCAGCGAGAAAGCGGCATCACGTCGGTTGGGCTGAACGCGGTGGCGTTGGTGAATCCAAGGTACAGGTAGTCGAAGAACTCAGGTCGCCACCCCGGCCGAGCCACATGGGAGTTGAGGTGCTCGGGGAAGGCGAAATCGGGGAATTCCGGGGCTGCTCGCGCGTGGGTCTCCGGCCCTCCGCTATCGAGCTCCCAGTAGAGGAAGGAGAAGGTGATGATCACATAGACCCATACGAGGGACCCGACCCGCAGCAGCTGGCCCGGAGAATTCGGTCTCGGGTCCCCCACGGATGAGATCGATGACCAGTCGGGTGGTAACTGCGGCAGCTCCGGCAATCAGAATGGCGACGAGTCCGATAGAGAGGGCGCGAACGAACGCCGACCGACGGTCGATCCTGCCCGGGTCGGCAATGACCAGGGCAATGAGAAGCAGGGCTTCGACGACCGGGATGATCCACTCCGGTCCCAGACTGAATCTCGGAGGGAGCAGAAACGGTAACGCCATGGCAACGACCAGGGTGACGGCCATCGGCCAGCGCTTCTCTCCACTGACAGGGATGCTTGTCGTCTTCATCTCCCGACCGCAGGCCGGCCTGGCGTCGGGCCCGTTAGCGGTTGCGCCGATCCATTGAGTCCGGCGAACAGATAGGAAATCCTCGCCCGCCCCGCACGTAGACCCCTCCTTATCTGTTGCTCAAAGCTCATGAGCTATGAACGGGTAGGAGGTCCACTTTTCACCGACTACCCGAGTGGCGGTCGTCGATCCACTCACGAGCGATCGCCGGGCTGCGCCGTCGCCGACCGATTGCGCTGTGCGCTTCGGTCATCATGTGACGATCACGTAGATGCTCTTGCCGACCAGCCAGAATCCGAGCACCAAAGAAATAACGACGATCACCTGGTCGGTATGGGTGTCGATCCAGGCTCGGGTCGAAGCCAGAAACGCCTGGCACTTTTCGGGCCTGAAGGCGGCGTAAATCTCCATGGCCAGGTAAACGGCGGTAGCGACCACGCAGAACAGGAACAACGCGATGTAGCTCTGCCACGACGACAATTTGGCTTCCGTGATGGTGGCAACCCCGGCAGCGACCAGACCCCATGGCTGGGTCAGAGGGCCCAGGCCCATGGCGTACCACGGCGTCATGTTGTCGATGCCGGTCTGCCACTTGGGTGTCTTCTTCGGCTTCTTCGGCTTTCCCATCTTCCGCCACTGTCGAATGCCGATGAGCACGAGCGCCACCCCGATGGCGATCTTTATGGCAAGGGCGGCGAGGGATGGTGCCGTGCTCGGTTTGGGCGGCTTGTTGCCGGTGAGCAGCACCGTGCCGGCCACCACGACGGCCAGCGAGACGAGCCATCCGAAGATGAAAGCGGCCCCCTTCCGTACGCCACCCTTGGACGCCAGTATGAGGATGAAAGCCGTGAGGGGGATCGGCTCGAGCGTGATGACCAGACCGATGAGGACCAGATCAAGAGTCACGCCGGCGGAGCACTCCTTGACGGTGTCGGCCTCAACTTTTGGACGCCCACCGGCTGCGTCCGGTTCCCGACCCCAAGGCCGGGGTCGGGACCCGGCTCAGGCTGGCACTCAATCATTGCTCTGGCGAAACTTGCGCACAAAGACCACCACCAACAAGATGGCCATGACGGCGAAGACGATTCCCCCTAGGTAGTAGTACACGGAGCTCCCTTTTGTTCCATCTCTGCGGGTGACCGAGTTCTCGCAGACTCAGGCGAGAATCTTCGTCTTCTGGGTTTCGAACTCGGCGTCAGTGAGGACGCCCTGCTGCTTGAGGTCGGCCAGCTTGGCCAGTTGCTCCGTGGTGGAGCTTCCGGTGCCTGCCGTCTCCTTCACGTAGGTATCGAAGGCCTTCTGCTGTTGAGCCGCCTGGGCCGCGGCGCGCTCGTGCATCTTTCCGCCCCGGGCGATGAGGTACACAAAGATGCCGAGGAACGGGAGGATGATGACGAAGAGAACCCACAGCATCTTGGCGCCGCCACCCAGGTCCTGGCTTCGGAATATGTCCGAGAACACGATGATGAGAAGCCAGAACCAGATGAAGAAGACGAAGAGACCCAGCATCGTGCCGAACAGATCGGCAAGGGGGTAGGTGTAGGCGATCATCGATCGTTCTCCTTATTTTTTTCGTAGCTGACGCCTGAACGTCTGCCGACTGACACTCACCCCTGCTCTATGGGGCGGAGCATCGATGGACCAGCTTTGGCGCAGACGTGCAGAAAGGTGCAGGGAGATCGAACCACGCTCGGGGCAGGAGGGTCATCACCCTTGAGGGGTGACTTCGAAAACCGGTCGCCCTGTCCCGAGCCTCCTGAGTCGAGCTCGACCCGACTCCACCGCTCGGGTCAGACGATCAAAGAACCCCGATCTCCCGGGCCCGAATGATGGCCCCATTTCGGTTGGCCACCTCCAGCTTGCGGTAGATGTGAGCCATATGTGTCTTGATGGTGTTGACCGACACGTAGAAGTGTTCGGCGAGCTCGGTATTGGTGTATCGGCTCGGCAGGTACGAGAGTATTTCGAGCTCTCGATCGGTCAGTGGATCGACAAGTTCCTCTCCCGGTGATGGCGAGTTGACCTCCCGCGCCCGATTGAGGACCCGCTGGCCAAAGGCTGATCGCTGCATATCGGGATGTCCGGAGATCAGCCGCAGAATGGTCGACCCTGCCCGCACGAACACTTCGACCAGGACGTGGCGCTCGGCCTCGGCCATTGCCGCGGCAAGGTGCGTCCGGACCTCGTCAGCAGACCCGTCGGCATCGGCCAACCACGCCAACAACAGCAGACCTTCTACGGTGTCCAGCGGCTCGGCCGAATCCAGGGAGCTCCGAATCGGATTGATCAGCTTGCGGGCGAGGTCATGGTGGCCGAGCGTGAGAGCCGTCGCCGCATGCTCGAAGGTAGCCGCCGCTGCATGCGAGGCCGTAGCGTCGAATGTGCGCAGGGCCTGCTCGGGCGCTCCGCCGAGGCGTAGCAGCCGGGCCTGAAGAGCAAGCAGCCGACCAGCGACAATCGGAGGTGGAGGTGCACCCAGGTCATTTCTGGTCGACACGGCGGCGGTCATCGCCTGATCTCGCTGACCGTCTGCTTCCTGAAGCAGCGCACCTTCGAGGTGGCCGAACCATGAGAGTTGACTGCGTCGATTGGCTTCGGCCCTCAACGTGCCCTCATACAGTGAGAGCGAAGCGCGTCCAGGCTCCCCACGTTCCAAGGCCGCCAGTGCTGAGGCCAGATAGGCGTCAGCGGCGGACGGATGAGCCAGCAGGCCGACTTCTCGGGCGATAGCCAGCGCCTCGTCGGACAACGCGCTGGCTCGTTTGGTATTGCCGCACCAGGCCTCCAGCAGCCCGAGGGAGCCGAGGCCACTGACCTTCCAGATCGGATACGTCGCACCTCTGGTTGCCAGTCCCCGGTCGAGCCAGTCCCGAGCTTGATCGATTGCTCCGGCTTGCAAATGTCCACGCCCACAGGACAAAACGGTCACTGTCTCGAGAGACTGAGGGCGTGTCAGATTCATGAAGTTGGGGATTCGTGCGTCGCCGACGTGGTTGAGCAGGTCGAGGGCGTGGACAGCCATGTCGATGGAGACATCGGGGCGGGACCGCCACTGGGCCAGGGAAGCGAGGAAGACCTGTGCACACACCCGCTCGCCGTCTGTGGCTTCGAGGTCGGTCGCCACTCGCCCAAGGATGTCCTCTGCGCTGGCCGCTTGTCCCTCCAGTCCCTTGAGGATTCCCAAGAGGAGACTGACGTCGCGCCTCCCCTTCCGCGCCGACTCGGGAACCAGAGAGATCCAGCGGATGACCGTGGCCATCTCCCCCCTCTCGAACACCTCGGAGCCGCGGGTCATGATGACCTCGAGCGCCTCAGTCCAGTTCCGTGCGCCGAGGAGATATTCGACTCCGGCGTCCACTTCGCCTCGCTCGAGGTGCCATGAGGCAGCTCGCGTCAGCAAATCGTGCTCCCTGGCGGGGTGTTCCGCCCGCAGTGTGAAGCGCAGCATGTCCCGAAAGAGATGGTGAAACCGGAACCACTGGCGGCGGGTGTCCAACGACACCAGGAACATTGATTCCCGTTCCAACTGATCGAGCACAAGCTGTGCGTTCGTCTCGTCCGTTAGGTGGGTGACCAGGTCAGCGCACATTGTGTCGAGCACCGAAATGCTGAGGAGGAGCTCGCGCCGGTCGTCCGGCAGAGAGCGGAGGACTTCTTCGCTCAGGTAGTCGGCGATCAGTCGGTCGTCTCCGCTGAACTGGGTGATGAACTCGTCGGAGTCGTTGTAGAGCCTGAGCGTCATGCCGGCCAACTGCAGTCCGGCAGCCCAGCCTTCGGTCCGGGCCACCAGGGCGGCCACCCGGTCGGCCCCCAAGGAGCGACCGGTGATGTGTTCGAGGAGCAGGGCGGAGTCGGCGTCATCGAGAGCCAAGTCGGCTTGGCGGATCTCGATCAGCTCCTGGTTGAGTCGGTGCCGACTCCAGGCGATGGGCAGGTCGGTCCGCGTCGACAGGACCAGGTGGATATTGGGTGGAACAAGATGGGCGAGGCTGCCCAGGTCGGCGATGAGGGTGGAATTCGACAGATGGTGGAGGTCGTCGAGGACGATGACCACCTCGGGGAGCTCGGCCAGCTGCGCCTCCAGCGCTTCGAGCAAAGGGGCACCGAGCCCGCCACCGTGCAGGGACACCAAGGTGGCCAGGTCGGCGAAGTCGGGATTGACAGTGGCCAGACCGCTGAGCAATCGGTGGGAGAAGCGGACAGGGTCGTCGTCGTCGGCACCGATCTCCACCCAGACAAAAGCCAGCTCAGGATGAGTGTTCGCCCATTGGGCGAGGAGCACCGTCTTTCCTGCCCCGGCCGGAGCCACGATCAGAGTCAGCGAGCGGGTGAGTGCCGCGTCCAGCTGACGTCTGAGACGCGTGCGATCCACCGCGTGGGCCGGAACGACTGGGAGTGCAACCATGATCGACTTGTTCCTTCAGCCGAGACGGCTCAGTGTGCCACGAATGTCAGCGGCGAACCACTGTGAGCTGTTGGCATTTCAGGTGACACGACACATCACCCTCCCAGGGTGACGACACCCTTGGCCGGCTGTCCCACTATGGCCGAAAGAATGGTCCGCCACCACGAGTGACCAGTGAGCCAACAATGCGAGGGCTACCTTGAGCGCGAGGAGCTTCGAAGTCGTCGTCAAAGGCAGACTGAGCCCGACGTTGACTGCGGCGATCGACGGATTTGAGGTCAGTCGTTGCGAAGACGGGTTCACCCACCTCGTCGGCTGGGTGCCCGATCAGGCGCGCCTCCACAGCACACTCGAACTACTTCGGGACCTCAACATCGAACTGATCTCAGTCAATCCGGTGTCGGCCCGCCAGCCAGACGCACTCCACCGCCTGGGCTGAACCGACCGAGAAGAGAACTCCATTGGCTGACTGTGTGCGGACCAACCTGCCGATTTCCTCCGTTGCCCATCCGGGTGCGAACGCCTGTGGTGCCAACGAGACACATGTTCGGCTGGACCAGCCCGAACGCCTCTCTACGGAGGGCGTCGCCCCCGCCGTCGGCTTCACCAGGCAGGTAGTGGACGCCTACCGGGGGAGGCAGCACTGAGAACCACCAGGAGGTCCGGCCAAGAAGTGGCGAAGGTTGGGCCCGGCCCCGTCGACCCCAGGCTGCTCGAGTACACGCGCGGAACGCGCCGCTACCTGGTGGCCACGGTGCTGGTGGGGGGCTTCACCGCCACCCTGGTGGTGGCCCAGGCCTGGCTGATCGCCAACACCGTGGCACGGGTGGTCAGTGGCCACCAGGCGCTGGCCCAGGTCCGCACCCTGGCGGCCCTGCTCCTGGCGGTGATCGTGGGCCGGGCCGCGGTGGGCTGGCTGGGTGAACGCATGGCCGCCCGAGCCTCGTCGGCGGCCAAGTCGGACCTCCGCCAGGCCCTGGTCGACCGCGTCGGCCGTCTGGGACCGGCAGGCATCGACCGCCAGCGTCGGGGCAGCCTGGTCGTGTTGGCCACCAGCGGGATCGACGCCCTCGACGGATACTTCGCCCGCTATCTGCCCCAGCTGTTCCTGGCGGTGATCGTCCCGGTCACCGTCATCGTCGTGGTGGTCGGCGCCGACTGGGTCTCCGCTGTGCTCATTGCCGTGACCGTCCCCCTGATCCCCGTGTTCATGGTGCTGGTTGGCGCCTCGACGAGGGTCCGCATGGCGCGTCAGGCCCGCCTTCTCCAGCGGCTGGCCGGCCACTTCCTCGACGTGGTTGCCGGCCTGCCCACCCTGAAGGTCTTCGGCCGGGCCAAGGCCCAGGTGGCCGCCGTCCGCGACGTGACCGACCGCTACCGCTCGGCGACGATGGCCACGCTCAAGGTGGCGTTCCTCTCCTCGCTCATCCTCGAGCTCCTGGCTACCTTTTCAGTGGCCCTTGTGGCCGTGGCCGTGGGGCTACGCCTGCTCGGTGGCCACCTCGGCCTGGCTACCGCCCTCTTCGTCCTCATCCTGGCCCCCGAGGCCTACCTACCGCTACGCCTGCTGGGCACCAACTATCACGCCAGCGCCGAGGGGATGAGGGCCGCCGGTGAGGTCTTCGCCGTGCTCGAACAGCCCTTGCCGGTCCGGGGCACCTCTCGCCATGTCCCCGACCCCGCCCGATCCGCGCTCAGGGTTGACCAGCTCGAAGTCTGGTACCCGGGGCGACCCCTGGCGGCCTTGCAGGAGGTCACCCTGGCCGTCGCCCCCGGCGAGGTGGTGGCCATCACCGGGCCCAGTGGGTGCGGGAAATCGACCCTGTTCGCCGTCCTGCTGGGCTTGCATTCCACCTTCGGTGGCTCGGTCACGGTGGGTGGGTCGGACCTGGCCGACCTCGACCCTGACGCCTGGCGGGCGCAGGTGGCCTGGGTACCCCAGCGACCGCATTTGTTCGCCCGTTCGATTGCCGACAACGTGCGGCTCGGGCGACCCGGGGCCACCGACGACGAGGTGCGGTCCGCCCTGGCCGACGCCGGCCTCGACCGGGTGGTGGCCCGGCTACCCGAGGGCCTCGAAACCAGGCTGGGCCACGACGGGGCCGGCCTGTCGGCGGGGGAGCGTCAGCGGGTCGCGCTGGCTCGGGCCTTCCTGCGGGATGCGCCCCTCCTGCTGCTCGACGAGCCGACCGCCAATCTCGATGGTCGGACCGAGGAAAGCGTGCTGGCCGCCGTGCGACGACTGATGACCGGGCGCACCGTGGTCATCGTGGCCCACCGGCCCTCCCTGCTGGCGCTGGCTGACCGAGTGGTCGACCTGACTCCGGCACTGACCCCGGAGGCGGCCCGGTGAGAGAGGTGGGCGCCGACCCGAGGGGGCACGGGGAACTCGCCCCTTTGGGCCGGACCCTGGACATGGCCCGGCCCGCCTTGGGACGGATCGTCCTGGCCGCCCTGCTGGGTGCGGCAGCCATCGCTGCCGACATCGGTCTCATCGGCACAGCGGCATGGCTCATCTCGAGGGCGGCACAACACCCGAACGAGTCGGCGCTGGCCGTGGCCATCGTGGCTGTCCAGTTCTTCGGGCTCTCTCGCGGTTTCTTCCGTTACGAGGAACGGCTGGTCGGCCACGATGCCGCCTTCCGGCTGCTGGCCGACATCAGGGTGCGGGTGTACCAACGCCTGGAGCAGCTGGCCCCGTCCGGGCTGCCTTACTTTCGCCGCGGCGACTTGCTGACCCGGATCGTCAGTGACGTCGACTCGTTGCAGGACCTGGTCATCCGGGTGATCCCTCCGTTCGGCAGTTCCGTGGTGGTGGGATCGCTCACTGTCGTCCTGCTGTGGTGGTTGCTGCCCGCTGCCGGGCTCATCCTGGCCGTCTGCCTGCTGTCGGCGGCCACGGTCCCGCCCTGGCTGACCGGCAGACTGGCCCGGCGGCGCGAGGCCACGTTCGCCCAGGTGCGCGGAAATCTGGGTGCGGCCATGGTGGACCTCACGGAGGGGGCGGCCGAGCTCGTGGTATTCGGAGGCGTCGACGCCCAGGTCCGAGCCGTTCGGGACCGGGACGCCGAGCTCACTGCCATCGCCGCCTCCCGCGCCGGGACGGCCGGCGTCGGTCTGGCCCTCACCACCCTCCTGGCTGGACTGGCCTGTTGGGGCTGTCTGATGGTGGGTATTCCGGCGGTGTCGTCCGGCCACTTGAACGGGACCGAGCTGGCGGTCATCACTCTGATCCCGCTGGCCGCCTTCGAGCTGGTCGTGGGTCTCCCCGTTGCCACCCAGGCCCTCCAACGGGTGCGTCAGGCCGCCGCCCGGGTGTTCGAAGTCACCGACGCGGCCGTGCGGGTGGCCGAGCCGCAGGTGGCGCTCACCGTTCCCGAGCATCCCCACGATCTCGAGGTCGAGGGGATCTGGGCCACGTACCCCGGCGCGGCCGTTCCCGCGCTCCGGGGCTTGGACCTTTCCCTTCCCTCCGGAAAGCGGGTGGCTGTCCTCGGACCGAGCGGGGCCGGAAAGTCGACCCTGGCCTCGGTACTGCTCCGCTTCCTGCCCTGGCAGGCCGGTTCGGTCACGCTGAGCGGGACGCCAATCGACCGGTTGTCCCCCGACGCCCTGCGCACCGTGGTCGGGATGGTCGGTCAAGATGCGTACCTCTTCGACACGACCATCGCCGAAAATCTCCGGGTCGGGAAACGCAACGCCACAGACGCCGAGCTGGCCGAGGTGGTCGCTCGGGTCGGCCTGGCCGGCTGGCTGGGCGGCCTGCCACAGGGGCTGGCCACCGAGGTCGGAGGGCACGGGGCCCGGGTGTCTGGCGGTCAACGGCAACGGTTGGCAGTGGCCCGTGCCCTTCTGGCCGACTTCCCGGTACTGGTTCTCGACGAACCAGCCGAGCACCTCGACACGGACGCCGCTGACGCATTGACCGCCGACCTTCTGGACATGACCGCGGGGCGCACGTTGCTACTGATCACCCACCGGCTCAGCGGTCTGGAGTCGGTCGACGAGATCGTGGTGATGGACGAAGGCCGGGTGATCGAGCGCGGCACCCACGATGAACTGCTGGGACTGGCTGGCACGTACTCCCGCCTGTGGTGGGAGGAGATGAGGACCGAGAGTTACGCCCCTTCCTCCCGCGGGGCCTCCTCCCGAGGGGTCTCAATCGACGCGCCTCTGCCCCGGGCGATGTCACAACCCATGGTCGCCGCCTCCGGGGGCACCCTGATCGACGGGACTCTGATCTCATGACCAACGACCTGGCCCGATGGCAGTTCGCCACCACCAGCATCTATCACTTCCTCTTCGTCCCGGTCACCATCGGGCTGGCCTTTCTGGTGGCGTTGCTGCAGACCAGCTGGTACCGCAACGACAACCCGGCATTCAAACGGCTCACCAAGTTCTTTGGAACCCTCCTCCTGATCAACGTGGCGGTGGGCGTGGTCACCGGTCTGGTCCAGGAATTCGAATTCGGCATGAACTGGTCGAACTACTCCCGCTTCGTCGGCAACATCTTCGGTGGGCCACTAGCCATGGAGGGCCTGGTGGCCTTCTTCCTCGAATCCACCTTCCTCGGCCTGTGGATCTTCGGTTGGGACCGCCTGTCGAAGAAGGTCCACCTGACCTGCATCTGGCTGGTGGCGGCGGCATCCATGGTGTCGGCACTGTTCATCATGGCGGCCAACTCGTGGATGCAGCACCCGGTGGGCTACGTGATGAACGCCCAACACCAGCCCCAGCTCAACGATGTCTGGGCCCTGTTCACCAACCCGGTGTTCCTGTGGGCCTACCCCCATGTCGTCCTGGCCTCCCTGGTGACCGGGGCCATAATCATGCTCGCCGTCTCCGCCTGGCACCTGAAGAGGAAGAGCGCGGTCGAGGCCTTCCGCCGAACGGCCATCATCTCCCTCGCCGTCCTCACCCCGGCCGTCTTCGTCAACATGTTCATCGGCAGCGAGCTCGGTGTGGTCGAGGGCACGTACCAGCCGATGAAGATCGCCGCCGCCGAGGCCCTGTGGAACACATGCCCGTCCCACTGCTCGTTCTCCGCCTTTCAAACCGGGGGTGGGAACAACGATCCCACCCCCACCAAGATCATTGAGATCCCCGACCTGCTGTCCATCCTGGCCACCAACCACATCGACGGCGAGGTCCAGGGCATGAACAACCTGCAGGCCCAGTACGTGAAGGAGTACGGACCGGGTAACTACATCCCCAACGTCTTCATCCAGTACTGGGGGATGCGGGTGATGGCCTACCTGGCCGCCGTCATCGCCCTGTTCGCTCTGTGGGGACTGTGGCTCATCAGGCGGAAGAGGCTGGACAAGGCCAAGTGGTTCCTCTACATCGCCCCCTGGTTCGCCATCGCCCCGTTCCTGATGAACACGGCCGGGTGGTTGCTCACCGAGAGCGGCCGCCAGCCCTGGATCGTCCAGGGACTCATGAAGACGTCCCAGGCCAACTCCCCCTCGGTGACCGCCACCGATATCTGGATCAGCCTGACCGTGTTCGTGCTGCTCTACGTGGCTCTGGGCGTGGCCGACGCCTACCTCATGATCCACTACGGGCGCAAGGAGCTCGAACCGCCCACCGACCAGGGGCCCGGCGGTGACGACGGCGAAGGTGACGCCGACGACGGTTCGTCAGAGGAGTCCGACGACGACCGGGTTCCGGCCCTCATCTACTAGGAGACGACCATGGTCCATCTCAACAACTTCTGGTATGTGATCATCGCAGTCTTCTGGGTGGGGTTCTTCGTCCTCGAGGGATTCGACTTCGGTGTGGGGATGCTCCACTCGTTCATCGGCCGCGACGATGCCGAGCGACGTATCGCCGTCAACACCATCGGCCCGACCTGGGACGGCAACGAAATGTGGTTGGTGATAGCCGGTGCAGCCACTTTCGCCGCCTTCCCCTCCTGGTACGCCACCATGTTCTCCACCTTCTACCTGGCCCTGGTGGTGGTCCTGCTCGCCCTCATCGTGCGGGGGGTCTCCTTCGAGTACAACCGCAAGATCGACAACCCCCGGTGGCGATCCACCTGGCGGTGGTCACTGACTGTCGGCAGCCTGCTCGTTCCCCTGCTGCTCGGCACCGCTCTCGGTGATCTCCTCCACGGGCTGCCCATCGACTCCGCCCACAACTACACCGGCACCTTCTGGGGACTTCTGGTGCCCTTCGGTCTCTATACCGGCGTGACCCTCACCGTGCTGTCCCTCTTCCTCGGGGCCGCTTTCTTGACCCTCAAGACCAGCGGCGACCTCCACGACCGGGCGGCCCGACTGTCCGGTGGCCTGGGGTGGGTGGCCTCCGTGGTCACCTTCGGCTGGCTGACCTGGATCCACGTGGGACTGGGGGTCGGCTTCCTCCCCAATCCGTTTCAGGTCCTGGCCCTGGCCGCCGTCATCGGCGCCGCCCTGTTCGCCGAGTCCCACTCGGAAGGTTGGTCCTTCGCCGCCGGCGCCACCGCCATGGGCAGCGTGGTGGGCTCCTTGTTCTTCGAGCTCTTCCCCCGGGTGATGGTCTCCAGTACCAACACCGCCTACAACCTCACCGTGGCCAACTCGGCCAGTAACTCCTACACGTTGAAGGTGATGACGGTGGTGGCGCTGGTCACCTTTCCGGTGGTGCTGGCCTACCAAGGGTGGAGTATCTACGTCTTCCGGAAGAGAGTCGTCGGACCGAGGTCATCCGGTCCATCGTCGGCTCCCCCGACCCAGCTCGGTGGCGTTCCTTCGACCATCACCGAGGTCACTCCAGCCGGCGAGTGAGCGGACGGCCTCGCTCGGGCACATACGGAGGGGAGACCCCGGGCCGGCTGTCCCGGTGGCTTATCGGTACCCCCAAGGCCGTCGCCGCTGTGCGGACCGCTGTCACAATCTGAAATCGTCCTAATCGGGTGATGGCGGCGACCCGGGCCGGCGCGACCGTGGTTTCATGGTCAACCAAAATGACGCCGAGGCGGCGGCTCCGTCGGCGAGGCAGCCGTCGACCGACCACTTGTCGGCAGATGAACGGGTGGCCCTGGGTAAGCAAGCGCGGACGGTCGCTCCGCGAGCTGAGCATGAGGGATGGGAGCCGCCCCCGAACCGACCCGATCCAGTGGCCCTCCTCGAGAGGCAGGCGAAATCGCGGGTCCAGGAACTGGTGCCCATTCGCTACGGCCGGATGTTGGTCTCGCCCTTCACCTTCTACCGGGGAGCGGCCCTGATCATGGCCTCCGACCTGGCTGGGACGCCGCGATCGGGCTTGACCGTCCAGGCCTGCGGGGATGCCCACTTGAGCAACTTCGGCGTGTTCGCCTCTGCCGAGCGAACCCTGGTGTTCGACGTGAACGACTTCGACGAAACGCTGCCCGGTCCATGGGAGTGGGACGTCAAGAGGCTGGCGGCAAGCCTGGCCATCGCCGGAAGGGATCGAGGATTCTCCGATCGGGAACGGGCCGTTGTGGTACTCGATGCCGTTGCCGGTTACCGCACGGAGATGGCGAAGCTGGCCGACCAGGGCGACCTCGACGTGTGGTACGCCCACATGGACATCGAGAAGGTGCTCACCGAGCTCGGCGATGAGTTGGGCCTGACCGGCAAGAAGACGGACAAGTCTCTCAGCAAGGCCAAGGCTCAAGCCGAAAAGAACCTGGCCAAGGCCCGGACACGCGACAGCATGCAGGCGTTGGGAAAGCTCACTCAAGTGGTCGACGGGGAGACCCGGTTCGTCAGCAATCCTCCGTTGCTGGTCCCCATCGAAGAACTCGTCTCCGAAGAGCGAGGTGCGGCCCTCACCGAATGGATGGGTGACCTGATCCATAACTATCGGCATACGCTCCAGAGCGATAGGCGTCACTTCCTCGACCAGTTCCGGTTCGTCAGCATCGCCCGCAAGGTGGTCGGAGTCGGAAGTGTCGGCACCAGGGCCTGGGTCGTTCTGATGGTGGGGAGCGACGGAACAGAGCCGCTCCTTTTGCAGGCCAAGGAAGCCCAAGCCTCGGTGTTGGCGGAGTTCGTGGGCGAAAGCCGATACACCAATCAGGGCGAACGGGTCGTGGCCGGCCAGCACCTGATGCAGGCCTCGAGCGACATCCTCCTCGGTTGGGAGCAGGTCGAGGGCATCGATGGAGTGCAGCGGGACTTCTACGTCCGTCAACTGCGCGATTGGAAGGGATCGGCCGACACCGATCGGATGACCCCGCAGTCCATGGCCGTCTACGGCCGGCTGTGCGGCTGGACTCTGGCCCGAGCCCATGCCCGGTCCGGTGACAGGATCGCCATCGCTGCCTACCTGGGGTCGGGCAAGTCATTCGACAACGCCATCGCCTCGTTCTCCGAGTCCTACGCCGACCAGAACCAGCGAGACTACGACGCCCTGCAAAAGGCCGCAGCCGAGGGTCGGATCAAGGTCGAGTCCGGTTTGTGACGGTTTGTCACGGTCCTCCCGACCATGCGGGCAGGGCGCCATGAAGTGGTCAATTGCTCCGGCCAGGGCCATCCCTGACCAGGCAGAGCCGGAGGCGGCCGGAGGTGGCACACTTCTACTCGACCGCTCGGGCGGGGAGTCATGCCGGACTCATCGATTCAATCACCCGATGAGGATGAGGACACCACCAGCAGTCAACCGTAACCTGAAAGAACACGAAGGCGAGGACAGGATCACATGACCTTAGGACCAGTCGAATACATCATCGTAGGGTTCCCGGGAAACAAGTTCACCGGTGAGATCGCCCCCGAACTGATTGCGCTCGTCGAATCGGGAACGGTGAGGATCCTCGATCTGATCTTCATCGGCAAGGACGCAGACGGTTCTATCGTCAGTTTCGAGATCGACGAGCTCGACGCGCTGGCTGGATTTTCCGGGTTGGACGGAGAAGTCGGCGGTCTGATCAGCCCGGAGGACATCGAGTACGCCGCTGCTGCACTCGAGCCGAACTCCTCTGCTGCGCTGTTGATCTGGGAGGATGTGTGGGCAGCACCTTTTGCCGAAGCTGTCCGCAACTCCAACGGGGTGCTGCTCGAGGGGGCTCGCATACCATACGAGCTGATCGCACCCATCCTCGCAGACCTGCCGCCGGCAGTCTGAGCCACATCAAGACAGGAGATTCGAAATGATGATGAGAAGGCGTCCCATCGCACGGATGGCCGTTCGCACCACGGCCGTGGTGGGCACCGCCGCGGTGGTAGGCGGCCACATGGCCAATAAGCAGGCCGCCGCCCAGGCCCAACAGCAAGAAGCTCCTCCGGCCGCTCCAGCACCAGCTCCGGCACCTGCCGCAGCCGGGCCTGACCCCATCGCGCAGCTCACCCAGTTGGCCGCCCTGAAGGACTCCGGGGCCCTGACCGAGGCGGAGTTCGAGGCGGAGAAAGCCAAAATTTTGGGATAGGGCGGCTTGCTTGTCGGCTGTGACCAGATCAGATTGCCCGAAGCAAGCCTGATTACCGCTCACACTCTGCGCGGACCACTCCTCAGCCTCGCATTGATGGTCATCGCCGGCTGGCCAGACTGCCTGGTGTGCGGCCGCTGACCCGGCATTGCGGCCATGGCCGTGAAGGAGCCCGAGAGTCCAGTCAGCTCTCGATTCGCCCAGTGACACTGCCAGTGCCAGCCTCGTCATTGATCGGGTTGACCGAGATCAACTCAATGTTGAGGTCGAGAAGGAGCTGGAATAGACCGTGGATTCTCGCCTGGTCTGGCACAGGTCCAACAAGATGGCTGAGGCCGTCAGTGCAGTGCGTTACCTCGAACTCGCCGAGCGCCGCTCTGAGGGTGGGACTCAACCTTCCGCGCACAACGATCTCGAACATTTCGATGGACAAGGGGGGTTTCCTCTCTCAGCCTGTGGCAGTCGTAATTCCCGAACGAAGCACCCAGCGGTTACGCGTGAGCTGTCAAAGGTTCGGTTTGCCACCGTTCGACGCTTGGGTCCGAGCATCTCGGCTCTCTGCCCGAGTCTGCTGACGCGAGCTAAGGACTGAACGCCGAATCGCCGGACCGAGAATCTGCACCCTCTGCCGCCCCAAGCTGCCGCTCGGAATCGGACACAGTTGAACAGTTGGAGATAAGCGCAACATTCAACGCTGATAAAAATCAGCTAAGTGTGAGTCTCCGGATCGGGGGACCGATCAATCCCAAAACGAAGCGCCAACGACATGTCGACCCCAACACACAGCAGGCCCCGGAGGTCACTGGGGCGGAGAGCCCTTGTCTTTGTATCGGTGGGAGCCGTTATCGGGTCGGGCTGGCTTTTCTCTTCGTTCGACGCCGGCCAGATCGCTGGTGGGGGTGGGGCAGTCACCGCCTGGATCTTGGGTATTGCACTCGTCGTTGTCTTGGCCTTTGTCCACGCCGAGCTCGGGACGATGTTCCCTGTCGACGGTGGAACGGCGCGGTTCCCGCTGTACGCCTTCGGACGGGTCACGGGGTTCTTTTCGGGCTGGTTCGCCTGGATCAGCGCTGTGTGCGTTCCGGCGATCGAGACCGAAGCCGCTTTGCGCTACGTCGGAAACTACGTCCCATCGCTGATCTCGGAGTCCCCAGGCGCGGTGGGGCTGACACACCTCGGCCAGCTCGCTGCTGTGTTCGTGTTGCTGGGGTTCACCGCCTTGAACGCGGCGGGCATGCAATGGTTTCGAGAGACGAACACCGTCGTTGTCTGGTGGAAGATCGCCGTCCCGCTCATTGTGGCGATCGCCTTCGTCGTCCACGGATTCGACAGTCACAACTTCGTCGTGGGTGGTCTTTTTCCGACGGGCGCGCACGGCGTGCTGGCCGCCGTCAGCACCGGAGGCGTGGTGTTCGCCCTGCTGGGCTTCGAGCAGGCGGTGGAGCTGGGTGGCGAGTCGAAACATCCCCAGCGCAACGTCCCCTGGGCCGTCATCGGCTCGGTCGTGATCGCCGGGGCTATCTATCTGATCGTGCAGATCGCCTTCATCGGTGCCATCCCCCACGGCGATCTCTCCGGCGGTTGGCACGAGCTGCGCTTCCACGGCGACTTCGGCCCGCTGGCCGGACTTTCCGGGGTCATCGGCCTGACGGCCATCGCCTACCTGGTCTACGCGGATGCCATCATCTCACCGGCCGGATCAGGCATGACATTCTCCGCCACCGCGTCGCGGCTCCCGTTTGCGCTGGCTCGCGAGGGCTATCTGCCTGCCTGGCTCGGGACCCTCAATCGGCGGGACGTGCCCTTCCGGAGCTTGTGTCTCTGTTTCGTGACCCAGCTCGCCATCATCATCCTGCTTCCGGATTGGGGCAGCCTGCTGGCATTCATCACTGCTGCCACGGTGCTCGTGTACGCCACGGCTCCCCTTGCCCTCGGTGTGCTTCGCCGGACGGCGCCGGACCTCCCCCGCCCGTACCGACTGCGCTTCGCCCAGCTGACCGCCCCGGCTGGCTTTGTCATCGCCAACCTCCTGTTGACATGGGTTGGATGGACGACCAATTCCCGTCTCTTTCTGGTGGTCGGCTTCGGTGCGTTCATCGTCAGCTTGCTGGCGCTGCTCCGACCCCAATCCCGGCACCCGCTGTTCGAATGGTTGGCGGCCTCGTGGATCGTGCCCTATGCGGGGGCAATGTGCATCGTGAGCTACCTCTCTCCCTACGGGGGTGGGCGTGCCACGCTTTCGGACTGGGGGTGCGCAGTCGTCGTGGTCATTGTCAGTCTTGCCATCTACGTCCTGGCGTTTCGCCTCGGCATCATGGCAGATCGTCGGTTGGCCGACATCGACCGACCCGTCTCCCGGTGGTACTTCATGGACATGCCGGCGGAGGACCCGGAGGAGCCCGTGTAGACCCGGTGTGAGGGCCCGTTGGCGATGCTCGGGTTGCGACTGACCTCTGGCGCTGCCGTGTCCCCGTCCTGATGCTCGGCTCCCGGTGAGGGTCAGCCCCGAGTGGGATCGGCGAGGTAGGCCACGAGAGCGTGACGACGTCGATGGGCCCACCACGCCCCGAACCGATGACCACCGAACGCACAAACGGCGGCCACAGCACAGGCCAACGCCACCCCCCATCCGAGGTAGCGGTCGGGGAGCTTCTGGGACAGTCCGTGCGTCGATGTAAAGCCCCACAACAGCAGGGATGGAAGCATGACCAGTACGCCGAGGAGGGGAACGAGCCCGTACGGGGTGACCACCAATGCCAGCCAGCGCCATAGCATTCGACGCCGTGGGAGTCGATGCTCCCACCGGTAGCGAATTGGCTGTGGATGGTAGGGAAACCGGATCCCGACGAGTCCGGAGAGTCCGAGCACGCCGAAGGGAACCACTCCGATCCAGATGACCGTGTACAAGGTTGCCAGCAAATTGTGGGAGAGGATGCCGTTGACAAGAGCAACGATCAGGCACACAGGTGTGACAAGCGCCCAGAGGACGATGTTCTTGCCGTATAGCAATCTGCGGAACATCGCAGGGTGATCGATAGCCGCAGTCACCCGCTCGACATCCGGACCGAGCACATTGGTGGCGGGCACATCGGAGTACATCCAAGCGGCCAGCACGAGGGCAAAGGCCAGCGTGCCGTGCAGCGTGAACACCTTGTCCTTGAGGCCCGTCGGCAAGAAGAACCAGGCCGAGCTCATCAGTGCGCCGTTGACCGCCACGGTGATGAATGTCTCATAGGGAGCGCGGAGGGAGCGGGCGAACTCTTGCCGCACGGCACTCCGGAGGGTGACGGGAAGACTCGATTGCGCGGACTCAGTCACCGGCAACGTCGTATTTGCCATGCCCGGACCATACAAGGTGCCTCACGCTGGACCGGATGTGCCGCCCTGTTCCGAAGGTGAATGAACCTCGGTCGCTTGACCGTCGTCACAGTCGGCAGCACGACGACGGGCGTTGACCAACAGATAACCGCCGTTGCCTGCTGGATGACTCACGCCGCCGGCCGAGGGGGGTTCGGCCGACAGCGTGAGCTCATCATCGATAGGGCGTCAACAGACTGCCCTTCGATTCCCGCTCTCCCACGCCCGTCCCAGAAGGCAGTCGTCCTCAGTCCTCGACGAGTGCAAGAGGGGGAAGACGAAGAGGAGGAAGATCGTCGGAGCGCGCCCGACGGTTCTGTTCGGCCACGGCCGAGGCCCGCATCCGCGCCGGTTCGTCCACCCAGGGCTGCTCAACGAACGTGATGCCGGTCAACGCCGGCGAGTGGACATGGATGGTCGTGGCGTCCGCGCCTGACAGATTGGCCAGATCGTGGACGAAGGCCGGATCCGCGCACGCTGAGTCCCCACGTTCCAGAACCCGGACCCTGGATACCCCTTCTTTTGAATAGTCCGAGTAAATCTCGATGAGTTCACCATCGATGACATGCATGACGCTTCGCGCCTCTCCGTGATCGTGGGACGGGAGCCCGGATCCGTCCGGCCAGGTGATCAGCCACACTTCGTAGAAGGACGTGGCCAGCAGGAGGACCGAGCGGGGGTTCGCCGCATCATCCCCGGGGGGAACCGGTTCTTGAACGCCGGCCAAGCCCAGGGCGATAGCCCGAAGGGCGCCGAAGGAAATCGAACCAGTCGGTCGGGTACTCCGACGACCTATGGCCTGGCCGGCCGGGTGACGGGCCTCGTCGGGATCCTGGCGGTTGGCCGACGGAGTCGGAAGGCGTCCGGGGGTGAAATTCGATAGGGCAATGTCTGCGGGCACGGTGTCGTCTCCTGAGTCGAGAGGTTGCCGCTGGGCCACGGCGGCCCGGAACCGTCGTGCGCAGGAACAACGTTCGTCGAGGGTCGTACGGTCTGCTCACCTCAGATGTCGTTGAGGATTCCTACGGTCGATCCACAAAGGAGTGTAATGAACAATAGCCGACTAAACAAGTCGATTTTATAGGCTGAGGGACGACAACTACCGCCGGGGCGACCCGAACGAGACCGGCGGATCCGGAAGGACTACCTCACTGGTGCCGATCCGAGGCCGCCTCCAGGGCCTGACACAAATCGTTGATCAGGTCGGTCCCGAGTTCCAAACCGACGGAGAGCCGGAGGAGGGCGGGGTCGACCGCCAGTGGGGAATCGACGAGCGAGGCGTGGGTCATCCTGTGTGGGTGGTCGATGAGCGACTCGACGGCGCCGAGTGACTCGGCCAGCGTGAAGATCCGGGTCGCGTTGGCAACGGCGATGGCCGCCGACTCGCCGCCGCGCACGGTGAAGGAGACCATGCCTCCGAAGGCCCGCATCTGGGTCTTGGCCGTGGCATGCCCGATGTGACTGGCGAGACCGGGGAAGTAGAGACGTTCGACGGCAGGGTGGGTGGCCAGAACGTCGGCCACGGCGGCGGCGTTCTCACAGTGTCTGTCCATGCGAACGGCCAACGTCTTGATCCCTCGCAGAACGAGGAAGCAGTCGAAGGGCCCCGGGACCGCCCCGGCGGCGTTCTGGAGGAAGGCGACTGTTTCGGCTACCGCCTCGTTCGAGGTGCCCACGAACCCCCCTATCACGTCGCTGTGGCCGCTCAGGTACTTGGTGGTGGAGTGGACCACGACATCGGCGCCGTGGGCCACTGGCCGTTGGAGGTAGGGCGTGGCGAACGTGTTGTCCACCACGACCAGCGCGTTCCGGCGGTGGGCCATCTCCGCCACCGAAGCGATGTCGGTGACGTGGAGCTGAGGGTTGGAGGGGGTCTCTATCCAGACCATGCGGGTGGACGCTCGCCACGCCGCCCGGATGCTGTCCGGGTCGTACAGTGCCACAGGGGTGAATTCGAGACCGATCAGGGAGTGAACCTGATCCAGCAGCCGGTAGGTGCCGCCGTAGAGCTCGTTGCCGATGATGACGTGATCGCCAGGCTCCAAGCAGCGGAACACAGCGTCCTCGGCGGCCAACCCGCTGGCGAAGGCGGCGCCGTAGGCGGTTCCCTCGAGGTCGGCCAGGCAGGTTTCGAGGGCGGTCCGCGTCGGATTTCCGGTCCGGCTGTACTCGAAAGCCTGTTGGGCACCCACCTCGGGCTGGGCAAAGGTCGAGGTTTGGAAGATCGGCGTCACGACCGCTCCGGTGGACTCGTCGGGCGTCTGACCAGCGTGAATTGCACGCGTCTCGAATCCGAGCCCGACAGGTGGCTCTGCCCCCGGTGCTCCCCCTCCAGTCGGAGGGACCTTCTCGTCGCTCATCTAGTGGCTCCCGAGGAAGCTCAACAGGTCGGAGCGGGTGAGGATCCCGATGGGGTGCCCGCCATCGAGGACGAGCACTGCGCTGGTGCCCTCCAGCCGTGCGGCGATGCCTTCCACCGTCTCGCTCTGGCCCACGGTGTCCATGGGTGGCCCCATCACGGAGCTGACCGGCTGGTCGAACGCCTCCGCGTTGTGCAACGTGTGCTCGAGCAGCTGCCGGTCGGACACCGATCCCACCACTTCGGCCAGGGCCAGCGGCGGCTCTGCTTTGACCACGGGGACCTGGGACACCCCGTACTCCTGGAGCAGAGCGATGGCGGCCCGGACGGTCTCTTCGGGGTGGACGTGGACCAGCGGGGGATAGCGGTCTCCCTTGGCAGCCAGCACCGCCTCGGCGGTCTCCCCTTGGGCTCGTCCGAACCCGTGGTCCGCCATCCAGCGGTCGTCGTAGAGCTTCGAGAGATAGCCACGGCCCGAATCGGGAACGAGGACGACGATGACGTCGTCGGGTCCGAGGTCCTTGCCGATATGCAGGGCTGCCCACACCGCCGTCCCGCAGGAGCCGCCCACAATGATCCCCTCGTCCCTGGTCATGTGTCGGGCGGTCAGAAATGAGTCGCTGTCGGACACGGCCACCACCTTGTCCACCGTGGAGGGGTCATAGGTAGCGGGCCAGAAGTCCTCGCCGATCCCCTCGACCAGATACGGTCGGCCCCCTCCACCCGAGTAGATGGAGCCCTCCGGGTCGGCCGCGATGACCTGGATCGCCGGGTTCCGAGCCTTGAGGTAGCGGCCGACGCCACTGATCGTGCCGCCCGTGCCCACCCCGGCCACAAAGTGGGTGACCCGGCCGGCAGTCTGGCGCCAGATCTCCGGACCGGTCGACAGCTCGTGGGCGGAGGGATTGGCCGCGTTGCGGTACTGGTTGGGTTGGAAGGCCCTCGGGGTCTCCGTGGTGATCCGATCGGCAACCGAGTAGTACGAATCGGGGTGTCCCGGGTCGACGGCGGTGGGACAGACCACCACCTTGGCTCCGAAGGCCCGCAGTAGCTGGCGCTTCTCCTCGGCGATCTTGTCCGGCATGGTGAAGATGCAGCTGTAGCCACGCTGGGCGGCGATCATGGCCAGTCCGACCCCGGTGTTTCCCGAGGTCGGCTCGACGATGGTGCTGCCCCGCCTGAGCAGCCCCTCCGCCTCGGCCGCTCGGATCATGGCCAGTGCCGGGCGATCCTTCACGCTTCCGCCCGGATTGAGGTACTCGAGCTTGGCCAGGAGATGGCATCGAAGGTGACGCCCGGTCCGGTTGAGGCGCACCAGTGGGGTGTTGCCGACGAGATCGATCAGGCTCTCGGACACCTCCATCCGCGGCCCAGGATCGGTCGCCGACCACGTCTCGACACCGGGAGCGACCACAACCGGCTGGTCGGCGAACAGCACGACCGGCAGCCCGGCGTCATGGATCCGGCGGGCCACCGCACCGGTTGCATCGCCGTCGCCGACCACGCCCACCAGTCGGGGGATATGGACGCGCAGCTCGGCGATCAGTGATGTCGTCTCGAGCGGATCGACCAGCCGCATGACCTCGCCGGCTCTGGCCTCGAGCGCGTAGGGCGGAGTGATCCCGCCCACTACGACCAGGATATCGACGCTGGGGCCCGGCACGGGTCCGGCCTACCCGCAGCCGAACGACATGAAGACGAGCACCATGAACAAGGATGCTACCGACCCTCGATCACACAACGGACATCTGGCGGCGGCGGCCGCCGAACAACCGGGAGCTGTTTGAAAACACGTCGACGCTGATCCCGCCGGCCACCGAGACCCGGTGGTTCAGCCAGGGTTGGCGCACAGATTCGGCTTCGCCCCGAGACGGCCGCTCTCGTTGAGGGCATAGCCTGGACGGCATGGAGACGTGGGATGCCATCCGAGCTCGGCGCGATGTTCGGTCCTACGAGGACCGGGCGATCGCACCGGAGCACCTCGATCGGATTCTGGAAGCCGGGCGGCGTTCGCCCTCGGCGTCGAATCGCCAGAAATGGGACTTCGTCCTCGTGACCGACCCCGACCAGCTACGGGAGCTGTCGACGGTCTGGGTCGGAGCCGGACACCTGGCCGCGGCCAAGGCGGCGATTGTCCTCGTCCTCTCCGAGCCCGAGGCCGAGCGGTTTCGAGTGATCGATCAGTACGACCTGGGGCAGGCCACCATGTCGATGATGTTGGCTGCCGCAGACCTGGGTATCGGGAGTGGCCATTCGGCCATCGGTGACCAGGAGGGATGTCGACGCATCGTCGGAGTGCCACCGGACCACACGTGCGCCTACATGATCGCACTCGGTTATCCGGCCGATCGGCCGCTACGTCCGATCAGCAAACCCGACAGACGACCCTTCGACCAAGTAGTCCACCGCGGTCACTGGTGAGGGGCTTCTTTTCGGCGTGTTCGGCGGTGGGCATCGCCCGAGCCGACAGTACGCCGACATTTCACCGCTGGAGCTCCCGGGCCAGAACGTGCCCCACGAAGGCTGGCGGACGCTCGCCGGCCACCATCTGCTCAATCTCGACGTGGGTCTCGTCGGCGTTCCCGAGCCCCTTGGCGACGGCCATCACGCTGGTGTAGGCGGCCCAGACGTCGTCACTGGTGATCTCGTATCCATAGCCCTCGACCAACCAGCGGAGCGCCAGCATTCCCGCCGCCTGCGCGAAGTCCGGCTGTGCGACAGCAAAGTCACGCGCTGCCCGGGTGAGCGTCTTAGGGTCGCACGGGCCGCTGCCGGCGAGGGCCAACGCGTCCTCGTAGAGACCGGCGTCCTTGGCTGCCGCGAACCACTTGGCCTCCTTGCCGGGAGCGGCCTCCACCAGGTCCATCAGCAACTGGCGGCTGGGCTTGTGCGGGTACTTCTTGGCGGTGGCCCGGAAGGTGGCGAGATAGGTGGCGCACCGGTCCGTCCGCACGCCGTAGCGGCGATAGGCCTCCTCGACGAGCCCCGACGAGAGCAGGATCTCCTCGCAGACGGCGTCCACGTCGCCGTTGTCGGTCCACGCCCTGCGACATGCCTCGGCGTACCGGATCGCTTCGGATTTCTTGCCCATGGCGACCAGCGCTTTCGCCGCCCACCGCTTGTACGGCCACATGGCGTCGGCCTCGAGTAGGTCGACGATCTCCTCGTACCGTTCTGCCCGGTACAGGGCGCTCAGGCAGGCGGTCGTCCCGTGGAAGAAGGCGTGCAGCGACGGATCGGGGCTGAGCGCCGTCGCGCGCCGCGCCCATCAGCCGGTCGGCCCATCCTGACGCCAGCTGGGGCGAGCCGCAGAGTTCGCCCCAATAGTCGGCCAGGTACTCGATGTACGGGATCTGGTCGGCCTCATGGGCCGCCCAGAGACGTTCGAGCCAACGCTGGCGTGTCTCCGTGTCGATGTCGACCATCGAGATGATCGGGACCAGCTCGTCAATGGCGTGGTTGACGGCGGTTCCGAGTGCGCCGGACGAGCGGTCAACGTGCTCGAGCGCAGGGGA
The DNA here is from genome assembly GCA_963813525.1 of uncultured Acidimicrobiaceae bacterium. Taxonomy (GTDB): domain Bacteria; phylum Actinomycetota; class Acidimicrobiia; order Acidimicrobiales; family RAAP-2; genus Bog-756. The sequence continues at coordinate 363,721 of CAWEZI010000005.1, forward strand.
GAGGCGTTCGATGAGCAGCACTGCGCCATCCGCCGCATGGGCAGGATCACTGCGAGCGACTTTCTTGACCTCGCCCACCGCTTCCTTGACACGCCGGACGGCCAGTTGGGAGCTTCGCCACCCAAAGGCCCCCCGGCGAAGGCGCGCCCTGAATCCCCATCGGTGGGCGCCTGGGTCACTGACGGCTTTCGTCGGTCTCATTGCACGGATGGTATGAGACCGGCCCGGGCGCGCATAGGAGACCTGACCATTCGGTCCGCCGGTAGCGGATTCCGCGCCGATGAGCTTCAGCGAAGGTCAGATCACCTCGTTTAAGGGTTGCGGTCGGACGTCCACACGGCAACCGTCCCGGCGCTTATTCCCAGGAATCTTTCCTAGGAGGCCTTCGCAGTGATTTCCTTGCCGGCCGGGTTGAGGACATACCACAGCCCACCGGTGCTGTTGATGCCTTGGCCGGTGGCCTGTCCAGGCACCGAGTCACCCTGCCAGAGGTAGAGGGGCCACCCGTTGTACGTGACCTGGAGTGTTCCGTCGGTTCGCTTGGTGGAACCGAGCAGCGCCGGTTTCACCCCGGGGCCGTAGATGGGGGTGTCGGTGCCGGTCAGCAGCAGTGGGGGCCACGCTGCGGCGCAGGCGCCGTAGCAAGTCGACACGCCGGACTGCTTGTCCGGGACGAACAGATAGAGGGTGAAGCCGTTGCCAGCCACCAGGACGGTACCGAGTCCCGACACGGTGCCCGTCTTCACCTCGTAGAGAGGTGGGGTGCCCGAGGTGGGTGCGGGAGCGGCCGCCACCCCCGAGTTCTTGGTGGTCGCCGCTGTCGTGGCCGTCGTGGACTGACCCTTGGTCGTGGTGGTGGTCGAAGTGGATGAGCTGCCGCATGCAGCCAACCCCGTCCCGAGTCCGACCAGGACGGCGGCGGTCAAGATGCCGGCCCGTCGACGGCTGGCCCCTCCGCTGGAGGGGTGACGGAAGCCATCGGGGGCGGGCGGACTCACCGTGGACAGGAACATGGCCCTTCTTCTCCGCCGAGGGATCAGGCCGCGGGCACCGACGGTGGTCTGTCGGTGGCGGATGTGGCGGATGTGCCGGTCGGAGCGTGGTGGAAGCCCCGGCCCCCCATGCGGCGCTGGCTCGTCCACTCGGTGGCAGCGTGCGGGTTGAGGGGCACGGTGGAGACCAGTCCGAGGCACATCTCGTCGGACGAGCCGTCCCCCCACACCACGTACCGGGGGGGCAGCTTGCGCAGCTGGGGCAGTTGTTCACGCAGCTGGGGGTTATAAGTGCAGCTCACCTCGATCTTGTCGCCCGGAACGATCTTGACCCAGTGGGCCAGGTTGTAGCCCCGCTGGTAGTGGAAGTTGAAATCGGGCACGTTGAGGAGGGTCTTCTGGGTCGGGGTCCCCGGATTGAGGATGATCCGCAAGCTGGCCCCGGTCAGGTGCATGTGGGCCCCGAGGCGCACGACGTAGCCCGGTTGATAGACGGGCCAGGTGCACTCGGTGGTGTCGCTGGTCGGCGGGTCGACCGGGTTCCGTCCACAGAGGCTTTCGATGGTGTCGTCGAACAGCACAGCGCTCTCACCGAACCGCTGGCCCAGGTAGGCCAGGGCCGCCGGTCGGCTGCACAGCGGACCTGTCACCCCGGTGGGGCAGCCGTAGTCGGGCGGGGCGATGTCGAGGGCCAGGGACTCGGGCCGCAGCTTGGCGGCGGCCGGCACCGTCTTCAGCTGCAACCACGGCTGGACCGGCTTGTCCCCGACCAGCCCATTGAAATGGACCTGCATGATGACCATGCTGCCGGCCGGCAGCGGGGTTCCGGTGGTGAGGGGCTCGTTGTCGACGCCGGCGCCGGGGGCCCAGGCGCTGAGCCACGGGAAGTTCCCCAGCCCGGCCAGGCTGTTCCCGTCGATGGGGGACTCGCCGAAGCAACTCCAGCCTTTGTCACCCGGGTTGCTCGCCTCCGCCGCCGCCACCTCGTTCGGCGGGACGAGGAAGAGGATGGCGTGGTGCACCTCGACGCTGGACGGTCCCGAGCCCGGGTGGAACTCCGATGCCACGACGTACGAGTTGGCGGTCACGTGGGGGTTCAACAGGATGCAGTGGTAGTCATCGGTGCTCCCCTTGGTGAACACCGGCTTGTAGGCGTGAGGCATGGTCAGGGTGAGTGTCTTCACCGGCTGGCCGTCGATCCGCGCTGTCGTGCTGGCCTGGGCCGACATGCTGGCCAGGCCGACCCCGAGGCCGGCCGCCACCACAGCCATGACAGCCACCACCGCCAACACAACCGCACGGGGTCGTTTGCTGTGCCTAGTGCCGGGTTGAGCTTCGTTCACGGTCGTTCCCTTGTCGCCTGCTGTTGAGATGGCGGAGGTGGGGCACGGAGGTCGGACACATTATTTACCCCCCGTCCCCGCGGACCCCCCATTCATGGTCCAGAGACAGCTTAGTCCTGATCGATTTCGGGAATCCGGCGGTCTCTCGAGGCAGCGAATTGTGCCATCGATGTGCCACCTGGCCCCCTGCCACGATTGTTAGTGTCCGGCAGGGAAGATCACTACGAAATGCGACGCCTAACCCATTCATCCGACCGGGGCCCGACAGCTTCTGACCTGCATTCCAACAGACTCAAGACGCTCACGGAAAAAAGCAGCCTGGTGACCCGTCTGATCTGGGCGTGGCCCCGGACAGCGCGGCCGACTGCCCATTCAGAAGCGGCGGAGCTGTGTCGGTGCGCGGGGTTCTGATCCGGGTGTCTGGTGAGGCGGCCACCGAAGATCGACGGGTCGGACACCCTTGAACCAGTTGTGGAGTCAGCCGCACAGGGGCGGTAGATCGACGAGAGGGTTGCCGTCATAACGACGGTAACCGCGCCCACCGTGGCCACCTTCCAACCGGACCGAAAGGCGACGCCCCGATGGCCCAGAACCATCCTGGTCATATGCGTCTACGGTGCGCTGGCCGCCATCGCCTACTTCCCGTCGTGGCCTGGAGACCCGAGCCGACTCCCGATATGTCCTTGTGGCGATCAGGCGCAGATCGGGTGGTTCTTGTGGTGGACGCCATTCGCCGTTGCCCATCTGCACAATCCTCTGTACTCGAACTTCGTCGACTATCCGACCGGGGTCAACCTGGCTCAGAACACCCTGGCTCCCCTGCTGGGGTTGGTGTCTGCGCCAATCACGGCCCTCTTCGGACCCGTGTCCGCTACCACCTTCATGCTGTGGCTGGCCATCACAGCCTCCGCCTCATCATGTTTTTTGGTCCTGCGCCGGTGGGTCCGGTGGGTTCCAGCCGCCTTCGCCGGTGGGCTTTTCTACGGCGCCTCGCCCTTTATGGCCGGTCAGTCGACTGACCACCTACACCAGACGTTCGTACCGTTTCCGCCGCTTATTCTGCTTGCCCTCTACGAGTTGGTGGTGCGCCAGAAGGAGAGTCCCCGGAAATGGGGCCTCATCCTCGGGGTAGCCTCGGTCGGTCAATTTCTGATTTCCCCGGAGATCCTGCTCACCTCGGGGGTGATGGCGGCGGTGGGGATCGTCGCCCTGGTCCTGGTCCGCCGGCAGCAGGTGGCCGCCAAGGTCCGGAACGTGGCCCGCGGCCTGGGCTGGGCCGGGCTGATCATCCTGCCGGTTGCCGCATACCCCATCTATTTCCTGTTCGAAGGGACCGGCCACTACGTCGGTGCGGCACATACCGCCGGTGGCTACCCGGCCGACCTGCTCGGCCCGCTGGTCCCGGACTCCTATCAGCTTGTGGCCCCGGCTTCACTGGCCACCCGGGCGGACCAGTTCATCCACGGCGACATCTCTGAGAACGGGAGCTACCTCGGTATCCCGATGCTTCTGTTCCTCGGGTACCTGGTCATCCGTTGGTGGCGGGTGGGCTGGATTCGCTTCGCTGCCTTTATGGCGCTGGTGGCTTTTGTATTTTCCTTGGGACCGAGGCTGACCATCGACGGGCACATCACCTCGATCCGTCTTCCCTTCGACCTGGTCGAGCACCTACCGGTGTTTCCCGGCCTGATCGATGCCCGGATCTCCCTCTACACCGATCTCTTCGTGGCCGTCATGCTGGCCATCGGCATCGACCGGTGGTGGGAGCGACGCCACCGGTCAATGACTGCCGATCTCGAGGGCGAGCCCCGCCATCGACGCCGACATGCCGCCGGCCGACGGAGGAGGGCGGCGGGCACCCTCGTAGCCCTGGCGGTGGCTGCTGTTGTCACCGTCTCGGTACTGCCGAACTGGCCGATCCCGGTCTTCCCGGTAGACGTGCCCGCCTACTTCTCGTCGAACATGACCGGCAACATCGCCCCGGGCACTGTCACGCTGGCCTATCCCTATCCGGCCTACCCCTACATCCAAGCGATGCTGTGGCAGGCCACCGACAGCACCGGGTTCCGCCTCGTAGGCGGCTACGTCCTGGTTGCCAACGCGGCCGGGCAGTCAGTCGACGACCCCTTCCCTCCGGGCCCCGACGCCGTCCCGGCCTCCTTGGTGGCCGACATGGTAGGCGGCAGTCCCTCGGCCGTCATCGCCGGTACACCATCCACACCCCCCACGCCTTCCCAGGTGGATGCATTCCTTATAAGCAATCACGTGGGAGCGGTGGTGTTCCAGGACGTCGGGGCCAACCCGCAGGCCGCCCATGCGCTCATCGCCTCCGCCCTGGGGAAGCCCACCTACCAAGGAGGGGGGGTCGAGATCTGGTCCCACGTGGGGCGGCTCATCCGGACCCACCCGGTGCCGGGCACAGGACCCTGACCGACCACCGACTAGCAGTCAGCCAGATCGCCACTGCGCCACTGCTCTCGTAAGTTGAGTGGCGAACAAGGTGGCCAGCATCGGATCAGCGAAGTGGTCGGTGGCGAAGCGTTGGTTGAACTCACGTTCGGCCTCGACTTCGCTGCCGCCAGCCAGGATTTCGATGACGTGCCCGACGATGTCCTCGCTCTGTGCGTACGTCCGGCGGTTGGGCCCGGCCACCAGTGCCGCCTCCGGACGGTCGGGCACCACGACTGATGTCCCGGCGTACATGCCCTCGATGATCGACCGGGGCATACCGAAGGGCCCGCCCGGGTGCTTGGTGTAGACGACCGCCGCGGTGTGGGCCAACAAGGCGATCACCTGGTCGTGGGGTACGTCGACGGAGAGCATGATCGACGCGCCCGTCTCCCGAATCAGCCCGCGAATGAGAGCGGGTTCTTCCTCGAATTGGTCGGTAATACCAACCACGATGCGGCAGTCGACGCCCTTTTTGGCCAGCTCGGCGAAGGCGCCGACCAGCGTGGGCCAGTCTTTCTTCGGGAGCCCAGCGGACGCCGACAAGACGATGGACCTCTTCGGGTCGGCTTCGGGAAAGCTCTCTCCAGTGGTGAGAAGGGCTACGAGGCCGTGGGCCCCGGCGATCCGCCTGGCATGGTGGGGATAAGCCCAGGTTCCGACGCAAAGCGGATGGGCCCGGACACGCTCGATGACCTCGGGATCGAAATCGAAGGAATGCACCCGGAAGGCAAAAGGCACGCCGAGCGCCGAGAGCTCATCGAGGCGTTCAATGGCAAATGACGACCAATACAGGAACAGAACATCAGGGTCGAACTCGCGCACCGCCGTGCTCACGTCCGTGTACACCGGCTCGGTCACTTTGACCGGTGATGGGGACCAACGATCGGTGCACCAGGCCAGCACAGCCCCATTGTCGGTCAGAGCTTTCATCTCCTCGCCGATGTAGGTCTCCGGAACTAATGGAAACAGCGCGTTGTAGGCGAGCACGCGCAGGCGCCGCTTCCGCAGCACTCGGGCCCGCACCTCGGCGTCGGCTTCGATCCGTCGGCGAGACCGAGTGATCCGGTTGGGCGCCGACGTGTTGTAGATCGAGGCAACGACGGGCAGCGGCAGAGGCGGCCGGTCCTCGGTGAGGCGCAGGATGAGATCCCAGTCTCCCAACGCCTCGAGCGACTCGTCGAAGTGTGCTTCGGAAAGAGAACGACGGTGGGCGATCACGCCCAGATCGATGAAGTTGCCCTGTTCGAGGCGGCTTCGTTCGAAAGACTCGAAATGAAGATAAGGCAGGGCTTCTCGATTCGAATCGCCGTCCACATCCCTCACCCTGGCGCCATAGAGGAGCTCCAGTTCGGGATCACGCTCGTAGGCCCACGCCACAGCCTTCAACCAGAGTGGTTGCATGCCGTTATCGTCGTCGAGGTAACAGATGATCTCGCCCCCGGACTGTGCCAGACCGGCGTTGCGAGCGGCGCCCACGCCTCGGTGAGGCTGCGTGACGACGACTATCCGTTCCTCCTCTGACGAGAGTCGCGCCAGCAGTTGCGACGTGCCGTCCGTGCTTCCGTCGTCGATGATGACCAGCTCCCAGTGGGGGTACTCCTGGGCGCGCACAGAATCGACGGCACCACGGAGCAGTTCATGGCGGTTATAGGTCGCAAGTAAGACGGATATTCGAGGGGTGTTGGTCAGCCGAGCGGCGCGAACCCAGGTGGTCACGGGCCCTATCTGTGCGGCGAGATCGACAAGCTCGGCGCGGCGATCGATCTCTGCCAGTTTGAGCCGCATCGCCGCTTGGACATTGCCGCTGGCGTCGATGCTCGCAACCAGTTGCTCCTCGGCGGTGCCGAGTCGCGTTTCGGTGGCGGCGAGCTGCTCCTGGGTGTCGGTGAACCGCCCGTGGGCCGCAGCCAGCGCCGCCTGTGTTGACGCGAACTCCGCCCTCAGCTGCGAGTGAGCCGTCTCCAGCGCCAACAGCCTCGACTCGAGCGTCCCAATCCGATTCGAGTCGATCTCGTCCAGCTCGAGATCGTGGCGGACGCGGGTTATCAGGGCGCGACGACCGCCCTCCATCTTCGACCCATGGCGGATGGCGCGGAGCTCCTGGTTGGCCAGGCTTATTACCCGCCGTAGGCGCATGCATACTCCCTGTGCTGACCCGAAGTCGATGGGACGTTACCAGGCCGCCACCCGCTTCTTGCCAACCTCCAGTGTCGAGGACCGCCGAGTGAGTGCGGCTCTTCCGAGGTCATCGAGGTCGATGTCAGGAAAGGTCGGACCCGGCGGTCGCTACAGGTCCGGGCCTTCCTCGGGTCTTTGTGGTGGGCGCAGAACGCCTCATGGCGGAACGGAAGCGCAACTCGTTCATGCCGACCGGCTCGAACCGAACCGGCCGGCGAAGGCCCGAAGGGGAAGGTCGGCACTGGTGACAAGGCCAGGGGGTGCGTCGCACACCGCCCCGATCGAGTTGAGGGCTGGTAGTCCGGTAATGGTCATCCCGATGGAGGCGAAGGTGCGGGCGTCGAACGGGGTGCCGTCGGCCGGGAAGATCATGTGCCGGTTCACGATGTTCGGATCCCCTTTGACGGTGGTGATGTAGCACCCCTGGGTCTTCCATTTCGGCACGGTGTCCGGCACCATCTGCCATTCCAGGTGGGTTTCGATCCTGGGCTCGCCGCCCACCATGCCCTTGAATTTGGACAGGCTGGCGCCCACCGAACCCTTGGGCAGCTGCCACCAGCCCAGGTCGACATCCTGCTGGCAGGCACCCAACTCACATTCGTAGACGACATCGTCGATCGTCACCCCGAGGCAGTCGGCCATCAGGTAAATAGCGTCGGCGAAGACGGTGCACCCCTTCTCCAACATCCCCGGTACGCGGCGATCGTCGACCGGCAGCCCGTAGCCGCAGTTCTTCCAGGTGTCGACGGAGTGGTGGCATGACACATCCACCGACTCCAGCACGGTGAGGTGGTCCACCCGACCCATGCCGGCGGTGCTGACGACCGAGAGGATGTTGGCGAGGCCCGGGTTCATGCCCGTGCCGTAAAAGGTGGCACCGCCCCTACGGCATGCTGCCTCGATGGCCTCGGTCGGCCTCCGACCTGAGGGCAGGGGGAAATTGCTGTCCCGGTGGTGGCCGGTAATCCAGTCGGCCGTGGAGACAACGTTGATCCCGGCCTCCAGCACCGTCTCGAACAGCTCGATGTCGGGCCACACCCCATTGAAGTTCACGCAGTCCGGGGCGGTTGACACGATGTCCTCCACCTTGTCGGTGGCCACCACGCCAAGGGGATCGATGCCGACAATCTCCCCGGCGTCGCGCCCCACTTTCTCGGGCGAGTAGCAGTAGAGACCCACCAGCTCGAGGTCGGGATGGTCGCGGAACCGGGTGATCATCTCCGAGCCGACGTTGCCGGTTGCTACCTGGAAGACGCGGTGCGGCGGGTGTGTGCTCATGGGTGGATCCTCCTTGCGCGTGCCCCACGATCACAGCACATCCGCCCGGACGATCACAGCGCAGCCGCCCCGGACGATCACAGCCCAGCCGTCGAGCCGCTCGTCAGCCGGGTTCGACACCTGCGGCGACCGGGCTCGAAGCTTCGGCATGACCCGATTCGATCTGCTCGTCTGGACCAGCGCCAGATGCGACGAGCCACTCCCCGATGACCGATGCGGTGCAGGCGACCAGGTTGGCCGCGAACACGATGCTGAAACGGACCGAGGAGATGGCGTTTGAGGATCCGTCGCCCGGCCATGCCTTGCTCTGAATGAGCCACCAGAGCAGAACAACGACGAACACCCCCACTTCCCTTCGGTCGAAGGGACGGGTGGTGAGAACCCTGGTTCCCCACAGCCAGAGCAGGGGAAGGGCGAGAACGGTGTAAGCCATATGGGACACAGGGAGTAGGAGCACGATGCACAGGGTGACGTTCCAGGTGCACATGGCCGCATCGCCCCGCGTTCGGAGGGCCAGGATCAGAAGGGCGACGACCCAGCCCAGCAACACGGTCTCTGCCGCTAGCTGCGCGGGATGCGAAACAAACAGAGGGCGAGCCAACCCGCTGTGGGAGAAGAGAAGCTTGGGTATCCCCCAGACCGAGTTGCTGACGAGCGACTGCTGGCGAGCGTCGAACACCACTTTGACGAATGAGACGAGACCCGAGCCTCCGCCGAAGGCAAGAGCAAGCACCGGCGCCAACAGGAGTGTGATCAGGAGAGCGATCAGGCTTCGGCGCCGGTCGGTGGCTCCGCGTTGGAACAAGCTGACGGCGATGGCGGCCGGCCACGCTTTGATCAGACCGGCCACTCCCAGCAGAGCTCCTCTGGTTGCCGGCCACGATCGGCTGACAGCAAAGGTAGAGATCATCAGGGTGAGGAGCACGAAAATGTCGGACTGTCCGATGTAGAGGCCGTAGGTGACTGGCCAGAAATGCATCGCGGTGGCCGCGCAGGCCAGAAAGACAAAGGGTTGGACCCACGACGAGAGACGCCTCGTCTGAATGGCTACGAAAATAGCGGCGCTGAGTACGAGCGCTACGACCTCCAGAGCCGTCCAGGCTTTCCAGAGGGCGTTGACAGAAATGTGGCTGAACGGAGCGAGGATCAGAGCGATGGTAGGGGGGTATACGTAGGGGTAGGGCGTGGATCGCTTCCCGCTGTAGGGGCTGTGTCCGGCGGCGATCAGACGTGCGGCGGCTACGAAAGTACGGAAGTCGAAGCCTCCGTTTCCGGTGACCGTGCCGTGGTACCGGTGGTAGGCGAGTACCGCCACGATGGCGGCGGCAACGATCCAAAGGGAGATAACCAGCGCATGAGCGCGGAGCCACCGCACGGGTTCAGTCTGACACGCGCATTGACGAGTCCACTGTCATTGCGCGCTGTAGGGCGGTCACCAGACCGGGACGTCGACCCTTTTGCACCTCGCTCGGAGAGCCGCCAATCTCCGGGTAGGCACGAGCCAGATGTGATGGTCCCTTGTAAATCATTTGCCCCTCCGCCTGCCCCCAAAAGGACCGATTAGGTCGGAACCGCCCCGATCACGTTGTCAACATGAATGCCGAGACCGGGGAGCGACCCTTTGTTGGCGGCATCGCCGAAACTGAACACGCCGCCGTCGCTTCCAATCAGGTTGTAGCCGCGACTGTCGGGAGACACGACGATACCGACAACGTTGTTGACGCCGACTCCAAGTGACGGGAGGTCGCCGTAGTCTCCGGCATCGCCGAAGGGAGTGACGGCACCATTGGCGCCGACGACCCAGTATCCGTGACCATCATCAGTAGCAGTGATACCCACCGCTCCCTGCGGCGCGTTGCCGTAGTAGTGAGCATCTCCGAAGGCGTAAACGGCGCCATTGGAGCCGATCAGCCAGTATCCGTTGTCATCGGCAGTAGCCGCGATGCCGACGATGTCATTCACGTGAATGCCGATTCCGGGTAGCGATTTCTCAAAGGGCGCATTGAAGCTGAAAACGCCTCCGTCGGAGCCGACCAGAAAGTAGCCCTGATCGTTGACAGTCGGGACGATGCCCACGATGTTATTTACGTGTACGCCGAGTCCGGGCAAGGAATTGGCAAAGTGGGCGTGGAAGGCGAACACCCCGCCGTCGGATCCGACCAGGAAGTAGCCGTTGTCTGCAGCTGTGGTCACGATGCCGGTGATGTTGTTCACGTGGATGCCGAGTCCAGGCAGTGAGCCGTAGAAACCACCCTTGAACACGAAAACACCACCGTCAGAGCCGACCAGGTCGTACCCGTTGGAGCTGGCGGAATTCGGCGGACCCGGCGGAGGAGGGGAACCCGAACCACTCGGAGGGGGAGGGTTGATCTGCGCGAGGGAGTTGTAGTCCATCGCTCCCTGATAATCAGAAAAACCGTAGACCGTGACAAGTTGCGAGAACTCGGTTAGCTCGACTTTACCAGTCGGGTTAGCTGTGGTCGATGTCCCTGCATCCCACACCTGACCACTGCCAGCGTAGATACCGGTATGCGCGTAGTTGTTCATGGCACCGCCGAAGAACACAGCATCACCAGGCTCCAGCGAATCAACATCATTTTCCTCAGTCGCCTGCGGTTCAATCCACGTTCCGGGATACCCATTGGGATAGGTGTCGTTCGCATCTGGTTGCGGAATCTCGACACCAGTCACGTGGTAAACGGCAAACATGGCGAGGCTCATGCAACTGTAACCAGGAGCAGAGCAAGCAGATCCATTGGTTTGCAAGGTCGGACCGTTGTACCCACCACCACTGTCACAGTAAGGGGTACCGGCTTGGCTAGCCGCCGCGCTGGCGATGGCCTGGCTGGTGGTCTGTGCCCCGGCAGGGTGCACACCAATGGCCGCTGCGATAGCGACCAACGAAAAAAGAAGTAGCCCGACCGCGGCTATCCGACCTGCCTGTGTGCTTATCGAGTGCCCTGAAGGCATCAAACCCCTCCGACAGAAACGACGATTCAACCAGTTGTTTGAATTTACCAGTGTCAACGGCCTGCGGAAATGGGCGATTTGATGATTAATGCCGGATCAGGCTCGACATCGACGACGAAATGGACGGAAGCGACAGGATCACCATCCTCGGTCACCGCCTAATTGCTTGAGGCGCGGCAGGCCGCCTAATTGCTTGAGGCGCAGCAGGCTTCGTCCACACATCCACGGCGGGCCTGCTGGTTGACGAAGGAGCAAAGGGCATCGCCGCCAGCATTTCCTCCTTCCGGGCAGGAATTGAAGTCACTGGTCGAACGGCCCCCAAGCCGGTCAGCGGCTCGTCGGCCTTCTGGAGGGACCCGAAAAAGTATCCGAGAATCGACGACCACTCCCGGTGGGGACGTCGCCACTAGGCCGAACGAACGCCCCAACGAGGTTTCAATTTGGTGCCGCGCTGGTACGGTTGAGCGCGCGGATGAGCCGCGTTCTGCTTCGAGTTGGAGATGTCGGATGTCCACAAGATCCTCAAGCGGCGGGTTGGCTGTACGAGTGGCCGTAGCCCTGCTGCTTCTTATTTCCTTGGCTGGCGTTGCCATCTCGATTGACGCGCATTCGGCCACGGCAGACGCTTCGCATTCGGCCAAGGCAGACGCTCAGACACATTCGGCCACGGCAGACGCTCAGACAACTGGTGCACAGATAGCCGCTAAGGCTGCGTCTCAAGCCGGTGTTGCTTACTGTGACAGTGGTGGTGGGTACAACGGTCCGACCTTGCAAACCAATGGATCTGCTTGCTCTAAGCCTGGTTACAGTTGCATGAGCCTCGCCATGTACGCCGTTTACCAGGTGACTGGTAACAAGATTCCGCAGCCAGATGCGAACGACACCTATCCCAATGGGTATGCCGGAACGTGGATTAAACCGCAGTCGACTGAGGCACAGGATGTTGCTTCGCTGGAGCCTGGTGATGCTGTGTTCTTCGGCGGTGCCATGAACAACTACGCACATACCGGTATCTACGCAGGCAGTAGTGAGGTGTGGGATGCAGGGACATCGACCTCAGCTAACCCGACTGGTGAAGTTGCGCAAACTGCGTTCTCGCAACTTGTCACGGTCTACGGTTTAGCTGATTATCAGGGAGCGATGCGTTACGGAACCGGTTCGTCGCCACCACTCAGCGTCACCACCACCTCCCTCCCTCCCGCCACCATCGGCGAGAAGTACGTTGGCGCGCAGCTGTCAGCTTCCGGCGGAACCACGCCCTACAGGTGGAAGGTCAGTGGTCTGCCCAAGGGGCTCAAGGCGTCTGCCAAGTCCGGTCTCATTAAAGGAAAGGTGACGAGTTCCAAGCGTCACCCACAGGCCGCCGGTTCGTATTCGGTCAAGGTGACTGCGACAGACAGCGCCAACGACCAGGCGTCGGCGACGCTCACCCTCAAACTCGACGCCGCCTCGTAACGTCCGCCGACAGCCTTGAGCGCCCTATCGCTGGGGCGCAGCCCTACCCCGGGGGCACCCCCGGCCTCACCCACACCCAGGCGGCACCTTCGGCGTCGGCAAAGCGACAGCTACGGCTCAACAATCGAGCCGGATCTCGTCCCACCGAGGAAACGACGGTCAGCGGCCTAGTCCCTTGCGGGTGACCTCCTTCTCCTTTTTGGCTTGACGCTTTTCTTTCAGCGTCTTGCCGGACTTTTTGGAGGTGGTCTTGCGGGGAGACTTGTCGGTCATGTCAACCCCCTTCCCTGTACGAACAGTAGCCCCTGGCGCCGGTCCGGTCGCCGTTGATCGCTGGGCTCCGGGTCGTCGTCAGGAATTCCGAACCCCTGGCATGAGGGAGAGGCGGGTGGTGGGCTGGGTGTACCGTTTCCGGTAGCTCATTGGGAGCGCCAGCGTCCCCGCTTACGGTGACAAGATCGAGGGTTCCAATGGGACCGAGCAGCAAGATCCAGTTTGCCGGATCAGCCGATCAGGGCCACAGGGGCGGATCCACGGGCAGCGCGCACGACGATCCGGAAGAAGGGCCTCAACACGCAGAGGAGCCGCACTCTCGCCAGTGCGGACGGTGTCGGAAGCACTTTCCCCTCGACGTCTCGCTGTCGCCCCAACCGAAGTGGTGGGCCTGTTCGACCTGTCGTCTCAAACTGTTCGGGTCCGAATGATGGTCGGGGCCTATGACACGGGCATGGATCTCCTGGTCGAGGCGGCCGACGGGCTCGATATGGCCGCCAGTGCATGCGACGCGGTGGAGGACGCCGCCCTGTTCTCGTCACTGGCCGATCGCATCCGTCGTTACTTGGCCGTAAGTCGCCCGAGCACGACGCTGGGAATGCCCCGGATTCCGTCGGGCGAGAACCGGCTCAAGGATGAGAGCGTGATCCACCGCTCCGGAGCCAGCCAACCTTCGCACATACGGGTCATCGCCGACTCGGTCGAAGCCGACTGATCCGTCCCGCCGGCGGACGGCACGAGCCAGCCCGTTGGTGTCTCGTCGATTATGCGGTGGCGATGGCCCTCCGGGTGCGGGCGAACGCTAAGAGTGCGAATGAATCCCCTGAAGCCACGCCCCATGGTGACGGTGCGTTGTTTTTCCGGACATCTCGGATCTCCTGTGGGACCAGACGCTTAGCCTGGCAGATGTACCTCCGAGTTCTCGAGTGGCCAGCAGGTCGCTCTCTCGAAGGCACTCGAGAGGGGCAACCTCGATGTGGTGGGTTCGCGGCCATCAGGGAGTACTCGGATGGCTATCGCATGGAAGCACCACCGATCCCATGGATCGGTTGATCGGAAGGCCTCACGCCTCGTCGCCATACGGACCATCGTGGACCTGGTGGACGCCGAAGGCGACGAGATCCACGACGTCGTCGCCGAGGCGCTCATGGTCCTCGGTGCGTCCCAGGAAGAACTCACCGCGGCAATGCTGGACGGACGCGATGGAGCCATTCAATGAGCCCCGGGCTCATGCCGCCACATGGGTGGCGTCAGTTACTCGCCGAGGCTCCGGCGCAGAGCGGCCAGCGAATCGCTGAGCTCTCCTATCTGGTCCCGAAGATCCGCTACCTCTGACTCGAGTGCGTCGATGCGGATCCCCGCGTCAGGCCGGTTGGGTGCGGCATCGATGGTGGATCCAGCATCGATGAGCTCATGCGACGAGGGGGAGACAGGTGCCGGAGAACCACTTGGTTCCGTAGCCAGCAGTTGCTGCCACCGCTCTTCCTTCTGACCCGGCTGCCGCGGTTGTAATCGCACCAGAGGCTCGGGCTGGCCGGCGAGCACCTCGATCTCGTTCTGCACCGCCGTCAGCGATTCGAACCCCGCCATGCGTTCGGTGCGGCCTCGGAGCTCGCCCAGGGTCTGTGGGCCTCTGAGCAGCAGCATGGCCAACAGCGCCATTCGAGCAGGATCGAGGCCATAAGCCTCATCGAGAACGTGCCGGTAGCGAGTCACCGATTTCCCGTGGGAGGGCAGAACGAATCGCACCAGGTGGAGTTCCTTCAACTCCTGGAGAGCCTGCTGCACCGTCTCCTCGGCCAACGCCATCACCGGCTCGCGGTTGGTGGCCTGATTGCATGCCAGCGAAAGGGCGTTCAGGGTGAGGGGATACTGCTGGGGCGTGGTGAGCTGCTTCTCCACCAGGCACCCCAGTACCCGTCCGGCTTCCGGCGTAATGGTCACCCGGCTGAGATTATCCCGCCGCAGTGGCGACCCACGAGCCGATGGCCGACTCTGGACCTCGGTGGCTGACCGAGTCGGTACGAAGAAAAGGTTCAGACAAGTAGGTGGGCGAGGGGCATCAGGTTGAACTGATCCCTGATTCGTCCGGGGGACGTTTCGGTCATGGCTGAGTGGTCGATCTGGCGCAGGTCCTCTTCCCGCTATCTGGCACCACGCCAACGACCTGGCATCATTCCAGGGTCGCTGGATGAGAGCCGGACTGCAGGATGTCCGAGCACGAGCACGAAGGATGGCGCCAGATGGGATTCCGAGTAATTCAGTGGGCGACCGGGGGGGTCGGTCGGGCCGCCATCGAAGGGGTCCTCGACCACCCCGACCTCGAGCTGGCGGGGGCCTGGGTCCACAGCCCGAACAAGGAGGGGATCGATCTCGGTACGCTGGTGGACCGAGAGCCTCTCGGGGTGATGGCCACCGGCGATGTGGCCGCCCTCTTGGACCTGGAGGCCGACTGCGTTCTCTATAGCCCGTTCATGGCTGATCCCACCGTGGTCACCGCCATCCTCGAGTCGGGCAAGAACGTGGTCACCCCGCTCGGCTGGTTCTACCCGCCGACCGAGGAGCGGGACCGCATGGATGCAGTGGCCACAGCTGCCGGCGTGACGCTGCACGGGACGGGGATCCACCCGGGCGGCATCACCGAACGGTTCCCATTGAT
This sequence comes from uncultured Acidimicrobiaceae bacterium, assembly GCA_963813525.1. Lineage (GTDB taxonomy): Bacteria > Actinomycetota > Acidimicrobiia > Acidimicrobiales > RAAP-2 > Bog-756. The sequence continues at coordinate 379,320 of CAWEZI010000005.1, forward strand.
GGTCTCGGCCCTGTCAGGATCGATCACCCACGTTCGGGCCGAGGAGTTCTCCGACATCCGGACTTATGGTGCCCAGGATGTCGTCCGTGACTGGATGCTGTTCGGCAAGACCCCGGAGGAGGCCCGTGCCAGCGTCATGGTCGACGCGCTGGGCGGCGGCTTCCGCCAGTCGATCTTCATGGTCGCAGACGAGTTGGGCTTCGACATCGAGCCGAAACTGCGCACCACCCACGAGATGGCGGTGGCCACCGCTCCCATCGATTCACCGATCGGCCCCATCCAACCGGGGACGGTGGCGGCCCAGAGATTCGTGTGGGAAGCCCTGGTCGACGGCCAGCCCGTGGTCACCGCTGCGGTCAACTGGCTGATGGGGCACGACCATCTCGATCCGGCTTGGGAGTTCGGCGAAGGGGGCGAGCGCTTCGAAGTCGAGATCACCGGCGACCCGAACTGCCTCACCATCTTCAAGAAACTGCACCCGGCAACCGTCGAGGCCGGTCTCATCCGCAATCCGGGCATCGTCGCCACCGCTTTGCATTGCGTCAATGCCATCCCCTACGTGTGTCGTGCCGCCCCCGGGCTCCAGACCTATCTCGATATGCCTCTGGTGGCCGGCCGCGCTGCCCCCGGTCTCCACCGGAGCCGGCCGACGTGATCCTCGACCGGTTTTCTCTGGAAGGCAAAGTCGGCATTGTCACCGGCGCGGGCCTGGGAATCGGTCGGGGGATCGCTATCGGACTGGCCGAGGCCGGTGCCGACGTGGCCGTGGCCGCCCGGACCCCGTCGGACCTGGAGGAGGTGGCCCGGCACATCCGCTCCCTGGGTCGGCGCGCCTTGATCGTGCCCACCGACGTGACCGATGCCGGCGCCTGTGATCACCTGGTGGCAACCACGGTCGAAGAGTTCTCGCGATTGGACATCCTGGTCAACAACGCGGGCGGGGCCATGCCCCGGGCGGCCATGGACACCAGCGAGGGCTTCATGGCCCGGACATTCGCGTTCAATGTGACGGCCCCGCTGACGCTCATCAAGCTTGCCGCCCGCCAGATGGTCGACACCGTCGGCCACGGGGCGGTGGTCAACATCTCCTCCCGCTCGGCCAGCATGACCCAGACCATGTTCGTGGCCTACGGTGCGGCCAAGGCCGCCCTCGACCGTCTGACCCGGAACATCGCACCTGAGTTGGCTCCGAGAGTGCGGGTGAACGCCATCGACGTGGGAGGGGTTGCCACACGGTCGCTCGAGATCGTCCTCACTGACGACGATCTTCGGCGACAGTTCATCGAAGGCACGCCGATGCACCGTCCCGGTGAGCCCGACGACATCGCTTGTGCCGTTCTCTATCTCGTCTCGGATGCGTCCTCATGGGTGACCGGCAAGGTGTTCGAGATCGATGGCGGAACGGAAGCGCCTTCCATCGCCGTAGCGCCACCGGGTCTCGAACCCACTCGGCCGGGTGTCCCTTGATGATCCGGTCACCTGCTCCGACGGCCTGGCCCTACCTCTCTGCGGAGGGCTAACCGAGCGAGGCAGGATCGACGCCGACGCCGTCGGCAGCACTGCTGGCATAGGCGGCCAGAGCGAAGCGCAGCACGGATACGGCTTCGTCGCCGCTCCACATCAATGGACCCTCGCCGGTGTGCAGCCACCGCAGCCAGTGACGTCCCGAATCCCTGAAGCTGCTGGCCCAGTCATCGTCCAGCGCGTGGTAGGAGCGCATCTCCCCGTCGACGTAGACCTCGAGGCTCGGCTCTTGAATGCCACGCCCGGTGCAGCGGTTGACCCGGGCGAAGCCGCGGCGGCCGGTGACCTCCCAGCGTTCGTCGTTGGTGTAGTAGTCGGAACGGAGGTACATATCCGGTGCCAGCGTGATGTCCCACACACCCCGGATGCCGTTGTGGTGCTCCCAGACGATAGTGGTGGGTGCGTCGATCTCGACGCCGGGCACCACTTCCGTCCCGCCCACCCAGGCCCGCACTTCCTTGATGGGACCGAACAGCCAGAGGGCCGTCGACAGCTTGTGCCAGCCATCATCGAACACGAGGATCCCGCGTCCCACCTTCATCTGGTCGAACTGCCACTTGTAACTGCCGCTCGGAACGTCCCACCCCCCGTGGCCGCTGCCCACCATCTTCATGTGGTAGCCGCTGATCTCACCGATCTCACCGGACTCGACGATCTCCTTGAGCCGGATCAGCGGCGGGTAGAAGACGTAATTCTCCATGACCCTCAACTGGCGCCCACTGGCTTCGGCAGCGTCGAGCATTTGTCTGGCACTGACGAGGTCGTTGCACATCGGCTTCTGCAGATTGACGTGCCAGCCATGTCCGAGGAGCTCGCTGACACCGTCGACGTGCAGAGGAATGGGCAGCAGCGCCTCGACCGTATCGATTTCCATCCCGCTGGCGGCAAGCTCCGTGATGGACGAGAAGGTCCGAGCCGTCGGCCAGTCGGTTAGTCGTTGAGTACGTCGCTTGTCGCTCGGATCGACGAGGGCCACCACCTCGACATCGGGATTGTCGAGGTAGGCACGTACATTGAGGTCGTAGATACGCCCCAGTCCGACGAAGGCGGCTCGTACCGGTCGGTCATAGGGTGCAAAGGCCATCGTCTGTCGGTCTCCTCCATCGTCCGGGAACCGTGGCCCCCTGGTGTGTCGCCCCGAGGCGGGTCGGGTTGGGTCGCCCGCAACACTGTTCGGTCGCACGCACACTATGCGAAGTCGCACTCGACGAAGCCGGTGGGCCTGGCCGTCTGCCCCGATGGCGTGCGGTGATGACCGGCACGACGCCGCCACCCCGGTGAGTCGTCGGAGAGCCGGTCTATATTGCGGTGATCGTGTCGTGCAGCCTCCGCCCTTTGGCCATCGCCGGTGACGGTTGCCGGCCGCTGGCCGTCCGCTGACCAGCGGTCCCGTAGTGGGCCTTCCTCCTCCGGCCCCCGGCCGTACCGCAGTGGTCACCGGTGCTTCATCGGGCATCGGCGAAGCCATCGCCCGTGAGTTGGCCCACCGAGGCTACGGCGTCGTCCTCGTCGCCCGCAGGGCCGACAAACTGGAAGCCCTGGCCGCCGAGCTCACCACCTGCGGGGTGCGGGCCGAGGTTCTCCCCACCGATCTGTCCGACCGGAGCGCCCGGGCTGAGCTGCTCGGGCACATCGAGCGGCTAGGGCTCATCCCCGACATCCTGGTCAACAACGCCGGGCTTTCGACCCTCGGTCCGGTCGCCGAGTCGGACCCCGGCGCCGAAATGCTCATGATCGAAGTCGATGTGGTGGCGGTGGCCGACCTGTGTAGCCGGTTTCTCCCCGGCATGGTCGACCGCAAACGGGGTGCGGTGCTCAACGTCTCGTCCACCGGTGCGTTCCAGCCGTTGCCCGGTCAGGCCGGATACGGCGCAGGAAAGGCCTTCGTGTTGTCCTACACCGAGAGCCTGAGCGGCGAACTGCGGGGCACCGGGGTTACCGTGTCGGCCTTGTGCCCCGGACCGGTCGACACAGGATTCGGCGAGAGGGCGGGATTCGCCAAGGAGGACGCGGAATCAGCCCTGCCCGGCATCTTGTGGGAGTCCCCCGAGACCGTGGCCACAGTGGGGATCGACGCCCTCGACAAAGGCCGGGTGGTGGCCATCCCCGGTCTGGCCAATCGTGTGTCGGCCGGAGTCGCCCGGTTGGTCCCGAACCGGCTCCTGGTCCGGGTGGTGGCCAAAAACCACCCCGGCCTACGCCGGTGACCGCCCGGAACGCCGTCGGTAGCGAATGAGACAGGGCTCGGCCGAGCGGGCCACTCCACCGATTTGAGCGCGCACGGGACGGGGTCGTTCGACCCAGCCCGGTTCGAAATCGAATGCGTCGAGAAGGCCGATGAGCACCGTCGTCATGGTCGACAGCGAGTAGGGCTGGGCCGGGCAGGTGTGCCGCCCGTGCCCGAACACGGTGACCAGCTCGACGGCGGCCAGCGACGAGGTGTCGGCCAGGCGCCGTCGGTTCCAGCGGTGAGGGTCCCAGTCGGACAGCCCCGGCCCCGAGCTGGTATTGGTGAGTGGGAGCAGCGTGGCGATGGTGACGCCCCGGTCGATGTGGTGAACGGCTCCCCCCGTGTCGAGGGTCACCGGCTCGGTCACGTAGCGGGCCATGATCGACCTCTGCGCCAGCCGGGTCGATTCGAGCGAGCACGTCTCGGTGAACGATCGGTCTCCCGATCGCACCCGCTCCATGTCCTCGGGGTGGTCCACCAGATCGACCAGAGCCCAGCCGATGGCGGCAAACAGGTTAGACATCGATGCGATGTGGATGAGGGCGACATCCATGGCTACGCCGGCGGCACGCTCGTCGGAGGGTGCGTCCTGCCACTGTTCGGCGATGCGGACGAACAGGGGGTGCTCTCTCTCGTGACCGGACAGATCGAGCAGGGCCGCGCCCAGGTCGGTGGTGACTGCGGCCAGAGCACCGATCTCGGCTGACTTCTGGGAGGAGGCCACCGCGGCCATGGCATCCGGATGGACGAAGGAGTCGGCGCCGTCGAGGACGTCGAAGGCCCGGGTCAATCGGTCGAACCGGCGTCCGTCGGACGATCCCGGTCCTCCCCACGAGGCCAGGCCCACCCGGTGACCGAGCCTGCGGGTGAGGGCGAACACCTCGGCCTCGCTGGTCGTTCCCAGGTCGGCCACTGTTGCCCCCAGCGCCCGTTGCACGTTGGTCAGGTAATCGGCCACGTCGTCCCGTCCGAAGAGCTGGTGGGGCAGGGTCCGGCGACCGACGAAGAGGGCGTCGGGCAATTTGCGGCGAAGCATGCGCCAGTCGGCCACGGCCTTGCTGGCTCGTTCTTCTGGCAGTGCGTAGAAGCTTCTGACGCCGGTGGGGGAGAAGGTGAACAGGTAGCGATCCTCGCCACTGTCGACGACAAAGGTGTCGCCTCGAGCCCGCCTGGCCTCGCGCAGAGCGACGACAGGATCCTCGACGGGAACGTCCCACGGCAGACCGAGGCCAGTGGCCAGCGGCGGCATCGGCGAGATCGACGGAGGGTGCGCAGTCATCTTCCGCCCTTCCTCGGGCCGGCGGGTCGGCCACATACCGTGCCACCGCCGATCGGTCCGATCATCGGGCTCCTCTGCCGTTCAGACCTGTTTGGGAGGGTGTGACTCGATGGATCCGAGGAGGGTGCGCAGGTCGCCGGTCAACCGTTCGAGCAGAGCCCGGTCCGCGCCGGAGAAGATCTGCTTCTCCGACTCGTTCTTGGTGGCGATCACGTGATCGGCCTGCTTCAACCCGTCGGCTGTCAGCGAGACGAGCACCTGGCGTCGATCATCCGGATCCACTTCCCGGACGACCCAGCCGCGCTTCTCCAGCCGGTCCACCCGGTTGGTGATGGCCCCCGAGGTGACCTGAGATTCGCGTTGGAGGTCGCCGGCGCTCCGGCGGTTGCCGGGGGCGCGCTTGAGCGACATCAGCACCTCGATCTCCCAGTACTCGTCCACGCCGTGGGCGTCCAGATTGGACCGGATGGCTCGCTCGAGGTGCAGCCAGGCCCGGCGCAGGCGCATGGCCAGCGTCTTGGCCGTCACGTCCAGGTCGGGGTTCTCCTTTTTCCAGAACTCGGCGACTTCGTCTATCTCATCTCGAGCTGGTTCGGAGGCCACGGGAACAAATCGTACTTTCTTCAACGTTGAACCACTTGACCGATCTCTTAATACAGAATATCTTCACATTAAGAGAATAATCCCTGACCGAGGAGTCCGACCGTGGACGAGATCAGATCACGCCTTCGCCAGGTTCCGGCGTGGGCCGTCCTGGCCATCTGCTGCGCCGCCCAGTTCATGGTCGTCTTGGACGTGGCCATCGTGAACGTGGCCCTCCCCCAGATGAGGGAGAGCCTCGGGCTGTCGGTGGTCGGTGAGCAGTGGGTGGTCAACGCCTACACCCTGACCTTCGCCGGGTTCCTGATGCTGGGCGGTCGGGCCGCCGACCTCTTCGGGCGTCGACGGGTCTTCATCATCGGGCTCACCGTCTTCACCGTCTGCAGCCTCATCGGGGGACTGGCCCAAAGCGGAGCATGGCTCATCACTGCCCGGGCTGCCCAGGGCATCGGGGGCGCCATCCTGGCTCCGGCCACCCTCAGCATCCTGGTTACCACCTTCACCGACCCCAGCGAACGGCGCCGGGCCCTCGGAGCCTGGTCGGCTACGGCGGCCAGCGGGGCGGCGGTCGGCGTGCTGGCCGGGGGCGTGTTGACCAGCCTGCTCGACTGGCGGTGGGTGCTCTTCGTCAATGTGCCCATCGGCATCGTCCTGCTGGCCGGGGCCTGGCTGGCCCTGCCCCGCGGCGAACTGATCGGTCCTCGCAAGGCCCTCGATCTCACCGGGGCGGTCACCGTAACGGCCGGACTGGCTGTCCTCGTCTACGGCATCGTCAGCACCGATGTCCATCCGTGGGGCTCGGCCCGGACCCTGGTCACCCTGGCCGTCGGCCTTGTCCTGCTAGTCGCCTTCTTCGTCACCGAGACCCGGTTCGCCAAGGATCCCCTGATCCCGCTGTCCATCTTCAAGCGCCGCTCGTTGTCGGTGGCCAACGGCATCGCCGTCACCATCGGGGCGGCCATCTTCGGCACCTACTTCTTCCTCTCGCTCTTCCTTCAGAACGTGGACGGGTACAGCCCACTGCGGGCCGGATTGGCCTTCCTGCCCGTCGGCCTGTCCACCCTGACCGGGGCCCTGATCGGCTCCCGTCTGGTCCAGACCCTCGGCCCACGCAACCAGCTCATCGTGGGACCGGGTCTGGCCGCCGCCGGGCTCCTCTGGCTGTCCATGGTGGGGGCCGGCGACGCCTATCTGGTCCACGTCCTCGGCCCGGTGATTCTCATTGGCCTGGGTATCGGCATGTCGTTCGTCCCCATGACCCTGGCGGCCACGGCCGGCGTCCCGGTGCACGAGGCGGGACTGGCCTCGGGGTTGATCAACACCACGCGGCAGATCGGCGGGGCCCTCGGTCTGGCCATCATGGCCACGCTGGCCTCCGGGATCGCCGCCCACCACGGGCTGGGTCGACAAGCGGTGGATGCGTCGCTGACCTCCGGCTACCGGGCGGCCTTCGCCATCGCCGGGTGCGGCCTGATCGTCGGAGCCGGACTTGCCACCCTGCTGCCCCGCCTCACTTCGCCGGCTGAGGCACCGAGCGCTCCTGTCGTCACAGACATGGAACTGTCCGAGGCGCAGCCCGAGGACGATCTGGTCGTGGTGGAGATCTGAAACGGCTGCCCGAGGCCGGCCGGTTCACGGGATGAGGACGATCTTTCCCAGGGTGTGCCTCTTCTCGAGCACCTCGTAGGCGGCGGCGACCTGGTCCAGGGGATAGGTGGCGGCGATGGGAATCTCGATGGAGCCCGAGGCCACCAGGTTGGCCATCTCGGAGAGGACGCCGACGTTGGAGCTGGTGGCGCTTCCCTCGGCCTTGGCCCCGATCTCCTCCGCCTTGGCGAAGGCGGCGATCGTCTCGATGTGCTCGGGGGAGAGCCCGAGCTCGACGGCCAGATCGAGGTACTCGGGACCGAAGAGGTCGATGAAGGCATCGATGCCGTTGGGCGCCGACGCCCGCAGACGGTCGGCCAGGCCGTCCCCGTAGGGCACCGGGACGACGCCGTGGGCGGTGAGCCAGTCGGCGTGGGTGGCCGAGGCGATGCCCAGGACGTGAACACCCCGGAGCCCGAGGAGCTGCACGACGACGGTCCCGACTCCGCCGGCTGCCGCCGACACCACCACCGTCTGACCCTCCTTTGGATCGACGGCCCGCACCGCGGCATAGGCGGTACACCCGACGACGTACAGGGAGCCGGCCACCTCCCAGCTGAGCGCCGGGGGCTTGGGGATCAGCTGGTCGGTGGGCACGGCCACGTGGGTGGCCTGGCTGGAGCGTTTGAGGGAGAAGCCCAACACCTCCTCGCCCACGCCGAACTGGTCGACGCCGTCACCGAGCGCGTACACCACACCGGCGAGATCGCTGCCTTCGCCGGACGGAAAGGTGGCCGGCCACAGTTGCTCCATCGCACCGGCCCGGATTCTGGCCTCCCCGGGATTGATGGCCGCTGCCCGGACGGCCACGACGACCTCCCCCGGCCCCGGGGTGGGCACGGGTATGTCCGCCACGTAGAGGACGTCCCTGCCGCCGTAGTGATCGAAGCGGACCGCACGTGCCTTCACTTCTTCTGCCATCCCGGTCTCCTCCCTGGTTGTCCGGCCGAGCGGGGAACTCGGGCCACCGGCCGATCCAACCTGTGGACTGGGCGCTCACAGCCGTTCGACGAGTGACCGACGCCGCTGGATCCGAGCGTAGGTGGATCACCCCGTTCCTTCCGAGTCCTACCCCACCGACCACCGGTTACACCCGGAGAGATCCGACCGCCGGCTTCGGTGGCTCAGTGGCCAGTCGTGCTCGTGGGAAGCTGGTCTGGTCCCATCAGGACACCGCCTGTTTGAACACACGGGTGGCCCAGGCCATGACCAGGGCGCACAGTGGCACGAGGACGGCGAAGGCCTGCCAGACGGCCGGATCGGTGAGATGGCCCACGGCCAGGGAACGGGCTGCCACCACCAGGTAGTAGAGCGGATTGACGTGGGCCAGCACCCGCAGCCACAGAGGGCCGAGGGAGATGGGAAGGAGCACACCGGCCAACAGCAGGATGGGGAGATTGATCCCGTTGATGATGGCGGCGAAACTGCTGATGTCTTTGGTGACCAGCGCCGTGGCCGTCGAGAAGGCACCCATGAGCGCGGCCAGCAACCAGAGGAGCACGGTCAGGATGACCAGCCCGACCCAGTGGATGGTGAACCCGAACCCGTAGCCCACGGCCACCACCACGGCATCGAACACCGTCATCATGACCAGACCGGACAGGAGGGGGCCGGCCAGAATGGCGAACCGGCTGGCCGGGGTGACCCGTAGCCGTTCGATGAGTCCGGACTGGAGTTCGAAGATGGTGCCGAACCCGGCGCTACTCCCGCTGGCAAAGGCCAGCAGGGCCAGTATCCCCGGGAGGAACACGTCCAGCACGGTCCCGGTGGGGAAGCCGCGGACACCTGGCAGCTCTTTGAGAAGGGGAGTGAACAGGACCAGATAGAGGATGGGCGTCGAGAAACCCACGAAGAGCCACACCGGATTGCGCAGCATCTGCAGGGTGTACCGCTGGAACAGGAGTCCGGTGTCGCGGGCGGTTTTCATACGGCCACCTCCTTGGTCACTTCGGTTCCGGCGTCGCGCAGCGACCGTCCGGTCTGAGCCAGAAACACGTCGTCGAGGGTGGGCTCGGAGAGCCGCATCGACTTGATGGCGATCCTCTCCCCGTCGAGGAGGCGGAGGATCTGGGGGAGGGCGGTGCTGCCGTCCTCCACATACAGCCGCACCTCGTCCCCCTCACCGGTGATCTCCCGGACGAAGGCCTGTTCTCCCAGCACCACCCGGGCCCGGTCAGCGGTGCCCCCGACGTCCCGCAGGCTCATGACCACCGACTCTCCCGACACGCGCCGTTTGAGGTCGCGAGGTGTCCCCTCGATGATGATCTCGCCGTGGTCCATGATCATGAGACGGTCGCACAGGGCATCGGCCTCCTCGAGGTAGTGGGTGGTGAGAAAGATGGTCGTCCCCCTGTCGCGGAGATGGCGTACGTGGTCCCACAGGTTGGCCCGGTTCTGGGGATCGAGGCCGGTGCTCGGCTCGTCGAGGAACAGGACCTCGGGCTGGTGAATGATGCCGAGGGCGATGTCCAGTCGGCGGCGCTGGCCACCCGAGTAGGTCTTGGCCCGCCGGTCGGCGAACTCGGCCAGATCGAGGATCTCCATCAACGCCTCGGTGCGCCGTTTCACCGAGTCGAGGTCGCCCCCGTAGAGCCGGCCCTGCAGCGTGAGGTTCTCCCGGCCGGTGGCCAGATCGTCGGCACCGCCGAGCTGGCTCACGTAGCCGATGCGCGCCCTGACCTCTTTGGGCTGGCGGGCCACATCGAACCCGGCCACCGTGGCCACCCCGGCATCGATTGGGAGGAGGGTGGTCAGCATGCGCAGTGTGGTCGTCTTTCCCGCCCCGTTGGGACCGAGGAACCCGAAGATCTCCCCGCGGTTCACTTCGATGCTGACCCCGTTGACGGCAGTGACCATTCCCCTGGGCGAGCGGAACGACTTCCGCAGGCCTTGGGTGGCGATGATCTTGTCGGTGGGTGACCCGCTGTCGATGAGCGTGCTCACGTGTCCTCGCTTTCCGGGCGGCCGTCACCCAGCGGTGCAGGCGTCAATCGAGGGTCGCCGGTCGTCTCGTGGACGGCCCGCCACCAGTCGAGGCCTTCGAGCGATCCGGACTCGATGTCGGCGATCAGCCGGCGAACGTAGGCGAGCTCGGTCTCCCGCAGCATGTTGCGGAACTCGTCCTCCACCCAGAAGAGCCGGGGGAGACCGGCCTTCTCGACGAACTCGCGCGAGGCGTGGGCGCGGGCCATCTCGACCTCGAGAGCCTGGGCCCGCTCAGCCAGCAGTGAAGAAACGTCGCCGGGAGGAAGGGCGGGAAGGAACGAGAGTGCCGCCTCAAAGGCCGGATAGTCCTTGACCGGGGTCGAGATGAGTTCGGTGAGCCAATCGTGTGTCTCGATCTGGCCGTTGTCGGTCAGGGCGTAGACCGTGCGCTCGGGGAGCCGACCCGCTCGCATTGTCTCCTGGGCGGCTATGAGACCCCGTTTCTCGAGCGAGGCGACCACCGCGTAGAGCGACCCGTAGTTGAGGCGCACGCTCTCGTGCTTGTTGCGCTGACGGAGAGTGGTCGCCACCTCGTAGGGGTGCATCGGTCGTTCGTAGAGACAGATGAGCACCGCCAGAGCCAGCGGGTTGCTGCGGTTTCGAGAGGCCATCTTGCTCCCCGATTCTGATCCGGTTGGAGAGTACTCTGGATAGAGTATACGAAAAAGGAGTGCGTGTCACGGCCATGGCTCCGGATCGTTTGGGCCCCGTTCGCCCGGGAGGAGAACCGGTGGGAGTGTGTCGCACATGAGTTGTGTCGCCGGCCCTTGCCGTCGCGTCGGATGAGCGAGGGAGTCGAGCACGTCGACGTCCTGGTGGTGGGGGCCGGCCTGTCCGGCATCGCCGCCGCCCACTACGTGCAGACCCACTGTCAGTGGGCGTCTTACGCCGTCTTCGAGGCCCGCCCGGTCATCGGGGGCACCTGGGATCTGTTCAGGTATCCGGGCATCCGCTCCGACTCGGACATGTTCACCCTCGGCTATTCGTTCCACCCCTGGGAGGGGAAGCAGTCGATCGTCGAGGGCGATGCCATTCTCAACTACATCGACGACGTGGCCACCGGGGAGGGGATCGATTCCCACATCCGGTTCGATCATCGGGTCGTCGAGGCGGCCTGGTCTTCCGACGACTCCTGCTGGACGGTCTCCGCCCGACGGGGTGGGACGGGCGAGGTCGTAGAGATGACCTGCAACTTCATATTCTCCTGCACCGGCTACTACCGCTACGACCAGGGGTACCAGCCCGCCTTCGCCGGTATGGACCGGTTTGCCGGACCCATCGTCCACCCCCAGCAGTGGACGGCGGATACCGACTACGCCGGCAAGAGGGTGGTGGTCATCGGAAGCGGGGCCACCGCGGTCACCCTGATCCCCTCGCTGGCTGCATCAGCCGCGCATGTGACCATGCTGCAGAGGTCGCCGGGCTACCTTCTCTCCCAGCCCGCCGTCGATCCGCTCACGGAATTACTGCGGCGGGTGCTCCCGCCGCACTACTTCGGCCCGACGGTGCGATGGTTGAAGGTGCTGACCTCCCAGGCCTTCTTCCAGTTGAGCAGGCGTCGACCGGAATTGGTGAAACGGATGTTGCGCCAGCAGCTGGAGCGTCTCCTGCCCGAAGGCTACGACATCGACGCCAATTTCACGCCCTCTTACAACCCCTGGGATCAGCGGTTGTGCGTAACGCCGGACGGAGACTTCTTCGCCGCCATACGGTCAGGTGCCGTGTCGGTCGTCACCGACCAGATCGAGACCTTCACCGAAGGGGGGATCCTTCTCACATCCGGCTCCGAGATTCCGGCCGACCTGGTGGTCACCGCCACCGGGCTCGAGCTCCTGTTCCTCGGGGGCGTCGTCCTCACCGTCGACGGCCAGACCATCGATCCGGCCGACAAGCTCACCTACAAAGGCATGATGCTCCAGGACGTGCCCAACCTGGCCATCGCCATCGGCTACACCAATGCCTCGTGGACGCTCAAATGCGAGCTCACCTGTGACTACGTCTGTCGTCTCCTCAACGCCATGCGGGCCCGGGGGATCCGCCGATGTGTGCCCGTCAACCGGGATCCGTCGGTTGCCTCTCGCCCGCTGCTCGGGTTGGACTCGGGCTACATCCAACGTGCCACCGACCGGTTCCCCAAGCAGGGCTCGAAGTTCCCGTGGAAGCTCCACCAGAGTTATGTGCGGGACTACCTCACGACCAAGAAGCGCAGCATCGAGGACGAGGGCATGGTGCTCACCTGACCGATGATTTCGACGCCGTCGCTGATCCGAGGCCCACTGGTGGCCCGAGCCTGAGCCCGGCCGCAGGCCCGGATCACGACCGTGTGGCCCGGATCCCCAGACTCCCGGCCATGGTGGTGACGGCGTATTCGAAGAGCAGCTCGGGGTTGGCGACGATGTCGTCGAAGCGTCCGAACAGCTCGAAGTTGATCTGCCCGAACAGCTGAGCCCACGCCAACAGGGCATGGGCCACGGTGGCCAGGGGAACCCCGGGCAGAGCCCCCTGCGCCACAGGACGCACATCCGACGCCAACGACCGGGGAAGCGGTGGGCCGTCGGGGGGATCGAGCTCACCCGAGCGTTGGGCCTCGACCAGCAGGCCGGCCAGCACCAGCGTCACCCGGGTGGCGGGGCCCAGGGTGACCTCGGGAGCCTGGTAGCCGGGGACCGGTGAGCCGTACAGGAGCACGTACTCGTGCGGATGGTCGAAGGCCCACTGGCGGATGGCCCGGCACACCTCCCGCCATCGGGCCAGAGCCCGACCGCCGCCGCTCCCAGCCGCTTCGGCCACTTCTCCGAGGGAGTCGTAGGCCTCGATGATGAGAGCGGTGAGGAGCTCGTCGCGTGAGGCGAAGTAGCGGTACATGGCCGAGGAGGCCATGCCCAGCTGGCGGGCCACTGCCCGGAGGGACAACGCTCCCGCTCCCACCTCGGCCAGCTGCCTGCGGGCCTCGGCCACGATGTCGGCGGTCACCGCCTCTCGTGCCCGCTGGCGGGCGTTGGGCACGACTCGGTTGGGTTCCATGGACCCAGCATGGCACAAATCGAGAGCACTAAACATTAAATAAGAGCACTGCTCTTGACTTGGGCCCTCATTCATGTGAACATCGCTCACATAAAGAGAGCACCGCTCACAGAGTGGTCCGATCGCCGGGAGAGAACCATGGATCAGGTCAATGTGTTCGAGCGCTGGGGTCGGACCGTGCACCGCCGGCGACGCCTTGTGCTGGTGATCGCCTCGCTGGCCGTGGTGTTCGCCGTGGTGTGGGGCACCGGGGTGTTCGGCCAGCTGCAGACGGCCGGTGGTTTCTACGCACCCAACAGCCCCAGCCAAAGGGCGGCCAGCCAGGCTTCCAACACCTTCGGCCGCGATGCCGGCGACGTGGTCGTCCTCTATGGGAGCCGGAGCGAAGCGGTGCGGTCACCCGCCTTCCGGGCCGCCGTCGAGCACACCCTTTCCGTGCTGCCCCACGCCGATGTGTTGTCGGTCACGACCTACTGGTCTAGCGGATCGAGCCGGTTCATCAGTACCGACGGTCATGAGACCGACGCTGTCCTCGAGCTGCGGGGCACCACCGACACGGCCCGCCAGAACAGCTACGACGCCATCAAGACCCGTCTGGGAGCACGGGGTATCGACACCACCGTCGGTGGCCTGGTCCCGACCGACGAGACAATCAGCAACCAGACCACCAAAGACATAGGGCGGGCCGAAAGCCTGTCCTTCCCTATCCTCCTGGTTCTGCTCCTTCTCATCTTCGGAAGCCTCACGGCCGCCGGACTCCCACTGGCCGTCGGTGCCGTCGGGATCCTCGGTTCGTTCACCGCCCTTCGGATCCTCACCCTCTTCACGTCTGTCTCGATCTTTTCGGCCAATATCACGACGATCCTCGGCCTGGGTCTGGCTATCGACTACGGCCTGTTCATGGTCAGTCGATTCCGCGAGGAACTGCGCATCCAGAGCTCAGTGGAGGGAGCCGTGGCCCGGACCGTGGCCACCGCCGGTCGCACCGTGGTCTTCTCCGGGGTGACCGTGGCCATAGCCCTGGCCGGTCTGGTGCTGTTCCCCGAGACCTTTCTGCGGTCCATGGGCTACGGAGGTGTCCTGACCGTGCTGGTCGACGTGGTCGCCGCCCTCACCATCCTTCCCGCTCTCCTGTCCCTTCTCGGACCGAAGGTCAACTCGCTGCGCATCCGTTCCGCCGTCAGGAGAGCGGCCGCGCCGGTGGAGAGCGGCGGTTGGTACCGATTGGCCCATCGGGTCATGCGCCGACCGGCGGTCTTCACCGCGGTGATCGTGATCGTCCTCCTGGCCCTGGGGTCTCCGTTCCTGAGGGTGGCCTGGGGTGGGACGGACGCAACCGTGCTGCCGACCAGCGCCGCACCCCGGGTGGTGACCGGAGCCCTCAGCCGGGACTTCCCCGGCAATCCCACCACTCCGATCGAGGCGCTGGTGACCTTCGCCGGTCCGGTAGCCGGCACTCCGGAGCGGACAGCCGCGCTGACCTCGTACGTGGGCGAACTGGCCCACGTGCCCGGGGTGACCGCCGCCCAGGTGACCGGTGTGCGCGGTGACAATGCTCGGGTGGACATGAGCTTCGCCCCCGGTCCGAACTCGCCGGCGGCCGAAGCCATCGTCCACCTGATCCGTGCCGCGGTCCCCCCTGCCGGCGCCACCGTGGTGGTCGGCGGCCAGACGGCCGAGCTGGTCGACACCCTGGCCAGCCTGTCGGCTACCCTGCCCTGGATGGTGCTGGTGGTGGTGCTGGCCACCTTCGTCATGCTGTTCCTGGCGTTCGGATCGGTCATCCTGCCCCTCAAGGCCATCATCATGAACATGCTGTCGCTGACCGTCATGTTCGGGGTGCTGGTCTGGGTGTTCCAGGAAGGTCATCTGGCCGGTGTCCTGCACTTCACACCCAACGGGACGATCAACCCGACCATGCCCATCCTGATGTTCGCCATCATGTTCGGGCTGTCGATGGACTATGAGGTGTTCCTCCTCTCCCGGATCCGCGAGCACTATCTGGCCACCGGCGACAACACCGAGGCCATCGCCGTCGGGCTGCAACGCACCGGCTCCATCATCACCAGCGCCGCTCTGTTGCTGATGATCGTGGTCGGTCCCTTCGCCCTGTCGGGCGTGACCTTCACCAAGATGATGGGGGTGGGCATGATCGTGGCCCTGGTGGTGGACGCCACCGTCATCCGGGTGCTGCTTGTGCCGGCCACCATGAAGCTGCTGGGCCGGGCCAACTGGTGGGCGCCCGCCCCGTTGCGACGGCTGCACGAGAGGATGGGGATCGACGAGGGAGGCGACGAGGGAGGAGAGCCGATGCCGACACTTCCCCAGCCCGCCTTCCCCGTGGTGCCCGTGCCGGTGGCTGTCTAGCTGCGGCCCAGGCGCCAACCGGTGGCATACGACAGACTGGCCTCCGATGGATACGCCCGAGAGTCATTACGCCAAGAGGGACGGGCTGCACATCGGCTACCAGGTATGGGGCGAGGGTGCCCCCGACATCCTGGACATGGGCTGCGGCATCTACATCTCCATCGACGAGGTGGGGGAGCACTCCGGGTGGCGCCGCTACGTCGAACGGATCGCCGAATGCGGGCGGGTCATCCGCTTCGACCCGGACGGGATCGGATTGTCGGACACCCCCGCCGATCTCGGCGACCTCACGCTGGAGGCATGGATGGATGACGCCCGAGCGGCGATGGATGCCGTGGGTTCGGAACGGGCCGTCGTTCTGGCCGCGGCGAGCTCGTCGCTGCTGGGTCTCCTCTTCGCTGCCCGGCACCCCGAGCGCACCGAGTCGTTGATCATCGTCAACGGAACGGCTCGGTACCTGCAAGCCGACGACTATCCCTTTGGGGTCCCCGTCGGGCGGATGGCCGCCTTTCGGGCCGGACTCGACCCCGATGGCGACGGGCCCGAGAACCAGAGCCTGAGCGACCTGCACCTCTTCGCTCCTTCGGCTGCCAACGACCCTGACTTTCGACGTTGGTGGTCACGGGCGTCAAAGCACGGGGCCGCGCCGGCCACCGCTTCGGTGTTGGGAGAGCTCACCGCATCGTCGGACGTCCGCTCCCTTCTCCCCCGCATTGCCGCACCGACGCTGGTCCTCCACCGGAGGAACTCTTTGGCTCCGACCATCGAGCACGGCCGCTACATCGCCGACCACGTCCCCGGAGCCCGTCTGGTGGAGCTCGCCGGCGACGACGTTGTCCCCTTTGCCGGGGACGTGGACGCCCTGGTCGACGAGATCCAGCAGTTCATCACCGGAAACCGTTACGGACCGACCCCCGACCGGGTCCTGGCCACCATCCTCTTCACCGACATCGTCGACTCCACCGGCACGGCGGCCCGGATGGGTGACCGCCGGTGGACGCAGGTCCTTGCCGAGCACGGCGCCCTGGTGCGCCGACAAATCGAGCACTTCGAAGGCCAGCTGGTCAAGGACACCGGCGACGGCGCCCTGGCCCTCTTCGACGGGACGACCCGGGCCATCCGCTGTGCCCTCATGATCCGCGACGGGGCCAGCCACCTCGGGATCCAGGTGCGCGCCGGTCTGCATGCCGGTGAGGTCGAGCGGCGTGGTCACGATGTGAGCGGCATCGCCGTGCACGTGGCGGCCCGGGTGGTGGCCGAGGGAGAGGCAGGCGAGGTGATGGTGACCAACACCGTGGTCGACCTGGTGGAGGGAGCCGGTGTCTCCTTCGCCGATCGGGGAGTCAGGGAGCTCAAGGGTGTGCCCGGGCATCGGCACCTCTGGTCCGTCCTAGCCACCTGACGGTGGGCAGGACAACCGAGAGAGCACCGACCGGAAGGAGCCATGACCACCCGCCCACAACCTCCGGGCCCACCCGTGCGGGCCAGCGACATCCCCGTGGCTCACACACCACCGGGTGGCTATGGACTCACCATGCCACCACCGGTCCTGGCCACCTGCACCGAACCACTGGTGAACGGAGCCCCCGATCTGCGGGGAAACTGGCGGGCCGTCTCGGTACTGGTCGACGGGGCCGAGGTCGCCGATCATCCAGTACATGGTCATGTCCAGCGGATCGAGCAGTGCGGCGACCGACTGGTGGTGACCGCCGGCGGAGTGGTGCATGACATGCGCTGCGACGGCACCGAGGCGCACGGTGTCCACGACGTCGCCGAGTTCGATTTCGCCACTCCGATCAGCGTGGTGGCCACCTTCGAGGCGGGGGTCCACGTGTTGCGTCCGGTCGGCCTTCCCGGCATCGAGGTCACCCGCCGGCTCGACGGTCCCCTTCTCATCTGGACCTACCTCGGTTTCACCGCCGTGCTCGAGCACATCGGGCCACCACTCTGATCCAACGTCCTGAACGTGATGGTGTCTGTGTCACCCGGGTGACAGACGTTGAACCAAACCGGGCGCACAATGGATTTGTTGGATGAGGCAGGACGGTAAGGAGGAGACCATGAGCAACTTTCGCTTGAGGATCGAAGTTCTGGAATCGGCAGTGGACTGGGAAGATCGGGACGTCACCTCAGGGGTCCTCCGTCCGGTACGCCCGTTGGCGGCCACTCCGACAGCCACCCGGCTTCGCCTTCCGGTGCGGACCTGAGCGGCTGTTCCGAGCCCGGCACCGGGCTGGCCTCCACGCAACCGGCGTGAGCCCGCCATGACAGTGGGTTCGGAGACGTCGGAAGTTTCTCGGGGCGGGGTGCTGGCGGATGGCGGAACCCCGCCCCGAGGTGTTCGCCATCTCTTCAATGGGTGGCGCTGGCGGAGGGGATGTCGACGGGGAAGAATGCCTTCGCACCCCATGTCAATTCCCAGACGTGAATCCCGACGCAGGCCCCGTTACCCAGCCAGGCGGCCCCTGGTCGCCACCGCCGCAGTGGCCGCAGTGGCGACCCTGTTGATGCTCTCGTCGGGCGTGAGCGCCGCTGCCGGTTCGACAGGGTCCGCCGCTTCCACCGGGCCCGCCGTCGGGGCCGGCTCCGGGTCGGCCGGCTCATCGCCAGGCCCATCGGCGGGCGCGTCGTCTAAGCCGGCCACCGATCCCGACGCCCTGGTCAATCCCTTCATCGGCACCACTGACGGCGGCGATACCTTCCCCGGGGCCGATGTCCCCTTCGGTATGGTCCAATGGAGCCCCGACACCGTCGACCGGCCTGACGGGGGGGGATACGAATACCGCAGCAAGTCGATCATCGGTTACAGCCTCACCCATCTGTCGGGCCCGGGCTGTGGCGCCGAAGGTGATGTCCCGATCCTTCCCACGGTGGGTGCCATCCCGAAGAATCCGACAGCCGCCACCGAGCCGCTGGTCCACAGCGACGAGTCAGCCTCACCGGGCTACTACCTGCTGGATGCCGGAGGTATCGACACCCAGCTGACCACCACGACCCGCTCGGGAATGGCCGAGTTCACCTTTCCGTCGGACACATCGGTCGGCAACCTTCTCTTCAAGCTGGGAGACAGCCAGAACGGGTCGACATCCTCACACTTCTCCGTGGTGAGCGACGACGAGGTCCAAGGGCAGGTAACCAGTGGCTATTTCTGCGGCGCCTCCAACACCTACACCCTCAACTTCGACATGATTTTCGACCATCCCTTCGTCACGTCGGGTTCATGGACGACCAAATCGGCCGGCGACTACGTGAGCTTCGACACCGTCTCGTACCCGGCCATCGAGGCCAAGGTCGGCATCTCCTATGTCAGTGTGGCCAATGCTGTGCTGAACCGCACCACCGAAGACCGCGGCTGGAATTTCACCGCCGTTCGCCGTGCCGCAGCCAAGTCGTGGACGTCGATGCTCGACAAGATCGCGGTGGGAGGGGGCACCACTACCCAACAGACCGTCTTCTACACAGCCCTGTACCACTCGCTTCTCGATCCCAGTGTCTTCAGCGATACCAATGGCCAGTACCTGGGGGCTGACGGCACGGTCCACACGGTCACTGCACCCCAGACGGCTCAGTACGCCAACTACTCGGGGTGGGACATCTACCGGAGCGAGATACAACTCGAGGCCATGCTGGCGCCGCAACAGACCAGCGACATCGTCACTTCCATGCTCAACGATTACGCCCAGAGCGGACAGCTTCCCAAGTGGGACGAGGACAACGGGGAGACGTACATCATGGTGGGCGATCCCGCCGACAGCATCATCGCCGATGCCTACGCCTTCGGAGCCACCGATTTTGACGCTCCCCAGGCGCTGTCCGACATGGAGACCGAGGCGGAGGTTCCGAGCGACATCCGCCCGGGGCTCAGCTATGACCAGGCCGACGGCTATCTGCCCATCGACGGGACCTACGGATGCTGCAACTTCTACGGTCCGGTCTCGTCCCAGCAGGAGTACGACACAGCCGACAACTCCATCGCCGAACTGGCCGCCGACCTGGGCGACACCCAGACGGCCCGGACTTTCGCGGTTCGCGCCCAGAACTGGCAGAACGTGTTCAACCCGGGAACCGGGTTCCTGCAGCCGAAGGAGGCGGCGGGGATGTTCCAGCCCGGGTTCGCCCCCACATCCCAGAACGGCTTCGTCGAGGCCGACTCGTATGTCTACACGGCCATGATCCCCTTCGACCTGAGCGGTGTCATCGCCGCTTCCGGCGGGGATGGGCCGTGGGTGCAATTCCTCAACGGCCTCACCTCCAGCGTCACCGCCCAGGGCCCTACCCAGATCCAGATGGGTGACGAGCCGTCCTTCGACATCCCCTGGGAGTACGACTACGCCGGCGACCCGGCCCGAACCGAAGAGGTGGTCCGTGAGATCCAGGACCAGCTCTTCACCGATACGCCCGGTGGCCTGGCCGGTAACGACGACCTGGGTGCCATGAGCTCGTGGTACGTGTGGTCGGCCCTGGGCGCCTACCCCGAGACGCCCGGCTCCGCCGATGTGGCCCTGGGCAGTCCTCTCTTCCCCACTATGACCGTCGCCCTGGCCGACGGTAAGACCCTCACCGAATCTGCGCCGGCCGCGGCCACCACGTCGCCCTACGTCGCTGCCCTCACCCTCGACGGAGCGCCGTTGCCGGCCTCCACCCTGCCCGCCGGTGTGTTTGCCGCCGGTGGCCAACTCTCCTGGACCCTCGGGGCCACGCCCACCGACTGGGCCGCCGCCCCCGGCGACGGGCCACCCTCCAGCGTCGCGGGTCTGCTGCCGGCCCTCGGATACCTGCCGGCCGGCGACGACGGCGAAGTGGTGGTGAGCCCGGGCGGAACGGCACAACTGGCCGTGGGGACCCAGAGCATGTCGGGCACCGGCCAACAGGTCCGGTGGGGCGCCTCGGCGGCGGCCGGTACCGGGATCACCATGACCCCGGCCACCGGCGTCCTGGCCGTGTCCAGTGAGGCCAAGGCCACTCAGTCGATGGATGTGCACGTGCCGGCCGGACTGGCCGACGGTCAGTACTCGGTGACGGTGACCCTCAAGGCGGCCGGCATCTCGCTGCCCGCCGTGGTGGCTGTCATCGACGTGGCCTGAACCCCACCCTCATCCGTTGACGACGGTGAGGGCGAAGGCCTGGGTGGCGGTCTGGGTCGAGGACCGGGTCTTGAAGGTGGCGGTGATGGTGATGCTGTACACGCCGGGGGCCTTGCTGCCGGCGGTGCCGTAGATGAGGGCGGTGCGGAACTGGTTGACGAAGTAGATGCCTTTGGGCAGTGTTCCGCTCATCGAGAGCTTGGGCGCCGGAGTTCCCGATGTCGTCACGGTGAACGAAAAGGGCGAGCCCACCGTGGCCGTGGCCCTGTCGGCGCTGGTGATGGCCGCAGGCAGCACCGGTTCGACCGATCCGATGTCGCACCCCACCGCCTGGGGGCGGGCCACTCCCCGCTGGTCAGTACCGGGGCACAGGATGGCGTCGTCCACGAACGTGTCGAGCGGTATCCGGTCGAGGGCCGGGCTGGTCGGACCGGGTGCCTGTGTCTCCGTGGCCCCTCCGTTGTCAGCCAGTGGGCCGAGGTCCGGGTCGGTTTCAGGCAGGCTGTTCTGGCCGGTGGTGAACCCGCAGGTGCCGTCATCGGACAGGTTGTAACCGGCGTCGGTCACCGTACCCGAGCAGTCCCCGGACCGACTTCCGGCCACGATGGTGCCGGCCACGGTGGTCGTGGCCCCTCCTCCGCTGAAGATCGCACCGCCCCCGGCCGGGGCGGTATTGGCGGCAACGGTGCTGCTGGACAGCAGGAGCGAACTTCCGTTGAAGATGCCACCGCCGCCACCGCCGCCCGCCTGCACGGCGTTGCCCGACACGGTGTCGACCGCCATCGTCAGTGTTCCTTCGTTGAGGACGCCGGCGCCCGCCTGGGTGGCGCTGTTGGTCGACACCGTGCTGTCGTCGACGGCGGCGGTGCCGAAGTTGAGAAGAGCTCCTCCGAATCCCGCACTGTTGCCGGTAAGGGTGCTGTCGTCAACGGTGAGCGTTCCGCCGTTGTCGATGCCTCCGCCCGAGCTGGCGTTGTTGCCGGAAAGGGTGCTGTCGTCAAGGGTGAGCGTGCCGCCGTTGTCGATACCGCCGCCATCAGCGGCGCTGCCGTCTTCGACCGTCATCCCCGACAGGACCAGGGTGCCGCTCACACCTACATCGATGACAGCCGAGGAATCACCACCGCTCAACACCAAGGAGGCCGCCCCTGGTCCGGAGATGTCCAGGTCGCCGTCGATGGATAGCGGCGCCGCCAGTGCGATGGGCGAACTGGCCGGGCACGAAGCGGTCACTTTGATCTTCTGCCCCGATCGGGCCCGGGCCACCTCGAAAGGGAGCGATCCGCGCACCGAGGCCGAGCCCGCGCAGGTGGTCACCGGTTGGGCCGCTCCGGCCACAGGTGTGGCCAGGACGGTCACCGGCACGGCGACCACGCCGGTCATCATCACCCCCGATACCGCCCACCGGGCGGCTCTCCCCCGCATCACACGCCCATGATGGCATGCCCTCTCGTAGCCGGCTCGGCTCAGACGCCTGCGTGTGGGCAGCCGGCCGGAGCGGTCGTCACCACCCGGTGTCGTTGACCAGTACGGCGGCCCCGTTGACCCTGTCGTGAGCCAGGTCCCGCAAGGCCTGGTCGGCGTGGGCCATGGCATAGGGGACGGCAGACACCTGAACGGGAACCCGCGCCGCCTTGGCCAGAAAGGTGGAGCCATCGGTCCGGGTGTTGGCCGTCACACTGCACAGCGTCCTCTCATCGAAGAGGGAGCGCTGGTAGTCGAGGGCGGGGATGTCACTCAGGTAGATGCCGGCGATGGCCAGGGTGCCACCCCGGTCGAGGGCCTGGAGCGCCACCGGCACCAGCGATCCGACCGGGGCGAAGAGTATGGCGGCGTCGAGTGGTTCGGGGGGGACGGCGTCGTCGCCACCGGCGCTGGTTGCACCCAGCTCGAGGGCCAGAGCCTGAGCCTCGGGCGAACGGGTGAGCACGTGGACCCGAGCCCCTTCGGCCAGGGCGATCTGGGCGGTCAGGTGGGCTGATCCACCGAATCCGTAGATTCCCAGTGCCCCGCCGGGCGGGAGGCGGGCCCGTTCCAGAGCCCGGTAGCCGATGATGCCCGCGCACAGAAGCGGAGCCGCTTCCTCGTCGCTGAAGGTGTCGGGAAGGCGGTAGACGTAGTCCTCATCGGCCACCACGTATTCGGCGTACCCCCCATCGACGTCCCACCCGGTGAAAAGGGGATCGGTACAGAGGTTCTCACGCCCGGACAGACAGAACCGGCACCGGCCGCACGTATGGGCCAGCCACGGAACGCCGACTCTGTCGCCGAGGGCAAACCTGTCAGATCCCTCGCCCAGGTGGTCGACTTCACCGACCACCTCGTGGCCCGGTATCACACGGGCGTGTCGGGGGAGGAGGTCACCCTCAGCCAGATGGAGGTCGGTCCGGCACACGCCGCACACCCTTACGTGGATGCGGACCTGCCCGCGGACGGGAACGGGGATCTCCCGCTCCACCCGGAGGAGAGGAGATCCGTCAACCGGCCCCGGCTGGTCGACCGCCCAGGCCTTCATCCGACGTCGCCCGCCTTCTCAGGCCGAGGTGGCGTTCCCCTGGGGCTCGGTGGCATCGAGGGCGACCGCCAGAGTGTCAGCGGCGGCGACGGTATCTGCACCGGCCAGATCGTCTCGGCCTTCGCCGCTGGCCTTGGCCGCCGCACAGGCATCGCAGACGAAGGAACCTGCCATCGTTCTGGTCGGCCGACGCTCGCCGCAGGCGGCGCAGCGGTGGCCGATGAAGATGAGCTTGTCGGGCGAAGGGAGGGGCATGGCCAGGCTCTCCAATCGGGCCCGGGTCCACTCGCTGAGCAGCCACGACGGTGCTCCGTCCACCGTGCCGTGCTCGACAAGGCCGTAGGCCTGCATGTCCCGGAGGAGGGCGTCGAAGCGCGAGTCCGACGGGCTGAGTTCGTCGAAGGTCATGTCCCTCCTCCACACCGGGTCGTGGGTAGAGAAACCGGGCTGGTTCTACGGAGTTTCGTGGTCATCGGCATCTCGGTTGGGATCGGATCGGTTAGGGCAATACCAACATACATCCGACCAAACCTTAAAGTTCGGTCGACGCACGGAGCGGCTCGCCGTCGACAATGAGAGGATGGCGAGGTCGTCACCCGGGTGCGCCTCCGAGGGTGGATCGACAGCGAGCAAGGGAGTGTCCGCCATGACCCAACCGACCAAGCCCGTGGCCGTCCTGTTCGATGTGGACGAGACTCTGGTGCACACCGGAGGTGCCGGGGCGAGGAGCTGGAAGGCGGCCTTCGACAAGCTCTACGGGGTTCCCGCCGACATCGGCGCCCACACCTCGGCCGGTGAGACCGATCCACAGGTGGCCCGCGAGACCTTCGTGGGGGTGCTCGGCCGCCAACCCAGCGACGACGAACTCGGCCGCCTCTACGCCCAGTACCTCCTCCATTTGGCCGACGACATCGTGGTGGCCGACCAGTACCGGGTCCTTCCCGGGGCCGAGCAGACCCTGGTGGCCCTGGGAGAGTCCGGCGTCATGCTCGGTCTGGTCTCGGGGGCCATGGAAGGGGCGGCCCGGACCAAGCTGGTGCCGGCCAACCTCAACCGCTTCTTCATCTTCGGCGCCTACGGCTCGGATTCGCCGGACCGGGGCGAGCTCACCCACATCGGCGTGCAAAAGGCGGCCACTCTCCACCGGAACCTCGAGCCGGCCCAGGTGTTCGTGGTGGGTGACACCCCGCGTGACATCGAGGCGGCGAAGGTGGCCGGTGCCGTCTCGGTCGGGGTGGCCACCGGTCACTACTCGGTGGAGGAGCTGACCGCCGCCGGGGGCGCCTTCGTGCTGAGCTCCCTCGAGCAGACCTTTCCCGGACTGTGAAGGCGGGCACCTGATGGGCCCCGACGATCTCGTCCTGTGCTCGGGAACGCTGAGGCGACCCCTCCCTTTCGCTGAACGTCTGGACGCGGCAACGGCTGGCGGCTTCACTGCCGTGTCGCTGTGGGGTCGGGACGTGGCCGCGGCCGAGGCCGAAGGCCTCGGCTACGCCGACATGCGGGCCATGCTGGCCGACGACGGTCTGGCTGTCGCCGAAATGGACCCGGCCTGGTGGTGGCTTCCGGGGGCGTCCGACATCAGCATTCCCCCGGAGATCGACAGTGAGGATGTCTTCCGCTTCGGCGAGAGCGAGCTGTTCGCCATGGCCGGGGCGCTCGGGGCCCGCTCGATCAACGCCGTCGACGTCTTCGGCGGCGCCTGGGACACAGATGGCGCGGCCGAGGCTTTCGCCGGTCTCTGCATCCGAGCGGCCGAATACGGCCTTCTGGTCCACCTCGAGTGGTTGCCGTGGTCGAAGATCCCTGATCTGGCCACTGCCCTCGCCGTGGTCGACAGGGCCGGCCAGCCCAACGGTGGGCTCAACATCGACGCCTGGCACGTGGTCCGGTCGGGTACCGCTCTCGACGATCTGGGCCGCCTACCCGGCCACCGCATCCTCGGGATCCAGCTGTGCGACGGACCGCTCGAGTCGGAAGACAACCTCATCGAGGCCACCCTCCACCGACGCCAGCTTCCAGGGGAGGGTCAGTTCGACATGGACGGCATCGTGGCCGCTCTGGTGGCCACCGGGACGACGGCCCCCTGGGGCATCGAGGTGTTCTCCGATGCACTCCACGAGCTTCCTGCTGGCGACGCGGCCCGGGCCGCCGGTCGGGCCCTCCGGGCCGTCCGGGTCGACCGCCGATGATCGGCGCCGTCGTCATCGGCACCGGGTTCGGGTGCATCACCCACGTGCGGGCCCTGCGGGCGGCCGGCTTCGAGGTGGTCGCCCTGGTCGGCCGGGACGAGGACAAGACGGCCCGCCGTGCCGGCCTGCTCGGTGTTCCTGTGAGCCTGACCTCGGTGGACGAGGCCCTCGGGCTCGACGGGGTGGACGCTGTGACGGTGGCGACTCCGCCCCATACCCACGCACCCATCACACTGGCCGCCATCGCCGCCGGCAAGCACGTGATCTGCGAGAAGCCCTTTGCCCGTCATGCGGCCGAGGGGCGCCGGGTGCTGCGGGCGGCCGAGGAGGCGGGCGTGGTGCACCTGCTCGGCTGCGAGTTCCGGTGGGACCCGGGCCAGGCCCTGCTGGCCCGGGCGGTGGACACCGGCCAGGTGGGAGAGCCGCGCCTGGCCACGGTGATCATGCACGTCCCCCTGTTGGCCGACCGGTCGGCGGAGGTGCCGGCGTGGTGGGCGGACGCCGACCAAGGAGGTGGGTGGCTGGGAGCCCACGGCTCCCAGATCATCGATCAGGTCCGGGTGACCCTCGGCGAGTTCGAGTCGGTGAGTGCCTCACTGCCTCATGTGGCTGACAATGCCATGACCGCCGAGGACGCCTTCGTCGTTCACTTCCGCATGCGGTCGGGCGCGGTTGGCACCCTTCAGAGCACAGCCGGCGACTGGGGCCCGCCGGTGGTCGTCACCCGGGTGACCGGATCTGCGGGCACCGCTTGGATCGAGGGCGTGGGATCCACGGTCAGAGTGGCCGACCGATCCGGGACCCGTACCTTGCCGGTTCCCGACGACCTGTCCTCCCCGTCCCCGCCGCCGCTCCCCGCCGGTCTGGTCACGACCGCCTACGAGCGGATGATCGCCCACGGTATGGACTTCGGCCCGTACACCCGGTTGGCCGAGGTACTCCGCAGCCGGATGGAGGGCTGCCCCGACCCGGCCGGACCGCAGCCGGCCACCTTCGTCGACGGGGTCAGGAACATGGCTGTGGTCGATGCCGTGCGCCGATCTGCGGTCGAGCGGTCGTGGGTGGCGGTGGACGACTGACTGGCCTGAGCCACGCCACCCGCCGGACTGGCCGGAGCCACGCCACCCCGCCGGGCGGTGTCGGTCAGGAGGTGGGCGGGGCGGTCGAGGTCTCCCGCCGGTGTGGTTCGGAGTGATCCCAGTCGGCCAGCAGCGTGCGCAGGGCGGTGAGCAGGATGAGCGGCTGATCGAGCATGGCGTGGTGCCCGGCCTCGGGGATGACGATGACCGGCGTGACCCGGCCCAGTTCCTCGTACATCGAACGACCGATGTCGGCGGTGACCAGTCCGTGTTCCGAGCGCAACAGGGCGAACCGGCAGCGCACCCGGGACAGATAGGGGAGGGCCACCCCGCGGATGCCTCCGCCGAATTGGGCGAACACCTTGCGGTCGAACTTCCACTGCCATCCGTCGCCGACGGTCTTGACCGAGCGCCGGGCCACATGGTCGATGACGTAGTCGAGATAGTGGTCCTGGGCCGGGACGGTACGGAAATGACGCACGGCCTCGTCCACTGTCGGGTAGACCCGGGGCCGGCCGAAAGCCTGGCGGAGCCGGTAGGCGTCGATCTCGGGGTCGGGCTCGGTGACCGGCGAGTCGCACACGATGGCCCCGCTCAAACCATCGGCGTGGCGTGCCGCCGTAGCAATGGTGACGAAGCCTCCCATGCTGTGACCGATGATGACCGGGGGACCGTCGATGCGCCCGATGGCGGCCACAGCCATCACCTCGTCGGTCCACTGCTCGAGCGAGTACTCGTCCCGGTGACCGCTGTCCCCGTGGCCCGACAGGTCGAGGCAGATCACTCGGAAGTCGGCGCTGAAGGTGGCGGCCACATGGGTCCACCAGTGGGCGTGGGCGCCGCCACCGTGGACGAATACCAGCCCCCGTCTACCCGGTTGCCCACAGGCCAGGCCGTGGATGGTGCACCCGTCGACCTCGACCTCGATGTCCTCTTGAGGCACGCCCAGGGCCCGCACGAACCACGCCGGCGAGTCGGCCAGGGGCCCTGCCGGTGGGGGCGAACCCGTCACGCCCGCATGCGCCGGTGGGCTCAGACCGATGCCCGGGCGGCGAGCGTCGGCTCGGCCGGGACACCGTCGCGATAGTGGACCGTCCGGTGCCGGACGGCGGGTACGCGCGCGCCTCCCAACCACTCACCGGTCAGGTTGAGCGGATCGGCACCGGCCACCACCACGTCGTCTCCCCGGGTCGGCTCGCGCCGCACGTCGGCCAGAAGCGCCACCGCTTCGGGCAGGGCGTACTGCTCGCCGGACATGCCGGCTACGAAACGGCCTCCCATCACCTGGCCGCGGGCTTCAAGGCGGCGGAGGGCGCGGATGACGTCGCGCCAGGGGACACGGTACGACTCGCGCGACCAGATCTCCCACGCCACCACCCCCCACCGGGCCAGCAGCTGCCACGCCACCGCCTCGGCCAGTTCCTCGGACGCCGGTCCGCCGGTCAGCTCGGCATCGAAGACCTCGGGTTCGGGCAGGAGCGACCATCGTCCCTCTCCGACACCCGAACCCACCGCGCTGCGTTGGCGACCGAGGGCCACCCGCCTGTCGGATCGCCGCCGTACGGCCGAGCGCTGCCGCCGACGGGTGGCCAGCAGAGAGCGCACCGCAGAGAAGGCGTCGGCCGTCACCATGCCTCGGGCCACCAGATCCCACAGACCCTCGTCGACTTCGGTGCTCAACCGACCCGACGCGGTGGCCAGTTCTGAGCGGAAGCACGCCCCGCGCTGGCGGAGCGCGCCCAGGATGTCCGCGGAGGCACCGGCCGCCGGGGCGGTCGGTGCCCGGTCCGCCCGTACGGCGGCCAGCATCCAGCTCAGATCGGGTCGGGTGACGAGGGCCAGCGGGGTGGCCGGCGAGGGTGTGGCCGAGCCCCGTCGACCGAGGCTCGGAACCAACGCAGCCACCGGGGCCGGAGCCTGTCCAGTCCACGCCGGTCCTGTCCCCGCTGGCCCAGTCCCCGGTCCTGTGTCATCGGCCACGACCCCCGCCGTCCCGTCGGTGCTCGGGTCGCGCTCGGGACGCGGCGTCAGCCGACCCCATGCCACCTCGCCGGCCAGGCACAGCTCGTCGAGCCACCGGGGGTCGTAGTTGGCCACCCGGGCCGGCAGGACATGGCGCTCCCACTCGCCCGCCGCCACCTCGAGCCCCTGCAGTTGCTCGATGACGGCCAGCAGCCCGGCTCGCCCTTCGGCCTGCGTGCCGTGGGCCACGTGCTGCCAGCAGGCCAGAAACCGCACGAAATCGGCGACGCTGGCTGGTTCGACGTGTCGCCGTCGTCGGCTGCGGCTGGCGGCGTGGAGCCGTACCAAAAGATGGCGGGCGCACCACCGTCCGTCGGGGAGCTCGACGGCCGATCCGGCTCCCTCCAGACGGCCCAGTCCGGTGCGGGCCCGGCCGACAGTCATCGGTGCGCCGAGGACCGAGCCGGTCGGAAGGGGTCCTTCGGCCACCAGCTGTTCCACCGTCACCGGTCCCGAGATCTCGAGGTGACCGCCGATGCACTCGGCCACCGCGTCGTCGCTGTCGACCATCGGATCGGCGAGCGAGAGGACGATGAGCTCGGCCCTGTCCCGCCGTTCGGTCGGTGTCCACGCACCCCCGATCAGGCCGGCCCGCCCCTCGGCCTCCAGTTGCTCGAACCATTCCTGCCAGGCGGCCACCGGTCGGCACAGAACCAGCGAGCAGAGGAGCTCGTGCAGTTCGTCGGCATCCCGCGGTCGGGGCCGGGCCTGGTCGAGCACCTCGGCCACGGCGCCGGTGTCGAGGGGGCCGAGCTCGGAAGGATCGACGGGCAGACCGGAGGGCAGTCCGTTCGGACCGAGAGGACCGAGACCTCTGGCCACGGGGACGGCCCGCGTCCTCCGCTCCTCGAGGGGAGCACCGTCCAGGTAGGTGTAGGGCCGCCCGCTCAGGATGCCGTGGGCCAACGGGGAGGCCTCGGCCGACTCGACCAGGTGGACGCCGACACGGCCCGCCTCCATCTCCGCCAACAGGGTGCTCAGACCGTCGGCGTCCAGCGGCTCGGTGAGACAGTCGTCGACCGTCTGGCGGACCAGGACGTGATCGGGGACGGGTACGGGACCGGGACCGGCGTTCTCCTGACAGGCGGCCAGCGCCGGCCAGGCCGCGGCCAGCAGGTCGTCGGCCTCCATGCGCTGGAGATGGATGGGGCGGCGCTGACCCCCACGCGAGCGGGGCACCACCAGTGCCCGGTTGAGATTCCAACGCCACCGGGCGGCCAGCATCGGATGGGGCAGCACGGCCTGGATGAGGACGTCGGTGACCGTGCCGCTGTGCAGCATGGTCGGCACCTGGCTCAGAGGGAAGCTGTGCTGTGGGCCGAGGGAGAGGACGACGGTGTCGTCGTCGGCCGCCGCCTGCAACTCGAAATCGAAGGAGACACAGAACCTCTTGCGCAGGGCCAGCCCGAAGGCCCGGTTGATGCGCCCCCCGTAGGGCGAGTGGACGATGAGCTGGGTTCCTTCGCTCTCGTCGAAGACCCGCTCGACGACCAGGCGATCCCGGGTGGGGAGTGCGCCCAGGGCGGCCAGACCCGCCCCCAGGTAGGCCACCACCTGGGTGGCCACCTCTTCGGACACTCCGGCCGTCCGACGCACGACCTGACGGGCGCTGTCCCCTTCGCCCGCCCCCAAGAGGGGCTCGAGCTCGGCCCGGAGCGCTCCCACCTCGGCCGACAACTCGGCGGTCCGGGCGGGGGCCTCACCCAACCAGAAGGGGATGGTCGGAGGGAGGTCGCCGGCGTCGTGGACCCGCACGGTTCCCGTCTCGACCTTCACCACCCGCCACGAGTGGGTGCCCAGCAGGAAGATGTCCCCGGCGGTGGCCTCGACGGCGAAGTCCTCGTGGACCGATCCCACCGTGACGCCGTCGGGGTCGAGGACGACTCGGTAGTCGCCGGTCTCGGGGATGGCTCCTCCGCTGGTCAGGGCGGCCAGTCGGGCGCCCCGCCGGGGACGGAGCCGGCCGTTGACGGCGTCATGGTGGAGATGGGCGCCCCGCCGGCCGCGTCCCGTCGGGATGCCCCACGAGACCATGTCGACCACCTGGTCGAACGTCTCAGGGGCCAGGTCGGCGTAAGGAGCGGCGTGGCGCACCAGGTCGTAGAGAGGGCCGACTTCCCACTCACCGGCCGCCGCCACCTCGGCCACCACCTGCTGGGCCAGGACGTCGAGAGGTGCCGTCGGAGGTTGCAGGACGTCAAGATGTCCGGCCCGGACCCCGGCCAGGAGCGCCGTGCACTCGACCAGCTCGTCGCGGGTGAGTGGGTAGAGGCGTCCGGCGGGTGTGCCCTCCCGGTGGTGATTGGCCCGTCCCACCCGTTGGAGGAAGGTGCCGATGGCCCGGGGCGACCCGATCTGGCACACCAGCTCGACCGGTCCGACGTCGATGCCCAGCTCGAGCGAGGCGGTGGCCACCAGGGCCCGCAGGTCACCGGCCCGCAGTCGCTGCTCGACGATCCGGCGCCGTGCGGCCGACAGACTGCCATGGTGGGCGGCCACCTGCAGAGCGGCATCCACCCGGTCGACGTCGGGGAGGCCTTCACCGGCGGTCCCGAGGCCGTCCTCGGTGGGCCGATCGGCGGCGTCGGGGGATCCCAGCCGCAGGGACAGTTGATGGGCGACCCGCTCGGCCATCTTGCGGGTGTTGACGAAGACCAGCGTGGTGCGGTGCTCGAGTACGTGGGCGGCAATGCGATCGAGGACGTCGCCCATCTGCTGTCCGCTGGCCACCGCCTCCAGCTCACTCCCGGGTAGCTCGATGTCCACGTCGAGGTGGCGTTGGTGGCCGCAGTCGACGATGGCGGTCGGCGGACGGCCGGGATCGACACCCGAAAGGAGACGAGCCACGACCTCCAAGGGACGTTGGGTGGCCGACAGCCCGATGCGCTGGAGCCGCACCCCCTGCTCGGCGGTGAGCCGGCTCAGGCGTTCGAGACTGAGGGCGAGGTGTGAACCGCGTTTGTCGCGGGCCAAGGTGTGCACCTCATCGACAATGACGGTATGGGCACTCTGCAACATGAGGCGCGACGACGCTGCCGTCAGGAGCAGGTAGAGGGACTCGGGCGTGGTGACCAGCAGGTCCGGCGGTGACCGACGCATGGCTGCTCGTTCGGACGGGGGCGTGTCACCCGTTCGCACGGCGATGGTGAGGTCCGGGGAGTCCATCCCCAGGCGCTCCGCCTCCTCGGCGATGCCGGCCAGCGGCACCTGCAGGTTCTCGTGGACGTCGACGGCGAGGGCCCGGAGCGGCGAGACGTAGATGACCCCTGGTCCCGTCGGTTTCGGAGCGGCCTCCTGGCGGGTGGCCTGGGCCCGGTAGGCGGCGTCGATGGCGACCAGGAACCCGGTGAGGGTCTTGCCGGTGCCGGTGGGCGAGGCCACCAGCACGTCGTTGCCTGATCGGATGTGCGGCCACGCCTGGCGTTGGGGCTCGGTCGGTCCTGCGGGGAAGCGCCGGCGGAACCAGCTGGCCACGGCCGGATGAAAGGTGTGGAGGATGGAGTCGGCCGGCAGCTGGTCGAGACCGGCCAGCAGGGAAGTGGCCTCCAGTTGTGGCTGGACGGGCGCCGCCATCGACCGGTCGGCGGGCGCGTCCGTTCGGCCGGACGGGGGGCCGGCGTCGGCCCGGAGAGTGCGGGTGGGAGGGGCCACTTCGGTAGTCCACACTACGGGTGTGCCACCCGCCGGCGAGCGCTCCTACCGGTTCGAGAGGTCAGGCCTGATCCGGCGAGGCAAAAGGGGCATCCCGCTCCCTG
This sequence comes from uncultured Acidimicrobiaceae bacterium, assembly GCA_963813525.1. GTDB lineage: Bacteria > Actinomycetota > Acidimicrobiia > Acidimicrobiales > RAAP-2 > Bog-756. The sequence goes on from CAWEZI010000005.1 coordinate 411,623, forward strand.
GTCGCCTGTTTGAGCCCGACCTCGGCCGCCCGGGCCGTAAATTCCCGGGCCTGCGGCGAGCGGTGGGCCACGGCGTCGTTGAGAGCGGCGAAGCGTTGCAGCTGCGAGCGGCCCATGAGCTCCACCCCCTCGTTGATGACCCGCTTGTTCGCCATCAGCAGTTCGCGGCCGACCAGCGCCATCCGCTCGGCCAACGCCAGCACCGTGTCGTCGAGCTCGGATGCCGGCACCGCCGTCAGGACCAGCCCGATGGTGGCTGCCTCCTTGCCGCTCACCGTGTCCCCGGTGAACAGGAGCCTCTTGGTCCACTGCGGACCGAGGTGGTAGAGCCACATGTTGGTGGGGGGTACCCCCATCGAGCGCACCGGAGGGAATCCGATGCGGGCGTCGTCGGCCGCCACCACCAGGTCGCAATGCAGGGCCAGGTCGGTGCCGCCGGCCAGACAGTTTCCGTGGACCTGGGCGATGACCGGGATGGCGCACTGCCATACCTTCGACCACGACGAGCCCAAATCGAGCATGGCGGTCACGTCATTCCCGATCCCGCCTCCCCCGACCGGGCCCGGTTGGGCGTCGTCGGGGAGGACGCCGTAGCCGGACGAGAACGACCGTCCCGATCCGCGGATGATGACCACACGGGTGTCGGGGTCGGATTCGGCGTCGGCCACGCCGGCCACCAGCTCGCCGATGCAACGGGCCGTGAGCGGATTGTGCTGGGCGCCCCGGTTGAGGGTGAGGCGCCGCACCGGTCCGATACGTTCGACCAGGACGGCCGGCTCTGGCGGGGTGGACGGATCGGCCGTCATCGTCCTCCGATCGGATGGTTGTCGCCGTCGGACAATTCCGTCTTCTCCGCGGCCCTGCCCTCGGATGGGAGAAGTCGCACCACGACCTTTCCGGCGGCGTTGCGGGGCAAGGCGTCCACGATGTGCAGAGTGCGCGGCACCTTGTAGGCGGCCAGCCGTTCGAGGAGGAACCTCCGCAGGTCGTCCCCCGTCGTGTTGGCGTCGTCCCGCAGCACGACCCAGGCTCCCACATCCTCGCCCAGGACTTGGTGAGGGACACCGGCCACCACCGCTTCGATCACCGATGGATGCCCATAGAGCGCCTCTTCGACCTCGCCCGGCACCACGTTGTGTCCACCCCGGATGATGACGTCCTTGGAACGACCGGTGATCCAGAGGAATCCGTCGTCGTCTCGATAACCGAGATCCCCGGTGGACAGCCAGCCACTCTTCCAGGTCCGTGCCGTCGCCGGTCCGTCCCGGTAGTACTGCCGCGCCGATCCCGGGCCCCGCACAGTGATCTCACCGACCGTCCCGGCGTCCACCTCCGCACCCGCCTCGTCCACGATGCGGATGTCGACGCCGGCCAGAGGCAGACCGGCCGATCCCAGATGGCGCCCCCTGTCGCCGGCCGGGGCCCGGGTGACGGCGCCGAATTCGGTGAGGCCGTAACCAACCAGCACATCGCCGCCGGGCATCCGTTGGCCCAGACGCAGCAGGGTGGCTTTGGCCACGGGAGCGCCACCGAGGGTGAGGGCGAAAAGGCTCGAGAGGTCGGTGTCGTCAAAATCGGGGTGAGCCACGAGGAGCTGGGCCATGGCCGGAACGATGAAGGCGGCCACCGGACGGCGCCGGCCGACCAGCGACAGCCAGCGGCCGGCATCGAAGCGGGGCAGGTACCAGCCGGTCAAGCCGCCACTCATCGGTCCGGTGACCAGAAGGGCACCACTGGTGGTGGAGAAGGGCGACGCGGTCAGGAAACCGAGGCCGGTCCACGGCGGAGTGCGAGCCGGCGATGGGTCGGAACTCTGGTGGACGAGTACCCCCTTGGGCCGACCGGTGGTGCCCGACGTGTACATGATGTCGGTCCATCGGGCCCCGGGATCCCGGTCGGGAGGTGTGGCGTCGGGGTCCGACACGGCGTCCAGGTCGATGGGGTCCCCCTCCGATCGGGCCGTCCCCGCCGGACCGGCGGTCGTGGCCGTTAGCCGGAGCCCGTTCGCTCCGGCCACCAGCTCGGCCCAGGGGGTGCCGTTCTCCGTGGTGGTGCTGGCCAGAACAGCCGCCGGCTGGGCGTGGGCCAGGATGGCCCGGAGCTCGGGTGCCGCCAGCCGGGTGTTGAGGGGGACGGCCACCGCACCGGCGCGGTGGACGGCCACATAGGTCGTGAGCCAGGCCAAGGGCTCGTCGGGATTGATGGCGATGACAACCCGGTCTTCGGGTTCCAGCCCGTGCCGGGCCAACCCGCGTGCCAGCCGGTTGGCCGCCCCGTCCCATCCCCCGAAGGTGAGCTCGGTCCCGTCGGCCAGATTGACCCAGGCCACCTCCCCCGGATGGATGGCGGCCGTGGCGGCGACCGGGTCGGGTCCGCCACTCAATACGGCTCACATCCCTCGAGGACGCGGCGGGGGTTGTCCACCATCATGGTCACGATGTCACTTTCGCTGATGCCCGAGCGACGCATCAGGGGGAGGACGTCATCGGGGATGTGGGTCCACCGCCAGTCCTTCCAGGCGTTGGCCACAGCCGGCGGGAACCAGTCGACATGACACATGGCGTCGTGTGAGAGGACGATGCGATCGGCGTGGCCGCGGTCACACAGGAGTTTGACCGAGGCCACCCTGTCCTCCACGGAGATCGTGCCGATGCCGAAGTGGTCGAAGCCGAGGTAGGAGCCGTTGGCCAGCAGAGCTTCGTGATAGGAGGCGTCGACGGTGCCGCCCGAGTGGCCGATCACCACGTGGGACAGGTCCACCCCCTCTTCCGACAGGATCCGCTGCTGCTCCAGTCCCCAGGGCTGAGGTGGAGTCGGGGTGTGGGTGGTGATCGGCACCCCCGTCTGACGGTGGGCCTGGGCCACGGCCCGCAGCACCCGCTCGACCCCGGGGGTGATGCCGGCGTTGTCGGTTGCGCATTTGAGGATGGCGGCGCGCACCCCGGTGTCGCCGATGCCTTGGCGGATCTCGCGGACGAAGAGCTCGGTCATGGGCTCTGGTCCGCCCAGCAGGGCGCCCGGACCCCGGAAGTGGAAGTACATGGGCACGTCGTTGTAGGTGTAGACGCCGGTGGCGGCGACGATGTTGATCTCCGGTACCTGCTCGGCCACCGACACGATGCGCGGGATGAATCTCCCGAGGCCGATGACGGTGAGGTCGACGATGGTGTCGATCCCACTCAGCTTGAGTTCCCTCAATCGGCGAACGGCCAGGGCCTGGGCCCCTTCCTCGTCCCACTCGGTTGAGGATTTCTCGATCTCCGGGCTGAGCACGAAGACGTGCTCGTGCATGAGTGTCTGACCGAGGTCGCTCCCCTCGACCGGTCCCCCTACCGTGTTGACCACAGCCATGGCTCCCCCCTTCGTCGGGCACCGACCCGAGGCCAGCGGACCCGAGATGCCCGGGTGTCGAGGCACGAGCCGGCGCCGGGGCCACCGGATCGTATCGCCGGCGCCGACGCCGGGCTCTGCGGTGGCCGAGCCATGGCCGCTCCGGTGTAGATCAACAAACCCGCCCGTTCGTGCACGGAAGGCCGGCAGCCACAAAGATACCGGCATGCGCGAGCACCGTTACTCGTTCGAGATGCCCCATCCGGCCGCACGGATCTGGGCGCTGTTCCAGGATTACGACCGGTGGGCCGACTACGCGCCCATGGTCAAACGGGTCGAAGTCCTCTACCCGGGCGACGACGACCACAACGGGCGACTGCGGAGGGTGATCTTCGCCATGCCTTTCGGCAGGGAGGGCAGAGCGCTGGAACTGGTCACCGACGTCGAGCCTGAGCGTGGCTACACCTACACGATGATCTCCGACCGCCCGGGCAACGACCAGATCGGCCATGTCCGGCTCGAACCGATCGACGGTGCCCGCACTCGCTTCCTGTTCGACGAGAAATACAACCTCACTTCCTGGCCGTGGCGCTGGTTCGAGGGGCCCATCTACCGGTTCATCAACAAGAAGAACGAAGACAGCATGAGGCGGGCCTCGCAGTGGTTGACCGATCATCCCGAGTACCGACCGGACCTGGGCTCGACCTGACCGTCCTGCCCTTCTCCTCCCGACGTGATGTCGTCCTCGCCGCTGTCATCCAGGAGTCCCCGCCGCCGCCGATCCCCCGGTGTGGACACGGTCATGGAGGTCGGTGACAACGGCGAGGATGGCGGCCACCACCGCTCCGCCCAGGACCACCGCCGCTATGCCGATGGCGCCACTCAACGGACCGGCGACGATGGCCCCGAGCGGCACCGTTCCCCCGAAGGCCATCACCCATAGCGCCATCACCCGTCCACGGACGGCGTCGTCGAGCCGGTTCTGGAGGACGGTGGCCAGCGACGTGACCGTCACGAAATAGAACAGCCCGAGTAGAAAGGCCACCGGGTAGGCGGGTGCGGCTGTCCGCAACAGGCCGAGGGCCACCATGGTGAGGGCGAAGCCACCCAGTCCGACCCGGACCATCCTCTCCAGCGAACGCCTGGCCAGAAATGTGCCGATGGAGAGGGCGCCGACCACCGCCCCGGCGCCGAAGGTGGCGTAGAGCAGGCCGTAGGCCACTGTGTTTTCGGCGATCCCGAGGTCGTTGTGCGCCAGTACGGGCATGAGGACGGCGATGGGAAGGCAGAAGAAGGAGAAGACCACCATGGTGCCCAGACACCTGCCCACCACCCGGTCGTGGCGGGCGACGGCGAAACCTTCGACCAGTCGTCGCCACCCGCTTTGGGCACTGCGCTGCACCACCGGCAGATGGATGGTCACCAGTACCCCGATGAGCGCGGCATAGGACACGGCATTGCCGACGAAGACCCAGGGAACGCCCACCTTGGCGTAGAGAACGCCCCCGATGGCCGGTCCGATGACACGGGAGAGGTTCATGTTGGCCGAGTTGAGTGATACGGCCCCGGGAAGGTCCCTGCGTTCCACCAGGGTGGGGATGAGGGCTGAGTAGGTCGGGGAGTAGAAGGCTTGGCCGATCCCGCTGGCCAGCGCGGCCACAAACAGGGCGCCGATGCGAGGGTCGTGAGCCTTGGTGAGCCCGGCGATGACCAGGGCCACGGCACTCTGCTCCACGGTCACGATCACCAACACCCAGCGTCTCTCGAAGCGGTCGGCAGCCATTCCTCCGAGAGGGGCCAGCAGAAAGGACGGACCCAGCTGGGCCAGAGTCATCAGCCCCACGTCGGTCGATGATCCGGTGACGTGAAAGACGAAGGCAGCCAGGATGACCGTCTGCATCCAACTTCCGATGTTGGAGACCAGTGCGGCCAGGAAGACCCGGCGGAAGACGGGGTAGCCGAGGGCGGCCCGGGCCCCTCCCGGTTGGATGGTCCGATCGCCCTCGAGCAGGGCGTCCTCGACGTCGTCCGCTCCGGAATCGAGCGCCGTGGGTTCTCGTTCCGCGGAGGTGTCGGGCAAGGTCCGTCAATCTAGACGGGGGCCCGGCGTGGCCTCGAAGGGTCAGCCGTCGGCTTTGTCCACCAGGTCGAGCAGCGGCTGTCCGGTCATGGCAAACATGTCTTCGTCGTCGGAGTGGCGCCAGACATCGAGTAGTCCGACCGAGAGTGGATCGCAGCCGTAGCGCATCGGGCCGGCATCGTCGACGATGGCATCCACGATCAGGACGGCGGCGGCTGCGGGTGACGACACCAGCGGGTCGGCAGCTTCCCGACGCATCGCTGCCGCCTGGTCGGCCATCGACCGGTAGCGCTCGAACCGGGTGGCAGCCGCCTCCCCGGTGCTGAGCTGGAACATGTCGGTGTCGATGGGCCCGGGGAGGATCTCGACCACCCGGATGCCGAACGGGGCCACCTCCACCCGCAGGCTCTCGCCGAAGGCGGAGACGGCGGCCTTGGTCGCCCGATAGGCCGAATAGAACGGGACCGAGGCCAGAATCGACGACGAGGAAACGTTGCACACCACAGCCGGACGGTTGGCCCGCAGAACGGGTATGGCCGCTTGGGTGAGGGAGACCAGTCCGAACACGTTGGTCTCGAACAGCATTCGCCAGTCAGCCAGGCTCCCGTGCTCGACGGGCAGGTAGTCGGAGTCCACTCCGGCGTTGTTGACGAGCACCCGCAGATCATCGGGTAGTCGGTAGCTGTCCGGCTCGGTGACGTCCATACGGACGACTGAAATGCGCCCCTCGCCGGCGGCGGCCAGACCGGCGCCGTCGTCGGGGTTGCGCATGGCAGCCACGGCGTCGAAGCCCCGACGAGCCAACTCGAGGGCCACTGATCGACCGATTCCCCGACTGGCCCCGGTCACCAGCGCGCTTCCCCCTGCTTCCACGATTCTCTCCCCGTGTGCTTGTGTTCGATGGCCTGCTCGATGGCCTGCTCGATCCTGCTCGCCCCACTGCCCAGCGCAGCTGAGTCTCTCAAAACGGCATGACCCGTGCCTGGCCCGCCCGCACGGCCAGTCGGACCACATCACCCATCGGGCAGGAGGTACCGGGGTCCCGGTCCTAAGGTGCCGGCCATGTCGTCGGGATTGGAAAGGGCGCAGGTTCGCAGGGAGAGGCAGCCGCATCCAATGCAGCTGGTCAACCCCGAGCGCAGCGCCTCGAGCAGCCCGATGCGGTTGTCGATGCGCTGGCGCCAGCCCCGGGTCAGCCGCTGCCAATCCTGGGCGTTGGGTGCCTTGTCGGCAGGGAGCCCGGCCAGGGCCTCGACGATCTCGTCGAGGCTGAGCCCGACCCGCTGGGCGATGCGGATGAAGGCGATGCGACGGAGCACGTCCCGCCGGAATCGCCGTTGCCCACCCGCGGTGCGCTCGGCCCGGAGGAGTCCCTGGCGCTCATAGAAGCGGATGGCCGACGCGGCCAGACCGCTGCGCTCGGCTACCTCCCCGATGGTGATCATGTCGTCCACTCCGGCCTCCTTTCGGACGGTTGGTGTGCTGGCGTGGTGCCAGTCTCCCGACACCCCTTGACTTAAACATTACTTTAACCTTTATGGTTTCTTTTGACGCCGACAGAGCGTGTGAAAGCGAGGAACCATGCCCATCGCCATCGTTACGGGAGCTTCGATCGGTCTCGGTTGTGCCCTGGCCACCGACCTGGCCAAGGACGGCTGGAGTCTGGTGGTCGACGGGCGACGTCCCCAGCTCCTGGCCGACACCGCCGAGCTCCTGAGCGGTTTGGGGACGGACGTGAGGTCGGTGTGCGGCGATGTGGCTGACCCCCGACACCGGGCGGCGTTGACGGCGGCCGCCGACGAGCTCGGCGGGCTCGATCTGCTGGTCAACAACGCCAGCACACTCGGCCCGAGCCCCCTACCCGCCCTGGAAGATCTGACACCGGAGGTGCTGAGGCAGATCTACGAGGTGAATGTCATCGCTCCGTGGGCACTGACCCAACTGGCCCTGCCCTTCCTCCGGCGTTCCCACGGCACCATCATCTCGGTGAGCTCGGACGCTGCCATCGAGGCCTACCCGGGATGGGGTGGGTACGGATCGTCCAAGGCCGCCCTCGACCAACTGTTCCACGTGTGGGGAGCCGAGCAGCCGGACCTGCACGTGTACCAGTTTGACCCCGGGGACATGCGCACGGAGATGCACCAGGCTGCCTTCCCCGGCGAGGACATTTCCGATCGGCCCGAGCCCGAAGCGGCGGTAGCCCCACTCCGACGCCTGATGGCTTCGGGGGCGCCGAGCGGGCGTTACCGCGCCGACCATCGGGAGCAGACATGAGGGCGCTGGCCGAGCCGCCGCCCCGGCTCACCTATGAACTGCCGCCGGAGCTGGCCGCATCGGAACCGCCCGAGGCCCGCGGTCTCACCCGCGACGCCGTTCGCATGTTGGTGGCCACCCGGAGCGACGGATCACTGGTACCGAGCTCCTTCTCCTTTCTTCCCCGCTTTCTCGACCCCGGTGACGTGCTGGTGATCAACACGTCGGGCACCCTTCCGGCGGCCTTCGATGCCGTGGCCGACACCGTCCCCCTCGTCGTCCATCTGTCCACCCAACTCGACCGGAGGCGATGGGTGGTCGAGCCCCGCCGGGTAGCGGGCGGGGCCACCGAGCGCTGGGTGGGTCCCCTGCCGGCCCGTCGGCTGAGCCTGGCCGGGGGCGCCACGCTCACCTTGGACCATCCCTACGGTGGCGGCCAAAGACTGTGGGTGGCCACCTTCCGAGGGCACGAATCGGTGCTTCGCTGGCTGACCGTCAACGGGCGGCCCATCCGCTACAGCTACGTCGACCGGGCGTGGCCTCTCGAGAGCTACCAGAACGTCTACGCCACCGAACCCGGGAGTGCGGAGATGCCCAGTGCGGGACGGCCTTTCACACCTGCGGTCATCACCCGTCTGGTGGCCAAGGGGGTCATGGTGACGCCGGTTGTCCTCCATACCGGGGTCGCCTCGCTCGAAGCAGACGAGCTGCCCTATCCCGAAAAGGTGGCGGTGCCGGCAGCCACGGCCGAGCTGGTCAATGCCGCCCACCGCCGCCATCAGCGGGTCGTGGCTGTGGGCACCACGGTCGTGCGGGCTCTGGAGACCTCGGTGGGCCCGGACGGGCTGGCTCACCCGTACCACGGGTGGACTGAGCGGGTGGTCTCGCCCGAGCATCCCGTCGTAGTCACCGACGGGCTGCTCACCGGATGGCACGAACCGGCCTCATCCCATTTGCTGATGCTCGAGGCCATTGCCGGCATCGACCTACTCAGGGCCTCGTACGCCACAGGGCTGGCCGAGGGTTACCGGTGGCACGAGTTCGGCGATGTCCATCTCATACTGCCGTAGGAGTGGGCCCAGTCCGCCCCCTCAGTGATTGACGCTCCGGCAACGCCGACCGTACGATGCAGCCGATCGGCCCACGGATCGGTGCCACAGGAGGCCTGGCGGTGCGGAAGTGTCCCAGACTCTTGGTTGGCGGTGAACGGGTCGATGGCTGGTCGGACCAGGCGGTCGGCCTGATCGACGTCCACGCCGGAACAGCCACCGGCCGGGTCGACGATGCCGGCAATCCCGACCGGCTCGGAGTCCGCCCAACGTGAGCGCGCCCTACGAAGCCAGCATCGAGCACTATCCGCTGTCGGGCCCGGATGAGTTCATGATCCACAACCACCCACATCCCCTACGGGTGATGTGGACATCGGATCTGCAGGCCTACGAGAGGGTGTGGTTCACCAGCCAGGACAAAACCGGCGACCTGTTGGTGGTCACCGGCATGGGTTTCTACCCCAACCTGGGTACGGCCGAGGCCTTTGCCATCGTCAACGTGCGTGGGAGTCACACCAGCGTGCGGGCCCACCGCAAGCTGGGGCTGAACCGCATGGACATGGGCGTCGGCCCCATCCGCTACGACCTGGTCGAGCCATTCCGGCAGTGGCGGTTGCGCCTGGAGGAGAACGAGCTCGGGATCGCATTCGACATCTCGTGGTTCGACACCAAACGACCCGTCTACCGGCTCATCGGAGGAGGCATGTTCATCGGCACCCGGCCGTTTTCCGGGGTGGCCGGCTACGACGGCTTCGGCCGGCAGTCGGGATGGGTCAGCGCTATGGGCGAGCGGTTCGAGCTGACGCCGGAGGGGAATCTGGGAACCCGCGACCACCATTGGGGCACCCGCGACGGAGTGGGCGGACCGGCATTGTGGAGTGGTCGGCAACACCCGCATTCGGGTGAGTGGGTCGAGTTCGGGGAGTTCGGGGTGTGGGGCGACCACATTCTCTACAACCTCGGAGACCAACGCCGGGGAAGTGGCACCCTGCGGGGGCGGCGGCACCGCCTGCGCTTCGAGCCCGAGACCCGGCTCCTGTTGTCCGGCGAGGTCGATCTCGTCTTCGAATCGGGAGAGGAGAAGACGATGACCTTCGAGCGGTTGGGTCACCAGATCGCCTTCCTGCGTTGCGGGATGTACGGCGGCCCCAACGGGGGTACCCCGGGCGACGACATCTGGCAGGGGATGGACGTGGGCGAGCGGGTGGACGGTGAGACCTATGACGTCACCGACCCGGAGGTCCGGCGTCGTATCTGCGGGCTCGACCAGCACCATGCCCGCTTCCAGTGTGACGGCGAGACCACCTATGGGATCATCGAGCCCTACGACACCCTCTGTTACGACATGGCCAGCAGCGGGCTCGGTGGTTTCTCGCTGCTCGAGTGAGCCGTCGATGCCGGGCCCCGTCCGGTCTACCGGAGGGATGGACGTGAGAAATAGCGGTGAGGCGAGGACGGGCGACGGGAGTGCGAGGTGACCGACGGGGGGGACGACGGCCTCGCCTTCACTCTTTCGGCGCCCGGGTTCTTCCTCAGCCCCGACTATTTCGACACCCTGAGCCGGCTCCGGCGTGACCGGCCCGTGCACCGGACAGCGGACGGGCTGCTGGCTGTCAGCCGTTACGACGACGTCCGGGCCATCAGTCGCGACCCCGACCGATTCGTCTCCGGACGGGGCGTCCTCATCAACGACCCCCTCCGCGACCCCGGTGCCACCGGACAGGAGAACACCTGGTCCATCTTGCATCTCGACCCCCCGGTCCACGCCACCTACCGGACCCTGGTCAATCGGCAGTTCACGCCGCGGGCGGTTGCCGTTCTGGCCGATCGCATCCGCCGGGAGGTGGTCTCGGTGCTCGAGTCGACACCGGTCGGCGAGGCGTTCGACTTCGTCGACACGGTGGCCGCCCCCATCCCCATAGCGGTCATTGCCGACATGTTCGGCATCCCCGATACCGACCGCTCGCTGTTCCGGCGATGGTCGGACGCGGTCATCGAGAGCACCGATCGTACGGAGGCCGAACGGGCCGAGGAGTTGGGGGAGATGGCCGTCTTCCTACTCGAGCACATCGACTCGCCCGCCACCCGGTCCAACGACCTGCTCGACCTGCTCAAATCAACCGCCCTCGACGGCCGTCCGCTGACCCGGTCCGAGATCATGGGTTTCTGCATGACCCTCCTGGTGGCCGGCAACGAGACGACCCGCACCCTCATTAGCGGTGGGGTCGAGGCTCTCAGCCGTCATCCCGACCAATGGGCCGAGCTGGCCGAGGACCGTTCCCTCGTGCCCGGGGCGGTGGAGGAGATGCTGCGCTGGGTCACCCCCATCCAGGCCTTCGGTCGGACCGCCGCGGCCGACGTGGACGTCGGCGGGTTCTCCGTCGCCGCCGGCGAATTCCTCGTTCTCCTCTACGCCTCGGCCAACCGGGACGAGTCGATCTTCGGTCCCACCGCGGACCAGTTCGTCGTCATTCGCCCGACCCAACCGACCCATCTGGCTTTCGGGTTCGGCGAGCACGTGTGCATCGGGGCCAGCCTGGCCCGGCTCGAGGCGCGGATCTTCTTCGAGGAGTTCCTGGGTCGCTTTGCCGGCCCCGAGTTGTGTGGTGAACCGGTCTACACGCCCTCCACGTTGGTGCGGAGTGCCCGGTCCCTGCCCGTGCGTCTTACCCACGCCTGACTTCCACAGGCCCGCCACCGCCCCGGCCCTTTTTGGTCGAACCGGATCAGAAGGTCACGGTGAACGGATCAGAAGGTCAACAGGTGGGCGCGGTCGTGGGCTTCGAACTCACCGGCCAACCCATCGAGGTCTGCCGGTGTCATGAGTGTGTAGGCGTCGCCCCGGCCCGGGCGGTGCCAGACCGGGTCGGACGTGCTCCACAGGGCTGAGCGGAGCGGCCTCTTGTCCACCTTGTCGGTGGCGGTTACCGGAAGGGCGCCGACGATGCGCACGTACCGGGGGGACCACTTGGTCCCGAGGTCGGGCTGCGCGGCCAGAAACGAGCGGAAAGCGACCGGGTCGAAACCGGCCTCCGGCCCCATCTCCATGGCCGCCATGACCTGGTCGCCGGTTCGGCTGTCGGGCACGGCGTACACGGCGACCCCCCGAACGCCGGGGAACCGACCGAGGATGCGCTCCACCGGTGCCGCGGCAAAGTTCTCGCTGTCGACCCGGAGCCAGTCGCCGGTGCGGCCGGCGAAGTAGAAGATCCCGTCCTCGTCCCGGTAGCCGAGGTCGCCGGACCAGTACCAGCCGTTGCGGGAGCGCTCGGCCTCGGCTTCGGGGTTGTTGTAGTAGCCCTCGAAGTTGGCCAGCGCCGCCCGCCCCACTATCTCGCCGATGGCCAGGGCGGGGTTGGACAGGCGGCCGCCGGCGTCGAAGACGGCGCGCGGGCGCTCCTCGCCGGTGTCAGGGTCGACCACGGCCACGTCGTCGCGGTCGCGGGACCGGCCGAGGGCACCGGGCCGGCCGTCGGGGACCGGCTGCAGCACGATGGCGTTCTCGCTGGATCCGTATCCCTCGAAGAGCGGCACACCGAATCGCTCGGTGAAAGCCGCTTTGTCGGCGGCCGACGTCTCGGGTCCGAGGACGAAGCGGAGCCGGTGGTGACGGTCGTCGGGGGTCGGGGGCGTAGCCACGAGGTGGGAGATGGCCCGACCCACGGTGTTGAAGTAGGTCGCCCCCACGGCACGGACGTCGGTCAGCAGGCCCGAGGCCGAAAAGCGTCGCCGCAAGGCAAGGGTGGCTCCGCTGGCCAAGGCCGGAAAGACGGCGGCTGACAGGGCGTTGCCGTGGAAGAGAGGCATGGCCGAGTAGATGACGTCGTCCGGTGTGAAACCCATGCGGGCGGCGGCCCGGGCGGCCCGCCCCTGGGTCATCCGGACGGCCTTGGGCCCCCCGGTCGACCCCGAGGTGAAGATGAGCAGGTAGAGATCCTGAGGAGAAGGCGGTGGCGAACGGGGAGATGCGGCCGGCGCATTGTCGAGCGCATGTCCATAGTCGCCGCTGTCCACCACCAGGATGCGATCCGGTCCGATGCCCAGGTCGAGACCTTCGAGAAGGGGATGGTGATCCGTGTCGGTGATGATCAGCTGGCAGTCGGTGCGGGTGATGTCGGTAGCCAGTTCGGCGCCGCGCCGTGTCGGATTGATGCCCACGATCGCCGCGCCCACCCGGGCCGCGCCGGCCAGCAGGAAGATGTACTCGGGCGTGTTGTCGAGGAGGACGCCGACGTGGAAGGGACCGTCGTGGCGCAGCTGGCACAGAAGCGACCCTCGCCGATCGGCCTCGTCGACCACCTGTCGCCACGTCCACCGGTCACCTTCGAACAGGAGGCCCTGGTCGTCGTCGCCGGCCCGCAGGCCGACCAGTTCGGCGGCAGTGGTGACGCCTGCCGCCATCAGCCGATCCGCTCCTCGATCAGGTCGAGGACCGGGTTGTCGTCGATGGGAAGTAGAACGGGCAGTCCTGCGTGGCTGCGGAGATAACCGAGGCGGGTCATGATCGCCGCGCTCCGCACCATGGCCAATGTCTCGTACCACTCGAGATGGCCGACTTCCCGCCCGCTGGCCGTCTCGAAGACACGGACGGTCTCCTCCCTATCGGGAAATCCGGCCAGGCGTTCACCGAAGAGACGGTGCATGGTGATGTCGAGACTGGTGAACCAGGCCAGGTCGTGCTCGGGGGCGCCGATTGAGGTCATGTCCCAGTCGAGCACCGCCCGGGGAGCCAGATCGTCGCCGAAGATCATGTTTTCGAAGCGCACGTCGCCCCACAGCAGAGCCGGGGGCGGCTCCTCGGTTGGGAGGTGGCGTGCACACCACGCCAGCCCGTCGACCAGGCTGGCCACCGGGTGGCCACCGCTCGACCAGAGCAGGTAGTCCTCCCAGAAGGCGAGCTCGGCCGGGTTGTTGCGGCGGGGCACGCCGGTCACCGTGCTCACCCCGGCCCGATGGACGGTGGCCAGCGTGGTCACGAAATTGCGGTAGAGGCGGTCGCGTTCGCTTTCACTGCGGCCGCGCAACCAGTCGTCGCGGTGGGCCAGTGGTCCGATGATGTGGCCCTCGACCAGGGGCATGACGATGAAGGGCGCGCCCAGCCAGCGGAGGTCGGTCTCCAGAACGGGGTCGGCCACCGGCACCCCGACTGCGGTCGCTGCCGTCTGCGCCTGCCACTGAGCGGCCAGGTCGTAGTGCCGGAAGGTCCCGGCTTGGGCCGGCGCCATGCGGATGACGAACGACTCCCGACGACCGGATGAGGCCCACGCCGCCTCGACCACGAGGGTCTCGCTCGAGTAGCCGCCGGACGGTCGGCGCAGTTCGGACAGCGTGATGTCGGAACCAGTGGTGTCAGGTGCACCTCGGCGATCGGCCAGCCACCGGGTAAATCCCTCGGCCAGAGCCCCGTCCTCTTTGTGCCCGGTGGTCATCTGCTGGCGTGCCTGTTCCTTTTGATCATCGGTCGATGGGTGGGCACCGTGGTCGAAAATGCCGGTGCGGTCAGCGACCGCACCACGGTACTGCTCGCACGCCTGTGGGCACCGCTGCCAGGCGTGACCGGGCACCTGCTCAGACAGGCCGGCTGGCTGAGGCCGGTGCTGGCCTGCTCAAGGCGGCCACTCGGCGTGACGATGACTCCGTATGCGACGGAGCTCCCTATGCCGGCTGGCCGCTGCCCTTGTCGCCGTCACGGTCGCCCTGGTGGTGGTGGTGGCCGACGTCAGCGTCGACAGTGCCAAGGCTGCCACCCCAACCGGCTGGCACATCGTCAACGGCGCCCCGGTCGATCAACAGAACAGCAGTCTCCTCCTGGGCTCGACCTGTGCCAATGCCTGGAATTGCTGGATCGTGGGCATGAGCTTCGTCAGCATCAACAACGGCAACCCCACCGACCTCTTCGAGCACTGGAACGGATCGGCATGGGCCGCTGCCACCACCGGCAATCCTCCCGGGCAGATCCTGTCCGGGCTGTTCTCCGTGGCCTGTGCCACCTCCTCGGACTGCTGGGCGGTCGGCGCCCAGAAGTCCGAAAAAGGAACAGCCCCGGTCCCCCTGGTCGAGCACTGGAACGCCACCACCTGGACGTCGGTGGCCGCCCCCTCCACCAGCGGATACCTGACCTCGGTCACCTGCGTCTCCTCGACCGATTGCTGGGCGGCGGGGACCGCGGTGACCGACGACGGCCAGAGCGATCCTCTGCACGGCATGCTCGACCACTGGAACGGATCGACCTGGACCACCGTGCCTACCCAACCGTCGGGGCAGGAGCGCGATCAGTTCAACGCCGTCGACTGCACCAGCGCGTCCAACTGCTGGGCGGTCGGATTCGCCGGACCCAACGGTCTGGCCAACAACTTTCTCCCCAACATCATGCCCCAGGTGTCGGGGGCCAATGCTTTCATCGAACACTGGAACGGCACGTCCTGGACGGTCACCTCGGCCCCCGGTGCGGCCAGCCCGCTCGGGACGTACCTCAACAGCGTGACCTGCGCCACACCCACCCGATGCTGGGCCGTCGGTGCCGACATGGGGGCTGACGGCAACCCCTCCTCCACGCTGATCGACGCCTGGAACGGCAGCAGCTGGACGACGGTGGCCAGTCCCGACCCTTCGTCGGGCGGGAGCCTGTTGACCGCCGTCACCTGTATCGACGCCTCGAACTGCTGGGCCTCGGGGGCCGTCGGCCTGGGCGGCGGAGGCGGGGGAGGCAACACACCCAATCCGATGATCGCCGTCTGGGACGGCTCGACCTGGTCGGTCGATCCCAGCCCCAGTGCCGCCGCCTTCGGCTACCTCAACGACGTGTCGTGCTCCGGCGGGAGTGGATGCTTCGCCGTCGGTTTTGCCGCCACCGACACCGGCAAAGCCACCCAGATCAATCCCCTGACCGAACAGATGGTGCGTCCTCCTTCGACCAACCAGGGACTTCTCCTGTCCGGATCCGACGGAGGAGTCTTCACCTTCGGCACCGCCGGATTCCGGGGATCGATGGGCGGCGCTCACCTGAGCGCACCGGTGGTGGGGGTGGCCTCGACCCCGGACGGCGGTGGTTACTGGCTGGTGGGCGCCGACGGCGGTGTGTTCGCCTTCGGTGACGCCCACTTCTACGGTTCCATGGGCGGGGCCCACCTGAGCGCGCCGGTGGTGGGGATGGCCTCGACCCCGGGCGGCGGCGGTTACTGGTTGGTGGGCGCCGACGGTGGCGTGTTCGCCTTCGGTGACGCCCACTTCTACGGCTCCATGGGCGGGACCCACCTCAACGCCCCCATCGTCTCGGTGGCCTCGACCCCGGACGGCGGCGGTTACTGGTTGGTGGGCGCCGACGGTGGCGTGTTCGCCTTCGGCGACGCCCGCTTTGCCGGATCCCTGGGTGCCATTCATCTCCGCGCCCCCGTCGCGTCCATGGCCGCCACCCCCGACGGCGGTGGTTATTGGTTGGTGGGCTCCGACGGTGGCGTGTTCGCCTTCGGTGATGCCGGTTACGACGGGTCGGTCCCGGGTCAGGGCGTGGTCCCTGCCGCCCCGGTGGTCGGCGTAGCCGCCACCCCTGACGGCGGTGGTTACTGGTTGGTGGGCTCGGACGGTGGCGTCTACGCCTACGGCGATGCCCGTTTCATGGGATCGCTGGTCGGTCTCCAGCTGGCTGCACCTGTCACCGGCGTGAGCCCGGCTGCTTAGGGCCGCTCGGTCAACGGGTCACCGGGTCACCGGGCCGCTTCACCGGGTCACGGGGTCATGACGTCGCGGATGGCGGCGGCGATGGAAGCGGAGGACGGCATGACGGCCGCCTCCAGCACGGGAGCGGATCCGATGGGAGCGAAGGCGGCACCAATCCGTCGCACCGGCGCGTCGAGCTGGCCGAACAATTCCTCGGCGATGGTGCTGGCCACTTCGGCGCCGAAGCCGCCGAACCGGGTGGCGTGATGGGCGACGACCGCCCGGCGGGTACGGGCCACAGATCCGAGCAGCGTGGCCACGTCCAGCGGAACCAGGGACCGCAGGTCCACCACCTCGACCTCGATGCCTTCTTGGGCCACGGCCTCGGCCGCGGCCAGCGCGTCGCGCACGGTACGCCCGTAGGTGACCACGGTGACATCGTCGCCCACCCGTTTTATGTCGGCGGAGCCGATGGGGGTGCGCACGTCCCCTTCCGGAACAGGACCGGTCGTCCCGTACAGAGCCACGTTCTCGATCACCACGCAGGGGTCGTCATCGAAGATGCAGGAGCTGAGGAGTCCCTTGGCGTCGGCCGGGGTGGACGGGACGACCACCTTGAGCCCGGGGATGTGGGTGAGCCAGCTCTCCAGCGTCTGGGAGTGGGTGGCCCCCGAGCCGATCCCTCCGAACACCGCCGTTCTCACCGTCAGGGGTACCGACAGCCGTCCACCCGACATGAACCGGGCCTTGGCGGCGTGGTTGACCAGCTGGTCGAGGGCGATGCTGATGAAGTCCATGATCATGACCTCGGCCACCGGCCGCATCCCGGCCATGGCCGCCCCGATGGCCGCCCCCACGATGGCGGCCTCGGAAATCGGGGTGTCCCGCACCCGATCGGTGCCGTAGGCGGAGGACAGTCCCCGGGTCACCTGGGAGATGCCCCCTCCCGGATCAGCCAGGTCCTCGCCGATGAGGAAGACCGAGGGGTCTCCGGCCAGGGCCAGGCCGAGGGCGGCGTTGAGGGCGTCGCGCATGCTGACGGTGGTCATGGCTTCGGAGCCGGCGACATCGTCGGGCATCGCTACCCTCCCCCGGGGGCATAGATGTCGACGAAGGCCTGGTCGGGAGCAGGGGGTTCGGCGGCCAGGGCGGCGGAGAAGGCCTCCTCGACCGCGCTTCGAGCCTGGTCGTCGATCCTTCCCGCGGTCTCCTCGTCGAGCACGCCGTCGGTCAGGAGGCGGAGACGGTAGCGGGCCACCGGCTCGTCCCGTCGGGCTTGTTCGAGCTCGGCTGCCGGTATGTAGCGCATGGGGTCGCCGAAATAGTGGCCCCACAGACGGAACGTCATGCATTCGAGGAGGGTTGGGCCACCACCCTGGCGGGCCCGGTCGACGGCGGAGGCAAGGGCGGGAAAGACGGCGTCGGGGTCGTTCCCGCCCACCTTGGTGCCGGGTATCCCGTAACCCCGGGCCCGGTCGGCCACGTCTTCGACCGGTTGGGCCTCGGCTGTCGGGGTCATTTCGGCGTAGCGGTTGTTCTGGCAGAGGAAGACGATGGGCAGGTCCCACAGAGCGGCCAGGTTGACGGCTTCGTGGAAGGAGCCGGTGCCGGTGGCCCCGTCGCCGAAGCTGGCCACCGTCACCTGATCGGACCCCCTCATCCTGGCGGCCAGGGCCACACCGACGGCAATGGGCACCCCCGACCCGACGATTCCGGTGGACAGCACCAGCCCCGAAGTGGGGTGGGCGATGTGCATGGCACCGCCCTTACCGCCGTTGACGCCGGCGCCGCGGGTGAGGATTTCGGCCACCAGCGGATCGAGCGGCACGCCCTTGGCGATCTGATCGTGCAGGCCGCGATAGGTGCTGACCAGCGCATCCTCGGGGCGGAGAACGGCACCGAGGGCTGCGGCGATCGCTTCCTGACCGGTGGCAGGCCAGTAGGTGCAGGCGAACTCACCGGCGCTCAGGCCGCGGCGCAGGCGGTCGTCGCAAGCCCGGACCAGCGCCATCAGCTCGTACATCCGGCGTCTTTCGGCCGGCGAGGGCCCGCCTGTCGACATGTCGCTCACCGGTGCTCTCCCGACGGCGGTAGGAGGTTCACGACTGTGACTGGGCATAGGCGGCGGCGTGCTGGCCGGCCAGTCGTCCCCACACCAGGGCCATGCCGATCGAGGTGCCTCCCCCGTAGTAAGCGGGACCGGCCGGACTGGCGATCACGTTGCCGGCGCCGTACAGACCGGGGATGGGGCGGTCGTGCACATGGAGCACCCGTCCGTCACCGTCCACCCGCGGCCCGCCTTTGGTGCCCACCGTGCCGATGTGGATGGGGAGGGCGTAGAACGGACCCTGTTCGACGGTGCCCAGGTTCGGGTGGGGTGCGGTCGGATCACCGTGGAAACGGTCGTAGGCGCTCGAGCCCCGCCCGAAGTCGCCGTCGCAGCCCTCCCTTACGGAGTGGTTCCATCGTGCCACCGTCGCCGTCAGGCCGACCGGATCGATCCCCACCTGTTGGGCCAGTCCCTCGAGGTCGGCCCCGACCGGGAGCCACGCGGGATCGGGGGCGCCGGGCCGCACCGTGGCCAGCGGGTACCGCGACCGGTACTGGCTGTCCACCACAACCCAGCAGGGGAGGTGGCGTGGCGCGTACTGGTTGGCATCGAAGGAGAAGAAGGCCTTGACCATGTCGTTGTAGTTGGCCGCTTCGTTGACGAAGCGCTGACCGAAGCGGTCGACCAGTATCGAGTGGGGAGCGGTGCGTTCGACGCCGACGAAGCGGGCCAGCGGCCGGCCCTCGTAGGTGTCGTCGGGGATCGAGGAGGCCGGGTACCACCAGGCTTCGGTCATGTTGGCCAGATCGGCGCCCACGTCCATGGCCATCAGCAGCCCGTCGCCCTCGTTGGCCGGCGGGCTGTGGGGATGGGTCAGCGGACCGGGGAGGAAGCGTGAGCGGAGAGTGGCGTTCCACTCGTATCCGCCGCTGGCCAGTACGACGGCGGTGGTAGGGACCTCGGACCGGCGGCCCTGGCTCTCGACCACCAGTCCTTTGACCCGGTCGCCGTCCATGCTGATCTCGGCCGCCCGCGTCTCCAGCATCGGCGCCATCCCCCGGGCCAGACAGGCCTCGAGCAGGCCACCGATGAGAGCCTGGCCGCAGGCCACCCGGTGGTCGGCCACCCTCTGCTGCACGGCGGCGGCGTCGAATCTTTCCGGCGTGAAGGTCGGTCGCCACTCGACCGTGGCCTCCTGCAAGGTGATGGGCAGGCCCAGCACGGGCGCCGGCCGGAGGTGCCCGGCCCACTTTCCCAGCCGGCCGGTGTCGTAGAGGTCGGGCTCGAGCATGCGGCCGGAGGACTTGGCCCCCTCCATTTCGGGGTGGTAGTCCGGCCACGACATGGCGTGCAGCCGCACCGGGGTGTCCTTCTCCAATGCGGCCACGATGCCCGGCCCGAGGTCGACGTAGCGCTCTAGTAACTCGAGGGGTGTGCGCCCCGCCGTCATCCGACCCATGTAGGCCATCGCCTCCTGGCGGGAGTCGTCGACCCCGAAGGGGCCCATCAGGTGGTTCTGGGGCATCCATATCCCCCCACCCGAAACGGCCGTGGTGCCTCCGACCGACGAG
The DNA here is from genome assembly GCA_963813525.1 of uncultured Acidimicrobiaceae bacterium. Classification (GTDB taxonomy): domain Bacteria; phylum Actinomycetota; class Acidimicrobiia; order Acidimicrobiales; family RAAP-2; genus Bog-756. The sequence goes on from CAWEZI010000005.1 coordinate 431,612, forward strand.
GTGCGCTCGACCACGGCCACCCGGGCCCCCTGGTCGTGGGCGGCGATGGCTGCGGCCAACGCCGCCGCCCCGGTGCCGACGACCACCACGTCGGCCTGGGAGGGGAGCGGCGAGAGAGGCGAGGGGAAGGCCATCGAGTGATCGCTCACCGCTCTAGGAGGCCAGGTAGCGGTCGAGCTGGCGGTGCATGTTGACGATGCCGGCTTCGTAGGTGTGGGACAGGCGCAGCCCGTCGAACCCCTGACTGTGGATGCCGCGTTGCTGGCGCCCGATGTTGGAGAAGTCCTGCAGGGGGATGCGGGGCCAGTGGTCGGCGTCGTCCGGCGCGAACGGACCCTGGCGCACGGCCCTCGGTATCTCGTCGCCGGCGGCGGGGATGGTCAGCGACCACAACTCGAACAGGCACGACTCCGGGTCGGTTCCGTTCGGCCGCACCCGGTAGACCAGGGCGTTGCCGTACTGGGGGAGGATGAAGTAGTTGGGGAACATGAAGAACATGCCTCCCCACCGGGCCAGGGCGGCGGGGTCCGGGGGAGGGAGCGGGATCCCGGCGCCGGCCGCGTAGGCATAGAGGGCCTTGACCATCTCGGCGCCGAAAGTGCTGTCCTCGGGGATGGGGCGGTGTCGCATGGCTTCGATGACGTGGACCTCGCGGTCGAGGGTCATGGCCTCGAGCCCACTGTTCAAGAGATGGACTGATTCGATGATGGCGTCCATCTCGCTGACACCGACCTGGGCTCCCTTTTTGGCCTGGGCGTTGGGGCGGAGCTGGAAACTGGAGTGCCCGTGGGGATGGACGCTGTAGACCAGGCTGTCGGGGTCGTACTGCTCGGGGTGACCGAGGGTCAGCTGGGGGTGGGTCTGGGGAACGTGGTAGCCCTCCAAGAAGGCCTCCTGGGCCAGCTTCCAGTTGGCCGGCAGGACGGCTGCCTTCCACCAGTCGACCCGCATGTCCGCCACCCCGAGGGGATCCAGCAGGCCGGGTAGGGGATCGAGGGCCTCGAGCAGAGGTGGTGCCGCGGGATCGAGGTTGATCCAGGCACAGGCCGCCCAGATCTCGACGCGGGCCTCCCGCAGGCACAGCTGTTCGGGGGTGAGGAGGGCCGGGTCGAAGGTGTGGGCCCCGTAGACGAAGGTGTTCTCCCCCTCCAGGTTCCACGACCATCCGTGGAAGGGGCAGACGATCCGACCGCGGTCGAAGGTCCCGGCTCCCGTGGCCAGCTGGGTGGCCCGGTGGCGGCAGGCGTTGAGATAGGCCTTCACCTGGTCCCCGTCGACCCGCACCAGCAGGACGGACTGGTCGGCCACGGAGTACTCGACGTAGTCGCCGGGCGCCGGGATCTCCTCCAGTCGGCAGGCCATCTGCCAGGCGCGGGGCCACAACCGTTGGTTCTCGAGGGCGGCGAAGGCCGGGTCGTAGTAGCGCTCGGCGGCGACGAAATCGGGGCGGTCCATGGCGTGGGGAACGCTCCGGCACCCGCCGGCCGCCGGTTCGGCTGTGGTTGCCGCCGGGTGGAGATCGATGTCAGTCACCGTCGGATCCGTTCGTCGCCGACAGGATGGTGATCTTGCGCTCGGTGAAGCGCCATCGCCGGTCGTCCCGCACCAGCTGGTCGTAGTAACGGCCGGCGGCGATGACGGCCATCCCGTCGGCTGCGGGCCGGACGAAAACGTAGTTGGTGCTGGCCGAGGCGGATGAGCCGTAGACCTCGACGAGGGTTCCGGAAATCATGTGGATCCCTCGGCTCTCGGCCGGTTGCACCGACCGCATGTAGGTCACGATGCCGGGCCGGCCGGTCGTGACCTGTCCCATCAACTCCAGTCGGGCATCCTCGGTGAAGAGCTCGCCCCACTCGTCGAACCGGCCGTCGTCACAGAGCTGGCCGTACTCGGCGAGGGTCCGCCTGATCTGGTCCTCGTCGTCGTTCACCGGTCCTCCCCTTGGCGTCATGATATGTCCCGCCTCCGCCGCGCTGCTGAGGATGAGGACACTCGATGGCGGCTACTCGATCTCGCCGATGACCTCGCCGATCGGGTAGGTCTCGCCTTCCGTTCCGATGTGGCGGAGGACGCCATCCACCGGGGCGGCCACCTCGTTCTCGACTTTGTCCGTCTCCAGCAGGTACATCGGCTCGTCCTGTCGGATGGGGGACCCGTCGTCGACCAGCCAGCTGGCCAGGGTCCCTTCGGTCATCTCCATGCCGAGCTTGGGAATGCGGATCTCGATCGCCGTCGTCCTTTCGGGAGAGAGAGGACCGCGGCGCGGACCGTCCCGGGTTGCAGGGTGGGCCCACACTACAAGTCCGGCCTGTCTCGGTAGCGGGCCATCGGAGGCACGGTCCTGCCCATGGCGCCTCCCGGCACCGGCCGACGCAGGCCGGCCCACCAGGACGATCGTCTCTCATTTGCTAGCTTCGTGCCCGACATCACTCCGTAGCCGGTGGGCTCCGTCCCACCCCGGCGCCAGCGTCGTGGAACGGTGGATCCGGAGTGGTGCATCGCACGTCCTCGTTCGACAGGAGCACGCCATGGAGACCCGCAAGCTGGAGACGGCCATCTACGAGAAGGACGGCCCGGTCGCCTGGATCACTTTGGACTACCAGGAGAAGGCCAATATCCAGTCCTCCCGCCTGGTCTTCGATGTCGACATCTGCCTCGACGACGCCGACAAGGACTACGACATCAAAGTGGTGGTCATCAAGGCCAACGGCCCCGGCTTCAGCGGCGGCCACGTGGTGACCGGAACGCCGGGCACCGAGATGCGGGAGATCGATGAGTCCACGGCCAAGCTGGGGAGTCCGTGGAAGGGGCAATGGGAGATCTACGGCACCCCGGTGATGAAACTGTGGGAGTTTCCCAAGGTGACCATCGCCCAGGTCCACGGCTACTGCCTCGGTGGTGGAACGGTGTGGGGCCTCCTCACCGACATGACGGTGGCCTCCGACGATGCCTACTTCCAGTTCCCCGTCCTCCAGGGGATGGCCATGCCCTGCATGGAGACCGGCATCGAGCCCTGGTTGTTCATGAACTGGAAGCGGGCTTCCGAATTCATGTACACCGCCCAGGAGCTGAGCGCGGCCGAGGCCAAGGAGATCGGGCTCATCAACCGCGTCGTGTCATCGGAGCGGCTCGAGGACGAGGTCAACGAACTTGCCTTTCACGTTGCCCAGGCTCCGCTGACCACTCTGATGGCGGCCAAGGCCAACATCCGGCGGGCGTGGGAGATGATGGGGATCCGCACCCATCTGCAGCAGTCGAACGATCTTCTGACGGTGGCCACGTCGGCCACCGATGTGAAGGAGTACATCCGCGATGTGTTTCAGGCTGGTTTGCGCCCTCGCGAGGCGTCGAAACGCAACGCCGAACGGGCCAAGGTGCTGGCGGCCGAGTCAAAGGCACGACGGGCGGCCGCCTCCTGACCGGATGGTCCGGAGAACTTCGAAGACCCCGAACGGGATCGGTCCGCCCCCGGTCGACCGGCTGTCACAATTGAACGGCTGTCAAATGAACGGCTGTCAAATGAACGGCTGTCAAAGGTCTCACTCCCGGGGGGTGCGGGCCGGCAAGCCGAATCGCTGGCGGATGGCTGCCTGGAGCTCGTCCACCGGCAGGGTGGCGTCGAAAGTGGCCACAAACTCCTTCTGTTCGAACAGCTCGATGAGGGGTTTGGTCTCCTCGTGGTACTTGGCCACCCGAATGGCCAGTGCCTCGGGGTTGTCGTCATCGCGGGCCTCCAGCGCTCCTCCGCATACGTCGCAGGTGTCCGGTCTCTCGGGACGATGGGCGATGAGGTTGTAGTCCAGTCCACACTGGGAACACAGGCGACGGGCCATGACCCGACGGGACACCTCCTCATCGGGCAGGTCGAGGTTGATCACTCCGTCGATGTCGTAGCTCTCGAGGAAGAATTGGGCCTGACGGGCGGTGCGCGGGAACCCGTCGATGATGAACCCGTAGTTCCAGTTGTGCTCGGCCAGCCTTTGGCGCACGACGGTTTCGACCAGTTCATCGCCGACCAGATGCCCGCTGGCCATCACCCGAGTGACCTGCGCACCCAGCTTGGTGTGGTGCTGGACGTTCCACCGGAACATCCCCCCTACGTTCACGTGTTCGATGTCGAGATCCTCGGCGAGCAGGGCGGCCTGGGTGCCCTTGCCGCTGCCCTGGATGCCCATGATGATGAATTTGCGCATGCGTCTACCGGCTGTGGGCGGACGGGCGGCAGGCGTCGGTCATCGCACCATGTAGCGCTGTGGAACCCATGTCTGGCTGTCGATCGGGGGTCGCTCGTAAGCCCGGAGCTGGCGGGGGGGCAGCTCGATCTTGGAGTGGGGGACAGCCTGGTAGGGGACCACCTCGAGGAAGTGGCTGATGATGTTGAGCCGGGCTGTCCTCTTGTCGTCGGCGTCGACGACGTGCCAAGGGGCCTCTTTGATGTCCGTGTAGACGAACATCTCGTCTTTGGCCTCGGCATAGTCGACCCACCGGGCCCGGGCCTCGAGGTCCATGGCGCTCAACTTCCACCGCTTCCCGGGGCTGGAGATGCGCGCCTTGAAGCGCCGCTCCTGCTCCTCGTCGCTCAGCGAGAGCCAGTACTTGATCAGGATGATCCCCGACCGGACCAGTGCCCGCTCGAGCTCGGGACAGGTCCGGAAGAATTCAGCCTGCTCCTGCTCGCTGCAGAACCCCATCACCCTCTCGACACCGGCCCGGTTGTACCAGCTGCGGTCGAACAGGACGATCTCGCCGGCGGCGGGAAGATGGGTGATGTAGCGCTGGAAGTACCACTGCGAGCGCTCACGCTCGGTGGGCGTGCCGAGGGCGACCACCCGACAGAAACGGGCGTTGAGTCGCTCGGTGATCCGCTTGATGGTGCCGCCCTTGCCGGCCGTGTCCCGTCCCTCGAATATGACCATGACGGCCAGGCCTTTGTGGATGATCCACTCCTGCATCCGCACCAGCTCGGTCTGGAGCCGGCGGAGCTCCTTTTCGTAGTCGGACTTGGTCACCACCTTGGGCGCGGCGGTAGCGGCTGGATCGCTCTTCGGGCTGCTCCCACTCGGTTCCACTACCCAGTCGAGCGTAGTGACAACGGCCCGGGCCCGACAATCCTGTTGGCCCTGGGGATATGCCGGTGGCACTGTTCCAATACCAGCTCGAGGGCTGCGGTGTACCGTGCCAACCACCGGAGGCCGCCCGACCAACGGCGAAGAGGGGGGTGCGCAGACGACGGCGGTGGCGGTGGGGGTTAGCGGAGGGCGACAGCGGAGGACGGGACAGTGGAGTGAGAGGAGGGAAGAGTGGAGACCCAGGGGTCGGGTACCGACAACGGCGGAGCCAACGACAACGACGATCAAGCCAACGACGACCAAGCCACCACTATCCAAGCCACCAATAACAAGGTGAGGGTGGCGGCCTTCTGGCAGACTCTCTACGACCGGGACTGGGCCGGACTCCGCCGCTTCTTTTCGGCCCAGAGCGAGTACACCGACGTCCCCTCACCACCCGACGACGTGGCCCGCGGTCCCGACCAGATCGAAGCCCGGCTCCGACTCGGGCTGGAGCGCCTTTCGGGGTACGAGCATGGGCTCCGGTTGATGGTGGCCCAAGGCAACGTGGTGGTGACTGAGCACACGGAGACCTGGCACTGGCACACCGGCGAGCAGGTGACCCTCCCCTTCGTGTCGGTCCAGGAGCTGAGCGACGGGATCATCGTCCGGTGGTGGGACTACTGGGATCTGCAGACCCTGATGAACGCCGCGCCAGCCTGGTGGATCGAACACATCGCCCAGGGCTACACCTGAACGCAGGTGTGATTGTTCCCGCCCGTGGTCTTCGGCCTGCTGTCCGGTCATCTCTCGAATTCGTAGGCGCCTTGGGCGTACTCGTCGACCTCGGTCGCGGGGAATCTGGCGCGTCGCAACCGGGTCTGGGGGTGCGGCGCGTCCGGGCGTCCTAACGGACCAACCTGCGATTGGTGCCGGTTCGTCACTGAGTTGGCCACCCAGCTGAGTGAATTGTGGTGCTTGGTAACGGCGAGGCGACCTCGTTGAGAGAGCTGCGTCGGACGGAAGTTTTTGAAATGTGCATTCCCGGTTGACTTCCAATGTGATCCGGTTTAACTTAATGCCAGTAATCCACTAGGTTTTGTCGGGTATGGGTTAGGGGCCTTCAGCTTTCTTGAGGTCGGTCGACCGTGTCCTGGCGCCGAACAAGGAGCTTGCATGAAAACCTTCCTGCGAAACAGGGGAATCCGCCTGATCGCCGCCCTGGCCATCGCCACCGGCACTGCCGGCGTGGCGAGCCTGACCGCCCTCAGCACCACCCAGGCCTCGGCCGATCCGTCCTCGGTGACCGGCTATGTGGGGGTGGGCGCCGACGTCACCCAGGACTTCTTCGATTCACTGTCGGGGGCGGGCCAGCCAGACTCGGCCAACACGCAGTTCTATACCCCCCTGGCCTCCTCTCCGGCTAGCAACTCACGGACCATCCAGTCCTTTGACGCCTTCCCGACCGGTGGTTCGACCCTCAACCCGGGGTGCATCACCACCAAGTTCGGCGGCCCGACCTTCGACCGGCCCAACTCCACCACCAACGGCATCTCTGCCCTGGTGGCCGACATCAACGGCACCGGATGGGAGAATCCCATTGCCGCGCAATCGTGCACCGGCGCCGAGGTGAGCATGACCGGTCAGGTCGACTTCGCTCGGGCCGCCCGGGGTCCGAAGACAAGCGGGAGCTTGCTCACCTTCATCCCCTACGGTCGGGATGCGGTGTCGGTTCTCGTCTTCGACCACGGGGACGGCGCCCTCAACACGCTGACCACGGCCCAGCTCACCTCTATCTACTCGAGCAGCACCGGGGTAACGAGCATCGGCGGTGACAGTGTCGAAGGATGTTTGACCATCACCGGTTCCTCCCCACGGTCGAACCTGGAGACGGCCATCGGCGTCTCGGACACGACGGCTGAAAGCGAAGCCCTGCAGGACAGCTGCGACCAGATCCAGCAGAACAGCGGCAACGCCTTCTACTCCGCCGTTTCCAGCCTGCCGAGCGGGACCGACGCCGTCGTCCCCATCTCGACGGGCGACTGGATTGCCCAGAACAACGGGGTGGCCGTGGACGAATCGAATACCGCCCGGAGCAATGGCCTCACCCTGGCCTCGATCACCGGCATAGGTGCGCCTTTCCAGGGTTCGGGCACCAGCTTGCGGCCCGTAACCGCCTACTACGAGAGCTCCTACGGTTACAACCTCAACACGGTGGTGTCCACCAGCGAGATCACCAGCGGCAACACTCTCTACAACAAGGGGCTGGTCAGCCTGTTCGTCGGATCGAGTTCGTCGCTGTGCGCCTCGGCGTTCCAGTCGCAGATGAACAACTTCGGGTTCGACGACCTCCAAGGCTCGGAAGGGACCTGTGGGTCCGGCACCGAGGGCAACAGCTAAGCCCCGCCCGACACCACAACCACACCACCAGAGTGAAGGAATAAGGACACCATGTTTGAAGAACGCGCCCCTAAGACAGCCCCCAGCACCCCGATCGGGTCCTCCCGGACCCGATCGGGGAGGACACTACGCACCTGGCTGGTGATCGTGGCCACCCTGCTCGCCAGCGGCGCCGCCTTGGTGGTGGCCGAGGCGGCGCCGTCCGCCGCCTCCACACTTAACGGTGTGGCCACCACGGTCAATCCGTCGAATGGCGACTTCCTGGCCTCTGGCGGCTCGGATACCCCGTTCACCCTTTCCCTTCCGCACATCGCCGCCTGCTCGGGAGACACCGCCCACGACGGCTACAACGTGTGGAGCTATCTGGTCGAAAAGTCGGCGAAGATCGGTTCGACCACCTTCAGCGGTGCGTCCGGTCCCTCCCAGGGCTACGGCCTCTACGACAACACCGGCACCTACTACGGCCCGGCCAACACCGCCATCAACACCGGCCAGGTCACCCAGATCCCCGACTTCGAGTGGGGACCGGCCATCGCCGGCGACGGCATTCTGTCCAAGATCCTCTACACCGGCAAGAAGAGCGGGATCTGGGAAGGCGGGCTGGCTTGCGCCAACAGCTCCGGTGTGCTCACCGACAACTGGAACGTGCAGTTCACCTTCACCAAGAGCACGAGCGATCCCAACGGGTTCACCTGGACGGCCGTGCCCGGTCCCGAGGGTGATACCTTCGCCACCATCACCTCGGCCGACACCGCCACCTTCCCTGAAGGATCAAGCGGCTCGTTCACCCCGACGGCCTCGGGCACCCCGACCCCGACCATCACTGAGTCGGGGACTCTGCCGACCGGAGTCACATTCACCGGAGGCAAGCTGACCGGCACCCCGACACAGTCCGGCAGCTTCCCCATCACCTTCACCGCCACCAACGGGATCGGCAACCCGGGCACGCAGGCCTTCACGCTGACCGTTGCCGCCCCGTTCGAGATCACCACCATGTCGCTGCCGGCCGCCACCATCGGTACGGCCTACAGCGCAACGTTGGCCGCTTCGGGAGGCACCAAGCCGTACGCCTGGAAGGCCAAGGGCCTGCCCAAGGGCCTGAAGGTCAACAAGACCTCCGGGGTGATAGCTGGAAAGCCAGCGGCGACGGACGCGGCCAAGACCTACTCGGTGGCGGTCACGGTCACCGACAAGGCCAAGCCCAAGGGAACGGCGACCAAGACCCTCTCGCTCGTACTCAACGCCGCCTAGGCCACCGGACGTGCCAGCCGGGTCTCCTGGCTGGCACGTCCGAGAGGCTCAGGCCATGGTGGCGATGATCTCCTCGATGATGCCGATGGTGGTGTCCGGGTGGAGGAGGGCCAGCCTCGCCACCGACTCGCCCTCCCACCGTGTGGGTACGACGAAACCGATCTGTTCCGTCAGGATCCGCGACGACCAGTCTTCGTAGTCCTCGAGCCCCCAGCCGATCCTGCGGAAGAGCACCACCGACAGCTCCGGTCGGCGCACCAGCTCGACGTGGGGCGTGCGTTCGATGAGGTCGGCCGACTCCTGGGTGACCGACAGGACAGTCTCGATGGCATCGCGGTAGGCGTCGGTGCCGTTGACGGCCAACGAGAACCACAGCGGGAGACCGCGGGCCCTCCGGGTCAGGTGGTAGGCGTAGTCGCTCGGGTTCCACTCGCCCGGGGTGCCGGTGTGGAGCACGTCAAGGTAGGAGGCGTCCTGGGCGTGGACGGCCTTGGCCAGGTTCGGTTGGCGGTAGATGAGGGCGGCACAGTCGAACGGGGCGAACAGCCACTTGTGCGGGTCCACCACCAGAGAGTCGACCCGTTCGATCCCGTCGAAGCGCCGGCGGACCGACGGGGCAAACAGAGCAGCACAGCCGTAGGCGCCGTCGACGTGGAACCAGAGGGTCCGTTCGGCGGCGACGTCGGCCACCCCGTCGAGGTCGTCGATGATGCCGGCGTTGGTGGTGCCTCCGGTGGCCACCACCCCGATGGCGTCCTCACCCCGCGGGTGGCTGTCCAGTGCGGCCCGGAGGCCCTCGCCGGTCAGTCGGTGGTCGTCGCACGGCACCAGCAGTGACTCGACTCCCAGGACGGTCAGGGCCTTGCCCACCGACGAGTGGGCTTCTTCGCTGATGGCGATGAGCGGCCGGTCAGGCGCTTGTCCCCCCCGGCGATGGGCGGCCGTGTCCCGGGCCACCATGAGGGCCGACAGGTTGCCGGCCGATCCCCCGGCCACGAAGCATCCGCCGGCCCCCGCCGGCAGCCCGGCCACGTCGGAGAGCACCCGCAGAGCCTGGTTTTCGGCGCTGACCGGGCCGGCCGCTTCCATCCAGGACGTGGCCTGCAGGGACGAACAGGCCACCACCATGTCGAACAGGAGCGCCGCCTTGGTCGGCGCCGCCGGTATGAAGGAGAGGAAGCGGGGGCTGTCGCACGAGACGATGGCCGTGGCCAGCTCGGTGTCGAAGACCTCCATGATCCGGCGGGGATCGGTTCCCTCCGGTGTGATGAGACCGGCCAGACTGGCTTCCAACGACGAGGTCCGGGCCCCCCCGAAGTCCAGGGGCACCGGGTCGACAGCCAACCTCCAGCGGCAGTAGTCGAGGATCAGGGTGGTCATCTGTTCGTCGTAGACGAACATCGGATTGCGCATGGCGTCCTTTCGGTCCCTACCGAGGCCCCATGATCGTAGACATCACCTCGACCCTCCCGGCCGGCCCGATTCGCCGTCGGGCGACCCGCCCTTTTGGTCGTGCTCCGATCCGCCCGGGCCCTTTTGGTGCACGGACACCGCGTAGGCCTCTCCGTCGTAAGGATCCCCGGACCAGGTAGCCCACCGACCGGTGCAGGCCAGGCCCATCCGGTGGCAATCCCTGTCATAGTCGTCCAGCCCGTAGTGGCGGTCCAACTGGAAGCCGGCTACCAACCGGCCACCCTCGGCCAGGTGGCGGGCGCAACCGGCCACCAGAGCGGATCGGGACTCCTCGCCGGCGAACAGCGGGACGTTTCCGGCCATCACCACCACGTCGAAACGTCGGGCCAGGTCGGTGACGGCCATGTCCCCGATGATCCAGTCGAGCTCGGGCGAGAGGCGCCGTGCCGTGGCGATCATCGAGGGGTCGAGGTCGACGCCGACCGTGTCGACGCCCCGCCGGGCCAGCTCCCTGGCCACCCGTCCCGTACCGCAACCGGCATCGAGCACCGTGGCCGGCTCCCAGCGCGCCACGAATGCCGCTTCGCCGTGAACATCGGCGCCCGAGGCGGCCAGGGAGTCGAAGCGCTCCTGGTAGCTCTCCCCGTCCCAGCTGATGACCGGTTGATCGTCGCTGGTCACGGGGCCGGCCAGCCCCTCACCCCGACAGAGACCACAGCGTCGGTTGCGCCTCCTGTTGGTGGTCGAGCGGGTCGTACCCCGGAAGCCGCTCCATGGCCGTGTCCAGATAGACCTTGGCTTCGGGCGGCTGGGCGAAGCGACCATGACTCCAACGGATCTCGACGTGACCGGCAACCGTGCCGGTCGCCCCCGACTGACGGTCGCGGGTGGTGAAGGTCCAGTCCACCCGGGGTTGACCGGCGACGGCGGGAGCCACTGCGAAATCCACCAGTTCGAAGTTCTCCCGCCAGTCCCACGGGCTGGCGATGCGGAACCGCGCCGGTCGGCCGCTCCGGCGGTCCATGCCCAGGATGAAGTAGGGAGCGCTCCCTATCCGTAAGAGGCGCCACAGCATGGTCTCGCCGGCGATCCCGCTTGCCTCCAGTCGCTCGGTCCAGCGCCGGGACGAGGCAACGCTCACCGCACGACACAACGCCGCGTAGGCCTGGCGCGAAGGCGTGTCCGGGTAGGAGCGCCCCGACACGGCCACCCGGAGGGCGGCGAGCTCTTCTCTGCTGCACTCTGCCGGTAGCGCCGGAAGGTGATCCAGGCCGGTGGCGGCCAGGCAGGTCCGGTAGAGCGAGACGTACTCGTCGGGGGCCACCGTCTGGTACCAGTCGTTGCGATCCCACGTGCCCGAGGTGGCCAGCAGACCATCGAAGAGCCGGGCCGGCGAGGTGTTGGCCAGGATGTCGGATTCGTACTTACAGCTGATCAGGTACACGTGATCGACCCGCAGGTCGATCGGTGCCACCTCATCGCCGGGCGGCCGGCGGCCCCCGGTCCACTCCACCACCAGGGGCGACCGACCCCGGAGGCCGTCCCGTGCCTCGAGAAAGGCCCGGCCGTTAGCAAAGGCTGACTGCAGCTCGTCGCCCAGTCGGGGGCTGGCCACGATCGCATCGAGCAGGTCCCAGACGTGAGCGGCTATCCGGAGTTGGTCGGGACGGTCGGCCAACGCAGCCCGCGGGTCGGGGTAGGGGAGGGTGCCGAGAGCCGTTCCCAGCTCGGTGATAGTGGTGCGGTCATCGGGCATGGAGTCGGATGCCACATCGCAGGCTGCTCAAGGTGTTCGGCTCCTCATCGTCGGCCCGGGCACCGTCGTCATCGGAATTCATTTGCCCTTTTTTGCGTAGCCGCGCAGCCGGCTGGCGCAGGCCGGATCGAGCAGTATCAGAGCATCGGTGACCGGAGCCGTGCCCGGGTCACCCTGCACGGCACGGAGTGCCTTGCCACCGGCCGACCGGGGGGCGGGGAGATCGGTGGACAGGAGGACCAGCGGGCCGAGGTCGGCCCGCTTCGGATCGGTCCGGCGGGCCTCCTGCAGGACACTGGCCTTGCCCAGGGCCCGCCACAGCACATCCGGTCGCCGCAGACCCGGACGGGTGGCCGAAAAGCCCCCTGACAAGTCGAACAGCCAGGTCCCGCCCTTTCTGTCCCGAGCCCGGAAGTCGAGGGCTACCCCCAGATCACCAAAGGTCACCTCACTTTCGATGTGGGTGAAACCACAGGTCGAGAGAGTGGCGTGGGCGATCTCCCGCGCCTTGCGTCCCCGTCGGACGGCCACCGACAGGTCATCGGCGTCCTCGTCACTAGCCGTCGAACCCGCCGGCGCCACCGTGACCCGGAGTCGCGGATCGGTCAGGAGGGCTCGGCGTTCGGCGGCAATGCGCTCCTCAGCCAGGGCGACGTAGTCCTCGTCCGTATCGAATCCGATGTAATGGCGCTCGGTCCGCACGGCGGCCACCGCCGTCGACCCCGAGCCCATGAACGGATCCAGGATGAGGTCGCCGCGGTAGGTGTAGAGCTCTATCAGTCGACGGGGCAACTCCACCGGGAAGGGAGCAGGGTGACCGATCCGGGTGGCGGACTCGGTGGGGATGTCCCAGACGTCGGTGGTGGCGTCGATGAATTCGTCCATGGTGATGGTCCCCTGGTTGGGAAGACCGGCTTCCGCCCTCCGTTCGGGCGTCAGGGCGCGGTCGAATCGCCCCTTTGACGCCACCACGATTCTTTCCGAGACATCGCGGAGCACCGGATTGCCCGGCCTCTGGTAGGTGCCCCAGGCGCACGAGCCCCCGGCGGCGTGGCTCTTCTGCCAGAGGATCTCACCCCGCATCAGGAACCCGAGTCGTTCGAGCAGGTCGGTGACATCCCGTGACAGCGAGCGGTAGGGCTTCCGCCCCAGATTGGCCACATTGACCGCAATCCGCCCGCCCGGTTCGAGCTTGGCGAAACACCGGGCGAACACGTCGTGCAGCATGCCGAGGTAGGCGGCATAGTCGGCGGGGACGTGCCCGACCCCGAGTACGGCCTCGTACTCCTTCCCCGCGAAGTACGGCGGCGACGTCACCACCAGGGCTACCGAATTGTCGGCCACCCGATCGCCGTCACCCATCTGGCGAGCGTCGCCCGTCCAGATCGTGTCCAGGGCGACCGGGGGGACCACCGTGTCGTCGTCGCTCACATGCGGCGCGGTGAACCGTGCGTAGAAGGAGGACGAGTCGTGGGCCTCGCGCCGGCCGACGCCGAATGAGGACGTCGAGGTCGGGCGTCGACGGGACGAAGGTCTGACCGGCTCGACGTTGGTCATGGACATCCGATCGGGTTTCTGTCGTCCCCCACAGGCAGGGTGGACGACAGGGGGTGGCAGTTGGCAGCCGTGGGTCGGATCGGAGTCACACAGGGGATCATAGGAACGAGGTGTGACCTGTGCCCTCCATGGTCACCGAGGCTACCGGTGGCCCGCGGCGGCGCCGGGGATGGAACGGACCGCACCTCAGGTAGCGAAATACTCGCTTACTGACTCCCCGACGGCGACGCACTGGGAGGTCGAAGCGCAGCTCACAGCGCTCAGTGGTTGGGGGGTCGACACCAACGACGATCGTGACCACGGCTTGTGGGTGGACCCGGTGAGAATCATGACTCCCTGGTCGGCCACGGTGGCCACCGAAGTGCCGACAGCCACGCAGGTGTTGATGGCCGTGCAGGAGACGTCGGCCAATGAGGCCACCGACCCGCTGACCGGTTGCTGGGCCCAAATGGCTCCTCCGTTGGCGGTGGTGAGGATCACCCCGTGGCCGGAGCGGGGGTCGACCAACGAGGAAGAGGTCGTTCCCACCGCCGTGCACCGGACCCCGGGTACGCCCACCGGGGGGACGGGAGGGGCGGTCGTCGTGGGGGCAGCGGTCGTTGTCGTGGCCACCGGAGCAGTGGTCGACGAACCGGGGCTTCCGGCCACGGTGGTGGTCCCCGGGAGGGCACCGCTGCCCGTCGTGGCCCCGGCGATGCAGGCGATCCCGTTGAGGAGTCCGGTGCCGGCGGGGATGGGGAGGGCGGTCCAGCTGGCTCCTCCGTCGGTGGTGACGGCGACCGCCCCGCTGACCGCGCCGGCCGCCGTGGTTGAGCGGGCGGTGACCCAGCAGTCCTGATCGTTCGAACAGGCGACGTCTCGAGCTCCGGTCATTCCGGCCGGCAGCGCTCCCGCCTGCGTCCAGGCCGAGCCGGTCGACGTCGAAACTAGGGCGGCGTCGCCCATGCCGGTCGCCCCGATGGCCACACACCGGCCGTCGGTCAGACAGGTCACCGCCGAGATCTCGAGCACGCCGGGAGGCGTGGCCACTTGCGCCCATGTGTGGCCACCGTCAACGGTGTCGATGATGGCCGCCTGGGTGGTGGTCGACTGGGCGCCTTGGCCGACCGCCGTACAGCGGTGGATGTCGCTGCACCCGACGTCCGAGAGATAGCTGACGGTTCCCGGAACGTTCTGACCGGTCCACCGCGCCCCTCCGTCATCGGTGCCGGCCATGGCCGCACCGTTGGGGGCTCCACTGACACCCACAGTGGAACCGGTGGCCCAGCAGTGAGTTGCACCCAGACAGGCCAGTGAGGTGAGTGAGTTGACCGGGACGGGAAGAGCCACCCCGGTCAGTGTCCCGACCCACGGCGAGTCGGCACCGAAGGTCGAGGGGGGAGCGACACCGTCGGAAGATGCGGACGTGCAGGCCGACGCCGCCGCTACCAGCGCCAGTGACAGGACCACTCCCAAGCGGAGCGGTCCGGGCCGAACGGGGTGGGTCCCACCACCTTTGGCCGACCGTCCTTCCGCCGATCGTCGTCTGCCACCGGTGCCGTCGTCACCCGTGTCTGGGTACGGGATGGTGGCGCTGGGTGGAAGAGTGGCCGCCTCCCCGCCGGGCAGGCGTGGGGATGTCACTACCGTCGGCGGGCTCAGCGAACTTTGATGACGTCGGTATGGGCCACTTTGTCGTGGAATCCCTGCCGCCGGCGGTCCCACAGAGGGGAGAGGGCAGCGACCAGGGTGTAGACCGAGGCAATGACGCCGATGAGCGGGAGCCAGCCGATCACGATCCCCGGGTAGAGGACGAGGATGCGGAGTCCGGCCCGGACCGGGTCGATGCGCCCGCCGGTGGCCTCGTCCCGCACGGCGATCCCGAGCGCCATCTGACCCACGGTCTGGCCGTTCTCACTGCCGTTGAGAAGGGCGAAGTAGACCAGATCGATGACGGCGAACACGATGGCCAGAACGATCAGGCTGGCCCGCCAGTGGGTCAGGTAGAGACCGTTCCCACTACCGGAGCCGACGATGATGGCGACCAGGATCGAGTGGGGCACCCCGAGGATGAGCCCGTCGATGATGATGGCCACCAGCCGTTGCCACCAGGCAGCCAGGGGTCGTCCGAACCGATCCACCGGGCCGGGGACGGATCCGTAGCCGGAACTCGGGGGAGGCGGGCTGGATGGCGCCCCCCAGGCCGGAGGCGGACCGGGGGCCCGGGCTGCCGGCGGGGGAGGCATGGGCGGGGGCGGCGCCGCAGGCGGGGGGGTCGGGGGCGGTGCCGCAGGCGGGGGGGTTCCCGGTTCGGGGGAAGCGGAATCGGCTGGCGATCCGTCGCCGTCAGCGGGAGGTGTCAGATCACTCACAATGGACCACGCTCACTCTTGCTCGTCCGAGCGACCCGCTGGCCGGCCGGTTCACCCCATTTCCCCGAAGATCTTGCCACGCCGGCGCCCGACAATCGATGACGCTCGGCCATCCTCTTTGCCGTCTAGCGTTTGTCGGTGGTCTTGGTCGCAGGCTCCAGCGCCCGTTCACCGTGCTCAGCCGACGGACCGGCCCCATCGTGAACATCGTTGACATCGTCGTCCTCGCCGTCGTCGCCCTGGCCGCCATCCGCGGGCTTCGACTGGGTGCCATCGTGCAGGTCCTTTCCTTTGGTGGCCTCTTCATCGGCCTCTACCTGGGCGCCCTGCTGGCCTCGGTCACCGTGGATTGGGTGCAGTCTCCCTCCATGCGGACAGTGGTGGCCCTGGTAACCATGCTGGTGGCGGGAGCACTGGGGGGCGCTGCCGGTCGGGTGGTGGGGAGCACCGTTTTCGCCCGCGTCCACCGGGGAAAACTGGGACTGATCGACTCGGTGTTGGGAATGGGGGTGGGGGCGGTGGCTTCGCTGCTGGTGGTCTGGCTGTTGGCCAGCACTCTGGCCAACAGTTCGTGGGACAGCCTCAATGCGTCCATCGCCAACTCGCGGATCATCCGATCCATCGACAACGCCCTTCCCGCCCCACCGTCGGTCTTCTCCCGGGTCCAGAGCTTCCTCTCGGCCGAGGGGTTTCCTCCAGTCTTCGCCCAGCTGGCCCCGGCGTCCGCCGGCCCGGTGTCCCTGCCCGGCAATGCCGCCCTCCAGGCGGCCGTCAATCACGCCGGCCCATCCACGGTCAAGATCGTGGGCGAAGGATGTGGACAGATCCAGGAAGGATCGGGCTTCGTGGTCGCCCCCGGGGTGGTGGTGACCAATGCTCACGTGATAGCCGGCATCACCCATCCCATGGTCGAGGACGGAACCGGCTCGCATACCACCACTGTCCTTTCCTTCGACTCTTCATTCGATCTGGCCGTGTTACGGGTAGACGGCCTGCAGGATCCCGCCCTGACCCTCGATCCGTCCCAGGTGCCGCGGGGCACCCAGGGCGCCGTGCTCGGATATCCGGGCGGTGGTCCGTTCACCGTGGACCCCGCCGGGGTGATGGCCGGCTTCGACGCCGAGGGCCGCGACATCTACGGGAGGGGGCTCACCCTCCGCAACGTCTACGAGATCCAGGCCCTGGTTCGTCCCGGTAACTCGGGAGGCCCGCTGGTCGAAACCGACGGCGAGGTGGTGGGCGTGGTCTTCTCCCGCTCGACCACCAACGACGACGTCGGTTATGCCCTGGCTTCGCCGGGGGTGCTGTCGCGGGTGGAGGCGGCGGCGGGGTCCACTCACGCCGTGGGGACCGGACCCTGCACATCGGACTGAAACCGGCGGGGAGGTCTGCCCACAGGCGGGGTGGTGCGGCTAAACATGGGACATGACGCTCAGCATTGAGGACTACGGCATTATCGGTGACCTGCACACCGCGGCCCTGGTCGGGCGGGACGGGTCCATCGACTGGCTCTGCCTTCCTCGATTCGATTCCTCCGCCTGCTTCGCCAAACTGCTCGGTGACGACGACAACGGCTCGTGGCGGATTGCTCCCAAGGGGTCTCACGAGGCCGTCCACCGTCACTACCGGGGCGACACTCTCGTCCTCGAGTCGGAGTTCGTGACCGACGAGGGCTCGGTGCGGGTGGTCGACTGCATGCCCATCCGCCAGACCCATCCCGAGGTGGTTCGGCTGGTCGAAGGCATCCGCGGCAAGGTCACCATGGAGATGAGCCTGACCATCCGCTTCGGGTACGGGCAGGTCATTCCCTGGGTGCGCAAGACGGACGGCACCCTCAATGCCATCGCCGGACCCGACGGTCTGTCGCTGTGGACGCCGGTCACCTGCAAGGGTCAGGACTTCTCGACGGTGGCCGAGTTCACGGTGTGGGAGGGCCAGCAGATCCCCTTCTCGTTGAGCTGGTACCCGGCCAGCGATGAACCGCCGCGTCCCATCGACGCCGGCTACGCCATTCAGGACACCGAATTGTGGTGGACCGACTGGGCATCACAGTGCACCTACGAGGGCGAGTACCGCGAGGCGGTGCTGCGGTCGCTGATCACCCTCAAGGCCCTCACCTATGAGCCGACCGGGGGCATCGTCGCCGCCGCCACAACGTCTCTGCCGGAGACTCTGGGCGGCAACCGGAACTGGGACTACCGGTTCTGTTGGCTGCGCGACGCCACCCTCACCCTCGAGTCCCTGATGCGGGGCGGCTTCTACCAGGAGGCGATGGCCTGGCGGAACTGGCTCCTGCGGGCCAGCGCCGGCGATCCATCGCAGATGCAGATCATGTACGGGGCGGCCGGCGAACGCCGGCTCGACGAATGGGAGGTCGACTGGCTCCCCGGCTACAGGGGCTCGACCCCGGTGCGCATCGGCAATGCCGCCGCCGGCCAGTTCCAGTTGGATGTATACGGGGAGGTCATGTCGGCGTTGTACGAGTCGGCGGA
Organism: uncultured Acidimicrobiaceae bacterium; assembly: GCA_963813525.1. Lineage (GTDB taxonomy): Bacteria > Actinomycetota > Acidimicrobiia > Acidimicrobiales > RAAP-2 > Bog-756. The sequence goes on from CAWEZI010000005.1 coordinate 449,880, forward strand.
CGCGGCCGACGCCGGAGCCGGCGGGGACGACCCCACGTGGGACTTCCAACTCTCGCTGATGAAGTTCCTCGAGGAGGGATGGCGCGAGCCCGATGACGGCATATGGGAGGTCCGCGGGCCGCGCCGTCATTTCACCCACTCCAAGGTGATGGCCTGGGTGGCCATCGACCGGGCCATCAAGATGGCGGAGAAGTACGACTTCCCCGGTCCGGTCGACCGCTGGAAGAAGGTGCGTGAGGAGATCCACGACCAGGTGTGCGACCAGGGCTACAACGCCTCGAAGGGCTCCTTTACCCAGTACTACGGATCGGACCAGCTCGATGCCAGTCTGCTCATGATCCCTCTGGTCGGATTCCTCCCCGCCCACGACCCCCGGGTCCGAGGGACCATCGAGGCGATCGAGCGGGAGCTGGTGGACGGAGGCTTCGTCCTCCGCTACCGGACGGTCGACACGGGCGACGTGGACGGTCTGACTGGACGGGAGGGAGCCTTTCTGGCCTGCTCGTTCTGGCTGGCCGACTGCCTCGGCATGGTGGGCCGCGACCATGACGCCCGCCAGCTGCTCGACCGACTGCTCGGACTGCGCAACGACCTCGGACTCCTCTCCGAGGAATACGACCCGGTGGCCGGGTGCCTGGTCGGCAACTTCCCCCAAGCTTTCTCGCATGTGTCGCTGGTCAACTCGGCGTCGAAGCTGTCCGGTCACGACAAGCCATCGTCCAGCCATGTCATCCTCGGGCTGGCCCAGCGCGCCCTCAGCAGTACGAGAAGCGGTTCGGGAGACAAGCGCCTGATCGGACTCAACGCCCGCACCATGATCGACCGGCTGACCAGACCCACCGCTGCCGAGGGACGGGCGGCCCACGTGGTTCGAGAAGCCATTGGCGCTCCTCCTGCATCGGTCGTCAACCAGCGAGGAAGGCCGACCCGTCCGCCGGGAGGCCGTTCGCCGATCGGTGCCACTAATTCGGCCGCCGCCAAAAAGACGGCCAAAGCGGGTGTCAAGAAAAAGGCGGGCATGAAAAAGGCGGGCATGAAAAAGGCACCCACTGCCACCACGCCGGCGGTCTCGAAGAAATCAACAACGGCGAAGAAGAGCGTGGCCACGCCGGCTACGGCCAAAAGAGCCGGAGCCAACAGCGTGAGTTCCCGGGCCGCTCCGATCAAGAGGAGCACGAAGACAGCCAAGGCGACCAAGAAGACAGCCACGGCGACCAAGAAGACAGCCACGGCGACCAAGAAGACAGCCACGAGGTCGGCTGCCGGTGGCGCCCGAGGATGACGGACGTCGGGCCGGGAAGCGGGGCCGATCTCCCTCAGCCGGGGACCCGTGTGGCCGACGGTGTCATCCAGTTGGACACCCTGCTCGGGGGTTGGGAGCGGGTCACGGCTGGCTACCTGATCGAAGGAGAGAGCCCCATCCTGGTGGAGACCGGGAGCCAGAGCTCGGTCCCGGTGCTCTTGGCCGAGCTGGACCGGCTCGGTTTCGGTCCCGGCGACCTGGCCGGCGTGGTCGTCACCCACATCCACCTCGACCATGCCGGCGGGGTGGGAGATGTGGCCCGGGCCTTTCCCGCGGCCACCGTCTACGTCCACCCGAAGGGAGCTCGCCATCTGGCCGATCCGACCCGGCTCATCGACTCGGCTGCCCGCGTCTACGGACCCCTTCTCGACTCGCTCTACGGGCGGCTCGACCCGACGCCGGCCGAACGGATCCACGTGCTCGACGACGGCGAGTCGATCCGGGTCGGACCGGCCCGCTCGCTGGTGGCCGTGGACTCGCCGGGCCACGCCAAGCATCACGTCGCTCTGCACGACACCCTCAGCGGGGTCCTGTTCGCCGGCGACGCGGTGGGGGTGAAGCTGCCCGACGCCGGTGTGCTTCGACCTTCGACTCCGCCACCCGACTTCGACCTGGACCAGGCTCTCCACTCCTTGCACCGGTTCGCCGAGCGCCGTCCCACCGGACTGGCCCTGGCCCACTACGGCTTGCTGGTCGACCCGCTCGATGTGCTCGACGAAGCCGAAGGGACGCTGCGGCAGTGGGCCGAAGTGGCGGAGGCGGCCTTCCTCGCCGGCGAGGACGTGGCCGTCGCCCTCGAGCGAGCGTTCGCCTCCGATCTCGACGGCGTGCCCGAGGGCCACCGACACAAGCTCGAGGTGATGAACGGTGTGCACTCGAATGCCGCCGGGCTGACCCGTTGGCTCTCCCACCAGGCCCGAGCCGACGACACGGGTTCCGATGGGTGAACCGATCCGGTTCGGCTGACGACGGCGCCCCCGGTGCCTTCATCGCCCGGTCGGCGGGGGATGAGCGTCCGATGGCGGCTCGGTCTCATCGACCAGCCGTCCCACGAACCGGCCAGTGGTCATTGGCCGTGAGGAGGCCGATGGGTTTGGTGGACAGGGCTTGCGCTGGCCGCCCTGCTGGTCTCGAATGGCCGGTAGGTACTGACCGCGCCATCGCCGGGGTGTCGAGTGTGGCCGGAGAGGGGTCTTCTCGATGAGCACTGTGTTCCGATGAGCATCGCGTTTCCATGAGCATTGTGTTCGCCCTGTTGGGGGCGTTCAGCCAGGCCCTCACCTCCGTCCTCCAGCGGTTGGCCAACATCGCCGGCTCCGACCAGAAGAGGTCGATATGGGCCACGACCGTGTTCCTGGTCCGTCAGCCCATGTGGTTGCTGGGCATGATGTGCATGGGGGGGACCTTCGTCTTCACCGCTCTGGCCCTTTATTTCGGAACCTTGGCCACCGTCCAGCCCATTCTGGTCACGGAGCTCATCTTCACCCTGGCCCTCCGTACGCTGTGGCTGCACGATCGCATCGCCTCGCGTACCTGGGGTGCGGCCGGCCTGTTGTGTGCCGGGCTGGTCGGCTTCCTGGCCGTGGCCCGGCCACATGAGGGGTACCGCCATCCCACCCCGATGGGTTGGGTGGTGGCCGTCGGGAGCCGAACACTGGTGGTCGTGGTGCTGATGATCGCCAGCCGGTGGGGCTCGCCGGCCCGACGGGCGGCACTGCTGGGTGCGGCCGCCGCCCTGGTGTGGGCCATCGACGCCGCCTTCGTCAAGGAGGCCACCGAGGCCCTGGCCCGTTACGGCTGGCTGGGCATGTTCCTCCACTGGTCGGTGTACGCGGTGGTGGTCAGCGGCGTGATCGGCACCGTCCTGCTGCAGTCGGCCTTCGCCGTCGGGCCGCTGGCCGCCTCCCAGTCGGCCCTCCTGATCGTCGACCCTCTGGCCAGCATCGCCCTGGGGATCGAGCTGTTCGGCGAACAGCTCAACAACTCACCGCTGGCCATCACCTTCGAGGTGATCTTCCTCCTCCTCATGTTCGCCGGCGTGGTGCTGCTGTCGCGGTGGGCTCCTCCGGAGATGGAGGCCCGCAGCCGTCGTTCTCCCAAGCTGGTGAGGACCGGCGATACCGCACCCGACCCGGCCTGAGCTCCGAACCGGCTCACTCGACGGCGATGGCAGCCAGGACGTCGAGTCGGGCAGCCCGACGGGCGGGCCAGGTGGCCGCACCGAGGCCCAACAAGGCGGACAGAACCAGGAACACGATCAGACTGGCGATGGGGACGACGATGTCAGTGATGCCCTGTTGTTTGAGTGAGGCGGCGAAAGCAATGCCCAGGGCGGTGCCGACCAGCACTCCGATGATGGCCCCGAACACGGAAATTATGACCGCCTCCGATCGGATCATGGCCCGGACCTGTCGGCGCTTCATCCCGACGGCCCGGAGGAGACCGATCTCGTGGGTCCGCTCGAACACCGAGAGCATGAGGGTGTTGACGATGCCGATGAGGGCGATGACCACCGCCAGGGCCAACAGGGCATAGACGAGGCCCAGCAGCTGATCGACCTGCTGCTGTTGCGACTTCTCGAACTGGGCCCGGGTCTGGATCTGCAGGTTCGGATAGGTGGTCTTCAACCGGGCGTCGAGCGCGGCGCTGAGGGACGGGGTTGCGCCGTCGGTACGGAGGAGGACGGCTACGGGGAGCGGGTCGTTGAAATGGTCGAGGAAGAACCGATCGCTGACCAGGTAACTGCCGAGAAGGGAATTGGGCTTGTAGATGCCACCGATGGTCATGGTGGACCGGCCGGTTTCGGCGAAGGTGGCCCGGACCACGGAGCCGACTGCCAGGTGATCGTTGTTGGCCGTGGTGGTGTCGATGAGGAGGTCGCCGCGGGCCAGGGCCGGTTCTCCCGAACCGGCATCCATCCGCAGAATGACGGTATCGGCCAGATGGTCGGCGGCGACGGCGGTGAGCCCGGTCAGTGAGCCCCGGATCTCGAATTGACCGCTGTACACGGTCGAGACGGCACCCACCCCGGGAACCTTCTCCGCCTCGGTGGCCACCGAACTGCTGAACGAGCCCGACCCGTTGCCCGAGGAGGTGATGATGTAGTCGGCGCTGACTGCCTCGTCGACGCTGCTGGTGGCCGATTTGGATAAAGAGGCCCCGAAGACGGCGATGGTGGATACCAGGGCCAGGCCGACCATCAACGCCGAGGACGTCTGGGCCGTGCGCCGCGGGCTCCGCATGGAATTCTCGCGTCCCAGGCGCCCCGAAATGCCGAGGAGGGCGGCCAGGGGACGACCGACCCCACCGGCCACCGGTCGGGCCACAACGGGGGCCAGCATCCCGATGCCCACGAACACGGCCACCGCCCCCAGACCGACCAGCTGGATTGCAGGTTTTGTGAGCCCCACCACCAGGGCGGCCACGCCGAGGAGAGCGATGATCCCGCCGACCAGGATCCGCCGTCGGGACGATTCGGCGTCCGACCGGGCGTGGTCGGAGAGAGCGGCCACCGGTGGGATTCTCACCGCTCGCCGTGCCGGGCTGAGCGCCGAAACCACGGTGACTCCGACGCCCACCACCAGAGCGGCCACCACCGTGTGGAATTCGAAGACCAGGGGACCGGTGGGCAGGGTGATGCCGAAGCCTTTGAGCAAGGCCTCGATACCCACGGCGCCGAGCACCCCCAGTCCGAGTCCGACCAGGGAGGCCACCAGGCCGACCAGGGCCGCCTCGAGCAGAACCGAACGGAATACCTGGCGGCGGCTGGCCCCGACGATGCGGAGCAGGGCGAGCTCCTTGGTGCGCTGGCCGACCAGGATGGAGAAGGTGTTGAAGATGGTGAATCCGCCCACGAACAGGGATATGAAGGCGAACACCAACAACGCCGTCGAGAAGAAGGACAGAGCCTGGTTGATGGAAGCGGTCTGCTCGGCGGCCACTGTCTGTCCGGTGACCACCTCCACCCCGGAAGGGAGGACTGCGGCGATCGACTTCTCGACGGTCGCCTTGTCGGCGCCCGGTCGGGTCAGGACCAGAATGGAGTCGTAGCGCCCGGTCTCACCGAACAGCTGCTGAGCGGTCGGCAGGTCGAAGGCGGCCAGCGTGGCTCCGGCCAGATTGTCGGCCGTCCCGAACCGGACCAGACCGGAGATGAGGAAGGTCTGCGGGGGACCGGCCAGAAGGATGCGCACGTGGTCCCCCACGGCGAAGTGGTACTTGGTGGCCGTCCCCTCGTCCATGACCACTTGGTCGGGGTGGGTCGGGGCGGTCCCGGCCACCAGGTCGAGCGAGGACAGCTGGGCGTTGGGGTCGAAGGAGAAGCCGAGGGTGGGCGCCCCCCCGGTGGTGATGGCCTTGCCATCGGGCGCCACGAACTGGGCGTAGCCGCTGACGCTCCCCTCGGCGTAGGCCACCCCCGGTACCCGGCGGACCGCTACGGCAATGGATTCGGGGATCGGGTTGCGGACGGCGTTGCCGCTGTTGTCGTTGCCGCTGAAGGCCGCTTTACCCCGGATGGCGAAATCGACGTTCTGATAGACGTGGCCGAAGAGGGTGGTGAAGGTGTCGTGCAGGGTGTCGGTGAGCACCAGCGTTCCCGAAATGAAGGTGACGCCGAGCACGATGGCCAGGGCGGTCAGACCCAACCGCAGTTTGTGAGCCAAAAGGCCCTTGATCGTCACCTTCCACATGTCAGCCGTCGAGCTGCTTCATCTGTTCCAGGATCGAGTCGGCCGTGGGCTCGGCCAGCTCACCGACCACCCCTCCGTCGGCCAGGAAGACGACCCGGTCGGCGTAGGCCGCTCCCCTCGGGTCGTGGGTGACCATCACGATCGACTGGTCGAACTCGGTGACCGATCGCTTGAGGAAGCCGAGCATCTCGCCGGAGGAATTGGAGTCGAGGTTTCCGGTGGGCTCGTCGGCGAAGATGAGATCCGGCCGAGCGATGAGCGCCCGGGCACAGGCCACCCTCTGCTGCTGCCCGCCGGACATCTCCGACGGTCGGTGGGTCAGCCGGTCACCGATCCCCAGCTGCTCGACCAGGAAGGTGAACCAGTCGGGGTCGACCTTCCGGCCGGCCAGGTCGGCGGGCAGGGTGATGTTTTCGGAAGCGGTCAGGGTGGGCACCAGATTGAACGACTGGAACACGAACCCGATGCGGTCCCGGCGCAGCTGGGTGAGGCCGGTGTCGTCGAGGAGCCCGATCTCGCGGTCGCCTACGAAAGTCCGTCCCGACGTCGGCGAGTCGAGGCCGGCCATACAGTGCATGAGGGTCGACTTCCCCGAGCCGGACGGGCCCATGACGGCGGTGAAGCGGCCACGGCCGAACTCCAGCGTGACGCCGTCCAGAGCCCGGACCACCGCGTCCCCCTTGCCGTAGGTCTTGACCAGGTCGACGGCCCGGGCGGCGGCGGGTGCTCCACCGGAGTTTGTCTGATCGGCGGTTGTCATCACGTGCGTTCCTGGGTCTCGTGACTCGGGGCCGGCCCTGCCCGCCGCTCTTCGATGCCGGCGGTGGGTCGGGGAGCATGAGCGCTGTTCGCCGTCTGGTTCCTGACGATCAGGTCGGCCCGAACTTAGTGGGTCCTGGTCCGCGGTCGGAAATACCCACCCGGGCCGGCGTGGGGCCCGGCCCGGTGTCAGGGGCCGGTGTCAGGGGCCGGTGTCAGGGGCCCGGCGTCAGGAGATGGTGCGGATGAGGTCGCCGGTGTCGGTGTCCATCTGGGTGAGCGAGCTGCTCCCCTTGCTCACCACCCAGAGATTGTCGCCGTAGACGGCGGCTGACTGCGGATTGCTGAACAGGTAGGGCCCGTTGGTGTTGCACTTCATCCAGGCCACCGTGCCGTTGCCCGGTTCGATCTGGCTCACCATGGGGGAGACACCCGGGGGGCTGACCGTAAAGACGTAGCCGTCGCCCACGGTGATGGGCCCCGGCGTAGGCAGGTTGGTGTGGTCGACCACCACCCGGACCACCTTGCCGGTGGCCGCCACGAGCTCGGTGGCCGAATCACCTCCGAAGTTGGCGACCCACACGTTGCCGCCGAGGACGGTGACTCCGGTCGGAATGCTGAACTTGTAAGCCGAGCCCTTGAGGATGCTGGTCAAGGTCATCGTTTGGTCGTCGATAGCGGTCACCGAATTGTCGGCACTGTTGGTGACGAAGAGATCGGTGCCGGCCGCGGCGATCCCCAAGGGAGCGTTGAAGCCGAATTGCGGCCCCGACGCGCTGGCCTCGATCTGGCCGTCGGATATGGACACCTTGATCACCGAACCCGGTGCGTTCAGGACGTACAGATTCCCGTCCGCGGTGGCCAGGGCGATCGGCTCGGTGAAGCCGGCGATGATTCTGACCAGTGCATGGCTGGTGGCATCGATCTCGGTCACCGTGTCGGCCGACCGGTTGGCCACAAACAGATCCCCGCCGGTGGTGACGATGGCCGACGGGCTCCCGAATCCATAGGAGGGGCCGATGATGGTGCTCACGTGCGCACCGGTCGAGGCGTTGACCACGGTGACCGAGTTCCCTCCGCCGTTGGCCACGTAGAGGTCAGCTCCCACCAGGGTGACCGAGGTCGGGCTCTGGAGCCCGTAACCGGCCGAGGCCTGGGCCACCGAGGCCGCCGGTGGACCGTGGAGGTGGTGGTCGGCCTTGACCGCCCCGACGGCCAGCACGGCCCCGAGCACGAGGAGTCCCACTCCCACCAGAACCGCCCTGCCCTTGTGGTCGATGAACATGTGCTCCAGCCGATCCTGATCCTCACCCAGCCACGGACTCCGCGGCGGGACTCAGAGCGGAGGGGCGAGGTGAACGGTTTGCGATTGTCAACAAAAAGGGTACTTCACCAGGCCAATCGGGAGGTGTCAGTGACCGCCATATCCTCCCTCGGGCGGTCCCGCTCCGTCTTCGGGCAGTGTCGGTCGGTCGGTCCACACCTCGGTGGCGGTGGCGTCGATGATTCCTCCCCGGCCCGGTCCTCGGGCCGGTGCTTTCCCCCGGGCCACCCGCCAGGCCCGCTGGGTGACCAGGGCGACCCCGGTGACCAGGATGCCGGCCACGATGACGGCCAGCACGGCCAGCCCCACGACGGCGAATAAAGCGACGGCCGCCAACGCCACCACGAGCACGAGGACCGAGCCGAGACATCCGAGGGATGCACCGGGCCTACCCCGACGGGTTACATAGACACGAGCCACCAGGGTCAACTCTCCCGCACCGGGACGGCCGAATCCACTCGCCTCCGGGACGGGTGGGCCGCATGCCACCAGAGGGGACCACCCGTGTGCGCCCCGGGGGACTCGAACCACCCAACCTGCGGATTAAGAATCCGCTGCTCCACCGTTGAGCTAGGGGCGCGGCCGCAGCCTAAGGCCGGCCCCGGTGGCCGTCAACGATGGATCTGCGGGCATCCAGAGCCGGTCGGGCAAGCGCTCAGGGAACGGGGGGGACGCAGTGGGCCGGCACGTCGTTGGGCGGCGGGCTCAGACCGAGCCGCTAGGACATCCACGGCAACAAGTCCTTGAAACTGAGCGACTGCTCACCGGGCGGGTAGGTCTCGCTCACCTGCATCCCTGCTTTTTTGGCCAGCGGGACCAAGGGTTTCTACGCCCCGTCGGGCCAACCCACTGACAAGACGACCGAACCAATGGCAACAATGATCACGGTTATCGGGGACCACCCGGCGATCAAGTCGACGTTGACGGCAAGGAAGCTCAAGATTTCCGGTTGCCTAAGATGACCAGCGCGATCCTGGCGAACTGGGACCGATCGACGGGGCCACCCGAGGAAGAAGGCTTGATCGTGGCAGAGCCGGAAGGCGAGGAACCACAAGCTTCGACTGTGGAGGCGCTTTCCGCCGAGCGCCGTCGGAAGCGCGACGAACTGGTCGAAAAGGGCATCGATCCCTACCCGATCCGTTTTGATCGCACAGCCACGACGGCGGAACTGCGGGAGCAGCACGGTGACCTGGAAGCCGACCTCCGAACCGGCCAGACCGTGCGGGTTGCCGGCCGCCTGACCAGCATCCGCGGTCACGGCAAACTCTCCTTCGCCAACCTGGAGGACGTCACCGGCAGGATCCAGCTCCTCGTGCAACAGGCCAACATCGATGATCGGTCCACTACCGTGCTGGCCAATTTCGATCTGGGTGACTGGATCGGTGCCGAAGGTGAGGTGATCACGTCGCGGCGGGGTGAACTGTCTGTCGACGTGACCGGCCTGTGGCTTCTGTCCAAGGCGCTCCTGCCACTGCCCGACAAGTGGCATGGCCTGACGGAGACCGATACCCGCTACCGACAGCGGGAGGTGGATCTGCTGGCCAACCCGGCCAGCCGCCGTGTCTTCGACATCCGCTTCAAGGCCGTTGCTGCCATGCGCCGCCTGCTGGTGGCCGAAGACTTCGTCGAGGTGGACACGCCCATCCTCCAGCCTCAAGCCGGCGGAGCGCTGGCCCGTCCCTTCATGACCCACGCCAACGCCCTCGACATCGACCTCAGTCTCCGCATCGCCCCCGAGCTCTACCTCAAGCGCCTGGTGATCGGCGGCTACGAGAGGGTCTTCGAGATAGCCCGGAACTTCCGGAACGAGGGGGTCGACACCCGCCACAGTCCCGAATTCACCGCCTTGGAGGCCTATCGGGCCTTTGGCGACGTGAACGACGGGATGGATCTGACCGAGCGGCTCATCGTGGGTGCCACCGAGTCGGCGACAGAGCGGTTGACCTTCACCATCGGCGATCGACACATCGACCTCACCCCGCCCTGGCCCCGACGAGAGCTCCTCGATTGGCTGGAGGAGGTGGTGGGCCAGCGCCTCCATCCGGATGATCCGGTGGAGGAGGTGCGTGCGGTGTGCAAAGAGAACGGTGTCGATTTCCTCCCCGAATGGGGATCGGGAAAGCTCATCTTCGAGATCTACGACACCGTTCTGCTGCCCACGGTGGTCAACCCGGTCTTCGTCTGCGGTTTCCCGGTCGAGGTCTCGCCGCTGGCCCGCCACCGCCAGGACGACCCTTCGCTGGCCGATCGATTCGAGCTGGCCATCGACGGCAAGGAATTGGCCAACGGTTACAGCGAGTTGAACATTCCCGAGGAACAACAGGAACGGTTCCGAGGTGAAGCCGAAGCAGTTGCCCGGGGCGACCCGGAGGCGCACCCGGCCGACAGGGCCTTCGTGCGGGCCCTCGAGTACGGCCTCCCCCCCACCTCCGGTATCGGCATCGGTATCGACAGGCTGATCATGCTCATAGCTGAGGTTGAGGCGATCCGCGACGTCATCCTGTTCCCCATGATGCGCCCCGAGGCGACCAATTGACCGAGGTCAGGTCGGCGGATCCCGAGGCGATCGGGCGCCGTGGACGCTGTGTTTGGCCCGCCGGTCCAGTGATCGCAGGCGACTGTTTCGAGATGGTTTGAGCCGAGCCCATCGGTCGGCTCTCGGTCGCCCGTCGTCTACTTCACACTCATGACCGGCTACCGGTGCCTCAACGCCCATCGCATGTCCACAAAGTCGGACTGTCGGGTCACGCGTGTTCTTTTGCGGACTTTCCAATTGCTTTGGCGAGGCTCTTTCTAGTTTTTTCCATCAGTCACTTTTTCAATTGTCCTGCTGCTCGATCGTGCTTGATCATTTCCGTGGCCCGACCGTTTTCGTGCGTCATCCCTTGGCTGTACCGAGCGCCTGACTTGGTACGGACGCTTCGGGTGCCCTCTTCTCGTCCGCCCTTTTGTTGGTCTTCCGCATTCATTTAGCTGTCTTTCGAGTCATTTCTTGATCCATGTGCGCGAGCACATGCGCAGCACTGTCAATTTTTAGGATTGCAATACATTGACCCTGTCGGTAATGTCCGTTCGATCGGAGCGTGATTCTTGGGCAGGAAGACGGGGGGAACCGTCGGATCTTGTCAGTAGTGGAGGTGGGTTCGCGCCCCGGCGGAAGATCTACGACATAGAAGATCTACGGAATAGGGGGATCACATGCACGAAGCTTCGGTGCTTCCGGTCCGTGCGGCGCGCTCTGGTGCGCGCCGGGTCATACGACTGGGTCTGAGCGTCCTTCTCCTGCTCGGGGTGGCTGTCGGAGCGGAGCTGTCCCTCGACGTCACCAACGCCTTCGCCGCCACGGCGCCCACCTGGGTGACGGGTCAGTACTTCTCCGCCATCAAGGGCGTGCCCTTCTGTTACGACGTCTCCATCTCCAACTCGGCGGCCCTTCCTTTGACCAGCATGACCGTCGGTGCCACGCCGGCCAACGTTACGAACTACTCGATCCAGGACGTCAACCTGGCTGCCGGCACCGGCCAGGTCTGTGGTACCAACAACAACACGGCGGCTAGCGCACCGGTGACTATGGCCCCGGTGGCCTCCAACGGCAGCAGCGCAACCGACAGCGTTGCGCTGTGGTCGCAGAACGAATGCACCTGGGCGTCGACCGGAACCGGCCTCAGCACAGCGGTCTCCATGTTCGACTCCAACCAGGACCTCGAGCAGGCCGGTTCGCAGTCGGCCTTCGGCCAAGCCATCACCAACGGGGTGAAGGGCGGAACCAGCCTCGACAAACCGACCTGCACCGGCGGCGTGGGTGTCTCCGAATCCGGCGGGGACGGCGACGCCTGGACGATGAACACCGCCAATCCGCTGCCTACCCCGACCGACACCAACCCCTCGGCGGCCCAGGGTGATCTGCCGTCGTCCAACCTCGACCTCACCAGTGCCAGCGGCGGCTCGGTGGGAGGCTGTTACGGAGCTCTCAACATTTTCGCCTCGACCAGCACCTCCGCTTTCGGGACGTCGACCGCCTCGATGACCCTGCCCAGCTCCTGGGTGAACGGCGGGGACTGCGCCTACGGGTCTCTCGGCTCCAACTCGGCCGGGGGCAATACCGACACGGCGGCGAACGGGCCCACCGGCGATGCCAACTGTCCGCCTTCACAGGCCGACGTCAACGCCGGCTTGGTCAGCTGCACCGTCGTCCTCTCGTCGGGCAACGACGAGAACGGGTCGACCAACTACTCGAGCCTCGAACTCTTCTACAACGGCCAGCCCGTGCCCCAGACGCCGACTGCCACCCTCTCTACCGGCGGGACCGCTGTGGGCAGCACCGTGAGTGTGACCGGAGGGACCAACTGGTGGGGTGCACCCGACGGAGCGCCTAACGCCGCCCCCTACGGAGACTTCCAGAATAGTGCTGCCAACTTCTACCCGGTCAGCGCACCGTCGGTTTTCATCGGTACCAGCCGGGGGTCGGCCGTGCCCGTGGTCAACTCGACAGTCACTATCCCGGCCAACACCTACGCCTGCACCGGCGCCGAGAGCACCACGGTGGGACCCAATCCCTGCACGTTGACGCCCGGGACGCCTTCGGGCTCGTTCCAGGTGCCCAGCGGTCTCAGCCCCGGTACGTACAACGTCTACATCGACGAGACCAACACCTCGCCGCTACCGGGGAACGGTCCCAACGACGCCTACCAGACGAGCCGGGGCACCAACCTGGGCACGGCCGAGTCGGCCAGCACCCTGGTAGTGGGGACGGCACCGTCGATCACCTCGGCCGCCGGCACGACCTTTACCACGGGCAGTGCCGGTAGCTTTACGGTGACCACCTCGGGGTCGCCGACGCCGTCGATTTCCGAATCGGGCGGTCTGGACGGTTTGACCTTCAACGACAACGGCAACGGCACAGCCACCCTGTCCGGCACGCCCACGGTCAGCGGCAGCTTCCCGATCACCATCAACGCCTCCAACGGCATCGCACCGGCGGCCAGTCAGTCCTTCACTCTCACCGTCGACGCCGCCCCGGCCATCACCTCGGCCAGCTCGACCACCTTCACCACAGGCAGCGCAGGTAGTTTCACCGTCACCTCGACCGGCAATCCCAACGCAGGTCTTTCGGAGACTGGCACATTGCCGACCGGTGTGAGCTTCGTCGGCAACGGCAACGGCACCGCCACCCTGGCCGGTACGCCCTCGGTCAGCGGCAGCTTCCCCTTGACCATTACCGCCACCAACGGGGTCGGTAGCCCGGCCACCCAGTCCTTCACCCTCACCGTGGACGCCGCCCCGGCCATCACATCTGCCAGCTCGACCACATTCACCGAGGGCAGCGCCGGCAGCTTCACCGTCACCTCGACCGGCAATCCCACCAACTCCCTCTCGGAGACCGGCACGCTGCCGGCTGGTGTTGGCTTCGCCGACAACGGCAACGGCACAGCCACCCTGTCCGGCACACCCACGGTCAGCGGCAGCTTCTCCTTCAGCATCAAGGCCTCCAACGGGGTGGGCAGTCCGGCCACCCAGTCCTTCACCCTCACCGTCGACGCCGCCCCGGCCATCACATCTGCCAGCTCGACCACATTTACGGTGGGCACTGCCGGCAGCTTCACCGTCACCTCGACCGGCAATCCCACCGACTCCCTCTCGGCGAGCGGATCGCTTCCCACCGGGGTGACCTTCATCGACAACGGCAACGGGACGGGCACCATGGCCGGCACTCCGGCCGCCGGCACCAGCGGGACGTACACGGCCACGATCACCGCCACCAACGGGGTCGGTAGCCCGGCCACCCAGTCCTTCACTCTCACCGTGGATGCCGCCCCGGCCATCACTTCGGCCAGCTCGACCACATTCACCGAGGGCAGTGCCGGCAGCTTCGCCGTCACCTCGACCGGCAATCCCAACGCCGCACTTTCGGAATCCGGCACGCTGCCGGCCGGTGTGAGCTTTGTTGACAACGGTAACGGGACGGCCACCCTGGCCGGCACTCCCACCGTGAGCGGGAGCTATCCCTTCACCATCACCGCCAACAACGGCGTGGACAGCCCTGCCACCCAGTCCTTCACCCTTACGGTGGACGGTCCCCCGACCATCACCTCGACCCCCGGCACCACCTTTGCCGAAACGGTGACGAGTTCCTTCAAAGTGACGACCTCGGCCACACCCACGGCTGCCCTCAGTGAGACAGGAGCGCTGCCCACCGGGGTCACCTTCACCGACAACGGTAACGGGACGGCCACCCTGGCCGGCACGCCGGCGAGCGGCACCGCCGGCACCTACACCCTGACCATCGATGCCGACAACGGCTTCTCCCCGGACGCCACCCAGACGTTCACCCTGACCGTCGACCAGACCCTCCAGTCCCCGTCGATCACGTCAGCGGACGGCGCCACCTTCGGCCAAGGCAGCCCCGACAGCTTTACCGTCACCTCCACGGGAACGCCTACGTCCTCCCTCACCGAGAGCGGCCCGCTGCCCACCGGGGTGACCTTCACCGACAACGGTGACGGCACCGCCACCCTGGCCGGTACGCCCACCTCCCAGGGCAGCTTCCCCTTCACCATCACCGCCACCAACGGAGTGGGCAGTCCGGCCAGCCAGTCCTTCACCCTCACGGTGGACGCCGCCCCGGTCATCACCTCGGCTGACTCCGCGACCTTCACCGAAAGGAACGCCGGGTCCTTCACCGTGACCTCCACCGGCACGCCCACCTCGGCCCTGACCGAGTCGGGGTCCCTGCCCACCGGGGTCACTTTCAACGACAACGGGGACGGCACGGCCACCCTGTCCGGCACCCCGGCCGCCGGCACCCGCGGCAGCTACGTGATCACCATCGGCGGCTCGAACGGCGTGGCTCCGGATGCCAGCCAGACCTTCACCCTGACCGTCGACGCCGCCCCGGCCATCACCTCGGCCGACAGCACCACCTTCACCGAAGGCAGCGCCGGCACCTTTACAGTGGATACGTCGGCCAGCCCCACGGCCTCCTTGTCGGAGACGGGCACACTGCCAGCTGGGGTCAACTTCACCGACAACGGTGGCGGCACGGCCACCCTGGCTGGTACGCCCACAGCACAGGGCGTCTACACCTTCACCATCGGCGCCACCAACGGCGTGGCCCCTGACGCCAGCCAGACCTTCACGCTGACGGTGGACGCCTCCCCGGCCATCACCTCGGCCGACAGCACCACCTTCACCGCCGGCAGTGCCGGCACCTTTACCGTGACCACGACCGGCACCCCGACCGCCGCCCTGACCGAGTCGGGGAACCTTCCCAGCGGGGTGACCTTCGCCGACAACGGTAACGGCACCGCTACCCTGGCCGGCACTCCGGCCGCCGGTGGCGGCGGGAGCTACACCTTCTCCATCGATGCCTCCAACGGCGTGGCCCCGGACGCCAGCCAGACCTTCACCCTGACCGTGGACGCCGCCCCGGCCATCACCTCGGCCGACGGCACCACCTTCAGCGAGGGCAGCGCCGGCACCTTCACCGTGACTTCCACCGGAGATCCCACAGCCGCCCTGACCGAGTCGGGGAACCTGCCCGCCAGGGTCAGCTTCAGCGACAACGGCGACGGCACGGCCACGCTGGCCGGCACACCGACCGCACAGGGGGCCTTCACCCTCACCATCCACGCCGACAACGGGGTGGCCCCCAATGCCAGCCAGTCCTTCACTCTCACGGTCGACGCCGCTCCGGTCATTACCTCAGCCGACAGCAAGACGTTCACCGTAGGCAGTGCCGGCACGTTCACGGTGCGCTCGACGGGGACGCCGACCGCCGCCCTGACCGAGACCGGCCCTCTGCCCGGCGGTGTGGCCTTCAGCGACAACGGTGACGGGACCGCCACGCTGGCTGGCACGCCGGCCATCGGAACCGGCGGGAGCTATCCGATCACCATCGGCGCCTCTAACGGAGTGGCTCCGGATGCCAGCCAGTCCTTCACCCTCACGGTGGACGCCGCCCCGTCTGTTACCTCGGCCAGCTCGACCACCTTCACCGAAGGGAGCGCCGGTACCTTCACGGTGACCTCGGCCGGCTATCCGACGGCGTCGCTGACCGACACGGGGGCTCTGCCCGCCGGGGTCACCTTCACCGACAACGGTGACGGGACGGCCACCCTGGACGGAACGCCCACAGCGCAGGGCGCCTTCCCGATCACCATTCATGCCGCCAACGGGGTGACCCCCAACGCCAGCCAGTCGTTCACCCTGACGGTGGATGCCGCCCCGGTCATCACCTCGGCCAGCTCCACCACCTTCACCGAGGGCAAGCTCAGCAACTTCCAGGTGACCGCCACCGGCACCCCGACGCCGACCGTCACCGAATCGGGCGCACTGCCGAGCGGTGTGGCCTTCAGCCACGGGGCGCTGACCGGCACGCCCAGCCAGACGGGGACGTTCGCTCTGACTTTCACCGCCACCAACGGGGTGGGCAGCCCGGCCAGTCAGTCCTTCACCCTCACCGTCGGGACGGAGCCGGTGTTCACGTCGGCCAACGACACCACCTTCACCGAGGGCAGCGCCGGCACCTTCACGCCGACGGCCACCGGTTACCCGACTCCCTCCATCAGCGAGTTCGGCAACCTCCCGAGCGGGGTGACCTTCAGCGGCGGTGTCCTGTCGGGCACGCCGACCCAGAGCGGCACCTTCCAGATCGGGTTCGACGCCACCAACGGAGTGGGTGCGGGCACCGTCCAGGACTTCACCCTGACCGTCAACGGCCTCACCATCACCTCCACCTCACCGCTGCCGCCGGTGACCGAAGGCACCCACTACAGCGATCAGCTGACGGCCAGCGGCGGCGTCCTGCCGCTCAAGTGGGCCAAGGTGGGAGCTCTGCCCAAGGGACTGGCCATAACCAAGACGGGCGTGCTGCAGGGCACCGTCAAGACGAGTGTGGCCACCGGTACCGTCACCATCAAAGTGAAGGTCACCGATTCCACCAAGAAGAAGCACCAGACGACCACGGCCACCTTCTCGATCACCATCAATTCTTAGAGCGACGTGCGGAACGGACGACACATGCAACGCGAACGCGGTAACGGCAAAGCGATAGGGGAGAGACAGATGAGCGGTCTGCGCAACCTGACAACGAGGATGGCTCTGGGCACCAAGGCGCTGCTTGCCGTGGTCCTCATGGGCGGAGCCCTCACCATCGCCACGGCTGCCAGCGTGACGCCGGCGGCAGCATTCTCGGCCACCCCCGTCTGGTACACCACCGGCGGTACGGTGGCGTCATCGCTGACCTGCGGTACCTGGTACTACACCACCATGGGCGCTCAAACAGGCGGCGGTAGTGCCAGCATCACCATCTACGGCGGCGGTGCCGGCGGTGGCGGCGGTACCCCGGTGGCCGTTGGCAACACAGCTAACTCGGCAGTCGGGGGTGCGGGGGCCGGCGTGATCGGTACCTTCAACGCGGCGGCAGGTCAGAGTATCGCCGCTTACATCGGTTGTGGTGGCGGCGGCGGCACCGCCCACTCGAGCGGAAGCACGGGCACAGGGGGTACCGGAGGAGCCGGGTATGCCAACGGTGCCAACGGTGGCATGTTCTCCTCCAGCGAGGGCGAGTCCTCCGGCGGTGGCGGCGGTGGCGGCGCCTCTGCAGTCTGCGTTTACGGGAATGCCGGCGCCCCCTGCGCCACCCTTGTGGCCGTGTCGGGCGGCGGCGGAGGCGGCGGCGGGACCCAGTGCACAGGTAACGGGGGGAACGGGGGCACAGGCAACGCCGGCGCCACCTCCGGCACGACACCGACGGAGACCAACTCAGCCGCTCCCGGCGGATCGGCCAGCGGGCAAGGCTACGGCGGTGGCGGTGGCGGCGATGACAAGGACAATCAGGCCGGCGGCGGCGGCGGCGGTGGCGGCGTGGGGGCTCCCGGCAGCACCACGTCGACCACGGCCACCACCGGTGGCGGTGGCGCGGCCAACAGCACCGGTGGTGCGGGAGGGGCCAAGCTCAGCGGAGGAACGGGTCCAGCGGGAACAGCCGGCTCCGACCCGGCTAGCGGTGTGGGCGCCGGAGCCGGCGGGGTTGGGGGCACCAACGGTTCTGGCGACGAGGACAGCGGCGGCGGTGGTGGTGGTGGCGGTTACACCGGCGGCGGAGGCGGAGCCGGCAATGAGTGCTTCGTCGCCCCCGCTCTCGGTAGTGGTGGCGGCGGAGCCGGCTCCTCCTGGGTGTCGACTTCGAGCCTGACCAACTTCGCTAACGGATCCAATCCGACCTTCGCCGCCGGCAGCGGCACCACCTCGACCGCCTGCGGCCGCTCGACGGCACAGGGAACCTCGGGTGGCTCGACCGGCGCCGGGGGTTCCAGTGACAGCACCACGAGCGGCGCCACCGGCACCGGGTATACCGGTTGCCCGGGCGGCATCGCCCTCAGCTGGACGGCCCTACCCGGCGCCCCCTCGGGGGTGACGGCAACGCCCGGTAACGGTTCGGTGACAGCCAGCTGGACGGCGCCGGCCGATTCGGGCACCTCGTCGATTACCGGCTACAAAGTGACGGCCACGCCTGTGCCCAGCGGTACCGCAGTGAGCCAGACCTTCAACTCGACGGCCAGCACCGAAACGCTCAGCGGTCTGACCAACGGCGACCAGTACAACATCTCGGTGGCCGCCATCACCAGCGTGGGCACCGGCCCATCGGCCAACGCATCCAACAACCCGATCACCCTGGGGGTGGCGCCGGCCATCACCTCGGCCAACGCCACCACCTTCACCACCGGGTCGGCGGGAACCTTCACCGTGACCACCACGGGCAGCCCCACACCGGCCATCACCAAGACCGGGTCGCTGCCCAGCGGCGTGACCTTCGTCGACAACGGCAACGGAACGGCCACACTGTCGGGAACTCCGGCCACCAGCGGCTCGTACCCGATCACCATCACGGCCAGTAACGGCATCGGCAGTCCGGCCACCCAGACCTTCACGCTGACGGTTCACGCAGCCCCGGCCATCACCTCGGCCAGTTCCGCCACCTTCACCACTGGCTCGGCAGGAAGCTTCACCGTGACCGCCACCGGCAATCCCACCCCGGCCCTGTCGGAGAGCGGGACCCTGCCCAGCGGAGTGAACTTCGTCGACAACGGTAACGGGACAGCCTCCCTGTCCGGCACACCGGCGGCCGGTACCGGCGGGAGCTATTCCTTCACCGTCTCGGCCAACAACGGCGTCGGCAGTCCGGCCACCCAGATATTCACCCTGACCGTGGACGCCGCCCCGGCCATCACCTCGGCCGACAGCACCACCTTCACTGAGGGCAGCGCCGGGTCCTTCACCGTGACCTCGTCGGGAGTACCCACCGCGGCGCTGTCCGAGACGGGTGCTCTACCCGCCGGGGTCACATTCTCGGACAACGGCAACGGGACGGCCTCCCTGTCGGGCACGCCGACCGTCAGCGGTCCCTACTCCTTCACCATCAGGGCGGCCAACTCCGTGAGCCCGGCGGCCACCCAGACGTTCACCCTGACCGTGGACGCCGCCCCGGCCATCACCTCGGCCGACAGCACCACCTTCACCACCGGGTCGGCTGGTAGTTTCACCGTGACCTCGACCGGCTATCCCACTTCCGGCCTGTCGGAGAGCGGGTCTCTGCCCACCGGGGTGAACTTCGTCGACAACGGAGACGGGACGGGTTCCCTGTCGGGGACGCCGGCAGCCGGCACCTCCGGGATCTACTCGATCACCATCACGGCCACCAACGGCGTGGGCAGTCCGGCTACCCAGACATTCACGCTGACCGTGGACGCCGCCCCGGCCATCACCTCGGCCGACAACGCCACCTTCACTGAGGGCAGCGCCGGGTCCTTCACGGTGACCTCGACGGGCCTTCCCACTGCAACATTCTCGGAGACCGGTGCGCTGCCTGACGGGGTGACCTTCAGTGACAACGGTGACGGCACGGCCACCCTGGCCGGCACTCCGACCGAGGAGGGCGTCTTCACGTTCACCATCGACGCCTCCAACGGGGTGACCCCGGACGCCACCCAGTCCTTCACCCTCACCGTGGACGGCCCGCCGGCCATCACCTCGGCCGACAGCGCCACCTTCACCGAGGGCAGCGCCGGGTCCTTCACGGTGACCACCACCGGTACGCCCACGGCGGCGTTGTCCGAGTCCGGAGGCACCGGCCTCCCCACCGGGGTCAGCTTCACCAATAACGGTGACGGCACGGCCACCGTGGCCGGCACCCCGGCGGCCGGCACCAACGGGACCTATACCTTCACCATCGACGCCACCAACGGCTTCGCCCCCGACGCCACTCAGACCTTCACCCTGACCGTGGACGGTGCGCCGGCCATCACCTCGGGCGACAGCGCCACCTTCACCGAAGGCAGCGCCGGGTCCGTCACCGTGACCACCACCGGCACGCCCACACCGTCCCTGTCGGAGACCGGTGCGCTGCCTGACGGGGTGACCTTCAATGACAACGGTGACGGCACGGCCACCCTGGCCGGCACTCCGACCGAGGAGGGCGTCTTCACGTTCACCATCGACGCCTCCAACGGGGTGACCCCGGACGCCACCCAGTCCTTCACCCTCACCGTGGACGGCCCGCCGGCCATCACCTCGGCCGACAGCGCCACCTTCACCGAGGGCAGCGCCGGGTCCTTCACGGTGACCACCACCGGTACGCCCACGGCGGCGTTGTCCGAGTCCGGAGGCACCGGCCTCCCCACCGGGGTCAGCTTCACCGATAACGGTGACGGCACGGCCACCGTGGCCGGCACCCCGGCGGCCGGCACCAACGGGACCTATACCTTCACCATCGACGCCACCAACGGCTTCGCCCCCGACGCCACTCAGACCTTCACCCTGACCGTGGACGGTGCGCCGGCCATCACCTCGGGCGACAGCGCCACCTTCACCGAAGGCAGCGCCGGGTCCGTCACCGTGACCACCACCGGCACGCCCACACCGTCCCTGTCGGAGACCGGTGCGCTGCCTGACGGGGTGACCTTCAGTGACAACGGCGACGGCACGGCCACCCTGGCCGGCACTCCGACCGAGGAGGGCGTCTTCACGTTCACCATCGACGCCTCCAACGGGGTGACCCCGGACGCCACCCAGTCCTTCACCCTCACCGTGGACGGCCCGCCGGCCATCACCTCGGCCGACAGCGCCACCTTCACCGAGGGCAGCGCCGGGTCCTTCACGGTGACCACCACCGGTACGCCCACGGCGGCGTTGTCCGAGTCCGGAGGCACCGGCCTCCCCACCGGGGTCAGCTTCACTGATAACGGTGACGGCACGGCCACCGTGGCCGGCACTCCGACCGAGGAGGGCGTCTACAACGTCACCATCGGCGCTTCCAACGGCGAGGCTCCCGATGCCAGCCAATCGTTCACCCTCACCGTGGACGGCCCACCGGCCATCACCTCGGCCGACAGCACCACGTTCGACGAGGGCGACTACGGGTCCTTCACGGTGACCACGACGGGCACGCCCACTCCATCGCTGTCGGACCCGGGGACGCTCCCGACCGGAGTGACCTTCACCGACAACGGCGACGGGACGGGCACTCTGGCCGGCACCGCGGCGGCCGGCACCAACGGGACCTACACCTTCACCGTCGACGCCACCAACGGGTTCGCCCCCGACGCCACCCAGAGCTTCACGCTGACAGTGGGGGCGGCGCCGGCCATCACCTCGGCCGACAGCACCACCTTCACCGAGGGCAGTGCCGGGTCCTTCACGGTCACCGCCGTCGGCGCCCCGACCCCGACGATCACCGAGTTCGGCAACCTGCCTGCGGGGGTCACCTTCTCGGGCGGCGTCCTGTCGGGTACTCCGACGGCCAGCGGGACCTACAAGCTCATCTTCACCGCCAGTAACGGTGTCGGCGATCCGGCCAATCAGTTCTTCACTCTGACGGTCAACGGCCTCACCATCACCTCGACCTCGCCACTGCCCCCGGTCACCGAAGGCACCCACTACAGCGATCAGCTGACCGCCAGCGGTGGCGTCCTTCCGCTCAAGTGGGCCAAGGTGGGAGCTCTGCCCAAGGGACTGGCCATAACCAAGGCGGGCGTGCTGCAGGGCACCGTCAAGACGAGCGTGGCCACCGGCACCGTCACCATCAAAGTGAAGGTGACAGATGCCACCAAGAAGAAGCATCAGACGACGACGGCCACCTTCAGCCTCACCATCAACTCCTAGTTCGCTGGCTGGCCGGGGTTGCCGAGCAACTCCGGCCAGCGGCCGTCCTCCAGGACCGGTAGTTTTCCTGACGATGACAGTCCCTGGTCGGAGATGGGTTCTCGGCGCGCTGGTCGGGTCGGTCTTTGCCTTTGCGCTGGCCGCCTGCTCGTCGGGATCGACCGGCCCTCCCCCTTCGACCACGGTCCATCCCGGGGTGGCCGTGCTCGGTGACACCACCGCCGTGTGGCAGTCGGCCCATCCTTCGGTCACCGTGGGCGGGGCGGCGGGATATGGATCCAGTGTCACCGTCGACGGCCAGTCCGTCCCTCAGTTCACCGCCCTCCAGGAGAGTGGCGGGAGGGTGGTGGGCTTTCACATGTCGATCCCACCGGCCACCCGTCTGGCCACCGCCGAACAACTTGTCCGAGCACAGCTCCCCACGGACGTAGAACAGACGGCCTCGTGGCGGGGTACCTTCAAGAGCACCGGTGGGTTCTGCGAGTTCGTCAATTACAAGAGCGCCAAGCTGGCCGCCCAACTGCCACAAGCCACCGCGTCGGCCAGCAATGTCGGCATCAAGGTCTTCGAGGTCAAGCACGGAAAGGCGGGATCGCCGAGCATCCGCACGGTCAATTCGGCGGACGTCAGCACCACGCCCGGCGTGGTCGATCAGGCCTGCTGAGTACGTGGGTCGTTCTGCCCAAATGCGCCCCTTTCCACCCAGACGGTCCTATGGTCACACTGACCACGTGAGCGGTACCTCATGAACAGGGAACGGTGAAGATGAACCGACGGCACTTCATCGGTGGGAGCATGTTAGGTGCGGCTGCCGTTCTGAGCGGCTGTGGCGGTTCGTCGTCGGTCTCCTCGTCGACAACATCGACAACGTCATCGACGGCCCGCAGCGTGCCCAAGGCCGCCGGGTCACTGCCCCGCCCCGACCTCGCCGCTGGGACCGACCAGGTTCCGGAGATCGAGCACATCGTCGTGGTGATGATGGAGAACCACTCTTTCGACAACATCGTGGGTCTCATCGGCAGGGGTGACGGATTCACCATCGGCTCCAACGGCCGGCCGACGGCCAAGAACCCTGACGGCCAGGGCAACGACGTCCATGCCTTCCACATGCCCACCGAGTGTCAGACGCTGGGCGTCCGCAACGACTGGACGGCCGCCCACGAAGCCTATGACGGGGGAACGTGTCAGGGTTTCGTGACCAGCTCCACACCGGAGGCGATGGGCTACTTCACCAAGGAGGATCTGCCCTTCACCTGCGGCATGGCCGACACCTTCCCCCTTGCCGACCGCTACTTCTGCTCGGTGATGGGGCAGACCTATCCCAACCGCCGCTATCTGATATCGGGAACCTCCCTCGGTCTGATCAACGACACCTTCCCCATGGAGCTTCCTCCCAACGGGGTCATCTACCAGCAGTTCGACAAGCACGGCATCACCTGGAGGGACTACTACACCGACACGCCCACCCTGGGCGTGTACATCGAGTACCTCGAAGAGGGCAATCCCCTCAGCAAGGGTGTCGTCAAGATCGATGAGTTCTACGCCGACGCGGCTGCGGGCAACCTACCGTCCTACTGCCTGGTCGAGCCCAATTACGACGAGTCCTCCGAAGAGGATCCCCAAGACATCCAGTTCGGGGACCAGTTCATGGCCAAGGTCGTCAACGCCGTCATGTCCAGCCCCAATTGGTCAAAGACCATGTTGATCTGGACCTACGACGAGCACGGTGGCTATTACGACCACGTCCCTCCGCCACCGGCGATCCCTCCCGACGATATTCCCCCGAACCTGGCGCCCGGCGATCCTCCGGGTGGTTTCAACCAGTACGGCTTTCGGGTCCCCGCCGGGGTGGTCAGCCCCTACGCCAAGAAGGACTTCGTCTCGCACACCGTCTACGACCACACTTCGATTCTCAAGACAATCGAAGAGAAATGGAACCTACCCGCTCTGACCCGCCGCGACGCCAATGCCAACAGTCTGTTCGATATGTTGGACCTGACAGCAAAGCCGGCCTTCCTGAAGCCTCCGAAGCTTCCGGCCGGGGCCAACCCGGTGGCCAAAGAGGGTTGCCTGGTCACCGGACCCGGTACCATCCCGCCACCTTCGGCGGTCACCAAAGCCTGAGGCCCACGGCTGTGCCGACGGCGGCACTGGTCCGGCGACGGTGAATGGGGTGGGGAGCACATGGGCATGACGGCAACTTTGGGTGGACCCGGGGCCGGCGGGCCGGGCAGCCTGGATCCATGACAACCCGGGCTCTCCTGGTGGTTGTCGGGGCCGCCGTCGCCCTTCTGTGCGCCGCCGGTATCTGGATCGCTGTCAGCCACACCGCCACCCCCCCGACGGGAACATCTTCGATCGTGGTGGGCGACTACAGCTGTGGCCAGGGCTGGCGGCCTCCGCATTCCGGCCAACGCCAACTGACTGTGGTCAATTCAGGTAGCTCGGTTGTCGATGTCACCCTGGTCGGCGCCTCTTCCGCGCTGGTCTACGGCGAGCTCGATGCCCTGGGTCCGGGAGTCCTCCGGACCATGAACGCGGTGATCCCTCCTGGTCGCTACCGGGTGCAGTGCACCTACGCCGAAAACGCCTCGGTAGTTTCGCCGATCGCCGTCGTCACCGGCCCGGCCGTCGGTGACGCCCATCCCTATGCGCCGGTGACCTTCTACGAAATGCAGCCGTCGGTGGCCACCTACCGAAGCGATGTGTCGGCCGGCTTGGCGGTCCTTACCTCCGATACGGACCGTCTGACATTCCTGGCCGACGCCGGCCAACTGGCCCAGGCCAAGAGGTCCTGGCTGGTGGCTCATCTCGACTACGAGCGTCTGGGGGCGGCCTACGACACGTTCGCCAACTTCAACGACGAGATCGACGGCCGACCCAACGGGCTGCCACAAGGGGTGAACGATCCGCAGTGGACCGGATTCCTCCGCCTCGAGTACGCCCTCTGGAACAACCAGCCGCCGGCCACCATCGCCCAGGTGGCCAATACCCTGGACAGCGACGTCCACGGTCTGGAGGCCGCCTTCCCCGATGAAACCGTCGTGGCCAACGATCTCTCGTTGCGCACCCACGAGATCCTCGAGAACACACTGCAATTCCAG
Source organism: uncultured Acidimicrobiaceae bacterium (assembly GCA_963813525.1). Lineage (GTDB taxonomy): Bacteria > Actinomycetota > Acidimicrobiia > Acidimicrobiales > RAAP-2 > Bog-756. Next base: position 475,221 of record CAWEZI010000005.1, read on the forward strand.
CTGACCGGTGAGTCGGACGAGGGAAGCCACACCAATCTGGCCACCGCCCTGGCCAACGTGCAGGGAACGGAGATGACTCTGGCTGCCATCGCCCCGCCCCTGGCTCGACGTCATCCCGCCCTCCTGGCTGCGGCCACAGCCGACCTCCACCAGTTGGCCCAACTCCTGAGCTCTTACCGGCAGCCGGATGGGGCATGGACACCTGTCCAGTCGCTCAGTCTCACTCAGCGCCAGGTGTTGGATGGAGCGATTGGCAACTACCTCGAGACGGTGTCACCTGTTCCTGACCTCCTCGAGCTCCAGCCGGAGGCACAGAGCCCATGACCCCGGACCAACGGCAACCGGAGGACCAGCTCGCCGAAAGGTCCCCTGACGGCGGCGCCTCCCAATCCATCGTGGATAACGTCGATGCCGAGGACGCACACCGGTCCGGACCCACCCTGTCGCGCCGGGGATTTCTGCAGGCGGGGGCTCTGGCTACTGCCGGGGGTGCGGTGGGGGCCGTGGCATCGGTGGTGGGGGCGACGCCGGCCGGAGCGGCCGCCGGGGCGCCGTTCCACGGGATTCACCAGTCGAGCATCCTTTCCCTGCCATCGCCAGCGACTCTGTTCGTCTCCTTCGACGTCGTGGCCTCCGATCGTTCCAGCATGGTGGAGCTCCTCCACACCGTCACCGATCGGGCTCGCATCCTGGTGGCCGGTGGGGTACCGCCCTTTGCCGGACCGGCCGCACCGACCTCGGACAACGGCATCCTCGGTCCGGTGGTCCCCCCTCGCCAGCTGTCACTGGCCATCGGCGTGGGATCGTCTCTGTTCGACGACCGTTTCGGATTGGGCGGAGCCAAACCGGCCGTTCTCAAGCCGATGGGCACCTTTCCCGACGACAACTTGGACCCTGCACAGTGTCAGGGGGATATGAGCCTGGGCCTCTTCGCTGCCGACGCAGACACTGTCATCCACGCCCTCCGCGACATCACCAAGTACACCCGGGGCGCCATGCAACCCCGCTGGCGCATCGACGGGTTTGTCAGCCCACCCCGGCCGACCGGCGTACCGCGCAACCTGCTCGGTTTCAACGACGGCATTGCCAACCCCAACGTCCACTCCGCCGAGGCCATGGATGAGCTGGTCTGGGTGCGACGAGGCGCTCCCGAGCCGGCCTGGACCTACGGGGGGTCCTACCAGGTCATCCGCATCATCCGCATGCTGGTTGAGTTCTGGGACCGGGTGTCGCTGGATGAACAGCAGCTCATGATCGGTCGTAACCGCGACACGGGAGCACCCCTCGACGGCAATCGCCAGACCGACATTCCCGACTACGCCGACGATCCCGAGGGTGCGATCATCCCTACGACAGCCCACATCCGGGTAGCCAATCCGCGCACCCCGCAGACGGCGGCCAGCCGGATTCTTCGCCGTGGCTTCAACTACGACCGGGGAGTCGATGTCAACGGCAATCTGGATCAGGGGTTGATCTTCACCTGCTACCAGCAGGACCTGACCCGCCAGTTCGAAACCGTGCAGACCCGACTGGCCGGCGAACCCCTCACCGACTACATCAGCCCAATCGGCGGTGGTTACTTCTTCGTCCTGCCCGGCGTAGCGGACGCCGCGGACTACTTCGGGCGTTCCCTGGTCGAGGCCACCGGCAATTAGACCGCTCGACCAGCCTGGCCGCCGGGTTCATTCCGGGGTAACGCCCAGGCCCCGGGCGACAAAAGAGATCGCCCCTTCGATGAAGGACTCGTCGACCACCTCGGGCTGGAGAATGCGCAGTAACCCGATCCCCCGGAACAGAACCTCGATAATTCGTGCCGTCTGAATCGGATCCTCCAAGGGTTCGGCGCCCAGGTGCTCGCGTTCATCGGCAATGAGCTCGGCCAGGGCCCCCACCGCTTCGTCATCGATCTGGGTGAATTGCTCCCGAACGGCCGGGTTCCGTGCGGCGTAGAGCCAGAACTCCTGGTAGAGCAGACCGAAATCGTCCCTGGCCGTGTGGGTCTGATCGCGGAACAAAGCGACAAAGTCCGACAGCCGGGACTGGGATGGCACCTCGGACGCATCCAGGGTTGCCCGTAAGGCCTCCGTCTCCTGCTCGTAGCGCGCTCTGAACAGGGCCAGGAAGAGATCTTCCTTGTTCTTGAAATTGGAGTACACGGCCCCCTTGGTGAAGCCGGCCACCGTCGCCACTTCGTCGAGAGAGGCGCCGTGGAAGCCCCGTTCGGCGAATACCTGGGCCGCCGCCGCCAGCAGGTGCTCCCGGGTCTGTTGCCGCCTTCGTTCCGGGGTGAGTGGTTCGATCGCCATAGGTTGCGCTACGGCTCAGCATACTAGATACTAAGGAGTATGCACGATGCCGGACAGTATGAGATTCGGTCGGAAGCTGGTCTGGCGGGGCAAGTCAGCCGGGCACGGGGGGCGATAGAGGCAGAGGGCCTGGTCCGGACCTTCGGGCCGCACGTGGCCGTCGACGGCCTCGACCTCACCATCCGACCGGGTGAGATCTATGGGTTCTTGGGGCCGAACGGGGCCGGCAAGTCGACGGTCGTCCGCATGCTGTGCACGCTCCTGCGTCCGAGCCGGGGGCGGGCCTGGGTCGCCGGCCACGACGTCGTCCACCAGCCCCGAGCTGTCCGGCTCCGCATCGGGGTCGCCCTTCAGGACGCAGCGCTCGATGATCTCCAGACCGGGCGCGAACTGTTGCGCTTCCAGGGGAGGCTGTTCGGGCTCGGTGAGGACCAGATCACCCGGCGGACCGTCGAGATTCTCCGCATGGTGGACATCGGAGGCGCCATCGATCGGCGGGTGGGCGGCTACTCGGGTGGGATGAAGCGCCGGCTCGACCTGGCCATGGCCCTCATTCACAACCCCGAGGTGCTGTTCCTTGACGAGCCGACCACGGGACTCGATCCGGCTAGTCGTGCCACCGTGTGGGCAGAGGTGGAACGCCTCAACCGCGAGCTGGGCATGACGATCTTTCTCACCACCCAGTACTTGGAGGAGGCCGATGTCCTGGCTCATCGAGTCGGCATCATCAACCGAGGCAAGCTGGTGGCCGAGGGCCCACCTGATTCTCTCAAACGGTCGATTGCCGACGATCTCCTGATCGTCGAAGTGGACGGCCACGACGCCGACGCCATGGCTCGCCTCGGCCAGCTCCACGGGGTGCGTTCGGTGAGACGTGAAGGCGATCAGATCACCATGCGGGTCGTCGATGGTCCGGCCGCCCTCAGCTCCGTCGCTGTCGCCCTGTCAACCGGTGCTGTTCAGGTTCGGAGCATCGCCATGCGGACGCCGAGCCTCGATGACGTGTTCTTGGAGCTGACCGGTGGTCGTATCGAGGAAGCGGCATGACGACCGCACCCGGTGAGGCCATCCTTCGGAGCGGGGAGGCCATCGTTCGCGGCCGGGCCGCCGGATTCTGGTCGGACCTGGTGTCGGTGGCCACGAGGGCTCTGCGACAATTGCGCCGTGAACCAGCCTCCATCCTGCCCGCCGTGTTCATCCCGGCCTTTTTCTACATCGTGAACCTCGGGGCGCTCGGACATGTGGCCGACAGAGGGGGTCTCGACTACAAGGCATTCCTCCTTCCCATGGCCATCGCCTTCGCCGTCACCGGAATATCGCGGGCCCCGAGCTTGGTCAGTGACATTCAGAGCGGGTACTTCGACCGGCTCTGTCTCACCCCCGTCCGTCGTTCGGCCCTTCTGCTCGGCCTGATGGCGGCAGACGTCGTGATCATCATCACTCTCACCATCCCGGTCCTTGTCCTGGGCTTTGCCCTCGGTGTGCGCTTTGCCACCGGAGCCGAAGGGGTGGTGGTCTTCGTCGGTCTCGCTGCTCTGTGGGGGCTGGTGTTCACCGGGTTCCCCTACGCCGTCGCTCTCAAGACGGGTAGTCCGGCGGCGGTCAATGCCACCTTCGTCGTCTTCTTCCCCTTTGCCTTCTTGACCGATGCCATCATCCCCAAGGCCGACCTGACCAGCTGGTTCTCCACCGTGGCCACCTACAATCCGGTCACCTACCTGCTCGATGCCCAACGCTCGGTCATCACCGGTGGCTGGCAGGCCGGTCCTCTTCTGGACGGGCTGGCCGCCTTGGTCGGGCTGGGCCTGGTCAGCATGACGATGGCCTTGATGGCCCTCCGCGGACGCATCCGACGAGGTGGGTGAGGCGCACCCCTTAGGCTTTCGTGGGTGATAGCCGACCGACTCGAGGAGCTCGGGATCATCCTTCCTCCGGTCTCCCCTCCTGTCGGCAACTACCTCGGTTGCGTGGTTGAGGACGGCCTGGTCTATGTGGGTGGCCACGGACCCATCAGCGGAGAGACCATCATCCGGGGGAAGGTGGGTGGCAGCGTCTCATTCGCAGACGGACAGCGGGCCGCCCGCCTCACCGGACTGTCCATTCTGGCCACCCTGGACGCTGAGTTGGGCGACCTCGATGGCATCGAGCGCATCGTCAAGGTACTCGGCATGGTCAACGTCGCCCCCGGCTTCAACCAGACTCCCGGGGTGATCGACGGCTGCTCCGACCTTCTGGTGGAGGTCTTTGGCGATGCCGGACGCCACACCCGTAGCGCGGTGGGTATGGCCGAGCTCCCCTTCGACATCGCCGTCGAGATAGAGCTCACGGCGCGACTCCGTACCCGATGACGACAGGAAAGGACGACAAATGATCGAGATGGTGGTCGCCCGCTGGCAGGCATTCATCCGGGGCGAACTGGCAGGCGGTCTGGACCGACTGCTCGAGGATGACGTCGTCTTCTACTCGCCGATCGTGTTCACCCCACAACGTGGGAAGCAGATCACGTCGCTGTACCTGCAGGCGGCGGCACAGACCTTTAGCGGACGGCATTCGACGGGTTCGGCCGTCGATGATCCGGCAGAGGGGTTCAGGTACACCAAGACTGTGCTCGGCGACGACCTGGCCGTGCTGGAGTTCGAGACCACCATGGAGGGGAAGTATGTCAACGGCGTCGACATCATTCGGTGCAACGATGAGGGACGCATCATCGAGTTTCGGGTCATGATCCGCCCGCTCCAGGCCGTCAACCTGGTCCATCAACAGATGGCGGCCATGCTGGAATCGATGCAGGAGCCAGACTGACTCATCTGATGCCTGAGGTGCGCCGAGTGGCGGTGACCGAGGACGTTGGTGGCTCGGGTGCGCACCACTACGCCAGCGCTTTTGAAGCGACTATTCCGGACCGGGTCTCCCTGTCGCCGGAGCAGTGGGCGAGGGCCACCTTCGAAGATGTCCCCAGCCCCATCGGTTGGTTCGTGTCGTTCGGATGGAAATACGTCCTGGGATTTCGCCTCGGCCCCCGATCCTCGCCTGTTCACGTCTGCGGTTGGACGATCGCCACCAGAACCACCGATGCGGTCGTCCTCGAAGTGCACTCATCGTCGCTGACCGCTTACAAAGTGGTGCGAACCCAGAGCTGTCGGGTGACCATGACCACCTTTGTGCGCTACGAGCGACGGATGGGCCGAATGGCGTGGTCCGCCGTGGCGCCGGTCCACCACCGTACCGAGCCCTATCTCCTTGGTCATGCGGCCGGGCACCTGCCCTGAGCCGGACGCTGCCCTCGGCGGTGTGCCCGGCCGGAGCCACGGTCTGAATTCAGGCGCGGTTCCCACACTGGAACACACCGTCGACGTCGTGGCCGAGTGCACGCCATTCGGCCGCCGTCAGGAATTCGTCGTTCCACGTGAAGGGCGTGCCCGCACAGTGCGAGTACCTGTTGGCCGAGTAGGTGATGGTTGGGTCGGAGAACACCGATAGATCACCGTCATCCTGAACCAGGCCCATCGAACCGGAACCGAGATCGACGGTGTTGCCGTTGATGGCGATGTCGTGGAGTACGAGCGGGTCGCCGTCGGGATCGTCGCCGCGGTCCTGTTGGATCAGGCCAATGCCGTTTGCGTTGTCGACGACTGTGTTGTCGCTCACGGTCACCCCACTCGACTCTGCCAGCAGAATCCCTGACCCCCACAGCCAGACGTCCATCCCGAATCCGTTCCTGCTGACATAGTTGTCCGAGATGAGGCCATCGCTGCTGATCTCGTAGAAGATGCCGGCCTCTGCATTTCCTGTGACCGTGTTACCTTCGAAGGTGACGTCGGCGCTGTCCACGTCGCTCCACAGGCCCGGTCCTTGGTTGTCCCGCACCACGTTGTCCCGCACGACGAGGTCCGACGCTGCGCCCCACTTCGCCCCTCCTGCCTCCCACCCCGGATCGAACCCGGCCCAGTTGTTGTCGGCGATGACGTTGTCGATGACCATGGTGTCATAACCCGTTCCTGCGATCCCCTCCTCGCCGTTGTCGCTGGCGTCGACGTGTTCGATGCAGGTGTGACCTTCGGTGGCCACCCCTGCCCCGTGGTTGAGCTCCACCCGATCGTCCTCGATGATCCAACCGGGTGCGGCGGTATCGATGGCCCCGTGCTGGGCGGGCGTGGCGAACATCTCAACGGTCAGTCCGGTGACCGTCACATCCCGGTCCCTGCTGTCGGGTTGGGAGGTGATGGCGTCGGAGGCCAGAGCTACCTCGAGCCGGTGCCCGCTCGGATCGCCGTCGACGTAGACGGTACGGCCATGGGTGTAGAAGTCCCCCCGGCCGAGGGCGTCGAGCGTCATGACCCGGGTGAGCGGCCGACCGTCGGAGAAGACCGCATTGGGCATCTGACACGCGTCCTTCGTGCCTGAGCGGCATTGGCCGGAGAGGGATCCGAGGTCACCGGCCATTGTGGCGTCCCACCCATCGGATCCGGCGGCCTTGAAGCCGACCAAGGGTTCCGTCCCGATCAGCGTCGCTCGTCCCTCTCCATCGATTGTCTGTCCTCTGTTGGGCTCGACCGGTTGGGTGATCACATACGTACCTCGAGCGAGACAGATGGTCGCTCCATCGGCGGAGTCGGCCACCACCCGGGCCAGATCCTCCGAAGGACGGACGAGCACGGTGCACAACGTGGGTTTCCCCTGATCAGCGCCGAACCCGGCGGCGGCTGCGTCCCCCGAGCGCGGCAGGAGGGCCGTCAAGGAGAGGGCGCCCACAATGACGGTACAAACGACACGCACCCCGCTTGGCCTGACCGGGCCCACCGGCTCGACCATATCAATGCCGGATGGCGCCTTGTCCGTCGGTCAGCGACCGAGGGCATTCTCGACCGGGAGCGTTCCTTGTGACCACTCGGCTCGGCATGATGCGGACCAGCTCCTCGTCCGATCTACTGGGGCCACATCCTCGGATCCTTTCCGAACCCGCTCTCCAGTACCTCCAAGCTCTCGGAGACGGTAGTGGCCAAGTCCCCGCCGTCAAAGAACCAGCGGGCATGGGCGGTCTGGATGATCCCTCCCGCTGCGGCGGCCAGCATGGTGGGAACCAGAGCGTCGCCCGGCACTCCCAGTCGGGAACCAAAAAAGTCTGCCACCACGCGTTGAAATTTGATCTGTATGCCTCCCGCCACCGCCCTCAGAACACCCGGCGTGGCCTGAACGACGGCGATCCAACGCCGGAGTGCTACGGCGTCTTCGTTGGCGAGCACCTCACCGAGGGCCAGACGGAGCGACAGCAGGGGCGGCTCATGATCAGGGCGCGTCGCTAGTGCCGCCCCAAGGGCTTCGCTTCGTCTGTCGATGTGCACCTGCAACACATCCTCTTTGGCAGGAAAGTGCCGATAGAAAGTCCGGGGGGATATGTGAGCATCCGTTGCGATCTCGTCGACCGTCACGGCCCCGAACCCGCTTCGCTCGAACAACCGCAGGGCGACATCCTCCAACGCATCCGTCATCATCCGTGACCGTCTCGCCCTGAGTTGGGTGGCCAGCGATTGCTCTTCCAAGTCCCGTCCTCTCTTGTCAGACACGCCGGACCCCAGCGGAGCCCGCCCCGGTGGCCTTGGGTAACTGGGCCTGAGGCTGACCCCTGCGCAGCCGACCGTCGTCGGACAGCCCTACTCTCGGACACTCTTCTGCTCTTTGACAGGATAAGACTCTACTGACAGAATCTGCCAGCCGACTGAGAGTAGGGGGAACTCCGTGACTCGAATTGCGACCCGGGCGTTGGTCGTGCTCTGCGTGGGAGCGGCAGTGATGGCGGGGTGCTCCTCCCCGTCCTCCAGCCCTGCGGCCAGTGCAGCAGCGACGGCGGCGACGGCATCGGTGCCGACACCGACCATCCAGGGCCCCATACTCCCGAGCAGCAAGATCGCATTCCTGGGGTCCACTCTCTTCTCTCCTTCCGAGGTGGGTTATGAGCAGTCCGAGTTCTTTCTTTCCGGTACGGCCTCGTCCTATACGAGCGTGAAGCCCCTCTCCGAAAACGGCCGATGGGACGTCAAACCGGCGACTGCTGCTTCCTACAAGACGCGCATCGTCGTCTACCGCCCTCGTGACCCAAAACACTTCGACGGGACCGTCGTGGTCGAGTGGCTCAATGAGACGGCGGGTATTGACGCACCAGCGGCATGGCTGAGCGCCCATGTCCAGATGATCCGGAACGGCATGGCCTATGTGGGTGTTGACGCACAAGCGGGCGGGATCAGCGGGCAATCAGGCTCGCTTGCTACGGAGTATGGGGCCGGCGCTCTCAAGCAGACTGACCCCGCTCGCTACGGCTCCCTCCATCATCCCGGAGACAGCTATTCCTACAGCATCTACCAGCAGGCCGGCCAAGCCATTCGCACATCGGGGTCGCGCCTGTTGGGTGGACTGCAGCCAAAGCACGTCCTTGCCTTGGGGGAGTCCCAATCTTCATTTCGAATGGTGACCTACATCGACGCCCTTCAACCCCGTTCACCCGGCATCTACGACGCCTACTTCGTGTACAGCAGGAGTGGCGGTGCCGCCAATCTCTCGCAATCACCACAACCCACCATCACACCCCCGACCCCGACCCTCATCCGTTCGGACATCCATGTGCCGGTCTTCCTCTTCGAGACGGAATCTGATCTTCTCGCTCTCGGCTACCTGTCGGCCCGCCAGGCGCCGACCGAGTACTTACGGGAGTGGGAGATTGCCGGGGCCGCCCACGACGACAGCTACGGCGTTATCTACGCTCGTGCAGACACGGGCAACGGTGTCGCCGACACTGAGGCATTCCAGTCGATGCTGAATCCGCCAAAGGACCCCATCCCCGGGATCGTGGACTGCGCCGCGCCCATAGACACCGAGTCTCATACCTACGAGCTCCGGGCGGCCATGGTGGCCGTCAACAGGTGGATGACCACCGGGCAAGCACCGAGGCAGTCGCCGCGACTCGAGGTGAATCCTGCCAACCCGCACACCTTCCTAACCGACGCATTGGGCGACGCGCTCGGTGGGGTCCGACCACCGCAGGTGCAGGTTCCGGTGGCCAAGCTGTCGGGCCTCGGTCAGCCGGCCCCTCAGCCGGCCGCCGGCACAGCGAGCCCGGCCAGCCAAGCGGAGTCGATTTCTGGGCCCGCTCTGTGCTCGATCCTGGGCACGACGGCTTCCTTCAGTGCGGCCCAGCTCTCGGCTCTCTATCCCACCCACGCCGATTTCGTGGCCAAGTGGGACGCGGCGACGGCGGCCGAGGTGAAGGACGGTTACCTGCTCCCGGCCGACGCCGAAACTCTCGACAGGGTGGCGGCACAGTCCGACGTCGGAGGCTGAGGGATGACCGCATAGTCCGGGCGGGGGATCACCGACCTCCGGTGGCCACCGCAGACCGACTCACCCCGTGACCGGGGCGGGGTCGAACTCGATATGGAGGTCGGAGAGCCCCCGGAGGATCCACGTCGGCTCGTACCGGAAGTGCCGATTCCCGGCGGGCCCGTGATGTTCTTCGGACAGCCGGATGTTGCGGGTGCGATCGAGAATGCGCTCGATGCTGACCCGCCCCTCGGCTCGAGCCAGGGGGCCGCCCGGGCACGAGTGGACGCCCCGTCCAAAGGCGATGTGAGTCTGGGCATTGGGGCGATCCATGCGGAACTCGGCAGGACACTCGAAACGCCTCGGGTCGCGGTTGGCCGCGCCGTTGAGCAGCATGACCGGTGTGCCGGCGGGGATATCGACACCGGCAATGGATGTCCGGCGTCGGGCCAGGCGGAAGTCGGCCTTCACCGGGCTCTCCACCCGCAGGACCTCTTCGAGGAAGCCGGGTATCCGGTCGGTGTCAGCTCGCAACTCGTCTTGGCTCTCCGGGTTCTCGGCCAGGTACTTGAGGGCGGCTGCCAGTAGCCGAGCGGACGTCTCCTGTCCGGCGGCGAACAGGAAGGTGGCCGTCCGCACCACCGAAGTGACGTCGGGCGTTGTGCCGTCGGGGTAGGTGGCCAGGGCCAGGTCGCTGAGCACATCCCCCTGCGGCTGGCGGCGACGGTCCTCGATGTACTGGGCGAACCACTGGTCGAGCCAAGCCAGCGGGTTCTCCCCCGGGCTCCCTTCCTCGCCGGCGCCGACGACGCCCGGGGAGCTGGTGAGACCGAATCCCTCGCGGAACCTTTGGTGGTCCTCCTCGGGCACCCCGAGCAGGTCGGCGACGACCAGCATGGCGAAGGGCTGGGTGAACGCGGTGATGAATTCGCACCGGCCGTCGCCGAGGAATTCGTCGAGCTGTTCATCGGCCAGACGCCAGATGAACTCCTCGTTGTCCTTCAGCCGCTTCGGGGTGATGAGCCGCATCAGCAGGGCCCGCTCGCGGGTGTGATCGGGTGGGTCCATCGTCACCATGTGCTCGTGCATCGGCAGCTGGTCGCGGTAGCGATCGACGACGGCGCTGACGTCGTCGCCCTCGAGGGGCACCGGAAAGGTGGCAAACGGGCCGATCACCGAGTTGCACGACGAGAACGTGTCGGTATCCCGGTAAACCTCCATGCTCTCGTCGTAGCCGGTCACGGCCACCACCCCGAGGTGGGGGAGCTGCAGCACGGGGCCGGCCGAACGCAGCCCGTCGAAGTACGGGTACGGATCCTCGACCAGGGACTGGTCGAAGAAGAAGTCGATGTCTTGCCACTCGCTCACTGCGGTCTCTCCCTCTCCGGTCACTGCTGTGCAATTGCTTAGCACACCGTCCGCGGTGGCCCTCTACGTTCCTCGGCCGTCATCCCGACAGGGAACGGGCTCCCGACCTTCACGGCTCCAGCACCACCCGGATGCTGGCGGCGGACCGGGTGCCGGCGATGCGGAACGCCTCGACGGCCTCTCCGAGGGGGAAACGATGGGTGATGAGCGTGCGGGCGATGTCCGGGTCGTCGGCCAGCATGGCCGCGGCATCCTCCATCTCCCGCCTGCCGTCGTGCGCGCAGTAGCCGAGCGACGGCACCAGGCGGCCCTCCTTCATGAACAGCGAGGACCAGTTGATCTCCACGTTGCCCATGTGCACGCCGACCACCACGACGGTGCCGCCGGGGGCGACCAGCTCGAGCGACCGCGCCAGGCTCTCGGCCGTTCCGGCTGCCTCGATCACCACGTCGTAAATTCCTTCCGTTCCGATCCGGGCGCCGAGCCGCTCGCCGGCCTCTCGCTGATGCGGGTGTCGCGCCTCCAGATCGACGGTCACCGCGCCCTGCCGACGAGCGCCGGGACGGCCAGGAGCCCCAGAGCGCCCGCCCCGACGACGGCAACCGTGGTATCCGGTCCGACAGCGCCGAGTCTCAGCGCATGCCACGAGACGGAGGCCGGTTCGACGAGCGACGCGTCGCCCACGCCCAGTCCGGGCGGGAGCGGGACCAGTCGTGCTGCCGGTGCGCGGAAGTGCTCGGCCATGCCGCCGTCGGCGCTGACACCCAGAGCACGCTGGGCGTGGGTCGGGCACAGGTTGTAGGCACCGCGCTGGCACTGCTCGCAGTCCATGCACCCGTAAATGGCCTCGACGGCCACCGGGGTGCCGTCCTCCAGGTGACCGGCCAGCTCGTGGCCGAGGATGGCGCGGCTACCGAACTGGATGTAACCGAGGTCGGAGGCGCAGATGCTGGCCGATGCGATCTGAACCAGTTCGCCGCTACCCGGGGGCTCGTCGAGGTCGACCACGGCCACCCCACCCTCGATGCTCCGCACTGCCTTCATGGCGGCCTACCCTCCTGTCATTGCTGGGCGATCGCACAACAATGCTGCGCAACTGCCTAGCACAGTGGTCCTGTTGCTATGGCAAGGTGTCGTCGTGACCCCAACCTCGACCCGCCGCATCGGAGCCGAGGATTCGAAGACCCGGGCCCAGTTGCTGGACGCCGCCGAGCTGCTCCTCCTCGAGGAGGGCTATGCCGCGGTCACGTCGAGACGGGTGGCGGCCAGAGCCGGCCTCAAGCCGCAGCTGGTCCACTACTACTTCCGGACCATGGATGACCTCTTCCTCGAGGTCTTCCGGCGCAGGGCCGAGGAGAACGTGGTCCGTATCGAGCGGACCATCGCCGCCGACGGCTCGCTCCGGGCGCTGTGGCAACTGAACGACGACCCCGGTGCGGCCCGATTCAATATCGAGTTCGTGGCCCTGGCCAATCACCGCAAGGCGATCCGTACCGAGATCGCACGCTACGCCGAGCGGTTCCGGGCCGCTCAGCTGGAGGCGGTGACGGCTGCCCTGCGCACACTGGGCGTGGCCGAAGACGATCTTCCACCCATTGTGGCGCTGCTCATGATCACCGGCCTGTCCCAGGTCCTGGCCCTCGAGGACGCGCTGGGCGTCACCGCCGGTCACGACACCACCCGTGCCTTCGTCGAGCGGACCATCGCCCGGGTCGACCGGGGTCCGTAGTCGAGCGCTGTTCGCGTCGGTGTGGTACCGGTCTGGGTGCTCCCGGACCGACGTCGTCGATCGGGTCGGGAACCACCGTCTTCAGCGCCGGGGGACCGGGGGAATGGCCGCATCGATGCAGAATTGTGCGATCGCCCGGAGCTCGGGGCGGGTGGGTCGGGCGCCGGCCCAGAGATAGTCCGCCACCTTTCCGAGGGTGGCGTGAGCCACCAGCGAGGCATCGATTTCGGGGGCGCGGCTCCCGAGGGCAGTGAAGGGCTCGAGCAGCAGGGCGCCCAAGGGAATGCTGGCATTGTGACGTCCAGCCGATACACCGATGCCGATGCCGCTCCCGTTCCAGAGGACGGCCAACGTTGTGGCCGCCACCTGCCCGCGCGTTTGGGACAACATCCCCTCCACCCAGCAACGCACCTTGTCCTCCGGTGCGGCCACCTTCTGCATCTGGTGCGAGATGTAGCTGGCCAGGCGCTCGGTGCCGTCTTCGAGCAGGGCAATGATCAATGCGTCCTTCGAAGGAAAGTGTCGGTAGAACGTGTCGTTGGACACGCCGGCGGCGGCGACGATGTCAGCCACCCGAACCCGGGCGGAAGTGCCCATGTCGCCGATCACGGTCAGCGCCGCGTCCAGCAGCCCCCTCACCTCATCGGTGTAGTCGGCCCCACGCTTGGCCAGCGTGTGAGCGGCGATGCGAGCGGCAACGTCGCCCTGGGCACCATCGATGTTTTCCGGCACGAGAACTAGATGTTTCCACCGCCGCCAGGGGGGCGCAACGGGGTCGGCGATCATCGGTGTCCTGCGCGACGACGGCTCCGTCTGCTCCCGTTTGAACCATCGGGCAGGTCGTAGGGTGGTCTTCCGGGTCGTGCGGGCGTCGTCTCGCACCGCCCCGCTTCCGGTCAGGAATTGTCTTCTTGTCCAGAAGAACAGTATTCTTGGGCGACCGGAGAGGAGCCACGATGGCATGGGATTTCGAGACCGATCCTGAGTACCAGGAGAAGCTGGACTGGGCCAGCCAGTTCGTGCGCCAAGAAGTCGAACCGCTGGATTACCTCTTTCCCCACCAGCAGTTCGTTCCCATGACCGCGGGCCAGAGAAAGATCATCGACCCGCTGAAGGACGAGGTGCGCCGTCAGGGGCTGTGGGCCACTCACCTGGGCCCCGAACTCGGGGGCCAGGGCTTCGGCCAGTTGAAGCTGGCCTTGCTCAACGAGATCCTCGGCCGTTCGCCGTGGGCCTCCACCGTTTTCGGCACGCAGGCACCGGATACCGGCAACGCCGAGATCATCGCCCACTACGGCACACCCGAGCAGAAGGAGCGCTACCTCCAGCCGCTGCTCGACGGGGAGATGTTCTCCACGTTCTCGATGACCGAGCCCCACGCCGGTGCCGACCCGACCATGTTCACCACCCAGGCGGTCAGAGACGGGGACGAATGGGTCATCAACGGCTGGAAGTACTTCTCCTCCAACGCCAAGACGGCATCGTTCCTCATCGTGATGGCCGTCACCAATCCTGACATAAGCCCCTACCAGGGGATGTCGATGTTCCTGGTGCCGTCGGACACCCCCGGGGTCAACATCGTCCGGAACGTGGGTCTGCCCGGGGAGCCCCTCAACGAGGGCTTCCACGCCCTCATCCACTACGAGGATGTGCGGGTACCCGCTGACGCCCTGCTCGGCGGGGAGGGTCTCGCCTTTGTCATCGCCCAGACCCGTCTCGGAGGCGGACGGGTCCACCATGCCATGCGGACCATCGGGATGGCTCAAAAGGCGTTGGACATGATGTGCGAGCGGGCCCTCAGTCGGGAGACCCAAGGGAGCATCCTGGCCGAAAAGCAATTCGTGCAGGGTTACATCGCCGACTCGTACGCCCAGCTGGCCCAGTTCCGGCTCTTCGTGCTCTTCACCGCGTGGGAGATCGACAAGTACAACGACTACAAACGGGTCCGCAAGGACATCGCCACGGCCAAGGTGGTCATGCCCGGGGTGCTCCACGACATTGCCTGGCGGGCCATGCAGCTGCATGGGGCGTTGGGGACGACCAACGAGATGCCCTTCCCCATGATGATCAACGCCGCGGCCATCATGGGCATCGCCGACGGGCCCACCGAGGTCCACAAGCTGACGGTGGCCCGACAGGTCCTACGCGATTACCAGCCGGCCGACGGCATGTGGCCGTCGGAGTGGATCCCCGGGAAGCTGGAGGCGGCCAAGGCCAAGTTCGCCGAGTACATGGAGCTGGAGGAAGGGAACCTGTGATCGACTTCGAGAGGCTGGCCACCTGGATGGACGGGCAGGGACTGCCGGGCCAGGGCGAGCCCATCGAGCACCGCATCCTGTCCGGTGGCGCCCAAAACGACATCTACCAAGTCCGCCGGGCGGAGACCAGCTGTGTGATCCGCATCCCGCCACCGGAGGCGCCGCCCGACCGTGATCAGGGCATCCTGCGCGAGTGGCGCATCGTAAAGGCGCTGGACGGGACCGAGGTGCCCCACACCGCCGCCGTGGCCGTGTGCGAGGACACCTCGGTGTTGGGACGGACCTTCTACCTGATGGGGTTCGTCGACGGCTGGTCGCCGATGGGCCGCGACACCTGGCCGGCCCCCTTCGACACCGACCTGGGGGCCCGTGCCGGGCTCGGCTACCAGTTGGCCGAGGGAATCGCCCTGCTGTCCAAGGTCGATTGGCGGGCCCGGGGCCTCGAGGGACTGGGGCGTCCCGAGGGCTTCCATGAGCGCCAGGTCGACCGATGGACCTCGTTCTTCGAGAACGTCAAGATCCGGGAGCTCGACGGTTTCGACGTGGCCTCGGCCTGGCTGCGGTCGCATAGGCCGATCGACTACATCCCCGGCGTGATGCACGGCGACTACCAGTTCGCCAATGTCATGTACAAGGATGGGGCGCCGGCCCAGCTGGCCGCCATCGTCGACTGGGAGATGGGCACGGTTGGGGACCCCAAGCTCGACCTGGGGTGGATGGTGCAGGGATGGCCCACCGACACCTCGTCAGCTGAGGCTTCCGAGTCCAGCTACGTGGACCTCCGGGGGATGCCCGACCGCCAGCAGGTGGTGGCCCGCTACGCCGAGGTATCCGGCCGGCAGGTCGACGACATCGACTACTACGTGATCCTGGCCAAGTGGAAGCTGGCCATCGTGCTCGAAAGGGGCTTCGCCCGGGCCGGCGACAATGACAAGCTTCTGGCCTTCGGGCCGATCGTGGTCAACACCATGAAGCAGGCCGCCGACCTGGCCGAGACCACCGACTACGGCCGCTGATCCCCGCGGTGGGGACGGCGTCCGGCTCGGATCGCCTCCTCGACCAGCTCGATGACCCAGGCGATACCGGCTGCGGCTCGGTCGTGGTCGAGGTGCCAGTCGACGGCCAGACGTTCGTAGGCCGCCACGCTCCAGAGCACGTCGAGCATGGCCGCCGCCACCCGGCGATCGGCATCTGACCATGCCGGGGTGTGGCCCTTCACCGTCCGAAGCAGCGCATCCCGTTGTCGTCGGCCCGCCTCCTCCAGGGTCGAATCCAGGGATGGCCGCCGCTCGATGGGGTGCGCGGAGACGCTGGCAAAGATCCGGCCGGAAATGCTGGCGATCTGGCCCAGCTCCATGCGGTCGAGGTCGACGCCGGCTTCCCGCTCGAGCTGACGCATGACCGCATCCTTGAGCCCCCGCTCGGTACCGAAGTTGCGGTAGACGGTGCTCTCGCTGACGCCGGCATGATCGGCCACCGCTCGGATGGTCAGCCCTCGCCAGTCCCTGATCGCCGTCTTGCGGAGAAGATCGCAGCCGGCGGAGACGATCCGGATCCGGGTCTCGCTCGCCTGTCGGCGTCGCCGCGAATTGTCGTAGGTCCGGGTTAACCCGGCTGAACCGATCACCGTCGGCGCCCGGCTAGGCCAGTTTGGCGGTCCAACCGCCGTCCACCGGGATGGTGGCTCCGGTCACGAACGACGCCCGGTCAGAGGCCAGGAAGGCGCCGACCTCGGCCACCTCGTGGGGCAGGCCGGCCCGGTTGAGAGCCGCCTTGGCCGCGATGTCCGGTATGAAGTCCTCGGCCCCCACCGACATGATCTCGGTGATGATGAACCCCGGGCAGATGACATTGACTCGGATCCCCTGGGCGCCGTATTCGATGGCGGCGCATTTGGACGCACCGATGATCCCGTGCTTGGCCGCCGAATAGACGCTCACGCCCGCAGTCCCGTTGATGCCCCCGATCGACGACCAGTTGATGATGGAGCCGCCGCCAGTGGGGAGCATGGTGCGGATGCCGTGCTTCATCCCGTGGAAGACGCCGCGCAGATCCACGTCCATGAGCTTGTCGTAGAGCTCCATGTCGAGGTCGGCCAGCATGCAGCCGTCGGCCACGCCGGCCACGTTGAGGACGGCGTCCACCCGGCCGAAATTCTTGACGGCGGTTGCCATGAGGGCCTCGACCTCATCCTCCTTGGTGACGTCGCAATGGACCGGCAGGACGTCACCACCCACCTCCTCGGCGGTGGTCTGCTCGGCCCCGCTGATGTCGGCGGCCACCACCTTGGCTCCTTCCCGGATGAACACCCTGACCGACGCTTTGGCCATGCCCGAGCCCGCTCCGGTGATGACGGCAACCTTGTTGTCCAACTCGCCCATTGCCCTCCCCCTCTTTCTTCCTTGGGTCTCTGTTTTGGATGATTGGCGGATCACCACGTGATCGCCGGGGTCACACCCCGGCCCTGCGCGATCCCGCCCGGTCGAGCCCACCAATATTGGTGAAAGTTGTATAGCACGAATAGGCGACCCGGATCCTGGCGTGGCTGAGCCATGGCATCGGGTCACCGGAACATCACATTGGAGGCCGTCGATGAGGCTTTGGCGCCGGCCCCACCGGCTCCGACAGATCTTCGTCCCATCTGTCGTCAGGGCAAGACGGCAGGCGATCCGCCCGTTTCACAACATCCGCCCCGTTGCTCACGAAGCACACGCCTGTGGGTCCAGAAGAATGGACAGCCCGACGGCCCTCGGCTTGTCGGTTGTCACCCCCAGCCACGCTGTCTTAGCATTCGGTGATGGTCTCCGACCGCCTTCCGGCGCGGTTCCCGACATTCGACGACATCGGGGACGAGCGGCGACACCGTAAGCAGCGCCTGGCTGCCGCCTTCCGCCTGTTCGGACACTTCGGATTCGACGAAGGTGTGGCCGGTCACGTGACGGCGCGTGATCCCGAGCACGCCGACCACTTCTGGGTCAACCCGTTGGGGATGAACTTCAAACTCATCCGGGTGAAGGACCTCATCCTGGTCAACGACAGAGGCGAGGTGGTGGAGGGCAACTGGCCCGTCAACGCGGCGGCATTCGCCATCCATTCACAGGTCCATGCGGCTCGTCCCGACGTGGTGGCCGCCGCCCACGCCCATTCGATCTACGGCAGGGCGTGGTCATCGCTGCGCCGCCCCTTGGATCCCCTGACCCAGGACGCCTGCGCCTTTTACGGCGACCATTCGGTCTTCGACGACTACACCGGCGTGGTGTTGGACATCGAGGAGGGTAAGCGCATCGCCCACGCGCTCGGCGACCACAAGGCGGTCATCCTGTCGAACCACGGCCTGTTGACCGTCGGGCAGACGTCCGTCGACGAGGCGGCATGGTGGTTCATCACCATGGAGCGCACCTGCCAGGCGCAGTTGCTGGCCGAGGCGGCCGGTAGCCCCGTGCTCATCGACGCCCATCAAGCGGCGGAGACGGCGCCCATGGTCGGGCGGCCGATGGCTGGATGGCGCGCCTTTCAGCCGCTGTTCGAATGGATCGTGTCGGTCCAACCCGACCTGCTCGACGAGTAGGGGTCGTCTACCGGTCAGGGGCGACGGCGAGACCCCCGGCCCGATCCCTTCCCGGTCTGATCAGGACCCTTCGCTGACGGCGGACCAGGTGTCACCGGGCACCTCGACGTTGATGATCTCCGGAGCTGCGGCCAGCCAGCGGGGCATCTCGGCCATGGCCGCCGCGAAGTGGGCCGACGTGACGTGGGCCTCTCCCGCCTCGGCATCGCGGTAGGCCTCTACGAGCACCCACAGGTTGGGGTCCTCGGCGCTCCGGTACCAGTCGTAGGAGATGTTGCCCGGCTCGGCCCGGGTGGCGGCCGTGAATTCCCCGACCAGCGCCGGCCACTCATCGGCGTATTTGGCCCGCACCGGCTGTTTGACGACGATGAAGATCATGCGGGCCTCCGTGACTCCGTTGGGAACGGCGTGCTCGCCATCAGTCGGTCGACCCGGCTGCCGTCAACTCCAGGTTGAGCTGGGTCAGACCTCGGAGGATGTAGGTCGGGATGTACTGGTAGCGGCGGGAGTCGCCGGGGCCGTGGTGCTCCTCGGAGATGTCGATGGTCGTCGTCCGGTCGAGGAGCCGTTCGATGCTCACCCGGGTCTCCATCCGGGCTAGCGGCCCCCCCGGGCAGCTGTGCACGCCTCTCCCGAAGGCGAGGTGCTCGCGCGCATTGTCACGGTCGACCCGGAATTCGGTCCGGATCGGTGAAATGGCGGGGATCCCGGTTGGCGGCACCGTTGAGCACCATGACGGTCACCCCGGCCGGAATGTCGACCCCGGCGACGTTCGACGGTCGCCGGCTCAGCCGGAAGTCGCCCTTGACCGGTGCCTCGATCCGGAGCATCTCCTCCACGAAGTCGGGGATGAGGTCGCGGCGGTCCCGGAGCAGTTGCTGGAGGTCCGGTCGTTCGCCGATCAGCTGCAGAGAGCTACCCAGCAGGCGAACCGTCGTCTCCTGGCCGGCGGCGAAGAGGTTGGCGGCCACCCGGACCACGTCGATGACCTCGGGCAGCTCCCCGTCGGGGAAGGTGGTCGTGGCCAGCGCGGTGAGCACGTCATGGCGCGGCTCCTTCCGCCGGTCCTCGACGTAGCGGCTGAACCTCTCGTAGAGCCATTCGAGCGGGCTGTGGGCCATCTCGTCGTGGGTGCTGCCCACGGCGTCGGTACGGGGACGCCGGGCCAGGGCGTCACGGAACTCCTGGTGCTCATCTTCGGGTACCCCGAGGAGGTCGGCGATGACGAGCAGGGTGAAGGGATTGGCATAGTCGCCGATGAACTCGCAGGCGCCGCTGTCGATGAACTCGTCGATCTGACGGTCGGCGATCCGCCACATGAACTCCTCGTTCTCCTTCAGCCGCTTGGGTGTGAGCTGCCTCATGACCAGGTGGCGGTGGTCGTGGTGCTTTGGCGGGTCCATGGTGGTGATCTGATCACTGAACGGAAGCTCATGGCGGTGCTGGTCGATCAGCTCACTCACGTCGTCGTGACCTTCGAGCGGGACAGGAAAGCCGGGGAAGGGCCCGGTGACCGAGTTGCAGGAGGAGAAGGTGTCGGTATCGGTGTAGACGGCCCGGGCCTCGTCGTAGCCGGTGACCATGAACACGCCCTGTTGCGTCTCACGGTGCACCGGGCACTGCGAGCGTAGCCAGTCGAAGTACGGATAGGGATCGTCAACCAGTTCGTTGCCGCGGAAGAAGTCGATCGCCTCGAAATCGACGGAGGGGTCATCCATGGTGGTCCTTTCGGGGTTTCGGCCCTGTGACGAAGGTGGCGACCCGATGGTGGAATCGCCAGACGCCTTGGTTGTGGTGGAGGACATCGTGGTAGCGGCCCACCAACTGGATGGTCCAGCCGGCGTCGCCCCACAGTGCGAAGACGACGTCGCTGACCGCCGTGGCCTCCTGCGTCGCCGCTGGGCGGTGACCACGGTGTTGAGAACGAGGTGGCGCTGGGGTCGCTTGGGCTCCCATTGCCTGTAGGCCTGGCGGAGGGCGTCGTGGCCCCTGTGGGTGCCGAGCCCCGGAATGTCGCAGACGCCGTCGGGACAGAAGGTGGCGACGACGTCGTCGGTGCGGCCGTCGTCCAGGGCCTGGGTGTAGGTGGCCAGGGTCAGGCGGACGCCCTCGGCCACCTCTGCGAACGTCATGTCGGTGCTCACCTGCCCGGGCTCCCGGAGCGGAACCACCGCGTGGTCATGGTCACCATCCACTCAGAGGTCGATGTCGGCGACGGGGCTCTCGAGGGGGTTCACGTTGACCGACCGCAGGGCCGGCAGCAGCCTCTCGTAGGGGAGGCCGGCCAGAAAGCCGTCGACGGTACGCTCGAAGTTGGCGATACCTCCCTCGGCCCGTTCCGACAGGCGCATGTACTCGAACCCCCGGGCGTGCAGGCCCCGCTGCTGCCGGGGGAGATTGGAGAAGTCCTGGGCGGGGATAGGTGGCCAGCGTGGGTCGTCGCACTCCCAGGGCTCGGGTGGCGTGGGCCTTCGGCGCTCGCTGCCCTCGGGGAACCGGGTGAGCGACCAGATCTCCATCAGGGTCTCCTCCGGTCCCAGCGGTCGGAAGCGGTAGGAGGAGGCGCTGCTGTACATGGGCAGGACGAAGTAGTGCGGGAAGCAGTAGCCCATCGGCTGGTTGAGCCCCTGTGCCTCGAGCTCGTTGAGATCGGGCATGTCACGGCCGGCGTCCCGGTGCCAGCGCACGACCTCGTCGTTGAGCGTCCGGTTCCAGGTCGCCATGGCCGATTTCGGGTCCGCCGGCAGCTCGATGTCCCGGAGGCTCTCGGCCACCCGTACGTCGTTGGCGTGCACCATGCCGGCCATGCCTTCGCTCATCGTGCGCAGGTAGTGGATCTCGGCGTCGACGAAAGTGCGTGGGTCGAAAGCCTCCCCCTTGCGGGGCGGGATCCTGCCGGCAATGACCAGCTGGGGATGGGTCTCTATCACGTGGTACTGCTCCATGAACGCCTCTTCGGCCAGCTTCCAGTTGACCGGCAGGCGGCAGGCGTACCACCACTCGGTGCGCAGCGACTCCACCTTCCAGGCGTCGAGGATGGTGGCGAACGGTTCGATGCACTGCCGCAGCGGCGGAGCGTCGTCGTCGAGGTTGATCCAGGCGCACCCGCCCCACGTCTCGCATCGCACCGGGGTGAGGTCGAGGTCCTCCGGCTGCAGGTTGTGCTCGGCGAACGTTTTCGACTGGGTGACGAAGGTGTTCCTGCCGTCCGGGCCGTAGCACCACCCGTGGAAGGGGCAGATGAACCCGCTCTCGCACGTCCCCCGGCCCTCGACCACCCTCACGCCCCGATGGCGGCAGGTGTTCTGGAAGGCCCGCACCCCGAGGTCCTCGGTGCGCACCACCACGATCGACTGGTCGAGGAATCTGGTACTCGACGAAATCGTCGGGCTGGGGGATCTCCTCGAGCCGGCACGCCATCTGCCACACCCGGGGCCACAGCAGGTCGGCCTCCATCTGGTAGAAGTCCGGGTCGAAGTAGCGCTCCTTGCGGGCCCGGTCGGGGAACTCCATGGCGTAGGGCACCGGGAGTGCCGACCATCTCCGATCCACGATCGCCACGCGGATGCCCCTTTCCTCTTGGCGTGCGTTGGGCAGAGTGTATACTCACCGCTCGACCGGTCGGTACAAGTTTTGGCGCCGGCACCCAGGAGCGCAGGATGTGCACGCCGCTGGCCACGATGCGCTCCCTGACGGGCGATCGCCGCGGAGGCTCATGACACTCCCTGAACCCGCACAGGACCAGAGCTCGGGCCGGAGCGCCGCTGACGTCGACGTCCTGATCGTCGGAGCCGGCATCACCGGCATCTACCAGCTCTACCGCGCCCTCGAGGCCGGCTTCTCGGCCGTGCTGCTCGAGGCCGGCGACGGCGTCGGGGGGCACGTGGTACTGGAACCGCTATCCCGGAGCCCGGTTCGACTCGGAGAGCTACACCTACGCCTACCTGTTCTCGAAGGAGCTCTTCGAGGAGTGGGAGTGGCAGGAGCACTTCGCCCAGCAACCGGAGATCGAGCGCTACCTCAACCATGTGGTGGACCGCTTCGATCTTCGCCGCCACATGCGATTCGGCGCCCGGGTCACCTCGGCCGTCTACGACGAGTCGGCCGCGGGACGTGGACGGTGACCACCGGCGACGGCACCGAGTACCGGGCCAGGTTCCTGGTGGCGGCCACCGGCATCCTCTCGGTGCCGTACTTCCCGGACGTGCCCGGGCGCGACGACTTTCGGGGCGAGTCGCACCACACCGGAAGGTGGCCGACCACGCCGGTCGACTTCGCCGGCAAGCGGGTGGCGGTCATCGGGACCGGATCGAGCGGGGTGCAGGTGATCCCGGCCATCGCCGACGAGGTCGCCTCTCTGACCGTGTACCAACGCTCGGCCAACTGGTGCACCCCCCTCAACAACCGACCGATCACCGACCGAGGAGCAGGCTGCAACTCAGGGCCGGCTTCGAGGCGATGTGCGAGACGCTCAACGCCTCGCCGTCCGGGTTCCTCCATCCCGTACACGATCGCCAGACCTTCGACGACTCCATCGACGAGCGCCTGGCCTTCTTCGAGACGATGTGGAACAGCCCGGGCTTCTCGAAGCTGACCAGCAACTACACCGACCTGACGGTGAACCACGCCGCCAACGCCCTGTGGTGCGAGTTCATCGCCGAAAAGATCCGGGGCATCGTCAGAAATCCCGAGACCGCCGAGCGGCTGATTCCGAAGGACCATCTCTACGCCGAGAAGCGGCCGCCCGTTCGTGACCGGCTACTACGAGATCTACAACGACCCGAACGTCTCGCTGGTCGACCTCAAGCAGACACCTATCGTGCGGATCACCGAGGGCGGGATCGAGACGACGGACGGCGCACGCCAGTTCGACATCATCGTGTGGGCCACAGGCTTCGACTTCGGCACGGGTGCGCTGACCCGTCTGGGGATCCGTGGGCGGCACGGACTGGCGCTCGAGGAGTACTGGGCCGACGGTCCGAAGACGTTCCTCGGCATCCAGACCTCCGGCTTCCCCAACTTCTTCTTCCCCGGCGGGCCCCACGCTGCGGCCGGCAACAACCCGCGGTACAACGGCGACCAGGTGGACTTCATCACCGACACGCTCGTCTACCTGCGGGACCACGGCTACGACACCATCGAGGTGGACCCTGTGGCCGAGGAACGGTGGACGAAGATGGTCGACAGCGGAGCGGCCGCGTCCCCCTTCGGTGAGAGCAGCTACTTCTTCGGGACCAACATTCCCGGGAAGCCCCGCAAGTACCTCCTCAACTCGGGCGGCCGGCCCAAGCTCCTCAAGGAGATCAGGAGGGTCAACGAGAACGACTACGAGGCCTTCCGATTGTCGCGTTCATCCCACCCCACGCCGGCGCTCTGAGGGCTGCCCGACACCCGGCCGGACAGGCGCCGGCCGCTCAGACGGTGGCCACCGGCGTCAGCGGGCGAGCCCACGATGCCGGGCAGACGCAGCGGGGGAGCGGTGAGCAGGAACCGGCTCCGGTTGTGCTCGCGGAGCCACGATGCCAGCTCGTGGAGGTACCACATCTCACCCAGGGGGACGCCGAGCCGGAACAGGCAGAGGTGGTGGATGGGGAGGAACGAGTGTCGGCTCTGGTCGCGGTCCCGGCCGAGCAGGCCTTCGACGGCGTAGTTGTCGGCCACCAGCGCGGCGATCTGGGAGTCGCTGATCCACTGCAGCAGCGACTCGTCCCGGGCGTCGAGGTAGCTGCACAGGGTGTGGATCTTCACCGGGTCCGGGTGGCGGTCCCAGTTGAGGATCTCGGTGGCGAATCCGGTGTGCAGCAGGAGCATGTCGCCCGGCTCGACGATCACGTCGTCGGCCGCCATGATCTCCTGGAGCGTGGTCGAGGTCCACGCCGCGCCAGTCGTGACCCAGGTGGTGGGCCAGGTCGACGAGGACGCCCCGACCCTGTACGCCGTGGTAGGCCATGTGCTCCAGGCCGAGATGGTGGGCGAAGCAGCGGTGTCCACCCCCGTCGCCGGCGGCGTCGGGCTTGGGCCCGACCAGGTCGACCCCGGCGCGGTACCCGTTGTAGTAGACGGCCTCCTCGACCCCGTCGTCGTCGGCGTCGAACTCGGCTCCGACGTGGGCCAGCGAGTCCCACTGGGTCGAGTACTGCAGGGAGAGGGTCACCACGTCGTCGGCCCACACGTCCACGTACTTGGGGTTCCCCCAGTCCTCCATCTCGCTCATCCGTACGTTGTAGAAGGTGTCGGGCGCGCCCTTCATGTCCTCGGTCGGCGCCAGAACCGGTGGGTGCCGGCGTTGGTTCAGCGCGGTCCCGCCGGGGTAGTCGAGCGGCAGGCTCAGGCAGAAGCTGATGCCGGCCTCGACCTCCCGCACCCCCTCGAGCACCTTCTCGGGGGTGAGCAGGTTGATGCGGCCGAGCTCGTCGTCATCGCCCCAGTCTCCCCACGTCGAGCCGGGTGGGCGTTGTTTCCACCGCTGGGTCACGGTCTCTTCTCCTTCTGGCCGCAGCAGCCGGCGACCGGCTGTCAGCGTTGCCTGTACCGACCGGTTGGTCTACACTCCTCAGCCGCAGGGTACCGCGTGCGCGCCCGCCCGGTCATCGAGATCTTGCGTCGCGCGCAGGAAGGTCATCACCATGCCAGACAACCACCTCGTCGTATCGGCCGACGGCCACATCCTCGAGCCCACCGACCTGTTCACCACCCGCCTGCCCAAGCATCTGCGGGACCGCGGGGTCTGGGAGGACGACTTCGAGATCGAGCCTCTGGTCGAGGGCGGAGCCCGGGTCTTCCGGCGCCTGCACACACCCGGGTTCGAGGGGTGGACGATCTCCCGGTACCGCCAGACGGGCGGACGGATGCCCGAGGGCGACCCCGAGATCATCGTCGAGGACCTGACGTCCGACGGCGTCGACGTGGGGGTCATGCACCCGAACCTGTCGCTCTTCGGTCTCTACACCGACGACCATGAGCTGTCCATCGCCCACGCCCGCGTGTACAACGACTACATCGTGGAGCGGTTCTCGCCCTACTTCTCGCGCCTGGCACC
Source organism: uncultured Acidimicrobiaceae bacterium (assembly GCA_963813525.1). Taxonomy (GTDB): domain Bacteria; phylum Actinomycetota; class Acidimicrobiia; order Acidimicrobiales; family RAAP-2; genus Bog-756. The sequence continues at coordinate 500,800 of CAWEZI010000005.1, forward strand.
CACCGCCCCCATTCCCCTCACCGATGTCGACGATGCGGTGGCGGAGATCGAGCGGGTTGCCGCCGCCGGCTTCCGGGCCATCCTGCTGCCCTCCACGCCGCCCCAGCCCTACTTCTCGCGGGACTTCGACCCGGTGTGGGCGGCGGCCCAGGCCAACGGCGTGCACGTGTTCATCCACACCCAGACGGGCGGGGTCAAGGTCAACGACCCCGAGGCCGTCACGCTCAAGGTGGTCATGGAGAACGCCGCCCAGGTCAACCAACCGGTCACCGAGAAGTCGGCGTCCAAGCGGATGGTGACCCAGGCCATCTACAGCACCATCGTCCCCCAGCAGGTCATCTGCCAGCTGATCGGGGGAGGGGTACCCGAGCGCTACCCCGACCTGCACTTCGCCCTCATCGAGTTCAACGCCCACTGGCTCGGCTTCGCTGGTGGGCAGCATGGACAAGTGCTGGGTCACCGGGATCGGCCAGGACCCCGACTGGTGGCTGGGTGTCTGGGACGAGTCCCTGCCCGCCGACCGAGCAGAGCAACATGGCCCGGTTGTTCAAGCTCAACGAGAAGTGGCCCTACCCGCTGATGCCCAGCGAGTACGTCCGGCGCCAGTTCCACGTCTCGTTCCAGGACGACCCGGTGGCGGTGGCCTGCCGGCACATCACCGGGCTGTCGACCATCGTCTGGGGAAACGACTACCCGCACGCCGAAGGGCACGTTCCGCGGTAGCCGCGAGCTCATGGACAAGCTGTTCACCGGGGTGTCGGCCGACGAGCGGGCGGCCATGGTGGGGGGCACTCTCGGAGACCTCCTCGGATACAACGCACCGGTGGCCGCCGCCTCAAGTCCGTGGCGGTTGCCATAGGCCATGGCGCGGGCGGACCCCACCTGCCCACTGCTTGTATGGCGATCCGCGTTCCATTTCTGACGGAGGGGTACTGAAGGACAGGTTGGTGGTGAGCACCTACAGCTTCGAGGGTCGGGTGGCGGTGGTTACCGGCGCCGGGCGGGGCATCGGTCGGTCCTATGCACAGTTGCTGGCCGACCGGGGCGCCACCGTCGTGGTCAACGACCTGGGCGGGTCCATGGACGGCACCGGAGCGGACGCCGACGTGGCCGCCACCACCGCCGCAGACATCATGGCCGCCGGGGGCACCGCCTTGGCCGATACCAGCGACGTGGCCACAGTCGACGGCGCACAGGCGCTCATCGATGTGGCCATCGAGCAGTTCGGGCGGCCTCGACATCCTGATCAACAACGCCGGCATCATCAGATGGGCCGGCCTCCCCGAGGCCGACGCCGACAACCTGGCCCGGCACCTCGCCGTCCATGTGGTCGGCTCCTTCAACACGACCCGGGCGGCATGGCCCCACATGGTGGAGCGGGGTTACGGCCGGATCGTCATGACCACCTCCTCGGGGCTGTTCGGACTACCGAAGAACCTGTCCTACGCCACCGCCAAGGGTGCGGTCATCGGGCTCACCCGCAGCCTCACCACCGCGGGGGCCGACCACGGCATCAAGGTCAACCTCATCGCTCCTGCGGCATTCACCCGCATGGCCGGCCAAACCTCCTCCCAGGACACCTCGTCCGAAAGCGGCGGCGCCATGCAGATGGCGCCCGAGCTGGTGGCACCGATGGTGGCCTTCCTGGCCCACGAGGCCTGTCCGGTCAGCGGGGAGATCTACGCAGCCGGCGCCGGGCGATTCGCCCGTATCTTCATCGCCTCTACCGATGGGTACGTCCATCCCACGCCGCATCCGACCATCGAGGACGTCGCCCAGCATTGGGGCACCATCAACGACGAGAGCGGGTACTACGTGCCCACCGATCTGATGGCCTGGTCGGCCGCCTTCCTGGCCCACCGGTTGCCCGGCGGCGATGATAACGCTGCCACGTAGGCCCCCGGCCGTGGAGATCGGCCGGATCACACCCGGCTTGTGCCGAGCGGTTCAATAGGCTGCCGCCATGGATCTCTCCCTCGACGAACCGGAACGGGAGCTGGTCAGCCTCTGTCGCGACTTCGCCCAAGGGGAGATCGCCTCTCGTGCCCCTGTGGCCTGGGAAGAAGCCCGGTGCCCGACCGACCTGCTGCGTGAGATGGGCCAACTCGGCCTCCTGGGCATGCTGGTTCCCGAGGAGTGGGGAGGAATCGGCATGTCCACGGTCGGCTTCGTCGCCGCCATGGAACAGATCGGCCTGGCCGACCAGTCGGTGGCGGCGGCGTGGCAGGCCCACGTCACCATCGGATCGCTGCCCCTCCTCCTGTTCGGCAACGACGCCCAACGGGAGCGTTGGTTGCGGCCGCTGGCCGAGGGCCGGGTCCTGGGTGCGTTCGGGCTCACCGAGCCCGAAGCCGGCTCGGATGCACGTGGCATTCGCACCCGCGCCGAGCGGCACGACGGGGGCTGGCTGATCAACGGCGGCAAGACGTTCATCTCCAACGCCGGCACCGATATGTCTTTCGGTGTGACGCTGCTGGCCCGCATCGAAGGGACTGAAGGCCCGTCGACCGGATTTGCCAGCTTCGTTGTCGAGAAGGACACCCCCGGGTTCACCATGGGGCCGAAGATGCGAGGCATCGGTTGGCGCGGGCTCGATACCCGCCAGCTGTACCTGGACGATGTCTGGGTTCCCGACGAGCACCTGCTCGGCCACCCCGACCTCGGACTGGGCCAATTCCTGCGCACCCTCGAAGTCGGGCGCATCTCGGTGGCGGCATTGTCCCTGAGCCTGACCCAGGCCGTCCTCGACCTGGCCATCGCCTATGCGCGGGAGCGGGTGCAATTCGGACAACCGATCTCGCAATTCCAGGCCATCCAGTTCAAGCTGGCCGACATCGCCACCGAGCTCGAAGCGGCACGGTGGCTGACCTACCGCGCCGCCTACCTACGCGACGCCGGTCAGCCCTTCCAGAAGGAGGCGGCCATGGCCAAGCTCAAAGCCAGCCGGGTGGCGGCGTGGGCGGCCTCGGAGGCCGTTCAGGTCCACGGTGGCCTCGGGTACATGCTCGAGACGCCGGTCGCCCGCTTCTACTGCGACTCGAAGGTGCTCGAGATCGGTGAGGGGACCAACGAGATCCAGCACCTGGTCATCGCCCGCCAGTTGGGTTGTTGACTGGCGGGCTGCTCTGCTAGACGGCCACCAGGCGGCGGATGGCGTCGGCGATGTCGTGGCCGTCGGGGAGCCAGGCCCGCTCGAGGTCGGGGGCATAGGGAGGCGGGGTGGGTGCCGCGCCGATCCGCTCGATGGGTGCATCGAGGTCCCAGAATCCCTCACGGGCCACAGTGGCCGCGATCTCCGCACCGATGCCGAAAGGGACAACGGCCTCGTGGGCGACGAGCAGCCGGTTCGTCTTGTGCACCGAGTCGAGGATGGGAGCGACGTCGAGGGGAGCCACGGTTCTCAGATCGATGACCTCGACCGAGATGCCCTCGCTGGCCACCTGCTCGGCGGCGGCTGTCGCCTCGTGGACCATCCGTGACATCGACACGACGGTCACGTCGGTTCCGGGGCGGACCACCGACGACTTTCCGATCGGGAGGATGTAGTCGGATGGCGGCTGCGGACCCTTCATGCCGTAGAGCAGCCGGTTCTCGATGAAGACCACCGGATTCGGATCCTGGATGGCGGCGCGGAGGAGGCCGTAGGTATCGGCCGGGGTCGAGGGCATGATGACGGTCAACCCGGGGATGTGGGCCAGTAGCGCCTCGAGGCTCTGTGAGTGCTGGCTTCCCGATGATCGCCCGGCGCCGAACTGGGTGCGTACAGTGAGCGCCATCTCCGCACTCCCGCCGGTCATGAAGGGCAGCTTGGCCGCCTGGTTGAGCAGCTGGTCGAAGCAGACGCCGAGGAAGTCGAGGTACATCATCTCGACCACGGGGCGCATCCCGGCCATGGCTGCACCAACGCCGAGGCCGATGATGGCCGTCTCGGAGATCGGGGTATCGCGTACCCGGTCCCCGAACTGGTCGGCCAGACCTCGGGTCAGCCCGAAGACATTTCCTCCCGCACCCACGTCGATGCCGGCCACGAACACCCGGTCATCGCCGGCCAGCTCGGCCTCGAGTGCCGAACGGACGGCGTCCATGGTGCGGAACGCCGGTGCATCGTGGGGCGGAGGCGGGGGTTCGGCACGGGCCGGTCTGGCCCGTACGACATAGTCGGTCAGCGTGGCCGCCGTCGGGCTGGCCAGCCGGCGGGCCGCCTCGATGGCTTCGTCCAGCTCGGTGGCCACTGACGACTGGAGTGCTTTGATCTCGTCGTTCCCGACGCCGGAGGCACCCAGCCGCCTCTCGTGGGCCACCAGCGGGTCGCGTTCCTCCCAGGCCTGCACCTCCTCCGCTGATCGGTAGCGCTGAGGGTCCCCTTCGTAATGGCCGTGCCAACGGTAGGTGGCGGCCTCCACGATGACCGGACGTCCGGCCCGGGCCGCCAGGACCACGTCTTCCATGGTGGAGGCGGTGGCCACCACATCATTTCCGTCCACAGCAACGTAGGGGAGGCCGTAGCCGGCGGCCCGTTGCTCGAGCGACGCCCCGTGCTGGGTGGCGGCCGGCGAGAACTCGGCGTAGCCGTTGTTCTCGCAGAAGAAGACCATGGGCAGATGCCACACGGCCGCCAGATTGAGCGCTTCGTGGAACGCGCCCTGGGCTGACGCACCGTCGCCGAAGAAGGCCACCGCCACGCTCCCGTCCGCCCGGAGCTGGGCGGCGGTGGCTGCCCCCACGGCGATCGGCAGTCCAGCTGCGACGATCCCGTTGGCGCCGAAAATCCCGTGCTTCGGGTCGGCGATGTGCATCGATCCCCCGCGACCCCGGTTGGTCCCCTGGTCCTTGGCCATCAATTCGGCGAACATCCCGAGCGGGTCCAATCCCTTGGCCAGGCAGTGCCCGTGCCCACGGTGGGTCGAGGTGATGACGTCCGCCGGTCGCAGCGGCCAACAGGCACCCACCGCCGTAGCCTCCTGGCCGATCGAGAGGTGGACGAAGCCGGGGACGTCGCCGTCCCGGTACAGGACGGCCACCCGCTCCTCGAAGTGACGGATGACCAGCATCCGGCGGTGCATCTCGACCAGATCGGCCGTCGAGAAGGCCGATGGCGAGGGGCGGTCGACGGTCACAACCTGTGTATCATACTGATCGGTCGGTACAACGAGGGAAGAGCGATGATCCCAGGAATCGAGATCCCTGAGTCCTTCCCCGATCCCGGTGCGGTGACGGAAAAGCGGGTGGTGATCACCGGCGCCAGCCGGGGCCTCGGTGCCCTGTTGGCCCACGCATTCTCGAACGCAGGCGCATCGGTGGCGCTGGTGGCCCGCACAGAGAGGGACTTGAAGGCGGTGGGCCAAGCCCTGCCCGGGCCGTCCCTGACTTTCAGCGGCGATGTGACCGACGAAGACTTCAACGAGGCCGTTGCCGACGGAACGGTGACCGAATGGGGGGGCGTCGACGTGTGGATCTGCAACGCCGGCATCTCACCGGTGGTGGCCGGTCCCCGCCAGACGGATGCCGCCGTGTGGCGGCAGATCCTCGAGGTCAACCTCACCGGTGCCTTCCTCGGAGCCCGGGCCGCGGCCCGGGTGATGGGACCGGGCGGGCGACTGATCTTTACCGGTTCGGTACTGGGGGAGCGGCCGCGCAAGGGACTGGCCGCCTACAGCGCATCGAAAGCCGGATTGGTGGGTGTGGCCAAAGGCCTGGCTTTGGATCTGGCCCCGTCCGGGATCACCGTGAATGTCGTGGCCCCGGGATGGTTCGATTCGCCCCTGGCCGACGGCTGGAAGGGTGACCCCGACCTTTCGGCCGCCATTACCGGGCACACGGCCCAGAGGCGATGGGGAGCGTCCCCCGACCTGGCCGGCGCTTACCGGTTCCTGGCTTCGGACGCCTCGGCCTTCGTCACCGGGACCGTGGTCAACGTCGACGGCGGATACCTGCTGGTATGAAAGCCGGAAGGCGGGTGGTGGTGATCACCGGAGCGGGTGGTGCGCTGGGGGCGGCCATTGCCCAACAGCTGGCCGGCGAGACCGCCACCGACCTCGTCCTGAGCGACGTCAGCGCACCGTCGCTGGAGGCGACCGTCGCCGGTCTGACCGGTTCTGACGGGTCGGTGGAGACGGCCCTGGCCGACGTGAGCGAGTTGGCCGAGGTCGAATCGGTGGTGGCCCTGGCCGTCGAGCGCTTCGGCCGACTCGACGTGCTGATCAGCAACGCCGGGGTGCTCTCGACCAACGGACGTATCCACAATCTGGCCACCGAGGAATGGGAGCGTGCCTTCCGGGTCAACCTCCTCGGTGCTGTCAACGGCATCCGGGCGGCGGTGGCCGTCATGCGGCCCCAGCAGTCGGGCTCGATCATCCTCACCGCCTCCGTCTCCGGCCTGACGGCCTGGTCCCATGCGGCTCCCTATTGCGTCACCAAGGCGGCGGTGATCCAACTGGCCAAGGTGGCTGCCGTCGAATACGCCCGCGACGGAATCCGCGTCAACTGCGTTTGCCCGGGGACGTTCCGATCGGCCATCCACGATGACCTCCCTCCCGACGCCCTCGATGCCGTCGCTCAGCGTCATCCGCTCGGGCTCGGATCAGCCGCCGATCTGGTAGGTGCGTACACATATCTGGCCGGTGACAGCTCGCGTTGGACGACCGGGTCGGCCATGGTGGTCGACGGTGGGTACGCGGCGCCGTGAGTGCTACCTGCGTTCTCCGGCGGTTGGATTGACGATCCCCTGCATGAAGATGTCGGCAAACGGCTTGGCCACATCCCGCGCCGACAGCTGCCCACCCTTCTTCAGCCAGAGGTATGTGTAATTGTGCATACCGAGCCAGGCCATCGCCGTCAGCCTCGGCTGCAGAACCCGGAACTCGCCCGAGTCCACGCCGGCCTGCAGGACCGTCTCGACCCGTCGCTCGTACTGGCGCCGCCGCTCGCGGAATTGGGCGGCGCGCTCGCCGGTCAGCGCCGGGAACTCGTGCAGGAAGACCCAGACATGGTCGGGGTAGTTGTGAATCACGTCGAGCAGTTCCTCGCCCAACATGGACAACTGCCGTGACGGTGAACCGCCCGCCTCGGCGACACGATCGGCCCCCAGCATCACTTCGTCCATCACCCGGTCGTGGATGGCGGCGAGAAGCTCCTCTTTGGACCCTATGTAGTGATAGAGCGCGCCTTTGCCGAGGTCATTGGCAGCGCACAGGTCCATGATGCCCGTGGCGTGGTACCCACGCCGGGCAAAGACGGGTGCCGACGCGTCGACGATCACCTGGCGACGCGCTTCCCAGTTGCCCGTACGCGGACTGTCGGCGCTCCCTCCCGTCCGTGGCATCGGTAGCGAGGTTAGCGGGCCACCCATGAGGGAGGCGGATTCTCGATGAAGGCAGTGAGGACTGTGCCCTCCGGCGCCCGGGTCATAGCGCGGCCCTACCCATGACTGCCTCGTCGACCATGCAAGCCGACGTGAACTGGTTCGGCGTACTCGAGCACCACGCCGCCCGCGCGCCGGACAAAACGATCACGGTGTTCGAAGGCGAGGCCACCACCTACGGCGAGATGGCCAGGCGGGCGGTACGTCTGGCCGGCGGCCTGGCCGACCACGGCGTCGGGCGAGATCAAGTTGTGGCCATCCTCTCCTACAACTGCCCGGAGTTCCTGGAGACGGTGTTCGCCGCCAACTACCTCGGGGCTATAGCCATGCCCATCAACTGGCGGCTGGCCGCCCCCGAGGTCCGGTACATACTCGAGCACTCCGGAGCCCGCGCCCTGGTGTGCGACCAGGCACTGGTCGCCCTGGGCGATGAGGCGACGGAAGGCATCGAGGCCACTCTGGTACGGGCCTCTGTCTCCCCGGCCCGAGCGGATGGATGGACGACGCTCGACAGTCTCCGGGACAACGCCGGAACGGCAGTGCGTGCCCCGACCATGGCCGATGACCTCCACCGCCTCATGTACACCTCGGGCACCACCGGTCGGCCCAAAGGGGTGATGATCACCCACGCCAACCTGGCGTGGAAGAACCTGGCGCACTTGGTCGAGTTCGGTTTTGCCCACACCGACCTGGGCCTGGCCTGCGGTCCGCTCTACCACGTGGGCGCCCTCGACCTCACCACCACATCGCTGATCGCCGCCGGGGCCACGATCATCATCCACCGTTCGTTCGAGGCGGACGCGGTGGTCGACGAGCTGGAGCGGTCGCGGGTCACCACCGTGTGGTTGGCGCCGGCCATGGTCAATGCCATCATGGCCCTGCCCGACGTCGAGCGTCGCGATCTGTCGTCGGTGCGGGTGGTCATGAACGGCGGGGAGAAGATGCCCGTCCCGCTCATCGAGCGGATCCAGCGGGTGTTCCCCTCGGCGTGGTTCGCCGATGCGTACGGTCTGACGGAGACGGTGTCGGGCGACACGTTCCTCGACAGGGCCAGCATCGTGACCAAGCTCGGCAGCGTGGGTCGTCCGTGTCTCTACCTCGAGGTCGACGTCTGGGACGGCCAGGGCAGTTCTTTGCCGGCGGGGGAGAGCGGTGAGATCGTCCTACGGGGCCCCAAGGTCTTCAAGGGCTACTGGAGGGATCCCGACGCCACCGCCACTGCCTTCGCCGGGGGCTGGTTCCATACCGGTGACATCGGGGTCCGTGACGCAGACGGCTATCTCTACATCGTCGACCGCCTCAAGGACATGATCGTGTCGGGCGGTGAGAACATCGCCGGCTCCGAGGTCGAGCGGGTGCTCTACGAGCATGAGGCGGTGCTGGAGGTGGCCGTGGTGGGCCGTCCCGACGACCGGTGGGGTGAGGTGCCGGTGGCCTTCGTTGTCCTTCGGCCGGAGGCCACAGTGACCACCGACCTGCTTCTCGAGCACTGCCGTGCCCAGCTGGCCCGCTTCAAGGTCCCCCGGGAGATCACCTTCATGGACGCCCTGCCACGGAACCCGTCGGGGAAGGTGCTCAAACGACAGCTCCGGGCAGGCGGGTGAGCCCACCGTTCATTGCAGCCGATCTCCCGGCCGCCGACGGGCCGCCGGCATAGCCGGCGGCCCGTCGTTCACACCTAGAGGCTCCGGAAGTCCTAGACGCTCTTGCCCTTGATCTGCGTTCCGCACACCGGGTCATTCCCGGCGATCAGGTGGAAGGTCGATCCCGACAGCTTGGTCATCCAGAAGCATTCCGTCAGCCCCTGGGGCCGCTTGCTCCAGTCAACCGTTTGGTGGCCGCCCCACAGACCCTCGGCGTTGTAGTTGGTGATGTGGGACAGCGACGTGATCACCGAGCTCTGGGTCGGGTTGGCGCCGGCGCCCTGGATCCCCTGGACCAGCCCGAGGACCGACAGGTAGCCGATGTACTCGGCGAAGGTCGGATCGGTGTGGACGTCGGCGTACTTTGCCAGCGCACTCTGCAGGGCTTGGGTGGCCGACGTGTGCATCTCGGCCGGTTCCCAATCGGAGAGGAAGTCGTCTCCCTGAGCAGCCTGAATGGACGCCGGTCCCGCGGCGATCAGGTCGCCGCCCCCACCGGTGGGAAGAACGGTGGCCTTGAGGTGGACACCTTCCTGCTGGAGGGCGGTGGCCAAGGCGAAGACGGTGCTGGGCTCGGTGTCGGCCACCAGGGCATCGACCCCGGCGCTCTTCATGGCCAGGGCCGCCGGTCCGACGTTGGTGCTCCCGAACGGGAAGCTGTCATTGAGGTATCCGACCTTGATGCCTTGTTCTTGAGCCGATACGGCCGATGCCCGGGCTGCCGCCGCTGAGCTCGGTGACACCGAGTAGCCGATCGACCCGAGGTTGGTGACCCCTTGGCTCTTCAGGAAGACACCGGTGGTTGTGTACACCTTGGTGAAGTCCTGGTTGCCGATGACCGAAAACATGTTGTAGCTCTTGGGCGACAGCCATTCGGAGCTGTCGTAGGCCCCCCCGACCACCGGAATGTGGTTGGACGTGAGGTAGGGCGCCGCTGAAAAGAACAGGGCGGAGGCGGCGATGACCCCGAACACGTGGTCCTGCTCGACCAGTTGCTGGGCACCGGACAACGCCCCTGTCGTACTCGTGGCTGTGTCGGCCACGACGTACTTGATCTTGTACCCCATAGTGGCCGCCACCCCGATCCCGGCCTTGGCCCCCAAGATCGAAGTGGCCGATTCGGAGGCCCCGGGCCCGGATGCGTCCGTCAGGATCCCGATGGTGAACGTCTTTCCGCTCCCGCCACTGGCCGTGCTGCCCGTTGTGGCTGCCGTGGTGGTGGTGCTGCTACTACTGCTGCTACTGCATCCGGCAAAGATGAGCAGGACGACGCACGTCAGTCCGGCTGCGAGCAGCTTGGTCTTGCGTTGGGGCATGGTCTCTCTTCCTGGTCGTGCGTTGACAGGCAACGCCGTTTTTACGAAATGTGGGCCATAGGGATCGCCGGTTGGCGTACCGGCGGTATCGGGCGGACCCGGCTCATCGGGACGCCAGTACCTCAACTCCTTTCATGGAACCGCCGTCATCGAATCACCGAGGTAGTGGCGGAGCAGGTCCTCTCCGGTTCCGTCGGTAGCGCCGTGCCACGCCACCGACCCGCGTTGGAGGACGAGGCACTCGTCGGCGAACTGCAGGGCCCGGTGGACGTACTGCTCGATGATGAGCAGGGTCACGCCCGTCTCCCGGGATCGGGCCAGACCCTCGAACACCGCGTCGACGAGGAGGGGAGCGAGGCCGAGGGAGAGCTCGTCAGCGATGAGAAGGGTGGGGGAGGTGACCAGGGCCCGGGCCAACGAGAGCATCTGCTGCTCGCCGCCGGACAAGTTCCGGGCCGGGAGTTTCCGCCGGGCAGCCAGGCTGGGGAAGAACTCGAAGGCCTGTTCGATGGCGTCGTGCCGGGCTTGTCGACCGCGCAGCCCCACCGTGGCCATGCGCAAGTTGTCGATGACGGTGAGCCTGCGGAATACCCCCCGTCCCTCCGGCAGGTGGACCACACCGGCCCGGCGGACCCGGTGCGGTGGGTCGGCCGTGATGTCCCGGCCGTTCAACGTCACGGTCCCCGACGAGGCCGGGACCAGGCCGGAAATGGCCCGGGCCAGGCTGCTCTTTCCCGCTCCGTTGGGGCCGAGGATGGCCAGGGCGTGCCCCCGTTGGATGGTGAAGGAGGTCTTGGACACGGCCATGGCCTGTCCGTAGTGGACGCAGAGGTCCTCCACGGTGAGGGTCGTCGAGGGTGTCGGCTGGTCGGCGTGAGCGGACACAGCTTGGGCCGGAGTGGGTGCCGGCGGGTCGGCCATGTCTGTGTCGGTCGAGACCGTCACCCCTGGATCGGTCGTGCCGTCGGGGCCTGCCGGGTCCATTTCCTCGCCCAGGTAGGCGGCCTGCACCCGTCGGTCCCGGCGGATCTCGTCGGGCGTGCCTCCGGCGATGAGGACCCCGAAGTCCAGAACGTAGATCGAGTGACAGAGCCGCATGACCAGCTCGACGTCATGTTCGACGATCAGCACCGACACCCCGTGGTCGTTGGCGATACGACGGAGCGTGTTCTCGAACTCGTCTGTTTCGGTCGAGTCGAGTCCGGAGGAGGGCTCGTCGAGCAGGAGGACCGTGGGTGAGGTGGCCAGTGCCCGACCCAGCTCGACGCGCCGGGAGACCCCGAGAGGTAGGCCGACCGCCAGTCGATTGGCCACGGGGCCCAGCCCCAGTGAGTCGATCAGGTCGTCTACCAGTGCCTTTTCGACGGGATCGACCGGGCGGAGGCTTCCGAGAGTGAAGAGATCGGACCAGATCCTGCGCTTGGCCGTACGGGTGCGGTGGGCCAGGACCAGGTGTTGGCGGACGGTCAGGCCACTGAAGATCTCCGGGTGCTGGAAGGTGCGGGCCAGGCCGCGCTCGGCTCGTACCTGAGGCGAGGCGTTGGTGACGTCGTCCCCGTCCAAGAGGACGGTGCCGTGTGACGGTCGGATCAGGCCGGACAGGACACCGAACAAGGTGCTCTTGCCGGCACCGTTCGGTCCGACCAGACCCACCAGTTGTCGTTGGGGAACGGCGACGGTGACGTCGTCGACGGCCACCAGTCCCCCGAACCGGACCGTCACACCGCTGCAGGAGAGACGGGGCGGGAGCGGTTCGTCGCCGACGCTCATGATCCGACTCCGGGGACGGAGGATGCGGTGGTTGAGGACGCGGGGACCGAGGGCGCGGTGGTTGAGGATGCGGTGGTTGAGGCCGCGGTGACTACCGCCTCGGCGCGACGGTGCGGGGCCGACCACAGCAGGGTGATCAGCTGCCGGAACTGGCGACCGGTCTTGACGACTACGCCGTCGGGGTCCCTGGCCACCGAGATAGCTCCCAGTCCGAAGAGGATGGCCGGCACTTCCGCCCACCGGACGGGAACATAGGTCTGGAAGACGCCGGGCAGCAGAGCGAAGGCCAGCCCGGCGATGGCGGCGCCGGCGATGGACCGCACCCCCAACGTGACCACCACGGCCAGCCAGACCAGGCCGGCGAACGTCTCGAACGAGGACGGCTGGGCCACGCCCACGTCCATGGCCAGGAAGGCCCCGCCCACCCCGGCGACGAAAGCACCGAGCGAGCCCACGATGACCTTGACCTGGACAACGCTCACACCGAGGGTCCGCGATGCGGCCTCGCTGTCCCGGACGGCCCGGAGGGCGAGCCCGCTGGTGGAACGGCGCAGGTTGACCAGGAGGGCGGCGAAGATGAGGAATACGACCAGCGCCAGGTAGGAGAAGGCGAGGTTGCCCCCGGCGAAGTCCGGCCGATTGAGGGTCACCCCCAGGCCCCCCTGGCTGAAGGGGTTCAGGGTGAAGATGAGCGTCTCGACCAGAAGCCCGAAGGAGAGCGTGACCAGGGCCACGTAGAGGTCGCCCGAGCCGGATGGTCAGCAGGCCGATGATGGCTCCGGCGATGGCCATGGTGATTCCGCCGAGGAGAACGGCGAACAGCACGGGGAGGTGCCATAACGTCACGAATTGTGCGGTGGCGATGGCGCCGCCGCCGGCGAAGATGACCTGGGACAGCCACAGCATCCCGCCCTCACCGGTCACCACCGTGAAGGAGAGGAAGGCGATGGCGTAGCACATCCCCCCGGCCACCAGACCCAACCAGTAGGGCGAGCCGTTGAAGATCAGCGGGACGGCAGCCACCACGGCCAGGGGAAGGAACGAGAGGGCGGCCGAGACACGACTGGAGGAAACATCCGCGGCCAAGGGCACAGGTAGCGGTGCGTCGTGGTCGGCCGGGCGTATGGCCTGGTCCAGCGGGCCACCGCTCTGGGCTTCGTCGGCCACGTTCCCCGATCGCAAGAGATAGATGACCAGGAAGACCAGGATGAAGGCGAAGGGGATGCTCGGGATGATGGCGGCGGTAAACGAACTGGATGGCGGCAGGTACTCCTGGACGACATCGGTGACCACCCCCATGGCCAGGGAAATCAGAACCGCACCCACCAGCGAGCGCAGCCGCGCCGCTACCACCGCGGCGAAGGCGGCCGCCATCAGCGTCGCCATCCCGATCGTCGTCAATCCGTTGGTCGGCGCCACCAGGATGCCGGCCAGCCCGGCCAGCATGGCGCTCACTGCCCAGACGCCGACGGCGATCCGCCCCGGATTGGTGCCCGACAGCGAGGTCATCGACTCGGAGTCGACGCTGGCCCGGACGTAGAGGCCCACCCGGGTGAACCGGAGGACGATGGTTCCGATCAGCACGATGAACAAGCACGAACCCGTAGGTGATGACCTGGTCGGTTGTCACCGGTGCTCCCAGGAAGTGGAACGGCTGGTCCGAGGTGAGGGCCAGACCCGGTGCGGTGGCGATCGTCTGGGAGCCGAAGATGAGATCGGCCACCGGCGGAAGGGCCACCGACAGCCCGATGGTGACCACGATCTTTACCAGGGTGGACTTGTCGCGGATGAACCGGAACAGCACGGCGTAGAGGAACACCCCGAACAGGGGGGCCATGACCAGCAGCGACACGAGTCCGGCGTTGGTGGTGGTCCATCCGTGTTGGGTGTTGAGCCAGTAGTAGAAACGGGCAACCACAAAGGCCATGGAGCCGAAGGCGAAGTTGAGGACGCCAGTCGACACGAAGGTGACGACCAGTCCGGCCGAGGCGACGGCATAGATCGAGCCCAGTGCCAGTCCGGCCAATATGTACTGCAGCATCAGCCGTTACCTTCAGCGCCCCGTCGAGAGCGCCACCACCGATGCCGGTAGCCGAAGACGACACCCCCGCTCGAACCGGTAGTGCGGGCAGGCGGTTAGAGGTGCTCCGGCCAATCGGAGTCCGGCCACCGCCCCGACGGGACCGCGCACACCGCCTCCGCCGGCAAGCGGGATCACGGTGCGAACTGGGTCTGTCACTGATTCCCCCTTGCTCCGAGCAAGTACGTCGGTCACACCGCCCTGCATCTGGCCCGACTATAGCTTGGCGCCCACTTTGGTGCCATGGCGTTCTGTTCGGATGATTGTGCCGTTCCGCTTGGATGGGTAACCACCCCACCCGCAGTGGAAAGCGTGTTGGACAGCGGTATCGTCACGGCGAAGGGAGCGAGGGAGTCCGCCTTGCCCGTCCTGGGCGGGCCCGCGCCTCCGGCGCTTATGGCTGCTGAGTCCACGCTGATATAGGGTAATTGCGTGCTCCGGAGAGGGGCATTCTCGGGAGGGAGCCCCATGAACGAGACCGATGACCTCATTCTGATCAGCGTCGATGACCACATCATCGAGCCGCCCGATCTCTTCGTGAACCATCTCGCTCCGAAATACCAGGACCGGGCGCCCAAGCTCGTCCGCAACGACGAGGGCTCGGACGTCTGGGTCTTCGGCAAGGTGGTGATGGAGACGGCCGCGCTCAACGCCGTGGCCGGGCGACCCCGGGAGGAGTACGGCCTCGAGCCCCAGAGCCTCGACGAGGTACGGCCGGGCTGTTACGACGTGCACGAGCGGGTCAAGGACATGGACGCCGGCGGTGTGCTGGCCTCCATGAACTTCCCCTCGTTCCCGACCTTCACCGCCCGCGTCTTCGCCAGCGACGACCCCGATCTTTCCCTCGCCCTGGTCCGTGCCTACAACGATTGGCACATCGACGAGTGGTGCGGGGCCTATCCCGAACGGTTCATCCCTATGGCTGTCCCTGTCATATGGGATGCCGAGCTCACGGCTGACGAGATCCGGCGGGTGGCGGGCAAGGGTTGCCATTCCCTCAGCTTCACCGAAAACCCGGCCGCCCTCGGCTACCCGAGCTTCCACGACGAGTACTGGGACCCTGTATGGCGGGCCTGTTGCGACACCGGGACGGTTCTGTCCATCCACCTCGGATCGTCGGGGCGGCTCTCCATCCCGGCCGTCGACTCGCCCCCGGATGTGATGATCACCCTGCAACCCATGAACATCCAGTCGGCGGCGGCGGATCTCCTGTGGTCGCGGGTGCTGAAGAACTTCCCCGAACTTCGGGTGGCCCTGTCCGAGGGGGGCACCGGATGGGTCCCCTACTTCCTGGAAAGGGTCGACCGGACCTTCGAGATGCACCACGCATGGACCCTCCAGGACTTCGGGGGACGCCTCCCGAGCGAGGTCTTCCGCCAGCATTTCCTGACTTGCTTCATCAGCGACCCGGTGGGGATCGTGCTCCGTGAGCGCATCGGTATCGACAACATGGCCTGGGAAGCGGACTATCCGCACAGCGATTCG
Organism: uncultured Acidimicrobiaceae bacterium; assembly: GCA_963813525.1. Lineage (GTDB taxonomy): Bacteria > Actinomycetota > Acidimicrobiia > Acidimicrobiales > RAAP-2 > Bog-756. Next base: position 516,454 of record CAWEZI010000005.1, read on the forward strand.
ATGTGGCCCGAGGCTCCCGAGGAGCTGATGGCCGAGTTCACCAAGAATGCCGTGCCCGCGGACCAGATTCGGAAGATGAGCCATGAGAATGCCATGCGCTGGTACTCGTTCGACCCCTTCGGCCATCTGTCGCCCAAGGAGGCCACCGTGGGCGCGCTCAGAGCCCGGGCGGCCGGCCACGACGTATCGGTCATGTCACGCAGCACGCGGGTGCGGACGGCCGACGAGAAGCTCGAAGGGTACCGGGTGCGGGCCCGAAGAGCGGTGGCCGCCGCCGGAACCTGAGCATCCCGGTGGACATGAGGCACGAGGTGGGTGCCGTCTTTTCTGAGTAGGTCTACGCTGCGCCGGTGAGATGGCCGCAACGGTTGGCACCGTCCCTACTGGTGCTTGCCGTTGCTGTTCTGGTCACCGCCTGCTCGTCGCAGACGAAGGCCGCCGTGCCGACAATTGCGGCAAACGATTCCTTTGCCGGAGCTCCCCCCCAAGTGCTGTCGGCCGGCGTCGGGCAGTGGCCCCTTCCCAACCACGACTACGACAACACCCGGGATGCCGGCGCCTCGCCGATCGACCTGGCATCGGTTTCACACCTGACCACGTCTTGGACGGTGCCCATGAAGGGCCCGCTCACGACGTCCCCCATCATCATCGGCAACCGGATCTACATCGAGGACAACCTGGGCGACGTGGTGGCCATCGACCGAACGACTGGGGCTGTCGTGTGGAGGAGCGCACCGGTCGGATTTTCCATCGGTCCGGACGGTGTCGCCGTGGGCTGGGGCATGGTCTTTGCCGCCACCTCGGACGGGGTGGACGCCCTCAACGCCAACGATGGAGCCTTGGAGTGGTCCCGACGTCTCACCACGACATCGGGCGAAGGCGTGGACATTCAGCCCACCGTGGTGGAAGGTCGTGTGCTGGTGGCAACGGTGCCGGTCAGCATCGGTGGCATCTACCTGGGAGGTTCCCGAGGATGGCTCTTTGCCCTGGATGCCACCACCGGTGCCACCGACTGGTCGTTCGACACGGTGGATTCGCCGGACCTCTGGGGAAATCCAGCTGTCAACTCCGGCGGCGGTGCATGGTATCCACCGTCGATCGACGTCGCCGCTAATCGCATCTATTGGGGAATTGCCAATCCGGCGCCATTCCCAGGCACATCTCAGTATCCCAATGGATCCAGCCGACCGGGTCCCAATCTCTACACCGACTCCACGCTGGCCCTGAACCTCAAGACGGGGCACTTGGACTGGTACCACCAGGCCACTTCGCACGACATCTTTGATCGTGATTTCATCAACACAATGATCGTCGACGTGACAGGAACCACACCACATCAGGTCATCGTGGGTGCCGGAAAGAGCGGCGTTGTCTTCGGTTTCGACCCGGATTCCGGTGGGCTCCTCTGGAAGATCGCCGTGGGTGTCCATCACAATGGCGAACTGCGCGCTCTCAACGGTCCCACCGAGGTGCTCCCCGGTACCTACGGAGGAGTCCTCACCCCCCCGGCCTCGGCCGATGGAACCGTATACGCGGCCACCTTGAACGCCCCGGACATCCTTTATCCGGACAAGACCGCCTACTTCGGCGGGAAGCTGGGGACGTCGCCGGGTGACGTGGTCGCCATCAACGCGTCAGATGGAAGACTGCTGTGGGACACCAAGGTCCCTGGTGATCCCACCGGTGGGGTGACCGTGGTCAATGACCTGGTGCTGACGGCCACCTACCAGGGCACGATGGTGGCTCTCGATCGCGCCACCGGAAAGATCGTCTGGGAGCATGCACTGCCCGGCGCGGTCAACGGGTGGATGTCGATCTCGGGCAACCTGATCGTCGTGCCGGTGGGCGGGGCACACCCTCCCGAGGTGGTGGCATTCTACCTGCCTGATTCATCCCGTTGACCATCCACACCCGGTGCCGCCGGCGCTGTCCGCCTCGCCGGTACTTCAGGCGCCGGCGGGAGCCAGTTCCGCGTCCGGAAGGCTTGTCCGCAGCCAGTCGCCGAGGGCAGCACCGGCGTCGAGGACGTGGGACTCGTTGAGGGCCCGCGCCGCGTCGGCATCGCCACGGTCGATGGCGTCGAGCAGAAGAGCGTGATCGTCCTGGCTGCGCCGGACACGTTCGGGGAACAGCTCGAAATAGCTCGCAGGTACGGCCCGGACGGCCTGGCGCAGATAGGTCAGCAGGCGCGGCGATCCCGACGCCCGGTTGAGAGCTCGATGGAAACTCCAATTGGCAGCCACCACGTCGTCGGCATGGACGACGGCATCGGCCAGATGGTGCAGTTCGTCCCGTCCCGACGGCGTGACGCGGGCGGTGGCCCATTCGGCGGCCTTGCCGGCCAGCGTGGCCAGCACGGCGAAATTGTCGACGGCGTCCTCTGGCGTGATGCCGACCACGGTGATCCCGCTGCGGGGGGTAACCGAGACGAGTCCCTCGTAGGAGAGCTCGAGGAGGGCTTCGCGCACCGGCGTACGGCTGGTCCCGAACTCCCGGGTGATCTCGTCGAGGTCGATGCGCGAGCCGGCCCGGAGCCGCCCGGTGAGGATCCGGTCACGAAGCTCGCCGGCGGCGCGGGCACGAACGGTGCTTCCGATCGATTTGATATGTGGCATATCAGATATTACATTTTATCCAGACGGTTGGGCCAGCGTTTGAAGAGACCAACAAAGAGGAGCGGTGGGGCCGCCATGGACAAACGGCAGATGTCGTTGGTGGGATTCATGCAGGCCGGAAGCACAACGGTCTACGCGGGATCGTGGCGTCACCCGGCCACCGAGCACGGATTCCTGACCGCCGGGTACTACGCCAAGCTGGGTCGGACCCTCGAAGAAGGTTGCTTCGACATGATGTTCTTCGACGACCGGCTGGCCATGCCCGGGATCTACGGGGGATCGGTCGGCGACGCCGTCCGCCTCGGGGCCCGTCCGGTCAAGTTGGACCTGAGCGTCGTCCTCGGCGTCGTGGCGGGGGCGACGGATCGGATCGGCCTTGGCGCCACCTATTCGACCACCTACTACTCGCCTTTCCACGTGGCCCGCACCTTCGCCACTCTCGACCACCTCTCCGGCGGCCGGGCAGCATGGAACATCGTGACCTCGGTCAACGACAGCGAGGCCCAGAATTACGGGTTCAAAGAACACCTGGCCCACGATGCCCGTTACGACCGGGCCGACGAGTTCCTCGAGGTGGCCACCGGTCTGTGGGATACCTGGGAGGACGACACCCTCGTCCTCGACCGCGACAGCGGCACCTTCGCCGATCCGGACAAGGTCCACGAACTCGGTCACGAGGGAAAGTGGTTCAGCGCCCGCGGACCGCTCACCGTACCCAGGTCGCCCCAGGGCCGCCCGGTGCTCCTCCAGGCCGGATCGTCGGGCCGGGGACAGGAATTCGCGGCACGCTGGGCCGAGCTGATCTTCACCGGCGACCCCGACATGGAGATCGCCCTCTCGCACTACAAGAACCAGAAGGAGGCGATCGGCACCGCCGGGCGCAACCCCGAGTCGGTGAAGATGCTGCCCATGGTGTACACCGTCGTCGGCGAGTCCCACGCCCACGCTGTCGAGCGCGAGGATCTGTTCCTCAACTCGCTGGTCGATCCGCAAGCCTCGCTGGTCTTGCTGTCGGAACTGATGAACTACGACTTCTCGGGGTTGGCCATCGACGCCCCCATCACCGACGAGCTCATCGGTTCGGTGTCGGGCATCCGCGGGCTGGTCCAAAACCTCAAGAGGCATATCGGCGGCGACACGGTGACTCTGGCCGACCTGGCCGGCCACCGGGCCACGCTGCTCCAAGGCCCCCGGTTCGTAGGCACGGGACCCGAGGTGGCCGACCAGATGGAGGAATGGGTCGAGGCCCACGCCTGCGACGGATTCGTGGTGGCGGCCACCCACTGCCCGGGCGCCTACGAGGACGTCGTGCGGCTGGTGGTACCTGAGCTCCAGCGGCGCGGGGTGTTCCGTGACCACTACACCGGTGACACCCTGCGCGACACTCTCGGCCTGGCCCGCCCGGCATCGGTGCACTGTGCCTGAAGGCCCGGTGCCACTGCAGGGGATACGGGTGGTGGACGCGGCCACACTGGCCGCCGGCCCTCTGGTGGCCACGGCCATGGGTGAGTTCGGCGCCGACGTCATCAAGGTGGAACAACCGGGGGCCGGGGATCCTCTCCGCACCTGGGGCGACCGGAAGGACGAGATCGGGCTGGTGTGGAAGAGCATGAGCCGCAACAAGCGTTGTGTCACTCTTGATCTCCGACACGCCGAGGGTCAGGGGCTCTTCCACGACCTCCTCGCACAGAGCGATGTGCTCATCGTCAACAATCGGCCCAGTGCGCTGGGCCGGTGGGGGATCGATTACGAGTCGGTGCACGACCGCCATCCCCACATCGTCATGCTCCACGTGAGCGGCTACGGGCGGGGAGGGCCCAAGAGTGACCGGCCCGGGTTCGGGACCCTGGCCGAGGCCATGAGCGGATTTGCCCACGTGACCGGCCAGCCCGAGGGTCCTCCGACGCTGCCTCCGTTCATGCTGGCCGACGGCGTGGCCGCCCTGGCCGCCACTTACGCCGTCATGATGGCCCTCTACCACCGCGATGTGCACGACGGAGGAGGGCAGCTGGTGGACGTGAACCTGATCGAGCCTTTGGCCCGTCTCATCGAATCCTCCACACTGGCCTACGACCAACTGGGCACGGTCACCGGCCGGGTGGGCAACCGCATCGACGCCAGCGCACCGCGTAACGCATACCGGACCGCCGACGACAAGTGGCTGACCCTCTCCAGCGCATCCCCCAATATTGCGGTCAGGCTCTATCGGGCCATCGATCGCCCGGACCTGGCCGATGACCCGGACTACGTCGACCCGCTTCCCCGGCAGGAGCGCGGCGGGCGAGGTGGACGGGCTGGTGGCCGACTGGATCAGTCGCCGAACCTTGGACGAGGCCATTGCCATCTTCGAGGCGGCCTCGGTGGCCGCCGCACCCGTCTATGACGCTCAGCAATTAATGGCCGACGAGCACTTGCAGGCCAGGGGTACCTTCGTCCGGGTGGACGATCCCGACCTCGGGCCGATGACCGTGCAGGCGCCTGTGGCCGTCCTCACCGAGACCCCGGGCCGGATCACCCACCTCGGTCGGGGCCTGGGCGCCGACAACGAGGCCGTCTTTGGTGACCTGCTCGAGGTCGGTCCGGAGCGACTCGCAGCCCTGCGGGCCGCCGGCATCATTTGACCGCCATGTTGACGGATGCGCCCATGCGGGGACCCCGAGCCCGACGGTCGGAACTGGCCACCCCGGCCAGCAGCGAGCGGATGTGCGAGAAGGCCGCCGGCTGCGGTGCCGATCTCGTCTTCCTCGATCTCGAGGACGCCTGTGCCCCGCTGGCCAAGGAGGCGGCACGGGGGACCGCGGTCGCCGCACTGACCGGGTGTGACTGGGGACGGACCGTCCGGGCCGTCCGGGTCAACGGGCTGGAGACGCCATGGTGTCACGGGGACATCATCGAGGTGGTCACCGGTGCACGGGAGGCGCTGGACGTCCTCATCGTCCCCAAAGCGCGATCGGCCCGCGATGTCTGGTGGGTCGATGTCCTCCTCACCCAGCTCGAGTCCAAGCTGGGGCTGACCAAACGCATCGGGCTCGAGGTCTTGATCGAGGAGGCGGAAGGTCTGACCAACGCCGCGGCCATCGCCGGCGCCAGCGACAGGCTCGAGGCGATCATCTTCGGGGCGGGTGATCTGTCGGCCTCACTGCGAGCCCGGGTCGATGCCAATTTCGACCCGCTGAGCGCCTACCCGGGTGACTTCTGGCATTTCGCCCGCGTCCAGATACTGGCGGCGGCCAGGGCGGCCGGCATCGACGCTATCGACGCCCCACATCCGGCGTACCAGGATCCCGAGGGATTTCGCCGGTCGGCGGTGTACGCCAGCCTGTTGGGCTTCGACGGCAAATGGGCCATCCATCCCGACCAGATCCCGATCGCCAACGAGGTGTTCTCCCCCACGCCGGGCGAGATCGGAGACGCCCGTAAGGCCATCGAGGCCTACCGCGCCTCGGAGGCCGAAGGCGTCGGCGCCATCGGCCTCCACGGGAAGCTGGTGGATGCCGCCCACATGCGGCTGGCGGCCAACGTCCTCTACAAGGCGGGGCTGGCCGGCCAAGCCGACCCGAGTACGTGAACCGGCAAGGGACCCCGGAGGTGGGGACATGACCGAGACGTACAGCGTGGAGCCGTACAGGGTCGTTCAGTGGGCCACCGGCAACATAGGGGTACGTTCCCTTCGGGCCGTCGTCGAACACCCCACCCTGGCGTTGGCCGGGCTCTACGTCTACGCGCCCGACAAGGTCGGTCGGGACGCCGGCGAGCTGTGCGGACTTCCGGCTACCGGGGTTGTCGCTACTGACGACGTCGAACAGGTCATCGCCCAGGGTGCCGACTGTGTTCTGTACATGCCGCGCCGGTGCGAGATCGAGAACCTGTGCCGCCTCCTCGAGTCGGGCGTCAACGTGGTGACAACCAGGGGCGAATTCCACCACCCGCCGAGCATGGATCCCACCACCCGCCAGCGCATCGACGACGCCTGTCGGCGGGGCAACACCTCCATCCACAGTACCGGCAGCAGCCCAGGGTTCATCTCCGAGGCCGTCCCGCTGGTCCTGACCTCGATCCAGAGGCAGATCGACGAAGTGGTCATCGCCGAGTTCGCCGATCTGTCCCAGCGCGACTCCCCTGAATTGTTGTTCGGGCTGATGGGTTTCGGAAGCGATCCGGGCACCTTCGGGGACGACCGTTGGTCCCACGGGGTGCAGAGCTTCGGTCCGTCGCTCCGGTTGGTGGCCGAGTCGCTCTCCCTTCCTCTCGACTCGGTCGAGGGCAGCGGCGAGATCGCCGTTGCCACCCGAACGACGGAGATCGCCGCCGGAACTCTCGAGAGCGGCACGGTGGCCGGGCAGCGGATGAGGGTGAGTGGAATGCGAGGTGGCCGCCCGCTCCTCAGTTTCGCGGCCACGTGGTTCTGTACGACGGAGCTCGAGCCGGTGTGGGATCTGGGCCCGACCGGCTGGCGGATATCGGTCGTCGGGGACGCACCCCTGGAGGTCGAGATGCGTTTTGCCGTCCCGCTGGAGAGCATGGGTGAGTGGACCCCGGGCTACACGGCCAATCGGGCTGTCAATGCCGTGCCGTTCGTGTGCCGGGCCGAACCGGGCATCCGCACCAGCGTGGACCTGCCCCAGATCATCGGAACCCTACGACAGGGGCCGGTCGACTCTCGAGCATGGCGGCCGGACCGATGAGGCCTCTGCCCGAACTGGTACCGGCCACCGAGTGGTTCTGGACCTCCGGTGCCGACGGTCGTCTGCGCATACAGGGGTGCATGGAGTGTGGCTCGCTCGTCCACCCACCGGTCCCCATCTGCCCCGTCTGCCGGAGCCGCCGGTCGGAGCCCACGGTCGTCTCGGGCCGGGGCACGATCATCGGCTACACGGTCAACCATCACCAGTGGTCACCTCACTTCGTGCCGCCCTACGCGCTGGCCGTCGTCGCCCTGGCCGAGGACCCCGGTGTCCGCCTCACCACCCGCATCGTGGGGTGTGATCCCGGCGAGGTGGCCATCGGCCAGGAAGTGAACGTCAGGTTCGAGCACCACGAGGACGTCTGGCTCCCCCTCTTCGAGCTCAACGGTGTGGTGGTGACAGACGACCCGGTACCCGCGCCCGAGTACCCCGTGCCGCGTGGGCCGCTGGGCGACGACCGATTCGAGCACCGTTCCGTGCTCTCCGGCGTGGGACGGTCGGTGCTGGGTCGACGGCTGATGGTCGATCCGTTGTCGTTGACCATGGATGCCTGCCTGGCCGCGGTGGCCGATGCGGGATTGGCGCTCGAGGACATCGACGGCCTGTCCACCTATCCGGGGCCGGCGTCGATGGGCATGAGCGAGGGCGGCACCGTCGCCGTCGAGGAGGCCCTGCGGCTGCACCCCACCTGGATCAACGGAGGAGGCGAGCTCCCCGGCCCGGGGGGCGCCGTCATTGCTGCCATGCTGGCCGTGGCCTCCGGCCTGTGTCGGCACGTCCTGTGCTTCCGCACCGTCTGGGAGTCATCCTTTGCCGCCCTCCGCCTGGGTGGCTCCGGTGGGGGCCGCTCGTCGGGCCCGTCGGCCTTTCGTGTCCCGTTCGGCGCTCTGTCGGCGGCCAACTGGATTGCCATGAACGCCAACCAGTACCTTCACCGCTACGGCGTCTCCCGCGAAATACTCGGCCTGATAGCCCTCAACGGGCGAGCCAACGCGGCCCGCAACCCGGCGGCCATCTACCGGGACCCGATGACCATGGACGACTACTTGTCAGCGCGACCGATCACCACTCCATTCGGGCTCTACGACTGCGATGTCCCCTGCGACGGATCGATCGCCATCGTGGTGTCCGATGCCGCGGTGGCGCCCGATCTTCCCCGACCGGCGATCCGCATCGAGGCCGTCGGTACCCAGATCGCCGAGCGGGTCTCCTGGGACCAGGGGACGATCACCCACGAGCCGCAGGTGATCGGGCAGTCCGCCCACCTTTGGTCGCGGACCAGCCTGCGGCCTGCCGATGTTGACCTGGCTCTGCTCTACGACGGGTTCACCTTCAACGCCATCTCGTGGCTCGAGGCCCTCGGGTTCTGCGGATTTGGCGAAGCCAGTGACTGGCTCGACCGAGGTCGCCGCATCGCTCCCGACGGGGATCTTCCGGTCAACCCCCACGGTGGCCAGTTGTCCGAGGGGCGGACCCACGGCTTCGGCTTCATCTACGAGGCCGTCGTCCAGCTGCGGCACGATGCGGGAGAACGACAGGTCCTCGGGGCCGGCACCGCCGTGGTGACCTCCGGGGGCGGCGTTCCGTCCGGCGTGCTTCTCCTGCAGGGTCACGGGACGTGACGGCTCGATCGACAGACCGCCCGGGCGGGAGCACTCCGTTGGAACGCGCAGCACCGGGGTCAGTCGACAAATCGAACCTATTGAACGGATCCGGGGGCGTGCGCTACCGTCCCTCGCCTAGCCGAACGGCTAGCCCCGACGGTGGACGGCACCGTCGGAAGGGCGATCCGAGGGCGGTGGGCCAGTGACCGTGCACCAGACCGAGCCGGCACCACCGGACACCGCCGGGACCCGGAACAACAGCCTTGACTCCCAGCGGATCAGCCTTTGGATCACCCCCGTGGTGGGTGCCGTCTTCCTCATCGCCTTCGTAGCCTTCCCGGGATTTCGTCCGCCGATGTCCCCGGACATGTCGGCCGGTCAGGTAGCTGCGTTCTTCCGGGAGCACACCACCATGATCCGCTTCAGCATGATCACCTACGACCTCTTTGGGGTGCTGTTGGTGCCGTTCTTCGCTCTGATCGTTGTGCAGATGAAGCGCATGGCTACGCCCAGCCAGGTGTTCGCCTACAGCTACCTCAGCGCGGTGGCCACCGGGGCGACGCTGTTTGCCATCGCCGACCTGTGCTGGCTGGTGGCCGCCTTTCGACCCGACCGGAGCCCGGACCTCGTCCAACTGCTCAACGATCTGGCCTGGATCATCTTCACCGCACCGGTCGGCATGTTCGTCGCCGGCAACATCGTCCTGGCCTTGGCCATCTATCTCGACGCCCGACCCATCCCGGTCTTCCCCCGCTGGATCGGGCACTTCAACATCGTCATCGCCGCACTGGTGGCACCGGCGGCGTGTGCCGCCGCCGTCCGGACCGGCCCGCTGGCCTGGAACGGTGCCATTTCCTTCTGGCTGAAGATCGGCGCCTTCGCGACATTCCTCGTGGTGATGTTCATCGCCCTGCGCACCGCCATCAACCGTCAGGCCGACGAGCAGCGGGGGGCCTTATGAGCGGCGTGTCGCTCCAGGAGACGCCAACCGCCGCTCCTGTCGGCCCGGATCCCTACCGGCGGGACTCCAAGATCGACCAGTGGATCTGCTGGTGGAGCATGCCGGTCTTCTACACCCTGTTCGGGCTGATCTTCGTGGTGCTGGCCCGGGTGATGCCACCGCCCCGCCCCGATGTCACCACCCCGCAGATTGTCGGGTTCTTCCACGAACACGCACTCACCATCAAGATCGGATTCGTGCTGCTGTTGATCGTGATCGGCTTTTCCACCTGGGCCAACGGACTGGTTGCCCACCACATGAAGCGGATGTCGGTTGGCTCCGGGTGGGCTTACGCCTACCTGGCGGCACTGTCCGTCGGCGCCCTCCCCGGTTGCCTCTTCGCCGCCTTCTGCTTCCTCACCGCCGTGTTCCGTCCCGACCGGAACCCGCACATCGTTGTGATGCTTTACGACATGGGGCTCCTGTTCTTCGTCGGGTCCCTGGGTTGCTTCATAACCATGTATCTGGTTTTCGCTCTGGCCATTCTCCTGGACAAGAACCAGATCTTCCCCAAGTGGCTGGCGTACGTGACCATCTGGCAGATCATGACCGAAGTTCTGGCCGCGCCCATCTTCATCTTCAAGAGCGGACCGTTCGCCTGGAACGGTGCGATCAGCTTTTGGCAGGGCACCCTGATCTTCGCGGTATGGCTGAGCTGCCAGATCCTCATGCTCCGGAAGGCGATCGAGCAGCAACCGGCTGGCGAGCCGATCCAGGACTTCTGATGGGTCTCGAGCCCGGTCGGCGGCTACCGCGATGCGCGGCAGTCGGGAACGCCCCGTGATACCCGCCGGGCAGGCCAGATCCGTGCGAGACGGTGCTCCAGGCGAGCCAGCCGACGCCGGTTCCCGGCGAGAGATCCGCTTGCCAGGGGAGGCCAGCATGTGGGTCTTCGTCCTGGGGGACATGGTCATCTTCGCCATGTACTTCATCGTCTACATGGTCGAGCGCGGGCGCCAGCCAGCGGTCTTCCTGGCGTCGCAGCAGGACCTCAACCAGAACATCGGACTGATCAACACCTTGTTGATGCTGACCAGCTCGTGGTTCGTCGCCCGGAGCGTGCTCGCCGCCCGCGCCGGCAAGCGGCAGCAGACGGTCCGGCTGGTGGAGGCTGGCGCGCTGTGCGGCGTCCTGTTCATCTTGGTGAAGATCTACGAATGGTGGTCAGAGATCAGCCACGGTCACACCCTGGTCACCAACGAGTTCTTCACCTGGTACTTCATCTTGACCGGCGTGCACCTGATCCACGTGGTGGTGGGGCTGATCATTCTGACCGTCGTGCTCCGGGACCTCCGGCGCCCCCTCCCGTACCGGGTCTCCCTGGTGGGGTCGGGAGCCACCTTCTGGCACATGGTGGACCTGCTCTGGATCGTGATCTTCGCGTTGATCTACGTGATGCGATGAGAGCGATGACGACTACCCCCACCAAGCGCCTGACCTACGTCTGGGTGATCACCATCGCCATCACCATCGTGGCGTCCTGGTTGGGCCGCACCACCCAGGTAAACGGTCACTACGTAGCCAGTACAACGGTGACCGCTCTCGTCCTGGCCATAGCGCTGGTCAAATGCCGCCTCATCATCCGGACCTTCATGGAGGTGCGGACCGCTCCGACCTGGCTGCGCCGCTCCACCGACCTCTGGCTCGTACTGCTATGGGGCACGGTTCTCTCTCTCTACCTCTCATGACTCCGAGGAACACAGCCGCGGTCGGATGAACTAGGTCACGGGGGAGCGCCCCCGGGGAACGCCCCGGAAGGCGACATTGCGGTCGAGCGCCGGCTCCCGGGGCATTCCAAGCACACGTTCGCTGATCACGTTCCGGGCCATTTCCGTCGTACCGCCACCGATACAGGGGATCTGGCGCATCAGGAAGTCGATGCCGGTCAGGCCCAGGTCGCCGTCGTCATCTGTCCACGTCCCCCCGGCCTCGCCGGCGATCTCGAAGGCAATGGTCCGGATGCGGGTGGACGTCACGCCGGCGAAGAGCCTGCCGATGGCCGCCGACTGGTCCGTCATTGCTCCGGTGGCGATGCCGCTGCCGATCCTTCGTCGCAGGTGGCGGTCCACGGCCTGGAGCATGCGGGCCTCACCGACCAGTTGAAGGACAGAGGGGTCCGACTGGCGACCGGTGGCCCGTGCCAATTGATCCACGAATGACGCGTCTTCACCCTCGTGCATGCTGTCGACCGGTACCGTGACCAGCGGCGAATTCATCAGCATGCGCTCGTGGAACATCCAACGGGTGCCCACTGTCCAGCCGTCGTCTACTTCGCCGATGCGGTCGGAATCGGGAACGACCACATCAGTCAAGAACTCCTGGCAGAACTCCTTCGAGCCATTGAGCATCTCAATGCGATGGACATCGACGCCCTTCTGGCCTATCGGGAGCATGAACACGGAAAGGCCGCGGTGCTTCGGCACGTCCCAGTTGGTACGAGCCAGGCACAGTCCCCAGTCGGACCACCAGGCTCCCGTCGTCCAGATCTTCGAACCGTTCAGTATCCACTCGTCACCGTCGCGCACCGCACTGGTGAGGGCCCCCGCCACGTCGGATCCGCCGCTCGGCTCGGACAGGAACTGCATCCAGATCTCGTCGCCTCGCAGGATGGCGGGAATGTGCCGCTGCTTCTGCTCCTCGGTTCCGAAGTCGAGAAGAACGGCGGCGCACGGCGAGAGGGTCGGAGCCTGCAGTCGGGTCGGGTACTCATAGCCGGCCATCTCGGCGTTGAGGGCGCGCTGGTGCTCCGGCGTGAGGCCCTGGCCCCCGTACGCCCGCGGAAAGCACACGCCGGCCAACCCGGCCTCGAACAGCATTCGTTGGACCTCCCGGTCCCGGGCCACCGCGGCGAGCTCCTCCTCGTCGGTCCGGAGGTTGCGGAGCGGGTCCACCGTGGCGCTAGGCAACGCCGGTCGGAGGTGGGTGTGAACGAAGTCCCGGGCCCGCTGCCGGAAGCTGTCGAGGTCCTCATCGTTTTCCGCCCTCATGCCGGGATCTCCTGGCGGCGGCCATCGTCGGCCAACCGTCGGAGATGGTCTGCCGGCGTTCCGAGGAGCGTGCGGTTGAGGGTGTGGCGACGGAGAAAGAGGTGGAGATCGTGCTCGAATGTCACGCCGATGCCACCGTGCATCTGGACACAGTCCTGGATGAGCTCCGTGCCGTAGTCCCCGATGAACGCCTTGGCCGCGGCCAGAAGCTCGTCAGCATCGGGGGATCGGGACGCCACCGCCTCGACGGCGGCATCACTGATGGCGTGGCTCGCCTCCAGCCACGTCTTCATGTCGGCGAATCGGTGTTTGAGCTCCTGGTAGGAGGCGAGGGGCCGACCGAATGAATACCGATCGAACGCCCACTCGACCGTCATGTCGAAGGCGGCCTGCATGGTCCCCACCGACTCTGCACTGAGTATGGCCAGGGCGATGGCCAGCTGCCTGTCGATCTGCGCACCAGCGTGGCCAGCCTCGCCGATCACCGCCGAGGAGGGGACCCGGACGTCGTCGAACCTGATGACCGAGAACCGTCGGGTCATGTCGACGGTGTGCATGGGCGTGACCGACACGCCCGCCGTACCGGTCGGAACCAGAACCTGGGTCCGTCCATCCCCGGTGCGGCCCGACACCAGAAGATCATCGGCCCGGGCGCCCGATTCGACCGGTTGCTTGATGCCGTTGACCACCGCTTGGTCGCCGTCGATGCGGATGTCCAGGGAGAGAGCGCCCAACCCGTCGTTCGGGCGTGGTTCCCCGAAGCACCAGGTGGCGATCGACGTTCCTGACAGCAGGCCGTCGATCACCCCCTGATGGGCGCTTCCGTCGGTGTCGCTCAGGGCCGAGGCCACCACGTTGGCGGCCATGAGCGGCCCCGGTGCGGCGCGGCGGCCGAACTCGTAGGCCACCAGCGAGAGGTCGACCAATCCCTGTCCACTGATCGATCCCCCGCCCCGGTCTGCGCTGACCAGCAGGGACGTCCATCCCAGCGCCGCCCCACGCCGCCAGTATTCCCTGTCGAAACCGTCCGGGGAGTGGCGCAGCCGGCGCAGCTCCTGAACGGGGACCAGCTCCCCGAGGAGCCTGGCCGTGGTAGCGGCAAACAGCTCCTGGTCGGGTTCGAGGGTCAACAACAAGAGAGGCTCCGTTCCTTCGTGACTCGGGGGTTCACATCATCGGCCAGGGTGCGGGGGGACGTTCCTAACGATACGGAGACAAATCCTGACCGGTCCTGTGCCCGAGCAGGCCACCCTCGTCCATGCCGGACAGGTGGGTCAATGCCGCTTCTCCTCAGCCGGCCGGCCAGGCCAGCGATTTCGCTTCGAGATACTGGTCGAACCCGAGGATCCCGTTCTGACGACCGATCCCGCTCTGCTTGTAACCGCCGAACGGGAGGTCCGATCCGTAGGGCATCCCTCCGTTGATGCTCAGCATGCCGGCGCGCACACGGCGGGCCACGCCCAGCGAGCGCTCGAGGGATCCCGACATCACTCCCCCGCCCAAGCCGTAGTCGCTCTCATTGGCGATCCGGACGGCGTCGTCGTCGTCCTCGAAGGGGATCACCACCAGGACCGGGCCAAAGATCTCTTCCTGGGCGATGGTCATGGTGTTGTCCACCCCGGCGAACAGGGTGGGCTCGACGTACCAGCCCTTGTCCAGGTCCGTCGGACGGTGGCCACCCACGACCAGGTCGGCACCCTCCTCCACCCCCCGCTCGATGTAGCCGAGGACGCGGGACTGCTGCTTGGCCGAGATCACCGGGCCCATGATCACGTCCGGACGTTGCGGGTCGCCATAGGGCACTCCGGAGAAGTAGCTGGTCAGGAGCTCGACGCCCTCCTCGTAGCGGGACCGGGGCAGGAGCATCCGGGTGGGGATGGCGCACCCCTGGCCGGCGTGGGAGCAGACGGCCAGGCCCGCCATCATGGCCGTGGCGAAGTCGGCGTCATCGAGGACGATGGTGGCCGACTTGCCGCCGAGTTCGAGGAACAGTCGCTTGAGCGTGGCCGCTCCCTTCTTCATGATGCGCTTGCCCACGGCCGTCGAGCCGGTGAACGAGATCAGGTCGACCTCCGGGGACAGGGTGAGCTGCTCACCGACCAGATGATCCGAGGAGGTGACGATGTTCAAGACCCCGGGGGGGATGTCGGTGTGCTCAGCGGCCACCCGTCCCATCAAGGTGGCGTTCCACGGAGTGTCCGGGGCCGGTTTGAGCACCACGGTGTTGCCGGTGGCGAGGGCCTGAGCCAGCTTGGTGACGGACACCTCGAACGGGTAGTTCCAGGGGACGATGGCTCCGACCACGCCGACCGGCTCCTTCAGAACGTGCCGCGAGTTCATGTTCCCCCGCATGTCCAGGGCGTCGCCCAGGTCGGTGTCCCAGGCGTACTCGTCGATGAGGGCGGCGGGATAGGTGAT
This sequence comes from uncultured Acidimicrobiaceae bacterium, assembly GCA_963813525.1. Taxonomy (GTDB): domain Bacteria; phylum Actinomycetota; class Acidimicrobiia; order Acidimicrobiales; family RAAP-2; genus Bog-756. The sequence goes on from CAWEZI010000005.1 coordinate 531,763, forward strand.
GGCTGAGTCGAGCGGGACATCGAGCTGGGGCCCGCCGGTCAGCATGCGCGGGCACCCGACCTCCAGGATGAGCTGCTCCCGTAGCTCCTCCCGTTGGGCGACCAGCGCCTCTTGGAACTGCAGGAGGCACCGCTGGCGGAACGAGCGGTTGGTCGACCAGTCCGTCTCGTCGAAGGCGCGCCGCGCCGCGGCGATGGCCAGCTCCATGTCGTCGGCGGAGGCGTCGGCCACCTGGCCGAGCACCTCCTCGGTGGACGGGTTCATGTTCTCGAACGTACGTCCCGAAGCAGCCTCGACCAGTTTGCCGTCGATCAGCATCCGCGTCTCGGGATTCACTGTCGGAGTTTCTGCCACGTCTTCTCCTCTCCTCGGCCCCTCTGCTGAACGCGGGCCATCCCCGTGGTCAGGGACCTAATGCCTCGACGCCCCGATGCAGGCACAGGGATCAGGCTCCGCACGGCACCGAGCCGGTCGGTGGTCGTGTCCTCACAGGCTTGCGCTTGAGCCGATAATAGCGTTTCGTCAGAGCGGCTGCCCTGGTCGGATAACGCGGAAGTGGAGTTGTGGTTATTAGAGATGGTAGTTATCGTCAGGTCATCAATGACCGGGTCCGCCGGCTGGCGGAACCGGTCCGCACGAAGGGGCACCAGCCCCCAAAGAAAAGGGCATACGCCCCAGGAGAATGGACAAAGGGGCCGGAGGCATCGGCCACGGGAGTGAGGGGACGGCACCGCTCGTCGTGTTCTCGCCCACGGAGGAGGAAGCCAGTCATGCACGCAGAGGGACGGTCGGCCATTGTCACCGGTGGAGCCGGAGGCCTCGGGGAGGCGACGGTCCGCCGGTTGGTGGACATCGGGGCGCGAGTGGTCGTCTTTGACCGCGACGGCGACCGGGCCGCGGCCTTGGCGGAGGCACTGGGCGACGGGGTCGCCGCCGCCGCGGGGGACGTGACCGATGACGACGACGTGCTCGGAGCCGTCGAGGCGGCCCGATCGCTCGGGTCGCTCGGCATCCTGGTCAATGTGGCTGGTGGCGGTGTCGGAGGCGGTCGTACGGTCGGTCGGGGCGGGGTGCCCCACGACAAGGAGTCCTTCGTCAAGACCATGGAGATGAACGCCACCGGGACGTTCAACACCACCCGCTTGGTGGCTGCCGCCATGGGAGAAGGCGAGCCCGACCCGGACGGCCAACGCGGCGTCGTCGTCAACACGGCCTCGATCGCCGGCATGGAGGGCAAGAGTGGACAGGTCGCCTACAGTGCCGCCAAAGCGGCGATCCTCGGCATGACGCTACCGATGGCCCGCGACCTGGCCCCGATCGGCGTGCGGGTATGCGCCATCGCACCAGGGGTGATGGGGACGCCGCTCATGCTCGGTGCCCTCGAGCACCTCAAGGAGGATCCGGCCCAGGGCATCGTCTTCCCCAAGCGGATGGGCCATCCGGAGGAGTTCGCACTGCTGGTCGAATCGATCGTCCGGAACCCGTACCTCAACGGGGAGAACATCCGGCTGGACGGAGCTCTGCGGTTTACGGCCAAGTAGTTGTCGGAGGATGATTCCCGGCAGGAAGGGATCTGAGGCATGCGTATCGGCTTGATGATCGGCCCCGAGCGTGGGCGCTACCGGACCAAGGTGGAGCGGCTCCAAGCGGATGCCCGCTGGGCCGAGGAGTCCGGTCTGTCCACCGTGTGGATCCCCCAGATCCCGGACGAGTTCGATGCGCTCACCGCCGCCACCGTCGTCGCCACCCAGACCGGTCGCATCGAGATCGGGACGGCGGTCGTGCCCGTGCAGCCCCGACATCCGATCGCCCTGGTCCAGCAGATCCTGTCGGTCCAGGCGGTGTGCCAAGGGCGGTTGGCCGTAGGCCTGGGCGTGTCCCATCACTGGGTTATCGACGAGATGCTCGGCCTTCCCTACGAGCAGCCGGTGGCCACCATGCGCGCCTACCTCGACGTGCTCGACCGGGCCCTCGACGGGCCCGGGAGGGTGGACGTGGAGAATGAGCGCTTTCGGGTGCACAACCCGATCGACATCACCGACATCGCACCCACCCCCGTCCTGCTGGCCGCCCTCGGCCCGCTGATGCTCAAACTGTGCGGTGAGCGGGCCGACGGCACCATCCTGTGGATGGCGGACGAAAGGGCCATCGGGTCGTACGTCGTTCCCACCCTGGTCCGTGGGGCCGAGTCGGCCCAACGGCCGATGCCCCGCGTCGTCGCCGGGGTTCCGGTGTGCCTGTGTGGCGACGAGGAGGTCGACGTGGCCGTCGCTCGCACCAACCGGATTCTGGCCGAGGCCGAGGTCTCGCCCAACTATCAGCGCCTGCTGAGCCAGGGTGACGCCCAAAACGTCGGCGACATCCTGGTAGCCGGAAGCGAACAGAGCATCAGGAAGCGGCTCCAGGGTTTTGCCGACGCCGGCGTGACCGATCTGTCGGCCAGGGTGGTGCCCATCGGGGAGACCCGCGACGAGCTCATCGCCTCGTCCAAGCGCACCCGCGGCCTTCTGGCTTCGCTCGCCCCGTCGCTGTGATCCCTCTCGCTGGTGACCCCGCCATGGCGGACGGCGGGGTCACCAGCGAGAGGGAGTTCACACAACCATTGGGAGGCTGGTCATGACGGTCACGGTGATCACCGGTGCGGCCAGCGGCATGGGGCGGCTCTGCGTCGAGAGGTTGCGGGGGACGGCAGACCATCTGGTGGCCGTCGACCTCCGGGCGCCGGAGATCGAGGGGGTGGTGGCGGTGGCCTGCGACGTCGCCGACCCCGCCGCCGTCGCACTCCTCGCCGAGCAGGTGGAAGGGCTCGGCCCCTTCCGGGCCCTGGCCCATGCCGCTGGGGTCTCGCCCACCATGGCCGACGCCCGCCGGGTGTTCGAAGTCGACCTGGTGGGCACCGCCCGGGTGCTCGACGCTTTCGAGCCGCTGGTGGTGCCCGGTTCGGCCGCCGTGTGCTTCTCCTCCAGCTCCGCCTATCAGATCGCCCTTCGGGGAATCGATCCCGAGGTCCAAGCCCTGGTGTCCGATCCTCGTGGCCCGGGGTTCCTCGACAGCGCCACCGCCCGCCTGCCCGACAGCGGCCTGGCCTATGCCTGGGCCAAGCGTGGCGTCATAGCGGTGGCCGCTGAGGCCGCCGTGTCCTGGGGCCGGCGGGGCGGACGGGTCGCCTCCCTGTCGCCCGGACTCATCGACACGCCCATGGGTCGCCGGGAGTTCGAACAGCAACCGATCATGAAGACCATGCTCGACAACACCCCCGTGGGCCGTCTCGGACAGCCCGAGGAGGTGGCAGCCGTCGCGGCCTTCCTCCTCTCCGACCACGCCTCGTTCGTCTCGGGCATCGACGTCCTGGTGGACGGCGGGATGCTCCAGGGCCTGGCCGCCGCCTTTCCCGCTTAGGCGGGAATTGTTCAGAGGGGCGGCCAGGCCGGGAACTCCCGGCTGACCAGAATCTGGCGTCCGAGGTCGCCGGTGAGCGTCCGGGACCCACCGAACAGCTCATCGAGCACCAGGGTGCGGCGCACGTAGTTGTGCAGGTCGTGCTCGGTGGTGAAACCGATGCCGGCCAGTACCTGCTGGCAGTGACGTGCGGCCGTCCGGGCCGCCCGCCCGGCCAGGGCCTTGGCCACGCCGGCCGAGGAGGGGGCATCCCCCGGCCAGGCGCCATCGAGTGCGGCGTCGGCGGCCTCGATGGCCACCAGGGTGTCGGCCAGACGGTGCCGGACCGCCTGGAACTGGCTGATCGGTCGCCCGAACTGGGTCCGCTCGTGAGCGTGGACCCGGGCCAGTTCGAGCATGGCCCGGGCACAGCCCACCAATTGGTGGGCGAGGGCCAGCCGCGCCCGCGCCACCGCCGCCGGCCACTGCCCTCTGCTGAGCTCGCCGCGCACCAGGTAAGGCGTTCCTCTCTCGGCCACCACCTCCGCCAATCCGAGGCGCGGATCCATGCCTCGGACCATCCGACAGTCCAGTTCGGTGACCTTCACCTCGGCCACCAGGTGGTGCTGGTCGGCGCCGGTAACGACGAGGACTGTCTCCCCGTCATCGGGCGGCGCCAGCGCCACCCCCCGGGCCGCCCATCGGCCTCCCGTCTCGGTCCCCGGCGGAGTGGCTCGGCCCAGTGGGGGAAGGATCCAGTTGCCCGAGGGACGGTCGGTAGGTCCCAGCGCGGAACCGATCACCAGTCCGAGCGCCGACGAGCTGGTGTTGGTGGCTCCCTGCAGCTCGAACAGGGAGGACACGGCCGCTCGTGGGTCGGCTGTGAGCGCTTCGGTCCACCCGAGATCTTCGAGGGCGGCGTCGAGGGCTGGACCGGCGTGGGCGGTGCAGGCCTGGTGAAGGCTTCTTTCGAACAGCGAGCGCTCCTCGCCGTCCATCAGAGGTCCGGTCCGAGGTCGAGCAGTCGGCGGGCGATGATGTTGCGCTGGATCTCCACCGTCCCGCCGTAGATGGTCGCCGCTCGCGAGTAGAGGAACTGGCGGCGCCACCGGCCGCTGTGAGGGTCGTCCCCGACGGCCAGTTCTGGGCCCAGTGCATCGAGGGCGAGGTCGAAGACGGCCTGCTCTGCGGTGGCGACCAGCACCTTGTCGACGGAGGTCTCCGGACCCAGCCGCTCGCCGGCGTCCAGGCGGTACTGGGTCAGGCGCGAGCGGGCACGGAGGGCGTAGACCAGTTGTGTGACCTCACCGACGACGGCCGGGTCGAGCCTGTCGACGGGAACCGTCTCGACGACGTCCTGCAGTCGACGCTGCAGGAAGGCGACGCGGTGCCAGAGCGCCGTGCTCCGTTCGAACGGAAGGAGATCCATGGCCACCGACCACCCCTGACCCTCGTCGCCGAGCATGCGGTCCAACGGCACCACGACGTCGTCGAAGAAGACCTCGGAGAACTCCGGGGCACCGTGCATGGTCTCGATCGGTCGCACGGTGATCCCCGGGCTGCCCATATCGACGAAGAGTGCTGTGATCCCCTTGTGGGCCGAGTCCGGTGGGCCGGTACGGGTGAGCAGGACGCAGCGGTCGGCGTACTGGGCCAGGCTGGTCCAGACCTTCTGGCCGGTGACCCGCCACCCGCCGGCGGACCGGGTGGCCCGGCAGGTCAGGGCGGCCAGGTTGCTCCCGGTTCCCGGCTCCGAGAATCCTTGGCACCAGGTTTCCTCCCCCCGGAGGAGGCGAGGCACCATTGCCGCCGCCAACGCCGGTGCGGCGTAGTCGATCATGGTGGGCGCCAGGACCTCGGTCATCGAGTAGATGCCCGGCTCGACCAGGTTCCGGGCGGTCAGGGCTTCGCCCAGGTAGGCCCGGTGGAGCGTCGATCCTCCGAACCCGCCGACCCGTTCCGGCCACCCCCACCGCATCCATCCGGCATCGAAGGCGAGCCGCTTGACACGGGACAGCTGGGCCATCTGGCCGTCCAGTGTCTCTTCGTCGCCGGGCCGCGGGGCGAGGACGGCTGCGTTCTCCTCGAGCCAGGCGTCCAGGGACGTCCGGAAGACTTCGAACTTCATCAGGAGGTGGGGGCCGGTCGGGTCTCGTCGTGCGGTCGACCTGCATCGCGGGCTCCGCTCTTGCGCAGGAAGGTCATCGACCGGGTGTGCAGTCGCCATCCGCTCGGCGTCCGCCGGTAGCTGTCCGTGTAAAAGCCGATGCGCATGTCGTGGGTCTTCTGGTCGACGAAGCACAGCGGCTGCTGGCCGGTCCCGACGTCGCCGTCGAGCTCGAAGACCGGGGGGCCGACCAGGAACAGCCCCTTGGGTGCGGCTGCCACCAGCATGGGGAAGTCGACCAGCTGGTAGGTGTCCCCGAAGGCGCTGTAGGAGCCGTCGGGCGTGAACACCTCCGTCACCGACTCGACATCGTCCTTGGTCATGCCGACGGCGTAGCGGGCCAGGAGCTGTTCGAGCTCGAGGACGTCTTCGATGGGGAGCGACGACATCAACGCTCCTCGTAGCGGACGTGGACCACGGGGCTGGTCGGGAGGGACTGGCAGGTGAGTACCCACCCGTCGTCGACCTCGTCCTCGGTGAGGGCATTGTTGACATGCATCGACACCGACCCCTCGATCAGCTTGGCCATGCAGGTGGCGCAGCTCCCCGACTCGCACGAGAAGGGTGGAGACATCCCCAGCTGTCGGGCGGTCTGCAGAACGGTGGTCCCCGGGCGGTGATCGGTTGTCTCCCTGCGGCCACCGAGCTCGACGGTGATCCGGGTGGTCGTGGGCAGGTCGACCGGCTCCCGCTCCGGCGGCCACTGGCCCGGAGTGAAGCGCTCGATGTGGATCCGTGCCCGATCGACCCCGTGAGCCAGCAACGCCCCCTCAACGATGTCCATGAACGGCGCCGGGCCGCACAGGTAGAAGTCGGCCTCATCGGCCTCATCGGCGAAACGACGGACCGTCTCCGGTCGGATGAGCCCGTGCTCGACGTCGAGGTGGTGGGACACGATCAGCCGCTCACCGTGCCGCTCCTTCAGCTCATCGATCTCCGAGCGGAAGATGATGTCGTCACGATCCCGATTGGCATAGAGCAGGCGCACCGTACGTGTGGTCGTGGCCAGCGCCGATTTGACCAGCGAGATGACCGGGGTGATCCCGCTTCCCGCGCTGAAGGCGACCAGATCACCGTGGCCGGCGGTCAGGCGGAAGAAGCCGGCCGGTTTGGCCACCTCGACCGGATCGCCGGGGGCCAGGTGGTCGTGCAACCAGTTGGAGACCACACCACCGGTCGTGCGTTTGACCGTCACCCGGAGCTCGGCGTCAACGGCGGGGCAGGAGGACATGGAGTAGCAGCGAACGTAGGACTGGCCGTCCACCGGCACCCGGAACGTACAGAACTGGCCCGCACGGTAGGCGAAGACCGACAGCAGCTCGGGGGGCACCTCGAGCACGTAGGAGGTGGCGTCTCCCGTCTCGGCCACCACCCGGCCCACCCGCAAGGTGTGGTACGTGTGGTCGCCCGGCGCCCCGGGCGCGACCGCCACTGGCTCTGAGAGTGCCATGTTGACAAATGATAACGAAGTTCTCCTAGACTGGCAACGGACCTAGGGGAGTGTCCAGCCGAACCCGGCCGAAGGAGAGGGCGTTGGGGAACCGATGAGCACGGCGGTGGACGGCTGGGGCCTGCGACCGGTCTCCCCCGAGCTGGCCCGCCTCTACCGGGCCGAGGGGTGGTGGACGGACGCCACGCTGGGCGGCATGACCGCCGAGGGCCTGGCTGCCATGGGTGGGGCGGGGTTCGAGGTGCACTCGCAGACCCGGCCCTGGCGGGGTACTTTCGCCGACCTCGACCGGGCGGCACGGGCCCTGGCCGGCGCCCTCCTGTCCCGGGGGATCGGTCCCGGGGCCGTGGTGGTCATCCAGCTCCCGAACTGGCTGGAGGCGGGCATCGCCTTCTGGGCGGCGGCCTACCTGGGCGCGGTGGTGGTACCCATCGTCCACTTCTACGGGTCCAAGGAGGTCGACTACATCGTCGAGGCCACGGCGCCGGATGTGGTCGTGACGGCCGACCGCTTCGGGCACAGCGACTACCTGGCCACCTACGGCCCACTGGTGGGGCGGCGACCCGTCCCGCTGTGGCTGGTGGTCGGGGACACGCCCGGCGCGTCCCTCCCCGGCGGGGCCACGGCCTTCGCCTCGATGCTCGACGGTGAGCCCCTCGTCACGCCGGCGGAGGTCGACCCCGAGGCCCCGGCCATCATCGGGTTCACCTCGGGGACGACGCGTGACCCCAAGGGCGTGGTGCACTCACACCGGACCATCACCTCCGAGGCGCGACAGCTCGATCATCTCTTCCCGAGGGGCGGCCCGCCCCAGATCACCGGCTCACCGGTCGGGCATTTCATCGGCATGCTCAACGCCTTCGTGATGCCCCTGATGCGCGACCACCCCGTCCATCTGCTGGACGTCTGGGATCCGACCGAAGTTCTGCGCATGATGCGGGAGGACGGTATCGGAGTCACCGGAGGGGCCACCTTCTTCCTGACCAGCCTGCTCGACCACCCCGATTTCACCCCCGAGCATCTGGCCATGATGCCCTTCGCCGGGCTGGGCGGGTCCACGGTCCCCGTGGCCGTCATGGAACGGGCCACCCGTCTCGGCATCAAGGCCTTCCGCTCCTATGGCAGCACCGAGCACCCCTCGGTGACCGGCTGCCTCCTCGACGAGCCCGAGGACAAGCGGATCCACACCGACGGACGGCCGCTACCCGGCGTCGAGGTCCGTCTCGACCAGGAGGGCCAGATCCTGACCCGGGGTCCCGACTGCTGCCTCGGCTACACCGACCCGGGCCTGACGGCGTCGGCCTTCGACGCCGACGGGTGGTACCACACCGGTGACATCGGCGTGCTGGACGGGGAGGGCTACCTCACCATCACCGACCGGCTGTCCGACATCATCATCCGCGGCGGCGAGAACATCAGCGCCCAGGAGATCGAGGAGCTCCTCTTGGGGCTGGAGGCGGTCACCGAAGTGGCGGTCGTGGCCGAACCGGACGCCCGCCTGGGCGAGCATGCCGCCGCGGTGGTGACGGTTCGCCCGGGGATGTCCCCCCCGTCTCTCGGACAGCTGCGTGACCATCTGGCTGCCGCCGGTCTGGCCCGCCAGAAGTGGCCCGAGACGATCCACGAGGTGCGGGAGTTCCCCCGCACCCCGTCGGGCAAGGTCCAGAAGTTCCGGCTCCGTCAGATGCTGGCCGACGTGGACCATGGCATCCTGTGAGAGACGGGCGTCCGAGAACATAGTTCTGCAAAAGTAATAGTCTTGCTCTATCAGCTAACCCAGGAGGGTCCATGACCGTGGTGACGGCCGAGAAGCTCAGCGCACAGGTCGGAGCCGAGGTCATCGGTATCGACCGTGACCGGCTGCTCCACGACGACGCCCTCCCCGCCTGGACGCTCGAGGCCCTGGACACGCACGGCGCCCTCGTCTTCCGCGGCGTCCACGTCGACGACGAGGTCCAGGTGGCCTTTTCCCGGAAGCTCGGTCGTGTCGAGACCCTCGGCTCCGGAGATCACCCCGAGATCTTTCTGGTGACGCTCGATCCGGCCAAGAATCCGGCGGCGGCCTACCTGCGCGGGACGTTCGACTGGCACATCGACGGATGCACCGATGACGTTCCCATTATGGCCACCATGCTCAGCGCCCACGCCGTGGCCGACTCGGGCGGCGAGACCGAGTTCGCCAGCACCTACGCGGCCTACGACGCCCTGTCCGCCGAGGAGAAGGACCGCTTCGCCTCGCTGCGGGTGGTGCACACCATCGAGGCGTCGCAGCGGTTGGTGAACGACGATCCCTCCCCCGAGGAACTCGCCCTCTGGCGATCGCGGCCGACCAAGGAGCACCCGCTGGTGTGGACCCACCGGTCGGGGCGGCACTCGCTGGTCCTCGGGGCCACCGCTTCCCACGTGTCCGGCATGGACGTCGACCAAGGACGGGCACTGCTGGCCGACCTGCTGGCCCGGGCCACCACCCCCGATCGCGTCTACCGGCACCAGTGGTCGGTCGGCGACCTGGTCATGTGGGACAACCGGGGCGTCCTCCACCGTGCCTGCCGCTACGACCCCACCTCTCCTCGCGACATGCACCGAACGACACTGAGCGGAGAGGAGCCCATCCAGTGACGCCTGCTCGCACGGCCATCGTGACCGGCGCCGGTTCGGGGATCGGGCTGGCCATCGGCGAACGGCTGGCCGCCGACGGGAACGCCGTCGCCCTTCTCGATCGGGACGGGCCCTCGGCCGAGGCGGCGGCGTCACGGATCGAGGCCGCCGGCGGTACCGCCGTCGGCCTGGAGGTCGATGTCACCGACCGGCTGCAGATCGAAGGAGGCGTGGCCGAGGTCCGCCAACGCCTCGGTGCACCCACCATCCTGGTCAACAACGCCGGTCTCCAGGGCTTCGACCGCTTTCTCGACATCACCCCCGAGAAATGGAACCGCATCCTGGCCGTCAATCTGACCGGAACCTTCGACTGCTGCCAGGCCGTCGTGCCCGACATGGTGGCCGAGGGTTGGGGTCGCATCGTGAACATCTCGTCGTCGAGCGCCCAGGGGGGACAGCCCCTGATGACCCACTACGTGGCGTCCAAAGCCGGCGTGATCGGCTTCACCAAAGCCTTGGCTCTCGAACTGGGCCCCCAGGGGATCACCGTCAACACCATCCCGCCCGGCTTCATCGACACGCCCATGTTGCGCAAGACCGAGCAGAAGGGACTGCTGGGCAAGGGGGCGGACTACCACGCCACCACCACCCCGGTGCGCCGGATCGGGAAGCCGGAGGACATCGCCGCCGCCTGTTCCTTTCTGGTGCGGGACGAGGCCGGCTACATCACCGGACAGGTCTTCGGCGTCAACGGCGGACGGACCACCTGATGGCCCGTATCTCCCCCCTGCCCCCCAAGGAGTGGCCGCCGGAGATGCGCGAAGCCTTTGCCGCCCTGCGCCCACCCCACACCACCCAACCGGCCCTCCGTACCGAGGGTCGGCCCCGCGCCCTCAATGCCCTGGGCACCTTGGCCCACCACCCCGAGCTGGCCCGCGCCTTCAACACCTTCAACGGCCACATCCTCTACACCTCGACCCTGTCGGCCCGCCAGCGCGAGCTGCTCGTGCTGCGGGTGGCCTCGCTGCGTGACTCGGAGTACGAGTGGGCCCAGCACCTGGTGCTGGCCGCCGACGTGGGCCTCACCGACGACGAGATCGCCCGCATCGCCCGGGGGTCGGAGGTGCCGGGGTGGTCACCGCTGGATCGGGCCATGCTGCGGGCCGCCGAGGAGCTGGTGGGCGAGGGCATGATCAGTGACACCACGTGGCAGTTGCTGGCCGACCACCTCGACGAAAAGCAGCTCATGGACCTGGTCTTCACGGTCGGGACCTACGAGATCCTGGCCATGGCCTTCCGCTCCTTCGGCGTCGAGCTCGACGACGACCTGCGGCGGAAATAGCATTCTGTATTTAGAAGATCACTGATATCGTATCGGTGAAAGGACCTGGAGGAAGAAGACATGGCCCATTTCGCCAAGCCTGCCGAGGGCAGCTGGACCGAGCACTACCCCGAACTGGGCACGGGACCGGTGTCGTACGAGGACTCGATCTCACCGGACCACTACGAACGCGAACGCAAGGCCATCTTCGCCCGCACCTGGCTCAACGTGGGCCGGGTGGAACAGCTCCCCCGCAACGGGAGCTACTTCACCAGGGAGCTCGACGCCGCCGGTACCTCACTGGTCATCGTCCGCGGCACCGACGGGGAGATCCACGCCTTCCACAACATCTGCCGCCACCGGGGCAACAAGCTGGTCTGGCAGGACTATCCCGGTGAGGAGACGTCCGGGACCTGCCGCCAGTTCACCTGCAAGTACCACGGGTGGCGCTATTCGACCGAGGGCCAGCTCACCTTCATCCAGCAGGAGTCGGAATTCTTCGATCTCGATCGGTCGGATTACGGCCTGGCCGACGTCCAGGTCGAGACGTGGGAGGGCTTCATCTTCGTCAACCTGGACAGCCAGAACTCGACGTCCCTCGAGGAGTACATGGGCGAACTCGGGGCCGGCCTGGCCGGCTACCCGTTCGACAAGATGACCCAGGTCTACAAGTACCGAGCCGACGTCGGCAGCAACTGGAAGTTGTTCATCGACGCCTTCGCCGAGTTCTACCATGCGCCCATTCTCCACGCCAAGCAGGCCATGGCCGATGAATCGCGCAAGCTCTCCGGTTACGGGTTCGAGGCACTGGCCTACAAACTCGACGGCCCCCACGGCATGGTCTCTTCGTGGGGGGGCATGGCCCCGCCCAAGGATCCCACCATGGTCAAACCGATCGAGCGAGCCGTCCAGAGCGGGCTGTTCGGTCCGTGGGAGCGTCCCGACATAGACGGCCTCGACGAGCTGCCGCCGGCCCTGAACCCGGCCCGTCACCGGGCGTGGGGGGTCGATTCGTTCGTCTTCTTCCCCAACTTCATGTTGCTGATCTGGCAGCCCGGCTGGTACCTCACCTATCACTACTGGCCCACCTCCTACAACACCCACATCTTTGAGGGCACGCTCTACTTCGTGCCACCCAAGAACGCCCGCGAGCGTCTGCGCCAAGAGCTGGCCGCCGTGACCTTCAAGGAGTACTCGCTCCAGGACGGCAACACCCTCGAGGCCACTCAGACCATGCTCGAGTCCCGGGCCGTGTCCCACTTCCCCTTGAACGACCAGGAGATCCTTCTCCGCCAATTGCACAAGACGGCCGGCGACTACGTGGCCGATTACGAACAGAAGCGGACCACGCCGGTGCGCATCTCCAGCGCCTCCTAGGAGCACATGTGACAACTCCGATCGCCATGGTCACCGCGAACACATTGGAGGGCGAATGACCGTCCTTCCGCCCGCCTTCGCCGACCTCGAGCCGTTCGCCGACTGGTCGCTCGAGTCGGAGGCGGAGCGGTACGCCAAGCGCCTGTCGAGCACCATGGACGAGCTCCAGTCCTTCTACGACACTGCCTTCCCGCGTCTCGAAGATGCCCTCGCCCACCTCGACGGGCTCGATCTGAACGCCCTGCCCGACGATGGGAAACGACTTCTCTGGCTCACCTACTCGCTGGTCAACGCCTCCTTTCCCGTGGAGGTGTGGCGCCAACCGCGGGTGCCGGACAGCGGTGCCGCCAGCCTGCACTTGGTCGTCGAACCGGCCGTCTGAGCCCCCTCGGGGGGGCATACAGCTCCGCAGGTCACCGGGTCAGCCGGTGGCGCCGGTCATTCCTGATGGGAAGGGCCACCGTGGGGAAAATTGCCACCGCCCCACGGTATTTCCGAGGCTGTCGGCCGTCGGTTCCGAAGTTGCCGGCCGTCGGGCCTGATCCGCCCTCGGGTACGATCTCGTCGGTGATCGACAACGAACCGGCAACCGACACGATCGAGGACGAAGGCCTCAGCTGGCGGGAGCAGGCCGTGGCCCGGTCGCTCGACTCCGCTCGGCTACGGGCTGAAAGCCGGGTACAACGTTTTCTGGATGCGGCCGTCGAGCTCTCCAATTCGAGGTCGGGCAAGGACTTCACCGTGCAGGAGGTGGTCGAGCTGTCGGGCCAGTCGCTCCACAGCTTCTACCAGTACTTCGGGGGCAAGCACGAGCTCCTCCTGGCTCTGATCGAGGAGACGGTCAGCTCCACCACCGACCGGCTGCGGGAGGAGATCGCCGAGGAGAGCGATTCACTGGCCCGGCTCCACCGCTTCGTCGTCGAGTACTACCGGTTCTGCCGACCGACCGAGTACGCAGACGCCGGTTCGGAGAACCGGGTCCATTTCCTAGCCGAGTTCGTCCAACAATTGCTGACCGAGCACCCGACGGAGGCGGCCAGGGTCTTCTCTCCTCTGGCATCCCTGTTCGAAGAGGTCCTCGATGAGGCAGCCGCGGCCGGATCCGTCCGACCCGGGCTCCGCCACGGCCCGATCGTGGGCATCGTGCTCGAGGTGATCATGTTCAATGCCTTCTCCTCGACCATCGGCGGCCTTTCGTTGCGTCGCAACGAAGGCGATACCGCCGAGGATCTGTGGAATCTGATCCTGTACGGGATCGGTACCGAGTCCACGGCCTGAGCGTCAGCGCCGGCCGGTGGGGGCCTGGACCCGGACGGATGGCCGTTTCGGCCCGAACCAGGCGTCCGTTTTTGGCGGAACCCCGCTCTCCCGATCGGGCCTGCCGGCAGTTCTGCCTGATCGGTCCCGTTTTCGGGCCAGGAGAGATGAACCCGGTCGAGCTCGCTTCCTCCCCCGTCTGGTTAGCCGAAGCCGACCTCCCGAAGCGCTCCGATGACCACTCGGAGCGACCACTCGGCCACTTAAGGTCCTGATCAGCTCATTTTGTCGGCTGACGAAGGGTCCAATAACCATCTTCTGCTGCCAACGAAATGCCAAATGCCGAATAATTGAGGATGATTTCGGATTTAAAGCGGTGTAGCGTCTGCAGGAGGAAGAAATGGGGCGCGGCAACCGGCTTCGCCCGGCAAACAATTGGGAGGGAAACCATGCGTCATCCTGTTCGTTTGACGGTCTGCGGCCTGCTTGCCGCGGGATCGTTTTCGTTGGCCGTCGCGCTGCCAGGAGGTATCGCATCGGCGAAGACGCCGAAGATCACCTGCACCGGTTTGAGCGGTAGCGAAACCAGCCAGAGCCTGACCGGTTGCTCGCCCACCACCGACATCGGGGGCGCTTCCGCCACTGACGGGGACATCACTGAAATGTTGAACGCGAAGGCGACGGCCTTCACCGCCACCTCCACCGTCACGTGGGCCAACAGCGAGACGTCGACCGAAGCGGCCAAAGGAAAGATCACCTACTGGTCGGCTACGAAAAATAAGGACAAGTGCCCGACGCTGGGTGGGGCTGGTGCAACCCAGCTCGCAGAGATCAAGGAATCCGGGACGCTCAATGGAGGCACCGACACCGCCCTGATCGGGGGCAAGACCAAGGGTACGGATTGCGCCTATATTCCAGCAGGCGGCGCAATCACGGTGGTCAACTTCCCGGGTACGCTGGTGGACTACTGAGGCATGAAGCTGTATTGAATTTTTGAGCCTTACCGGACGGTGCCCCGCTCCTCACCTGAGGGCGGGGCATCGTCGCGCCCTCACGCTCGAGGGCCACATGATCGTCGGGCCAACTCACTGCCGACCCCCACTACGCCCACGCGCCTTCGTAATGGAACACCTCGCCACCTTTCATCACGAAGCGCACGTCCTCGGTCACACCGATGTCGGTCAGCGGGTCGCCGGGAACGGCGATCACGTCGGCAAAGAGGCCGGGTTCGAGCCGTCCCCGATCATCCACGTCGATCAGTTCGGCGGCCACCGTGGTGGCGGCCCGGATGGCCCCGAGAGGGGACATGCCCCGGTCGACCAGGGCCACCAGCTCCTTGGCGTTCCTCCCGTGGGGGATGGCCGGGGCGTCCGTCCCACAGGCGATGCGCGCCCCCTGGGCGATGGCCTTGCTGATGGTCTGTTTGGCCCGGGGGAACACCTCGGCCGCCTTGGCCTGCAGTTCGGGCGGGGCGTGGGACACGTCCATGCCGTCGGCCAGATAGGTGGTCGGCACCAGGAACCGCTCGAGCCTGATCAGTAAGTCGAGGGTCTCGTCGGTCATCAACGAACCGTGCTCGATGCAGTCGATCCCCGCCTCCAGGGCGGCCCGGATGCCATCGTCGCCGTGGGCGTGGGCCGCAACCCGCAGTCCGGCCCGGTGGGCTTCGTCGACGATGGCCCGCAGCTCCTCGTCGGAGTACTGCTGGGCGCCCGCCGGACCGGTGTGGGACATGACCCCGCCCGAGGCGCACACTTTGATCAGTTCGGCTCCGTACTTGATCTGGTAGCGGACAGCCTTGCGGACTTCGCTCACCCCGTTGGCGATGCCCTCTTCGACGGTGAGAGGCAGGACGTGCGGCGCAAAGGCCTGGAACATGGTGGGATCGAGATGTCCGCCGGTCGGGGTGATGGCGTGTCCGGCCGGCACCACGCGGGGACCCTCGATCCATCCTCGGTCGATGGCCTTCTTGAGAGCCACATCGAGGAGCAGACCGCCCGTCTGGATGAACAGACCGAGATTGCGCACGGTGGTGAACCCGGCCCGGAGAGTGCGGCGGGCATTGGCCACCGCTCGCAGGGTGCGCACGGCCGGGTCATCCTGCACAGCGACCAGGGGACTGCGATGGTCGGGGCCCCCCAGCAGAAGGTTGACCTCCATGTCCATCAGCCCCGGCAGGAGGGTCAGGTCACCCAGATCGATTCCCACCGCGTCACCGGGCACCGTGGCCGGGGCCACCTCCCGGATGTGGTCACCCTCGATCAGCAGGCTGCCCGGGGACACCAGCTCACCGGTGACGACATCGAGCAGTCGGGCGCTGCGCAGGTGGATGCGTTCCGGCGTGCGAGGTCGGGGCATAGGGGGCGCTCCTTGGACCAGGACGGATTTGGGATTGTCTCAAGACCGTTGGAATTGGGATTATCTCAAGATCGATACAGCGTTGTTGAATGTAGAGAGCCTAAATATCGTAGCAACCGGGCGGGTCGTGCCGCCGGAAAGGTGAGAACGGATGGACCATGAACTCGGTACGCCGATGCTCCGTCTCGAGCGAACCGGGTCGATCGCCTGGTGCGTGATCGACCGGCCCGAGGCACGCAACGCCTTCACGCCAGCCATGTATGCCGGCCTCAAGCGGGCCGTCCATCTGGTCAACAGCCGTCCCGACCTGGCCGCCCTCATCATCACCGGGGTCGGCGACGTCTTCGCCCCGGGAGGCGACCTCGGGGGGCGGTCCGAACCGGGGGAGACCCCGCCGGATCTGGCCGGCGAGGACATCCTCCCCTTCATGGCCATCCGTGACAGCGGGGCGCCGGTGGTGGCCGCCGTCAACGGCATCTGTCAGGCCGGTGGCCTTCTGGTAGCCATGATGGCCGACATCGCCGTGGCCAGCGACCTGGCTACCTTCCGGGTGCCGGAGCTCCTACGGGGCATTCCGGACGCCACCTTTGCCGCCGCCCTTCCCGCCCACGTAGGCGTGGCCGTGGCCCGTGACCTCCTCCTGTCCGGCCGTCGTTTCGACGCGGCCGAGGCCCAGCGCATGGGGCTCATCTCCCGGGTTGTCCCGCACGACCAGCTGAAGGCGGCGGCCTTCGTGGCGGCGCAGGAGATACTGCAGACGGCGCCGTCGGCCCGAGCCCACGTCAAGCGCATGCTCAACGAGCGGTACGGCCTCATCGACTACCAGACCATGTTCTGGGCGCTCGACCAGTCCGACGAGCCGCGGGAGGGCATGCGGGCCTTCATGGAGAAGCGTCCGCCCCGTTGGGTGCCGCTCGGTACCGAGGAGTAGGGCAGGCGGTCCCGTCGTGTCCGGCATGGGGCTGCATTGCCCGATGGAGGAGGCATTTGGAACTTGAGAACGGCAGTCTCACAGGACTAGATTCACTCTGTCAGTTATCGGGGGCTTGACTCTGTTCGACCGATTCGTGCATTCGACCTGGTTTTTCCACGGGGCTGCGCGCCAGGGCCGGGCTGTGGTCTGAGGATGTCGGAGGTTGGTGTGACCGCTGTATTAGACGGTGTCCGGGTCCTCGAGGTGGCCGAGCACACGTTCGTCCCGGCCGCCTCGGCCCTCCTGTCCGACTGGGGCGCCGAGGTCATCAAGATCGAGCACGTGGAGCGGGGTGACGCCATGCGCGGCCTGGCCTCGACCGGCCTGGCCGTCGTGCCCAGCGACGTGCACGTCCTCCTCGAGCACTCGAACCGCGGGAAGAAGAGCCTGGCTCTCGACCTGGCGTCCCCCGACGGGCTGGAGATCCTCTACAAGCTGGCTGCCACCGCCGATGTGTTCCTCACCAACAAGCTCCCGAGGGTCCGGAAGAAGCTCACCATCGATGTCGACGACATCCGGGCCCACAATCCGGACATCATCTACGTGCGGGGCACCGGTCAGGGCGAACGTGGCCCGGACGCCGACAAGGGTTCCTACGATTCGCTGGCCTTCTGGGCCCGCGCCGGGGTGGCCATGGGGGCGCAGCGCCCCGAATACGATCTGGTGCCGGCGCCGCCTGCGCCCGGCTTCGGGGACTCGATCGGCGCCATGACCATCGCCGGCGGCATTCTGGGAGCGCTCTTCCACCGGGAGCGAACCGGCGAAGCGACGACGGTGGATGTCTCCCTGCTCGGCACCGGGCTGTGGGCCATGGGCCAGGCCGTCGCCCTCTCACTGGTCCTGGACATGCCGTGGAGACCGCCTCCGGCCGACCGCATGGGCGGCAATCCCCTCTCCCGCAACTACGACGTCAAGGACGGCCGGGTACTGGCCTTCACCTGCCTCCAACCCGGGAAGTACTGGGGCCCCCTGTGCGAGGCCATCGGACGTCCCGAGCTGGCCACCGATCCCCGCTTCGCCGACCACGGCTCACTGATGGCCAACAGCGGAGCCGCCGTGGACATCCTGACCGAGGTGTTCGGGTCGGCCACCCTGGAGGAGTGGCGCCAGCGGCTGGCCGGGTTCAGCGGGCAGTGGGCGGTCGTGCAGGACACGCTCGAGGCGTCAGCCGATCCCCAGACCGTGGCCAACGGCTACCTCCAGGAGTGCCGCACGGCGTCCGGAACCCCGTTCCAGTTGGTGGCCGCCCCTGTCCAGTTCGACGGGGAACCGGCGGTGCCGGGCCGCGCCCCCGAGTTCAACGAGCACGGCGATGCCATCCTGGCCGACATCGGCTTCGACCAGGATGCCATCATCGATCTGAAGATCCGCGGCGTCGTCGCCTGACGCTCGCATCGCCACCCGCACAGAACCCACACAGAACACAGATAGAAGAGGAAGCCATGTCATCTTTCGACGCATTTCGCTACGACGGCAAGCGGGTCCTGGTGGTCGGAGGGGCCACCGGCATGGGGGCCGCTGCCGCCGCACTGGCCCAGGACGCCGGCGCCGACGTGGTGGTCATGGATTTCGCCGAGGTCACCCTGCCCGGCGCCCGGGCCATACTTGTCGACCTGGCCGACCGGGCGTCGATCGACGCCGCCATCGCCGAGTGCGGGGGGACGGTGGACGTCCTCATGTCGTGTGCCGGCGTGGCCGACGGCACGCCGGGCATCGAGAGGATCAACTTCATCGGCCACCGCCACATGATCGACAGCATGATGGCCCGCGGGATGATTTCCAGCGGTGCCGCCATCGGGTTCATCTCCTCGGCCGCCGGCCTGGGCTGGGAGGCCAACCTGCCCCAGATCCAGGAGCTGTTGGCCACGCCGGACTTCGACAGCGCGGTGGCCTGGGTGGAGAAGAACGGCAAGGCCGACTACCTGTCGATGAAGCAGGCCGTTTGCGCCTACGTGGCCAGCCAGGCCTTCCCCTTCCTCAAGCAGGGGATCCGCATCAACGCCATCTGCCCCGGGCCTACCGATACGCCGCTGGCCGAGGCCAACAAGGAGACCTGGTTGGGCTTCGGCGCCGACTACCGCGGTGAGCTTGGTATCGAGGCGTCCACGCCGCTGGAGCAGGCCTATCCCCTGGTCTTCCTGTGCAGCGACGCCGCTGTGGCCATCACCGGCATCACCATGATCACCGATGCCGGCTACATGAGCTCGGGCGTGACGGGATCCTTCCCCGCCGCCACCGGCGCCGCCAACTTCCTGCTCGGCCGTTTCTAGGGCCCGGCCATCGGCGGAGCGGGCCGGGCCGCCCCTCAGGCCGGTGGTCGGGGAGTGATGGACACCGACGGTATATGGGCGCTGGCCCCACAGCGCAGGACGGTGTCCACCACCCGGACCAGTTCGTCCACGTCCATGAGTGAGCCGGCCAGATAGTTCCGGGCCTGCCAGATGGGATGGAACTGGGCGGCCAGGTCCCAGTCCCACTGGTTGGCGAATTCGGTGGCCGATGCCCCCTCACCCCCGGCGCAGTCCCCCACCACGACCCGGGTGAAGCTGACCGCAGGGTGCTCGTTGCGCCATGCCTCCACCATGGTCTCGAGCGCGGCCTTGCTGGTGGCGTACACCCCCAGACCGGGCCAGGGAGGGGTGACGGAGGCGCTCACCGACGAGAGGTAGGCGGCCACCCCCCGGGATGCGGTGAGGTGGGGGATGGCGGCCGCCGTCACCAGCGAGGCCCCTATCACGTTGGTGTCGAAAGTACGGCGCCAGGTGTCGGCGCTGGCATCGACCAGCCGCCCGAGGGGGCCGACCCCGGTGGCGTAGACGAGAGCGTCGAGGCCGCCCAGTCCCTTGACCGCTTGGTCGATGGCAGCTCGGCACGACGCCTCGTCGGTCACGTCACAGACGATGGCCAGGGCTCCGGAGCCGGCTTCCTTGGCGGCGTCGACCAATCGGTCCTCCCGGCGGGCCATCAGGGCCACCGTGGCGCCCCGCTGGCCCAGTCCGACGGCGATCGACCGGCCGAGGCCACTGGATGCGCCGATGACCACGGTTCTCATGAAGTGGCTCTCATAAAGGGGCTCATCGAAGGCGAATCCTCTCTGGGTAGTCGGTACAGGCCCGGCTCAGGATGTGATGACGGGAAGCTTCTCCCAGCCTCGCACCGTCGAGGTCCGAGCCTGGACCGCATTGTCCCAGTCGACCTCCCATGACGGGAACCGCTGCAGGACCTCGTCCAGGGCCACGCGCCCCTCGAGCCGGGCCAGAGCCGACCCCAGGCAGAAGTGGATGCCGTAGCCGAAGGCCAGGTGGTGGTCGATCGTACGGTGGATGTCGAAGCTGTCGCCGTCGGGGAAGTGGCGGTCGTCGCGGTTGCCCGAGGCGGTGAGGAGAAGCATCACGCTGCCCAGCGGGACGGTCTGGCCGTAGAGCTCGACGTCCCTGGTCACGTAGCGGGCCTGGACGGGTGAGGGTGACTCGTAACGCAGCAGCTCTTCGATGGCGTTGGCCACCAGTGTGCGGTCCTCGACCAGTTCCTGCCGCTGGTCGGGATGGTCGGCCAACACCTTTCCCGTCCACCCGATGAGGCGGGTGGTGGTCTCGTTGCCGGCGGCGGCCAACAGGTTGACGTAGCCCAGGACCTCCTGGCGGGTGAGATTGCGCACCGTGCCCGTCTCGTCCTCGAACTCGGCCTGCAGCAGGTTGGTCATGAGGTCGTCGGAGGGGTGGGTGGCCCGCCACTCGATGTACTCCTCGAAGCCGTTGCCGACGGCGGCGCCGTCGCCGAAGGAGGCGTCGAAGTCGGGCATCTCGCTCTCTGTCAGGCGCAGGCCCTCGTCGATGCGGTCGCGGAGCGCCTCCTGATCGGACTCGGGAATGCCCAGCAGCATGCCGATGGTGCGCATCGGCATTTGGGCGCCGAGGTCGGCAATGAAGTCGAAGCCGCCCGCTTCGACCAGTGGGTCGAGGCTGTGGGCGCAGAACTCGCGCATCTTGGGCTCGAGATCGTTGATGCTGCGGGGTGTGAACACCCGGGCCAGGATGCGGCGGTGGATGTGGTGGGTGGGGGGATCCTCGAAGATGATGCTCCCCGGCGGCAGTTCCATGCCGCTCTTGATGAGCTCGAGAAGGGTCCCCTTGCCCGAGATGTAGGTCTCCCAGTCGATGGAGCACCTGTCGACGTCCTCGAACCGGCTGACGGCGAAGAAGTCGTAGCGCCGGTTGTAGTAGAGGGGCTGCTCGTCGCGTAGCCGCTTCCAGATCGGATAAGGGTCGGAATCGATATCGAAGTCGTACGGGTCGTAGTACACCTCGGCGTCCATCGTGGTCATCTCAGCTCCCCTCGGCGGCGGTCCCGGCTGGCAATCGACGTGTTCTGAAGCGCCGGCACCTTTCCGGTGATAACTCGCGCTGGCCAGGTACAAACAAGCATTGCACATCCTCAAGAAGCCTGTTCTCATTTTCTGCCTGTCGGTCGTGGTGTGGCTGCTTCTACCGGTCACAGCGGCCTCCCTGGCCGCCGACGTCTCCGTCGGGCACGAGAGCCTCCCACGCCGGCCCGGTCGTGGGGTGCTCAGCGGGGTGGCGCACGGTCGGCACCCCTGGGCACGATGCGCTGCTCCGGTCCATCCCGATCCATCCCGAGCCAGGCCGTGGCTGACCGAGGGTGGCCAAGATACTTCAGAAATTGTACTCTCGTGAACACATAGTGTCATTCTCACCCGGAAAGGACGGACGACGAGCCATGACCGGACGAACGCTGACCATCCCTTTGTTCGACGCCGACAACCACCTCTACGAGACCCGCGAGGCGCTGACCAAATATCTGCCGGACCGGTACCGGGGCGCCATCGACTACGTCGACGTGCGCGGCCGGTCCAAAATCGTCATCCGCGGCCAGATCAGCGAGTACATCCCTAACCCGACCTTTGACGTGGTCGCTCGCCCGGGTGCGCAGGAGGACTACTTCCGTTACGGCAATCCCGAAGGGAAATCCCGGAGGGAGATCTTCGGGGAGCCGATGAAGTCGATCCCTGCCTTCCGGGAGCCGGCGGCCCGTCTCGCCCTGATGGACGAACAGGGGATCGACCGAGCCCTCATGTTCCCCACCCTGGCCAGCCTCATCGAGGAGCGGATGCGCGATGACCCGGAGCTGACCCACGCCGCCATCCACGGCTTGAACCAGTGGCTCCACGAGACGTGGACCTTTGACTACGAGGGCCGCATCTTCACGACGCCGATCATCACACTGCCGATCGTGGAACGGGCCGTCGAGGAACTCGACTGGGTTATCGAGCGCGGGGCGCGTGTCGTTCTCGTCCGGCCGGCGCCGGTGCCCGGTTACCGCGGACCACGGTCGTTCGGCCTCGAGGAGTTCGACCCGTTCTGGCAGAAGGTGGTGGACAACGACATCCTGGTTGCCATGCACTCCTCCGACAGCGGGTACGAGCGCTACGCCAACGACTGGATGGGCAGCGACAGTGAGATGCTCCCGTTCCAACCCCAGGCCTTTCGCATGCTGTCGGCATGGCGCCCGGTCGAGGACGCCGTTTCGGCACTGGTCTGTCACGGTGCCTTGTCACGGTTCCCCACCCTCAAGATCGCCGTGGTGGAGAACGGCAGCAGCTGGGTTGCGCCCCTGCTGAAGAACATGACTGACCTGTTCAAGAAGATGCCCCAGGATTTTCTCGAGGACCCTGTGGCCGTCATCAAGCGCAACATCTACATCAGCCCCTTCTGGGAGGAGGACCTCGGTGCCCTGGCCGAGCTGATCGGGGTGGATCA
Organism: uncultured Acidimicrobiaceae bacterium; assembly: GCA_963813525.1. Lineage (GTDB taxonomy): Bacteria > Actinomycetota > Acidimicrobiia > Acidimicrobiales > RAAP-2 > Bog-756. The sequence continues at coordinate 554,419 of CAWEZI010000005.1, forward strand.
CGTCCTGTTCGGATCCGACTATCCGCATCCCGAAGGCCTGGCCGACCCGGGGAGCTATGTGGACGAACTCGACGGCCTCGACGACGACGCCGTGCAGAGGATCATGGGTGGGAACCTGGCCAGGTTGATGAACGTCGTCGACGCCGTCTCTCGATGAGCGACGGCGTCGGTGGTCGGGATCTGACCCTCCCGGCCGTCACGGCTCGCGCCGCCGAACAGTTCGGCGACCGGATCGCCATCGAGGACGGTACGACCCGGTACACCTTCGCGCGAGCTCTTCGCCGCCGCCCGCACCTTCGGCGGGGCGCTGGTGGCGTCGGGGATCGAGCCGGGCGACCGGGTCGCCCTGTGGGCCTTCAACTGTGCGGAGTGGGTGGTAGCGGCACTGGGTCTCGCTCAGGCGGGCGCTGTCCTCGTCCCCGTCAACACGCGCTTCAAGGGGAGCGAGGGCGCCGACATCCTCCGCCGTGGCCGTGTACGGGCGCTGGTGACGGTGACCGATTTCCTGGGAGCCGACTATCTGGCCATGCTTCGCTCCTCCGATGTCGAGCTGCCCGACCTGGAGACGGTGATCGTGGCCCACGGCCCCGTACCCAGCGGCGCTGAATCGTGGGACGGGTTCCTGGCCCGGTCCACCCAGGCCAACCGGGTGGTGGTCGACCGGCGGCGGGCCGCCGTGGGTACCCTCGATCCCTCGGACATCCTTTTCACATCGGGGACGACCGGTGCGCCCAAAGGTGTCGTCATGACCCACGGCCGAACGCTCCGGGTGGCCCGTGACTGGGTGGAGATGACGGGACTGTGCAGCGACGACCGCTACCTCATGGTCAATCCTTATTTCCACATGTTCGGATTGAAGGCGGGCGTTCTGGCCTGCATGGTCAGCGGAGCGACGATGCTCCCCGAAGCGGTGTTCGACGTGGACCGGATCTTGGAACGCATCGAGGAGGATCGGGTCAGCGTGCTTCCGGGGCCGCCCACTCTGTACCAGGCCATCCTCGACCACCCCGAGCGTGACCGTCACCGTTTGTCGTCGCTGCGGGTGGCGGTGACCGGGGCCGCCGACATCCCGGTCGAACTGGTGCGCCGGATCACCGCTGAACTGCCGTTCTCCACCGTCATTACCGGATACGGGCTCACCGAGGCGGGAACGGCCACAGCCACCGGTCCGGGCGATGACGTCGAGACCATCGCCACCACGGTGGGCCGGGCCCGTCCCGGCTTCGAAGTGCGCATCGCCGGCGCCGGCCGGCATCCGGGCCCGGGCGAACCCGGCCAGCCTGGCGAGGTGGGCCAGCCGGGCGAACCCGGCCAGCCGGGCGAGGTGGTGGTGCGCGGCGAAAGCGTGATGGCCGGGTATCTCGACGACCCCGACGCCACCGCGGAGGTGCTGTCCCCCGACGGTTGGTTGCGGACGGGGGATATCGGCACGGTCGACGCCGCCGGTTACCTGCGCATTGTCGGCCGGCTCAAGGACATGTTCATCGTGGGGGGCTTCAACGCCTATCCCGCCGAAATCGAAAACGCCCTGTTGCGGCACCCCGCTGTCACCCAGGCAGCGGTGATCGGCATTCCCGACGACCGCCTCGGCGAGGTGGGGATGGCCTTTGTGGTGACGGCGGCAGGGTCCCCGACGCCGGCCGACATCATGGCCTGGTGCCGGGCCGAGATGGCCAACTACAAGGTTCCCCGGGAGGTGGCCATCGTCGACCAGTTGCCGGTCAACGCCACCGGCAAGGTGATGAAAGACGAGTTGCGGGCCCGTGCCGGTCAGAGCGCACCGAGGCCCGTCCGGTGAGTGCCGAGCCCGAAGGCCAGCCCGAGCAGGCCCCGCCCCTTCTGGCCGGCCTGCGCGTGGTGGAACTGGGGGTGTGGGTGGCGGCGCCGTCGGCCGCCGCCCTGTTGGCCGACTGGGGAGCCGATGTGATCAAGATCGAGTCGCCCACAGGCGATCCCATGCGCCAGGTCTTCGGGTCACTCGGCATCGACAGCGACATGCCCAACCCGGCCTTCGCCCTCGACAACCGGGGCAAGCGCAGCGTCGTCCTCAACCTCCGCCGGCCGGAAGACCGCCACCGACTGGAGAGCCTGTTGGCCACCGCCGACGTCTTCATCACCAACCTCCGGCCTGACTCCCTCGACGGTCTGGGGCTGGAGCCGGCCGCCACCGCCGAACGCCACCCACGACTGGTGTACTGCAGCATCACCGGGTACGGCCTGCGGGGTGCCGACCGCAACCGACCCACCTACGACATCGGTGCCTTCTGGGCACGATCAGGTCTGTCCGTGCAGATGGCCGATCACCAGGGCAGCCCCCTCAATGCCCGCGGCGGGATCGGCGACCACATCACCGGGTTGGCGGCCCTGGCCGGCGTCCTCGCCGCCGTCATCGACCAGCGCCAGTCGGGTCGCGGCCGGGTCGTGGAGGTATCACTGCTGCGAACCGGCTCCTATGTGCTCGGGTGGGACCTGGGCCTGCAGATGACTCTGGGCAAGGTCGCTCGCGCCGAGCCACGGGACCGCAACCAGGCACCGCTCATGAACCCCTACCGCGCCGGGGACGGGCGGTGGTTCTTCTTCACCGGACTCGAGGCGGCCCGTCATATCGCCCCCGTCTGCCGGGCTCTCGGGCACCCGGAGCTGATCGATGACCCCCGATTTTCGGATGCCACCGCCATCCGTCGGCACAGGACCGAGGTCATCGCCCTCCTGGACGCCATCATCGCCGAGCAACCTCTTGCCGTGTGGGCCGAGAGATTCGATGACGAAGGGGTGTGGTGGGCTCCGGCCCACACGCCGGCCGAGGTGGTCGGCGATCCACAGGTACTGGCCAACCACGGGATCGTCGAGATCGATGGTGGCGGCATGGGCCGGCCCCAGCGCTCGGTGAACGGACCCGTGACCTTCTCCGATCTGGCCGCCGATCGCTACGCCGCCGTCCCGTCTCTCGGCCAGCACACCGATGAGGTGCTCAGCCAGCTCGGCGACTGATCAACTACCGGCCGACGACGACCCCTCCTGTCGGGCGCGGGCCAGCAGGCCACGGGCGATGACCAGCCTCTGGATCTCGTTGGTCCCCTCGCCGATCACCATCAGCGGGGCGTCGCGGTAGTAGCGCTCGATGGGGAGGTCGGTCGTGTAACCGATGCCACCGTGGATGCGCATGGCCTCGGTGGCCAGCTCGAGTGCGGTCTCGCTGGCGAACAGCTTGGCCATCCCGGCCTCGACGTCACACCGCAATCCGGCCATCTTGCGCTCGGCCGCGTTCCGGGTCAGCAGACGGGCAGCCTCCAGACGGGTGGCCATGTCGGCCAGCTTCAGCTGGATGGCCTGGTGCTCGGCGATCGCCTTCCCGAAGGTGTTCCGCTGCTGGGCGTAGGCCAAGGCGGCGTCGAAGGCGGCGCCAGCCACGCCCACCGCCCGCGCGGCAATGTTGATGCGCCCCACTTCGAGGACGCCGAGAATCTGGCCGAGGCCCCGTCCGGGCGCCCCGATGAGGTTGCCGGCGGGGATGCGGTGGTCGGTGTAGGTCATCTCGACGGTCTCGACGCCCTTGTAGCCGAGCTTGCCCACGTGCCGGGTGACGGCGATGCCCTCGAACCGTGGCCCCGGTTCCTTTTCGACCATGAAGGCCGAGATGCCTTCCTCCGTACGGGCGGCCAGCGCCACCAGTCCGGCCCGCTCACCGTTGGTGACCCACGATTTGGTGCCGTTCACCACATACTCGTCACCGTCGCGCTGCGCCCGGCAGGAGATGTTCCGGGTATCGCTGCCGGCGTCCGGCTCGGACAGGGACAGTGCCCCCCGCCGTTGGCCGGAGGCCAGGGCGGGCAGCCACCGTTGCTTCTGCTCATCGTCACCGTGCTCGAGCAGCAGGGTGGCCGCCATGGTGTGGGTGTTGACCACACCGGTCAGGCTCATCCAGCCCCGGGCCAACTCCTCGATGACCCCGACGTAGGTCAACAGATCGAGACCCAGTCCCCCGTAGGCCTCGGGGATGGTGATGCCGAACAGACCGAGCTCCCGCATCTGCTCGACGATCTCGGTGGGGAACTGGTCGTCCCGCTCGAAGGCGGAGGCCACCGTCACGACCTCGCCGGTCACGAACCGGCGGACGGTGGCGATGATCTCCTGTCGCACTTCGTCGTCGATCATGGGGACGCGCGCCTCGTCTGCATGAGGGAGAAGTGTACCTCTGATAAATGTTGACGGTCGATCTCAATTTAGAGAAGAATGTTTCCGATGACAGCGGCCCCGATCGACGCGGCGCTCCGGCGGGCAGCCGAGCGCTTCGGGGAGCGCGACGCCGTCCTGAGCGGGGACGAACGGTGGTCCTTCCGCCAACTCGACCAACGGAGCAACGCGCTGGCCCGTCATCTGGCCGCCCAGGGCGTCGGCGCGGGTGATCGGGTGGCCCTCATGATGGCCAACCGGGTCGAGTTCATCGTCGCCGTCTACGCCGCCAGCAAGCTCGGAGCGCCCGTGGTCCTGCTGAGCCCGGCGTGGAAGTCGACCGAGGTGCGCCACGCCATCGACCTGACCGATCCGCTCCATGCGATAGCCGACGGTGACGCCTCGTCCCTACTGGTCGAGCACCTGGGCGCCGGAGGGGTGACCGACCTCGACGACCAGTCGACCGACCCCTTCGACTACAGCCGGAGCCCGATCGAACCAGGGCGGCGGGTGGCGGTCGACGAGGCCGTTCTCGTCTTCAGCTCGGGCACCACCGGCCTGCCCAAAGCGGTGCGCCACACCCACGCCTCGATGGGACTGGCCACGAACCACTGGTGTGCCGCACTCGGGCTCGGTCCGGACGACCGCTTTCAGGTGGCGACCCCTCCCTCCCACATCCTCGGCCTGCTCAACATGCTCGCCGCCACCACCGCCGGCGCCACCGTGCGGTTGCATCGGCGATTCGACCTGGACGAGGTGCTCTACCGCATCGCCCACGAGCGGATGACCCTGGAGATGGCCGTGGCCCCGATCGCCCTGGCCCTGGCCAACCATCCCCACCTCGAGGACCACGACCTGTCGTCGCTGCGCTACATCATGTGGGGGGCGACCCCGGTCAGCGAGAGCGTCGCCCGGGTGGTGACCCAACGGACGGGGGTGCGCTGGTTGCCGGCCTACGGTGCCAGCGAGGTTCCGGTCATCGCCGCCAATCCGGTCGATCGCCCCGCACTGTGGCGGCTCGACTCGGCCGGACTGCCGCCCCCGGGCGTCGTGATCCGCACCGTCGACCTCGACAGCGGGGTCGTTCTCGACTCCGGGGCGGTGGGGGAGATCCAGGTGAGGAGCCCCTCGGTCATGACCGGCTACCTCCCTGACCAAGCCACTGCCGATGCCTTCGTCGACGGCTGGTACCGGACGGGCGACGTCGGATGGCTCGAGCCGGACGGGTGGGTCCATCTGACCGACCGGTCGAAGGAGATGATCAAGGTCAACGGGTTCCAGGTGGCGCCGGCTGAAGTGGAGGCGGTGCTCCTCCGTCATCCGGCGGTGCTCGACTGCGCCGTCTTCGGTCTGGCCGACGACCGGGCGGGCGAGGTGCCGGTAGCCGCCGTGCAACTCGAACCGGGTCGGGCGGTGGGGAGCGGCGAGCTCCAGGACCTGGTGGCCGGATCGCTGGCCACGTATAAGCGCCTGCACCATGTAGTTGTGGTGGATGAGATCCCACGCCTCCCGTCAGGCAAGGTGCTGCGCCGCGTGCTGCGCGACGAATGGTCGGCGCCGCTCCTTTCGCGTCCGCCGGTCGACTGATGGACGTCCGCCTTTCGCCGGAACAACAGGTCCTGGCCGAGTCCGCCGCCCGACTGGTCGATCGGCTCGGACCCCACGCCGTCGGCGCCATCGATGACGGCGAGCGGTCGGCGAAGCTCCATGCCGCCCTTGCCGCCGCCGGCTGGCGGGAGCTGCGGACGGGTGACGACCAGGGCCGACCCTTGGCCTCGGGGGTGGAAGCCGGCATCGTGGCCGAGGAACTGGGCAGAGGTCTGGCCGACGTCTCCTTCCTCGGGCCGACCTTGGCTGGCGAGCTCCGACGATTGGCCGGTGCTCCCCCCTGTGACGGCGTCGAAACCGTCGTGCTGACCGCCGACCTTTCGTCGTTGGCCGTCGTACAGGGCGAGCTGGTGTCGGGCGTGGCCATCGACGTGCAGGGCTCCGCCCACGCACTGGTCCTCGTTCCCGGACCCGACGGTTGCCGCTTGGCGCGGACCGACCTGACCGTGTCCGGTTCGGGCGTCGACCTGACCCGCCCCTCGGCCGGGGTGGGACCGGTGGCGGGGCTGATGCCCGTCGACGGGGAGCGGCCTCTCTCGTCGGACCACCTGGCCCGGTGGACGGCCCTCGGTGTGTCTTTGGCCTGCGCCGACCTGGTGGGGACCATGGGCGGGGCGGTCCGGCTGGCCACTTCCTATGCGGCACAGCGCAACCAGTACGGTGCCCCCATCGGGTCGTTCCAGGCCGTCCAGCATCTGCTGGCCGACGCCTGGGTGCAGGCCGAGGGATCCCGGAGCGTGACCCGTCATGCCACCTGGGCCGTGGACGCCCTCGACCCGTCCGAGGCTCTGGCCGCGGCCACCGTGGCCAAGGCCTACTGCGCCCGTTCCGGGCGTGAGGTGTGCGAGACGGCGATCCAGGTGCACGGAGGCATCGGGCACACATGGGACTGCCTGGCCCACGTCTACCTGCGTCGTGCCCTCTTCTCCTGCGCCCTTTTGGGCGACGCCGGGGCCAGCTTGGAGCGGGTGCTCGAGCACCGGGGGATAGGAGGCGGCCATGGACTTCGGTGACTCGCCCGCCGAGTCGGAGTTCCGGCGGCGATTGCGGGAGTGGTTGACGGCCAACAACCCCGGCCTCCCCGTCTCGTCCACCGACGACGACTACTGGGCGGGGGCGGCGGACTGGCACCGGGCGCTTTACGACGCCGGTTTCTTCGCCCTGTCGTGGCCCACCGACATCGGTGGGCAGGGACTGCCTCCCCTGTACGAGGTGATCGTCGACGAGGAACTGGCCGCCGCCGGAGCGCCCCCCCGTCCCAGCCTCGGCTATCTGGTGCAGGGCCTCCTCGAGCACGGAGACGACGAGATTCAACGGCGGTTCCTGCCCGGCATCGTCAACGGCCGCGTCCGATGGTGCCAGGGGTTCAGCGAGCCCGACGCGGGATCGGATCTCGCCTCGCTCCGGACCCGTGCCGAACGGACGGGCGACGACTACGTCATCAGCGGTCACAAGGTGTGGACGAGCTACTCCGACGAGGCCGACTGGTGTCTCGTCCTGGCCCGCACCGATCCGACGGTGCCACGCCACCGCGGCATTTCCGCCTTCGCCGTGCCCATGCATCAGCCCGGCGTCGAGCAGCGTCCCTTACGGATGATCAACGGGGTCACCAAGGAGTTCGGCGAGGTCCTCTTCGACGGGGCCCGCACTGCCGCCAGCAACATGATCGGTCAACCGGGGGAGGGCTGGCCCCTGGCCATGACCGTGGTGAGCCACGAGCGAGAACCCGGCGAACTCGGTTATGTGGCTCGCTACAGCAAGGTGGTCAACGAACTGGTGGGCCGGGTACGCAGCCATCCGGAGGAGTTCCGAGGGGAGCAGCGTCGCGACCTCGGGTGGGCCATCGTGGAGGTCGAGATGCTGCGGCTCCACGTCCGCCGTCGACTGTCCGAGCGGCTCGACGGGATGTCGCACGGTCCGGCCGGCTCGGTGGACAAGTTACTCATGACGTGGGCGGAGCAGGCCGTGGGCCACGCCGCTGTCTCTGTCGGGGGCATCGATCACGGCGGCGAGGAGAACACGTGGTTGAACACCTACCTGTACAGCCGGGCCCAGAGCGTCATGGGCGGGACATCGCAGATCCAGCGCAATCTGGTAGCCCGTCGCATTCTGGGACTGCCCGGATCGTGACCGGCCCGGCAACCTCTCCGCGGAAACACCGTTCTGCCATCGGAAGACCAGTGCTACTGTCCGTCCGGCTACCGATCGGAGGATGACGTCGAGATGACAGCGTTCGATGTCCCCGACGAGGTGGCGGTCGAGGCGGAGGGGCCCATCCGGGTCGTCCGGCTGAACCGCCCGGACCGTCTCAACGCCACCAACCACGAGCTGCACCGGGGCCTGGCCGGACTCTTCCCGCAGATCGATGCCGATCAGGACGCCCGGGTGGTGGTCCTGACCGGGAACGGGAAGGCCTTCTCGGCCGGCGGCGACTTCAGCTACCTGGACGAGCTGGCCCGCGACCCCGTACTGCGCAAGGAGACGCTGGCCCACGGCCGGCAGATCGTCACCGGCATGGTGAGGTGTCGGGTGCCCATCGTGGCCGCGGTCAACGGACCCGCGGTGGGCCTGGGGTGCAGCCTGGTCGCCCTGTCCGACGTGGTGTTCATGGCCGAAAGCGCCCACCTGGCCGACCCTCACGTGATGATGGGCCTGGTTGCCGCCGACGGCGGGCCGGTGACCTGGCCGCTCATGATCAGCCTGCAGTTGGCCAAGGAGTACGCCCTGACCGGCGACCGCATTCCGGCCCAACGGGCCGCGGCCATAGGTCTGGTCAACCACGTGTGCCCCGACGACGAGGTGCTGGACCAGGCCATGGCCTACGCCCAACGGATTGCCGCCCTCCCCCGACAAGCCGTCGAGGACACCAAGCGGATACTCAACATGCACCTCGAGCGAGCTGTGCTGGCCACATTGGACTTCGCACTCAGCGCCGAGGACCGGTCCTTCGTCTCGCCCGAGCTCCGGGCCAACCTCGACAGACTGCTGGCCCCGGGCGACGACCGCGGCCACGGACGAGGGACCCAGCGCGGCAGTTGAGTCGGCGGGTAGCGGGTGCCTCTCATCGACGGGGCGGGACCGGTGGCCGTAGGGCTTTTTCTCAAGGGTCGGCGGCCGGTACCGGCGACCATGGTGGATTTTCGGAATTGACCTTTTTACCGTCTAGAGGCGATAAAAGGGCCGTCGGGGTATCGGCTACGGCGGTAAATTCGACAATTCCCGAAAATAAAGAGGGCCGAAGGCCGGTCCTTCCATCGATCCGATCCAGGCACTCGACCACTCGGTAGAACCAGGTTCTCTCTAGACAGACCCTCCCGTGGCACTTCTCGAAGATCCAGTGTGCACTACATTTCGGGTACGCTTTCCGCTGTGGCGAAGAACGAGCCGGCCTCCGATGCCCCCGAGGCCGACAGCCTCAGCTGGCGGGAGCAGGCCGTGGCCCGTTCGCTGGATTCGGCCAGGCTGCGCGCCGAGAGCCGGGTGCAGCGCTTCCTCGATGCCGCCATCGAACTCTTCAACTCGGGCTCAGGAAAAGACTTCACCGTGCAGGAAGTGGTGGATCGTTCCGGCCAGTCGCTGCGCAGCTTCTACCAGTATTTCGGAGGCAAGCACGAGCTCCTGCTGGCCCTCTTCGAAGAGTCGGTCCGTTCCACCACCGAATATCTCCGTGAAAAGGTCGGTGAGGAGACCGATGCGCTCGAGCGTCTCCACCGCTTCGTGGTCGAGTACTACCAACTATGCCGGCCGACAGCGGACGGTACATCGGGCGTGAATGGACGGGCACCGTTCATGGCCGAGTTCGCCCAACAGCTGCTCACCGATCACCCCAAGGAAGCAGCGCGGGTCTTCTCGCCCCTCGTCTCTCTGTTCGAGGAGGTGCTCGAGGAGGCCGCCGCCGCCGGCGCCGTCAGGTCCGGGCCCCGTCATGGTCCGATCGTGGGCGTGGTGCTCGAGGCCATCATGTTCAACGCCTTCTCGTCCACCATCGGTGGGCTGTCCCTTCACGACAACGGACAGGGCACGGCCGAGGATCTCTGGGACCTCATCTTCCACGGCATCGGGACGGGCCCCTCCCGAGGATGACGGCACACGGTCCCGACCGCTCGATGGTGTGACTGGGGGAGCTCTGTGAGGGACCAGCGTCGATCGCCCCGAATCGCCATGACGGCCGAGGAGCGCGATGTCTTTCTCGGTGAAGAGCGCACCTGTCGGGTGGCCACCGTCGGCACCGATGGCCCCCACGTGACGCCCCTGTGGTTCGTGTGGGACCGCCAGTCGGTGTGGCTGACGTCCATCGTCAGGAGCCAGCGTTGGACCGATGTGCAAAAGGACCCCCGTATGACAGTTCTGGTCGACGCCGGCGAGGGCTACGCCGAGTTGCGGGGGGTGGAGATCAGGGGGCGAGCACTGTCGGTCGGCGAGGTGCCACGCACCGGCCAACCCAACGCCAGCCTGGTCGAACCGGAGCAACGGTTCGGGGCCAAGTACGGGCGCGGCGTGTTCACCCACGACGGTCGTCATGCCTGGTTACAGGTGATCCCCGACAAGGTCGTCAGCTGGGACTTTCGCAAACTGGGCCTGACCTGATCAAAAGCTCACATGGCCGTGGTCGGGTCCCTCCCCTCCGCCTCGGTGCCCGAGTCGAACTGGCGGATCATGGCCTGCACCGAGTAGGAGGCCAGCAGCCGGCCGTCCTGGCTGAACACCCTTCCCTCTCCCTGGCAGAGTCCTCGACCCGACCAGGTGGCGCGGTTGGCGTAGAGGAGCCATTGGTCGAGGGGGGCGTCGTCATGGAAGGCGATGGCGACCGACATCGGCCCGGTCGAGAGACCGACATGGGCCTCGGCCTCACCCATCCCCTTGTGCGGGCGCATGGCGGCGGCGATCGTCCAGTGGGTGGAGGCTTGGGCGACCAGGGCGTTGCGCAGGTGGAGCTGGACCGGGTTGTTCCGGAAGCGGAGCCACACGTAGAGCTCCGGCGGACCGGTCCGGTCCGGATCGGGCGAGTAGGCCCCGTCGACCACGCGGACGGCCCGTCCGATCACCCGCATGTCGTGCGGTTCGGACTCTGCGGGACCGGCGACCTCGGGCATGGCCACCGTGTCCCGCATCACCTCCTCGCCGACGTCGGTACCCATGAGCACCAGCGCCGGGCTGACCAGGGTGCCGCTCTGCTCCCCCCGCACCGAAAGGGTGGAGAAGGTACGGCCCAACCGGAGCGGCTCCACCCCCAGCTCGACCGGTTGGTCGAAGGTGGCCGCTTTGGGGAAGGTGATGTAGGCCGACGTGAGGCGCTGTTCGGGGACGGTCCTGGCTGCCGCCACCAGAGCCTGGGCCAGCAGCTGACCTCCCTCCACCACGTTGCGGGTGGTGTCGTGGTATCCCGGGGCCACGAACCGGCTCGGCCCGACCGGCTCGGCTCCGATCAGGCGGAGGAGGTCGTCCTCGTCTCCCCAGGCCGGGAAGGCCACCGTGGACACCGTCGGGTCGGCATCCCAGTGGGTCTCGATCTCGACCCGCACCTTCTCGTGGTAGACGCCCAGGTAGCCCTCGATGCCGGCCACCTCGGGGAAGGGGCGGCGGTAGGTCCAGAACACGTCCTCCACCGGATCCTCAGGACCTTCCAACGACCAGTAGTCGGCCTCCCCCTTGAACGGGCACACGGTGTGGTGGTCGTTTGCCTCGAGGCGAGCCAGGTGGACATCGGTTTCGGGGAGGTAGAGCCGCTCGACATGCTCCTTCTCGATGAGGCGCACCGCACTGTCACTCTCGGCCAACAGGAGGTCGCCGTGCCAAACCCGGGCCGTGCCTCGCACGGCAACCAGGTCAATGGTGTAGTCGGGATACCGACTCCATGCCGATTCGACTGTGGCCATCGGTCCTCCTGTGCTTGTGCGGAGCGTGGTCGGGGGACTCCGGTGGTGGGACGTTAGTCAACCCACCGGCGTGAATTCGAGGTGGAGACGGTCGTGGCCGCGGAGCATCCAGGTCGGGGTGTATTCCCAGTGACGGTCGCCGGGCGGGCCGTGGTGCGACTCCGAGATGCGGATATCCGCCATCCGGTCGAGAACGCGCTGGAGAGAGATATTGGTCTCGGCTCTGGCCAGGGGTGCCCCGGCACAGGTGTGGATGCCGTGGCCGAAGGCGATGTGCTGACGGGCGTTCTCCCGGTCGAGCCGCAGCTCGTCAGGGTGGTCGAACTGGCGGGGGTCCCGGTTGGCCGCCGCCGGCAGGACCATGAGGGTGCTGGCCGCCGGGATGGCAGTGCCTTTGACTGCGGTCGGCGTGCGGGCCAGACGGAAGGTGCCGTTGATGGGGGGCTCCAAGCGCAACACCTCCTCAATGAAAGGAGTGACCAGGTTGCGGTCGTGGCGGAGCCTCTGCTGAAGCTCGGGGCGCTCGGCCAGGGTCTGGAGGGCAGTGCCGAGCAGACGTGCCGTCGTCTCCTGGCCGGCGGCGAAGAGGTTGGAGGCGATCTTCATCACGTCCTCCACCGGAGGGAGAGTGCCGTCGGGGAAGGTGGCCGTGGCCAGCCCGGTCATGACGTCGTCTCGGGGCTCCCGCCGCCTGTCGTCGATGTAGGTGGTGAACTGAGCGTAGAGATACTCAAGCGGGCTGTGGGTCATCTCGACGTGGTCGTTGTGCATGAGCTTGCGGAGGAACTCTTCGTGGTCCTCCTCGGGCACGCCGAGCAGATCGGCGACGACCAGCATGGTGTAGGGCTGGGCGTACTCGCCCACGAATTCGCACGCGCCCCTGTCGACGAATCGGTCGATCTGGTTGTCGGCCAACCGCCGGAGGGACGCCTCGTTCTCCTTCAGGCGCTTGGGCGTTATCAGTCGCATCAGGAGACCGCGCTGGGCGGTGTGCTTGGGGGGGTCGAAACTCGGGAGCTGGTCACCGAAGGGAAGGTCGTCCCGGTAGGTCTCGATGATCTGGGTGATGTCGTCGCCCTCCAGCGGGACGGGGAACCTGGCGAAGGGCCCGATGGCCGAGACGCAGGACGAGAAGCTCGACTGGTCGTGGTAGACGTCGATGGCCTCGTCGTAGCCGGTCACCATGTAGACGTCGTGGAACGGCTCCTGTGTGACCGGGCATCGGGCGCGCAGGTGCTCGAGGTAGGGGTAGGGGTTGTCAATGAGCTCCTTGGTGCCGAAAAAATCGATGGCGTCGAAGAACTCGTCGTTCACGGGTACTCCAGAGTGGTCATGGGCAGGCGCCCTCCGGATGGGCCGAAGGTCAGGTGGGCCGGTCGCCCGTCGGACGTCCGCGCTATGTTCAGTTGCCGCCCCCGACGCGAAGGTGTCGGCTGGCGCAGAGGGATGGGCTGGCGCAGAGGGATCGGGGTTGTCGCCCGGTGCCGGCCACCAGTGGAAAGGAACCGTCGGACATGGGCACGGAACTCTCGGGGAAGGTCGCCATCGTCACCGGCGGCGCCAGTGGGATCGGCCGCGCCACCGTCGAGCTGTTCGCCGAACAGGGGGCCAAGGTGGTGGTGGCCGATGTCGCCGAGGACGAGGGCGGGGCCGTGGCCGCTGGACTGGGTGAAGCCGTGACCTTCCGGCGGACCGACGTGTCCGACGCCGACGACATCCAGGCCCTGATCGACTTCGCCGTGGACAGGTACGACGGCTTGCACGTCATGGTCAACAACGCCGGCGTCTCCAGTTCGTTCCGTCGTTTCCTGGGGGACGACCTCCGTGACTTCGATCCGGTGATGGCCGTCAACCTGTTCGGCGTGGTCGTCGGCACCCAGCGCGCCGGCCGGTACATGGCCGAGCACGGTGGGGGCTCGATCATCAACACCGCGTCGATCGGCGGACTCACCGGCGGCGGTCCCCCGATCGTCTACCGCATGTCCAAGGCGTCGATCGTCCACTTCACCCGCATCGTGGCCGCCGATCTGGGTGAGTTCGGGATCCGGGTGAACTGCATCGCTCCCGGCCACATCCCCACCGGCATCACCAGCTACGACCTCGGTCCGACCATCGAGCGAGACCAACCCCTGCCGCGCCAGGGGAGTCCGAAGGACGTGGCCGAGGCCGTGCTCTTTCTGGCCGGTGACCGCTCGGCCCAGATAACCGGGATCGTGGTCCCGGTGGACGGGGGGACGGTGGCCGGACGCCCGGTCCGACAGGTCTTCCTGGACCAGATCCGCACCAAGGATGAACCGACCGGCTGACCGTCGCCGCAGACGGAGGGCCGGTGTCACGTGGGCACCCGACCGTCCCGAACGGCCTCCGTCACCAGACCGATGACCCAGGTGATCCCCTGGACAGCCTGCTCGTGATCGATCTCCCATTCGACGGCCAGGCGTTCGTAGGTGGCCACGCTCCACAGCGCGTCGAGCACGCCCGCCACCACCACCTGCCGGTCCTCGGGCCACTGCCCGACCTCGGGCCGCACGGCCGAGAGCAGCGCCTCGTGCTGCCTGTCCTTGGCCGCGGCCAGGGTCGGATCGAGAGGCGGGCGCGGCTCTCTCGGGTACTGGGCCACGTGGTCGAGGATCTGGGCCGCCACCGTGGCGATGTCCTCGAGGTGCATACCGGCCAGTTCGATCCCCGCCTCTTCCTCATTGCGGTGCATGACCGCGTCGCGCAGTCCGCGCTCACTGCCGAAGTGGCGGTAGACGGTCCGTTCGTTGACGCCGGCCCGAAGGGCTACGGCCCGGACCGTCAGCTTCTTCCAGTCCCGCACCGACGTGCGGTGGATGAGCTCCGATCCGGCATCGAGGATCCTCTCCCGTGTTTCGGCCGCCCGCTCGCGCCGCAGCGTGCCGTCATAGGGTCGTCCCGGTCGTACCGCGGGATCAGGGGCCGGCTGCTCGGCGGTGGTCATGGCGTCCACTCGGTTACCGCTACGACCGGCACGGCCCGATGCCGGTGCTCACGGGATGAGTGCGGGAAGCGTCTCCCAGCCCCGGACGGTCGAGGTGGGGGCGAGCGTGGCCCGGTCCATGTCGATCTCCCAGGTGGGGAACCGCTTCAGGACCTCCTCGAGGGCCACCCGACCCTCGAGGCGGGCCAGGGCTGCGCCGAGGCACAGATGGATGCCGTAACCGAAGGTCAGAGGCTTACCGTCGTCACGATGAATGTCGAAGGTGTCGCCCTTCGGGAACCGACGGTCGTCGTGGTTGGCCGAACCCGGGAGGAGCATCATGATGCTGCCCTCGGGCACCGTCTGTCCGTACAGCTGGACGTCCTGAGTGACGTACCGGGCGGCGTGGGGTGCGGGTGTCTCGAAGCGGAGGAGCTCCTCGATGGCGCCGGGGGTGAGTGACGGGTCCTCGACAAGCTCCTGGCGTTGGGCGGGATGGTCGGCCAGCACCTTGCCGGTCCATCCGATGAGCCGGCCGGTCGTCTCGTTGCCGGCACCGGTGATCACGCTGATGTAGGTCAGGAGCTCCTCGCGGGTCAGTCGGCGGACCGTTCCGGTCTCGTCCTCGAACTCGGCCTGCAGTAGCTCGGTCATGATGTCGTCCGCGGGATGCTCGACCCGCCACTCGATGTAATCGGCGAACATGTCGGTGGGGACGATCTGCTCGCCCACCTCCATGGGCTGGCCGGCCTCGGTTCGGAGGTTGGCATCCACCTTGTCCCGCACAGCCTCCTGGTCCTGCTCGGGTATCCCGAGCAGCATGCCGATGACCCGCATCGGCATCTGCACCCCGAGATCGGCGATGAAGTCGAACTCCTCGGCTCCTACCAGTGGATCGAGGCAACGGACGCAGAACTCCCGGATCCGCGGTTCGAGGGCGGCCACCCGGTTGGGCGAGAACACCCGCGACATCAAGCGTCGGTGGATGGTGTGCACCGGTGGGTCCTCGAAGATGAGCACCCCCGAGGGCATCTCGATGTTGGCCCGGATGAGCTCGATGATGCCGCCCCGCCCCGAGATGAAGGTCTTGTTGTCGAGGTAGCAGCGCTCGATGTCGGCGAACCGGCTGACCGCGTAGAAGTCGTGAGTCTCGTTGTAGTAGAGCGGCGCTTCCTCCCGCATCCGGCGGAAGACCGGGTACGGGTCGGCGTCGATGTGCACGTCGTAGGGGTCGAAGTACACATCCTCGGCGTTGGTCGTGGTCACGCCCCACCTCCCCTTGCTTTCATGTCGTACTGTGACACTAAGCTGCGGGACGGTCAAGCGCAGCGCCCCGCTGCCGGCCGGGAACGGCCCGAGGATGGGGGACGATGAAGACGCACGCAGCGGTCCTGTGGGGCCGGGAACAGGACTGGCAGATCGAGGAGATCGACCTCGATCCGCCCGAGGCCCACGAGGTGCTGGTCCAGTGGGCGGCGGCCGGACTGTGTCACTCGGACGAGCACCTCCAGCGGCGGGAGATGGGCTCGGAGGCGGGCACCGACCAACCCACCCGAGCCGGGCTCTTCCCCATGGTGGGCGGTCACGAGGGGGGAGGGGTGGTCCTCGAGGTCGGCCCGGAGGTGACCAGCCTCCACCCCGGCGACCATGTGGCCGCCAGCTTCTTCCCCATCTGCGGTCGGTGCAGGATGTGTATCACCGGCCACTCCAACTTGTGCGATTTGGGCGCAGCCACTTTCGCCCGTGGCCAGATCTCCGACGGGACGGTGCGCTATCACCTCGACGGTGAGCCCCTCAACGTGATGTCCAAATTGGGCACGTTTGCCGAGCACGGCGTAAGCCACGAGGCCTCGCTGGTGGCCGTCGACCCGGACCTTCCCCTCCAGGTGGTGGCCCTGGTGTCCTGCGGGGTGGCCACCGGCTGGGGCTCGGCCGTTTACCGAGCAGAAGTGATGCCGGGGGACACGGTGGTGGTGGTCGGCGTCGGGGGCGTCGGCATCAACGCCGTTCAGGGGGCCAGGATGGTCGGAGCGCGCTACATCGTGGCCGTCGACCCGGTCGAGTTCAAGCAGAAGGCGGCCCTCGATTTCGGTGCCACCCATACAGCGTCGTCCATGGAGGAGGCCCTGCCCATGGTCACCGAGCTGACCCGTGGCCAGATGGCCGACGCTGTCATCATGGTCCCCGCGGTCATGTACGGCGACCTGATGGCCGGCGCCCTGGCCCTGACCGGCAAGGGCGGGACCTGCGTCGTCACCGCCGTGGCCCCCCAGGTCCAGCGGGAGGCCAGCGTCAACCTGTTCGACCTGGCCATGATGCAAAAGGAGATCAAGGGGGTGATCTTCGGAGCGGCCAACCCGCGCTTCGACATCCCCAATCTCCTGGCCCTGTACACGTCGGGGCAGCTCAAGCTGGACGAGCTGATCACCAGGACCTACACCCTCGACCAGATCAACCAGGGCTACAGGGACATGCTCGACGGGGTGAACATCCGAGGCGTGGTCACCTTCGGGTGAGCGCTCGAAAGAGACCGACATGCCCATGAGCCTCGACATCGACCCGCTCGACCTGGTCGATCCGACGCGTTTCGCTCTCCACGGTTACCCGCATCAGGTGTGGGCCCGGCTGCGGGCCGAGGCCCCGGTGGCCTATATCGAGCCGCCGGGCCACCCACCTTTTTGGGCGGTGACCAAACACGTCGACGTGCAGTACGCGGCCAGCCAGCCCCAGCTGTTCTCCAGTGCCGGCGGCATCACCCTGGACATGGACCTGACCGGCATCGAGATGCCGGCCGAAATGATCGTCTACCTCGATCCTCCCGCGCACGGTCCCATGCGCCAGGTGGCCAACAAGAAGTTCCTGCGCAGCGCGGTCAAGGCCCGGAGCGCGGAGATAGAGCGGATCGCCGCCAACATCGTCGACGGGGCCTCCACCGGTGGGGAGACGGCGGAGTGCGACTTCGTGGACACCTTTGCCGCCCCCTATCCGGTGGCAGTTATCTCCTGGGTCCTCGGTGTTCCCCCCGCCGACTGGGAACACCACTTCCGGTGGACCAACGAGATCATCGGCAAGGACGATCCCGAGTACCGACAACCGGGGGAGAGCCCCGAACAGACCTCCATGCGGGCCCGGGGCGAGCTGCACCGGTACTTCAAGGCCATGGTCAAGGACCGCCGCCAGCATCCCCAGGACGACCTGGTGACCCAGCTGGTGCAGAGCGAGATCGACGGGGTGCCCCTCACCCAGCCACAGCTGATCGCCTACTGCGAGCTGCTGGTCGAGGCGGGCAACCAGACCACCCGTGATGCCATCGCCGGCGGCATGCAGGCCTTCTGTCAGTTCCCCGATCAGTGGGCCAAGCTCCGGGCCCACCCCGAGCTCCTACCCGGGGCGGTCGAGGAGATCCTGCGCTGGGTCACCCCCATCTGCTACTTCTCGCGGACGGCCACCCAGGACTGCACGCTCAGCGGTCAGCACATTCGGGCCGGCGACAAGGTGGCGCTCTACTGGGCCTCGGCCAACCGCGACGAGGAGGTGTTCGAGGACGCCTTCGTGTTCCGCATCGACCGTCCCCCCGGCCAGCCCGTGGTGTTCGGCTTCGGCCCGCATCTGTGCATGGGTGCCCACGTGGCCCGGGCCGAGCTGATGGCCATGTTCGGACTCCTCCTCAGCCGTATGGAGTGGTTCGAACAGGCCGGTCCGGTGGAGCGTCTCAACTCCTCGGTCAACGGCGCCATCAAGCACCTCCCCATCCGGTACCGAATGACCTAGCGGCGGACGCCGGAATCTCGACAGGACCACCGGAAGGTTCGACGGAAAGGAACGAGCGCCATGGATGACACCAGCATCTACTCCTGCGACGATCACCTCGACCTGCGCTCGGTGCCCCCCGGGCTCTGGCAGTCCCGTCTGCCCAAGGACCTGGTGGAGCGCGGCCCACGGGTGGTCACCGGTGAGGGCAATCCGATGTGGGTGTGCAACGACCGGGTCCTCGGCCGCAGCGGACTACCAGCCGGGGACAAGCTCCAGGTCCTGAGCGCCGTCAGCCGCGCCGGCATCGAGGACGACGGGTTCCGGGTCAGTGATCCGAAGCTGCGGCTGGAGGACATGGAACTCGACGGGGTGTGGGCCTCGGTCATCTACGGTCCCATCCCCCTCACCCTCGCCATTCCCGAGCCGGACCTCCAGTCCGCCTGCTACGCGGCCTGGAACGACTGGGCCATCGAGGAGTTCAACGCCTTCGCCCCCGATCGCCTGTGTGCACTTCCCTTCCTGCCCACCCACGCGCCCGACGCCGCCGTGGCCGAGCTGGAGCGGGTTGCCGCCATCGGGCACCGGGGGGCGATCGTCGACGTCTTCGACCTCGACGCCGGCGACCCGGCGTGGGACGCGCTGTGGGCCGCCGCCCAGCAGACGGGTCTGCCCCTCAGCTTCCACATCAAGGAAGGGGCCTCGCCCCGGCTGAGTTACCAGGTGGGCAAGTGGCAGTCGGCTGCCTTCGCCACCCTTCTTCCGCTGCAGCTCGATGAAGCGTTGGCCATCATGATCTTTTCCGGGGCCCTCGAACGGCACCCGGGGCTGACCCTGGTGCTGGCCGAGGCGGGCGTCGGCTGGCTGCCCTACTTCCTCAGTCGGATGGACATGGAGTGGGAGAACCTCCGGGACAAGATCGACTACGCACCCTCGGTGCCACCGAGCGAGCTGTTCCGGCGTCAGGTCATCGCCACCTTCGAGGAGGAGGCACTGGCCGCCCAGTACATCCCGCACCTCGGGGCCGACTCGTGCATGTGGGCGGCCGACTTCCCCCACACCGACAGCACGTTCCCCGAGTCGCGCCGTTCCATTGAGGAGACGCTGGGCGTGCTCCCCGATGAGGACAGGCGCAAGATCACCGCCCTCAATTGCGCCGAGCTCTACGGCTTCGACTATGTGGCCTGAGGCCGGCCTCACCGTGCTCGTCACCTGTCGAGATGTAGCGAAGGAGCGTGCCCATGGCAGCTGACCTGGTTATCCGCGGTGGCACCGTCGTCGACGGGAGCGGCGGGGCCGGTGTGGTGGCCGACGTGTCCGTCACCAGTGGGCTCATCGAGGCCGTCGGCCCGGGGCTCGACGGGGCGGTCGAACTGGACGCCTCAGGATGCCTCGTGGCCCCCGGCTTCATCGATGTCCACACCCATTTCGACGCCCAGGTCTTCTGGGACCCGGACTTGAAGCCGTCGTCCTACCACGGTGTGACCACGGTGGTGGCCGGCAACTGCGGCTTCTCCATCGCCCCCTGCCGTCCGGAGCACCACGACGTGATCGTGCGCACCCTCGAGAACGTGGAGGGCATGGACGCCGCCTCATTGACGGCCGGCATCGTCTGGGATTTCGAGACGTTCCCCGACTATCTCGACCTGGTTCGGCGCCGGGGCACAGCGCTCAACTTCACGGCCTACATCGGCCACACCGCCCTGCGGCTCTACGTGATGGGTGACGCCGCCTACGAGCGGGCCGCCACGCCCGAGGAGATCGACCGCATGTGCCGGCTGGTGGGTGAGGCCATAGACGTAGGCGCTGCCGGCCTGTCGACCAGCTTCTCCTACGCCCACCGGGGCGCCGACGGCAAGCCCGTTCCCAGCCGGTTCGCCGAAATGGACGAAGTCGAGGCCCTGTTTATGGCGGCGGGCAAGGCCGGCAAGGGGGTGGTGCTGGCCACCCCGGGTTGGCAGTGCGAGTACCCCGACGTCTTCACCTGGCAGCCACGCGTGGGCCGGCCCTTCACCTGTCCGCTCTTCGCCCTGGCCAACGGCAAGCACCGCGAGGTTCTCGCCCTGCACGAGCAGGCTCTGTCGGCGGGGGCGAACGTCTGGCCCCAGGTAACGCCGCGTCCATTGACCATGCAGTTCACCCTGGCCGACGCCTACAACCTCAATGTCGGCGAGGTGTTCGCCGAGCTCATGAAGGTGGGTCGTGACGTCCGCAAGGCGGCCTACCGCGATCCCGAGTGGCGGGCCCGGGCCTTCGCCGATCTGGAGGAGAACGCCTCGGGCATGAAGCCGCGTTGGGAGACCTACGAGGTCTCCGAGTCGGACCGCTTCCCCGAGCTGCTGGGCCGCCGGGTGACCGACATCGCCGCCGAGCGCGGCGAAAGCCCGCTGGACGTCATGTGCGAACTGTCGCTGGCCGAGGACCTCGACACCCGCTTCCGGGCCTACATTGCCAACGAGGACCCGGCCGAGGTGGGCCGCCTGCTCACCGCCGACCACGTCTTGCTGGGCCTGACCGACGCCGGGGCCCACGTCGACCAGCTGTGCGACGCTCCCCTTCCCACCGACCTCCTGGGACCCTGGGTGCGTGATCGCGAGATCATGCCCGTGGAGCGGGCCGTCCGGAAGTTGACCGGCGAGGCGGCCGACATGTTCGGTCTCGACCGTCGCGGTTATCTACGCCAGGGCAACCATGCCGACGTCACCGTCTTCGATCCGGCGACGGTGGACACGGGTCCCCAGCGTCGTCTGCGCGACCTGCCGGCCGACGGACAGCGCCTCACCGCCGAGGAGCCGGTCGGTATGCGGCACGTGCTGGTCAACGGGGTGCCCATACGCAGGGACGAGCAGCAACTCGTTCTCGAGGACCGCCCGGGGGCACGGCCCCAGCTCGACTGACGGAAGTCCCGCTCAACGCCGACCCCGGAAGAACTCCCGCAGATCCTCGACGAACAGCTGGGGCTGTTCCATGGCGGCGAAGTGGCCGCCGTGGTCCATCTCGGCCCAGCGGGCGACGTTGTACTTGCTTTCGACCCACGACCTGGGCCAACGGAGGGGCTCTTTGGGATAGCGGGCCACTCCGGTGGGGATCCCGACGTAGGGAGGGGCCGGAGCCGTCGAACGGAGGTGACGGCTCTCCCAGTAGAGGCGGGCGGCCGACGTACTGGTCTCGGTCAGCCAGTAGAGCATGACGTTGGTGATTATCTGATCACGGGTAAAGGCGTTCTCCGGGACGCCGTCACAATCGCTCCAGGTCCGGAATTTCTCCACGATCCAGGCCAGCAAGCCGGCCGGTGAGTCGTTGAGGCCCACACCCACCGTCTGCGGTTTGGTGCCCTGCTCGAGGGCGTAGCCCGACTCTTCGCCCCCGAACCGCTTCATGGCCGCCAGGTCCGCCTCTTCCGCGTCGGTGAGCGGACGGGGGTCCCCAGGCGGCGAGCCAAGGGCCATGTTGAGGTGGATGGCGATGCAGTGCTCCGTATCCAAGGTGCCGATCCAGGTGGTCACCTGGGCCCCCCAGTCGCCTCCCTGGGCACCGTAGCGGGGGTAGTCGAGCCTGTTCATAAGGGCGGCGAAGGCCTGGGCGATGCGTCGTTCGTCCCAGCCCGGTGTGCGGGTGGGCTCGGAGAAGCCGTAGCCCGGTAGCGAGGGGGCGATCACGTGGAAGGCGTCCTCGGGATGGCCGCCGAAGTCCTCCGGGTGGGTCAGTCGGGGGATCACGTCGAGGAACTCGACGACCGAGCCCGGCCAGCCGTGGGTGATGAGGAGGGGGAGGGCGTCGGGGTGGTGCGACCGTTGGTGGATGAAGTGCACCGACTGCCCGTCGATCGGGGTGCGGAAGTGAGGGAGTCGGTTGAGCCGGGCCTCTTCGGCGCGCCAGTCGTAGGCGTCCCGCCAGTACTCGACGAGATGGCGCAGGTAGTCGCTGGGGACTCCGTACTCCCAGCCGGTACCGTCGATCTGATCGGGGAAGCGGGTGCGCGCCAGACGGTCGTGAAGGTCGGCCAAGGTGGCGTCGTCGACTTCGATCCGGAACGGTTCGATGTCCCCGCTCATCCGATCTTCACCCGACCCTACGGGCGGCGCTGTGGGCCGTCGGACGGGAGGGTGGGCATCGATCGGCCACGCTACTTCGGCCGTCGGCGCCGGTCAGAATCGGCGGATCACCTCTTCGCCGTAAAGTTCGAGCGCCCCCGCCGGCTCAGCGCCGAAGAGGACGGCAGGGATGACGACCCGGGTGACGGCGCGCTCCTCCAGAGCCCGCACTTCAGCCCGGGCCTCCTCGCCGGCGGTGCGGATACCCTGCACGGTGATCTCGACCGAGGCCGGTTCCCGACCGGCGTCGACGGCGCTGCGTCGTACTGTGTCGACCAGGGGACCCAGTTCATCGTGGGTCAGTCCCAACGGGAAGAACCCCTCGGCCATGCGACCGGCTCGTCCTGCGGCCGCATGGCTGTGGCCGCCTACATGCACAGGGATCGAGCCGCCCGGTGGTTGCGGACGGAGGCAGCAGTCGGTGAAGCGGGTGGTGGTGGCGGCAAAGCTGGCCTTTTCCTCCGACCACAGCGCCCGCATGGCCGCGATGGCCTCCTCGGTGCGCCGGCCCCGTGCGGAAAAGGGAATCCCGAGGGCGTCGAACTCCTCCTCCAACCAGCCGATCCCTGCCCCGAGGATCATCCGTCCGCCCGACAGGTAGTCGAGCGTGGCCAGTTCCTTGGCCAGCACCAGAGGGTTGCGCAGGGGGACGATCAAGATGCCCGTGCCCAGTCGCAGCGTCGAGGTGCCGGCGGCCACGTAGGTCAGCCAGATCAGTGGATCGGGGAACACCGTTCCCTCGCCCGAAGGAAGCTTCCCCGACGGGTCGTACGGGTACTTCGACTGGTACCCGGCAGGGACGACGACGTGGTCCACCGCCCAGATGGACTCGAACCCGGCTGCCTCGGCGGCCTGGGCGAGCTGCACCGCCGCGGCCGGCTCCACGAAAGGCCCGATGTTGCCGAAAGCGATTCCGAACTTCATCCCTCTCCTGTTGGCTCTGCCGTCGTTCCGGCCGTCGCCGGGGGAGCTTAGGGTACCCATCTCA
The DNA here is from genome assembly GCA_963813525.1 of uncultured Acidimicrobiaceae bacterium. Lineage (GTDB taxonomy): Bacteria > Actinomycetota > Acidimicrobiia > Acidimicrobiales > RAAP-2 > Bog-756. Next base: position 577,849 of record CAWEZI010000005.1, read on the forward strand.
CCGCGGACGCTCCCTCCGACCACTTCCGTGCCGGTCTCCGCACCTCGTACAATGGCGGCCGCCCGGTGCACGAGACGGACCGGCCGAACCGGAAGGAGCACAGTGGGCGTCTACAACCACACCGGGTTGGTGGTAACCGACCTGGACCGTTCGAAACGCTTCTACCAAGAGGTCTTCGGTTTCACCTTCTGGTACGAGATCAACCCTCCCGACGAGCCGACGGCCAAGCTCAGTTCCCTCACCCCGCCCCTCGACATCACCGCCTCGTACCTCGTCCTGGACGGCTTCGTCCTGGAGCTGATGCACTACGCCGCCGCCGGCGCCACCGCCCCCTTCCGGCCGCGCACGATGAACGAGCCCGGTCTGACCCACCTGTCGATCTCGGTCGATGACGTACGTGCCGCCGCCGACCAAGCCGCCGAGTACGGAGGGGAGATCATCGAGGATAGTGACGTGGGGGCCGCCATCTTCATCCGCGACCCCGACGGCCAGCTGCTCGAACTCTTGCCGGTGGGCTACCGCAAGAGGCTGCCTCCCAAGCCCTCGGTTTGACGGCTCCTTCGGGCCACGGGGCACCGGCACGGCCCACGGGAGGCGACAGCCGGAGCGGCGTCCACCGAGGTGGCTACGCTGTCGTCATCGGGACGGTACCGGCCGACGGGTCGGTGTGACCGGCCCTCGACGGGGAGGAGATCCCGCGACCGTGCCTAGTGAGACTGCGGTACCGCTGCGCCACGCTGACCGTTTCTTCATCGGGGGTGAGTGGGTCACGCCTTCCTCCGACGCCACCATCGACGTGATCGACTCGGACACCGAGGAGGTCTACTTCTCTGTGCCCGAGGCCCGGGCGGCCGATATCGACCGGGCGGTCACCGCCGCCCGCACGGCTTTCGACCAGGGTCCCTGGCCCACTATGGCCCACAGTGAGCGGGCGGAGTTCCTCCGCGGCATGGCCGACGGTCTGCGCCGACGGGCTGACGACATCGGGCAGATCTGGCCCCGTGAGTCGGGTGCCCTCCACCTCATCGCCCAGCACAGCGCGGCGGGTACGGCGGCCGGGTTCGACTACTACGCCGATTTGGCCACGACCTTCCCGTTTGAGGAGAGGGCCCAACCCAGCATGGGGGAGTTTGGTCTCATCGTGCACGAGCCGGTGGGGGTGGTCGGTGCCATCATCCCCTGGAACGCACCGATCGGGCTCATCACCTACAAGCTGGCCCCGGCCCTGCTGGCCGGTTGCACGGTGGTGCTCAAGTGCTCACCGGAGGCCCCAGGCGATGCCTACGTGTTCGCCGAAATCGCCGAGGACATCGGTCTCCCCGCCGGAGTCCTCGACGTGGTGACCGCTGATCGAGAGGTCTCCGAGTTGCTGGTCCGCGATCCACGGGTGGACAAGATCACCTTCACCGGCTCGACCGCCGCCGGCCGCAAGATCGCCTCGCTCTGTGGGGAGCGCATTGCCCGGTGCACCCTGGAGCTGGGTGGCAAGTCGGCCGCCCTCATCCTCGATGACATGGATCTGAACCAGGCCGCAGTCACCTTGGCCCGTGCCGAATGCATGCTGTCCGGGCAGGTGTGCTCGTCGCTCACGCGGATCGTCGTCACCCGGCGGCGCCACGACGAACTGGTGGACGCCCTGGCTGCTGCCTTCTCACAGGTCCGGGTGGGCGACCCCTTCGACCCCACCACCCAGATGGGCCCACTGGTTTCCAGCCGACAGCGCGACCGGGTCGAGGGCTATGTGACCGCCGGAAGGGAGCAGGGCGCCACACTGGTGACCGGCGGCGGGCGACCGAAGGACCTCGACCGTGGTTACTACATCGAGCCGACCGTATTCGCCAACGTGGACAACGCCTCGACCATCGCCCAGGAGGAGATCTTCGGTCCGGTCCTCTCGGTCATTCCAGCTGACGACGAGGAGCAGATCGTGGCCACCGCCAACGACACCATCTACGGTCTCAACGCCTCGGTGTTCACCCACGACGTCGACCGGGCCCGCAGCATCGCCGGTCGCTTACGATCGGGCACCGTCGGCCACAACGCTTTCCGGACCGACTTCGGCATCGCCTTCGGTGGGTTCAAGCAATCAGGCATCGGCCGCGAGGGTGGGATCGAGGGTCTTCTCCCCTTCCTGGAGACCAAGACGGTGATTCTGGAGGGCGTACCCGCCGCCTACCGCTGATGTGATCAGCTCACCACGTCTACGGGAGTCGATCGTGCTGGTGACTTAGGATCACACCGTTCGATTCCGGCCGATGGTCTTTGGGGCTGGCGGCTGAGCCGATCAAAGGGATCATCGATCAGGAGGATCATGACGTGACCGACCAACCGCAATTCAAGCGGATCGTGCTGTCCCGTGAGGGCAGAACGGCCGTCCTGGCCTTGGCCAGCGACAAGGTGAACGCCATGGATCGGGAGGTGTTCGAGGAGATCGCCGCAGGCGTCGACTTCTGCGAGCGGGACCCGGACATCGGAGCCCTTGTGCTCACCGGTGAGGGAAAGTTCTTTTCGGCCGGGGTCAATGTGAACGAAGTCCTGGCCAACGAGAAGAGCTACACCGATCGGGTTCTGGACGCTCTGGTCGATGCCCTCGGCCGCCTCTTCCGGACCCCGTTGCCCACCGTCGCCGCCGTCAACGGGTCGGCCATCGCCGGCGGTTGCCTCATGGCGTGCGCCTGCGACAAGCGGCTCATCGCCACCGGGGCCCGGATCGGCGTGACCGAGCTGCGGGTGGGGGTCTCCTTCCCCGTCTTGGCCGTCGAAGTACTGAAGCACGTGTGCGGGCCTCGCGCCGAGCAGCTGATGTTCGATGCCGAACTGCTCGATGCCGACCAGGCCTGCCTGTACGGCCTGGCCCACGAACAGCGACCACTGTTCGAGCTGCGGGCGACCGCTCTCGCTGCCGCCGAACAGCTGGCGTCGCTGGATGCCCGCGCCTACGGCCTGGCCAAGGCCGCGGCCCGCCGTGCCGCCCTTTCGGCCAGCGAAGATGAGAGTGGCCGCCTCCTCGACACCCAGGTGCGTCAGCAGTGGCAGGACGATGCCACCCGGGCCAGTCTGCAGAAGTTGCTCGGCCCTAAAAGCTGACCACCATCAGTACACGATGAACCATCCGACCTGGGCTGTATCACTGGCCGGGACCTTGTTGGACAGAAGTAGCTCCAACCAGTTCCCGAGACGGCCGGAATGACCGCATCCACAGTCGGCGATGGGGTCGAGACCGCGCTCATCGGGCAAGATTGTCTTCGGAGACCGTCGGGCCGTGCCTGGGAGCCCAGGCGATGACGGTGGATCTCGATGTGCCGGAGTGGACCCAGAGGGAGGAACGTGGCTGATGGACCTCAACCCGTCCGAGGAACAGCAACTCCTCATGGATACCTTCGGGGCCTTTTATGCCAAGGAGTCCTCCTCCGAGCGGGTCCGTTCTGCAGAGCCGCTCGGTCACGATCCCGACCTGTGGAGGAAGTTGCAGGACATGGGAGCCCTAGAGATGGCGGTGGGGGAGGCTTCCGGAGGATCGGGTGCCTCCCTGCTGGATCTGGCCCTGGTGGCCGAACAGCACGGTCGCTTCCTCGGGTCGGCCCCTCTCGTCGAGGCACAGGTGGCGGCCCGTCTGCTGGCCGGGGCCAACACGCCCGAGGCCGCCTCCGCTCTGGCCGGCTCCTTGGCCGGCGACGGGCTCACCACTCTCGCCCTGCACCCGCCGCGCAAGGGCGTCCTCACCATGGTGCCCTCCGGGGCGGTGGCCGACACGGTGCTCTTCGTGGACGGAGGAAAGCTGTGGTCCCTGCCCATCGGTCCGTCCCGCCAGAGGGTCGACAATCTGGGTTCGCTCCCGGTGGCCGACATCGGAGTGGGCGATCGATCGGTTGTGCTGGCGTCGGGACCCGGGGTGGGAAACCTCATTGAGAGGGCACGGGACGAATGGTCGGTGTTGATGGCCAACGCTCTGGCCGGCCTGGGGGCCCGGGCCTTGGAGATCGGCGTGGAGTACGTGAAGGAGCGGTACGCCTTCGGCGTGCCCATCGGCTCGTTTCAGGCGGTGTCCCACGGGCTGGCCGATGCGGCTACCCAGGTCGACGGGGGCGGCCTCTTGGCCCGGGAGGCGGCATGGTCCGCACTCGAGGAACCCGAGAGGTTCGCCGAGCTGGCCGCCTTGGCCTGCGCCTTCAACGCCGAGGCGGCTCGGGAGGCCAGCTACCGGAGCCTGCACTACCACGGCGGCTACGGCTTCATGCTCGAGTTCGATATCCAGCTGTACTTTCGGCGGGCCAAAGCGTGGCCGGCCTTATTCGCCGAACCGGCCGCCCTCTATGCACGAGCTGAGGGCTACCGGTTGGCCGACCCGAACCACGACTCCCGCGTCACCGTCGAGAAAGAGGGGGCCTGATCGTGGATTTCCGACTGGGCGAGAGCGTCGAGGTTTTCCGGCAAGAGGCGCGCAACTTTTTGGACGAGGCCCTCACCGACGAAGTCAAGGAGCAGATCCACCGAACCGGTGTCCACCACAGCTGGGACTTTCACCGCACTCTGGTCGAGCGGGGTTGGCTAGCCCCCGGCTGGCCGGAGGAGTACGGAGGCCAGGGCCGCGATCCCCTCGAGATGCTGGCCTTCGCCGAGGAGTTCCACCGTGCCGGCGCCCCGACCTACGCGGTGGGAACCACCCTGATGGTGGCGGGCATCATCAGGCACATCGGCACCGAGGAGCAGAAGCAGCTCATCCTGCCCCGGGCGCTGGGTGGGGAGATCATCATCGTGCTCGGGTTCACCGAACCGGAGTCGGGTTCCGATGTCGCTGCCGCCCAAACCCGGGCTGTCCGCGACGGTGACCAGTGGGTGATCAACGGGCAGAAGATGTTCACCACCAACGCCCAGGAGGCCGACTACGTCTTCATGCTCACCCGCACCGACCCCGACGTGGCCAAGCACCGTGGTCTGACCACTTTTCTGGTGCCTCTCCGACAGCCTGGCGTCGAGATCCAGCCTGTGTACACGCTGTCAGGGGAGCGGACCAATCTGACCTTCTACTCCGATGTGCGTGTCGATGACTCCCTGCGGATCGGCGCGGTCGGTGGTGGGTGGGACGTCATGAAGGTGAGTCTCACACTGGAGCGGGCCGGAGATCAGGGGGGTGAGTCGATCCGGCTGCTGGCGCAGATGGAGGAATGGGCCCGCAGCGCGACAGACCAGGAGGGGCGTCCACGGGCCGATGAACCGGACGTCCGCTCCCGTCTGGGGCGGGCTGCGGCCGAAAATGAGGTCACCACACTGCTGTGCCGTCGATGCGCCTGGATGAGCGCGTCGGGGCGCTTGCCCGGGGTCGAGGGCTCGATGAGCAAGCTGTTCGCCAGCGAGGCGCTGACCCGGCAGTCGGGTGACTTCGTGGACCTCCTCGGCCCCGACGGGATCCGCAGCCAGGGTGACCCCTCGGCCCTGGCTGACGGAATGGCCGATTATGACTTTCGCTTCGCCTTGGGCACGACCACCTACGGTGGGACCAGCGAGATCCAGCGCAACATCATCGCCCAAAGGGGTCTGGGCCTGCCCCGCTAGCTCCGATCTCCACCCATCCGGTTCGCCCGATGGGGTGTCCGGTAGGGACCGCCGGGGATATGTTGAAACAAGTCGAAGGATCAGCGCAACGATGCGGAGTGAGCGCCATGAACCACTTGGGAAACCCATCCGAACTGCTCGTCGACCTGGAGCGCTACCCGATCAACCGCCCCGAATCTCGGGCTTATCACGTCGCTGTCGAGCGAGGTCGAGAGCAGTTGGTCGGCACCGGGGCGGCAGAGCTGGAAGGTTTCCTGTCGCCGGCGGGAGTAGCGGCCCTGGTGGCTGATGCTGAAGCTCTGGCCGTTAGAGCCCACCGCTCGTCGGGCCAGGGCACGGCGTATCTGGAGGTGCCCGATTTTTCCCTACCTCACGACCATCCTCGGCTGACATGGGGCGAGTATTCCCTGGGAGTAGTGGCGTACGACCTGACGCCCCACGACTCGCCTTTGCGGCAGCTGTACGAGTGGTCAGCGACGACCGATTTCATCGCTGCAGTGCTCGACCGCGGTCCGATTTACCGCTATGGCGACCCTTTCGGTGCGCTCAATCTGGCCGTCATGGATGATGGTGACCGGCTGCAGTGGCATTTTGATCAGACCGACTTCGTGGTTTCATTGGCCATCCAGAGTGCTGCCAGCGGCGGGTACTTCGAGGTGGCGCCCCGTTTACGTTCGGCGGACGCCGAGCACTATGACGAGGTGGGGTCGGTGCTGGCCGGAGATCGTTCCAGGGTGATGTCGCTGCCCATGACGCCGGGAACATTGCTGATCTTCGAAGGCCGACATTCTCTGCACCGGGTGGCCCCCATAGTGGGTCCGCTGAGTCGCCACGTGGCGCTTCTCGCTTATGACACTGCGTCCGGCACTACTGGCAGCGAGCTCCTCCGTCACGCCCGGTACGGCCGTACCGAGCCATTCGCTGAGCCTCCCATTCAGTGGGAGGGGGAAAGTGTTTCGGCAACGTGACCGATGACCAATCTCAACTCGGAGAGGCCTTCATCGGTTCGGGTGTGGACCTGGCACACATAAATACAATCCTTGGGCGGAAGGGTGGTCCGGTCGAGACCTCCTTTGCTACAGCCTTGGCCACTCCTCGTCAGGGCCACGCCGCCTTCATCACCGTGATCCGCCCCGGGCTCCCCGTCAAACCGTTCACCCTCTTCGTCAACAAGGCGGAGCTTGTTTCACCCCGGCACTCCCGCTTGACGTGGGGCGCCGCCCAGGCAGGTGTGGCCTCCGGTGTCCTCGGTGCTGTCGCCGAAAGCGTCATTCCAGCCGGGTTGGTGGATGACATGCTCTTGATCGCTGCGGTGTGGGTGAACCCGGAGGCCGACGACGAACAAGCGGTCTTCAAAAACAACCGTCAGGCCACCCGAGAAGCACTGGCCAACGGGGCTCACCGACGTCCGTCGCTGGACGACCTCCTCGTGATTGCCGACGAGCCGGCCAATCCGTTCTATCTGCAATAGCGGCTGCCTCCAATAGCGGCTGCGCCCTACGCCACTACCGGCTCCTCGCCACACGAGGACAGGTTCTACCGAAACACGAGGACCGGACACTTTGCATTGGACACGCAGTACTCGCTGACCGATCCGATCAGCATGCCAGCGAACTCTCCGTGGCCTCTACTTCCCACTACCAGTAGATCCGAGCCGCTGGACGCCTCGACCAGCGCCGGAGCCGGGTGACCTTCGACAACGAGCGGCTCGATGGTCACATCAGGGTGGCTCTGACGGATCGGATCGAGCGCCTTCTTCATCTCGGTCTCCGCATCTTCAGCAGGGCTGTAATCCTCTGGGATCGGTATCCCACCCCACCCCCAGGTCGCCGGCCAGTGCCACGCCGACACCACCAGCACGGAGGAGTGCGTTATTTCGGCCTGGCCCACTGCCCAAGCCAGTGCCTGCATCGAGGACTCGGACCCGTCGACCCCGACGACAATGCGGTGAGATGACGATGAGCTGGCACTGGTCATGGCATTCTCCTTTTCGGTGCTGCTACGGCTTCGAGGTAGCCGAACCGATGAAAAGACTCCACCCGACCCTACAGAGGGCCGGGTGGAGTCGTAACCACACGGTGGGGCGAGCTGATCAGGCTGGGACGAGCTCCCGGCGGTTCACCGTGGCGGCATGGTCAAGCAGCTCCTTGGCGTCATCGGTCTTTCGGGCGTGGAGGATTCCGAACATCACCAGCACTGCCATGATTCCGGCCAGGAGGAAAGAGGCGATCGCCCCCCAAAGTGCGATGGTGGCGAAGACGCTGAACCCGTACGCTTCGAGCAGCAATCCCCGCAGCGTTGTTCCCTGGAACACCGTCTGGACTTTCGCCTCGGCTGCCGTATAGGCGGGCGAACCCTTGGGCAGGGCCATGGCACTGGCTGAAAGCTGAGAATAGGTCCGGCCTCCACCGATCTCCTGAAGGTGAACGGCGATGAAGTCGTTGGCATAGACCTGGGCCTGCTGGCCGGTGGTCAACTCTTGACCGGCGTACGTGGAGACCGTTCCTACCATCGAGGGGGTGATCTCGGTACCCGCTACCGGGTGGGCGAATGCTGCAGCGGTGGGGAAGACTATCTGCTGCTCGGCAAGTTGGTTGTGCACATTGCTGTTGGCGAAGGCGTACCCGACCATGAGTAGCGAGCCGGCGACCACGAGCACGATCACGATCAGTGCCCCTCCGGCGCTGGCGAGGACATCGAAAACTTTGCGACGCATTTGATTCTCCTTGTTTGTGTTTGTTTGTGTCACCCCTCCGTGTGAGGTGGCCTGGGTTCCAGTGTCCAGGCCCGACGGGGCCCCCAGGTAGGGACCAATGGCCCGAGCAATGGGGAGAAGAGTCATATGACCGGCCCTTTCCTGTGACCGTGGGACTTCCCAGCCAATGCCAACAGCCAGATGGGGCCATTGGTCCCTACCGGTCCGGACCATGGCCCCTACGACATGTGCCGCCTCCGGCCATACCGTCGTATGACATCCACCCTGTCCTCGGCTCAGACGAAGGTCCGCCGTCGGCATCACTGAAGGGACCATCGACAATGAAGGCAGCCGTCGTCAGAGCGTTCGACCAACCGTTGCGGATCGAGGAGCGACCGATCCCCATGCCAGCGCAGGGTCAGGTACTGGTGAAAATGGAGACCTGCGGCGTGTGCCACACCGATATCCATGCCGCCCACGGCGACTGGCCGGTCAAGCCCCATCCTCCGTTCATCCCCGGACATGAGGGGGTCGGGATCGTCACCGCTCTCGGCGATGGGGTCAAGGGAGTCACCGAGGGGGATCGGGTGGCCATTCCATGGCTGGGTTATGCATGCGGCGCCTGTGAGTACTGCGCCTCGGGCCGAGAGACTCTCTGCCCCAACCAGCAGGACTCGGGGTATACGGTCGACGGCGCCTACGCCGAGTATGCCGTGGCCGATGCAGCCTTCGTCGGCAAGGTGCCGACGGGTGTCGATCCGCTCGACGCAGCGCCATTGAGCTGTGCGGGGGTGACGACTTACAAGGCCGTCAAAGTGGCCGGAACCAGATCCTCGGACCTGGTAGCCGTGTTCGGTATCGGCGGCCTCGGCCATCTTGCCGTTCAGTACGCCCGTATCGCCGGAGCCTCGGTCGCCGCCGTAGACCTGGTTGACTCCAAGTTGGACCTGGCCAGCGATCTGGGGGCGGAGCACACGGTGAACGCGCTCACTGAAGACCCGGTCGAAGCCATCCAGGCACTCGGCGGCGCCGACCAGGCCATCGTCTTGGCAGTGTCACCCCGGGCCTGTGAGCAGGCCTTCAAGAGTCTGAAGCGAGGTGGGACACTTGTCCTGGTCGCCTTGCCGGCTGACAACTTCATCCAGGTACCTGTCTTCGAGACCGTTCTCGGTGGAATCACCGTTACCGGCTCGATCGTCGGTACTCGGGTCGACCTGGCCGACACCTTCCAGTTGCACGCCGAAGGCCGCACACGGGTGGTCCGGGAGAGTCGCCAGCTCGAAGAGGTCAACGAATCCTTTGAGCAGATCGAGAAGGGTTCGGTGGATGCCCGCCTGGTCTTCGACTTCCGTCCATAGAGTCCATGGCACCCGGCGTCGCCCCGATCCTCAGCTCCGGTCCTCGGTCAATGATTGCTGGGCGAAGCCCGGGGACGGGTTGGAGGGGTGAATGAACATGTACACCCACCTGCTCTCGAGCGGCTTTGACGACTGGGTTGATGCCCTCACCGGTGAGACGCTGATCGACTACGCCCTCATCTGCCGGGCTGAAACTCTCGGGCCGCTCTCGCAGGATGAACGAGGGAGTACATCGGCCTACATCGCCCTCGGGGCCGAGGTCGCCTACGACCGGGCCCTGATGAAGTTGTGTGTGGCCAACGGTATCGAGGTGAGCGCCGGGGGGTTTTCGCGTCCGGCGGCCGAGCGGAGTCGCCTCGAGCGAGAGTTGGCCAGCTGCGGTATCGATCTCGCCGACCTCGCCCGCCAGCAGGAGTCCTAAATTTAGGATCCGTCGGTTTCCGGTCCGCTTGACTGCATTTTGGTGGCGAAGATGGCAGCTTCGGTTCGGTTGCTCACGCTGAGTTTGCGTAGGAGCGTGGTTGTGTAGTTCTTCACCGTGTGCTCGGCCAAGAACATTGCTTCGGCGATCTGACGGTTGGTCTGACCTTCGGCGATGAGATCCAGGATGCGCCGTTCTTGGGGGGAGAGGGAACTGAGTTGGGAATCGCTCTTGGGCGGGTTGGAGATCCGCTCCACCACCCGGGCCACCGCTCGTGGGTCCATGAGAGAAGCCCCGCCGGCCACCGTTTTGACGTCCTCGATGAGATCCCGACCGTTGATCGTCTTGAGCACGTAGCCGGCGGCTCCGGCCATCACCGCGGCGTAGAGGGCCTCGTCGTCGGCGAAGCTGGTCAGCATCAGACAAGCCAACTCGGGAAGGACTGAGCGAACGTCCCGGCAGACCTCAATTCCGTTCCCATCGGGAAGGCGAACGTCCAGAATGGCCACGTCGGGATGGGCCAGGGGGATACGGGATACGGCTTCGACCGCCGTCGATGCCTCGCCCACAATCTCAATGTCCCCGTCACTGTCGAGCAGGCTCCGGATTCCCTGACGCACGATCTCGTGGTCGTCGAGGAGGAATACACGGATGCTCATGACCCCATTGTGCCAGTTTCAGCAGGCCACCCGACGTTGGGCTATTTGGGCTCCGGCTGCCAAAACGAGGGGTTCCCGGGCACACCGCAGAGTACGGAGGCCGAGGCCTCGGTACCATCGGAGCGTGCCGTACAAGCGCGTTGACGACCCTGAGAAGCTGCGCCGCTTGATGGATGCGGTCCTCATGATCGAGGCCGACATCGAATTGGCCGACCTTCTCCGCCACATCGTCGAGGAGGCCGTCAACTTGGTTGACGCCCGGTACGGGGCGCTGGGAGTGCTGAACGAGGAGCGAACCAGGCTTGATCAGTTCCTCACCGTTGGCCTTGGAGATGACGAGGAGCGGGCCATCGGCCCTCGGCCAACCGGCCGCGGTGTCCTGGGACTGTTGATCACCGAGCCCGAGCCGCTACGCCTCGGCAACTTGTCCGCCCATCCGGAGAGCTACGGGTTTCCTGACGGGCACCCCCCTATGAACTCCTTTCTCGGTGTTCCCATCCGGGTCCGGGCCGGCGACGTGGCATGGGGCAACCTCTACCTGACCGAGAAGCGCGGCGCCGACCAATTCAGCGATGAGGACGAGGCGCTGGCAGAGGCCCTCGCCCTCGCTGCCGGCATCGCCATCGAGAATGCCCGCTTGCACGACCGGGTGCGAGTGATCAGCGTGCTGGACGACAGGGATCGGATCGCCATGTCGCTCCACGACACGGTCATCCAAAGGTTGTTCGCGTCCGGGTTGACCCTCCAAAGTGCTGCGCGGCTACCCGATCGGGACCAGATGGCCGAACGGGTGCGTCAAGTCGTCGACGACCTCGACACCACCATCAATGAGATCCGGGGCACCATATTCGAGCTCAGCGATACCGCCCTTCCGGGAGGGCTCCGCCAAGCCGTACTGAGCCTCACCAATGATCTTGCTTCCACCCTCGGAGCCCGACCCGATGTGACCTTCAAAGGTCAGGTCGACAACATGGTGCCCCAAGGAGTGGCGGATCATGTGCTTGCGGTGATCAGGGAGGCACTGACCAACGCCGGCAAGCATGCCGGAGCCTCCCACTTCGGGGTCTCCCTCAGTGTCGCCGATGACCTGATCGTTGAGGTCACAGACGATGGCATAGGCATCCAGGTACCCCCTGACGGTCACGGAGGCCTAGGGCTAGGAAACCTGCGTACCCGGGCGGAGAAGTTGGGGGGCTATTTCGAAGTCCGGCCTGCCGATGGCGGAGGAACTCGGCTCACCTGGTCCGTCCCGCTCTAACCAGGACTCCGTCCTTCTGTTCCGGGAGAGTCCTTACGAGCAGCTGGAGTTTTCCCAGTGCTGGGCGAAAGCGAGAACAGCGCGAAGCCTGGCCGGTTGCCGATTCGTCGCCGCCTTCGCTCGTGGCTCTCGCTGAAGGACCTCACGATCAACCCAGTAGTTCCAGAACCAAAAGGCTCCCATTGCCACACCAAGCAGCCTCGCCTGAGCATCGTCGCCATAACAATCGACGATCTCTCTAATGACTCGGGTCTTGTTCTGCAGCGAAGACCACATCAAGACGGTGGCAGCAGCTTGAGCGAGGTCAGCGATGGCTGGGTCGAGCCTGGCGAACTGCCAATCGAGGACGGCGACGATTCGAGCAGGGTCATCTGGCAACATGAGCAGGTTGGGCGTCGCCCAATCGCCGTGAATCAGCTGATGTGGGACGTGGTCCAGGGCATCGAGCCGAGTGCTGAGCCACGTAGCCATCTGTATAACGTCATGTCGTTCCGATGGATCGTCGGTGACGGTCCCCCATTCCGAGTCGAGGGCCTGGTCGACAAAACATCGACTGAGCGCGGTCACCGGCTGGGCGACAGCAATGTCGTCGGGTAGCAGGCGCAGGACCCCGTGTAGTCGTCGAAGCGTCGTCGCCGACTGGCGGTAGGTGTCAAGAGCGTTGTCGTCGGGGCGGCGCCCAGCTAGGTGACGGGTGACTCGCCATCCCAAGCCCTCGGAGAAGAAGGTCAGGTCACCGTCAGTGGTAGGCACCAGTGCTGGTACCGTGAACGACTCCTCGGATCCGTCGAGGGCCAAACGCAGATGGACGAGGAGGGCGTTTTCCCGCTCGAGGGCGCCGTCGTCGGACGATGCCGTAAGCCAAAGGTCGTCGCCGACCCGCCAGGTGAGTCGGCCATCACCGCCCACGTGAACTCCTGACAAGGAGTCGCGACGTGCCCAGCCCTGGGCCGCTACGCGGCGAGCAAGCTCCTGTTCGTCAGGGTGCTCGGTCATTCTCACCAGCTAACCAGAGAGGGATGACTGGTGCGCCCCAGGCGACGGCCTGAGGTAACGACACCACGCATTGAATTGTCAGCACCTGACAAAGACAGCGTTGGGCCCGACCGGCGGTCGACAATAGGTGTGGTGCTGCGCTTCGCCAGCTCACCCTGGAGACAACAAGGGACTATCAGCCACAGCTGTGGCCGACAGTCCCTGGTTGTCTCCGATGTCTTGATACATCTGTCTCTGAAGTCTGTCTCCGATGTCCCGAGACAGCCCATTGGCGGAGGGAGTGGGATTCGAACCCACGGTGCCTTGCGACACAACGGTTTTCGAGACCGTCCGATTCGTCCGCTCTCGCATCCCTCCAGGCTAGGTCAGAGCCTATATTGCGATTTCGGAGGCTCCGGCCTGTTGTGCTATGTCCCAATCTTTTCCTAATTGTTGAAGTGGGCAAGGGACAGGGTAGGGACATGGCGAGGCAATCTTACGGCGCCGGCAGCATGACCGAGAGAAAGCCCGGCGTTTGGCGCTCCGAACTATGGTCGACGGCAAACAGGTTCAGCGGACCTTTCGGGCACTGAGACCGCCGCCCGCAAGGCGCACAAGGCCGTGGAGGCTCCCAGCGCCACCCCCGTCGGGCCGCACGATTGGCGACCTCCTCGACGAGTGGATGGCTGACCAGCGGACCCGGCGCCGGGCTCCCAAGACTCATCGCGGTTGCACTCCACCAGGCCGAGAAGTGGGACTACATCGACGTGTCGCCGGCCAACGTGTCCGACCGGCAGCTCGTCACGCCGATGCCCGATCAGGTCGGGCGGCTCGTCCGAACCGCCGAGGAGGATGACCCAATGATGGCGGCGACCGTGGCCCTGGCATTTGCCACCAGGGCCCGCCGCGGTGAGCTGTGCGCTCTTCGCTGGTCCGACGTCACGTTTTGACACCGAGGTCGCACAGTCCGGTTTGCACGTTCGCTGAGTCAGGTTGGCGACGACCTGGTCGAGAAGTCGACCAAGACGGGGCGTCAGCGGGTCCTGATGGTCGGCGGCCTGGCGGTTGCCGTACTCCGACGGCACCGGACGTGGCAGATGGCGTTGTCGGCCGAGGCCGAATCGCCGATGGTGGCCGACCCCTACGTTCAGTCTGAGAACGCCAACGCTGGCCGGCCTGTCCTGCCGTCGATCATCACCGACCGGTTTACGGCGCTACGGAACACGGCCAAGATTGACGGCCGTCCGGTTTCACGACCTCACACACGCCAACGCTTCCGGCTTGCTGGCGGCCGGCGTCGATCCGTCGACCGTGGCCGCCGGCCTGGGGCATGCATCCACGAAGATGACGCTCGACCGCTTCGACCAGGCCCTGCCGGCCGGTGCGTTGCAGGCGGCCAAGGTGCAAGGGGCGCTACTGCCGGAGTAAGTGGGGGTCGTCAAATCTGGTGATCTTTTCGGATCATGCGCTCGTGTGTTCTCCGTCTCGTTGAGTCATTTTGTCGTCTACCAACACCTACCCCCGCCGCCTGAACCGCGGTATGATCGAAATCACAAGGCATGCCCATAGCTTCGCCCTCCTGATCAGCGCCTCCGAGCCGGTGGTGTGAGGCACCCTCGGACCTGTCGGTATCAGCGCGCACCATGATGCCTGTGCTCCGTCCCAGCCTCGACCGGACCGCAAGGACCCCCTGCGACTCCACATGACCGGTGTGGCGCCACCGCCGGAATAGAAAGTTCTGAGTCACTCATTACCGGTCAGGGCCGTATCGACTTCGCACCGGGGCGATCCGATTCGGTAGTAGGGATCGAGGTCTGTTTCGCTGTGCCCAGGCTCCGTACAACACGAAAAGCATTGAAGCGATGACTGCCCATGAGATGCCAGCCAGAAACTCCTGACGACCCTGGCCACGGGGAAAGACAGGAAGATACGAGATCAGTGCGTAGATCGTCGCGGCAACGAGGTATGGATTCTGTCGCTCCTCGTTGGCGGTTAGAAACGGCGCAGGCCACATCAGATATTGGGGACCAAAGCCCGCTGTCACGGCGAGACACGCCATGGGTGTCGTCCACGCTCGACGAAGTGGATCGGCGTCTCTGAACAGGACGAGCGTCGCAATTACCGCCAGCGCGACGAGCAGAGTACCCAGTCGGCTCACCGAGGAGTCATACCCAAGGACACTGCGATTACCGAACGAAGCGACGGAACCTGCCCAGCCCCAAAACCCCACGAAGGACCCGTACGAAGTAAGTTTTCGCTCAAGCGCCACCGGCGATGAACCGAGAAACACCACTGAGCTGACGAAGAAGGCTCCGACTATGGCCACAACACCCAGAATGGGTTTAAGCGCGCGCTTCGGCATCGCGGCAAGTACAGGAATCACGACGAGAACCGGCCAGGTCTTGCAGGCGATCGCTAGACCGAAGAAGAGTCCGGCTCCGAGGTCGTTCATTCGCGCCAGCAAAACCATCCCAGCCAGCAAGAACATAAGCGCCGTGGGCTCCACCTGACCATGGACACTTACGATGACGATTGCCAGAGGATTCAATGCATAAGAAAGCCGGACCGCCGGCCTACTGAGGTCGCTCTTGCAAAGCAACCCCACCAGCCAAATATTGACGAGATCAGAACCGATCGGGATGATCTTCATGCCGATGGTCCAAGGTAGGCCCGTCTTCAGTAGCGCAGCCCAGAGATACGGCATTACCGGGAGGAAGTTCCAGCGTCGTCCAGGAATAGCCAGCGCTGGGTCACGCCCGGCGAGCACCTCCCTGCCGACAAGGGCGAAGAGCCGCGCAACGTCATGAGGGGTGAAAGGCTGCGCCAATACGGCCACCACAATTCGAGCCGCTGCGCCGACGGATAGTGCCGTCCAGAGACCGGGAGCAATGCGCATCCGCCGGACGCGTAGTGCGCCGACGCCACAGATCGCCACAACCACAAATAGGGCGACCTCTCGTTGTACGCCCACAATGGAATCGTAGGACAGCAGATGGTCCCAGGAGAGGAGCAATCGTTAACTCGCATGGGCGGTGGTCGCGAATCTCCGGCCCCGTATGACGACTTCGCTGGATGATCTACTCCTAGCGAGCTGCCCCATCAGGTGCCGGTAAGGGGCACCCAGAAGGTTTCGCTAGGGACTCTATGAGCGCAGGCTCGCCTGCGCTCATGTTGTCAACCGATCTCTGAGCAGCGCCAGTCGCTCCGACCTTCGTTCGACCCTTCCTCCGAATGCCGACCGCCGCCAAAATCAACCACGCCAACAAAAGCCCCACCATACCCACAACTGCAATAGCGAATTCGATGAGATCCGCGGTGCTGGCATAGTCCAGGTCGATGCGTGAGAACCCGCGGCGCACACTCACCGCTGTCCAAAGTCCTCCATCCACTGGCAATGCCGGAACGCTGTTTCCGTTCACGGATGCGCGCATTCCCGGCTCGTAGCTCTCTCGCAGTATGACAAGCCCAGCGCTAGCGCTACGAACAGACAACGTCACTGACTGGGTTGTCGCGGCTCGGGAGATTCCGACCACACCATCTGCGGGAACAAGATGGGAATCACCAGAAGTGACGTAGGCGTCTCCGGACAGTGCCGTTATTGATGGCGACAAGGTGCTTAAGAAGTCGTTCAAGCCTTTGCCTGTCGACGCGACGGGCACAAGGTGACGGCTGCTATCTACGAGCGGCGTGGCTCCGAGAATGGCATAGGCAAAGCCGGGCCTCTGCGGTGGACCTCCTACGGCGCTGCTGTGCCCCAAGAAGCACATGGCAAGATCGGAATCGGACTGGGAGTGCGTGCTGCACGGGGGAATCGGGCCTAGAGACGACGCCGGCAGCGCCTGCGTCGTGACAATGACATTGGTTCCCAACGATCTCAGTACGTCCACGAATCTTCTGTTCATCGTTGCGAATCCCAATGTCGGCACTCCGCTGAACAGCGCGCCGTAACCGTTGGTTTCCGGGGCCGAGAAGAGGGTCTGCATCGCCTGTAGGTATGGATGCGGGACAATTGGACCCCAAATCTGGACCGAATCGGACGTCGTTGGTTGTTGTGCGATTCCGAGGTAAGCGAGATAGTTGCCGTTCGAGATATTTGCGCCGGGGATGTGCAGCGAGGTAGGGGCGGTATCGGAGGAACTCGGAAAGAAGTTTGTCGGAAGGTAGTAGAGGCAACTACCCAGGACGATCAAGGCCATGAATCCAGCCGATGTTCGAGATCCAATTCGGCCAGAGGCCAATCCGGCTGCGACGAATATGCCCGCTGTCAACGCAGCGAGGAGTAAGGCGCTTTTGTTGTGCACCACGTTTGGGGCCAAGTGCTGTGCTAACACTGCGTCCCGAAACTTGACGACGAAGAAGAGGTCGAACAGACCTGCAAGAACGAGCGCGACAACGGCATCAACCACGCGGAGCAACCGGGCGTTACTGATGACTGCGCCCAAGAGAAGACACCACGGGATCCACCACGCGAACTGCAAGAACCGAACTGTCAAGATCGAGTTCAGGAGTGGCACATCGAAAAGTTGAAGAACGTGAAACAACCCTGCATAGCCGAGGACGCCGTACACGACCATGAATGCGCTTGGCCAGACGTACCAGCCTATGTGTTTCCCGTTTCGACGCAGGACGATGGCGATAGCCAGCAGTACGACGAGAATCAACAGCGGACTTCCCAGAGTCCAAACCGACTGGCCGAGGTCCGTTGGCCCCCCGGCCATAGATCTTTGGACCAATGAGGGCATCGTGAGCGTGGAAAGCCAAAACAGGGGGGCGTGCCCCAAATAAGCGCCAGGATTATTAAGGGTCGAGGCACTGCGCACGACCGAGAGGGTTGGGACGAGGCCGATACTCCCGATGGCAACGCCCACAACCCCCGACAGTGCGGCCCATGCCAACAACTCCCACCGCACACGGAGCGTCTGAAAGTGCGCAACGAGTGCCACCGTGTACACGGCAATAACAACGGCCATGAGCGGCAGAACTTCCTGGAACCCCGAAAGGCAGAGCAGCGCCACGCTGGTCGCAACACCGAGGCTTGCAACGATGCGCCGGTTGGAAGCTGGATCGACACAGTACCGAATTGAGAGCAACACGAAAGGGAACACGGCGAATGGATTGAGCATTGCCATGTTGAGGTTCGGGGGCACCACGCCCGCCAAAGAAGCGGCAAAGCCCACCGCCATGGCTCCGAAGAACCGCTGACCGAATGATGAGGCAAGGAGATACGCACCGAAGGCTATGGCGATGACGTTTAAGACGTTCCAAATCGAGTAGTTGCCGGGGAAGAGGAAGTGGACTAGGAGTTGCGGTGGGTAAACCGGCACACCCTGATTGGAGAGCAGCGGTATGCCGTAGCCCTGGAACGGGTCGATGATGGGCAGGTGCAGGTGAGCCCACTGTTGTGATGCGAGTCGCTCAAGTGGAACGGTGATTGGACCACCGGCCGTGGGATCAGCGACAAAGAGCGGACCGGTGGGCCATAAACCGTCAGTTCGAAGCGATCGATGACCAAGAAGGACGGAGGAATAGATGTCACCTATGACGAACCCGAAAATGAGTATTGCCACTAGATGAGGGTGGCGCCTTGCCTTTGCGGACGCGCTCGAAGGGTTAAGGAAGGCGAGGGGCATGATCGCGATTATCGACGGGTCACCATCGGCGTCGATCGTGGGACGATAGCCGCCTCACCGTGGCTAAACCAGCCGCTCTCGTACTGAGGGGGCTGCTCAGACATTCGTATCACCCCGCCCATGGCGGCGCCGACGGCTGGTCAGCGTGCCCGCAGGCGCTCAAGTAGGGGGATTACCACCTCCGGCCCACTGAAGTGATCCACGGCCAGGTGGTGCATGGCGTCACGACGGGATCGAACCTCGACCCGGTCCTCGGCCAGTCGGGACAGCGTGTCGGCCAGCGCTTCCACGTCGCCCGGCGGCACCAGAGCCGCGGCCTCGCCGAGCAACCGTCGTTGGGGAGGCGTGTCGGATGTCACGACCGCACAGCCGGCAGCAGCGCCCTGATACACCTTGTTGGGTATGACACGGAGAGCCTTTGGCCCCGTTCCGAAGATCCCAAGACACACGTCGTGCCTGGCCACCACCTCGGGCAGATCGTGGTTGCCGACCCAGTCCACCCAGGTCACCCGGGGATCGTCACCTACGGTCGATCGCACGTACGCGTAATCCTGACCGGTCCCGATCAGAGTCAATCTCAGGTTGTTACTGCCGCGCAGGAGGCCCAATGCCTCGCCGATGACGGTGGCGCCCTGCAAAGGCGTGAACAGGCCGAAGAACACCACACGGAGCGGAGGGTCGGCCGCCGGCGTCGGGACGACGGCCAGGATTTCCTCTGCCGCTTTGAACCACTCGGCCGAGGCACCGATCTTGACCACCTCCACCTTGTGGCGCTGCGAGGGGACCACCATCGCTGCATGTTCCTCGGTATCGACCACTACGACATCGGCACACCGAATAGCCAGCGTGTCGAGGTATCCCAGCATCTTCGTCTTGAGGCCCGATTCCACTCCGCGGTCGCGAGCGGTGTCGGCGGCGAAGATGAGGTGGTCGAGCACCACCGTGGTGCGGGGGAAAGCCAGGCGGGCCACGATGACGTCGAAATGGCCGAGGTACCCGACGATCACGGCATCCCAGCCTCCGGATCGGCCGGCTCGACGACGGGCCTGCCTGACGATCGACCACCAGCTTCTCGCCATAAGCGGCACCAGCCGGAGAGCCGTCCGCGGCCTCGTGAGCATTGCCACCCGGTCTGCGGTGCTCACCCGAAGGGGTGCGGTGGCTTCCACCACCACCACCCCGTGCGACCGCAGGCCGTCAAGGATGATCCCTACCCTCGGATGGCGTTCCGTGTCGTAGGTTCCAAAGCCCAGGATGCGCACTGGCGGTCCATTCGTCAGGAAGGCGATCGACGGTAGGTGACGTTGGTCCACCGGCGGCGAGGGGAGGGAAATCCATCAGGTCGTTCGCAAGCGCCCAGGTCCCCGTTACGATATCGCCTCGGTGACCGAGGCTGATGCAGGGTCTGGCGCAGACGATTTCGGCGTCGGATCACCCCAGCGTCGGAGGGCGGTTCTCCGGGCGGTGGCCGGCGCCGCCTTCGCCCTGGTGGCGATCGGACTGGCTTCCTTTGCCATCTACCGGGAGCGCGGATCGTTCGCCTCGGCGTTGAAGAGCATCGGCGCCGGGTCTCTCGTCGCCAGCTTCCTCTTTGGGGTGATCGGCGTGGCCGCTACCTTTCCCCTGTGGCGTGAGGTGCTGGAGGGGCTGGGTGTCGACATGCCCTGGGGTGCAGGATCCCGTGTCTTCTTCGTGAGCCAGTTGGGCAAGTACGTGCCGGGATCGGTATGGCCGGTCATCATGCAGATGGAGGCAGGCCGCGCCCGTGGTGCTAGCCGGCGTACCATGCTGGCGGCCAACTTGATCACTGTGGCCATCAACTGTGCCATCGGACTGCTCATCGCCTGTGTCTTCCTGCCTGCTTATGACACCCACGTCTTGGCCCGGTACTGGTGGGCGCTGCTGGCCATTCCCTTTCTCCTGGCCCTTCTGCACCCGCGGGCCCTGCCCGGGATCCTCGACCGGGTCTTCGCCCTCGTCCACCGGCCCCCTCTGAACGAGAAGCTCGACGTGGGCGCATCGGCCCGGGCATCGTGCTGGTCGGTGGTGAGCTGGGCGGCCCTCGGACTCCAGCTGGGGATTCTGGCCAACGGAGCGGGCCATCACGGCGTGTCCCTCTATCTGCTGTCGGTTGGGGCCATGGCCCTGGCCGTCCCGTTGGGGGTCCTGTTCATCCCAGCTCCCGCCGGCGCCGGCATCCGGGACGTGGTGCTGGTGCTCGTGCTCAGCGTCATGCTCACCTCGGGCCAGGCGCTGGCGGTCGTGGTCGCCTCGCGGGTTCTGCTGATCGGTGCTGACCTGGTGCTGGCCGGCGTGGCCGCTCTCAGTCGACGACGGATGGCGCTGTCGACGAGCTGACCCCGGTGTCCGGGGGTGACATCGCTCCGGTCCAGTGGCGGGCCAGGGGCGCCGAGTTCCGTCAGTGCCCCCTGCTAATCTTCGCCGAAATCTCGACCGGCAGGCATGTGCCCGGCGGACACCTCCATCAGCGAAGAGATGACCATGACAGTTCCGAATCTGACATCGCTGGTCCGGCAGTCTGACAGGTCCGAGCTGCCGCCGGTGCCGGTCGCCTCCAGCGGCATCTGACGACTGCCTGTGTCCAGAGCCACCGCCCGGCACACCATGGGCCAACCGTCCCGCGGCGGATCTGTTCGACGAGCCTTTGCCACCGTTCCCCGCACGGTCTGGCTCATCGTGGCCCTCTGGGGAGCGCTCCTGTTGGGCGCCAGCGTGTTGTGGCCCATGTCCTACGGCTACGACGAGCCCGCACACATCGACATGGCGTACGTCTACTCGGCCAACCCGTTCCATTTCTACGGACCCGGCCGACTCTCCTATACCAAGGCGAGCGTGGCCATGCAGGCTCTCCAGCCCGGCTACCCGCTGAAGGTCCGCCTCGACACCGCTCCCATCTTGCCCCGGAGCGAGCGGCCGAGTTTCGCCCAGCTGGGGGGACACACACCGGCCCCGGGCGCGCAACTCAACCAGATGGTCCAGCACCCCCCGCTGTACTACTGGATGGAGGCGGCGGTTCTCCGAGTGCCCGGCATGTCAGGTCTAGCTTGGGATCTCCAGGTCTGGATCATGAGGTTGCTCAGTGTGGTGCTGATGCTGCCGGTGCCGCTCTTGTGCTGGGCCACCGCCCGGCGTCTGTTGATCGCCCGGATGGGTGGAGCGGCGCTGGACCCGGACCGGGCCTCACGCCTGGCCGTGTTGGCCGCCGTGGTGCCGCTCACCGTGCCGAACATGATTCGCGACGGTTCCTCGGTCACCAACGACACGCTCCTCATCCTCACCACCTCAGTGGTTCTCTACTTAATCAGTCGGGTGATGACCGGCGATCTATCCCGCAGGACGGCGGCATGGCTGGCGGTGGCGCTGGCCGCGGCTCTGTTCACCAAGGGACTGGCCCTCGTACTCCCGTTGGTCATTCTGGCTGCGTATCTGGTAGGTGGTTGGCGGCAGCGACCACCGCCCCCGAGAACCCGCGCCGTCGGTGTGCCGCTGCTCATCGTGGCCGCCGGTGCCGTGGTCGGCGGGCTGTGGTGGCTTCGCAACCTTATCGACTACGGCACGGTGCAGGTCGACGGCTTTGGTGCTGCCGAGACCCGGGTTCTCTACGGTCCGCCGGACCACAAAGGGACCCTGTTGCACTTCCTCCCAGCCTTTACCAGTGGCTTCATCTCCCGAATCTGGGGAGGGATCGGGATCCCCGATACCCCCAATCCGGGTCCGATCATCATCTACGGCTGGTTCATCGTCGTGCTGGTTGGCGTGTTCGCCGCCCTGGTCCTCAAAGGTAGGGCAGGCGAGCGCGTCGGTGCGGTGGTGCTGCTTGCCGCTTCGGTACTGACCTTTGGCGTTGTTGCGGAGGGGTCGCTGTCCATCTTCAGGCAGTGGTCTAACCATTTGACCGCGGTGCAGGGGCGCTATATCTACAGTACGGTCGTCGCCCCGGCCGCCCTGGCCGCCCTTGGATGGATCCGGATGACCCACCGCCGCGTCCATACCGCTTTGGCCCCGATCGTCCTGATTGCGGCGGTTGTCACCAACGGCGTCGTCTGGCTGATGATCCTGCGGAGCTGGTACCAGCCGGCTAATCCACTTCCCCCCGTCCAGGGGCTGAGAGACGCGATACACGGTCTCCTCCGCTGGTCACCGTTACCGGAAGCTGTGACGGTGCTCCTGGTGATTGTGCTCCCCGCCGTCACAGCTGTATTGGCCGTGGTGGGGGTGGTCCAGGACACCCGGCACTGGCGTCGTGCCCTGGCGGAGGATATGGATGACAGCCATCCGGCGGTCCCGCCACTATCGGACACGCCCGAGACGACCAGGTCGTAAACGGGCGGAACTGCTGCTGGCCACCCGCTCGTCCGTCGGCGCTCCGTCGCTAGCCGACACCCGGTTGAATCGTTGTCGCTTCTGCATCTCGAGGGAGTCCTCGATAAGGACCCGGTTGATGCGAATGAGGTCGGCGATGACGCCCAGCGCCAACGACAGAGCGCCGGCGATCATCAGCACGCTACCTACCAGCAGCGACTGGATGTGATGGAGGCCTCCGGAGTTGGCGGTGAACCACAACAGAGCGAAGTACCGGATGAAGGGAATGAGCCCGAGCACGAAGAGGAAGCTGCCGGCCGATACGAAGAGGACCATCGGTCGGTACATGATGTAGGCCCGGATGATGGTGACGGCGGACTTCACCACATGCTCACCGGTACTTTTGAAAAGTCTGGACTCGCGGGTCTTGGGATTTACCTCGATCGGGATGCTGGCGATGGCCAACCGCTTGTTGCCGGCCTGAATGATCGTCTCCATGCAGTAGCTGAACCGGGTGACCGGGTTGAGGCGGAGGATGGCCTCGCGGGAGTAGGCCCGGAAGCCGCTCGCCGCATCGGGCAGTTCTGTGTCAGATGCGACGCTCACGATCTTGCTTCCGACCCGCTGGAGTCGCTTCTTCAAGGGTGAGAAGTGGTCGATGGT
This sequence comes from uncultured Acidimicrobiaceae bacterium, assembly GCA_963813525.1. GTDB lineage: Bacteria > Actinomycetota > Acidimicrobiia > Acidimicrobiales > RAAP-2 > Bog-756. Next base: position 601,384 of record CAWEZI010000005.1, read on the forward strand.
GTGAGTCTGGCGATCAGCGATCACGATGTCGGCCTCTCCATTGAGGATCGGCTTGATCAGATCGGCGATGCGCTCACTCGGGTACTGGTTGTCCCCGTCGGTGTTGACGACGATGTCCGCCCCCAGCTCGAGGGCCTCGAGGACACCGTCGTGGAAGGACTGTCCGAGGCCCATGGTGCGGGTGTGGCGCACGACGTGGTGGACGCCGAGCTCCCTGGCCACCTCCACAGTGCGGTCACTGGATCCGTCATCGATGACCAGGAATTCGACAGTGTCCACTCCGGGAATGTGGCGTGGCATCTTCTCGAAGACCAGCGGGAGCGTCTGCTCCTCGTTGAGGCACGGTATCTGAACGATCAGTTTCACAGGCCGGCAGACCCGGATCGTTCTTCGATGGGGCTCAGCCCGGACGGCAAGTACGTCTCCGGGGTCATCGGGTCCGCATGCTAGTGCAGGCCCATAATGATCCTCGACTTCATCAGGTGCGTCGGAGCCGGTATGGCACTCCGACCGACCAGGTCAGCGGGCCTGCCGGCGGCTAGCGAAGAAGGTGGAGAGCTGGTCGCTCGCCTCCGCCGCTCGCACCCCGGTCGTCACCGGCAGTTGGTGGTTGAGTCGGGGGTCGACGCACAGGTTGTAGAGCGAGCCACACGCCCCCGCTTTCAGATCGGCCGCCCCGAACACCAACCGGCCGATCCGGGCGGCCACCAGGGCTCCGGCGCACATGGCGCACGGTTCGAGAGTCACGACCAGGGTCACCGTTGTGAGCTTCCAGGTCCGAAGGACGGCGGCCGCATCGCGCAGTGCCAGAATCTCGGCGTGGGCCGTCGGGTCGCCCCGCTGCTCCCGCTCGTTGTGCCGTGAGGCGATGACCCGACCGTCGGCCAGGGCCACCGCACCTACCGGCACGTCCTCGTGGTCGATGGCCCGGGCCGCCTCCTCGAGGGCCATCCCCATCACATCTTCGATGGCCGGTCCCTCGGCCGGCCGGGGATGTTGCGCGTCAGTGCCCATGTGGCGGAGGCGGTGGGATTTGAACCCACGGTGAGTTTCCCCACACACGATTTCCAGTCGTGCCGATTCGGCCGCTCTCGCACGCCTCCGGTCGTGTGGCCCCTCGACAGGGCCGAGGGGGCCGACAGCCCAGCCAGGCTACTCGCCACCGCTGCGCCCTCCGGAGGTGTGGTGGCCGCCACCGGTGCTGTAGGCCAGGGCCGCTACGGCAGATAGCATTGCCCTGCCCCGGCGTTCCGTGCGACGGCTGGGTCCTGCGCAACGTTCTCCTGTGAACCGAGTCAGGGTCGGAAGGCAGCAGCTCTCAGCGGGTAAGACCGTGTGCCGCAGCCAACCTGGCCGTCGCACCGAGCGCCGGGGCGCTGCTTGTTACCGAGCGCCGGGGCTGTTCGTTATCGACCGCCGGGCGCCGACTATCGAGGGCCGGATGCATGCAAAGGTGCAGCACCCTCCGTGCCACCCGTTGGGCCGATCCCGCAGACAGATAGGCTCCCTCGACGTGGCTGACGCACCTGACGACACCCCCTACCAGTCGCTCTATCGGCGCTTCCGCCCGGCCACCTTCGGCGAGGTCCGAGGCCAGGACCATGTGGTCCTGGCCCTGCGTAATGCCGTCCGGGACGGGCGGGTGGCCCACGCCTACTTGTTCAGTGGTCCCCGGGGCACCGGCAAGACGTCCACCGCTCGGATTCTGGCCAAAGCCCTCAACTGCACGGACCTGCGGGATGGTGAGCCCTGCGGGGTCTGCTCCTCCTGCCTCGAGATCGCCAAGGGAACGTCGCTCGATGTCCACGAGCTCGATGCCGCTTCCAACAACGGGGTGGAAGCCATGCGCGACCTGGTCTCGCGGGCTGCCCTCGGTACCCCGGGTCGGCAGAAGGTCTACATCGTGGACGAAGTCCACATGCTCTCGACGCCGGCCTCGAACGCCCTCCTGAAGACCCTGGAGGAGCCTCCCTCGCACGTTGTCTTCGTACTGGCCACCACCGACCCGCAGAAAGTGCTCCCCACCATTCGCAGCCGTACCCAGCATTTCGAATTCCGGTTGCTCGGTCCCGAGACGCTGGAGGAGCTGCTCAGTCAGGTGCGGCGAGATGCCCAGCTCGATATTCCTGATGAGGCGGTGGATCTGGCTGTGCGGCGCGGTCGGGGCTCGGCCCGTGATGCGCTCTCCGTCCTCGACCAGGTGGCCGCCTCCGATTGGGTCGATGACGATCTACCCGAGGTCGACCAGGTGGTGGAGGCACTGGCTGAGCGAGAGGTCGGCCGGGCCCTGGTGGCTCTGGCCCAGCTGACCTCGGCCGGGTACAGCCCCCAGCAACTGGCCGGCGATCTTGTCGACCACCTGCGGCAGGGGTTTCTGGCCCTGGTAGCCCCCGACCTGGTGTCCGTGTCGGAATCGGAGCACGCTGCCCTCACCGGGCAGGCCGAACGGGTGGGGCTGGCCACCCTTGTCCGGGCCATGGAGGTGTTGGGAGAGGCACAGGTCACCATGCGGGATGCCCCCGACCCTCGGGTCACCCTCGAGGTGGCACTGGTGCGGCTGGCCCATCCCGAAGTCGACGCAACTCCCGGCGCGCTGCTGGCCCGCATCGAGCGTCTCGAGTCGTCGGCCCGCACCGAGGGCCCTCCTCCGGCATCGTTGCCTCCGGCCGCCCGCACCGGCCCGGGCTCGCCATCCCGCACTTCCCCCTCTCCGACGCCGGAGGTCGCTCGCCCGCCCACCCCGACACCCGGTCCGGTGGAGCAGCTTGCGGAGCCGCCCGCCACAATCGACGAACCGTCGGCCGCCGATCCTGTACCCACCGACCCGGTACCTCCAGCGGCGCCGCCGAGGGCCGAGACGCCAGCAGAGGCGTCCCCTCCCGATGGGTCGTCGGTTCCGTTCCCGACCCGCGACCAGTTGGTGCAGGCCTGGGGCGATCACATCATCGGTCGTCTCCGTCCCAAGGCCAAGGCGTTGTTCCAGGCCGGTCGGTTCGTCGGAGTCGAGGGCGACCGGGCCCTGTTCGGTTTGCCCAACGAGACCCATCGGGTCCGCTGCGAGGAGGTACGCGGCGAGATCGAGTCAGCTCTGGCCGAGCACTTCGGCCGACCGGTGTCCCTGACTCTGATGGTCGACACCGGATCAGAGGGTTCGCCCGCAGCGGAATCCGTCTCCTCCTTATCCTCCCCGGCGCCCAACGCCGGCTTATCCTCCCCGCCGGCCAACGCCGCCACCCCGGGCACCCCGGTCACCGCCAACCCCACCGCACCGGCTTCCGAGGGCACAGTGGGGACCGAGGAGGTCGAAGACCTGTCCGCCTTCGACGAGGCCGAAATGGGCGAGGTGGCCGACGTCGACAACTCGGCGGAAACGCGGGTCCTCCAGGCTTTTCCCGGCGCCGAGGAGGTCGGCTAGGTGGCCGTGTTCTCCGGACCGCTCCAGACTCTCATCGACGAGCTCGGGCGGCTTCCCGGTGTGGGCCCCAAGTCGGCCCAGCGCATCACCTTCCATCTTCTGAAGGTGGCGCCGGAGGACGCCATGCGCCTGGCAGAGGCCATCGTGGCCGTCAAGGAACGCATCACCCTGTGCACCCTCTGTTTCAATGTGGCCGAGGGTGGACTGTGCGCCATCTGTCTCGACGACCGGCGCAACACCGGATCGGTCTGTGTGGTCGAGGACCCGCGTGACATCGTCTCCGTCGAGAAGACCGGCGAGTTCGCCGGCCGCTATCACGTCCTCCAGGGTGCCCTCAATCCCATCGAAGGCATCGGGCCCGACCAGCTCCGTGTCCGTGAGCTTCTGGCCCGGGTGGAAGCGGAGAACATCACGGAGGTGATCCTGTGCACCAACCCCAATCTCGAAGGGGAGGCCACGGCCATGTACCTGGCCCGCCTGCTCAAGCCGCTGGGCCTGTCGGTCACCCGCATCGCCAGCGGTCTGCCGGTCGGCGGTGATCTCGAGTATGCCGACGAGCTGACTCTGGGGAGGGCACTCGAAGGCCGTCGCGAGGTCGACGCGTAGCGCCCACCCTCGGCGTTGGGGCACGATGACCTGATGGCCAGCACCCGTCCGGCTCCCGTGCGATATGTCTGGCTGCTCCGTCACGGCAAAGCCACAGCGGACGCCCCACGGGGTGGGAGCGACAGTCAACGGCCGCTGACGCCCCGCGGTCGTCGCGATGCCAAAGCCCTCGGATCGGCGTTGGCCGCCGACGACCCCCTCGGTCTGGTCGGCGTCCCGCGGCCCCAACTGGCCGTCTGTTCGGCCGCGGTCAGGACCCGACAGACGGCCGATCTGGTGGCCGAAGGCATGGGGGGCCGGGGCCCGGTCGAGCCCTACCGCTCTCTCTATGCGGCGTCCGCCGACGTCCTCCTCCGGTATGTGCACGAGATCGACACCAGTGTCGAGAGCGCGCTGGTCATCGGCCACAATCCGGGCATCTTCGAGCTGGCCTGGCTGCTTCTGGCCGATGGGGACGACGACGCGCCGGATGACGACCGCTCCGTTCTGGAGTCCCACGGCTTCCCCACCTGCGCACTGGCCGTCATCGCTGTGGAGGCGCTGTCGTGGGCCGCGGTCGGCCCCCAAAGGGGCCGACTGGTCGGCGTCTTCAAGCCGCCCTACTGAAGGTCGCCTCCACAACAGTGCCCTTCACTCCGTGGTACGGGAGGGCTTGTCGGCCTTGCGCAGGGCGTCCCGGACCGATCGGAGCGGGGTGCTGAGTCGCCAACTCGATGACGACCGCATCTGGCCCAACTCGTCCTCCGCTTGTTCGGCTTTGGACCGCCAGCGGTGCCGGTCGTCTGTCAACTCCTCGTTCTCCCCCTGCAGGCGCGAGACGACCTCCTCGAGCCGCTGCGCCTCCACGGCCATCTTCTCGATCGATTCCATGCGATCGTCAGCGATCTGCTGCAGCTTGTGGATGTGCTCCAACCGGTCGTCGCTGATGGCGATCTGACCTTGGTAGGTGGCGATGAGCTCGTTGTGGGCGGCGGACACCACTTTGTTGCCTTCGGCCAGAGTGGTGAGCCGCCGGGCCGCAGCGCTGAGCTTGTGCTCGGCGTCCAGTGTGTCGACGGACCAGAGCGAGGGTGGACCGAGGTGGATCGCCTCCATGACCGCGTGGGGCCCGTCGAGTCCCCGCAAGCGGTCCAGGATCTCGATCTGCTCGGGCAGAAGCCCGGCGCGATCGTCTGCACCGTGATGAGAGAGGCTCGGTGAGATCAGTTGGGATGCCGCCTCGACATCCCAACCGTCGGAGCCACGGGATGTGATCCCGACGTCGTCCAGCCATCCGGCGATGGCCGTCATGGTCGTGTGGGGGTCGCGGATCAGAGCCTCGTTGCCGATCAGGTAGACCGGCAGTCCGGCCACGGCCTCGAGGGCCTGACGGTTGTAGTGCTCCCACAGCGCCAACCCGTGGGCGATGGTTGAACCGTCCCGCTGGCGGAGCGACAAGGCCACGGCGAGAGGCGATCGCCACACCAGCACGACGGCGACGGGACCGCCCAACAGGCGCCGCCAGAAGGGCAGCAGCAGGCAATTGCGGGGGTCCTTCCACACGTTGGGCCCAGGGCCCGGGAAGATCCTCGACAGGGTGGACCGCGCCTCATCGGTCCATGACGCTGCGGCCGGGCCGACTTCCCAGCCCGGGTCGGCCTCGGGCGGGGTGTTCCACCAGCCACCCATGGTCTCCAGAATCCTGTCGTTGAGGCTGATGAGGGCGTCGCTCTCGTAATGCACGGGATTGTCGGGCCGGCCCCTGACCAGGTCCGGTTCGGGGGGGAGGGCCATGCCCAGCCCGGCGAGGGCCCCGGTGATGGCCGAGGTGCCGGCGCGGTGCATACCGAGGACGATCACCCACGGCCCCGGTACCCGCGGCTCTCGGTCGATGCCCGGCGGGGGCACGTCGATCACCCGACCACCCGCCGTTTTCCTCTAAATCCACCGTCCGGTGGCCGGTCCCCGTGGGGCCGAACTTCGCTCAACGACAACGAATCAACTCGGATCAAACGGAGCGCAAGATGGCGGCGTCACCCTGACCGCCGCCACCACACAGGCTCACCGCCGCCGTTCCTCCACCCCGCCGCTTGAGCTCGAGCAGGGAGGTGAGGGCCAGCCGGGTGCCGGACATGCCCACCGGGTGCCCGAGGGCGATGGCCCCGCCGTTCACATTGACCACCTCGTCGCTGATCCCGAGGTCCTCGGCCGATGCGCAACCTACGGCGGCGAAGGCCTCGTTGATCTCGAAGATGTCGATGTCCTTGACGGTCAGTCCGGCCTTGTCCAGCGCCACCCTGGTGGCGTGCGAGGGCTGGTGCAGCAGCGACGGATCGGGTCCGGCCACCTGCCCGTAGCTGATCAGCTCGCCCAGCGGGGACACGCCCAGCTGTTCCGCCTTGGCCTTGGACATGACGATGACGGCGGCGCCCCCGTCGGAGATCTGCGAGGCGTTGCCGGCGGTCACCGTGCCGTTCTTGTCGAAAGCCGGACGCAGTCCGCCCAGCGACTCGGCCGTCGTCCCCGGTCGCACGCCCTCGTCGGTATCGACGGTCAAAGGATCGCCCTTGCGCTGGGGGACCTGCACCGGGACGATCTCCTCGGCGAACTTGCCCTCCTTGATGGCGGCGGCCGCCCGTTCGTGGGACTGGGCGGCGAAGGCGTCCTGGCGGCTACGGGAGACGCCGTCGGCTCCGTTGTAGCGCTCGGTGGACAGCCCCATGGCGCACTGGTCGAAGGCGCAGAACAGTCCGTCGTACATCATCGAGTCGACCACCGTGGCGTCGCCCAGCCGGTAGCCGGCCCGGGCCCCCGGCAACAGGTACGGCGCCTGGGTCATCGACTCCATGCCTCCGGCCACCACGATGTCGGCCTCGCCGGCGTTGATCAGGAGGTCGGCCAGGTAGATGGTGTTGAGGCCGGACAGGCACACCTTGTTGACGGTGGTGGCCGGCACGGTCATCGGGATGCCGGCCTTGACGGCGGCCTGCCGGGCCGTGATCTGGCCGGCGCCGGCCAGGATGACCTGGCCCATGAAGACGTAGTCGACCTGGTCGGGGGTGATACTGGCCCGCTGGAGGGCGCTGGCGATGGCGAACCCCCCGAGCTCGGTGGCCGCGAATCCACCGAGGGCCCCGGACAGCTTGCCGATCGGGGTTCGGGCTCCTGCGACGATGACGGTTCCGGGCATGACGTCCTCCGAGGCCCGCAGGCCAGATCAGGCGGCGACCCCTCGGGCCGGCCACAACGACCGACCCATGATACGGCTTCCGCCACCAGGCCGCCCGTGGGACCCCGCAGGCCAACCACGGTGCGCAGCCGGCTGCCGAATGCTCAGGTCGGTGAGGAGGTGGTGCGGCTATTCTGCCCTCCATGCAGGAGATCCTCTCGGCCATCCGATCGGGCGCCTCCGGCGAGGAGCTGGCCAGCCTGCCCATTCCCGAGTCGTACCGGGCCGCCTTCGTCCTCCGCGACGAAGCCGCCATGTTCGACGGGATCGCTTCCGAGGACAAGGACCCGAGGAAGTCGCTCCACGTGGGGGAGGTGGCCGTCCCCGAGCTGGCCCCCGACGAGGCCTACGTGGCCGTGATGGCCAGCTCCATCAATTTCAACACGGTGTGGACCTCTATCTTCGAGCCGCTCCCCACCTTCGGCTTCCTCGACCGACTGGGCAAGGAGAGTCGGTGGGGGGCCCGTCACGCCCTCGACTACCACGTGGTCGGATCGGACGCCTCCGGTGTGGTCTTGAAGACCGGCTCGGCCGTACGGCTGTGGAAGCCGGGCGACAGGGTCACCGTCCACTGCAACTACGTCGACGACCAGAGCCCGAGTGCCCACGACGACTCCATGCTGGCCGACAACCAGCGCATCTGGGGGTTCGAGACCAACTTCGGCGGTCTGGCCGATCTGACCGTGGTCAAGGCCAACCAGCTGATGCCCAAGCCCGCCCATTTGACGTGGGAGGAGGCTGCCGTCAACGCCCTCTGCAATTCCACTTCGTACCGGATGCTGGTGTCGAAGAACGGTGCGGCCATGCGTCAGGGGGACAGGGTCCTGGTGTGGGGGGCATCGGGTGGGCTCGGTGCCTTCGCTGTCCAGTACGTGCTCAACGGTGGAGGGATCCCGGTCGGCGTGGTGTCGTCGGCGGCCAAGGTGGACCTTCTCCACGACCTCGGGGTGGAGGCGGTGATCGATCGTCGGGAGGCCAACTACCGGTTCTGGAAGGACGAGCACACCCAGGACGAGTCCGAGTGGCGTCGTCTGGGCAAGGACATCCGCGGCCTGGTCGGGGCCGACGTGGACATCGTCTTCGAGCACCCGGGTCGCCAGACCATGGGCGCCTCCGTCTTCGCCGCCAAGCGGGGCGGCATGGTGGTGACCTGCGCGGCCACCTCCGGCTACATGATCGAGTACGACAACCGGCACCTGTGGATGAAGCTCAAGACCATCAAGGGATCCCATTTCGCCAACTACCGGGAGGCGTGGGACGCCAACCAGCTGGTCTGTGAAGGGAAGATCCTTCCCCCGCTCTCCTCGGTGCACAGCCTCGAGGCGGTGGGCGACGCCGCCTACCAGGTGCACCACAACCTGCACGAGGGGAAGATCGGCGTGCTCTGCCTGGCCCCCGAGGAGGGCTTGGGCGTGGAAGACGCCGAGCTGCGCGCCGCGGTGGGCGAGGACCGGCTCCGGGTGTTCAGGAGGCACGGCGCGTGACCGCCCCGCTCTTGACCGAGGTGGACCACGTGGCCATTGCCGTCAACGACCTCGATGCCGCTGTCGCCTACTACGCCGACACCTTCGGGGCCACGGTCAGTCACCGGGAGCGCATCGAAACCGATGGCGTGGAAGAGGCCCTGCTGAAGGTGGCCGACAGCTACATCCAGCTCCTGACTCCCATTCGTGCCGACTCGCCGGTGGCCAGGTACCTCGAGAAGCAAGGCGAGGGGCTCCACCATGTCGGCTATCGGGTTAACGACTGCGCCGAAGCGCTGCAGTCGGTGAAGGACCACGGTGGGCGTGTCATCGACGAGGTGCCCCGCCCGGGTTCGCGGGGGACAACCGTGGCCTTCATCCACCCCAAGGGCGCCTTCGGCACCCTCATCGAGCTCGTGCAGGAGTAGCGGCCACCCTATGGAATCGGCCGAGGTGGCACGGGACGACACCCAGGCCCAGCCCCTGGCCGTCGACCCGCCCACCATCGGGGTCCCCCGTATCCCCGCCCAGGTGGGACCGTCGCGGTCGCCCCGCCCGGTTCCGTCCCTTCCGGTGTCGGACGGCCGCTCGACGCTGGTGCGGGTCCCGCTGGGTCCGGCCGTGACACAGGTCCGTCCGGTCGCCGTTCCGTCGACCGGACCGGTGTCCGCTCCCGGATCCGTCGGTTTCGCCCCCGGGGTGGCCGACAAGCTGGCGTGCTACGTGTACCTGCTGGTCGACCCCCGCACCGGCCGGGCCTTCTATGCCGGGAAGGGACGCAACGACCGGTGCTTCCGCCATCTGGCCGCGGCCCGGTCACCCCTCGATCGACCGGGTGTGGCCGCCCACAGCAAGTTCCCGATGCTCGAACAGATCCGGGCCATCGAATCGGCCGGACGCAGCGTGCGCATAGACATCCTCCGCTACGGGATGGGTCCGGACGAAGCCTCGACGGTCGAGGCGGCCGTCCGTGACGCCCTCGGACTGTGCACCGAGGTCACGTTCGGGAGCCAACGCCGGCCGGCCGTCGATCTCAACGCCGCTCTGGCCAAGCGGGCCAGGTTCAAACGAGCCCACCAGGTGATTCTCTTGGCGGTCGGTGGCGCCGGATCCGATTGGACCTACGAGTCGGTCCGCCACGGTTGGCGTATCGCCCGGCGCTTCACCGATCTCGAATCGCCGCGGGCGCCCAAGTGGGCGGCTATTGTGGCGGCCGACCTGGTGGCCGCCGTCTACCGGATCGAGGGATGGGAGAACGACCGGCCGACCCGGCGGCCCGACGACCCGTCTGACCGTCGCCCCGGCCCCGGCGACCGCTACTCCTTCTTCGGACGGCGTGATCCCGAGCTCGAAAAGCGCTACCGGGGCCGGAGCGTGTCCGCCTACGTCGGGGGCTTCCCCTCCAACCCGTTGACCTACGTGGGCTGTGGGCCCCACGGCGGACCGTATCCCGCCGAACACTTCTCCCGGTCCCGCTGAACCCGCTGCCCGGATACGGACCGGAGCGCCCGGTCCGGTAGCCTCACACCCCATGGATCACCCGATGACCCAACGACTCGAGGAGCTGGCCGAGCGCCGCGCCCAGGCCCGCAACGCCGGGTCGCCGCGGGCTGTCGAGAAGCACCACGCCAAGGGGAAGATGACGGCGCGGGAGCGCATCGACTACCTGCTCGACGACGGTTCGTTCCAGGAGCTGGACATGCTGGCCCGCCATCGGGCCCACGGGATGGGGCTCGAGGAGAACCGTCCCTACACCGACGGCGTGATCACCGGTTTCGGCACCATCGACGGCCGTCGGGTCTGCGTCTTCAGCCAGGATTTCACCGTCTTCGGAGGGGCACTGGGCGAGGTGTTCGCCGAAAAGATCCACAAGGTCATGGACCTGGCCAGCTCCATCGGGGTGCCGATGATCGGGCTCAACGACGGGGCCGGGGCCCGCATCCAGGAGGGTGTTGTCTCGCTCCACTCCTACGGGGGGATCTTCCACCGCAACGCCCAGGCCTCGGGGGTCATCCCCCAGATCAGCGTTATCCTCGGGCCCTGCGCCGGAGGGGCTGTCTACAGCCCGGCCATGACCGACTTCATCTTCATGGTGCAGGGGACAAGCCACATGTTCATCACCGGCCCCGACGTGGTCAAGACGGTGACCGGTGAGGACGTGACCCTCGAAGAGCTCGGCGGTGCGATGAGTCACGCCACCAAGTCCGGGGTGGCCGCCTTCGTGGCCCCCGACGAGAAGTCGTGCCTCGACGATGTCCGCTACCTGTTGAGCTTCCTCCCTTCCAACAACCTCGAGGAGGCTCCTCTTGTCGTCTCCGGGGACGACCCGGAACGGCTGGTCCCCGAACTGGTCGACCTGATGCCGGCCTCGCCCAACCAGCCTTACGACATGAAGAAGGTCATCGAGGCGGTCGTCGACGACGGCGAGTTCTTCGAGGTCAACCACCACTGGGCCATGAACCTGGTGTGCGGGTTCGCCCGTATCGACGGCCGGTCGGTGGGCATCGTCGGCAATCAGCCCCAGATGCTGGCCGGTGTCCTCAACATCGACGCTTCGGAGAAGGGGGCGCGCTTCGTACGGACCTGCGACGCCTTCAATGTGCCGCTGGTCACCTTCGTGGATGTACCCGGCTTCATGCCCGGCACCGACCAGGAGTACGGGGGCATCATCCGCCACGGCGCCAAGCTGCTATACGCCTACTGCGAGTCCACCGTCCCCCGGGTACAGATCATCACCCGCAAGGCGTACGGCGGGGCTTACGTGGTCATGAACTCGAAGTCGATCGGAGCCGACCTGGCCTATGCCTGGCCGTCGGCCGAGCTGGCCGTGATGGGCCCCGAGGGCGCCGTCGAGATCGTCTACCGGCGCGACCTGGCCGAGGCTGCCGACCCGGTCGGACGCCGGAAGGAGCTGGTCGAGGAGTACACCGAGCGGTACGCCAATCCCTACGCCGCCGCCGAGCGGGGCTACGTGGACGACGTCATCGACCCGGCGGAAACCCGGCGCATCCTGGTCCGGAGCCTGGCACTGCTGGTGTCCAAGCGGGAGGACCTGCCCAAGCGCAAGCACGGGAACATGCCGCTGTGAGCCCCCCGGTCGAGGCGGCCATCGCCGGTGGGGGGAGCGGCGAAGAGGTAGCCGTGGCCGGCATCGCCGCCCGGCCCGAGATCGCGCCGGAGGTGGTGGCCGTAATGGCAGCCGCCGTCGATGCCGCCTGGCCCCGACCCCGGCTGGTGGTCGACGAGAGCCCGTCCCGCCCGCCGGTGTGGCGCTTCTCGGGTCGGTGGTGGTCGAGGCCGCCTTCGGCCCGGCGGATGCGGCCCTGGGCCTGAGGGAGAGAGCTGACCGGGCTCAGGCGACCAGGCCGGACCGGTGTTCCTCGGCCAGCCCCACCAGGTCGTCCATCATGCGCCCGATCTCGAAGTCCTTGGGGGTGTAGACCCGGGCCACGCCCTTGCCCAGCAGGATCTCGGCGTCCTCGGGCGGGATGATCCCTCCCACCACCACCGGAGCCTCGACTCCTGCGGCCCGGAGGCGGTCGATGACCTCCGGGACCAACTCGAGGTGGCTGCCCGACAGGATGGAGATCCCCACCACGTCGACGTCCTCGTCGCGGGCGGCGGCCGCGATTTCGGCCGGCGACAGCCGGATCCCCTGGTAGACGACCTCGAACCCGGCGTCGCGGGCAGCCACGGCGATCTGCTCGGCCCCGTTGGAATGGCCGTCCAGACCGGGCTTGGCCACCAGAAGCTTGGGCGGACCTCCGGCTCGTTCGGCCATGGCCCGCGACCGGATCCGCACGGTCCGGAATTCGGCGCCCCGATGACCGACGCCGCCCCGGACGCCCGTCGGTGCCCTGTACTCGCCGAAGACCTGGCGCAAGGCTCCCGCCCACTCGCCGGTCGTCCCGCCCGCGTGGGCCAGCTGGATAGTGGCCCTCATGATGTTGTCGGTGCCCTCGGCCGCCTTCTGGAGAGCGTCGAGCGCCCGCGTGACCGCCACCGGGTCGCGGGCGCCCCGCCACGCTTCCACGTCGGCCCGCAGCTCCGCCTCGACGGCTGGGTCCACCCGGAGGATGGAGCCAACGGCCGGCGACCCCCCGCTCTCGTGATCGCCGGCCGGAGCCAGCGGCGAATCGGCCGTCTCGGTGAAACAGTTGACCCCGACCACCTGGAGCTCGCCCGTCTCGATGCGCCGGACCCGGTCCGCCTGGCTTCCCACCAACCGGGCCTTGAGCTCGTCGATGGCCTCGAAGGCACCGCCCAGATCCAACACGTTTTGCAGCTCGGCCCACGACGCCTCGGCCACCTCGGCTGTCTTCCGCTCGATCACCACCGAACCGTCGAAGATGTCGTCGTACTCGAGGATGTCCGACTCGAAGGCCAGGATCTGCTGGATGCGGAGCGACCACTGCTGGTCCCACGGGCGAGGGAGTCCGAGCGCTTCGTTCCAGGCCGGCAGCTGGATGGCCCGGGCCCGGGCCCGTTTCGACAGGGTCACCCCGAGGGACTCGAGCACGATCCGGGGGACGTTGTTCTCCGGCTGGGCTTCGGTCAGGCCGAGCGAGTTGACCTGCACCCCGTAGCGGAACCGCCGGAGCTTGGGGTCGGTCACGCCATAGCGCTCGGCGCACACTCGTTCCCACAGATGGGTGAACGCCCGCATCTTGCAGGTCTCTTCGACGAACCTGACGCCGGCGTTGACGAAGAAGGAGATGCGACCGACCACCGAGGGGAACTCACTCTCCGGAATCTGCCCCGACTGGCGCACGGCATCGAGGACGCCGATGGCCGCCGCCAATGCGTAGGCCACCTCTTGGGCGGGTGTGGCCCCGGCCTCCTGGAGGTGGTAACTGCACACGTTGATCGGGTTCCAACGAGGGACGTTGCGCACGGTGTAGGCGATGGTGTCCACGGTCAGGCGCAGGCTGGGTAGTGGCGGGTAGATGAACGTTCCCCGCGACAGGTACTCCTTGATGATGTCGTTCTGGGTGGTGCCCGAAAGGACGGCGGGATCCACGCCGCGGTCCTCGGCGTTGGCGATGTAGAGGCCGAGCAGCCAGGCGGCGGTGGCGTTGATGGTCATCGAGGTGTTCATCGACTCGACCGGTATCTGGTCGAGTAACTGGGCCATGTGGCCCACGTGGGCCACGGGAACGCCGACCTTGCCCACCTCGCCGGCGGCTTCGGGTGCGTCGGGGTCGTAGCCGATCTGGGTGGGGAGGTCGAAGGCGATGGACAGGCCGGTCTGCCCCTTGGCCAGGTTGGTCCGATACAGCTGATTGGAGGCCCGGGCGGTGGAATGGCCCGAATAGGTGCGCATCACCCACGGGGCGTCACGGCCGGGAAGAGACGGCCTACCTGCCGTTTCGGGTGAGTCCTCCGGTCCGGTCACTGATCGCACTCCGTCATCCGTCCCCTGCCATGGTCATCCGTCCCCGCCATGGTCGTCCGTTCCCACCATGCCCGAGGTCGAGGCTCAACTGCCCGGCATCGGGGGCTACATCTCAGATTACCTTCAAGTTACCCTTAGGTCACTTCTGATAATCGAAGAACCCCCTGCGGGTCTTCCGTCCCAGCTGGTCGGCGGCCACCATGCGTCGCAACAGGGGGACAGCGGCGTAGTTGGGATCGCGATATTCGTCGTAGAGGGCATCGAGGATGGCCAGCGAGGTGTCCAAACCGACCAGGTCGAGGAGGGCGAAGGGTCCCATCGGGAATCCGCACCCACCCTTCATGGCCGTGTCGATGTCGGCCACGCTGGCCACGCCCAGCTCATAGAGGCGGACAGCATTGTTGAGGTAGGGGAACAACAGGGCGTTGACGATGAAACCGGCCTGGTCCTTTACCTCGACCGGCGTCTTCCCGCAGGCCTCGGCGAATTGGCGGGCGGCGGCCAGTGTCTCGTCCGAGGCGGTGAGGGGCCGCACCAGCTCGACCAGCTCCATCACCGGAGCCGGGTTGAAGAAGTGGATGCCACATACCTTGTCCGGCCGTCCCGTCTGCATGGCCAGCTCGATGACCGGCAGCGTCGAGGTGTTGGTGGCCAGGATGGTGTCGTCCCCCGTTATCCGATCCAGTTCGGCGAACAGCTCCTTCTTGACGGCGAGGTCCTCGATCACCGACTCGATGACCACGTCGACGTCTTTGAGTGCGGCAAGGTCGGAGGTGGCCCTGATCCTGGCCAGGGCCTCGTCACGCTCGGCTTCAGTCTTCTTTCCCTTTTCCACCTGGCGGTTGAGGGACTTCTCGACAGTGACGATGGTGGCATCAGCCGTCGACTGGTTGCGGGAGCGGAGTACAACCTCGAATCCGCTGACCGCAGCTGTTTCGGCGATGCCCGACCCCATGATCCCCGACCCGACGATTCCCACCCGTGCGATTGACATAGGCGACGATGCTAGTGGTGCTCCGGCCCTTGCCGCTGAGGGCCGAGTCCTGCGCCCATGACCGACCGGATGCGTCGGGGGCTCTGGTTGATGAGGAGACCGGGCAAGGCCCGGTAGAGAGCCCAGATGACCCTGGCATGGCGTGGTGCCACGATGATCGGCCGGTCGAGGGCCACGCCGTCGAGCACGTCGGAGGCCAGCCGGGCGGCAGGATAGGGCTTTCCCACCAGCTCGGTCAGCATCGACCGTACGTCCAGCATGGTCGGGACGGCGGGGAGATCCTCGGGGTTCCCCTTGTCCAGTAACGGGGTTTCGATCACACCCGGACAGACCACACTGACCCGGACCCCGTAATTGGCCGCCTCGATCCGAAGTCCGATGCTCAAGCCGACGACTGCGTGCTTAGTGGTCGAATACGGGACCAACAGGGGGCTCGGGACCAGTCCGGACAGCGATGCGGTGTTGACGATGTGGCCCCGGCGCCGAGCCACCATGCGCGGATAGGCGGCGGCCACGCCGTGGATCACGCCGAACAGGTTGACGTCGACGGCTCGTTGCCAGTGGTCGAGCGAGAGCTCGACAACCGGCCCGCCGATACCGATGCCGGCATTGTTGAAGATGAAATCGAGACCGTCCTGTTGGTCGGCGAAGTCGCCGACCACCGACTCGACGGCCTGGGCATCGGTCACGTCGAGGGTCACCGCCCGAGCTGCCCCTCTGCCCACAGCCGCCTCGGCCACCTCTTCTGCCCGATGGCCGTCGATATCGGCCACCAGCACGGTGGCTCCCCGGCTGACCAGCTCACCCACCAGGGCCCGGCCGATGCCCGACGCTCCTCCGGTGACCAACGCCGATGCCCCCTCGAAGTGAGCTCGGGCGAGAGCCGTCTTGTCCGCCGATCTCCCCATGTCCTCCCCTTGGATGCCGGTTGCGCTTGCCTTGGGGGGACCCTACAGACACCATGGGGGCAATGGAGAGCTCCCCGGACGCAACTGAGCGCACACCCGGGGGCTCGCCTCCGCCGGGGCAGGCTGGCGCAGCCACGGCCAAGACCCGGGGGCCGGCTACGGGCAGGGCGCCCAGAGCGGCCAAGGTGAACGCGGCCAAGGCGGATGCCAGCAAAGCGGAGACGAGCAAAGCAGACGCGGCCACGGTGGACGGGGCCAAAGTGAACAACGCCACCAAGGCGGCCAAGGCACCCAAGGCGTCCAAGGCGGTCAGGGCGGCCAGGGCGACCAAGGCGGTGGCCTCGGACCGGGCTCCGGTTCGGCGAAGGCCACCCGACCCCTCCGGTGGTGAAGGGGGCGACCGGGCCCTCGAGGTTTTCCGGCCGCCGTGGCGGCGCCCATCGCGCACCGCCTTGTACAACCGCCGGGTGCAGCGGGCGTCCGAGCGATGGCCGGCCCTGGCCCTACTCGGTACGCGCCTGTTCTCCCACCCCGAGGTGGTGATCGGCCTCCTGGGCGGGCGTCCGCCCGTCGAGGTCGACGGTCGGGTCCTCAACCGTGGGACCCAGGCGCTGATCGAGTTGGCCACGCGCCTGCAGCCGGGGGGTGCGGACGGAGCCCCGCTCATCGACCCGGAGGTCATGCGGCCGCAGATGCGTCGGATGGCCCGGGCGGCCATGCCGGTGCGAACCGACGTCCACGTGGTGGGGAGGGTGATCCCCGGCCCGGTCGGAGCACCTGGGCTGCCGGTGCGCCTCTACCGCCAATTCGGCGCCGGGCTCGGTGCACCCGGTCCGGGCCGGGGGAGGCCACCGGCCATCGTCTTCTTCCACGGCGGCGGATGGGTGACCGGCGACCTGGACACCCACGACGCCGTCTGTCGACTGCTGGCCGCGGTCAGCGGGTGCATCGTGGTGGCCGTCGCTTACCGGCTGGCGCCCGAGGATCCCTTCCCGGCCGCGGTCGAGGATGCTCTGGCCACCTACCGTTGGGTCCACCAGCACGCCGACGAGGTCGGTCACGCCGAGGGTCAGGTCGGCGTGATGGGGGACAGTGCCGGCGGCAACCTGGCCGCCGTGGTGGCCCGCGAGACCCGTTCGGGACAGGCGGGACCGGATGTCCCCGCCCCGGTGGCCCAGGGCTTGGTCTACCCGGCCCTCGATGCTCGGCTCGACTCGGCATCGGCACACGCCTTCAGCGACGGGTTCTTCCTCACCCGTCAGTCCATGGAGTTCTTCCGCGCCTGCTATCTCCCGGACAGCGACCAGTGGAGTTCACCGCGGGTCTCGCCCGTGCTGGCCCACGATCACGGCGGGTTGGCCCCGGCTCTGGTGGTGACCGCCGGCTTCGATCCGTTACGGGATGACGGCGCCGCCTACGCCGCCGAGCTGGCCGCCGCCGGTGTCGAGGTGGACTACCGCTGCTACGACGACCAGGTCCACGGTTTCATGTCCATGGGCATCGTGCCCGATTCGCTGTCCCTTGCTACCGAAGTGTGCGACTCCATGGGCCGGCTCATGCGCCGGTCGGTCCGAGCAGCCCTCGCCGGGTAGCTCCGGTGACAGCCGGTCAGGCGCGGGCCGGTGGCGGCCAGGGCGGTGATGGGCACGGACCGGTACCTCTACAGTTGGGCCGATGCACGAACATTCTGGCACCCTGGCCCTGGTCGGCGGCGGTGAGTGGCGCGACGGCTGCTCGTTCGACGCCGGCTTTCTGGCCGCTTCCGGATCGGACCAGGTGTTGGTGCTGCCCACGGCGGCGGCCTACGAGCGCCCCGAGCGACTGGTGGCCGAGGCCGGTGAATGGTTCGGCCCGTTGGGCGGTCAGGTGGAGGGCCTCATGGTCCTGTCGCGAGCCGATGCCGAGGACGCGGGGGCGGCGGCGGTGCTGCGCCGGGCCCGGTTCATCTATCTGAGCGGCGGTTCACCCATGCACCTGCGCAGCGTGCTCAAGAATTCCAAGGTGTGGGAGGCGTTGCTCGGCGCCTTCGGCGACGGTGCCGTGGTGGTGGGCTCGTCGGGGGCGGCCATGGCCCTCACCGACCCGATGGTCGACGCCCGGGGCGGCGGTTTGACCATCGGGCTCGGTCTGGTCAGCGGCATTTCGGTGGTCCCCCATTTCGGCGACACCCACGAGGATGGGCACGGCGAGAAGCTCCACCGGTCGGTGCTTCTGGCGCCGGCGGGCACGCCGGTGGCCGGGATTCCCGAGCGGACGGCCCTCATCCGTGATCCGCATGGCGGATGGCGGACCGAGGGCGCCGGCCAGGTGGCCGTCTTCCTCGACGGGGCCCGGGCCGGTGCCGGACTGGCCGCTCTCCCCGGGTGAGTTGTGAGGGTCAGTCGGCTTCGGTGATGGTCACCGATTCGATGATCACCTTCTCCGAGGGTGCCCCCGACCGGGACCCGACCGACTCGATGGCGGTGACCACGTCGAGCCCCTTGACCACCTTGCCGAACAGCGAATAGCTCGGGGGTAGCGAACAGCCGTCGGGTCCGCTCACGATGAAGAACTGGCTGCCGTTGGTGTTGGGCCCGGCGTTGGCCATGGCCAGCGATCCGATCTCGTAGCGACCGGGGGCGGGCAGCTCGTCCTCGAACCGGTAGCCGGGGCCGCCTCGGCCCGAACCTTCCGGATCACCCCCCTGGCACATGAACCCCGGGATGATCCGGTGGAACACGATGCCGTCGTAGTAGTGCCACCGGGCCAGGAAGACGAAGTTGTTGACCGTCTTGGGTGCACCGGCGGCATCCAGGGCGATGACCAGGGTTCCCTTGGAGGTGACCATCTCGGCCGTATAGCGCTTGGTCGGGTCGATGACCATCGGCGGTGGAGCGTCGAAGCTCTGGGTCTTGGGGCTGGAGCCGTCTACGGCGGGCACATCGGGGGCCATGGCATTACTCCTCGGGTTCGATGGGGCGGTGCATCGGATGGTGGGTCGAGCCCACCGAGCCTACGACTCGTTGATGGTGACGGAAATCATGCGGTGGGTCACTGTGGGCGTTCCCGCCGACGTGCCGTCGGCGTTGATCTTGTCGATCACGCTCATCCCGGAGGTGACCTGACCGAACAGCGAGTAGCTGGGGGCCAGGGTCTCCCCCTGCGAGCCGGCCACGACGAAGAATTGACTGCCGTTGGTGTTGGGCCCCGAATTGGCCATGGCCACCGAACCCAGCGGGTACTGGGGCGACGCCTTCTTGGGCAGCTCGTCGGCGAACTGGTAGCCGGGCCCACCCTCGCCTGTACCGGTGGGGTCGCCGGTCTGGTCCACGAAGGAGGGGATGACCCGGTGGAAGATGATGCAGTCGAAGAAGTGCTGGCGGGCCAGGAAGACGAAGTTGTTCACCGTCTTCGGCGCCTGGGCCGGATCGAGGGTGATGGTGAAGGGACCCACGTCGGTGGTCACCGTGGCCGTGTAGGTCTTGGAGGTGTCGATGGTCATGGCCGGCGCCGAGGGCCACGACGGCTTGTTGAGGGTGGCCTTGACGTTGGAGGGACAATCAGCCGAGGTGGTGATGGCCGATGGGCTGGTATTGCCCGATCCGCCCTTGGGAGGCGGCTTGGTGGTCGTGGTGGTGGAGGAGGACGACGATGAGGTAGTGGTGGCTGCGCTCTTCTTGCCCGGCTTGAAGATGGCGAACGAGAGGCCCACCACCACGGCGGCCACGATCACGAACGTGATGGTGCGGCGCAGTGTCTTCCTGCGCTTCTGCGATTTCTGTTCGGCGGCCAACCGGGCCTGGCGGCCGGCCTTCTGGCGTTGACGCTTGTCGGTAGGCACGGGCGTTCAGGGTAGCCGGTCGCCACCCTTCCCTTGTCGTCACCGTTCCTTCCCCTGCCAGTGCCCACGCGGTGCCCCTGTAGCCTTGGCGCCCATGTCTTTGCTGGTGCAGAAGTTTGGCGGCACCTCGGTGGCCGACGCCGAGAGGATCCGGGCGGTGGCCGACCACGTGGCCCGGACCCGGCGTTCGGGCGACGACGTGGTGGTGGTGGTCAGCGCCATGGGCCATACCACCGACGAGTTGATCCGGCTGGCCGACGATGTGAGCTCGATCCAGCCCACCCGCGAGGTGGACATGCTGCTCAGCTCGGGCGAGCGGATCTCCATGTCCCTCCTGTGCATGGCTCTGGCCGGCTTGGGCATCGAAGCCACCTCCTACACCGGGAGCCAGGCCGGCATCATCACCGACGGCGTCCATACCCGGGCCAAGATCATGGAGGTCCGGGCCGACCGCCTGCGGTCCACCCTCAAGGCGGGCGGGGTGCCGGTGGTAGCCGGCTTCCAAGGCGTTTCCGCGGATCGTGACGTCACCACCCTCGGCCGGGGCGGGTCGGACACCACCGCGGTGGCCCTGGCCGCGGTGCTGGAGGCGGCGGCGTGCGAGATCTACACCGACGTGTCGGGGGTGTTCAGCACCGATCCCCGCATCGTGCCCGAAGCCCACAAACTGACCCGGATCAGCTACGAGGAGATGCTCGAGATAGCTGCCACCGGGGGTCGTGTCCTCAATCTGAGGTCCGTCGAGTTCGCCAGGAACCATCAGGTCCCGTTGCACGTCCGTTCGAGCTTCACCTGGGAGCCGGGGACGTGGATCGTCGAGGAGGATGAGAGCATGGAGCAGGCCATTGTCACCGCGGTGACCCACGATGCGTCGGAGGCCAAGGTGACCGTCATGGGTGTGCCGGACCGCCCCGGGCTGGCCGCCCGATTGTTCAGGGCATTGGCCGAACGGCACGTCAACGTGGACATGATCGTTCAGAACACCTCGGTCCACGGCACCACCGACATCTCCTTCACGGTGCCCGGCTACGACCTGGCGGTGTCCACCGAGGTGTGTGTGGCGCTCGTACCCGAACTGGGTGCCACCGACGTCACCGCCGACAGCGACGTGGCCCGGGTGTCGTTGGTGGGGGCGGGGATGAAGACGCATCCCGGGGTCACCGCCCTGACCTTCGAGACCCTGGCCGCCGAGGGGATCAACATCGAGATGATCTCGACCTCCTCGATACGGATCTCCTGCATGATCCGGGCCGATGCTGCCGAGCAGGCCGTCCGCGCCCTGCACACCGCCTTCGCACTGGGGTGAAAGCCGGTCATCCAGGGCGCCCACCCCGGCGGACACCGTAGACTTCGGGCATGCGCGTAGCGGTGGTCGGGGCGACAGGCCAGGTCGGTTCGGTGATGCGGGCCATCCTCGAGGAGAGGGCGTTCCCCGTGGGCGAACTCAGGCTGCTGGCTTCGGCGCGGTCAGCCGGGCGTCGGATCCCATTCCGCGGCGAAGAGGTGGTCGTCGAGGACGCGGCCACCGCCGACGCGGTGGGTGTCGACCTCGCCTTGTTCTCGATCGGAGCGACTGCGGCCAAGGAGCTGGCTCCCCGTTTCACCGCCGCCGGGGCCGTCGTCGTCGACAACTCGTCGGCGTGGCGGATGGATCCCGACGTGCCCCTGGTGGTCCCCGAGGTCAACGGAGCGACGCTGTCATCGCTGCCCAAGGGCATCGTGGCCAATCCCAACTGCACGACCATGGTGGGGATGCCGGTGCTCAAGCCTCTCCACGACGCGGCCGGGCTGAGGCGGATCGTGGTCGCCACCTACCAGGCGGTGTCGGGCTCGGGTCTGGCCGGTGTGGCCGAGCTCGAGAGCCAGCTGATCAAGACGGTCGACGGCGCCGCCGCCCTCACCTTCGACGGGGAGGCGGTCGATTTCCCGCCCCCTGCCACCTTTGCCGACGTGGTGGCCCACAACGTGCTCCCCTTTGCCGGGCACCTGATGGAGGACGGTTCGGAGGAGACCAGCGAAGAGAGGAAGTTCCGGGAGGAGAGCCGCAAGATCCTCGGAATTCCGGGTCTGGAGGTCACCTGCACCTGTGTGCGGGTACCTGTCTTCACCGGACACTCGCTGGCCATCGTGGCCGAGTTCGAGCAACCGTTGAGCGCAGAGCGGGCCACCGGCATCCTGGCCGATGCCCCCGGTGTGGAGCTGGCCGACATCCCGACGCCCTTGCACACGGCAGGGAGGGACGTGACCCTGGTCGGTCGTATCCGTGCCGCCGACGACGCACCGGACCGTTTGGCCTTCTTCCTGAGTGGCGACAACCTGCGCAAGGGTGCTGCCCTCAACGCCGTGCAGATCGCCGAGCACCTGGTGGCCTCGGGCCTCTTCGCTTAGCCCCCGGCGGTCGGGCGGGCGTCACCGCCGTCTCCGGGCGGTGGCTGCTTCAGGCGATCTGTCCGGCCGAGGGGACCAGCTCGGCCAGCCGCTTGGCCAGGTTTACGGCGTGGTCACCGAAGCGCTCGTAGAACCGGGCCACCATGGCCAACTCGACGGCCACCGGCAAGGGCATGGTGCCAGCCACCACTTCCACCGTCAGGCTCACGTGCAGGTCGTCCATCTCGTCGTCGAGGCTGTCCAGTACCGAAGCGGCCATGGGCTGCCGCTCGGCATAGGCATCGGTCGTATCCCGCCACATGTGGATGGCCACCTCTCCCATCCGCTCGACCAGGCCCCGGCTCCTGGCCGAGAGCTCGCCACCCAGCCCCCGCGCCGCCCGGCGGGCCACGTGTTCGGCCAGGTCGCCGTTGCGTTCGAGATCGGGGAGCATCCGGATGACGGTCACCAGGAAGCGCAGGTCGACCGGCGAGGTGATGCCGCCCACGGTCAGCTGCTCGAGGGCCAGCTGCTCGATGTCGTGGTAGAGGGTGTCCACCACCTCGTCGCGGTCGGCCAGCAGCTTGGCCGCCTCGCGGTCCCCCGACAGAAGGGCATCGGTGGCACCCGACACCGATTCGCCCACCAGGGCGAACAGCTGCAGGACCTTACGGTCGATCAGCTGGAGGGCGTCGTCCACACCGGTCACCGTACCCGGCCCGGCCACCGCCCTCGCCTGCGGGCCTACCCGCTCAGCGTTTCGGATCACTGGCCTCGGCGTCGCTCACGCCGCCGCCCCGCACCTCGAGCATGTCGCCCACGATGACCCGCGGCCCCGATCCCCATGACAGGTAACGCCAGGCCCAGTTGACCAGCACGATGATTCTGTTGCGAAACCCGATGAGGTAGACGAGGTGCAGCCCGAGCCAGGCGAACCACCCCAGTGTCCCCCGGATGATCCGTCCGCTGGGGAACTCGGTGATAGCGGCACGCCGTCCCAGGGTGGCCATGGTGCCCTTGTCCCGGTAGCGGAAAGGTGTGGTTGGTCGACCCTCCCTGCGGTTGATGATCTGTTGGGCGGCGTGGGCACCCGACTGGATGGCCACCTGGGCCAGCTGGGGGCAGGTGCGCCCTGATCCGTCCCCCCAGGGAACGGCGGCGGCGTCACCTACGGCGTAGGCGGACGGGCGGCCCCCGAGGGTGAGGTCGCTGCTCACCATCAGGCGCCCCTGGGCATCGGCGCCGTCCTCGAAGCGTGAGGCGACCGAGCCCTTGACGGTCACGCCACCCGCCCAGATGACGGTCCGGGTGGGGATGGTCGACCCGTCGTCGAGGGCGACGCAGGTGTTGGTGACCGAACTGACCATGTGGCCCAACTGCAGTTCGATGCCTTTGCTGGTGAGGAAATTGGCGGCGTAGGCGGCAGCCTCGGGGGCGAAGTTGGCCAGCAGCCGGTCGATGCCGTCGACCACGATGATGCGGGCCGTGGCCCGGTCGAACCCGAACCCGTCGTGGCGCACCGCCAGGTCGAGGAGCTCAGCCAGGGCGCCGGCCACCTCCACGCCGGTCGGTCCGCCGCCGACGACCACGAAGGTCAGAGGGCCTTCGGGGGCCTGGGCTGGTTCGGCATCCGCCTGCTCGAGCCGTCGCAATACGTGGTCTCGCAGGATGCGGGCGTCGGTGAGGGTGTAGAGGGGGAAGGTGAACTGGGAGGCGCCGGGCACTCCGAAGAACCCCACCGTCGCTCCGCTGGCCACGATGACCGAGTCGAAGGGGATCGGTTCGGCCTCCTCGAGCGCCAGATCCCGCTTGTCCCAGTCGACGCCGGTCACCTTGGCGAAGCGGAAGGTCACATTTCCGGTATGGCCGAATATCGAACGGATGGGGTAGGCCACGTCGCCGGCGTCCAGCCCGGCCGTTGCCACCTGGTAGAGCAGCGGCTGGAAGGTGTGAAAGTTCCGCTGGTCGACCACGGTGACGGCGAACGGCTTCCCGCTCAACGTCCTGGCCGCCGACAGCCCGGCGAACCCGCCACCGACGATGACCACCCGGTGCATCGACCCATGGTGGCATACCCGTTCACCGGTACTGGGCGGACGGTCCCACCGGAGTGGCACACCCTGTCGGTACGCTGCGTGAGGGCCTGGAGCTTGGCCCTTCGGGCTCCCAGGAGGGCTGGCCATGATCATCGGACTGACCATCGGACTTTTTATCGGCGCCCTGGTGGGTGTGGCCGTAGGCCTGCTCCTCCGGATGAGCCAGGTGGCCACCGCTCGCACCGCGGAGGCCCGCTTGGATGACGCCCTCGAGCTCAACCGGGCTCTCACCTCTGAACGCGACGAATGGCGGGCACGGCTCGACGGGCAGAGTCAGCGGTCGGCGTTGCTGGAGGCGGACGTCGCTCGCCTGGCCGCCCAGCTCGATCACGAGAGGGAATCAGCCGTGCAAAGGGCGGCCGGTCTGGCCGAGACCCGCGAGCAGCTGGCCGGTGAGTTCGCCCGGCTGTCGACCCAGGCCCTCCGGCAGAACAACGCTCAGTTCCTGGAGCTGGCCGACACCAAGCTCAAGGAGACCCGACAGGCGGCCGACGGTGAGCTGGCCCACCGGCAGGAGGCGATCGAGCAGCTCCTCAAGCCGATCAGCGAGCAACTCGGCCGGTACGAGGAGGGAATCCAGCGTCTCGAGGTGGAGCGCCAGCGGGCCTACACGACGCTCACCGAACAAATGAAGTACCTGTCCTCCTCGCACGACCAACTACAGAAAGAGACCCGCAATCTGGTCACCGCCCTGCGGTCCCCGCAGACCCGGGGCCGTTGGGGTGAACTGCAACTCAGACGAGTGGTCGAGATGGCGGGCATGCTCGAGCACTGTGACTTTGACGAGCAGGTGACGTCGGACGCCGACAGCGGTCGCCTTCGACCTGACATGGTCGTGCATCTTCCCGGCGGACGGAATGTGGCGGTCGATGCCAAGGTACCCATGCAGGCTTTCCTGGACGCCAACGAGGCCGACGACGAATCCC
Source organism: uncultured Acidimicrobiaceae bacterium (assembly GCA_963813525.1). Taxonomy (GTDB): domain Bacteria; phylum Actinomycetota; class Acidimicrobiia; order Acidimicrobiales; family RAAP-2; genus Bog-756. Next base: position 626,582 of record CAWEZI010000005.1, read on the forward strand.
TTCGCCGAAGCTGCCTGGCCAGTCACGGTCGCCAGATGAAGGCCCACGTCGACTCGCTGGCCAAGAAGGAGTATTGGAAGCGTATCGATCCCTCGCCGGAGTTCGTGGTGGCCTTCATCCCCGGTGACCCGCTTCTGACCGCCGCTCTCGAGCACGAGCCCGGCCTCATGGAGCACGCGGTGGCCAACCACGTCCTGTTGGCCACGCCCACCTCCCTCATCGCCTTGCTGCGGGCCGTGGCCTACGGCTGGCAACAGGACTCATTGGCGGAGAACGCCCGCCAGATCCAACGCGACGGTGCCCTGCTCTACGAGAGACTGTCCCTCCTGGGCGAGCATTTCGCCGGCGTGGGCAAGGGCCTCAGCGGCGCCGTTGCCGCCTACAACAAGGCGGTGGGCTCGTTGGAGACCAGGGTGCTGGTCACCGCCCGCCGCTTCGTGGAGAAGGGCGTGGTGGCCGCCGGGGAAAAGGAGCTCCCCCGCCCCGCCCCGGTGGATGCCATGACCCGCCCCCTGCAGTCGCCTGAGCTCAGCGGTTCCCCCCTCCCCTTTCACGAGCTCGAAGAGGCCGTGTCGGTCGGTTATGAGTCGGTTGACTGAGCGCCGCTCATCACCGGCATGTCGGCGATCCGTGGTCCGGGAGGCACCTTTTGACGTTTGTCAAAGGTCAAATCGGAAAGACTCCGGAGAGTTTGATGGCCCCATCGCCTGTGTGCCGCAGGCCGTGCGCGAGGCTTGTTACTCGGTGCCTTATGCGTGAATGGCCGGCAGCCGGTGCGTGAATCGGCCGTGCTTGATGCCTGAAAGAGTCGCAGTTGGGACGGGGTCTCAGCCTGCTCCAAGGTATCCAGGTGGTAAAACATGCCCGACGTGTCGAGCATTTCCATCAGCACGACGAGCTTGTGATGGAGAAGGTAGGGCAACGATTGCCTGAGCGAAAGGGAGACTGGACGTGAACATTCTGGTTCTGGGCGGTGACGGTTATCTGGGATGGCCCACCGCCCTCTATCTGTCGCGACGAGGGCATCGCGTGGGAGTGGTCGACAACTTTGCTCGCCGTGGTTACGACCTCGAGATGGGGGTCGACAGCCTGGTCCCCATCGCCGGGCTCCAGCAGCGGGTACGGCGCTGGCGCGAGATCGCCGGCCTCGACCTCGACGTGTTCGTGGGTGATCTGACCGATCCGACCTTCGTCACCGAGACCCTGGCTTCCTTTCGACCTGATGCGGTGGTCCACTTCGCGGAGCAGAGGTCGGCGCCCTACTCGATGATCGACCGGAAGCACGCGGTCTACACCCAGATCAACAATGTGGCCGGCACCCTCAATCTGCTCTACGCCATCGCCGCCCAGGACCGCGACATCCACCTGGTGAAGCTGGGAACCATGGGTGAGTACGGCACACCCAACATCGACATCGAAGAAGGCTTCATCGAGATCACCCACAAGGGCCGGACCGACGTGATGCCCTACCCGAAGCAGCCCGGTTCCTTCTACCACCTCTCCAAGGTGCACGACAGCCACAACATCATGTTCGCCTGTCGCATCTGGGGCATCCGGGCCACCGACCTCAATCAGGGGATCGTCTACGGGCACGAGACCGAGGAGACCGGCCTCCACCCCGATCTGGCCACCCGGTTCGACTACGACGGTGTCTTCGGGACGGTGCTCAACCGCTTCTGTGTGCAGGCGGTCACCGGGCATCCCCTCACCGTGTACGGCGCCGGGGGGCAGACCAGAGGAATGTTGAACATCCTCGACACGCTGGCTTGTGTGGAGCTGGCTCTGGAGACTCCCGCCGACAGAGGCGAATTCCGGGTCTTCAACCAGTTCACCGAGTCCTATTCGGTAGCCGAAATGGCCGATCTGGTGGCATCCGAGTTCTCGGGCCAGGCGGTGATCGAGAAGTCACCGGATCCCCGGGTGGAGAAGGAAGATCACTACTACCGGGCCGCCCACACCAAGCTTTTGGACCTGGGACTGGTACCCCACCTGCTCACGTCATCGGTCATCCAGTCGATGCTCAGCCTGGCCGAAAAGTACAAGGACAACATCGACCTCGAGGCCATCCGCCCCACGGTCGACTGGCGGAGCACCGAGAGTGACCTGGTCACCTCGCTCACCGGTCACCCGTCGCGCCACGCCGACGACGCGTCGATCCGGACCCCCGAGGGGGCCGGCCGGTAGGAGTAAGGAGGGCCCGGGTCCGAGCGTGGAACCGGGCCCGCACCCAGGCCTCCGAACCCGGGAGTAGGACGGACTGACCGGGGCGAGCGGTCGGTCGGTGCTCGATGGCTGGCACTATCGTCTCCCCGATGCCCAGCTCCCGACGGAGACGCCACCGCTCCGTCGCCCGCCGCCGGTGGGGGAGGATCGTGGCCGTCGTCATCGTCGCTGCTCTGCTGGCCGTGATTGTCATCGGCTCGGTGGCGGAGATCAAAGCCCAGTCGGCCGGTTATCGTCGGGCCACCGACACGGCTTACGCCCAGCTCGCCTCCATCGTGGTCGACGACTCCAACCACACAGGTTCCCAGCTGGCGTCGTTGATGGCGTCCGCCGCCGGACTGCCCGACGGCCCGGTTGCCCCGAACCGAAGCGGCGGGCAGCCGTTGCCGGCGGGAGCCAGCCAGACGGCTCGGGCCCGCTTGCAACAGGGGCTGGACGAGGCCGTCACCGAAACCACCGAGGAAGCGGTCCGGGCATCATCTCTGGTGCCACCCGATCCGAGCGGATCGGTGAGCACCCAATTCATCGCCGTCATGACAGCGCGTGCGGTCAGTACCTCCACGCTGCGCTCGATCATCGACGGCCTGTTGGGCATGGAACCTCCCCCCGTCGCCGGGTCCCCCCCGGCCTCGTCCACACCGGCGGCGCCTCTGTCGGTAGCGGAGGCGGCGCAACGCATGGCGAGAGTGGGACAGGACCTGTACAACGCCGACACCGCCTACGGAGACCTCGTCGCCTACATCCGTCGAGAGCACATACCGGTCCGGTTGCCCTCGTCGGTCTGGGTTCCACCCCCGACCGCCACCGCCCCGCTCGGTCCCCAGTCCCTGGGCGCCACGGCGTCGGCCCTGTCCGGGTCGGCCATCATGGCCCCGGTGCACCAGATGGTCATGACCGCCATCGCCCTCTCGCCCCCGGCTGTGAACACCGGGGGAGCCGGCATGGCCAGCACCAATTGCCAGGACCCGGTGTCGACCGGCGCCTCGACCGTCCCGACGGTGTTGCCCCCGACCACCACGATCAGTGTGGCCGCCACCGTCACCAACTGCGGCACGGTCACAGAAACCGGGGTCACCGTCACCCAGACGCTCACCCTGGCCGATCCGGCGGGAACCAAACCACCGCCGGCCGACGCTCGTGGCGGCCGGTCCCACACCGAGCTCACGCTGAGGTCGGGTGGGTCAACGGCCCTCGATCTGCCCGGTCTCACCGTGGCCGATGGCCACCTCTACAACCTGGTCCTGGCTATCGACCTCCCGCCGGGCCAGGTCAACCCGTCGGGCTCCAGCCAGGCCTTCCTGATCCAGATCTCGGGTTGAGGGGCAGACTCCGAGTGGCTCCGTTCCCGTGATGGACCTCCACCTCCAGCTGGTCGGAACCGGCCGGTGTGGATCTAGGATTGGGGGCAGAGCGAAGGACGCGACGACAGAAGGGTTGAGGATCAGTGGCCGAGAGCATCACGATCACCGATAACCGAAGCGGCGAGTCCCTCGAGATCCCCATCGAGAACGGGGGAGTGTCGGCTGCTCAGTGGTCGAAGCTTCTCCCTGGCATCTGGTTCTACGACCCGGGCTTCGTATCCACGGCGGCCTGCGAGAGCTCGATCACCTATCTGGACGGTGAAGAGGGGATCCTCCGCTACCGGGGGTACCCGATCGAGCAGTTGGCCGAGAATTCGACCTATCTCGAGGTGGCCTACCTGCTGTTGAACGGTGAGTTGCCGACCACCGCGCAGTACGAGCAGTGGGAGCGAGAAATAACGCTCCATACCTTCATCCACGAGAACGTACGCAAGCGATTCCTCGAGGGTTTCCACTACGACGCCCACCCGATGGGCATGCTGGTGTCGGCGGTGGCCGCTCTGTCCACCTTCTACGGCGACGCCAAGGACATCTTCGACATCGAGTCACGCGACAAACAGATCATCCGGCTCATCGCCAAGATGCCGACCCTGGCCGCCGCCGCCCACCGGTTCAGTGTGGGCATGCCGTTCGTCTACCCGGACAATTCCCTTCCTTTCACTTCCAACTTCCTCTCGATGATGTGGAAGATCGCCGAACCCCGGTTCGAAGCCGATCCCGTGCTGGCCCGCGCCCTCGACGTGCTCTTCATCCTTCATGCCGACCACGAGCAGAACTGTTCGACCACGGCGATGCGGGTGGTCGGCTCGTCGCACGCCGATCCCTACTCGGCCTGTGCCGCCGCCGCCGCCGCTCTCTACGGGCCTCGCCATGGCGGCGCCAACGAAGCTGTCATCCGGATGCTCACCGAGATCGGTTCGCTGGAGAACGTCGAGCCCTTCATCGCCACCGTCAAGGAGGGGTCGGGGGGACTGCTGCAGGGGTTCGGCCACCGGGTCTATAAGAGCTACGACCCACGGGCCAAGATCATCAAGCGCACGGCCGACCAGGTGTTCGAGATAACCGGCAAGAACCCCCTATTGGACATCGCCCTCAAGCTGGAGGAGATCGCCCTCAAGGACGACTACTTCATCTCTCGCAAGCTGTACCCCAATGTCGACTTCTACTCCGGCCTCATCTACCAGGCGATGGGATTCCCGCTCGAGATGTTCCCCGTCCTGTTCGCCATCCCCCGCACCGCCGGCTGGCTGGCCCACTGGCAGGAGATGCTGGACCAGGACTCGAAGATCGCCCGGCCTCGCCAGCTCTACATCGGCGCCGACGTTCGCGACTACGTACCCATCGAATCCCGCTGAGCGGCCGGGCCGGTGGGCGGTCGAGGGCTCAGAATTCCGAGCCGCCCTCCCGCACCCGCATCAGGCCCTCTTGGACCATCGACACCACCAGCGCACCCTCGCGGGTGAACAGGAAGCCTCGGGCCAGTCCCCGGGCCCCGTAGGCGATGGGGGAGTCCATGTCGTAGAGCAGCCATTCGTCGGCTCGGAAGGGCCGGTGAAACCACATGCAGTGGTCGAGGCTGGCCCCCATGAAGTTGGCGTCGTCCCAGTTCACGTCGTGGGGAGCCAGGATGGTGTCGAACAGGGACATGTCCGAGGCGTAGGCGGCGATGCAGGCGTGGAGCAGTGGGTCGTCGGGAAGCGTTCCGTCGGCCCGGATCCATAGGCGCTGCACCGGCTCCTTGCCGACCTTGTGGCTGAAAGGCAGCTCGCCGATATGGCGTTGGTCGATCGGATGGGGTCGCTCGAACCAGTCCCCCAGAGCCTCGCGGTAGGGCTCCAGCCGGGTCTCCAACGATTCGAGGCTTTCCGGCGGGGGGACGTCGGGCATCGGGAACTGGTGGGTGAGGCCGGGCTCGTCGATGTGGAAGGAGGCGGACAAGTTGAAGATGGCCCGTCCGTGCTGGATGGCCACGACCCGTCGGGTGGTGAACGAGCGCCCGTCGCGTATCCGGTCGACCTCGTAGAGGATGGGGGCGGTGGGGTCGCCCGGCCGCAGGAAGTAAGCGTGCAACGAGTGTGGTCGTCCGACATCGACTGTCCGGCCGGCGGCCATCAACGACTGGGCGGCCACCTGGCCGCCGAACACCCGCTGACGGTCCTCGTTGGGACTGACCCCCCGGAAGATGTTGACCTCGATGGGCTCGAGGTCGAGGAGGTCGACGAGAAAATCGAGGGCACTGCTCACGCCTCCATCCTGTCAGGTGGTGCCGCCGCTTTCCGGTGACCGTGAGCCGTCCCGCGCCCGCCTGCACCTCCCGCTACGGTTGCCGGCCATGTCCCGTGACTTTCCCGCCGGCTTCGTCTGGGGTACTGCGACCTCGGCCCACCAGATCGAGGGGGGCAACGTCAACAACGACTGGTGGGCCTTCGAGCACGATCCGGGGTCGGGCTGCGTGGAGGTGAGCGGCGATGCCTGTGATTCCTTCAATCGCTACGCCGAGGACATCGCCCTGGTGGCCGGGCTGGGGTTCTCGTCGTACCGCTTCTCCCTCGAATGGAGCCGGATCGAACCCGAAGAAGGTGAGTTCTCGCGGGTGGCGCTCGACCACTACCGGCGGGTGACGGCGGCCTGTCACGAGGAGGGGATCCTCCCGGTGGTGACGTTCCACCACTTCACCCAGCCCCGCTGGCTGGCCGCCGCCGGGTCGTGGGAGTCCCCCGACGCGCCCGATCGCTTTGCCCGGTTCTGCGAGCGGTCCACCGCCCACCTGGGCGATCTGATCGGGATGGCCGGAACGCTCAACGAGCCCAACATCGTGGCCACCATGGGGTGGCGCTACGGGATCTTTCCTCCCCAGGTACGGGACAGGGACCGGCGCGGCCGGGTCAACGACGCCCTGATCGCCGCCCATCGGAAGGCGGTGGACGTGATCCGCGCCGGTCCGGGCTCCTTCCCGGTGGGCCTCGTCTTGTCCATGGCCGACTTTCAGGTTCAGCCCGGGGGTGAGGAGTGGCTCGAACGTATCCGGCGTCCGATGGAGGACGTCTTCCTCGAGGCGACCGACGGCGACGATTTCATCGGGGTCCAGACCTATACCCGGACCCGGGTCGGGCCCGAGGGGTCGATGGGCGGAGAGGTGGGCGTGCCCACCACCCAGATGGGTTATGAGTTCTGGCCCGAGGCGCTGGAGGGGACCGTCCGTCGGGCATGGGACAAGACCGGCCACCTACCCGTGTACGTCACCGAGAACGGCGTGGGGACCGACGACGACGACGCCCGGATCGAGTACGTGCAGCGGGCGCTGTCCGGCGTGCAGCGCTGTCTCGACGACGCGATCGACGTCCGGGGCTACTTCTACTGGAGTCTGCTCGACAACTTCGAGTGGGTGCTCGGCTACCGGCCGACCTTCGGCCTGGTGGCGGTCGACCGGGGGACATTCGAGCGACGGCCCAAACCGAGCGCAGCCTGGCTCGGAGCCATCGCCCGGTCCAACGCCCTCTGAACTGGACCAATGCGCCGGCGGTCCGGTGTTGCGCAGGCCCGGGCCCGGTGGTGACGGCTAGGGTTTCTGCGATGACCAGTCTGCCCACCCGCGCCGTGCACCTCTGGCAGAAGCGGGACACCCCCGAGGCCAAGAGGCTGTTCCGCTACACCATGGTCTCGGTGGTGTCGACGGTGGTCTCTTTCGGCGTTCTGGCCCTCGTTTTCGGTGTCTTCCACCTGTGGGGTGAGATCGGGAGCACCGTCTTCGCCAATGTGGTGGCCACCATCCCGTCCTACTACCTCAACCGGATGTGGGTGTGGGGGAAGGGCGGGAAGTCCCACCTGATGAAAGAGATCGTGCCCTTCTGGGTCATGTCGGCTCTGGGCATCGTGGTGTCCATCGGCGGTGCCGCGGTGGCCCGTCACATCGGCATCGCCCACCACCTGAGCCACCTGGACCAGACCCTGGTGGTGTTGGCCGCCAACCTGATCTCGTTCGGGATCTTCTGGGTTCTCAAGTACCTGGTCTTCAACCGGCTGTTCCGCGTCCATCCCCTCGAGGAGCTGGACGAGCTGGTGGAAGCGGCCTGAGGCTGGTCGGCCCGCACGGTGGCCGTCGGGCCGCGGCGCCCGTGCCGAGGCCGGTGACGCCTCGAAGGGGGCTCAGTCCCTGAAGTTGTTGAACTGCAGGGGGATGCCGAAGTCCTGCTCCTTGCAGGCGGTGATCACCGCCTGCAAGTCATCCCGCTTCTTGCCGGTGACCCGCAACTGGTCGCCCTGGGTCTGCGAGCTGACCCCTTTGAGGGCCAGATCCTTGATGAACTTGTTGATCTTTTTGGCGTGGTCGGACGAGATGCCGGCCTGGATGGTCAACCGCTGCCGTGCCGATCCCCGTGAGGCCTCCTCGACCTTCCCCACATCGAAGGACTTGAGGGACACCTGACGTTTGACCAGCTTCTCCTGAAGGACCTGGAACAGGGCACGTAGCCGGTCCTCGGTCGATGAGGTGAGCAGAAGCTCTTTGTCCGACAGTTCGATGGAGGAATCGGTGCCCTTGAAGTCGAACCGGGTGGCAGCTTCGCGGTTGGCCTGATCGACGGCGTTGCGGACCTCCTGCATGTCGACCTCGGAAACAACGTCGAAGGTGGGCATGGGAAAACAGTAGCGCTGTACCAGGCGATATCCTTCCGGCCTGCGGGTCGGTGCCCGAGCGGCCAAAGGGAGCAGACTGTAAATCTGCCGGTTCTGCCTACGAAGGTTCGAATCCTTCCCGGCCCACCGCGATGACGCCCCGGGACAGGTGACGACCTGTGCCGGGGCACCGGTCCCCCGGCACCGGATCTTCCTCACCGTTTCGCCCGCTTTTCCCTATCCGACCAGGTCGGTCGGGGAGACTTGATCCCCCTCGGCGGTTGGTTACAATGACGTTACGGATTGATTGCGGTCACAGTGCAGTCCAACCATGGGACGGTACCGAGTCGGGGACCGGCGCAGGCCAGAGGGACACGAAAACGTGCCCTCCTGAGATCACACGGAGCACACCGGACGTCCGGCAGCTCGACCGAGGAGTAGCCCCAGCCTCATGGCATCCGAGATCACCCCGCTGGGCGACGACGGCGAAGGATCCTCGGGCCGGTCCTCGTTGGTTGCCGAGGTCGGTGCTGTGGGGATGCGGGCCGCCGCCGGGCTGGCCGACTCGCTGCGGAATCGGAGGGCCGTCAACGCCGAGGTCGTCCGGGAGCCGGTGACACTGGAGAGCGACACGCCTCCCCGGGGTTTGGTACTCCGGCCCGCACTTCTGGGCTTCGCCGCCATGGTGGCCATCGCCGTCGGGGCCTCGCTGCCCAGCTCCCCGTTCAAGCTCGAGATGCCCCACGTGTGGTTCTTCGGGGTACCGAGCACCACAGTGGGCAGCACCTTCGGTCTCTACTTCACCCTGGCCGCCGTCTACGGGGGCCTTCTCCTGTTGATGCGGGTGTGGTGGGGCATGACCCGCCTGTACTCCCGTTGCCCGGGGGTGCCGGTCAAGTGGATGGCGGGGGTGTTCGCCCTGTGGTCGGCCCCCATGCTGGTCATCGCCCCCCTGTTCAGTCGTGACGCCTACTCCTATGCGGCACAGGGCGAGATGGTCAGCCGCCATATGAACCCCTACCTTTACGGCCCCTTCGAGTTGGGCAACAACGCCTACACGGCGCCGGTCGACAAGTTGTGGGGCAACGCCCCTGCCCCCTACGGACCCCTGTTCCTCCAGATCGACGGGTTCTTCGCCCGGGTCACCTTTCACAACGAGCTGGCCACCATCGTCCTCCTCCGCCTGCTGGCCCTGCTCGGCGTGGTGCTCATCGCCGTCTGCGTTCCCCGTCTGGCCCGCCTCTACCACCGGGACGGTGCCGAGCTCTTCACGCTCATGATCCTCAACCCGGTGACCCTTCTCCATCTGGTCGGGGGGGCCCACAACGACGCCCTGATGCTGGGTCTTCTGGTGGCCGGGCTGACCGCGGCCAAGGAGAAGCGACCCATCGTGGGCATCCTGCTGTGCGCCCTGGCCACGGCCATCAAGGCCCCGGCCGCACTCGGCATCCTCTACATCGGGTGGAGCTGGCTGGGGCCGGAGGCCTCGACCCGCGACCGCATCCGTCCGGTGGTCACCGCCGGCCTGATCGGCGCCGGCGTGCTCGGATTCTTCTCCTATGTGAGCGGGCTCGGATGGGGGTGGGTCACCATCCTCGGCACACCGGGGGCGGTCCGGTCGTGGACGGCGCCGACCACCTCGCTGGCCCTCGCCTTCACCGGGATCTCCCATTTCGTGGGCGTCGGAGTGGGCCTCGGGGGGGTTCTGTCGGTCACCCGCTTCTTCGGTCTGCTGGCGGCGGGCATCGCCGGCGTCTGGCTGCTGTTGAACAGTGACCGGATCGGGACCCTCAAGGCCATGGGCATCACCCTGCTGCTATTCGTGGCCCTCGGGCCGGTGGTCCAGCCCTGGTACCTGTCATGGGGCCTCATCCTGCTCGCCCCTGTGGCGCTCGGACGGCTGCGCTCCCTCATCATCGGGCTGTCCATGGTCACCGCCTTCATCGAGCTGCCCGGTGGCACCGCTCTGGTCAAACCGCTGATCCACGGTGATCCCCTCCAGATCGTCCTGACCCTGCTGTGGATCCTGGTCATCATGACCGTTCCGGTCACCACCTGGGGGCAACCGAATCCGCCCGCATCCTCTCGGACCCGGACCACCAGTCCCAAGGTCTCCGCCTCCGCCATCGTCTGATCCGCCGTCGGGGTGTGTGGCCCGCCGGCGGGCCAGCCGGTCAGGGCGGCGCTGCCGATCAGAGCAGGCGCTGAAGGACGGTCACGTCCAGCCAGCGGTTGAACTTGCGCCCCACCTCCCGCTCCACTCCGACCAGGGTGAACCCACAGTCCTGATGGAGGGCGATGGAGGTGGTGTTGTCGCCGCCGACCCGGGCGATGACCGAGTGGAAGCCGTGCCTGGTGGCCAGCTCGACCAGCTCCCGGAGGAGCAGACGGCCCACGCCCTGGCCCCTGTGGGCGGCGCCGACATAGACGGAGTTTTCCACGGTGGTGGCGTACGAGGGCCGGTTCTTGTACTCGGACAGGGAGCCGAAGCCGAGCACCGTCTCCCCGTCGTCGACGGCCACCACGGCCGGATAGGGCCCCCGGTGCTCGGCCAGCCAGGCCAGTTGCTCGTCGACGGTGCGGGGGACGAGGTCGAAGGTGGCGGTCGACCCGGTGACCTCGGCGTTGTAGATCGACCGGATGACGTCGGCATCGGTCGCTCTCGCCAGGCGGACGCGCATCCGCCGATGGTAGCCAGCCCCCCGGGCGACCTCGGGCTGGTCGATCTCTGGTTATGATTGATCCGCTGCTGCTCGCTCGAGCCGCACTGCCCCCTTAGCTCAGTCGGCAGAGCACAGCCATGGTAAGGCTGGTGTCGTCGGTTCGATTCCGACAGGGGGCTCGCCCATGGCGGCGTAGCTCAGTTGGTTAGAGCACACGGCTCATAATCGTGGGGTCGCCGGTTCGAGTCCGGCCGCCGCTACCAGATCACAGGACAGACCACCCGTCGAGAGGAACGTTGGACGATGGCGAAGAACGAAAAGCGGATCCAGGTCACCCTGGCCTGCGAGCAGTGCAAGAGGCGCAACTACATCACCACCAAAAACAAGCTGAACGATCGGGAGCGGATCGAGATGAAGAAGTTCTGCCGCTGGGACCGTCAGCACACCCTGCACAAGGAGACCCGCTAATCCCCGGCCTCCCCGGGCTCCCACCAGGGGCTGCCTGGCCTCCGCCCCCGGAGGGCCAGGTCGCCCGTTTCGCCTGGGAATCCCCATCTGGCTGGTGGTAACCTAACGAACCGCCCCTGCGATCGGCTGGCCGCTCGCGGCATGGCGATCGACAGAGGGCAGTAGCTCAACTGGTAGAGCACCGGTCTCCAAAACCGAAGGTTGGGGGTTCGAGTCCCTCCTGCCCTGCTCTCCACCATGATCAGCGTCGAAGGAAATCGCACGTGAACCGAGAACAAAAGCGAATGGCCCAGCGCCAAGGGCAGGACCCCGATGGGGAGGCCCCGGCCAAGCGCAACGCGCCCCCGCCGCGGCGGCCGGCCAAGCGTGAGCCGTTCCGCCCCGGCCAGTTCCTGCGGGAGGTTCGCTCCGAGCTCCGTCAGGTGGCCTGGCCCAACCGGTCCGAGGTGATCAACTACACCACGGTCACCCTGGTCACCCTGCTCTCGCTGATGGTGCTCATATTCGTACTCAACTACGCCTTCGCCAAAGGCGTCCTCTGGCTCTTCAACTCGTGATCGGTGTGACCATGACCGACGACCAATCCTCGACGCCTCCCGGCGATGATGAGGGCCTCGACCCCGTCGAAGGTTCTGACGCCCCCGTGGCCGACCCGCCGGTGACCGATGCCGAGCCCGAGGTGCCGTCCGAGGTGCTGGAGGCGGCGCCCGAAGCCGACTTCGACGACGAGGACGACGACGACGAGGACGAGCCGTTCGTGGTCAGCCCCTACGACCAGCCGGGCCGCTGGTACGTGGTGCACACCTATGCGGGGTACGAGAACAAGGTCAAGTCGAACCTGCACAGTCGGGCCGTCTCGATGAACATGGAGGACCGGATCTACGAGGTGGTCATCCCGATGGAGGATGTCATCGAGTTCAAGAACGGCAAGAAGGTGGTCGTCCAGAAGAAGGTCTTCCCTGGCTATCTCCTGTGCCGCTGCGAGCTCGACGACGACAGCTGGTCGGTCATCCGCAACACCCCCGGCGTCACCGGGTTCGTCGGTCCGGGTACCAAGCCCACCCCGTTGTCCCGTCGTGAGGTGGAGGGGATCCTGCAGGTGAAGGTGGAAGGGGCCGAGGCGCCGACCAAGCGGAGCCGTCCCCGCCTCGAGCACGAGGTCGGCGAGACGGTCCGGGTCAAAGAGGGGCCCTTCGCCGACTTTTCCGGCCAGATCGCAGAAATCAACGAAGACCAGCTCAAGCTCAAGGTGCTGGTCAACATCTTCGGACGGGAGACACCCGTCGAGCTCGAATTCAGCCAAGTCGCAAAGCTCTAGGGCTCCCTCGACCGGGCCCCGGAACCACCTAAGGAAACGTCATGCCACCCAAGAAGCGCGTCATCGCCGTCGTCAAGATCCAGCTCCCGGCCGGGGGGGCCACCCCCGCACCGCCGGTGGGCACCGCCCTCGGGCCGCACGGCGTCCAGACCATGGAGTTCTGCAAGCAGTACAACGCCGCCACCGAGAGCCAGCGGGGCTCGATCATTCCCGTCGAGATATCGATCTACGAGGACCGGAGCTTCTCGTTCATCCTGAAGACGCCCCCCACGCCGGCCCTCCTCCGCCAGGCGGCGGGGCTGGACAAGGGAGCGGCCACTGCCGGCCGCGAGCAGGTGGGCACCGTCACCGCCGCCCAGGTGGCGGAGATCGCCGCGGTCAAGCTGCCCGATCTGAACACGACCGACATCGAGTCAGCCAAACGCCAGGTGGAGGGCACGGCCCGCTCGATGGGCATCGCTGTCGGCGGCTGAGCGACGACGGAACGAACGAGAAAACGGAGAACCCATGTCCCACGGGAAGAAGTACAAGGCGAGCCTCGCCGAGTTCGATCGCCAGCATCTCTACACCCCGGCCGAGGCTGTCGACCTGGTCAAGAGCTCGGCCAAGGCAGGTTTCGACGAGACCGTCGAAGTGGCCCTCCGTCTCGGTGTCGATCCCCGCAAGGCCGACCAGATCGTGCGGGGCACCCTCTCGCTCCCGGCCGGTACTGGCCGCAACGCCCGTGTGGCTGTGTTCGCGGCAGGCGAGAAGGCCACCGCCGCCCGGGCCGCCGGAGCTGACGTGGTCGGGGCTGACGACCTGGTTGCCCGGGTGGCCAACGACGGATTCCTCGACTTCGACATCGCCATCGCCACCCCCGATCTGATGGGCCAGGTGGGAACACTGGGACGGGTTCTGGGCCCGCGAGGACTGATGCCCAATCCGAAGACGGGGACGGTGACCGACGACGTGGAGAGGGCGGTCACCGAGTTCAAGGGCGGACGGGTCGAGTACCGGACCGACAAGGTGGGCAACATCCACCTGGGGATCGGCAAGGCCTCCTTCGATCGCACCCAGCTGCTCGACAACCTGCATGCGGTGATGGACGAGATCCAGCGGGCCAAGCCGGCTTCGGCCAAGGGCCGCTATGTCCGGGCGGTGACCCTTTCGACCACCATGGGCCCCGGGGTGCACATCGATCCCCTCCTGGCTCGCAAGGCCGACGAGGACCTGGCGGCCAGCGCCTGACCGACCTCGGCCGGGTGCTGTCGGCCCGGGCCCGCTAGTGGAGTACAGTCTCACTTTCCGGTTTCACCGGTTTGCGACAAGTTGTGAGCTAGGCAGATCTTCAGTTACACCGCCTTTTGATTGTTTTTGCTAATTAGAGAACGGCCGTAGACCTCCGGTGCACCGAATAACCCGGTGCCCAAGGGACCCGATCAGGGTCCGCCCGACGAGGCGTTCCGCATCCAGGCGTCACCGGCTGGGCGGGCATCTCCGATGGTGTGTGCGGCCCCGGACTGAGCTGGGCTCAGCGGAGGGACCATGGACAGCCCGAGGCCCGACAAGGTGGCCGTCGTCGACGAGGTGCGTACCCGCTTGGACGCGTCGGACGCGGCCGTGCTCACCGAGTACCGCGGCCTCACCGTGGCCGAGCTGGCCCAACTGCGCCGAGAGCTGGCGGCCGCCGGCGGCGACTACAAGGTCTACAAGAACACCCTGGTGAAGCTGGCTATCGCTGACGGTCCCCAGGCCGAACTGTACGACCTGCTGACCGGACCGACGGCCATTGCCTTCGTGAGCGGCGACCTCAGCGCGGTGGCCAAGGCCCTCAGGGACTTCGCCCGCAGCAACCCGAGCCTGGTGGTGAAGGGAGGAGTGGCCGGCGCCGGTCTGCTGTCGGCCTCGGACATCAACCTGCTGGCCGACCTTCCTTCCCGTGAGACCCTGCTGGCCCAGCTGGCCGGCGGCCTGGCCGCTCCCCTCCGGCAGCTGGCCGGCCTGATCCAGGCCCTTCCCCGCGATCTGGCCTTCGGCCTGTCCAATCTCATCGACCAGCGTCAGGCCGGGGGTGAGGTGCTGGTCGAGTCGGCACCGGAGTCAGCGCCCGAGGCCGCCGCGGCACCCGAGTCAGAAGCCGAGCCAGCAGCCGAAGCGCCCCCGGCAGCCGAGTCAGAAGCCGACGCCGACAGCACCGAGGGGTAGGGCCGGCACCCACCCCGGACTCATCGACGACCCGACGACACACATTCGACCACCAATCAACGCAGAAACAAGGAGACAAGACGATGGCAGGAACACTCACCAAGGACCAGATCCTGGACGGCATCTCGGAACTGTCGGTACTCGAGCTCAGCGAGCTCCTCAAGGCCTTCGAGGAGCGCTTCGGAGTGACGGCCGCGGCACCGGTGGCTGTGGCCGCCGCCGCCGCACCTGGGGGTGGAGCGGCCGATGCGGGGGGTGACGAGGACGAGAAGACCGAGTTCGACGTGATCCTGACCGCTGCCGGCGACAAGAAGATCCAGGTCATCAAGGAGGTCCGCTCGCTGACCAGCCTCGGGCTGAAAGAGGCCAAGGATCTGGTGGACGGCGCCCCCAAGCCGGTCCTGGAGAAGGTCAACAAAGAGGATGCGGAGAAGGCCAAGGCCCAGCTCGAGGGAGCTGGCGCCACGGTCGAGCTCAACTAGTCGACGCGGGGACCCCCGGGCGCCGACGGTGCCCGGGGGTGCCGGCAGCTCCCCGTCAGGACCCCGAAAACGGAGGTTTTCCTTGACGGGGGGCGGTCGATCACCTACCGTGTGGCGGCCTGGATCGGAGTTTTCCGATCCCGGGGTTGATGTTTGGTGCGCTTCCGGATAGGATTGACGGTTGCCGTGCCTGCTCCGTCCGCCTTCACTCGTCTTTTGGCTGATTGACGCGCGCCCTGGCGCCCCCAACGACCGCTCCGGTGGAAGCTGTCGACCCTTGAGAAGTACCGAGAAGAACCCGAAAGATCCGATTCGAGAAGTGAATCACCGTCGTACCCCGTCGTCGCCCCATTCGCATCGCAACTGGGAGGAGTAGGCCGTTGCCTGCACGGTCCAACAGCCCGGAACGTTTTTCGTTTGCCAACATCGATGAGGCTCTGCCTTTGCCAGACCTCGTCGCCATCCAGAGGGACTCGTTCCAGTGGTTCCTCGACCGTGGCTTGGCCGAGACTTTCGGTGACATCAGTCCGATCGAGGACTTCACCGGTCAATTGAGCCTCGAGCTCGAGTTCGACCCCACCGATCCCGACCTGCGCCCGCCGCCGAAGTTCTCGGTGGAGGAGTGCAAGGAAAAGGACATGACCTACGCCGCCCCGGTCTTCGTGCGGGCCCGGTTCATGAATGCCGGCACCGGTGAGATCAAAGAGCAGACGGTCTTCATGGGCGATTTCCCGGTGATGACCGACAAGGGAACCTTCATCGTCAACGGGACCGAGCGGGTGGTGGTCAGCCAGCTGGTGCGTTCGCCGGGCGTCATCTTCCAGCCCGGTCGGGACGCCAAAACGGTGTTCACCGGCACCATCCACCCCTACCGGGGCGAGTGGATCGAGTTCGACGTCGAGGCCAAGCCGTCCAAGGACGTCACCGCCGGCTGCCGGGTGGCCCGCAAGCGCCGGCTGTCGCTGTTCGTCCTGCTGCGGGCGCTCGGCTACGAGGACCAGGCCTTCTTGGAGCGGTTCGTCCGCCACTTCGACTTCCTCGAGGGGCAGTGGGAGAAGGAGCAGAACCTGGCTCCCACCCGCGAAGAGGCCCTGCTGGAGATCTACAAGCGGGCCCGCCCCGGCGAGCCGCTGTCGGTGGAGGCCGCCCGCCAGTACTTCGAGAACGCCTTCTTCAATCCCAAGCGCTATGACCTGACTCGGGTGGGCCGGTACAAGCTCAACCGCAAGCTCGGGCCGGAAATCGAGCGCATCTCGGACATCCTCAAGATCGACCTGGAGCGGCCCACGCCCACCCAGGGGGTGCTCAGCCCCTCGGAGATCCTGGCCGCCTCCACCTACATGCTCCACCTGGCCAAGCACATGGCCGACGGTGAGTCGACCTACCGGATCGACGACCAGGACCACTTCGCCAACCGGCGCATCCGTTCGGTGGGCGAGCTCATCCAGAACCAGGTGCGGGTGGGGCTGTCCCGCATGGAACGGGTGGTCCGCGAGCGGATGACCACCCAGGACGTGGAGGCCATCACCCCCCAGACCCTGATCAACATCCGGCCGGTGGTGGCGGCGGTCAAGGAGTTCTTCGGGACCAGCCAGCTCAGCCAGTTCATGGACCAGAACAACCCGCTGTCCGGTCTGGCCCACAAGCGCCGCCTGTCGGCTCTCGGGCCCGGCGGTCTGTCGCGGGAGCGGGCCGGCTTCGAGGTCCGTGACGTGCACACCTCCCACTACGGACGGATGTGTCCCATCGAGACCCCGGAGGGCCCCAACATCGGGCTCATCGGCTCGCTGGCCACCTATGCCCGGGTCAACGAGTACGGGTTCATCGAGACCCCCTACCGCAAGGTGGTCGACGGCCAGGTGACCAAGGAGATCACCTACCTGGCCGCCGACGAGGAGGAGGAGCACGTCATCGCCCAGGCCTCGGCCGCTCTGGACGACAACGGCAAGTTCACCGAGGAGAAGGTGCTGGTCCGCCGCGGCCCTCAGGGGACCGGGGTGCGGGTGGGTGCCACCACCACCTCGTACGGGACCACGTCGGAGATCGACTTCGTGCCACCGGCCGAGGTCGACCTGATGGACGTGTCGCCCAAGCAGATCGTCTCCGTCTCCACCGCCCTCATCCCCTTCGTCGAGCACGACGACGCCAACCGGGCCCTGATGGGCGCCAACATGCAGAAGCAGGCCGTTCCCCTGGTGGTGCCCGAGGCTCCCTACATCGGCACCGGTGTGGAGGCACGCGCCGCCCGCGACGCCGGCGACGTGGTGCTGGCCGAGGCCGAGGGCGTGGTGGTCGACGTGTCCGGCGACCAGATCACCGTGGAGTACAAGGCCGGTTCCAAGGACCGCCTGGGGGCCACCCTGGGCAAGAAGGTCTACCGCCTGGCCAAGTTCCGCCGGTCCAACCAGAACACGGCCATCAACCAGAAGGTCATCGTCGAGGAGGGCCAGAAGGTCGCCGCCGGCGATGTGCTGGCCGACGGGCCGGCCACCCACAACGGCGAGCTGGCCCTGGGCAAGAACCTGCTGGTGGCCTTCATGCCGTGGGAGGGCTACAACTACGAGGACGCCATCATCCTCTCCGAGCGGCTGGTCAAGGACGACGTCCTGACCTCCATCCACATCGAGGAGCACGAGGTCGACGCCCGCGACACCAAGCTGGGGGCGGAGGAGATCACCCGGGACATCCCCAACCTGTCCGAGGAGATCCTGGCCGACCTGGACGAGCGCGGCATCATCCGCATCGGTGCCGAGGTCGGCCCGGGCGACGTGCTGGTCGGGAAGGTCACGCCCAAGGGGGAGACCGAGCAGACTCCCGAAGAGCGCCTCTTGCGGGCCATCTTCGGCGAGAAGGCCCGCGAGGTGCGGGACACCTCGCTCAAGGTTCCCCACGGTGAACAGGGGACGGTCATCGACGTGCGGGTGTTCTCCCGCGACGACGCCCACGAGCTCCCGCCCGGGGTCGAGCAGCTGGTCCGGGTGTACGTGGCCCAGAAGCGCAAGATCTCCGAGGGCGACAAGCTGGCCGGACGCCACGGCAACAAGGGTGTGATCTCCAAGATCCTGCCGATCGAGGACATGCCCTTCCAGGCCGACGGGACGCCGGTCGACATCATCCTCAACCCGCTGGGCGTGCCCAGCCGGATGAACGTCGGTCAGGTCCTCAAGTCGCACCTGGGCTACGCCGCCCGCTGGGGCTGGGAGGGTGCCGGCGACGCCTCCCGGACACCCCTCCGGGGCACCGAGACCAAGACCCGTCCGAAGACCGACCCCGCTGTGTGGGTGTCCACCCCGGTATTCGACGGGGCCCACTGGGACGAGGAGACCGACGCCGGTCGCCACCCCACCATCCAGCAGATCTTCCGCAAGCTCAACCCCGACGGGGTGGACGGCCAGGTCCAGGTGTCCGACGAGGGCAAGTCGGTCCTCTACAACGGTCGCACCGGCGAGGTCTACGACAACCCGATCTCGGTGGGCTACGTGTACATCCTCAAACTCCACCACCTGGTGGACGACAAGATCCACGCCCGCTCCACCGGTCCGTACTCGATGATCACCCAGCAGCCGCTGGGTGGGAAGGCCCAGTTCGGTGGACAGCGGTTCGGGGAGATGGAGGTCTGGGCCCTGGAGGCCTTCGGTGCCGCCTACGCCCTGCAAGAGCTCCTGACCATCAAGTCGGATGACGTGCTCGGTCGGGTGAAGGTCTACGAGGCCATCGTGAAGGGCGAGAACATCCCCGAGCCGGGGATCCCCGAAAGCTTCAAGGTCCTGATCAAAGAGATGCAGTCACTGTGCCTCGACGTCGAGGTCCTGGCGCCGGGGGGCGAAGAGATAGAGATGCGGGAGCTGGACGAGGACGTTTTCCGCACAGCCGAAGAACTGGGCATCGACATCAGCCGACCCGAGCGAGGCTCGGACGAGGAAGATGCGCGCCGCGCCGCCGAAAGGGGCTTCTAAATGTTGGACGTCAACGATTTCGATCAACTGCGCATCGGTCTGGCCACCGCCGACTCCATCAGGGGGTGGTCCAACGGTGAGGTGAAGAAGCCGGAGACCATCAACTACCGCACCCTGCGGCCTGAGAAGGACGGCCTCTTCTGCGAGAAGATCTTCGGTCCCACCAAGGACTGGGAGTGCTACTGCGGGAAGTACAAGAGGGTCCGGTTCCGGGGGATCATCTGCGAGCGCTGCGGCGTCGAGGTCACCCGGTCCAAGGTCCGGCGCGAGCGCATGGGCCACATCGAGCTGGCCGCCCCGGTGGTCCACATCTGGTACCTGCGGGGCACCCGCAGCTGGCTGGCCTATCTGCTCATGGGCACCGAGGCCCGCGAGGAGCTCAAGGCCAAGCAGCTGGAGAAGGTCATCTACTTCGCCGCCAACCTGGTCACCTGGGTCGACGAGGCCAAGCGCCACGAGGACCTGCCCGACCTGGAGGCCGAGCTGGGCATCGAGATCGCCGACATCGAGAAGAAGCGGGACGTCGACATCGACCGCCGCTTCAAGGCGCTCGAGGGCGAACTGGCCGAGCTCGAGAAGGCGGGGGCCAAGGACACCGAGATCAAGGCCCGCCAGCGCAACGTCGAGAAGGAGATCGCCAGCGCCCGCGAGCGCTACGACAGCGAGATCGAGCTGGCCCAGCGGGCCTTCGACGAGTTCAAGAGCCTGCATTCGCGCAAGATCCTCGAGGACGAGATGCTCTGGCGCGAGCTGCGCATCCGCTACGAGGACTACTTCGAGGGTGGCATGGGGGCCGAGACCATCTCCCGGCTCATCGACCGCATCGACCTCGACGCCGAGGAGATCAAGCTGCGCGAGATGATCGACGCCGCCGACGGGCGCAAGCCCCTGTCGGCCCAGCGTCGCCAGAAGGTCATCAAGCGCCTCAAGATCGTGACCGCCTTCAACCGGCGGGACGAGAACGGGCGCCGGGTCAACGATCCCCGGGCCATGATCCTCGACTCGGTCCCGGTGATCCCCCCCGATCTGCGCCCCATGGTGCAGCTCGACGGTGGCCGGTTCGCCACCTCCGACCTCAACGACCTCTACCGGCGGGTGATCAACCGGAACAACCGGCTCAAGAGGCTGCTCGACCTCGGTGCCCCCGAGATCATCATCAACAACGAGAAGCGGATGCTCCAAGAGGCGGTCGACGCCCTCTTCGACAACGGTCGACGCGGCCGGCCGGTCACCGGGCCCGGTAACAGGCCCCTGAAAAGCCTGTCGGACATGCTGAAGGGCAAGCAGGGCCGGTTCCGTCAGAACCTGTTGGGCAAGCGGGTCGACTACTCGGGCCGTTCGGTCATCGTGATCGGACCCACCCTGCAGCTCCACCAGTGCGGCCTGCCCAAGCTGATGGCCCTCGAGCTGTTCAAGCCGTTCGTGATGAAGCGGCTGGTGGACGCCGAGTACGCCCAGAACATCAAGTCGGCCAAGCGGATGGTCGAGCGCCGCCGTCCCCAGGTGTGGGACGTCCTCGAAGGGGTGATCAAGGAGCATCCGGTCCTTCTGAACCGGGCCCCCACCCTCCACCGTCTGGGTATCCAGGCCTTCGAGCCGGTGCTGGTCGAGGGCAAGGCCATCCAGGTCCATCCCCTGGTGTGCACCGCCTTCAACGCCGACTTCGACGGCGACCAGATGGCCGTCCACCTGCCCCTGTCGGCCGAGGCCCAGGCCGAGGCCCGGGTGCTGATGCTGTCGGCCAACAACATCCTGTCCCCGGCTACCGGCCGGCCCATCACCGTGCCCACCCAGGACATGGTGTTCGGTATCTACTACCTGACCCTGCCCGTCGACGGGGCCAAGGGCGAGGGACGGGTGTTCCGTCACGCCTACGAGGTGGAGACCGCCTTCGACAACGGTGACATCGACCTGCAGGCCAAGATCGTGATCCGTCCCGAGGCCGGCTCGCACCTGGCCCGGTCGATCGAGTTGGCCAACGGGGCCGCCATCGACCCCGAGGCGCCGGCGACGGTGGCCACCAACGGGAACGCCGAGGCAGCCGACGAGGTCCTCCAGCTGGAGACCACGGCCGGCCGGCTCTTCTTCAACACCGCCCTGCCCGACGGCTACCGCTACATCAACGACATCGTGGGCAAGCGCAACACCCCGATCGGGGTCATCGTGGAGGAGGTGGCGGCCAGCTTCCCGAAGAGCGAAGTGGCGGCCAGCCTCGACCGGATCAAGGCGCTCGGCTTCCGCTACGCCTCCCAGTCGGGATTGACCATCTCCATCAACGACGTGCGCACCCCGCCGGACAAGCAGACCATCCTCGACCGCTACGAAAAGGAAGCGGAGAAGGCGGAGGCCCAGTTCAAGCGGGGCATCATCACCGATGACGAGCGACGCCAGAAGGAGATCGAGATCTGGACGTCGGCCAACTCCGAGGTGGGGAAGGCCATGGAGCAGTCGTTGTCCACTATCGCCTTCAACCCGCTGGACATGATGGTCGACTCGGGCGCCCGAGGGAACAGCCAGCAGATCCGTCAGATCGCCGGCATGAAGGGGCTGGTCTCCAACCCCCGCGGCGAGATGATCCCCCGTCCCATCAAGTCCTCCTTCCGGGAGGGCCTGTCGGTGCTCGAGTACTTCATCTCGACCCACGGTGCCCGCAAGGGACTGGCCGACACGGCGCTGCGTACCGCCGACTCGGGTTACCTCACCCGGCGGCTGGTGGACGTGGCCCAGGAGCTCATCGTCCGTGAGGAGGATTGCGGCTCGACCCGGGGCATCTGGATCGAAGGCGTCGTCCCCGACGGTGCCGGCACCCGTTCCTACCTCGAGACCCGTGTGTACGGACGGATCACGGCCGAGGCGGTGACCCTCTCGGACAAGTCCAAGATCGAGGCGGGCACCCTTCTGACCGAGGAGCTGGTCAACCGGCTCCGCGACGATCCCGGGGTCGACCGGATCCGCACCCGCTCGGTGCTGACCTGCGAAGCCGAGCAGGGGATCTGCGCCGCCTGCTACGGACAGTCGCTGGCCACCGGCGAGATGATCGAGCTGGGCGAGGCGGTGGGGGTCATCGCCGCCCAGTCCATCGGCGAGCCGGGGACCCAGCTGACCATGCGGACCTTCCACACCGGCGGCATCGTGGGTGAGGACATCACCCACGGCCTCCCCCGGGTGGTCGAGCTGTTCGAGGCCCGCACGCCAAAGGGGGCAGCCGTTCTGGCCCGCCACTCGGGTGTGGCCCGGGTCGAGGAGGACGAGTCCGGCCGTCACGTCACCGTGGTGGCCGACGGTGGGGAGGAGCACACCGTGCTGGTGGCCCCC
This sequence comes from uncultured Acidimicrobiaceae bacterium, assembly GCA_963813525.1. Taxonomy (GTDB): domain Bacteria; phylum Actinomycetota; class Acidimicrobiia; order Acidimicrobiales; family RAAP-2; genus Bog-756. The sequence goes on from CAWEZI010000005.1 coordinate 649,169, forward strand.
CGGGCCCACCTCGAGGTGAGGGACGGCCAGGAGGTGTCGGCCGGGGATGCCCTGGTCGAAGGGCCGAAGGACCCCAAGGAGCTCCTGGAGGTCAAGGGCATCCGTGAGACCCAGCAGTACCTGGTCGAGGAGGTCCAGAAGGTCTACCGGGACCAGGGCGTGTCCATCCACGACAAGCACATCGAGCTGATCGTCCGCCAGATGCTCCGACGGGTACTGGTGGCCGAGCCCGGGGACGCCACCTTCCTGCCCGGCGAGCGGGTGGACAGTCGTGCCTATGCCGAGGTCAACCGCCAGCTGGTCCAGGACGGCCAGCGGCCGGCCGAGGGCCGGCCCGAGCTGATGGGCATCACCAAGGCCTCGTTGGCCACCGACAGCTGGCTGTCGGCCGCCTCCTTCCAGGAGACGACCCGGGTGCTCACCGAGGCGGCCATCGAGGGCAAGTCGGATCAGCTGTTCGGCCTCAAGGAGAACATCATCATCGGCAAGCTGATCCCGGCCGGTTCGGGCATGGAGCGCTACCGCGACATCCAGCTGGACATGCCCGGAGCCGAGGCCATGCCCTTCTGGGCGCTCGGTTCGGAGGGCGACGCCGGCACCGAGGACCTGGCCGCCTGGCTGCGGGACACCGGTGGCGACGCTTCCCTCGGAGGGTTCAGTTCCGACATCGACGCCAGCTGGCTGGGTGCTGTGCCCGGGGCCGAGGACCTGGCCGACGGGTCGCCCGACTTCGGGGGAGCGGACGCACCGGCGGCCGAGGACGGTCCGGTCGAAGCCGGGGCCTGACCCCCGACACCCCCGACGGGCGGTCGGCCGGAGGGCCGCCCCGAGGGTGGGTCGCGTACCGACGGTCGGCCTCTCCCGGTAGGCTGGCAGGGCTCACCGCTCTTGCCCCCTGGGCAGGCATGCCGTAGTGTGGACACCTTGCGGCTACGCGTCGCGGGTGGACCACGTCCGGCCGCGGGATGCGTGAGCAAGTCCTGAAGTCTCCCTGCAGTTCCGACCCAGAGGTAACGCGTGCCCACGATTTCCCAGCTCGTCCGCAAGGGGCGGGCCACCAAACCGACCAAGTCGAAGACCCCGGCCCTCCGGGGAGCCCCCCAACGCCGGGGTGTCTGCACACGCGTCTACACCCACACCCCGAAGAAGCCCAACTCGGCGCTGCGCAAGGTGGCCCGGGTCCGCCTGACCAGCGGCCTGGAGGTGACCGCCTACATCCCGGGCGAGGGTCACAACCTCCAGGAGCACTCGATCGTGCTGGTCCGCGGGGGCAGGGTCAAGGACCTCCCCGGTGTCCGCTACAAGGTCATCCGGGGGACACTCGACGCCTCGGGTGTGCGCGAACGCAACCAGGCCCGCAGCCGCTACGGCGCCAAGAAGGAGTCCTGACGTGCCCCGCAAAGGACCGGCTGTACGCCGTGAGCTCATGCCCGACCCCGTCTACCACTCGGTGCTGGTCACCCAGGTGGTCAACCGGGTACTGAGCCGGGGCAAGCGCACCCTGGCCGAGCGGATCGTCTATGACGCCTTGGCCGACGTGGCCGAAAAGTCGGGCAACGATCCGGTGGCGGTGCTGAAGAAGGCGGTGGAGAACACCCGCCCCGAGCTCGAAGTCCGGAGCCGTCGGGTCGGGGGAGCCACCTACCAGGTCCCCGTCGAGGTCCGTCCCCGTCGGGCCACCACCCTCTCCATCCGGTGGCTGGTGGGCTACTCCCAGCAGCGTCGCGAGAAGACCATGGCCGAGCGCCTGTCCAACGAGATACGCGACGCGGCCAATGGCATCGGCGCTGCCGCCAAGCGCCGCGAAGATCTGCACAAGATGGCCGAGTCCAACAAGGCCTTCGCCCACTACCGCTGGTAGGAGGGGCTCCGCCCCCCGCCGGCCGGCGGCGAGAACGACACACGAGCACGACCCGAGAGCTGAAGAAACATGGCTGAAGCGACCACCCGCCACCACCCTCTGGCCAAGACCCGCAACATCGGGATCATGGCCCATATCGACGCGGGCAAGACCACCACCACCGAGCGGATCCTGTACTACACGGGAAAGAACTACAAGATCGGCGAGGTCCACGCGGGCACGGCCACCATGGACTGGATGGTCCAGGAGCAGGAGCGGGGGATCACCATCACCTCCGCCGCCACCACCTGCATGTGGCGGGACACGGTCATCAACATCATCGACACCCCCGGCCACGTCGACTTCACCGTCGAGGTCGAGCGCTCGCTGCGGGTGCTCGACGGCGCGGTGGCCGTGTTCGACGCGGTGGCCGGGGTGGAGCCCCAGACCGAGACGGTGTGGCGGCAGGCCAACAAGTACGAGGTCCCCCGGATGTGCTTCATCAACAAGATGGACCGGACCGGCGCCGACTTCGACCGGTGCGTGGAGATGATCAAGGACCGCCTCGACGCCACCGTGGCCGTGATCCAACTGCCCATCGGCGCCGAAGGGGACTTCCGGGGTGTGGTCGACCTGGTCCACATGCGGGCCCTGGTGTGGGACGACGGCATGGGTGAGGAGTGGCGGGAAGAGGAGATTCCGGCGGCCATGAAGGCGGTGGCCGAGGAGGCCCACCACCAGCTCATCGATGTCATCTCCAACCACGACGACATCATCATGGAGAAGTACCTGGGGGACGAGGAGATCACCCCTGAGGACCTCCAGCGGGCCATCCGCACCGCCACCCTGGGCAGCCATGCTGTCCCCGTCCTGTGCGGCTCGGCCTTCAAGAACAAGGGCGTCCAGCCCATGCTCGACGCCGTGGTCGACTACCTGCCCAGCCCGCTCGACATCCCGCCGACCATGGGCACCGTCCCCCGCAAGGAAGGGGTCACCGTCGAGCGCGCCCCCGACGACAGTGAGCCCTTCGCCGCCCTGGCCTTCAAGGTCATGACCGACCCCTTCGTCGGGAAGCTCACCTATCTGCGGGTCTACTCGGGCACCCTGACCAAGGGGTCGGGCGTCATCAACTCGACCAAGGACCGCAAGGAGCGGGTGGGGCGCATCCTCCAGATGCACGCCAACTCCCGCGAGGACCTCGACGTCACCTACGCCGGCGACATCGTGGCCGCGGTGGGGCTCAAGCAGACCACCACCGGTGACACCCTGTGCGACCCCGACAACCAGGTGGTCCTCGAGTCGCTGACCTTCCCCGAGCCGGTCATCCACGTGGCCGTGGAGCCCAAGACCAAGGTGGACCAGGACAAGCTGGGCAAGGCCCTCTTCTCGCTGTCCGAGGAGGACCCGACCTTCCAGGTGCATTCCGACGAGGAGACCGGCCAGACGGTCATCTCGGGGATGGGCGAGCTCCATCTCGAGGTGCTGGTCGACCGGATGCTGCGCGAGTTCAACGTGGATGCCAACGTGGGCAAGCCCCAGGTGGCCTACCGCGAGACGGTGCGCAAGAAGGTGGAGAAGGTCGAGCTCCGCTACGTCCGCCAGACCGGCGGCAAGGGCCAGTACGGCCACGTAGTCATCACCCTGGAGCCCACCGGGCCCGGAGGCGGCTACGAGTTCGTGGACAAGATCAGCGGCGGGGTGATCCCGAAGGAGTACATCCCCTCGGTCGACCAGGGCATCCGCGAGTCGATCACCTCGGGGGTGCTGGCCGGCTACCCCACGGTTGACATCAAGGTGACCCTGACCTACGGCTCCTTCCACGATGTGGACTCCTCGGAGATGGCCTTCAAGATCGCCGGGTCGATGGCCATCAAGAAGGCGGCCGCCCTGGCCGATCCGGTCCTACTGGAGCCGGTGATGGCCGTGGAGGTGACCACCCCCGAGGACTACATGGGCGACGTGATCGGCGACCTTTCGTCTCGCCGGGGCAAGGTCGAGGGTATGGAGCAACGAGGCAGCAGTCACATCGTGCGCGCCCAGGTACCACTGAGCGACATGTTCGGCTACGCTACCGACCTGCGTTCGCGCACCCAGGGCCGAGCCACCTACACCATGCAGTTCCTGGCCTACAACGAGGTCCCCGAGTCGATCGCCAAGGAGATCATCGCCAAGGCGCGAGGCGAGTAGGGGACGTGCGCCAGAAGTCGTAACCGCAGTACCCAACGTCACCGCAGTACCCAACACAGTCCGGTGCAGCCGTTTGCATCTGATGCGGATGGACCGGCTGAGCAGTCGTAATCGATACATGAGGAGAGACGACAGGCAACCGCCTGCGTCGTGGCGGGCCCGAGGGGGCACCGTCCGAGATTAGGAGCATTACCCCACCCATGGCCAAGCAGAAGTTCGAGCGCACGAAGCCCCACGTCAATGTGGGCACGATGGGGCACATCGACCACGGGAAGACCACGCTCACCGCGGCCATCACCAAGGTCCTCCATGAGAACGACCCCACTACCAACTTCACGCCCTTCGACGAGATCGACAAGGCACCGGAAGAGAAGCAGCGGGGCATCACCATCCAGATCGCCCACGTGGAGTACGAGACGCCCAACCGTCACTACGCCCACGTGGACATGCCTGGCCACGCCGACTACATCAAGAACATGATCACCGGGGCCGCCCAGGTGGACGGAGCCATCCTGGTGGTATCGGCGGCCGACGGGCCCATGCCCCAGACCCGGGAGCACGTGCTCCTGGCCCGTCAGGTCGGCGTGCCCTACATCGTGGTGGCGCTCAACAAGTCCGATGCGGTGGACGACGAGGAGCTGCTCGACCTGGTCGAGCTCGAGGTGCGTGAGCTGCTCAACGAGTATGAGTTCCCCGGCGACGACACCCCCATCGTGCGGGTGAGCGCCCTCAAGGCCCTCGAAGGCGATGCCGAGTGGGCTGAGAAGATCACCGAGCTGATGGAGGCGGTGGACTCCTACATCCCCGAGCCCGAGCGGGACGTGGAGAAGCCCTTCCTGATGTCGGTGGAGGACGTCATGTCGATCACCGGCCGGGGCACCGTGGTGACGGGCAAGGTCGAGCAGGGCATCGTCAAGGTCGGCGAGGAGGTGGAGATCGTCGGTCTCCGCCCCACCCAGAAGACCACGGTGACCGGCATCGAGATGTTCCGCAAGCTCCTCGACGAGGGTCGGGCCGGCGACAACATCGGCGCTCTGTTGCGGGGTACTAAGAAGGAGGAGGTCGAGCGGGGCCAGGTCCTGTGCAAGCCGGGCTCGATCACCCCCCACACCAAGTTCGAGGCCACCGTCTACGTCCTCAACAAGGACGAGGGTGGGCGCCACAAGCCCTTCTTCACCAACTACCGGCCGCAGTTCTACTTCCGTACCACCGACGTCACCGGCACCATCACCCTCCCCGAGGGGACCGAGATGGTCATGCCCGGCGACAACACGGACATGACGGTGGAGCTGGGCAAGCCCATCGCCATGGACCAGGGTCTGCGGTTCGCCATCCGTGAGGGTGGCCGGACGGTGGCCTCGGGCCGGGTCACCAAGATCCTCGAGTAGCTCCCCGAGCTGCTCGAAGAACACCAGGGAAGGACGCCGTACCCATGGCCGCAGAAGGCCCCCGACAGAAGATCCGGATCAGGCTCAAGGCCTACGACCACGAGATCCTCGACCAGTCGACCGAAAAGATCGTGCAGACGGTGCTCCGGACCCAGGCCAAGGTGCTGGGCCCGGTGCCTCTGCCTACCGAGAAGCACCGCTACACGGTGATCCGGTCGCCCCACAAGTACAAGGACAGCCGCGAGCACTTCGAGATGCGGGTGCACAAGCGACTGGTCGACATCGTGGAGCACACCCCGAAGACGGTGGACTCGCTCCAGAGGCTGGATCTGCCGGCCGGCGTGGACATCGAGATCAAGATCCAGACCGTCTAGCCGGGTCTCCCGCCGGCCGGGGGCGTTGTTCCCGCCGGCCGGATGGTATATAGTCGCCGGTCGGCCCGATTTCGGGTGGCACAAGATCGAGAGACAGCAAAGACGTGTTCGAGCGCCCGTGGTGTGTCCACGGGGACCTCGGACCAAACCAGGCGAGCGCTCCGCTCGGGTTTCTTCCGAGCGGAGCGTCTGCGTGCAAGCCATTCCAGTCGGACCTGCCCGGCCATGTACCGGGCCCGGTGGTTCGAGCAGTTGTCAGATGAGAATCGGCGCCGGTCGGCGTCGCAATGAGTTGAGAATCGAGACGGAGAGCTCCAGTGGCCACCAAGGCGATCGTGGGCGAAAAAGTGGGAATGACCCAGATCTGGGACGACCAACACCGGGCCATACCGGTGACGGTGGTGCGCGTGGCTCCGGCCCGCATCGTCCAGGTCAAGACGCCCGAGCGCGAGGGCTACGCCGCCGTCCAGGTGACCTGGGGTCACCGCCGCTCGTCGACGCTCACCCGTCCGGAACAGGGACACTTCGACAAGGCCGGCGTCGACCCCGGTCGCCGACTGGTCGAGCTGCGGGTGGAGGACGTCTCCGACTTCGAGGTGGGTCAACAGCTCACCGCCGACCTGATGGTGGCCGGGGAGCTGGTCGATGCCATCGCCGTGTCCAAGGGCAAGGGTTTCGCCGGCGGCATGAAGCGGCACAACTTCAAGGGCCAGGGGGGATCGCACGGTAACCACAAGAAGCACCGGTCGCCGGGCTCGATCGGTGCCTGTGCCACCCCCTCCCGGGTGTTCAAGGGGACGAAAATGGCCGGCCGGATGGGAGGGCACCAGGTGACCACCCTCAACCTGGAGATCGTCCAGTCCGATCCGGAGCGGGAGTTGATCCTGGTCAAGGGGGCGGTACCCGGTCCGCGGGGCGGGGTGGTCGTGCTGCGCGACGCGGTCAAGACGCCCCTGGTCAAGGGAGGCCAGCGCTGATGGCCACCGAAACCCTGGCTTCCGAGCCGACCAGCTGGGCCCAGGTCCGTCGGTTGCGCCGTCCCGAACCCCAGTCCCGCTCGGTCACCCGTCGGACCACCGAGGGCACCGAGCTCGGGGAGGTGGGACTGGACGCCACCCTCTTCGGCATCGAGCCCAACCAGGACGTGCTCCACCAGGTGGTGACCGCCCAATTGGCGGCGGCCCGGGCGGGCACCCAGTCGACCAAAACCCGGGCCGAGGTCCGGGGCGGCGGAGCCAAGCCGTTCCGTCAGAAGGGGACCGGACGGGCCCGCCAGGGTTCCACCCGTTCGCCCCAGTGGGTGGGTGGGGGCGTGGCTCTCGGGCCGAAGCCCCGTTCCTACGCCCAGAAGACGCCGAAGAAGATGATCCAACTGGCTCTGCGCTCCGCCCTGTCCGACCGGGCGGCGCAGGAGCGGGTGGTCCTGATCGACCGGTGGTCCTTCGACACGCCTTCCACCAAGGACGGCCTGGCTGCGCTCGAGGCCATCGGTGTCGCCGGGCGGGTCCTGGTGGTGTTGGGCGACGAGGACGGCTACGCCGACCGCTCGTTTGGCAACCTGCCCGAGGTCCAGACCATCATGGCCGGCGAGCTCAACGCCTACGACATCCTGGTCAACGACTGGATCGTCTTCACCGACCAGACCCTGCCCGGCCAGAGCCAGCCCGGGCCGGCACCGGTGGCGGACGACCCGGTCGATTCCGACGACGCCGGGTCGGGTGGCACCGCCGAAAGCAGCGTGGCCGAGGACGAGGCCGACGAGGCCAGCACCGACCAGAGCGACGAAGCCACCCCGGCCGATGAGGCCGACGCAGACGGGAGCGGGTCATGAGGGATCCCCACAACGTGCTGATCCGACCGGTGGTGTCGGAGAAGTCCTACGCCCTGATGGACCAGAACGTCTACGTCTTCGTGGTCGACCCCCAGGCCACCAAGATCGATGTGCGGCGGGCCGTCGAGGAGGCGTTCAACGTCCGCGTCGACAAGGTCAACACCCTCAACCGCAAGGGCAAGACCAAGATCAACCGCAAGAGCAACACGCTCGGGCACCGTTCGAACACCAAGCGGGCCATCGTCACCCTCCACGAGGGCGAGTCGATCGACCTGTTCGAGAACTGAGGACCGGGACCCCAACCATGCCACTCCGCTCACGCAAGCCCACCAGCGCCGGCCGACGGTTCCAGACCGTCTCCGATTTCGCCGAGATCACCCGCGACCGCCCCGAGAAGTCGCTGCTGGCCTCCAAGCCCGGCACCGGTGGCCGCAACAACTACGGCCGCAAGACCTCCCGGCACCGGGGCGGCGGCCACAAGCAGCAGTACCGGGTCATCGACTTCAAGCGCAACAAGGACGGTGTGCCGGCCAAGGTGGCGGCCATCGAGTACGACCCCAACCGCAACGCCCGGATCGCCCTGCTCCACTACGTGGACGGCGAGAAGCGCTACATCCTGGCTCCGGCCCAGGTGGCGGTAGGTGACCGCCTCCAGTCCGGCCAGGGGGCGGAGATCCGCCCCGGCAACGCCCTGCCCCTCCGCTACATCCCGGTGGGCTCGGTGATCCACAACATCGAGCTCCGGCCCGGGGCCGGGGGGAAGCTGGCCCGCGGGGCGGGCATGAGCGTGCAGCTGGTGGCCAAGGAAGGTGCTTTCGCCACCCTCCGGCTGCCCTCCACCGAAATGCGGCGGGTGCCCATCGACTGCCGGGCCACCCTCGGAACGGTGGGCAACGCCGAGGCCGAGTTGGTCAAGATCGGCAAGGCCGGACGGAACCGGTGGAAGGGCGTCCGCCCCCAGACCCGGGGGGTGGCCATGAACCCGGTCGACCACCCACTGGGCGGCGGCGAGGGCAAGAGCTCCGGTGGCCGTCACCCGGTCTCGCCCTGGGGCCGTCCCGAAGGACGGACCCGGGCTCGCAACAAGGATTCCGACGCCATGATCGTCCGGAGGCGCCGCACCCGCGGCGCCCGGCGATAGGGAAGACAGAGGGAATACCACGCCATGCCTCGCAGCCTCAAGAAGGGACCGTTCGTCGACGACCATCTGCTCAAGAAGGTCGACGCCCTCAACGCCGCCGGCGACAAGAAGGTCATCAAGACCTGGTCCCGCCGCTCCACCATCATCCCCGACATGGTCGGCCACACCATCGCCGTCCACGACGGCCGTAAGCACATCCCTGTGTACGTGACCGAATCGATGGTCGGTCACAAGCTGGGCGAGTTCGCTCCCACCCGTACCTTCAAGTTCCACGCCGGCCAAGAGCGGGCGGGGAGGCGATGACATGCCCGGGGTGAAGACCAACGAGCGGGAAGGGACCCGTGCCGTCCTCCGTCACTGCTCGGTGCCGGCCAACAAGGCCCGCCAGGTGCTCAACCTGATCCGGGGCCAGGACGTCGACCGGGCCGCCGAAACCCTGTCTTTGGGCGACCGGGGGGCGGCGGTGACCATCGGCAAGGTGCTGGCCTCGGCCGTGGCCAACGCCGTCCACAACGACGGGCTGGATGCCGAGGAGCTCTACGTGGCGGCGTGCTTCGCCGACGAGGGGACCACCCTCAAGCGCTGGCGTCCGCGCGCCCGTGGCCGGGCCACCCGTATCCGCAAGCGGACCTCCCACATCACCATCATCGTGAGCCGGATGCCCGAAGAGCGCATCGCCCGGCGCCGGGCCCAGCAGGCCACCAACGCCGGCCAGCGGTCGCGGCGGGTGGCCGGGTCGCGCCGCCGTCAGCGGGGTGGGGCGACCGAGGCCACCGCAACGGCGACCTCCTCCGTCGAGCACGACACCGGCGCGGAGGGATGGCCGGACGAGGCCGTCCACGCCGACGACGTCATCACCGAAACCGAAGCCGGACCGCTCGAGGAGTCCGATCTGGGGGATGAGGACGATGAGGGCGCCGACGTCACCGACGACACCGACGACGCCGACGACACCGACGACACCGACGACGTGATCACCGAGACCGAAGCCGGTCCCATCGAGGCGTCCGACATCGACAACCAAGACGAAGCAGACCAGGCCGCCGGAGACGACGACGAGACAGACGGCGGACCGGCCGTTGGGAAGGGCGATTAGATGGGCCAGAAGGTCAACCCCTACGGGTTCCGCCTCGGCGTCACCACCGACTGGAAGTCGCGTTGGTTCGAGGAGCGCAACTATCAGAACTGCGTGATCGAGGACTGGGAGATCCGCGACTACTTGATGTCCCAGCTCGAGTCGGCCGCCGTCAGCCGCATCGAGATCGAACGCACCCGTGACCGGCTGCGGGTGGACATCCACACCGCCCGACCGGGCATCGTCATCGGTCGCCGGGGGGCCGAGGCCGACCGGCTCAAGAAGCGGATCGAGGAGATCACCGGCCTCAACAACCGGATCCAGCTCAACATCCAGGAGATCAAGCAGCCCGAACTGGACGCTGCCCTCATCGCCCAGGGCATCTGCGACCAGCTGGCCCGCCGGGTGGCCTTCCGCCGGGCCATGAAGCGCTCCATCCAGACCGTCCAGAAGGCCGGCGCCCTCGGGGTGCGGGTGCAGTGCTCGGGCCGGCTGGGCGGGTCGGAGATGTCCCGCAAGGAGTCCTACCGCGAGGGCCGGGTCCCCCTGCACACCCTGCGGGCCGACATCGACTACGGATTCCGCGAGGCCCGGACCACCTTCGGCCGCATCGGGGTCAAGGTGTGGATCTACAAGGGCGACATCCTCCCCTACAAGATCTCCACCGAGGACAAGATCACCCGTGAGGCGGCCATGGCGGTGGGCGAGACCTCCGGACAGGGCGGCGAAGCCCCACGCCGGCTGATCACGGCCGGTGGTGGACGGCGCCGGGCCGAGCAGGGTGCCCCGGGCAGCGTGGTCACGGTGGACGCCGACTCGAGCGGCGACACCGAAATCCCCGAAGGACTGGTCGACCGGTCGACCGCCGACATCGCCGCCCCGCCCGCCGTGCCCGATGAGCTCGAGCGCATCCTCAGCGAGGACGAGGAGATCGAGCGACGGACCCGCGAGCACCACGAGACGCCCCACTTCCGCAAGGAGGTGGACTGAGATGCTGATGCCCCGCAAGGTCAAGCACCGCAAGCAGCAGCGCGGCCGGATGAGCGGGATGGCCAAGGGCGGCAGCGAGGTCACCTTCGGCGACTTCGGCATCCAGGCCATGGAGCCGGCCTGGCTCACGGCCCGGCAGATCGAAGCAGCCCGAATCGCCATGACCCGCCACGTCAAGAGGGGCGGCAAGGTGTGGATCCGGGTCTTCCCCGACCGGCCGGTCACCCAGAAGCCGGCCGAGACCCGCATGGGCTCGGGCAAGGGCAACCCCGAGCACTGGGTGGCCGTGGTCAAGCCCGGGCGCATCCTGTTCGAGCTGGCCGGTGTCGAGCCCGACCTGGCCCGCGAGGCCATGGACCGGGCCATCCAGAAGCTGCCCTTCCGGGCCCGGTTCGTGATCCGTCCCGGAACCCACGGCACGCCGGAGGTCCAGGTCTGATGGTCGAAGCGGCCGACATCGCCGAGTATGACATCGAGGAGCTCGAACGCCAGCTGAGTGAGTCGCGGCGCGAGTTGTTCAACCTCCGCTTCCAGTTGGCCACCGGACAGCTGGACAATTTCTCGCGTATCACCCATGTGCGCAAGGACGTGGCCCGGATGATGACCGAGCTGCGGATCCGGGAGATCGCCGAAGCCGAAGGCATGGCCATGGACGAGCTGCCCGCCCACCAGGCCGCCGCCCGCCGCCGGAGCGAGGACGAAGCCCTGGGCCGGAGTCACACCACGGCCGCCGAGCGCCGTGCGGCCCGAGCGGCCGAGGAGGCCGGTGAAGACGACGTCGACGGGACCACGGTCGAGGGGGAACTGGCCGACGAGGTGGCCGACGACGACGGTATGCCCCGGCCCGAGGGCTACACCGAGGATTCCGACGATGAGGTCGAGGCTGACGGTGACGACCAGGTCGAGGCTGACAGTGACGACGAGGTCGAGGCCGGTGGCGGGGACGACCCAGACGATGACCAGGACCAACCCGAGGAGACCAACTGATGGCTGACGAAACGGCCACACCCGAACCCCGGGTCAACCGGCGCAAGGTGCGTGAGGGCCTGGTGGTCTCCGACGCCATGGACGCCACCGTGGTGGTGGCCGTGGTCGAACGGGTCCGCCACCCCCGTTACGGAAAGACGGTCCAGCGCACCAAGCGCCTCTACGTCCACGACGGCGAAGGGGCGGCCAAGGTGGGCGACAGGGTCCGGGTGACCGAGACACGCCCGCTGTCCAAGCTCAAGCGCTGGCGGCTGGCCGAAGTCCTGGAGCGTGCCCGATGATCCAGCAGGAGTCACGCCTCCGGGTGGCCGACAACTCCGGCGCCAAAGAGGTCCTCTGCATCAAGGTGCTGGGTGGGTCCCGGCGCCGCTATGCGTCCATCGGGGACATCTTCGTGGCCACCGTCAAGGACGCCATCCCCGGTGCGGCGGTCAAGAAGGGGGACGTGGTCAAGTGCGTCGTCGTCCGCACGAAGAAGGAGAAGCGCCGTCCCGACGGCAGCTACATCCGCTTCGACGAGAACGCCGCCGTGCTCATCAACGATCAGCAGCAGCCTCGTGGTACCCGGATCTTCGGTCCGGTGGGCCGCGAGCTGCGGGACAAACGGTTCATGCGAATCATCTCGCTGGCTCCGGAGGTGTTGTAGATGCGCATTCGCAAAGGTGACAAAGTGCAGGTCCTGGTAGGCAAGGACCGGGGCAAGCAGGCCACTGTGGTCCGGGCCATCCCCTCCGAGGGAAGGGTCATCGTCGAAGGGGTGCACGTGGCCAAGCGTCACGCCAAGCCCACCCGCGCCACCATGCAGGGGGGCGTCATCGACAAGTTCATGCCGGTGTCGGTCTCCTCTGTGGCCATCGTGTGCGGGGACTGCGGTCCCAGCCGGATCGGGATGCGGATCGACGAGCAGGGGCGCAAACTGCGGGTCTGCAAGAAGTGCGGAGCCGAGCTGTGATGGCCACCACCGCCGCCACCCGGCCGCGCCTCAAGCAGCGTTACGACGCCGAGGTGCGGGCCGAGCTCAAGACGTCGTTGGGCCTGGCCAATATCATGCAGGTCCCCCGGCTCGACAAGATCGTCATCAACATGGGTGTGGGCCGGGCCACCCAGCAGAAATCGCTCATCGAAGGGGCTATGCGGGACCTCGAGATCATCTCCGGTCAGAAGCCGGTGGTGACCCGGGCCAAAAAGTCCATCGCCTCCTTCAAGCTGCGGGAAGGTCAGGAGATCGGGGCCAAGGTCACCCTGCGGGGTGACCGGGCATGGGAATTCCTGGACCGCCTGTTGGCCATGGCCATCCCCCGCATCCGTGACTTCCGGGGGCTGTCTCCCCGCTCGTTCGACGGGCACGGGAACTACACCTTCGGGGTCACCGAGCAGCTCATCTTTCCCGAAGTCGACTACGACCGTATCGACACCGTCAGGGGCATGGACATCACCATCGCCACCACCGCACGTACCAACGACGAAGGCCGGGCCCTTCTGGCCGCCTTCGGCTTCCCGTTCCGACAGGAGAACCAGTAACGACATGGCGAAGACCGCACTGATCCAAAAGCAGCAACGCACTCCCAAGTTCAAGGTGCGTGGGTACACCCGATGCCGCCGTTGCGGGCGGCCCAAGTCGGTGTACCGCAAATTCGGCCTGTGCCGGATCTGCCTGCGGGTGATGGTCCATGCCGGGGAGATCCCGGGCGTGACCAAGGCCAGCTGGTGAGGGGGGGCGAGCGCCAATGACGATGACCGACCCGATCGCCGACATGCTGACCCGCATCCGGAACGCCAACACCGCCCACTTCGACACGGTGACCATGCCCGGCTCCAAGCTCAAGGAGTCGCTGGCCGCCATCCTGGTCGACGAGGGCTATATCGTCGGCTACCAGGTGGCGGAGGACCCGGCCAAGCCGGGCAAGACGCTGCAGATCACCATGAAGTACTCGCCCGACCGCGAGCGGACCATCTCGGGGATCAAGCGGGTGTCCAAGCCGGGCCTGCGCATCTACACCCGGGCCGACAAGCTGCCCCGGGTGCTCGGCGGGCTGGGCGTGGCCGTGGTCTCCACCTCCAAGGGCCTGATGACCGATCGCGAGGCCCGCAAGCGGCGGATGGGCGGCGAGGTGCTCTGCTATGTCTGGTAACCGGGCACCCGGAGGGACGAACTGATGTCACGTATCGGACGCACCCCCATTCCCGTCCCCTCCGGGGTGACGGTGGCCCTGGGCCAGGGCAACATGGTCACGGTCAAAGGACCCCAGGGCGAGCTGGCCCGCACGGTGCCGGCCGCCATCTCCATCACCCAGGTCGATGACAACCTGGTGGTCGAGCGTCCCGACGACCAGCGCCAGAACCGCGCCCTGCACGGCCTCACCCGGTCCCTGGTGGCCAACATGGTGGCCGGGGTGACCGAAGGCTTCTCCAAGGAGCTGGAGATCGTGGGGGTCGGTTACCGGGCCGTTCCCAAGGGTCCGAACGCCCTCGAGCTGGCCCTCGGCTTCTCCCATCCGGTCAACGTGAGCGCACCCGACGGCGTCGCCTTCGAGGTGCCCACGCCCACCCGGATCATCGTGCGGGGGATCGACAAGGAGAAGGTGGGCCAGGTGGCCGCCGACATCCGCAAGCTCCGCAAGCCCGAGCCCTACAAGGGCAAGGGCGTCCGCTACGCCGGTGAGCGGGTCGTGCGCAAAGCAGGAAAGGCAGCCAAGTAATGGCCCGCACCGATCACAAAGTGGAGCTCCGCCACCGCCGGCACGCCCGGGTGCGTCGGCGTGTGCGTGGCTCGGCCGCCCGCCCGCGGCTGGCCGTGTTCCGCTCCAACAAGCACATCGCCGCTCAAGTCATCGACGACGAGGCCGGTGTGACCCTGGCCTCGGCCTCCACCGTCGAGAGCGACCTGCGGGGCGCATCGGGAGGCAATGTCGACGCCGCCACCGCGGTGGGTCGTCTCGTCGCCACCCGGGCCAAGGCGGCCGGCATCACCAGCGTGGTCTTCGACCGCGGTGGGTTCGCTTACCACGGAAGGGTGGCCGCTCTGGCCGACGCCGCCCGCACCGAAGGACTGGAGTTCTAGACCATGGCTGCCAACGATCTGCAGTTCGAGGAGCGGACCATCCGGGTCAACCGGGTGTCCAAGGTGGTCAAGGGAGGTCGGCGCTTCTCCTTTGCCGCCCTCATGGTGGTGGGCGACGGCAACGGGCGGGTGGGCCTCGGCTACGGCAAGGCCAAGGAAGCCGGGCTGGCCGTGCAGAAGGGGATCGAGGAAGCCCGCAAGAACATGTTCGACGTGCCCCTGGCCGGCTCGACCATCACCCACCCGATCGTGGGGGAGAGCGGGGCCGGGCGGGTCATGCTGAAGCCGGCCGCTCCTGGTACCGGGGTCATCGCCGGTGGGGCAGCCCGCGCCATCCTCGAGATGGCCGGAATCCGCGACATTCTGGCCAAGTCGCTCGGGTCATCCAACGGCATCAACGTGGCCCACGCCACCATCGCCGGTCTCAAGGGACTCAAGCGCCCCGACGAGATCGCCGCCCTGCGGGGCAAGCCGGTCGACGAGGTGGTTCCGGCGGCCATGCTGCGGGCCTACCGCGAGCGCCGGCGCGAAGCCGACCTGTTCACGGAGGTGAGCTGAGATGGCCGCCTCCCCGACCCCGGCGGCCACCACCGGATGGCTGCGGGTGACCCAGGTCCGCTCGGCCATCGGCACCAAGCCCAAGCACCGGGGGACCCTCCGGGCCCTCGGCCTGCGCGGCATCGGACGCACCAACCTGCTCCCCGATCGCCCCGAAATTCGTGGGATGCTGGCCCGTGTCCCCCACCTGGTCGACGTCACCGCGGCCGAGCCCGACGAGAAAGGCTGATCCATGAAGGTGCATGAGCTCCACCCACCCGCGGGTTCGACCCGCCGTCGGCGACGCGTGGGCCGAGGCATCGCCGGCAAGGGCGGAAAGACGGCCGGCCGCGGCACCAAAGGCCAGGGGGCCCGCGACACCATCCCCCTGGGCTTCGAAGGTGGCCAGCTCCCGCTGATGCAGCGCATTCCCAAGCGACGCGGCTTCACCAACCCGTTCCGGATCGACTACACGCCGGTCAACGTGGGGGTGCTCGAGGAGCGGGAGGGCGATACCTTCGACCTGGCCGCTCTGGTCGCCCTCGGGCTGGCCAAGCGCGGCGACCTGGTCAAAGTCCTCGGGGGTGGCCAGCTCACCCGGGCCGTTCAGGTGGAGGCCCACGCCTTTTCCGGGTCGGCCGAGAGGGCCATCACCGGTGCCGGCGGCTCGGTCACCGTTGTCCCCCTTCCCTTCGGCCACAACCGGCCGCCGGCCCAGGGCAACGCCCTCACCAACCGGTAGCATCGGCCCACTGCGGCATCGAGGAGTCCCATGCTCGCCAGTCTGGCCAACATCTTTCGGATCCCCGACCTTCGCAAGAAGGTCCTCTTCACGCTGACCATCATCGCCCTGTACCAGTTCGGGGCCAATGTCCCGGTCCCCTTCGTCAACTTCTCCAAGGTGGCCCAGCTGACGGCGGCGTCGAAGTCCTCGGGGGTCCTCGGCTTCCTCAACCTGTTTTCAGGCGGTGCCCTCACCCGGATGGCGGTCTTCGGCCTCGGGATCATGCCCTACATCACGTCGAGCATCATCATCCAGCTGTTGGCCACGGTCATCCCCAAGCTGGAAGAGTGGCGTGACCAGGGGGCGGTGGGCCAGAAGAAGCTGACCCAGACCACCCGGTACCTGACCGTGGCCCTGGCCCTCATGCAGTCGACCGGGCTGGTCTACCTCTTCCACAAGGGGGGCGGAGGGCTGTTCGGGACCACCCAGACCGTGGACCTCATCCTCAACTACTCGATCTGGCGGGCTGCCTTCATCGTGATGACCCTGACCGCCGGCACCGCCTTCGTCATGTGGCTGGCCGAGCTCATCACCCAGCGGGGTATCGGCCAGGGCATGTCCATCCTCATCTTCGCCAACGTGGTGGCCGGCATCCCCTCCGGCCTCAACACCGTCCTCCAGGAGGGGGGCCGCATCAAGTTCGCCACCATCCTGATCGTCTCGCTGGCCCTTCTGGTGCTCATCGTCTTCGTCGACCAGGGGCAGCGCCGCATTCCGGTGACCTTCGCCAAGAGGGTGGTCGGCCGCAAGATGTACGGGGGCTCGAGTACCTACATCCCGTTGAAGGTCAACCAGGCCGGCGTCATCCCCATCATCTTCGCCAGCTCTGTGCTGTACATCCCCGTCCTTCTGTCCAACATCATCCCATCCGACGCCTTCCGCCACTGGGTGAACAGCAATGTGACGCCGACCAGCGTGTTCTACATCCTCACCTACTTCATCTTCATCCTGCTGTTCACCTTCTTCTACGTCTACGTGGCCTTCGACCCCCACCAGCAGGCCGACATCATCCGCAAGCAGGGGGGTTACATCCCGGGCATCCGGCCCGGGCATCCCACCGAGCGGTACCTGGCCCACATCCTCAACCGGATCACCTGGCCCGGTGCCCTCTTCCTGGGCGGGGTGGCCATCACCCCCTCGCTGCTGATGGCGGCCTGGAACATCACCAGCTACCCCTTCTACGGCACAACCCTCCTGATTGCTACAGGCGTGGCCCTCGAGACGATGAAGCAGATCGACAGCCAGCTCATGATGCGAAACTACGAGGGCTTCCTCAAATAAGTGGTACCCGGAGCCAGGCTCGTCGTCCTCGGCAAACAGGGGGCAGGCAAGGGCACACAGTGTGTGCGCCTGTCCCATCACTACGTGGTGCCCCACGTGTCGACCGGGGACATGCTGCGGGCTGCGGTCAAGCAGGGCACCCCCATCGGCCAGAAGGCCAAGGACCAGATGGACAGGGGCGAGCTCCTCGGGGACGACCTGATCATGGAGATGGTGGCCGAGCGGCTGGGGGAGAGCGACGTGCGGGCCCGGGGGTTCATCCTCGACGGCTGCCCGCGCACGGTGGCCCAGGCCGAGCGGCTGGCCGCCATCCTCGCCCCGTACGACCTGGACCTGGCCATCGATCTCGAGGTCCACACCGGCCAGGTGCTGCGCCGGCTGGCCGCCCGCCGGGTGTGCATCGACTGCGGGGCCAACTTCTCCCTGTCCTCCCCGCCCCTCATCAACTGGTCCTGTGACACCTGCGGCGGCGAGGTCGTCCAGCGGGAGGACGACACCGAAGAGGCCATCTCGCGGCGCCTCCAGCTGTACGAGATCTCGACCGCCCCGCTCATCGAGTGGTACCGCTCCCGGGGTCAGCTGGAGCTGGTCCCCGGCACCGGATCACCTGATGCCGTCACTCGCCGTATGGTCAAGGTGATAGAGGCCCGCCGCCAACGGGGCAGCGGGTTCGGGTGAGCGGCCCCCGGTCCGGGGGCTCCCGGTCCGACCGGCCCCGCTTTCGACGAGAATGAACCTGTGAGACGCAAGAACCTGTGAGACGCAAGAACCTGTGAGACGCAAGAGCCTGGTGATCCGATGAGACGCAATGCCGACGAGCTGGCCAAGATGCGCAAGGCCGGACGGGTGGTGGCCGAGATCCACGAGGCCACCCGGGCCGTCCTCCTCCCGGGGGTTTCCACCGCCGACATCGACAAGGTGGCCCGCGAGGTGCTCGAAAGGCGGGGGGCCACCTCCAATTTCCTCAACTACCACGGCTTTCCGGCCGTGGTGTGCACGTCGCCAAATTCGATGATCGTCCACGGCATCCCCTCGTCCTCGGTCGTCCTCGAGGACGGGGACATCATCTCGGTGGACTGCGGGGCCATCGTCGAGGGCTACCACGGCGACGCCGCCTACACGGCGGCGGTGGGGGAGGTTTCGGCCGAGGCCGCCCGGCTGATGGCGGTGACCGAGCAGAGCCTGTGGGCCGGCATCGAGCAGCTGCGGCCGGGGAACCGCCTCCACGAGGTGGGGCGGGCCGTCCAGCAGGTGGCCGAGGCGGCCGGGTTCTCGGTGGTCCGTGAGTACGTGGGGCATGCCATCGGCACGGCCATGCACGAGGAGCCCCAGGTCCCCAACTACTGGCCGGGCACCCCGGGGCCGACCCTCAAGACGGGGATGGTCTTCGCCGTCGAGCCGATGGTCAACGCCGGGGGGGCGGCCACCGTCCAGCTCGACGACGGCTGGAGCGTGGTCACCGCCGACGGGGCCCTGTCGGCCCATTTCGAGCACACCATTGCCGTCACCGAGGACGGTCCCGAGGTGTTCACCGTCCTCTGAGCCGGTGCCGGTCCGGCCCCGCCGGCAGCAATTCGGGGGTCGAACTGGCAAAATTCGGGGTCGAACTGGCAATTCGGTGCCGAGGAGCTAGACTGACAGTCCGGCTGGCCGCGGGGATCTCGTGGCATGCCGATCCCGCCGTGGTGGCATTCCGAGGTGCGCCACCTTCTGCGGTGCGTACGGACGACCGACAGTGGTTCGTGTTGCACGTCGGCCGTCGTGCCGGGCGGAACAGAACGAAGAACGATCGAGGAGATTCACCTGCCCAAGCCCAAGGAAGATGCCATCGTGCTGGAGGGCACGGTCGTGGAGCCGCTACCCAACGCCATGTTCCGTGTGGAGCTGGAGAACGGCCACAAGGTTCTGGCCCACAGCTCCGGAAAGATGCGGATGCACCGCATCCGTATCCTCCCCGGCGACAAGGTCCAGGTGGAGATCACTCCCTACGACCTGGCACGAGGACGGATCACCTACCGCTACAAGTGACCCGACCGCCGTGGCCGATCCGGTCGGGGCGAGGGCCCGGAGCCGGGCGGTAGGCGGAGACAGAAGTCGGACCCACCAGGGCAGAGCAGCAGAGCAGCCCCCAGATAGACCAGTTAGACCAGCAAGAGAGCGATCGCAGGAAAGAGACAGGGAAATGAAGGTTCGACCCAGCGTCAAGCCGATGTGTGAGAAGTGCAAAGTGATCCGCCGTCACCGGCGGGTGTTCGTCATCTGCCAGAACCCGCGCCACAAGCAGCGCCAGGGTTGATGCGTCCGGTTCCGGCGTAGAGCGAAAGAGAGACAGAACGTGGCCCGTATTTCTGGGGTGGACATCCCCCGCGAGAAGCGGTTGGAGATCTCCCTCACCTACATCTTCGGCATCGGTCGCACCACCTCCCAGCAGGTGTGTGCCGCCACCGACACCAATCCCGACACCCGGGTCCGCGATCTGACCGACGACGAGGTGACCCGCCTGCGCAACTACATCGACGCCAACCTCCAGGTGGAGGGGGACCTGCGTCGGGATGTGTCCCAGGACATCAAGCGCAAGATGGAGATCGGCTGCTACCAGGGGATCCGGCACCGCAAGGGCCTCCCCGTCCATGGGCAGCGCACCCATACCAACGCCCGCACCCGCAAGGGACCGAAGAAGACGGTCGCCGGAAAGAAGAAGGTTCGTAAGTAGATGGCCAAGACCACCAAGCCGGCCGCCGGCGCCCGACGCCCCCGCAAGCGCGAACGCAAGAACGTGACCTTCGGGGTCGCCCACATCAAGTCCTCCTTCAACAACACCATCGTCTCCATCGCCGACCCGGAAGGGAACGTCCTGGCCTGGGCGTCGGCCGGCAACGTGGGGTTCAAGGGGTCGCGCAAGTCGACGCCGTTCGCCGCCCAGCTGGCCGCCGAGCAGTGCGCCAAGCGGGCCATGGAGCACGGGGTGCGGCGGGTCGACGTACTGGTCCGGGGCCCCGGGTCGGGGCGGGAGACGGCCATCCGGTCGCTGGCCGCCGCCGGCATCGAAGTGGCCGGCATCAAGGACGTGACCCCCATCCCCCACAACGGCTGCCGTCCCAAAAAACGGCGTCGGGTCTAGGTCGGGACGAAGGGACGTAGGGAGTTATGGCTCGATACACCGGACCTGTCTGCCGGCTCTGCCGCCGGGAGCGCACCAAGCTCTTCTTGAAGGGCGAGCGTTGCTATTCGATGAAATGCCCGGTCTCCGAGGCGGTGACCGACCGCCACAGCCGCGCCTACCCGCCCGGCGAGCACGGTCGCGACCGGATGCGCCAGGGCTCGGAGTACCTCGGTCAGCTGCGTGAGAAGCAGAAGGCCCGCCGGATCTACGGGCTGCTCGAGCGGCAGTTCCACAACCTCTATGTCGAGGCCAGCCGGGCGCCGGGGATCACCGGCGAGAACCTGCTGCGCATGCTCGAGCAGCGCCTCGACAACGTGGCCTTCCGGGCCGGGTGGGGAGCCAGCCGGGCCCAGGCCCGCCAGTGGGTCCGCCACGGGCACGTCCGGGTCAACGGCAAGCGGGTGACCATCCCGAGCTACCGGGTGCGCCAGGGCGACGTTGTGGCCTTCAAGCCGTCGTCCCGGGAGCTCTTCCACGTCCGACGCAACATGGACACCCTCGACCGTCAGCTCCCGCCGTGGCTGGAGACGGTGGGCGACCGCTTCGAGGTCCGGGTGTTCTCCCTCCCCTTGCGCGAGCACATCGACGAGCCCGTCCAGGAGCAGCTCATCGTCGAGTTGTACTCGAAGTAGCCATACCAGAACCAGCATCCACACACTGCCGAGGAGTCACGATCGCATGCTCATCATCCAACGACCCACCGTCGAAGCCGTCGGCGAGGAAGAGGACAACCGTCAGAGGTTCGCCGTCGGCCCGCTCGACCCCGGCTTCGGTCACACCCTGGGCAACTCTCTGCGCCGCACCCTGCTCTCGTCCATCCCCGGTGCCTCGATCACCCAGGTCCGGTTCGATGACGCCCTCCACGAGTTCACCACCCTGCCCGGTGTCAAAGAGGACGTGACCGACCTCATCCTCAACTTGAAGGACCTGTTGTTCCGGGTGCACACCGACGAGCCGGTGACCATCCGCCTCGACAAGCGGGGACCGGGGGACGCCACCGCCGGCGATCTGCAGGTGACAGCCGACGTCGAGGTGCTCAGCCCGACCCAGCACATCGCCTCCCTCAACGCCAAGGGTCGCCTGGCCGTCGACCTCACCGTCGAGCGCGGTCGGGGCTACCTCTCGGCCGACAAGTCGAAGCGGTCGGCCACCATCGGGGTCATCCCGGTCGACGCCATCTTCTCGCCGGTGCGCCGGGTGGCCTTCACCGTCGAGCCGGTCCGGGTGGAGCAGTCCACCGACTTCGACCGGCTGGTCCTCGACATCGAGACCGACGGCTCCCTGACCCCCCGCGAGGCCCTGGCCTCGGCCGGCGACACCCTCCGGACCCTGGTGGGCCTGGTCGCCGACCTCGAGGACGAGCCCATGGGGCTCGAGCTGGGCGAGGTGGGCACCATCGGCACCGGGTCGCCCGATCTCGACCTGCGCATCGAGGACCTCGACCTCACCGAGCGTCCCCGCAACTGCCTCAAGCGGGCCCAGATCAACACCATCGGCGAGCTGGTCGACCGTACGCTCGACGACCTGCTCAACATCACCAACTTCGGGCAGAAGTCGCTCGACGAGGTGCTCCAGAAGCTCGACGAGCGGGGTCTGTCCCTGCGGGTCAAGGACTGAGCGGGACATGCTGGGCACACCCAAGAAGGGCCGCCGGTTCGGCGGCAGCGCCGCCCACCAGAAGGCCATGATGGGCAACCTGGTGGCCTCCCTCATCGCCGCCGAGTACCTGGTGACCACCGAGGCCAAGGCCAAGGCCCTGCGCCCGGTGGCCGAGAAGGTGATCACCGCCGGCGCCAAGGGTGGGTTGGCCCGCCAGCGGAACGTGGTGGCCTTCATCCGTGACAAGGAGATGGCGGCCAAGCTGTTCGCCGACATCGGCCCCCGTTACGCCGACCGTCCGGGCGGCTACACCCGCATCCTCAAACTGGGTAACCGGTCCGGGGACAACGCCCCGATGGCCCGCATCGAATTGGTGTGAGCCCCTCCCCCCTGGGTGGGGGGACGGACGATCCATCCGTCGACCGATCCGTCCGCTGGCGCCTGACGGTGGCCTACGACGGTGCGGCCTTCCACGGATTTGCCGCCCAGGAGGGTCAGCGCACCGTGGCCGGCGCCCTCGGCGCCGCCCTGGCTCGCATCACCCGGACTCCGGTGGCCCTGACCTGTGCCGGCCGTACCGACGCCGGGGTGCACGCCATCGCCCAGGTGGTCCATTTCGACCTCCCCGCTGAGCGGTCGGACGGACTCGACCCCGCCTCTCTGGTCCGCTCGTGCAACCGCTTGCTCGGTCCCTCGGTGGTGGTCGGCCAGGCCGCCGTGGTCCCCGTCGCCTTCGACGCCCGCCGATCGGCCATCGCCCGTCGCTACCGCTACCTGGTGGTCAACGCCCCGGTACCCGACCCGCTGCTGGCCGGGCTGACCTGGCAGGTGGCCGACCCTCTCGACCTGCGGACAATGGAGGCGGCCTCCGATGCCCTCCTCGGTGAACACGACTTCCGGGCCTTCTGCCGGCGGGTTCCCGGGTCGAGCGCCGAGGATCCCATCACCCGTCGGGTCACCGACGCACGCTGGGCCCGGCTGGGCGGCCTTCCCGATCCGGGGGCGGTGGGTCTGCGGGGAAGGCGGTCCTGTGGCACGCTCCTGCCCTGGGTGGGGGACCTTTTGGCCTTCGAGATCGAGGCCAACGCCTTCTGCCACCAGATGGTCCGTTCGCTGGTCGGCACCCTGGTCGATGTGGGCCGGGGTCGTAAACGGGCCTCCGACATGCTGGCCATCCTGCGGTCGGCCGACCGCCACCAGGCCTCCCAACCCGCCCCGCCTCAGGGGCTGACCCTGGTGGCCGTGCGCTACGACACGCCCTGAGCGCCGGGCCCGGCTTGCCCACAGGGCCCCCGAGGCCGTATCCTGGGCGGTCGCCGGGCCAGCCCCGCCGGCCGTATCCCAGGCAGGGCACTGCCGGGCGCCGTCCACCTGGCCGGCCCGCTCGCCCCGCCCCGAGGTGCGTCGACTCGCGCATCACCGAACAAGGAACTCCCGTGCGTACCTACTCGCCCAAGCCCACCGACATCACCCGCGCCTGGTGGATCGTGGATGCCGACGGCCTGGTGCTGGGCCGTCTGGCCACCGAGGTGGCGTCCCGCCTGCGGGGCAAGCACAAGCCCATCTTCGCCCCGAACGCCGACGTCGGCGATCACGTGGTCGTGATCAACGCCGACAAGGCGGTGCTCACCTCGGGCAAGGCCGAAAGCAAGCTGGCCTACCGGCACAGCGGGTACCCGGGCGGGCTCACCGCCACCCGCTACAGCGATCTGATGACCGATCGGGCCGACCAGGTGGTGCGCAATGCCATCTGCGGGATGCTGCCCAAGAACCGGCTCGGACGGCAGATGGCCACCAAGCTCAAGGTCTACATCGGTCCCGACCACCCCCATGCCGCCCAGTCCCCCGAGCCTCTGGAGCTCCCCGATGCCCGTCGCACGGCATCGGCCCGGAGCGGTGCCTGACGCTCGGTCCCCGAGAACGCCACCCCTAATCGAATCGCGAGGAACCCAAAGTGCCCACCGCCCCCCCCCTGTGTCAGACCACCGGCCGCCGCAAGCGGGCGGTGGCCCGGGTCCGGGTCCGTCCGGGCCAGGGCACCATCACCGTCAACGGTCATGCCTTCGAGGAGTACTTCACCTCGGCCACCCACCGGATGGTGGTGACCGAGCCCCTGCGCCTGACCGATTCGACCGAGTCGTGGAACATCGACGTGACCATCGACGGCGGCGGGGTGTCCGGTCAGGCCGGGGCCTTCCGGCTGGGCATCGCCCGCGCCCTCATCGAGCTCGACCCGGAGAAGCGGGTCTCGCTCAAGAAGGCGGGATTCCTTACACGTGACGCCCGCGAGAAGGAATCGAAGAAGTACGGCCTGAAGAAGGCGCGCAAGGCTCCCCAGTACTCCAAGCGGTAAGCAGTGGCCCGCATCCGGTTCGGCACGGACGGCGTCCGGGGTGTCGCCAATGTCGAGCTCACGCCCGAGCTGGTTCTCTCGTTGGGCCGGGCCATCGCCCGCACCATCTCCGCCGCCACCTTTCTGGTGGGGCGCGACACCCGCCGGTCGGGCCCCATGCTCCAGGCCGCCCTGTCGGCCGGGTTGGCCGGCGAGGGAGCCGACGTGGTCGACGTCGGGGTGCTCCCGACCCCGGCCCTGGCCTGGCTGTCCGCCCTTCGCAACGTGCCCGCCGTGGTCATTTCGGCCTCCCACAACCCCTTCGCCGACAACGGCATCAAGGTGTTCGCCGCCGGGGGGGCCAAGCTCGGCGCCGAGGTCGAGGCGGCTATCGAAGGTGAGCTCGAGCGCATCCTCGATCCGTCGGTCAAGGGTCCCCGCTCGCTCGAGGGCCACGGCGTGGGCCGGCTCCAGGTGGAGCCCGGTACCGGGGACGACTACGCCGATCACCTGCGCTCGGTGCTGGAGGGGCGCACCCTCGACGGCCTCAAGGTGGTGGTGGACAGCGCCCACGGTGCGGCCTCGGCCCTGGCCGCCGAGGTGTTCGAACGCCTGGGGGCCGAAGTGGTGGCCATCGGCTGTGAGCCCGACGGGGCCAACATCAATGCCGGTTGCGGTTCGACCTCCATCGGCACGCTGGCCGGTGCCGTGGTCGAGTACGGGGCCGACCTGGGTCTGGCTCTCGACGGGGACGCCGACCGCCTGCTGGCCGTCACCGCCGAGGGGGCGGTGGTCAGTGGCGACGAGCTCCTCGCCCTGTTCGCCGTCGACCTGGCCGAACGGGGTCAGCTGGCCGGCAACACGGTGGTGGTCACGGTCATGACCAACCTCGGGTTTCGCCGGGCCATGGAAGACCGGGGCATCGTGGTCAAGGAGACACCGGTGGGGGACCGCTACGTCCTGGCCGCCCTGGACAAGGACGGGCTGGCCCTGGGGGGCGAGCAATCCGGGCACATCATCTTCCGCCGGTTGGCCACCACCGGCGACGGGCTGCTGACCGGTCTGGTCCTGGCCGACCTGGTGGTGCGGCGGGCCACGCCGCTGGCCGGACTCCTCGACGGCCTGGTCACCCGGGTCCCCCAGGTGCTGGTCAACGTGCCCGTTCCCAATACCGAGCTGCTGGCCGAGGCGGCGGCGGTGTGGTCGGCGGTCGACGAGGAAATCCAACGTCTGGGCGACGACGGCCGGGTGCTGCTCCGGCCCAGCGGGACCGAGCCCCTGGTCCGGATCATGGTCGAAGCGCTGGGCCAGGGGGTGGCCGAGGAGATCGCCCAACGACTGGCCACCTTGGTCGACTTCGAGCTGCAGGCGGCGGCGGCCACCAACGGCTGAGGGCCCGCCGGCACCCCCCACCGGCGGCGTCCCACTAGCCTCAAGGCCCATGTGCGGCATTATCGGGATCACCTACGGGGCGGTGAGCGCCGACCGGGAGGGTGAGGACACCGCCGTCCTCCAGGTCCTCCTCGAGGGTCTGACCCGCCTCGAGTACCGCGGGTACGACTCGGCCGGCATCGCCCTGGCCGGTACCGATCAGGGCACCGGGCTGTGGCGAGCGCGCGCCGCCAACGGGACCCGTTCGCTCGACGACCTGATCAAGCGGGCCGAAGAGGCGCCGATCACCGCCACCGCCGGCATCGGCCACACCCGGTGGGCCACCCACGGCGGTCCGACCGAGGGCAACGCCCACCCCCACCTCGACTGCTCGGGTCGTCTGGCCCTCATCCACAACGGGATCATCGAGAACCACGTCGAGCTGACCGACGAGCTCGCCGCCGCAGGCCACGTCTTCGGGTCCGAGACCGACACCGAGGTCCTGGTCCATCTCATCGAGTCCGCACTGTCGGCCCGCCCCGATGCGGGACTGGCGGAGGCGGTGCGCACGGCCCTCGGCCGGGTCCGGGGTGCCTTTTCGGTGGCCGTGGTCCACGCCGACGACCCGGAGCTGGTGGTGGGGGCCCGCCGGGTCTCGCCCCTCCTTTTGGGGGTGTCCGACGGGGCCGCCTTCTTGGCCTCGGACATCCCGGCCATCCTCGGGCTCACCCGTGACTTCTACGTGCTGGAGGACGACCAGGTGGCCGAGTTGCGGCCCGGGTCGGTGCGGGTCACCGCCCTCGACGGCTCCGAGGTCAGCCCGGCCCGGATGACCGTCGACTGGGACCTCGACGCCGCCCGCAAGGACGGCTACGACGACTTCATGAGCAAGGAGATCCACGAGCAGCCCAAGGCGGTGGCCGACACCCTCCTCGACCGGCTGCTGCCCGACGGCACCTTGGACCTCGACGAGGTGCACATCACCCACGACGAGTTCCGGGCCTTCGACAAGGTGTTCATCGTGGCCTGCGGCAGCAGCTACCACGCCGGCCTCATGGCCAAGTACGCCATCGAGCACTGGGCCCGGCTGCCGGTGGAGATCGACATCGCCAGCGAGTTCCGCTACCGCGACCCGGTGCTCGACGACCGGACCCTGGTCATCGGGGTCAGCCAGTCGGGCGAGACGGTGGACACCTTCCAGGCCATCCGTGAGGCGCGTCGCCTCGGCGCCAAGGTGCTGGTCATCTCCAACGTGGTCGACTCGTCCATGGCCCGCGAGGCCGACGCCGTCCTCTACACCCGGGCCGGCCCGGAGGTGGGGGTGGCCGCCACCAAGACCCACCTGGCCCAGATCACCGCCCTCGAGATCCTGGCTCTCTTTTTGGGACAGGCCCGGGGCACGCTGGCCCCCGCCGAGGCCCGCTCGCTGTTCGACGCCATGGGGGTCCTTCCCGACCAGGTGGCCACGGCCGTCGGGCGGTCCGACCAGGTGGAGGCGGTGGCCCTCCGCTACCGCGACTCGCCGTCGTTCATCTTCCTCGGGCGCCAGGTGGGCTATCCGGTGGCCCTGGAGGGGGCGCTCAAGTTGAAGGAGCTCTCCTACCTGCGGGCCGAGGGGTTCCCGGGCGGGGAGCTCAAGCACGGACCCATCGCCCTGGTCGAACCGGGGACGGTGGTCATCGGGGTGGCCACCCGCACGCCGACCTGGGGAAAGATGATGGCCAACGTGGCCGAGGTCAAGAGCCGGGGGGCCACCGTGGTACTGGTGGCCAACGACGACGACCAGGAGACGGCCCGCCAGGCCGACGCCGTGCTGTGGGTGCCGGCCACCCCCTACCTGTTCGCTCCCATCGTCGACGTGGTGCCCCTCCAGATGTTCGCCTATGCGCTGGCCCGTCTCCACGGTCACGACGTCGACCGACCCCGCAACCTGGCCAAGGTGGTCACCGTCGAGTGAGCCCACCCGGGCACCACGGCCCGGCCACCGGGCTGTCCGGGGCGGCCACCGAGCGGGTCGGGCAGGAGATCCTGTCCGAGGTGCGGGGGACGGTGGTGGGTGTGGGTGTGGATGCCGTGGAGGTGGAGCGGTTCCGCCGGGTGCTCGACCGCCGGCCCCACCTGGCCCAGCGGGTGTTCACCGCGGCCGAACTGGCCTACGCCGGGCGGGCCGCCGACCGGGTGCCCCGCCTGTGCACCCGGTTTGCGGCCAAGGAGGCGGTCATGAAGGCCCTCGGGGTCGGACTCGGTGCCTTCGCCCTCACCGACGTGGAAGTAGTGCGGGTCGGTCTCGACGCTCCCACGCTGGTGCTGCACGCCGCCGCCGCCGACCGGGCCGGCCGCGGTGGCGTGGTCCGGTGGCATCTCTCCCTCACCCACACCACCCAGGTGGCCCTGGCTCTGGTCATCGCCGAGGGGACAGCGGGCGCTGGCCCGGGTCGGCCCGGCTTGTCCGCGGACGGAGCGGCGACGCCGTAGCGTCGGTCCAATGCAACCGGTGCTGACCGTGGCCGAGATGAACGCCGTCGACGCCGCCGCCGCCGCTCATGTCGATCTCGACGTGCTGGTCGGCCGGGCCGGGTGGGCGGTGGCCGGCACCGCCCTGGCCATGCTCGGGGGGGCCTACGGGCGCCGGGTGGTGGTGGTGGCCGGACGGGGCAACAACGGAGCCGACGGACGGGTGGCCGCCGGCCTGCTGGCCCGCCGGGGAGCGCGGGTGGAGGTGGTGGACGCCGGGGCGGTCGGCCCCGTCGACTCCTGCGACCTGGTCATCGACGCCGCCTACGGCACCGGGTTCCACGGTCAGTACCACGCACCGGAGGTGCCCGCCGGCGTACCCGTGCTGGCCGTGGACATCCCTTCGGGCATCGAGGGCGACACCGGGGAGGCCGCCGGTGACCCGGTGGTCGCCGACCGCACGGTCACCTTCGTGGCTCTCAAGCCCGGGCTCGTCCAGGGCGAGGGGGTCGGACGGGCCGGCCGGGTCGAGGTGGCCGACATCGGGCTCGACCACGGACACCCGGTCATCGCCGTCATGGAGGACAGCGATGTGGCCGACCTCTATCCGCTGCGTCGGACCGGTGGCAACAAGTGGTCGGCCGCCGTTCTGGTGGTGGCCGGGTCGCCGGGCATGAACGGCGCCGCCGCCCTCTGTGCACGGGCCGCCTACCGGGCGGGGGCGGGCATGGTCCGTCTGGGCGTGCCCGGCGGGGCGCTGGCCGAGGCACCGGCCAGCGAGGCGGTGAGCGTGTCCCTCGGGGCCGAGGGGTGGGCCGGCGACGCCCTGGAGGTGGCCACCCGCTGCCAGGCCGTGGTGGTCGGACCCGGCCTCGGGCGGGCCGAGGCCACTGCTTCCGAGGTGCGACGCCTGGTGGCCGAGTCGCCGGTCCCGGTGTTGGTCGACGCCGACGGGCTCTTTGCCCTCGGGCAGGTGTCGGGGGAGCCCCTGTCCAGCCGGTCGACCGTGGTGCTCACCCCCCACGACGGCGAGTACGCCCGGCTGATGGGGGCCGAACCCGGTCCCGACCGGATCGCCGCCAGCCGCCGCCTGGCCACCCGTTCGCACACGGTGGCCCTCCTCAAGGGACCGACCACCGCGGTGGCCTCGCCCGATGAGCGGGTCCTGCTGGCCATGGCGGGCACGCCGGCGCTGGCCACCGCCGGCACCGGCGACGTCCTGTCCGGGGTGATCGGGGCCATGCTGTCCCGCGGGGTGGATCCGCACCGGGCCGCCGCCCTGGCTGCGCACGTGCACGGTCGGGCCGGTGCCCGGGGGCCGGGCGAGGGCCTGGTGGCCGGGGACCTGCCCGAGCTGGTGGCCGGCGTCCTGCGCGACCTGCGCCCGGCCGGTGCCCGTGGCTGACCACTGGCGCCCGGCCTGGGCCGACATCGATCTCGACGCCGTGCGGCACAATGCCTCACTGCTGGCCGGCCTGGTCCGTCCCGCCGCCCTGTGCGCGGTGGTCAAGGCCGACGGCTACGGCCACGGGGCCCTGCCGGTGGCCCGGGCCGCCCTGCAGGGAGGGGCCACCTGGCTGGCGGTGGCCCTGGTCGAAGAAGGGGTCTCCCTGCGCGACGCAGGGATCGAGGCGCCCATCCTGCTCCTGTCCGAGCCGCCGGTGGAGGCCATGGCCGAGGCGGTGGCCCGCCGGCTGGTCCCCACCGTCTACACCGACGAAGGGATCGCCCATCTGGCCCGGGTGGTGGGGGACGGCCGTCCCCCCGTCGAGGTCCACCTCAAAGTGGACACGGGCATGCACCGGGTGGGCGCCGATCCGGCGGACGTGCCCCGACTGGCCGCCACCATCGCCGCCGACCCCCGCATCGTCCTGGGTGCGGTGTGGACCCATCTGGCCGTGGCCGAGGCTACCTGTCCGGCCGACCGTGCCTTCACCGCCGGCCAGCTGGCACAGTTCGACACCATCGTGGCCGAGCTGGCGGCCGCCGGCCACCGGCCGCCCCTGACCCACACGGCCAACTCGGCCGCCGCCATCGGGATCCCCTCGGCGCGACACTCCCTGGTGCGTTGCGGCATCTCCCTCTACGGGGTGGCCCCCACCCCGGCCCTGGCCCACGAGGTGGCCACCGCCTCCGGTGGTGTCGGCCTGCGCCCGGTCCTCTCCCTGCGCACCCGGGTTACCTACCTGCGCGACCTCAATGCCGGCGAACGCCCCTCCTACGGGAGGCGCCGGCCGCTCGAGCAGCGGTCGACGGTGGCCGTCGCCCCGGTGGGCTACGCCGACGGCGTCCCCCGGCGCCTCTTCGACGTGGGAGCCGAAGTGCTGGTCGGCGGGGTGCGCCGCCCCCTGGCCGGCGTTGTCACCATGGACCAGGTGGTCATCGACTGCGGCCCGGTGGGCCGGTCGCCGGTGGAGGTGGGCGATGAGGTCGTGCTCATCGGCCGTCAAGGGGACGAGGAGATCACCGCCGACGAATGGGCGGGCCTGCTCGGCACCATCAGCTACGAGGTGCTGTGCGACATCGGCCCGCGGGTGCCCCGCCTCACCGTCGAGGGCGATAGGTCCGGCTGAACACCCGGCTCGTCCGGCCGAACACCCCGGGGCTCGTCCGGCCGAACATGGGTCGGCGGTGGGGGACGGCGGTGGGGGACGGCGGTGTGGGACGGCGGGTGCCGGGCAGTACCATTCGTCGGTGGCATCGGGGACCGATCTGGCTGGGTTGGCCCGGGAGGCGGCCGGCTGCACGCGCTGTCCCCTGGCCGCCACCCGGACCCAGGTGGTGTTCGGCGTGGGCAGTCCCACAGCCGATCTGATGTTCGTGGGCGAGGCCCCCGGCCGGGACGAGGACCAGTCCAGGGGGAACCCTTCGTCGGTCGCTCGGGCAAACTGCTCGACCGACTGGTGGACGAAGAGATGGGCATGGACCGCTCGCAGTTCTACATCGCCAACGTGGTCAAGTGCCGGCCTCCGGACAACCGCGACCCGCGGGCCGAAGAGATCGCCGCCTGTCGCCCCTACCTGGTCGCCCAGCTCGAGCTCATCGCCCCGGCGGTGGTGGTCACCCTGGGCAACTTCGCCACCAAGCTGCTTCTCGACACCGACCGCGGCATCACCCAGATGCGGGGTGCGTCGTACCCGATGGGGGCCTACGAGATCGTCCCCACCTACCACCCGGCGGCCGCCCTGCGGTCGGGCGGTGTGATGCTGGCCGAGATGCGCGCCGATCTGGTGCGGGCCAAGCAGGTGATGGGACGGGCCTCGTGACCGGGGCGGCCGAGCCCGCTCCGGTGGCCGACGGGAGGGTGCTGGAGTTGACCACCGGATCGGCCGACCAGACCCGGGCCCTGGCTGCTGCCCTGGCCGACCTGTGCCGTGCCGGTGACGTGGTCCTGCTGGTCGGTGACCTGGGCGCCGGTAAGACCGTGTTCGCCCAAGGCTTCGGCGCCGGGCTGGGGATCGCCGGCCCCATCACCAGCCCCACCTTCACGCTGGTCCGGCAGTACCCGGTGGCGGATCGGTCCGGGCTCCGTTCCTTCGTGCACGCCGACGTCTACCGCCTGGACCGCCTGCACGAGGTGGTCGATCTCGACCTCGGGGAGTTGGTGGAGGAAGGAGGCGTGGCCCTGGTCGAGTGGGGCGAGGCCGCCCGTCCCCTTTTCGGCCAGGGGGCGCTCACCGTGCAGCTGGAAGCAGGCCCGGTGGACACGGCCCGGGTGGTCACCGTCTGGCCGACCGGTGAGGCCTGGTTCGACCGGTGGCCGCTCCTGGTCCGGGCCCTGGCACCGTGGAAGGCGGGCGGGTGATCCTGCTGGCCATCGAGACGGCCACCAACACGGTGGGTGCAGCCCTCTGGCGCGACGACGCCGGCGTGGTGGCCCGGGTGCATGTGGGGGGGCGGGCCCATGCCGAGCTTCTGGCCCCGTCCATCGAGGAGGTGTGTGTGGCCTCCGGCTGCCGGGTGGCCGACATCGACGGTGTGGCCGTCGACGTCGGTCCCGGCCTGTTCACCGGGTTGCGGGTCGGCGTGGCCACGGCCAAGGCGCTGGCCCAAGCCCTCTCCGTCCCTGTCCTCGGGGTGAGCAGTCTCGACGTGCTGGCCGCTGCCGCCGCCGCACGGTTCTCGGTCGACAGGTTGGCCGACGGGCCGGACGACAGGTTGGCCGACGGGCCGGACGACGGTTCGGCCGACGGGCCGGAGCGGGTGGCCGCCGTCATCGACGCCCGTAGGGGGGAGGTGTTCGCCGCCTCGTACCGGTTCGACGAGGGTGGGCCGGACGCCGACCCCGCCTCGGTGCGACGCGACTGTGCGGACCCGCTGTCCCCCGACGGGCTGGCCGCGTGGCTGGCCGAGGTGGCGTCCGATGCCGATCGCGTGCGGGTGGTGGGCGACGGTGCCCTCCGCTACCGGTCGGTGCTGTCCGGCTCGGCCGCCCTCGATTTCGGCTGGGTCGATGACCTGGCCGCCCCTCCCCCCGACGCCCTGGCCCGCCTGGCCCGCCACCGTCTGGCCGCCGGGGCGGTCCCCGACAGCGTCACCGACCTGGTCCCGGACTACCGCCGGCCGGCTGATGCCCACATCAACTGGGAGCAGCGGGAACCCCGCTCCGGCTCACCGGCCGTCCCCGGCCCGCCCCGGTGACGGCCCGCCCCGAAGCGGGCCGCTCGCCGGTTCCGGTTCCGGTGGTCATGGCCCCGATGCGCACCCGCGACCTGCGGGGCGTGCTCCGCATCGAGGAGGCGGTCTTCCCCCAGCCGTGGTCGCACCGCCTGTTCGTCGAGGAATTGGCCCAGCGCAAGACACGCTCCTACCGGGCGGCGTGGGTCGACACCACCATCGTGGGTTTTGCCGGGCAGATGCTCATCGACGACGAGGCACACGTGAACAACATCGCCGTCGACCCGGGTTGGCAGGGTCGCGGCCTCGGGGCGGTGCTCCTGGCCGATCTGGTGCGGACCGCCCTCGCACGCGGCGGGCGCCACCTGACCCTCGAGGTGCGGGTGGGCAACGAGGCGGCCCTGGCCCTGTACCGGCGCTTCGGGCTGGCCCCGGTGGGCGTCCGGCGCAACTACTACCCGGTGACCGGGGACGACGCCTTGACCATGTGGGCCCGGGACATCGACTCGGCCGCCTACGCCCAGCGACTGGCCGACATCGAGCAGTCGTCCTCCACCGGTTTCGCGGTGACCGCCCGCCGATAGGACGCGGTGACGGCCTGCCAGTAGCACGGCGGCGACGGCCATGCCGGTAGGACGGAGTGCCCACCTCGGCCGTTAGGACGGAGTGCCCACCTCGGTGGATAGTGTCCCGGCTATGGCCATACCACCGATCGGCGGCGAACGCCCGATCCACCGGGTCCTCGGCATCGAGACCTCGTGCGACGAGACGGCGGCAGCCGTGGTCGAAGACGGTTCGGTGATCGTCTCCTCGGTGGTGAGCAGTCAGATCGATCTGCACGCCCGTTACGGCGGGGTGGTGCCCGAGCTG
Source organism: uncultured Acidimicrobiaceae bacterium (assembly GCA_963813525.1). GTDB lineage: Bacteria > Actinomycetota > Acidimicrobiia > Acidimicrobiales > RAAP-2 > Bog-756. Next base: position 683,051 of record CAWEZI010000005.1, read on the forward strand.
GCCGGGCGGGCCCACGTCGAGCTGCTGACCCCGGTGTTGGCCGAAGCCCTGGAAAAAGCGGGATCGGGGCCCGGAGGGGAGGGCATCGACGCTGTGGCCGTGACCCGGGGGCCCGGCCTCATCGGTTCATTGCTGGTGGGCGTGGCCGAGGCCAAGGCTCTAGCCATGGCCTGGGACGTCCCCCTGGTCGGGGTCAACCACCTCGAAGCCCACCTCTTCGCCTCCCTGCTGGAGCAGCCCGATCTGGGCTGGCCGATGGTGGTGCTCCTGGTGTCCGGGGGACACACCCTCCTGGTGGAGGTGACCGGACCCGGTCACTATCGGGTTCTGGGTCGAACCATCGACGACGCCGCCGGCGAGGCCTTCGACAAGGTGGCCCGCTTCCTCGGTCTGGGCTACCCCGGGGGCCCGGCCATCGACAAGGTGGCCGAGGACGGTGACACCACCGCCTTCACCTTCCCCCGCTCGTTGCCCGGCGACGGCTACGACTTCTCCTTCAGTGGCCTGAAGACATCGGTGGTCACCACCGTGCGCAAACATCCCGACGCCGACACCGCCGACGTGGCCGCCTCCTTCCGTCAGGCCGTGGTCGACGTGCTGGTGGCCCGGGCCCGGCAGGCGGCCGCCGAGGTGGGGGCCACCGCCCTGTGTCTGGCCGGCGGGGTGGCCGCCAACAGCCTGCTCCGCCGGCGCATCGAGGAGGTCTGCGCCGAGGACGGCATCGGGGCCTTCCTGCCCAGCCGGGCCCTGTGCACCGACAACGCCGCCATGGTGGCGGCGGCCGGCTGGTGGCACCTGCACCACGGCGACCGGAGCCCCCTCGACCTCGGGGCCGATCCCAACCTCCCCCTGGTGGCCACCGTCTGAGCCCGGCCGGTCGCCCCCTCGATTGGCAGTCGCCTCACCCGGTTGCCAAACGCCGCGGATATCGCTATCGTTAGCACTCTCAACCCTCGACTGCTAACGCGTGCCACAGGAGGCCCGAACCCATGAGTCTGCATCCCCTCGACGACCGCATCGTCGTCCGTCCCGGTGAATCCGAGGAGACCACCGCCTCCGGCCTGGTCATTCCCGATACCGCCAAAGAGAAGCCCCAGCAGGGCGAAGTCCTGGCCGTCGGACCGGGCCGCCGCGCCGAGTCCAGCGGCGATCTGATCCCGCTCGACATCGCCGTGGGCGACACCGTCGTGTACTCCAAGTACGGCGGCACCGAAATCGTGGCCGAGGGCGAGGATCTGCTGATCCTGTCCAGCCGCGACGTCCTGGCCAAGGTGACCAAGTAATGCCCAAGATCCTCAAGTTCGACGAAGCGGCCCGCCGTGGCCTCGAGGCCGGTGTCAACAAGCTGGCAGACACGGTCAAGGTGACCCTCGGGCCCAAGGGCCGCAACGTGGTCATCGAGAAGAAGTTCGGCGCCCCCACCATCACCAATGACGGCGTCTCCATCGCCCGCGAGGTCGAGTTGGACGACGTCTTCGAGAACATGGGCGCCCAGTTGGTGAAGGAAGTAGCCACCAAGACCAACGACGTGGCCGGCGACGGCACCACCACCGCCACCGTGCTGGCCCAGGCCCTCATCCGCGAGGGTCTGCGCAACGTGGCTGCCGGGGCAAACCCGCTCGGCCTGCGCAAGGGCATCGACAAGGCAGTGACCGCCGCTGTCGCCTCCATCAAGGAACAGGCCAAGGAGATCGACTCCAAGACCGAGATCGCCCAGGTGGCATCCATCTCGGCGGCCGACAACGCCATCGGCGAAGTACTGGCCGACGCCATCGACCGGGTGGGCAAGGACGGAACGGTCACCGTGGAGGAGTCGAACACCTTCGGTATCGACCTCGAGTTCACCGAGGGGATGCAGTTCGACAAGGGCTATCTGTCCCCCTACTTCGTCACCGACGCCGAGCGTCAGGAGGCCGTGCTCGACGATCCGCTCATCCTCTTCGTCAATCAGAAGGTGAGCGCCGTCCACGATCTGGTGCCGGTTCTCGAGAAGGTCATGCAGACGGGCAAGCCCCTCCTGATCGTGGCCGAGGATGTCGAGGGCGAGGCCCTGGCCACCCTGGTGGTCAACAAGATCCGCGGTACGTTCACCTCGGTGGCTGTCAAGGCCCCCGGCTTCGGTGAGCGACGCAAGGCCATGCTTCAGGACATGGCCATCCTCACCGGCGCCCAGGTCATCTCCGAGGAGATCGGGCTCAAGCTCGACACCACCACGGTGGATCTGCTGGGTAAGGCCCGGCGTGTCATCGTCAACAAGGACGACACCACCATCGTGGACGGTGGCGGCTCGGAAGAGGACGTGAAGGGCCGTATCGCCCAGATCAAGCGCGAGATCGACGACACCGACTCCGACTGGGACCGTGAGAAGCTGCAGGAACGGCTGGCCAAGCTGGCCGGCGGTGTGGCAGTGGTCAAAGTGGGTGCCGCCACCGAGGTGGAGCTCAAGGAGAAGAAGCACCGCATCGAGGATGCCCTCTCCGCCACCCGGGCCGCCGTCGAGGAAGGCATCGTGGCCGGAGGCGGGACCGCCCTGGTGCGGTCGCGTAGCGCCGTGCAGTCCGTGGTCGAGTCCCTCAGCGGGGACGAAGCCACCGGCGCTTCCATCGTGGCCAAGGCACTCGCCGCCCCTCTGCACTCGATCGCATCCAACGCCGGTCTCGAAGGCTCGGTGTACGTGCGTCAGGTCGAGTCGGAGACGGGGACCATCGGCCTCGACGCCAATACCGGCGAGCTCGTCGACCTGGTCAAGGCCGGGGTCATCGACCCGGCCAAGGTGACCCGTTCTGCGCTGCAGAACGCCGCCTCCATCGCCGGCCTGCTGCTGACCACCGAGGCACTGGTGGCCGACAAGCCCGAAAAGGCCGATCCGGCTGCTGCTGCTGCCGCCGCCGCGGCCATGGGTGGCGGCATGGGCGGTATGGGTGGCATGGGCGGCATGATGTAACAACGTTTCCCGGTCCCCCTGGGCCGGGGCGCCCGATACCGCCAACCGGCACCGGGCTCATACGTGTGTATCGACCGATCGGGCCCTCGGGCCCGATCGGTCGCGCTTAGGCCCGTTGTCGTCTCCCCGATCCCGGCCGACATCTACTGTCACCGGATGGTTAGCGATGTGGCGACCACAGGGACCGGGAGACTCCGCCCTTCGGTTCTCCAATTTTTCGAAATTGGCCCTTCTGCCGACTATGCCCGATATGAAACCGTCGGAATTATCGGGTGTAGGCGGTGAAACGGCCAATTGTCCAAAATAATTGAGCCGCAGTCCATACTCGCAGCGACGCCTAACCTGATGCCCTCATGTGCCCAGCCGACCCCGCGCCCGACGCTGCCGACGCCCCTGGCGTGATCCGCCGGCCCATTCCCCGTCCGCCCGACAACCGGCCAGGTGCCCCGGCGCCGTGGTCGGGTCTTTCCGAGGAACGCCGGCGCGGCCTCTCGCTCGACAGGGTGCGTGAGGCACTGGACCTCGACCTGTCCCGTCGACCCGAGCCGTTGGCTGAGCCGTGGTCCTCCCTGGCCACGGTCCCCGGCAGCCGGCCGGCCGCCGTGCTGGTGGCTCTGTTCGAGGAGGAGGGGGAGGGGCGGGTGGTGCTCACCGTGCGCTCGGATCAGCTCCGCTCGCACACCGGTGAGGTGGCCTTTCCCGGGGGGCGCATCGAGGGAGGCGAGTCGGTGGTCGAGGCCGCCCTGCGCGAGGCCGACGAGGAAGTGGGGCTCGACCGGACGGCTGTCTCCGTCATCGGCCAGCTCACCCCCCGGCCCACCATCTCCTCCGGTGCCCTCATGACACCGGTGGTGGCCACGCTGGCCGCCCGGCCGCAGTTGCGGGCCAGCCCCGACGAGGTCGAGCGGATCTTCGACGTGGCCCTCAGCGAGTTGGCCGCCGACGGTGTGTTCCACGAGGAGTGGTGGTCGGTGCCCGGCCGACCGGGCGCACCCGGTCTCCCCACCGGCACCTTTCCCGTGTGGTTCTTCGCGGTGGCCGGCGAGACGGTGTGGGGGGCCACGGCCCGAACCCTGGTCGAGCTCCTCTGCCTGGTGGTCGGGGTGCCACTGCCCGGTTCCCTCCGGGCCGGTTGAGCGCCGCCACCGGGCATCCCCGGGGACCGGCAGCCCCCGCCCAGGCGGTATCGTGGGGGCCAGTCGGTCGGCTCGGTGTCGGGTTGCCGCCGATCGGAGGTTTGCCCAACTGAGACCGTGGTCGGAGAGGATTCGCACGTGGCTGAGCTAGAGATCGGCATCTTCAAATCAGGGCGGAGGGCGTACGGGTTCGACGACATCGCCATCGTTCCCAGCCGGCGCACCCGCGATCCGGAAGATGTGGACATCAGCTGGGAGATCGACGCCTACCGATTCGAACTACCGCTGATGGCCGCGGCCATGGACGGCGTGGTCAGTCCCTCCACCGCCATCGAGATCGGCCGGCTCGGCGGTCTGGGCGTCCTCAATCTCGAAGGTCTGTGGACCCGCTACGAGGATCCGACCCCCCTGTTCGACGAGATCCGCGAGCTGCCGGCCGACAAGGCCACCGCCCGCATGCAGCAGATGTATGCCGAGCCCGTGCAGATGGAGTTGGTCACTACCCGGATCAAGGAGATGAAGGCGGCCGGTATCACCACCGCCGCCTCGGTCACCCCCCAGAAGACCACCGAATTCGCCGCCGCCCTTTTGGCCGCCGAGCTCGACCTGCTGGTCATCCAGGGGACGGTGGTGTCAGCCGAGCACGTGTCCAAGACGGCCGAGCCGCTCAACCTCAAGCGGTTCATCCGCGAGTTCGAGATCCCGGTGGTGGTGGGCGGCTGCGCTTCCTACCAGGCCGGGCTTCACCTCATGCGCACCGGTGCGGTGGGCGTACTGGTCGGCGTGGGTCCGGGCAACGCCTGCACCACCCGGGGCGTGCTGGGTATCGGGGTTCCCCAGGCCACCGCCATCGCCGATGTGGCCGGTGCCCGCATGCGCCACCTCGACGAGACCGGCGTCTACTGCCAGGTCATCGCCGACGGTGGCATGGCCAAGGGAGGGGACATCGCCAAAGCGGTGGCCTGCGGGGCCGACGCCGTCATGCTGGGCTCGCCCCTGTCGTCGGCCGTGGAGGCGCCGGCCCGCGGTTTCCACTGGGGCATGGCTACCTTCCACCCCACCTTGCCCCGCGGTGCCCGGGTGCAGACCACTACCCGGGGGACGCTCCAGGAGATTCTCCTCGGCCCGGCCCACGAGAATGACGGTCGCATGAACCTGTTCGGAGCCCTGCGCACGGCCATGGCCACCTGCGGCTACCAGACGGTGAAGGAGTTCCAGAAGGCCGAAGTGATGGTGGCGCCGGCCCTCCAGACCGAAGGAAAAGATCTGCAGCGCTCCCAGGGTGTCGGCATGGGCCATTGAGCCCGGCTTCCCCCCTCCCTGGTGATGAGGGTAGCGGACCGGTCCTGGTCGTCGACTTCGGTGCCCAGTACGCCCAGCTGATCGCCCGCCGGGTCCGCGAGGCCCACGTCTACTCCGAGATCGTCCCCCACACGGCCACCGCGGCCGAGCTCCTGGCCCGACGTCCGGCGGGCATCATCCTGTCCGGCGGGCCCAAGTCGGTCAACGACATGCCGGCCCCACTCATCGACCCGGCCATCTACGACGCCGGCGTCCCCATCCTCGGCATCTGCTACGGCGCCCAGCTCCTCTGCCAGCAGCTGGGGGGCGAGGTGTCCCGCACCGGCCGGGGCGAGTACGGGCGTACGACGCTCACCGTCACCGCCCCATCGCCGTTGTGCGTCGACTGGCCCGCACAGAGTGAGGTGTGGATGAGCCACGCCGATGCCATCACCGACGTGCCGACGGGGTTCGTGGCCACGGCCGGCAGCCCCGACGCTCCCGTGGCCGCCCTCCACGACGTCCAGCGGGCCATCTTCGGTGTGCAGTTCCATCCCGAAGTGGTCCACACCGAGCGGGGCCGCGATCTCCTCGAGCATTTTCTCTACGACGTGTGCCGGTGCCCACCGGCATGGACCCACACCTCGATCATCGAGTCGCAGGTGGAGGCGGTCAGGTCGCGGGTCGGTTCCGCACCGGTGCTGTGCGCGCTGTCCGGGGGGGTCGACTCGGCGGTGGCCGCCGCCCTCGTGCACAAGGCCGTCGGCGACCAGCTCACCTGTGTCTACGTCGACACCGGCCTGATGCGGGCCAACGAGAGCGAGCAGGTGGAGGAGACTTTCCGCCGCCAGTTCCGCGTCGACCTGGTGCACGTGAAGGCGGCCGACAGGTTCTTCGACGCGCTAGCCGGGGTGATCGATCCCGAGGAGAAGCGCAAGATCATCGGGGAGCTGTTCATCCGCATCTTCGAGGAGGTCGCCCGCGACCTGGTCATCGAGCAGTACGACCCGGACGGGTCGGAAGGCGTGCCGAGTTCGGCAGCGGTCGACGCCGCCGCCGCCGGCTACCTTGTGCAGGGCACCCTCTACCCCGACGTCATCGAATCGGGATCGGACAGCGCCGCCATCATCAAGTCCCACCACAATGTGGGCGGGCTCCCCGACGACCTGGCCTTCGACCTGGTCGAGCCCCTTCGTCTGCTGTTCAAGGACGAAGTACGAGCGGTGGGCGAGGAGCTGGGCCTGCCCCCCGACATCGTCTGGCGCCAACCCTTCCCCGGCCCCGGGCTGGCCGTGCGCATCGTGGGCGAGGTCACCCCCGAGCGGGCCGAGATCCTGCGGGCGGCCGATGCCATCGTGGTCGAGGAGATCCGCCGGGCCGGCCTCTACCGCGACCTGTGGCAGAGCTTCGCCGTCCTCCCCGCCGTCCGGTCGGTGGGTGTCATGGGTGACGGCCGCACCTATGCCTATCCGGTCATCATCCGGGCCGTCACCAGTGACGACGCCATGACGGCCGATTGGGCCCGCTTGCCCTACGACGTGCTCGAACGCCTTTCCTCGCGCATCATCAACGAGGTCGAAGGCGTCAACCGGGTGGCTCTGGACATCACCTCCAAGCCTCCCGGCACCATCGAGTGGGAATGACCGACGTGGCCGACGGCCCCTCACCCCTTCCCGACGGCGAGCCCGCTTACGAGGACAGCCTCTTCGCCAGCGAGGACGACGGCGGCGAGCGTGAGTGGCCGCCCGAGGCTCTGCCCGAGCCTGAGCCCGCGGACGACCCCGAAGCCGAAGCCCGCCTGGCCGCGGCCCGGGCGGCGCAGGCCGAAGCCCTGCTGGAGGGACTCACCGGACCGCAACGGGCGGCGGTCGTCCACCGGGGCGGCCCACTGCTCATCGTGGCCGGGGCCGGCTCGGGCAAGACCCGGGTCCTGACCCGCCGGATCGCCCACCTCATCGCCACCGGTGATGCCGCCCCGTGGCAGATCCTCGCCATCACCTTCACCAACAAGGCGGCCGACGAGATGCGCCGGCGGGTAACCGAACTGGTGGGGCGCCGGGCCGCCCGCATGTGGGTGTCCACCTTCCATTCGGCCTGCGTGCGCATCCTGCGGGCCCACGGCGACCGTCTGGGCTACAAGGGTTCCTTCACCATCTACGACGACGCCGACTCCCGACGGCTCATCGAGATCGTGTGCCGCGAGTTGGAGATCGACACCAAGAAGCTCTCGCCCCGTTCGATCCAGGGGCAGATCAGCCAGGCCAAGTCGTCCCAGCTCGGCCCCACGGAGTTCCGGGCCGCAGCCCTCACCATCTTCGACCGCCGGGTGGCCGACGTCTTCGACCTCTACCAACGGCGCATGGTCGAGGCCAACGCCATGGACTTCGACGACCTCCTGTCCAACGCCGTGCGTCTGTTCAACGAGAACCCGGACGTGCTCGACCACTACCGCACCCGCTTCACCCACATCCTCATCGACGAGTACCAGGACACCAACGCCGTGCAGAACGCGCTGGCCGTCCAGCTGGCCGGCGGTCACCGCAACATCGTGGTGGTGGGGGACAGCGACCAGTCGGTGTACCGCTTCCGGGGTGCCGACATCACCAACATCCTCGAGTTCGAGCGCGAGTTCCCCGACGCCACCGCCATCACCCTCGACCAGAACTTCCGGTCCACCCAGACCATCCTCGACGCGGCCAACGCGGTCATCGTCAACAACGTGTCCCGCAAGCCCAAAACCTTGTGGACCGACGCCGGCGAGGGTGAGCGCATCGTCCGCTACCGGGCTGAGGACGAGCACGACGAGGGGGCGTGGGTGGCCCACGAGATCAACCGGCTCCACCGCCACCACGACCTGCGCTGGGGGGATGTGGCCGTCTTCTACCGGACCAACGCCCAGAGCCGCGCCCTCGAGGAGGCCATGGTCCGGGCCGAGGTCCCGTACCGGGTGGTGGGCGGCACCAAGTTCTACGACCGCCGCGAGGTCAAGGACGTGATGGCCTATCTGCGGGTCCTGGTCAATCCCGACGACGAGGTCAGCTGGCGACGGATCGTCAACGTGCCCAAACGGGGCGTGGGGGAGACCTCGGTGGCCAAACTGGCGGGCTGGTCGGGCCGCCAAGGGGTGTCCTTCGGGGAGGCGGTGGCCCGCGCCGACGACGTTGGTCTGCCGACCAAGGCGGCGGCTGCCCTCCGTGGGCTGTCCACCCTCCTCGACGACCTACGTGGCCAGATGGCCGTCCCCGACCTGGTCGACGCCAACGGCGAGGCCGTTGCTCCCGGCGAGGATGACAGGGACGACGGGGACGATGAAGACGGGAGCGTCGACGGCGCACCGGCGGTCACCGAGGGCGTGCTTCTCCCCGGCGCCCTGGTGTCGGCCGTGGTCGAGCGGAGCGGCTACCGCAGTGAGCTGCTGGCCGAGGGAACCATCGAGGCCCTCGGCCGGGTGGAGAACGTCGACGAGCTGGTCGGGGTGGCCGACGAGTACCGGACGCTGGCCGAATTCCTCGAGGCGGCATCACTGGTCAGCGACGCCGACGATCTGGACGGTGACGGCACCACTGTCTCGTTGATGACCCTGCACATCGCCAAGGGCCTCGAGTTCCCGGCGGTGTTCATGGTCGGGCTGGAGGACGGGGTCTTCCCCCACCTGCGCTCCCTGGGGGATCCGGTCGAGCTCGAGGAGGAGAGACGGCTCTGCTACGTGGGCATCACCCGGGCCGAGCGCAACCTCTACCTCTCGCACGCCTGGAGCCGGATGCTGTTCGGGACGACGTCGTCCAACATTCCGAGCCGTTTCCTGAACGAGATCCCGACCGAGCTCCTGCGGGATGTGGGTGGCGACCCGAGCCGCCCCTCCTTTGGCCGGGGCGGCCGGTTCGAGCCGGCCGACGATGACGCAGGGACGCCGGGACGGAGCGTGTTCGGACGGGGCCACCCCGAGGAGAGCGGCTTCGACGCCACCGGCCGCCGCCGCCCGTCGCCGCCCTCCAGCGGAGCCGAGCTGCTCGGCCTGTCCGCCGGCGACCGGGTGGTCCACGGGAAGTGGGGCGAGGGCACGGTGATCGAGGCTTCGGGACCGGGCGAGGAGGCCGAGGCGGTGGTGGCCTTCGACTCGGTGGGTCGTAAGAAGCTGCTCCTGCGCATGGCCCCCCTCAAGCGGGCCTGACCCGGGCGGGGCCCATCGGGCCGGCTTCGTCGACCCGTGGAGTGCGGCCGCACGCGGTGGTTAGGATCGCTCCTGATGACCTGACCAGGTCGGTGAGGGAGGATCCCCATGGCGAAGGCAGACGGCGTTTTCATCTACATCGGCACCTACCCGAGCGAGGCGGCGGCCCGGGCCGACTATGACCTGGTGAAGGACCTCCATGCCGTCGGGGCGGTGGGCAGCTACGACGCCGCTGTCGTCCGCAAGGACGGGTCCGGCAAGGTCCATGTCAACAAGGACGAGATGGCCACCCGCCACGGCGGCTGGGGTGGTGCCGCAGCGGGCGCGGTGGTGGGCATCCTGTTCCCTCCCTCGATCATCGCCACCGCTCTGGTCGGCGGGGCCATCGGGGCGGTGAGCGGTCACCTGTGGCGGGGCATGTCCCGGGCCGATGTCAAGGAGCTGGGCGATCTGCTCGACGCCCATGAGGCCGCCCTTCTCATCATCGGCGAGAGTACCATCGAAGATGCCGTCAACAAGGCCCAGTTGAAGGCCGAGAAGCACGTGGCCAAGGAGATCACGGCCAGTGCCAAGGACGTCGACAAGGCCGTTCAGGAAGCGGCTGGCCAAGTCAGCTAGAGCGGAGGGGGTCGCCGCCGCCCCTCAGCCGGGCACCCGTTGCCACAGGGCCCGGGGCAGGTGGCGGAGGACCACCATGGCCCAGCGCAGCACAGGGGGGACGTAGACCACGGCGGCACCCGAGGTGATCCCCTGGGCCACGGCGGCGGCCACCGCCTCGGGGGTGGTGGCGAATGGCGCCGGGCGCATCCCCTCGGTCATCCGTCCGACGACGAAGCCGGGCCGCACGACGGTCACCGCCACGCCCGATCCCACCAGCGAGTCGGCCAGGCCCTGGGCGAAGGCGTCGAGCCCGGCCTTCGACGAGCCGTAGATGAAGTTGGCCCGTCGGGCCCGCTCACCGGCCACCGACGAGAGCACGACAACCCGACCGTGGCCCTGGTGGCGCAGGCGGTCGGCCACGGCCAGCAGGGCGGCGGCCAGGCCGACGTAGTTGGTGGTCATGACGGCCGCGGCCGCAGCCGGGTCGTGTTCGTCGACCCCCTGGTCGCCGAGGAGGCCGGCGGCGGCGATGACCAGGTCGATGTCGCCGAACCGATCGAACACCTGGTCGGCGAAGACGGTGTGGTGGGCGGTGTCGTCGACGTCGAAGGCCACCGCTTCGGCCACTTCGGCTCCGGCGGCCCGGGCCTCCGCGACCGCCTGGTCGAGGCGCGGTCCCGGCCGGCCGGCCAACACCACCGTCGAACACCGCCCGGGAACCAGGGTGGCCACCACCGCCCGGGCGATCTCGGAGGAGCCCCCGAGGACGAGGACCGACTGGGGCCGTCCGGTGGCGTCGATCACGACGGACCTCCTTCCGTCGAGGGGGCGAGGACGGCCGGGTTGGTCGACCCCGGGTCGGTCGACGCCGGGTTGGTCCGGGCCGTGCGGCGCGTGCCGGCCACGGCGGTGGACCGGCTCACCCGGCTGACCGGCGCTACCGGCCGGTCACGGCACAGCCCGAGGCGCCGACCCAGGTCGGAGCGGAGGACGCCGTCGGGGTCCACCCGGTCCCGCACCGCCATCCACCTGTCGACGCCGGGGTACATGGCCCGGAAGGCGGCCGGGGAGAGACGGGAGTCCTTGGCCAGGTAGACCCGGCCGCCGGCCGCCGCCACCTGGTCATCGAGCTGGTCGAGCAGGAGGCCGAGCCCCTCCGTTCCGGCCGGAAGGTCGAGGGCCAGGGTCCAGCCCGGGCGGGGGAACGAGAGGGGCCCCGGGTCCCCCGGTCCGAACCGTTTGAGCACGGCCAGAAAGGAGGCCAGCCGGGCCCGGGCGATCTGTTCGATGATCCGCCGCACCACCTCCGTGTCCCCGTCGCCCACCACGAACTGGTACTGGAGAAAGCCCTTCGGTCCGTAGAGGCGGTTCCACCCGCCGACGCCGTCGAGTGGATGGAAATAGGCGGCCAGGGTCTCGATCTTCCCGACCTGGTGACGGGGTGCCTTGCGGAACCAGACCTCGTTGAAGGCACCCACGGTCAACGGGTTGAGCAGGCCGCCGGGTGCGGTGAAGGGCACCGACAGACGTGTCCGTGGGTGAAAGGCGCGCGCTCGGGAAGGGGGGCGACGGAGTCGCGCCGGCAGTTGGCCGTAACGGGCATGATCGCCCCGGGTCAGCACCGACCGTCCCAGCCCGCGGCCGCTTGCCTGACAATCGATCCAGGCCACCGAGTAACGGTAGGCGTGGTCGCCGGTGGCCATCATGGCCATTACCCCGTCGAGATCGTCGGCCCGCTCGGTGTCGACGGCCATGTAGCTCGTCTCCACCGGCATCATCTGCACCACGGCCCGGGTGATCAGACCGGTCAGGCCCATTCCCCCGGCGGTGGCCCAGAACAGATCGGGGTCGGACGACGGCGACACGGTGACAGTGCCCCGCGGGGTGACCAGGGTCAGCTGGCGTACGTGGGAGCAGAAGCCGCCGTCGGCGTGATGGTTCTTGCCGTGGATGTCAGCGGCGATGGCGCCGCCGATGGTGACCATCCGGGTTCCCGGGGTCACCGGCACGAACCACCCCAGGGGTACCAGCTGCTCCATCAGGGAGTGCAGGCTCACCCCGGCCCCCACGGTGACCGCCCCCGAGGTCAGGTCCAGGTGATGGACGGCGTCCAGCCCGGTGGTGTCGAGGACCAAACCCCCGGCGTTTTGGGCGGCGTCCCCGTAGCTGCGACCGAGACCGCGGGCGATGATCCCCCGGCCCGTGCCGGTGGACGCGGCCACCGCCTCGGCCATGGCCCGCTCGACCCCGTCGGCGTCGACGGCCCGGACCACCTCGGCGGTGGTCGGGGCGGTGCGCCCCCAACCCGAGAGGGAGGCCCGCTGGCCGGTCTCGGCCATCAGCCGTAGACGCCGCAGGCGAAGAGGGCGATCCAGCAGATCCCGTAGATCTGGAGCCGACGGTCGCGTAGGGCGAGCTCCTCGGGCTCGGCACCCTGTCCGGCATCGAGGAGGCGCATGATGTGGAGCAGGGCGATGGTGAAGGGAATGATGGTCAGCTGGAACCAGACGGGGTCGTGACCGTGGTGGACCTGGCCCGCCCGCTCGAAGGCCCACAGGCAGTAGGCGGTGACGGTCACTGCGGCGGCGAAGGTCCTGACCGAACGGAGGAAGCTCGGGGTGTAGGAGCCCAACGTCTGGCGGACGGTGTCGTGGTCGGTCTCCTGCTCGGTCAGCAGCTGTTGTTCCCCGGACCGTTTCCCGGTCACCACCAGCAGTGAGCCGAACGAGGCCACGATGAGGAACCAGTTGGACAGGGGGATACCGGTGGCCACCCCACCGGCGATGGCCCGGAGGACGAAACCGGCGCTGACCGCGGCCAGATCGAGGACGGGCTCGTTCTTGAGGCCGAGGGAGTAGGCCAGGTTGACCACCGCGTAGACGCCCATGACCAGGGCCAGCCGCCAACCGGCCAACCAGGCGCCGAGCCCGGCGGATGCGGCCATGAGCACAAGGCCGAGGACCACGGCGGTGGTGACGCCGACCTGACCCGAGGGGATCGGCCGGTTGCGCTTGGAGGGGTGGTTGGCGTCCGAGGGGGCGTCGATGGCGTCGTTGACGAAATAGGTTCCCGCCGCCCCCACACAGAAGATCCCGAAGGCGGCCGCCGTGCGTGCGGGGATGGGCGCGTGGAAAAGCACGCCGGCGGCGGCAGGCGCCACCACCACCAGGAGGTTCTTGGTCCACTGGCGGGGGCGGCTAAGCCGGACCAGTCCAAGCAGGAGGGAGGATCGCGCCGAACCGCCTCTAGCCTGTTGGTCGGGTCTTTCCACAGCTTCAGCCGGAGTGGTCAAGAGGCGTCCTTGGGGGTTCGGGTGATGCCGCAGGCGCCAGAGCGAAGGTAGCACGGACCCCTGTCCATGGGGTCGGACCGCCTGTGGCGAGGGTCGGACCCTTCCGCCGGGTAGCCCTCGAATAGGCGACGACCCCGGACATGACCTGCGCCGTCTGGGCCTGACGGTGTGTCAGCGCTTAGTATCTGGCCTCGTGATCCGCCCGTATCGAGTGGTTGTAGCCAAACCCGGGCTGGACGGGCACGACCGGGGCGCCAAGGTCATCGCCCGGGCGCTGCGGGACGCCGGATTCGAGGTCATCTACACCGGCCTTCACCAGACGGCCGAGCAGGTGGTCCAGGCGGTCATCCAGGAGGACGCCGACGCCGTCGGGCTCTCCCTGCTGTCCGGCGCCCACCTCACCCTGGTCCCGCGGGTGGTCGAGGGTCTGCGAGAGAAGGGCCGGGACGACGTGCTGGTCCTGGTGGGCGGCATCATTCCCGCCCCCGACATCCCCGTGCTCAAGGAGATGGGGGTGGCCGAGGTGTTCACACCGGGGGCCCCGCTCCCCGCCATCGTGTCCCGCATCGGCGAGGCCCTCGACGAGCGCGAGAGCGGAGTGACGGCCTGACCCTCGACGCGGCGAACGGTCCCCGGTTGTTCCCGGTGGCTCGGCCCGCCCCGATGACCCGGAGGTGTTCCGCCCGAGCCGGAATCCGGGCCGCGTGTAGACAGGTGCAGTACCGGCCGATTCACCGGACCGACTGAATCACCGCAGGACGACAGACGACAAGCAGACACAGCAACAAAGAGACACAGACAGAAATAGACAGACAGAGACAAGTTCAGAGTCAGAGAGGAACGGAGCTCAGTGGATCTCTTCGAGTACCAGGGCAAGCAAGTCTTCGCCCGCTACGGCTTGCCCATCTCCAAGGGAGGTGTGGCCGACACCGTCGACGAGGCAGTGGCGGTGGCCGCCGATGCCGGCTACCCGGTCACGGTCAAGGCACAGGTCAAGGTGGGCGGACGGGGCAAGGCCGGCGGCGTGAAGCTGGCCGACAACGAAGCCGAGCTCCGTAAGCACGCCGGCAACATCCTCGGCCTCGACATCAAGGGACACGTGGTCAAGCGGCTGTGGATCGAGCACTCCTCGGACATCGAACGCGAGTACTACGCCAGCTTCACCCTCGATCGCAGCGCCAAAAAGCACCTGGGCATGCTGTCGGCGTCGGGCGGCGTGGACATCGAGGAGGTGGCCGTGACCAACCCCGAGGCCATTGCCCTCCTCCACGTGGACCCGGTCGACGGCCTCAGCCTCGAGGAAGCCCGCCAGTGGGTGGACCGGGCCGGCCTCGACCAGCAGGCCCGGGCCCAGGCGGCCGAAATCCTGGTCAAGCTGTACACCTGTTACACCGAGGGCGACTGTGACCTGGCCGAAATCAACCCGCTCATCCTCACCCCCGACGGTCGGGTGCACTGTCTCGACGCCAAGGTCACCCTGGACGACAACGCCGCCTTCCGCCATCCCGAGTGGGAGGCGTTCGCCGGCAGCGACGTGGAGGACGAGCGTGAGGCGAGGGCCAAAGAGCGCGGCCTCAACTACATCGGGCTCGACGGTTCGGTGGGCATCATCGCCAACGGGGCCGGGCTGGCCATGTCCACCCTGGACGTGGTCAACCAGTGCGGTGGGAAGGCGGCCAACTTCCTCGACATCGGGGGCGGGGCCAACGCCGACGTGATGGCCGCCGCTCTCGAGGTCATCAACTCCGACCCGGCCGTGCGGGCCATCTTCGTCAACATCTTCGGGGGCATCACCCGGGTCGACGAAGTGGCCAAGGGCATTCTCGAGGCCCTCGACCGGGTCGAGATCAATTCGCCCATCGTGCTCCGCCTCGACGGCACCAACGCCGTCGCCGGCCGTGAGATCCTGGCCGACCACCTGTCCGATCGTCTGGTCGCCGAGCCGACCATGCTCGATGCCGCACGCCGTGCGGTCGCCTTCGTGGGAGACGCGTCATGAGCATCTTTGTGGATGAGAACACCAAAGTCGTGATCCAGGGGGTCAGCCCGACCAGCCAGGGCCTCTATCACGGCCTGCGCAACCGGGCCTACGGCACCCAGGTGGTGGCCGGCACCAACCCCCGCCGGGGCGGCGAGGAGATCGAGGGCATCCCGGTCTTCGCCACGGTGTCCGAGGCCGTCGAGGCCACCGGGGCCAACGCCTCTTTCATCTCGGTGCCTCCCCCCTTCGCCGCCGAGGCCATCATGGAGGCCGCCGCCGCCGGGGTCCCCTTCGTGGTGTGCATCACGGAGGGCATTCCGGCCCAGGACGAGGCGCTGGCCTACAACCGCCTGGTCCGTGAGTTCCCCGGGACGCGGCTGCTCGGGCCCAACTGCCCCGGTGTCATCTCGCCGGGCAAGTGCAACATCGGCATCACCTCGGGCGACATCGCTCTGGCCGGCGGGCCGGTGGGGATCGTGAGCCGTTCCGGCACCCTCACCTACCAGGCCCTGCACGAGCTCTCCCAGCAGGGTGTGGGCCAGACCACCTGCGTGGGCATCGGGGGCGACCCGGTGCCCGGGACCAGTTTCATCGACTGCCTGGCGGCCTTTGAGGCCGATCCCGATACCCGTGCCGTCATGATGATCGGCGAGATCGGTGGCTCCGCCGAGGAGGAGGCAGCCGCCTTCATCGCCTCGTCGGTGACCAAGCCGGTCGTCTCCTACGTGGCCGGCGTGACCGCCCCCCCGGGCCGCAAGATGGGTCACGCCGGTGCCATCATCTCCGGCTCCAAGGGCACCGCCCAGGCCAAAATGGAGGCCCTGTCCGCAGCCGGGGTGACCGTGGCCCTCAACCCGACCGAGGCAGGCGAAGCCATGGTCGACGTCGTCCGGAAACTCGACTGACGGTCGGGGTCCCGTCCGCCGATGCACTCGGCAGTCGACGCATCCGGGCGGTCATCTTCGACCTCGACGGCCTGCTGGTCGATTCCGAGCCTCTCTGGCGGCAGGCCGAAATCGAGGTGTTCGGTTCTGTCGGGCTGGTGCTGACCGAGTCGCAAGTGCGCCAGACCATGGGCCTGCGCATCGACGATGCCGTGGGCCACTGGTGGGAGTTGTTCCCCTGGGAAGGTCCGACGCCGGTGGAGGTGGAGCAGGCGGTCACCGCCCGGGTGGCCGCCCTCATGCGCCACGCCGGTAAACCCATGCCCGGGGCGCTGGCCGCCGTGGCTCTGTGCACGCGGCTGTCGCTCCCGGTGGGGGTCTGCTCGGGCTCCTACGCCGCCGTCATCGAGGCCGCCCTCGACCGTCTGGGCATCGGCTCTCAGATAGCGGCATGGCACTCGGCCGAGTGGGAGCCGTTGGGCAAGCCCCATCCCGGCGCCTATCTGTCGACGGCGGCCCTGTTGGGAGTGGATCCGTCGGAGTGCCTGGCCGTCGAGGACTCCTTCAACGGGGCCATCGCCGCCAAGGCGGCCCGCATGCGGGTGGTGGTGGTCCCCGAGGCAGCGGCGCTCGACTCACCCCGGTGGGGATTCTGCGACGCCCGCCTGGCTTCGCTGACCCAATTCGACGAGGGGCTGGTGCGCTCGTTGGGCCGGCTGTGAGCTCTCGACGCGGCGGTGGCGTCCTCCTGCCGTTCCCATTCCCGCCCCGCCCCTTTCTCGTGCTTTTCGCGCTCCTTTCATGCTCTTTTCCGTTGGCCACGGCAGGCCGCGGCCGTCAAACTTCCAAAACTTTCGCTTCGGATAGCCAGCCGGGTTGCCGATAGACAAAGCGCGAGGGGCATTCCCTGGGCAGGGGAGACCGTGCGACGAGGGCCCGTGACCGGAGGCAGGCCGGGCGGGCCCCGTCGCTACGGTCTCTTCGCTCGGGACGCTAGCACCGGGCCCGAAGCCGGGTCCCGGCCGCGGGCGCGCCTCTCGCGCGTCGACGCGGCAACGATCGGCGGCAACCGCCGCTGGCAACCGCCGCTGGTAGCGTTCGGCCGTGGAGCCGTCCTCCGATCCGTCCCCTCGTCCGGCGCGCATCGGGGTCCTGGCGTCGGGCAGTGGCACCATCCTCGACGCCATCCTCGAGGCCGGACTGCCGGTCTCCGTCGTGGTCGCCGATCGAGCCTGTCGCGCTCTGGAGATAGCGGCGGCGGCCACAGTCCCCTCGGTGTTGGTCGAGCGTGCCGACCACGGTGGGTTCGGACCCTCCTTCGATCGTGACGGCTACACCCGAGCCGTGGTGGATGTCCTCATCGCCCACGCCGTCGAGGTGGTGGCCATGGCCGGGTTCGGCACCGTGCTCGGCCAGCCACTGCAGGACGCTTTTGCCGGGCGGGTCCTCAACACCCATCCCGCACTCCTCCCCGCCTTTCCCGGTTGGCACGCGGTGGCCGACGCCCTGACTGCCGGGGTGACCGAGACGGGCACCACCGTCCACGTGGCCACTCTGGAGATGGACGCCGGCCCCATCCTGGCCCAGGAGAGGGTTCCCGTCCTGGCCGGCGACACCGAAGCCACGCTGCACGAGCGCATCAAAGAAGTCGAGCGCCGGCTCTATCCGGAGACCATCCGCCTTTTCGTGAGCGGGCTGGCACAGCCGGTGGGGGATGGACCAGGATCACCCTCGGAGGTTGCCCCGTGAGAGCACTGCTGTCCGTCTACGACAAGACCGGGTTGGTCGAACTGGCCCGGGGGCTGACCGACCTGGGGTGGGAGCTGGCCTCCAGCGGCGGCACCTCGGCCGCCCTGGCCGATGCCGGTATCGCCTACCAAGAGGTGGCCGATCTGACCGGTGCCCCGGAAATGCTCGGTGGCCGGGTCAAGACACTGCACCCGGTCATCCACGGCGGCATCCTGGCCGACCGGTCCAAACCCGATCACCTCGATGCCCTCGACCGCCTGGGCATCGGCCTCATCGATCTGGTGGTGTGCAACCTCTATCCCTTCCCCTCGGATCCCTCCGTGGAGCTCATCGACATCGGTGGCCCGGCCATGGTGCGCGCCGCAGCCAAAAATCACGATCATGTGGCGGTGGTCGTCTCGCCCGACGACTACCCGGGGGTTCTGGCCGAGCTGGGCGAGAGCGGCTCGCTCTCGGAGGACACGCGGCGCCGGCTGGCCCGGGCCGCCTTTGCCCACACCGCCGGCTACGACGCCGCCATCGTCGAGTGGCTGGACGCCCGTGAGGAGCCGCCGCCGGACGGTCCTGACGACGAGCTGGACACCGAGTCGGACGCCGACGTACTTCTCCCCCCCACCATCCACCTGACCCTGGAGCGGGCCGGGTCGCTTCGCTACGGCGAGAACCCCCACCAGCACGGGGCCCGCTACCGGATCGCCGGTCGCCACTCGTGGTGGGACGACGTCGTCCAACACGGAGGCAAGGAACTCTCCTACCTCAACATCTTCGACGCCGACGCCGCATGGCGGCTGGTGCACGAGCTCCCTACGCCGGACCATCCGGAGCGGGCGGTGGCCATCATCAAGCACGCCAACCCGTGCGGCGCCGCCCTCCACCCCGAGCTGGTCACCGCCTACCAGAGGGCCCTGGCCTGCGATCCCACCTCCGCCTTCGGGGGGATCGTGGCCATCGGCGGTCCGGTGACCGTCGAGGTGGCCGAAGCCATAGCAGCCGGGCCGCAGGCCGACGTCATCATCGCCCCCTCCTACGATGACGAGGCCCTGGCCCGCCTGACCAGCAAACGCAAGGCCACTCGCTTGCTGTCGGCCCCGGCCCCCGAGCCCCTGGCCCGTCAGTTCCGTGTGCTGGGCAACAGCGTCCTGGTCCAGGACGCTGACCGTTTCCTCATCCCGCCGTCGGCCTGGGAGGTGGCCACCAAGGCCCGACCGACCGAGTCGCAGTGGCGCGACCTGGCCCTGGCCTGGAAGGTGTGCGCCCGCACCACCTCCAACGCCATCGCCGTGGTCAACGACAGCCAGGCGGTGGGGGTGGGCGCCGGTCAGCAGTCACGGGTGGTGGCGGCCGAGATCGCCGTGGCCAAGGCCGGTTCCCGGAGCGCCGGGGGTGCGGCCGCCAGCGACGCCTTCTTCCCCTTCCCCGACGGCCTGCTGGTCCTGGCCGACGCCGGGGTGACCGCGGTGGTCCAACCGGGCGGATCGGTGCGCGACGGCGAAGTGATCGCCGCAGCCGAAGAAGCGGGCATCGCCATGGTCATGGCCGGCGGCGAACGACATTTCCGGCACTGAGCGGCGGGAGAGTGGAGCACGTGGCCCGGCGCCATCGACACCGAGGGAGGCGACCATGACAGCCGCCGTGCTCGACGGCGAGTCGCTGGCCGCCCGCATCCGGGGCGAGGTCACCGACCGGGTGGCCCGGTTGCGGGCTTCCGGTGTCGAAGTGGGCCTCGGGACCATCCTGGTGGGCGAAGACGGCCCGAGCGAGCGGTACGTGGCCATGAAGCACGCCGACTGCGCCGAGGTGGGCATCCGTTCGGTCCACGAGCACCTGTCGGCCAACGTCACCCAGTCCGACCTCGAGGCGGTGGTGGCCCGGTTCAATGCCGACCCCACCGTCCACGCCTATCTGGTCCAGCTGCCGCTCCCCCCCGGACTGGACGAGGAGCGGGTCCTCCTGGCCGTGGACCCGGCCAAGGACGTGGACGGGCTCCACCCGGTCAACCTGGGCCGCCTGGTGATGGGGGCCAACGGTCCGCTGCCCTGCACGCCGGCCGGCATCGTCGAGTTGCTGGCCGCCAACCATGTGCCGGTCGAGGGCAGGCACGCGGTGGTGATCGGGCGGGGACTCACCATCGGACGGCCCCTTGCCCTCCTTCTGGCCCTCAAGCGTCCGGGATGCAACGCGGCGGTGACGGTGGTCCACACCGGGGTCTCCGACATGGCTGCCCTGGTGCGCCAGGGCGACGTGGTGGTGGCGGCCGCCGGCCGGGCCGGGCTGGTGACGCCGGACATGATCAAGCCGGGTGCCGCCGTGGTGGGGGCGGGGACATCGTGGGAGGGGAGGAAGTTGCTCTCGGACGTCGATCCCGGGGTGGCCGAAGTGGCTGGCTGGCTCACGCCGCGCATCGGCGGGGTGGGGCCCATGACCCGGGCCATGCTGCTGGTCAATGCCGTGCGGGCCGCGGAACGGTCGGCATGAGGACCGATGTGACTCGCCGGGGCCGGTGCCCGGTGAGGCGAGGTGGCTCGGCCCAGGCCGGCCGGGCCGCCACCGTGGCCGTCGCCTTTTTGGTACTGACCCTGGCCCCGGCGGCCAGCGCCGGGGCCGATCCGTCCCCGGCCGACGCCAGTTCCACTACCACCGTCCCGGTCACCACCACTGTCCCATCGACGACCACCACCACGGTCCCGACCACGACCACCACCGTGGCACCCACCACCACCACCTCCACCACTGCCGTCCCGCGGACCACGACGTCCTCGTCCTCGACCACCACCACGACCCTGCCGCCGGCCACGACCACCTCGTCGTCGACCCCTTGGGGCCTCATCGCCCTCATCGTGGTGCTGGTGGTGGCCGTGCTGGTGGTCGCCCTCCTCCTCCGGTCGCGCAAGAAGAAGGCCACCGAAGTCCAGTGGCGACGTGTGGTCGTCCCCGCCCTCAGCGACGCCCAACTGGCCCGCGAGTCGCTGCTGTCGGGCAACGCTCTGTCCGCCGATGCCGAACTGCGGGGAGCAGTGTCGGTCCAGGCCGAAAGAGCGGCCGCAGCTCTCGACCACGCCGCCAGCACGGCCCCCGATCCCCAGGCCGCAGCGACGGCGTCGGGGGCCGCCGGCGCCCTGCGGGGCCTCGCTTTCGCCATCGAGGCCGACCGGCTCCTGCGTCAGGGCAGCTCTGCCCCCACCGGGATCCAGCTGGCCCAGGCCGACGAGGCCCGACGGGCACGCCAGGCCGAGCTCAACACGGCGCTGGCCAGGCTGTCGGCCCGCATCGGATCGGCGTCACACTCGACCACCTGATCCGGATACGTCCGGCCCCGGAGCGATGCGCTGACCTGGCGGTAGGCTTGTCGGGTCATGACGCGGATTGCCGATCTGCTGGCCAAGGGCAGGACCTACTCGTTCGAGTTCTTTCCCCCCAAGACCGACGCGGAGCAGGTCACCTTGGTGGCCACCCTCCGCGACCTCGAGCCCCTCGGGCCCTCGTTCGTGTCCGTCACCTACCGGGGGGGCGCCGAGTCACGGAAACGCACTTTCGACCTGGTGACCGGCATGCTGCGGACGACCACCCTGGTCCCCATGGCCCATCTCATCTGCGTGGCCCACACCCGTCTGGAGCTGGCCGAAATCCTGGTGGCCTACCGCACGGCCGGGGTGGAGAACCTCATGGCCCTCGGCGGCGACCCGCCCAGCGACCCCGACGAGGCCGCCGGTGAGTTGCAGTACGCCTCGGAGCTGGTCGAGCTGGCCTCGGCCATCGGCGGGTTCTCGGTGGGGGTCGCCGCCCAGCCCGGCGGTCATCCCCTGTCGGCCGACCGCACCAGCGACCGCGACTTCCTGGCCGCCAAGCTGTCCGGGGCCGACTTCGCCGTCACCCAGTTCTTCTTCGAGAGTGCCGAGTATTTCGGTCTGGTGGCCGACTTGGCCGAACGGGGCGTGGACAAGCCGGTGCTCCCCGGGATCATGCCGGTCACCTCCTTGCGTTCCGTACCCCGCATGGCGGCCATGGGGGCGGCCGTGCCGACGTGGATGGTGGCCCGACTCGAGGCCGCCGACGAGAGGGGCGGGGCCGACGCCGTCCGCCACGAGGGCGTGGCCATCGCCACCGAACTGTGCCGCCGGCTGCTCGACGCCGGTGTACCCGGCCTTCACTTCTATACCCTCAACCGATCGAGCGCGACCCGTGAGATCTACTCCGCTTTGGGGCTGGCCACTCCCTGACGGCGCAGGCGCCGGCGCCCGACTCTCGGTTGGCCAGCGGGGGTGGGGGTGCCGGTAGGCTCCCCCGTTATGCCCGACCTCATCACCCAGGGACCCGACGGTGCTCTGCGGGTCACCGATCAGCCCATCATCCCCTTCATCGAAGGCGACGGCACCGGTGTCGACATCTGGCCTGCGGCCAAGCTGGTTCTCGACGCCGCCGCCGCCAAATACGGCAGGACGGTGGCGTGGAAGGAAGTACTGGCCGGCCAGAAGGCGTTCGACGAGACGGGGGAGTGGCTGCCCGACGAGACGGTCGACACCTTCCGTTCCCACCTGATCGGCATCAAGGGCCCCCTCACCACCCCGGTCGGGGGCGGCATCCGCTCGCTCAACGTGGCCCTCCGCCAGATCCTCGACCTCTACGTCTGCCTGCGTCCGGTGCGTTGGTTCGCCGGCGTGCCTTCGCCGGTTCTCCACCCCGAAAAGGTGGACATGGTCATCTTCCGCGAGAACACCGAGGACATCTACGCCGGCCTCGAAGCCGAGGCTTACTCCGCCGACGCCGACAAACTGTCCACCTTCCTGCGCGACGAGATGGGGTGGGAGATCCGCGAAGGGTCGGGTATCGGCATCAAGCCCATCTCCGAGTTCGGCTCGAAGCGCCTGATCCGGGCGGCCATCGTCTACGCCCTCCGCCACGGTCGGGCCAGCGTGACCATGGTCCACAAGGGCAACATCCAGAAGTTCACCGAGGGGGCCTTCCGCAACTGGGGCTACGAGTTGGTCCGGGAGGAGTTCGCCGACGTGGCCGTGGGCTGGGATGACTGTGACGGCAAGCCCGGCGACAAACTACTGGTCAAGGACAGCATCGCCGACATCACCCTCCAGCAGGTACTCACCCGGCCCGACGAGTTCGACGTCATCGCCACCACCAACCTCAACGGCGATTACCTCTCCGATGCCCTCGCCGCCCAAGTCGGGGGGATCGGCATCGCTCCGGGCGGGAACATCAACTACATGACCGGCCACGGCATCTTCGAGGCCACCCACGGCACCGCACCCAAGTACGCCGGCCTGGACAAGGTCAACCCCGGATCGGTCATCCTGTCGGGGGTCATGATGTACGAGCACCTGGGCTGGACCGATGCCGCGGCCGACATCGTGCGGGCCCTCGAGGCCACCATCGCCGACAAGGTGGTGACCTACGATTTCGCCCGACTCATGGACGGCGCCACCGAGGTCAAGTGCTCGGAGTTCGCCGCCGCCATCGTCGACCGTCTCTAATCGCCCGGATCGGGTTCCGGAGCCCGCCGGCCGCGTTCGACCGGGCCAAGCGGCTCCATTAGCCTCGGGCCATGGCCGACAAACCACCCGTCACCGTCACCGTCACCGGGGCCGCGGGCCAGATCGGGTACTCGCTCCTCTTTCGTATCGCCGTCGGCGAGATGTTCGGGGACGACCAGCCGATCGTCCTCCGCCTCCTCGAGATAGAGCCGGGCATGAAGCCCCTCGAAGGCGTGGTCATGGAGATCGACGACTGCGCCTTTCCCCTGGTCAGCGACATCATCACCACCACCGATCTCGACACCGCCTTCGACGGTACGTCGTGGGCCCTGCTGGTCGGCTCCATCCCTCGCAAAGCGGGGATGGAGCGGGGCGATCTCCTCACCGTCAACGGCGGCATCTTCGGTCCCCAGGGTCGGGCCATCGCCGCCAACGCCGCCGATGACGTGCGCATCCTGGTGGTCGGCAATCCCTGCAACACCAACTGCCTGATCGCCCGGTCGAACGCCCCCGACGTGCCGAGCGACCGGTGGTTCGCCATGACCCGGCTGGACGAGAACCGGGCCAAGGCCCAGCTGGCGGCCAAGGCCGGGAGACCGGTGGCCACCGTGTCCAACCTGGCCATCTGGGGGAACCACTCGGCCACACAATTCCCCGACTATGCCCACGCCCTCATCGGGGGAAAGCCGGCCCCCGAGGTCATCGACGACGAGGCCTGGCTCCAAGGAGAGTTTCTGACCACCGTGCAGAAGCGGGGGGCCGCCATCATCGACGCACGCGGGCTTTCGTCCGCCGCGTCTGCGGCCAACGCCGCCATCGACTCGGTGGTGAGCATTCGCACGGCGACCCCGGGGGATGACGTCACCTCGTTGGCCGTCCCGTCCCGCGGCGAGTACGGGATCCCCGAGGGATTGCAGTTCGGCTTTCCGGTGCGGACCAACGGTGACGGGGGCTGGACGGTGGTGGAGGGACTTTCGCACGACGCCTTCGCCACCGAGCGGATCCGTATCACCACCGAGGAGCTCGTGGCCGAGCGGGCCGACGTCGCCGACCTGTTGCCCTGAGGGGCATCACTCAGACCCCGTCACCGTTGCGGCTCACCGCCTGTCTCGCCCAAAGATGCCGTGATCTCGTTTGTCTTTCCGTCCGCTCCGTGTTATAAGTCGTGGCAGCGGAGCGGCGGCTCTGTTACGGCGAAAGGCGGAGTCAAATGCGGCGGAGCGTTATCGGTGTGTTCCTGAGCCTGGCCCTATGCGGCCTCGCTCTCACTTCACTCCCCGGCACAGCCGGGGCCACCCCCCGGCCCAGGAAACCGACTAAGCCTACGTCGCTGACTGTCACACCCGTCGACACGGCCATCGCTGTCTCCTGGTCGGCACCGAATCATGGATCTCCCATCAACAGTTATGTGGTGGCGGTCAACCCGGGACGAGAGACCTGCACCCCGGTAGCCAACTCCTGTGTGGTGACCGGCCTGACCAACGGGAAGAAGTACCAGTTGACGGTCAAGGCCGTCAACAGCGTGGGGGTAGGTCGACCCGCAGCCAAGAGGCGCCTGGTTCCCAACACGGTGCAGAACTGCTCTTACGTCGGCCCCTACGCAAATCTGCAAGGTTGCAACCTGTCGGGTGGCAGCCTGTCCAATGCCAATCTCACCGGGGCCGACCTGGAGGGCACCAACCTCTACGGCACCTCTTTGGACGGTGCCAACCTCACCGGAGTCAACGCCACGAACGCCGATCTCTACCATGCTGACTTGGTCGGTGCCGACCTCACCGATGCCAATCTCACCGATGCCGAGCTGACCGGTGCCACCCTGAGCAACTACATAGACAACACCCTGGTCGCGGCCGACATCAACGGCGCCAATCTGACCAACGACATGGCCACTGCCGCCGACGCCTCGGCCCAGGACAACTACCTGGACGTCATCGAGTGGGGAGGCCTCACCGGTACGCCGACCAACCTCCCCGCCGGGTGGGTCTTCACCGATGGCTATCTGCTCGGGCCGGGCATCGCGCCGAGTGGGCCCTATGGCGCAAGCCTCGCTGACGGCGAACTGGCCAACGTCGACCTGAGCTATGCCAACCTGACCACGGCCGACCTGACCGACGCAGACCTGACCAATGCCAACCTGACCGATACGGACTTGTACGGTGCCACCTTCACAGCGGGGACCGTCCTGAACGGCGTGACATGGTCGGGCACAACCTGCCCCGATGGCAACGACAGCGATGACGTCGGGTACACGTGTGTGAACGACGGGGCCTGACTCAGATTCCGGTCCACTGACGATCGGACCGGTCACTGCCGGCAAAGGGCCTCCGGTTGCGACCGGGGGCCCTTTGCCATCGGCGACTTGATAGTGGCGACTGAAAAGGTAGTGACGGGGTGGCCCCGCCCCCCCACGTGCCAGGCGGCTCTTTCACTCGTATAGGAGGCGCTGGAGGCGCCAAGCCGTTGGCCGTTGACCCCTGCGGCACGACGGCGACTTGGAGTCGCAAAAAATCGGTGGGTTGGCATGTTTGACCACCCGTATCGGTGGGCATACTGGCGGGGACGCGTGCAAGGTTTGGTGTAGCCGGAGTGAGCCCCCCCATACCCATCCGGCAGACCAAGGAAAAGGACCGCCCTTCCGAGGGCGGTTCTTTTCACGTGCCGGGTGGACCACTCCCCAGTCCCGATGCTCTCCATCCCCGATGCCGGGTCACCTACAGCCGTGAGAAGAAGTCGACCAGCACCTCGGCCACCGCCGAGCCGTGGGTGAACACCCCGAGGTGGCTGGCACCGGCTATCTCGGTGTAGCGAGCGCCAGGTATGAGGGCGGCCGCCTCCCGGGCCCGGCCGGGCGGCGAGTCGACATCGTGCTCGAAGGCCAGCACCTGGCAGGGAACGGTGATGGTGGGCCAGGCCCCGGTCCGGTCCATGTCGAGGGACCAGGCCAGAGCGGCTTCGAACTGGCCCAGTCGTCCCGGGTTGGGCCACTCGGGGAGATCGCCGATCAGCGACAGCCACCCGTCCACCACGGTGTCGTCCTGCAGGTCGTGGTTGGGGAGGTAGCGCAAGGTCTCCGTGGCGTAGAACAACGGGGGCAGCGGGTAGCCGAGCCGAGCCAGGTCGCGCTCGACGGTGGTGATGGCCTTCTCCC
This sequence comes from uncultured Acidimicrobiaceae bacterium, assembly GCA_963813525.1. GTDB lineage: Bacteria > Actinomycetota > Acidimicrobiia > Acidimicrobiales > RAAP-2 > Bog-756. Next base: position 709,720 of record CAWEZI010000005.1, read on the forward strand.
ATGCCGTGGCCACGTTGCAGCTTCCGATGAAGGCGGCGCCCCGCACTCTGGCCGGATGGCGGATGGCCATGGTCTCGGCCACCCAACCCCCCATCGAGTAGCCGGCCACCCGGATCGACCCCATGCCCAGGTGGTCGATGAGACCCAGCGTGTCAGCCACCAGATCGTCAATGGTGTACGGGGCTGGTGGTGACGTCGAGGGGGCGACGCCCCGGTTGTCGAAGGTCACCACCTGGTAGCCGGCCGCCACCAGGGCCGGTGCCACTTCCAGCTGCCAGCCCAGGGCCGGCTCGCCACAACCGCAGACGAGGACGACCGGCTCCCCCTGGCCGAACACGTCGTAGGCGATGGTCACGTCACCCAGGTTCACTTCGGCCATGCCGTTCCCTCCGTTCCGTCGCCCTCGGTGCGATCGTAAGCGACAGGTGGTCGGGGGCCGGGGCTGACGGTGGTACCGGCGGATGGCCAGCGGGAGAGCAGCGGCGCAGGGGTTAGAGTGCGCCGATGGTGCTCAGCCGTGACGCCGCCCAACTCAACGGGAGGGTGGCCGTTGTCACCGGCGGTGGCTCGGGAATTGGGCGGGGCGTAGCCCAGGGTCTGGCCGCCTTCGGCGCAACCGTCGTGATCTGGGAGCGCGATCCCGAGACCTGCGCGGCGGCGGCCGCCGAGGTGGCCGGCCTGGGTCTGACGGTTGACGTCCGGGAGGAAGCAGAGGTCGACGCCGCCCTGATCCGCACCGAGGAGGAGGTCGGCACGGTCGGCATCCTGGTCAACAACGCCGGGGGCGTGTTCGCCGCTCCCTTCCTCGAGAGCCGGGTGAAGGGCTGGGACGCACTGCATCGGGCCAACCTCCGCCACGTCCTGCTCTGCACCCACCGGGTGGCGCAGTCCATGGTGGCTTCGGCCACCGCAGGCAGCATCATCAATGTCACCTCGATCGAGGGCGTCCGGGCCGCTCCCGGTTACGCCGTCTACGCCGCGGCCAAGGCCGGCGTGATCAGCTTCACCAAAACGGTGGCCCTCGAGCTGGCCCCGCACGGGATCCGGGTCAACGCCCTCGCCCCCGACATCACCATGACCGAGGGGTTGGTATCGGTGGCTCCGCCGGGCAGCCTCGACCGCTTCAACGACGTCGTCCCCCTCGGCCGACCGGGCCACGTCGACGAGATGGCCGGCGCTGCCGTCTTCCTCGCCTCCGACTTGTCCAGCTATCTGACGGGCGAGACCCTCCACGTCGACGGGGGCACGCACGCCGCCGGTGGTTGGTACCACAATCCGGCCACCGGGGCCTACGTGCTCGGCCCTTCCTGAGTCACTACCGGGACCGGTTCCCCGATCATCGGTCCGGTAGGAGCTCGATGCGGTTGCCGAAGGGGTCGTCCACGTACCACTGAGGGCGCCCGGGTACGTCTTCGGTCCGGCGGGTGGTGAACCCGGCGTCGTCCAACCGGCCACACAGTTGATCGAGGCGTGACACGACCAGCCCGGGATGAGCTTTGCGTGCCGGACGGAAGTCCTCTTCCACCCCGAGGTGAATCTTGATCGAATCACTCTCGAACCAGCACCCGCCCCGCGCCGCCAGCTGCGGGGGCTTGGCCACCCGCGGCAGTCCGAGTAACCCGGAGAAAAAGGCCTCGGCCTGGGCTTCGGCCTCCGACCCGGGTGGCATGGCCAGTTGCACGTGGTCGATGGACTCGACCCGGGGTCGGTCGGTGCTCATCGATGGGCGGCCCGAGTGTCCAGGGCGCGTTGGTCACGCCGCAGGGGGTGGTCGGCGGGGACCTCGACCAGATGGATGCGGAGCCCGTCGGGATCGTCGATCCATGCTTCGTCCAGTCCCCAGAGTTCGCGGGTCGGCGACCGCACCACGACCACGTCCCGTTCGGCCAGCTCGGCCACCGCCGCCTCGAGGGAGCGCACCTGCAGCCACAGCACGACCCGGTCGCTTTCGGATGCCGGTCGCTCGCCCCCCAGCGGCTGCGGTGGCCCCGTCCCCACCACTTCGATCATGCCGCCCCCGGCAAAGAACACCACGCCCCGACCGGTCCCTTCGCCGAACTCGCGGGCTACGGGGAGATGGAGGCAGTCTCCGTAGAAGGCCAGTGAGCGATCCAGGTCCGACGGATGGATGATGGTCCTCGAGGCAAGAACGTCCATGTTCTCCTTCTTCCGCGGTCCTGACGGTCGCCGACCAACCCATCCCCGCTGCGGAGTCGATGCTATCGACAGGCGGAGCCCACATGCGGAGCCCGTCGGCCGGTCAGTAGGTCGTGGAGGCGTTGACCGACGCGGTGAAGGCCCGAGCCGCCTCGAGCATCGACTGCGAGGCCACCAGCACCGACAGGTCCCCGCGCACCCGGATCTTCCCGGCATTGAGGGCGTCGGCCGGCGCCAGTTCGCCCTTCGACATGGCGGCGGCATCTTCATAGGAGAGGGCGACGGTGACGTCGGGGCTCTGGTCAGCCGCCTCGGTGCCCACTCCGACCTCGTCGGCCGGTCCGCTCAGGACGAAGCTCAGCGAACCGTCCTCGACCAGCAGCCGGAGGCGGAGGTCACCCTCGGGGGTACCCCGCACCTCCTGGGCGACAGTGAACCGCCCGCCCACGGCGGCCAGGCCGGCCTCCGGACCGGGGCCGTCTACCACCACCCCATCGAGGGCGGCGTTGAGAGCGGCGACCCACTCCCGGCTCAGGAAACGGGCCATGTCCTCGGGCGCTGTCCCGGCCTGCCCGGTGCGCCGTCCGGACGCCGGACGGCGATCACTCGGGCGCTGGATCGTCGCCGGCAGGTGGGGCGCTGTCCGGCGCGGTCACCGCCGGTGACGCGCTGTCCGACGTGGTCACCGCCACCGCCCCCTCGGGTTCCTGTACGGCCGGCACCGTCGGGGATGGCACGGCTCCGTTGTCCTCGGGAGCCGGAATGCCGTGCACCCGGTGCGGCGGTTGGACGGCGGCCGGACCGGTGGCCGGCGAGTGGACGGCCGCCTCGGCGGCCGTTTCCTTGGTGCGCCTGCGGATCTTGCGCCCCAGCCAGGCGATCGGGTCGTAGGAGGCGTCCACCACCCGCTCCTTCAGAGGGATGATGGCGTTGTCGGTGATCTTGATGTGCTCGGGGCACACCTCGGTGCAGCACTTGGTTATGTTGCACTTGCCCAGGCCCTGCTCCTGACGGAGCAGCTCGCGGCGGTCGGTGACGTCGAGCGGGTGCATCTCGAGCTCGGCCGTCCGGGCGAAGAAGCGGGGCCCGGCGAAGGCCGTCTTGTTCTCCTCGTGGTCACGAATGACGTGGCAGACGTCCTGGCACAGGAAGCACTCGATGCATTTGCGGAATTCCTGGCTGCGCTCGACGTCGATCTGGGCCATCCGGTAGCCGCCGGCCTTCTCCTCGTCCACCGTCTTCGGGCGCGGCGTGAAGGGTGGGATCCGCTTGGCCACTTCGTAGTTGTACGAAACGTCGGTGACCAGGTCGCGCAGGATGGGAAAGGTACGCATGGGCGCCACCACAACCGCTTCGCCCGGCGGCAGCGTGTCCATCCGGGTCATGCACATGAGGGCCGGTCGTCCGTTGATCTCCGCCGAGCAGGAACCGCACTTGCCCGCTTTGCAGTTCCAGCGGCAGGCCAGATCGGGAGCCTGGGTGGCCTGGACCCGGTGGATGACGTCCAGCACCACCTCGCCCTCCTGGGCCGGCATCACGTACTCGGTGAATTCGCCCCCGGTGTCGTCTCCGCGCCAGAGCCGCATGACGACATCGCCGCCGCTGACCTCGTCGGCCGTCACGTCATCGGCCATCACCTCGTCAACCATCACGTCGTCGGCCATCAGGTCGTCTCCTCCAGCAGTTCCTTGAGATCTTCCGGCATCGCCGGGATCGGCTCGGGGCCGACGACGATGGAACGAATGGAAGGGGTGGCCCCCGCTCCTGCCGTGTCGCCCACGGCGATGCGCTCGACGAAGTTGACGGTGCCGAGCTCGGCGTCGGGCTTGGGGTAGTCGTCCCGAGTGTGTCCGCCCCGGCTCTCGGTGCGGTTGATCGCCCCCAGCGTGGTGCACCGTGACACGGTGAGCATGGCCGGCAGATCGGTGGTCAGGTTCCAGCCCGGGTTGTAGCGCCGCCCTCCGGTCACCGTCACCCGCCGGGCCCGGTCCTCCAACTGGTCGAGCTTGACCATGGCCTCCTCCAGCTCCTCGCCGGTGCGGATGATGCCCACCAGGGTCTGCATGGTCATCTGGAGGTCGTGGTGGACGTCGTAGGGGTTCTCGCCACCCTCGTTGTCGAATGGGGCCACGGCGCCGTCGATCACCGTCTCGATCTGGCCGGGGTCGATGGCGACAGGGGCGCTGCGCCCGGCGGCGAAGTCGACGGCGCCGACCCCGGCCCGCCGTCCGAACACCAGGAGGTCGGAAAGCGAGTTGCCGCCCAGTCGGTTGGCCCCGTGCATCCCACCGGCGACCTCGCCGGCGGCGAACAGGCCGGCCACGGTGGTGGCGGCGGAGTCGGCCTCCACCCGCACCCCGCCCATGATGTAGTGGCAGGTCGGCCCCACCTCCATGGCCTCGGCGGTGATGTCCACACCGGCCAGCTCCTTGAACTGGTGGTACATGGAGGGCAATCGGCGACGGATGTCCTCGGCCGACCGGCGGGTGGCGATGTCGAGGAACACCCCGCCGTGGGGGCTGCCCCGCCCCGCTTTGACCTCGCTGTTGATGGACCGGGCCACTTCGTCGCGGGGGAGGAGCTCCGGCGGACGACGACCGGCCGAGTGGTCGTCGTACCACTTGTCCGCCTCTTCCTCGGTGTCCGCCGTCTCGGCCGCGAACATGGGCGGGATGTAGTCGAACATGAACCGCCGGCCCTCCGAGTTGCGCAACACGCCGCCGTCGCCGCGCACACCTTCGGTCACCAGGATGCCCCGCACCGACAGCGGCCACACCATTCCCGTCGGATGGAACTGCACCGCTTCCATGTCGATGAGATCGGCGCCGGCCCACAGCGACATGGCATGGCCGTCGCCAGTGGACTCCCACGAGTTGGAGGTGTAGAGCCAGCTCTTGCCGACCCCACCGGTAGCCATCACCACCGCTTTGGCCCTGAACACCACGAATTCACCGGAGGGACGCCAGTAGCCCACCAGCCCGGAGACCACCCCATCGGCATCGTGGAGGAGGCGCAGCACCTTCACCTCCATGAACACTTCGATGCCGTCGGCCACCGCCTTTTGTTGCAGGGTGCGGATGAGCTCGAGCCCGGTCCGGTCGCCGATATGGGCCAGGCGGGCGAAGCGGTGGCCCCCGAAATCCCGCTGCAGGATCAACCCGTCCTTGGTCCGGTCGAAGAGGGCTCCCCAGTCCTCGAGCTCGCGGACCCGGTCCGGCGCTTCCTGGGCATGGAGCTGGGCCATGCGCCAGTTGTTGAGCATCTTGCCGCCCCGCATGGTGTCGCGGAAGTGGACCTGCCAACTGTCCTCGGCGTAGACGTTCCCGAGGGCGGCGGCCACGCCACCCTCGGCCATGACGGTGTGGGCTTTGCCCAACAGCGACTTGCACACCAGCGCTGTCCGCAACCCCTGGGACTGTGCCTCGATGGCCGCCCGCAGTCCTGCGCCACCGGCACCGATCACGATCACGTCGAAGTCGTGGGTCTCGTAGTCAGTCATGAACGCCGCACCCCTCAGAAGTGGAAGCCGTAGTCATGGATGGTCCCACTGGCCACCAGGCGCACGTAGAGATCGGTGAAGGCCACGAAGACCAGGCTCATCCAGGCGAACACCATGTGCCGGGCGTTGAGAGGGGTGAGCGTCTTCCACAGGCGGTGACGAATCGGTGATGTCGAAAACTGCTTGACCCCGCCTCCGCACAGATGGCGGCAGGCGTGGCAGCTGAGGGAGTACAGCCACAGCAGTGAGGCATTGATCAAGAGGACGGCGGTCCCCACCGAGAACCCGATGCCCACACCGGGCTGGCGGAAGGCCTCGATGGCGTCAATGGTGAGGATGACGTTGAAGATGAGCCCGAAATAGAAGAAGTAGCGGTGGATGTTCTGCAGCAGGAGAGGGAAGCGGGTCTCGCCCGTATAGCTCCCGTGGGCATCGGATACGGCGCATCCGGCCGGGGCCAACCAGAACGACCGGTAGTACGCCTTGCGGTAGTAGTAACAGGTCAGCCGGAACCCGAGGGGGAAGATGAGGATGAGCAGGGCGGGCGAGATGGTCCACCAGGTGATGACCGTGCCCGGATGGCTCCCGGGTACGCAACTCTCGACCAGGCACGGCGAGTAGAACGGCGAGATCAGGTTGCGGTGCAGGGCCGCTCCGACGTAGTAGTTCTTGTTGACGAACGCCGCCCACGTTGAATAGCCGACGAAGAGGGTCAGCACCGTCACGGTGACCACCGGTTGGACCCACCAGCGGTCCCGACGAAGGGTCGGTACCGGGGGACCACCCCGGACCCCACCGAGCACCACCGGGGTAACTCTGACGTCCTCCAACGTGGTCACGTCGTCTCCCTGTCTCTACTCGTGCCGGTCGGTCGGACCGGCCTCCTGGTGGCGTCGATGCCGCTTTCGAGCGGCGGGAGCGCCTCCGCCCCACGACAGGGTAGCGATTCCCCGGGCAGAAGTCGAAGAAATGTTTCGTCTTGGAAACATAGGATATTCCTATGCTTCCGGGCGTGAACCAGCTGCGGTACTTCCTGGCCGTGGCCGAAGACGGCCAGTTCACGAGGGCGGCCGAGCGGCTCCAGGTGGCGCAGCCATCGGTCAGTGCCCAAATCCGCCGGCTCGAGGCACTGCTCGGCACGTCGCTCTTCCATCGGGGCCCCGGCCCGATCACCCTCACCGACGCCGGGGAGACGCTGCTGCCCATAGCCCGTCGGGTGGTCGCCGACCTGACCTCCATCGAGGACGAGATCTCCGGGCTCGACAGGCTCCTCCGGGGCCACGTGGCCGTCGGCGCCACCCCGAGCCTCAGCGCCACCCTCCTGCCCAGCCTGCTCGGTCGTTTCCACCGTCTTCATCCCGGCGTGGCCATCCGGGTCTCCGAACAGGGGTCCCCGCAGCTGGTGGACGAGCTGCTGGCCGGCACCCTCGACCTGGCCCTGGCCATCGCCCCGGTCCAGCCGAGGGGAGTGGCCAGCGTGGCCCTGGCCGAAGAGGAGCTGGTGGTGGTGACAACGCCCGACCACCCGCTTGCCGGGCGGCGTGCCGTCACCGTGCCCGAGCTGGCCGAGTACCCGTTGGTGATGTTCCGCCCGGGCTACGACCTGCGCACCTCGACGCTGGCCTCCTTCGCCGAGCACGGCCTCGAACCAGTGGTGGCGGTCGAGGGCGGTGAGATGGGGAGCGTGCTCGCCCTGGTGGTAGCCGGGCTGGGGGCAGCTGTGGTGCCGGGCATCGTGACCACCGGCGAGACCCGGCTCCGGGTCACCCGATTTCGCCGGCCGGCGCCCACCCGCACCATCGCCCTGATATCCCCCGACGACCGGGTCCCCTCCCGCGCCGCCGATGCGCTGGCCACCACCTTCATCGAGGGGATCACGGCCGGTGCCTGGCCCGGGCCCGTCCCCCAGGGGATGCGCCTCCTCCGTTGACAGCCTGCGCCGGCGCCTCAACCCGGTCCCGTCGATCGGGTGAAGCCCCCTTGGCCGAGGACCAGCCCGCTGTCCCTGGTTCGATCGATCCCGCGTAGGCTCGCCTCATGACTCCGCCGGATCCCTCTCACACCCCCGACGAGCTCGTCGCCGTCGACCTCACGCTGCAGCTGACACCACCCCCGGACGTGACCACGCTCGGCCGCCTGTTGGAATCGGGCTGGACGTCCGTCCCGGTAGCCGAGGAGATCAGGCGGAATGCCTCCCACCGCATCGCCGCCGGTCAACCACTGGTACAGGGCGTGCTCGGGTTCGAAGACACCGTGCTGCCGCAGCTGGAGAACGCCCTTCTGGCCGGCCATGACGTGATCCTGCTCGGCGAACGGGGCCAGGCCAAGACCCGGATCATCCGGTCGCTGGTCGGGCTGCTCGACGAATGGCTCCCTATCGTGGCCCACTCCGAGATCCACGACGATCCCACCCGGCCCATCTCCCGCTTCGCCAAGGATCTGCTGGCCGAAATGGGTGACGACCTCCCGGTGTCGTGGGTCCACCGGAGCGACCGGTACGGGGAGAAGTTGGCCACACCGGACACCTCGATCGCCGATCTCATCGGTGAGGTCGACCCCATCCGGGTGGCCGAGGGCCGGTACCTGTCCGACGAGCTCACCATCCACTACGGCCTGGTGCCCCGTCTCAATCGGGGGATCTTCGCCGTCAACGAACTCCCCGATCTGGCTGAACGCATCCAGGTGGGCCTTCTCAACGTGCTGGAGGAGAGGGACGTCCAAATCCGCGGCCACCGGGTCCGTCTGCCCCTGGACATCGTGTTGGTGGCGACGGCCAATCCGGAGGACTACACCAACCGCGGTCGTATCATCACCCCGCTGAAGGACCGTTTCGGTTCGCAGATCCGCACCCACTACCCACCCGACGCCGCCACCGAATTGCGCATTGCCGAGGCCGAGGCCCAACTGCCCGGTCGGGACGGCGGAGGCGACGGAACCCTCGGACGGCCGCGGGTGGAGGTACCGGACTTCATGGCCGACGTGGTGGCCGAGCTCAGTCAGCTGGCCCGCGAGAGCCCCCACCTCAATCAGCGCTCCGGTGTCTCGGTGCGTCTGACCATCGCCAACTACGAGATGCTGGTGGCCAACGCCACCCGGCGGGCCTTGCGCAACGGCGAGTCCGAGGCTGTCCCCCGGGTGTCCGACCTCCAGGCACTGGTTCCCTCGACCCAGGGCAAGGTCGAGGTCGAGTCGCTGGAGGAAGGCCGCGAGGAGGTCCTCCTCGCCCAGTTGGTGAACGCCGCCGTCCTCATCGTCTTCCGCCGCCGTGTGGTCCTCGACGATCCGGCCGCCGTGGTCGGATCGTTCACCAGCGAAACGGTGGTCCACGCCGGCGACGATCTTCCGGCCGCCGCCTACGCCTCCACCCTGGCCCAGATGCCGGCCCTGTCGGCTCCGGTGGTGACCCTCACCGGGGGCTCCGAGGATCCGGCTCTGGTGGCCAGCGCGCTGGAGTTCCTGTTGGAGGGACTCCACCTCACCAAGCGCCTCAACAAAGAGTCGGCCGGATCGCGCGCTCTCTATCGGGGTCGCTGATGCCCTGGCGTTTCGACTACAGCCGGTGGGACGGGACCCAGGAATCGCTGGTCGACGACACCGACGCCGTCCTCTCGCAGTTGACCGACGACCTGTTGGCCAACGGCGACCTGCACGAGGCGCTCCAGCGGATGCTCAACCGCGGGTGGCGCACGCCGGACGGCACCGAGGTCCAGGGATTGCGCGACCTCTTGGACCAGCTCCGGCTGGAGCGCGAGGAGCAACTCGACCGTGGTGACCTCGGAGGCGCCTATCACGAGGTGGCCGAGGAGCTGCAGGAGGTGTTGGCCGAAGAGCGGGCCGGCATCGACGAGCTCGAGTCCGAGGCCCGCTCTTCGGGGGACGAGCGCCGCCAGCAGGTGACCGACGAAGTCGCCTCCGAGCGCAGGATGCAGCTGGACCTGCTCCCGAGCGACCTGGCCGGCATGGTACGCAGCTTGCAGGAGTACGAGTTCGTCTCCTCCGAAGCGCGCCAACACTTCGAGGAACTGGTCGAGCGGTTGCGAGAGGAGGTGGCCCGCACCTACTTCGACCAGATGTCGGATGCGTTGGCCAACCCCGATCCCGCACAGCTGGCCCACATGCGTGACGCCTTTGACGCTCTCAACCGCATGATCGAGCAGCGCGACGCCGGCGAGGAGATCGATCCGTCGTTCGAGTCCTTCATGGGACAGTACGGCGATCTGTTCCCCGGTGATCCCGCCGATCTCGACGAGCTCCTGGCCCAGCTGGCGGCCCGGATGGCCGCGGCCCAGGCCATGTGGAACTCGATGTCGCCCGAGCAGCGGGCCCAGCTCCAGGGGCTGGCCGAATCCCTGCTCGAGGACCTCGACCTGCGCTGGCAGGTCGACCGGCTGGCCGGCAACCTGCAAAAGGCGTTCCCCGGTGCCGGCTGGGACCAGCGCTACCGCTTCAGCGGTGACCAGCCGATGGGCATGGGTGAGGGCACCGACGCGGCCGGAACCCTGCGCGACCTCGAAGAGCTCGAGAACTACCTCCTTTCGGCCAACTCGCCGGCCTCGCTGGCCGAAGTCGACATCGACAAGGTCCGCAAGCACCTGGGCGACGACGCTGCCCGCTCACTCGAGCGCCTTTCCCAGCTGGCCAAGCAGCTGGCCGACGCCGGGCTCATCGACCAGCGTGAGGGCCGCTTCGAGCTGACCCCCAAGGGAATCCGCCGCATCGGGCAGCAGGCCCTGGCCGACCTGTTCGACCAGCTGGACAAGGACCGGATGGGAACCCATCGCACCACCTGGACGGGGACCGGACACGATCGCGAGGAGACCACCAAGCCCTACGAGTTCGGCGATCCGTTCAACCTGGACCTGTCGCGTACCGTGCACAACGCCGTGCGCCGGGCGGGGAGCGGCGTACCGGTCCGCCTTTCGCCGGACGACTTCGAGGTCATCCAGACCGAGGCCCTGACCCGGTCGGCCACCGTCCTTTTGCTCGATCTCTCCCTGTCGATGCCCATGCGGGACAACTTCGTGCCGGCCAAAAAGATGGCCATGGCCCTGCATACCCTCATCTCCTCCCGCTTTCCCCGCGATTATCTGGGACTGGTCGGGTTCTCCGAGGTGGCCCGGGTCATCGAGCCCGAGGACCTACCCACCGTGAGCTGGGACTACGTCTACGGGACCAACCTTCAGCACGGGCTCATCCTGGCCCGCAAGATGCTGGCCCATCAGGAGGGGACCAAGCAGATCATCCTGGTCACCGACGGTGAGCCCACTGCCCACGTCATCCCCTACGAAGGCGGCGTCGGCTACGACGTCTTCTTCAACTACCCGCCCATCCCCGAGACGTTGGAGGTCACCCTGGCCGAGGTCTTGCGGTGCACCCGGGCGGGCATCACCATCAACACCTTCCTGCTCGATCCCGACCGCGGGCTCCAGGGCTTCGTCGAGCAATTGGCCCGCATCAACCGGGGCCGGACCTTCGCCACCTCGCCGGGGGAGCTGGGCGACTACGTCCTGGTCGACTTTTTGGCCCACAAGACCCGACTCCGCAGCCGGAGTCGCCGCGCCGGCTGAACGGAACCGGGTCCGGGTCGGCCGGCCCCGGGCGTCCCTTCCCCACCAGGTCGGGCCATTTTGGCCTTTTTCTGGTCCCGGGTCCCCGACCTCCCGGCCCCTGCGCAACGTCGCCCGTTGACCACGCAAAGTGACCCCTGACCTGGAACCACGTCCGGTCGGGCGCCGGCCCACCGGAGCGACGGGGAGGCCCCCGTCGAGCGGCCTTCCCTTCCAGCCAGGATTTTTCTTGCGTTTGGGCCCCCGATAGTGAAAGATGACATATCTGTAGTTACATCCGTGCTATGCGATTCCGTCCGGAACCGTATGGATGACTGGGAGGGAGACCTGTCAATGGACATGGTGTCATTGATGTACGGGCCCCAAGAACGCAGCTGGCAGACCAGGGCCAACTGCATGGGTGTCGACCCGGACCTTTTCTTTCCCGAGCGGGGTGCATCGACCCGCGAGGCCAAGGAGGTCTGCCGTGGCTGTGTGGTGCGCGAGGACTGCCTCGAGTACGCCCTGGCCAACGGCGAGAAGTTCGGGATCTGGGGCGGGTTGTCCGAGCGTGAACGGCGCCGGCTGCGGCGTCAGCGGGCTATGCAGCGCCGGGCGGTCATCAGCGCTTCGTGAGCTGTGCGGCGGCGGACTACCGGTCCGCCGCCGGCTGACCCCACCGAACCTCCATCCGCGATTCGATGGTGCGCTCGGGCGAGAGGTCGAGTTCCGGCCAGCGATGGGTGGGCACGGCGGCCAGGGTGGCGGCGGGAACCAGTCCCACCAGCTCCGCCCGGGCCACGGCACAGCCCATCGACTCCGCACCACGGGCCACCGCGTCGTAGAGGTCGGCCAACGACACCGATGGCGGGTCGATCACGTTGAAGCTGACCTGGGCCCCTGAGGTGGTGGCCAGGCCCAGGGTGCGCACCGCAGGGCCGCGCAGATCGGCGGCCAGCGCCCGTGCCGCCTGGGCGGCATCGGCGCCGGGCGAACCTTGGCCATCGGAACCTCCATCGGCGGTGATCCACACGTTGTAGGCCACCAGCACCGGGCGGGCTCCGGCTGCGGTGGCTCCGGCCGTGGGGTGCGGTCGTCGGGGTCCGCGGTCGGGCTCGAGGGATCGAAAGGCGTTCCGGCGGACGTCGGGAAGCGTCCGCTCGGGACCGTAGAAGAAGCAGGGGAGAGCGAGCGACAGTGCCGCCCAATCGGCGAACCGGTCGCGGGCGGCCCGCATGGCCTCGATGCCGGCCGACGGGCCGGTCGGTCGGGGGCCGACCGGAACGAAAGGCACCACATCCGCCGCTCCCAGCCGGGGGTGTATGCCGGCGTGGGCCCGCAGGTCGATGCGGGCCACTGCCACCCTGACCACAGAGCGGGCAGCGTCCTCGACGGCTTCGACCGGGCCGCCGAGGGTCACGACCGTTCGGTGGTGCTCGGGATCAGCGTGCAGATCGAGGAGGGTGTCGCCGGCCGCTTCGGCCAGGGCCACGATGACCAGGGGATCGCGGCCCTCGCTGATGTTGACGACACATTCGGCTGACATGGCGCCGTCGAGATTAGGCGCCGCTCAGGCCTCCGGTATCAGACAGCCACGGCGTGGCTGATCCGACGTCGTCGGAGCAGCCGGCGGCGCTCGCGCTCGGACTTGCCGCCCCAGACACCGTGGTCGACCCTCTCCTCCAGCGCATACTCGAGGCAGGCGTGGGCCACCGGGCATTCGGCGCAGATGCGCTGGGCGGCCTGGACCCCGACGCCGTCACTCGGAAAGAAGATGGCCGGTGACATGTCTCTGCACTTTCCAGCGCTCATCCATTCGGTGTCCATTTGGCCTCCATCGAGCTCGAGGATGCTGCGGCGAGGATCCGCTTTGGGCTGCCCCGGCTCTGCTGCCGTCGCCATCCGTTACCCCACTAGTGTCGCAGTTCAAACCTTTCAGCAGTGCGAAATGGGCCGGTATTGATGGATTCCTCACAAAATTCTTATGAGGCACCAGGGCCTTCTTATGAAAGCGGTGAAAGTGCAGCGGAAGGGGCCTCCGCCCAGCCGGCGCCGGTCCCTCAGGTGGTCCCCTCCCTTCCGGTCCCCTTCGAGCCCCTGGCTCCGGCCGACCCCGCCGCCGGACCGGGAGCGCCCGGTTTGCCGCCTGTCCCGAGCGTCGTCCCGCCCACCGGCGGCTTCCCGGTTGCCGCCCCGCCGCCCTACCCGCCGTACCCGGCACCGGGCGGCTACGGCGCCTACGCCCCCTACGGGGGGATGGTCGGTGCGCCGGGGGCACCCTCCGCCTACGGGTACCCGTACGGATTTCCCGCCCCGGTTCCCGTGGTGCGCCACACCCTTCAGCGGAAGACCTGGGTCTGGCTGGTCGTGCTCAGCGCCGCCGTGGCCGCTCTGGTCGGGAGCGTGGTCGGGGCCGAGGTCGGCTCCAACAGTCAGCAGACCATCGTCAAACAGTTCTTCCCCAACAGCAGCGCACTGACCAAGCCCCAGGACATCCAGGAGATTCTGGCCAAGGTGGAGCCGGCCGTCGTCTCGATCAACGCCGATGCCGGAGGCAGCGGTTCGGCGTCGGGCGACATCGTCGAGGCGGCCGGAAGTGGCATGATCCTCACCCCGACGGGCGAGGTGCTCACCAACAACCATGTGGTCGCCGGGGCCACGACGGTGACCGTCACCCTGTTCGGACAGAGCAACGCCCTGCCCTCGCACGTGCTGGGGACGGACCCGGCCCAGGACCTGGCGCTGGTCCAGATCGACCACGCCTCGGCCCTGCCCACCGTCGACCTGGGCGACTCGTCTCAGGCCCGGGTGGGTGACTCCGTCCTGGCCATCGGCAACGCACTGGCGCTGGCCGGCGGTCCTACCGTCACCGAGGGAATCGTGTCGGCCGAAGGGCGGTCGCTCACCGCCCAAAACGACAGCGGCCAGACCGAGAATCTGACCGGGCTGCTCCAGACCGACGCCGCCATCAACCCGGGGAACTCGGGTGGTCCGCTGGTCAACAGTGCGGGGCAGGTCATCGGCATGAACACGGCGGTCGCCTCCAGCACCACCGGAAACGCCCCCACCGAAAACATCGGCTTCGCCATCGCCGTCGATTCGATCAAACCCCGTCTGGCCCAGTTGCGCCAGGGCGGCACCGGAGGTGCTGGTCCGGAAACGCCAGCGTTGGTCCCTGCCGACAACTCGGCCTACATGGGCGTCATCGTGGGGTCGGTCACCCCCGCTCTCCAGCAGGCCGATCATCTGACACCGTCATCGGGTGCGCTGGTCGTCTCGGTGGAGTCCGGTTCGCCGGCGCAGAAGGCCGGCCTCCATGTCAACGATGTCATTGTCTCGTTCAACGGCGCCACCATCCAGAGCCCGGACGACCTGACCGCGGCCATCCATCCGCTGGGGCCGGGCGACCGGGTGGTCGTCGGCGTCTACCGCGGTACGACCCAGCTCAACCTACGGGTGACCCTCGGAGCACGACCGACCACCGGGTAGGATGCCCCCGCCACCATCGCAGGAGGAACGACAACCATGAGCCCGGTCACCGACGAACCAATTCTTCCCGAGGAGGATGGCGAGCCGCTGCCCCCGGTCGGGCACGTCCGGGTCGTCTACCTCGGCCCGGTCGCTCCCCACTGGGAGGTGCAGTCCGACTACGGCGACCCCGCACTGATCGAGGAATTCCGGCGCCGGACCATGGCCCGCCTGGTGCTTCTGCCGCCCCACGACCCGCAGTACCGGCGCAACCGCGAGCGGGTCATCCGCGACGCCGAGCGGGAGAACATCGAACTGGTCTGGGACCTGGGCGTGCCCGAAGAGGACGTCATCGCCGAGCCGGAAGGCGAGGCCGCTCCGAGCGCCGACATCTGATTCGACCTCTCGACCGGGCGAGACCTACCCTGCCCTTTCGGTCAGGTGCGGTCGGGGTCCTCGAGCGGAGGGAGGGAGATCCGTTCGAGCCACAGCCCGGGGGCGTCCACCTCTGAAGGGGTTGGCAGATTGGCGCCGGCCGACCACAGCTTGGCCAGGCCGTCCTCGCCCGCCCTCTCGATCACACCGGCGATGAAGGCTCGGCCTCTGTCGACCTGTGCCTGTTCGAGGTCGAGCCCGAACAGTGCACCGGCTGCCTCCTCGCCCTTGCCCCGCTCGGTACGGCGCCGGTACCAGGCCTCCTCCAGCTGCCCGTGGGAGCCGACCAGCTTGGTGCCCACCAGGGCAGCCACGTGATCGGCATAGGCGTCGATGACCACGGCCAGGGCGGTGAGCTGGTCGGAAGAGCGACGTGACTCGGGGGTGAGTAATTCACCCAGCAGGGCCTCGGGGTCGCCGAACATCCCCTGCAACGATTCGAGGTCCATGCCGGTGCCTTCGCTCCCGTCGGGAAGTCCGAGCCCTCCGAGGCGGCCGGCCAGATCCTGTTGGGCGCTGGCCGAGGAGGCAGCCAGTGCAGCCAGCAGCTCCTGCAGGCGGTGACGAACCGCGGGGCGGGTGAGCACCGAGTTGGATGCCAGCTCGCGGGCGCAGACCCAGACCAGTGCCTCTTCCTCGGGCAGGCTCCAGTCGGCGGCGAACTGGGTCACGTTGGGTGTGACCAGGAGCAGCTCGTCCGACGGGGCCCACGGAATGGCCAACGGGTACTGTCCCAGAGCGCGGTGGGACAGATGGCCGACCACCGAACCGACCTGCAGGCCGAAGAACATCGGCCCGATGGCGGTGGCCCACTGACCGAGCAGGCTCCCGAGGTCGCCGAAGGGTTCCTCCCCACCGAAACCGGATGTCGCCAGATCGTCGGCCGGAGGGCCAGCGCCGGGCAGGGGACCGGCTGCCGGCGTCATGGCCGTCAGTACCTCTCGCCACGACTCGAGGGCGCGCAGTGTCCAGTCGCCCCGGCCCACCGGAACACAGGTAAGTCTGCGCCCGTCCGGCGCCACCGGCATGCCGGTCGTCTCCACCACGTTGAGCTCGGCCACCCGCGCCAGTTGCTCGAGCTGGATCCTCTGGAGCGGCTCGATGTTGTCCTCCGGCGCGCCGCCGGTGGCCACATTGAGGGCGAACGACCGGGTCATCTCCCACTGGTTGGGGGCGTTGGTCCCCAACATGTTCATGAGGTCGCCGAGCAGGGACTGGAAGGGATTTCCCGACTCTCCTGGTTCCGGCGGCGTCATTCCTTCATGCTACGGCGAGGAGTCGTCCCCTGTGTCGGCGGCTGTGGGTTCGCCCAACACCGCCGAGGTGGTCTGGGTGGTTCCCCCATCTTCGAAGGTGATCGACACCCAGGAGCCGGGGGGCTCGGCGTAGAGCATCGATCGGAGCTCTGCCGTGGAGTGGACGGCGTCGCCGTCGATGGCCACGATCGTGTCGCCAGGCGCCAGCCCGGCCGAGGCGGCTGGGCTGGCGTTTTCGACGTAGGTGACGAGGGCGCCGTCACCGGTGGAGGAGGTCACCAGCGTTCCCTTGGACGTCGGTTTGGTCGCAGGGGCGGTGGCGATGTCCACCCCCAACCAGCCGTGTTCGACCGTGCCCGACGTCACCAGCTGACGGGCCACGTCGAGCACGAGCTGACCGGGAAGGAAAAAGGCCATGGTCGATCGGCCCGCCCCTTCTGTCATCTCGAGCATGCCCGACACGTGGCCACTGTCGTCGAGCAGGGCACAGCCGAGGTCACGTCGGGTGAGGGGAGCGGCGACGGCCGTGGCCGAGAACCCGTCGGCCGCGTCCGTGTCGGCCGCGTCCGTGTCGGCCGGTGCCTGCCCAGCGGACACCACCCTGCCGGCATAGACCAAAGAGGCCGGCGTGGGATGGGCGTGCGAGGCCGGTTCGAGGGCGGCAGCCACAGCCACTCCGCCGACCTGGGGATCACCGGCGTCGAAGGTGGCTGCAGGCAGGTCGTCGTCGATCCGGAGCACGGCCAGACCGGATGTCGGGTCGATCCCCACAGGCTCGGCCACCTCCCGCGTCCCGTCGGGCTCGATGGCCGTGACCGATCGGGCTCCGGCCAAGGCCGATGAGGCGGTCACGATGATGCCGCCCGCCTCGGCCACCAGGCCGGTGACGGTGGAGATGGCGCCGTCGGCCGATCGGACACGGAGGGCGACCGTCGAGGGGAGGACCTGCGAGACCATGGTGTCGATGGCCCGGGAGGCAGCCATTCCTCCCAGTCCGGGATCGGTGGTGGGTGTGCCGGTCAGCGACGTGAGCCCCAGCGTGGTCTCGGAGCTCTGCTGTTCGGCGGTGCCGTCGGCCACGATGACCATGCCTACCGTCGCCACCACCACCACGACCAGCAGGCACGCCGCCCCACCCACCATCCAGGTTCCCGAGCGGGTCCGGGTGATGGGCACGCCTCGTCCCCATTGGGCGGAGGGCGAGCGGTGTTCCGACGGTGGGGGCGACGCACTGGCTGCCCCCGATTCTGACGGGTGGCGCCACAGCCGGTCGTCGGGAGGGATCCATCCGTGCGGGCCGCCGCCGTCGAACTCGTCGCCCCTCTCGTCATCGGGTTCGTCGTCTGAGTTGCCCTGAGCCCGTCCGTCCACGGCCGCGAGATTAGTGACGGTCCGTCAACATTGGAGGTCGGTGCACCTGCCGGGCTCCCCGAAGGACGCTCACCTGCCTCTCTTGCCCTTCGGCGGGTCCGCCCTACGATGACCGGAATGGCTCGGGACCTCGCCATCGACCTTGGCACGGCGAATACCCTCGTTTACGCCCGGGGCCGGGGCATCGTCCTCAACCAACCGACGGTCATCGCCCTCAACACCCGGACTCACGAAGTCCTGGCCGTGGGCAACGAAGCCTGGAAGATGATCGGGCGCACCCCGGGTTACATCGTCGCCGTGCGACCGCTGCGCGAAGGGGCCATCACCGATTTCGACATCACCGAGCGGATGATCCGCCTGCTCCTGCGTCGAGCCGGGGTCACCAAGTTGAACAGGCCCCGCGTGCTGATCTGCGTGCCTTCGGCCATCACCTCGGTGGAGCGTCGGGCCGTCAAGGAGGCGGCCCGCCGGGCCGGAGCGTCGGCCGCCCACCTGATCGAGCAGCCCATGGCTGCGGCCATCGGCGCCGGTCTGGCCATACACGAGCCGGTGGGCAACATGGTGGTCGACGTCGGCGGCGGCACCACCGAAACGGCGGTGATATCTCTGGGGGGCGTGGTGGCCTCGCGAGCCATCCGATGCGGCGGTTTCGACATGGACGCCGCCATCCAGCACTACGTGCGGCGCGAACACGGCATCGCCATCGGCGAGAGGACCGGGGAGGAGCTCAAGCTGGCCATCGGCTCAGCGCTGCCCTACGCCGACGAGGTCAAGGCCGAGGTACGTGGACGTGAGATCACCAGCGGGTTACCGAAGACCGTGGTCCTCTCGCCCGAAGAGGTGCGCTACGCCGTGCGTGACCAGGTCGAGCTCATCGTCGCCACCGTCGTCGCCTGCCTCGGCGAGTCGCCTCCCGAACTGGCCCAGGACATCATCTACGAGGGCATCTATCTGGTCGGTGGGGGTGCCATGCTCCGGGGATTGGCCAACCGACTGGCCGACGAGACCGAGGTTGCCGTTCACCTGGTGGCCACACCGCTCGAATGTGTGGTCCAGGGGGCCGGGCTCTGCCTCGACGACTTCGACAGCCTCCGGCCCATCTTCGCCGCCGCCGAGTCCTGACCGTCACTCGACGGCCAACAGGTCCTCAGCCACCTGGCGCACCTGCCAGTCGCGATCCTCGAGGCACCGGTTGAGGGCGGCATCCACCTCGGGGCCCTCGAAGGCGGCCAGCGCCGCCGCCGCTCGCCGACGTATGGCCGGCTTGTCGTCGAGGGCACCGATGACAGCGGGCAGTCCGGTCGGATCACCGATGGCACCGAGGGCGGCAACGGCCGACTCGCGGCAGAGGGGATCGCCATGACCCGAGCCGGCCGAGGCCAGGGCCGACAGCGCCGGAACCGACCGAGCATCACCTCGCTCGCCCAGGGCCCATGCCGTCATCTCCACCACCGAGGGGTCGCTGTCGTGCAAGCCGTCGGCGATGTTCACGTCGGGCGCGCCCACCGACAGCTCGGCCGCTCGGCGTCGTACCGCCGGGTCGGGGTCGGCCAAAGCCGTTCGGCAATCGTCATCGGTGAGCCGGTGGAGCCGGTGGAGCGCTCCCAGGGCCGTGGCCCGGACCGACGGTGCGTCGTCGGACAGGGCGGCGCGCGCCCCGTCCTCGTCACCGACGTGGCCGGCCAGGGCGGCGGCCCGGCGCCGCTCCGTGACACGTTCCGAGGCGGGTTCCATGGCAGGCTTCATGGCGTGCACAGGCCCATGGCTGCGCCTGGGCCACAGGCACGGGCGGAGCGATCGCCGGTTGCCGACGCATCCGACCAGCGGGGAGAAAGCACCGCACCACTATGGCTGAAGACCACCGATACCCGGACGCCCCGGAGGCGCCGCCTCCCTCGGGACCCGACACGACAGGACAGAGCACGACCGAACAGAGCACGACGGGACAGAGCACGACGGGACAGAGCGGACAGAGCGACGGGACAGAGAAGGCGACGCTGGTGGCCGTGGGCGGTGTTCATCGTCGTGGTGGTGGCGCTGGCCGTGGCCTCACGGGTCAACCTCAACTACTACGCCCTCCAACCGGGGACAGCCCAGTCGGTGCAGAAATTCATCACCGTCCCCCCCTCCCGATCGCATCCGGTCGCCGATCCGGTCCTGCTCACCGACGTCGAGGAAGCACGGGTTACCGCCCTCTCCTACCTGATCTACCACCTTCAGAGCGACACGACGATCTACCCGGAGAACGAGATCACCGGGGGGAGCCCGCCGTCGCAGTTGGTCGCCCAGGGGAACCTCGAGATGTCCCAGGCCGAGGCGGCGGCCAAAACGGCGGCGCTCCGGCGACTCGGCTATCCGGTCACCGCCACCGCCTCCGGGGCGGTGATCTTCGCCACCTTTCCCGGTACGCCGGCCTACCCCGTCCTCCATGTGGGTGACGTGGTCACGGCCGTCGACGGTGGGGCGACGCCGACGGCCAACAGCCTGAGCCACAAGTTGGCGCAGTACCACTCGGGCCAGACGGTGACCCTCAGCGTGCGCAAGGGTGGCTCCGGGCCGGTGGTGCCGGAACCGGTCACCCTCAAGAGCACGGTGGTCGATGTGGCCGGGCAGAAGGTGCGGGTCGACCTGGGCATCGACACCGAGGACCAGGTCGACTTCACCTACCCGTTCCCGGTGAGCATCAATGTGACCAACATCGGTGGCCCGTCGGCCGGACTGGCCATGACTCTCGGGGTCATCGACGCACTCACCTCGGGCTCGCTCACCGGAGGGCACACCGTGGCCGCCACCGGCACCATGGACAGCCAAGGCGATGTAGGGGACGTGGGCGGCGTCGCCCAAAAGACAGTGGCGGTCGAGAACGCCGGCGCCACCATTTTTCTGGTCCCTCCGCAGGAGTACAAGGCGGCCAAGTCCAAGGACCGCCCGGGGCTGGCCATCTACCCGGTGTCCACCCTCGATCAGGCGCTGGCCGTGCTGGCCGCCCACGGTGGTGGCACCCTGGCCGCGCCGACCTCGCCCACTGCCTCGACGACCCCCGCAGGATGACGGGATTGGGGGACCGACCGTCGTAGGCTTTCGCCATGACTGAGGATCGCCTGGTGTCCATCACTTCCTCCTCCCACCTGGCCCCCGACGACGTCGCCCGCCACACCTTCGGCACCGTTCGACGCGGTTTCGACCCCGGCGAGGTGCGGGCCTACCTCGAGTCCATCGCCATCGGCCTGCGGTCCATCACCGAACGCGAGGGCGAGCTCCTCCGTGAACTCAATGACGCCGAGCACCGGGCCGCCCACCCGGTTCTCGACGAGGCGGCGCTCACCGACGCGGTCGGGGCCGAGACGGCCCGGGTCCTCCACAGCGCCCACGAGGTGGCAGCGGAGATGGAGGCGAAGGCCAAGGCCGAAGCCGAGCGCATCCTGAGCGAAGCCAGCCTCGAGGCCGAAGAGGCCCGTGCCCGTACCCAGTCACTGGTCACCGAACAGACCGACGCGGCCCAGGCGGCGGCCGACGACCTGCGCGAGCGGACCAGCCAACAGATCGCTGCCGGGCTGGAGGCTGCCCGCACCGAGGCCGACGAACTGATGGCCACGGCGCGGGAGCAGTGCCGGGCCATGGTCGAAGAAGCCCAGGAGCTGCGCTCCCGGGTCCTGGCCGATCTGGCCAAGCGCCGGAAGGTTCTCCATGCCCAGATCGAGCAGCTCCGGGCGGGCAGGGAACGACTGACCCAGACGGTCGACGACGCCCGGCGATCGGTCGAGGCCATCGCCCAGGATCTCTTCGCCGCCGAGGACAACGCCCGGGTGGCCGCCGAGGACGCCGGCCGTGCCGCCGCTTCCCTACCGGACGAGGGAACGCCCGAAGAGATAGCGGTGATCCTGCTGGCCGCCGAGGTCGGGCAGGCTGGCGAAGAAGCCGCCGAGTCCGTCGAGGCGGAGGGCGTGGAGGAAACGGCTCCCGAAACCAGTGCGGCGTTCGAAGAGCCGGCCGCACCGCCCGCAGAGGCTGTGGCCGACGGCGACTCCGGACCGTCGGATGCAGCTGATCCCACACCGCCGCAAGGATCGGCCCCGGTGACGGGCGATGATCCCACTCCGGTCGACCAGCTGTTCGCCCGCATCCGGGCCCAACAGGACGAAACCGACGGCGGATCGGATGCCCTCGAGCCCGAAACGGCGCCTGCGGGCGACGTGCCCGAGTCTGCCTCGGAAGCCGTAGAGGCGGCCGAGGAGACCGCCCCTCCGACCGATGACGATGCCGGCAGCGAGGACCAACCGCCTGACGATCGTCATCCTGCTGCCGCCCAGCGCGACCAGATGATCGAGCCCATCGTGAGCTCGCTGTCCAGACGGCTCAAGCGCACGCTGCAGGACAGCCAGAACGACCTGCTCGACACCCTGCGGTCCCATGGCTCGTCCTGGTCGCCGGATCTGCTTCCGGACGAAGTCGAGCAGGTCGACACCGTGGCCACCGCGGCCCTGCCCGCCTTGGAGGAGGCGGCCGAGGCCGGCGTTTCCTTTGCCGGCACCGCAGCCGGGCAACGACCGGGCACTGATCTGCTGCTGGGCATCGCCCACGAACTGGCCGAGTCAGTGGTCGGACCCATCCGCCGACGGCTGGCCGAGGGCCAGGCGGCTCTGGCTGACGCCGATGAGACGGCTGCCATCGAGCACGTCGGTGGCGCCTTCCGCGAGTGGAAGGGCGAGCGGATCGAGCGGTTGGCCGGCGACCATGTCGTAGCGGCTTTTTCCGCCGGCACCCTGTCCGCCGTGGAGGCCGGGCCGGGGCAGCTGGAGTGGGTGGCCGTGCCCGGCGGGGGTGACGCACCCTGTCCCGATTGCGAGGACAACGGGCTCAATGGACCGCAACGACCCGGCGAGAAGTTCCCCACCGGGCACCTTCGACCCCCGGCTCACCCCGGGTGTCGATGCCTTTTGGTCCGTCCGGCAACCTAGGCTGCTGCGTCGTGCGCCCCCCTCAAGACCTCCCTCAGACGCCGCGCCCCGGTTCACGTCGCCGCCGGTGGATCATCGCCGCCCTGATCGTCCTGGTCATCCTCTTCGCCTCCCTGCGCACGTTCGCCGTTTTCTACACGGACGCCCTGTGGTTCTCCTCGGTCAAGCTTCACTCGGTCTGGGTCAAGCTTTTCGAGATCAAAGTAGGGCTTCTGGTCACCTTCGGGGTCATCTTCGCCGTCATGCTCCTGGCCAGCCTGATGGTGGCCGAGCGGCTCGCCCCCAAAGGGCCCTCGCTCGACGCCGAGGACGAATTCGTCAAGCGCTACCAGGAGGTGATCGGCCCCTACGCCCGGTGGTTGCGGGTGGCGGTGGTCACCATTCTCTCCCTCATCGTCGGTTCGCAGGCGGTGGGCCAATGGCAGAACTGGATCCTGTTCAAGAACAGGACGTCCTTCGACGCCACCGATCCGCAGTTCCACCGCAATGTCAGCTACTTCGTCATGACCCTTCCCTTCGAGCAGTTCCTGGTGCACTGGGCGCTGGTGGCCCTCATCGTGGTCCTGCTGGTCACCCTGCTCAGCCACTACCTCAACGGCGGCATCCGGATGCAGGGCTCGCGTCCACGGGTGCGTCCTGCGGTGAAGGCGCACATCTCGGTCATTCTGGGATTACTGGCTCTGGTCAAGGCGGTCGGCTACTACCTGGCCCGGTTCAATCTCGACCTCTCGTCCAACGGATTCGTGCAGGGGGCCGGCTATACCGACGTTCACGCCCGGCTTCCGGCGCTCGAGCTGCTCATCCTGGTGTCGTTGGCGGCCGCCGTCCTTCTCATCTACAACATCCGTCGTCAGGGGTGGGCGCTTCCCATCCTCGGGGTCGGGCTCTGGTTCCTGGTGGCCCTGACGGCGGGGACCATCTATCCGGCAGCCGTTCAGGCCCTCAAGGTCAACCCGGCGCAGAACCAGCTGGAGCGGCCCTACATCCAGCGCAACATCAACGCCACCCGGGCCGCCATGGGCCTCCAGAATGTAAAGAGCATCCAGTACCCGGCATCGTCCAATCTGACCGCCTCCGAGTTGACGGCCAACAGCGACACCCTGGCCAATGTGCGTCTCTGGGACCCCACACAGACCCAGCAGACCTTCGACAAGCTCCAGGACATCCGGACCCAGTACCAGTTCAACACCCTGGCCATCGACCGCTACGACGTGAACGGCGTCGAGACCCCGGTCATCGTGGGCGTCCGGGAGATCAATGACAGCGACCTACCCTCGTCGTCGTGGGTAAACACCACTCTTCAGTACACCCACGGCTACGGGATGATCGTGTCGCCGGCCACCACTTCCACCGTCAACGGCGATCCTCAATTTCGCGGTGGGCGGCGTCCCCCCCAACTCCACCAGCGGTCTGCCCACCATCACCCAGCCGTCCGTCTATTTCGGGCTGAACAATGCCGGATACGTGGTGGCCAACTCCGAACAACCGGAGATCGACTACCAGCTGTCCAACGGCACCAACGTGGAGACCCACTACAAGGGAAGCGGCGGGGTCCAGCTCTCGAACTGGTTCGACCAGGCCATGTTCGCCGTACGTTTCAGTGACTTCAATCTGCTGATCTCCAACCAGATAACCAGCGGGTCCCGCATCATGTTCGACCGGGGTGTGCAGGCCCGAGTGTCCAAGGCCGCTCCCTTCCTGGCCCTCGATTCCGATCCGTATCCCGTGCTGATCAACGGAGGCATCGACTGGGTCCAGGACGCGTACACCACCACCGACAACTATCCCTACGCCCAAAACGCCGACACCAGCGCGTTGCCCGCCACCAGCGGGCTCAACCAGAATTTCAACTACGTGCGCAATTCGGTGAAGGTGCTGATCAACGCCTACACGGGGGCGATGACCTTCTACGTGATGGACCCGTCCGATCCCATCATCCAGACCTACGAGAAGGCCTTCCCCGGAATGTTCACCCCGGCATCGAAGATGAGCGCCCAGCTGAAGGCCCACCTCCGTTATCCCGAGGACATATTCGCCGTGCAGGCCACCGCCTACGGCAAGTACCACATTCGCACCGCGGCCAGCTTCTACACGGCGGCAGATGCGTGGGCCCTGTCACCGTCGCCCGGCTCGGGTTCGCCTTCACAGGCGTTGCAGACGACGTACACCACCAATGCCCAGGGCCTGCAGGTCTCTACCGGCCAGCTGGTCCGGATGGCCCCCATCTATCAGGTGCTCCGCGTCCCCGGTCAGTCGCAGCAAAGTTTCAACCTGCTCGACGCCTTCGTGCCGATATCGGGGCAGAGCCAGATCCAAACCCTGTCGGGATTCATGATTGCCGGCTGCGATCCAGGCCATTACGGACAGCTCGAGATGTTCGTCACACCGCGCAACAACCCTGTCAACGGACCGGCCATCGTGGCCGCCAAAATCGACGGCACTGCCGCTGTGTCGAGCAAAATCTCGCTCCTCAACCAAAACGGATCGTCAGTTCTCTTGGGCAACGTCCTGATGATCCCGGTGGCGGACTCGCTCCTCTATATCCAACCGGTGTATGTCGAGTCATCCCGCAATGCCATACCCGAGTTGCAGCAGGTCATCGCCGTCTACGGGAACCTGCCGGCGGCCATCGAACCGTCGCTCAGCTCCGCGTTGACCCAGGTCTTTCAGGCGCCGGTATCGACCACCACCAGCAGCGGGGGGACCGGAACTCTGTCTCCCCAGGTCCGCGCGCTGCTGGCCCAGGCGCAACAGGCGTATCAGCAGTCCCAGACCGATCTCAAGGCCGGCAGCCTGGGCGCCTACCAGACCGATATCAACAATCTCGAGTCAGACCTCCAAGAGGTCCAGCAGCTGACCGGCGCAACCACGCCCCCCGCCGCTTCGACGCCGCCGACCACCAGCCCGACGTCGACCACCACCACAACCAAGGCGCCGACCAAGGCATCCACCACGACCAAAGCACCAGCCACAACCAAGGCGGCGATCACGTCGACGCCCACCACCCGGTCAGGCTGACCACAGGGTTTGTCCGGCTGAACCACCCGAGGCACCTCGCCGAACGGTCTGCTTCCCAGAGGTGCTATTTTGAGGGTTGCGACGCGGGGTGGAGCAGTCTGGTAGCTCGTCGGGCTCATAACCCGAAGGTCGTGGGTTCAAATCCCACCCCCGCCACCAATGAAATGCTGATCGGCGCGTCTCGTGCATAGGGCACAGGCGTCCGACCAGCGTTTTCGCGTTCGGGCGCGTGCGGGAAGTTGGCGTTTATCGGGGCTTTTTATCGGGTCCTACTCACCCTCTGCGTACGCTGCCCTATGCAGGTGGGCGCGCCGCGTGCGGCCCGTACGCTGCGGTTTCGCAGTCGAGTCTTCGATCGCGGTGGGGGTGCATAGGGCAGCACTGGGCATGCCCTATGCAGGTGCATTGCTCAATCTCGCGTGGCCGCTCTCTAGAGCCAGCCCCGCTCGTCGGCCACCCGGAGAGCGTCCAGTCGGTTCCGTGCCGAAGTCTTTGCGATTGCGGCCGAGAGATAATTCCGGACAGTGCCCTCCGACAGGTACAGCGTGGCGGCGATTTCGGCCACACTCGCTCCCGAGCGGGCCACGCTGAGCACGTCGCGCTCACGCGGGGTAAGAGGAGAGTCCCCCGTTGCCAGCGTCGCAGCAGCAAGCTGGGGGTCAACGACGCGCTCGCCTGCCATCACCCGACGGATTGCAGCGGCAAGCACCTCTGCTGGCGCGTCCTTGACCACGAAACCGACGGCCCCAGCCTCCATCGCCCGGCGTAGGTAGCCTGCTCGACCGAAGGTCGTCAGCATTACTACACGGCAAGAGGGCAGCTGATCGGCAAGTACCGCGGCTGCCGCCAGCCCGTCGAGGCCGGGCATCTCGATGTCGAGGAGGGCGACATCGGGACGGTGCTCTTTGGCAGCCTCGGTGACCTCGTCGCCGCGGCCGACGGAGGCCACGACCTCGAAGTCTTCCTCTAAGTCGAGCAAGGCACAGAGGGCGCTGCGGACAAGCTCCTGGTCGTCGGCGAGAAGAAGACGAATCGTCATGCCGGCTCCGGACTCGCAATTTCGACCGCCACACGGAGCCGCCAGCCTCGCGGGATGAGGGGTCCGGCGTCCAGCGTGCCCCCGGCGGCGGTGACGCGCTCGCGCAGCCCAGCAAGGCCGTTTCCGAACGAAGAGGGACCCCCGACGCCGTCGTCACGGATCTCCACCTCGTTGACCGAGAGCCTTACCGTGCAGCGGGAGGCGCTCGCATGGCGGGCCACGTTCGTGAGCCCCTCTCGGATGGCCCAGCCGAACAGCTCTTGGTAGTCGGGGTTGACAATGTCGGCTGCCGTCGGCAGATCCGGTGCGACCCCCGACGCTCGGAGCAGCTCTCGACCACGGGCGAGCTCACCCGCCAGGGTCACCTCGCGGTAGCTCGACACCGCGGCGCGCACCTCGGTGAGCGTCTGGCGGGAGAGGTCCTCTACTTCCGCGATCTCTTGGGCGGCTCGTTCAGGATCGTGCTCACTGAGACGCCGGGCCAGACCGGCCTTGAGCGTGATCGTGGTGAGCGAGTGCCCGAGCAGATCGTGCAGGTCGCGACTGATCCTGTTCCGCTCGTTCTCCGCCGCCAGGCGCGCCAACGCAGCTCGCGCCTCGGCGAGCTCGAGGGCACCGCGCACGGAGCGGACGACGACGAAGGTGACGACCGCGACCACCGGAATGGCGATCGGGGTGAAGTCGCCGATCGCGGAGCTGAGACTGTCGTGCCAAGAACCCACCGCGACCGGGACAACGATCGCCGCGACAGTGAAGGCGATGACGATCGGTGCGGCCCGGACGCCGAGGCGAGCGACCGCGATCATCGTCAGGTAGAGGCACAGCACGAAGGCGGGAGCACGGGCAAATGGCAGCTCGGCCGCGAACAGCCCGAGCATGAGACCCGAAAGGAGCCAGTTCCTCCACGCCGTCGCCCTCCCGGACGTTTCGAGCGTAGCAAGGGCGACATAGCAGGCGCAGAAGGCGGCGAGGACGGCGAAACCGGCCGCCGCCCAAGCGCCGTGTGAGTATTTCGCCACCGCCCCGCCTACGAAGATCAAGTAGATGAGCGGGACGTAGATCAGGACTGCGCCCCGCCATCCTCTGAGCCTCTGGCGCTCGGCCGCGACCCACGCCGTCTCGCCCACCGGCCTGGTATTCCCGGGGTCGGCGACCACGTCTTGCCAGCGTACAGCCCCCTCGACGGGTTCAGACGGTGGCAGTGTCATGCCGGTAGGCGATAGCGGCAAGAGGGATCAAGCACAGCGTCCAGACTGCGACGACGATCCAGCCCTCGGCGGGCCAGCTCCCGCCACCGACGACTGTCTTGCCTGCATGGACGAGCCAGTAAGAGGGGAGCAGCTTCACGACCGTGAGCATGACGCCCGAGGTGAAGAGCTGGCCAAAGGCGCCGCCGAGGAGGGCGAGGAGGACGACGAACCCGCCCATCGCCGGGGCAAGGGCGTCGACGCTGAGCACGTGGCCGAGGGCGATGCCCACTGCGACGAAAGGAGCCAGACCGACGAGGAGCAGGCCGGTCATCTCGAACCACTGCGCCGCGTCGAGGCGTACCCCGAACAGGGCGCCGGCCAGGTACAGCAAGGCCAAGGTGACCAACGCGATCAGGTAGGCCGTGAGGACCTTGGCCACGATCTCGGTCCGGATCCGCAACGGCGTGATGCGCAGCGCACGGACCCAGCCCTTGGCCCGGTCCCGGGCGATGCGGGCGCCCGGATTGATCGAGCCCCACATGGCACCGTAGGCCGCCATCCCCGTCATGAAGTACAGCGGGAACGGGATGCCGTCGGAGACAGTATGGCGCTTCGACGGTACGATCACGCAGAAGACCACGAGCGGCAACCCAAACGAGAGGAAGAGGGTCCGCCAGCTGCGCAGCGCCCGAAGGAGCTCGTAGCGCACGTGGGTGGTCCCGCTCATCTGGACCCCACTTTGCTGGGCCTCGAGGGTTCGCCGATGGCGTCTCGATCGTCGTGTTCGTCCGCGTCGGCGGTGAGCTCCAAGAACGCCTCTTCCAGGTTCGCCCCGCGCACCTCGACGTCGCGGACACCCGGGAACGAGCTGAGCAGGGCGCTGAGAGCGGCATCGGTGTCCGAGCACGAAAGGGTGATGGCGTCCCCGTGACGCTCGGCGCTCAGCACTCCCGGCAATGCCCGCAGCGCGTCGAGGTCGGCGACAGGCAGCGTGGCGCGGATCGAGCGCGAGCCGACCTTGGCCTTGATCTCGGTGGCGGGACCATCGGCGATGATCCGGCCTCGGGCCATGAGCACGATCCGATCGGCGTTGGCATCGGCCTCTTCGAGGTAGTGGGTGGCAAAGAGGATCGTCTTACCCCGCTCGGCCACCGCCCGTATGGCCTGCCAGAACTCGATGCGGCCCTCGACGTCGATCCCCGACGTCGGCTCATCGAGGACCAGCAGATCGGGTTCGCCGACCAGTGCGGCGGCAAAGCGCACTCGCTGGGCTTGACCACCCGAGAGCTTGCTGGCCCAACGCCCTGCGATGTCTGCAATCCCCGTCTGACGCAGCACATCGTCGACACCAAGCGGGTGTGGGTAGTACGACGCCACCAACGCGACCAGCTCGCGCACCCTTAGTTGATCAGGTGGCGACCCGTCCTGGAGCGTGCCGCCGATCCATCCGAACTTGACTGCTTCGGTCGGCGATGCACCGAAGACAGCGACGGTTCCGCTGTCGGGTCGACTGAGCCCGAGGATCATGTCGATGGTCGTCGTCTTGCCGGCGCCGTTCGGCCCGAGGAGTGCCACCGTTTCGCCCGGCGCCACCGCCAAGTCGATACCACGGACCGCCCGGACCGAGCCGTAGGACTTGGCCACCTTGGACAACTCGATCCCCATTCCAACGGGCTCGGACGCACTCATAGGACCATCCTGACGATCGGCGCCCGCCCAGCGGTAGTGAGATCTCGCACATTCGGAGCGTGACATTTGTCATGGGAGGATGAGCGCCCGTGGGCTTCACGCTGGGCGCGGAGTTACCGTACGGCGAGACCGAACCCAGAGTTCAACCACGTCAGGCCGCATCTTCGCGCTCAAGCGACGGTGCGGTGTCGACCGGAATCAGCACTACTCAATGTCTCCCGGCCATCGGCGCCTTGAGTGAAGTTGCCGGGCGGGCCAAGGATGCGGTGTGAACGGCGTTGGCGATCACTGAGTCGCGCGGAGCTCGGATCCAGGTCTAGGTCGAGCCCGGTTTCGAGATGTCCGAGCGCCTCGTCAAGCAGCGTGCCGATGTTCGCTGTCGGGTCGTCGCCGAGGGCGACCATGACGGCCATCGTGACTCCCATCACGGCGCCGGCGGGCGTTCCGTGCCGCCCTCGACCTTGGGCCCGACCGCGGACTCCGCAACCCCGGCCTCCCCATTCACCGGATATAGATAGAAGGAACAAGACAATGCCCGCAAACCCCATCGGCCGCGCGCTGCGCAACCGACACGCCGGACACCACACCCTCGCCTGGGCACGTCCCGACCTGCAGGCGCCCGAGAACTTCACTCTCACCAGCCCCGCCTTCGACCACGGCGCCCCATCCCCGAGCGACACCGCGGCAGGCTCTTCGGAGCCAACATTTCGCCCGCGCTCGCCTGGACAACGCCGCCAGCCAGGACGACTACATCGTAGATGTTGATGTCGACGTGGCCTGCGACGGACTCGAAGCACTGGTTCTTTCGAGGCTGGTGTCCTCTGCCACCGGGTCTGTCCGTCTATCAGACGAGCGGCGATCGCCACTCCCAGGAGAGAAACGAGGAAATCCATGACAACCAAGACAATTGGATCAAAGGCAGATCAGCAGGCGGTTCTCGGCGTCCTCAAGGGCGTCTACGAAGCGTGGGAGGCCAACGACGCTGAGGCGTTCGTGGCCGACTACCTCGACGATGCCAGTGTGGTCCAGCCCGGCGTCTACAAGAAGGACCGCGAGGAGGTCCAGGCCACCATGGCCGGTGCGTTCGCGGGCCCGCTCAAGGGCTCACGGGTGATCGACCAACCCCAAGACGTCCGGTTCCCCAACGAGGACACGGCCATCGTGATCAGCGAGGGCGGGATCGTTTTTCCCGGACAGAACTCCGTGCCGAGCGAGGGCATGGTCCGGGCCACCTGGGTGCTGGCCAAGCGCGACGGCCGTTGGCTTGTTGCGGCGTACCACTACAGCGCCGCGAACTAGGGATGGGGTAACGAGTCGGCTTCCTTAGTTCTGTGGGAAGCCGACTCGTGCCCCGTGGGCTGGCCGGATCGAGTTACGGTCGCGAATGGGCTTCGGCCGAAATCCCCTGTCCTCCCGGCACAGCCTTGATCGTCTAGTAGACGTTAGATGTCCGCGAAGTAGAGGAAGGAAGTTCTGACGATGGCGCTATATGTGGCTTTGTGTTACTACGACCGAGACCGGTACTGGGACGAGCCTCCCGAGGCCGAGTTCTCTCCCGAATATACGGAGTTCGCCCGGCGGGCCAGCGAAGCGGGGGTGATGCGCGGCGGTGAGGCCCTTCACCCGGCGACCATGTCGACCACCATCACCGTCGCAGGCGGCAGGGGCGGCGACGTGATGTTGACAGACGGTCCGTACGCGGAGGCAAAAGAAGTCCTGGCCGGCTACTTCGTGCTGGAGACGGCCGATCTTGACGAGGCGGTCGCTTGGGCGGTCCAGATCCCGGCCGCTTGGCGGGGCAAGATCGAGCTCCGCCCGATCGCCCCACACCACGCCTAGGCGTCCGGCCGTGGACGCCGGCGACGCCCTGGTCGAGGTGCTCCGGGAGCAGGGCCCGAGAGTGCTCGCCGCACTGATGCGCCAGTTTGGGGACCTATCGGTGGCCGAGGACGCTCTCTCCGAGGCCTCGATCGCCGCTCTGGGCGCCTGGCCCGCTTCGGGGATCCCGGAGAATCCCCGGGCGTGGCTGACCGTGGTGGCCCGGCGCAAGGCGCTCGATCTCCTGAGACGGGAGTCGACCAGAACCGACAAGGAGACGGTGGCGTTTCGATGGGGAACCCAGGGCCTGACAGACGAGATGGAGGAGGTGATCGACGCGATGGAGACCGAGAGCCAGTTGCGCGACGACATGCTGCGCTTGATCTTCACGTGTTGCCACCCCGCTCTCAGCCGAGAGGCCCAGGTGGCCTTGGCCCTGCGCACGCTGGTTCGCCTCGAAGTGGATGCCATCGCCCGAGCCTTCTTGGTGCCCGAGCCCACCATGGCCAAGCGCCTGGTACGGGCGAGGTCCAAGATCGCCACCGCCCACATCCCTTATGCAATTCCTTCCGACGCGGAGCTCCCCGATCGTCTGGCCGCCGTGTTGGCCTTGGTGTACCTGATCGCCACCGAGGCCCACGCCCCGACCGGCGGGAACGCGGTGGCCCGGGTGGATCTAGAGGCCGAGGCCGTCCGCCTGGCCCGCTTGTTAGTTGAGTTGATGCCCGACGAGCCCGAGGTGCTGTCTTTGCTGGCTCTCTTGTTGTTCACCTCAGCTCGCACTCCGGCGCGAAGCGACGCCGAGGGCCACATCGTGACCCTCGCCGACCAGGACCGCGGTCGATGGAATCGGGAGGCGATTGCGGAGGGATCGCGGTGGTTGTCCAGGGCTGTTCGCTTGTCGGGCGGAAGGGCCGGGCTCTACCAACTTCAGGCTCACTTGGCCGCGGCCCACTCCACCGCGACGAGCTGGTCCGAGACCGACTGGGGCAGGATCATCGAGCTGTACGACCTTCTCGGGTCGGTCGGGGCCAATCCGGTCGTGGCGCTCAACCGGGCGGTTGCGGTGACTGAGCGCGATGGGCCCGAGCAGGGGCTGGCCGCACTGGAGGCCATCGTCGGGCTGGAGCGGTCCCATCTCTGGCACGCCGCTCTGGCCGACAATCTCCGCCTCCTTGGCCGGACGGCAGAGGCTGCCGGGGAGCTGGAAATCGCGGCCTCGGTGGCGCCCTCCGAGGGCGAACGACGTCTGCTTCTGTCCCGTCTCCTCGACGTGAGGCCGGAGCCCGCCTGACAGATTCCAGGGCCGCATGTGTCCTCTCCTGGTTTCGCCGTTCGTCCTTTCACCAAACGCAGATCCCGATCTCGGAGATCACAATAGAGAGGAGAAGCAGATGACTGGCAGCAGCCCCGAACAGACGATCTCGCAGGAGAAGTACGTGTCCGTGGCCACCTTCCGCAAGACCGGGGTGGCGGTCGCCACGGCGACATGGATCGTCCCGCTCGACGGCGGCCGGGTCGGCCTCTTGACCTCCTCGGCGTCTGGCAAGGCCAAGCGGCTACGGAACAGCCCGAATGTGACGCTGCAGCCGAGCGACGTCCGAGGCCGGGTCAACGCCGGCACCACGCCGGTGACCGGCACCGTTGAGCTGGTGACCTCCGGTCCGAACTTCGAGGCGATCACGTCCAAGGTGAAGGCCAAGTATGGCCTGATGGTGCCAATCATGCGGCTGGTGGACAGTGTGCGGCACCTGGGCAAAGGCCCCTTTCCCTATGCGGACACTGGCGTGGTGGTCACGCTTCAGGGCTGATTCCTACAGCGACCGTCCGGCATCAGGGGTCGGCACCTGGCACAGGCTGAAGGTCAGGGGAGTCGCGGGTGCCCAGCCCGTCCCGGGTCGCGGCCAGCGCCGCCAGGATCTTCCCGATGGCCACGTCCCGGGCCAGCCGGTAGGCCTGAATCTGCGCGGCGCCCTCCACGACTCCGACAGCGGACCGAGCTTCGGGTCTCATACCCGAAGGTCCACTGGGGCCCTTGCTGTACTGTCTGTCTGGGACTCTCTCGGGAGGTCTACAGTCCGGCGAACGGCAGTCGCTCGCGCCACTGCATAGCTCCAAACTGGGGGCACTCTGAACGATCGGCGGCGAGCGTCCGGGCGCGGGAAGGCTGGACCGCAACGCAGGAGCTAATGGTTCACTCGCCTGCGTGTTCTTCCGGGTTCGGATCGCCGTGACCGGTCGTGATGAGACGCTTCAGACTCCCGTTGACGTAGAAGCCCCAAGCGCTCGAGCAGGCCTCGAAGCACTCGAACTCCGGCACGAGACCGCGGTGGGTGAATCGAACCTCGGTTTCGTCACCGCGCGGTGTGATCTCGAATGTGACATCGGTGCCTACCCACTCGTCCGGCTCCTGCGTGAAGTTGAGGGACGCTTCTTCGACATGCCAAACAACTCGCCGGTTCGCGACGAACTCGCTGATCTTCTGCTTCGTGTAATGAACGTCCTGATAGCGATAGGTGAACTCGGCACCGAGCGCGTCCGTGTCCCCTTCGATGTTGCCGGACCACCATCCGCGGACGTCGTTGATCGCGGCGAAAATCTCCTTCGGGGTCCGGTCGACGGTGAAGGTGGCGGTGAAGTCGCTGCTGGTCATTGTCTTGGTCTCCTTGTTGAATGGTGCACTTGTCATGGTGGAAGCCCGTCACATCGAGGGCGATGGCGTCGAACCCGGGCCGCAGCTCAAGCGTTTAAGGCGCGTCCGACGGGAGCGGGCCCGTTACGGCTCCCGGTGCGGCCGACCCTTTACGTCCAGGGCAATGCTGACCCTGTCTCGAGCAGGGTCTTTAGGCTGGAAAGGACGGCAGGCCACCCGTTCGAGATCGCTTGGAGCACGTCGCTCCCAAGCTTGAAGCCGTCGTGGACGATCGTGAGCTTGACCACGCCTTGCTCGTCGTCGTCGATGTCGAAGGCGACATTGGAGCGGGGCTCAGCGCGCCAGGCGTCAGCGGTGGCATCGTCCATGCCGACCTCGGCGGCCCATTCGGGCGTGAATGTGTGCCAGGTGTAGGCGAGCCGGCGGCCGGGTTCGGACTCGAGGACCACCTGTTCGGGGTCACTCACGACGAGCCCGACTTCGTCGTGCGCCAAGTCGTAGGTGGAGTCCTTCTTCCAATCCGATCGGAAGGTCTTCGCACCAGCCCGGTGATGCCGCCAGTAGCGCTTCGTGTCGGTGGGGTCGGTGAGGCCCTGCCAGACCCGCTCGGGCGTGGCGTGGATGTAGGTCGTGTAGGTGAAGCGGGTCATCTTGTCCTCCTTCTAGCTCAATGTGCAACCAATGGTAGCACGTCTCCTGTAGATATGCAATAAAGGGTTGCACGTTCCCGGGATAACGTGCTACCATCGGTTGCAGATTGAGTTGGGGGTCAGCGGTGACAGCTGCGACACCAACTACCGCGTGGGAAGGGGGTGAGCATTGATGGCAGGCCTAGTGATTGAGCGAGAGATCCTGATCGAGGCACCGGCGGATGTGGTGTGGCGCACCATCACAGAGCCCGATCAGATGAGCCAGTGGTTCGCCGACCGGGTGGATCTCGTGGTCGAACCCGGTGCACATGGCTACATGCAGTTCGGGGACCAGGGCGGCCCGGTCGTTGTGGAAGCCGTCGACCCCCCTGCGCGCTTCTCGTTCCGTTGGAACCATCCCCGCGAAGAGGAACCGGTCGTCGGGAACTCGATGCTCGTCGAGTTCACGCTGACGCCCGAGGGCGACGAGCGGACCCTTCTTCGAGTGACCGAGAGTGGCCATGAGGTCCGCGACTGGCACGAAGCAGAGAAGCAGCGTTACGCCGACGAGCACCAAGAGGGGTGGGGCGAGTTCCTGGACCGCCTGGCCGGCGTGCTCGCGGGGCGTCGATCCGGATGACGACGCAGGCCGACGACGAACTGTGGTCGGCCATCGGCGACCCGTCACGTCGCCGGGTGCTCGACCTGTTGGTCAGCAAGGGTGAGGCCAGTGCATGGTCGTTGGCCGAGCACGTGCCGTTCTCGCGCCAAGCCGTCTCCAAGCATCTGGTCGTGCTGGAGGAGGCGGGACTGGTCAGCCGTCGCAAGCAGGGTCGAGAGGTCCTCTACCAGGTAGAGGTCAACCGTCTCGACCAGGCCACTCGGGCCATGGCGGATCTCGCCGCTCAATGGGACAGGCGACTCACCTCGATAAAACGGCTGGCCGAAGCAGCGCACGCAGAAGCGAAGAAGACGCGGAAACGACCTTAGGAGCAGACAGACATGCAGGAGAAATCAACAAACCTCGGCGGGCCCGGGTCCGGCGCCGCCAACGCACAGAGCCTGCCCGTTGTCGTCGACCGAGACGCCTTCCAGGCTGAATTGGACAAATTGCGGGTTCGTGAGAAGGCACACACCCGTGAAGGCGACGCCATCGCCGCGGCCCGACGGCGCCTCCCTATGGTCGAGGTAGACGCCAAGCTCACGCTGACCGGTCCCCACGGACCGCTCACCCTGCTGGACGCGTTCGAAGGACGCCGACAACTCATCGCTTACTACTTCATGTGGCACACCGGCCACCCGGCAGCTGAGCAATGCGAAGGCTGCACGTGGGTTACCACCCAGATCGCGGAGCTGTCCTACCTTCATTCTCGCGACATCACTTACGCCGTCTTGTGCCAAGGTCCCTTCGACGAGAGCATCCGCTACCACGACTTCATGGAATGGCACATGCCCTGGTTCTCCGCCCAGGGTTCCGTCGATCAGCTCCTCGTCGGGCGTCAGGTCGGCTTGTTCCACCTCGTGTGCTACCTACGGGACGGCGACCGCGTCTATGAGACGTACTGGACGAGTCGCCGCGGCGCAGAGGTACTGGATTACAGCTATGCGCTCATGGATCTCACCGTGTACGGACGCCAGGAGCCTTGGGAGGACTCGCCCTCGGCCTGGCCCCAGCAGTGCACCTACACGCGGACGAGCAGCGGTTCGCCCACGTGGCAACCAGTGTGGCCGGGCGGACGCCCGATCGCCCAATGGCCCCGGCTCCAAGCTGGACGGTCCGACGACCTCGCCGTCGGACCCTGACCTCGCGTGAGAGGGAACACAGGTCACATAGCCATCACAGGACGAGGATCGCCAATGCCGAACCATCGCATCGGAACACATGACGAATGGCTCAGAGCCTGATGCGAACTGCTGATTGGCCGAGAAGGAGCTGGCCCGTCTGAACGACTGGCCCCGAACAGGATGGACATCGAGAGAGGAGCCCATGTGCCTGAATCACCCGGAGAGTACAACGCCAAGGTGATCGCTGAGTTCCGCGACAACAATGGACGAGTGAGCGGTACATGGGGGGAAACCCCATTACTACTGCTCCACCACACCGGCGCGAACTCCGGTACAACCCGCGTCAACCCGCTGGCATATCTCCCCGACGGCTCGCGCTATCTCATCTGGGCCGCCAATGGGGGAGCACAGAAGAACCCCGCCTGGTACCTGAACCTCAAGAGGCAGCCAATCACGAGGATCGAGGTCGGAAGCGAGACGATCGAAGTCCTGGCCGAGGAGGCGAGAGGAGATGAGCGCGATCGCCTCTTTGAGAAAGCAACCGACCGCTATCCACAGCTCGCAGATGCTGCGCAGAAGACGGCGCGCGTTATCCCGATGATTGTGCTCACGCCTAGATTGGGCAGCTAGCTCGCGTGCCGGCGTGCAGTGCTTCCCCGGCTGGGACGCGAGAGTTCGTCGGGGTCGGTACCCGAAGGTCGGGTAGGTTCCGGATGCGGCGAGTTTCTCGGGACTCCGACCCGGACGCGGCGGGAATGAGTAGTGCAGCGCCTGGGCGGCTGCATATGCACGGCAGCCTGACCAGCCCGTTCGCTGAAGCTGAGGTCTAGGCGTCCTAGAATGCGACAGAGCCCCCGCCACGATGTGTGAACCTTCGACCTTTCGGTTACGAGAAGGACGAAGCCGCAGCTCAGCGGCTTAGTCGGGTCTCACACTCTTGCTGGGTTGATCAGTCGGTCTTCACGGAGTGATCAACCTCCGCGTACGCAGCATAGGACAGGTGCACCCATAAGTCGACGTATGTGCTGGTCAGCGGTATGGACCCGAGCAGCGTCCGAAAACCCGGGCGTGTGCAATCTCGGGTCTGGTGTCCCGAGGAATCTCTGAGCCCGGGCCGCAGTCCTCTCAAAAAGTGTGTCCATGAACCGGCCGAATGGGACGCCCTGGATCACCCACTGGTGGTCAATCCGCCTGCTCAGGGCGGACCTGCACCAGCACCAGGTCGTAGCGGTCGTCTGGCGACAGTTCGTCAGGGACCGGGGAGCGAAATCTCGGTGCGTCGTCCTGAGTCGGCGTCCTCCAACACCAACCCATATGTCCGGAGGTCTGCGAGCCGCTGTCCCCGCGCGATGAGCGTCACATCATGTCCCGACCGGGCGAGAAGGCCACCGTAGATGCTGCCAATGACTCTGGGGTCAACGGCGACGATCCCCATCGGAAGGCTAAACGTTGCTCCAGATCTCAGGGATTGGGAGTGCTCGGCTGGAGCCAACGCTTTGGAGGTGGGTAGACCGACCGGGCGATGGTGGACGAAACCCAGGCAATGCACCAGCCGGCGAAGACGAAGAGCACGTCATGGGTGGTCGAGGTGCCTCCAAAAGCCGTTGCACGTACGGCCAGGATCACTCCCCACACAACAAAGCAGCCGATCGAGTACGTCCAGTAGTTCCGGTACTTCTTCATGACCTTCTCCTTACTCTGCCTGCGGTGCAAGCAGACTGCGTCGAGTAAATCCAGAACGCCGCCCACCGATGCCAAGGACGAACTGTCCTGCATGGATGGCACTCATCCTCCCACCTCGCGGGCATAATCAGCGTTCCGTAGCTCACGATCCGACAGAGTCGAGAGTGCGCTGTCTCGCATTTCCTCGAGCGCTGTCCGTCCGCCAAGAACACAACTCGATTCGGCCCCGAATGAGCCAGCACATGCCGCATACCGAATCGACTCACTCCGCAGCGATCGCCGCAAGCACGTCGAGCTTGGCCGCCCGTCGTGCTGGCCAACTCGCTGCGGCCAGCCCGAGGAAGGCGGCTATGACGACGAAGAGGATAAGGCTGGGGAAGGGGATCGAGACGACGGTGATCTCCTGGGACTTCTCGAGCGAGTGCGACAAGGCGACGCCCAGGCTGGTCCCGACCACGATGCCGACGACCGCGCCGAAAAGCGCGAGGATCACCGCTTCCGAGCGGATCATGGCCCGGATCTGTCGTCGCTTCATGCCGACCGCCCGAAGCAGTCCGATCTCGTGGGTTCGCTCGAAGACCGACAATAAGAGTGTGTTGACGATGCCGATGAGGGCGATGAGCACGGCCAGGGCCAGGAGGGCGTAGACGATGCCCAAGAGCTTGTTGACGCCTGCCGCTTGTGACGCTTCGTACTGTGCCCTCGTCTGAACCCCGACGTTCGGGTAGGGGGTGGTGGCATTGTTGACCGCGTTGTACATGCCTGGCCTGCCATCGGTCTTGAGCAGGACCCCGATCGGTAGCGGATTGAGGAAGTGGGACAGGAAGAACTCGCTACCCACCACGTAGTGGCCGATCAGGGCATTGGGCTCGAAGATGCCGCCTATGCGAATTTTGCCGGCACCCGTCAGGGCGAACTTCACCGGGACCAATGACCCGACTGAGAGATCGTCGTTCTTCGCCGTCGTCGCATCGATCAGCATCTGACCGGCCGCCAGCGCTGCCTGTGACGTTCCGACCTGCATCGAAAGGATCACCGTGTCTGCGAGATGGTCGGTAGAGACGCCGACCACGTTGGCCAGCGAGCCCTTGAACTCAAACTGCCCCTTATAGACTGTCCCTGACGCGGTCACCCCCGGGACGTCGGAGACGGTCTTGACCACCGAGTTCGGGAAGCCCGAGCTCGGGCCCGTGACGACGAGATCAGCGCTGACCGCGTTGTCGATGCTGTTGGTGGTCGATTTGGAAAGCGACGCCCCGAAGACCGACATGGCCGACACCAATGCCAACCCGACCATGAGGGCGGCGGCGGTTTGGGCCGTCCGGCGCGGGCTGCGCATGGAGTTCTCTCGCCCGAGCCCGCCCGAAACACCGAACAGACGCGCCACCGGGCGCCCGATCACGCCGGCCATGGGTCGCGCCACGATCGCGGCCAGCATTCCCACACCGATGAAGATCCCAACTGCGCCCAGACCGACCAGCGCCACATTTGATGCTGCTAGCCCGATGCCGAGTGTCGAGACGCCGACAACAACACAGCCGCCGCCGATAGCGCCGCGCCGGCCCGAGGAGACTTCGGATTCGGCGTTCTGAGCTGTCAGAGCCGCCACCGGCGGAATCCGCACCGCTCGGCGCGCCGGGCTGATGGCTGAGACCACGGTCACACCGATCCCCACGGCCAGGCCGACGATGACGGTGCGGAGTGAGAACACCAAGGAGCCCGAAGGCAACGAGACGCCGAAGCCGCTCAAGAGGGCTACAAGACCTTTGGCTGCGAGAACGCCCAGTCCCAAGCCGATCGCAGAGGCCACCAAGCCGACGATGGCTGCCTCGGCCAGCACCGAGCGGAAGACCTGGCGCCGGCTGGCGCCGACAATGCGCACGAGGGCCAACTCGCGGGTGCGCTGTCCGACCGTGATCGAGAAGGTGTTGAAGATGGTGAAGCCCCCTACGAACAGGGCGATGAGGGCGAAGATCACCAGTGCGGTGGAGAAGACCGAGAGGGCCTGGTTGACGTCGGTCGTCTCCTCGTTGATCACCGTCTGGCCGGTCACGACTTCGACACCGGCGGGGAGTATCCGAGCGATGTCTCGCTGCACGGTCGTCTGGTCCGCTCCCGGCGTGGTCACGACGTCGATGGTGTTGAGCCTCCCGGTGAGACCGAAGAGCTTCTGGGCCGTGGGCAGATCAAAAGCGGCGATCGTCGTACCGGCCAGATTGTCGGCCGTGCCGAACTTCAAGAGACCCGTGATGGTGAAGGTCTCCGGACTGCTGGGCAAAAGAATCGGAACCCGCTCCCCGACC
The DNA here is from genome assembly GCA_963813525.1 of uncultured Acidimicrobiaceae bacterium. Taxonomy (GTDB): domain Bacteria; phylum Actinomycetota; class Acidimicrobiia; order Acidimicrobiales; family RAAP-2; genus Bog-756. The sequence continues at coordinate 750,217 of CAWEZI010000005.1, forward strand.
AGGAAGTGATCCCGGCGCGCTGTGGCGAAATCCATCGCCACATCTTCTGGTGACGTCGGCGCTTTTCCCTCAACCAGCTGGAACGGCGAGAGCTGCTTTTCGGGATCGAAAGAGATGCCGGCCGTCGCCCCGCCGTTGCTGATGGCATTTCCGTCCGATACGTACTGGGCGTAGCCGGAGACCGCCCCGGCGGCCTGTGCCACGCCGGGTACCCGGCGTACCTTGGCCAGCAGCGATTCGGGGATGGGATTGCGGGCGGCGTTGGCGCCGCTGTTGAGCACGGCCCGGCCCCGCACCTCGAAATCGATGTGCTGGTAGGCGCTCGAGACCAGGCTGGTGAAGGTGTCATGCAAGGTGTCGGTCAGGACTAGGGACCCTGAGATGAACGTGACGCCGAGAATGATGGCCAGGGCGGTGAGCGCCAGACGCAGCTTGTGAGCGAGGAGACCCTTGAGGGTGACTTTCCACACGTCAGTTGCCCAGCCGTTTCATCTGCTCGAGCACCGAGGTGGCCGTCGGGTCGGCGAGATCGCCCACCACTTGGCCATCAGCGAGGAACACCACCCGCCCGGCGTAGGCGGCACAGTGCGCGTCATGGGTGACCATAACGATCGACTGCCCGTAATCGGTCACCGATTCACGCAGGAAACTGAGCATCTCGCCCGAAGCGTTCGAGTCGAGGTTGCCGGTGGGCTCGTCGGCGAAAATCAGGTCGGGGCGGCCGATGAGCGCCCGGGCGCAGGCGACGCGCTGCTGCTGTCCCCCCGACATCTCGGTCGGCCGGTGCGACAAGCGGTCGCCAATGCGCAGCTGACCGACGAGGTAGTCGAACCACTCGTTATCGACTTTGGTCCCAGCGAGGTCGGCTGGAAGGACGATGTTCTCCTGGGCAGTAAGCGTAGGGACCAGGTTGAACGACTGGAAGATGAAGCCGATGTGGTCACGGCGCAGTTCGGTCAGTCCGGCGTCGTCGAGCTGGGCGATGTCCTGGTCGCCGACAAAGGCGTGCCCCGACGTCGCCACGTCGAGCCCCGCCATGCAGTGCATGAGGGTCGACTTGCCCGATCCGGACGGCCCCATGACGGCGGCGAACTGCCCACGGGCGAATTCGACGCTTACCCCGCCCAGGGCGGTGACGATGGCGTCCCCGGTGCCGTAGGTTTTGACCAAATCGACCGCCTGCGCAGCCGCAGGCACTTGGGTTGGAGCCTCCTCTGCTTGCCCGTCCGTTGTCGTGACGCCGGGGCGGACTGAGTCGGTAGCGAGGACCTTCTTTGGATCGGTTGGTCGCATGCCGCGAGCTTGCGGCACTGGAGAGCCGTTGTCCTCAGCCCGCCAGTTGGTTCTTGGGGGCGAGCGGTACCAGGCAGGTATGAGCTGGAGCGCACGTAATACCAGGGATCACACCGTGAGGCTGAGGCGCCGTCGCCGCCCCTGAGCGATACTTAGAAGGTGTCGAGCAGCCTGAACCGAGTCACGTGGATGGCGATCGTGGTGATCTTCGTCGCGATCGGCGTCTCGACCTTCTCCCAGCCTTACGGTCCTACCCGGAACCTCATCGACATGGTCGACGCGTCCGTCGTCGCGCTGTTGACCCTAGCGTTGCTTATAGGCGTTCAGCGTCTCCCGTCACGTCCGATCCTTCGCCGGATGCTGCCCTTCGCACTCGCAGCGAGTGCAGTCACCTGTGGGTGGGCAGCCCTCACCCAAAGCGGAGCTCCCTTCGTCGTCCTTGCCGCAATGACCACTTGCGCCGCCGCCTACAACTTCGGGCTGCCCAACCGCCTGCGTTGTCACCGCCGTCGGTGTAATCGCCGTGTCGGAGCGCAGCGCCTGGACGGCCCGGCGGGTCTCGACCAGACCTTCGGCGGCCGATCGCTGGGCTCGGGTGAGCAGTTCGACGGCCCGTTCGACGTCGCCTTGGTCGGTGAGCAACGCTCTTGCCGCTTGGATCTGGACGCCGAGTGATCCGAGCGAGTGAGCGAGCACGTCGTGGATTTCGCGGGCGATACGGTTGCGCTCGTCAAGGGTGGCGGCGCGGCTTTGCTCCATTCGAAGCTTCTCGGCATTGGCTAGAAGCGCCGCCGACTGCTCGGCTTGGAGGCGATAGCCGAGGAGGAGCCGGCCAAAGAGGAGTACCCCACCACTCGCGGACGCTTTGGACGACCTGGGCGCCGAGCATCAGCACCAGTACCTCACTCCAGTCACCGTCGCAGTGACCGGACGGCCGCGACCTCTCACGCCCGACGCCGCATTGGCCCTCACCCGTGCCGTCCAAGAGTCCTTCGTCAACGCCGCGAAACATGCCCCTCTCCAGCCGGTCGTCGTGCGGCTCGACTTCACCGACGGCCCCACCATACTTACGGTTCTCAACCCGCTGACTGACGGCCGACCCACCCCGCCCCGACTGGAAACCGCCAACGGAGGCTATGGCCTGGCCGGAATGCGGGAACGCCTCCGACTCATCGGAGGGTCGCTCGAGGCACATTCGAGCGAGGGAAACTGGGTGGTGACCGCCCAGGTCCCCCAATGACCGATCAGCGGGCACCACTTCGGATCATCGTCGCCGACGATCAGGCGAGCGTCCGGGAAGGCTTGGTGCTGCTACTCGATCTCCTGCCCGACATCGACGTGGTCGCCGCCGCTGCCGACGGTCAAGAAGCCATCGACCTCTGCGGCCGACACCGACCGGACGCCATCCTCCTCGACCTCCACATGCCGGAGGTAGACGGCATCCAAGCCACCCAGCATCTGAGCGAGCACTACCCTGACATCGCAATTGTCGTTCTCACCACCTATGCCGACGATAACTCCGTCCTCGCCGCACTGAAGGCCGGCGCCCGCAGTTACTTGACCAAGGACGCCGACCGAGTCGACATCGCCCACACGCTGCGAAGCTCAGTTGCCGGACTAGCCGTTCTCGATCCAACGATCCAAGCTGCGCTCGTGGTTGCCGCTACCCGCACCCAGCCGCCCGATACCGCGGTGTCTTCACTTCCCGAGATTCTGCCCGGCGGCCTCACGAAGAGAGAAGCAGAGATCTTGGCCTTGATGGCCCGAGGCAAGACAAACCCCGAGATCGCCGCAACGCTCTATCTCAGCCCGCACACGGTTAAGAGCCACATCAACCGCATCTTCGCCAAGACCGGTTCTCCCGATCGGGCGACCGCGCTCCGCTACGCAGACGATCACGGAATCGGCTGATCTGCGGCGACGCACCGGCGCTTTTAACCGACTCCGAATCGACGCGCCCGCGGCAGATTCTCCGCGGGCTAATCAACCCAGGTGCATGCCCGAATCTCTGCCTCCTCCGCCCTCTGAAGACCATGCTGACATCGAAGTGCAGATGGCCAGCGCGCCTATGGAGTTAACAAGGCGTTCGATCAGAGCCTCAGCGCAGGTCACTCCACCACCTCAGCACTACCCCAATCGGGCCGTTCCACGGCTTGGGCACAGTTGCAAGCACTAGTTTCCATCCAGCGCTGAATCAGCAACATGACCGCCTGCGGATCGAAATCCTCCGGTCAGGGCTTCGGATCCGCAACCCGAAGGTCTTGTCAGACCGACGTCTGCACGGAGTTTCTCGGGACTTCACCGCCGAAGCGCCGACATTGAGTAGCGCAGCGCCTGGGCGGCTGCATACTGCAAGTCCTGTGACCAGCAGAAATGTCGGGTTTGTAGCCCGAAGGTGCGTGTTGGTCCTGAACCCCCGCCACCATTGAAACGCTGGTCGGCGCGCCTCGTGCATAGGGCACAGGAGGCTGACCAGCGGTTTCGCGTTCGGGCGAGATGCAAGAGCCGGTTTATCGGGACTCTTTCTCGGGACCTACTGACCCGTACCCTATGCAGCCCCGTGCAGGGTGGCGGAGAGCGTGCGGCCAGAAAGATGCGCTTTCGCCGTCGAGTCCTCGGTGGAGATTGCCGTGGATAGGGCTGCGCAAGGCGTGCCCTATCCAGTTGCCCTACTCAGTCCCTTTCGTTCCGGCATCACGATCGAGGACTACCAGCTCGATCCCGTGGTTCGTGCGCTGAGCATGCCCGGGCCAACCGGCCGATCGCCGACGATGTTGGTCTGGGCAAGACGATCGAAGCGGGTCTCGCCGTCCAAGAGCTCCAGTTGAGGCACCGAGCGCTCAGCGTGATCGTCGTGTGCCCGGCTGGACTGGCAGGATGAGATGCGAGAACGCCCACCAGAGAAGTACCCAGCGACATCGTCGGACCACACCGCGATACAGCCCTCGTCGATTGATACCAAGGCCGCCGATAGGAATCGTGTCGCAGCAACAAACGAGAGCGATGCTTCGCGAGGTGCCGCGGGGACGGGCAATGACTCAATCCCAAGGTAGGCAGTCAAGAGATGCGCGGTGATCTCTGCCATGGCGATGTCCCAATCAGCTTCCGGCGCCTCGTGCGCTGAAGCGTCCACCAGATCAACGTCCTTTTTGCTGTCTTTGGCGGTCCATGACGTCTCGGTGAGGTTCACTCGGACCGCCTTCTCTGTGGGTGGTTATTGGTCAGGTCTGTAAGAGTCGAGCCGGGGCGCGTTACCGACCTTTCGGCCGGTCGTCTCCCCGACCCGCTCTTCCGAACCGGACGTGCGACTCTCACCGCATCCGGCTCTCCACGAGTCCATGCCGTTGAACTTATGCGGCGGTCCCTTCCGTGCTGGATGGCCAAGGCGAGGGAATGCGGTTGCCCCGATAGCGGTAGCGGCTGACCGTCACCTTCTCGGGGTTGAACAGCGTGGCCCTACCCTCCGTCGGTCGCCACCCGGGTAGGTAGTGACGGCGGAGCCACTTCCAGTTGGCATGATGATGTTTGCGGCGAAGCCAGCTGACGACCCGGCGCCAGGCAAAGGTGCCGAGGTAGCTGAAGGTCGCCTTGGACACCCCATGTCGGAAGTAGTTGGTCCAGCCCCGCAGCACCGGGTTGATCCGGTCCAGTAGGGCTGACAAAGACAGGTTCATCGACCCCTTGGTAAGCGTCCGTATCCGGTTGCAGACGGCCAACAGCGCCTTCTTCGACGGATAGGTGTAAACGTACGCTTTCGTGGTGCCTCGTTTGATCTGGCGCTGGATGCGCCAGCCCAAAAAGTCGAAACCCTCATCAATGTGGACGGTCTTCGTCTTCTCCTCCGACAGGCGCAAACCCATCGGGAAGAGCACCGCTGCCACTTCGTCCCGCAGACCCTCGGCGTGCGCTCGGGTGCCAGCCACGAGGACGACAAAGTCGTCGGCGTACCTAACAATTCGATACGTGGCCAGTCCCTTGCTGCGCCGCTGATAGCGGGCATTGAAGTCGCCCATCGCCTCCCAAGCCTCGCTGAAGTACTCATCGAGAACCGAGAGGGCAATGTTGCTGAGCAGGGGTGAAAGAATCCCGCCCTGAGGAGTGCCGGTGATCGTCGCCCTGTTGGTGCCATCCTCGGCGAGGATGCCAGCCTTCAAGAACGCCTTCACCAACCCCAGGACACGTCGGTCTCCGATTCGATTCCGCACCCGCTGTAGTAATGCCGAGTGTGAAATGTTGTCAAAGCATGCCTCGATGTCACCTTCGAGCACCCACTCATAAGAGCGGGAGGCAAGATAGTGAATCTCGGCGATAGCGTCCTGAGCCCGGCGCTTCGGGCGGAAACCGTAGCTACACGGCTTGAAGTCCGCCTCGAAGATCGGTTCGAGCACCAGCTTCAAGGTAGCCTGGACCACCCGGTCTCGTGCGGTCGCGATGCCGAGCATCCGGAGCTTTCCGTGTGCTTTCGGAATCATGCGCTCGCGCACGGGAAGGGGCCGAAACGCCCGGGCCTTGAGCTCAGCTCGCAGCTCGGTCAACAACGTCTCGGCGCCGAAGACGATTGAGCGAGGTTTCACCCCGTCGACTCCGGCTGACCGGGCGCCCCTGTTCCCCTTGACCCGCGCCCAGGCAACTACCAAGAAGGCGGGGTCATAGACGAGGTTGTAGAGGTCGGAGAACCGGCGGTCGGGACCGTCAGTCGCCCATTGGTGCAGCTTGGTCTGGATCTTCAGTACCCGGGACTCGGCCTCATAGAGGTCGGGCCACAGCTCGTCGGTGTTCACCGTCGTCCTCCTGGCATTCCAGTGTCCTCTGCTGCAGACTCGCTGCCTCCCTTCGCCATGTGGACGGCTTTCCCGTCCTCGGACTACTACGGAGGCTCCGTCCCACCGCCGAGCCGTCGACAGACGGCGTGCCTTCCCGCTGGCTACCTGGCTGGTCGCTCAGACGGAAGCTCGTCGATGGTTCCCACGTTCACCATGCACCGGTTGGCGGGTCCGGAGTCCAGCTGTGCTCCTGCAGCATCGCCACGGATACGCCGCAGGCTTTCTCCGTGGCCTCCTGGCCGAGGGTCACAACCCGGCGTCGGAGTCGTCCAGCGATATGGACGTGCGCTGCACCCCGGCCCATATCCACCAGATTGGAGCCGGTGTGTATCACTTGAGGAGCGTTAACGCTGATTTCTCTCGTACTCCCTCCCGCCTTGCTTGCCGGACCCGAGTCGTCTGGCGGTGCCGACCCGTCCCGTCGTTGTCGGGGCTGCTTGCCACCTTCCCCTGCGCCTCCAGGATCAGGCTGCCCCCAGCTTCACCGGGCTGCTGCGACAGCTCGGTGGCGGAGCCCTTTCATCTCCGCCCGGTTTCATGGCGCCTCGTGGCGCACGTGGCCATTGATTCATGAGATCGGAATACACACGGTTGAGGCTCCGCGACGTCTACTGATGGATGTCCCATACGGGGATGTTGCTGGATCAGATCGCTGGCCAGTTCCGCTGGCGCCGCTGATGCTCCATTGCTCGGTAAGTGTTGATGTCATACCTTGGGGGACTTTCCATTAGTGGCGTGGGCAGGAATGAACATCCTGCGCACGGGTGAGAACCGAATCCGTGAGATGTCGTAGGTTGAACGAGGCCTCTGGCCTCCCCGCTGACGAACTCCGATGATCGTTGGAGCGGAACCTCATCAGCGGGGAGGGTGCAGTGGCCCGACGTCAGCGTTCCTTCAGGAAGGCCAAGAGGTCGGCGTTGATGGTCTCTGCATGTGTCGTGAACATCCCGTGCGGCCAGCCGCTGTAGGTCTTGAGCGTCCCGTTCTTGACGAGCTTGGCCGACAGGGGTCCTGAGTCGGCATAGGGAACGACCTGGTCGTCATCGCCGTGCATGACCAGCACCGGCACCGTGATCTTCTTCAGGTCTTCGGTGAAATCGGTCTGGGAGAAGGCGACGATGCCGTCGTAGTGGGCCTTGGCCCCGCCCATCATCCCCTGGCGCCACCAGTTGTCGATGATCCCTGGTATTGGCTTCACGCCGGGGCGGTTGAAGTTGTAGAACGGGCCCTCCGGAAGGTCGCGGTAGAACTGGGCACGATTCGTCGCAACCTGTTCCTGGAATCCGTCGAACACCTTCTTGGGGAGGCCGCCGGGGTTGGCGGGCGTCTGCACCATGAGGGGCGGCACCGAACTGATCAGCACGGCCTTTGCCACTCGGCTCTCGCCGTGCCGGGCCAGGTAGCGCGTCACCTCGCCGCCACCGGTCGAGTGGCCGATGTGCACGGCGTCGTGGAGATCGAGGTGCGCGGTCAGCGCCGCGAGATCGTCGGCGTAGTGGTCCATGTCGTGGCCGGTCGCGGTCTGGGTGGATCGTCCGTGGCCACGTCGGTCGTGGGCGATGACGCGATAGCCGTGCTGGAGGAAGAACATCATCTGAATGTCCCAGTCGTCGGCCGAGAGGGGCCAGCCGTGGCTGAATACGACCGGCTGGCCACTTCCCCAGTCCTTGTAAAAGATCTCCGTGCCGTCGGAGGTGGTGATTGTGCCCATTCTGTGGCCTTCCTTTCTCATAGTGAACACCCTGTGGTGTTCCACTTTTAATCGAGAACGTCATAAGGCGTTCCTTTTGGAATGCTCGAACTGAGACGATTGGTCGTCACCTGTCCCTCAGGAAAGACCGAGTCACTCAGTCCGATGGTCGTCGGCGAACTCCTCGTTCATCTCCCTCCTGTCTGCGAGCCGACGTCAATCCGAGCGAGGAGGGCCATCAGATCCCTGACCTTGATGTTCTCGAGCGACTGGACCGCGTCCTTGATCTCGTTCGCTAGATCGCTGTCGATGCGATCGGCGACGAGCTGATCGAACTTGTCCACGGCGTCCTTCCAGGTGAACGGGTTCGACGGCATCCCAGGGCAGTCCTGTACCTCGTGCTCGAGCGTCGTGCCGTCCTTGAGGCGCACGGTGATCTTTGCCGGCATCCGGTTGGGGTACTGGGCGGTATACGAGGCATTCGGCCGTGTTGACACCTTCTGGAGTAGCGCCTGGACGTCAGGGCTCGTGACTCGTTGGCGAGTGAACTGGGCTGGCATGACTTTCCCGTCCAGCAACGCCACGGCGAGCAGATAGTGCAGGTCGTGATCCGCTTGTTCCTTCGAGGTCACGGCCGCCTCCGTTCCGTACAACCCACCGCCGGTGAAGTCGTAGGTGATCTGCGTCACCTCGGCGTCGATCGAGACGATCGTGGTCGGGTCGAACCCGGCTGCGACCTCCAGACGCGCCTTGTTCGCAGTTGCCAGCTCGATCATGCAATAGACCGACGACTGCGTGTGGATCTGCGCGTTGTACTTTTTGATCGTGCTCGAGACGACGCCTTCGTAGCCCTGGGCGTCCCAGTCGACGCGGAGGCGCCTGTCGAGCAGATGGTCGATTCCGAGGGGTCCCTCGACCACGCGGAGTGGCCCTTCGACTCCGCGCCGGGCAAGGAACAGAGCGTTCATTGCACCGATCGCTGACTGCGCCGACGCGATTCCCTTCCACTGGGAGAGCGGCTTGGCCCGGATGACGGCGAACGAGGCATCGCTCGAGGCGGCCATCGCGATCGCGTTCGCGATTTCGGCCTCGGTCATACCCAGCATCCGCCCTGCTGCCGCGTTGTGTGAAAAGGCGAGCTGCGCGGTGTGATCGAAGCCGCGGGTCATAAAGTTGCCGTGGTCGACCAGGCGGGACTGAACCGTGTATCCGAGCGCCACGCCGAGCATGAGCTCGCGGCCGCTCGCACCGGCCAACTCCGCGGCCGTCAGCGCGACGCCAAAGTTGTCTGCCGTGTGGCACGTCTCGGTCGGTGCCAGGAAGTTATCCATAAAGTCCACGTAGCGAACGAGGACGGTGTGCCAGAAGGCGGCGTACACCGGGTTGGCCTCTCCGCCGCCGATCAGCGTCACCCCGTGACCGCCTCCGAAGTCCCTCACCTGGTCGCGGCAGGCGTTAACTGGGCCGGCGCCGAGGGCCGAGATGGAGCACCCGAGGCAGTCGAGGATATGGACCGGAAGTTCCTTCCGTGACTTGGCGGAGAGGTCGTCGAACGTTGCCCGTGCCGCGTAACGTGCGAGCGCCTGCACCTGCGTCTCGTGGCCGGCAGCGACGGCGCGTGACGTCTTTGCCGGGCTGGATGGTTGATGAGTCAATGTCATGGGACACCTCCGCTTGGTGAGTTAGGAATATGAGGCTCAGGTAAATGTGATGAACGCGGCAAGGCTGAGAAGCGAAAAGACGCTGCTGAAGAGCACCACTGAGGCCATCTCGCGCTGGCCCTGCTTGTACTGGACGGCGAAGATCACTGCAGCGACAGGCGCCGGAAGGGCATTTGCCAAGACAGCCAGACGCAGGTCCGTGTGCGAGAGACCGATGGCCGCGAGGATTACCCACAGCAGGGCCGGGACAACGATGTTGCGCATGGCGACGGCGCCCAGCACGAAGCGGCTCACGGTGATGCGCTGAGCGTAGAGCACGATGCCGCTGGCGAACAGTGCGACCCCGGTGGTCGCCGACCCCAAAAGCTTCGTTGCGTTGAGGAGTGCAGGTGGAAACTCGATGCCGGCCACAACGAGCACCAGCGCCAGAATCGGAGCCACTACAACGGGTTGCTTGACCGCCGAGAGAACGTGCTGCCTCAGACTTCCACTGTTTGCGGAGTCTGCTGCCGGCGGGCCGGCTCGTGATGCACTGGTCGGTTGCACCGGCATCGCGTTCTCCTTCTCGCCCGCCCCCCCAGCGTAAGCGGGGACCAGCGCCGGCACCATCGTGGCCGGCGTCGTGACTCGCGACGGCGCCTCGCGGGCCGCAGTCGAAGATCCCGCCGCTACGGAGAGCAGCACGAGTGTTATGGGAACCTCAATGACATTGAACACCAGTGCTCCGACGGCCACTGGAACAGCGCTCACGGACGGCCTGTACAAGTACCCGAGCACCACGACGCCGGCGAAGGGTACGGCTGGACCGCCGATTGCAAGTGCGGTGAGGGCAGACACTCCCAGCGGCCGGCGCAACGCGAGCCGGGCGACAAGGAACGTCCCCAGGTACGCACCGACCATCGCCGCGATGATCGCTGCGGCCAGACCGAGACTGCCGGTCAGCGTGCCTCGCTTGATCGTGACCGTGCCTGCGAACAACAAGAGGGGCAACGCGTACAGCAGGACCACCCGGTTCAGTACCAGGGCTTGCTCGGGAGTGAATTCGTGACGCCAGGCGGCAAAGAACCCAAGCCCCAATGTCACGATCAGAGGTAGAAGCGCCCCTATAACCGCATTCATTGAGCACCCCGTGCATCGAGAGCTGCCACGACCTCATCGGTCGTTGCGAGCTCGCCAATCTTGGGGAAGATGACGTTGAGGCTGTTGTTGTGCGCACCGAGGTCCGTGTCGGTGACCGCATCGGTGACGATGGTCAGTTGATAGTCGCGTTCGGCGGCCGCCCGGGCCGCAGACTCGATGCCGACGCTGGTCGAGATTCCTGCGAGGACGATCCCGGTAATCCCACGTCGTCGTAATTGCAGATCGAGTTCCGTGCCGTAGAAGGCGTTCCATCCTCGCTTGGTGATCAGTATGGCGTTCTCATTCAGCCGAAGTTCCGGGCGCATGACGGTCCCTTCGGGGCCGAAGGTGACCATTGGTGTGTTGGCAGCAGTACGGGTGCGGACCACGTCCCCACCGTCTGCGGAGAATCCAACCCGGGTCGCGACGACGGGGAGATGATGTTCCCGGAAGGCGTCCGCAAGCGCTGCGCTGCGCATGACGATGTCGTCCGCTGGATGCGCAGTCGGCAGCGCGGTGATCCCATGCTGGAGGTCGATCAGCACCAAGGCGGTGGCCTGGTCGAGGGTGGCAGGCATTGGTGTTTCCCTTCTGGTCGTGGGTTCAATAGAGGAAGTTGGTCCGCCGTCAGTCCAGGGCCGATGCCACGGTTGGAGTGAGCAGGGCAGTCAGATCCGAGATGTCCTCGACTGCGTCCAGATTGAGGACGGTGTCCTCGATGGCCGTCTGGCGGGCCGGAGAGATCACCGCGCGGGTCAGGCTGCGGTACTTGTTCACAATGTCGGCATCACTGAGCTGCCGGTCGCCGGTTCCGCGGGGGTGCGCAACGACCTTTTCGACGGTGCTGCCGTCTTTGAGTGTGAGTCGCACCCGCGTGGTCAACCTGTCCTCAACAGGCAGCTTGTCGTAGGAGGCTTCATGGTGGACGTCGGTTCGGTCGATGAGGTTCCACACGTCGTCGGCGTTGATCCGCTTCTCGGAGAACTGGTCGATGAGCACGGCTCCGTCGAGGATTGCCACCGCGACCGTGTAGGCGACGCTCATCTGGGCACCGATGGGCTGCAGCGGTCGTACTGCCTTCCAGCCGCCGTGCTGATAGCCGGCTTCGGGCATGTCGATCTCGATATGTTGGATCTGGTCAGCGGACACTTTGTCCTCCGAGCGCAGTTCGAGGGCGGCGTCGATGGCGGCGTGTAGGAGGCCCATGGCGGCATAGGGCTTGATGGAGTAGACCTGCGTTTGCCAGATGGTTCCGAGGCCGGCGTAGATCTCGCTCGGAAACGTTTTGTGGCAGTCACCGAAGGTAGATAGCCAGCCTCCAAATTTGCGTTCGAAGACGCGCTTGATGCCGACATAGCCCGAGGCGGCCAGGGCCGCCGCGGTCAGTCCGTCGCGGGAGGCAAAGCCGTGCTGCATTCGTTTGACCATGGACTCGAATTGGGCGGACATGAGGCCGCCCGATTGCGTGGCGCCGATTCCGAGTGCGTCTTCGAACCCGGCAGCATCGAGCCCGTAGAGGGTCCCGGCGGAGGCGGCGGCGGCCAGAGGCCCAAAGACGACGCCCGAGTGCCAGCCCCGAGAGATCATGTCCAGGCCGCCGAGCGCAAGCCCGACGCGAGGCCCGGTCTCGTAGCCGAGGATCGCACCGAGAAGGAAACGGTCGCCTGAGACGGTCCCGATGTGCGGCGCAGCCGCCAGCATTGCGGGGAGCACCAATGAGTTGGCGTGAAGGGGAGCGAGGGGATGATAGTCATCGAGCTCGAAACCCTGGATAAAGCTCGAGTTGAGCATCGCGGCGGACGGGGCACTGGTCGTGCGCCCTCCCCAGCCGATGAGCGCAGCACTGCCTGCGTCGTCCAGCGCGGTGACACCCTCGACGCCCTTGCGGGAGACAGGAAGCTGGGCGCCCACGAGGGCACAGCCGACGCCATCGAGCATCAGGTGCTTGGCATGCTCGCGGACAGAGGTAGGAACATCGTTCAGACTGGTGGCCGCGAGCCAGGTTGCGAGCCGGCCGGTGGGTCCTGCAGGGTCGGTGGCGGCCCGGGCAGCCCCGTTGCCGCCCTTCGAACCAGTGCGCGTCGCAGAAGAGGACGACTGCTTCCTCCCGCTCGGGCGGCTCACCGGGATCGTCTGGCTAGTCCCGTGGTCGTCGTCTCTGGTGTCTGTTCTCGAGGTTTTTTTCGTGGTGGTCACGCTCGCTCCTTTGCTCGGTGGTGAATCCATGCGACCACGGTAAGGAATGCGCTCGGTCCACCTCTAGCGTCGGGCGACGATCCTTTCATCGGTCATTTGACGCTGGACCCGTTCGACCAGGTCTTTCGCGGGCAGGTCTGGCAAGATCCACCCCAGCCAGAACTGGATTGGCCGAGTGGCAACGTCGCTACTGGAAATCGGACATGATTGCGGATCAGCGGCTACGCTACAGTCTCCTGTCGGGTTGCTGTTTTCGTCCCTGAGCCCGACTGTTTGATCCAAAGGGTGGCGCCGCATGGGTCTCGCCGAAGAGGCGCTGATCGGACGTGGGCCGGAACTAGCACTGATCGATGCATTTGTGGAGCGCGCCGCTGACGTCGGCGAGGCATTGGTCCTGTTCGGAGAACCAGGTATCGGAAAAACGGTCCTTTTGGATAGTGCGGCCCAAACCGCGTTAGCCGCGGGCACCCAAGTGATACGAGCCTCGGGCGTGGAGTTCGAGACTGAGTTAACGTTCTCCGGACTCCACCAAGTCCTGCTCCCTCTCCGGGGTGACTTCGTGGACGACGCGGACATGGATATTGAGGCGCTCAAGGTTGCGTTGGGTCTTGGCACAGGTCGGCTGCCGGACGGATTTACGGTGTCGAACTCCACGCTCGCGGTTCTCCGCAATGCGTCGGCCTCTCGCCCGCTGCTCTTCGTGGTGGATGACCTCCAGTGGCTCGACCGCGCCAGTGCAACGGTTCTTGCCTTCACCTCCCGCCGATTGACCGGAAGTCCCGTGGGATTCCTGGGAGCCACACGCAGCGGTGAGGAGAGCTTTTTCGAACATGCCGGCCTTCCCGAGTTGGAAGTGCTGCCGTTGGAGACCGACTCAGCGCGGGACCTAGTCGATGCACGGTTCCCGTCGTTGGCACCCCAGGTCCGACAACGTGTCGTCCTCGAGGCGCGTGGAAATCCTTTGGCGTTGCTCGAGTTGCCGCCCTATTTCTCCACTTCTCGTGGCTTTAGCACCCAGGGATCGCAAGGGGTTTCATCCCCGGGCAGGAGGCTCCAGGGACTCTTTCTGTCCAAGATCGCTTCGCTCTCCGACGGAGCGCGTTACCTGCTGCTGCTTGCGGCACTCGATGGTTCAGGCGATCTTGCCATTCTGCCGGCCGGGGCTGGGTTCGACGATTTCGATGAAGCTGAACGTGCGGGATTGATTCGCGTGGACGCGGCGACCCGCCGTATCCTCTTTCGCCACCCCCTCGTACGCACGTCGGTCGTTGCAGGGTCCACTGCAGACGAGCGTCGCCGAGCCCACCGTGCATTGGGAGCGCAGTATTCGGATCAGCCTGAACGGCGCGCTTGGCACCTGGCCGAAGCTTCTCTTCAGCCTGATGAAAAAGTCGCCAGCTTGCTCCAGGACGCGGCTCGTCACATCCTGCGACGAGGTGACGCACCAGGAGCAGTCGCGGCCCTGACGCGCGCCTCGGAGCTCACCCCGGACAATGCCATGCGCAGGCGGCGTCTCGCCGAAGCAGCGTACGTCGGATCCGGCGTGACCGGCGCGCTCTCAGACGCATCGAACCTTTTGTTGTCGGCACGAGACGGTGATCTCGACACCACTGGGTCGCTCTATGCATCTACGGCCGCTGCATATCTTCTCGTTAACGGCGACGGGGACGTCGACACTGCCTACCGTCTCCTCATTCGGACAATCGAACACGGGGATGATGACCCATGTGTCGACCCGGCGGCACTCGAAGAAGCGCTTCATGCACTGGCATTGCTCTGTTACTTCAGCGGCCGCGGCGACCTCTGGAAGCGTTTCGAAGAAGCCGTCGCGCACTTCCCCCCCCCGTTACCTCTGGCTCTCTACCTTGCAAGCACGGTTTTTGCTGACCCCTTTCACGCGTCGGTCGACGCTCTCGAGCGCCTCGACCGAGCGATCGAGGGGCTTACAGAGCAAACAGATCCGATCACAACCATGCGTATCGCCAACTCGAGTGTTTTCGTTGACCGGCTGTCCGATTGCCGCCAAGCTCTTTGGCATGTGGTCCGAGACGGACGCGGAGGCGGAGTGGTAGCTCTCGCCATCACGGCGCTAGCGCTGCTTGCCATGGACGACGTCACGACTGGTCGATGGGACGAAGCCGATCAACTAGCCGACGAGAGTGTCGAACTATGCGAACGACATGGATACGGGCTCATGGCGTGGCCTGGGAAGCAGACGAAGGCTGTACTTGCGGCGATCCGGGGGGAGTATGAGACAACGCAAACGCTCACGGATCAGATGATGCGCTGGGCGACACCACGACGTGCCCGAGCGGTCCACGCGTTCTCGAATCTCGCGCTGCATTACTCCGCGATGGGTCAGGGTGACTTCGAGACAGCGTATCAGTTGGCAGCAGCGATCACCCCGGCTGGGCAACTCCCCCCATATGGGTCGACTGCCGTCTACTGCTTAATGGGATTCGTCGAAGCTGCAGTCCGCACTAATCGTCATTTCGAGGCGGCCGCGCACGTCGGCGCTATGCAGCGAGCCAATATTGCAGCGATCTCTCCGAGGCTTGCTTTGTATTCCGCAAGTTCAGCTGCGATGGCGGCTTCGGACGAGCAAGCCGCGGGGTTGTTCGAGCAGGCACTTGCGGTACCCGGCGTCGACCGGTTTCCTTTTGACGTCGCGCGTGTTCAGCTTGTATATGGAGAACACCTAAGGCGCAACCGGTCCGTTGCGGACGCTCGTCGGTATCTGAGTGCTGCGGCCGGAATCTTTGAGCGACTCGGAGCTCGGCCGTGGGCCGGGCGCGCGGCCAGCGAATTGCGGGCCACGGGCCTGGCGAAGCCACTCGCCGAACGGCCTCAGGCCGAGTCGCTTACTCCCCAGGAGTTGGAGATAGCCCGCCTGGCTGCGACAGGCATGACAAACAAGCAGATCGGGCTGCAGCTGCATATGTCACCCCGTACCGTGGGAACACACTTGTATCGCGTCTTCCCCAAATTGGGTATCGCCTCGCGAGCCGCGCTACGGGACGCATTGAACCGACAGGAAGAGATGGCTGAGCATGACACTCGATAGCAGGGACGGGAGACGTAATGGACATCATCAACTTGGGTGCGAACGACGGGCTGCCGCCAGTGAAGTGGGCGAACGTCGTCGAGAAACTCGATGCCGGATCGACGCCGGCTCCAGACGCCCACAACGCTCGCACGACGTGGCTCTCGACGGTGAACGTGGACGGGAGCCCGCACGTGACGGCGGTTGGTGCCCTCTGGCTGGACGGAAGCTTCTGGTTCCAAACGGGATCGGGTACCCGGAAGAGCCGCAACGTCGCCCGCGACCCGCGATGCTCGATGGCGGTGTCGATCCTCGACGCAGATGTCGTCGTCGAGGGTGAGGCAGCGCGGGAGACCCACCCGGGGACACTGACACGCCTTGCCCAGGCCTGGGCGGACCAAGGGTGGCCCGCCGAAGTGGATATGACCGGAGCCGGTATCACTGCCCCGTTCAATGCGCCGTCGCAGGGTCCACCGCCGTGGAACGTCTATCGCATCCAGCCGCAGTCGGTGACCGTGACACTGGGCACCGAACCGGGCGGGTTGACTCGCTTCAGGTTCTAGCCTCCGCCGAGCGAGGCGGCTTGCCCGCCTCGCTGGGCGACGAGCTCCTCGAGTGAGAACTCCGCTCGTCCATTCACACATTCGCTGCGCCTCGCGAGAGCCGGGCGATCGGACGTGACTACCGATCCGTGGACAGACTCAGGAAATGGTTGTTCAGAACTGTCGAACTGGCTGCTGGGACGACTTGTCTATTGCGGCGGTCCTCTACGACAATGCCCCGACTGCGAATGTGATCGTTGCGGGTGGGGATGAACCTGTCGATCCCTGTTCGCTTCTCCGCTCGGCCCCTCACGTGCACCGAGCATCGGGGTCGCTGTTACGCGTTCCTGGCCAACCTATCCCGTAAGCGCCATCGCATGACCCCTATATTTGACGCCGGCGGTTGCACACGTTCAGGGGGACTAATGATCACAAGCATGAACCGACACGTGCGAGGGACTGCGGCCGTGGTCCTGGCCCTGTCGGGTATGGCGGCCCTCGCATCGCACGAGTCTTCCCCCGCTGAAGCCGCGGCCGCCCTGGGCACCACCGTCTATGTCGCCAATTCCGGCTCGAACACCGTCACTCCCATCGCCGTCGCCACCAACACCGGAGGAGCACCCATACCGACGGGATCCGTTCCCCAAAGTATCGCCATCACCCCCAACGGCCAGACCGCGTACGTCGTTAACTCGGATTCGGACAACGTGACCCCCATCAACACCACCACCGGCATCCCTGGGACAGCTATCACCGTCGGCTCCGACCCCACTGGCATCGCCGTCGCACCCGATGGCAAAACGGCGTATGTGGACAATTACGAATCGAATACGGTCACTCCCATCGACATAGCTACCAACACTGCAGAGGCACCCTTTGCCGCAGGGTCACAGCCGGTCGACATCGCCATCACGCCCGACGGCAAAACCGCCTATGTGAGTAACAACGATTCGGGCACCGTCACACCTATCAATCTGTCCACGAATGCGGCCGAGCCGCCCATCACCGTCGGCGCCCTTCCGACGAGTATCGCCATCACTCCGAACGGTGACACGATCTACGTCGTCAGCACATTGATCAACGCCGTCACACCCATCAACGTCGCCACGAATACAACCGAGACAAACATCCCCGTCGGCAACAACCCTCTGGGTATTGCCATCACTCCCGATGGCAGTACCGCCTACGTCGCCAACAACTACTCGGATACCGTCACCCCCATCAACCTCTCCACCGATACGGCCGAGCCGGCGATCAACGTCGGGTCTGGCCCGAGCAGTGTCGCGGTGACCCCCGACGGCCAAACCGTCTTTGTTGCCAATACGGCGGGCGGAACGGCAACGCCCATCCATACCGCCACCAATACCGTCGGTACGACCATCGCCGCGGGCGCCAGTCCCCAGGCCATCGCCATCTCTCCCGACCAGGCACCTACCGCTTCGTTCAGGTTCACGCCGGCCGGCCCCGGATCTCCGACTACCTTCGATGCCTCGGCCGCCGCGGCTCCGGTAGGAAAGATCGTCTCCTATGCCTGGAAATTCGGAGACGGCACGTCGGCGACCGCCTCGGCTCCAACCGTCGCCCACACTTACGCCAGTGGGGGGTTGTACGCGGTGACCTTGAGAGTGACTGATTCGGCAGGTACCTCGATCAATCGGGTCTTCACCGGTCAGACCGTGTCCAATAATGGAGGTCCATCAGCGACCCAGAACCAGCTCGTCACCATCGGCGCCTACGACGAGGTGGCCTCCGACGGTGGCGTCTTCAGCTTCGGTGCGCCCTTCCGCGGGGCGATGGCGGGCAGGCACTTGACTGCGCCTGTGGTGGGCATGGCCGTCACGAAGGATGACCGTGGCTATTGGCTTGTGGCATCAGACGGCGGGGTCTTTTGTTTCGGAGACGCCGGTTTCCACGGATCGGCCGGAAACCAGTCGCTGAGTTCCAAAATTGTGGGGATGGCGGCCACTCCCGACGGGGCTGGGTACTGGCTGGTGGCTGCCAATGGGGCGGTGTTCGCATACGGCGACGCGGTCACCTACGGCTCGACGGCAGGCAAGCACCTGAACCAGCCCGTCGTGGGCATGGCGTCGGCCCCAGGTGGCGGCTACTACCTGGTCGCTGCCGACGGAGGCATCTTCAGCTTCGGGGCACCCTTCCTCGGCTCGATGGCAGGCAAGCACCTGAACCAGCCCGTCGTGGGCATGGCGACAGCCCCAGGTGGCGGCTACTACCTGGTCGCTGCCGACGGAGGCATCTTCAGCTTCGGGGCGCCCTTCCTCGGCTCGATGGCAGGCAAGCACCTGAACCAGCCCGTCGTGGGCATGGCGACAGCCCCAGGTGGCGGCTACTACCTGGTCGCTGCCGACGGAGGCATCTTCAGCTTCGGGGCGCCCTTCCTCGGCTCGATGGCGGGCAAGCACCTGAACCAGCCAGTCGTGGGCATGGCCGGGTAGAGAGAGCATCCAGCCGCCCGGCGAGCCTCTTCCTGAGCTGAGCTGGTCGGGTCGCTAGAGCGGTCCCTGAGCGGGCACGATATGTGGATGACCGCCGTAGTGAACATCAATGACATGCACGAGGTTCATGTAAGGCCTTCATCTTCATGTCGATCTCCCGCCTCCCTGAGATGGCTCGTTTTGACCCCACCCCGTCAGGGCACGACGACGACGACCGGCGCACCTCGCTTTCCGACGAGCCGGCGACCCAGTGAGCCGGCAAGGTGGTGTCGAGCCTTGGTGGAGCGCCCGACGACAAGCAGATCGGCGTGGTCGGCGTTCGCAATTCGTAGGAGCTCTTTGGCCGTGTCCCCGTGGGCGTGAACGAACGTGACGTCGACACCGTGGTCGCGACCGTGCGCACATACCTGATCGGCCAGTTGGTGTGCCTGATCGGTAAATGATTGTTGGATATCTCCTAGGGCAACGGCTGCGCCAGCAAGAGAGGCCGTTGCAGAAGCCGCGGCAGCGCCAGAGGTCTGATCCACGAAGACGGCGACAGTTCGTCCGCCCAGCCGCCCGGTCTCGCCGCATGCCCAGCAGAAGGCGTCCCAGGAGGTATCGGACCCGTCGATCCCGACGACGACCCTTGCCTTGACGGGATCGCCACAGTTGTCCTGCAGACGATCACTGGGCTGCGGGCTCTGGTCCATTTCCTCTTCCTCGCGGTGTCCCATGATCACGCCGGGGTCCGACCGGCCGACGACGACGTCGCATTCGATTGGTTCCGCCGTTCCTCATCCAGTCTCTGGACGTGCGTGATCGCCGTGACGGCCGCGGATAGGGCTTCGGCCTCGTCAGTGGGGAGCGCGTCGATGAGCTGCGCGAAGACCTCCACGCCGGCTTGTCGCCGGGCTCCGATGAACTCGGTACCGTCGGAGGTGAGGGCCACCAGGGCAACCCGTCTGTCGGAAGCGTCGCTGCGCCGTTCTACGAGTCCCGATCGTTGCAGCGAGCTCACCAGTGCGGTCATGGACGGTTGCATCACCCCCTCGCTGGCGGCCAGGTCGGTGATGCGCCGAGGCCCGGTCTGCTCCAGGGTCGCCAGGGTCGACAGCGACGTGAGGCTCATGTCACGAGGCTGACTTCGTACTGCCGCGGTCATGAGGCCATAGAGGGCTCGACCGATCGTCCGACTGTCTGCCCGTTGGGGAGTCTGGAGTTCCGTGCTCACGAGTTAAACCATAGCATATCTATATAGTGTTGTCTATATAGATGCTACAATGGGTTTATGACGATCGCTAACGCAGAGCAGGCAGAGTCGACCCTGGTCCCGTCGGCCGGAGCCCCTGCGCGCATCCGAAAGCGGTGGGTCGATCTCCTGGTCAGCTCTGATCCTGGGCTCAACCGGCTCCGCGCCGCCGCCCAGACCGTGCTGATCATCGCCCTTGCACTCGGAGCCGAATGGGCGTTCGTACACCTGACCGGGGCGCTGCAGGTCGAGAGCGAGGCCACCGTCTCCGCGGCAATGGCATCGAAGGTGGCAGTCGCCAATCATGATCTCCTCGCCATCGCCATGCTCCTCGGTGCCATCGTCGGGCTGATCGCGAGCATGGGTGTCCAAGATCCCACGGCCAAGGGTCAGGTCATCACGATCCTGGTGATCCCGATCCCGATCATCTCGACCCTGGCCCTCGGGATCGGCATCGGCGGGCATCGCCCGGTCGCCCTGCTGGTCATCGCGCTGGTCCTTGCGTTGGGCACGTACGTGCGGCGGTTCGGCCCACGGGGTTTTCTGGCGGGCCAGCTGCTGTTCATCGGCTACTTCGTTGGCTTCTCCTTGCACGACGTCGTCACGATCGCGGACCTGGGCTGGCTGGCGGCTGAAGTCGGCGTAGGTCTCGTGGTTGTCACAGGCGTGCGCTTCGCCCTCTTCTACCCCCACCCGGACAGGGCCCTGGCGCGGACCCGGCGTTCCTTCGATGCCCGGGCCCGCCGTGTGTCCGCACTCGCACTCGAGCTGTTCGACTCTGTCCGGCTCGACCCGCGCCCCGTCCGGCGGATGCAGCGCCAGTTGATTCGCCTCAATGAGGCTGCGCTGATGATTGATGCCCAGCTCAGCGACCCGGGTGCTGTGCAGAACCCTCCTTCGGCAGAACTCCTGCACCAGCGACTGTTCGACATCGAGCTGGCTCTGACCAACATCGCCCGCTTCGCCGAGAGGCTGGCGCACCTGGATCTCCCGAGCGAGCGACGTTGCGAGATTCGTCTGGCTCTGCTCGACCTCGCCAGCGGCGACAACGAGGGTGCCGGAGCACACGCCGCCGCCCTGATCGACCTGTTGCCCGCAGCCGGCGGGCCACCTTCTAGAGCTTCCGGTCCACGGGATGAGGTTGCACATCCACCATGAGGTGGGGTCCGGCGATGGACTCTTTGGTTCCTACCAAAGAGACAAGGAGCCCATCACCGTGACCCCAGCAGAGATCATCTACCAACGGCGCATCGCCGTGTTGGAACATGCCCGGCGAACCGGGAATGTGGCCGAGACCTGCAGGGTCTTCGGGGTCTCCCGGACCCGGTACTACCAGTGGAAGAACCTGGCCGACCGTTACGGCCTCGAGGCCCTGGTGCCGAAGGCCCGTCGGGCCCCGCAAATGCCCGAGGCCACCCCCACCCACGTGGTCCAGGCGTTGTTGACCCTGGCGGTGGTCGAGCCCACCATCGGCTGTCGCCAGTACGCCGACCGCCTGGGTGACCAGGGCTTCGCCATGGCCAAGTCCACGGTGCAAAAGCACCTGGTGGCCCACGGCCTGGGACGACGGTCCCAGCGCCTGGCCCGGGCGGCGGTGATCACCGCAGCCACGACGGGGCTCGTGACCGAGGCGGCCCGGGATGACTGGCTGTTCGGGTTCTGCCTGGCCGCCGGGGGACCAGGTGAGCTGGTCTGCCTGGACAGCTTCTACATCGGGAAGCTGAAAGGGGTGGGCAAGGTGTACCAGCTCAGCGCCATCGACGTCTTCACCCGGTGGGCCATCGTCATGATCGTGATCGGACCGGTCGACCACACCCATTCCATCCGCTTCATCGACCACATTCTGCGGGCCTACCGCCGTCACGGGGTGAAGGTCAGAGCCGTGCTCACCGACAATGGTCCTGAATATGTGGACGGAGGATTCCGGGCCCACCTGGTGGCCAAGCAGCTCGGACATCAGCGGATACCTCCGCGGTCGCCCAACCACAACGCCGTCTGCGAGCGGTTCCACCAGACCATCCTCCAAGAGTGCTGGCGTCCTGCCTTCCACCGCCGCCACTTCACCTCGACCCGACAGCTCCAAGCGGAAGCTGACTCGTGGCTCACCACCTACCACCGCCGCCGGCGCAACCACGGCGACTACATGCGAGGCAGAACGCCTCACGAGGTCCTCGACAAGCACCGGAGGAACAAGGCAGCATGACCATCAACCAAAGAGTCCATCTGTCACCTCAACCCTCGGTCCGGAAGTTCTAGAGAGGACCGCACCGCCGCTGTGGTTACCCACCGCCTCGCAGGTTCGGTCCTCGAGCTACGTGATGCGACAACCGACTGGCGGGAACTCGGCACGGTCGAGATGGAAAAGCGCGCCTTTCAACCCTCCGTTGTGCTCCTCGGTGGTTGGCTGCCCGGCTCGGCCCATGTCAGCAGCACAGCGTCACTCGAGGGCGGCAGACGGTGGGGCGAAGGGGCCCGCCTGGCGCACTCCACCCGCAACGCCATCCAAATCGGC
Source organism: uncultured Acidimicrobiaceae bacterium (assembly GCA_963813525.1). Lineage (GTDB taxonomy): Bacteria > Actinomycetota > Acidimicrobiia > Acidimicrobiales > RAAP-2 > Bog-756. The sequence continues at coordinate 772,780 of CAWEZI010000005.1, forward strand.
GCCGCCGCCGGCGGGGCCATCGTCTTGGGAGATCTGCTCTCACCGCGGCGCTACTACTGGGCGGTTCTCGCCGCGTTCATCACGTTCATGGGAGCACACAATGCCGGTGAACAGATCCGCAAGGCTCTGCTCCGTGTGGCCGGGACGGTGGTTGGTATCGGGGTCGGCTCGCTGCTGGTGAGTGCCGTTGGTCACCAGACCCTGTGGTCGATTGCGATCGTCCTCGTCTCGCTCTTCCTGGGTCTGTATCTCTTTCGGCTCAGCTACGCCTTCCTCGCCATAGCCATCACCGTCACCGTCTCCCAGCTCTATCAGCAGTTGGGCGAGTTCACGAACTCACTGCTGCTGGTACGGCTCGAGGAGACGACCCTGGGCGCGGCAGTTGCCATCGTCGTAGTCGTGCTGGTGCTCCCGCTACCCACCCGCCAGGTCCTGCGCGTAGCGTTGCGCGAGCACGTCGAGGCCGTGGGGAGACTGGTCGACCATGCCAGTGCCCTCTTGGCGGGCCGCGCTGATGGGATCAACTCGACGTTGCGATCTGACGCCCGCGCCGTCGACGCGGCCTATCAGGCCGTCGTCGCCACAACCCAACCGGTACGACGCACGCCCTGGGGCAGTACCGACGAGGACACCTTGTGGGCACTGCGCCTCTCAGTTGCCTCTCGCAACTACAGCCGCAATCTCGTGGTCGACACGGCGGGGCCGGGAACTCCCGGAGTGTCCACTGATCCCGACTTCGCACGGGCCAGCGCGACTCTGCACCAGTCCATCGAGGTAGTCGCTCGAGCACTGACCGGTCCACGAGATAGCACCTACACCCGTTCTTCGGCGCTCTTCGACCGCGCCCAGCGCAGAAGCGACCCCTTCACGCTTCGGTCCGCTTCCACCGAGTTCGCCCTCCGTGACTTCATGTTCCTCGATGGCACGATGGCCCACATGGCCGAACTAATGGGTCTCCGAATCGCTGACTACGACACCGTTGGAATGACAAGCTGAGGATAGACGAATGATCCCGGCTCGCACGGACGAGCGAAGCATTATTGCTACTCCAGCACTCAGGAGGTTCCCATGCCAGGCTTCATCTCAGACAGTCCGCTTGCCCGTGACCTGATCCGCATCGGCAACGAAGCGGTCGCTCATGAGGACGCCCGCGCTCTCCGCGCTTACTTCCGTGACGACTACATCTTCCACGGGCCCGACGCCGACCTGGGCTTCGATGAACTGAGCGCGTACTTCTCGTCTTTGCGAGCCGCTTTCGGTGGTCTGCGACTCGTACGGGAGCAGATCCTCGTGGACGGCAACTTCTTAGCGGCGCGGACCACGTTCTCCGGTGACTTCACCGGGCGCTTCACCTACTCGCCCATCGGTCTCGTCGAGCCCACCGGGCAGCACCTCGAGTGGGAGGTGATCGGTATCTTCAGGTACGACGACGAGGGTCGGCTGGCCGAGGAGTGGGTGCAGACCGACTACCGCAGCTTCTTGACCAAGCTCGGAGCGATGACCACCGAATCTGCCCCACAGGCAATGCACGCGTCGAGACTGTCGGGTCGTGAACCCGAGGACCCGGCCCTTCCACCAATCGAGGATTAGGAGCCAGCACGGGCGGAGGTCGACTGGGCACACTCTGAAATCGAGGTCAGCTTCGTCGACAGCACCCTCGCATCCCTGTGAGCAACCGACTCATCCAAAAAAGGTCCCGAGAGGGCCCGCCTTCCTACTTCAAGTTGGTGAGTGCGGCAATGATCTCGGCGACCTCGGTGCGGGAGGTGTAGTCGGGCTGAACATCGACGAAGCGCACGATGCGGTCGCGATCGACAACGAGCACGGTCGGACGGGGCAGGCTGACGGCACTTTCGGCGTTGACCTGGGTCAGGTCGAGGCCAAGGTTGCGTTGGGCGGCCAGGACGTTGTCAGCCTGCTCGAACGCGATGCCTATCTGATCGGCCAGACGAGCGCCCGGATCGGACAGGACAGTGAACTTGAGGGAGATCTTTTCCACGGTGGAGAGTGACGCGTCTGGTGACTGCGGGCTGATGGCGACCAGCCGGGCCCCGAAGGCGCCCAGCTGGGGGAGGAGTTCCTGCTGGTATGTGCGCAGGGCAAGGTTGCAGTACGGGCACCAGCCGCCCCGGTAGAACACGATGACCGCCGGGCCGCGCTCGACGAGCTGATCAAGACTGATCGGATTGCCGGTGGCGTCGTCCAAGGTGAATGACTCAAGCACGTCGCCGACCTTGATGCTCTCGGTCGGGATCCCTCGGTCGACGAGGTCCTCGATATTCCGATCGAACACCGCAAGGACGTCCGTGGGCAGCCGTTCGGCGGCGGTGGCCTTGAGCTGTTCGGACTTTTCGCGGATGGTCAGGGTCATCGGTCCTCCCGGGTCGGTGTGTTCAGATTGGACTACATAGTCCAGTCTTAGGATTCCAACATGAGGCGACTGGACTGTCAAGTCCAATTCTCGGGATACTGGGGTTGTGGGAGTCCGGCCGAGTACTGACAAGGGACGTGTGACCCGGCTGCGCATCGTGGCGGCGGCGACCGAAGTGGTTGCCGAGAAGGGGGCAAGTGGGGCGAGCCTCGACGAGGTCGGCGCCCGGGCACCTGCCTCGCGCAGTCAGCTGTACCACTACTTCGCCGACAAGAACGACCTCCTGCTGGCTGTAGCCGAAGCCACCAACGTCGCCGTGCTCGACGGCCAACGGGATCTCTTTGACCACGACGGCACCTGGGAAGGTCTGGTCCGATGGGCTGATGTGCTCGTTGCCTACCTAGAAGAACGGGGCGGCAGGGGAGGCTGTCCGATCGCTAATCTCCTCGGCCAGGTTGGCGAGCGTGACGATGGCATCCGCGCCGTGCTCGCCTCTGGGTTCGACCGATGGGAGACAGACATCCGCGACGGCCTCGCGTCCATGGCCTCCTCCGGCGTGCTCCGGCCCGATGCAGACATCGCCTGGCTCGCTTCCTCGACTCTGGCCAGTGTCCAAGGCGGCCTCGTTCTCTCCCAGGCGCGGCGAGACCCACTCGCCCTGCGCCGTGCCCTCGATGGCGCCCTCGCCTTGATCGAGCGCTACCGCGCCATCAACTGAGGACCCGAGCGCCGCTGGGCCGCAGTGTCGCGTTGCCGAGCGACCAGCAAGACGTCCCTTACTCCCCGCCCGCACGCAGTGCGCCGAGAAGATGGCAACGTCGGCAGGTCGCTAAACGGGGCCCTGGACGGTGTCGAAGATCGGCCAGCCGATCTCGGTCCTCCAGGCCGGCTCGTCGCCGGTGTCGTGTCGGCCGACTAAGTAGTACTCGCGGACGGGGCCTTCGATGGCGAGCGCGTGCTCGGTTACATAGCTCGCCAGCGCGCCGTAGGAGCGGTCCACGTCGGCGTGCGAGCCAATGTGCGTGATCACCGCCAGTTCCACGGGCGGCGCCGTGAACCGCCCAACCCGGCCAACGGGTCGGACCACCCCGTCAACGGGGAGGAAGATGGTCGCCTCGCCTCGCTCTTCAGAGAACAGCTCGTTGGCGTAGATTCCGCCAGGGGGCCCACCTGAGGCGATGCCCTGTGCGGAGATGGTGGCGCGGATCTCGCCGACCGCACCCTGATACCACGCGGCCAAATCGCCGACGTCCAACGTGGCGGTGATTGCCGCCGCCGGAGTGGCCGGCATCTGGCGGTGCTCGATTGCAGCCGGCGGCAAGGGGTGTTCAAGGAGGTCGCGCAGGGAGGCCACGGCACGCTGAGTGTCGGCCAGGCTCTGCTCCAACCGCGTCAGATGAGCGGCGATGAGCTGGCTGCGGGTCGTCTGATCGGGAGCCCGCAGCACCGAGCCGATGTCCTCGAGGGGCATGTCGAGATCACGGAACCGGCGGATCACCTGAGCGGTCGGGATCTGGTCGCTGGTGTACCGCCGGTAGCCGGTGACCGGGTCGACGTCAGATGGCTCAAGCAGGCCCACCCGGTGATAGTGGCGCAGTGTCTTCACGCTGAGGAAGGTGGCGCGAGAGAAATCGCCGATCGTCAACGAACCGGACATGCCAACAGTCTTGACCCTCCCCTAGTGGGAGAGTCAACCCCGCGACGGCCTCTTGACTCTCCTGCTACCGCATCGTCCAAGGTGGGCTCATCGGCCAAGAGGGCCGATCAGAGAGGAGTAGCCAGTCATGCCCACTGCCACCGAAATGAACGGCGTCGTCACCGAGCACGTCGCCGCCGTCAATGCCCATGACCTCGACCGGATCGTCGCCACCTTCACCCCCGACGCCTACGTCAACGACAACCGCCGCGAGATCTGGGGCACCGAGGCCATCAGGGCCTTTATGGCAAAAGAGTTCGTCGGAGACAACGTCACGATGGAGGTGCGCGAGGTCCTCGACCACTACGGCGACCTCATCGTCCGCGCCCGCTACGACGGCACCTACGACAAGACCCACCTGCCCGACGAGTTCATCATGACCAGCTACTTCGGAGTGCGTGACGACAACATCACCAGCCTCACGATCATCTTCAACCAGCCAAGCCCGTACTAGTCGCCTCCGCGGCCGTTCTTTCGGAGGTGCGTCGGGCAGCGGTTCAGCCCGTCGACCTCAGTATCGGCTGGGCGGTGGGCACCTGCGCGGCCTTCTCATGCCTGCGACTTGTCAGCGTCGACGACACGCTGCACCAGGTCGATCAAGTGACCTATCTCATCCTCTGTGAGTACCGTGATCGCTGCGGGCGGGCGGTAGAGGATGGATTCGGCGGTGGCGATGGCGGCAATCCCGTTGGGAGTGAGGGAGACGAGCTTGCGGCGGCGGTCGTCGGGATGTGGACCGCGTTGGACAAGCCCGTGCTCCTCGAGCTTGTCGACGATGAGTGAGATGTATGGGCCCGTCGTCTGGTTGAGCTCTGCGAGCTGACTATGCGTCAATGGTCCGGTACGCAACTGGAACAGGACCTTGCCCCGTCCTGCCCCAAGGCTGAAGCCAAGCGCTTCTGCAAGGTCGCTGTGACGGCTGTGCCCGTCGACGAACTGCCGGATCAGCGTCCAGGCTTGCTGAGACGAACGCGCTCGGACCTTTTTGCCCCTCGAGGAGCCGCTGGAGTTGGCGCCTACCACGGGACTGTCTGCCCGAGGTAGTCGACGTAGTGCAGTCCGGGCTGGCCCCGCAGGCTGTCAATCACCTTGACAACGCCCGGGATGCTTTCCTCGATTGTGAGTCGAGCATCGGGTCCGCCCAGGTCAGTCCTGACCCAGCCCGGCGCCATGAGGATCAGGGTTCGTTGCTCGCCACGATGTCGGGCGTCGTAACTGCGCATGTAACTGTTGAGTGCCGCCTTGCTGCCACGGTAGACCTCGTGACCCCCGTTTGTGTTATTGGTGACACTGCCCTGCCCTGATGACATGACGCCGATGGTGCCTGTTGGCTCGACACAGTCCTGGAAGGTTTCGATGACCCGCATCGGGCTGAGGGCGTTGGTGACCATCACCTTGATGAACTCGTCGGTCGCGGTCTCCGCCACAGTGCCCTCCGGCTGGTTGGCCGTCCCGGCGTTGTGAAAGAGAAGGTCGAACACCCTGCCGCCCAAGCGGTCGTGCAGCCCGGCGATCTGGAAGGGGCTGGTCACGTCGAGCATTTCGATCTCCACCTGCGATGGGTGCCGTTCGGCCAGATCGTGAAGTGCCGTCCTACCGGTCTCGCGCACCGTGGCAGTGACATGCCAGCCGCCCTTGATCCATGCCTCGGCCAGTGCCAGGCCAAGCCCACGGGAGGCTCCAAAGAGAAGCACTCGTCCGGCGGCACTCTGGCCCTTAACTTCGCTTGGACTAATAGTTACTGTCATAGTAACTATTATCTACAACGTAACTATCCTCGTCAAGATGTAGATGATGCTCGGGTCCGAAGGTTGGTCCGTCGGCAACTGGCGCATACGCAACTCGTATGTGAACGCGCCAGCGTGGGGCTCCGATCGGCGGGCGGTGACACACACGTCTCGGATTGACGACCACTACATACGCCGAATGGTGCCGAAGTGGACGCGATCAGTCGTTTCGGGCGACCTCGGGTCCCGTCATCCGGCTGAGGAGCGGGAACGTGGAGGCGATGATCGCCAGTGACGCAGCCAGTCCACCCAGGACGGTCGCCCAGTATTCGATCCCGGGGATTCGAAAGGCAATGCCGACCTGGGAGTGGAGATAAAGGGCCGCCGACACCAAGCCGACCACGACGGACACGGCGGCGACAATGAGGAGTGGCAGCGCACTCTCAAGCGCCACGATCCGGCGCAAGACGCCGATGGGGACGCCAGTGAGCCTGAGCAAGCTGAACGGGCGCTTGCGCTCGCCCAACCCGGCGGCGATGTTCACGGCAAGGCTGCAAGCGGCAATGATGAGGCTGGCCACGATGAGGACATCGGTCATGTCTTGAATCATTGCGAGGAGTCGCGCCGTCGATGGATCAAGCGCATCGATTGCGACCGGCACTCCCTGGAGGGGAAAGGCCCGTTCGAGCGTGGTCCGTACCCGCTCGAGCGAGCCAGACGTTCCGTCGGTGGCGACGACGATGGCATCAACGGGAAGACCCGCTGTTTTCGCCACTGACAGATGAGCGGAGGGCCAGACCGTCGTCGACGCGTGTGAGCTGTGGCCTAGGACATGGGAAAGGAAATAGCCGACACTCGCCACCGTCGCTCCCGGAGCGCATTTGCCCATGGCGGGCGTCCTCGCCAGTTGGTCGCACGAGACGAACCCGAACGATCTGTCGAAATCAGCTTGGGACGGGCTCTGGTGGACCACCGTCACTGCGCGCACTCCAGGCGTCGTACGAAGTTCGGCTGCCACATGAGCCGCGATGGAAGGCACTTGGGCGGCAGCCGGGCAGTCCGTCGTCGAGAAACTGCAGAACGGATCGGCGAGGGTGGAGCTTCCCGAGCCGCCTCCGCTGGGGCTGGCGGCGGCGGCATTGATAGAGCTGAGCGCCCCGATCAGCGCGCTGGCAATGAAGAGGGCGATCACGAGCCCGCTGATGAACCGGAAGGCCGCCTTGGGGTTGTCCAGCAGCCGGCGGCCGGCGATGAGCATGGCGGGGCGACTGGCTCGCTTCGTCATGAGCCGAGAACCGGCTGTGGTGAACCACGGTCCAGCGAGAACGAGCCCCACCACTAGGAGCACGAAGCCCACGAGCAACTCGAGAAGCTGGCCGCCAATGGCGCCCGGCTTGCCGGCCGAGTCGAAGTACGCGAGCAGGGCGATGCCGGCGAGCAGCGGGATGGTCCGCACGATCCCCGGTGGGCGCGACGACTCTCGCCGTTTCACACCGAACGGTGATCCCTGGACCCGGCGAAGTGCGAGGCGCGCCGACATCGCTGCGGCCAACGGAACGCCGATCACCACAACGATGGCGTTGATCCAGTGCAGCGAGAGGTCGCCTTGAGCGAGGGGCGCACCGGTGAACGGCACGTGGTAGAGCAGCGGCCGGAAGACGAAGAAGAGAGCGAAGCCGACTACGACGCCCGCGACCGCCGCCACTACGGCCTCTACGGCGGAAACCGCAGAAATCTGACGTGGCGTGGCTCCGACAAGACGCATGGCGGCAAAGCGCTCCTCTCGCCGTGCGGCCGAGAGCCGGCTCGCCGTCGCGATCAAGATCAGCACAGGCAGCAAGAGAGCAACGGCTCCTCCGGCCAGTATGAACTGCAGAACGGGTCCGCTCCCGATCGTGCTCTGGCAGGCGTAGCAGTTGGCCGATGTGCGTTGGATGGCGGCGATTTTGACCGCACCGGGGAGCAGCGAGAGCTGGTGCGCCGTGTGGCCGATGACGATGATCAACGAGTTCGGGGATGGCAGCGCAGCGGCACCGATGGTCCCAATCTGTCGAGCGGGATACCGGTCGCGCAGCTCATTTGCCGGCTCGGACCGAAGAAGGGTGGTGAGAGCAGGGGAGGCGTAGTACTGTCCCGGCCCTGGCAGGTGCGTAATCCCTGGTGGGACCGGAGCGCTCGGTCCAGTGGCGGCCACGTCGACCCGGTCGATCTCCTGGTTGGCAAACTGATCTGTGCTCGACAGCCACCACAGCTGGTTCGGTGCCGAGGTCGATCCTGACGCCTGCGCCGCGCTGTCGAGCCACGCACCACGATCGGTCTGGGCGTGTAGCCCGTTGACTCCGGCCAGGCAGAACAGCAGCAGGCCCACTCCGAGGGCGACGGCTGCCGCCGTGACGAGGACGCGCAGGGCGGCTTCGCGTCCGCTTCCGAGCGTCAGACGCAAGCCGAGCCGGATCATCCGGCCATCGCCGCAGCGGAGGTGGCGACCCGCCCGTCGCGCACGATGACCTCGCGGTCGGCGTAGGCGGCGACACGGGGTTCGTGGGTAACGAGGATCACTGTCGATCCCTGTTCACGCGCAGCACGGGTCAAAAGGTCCATGACCAGCTCACCGCTCAACGAGTCGAGTGAACCAGTCGGTTCATCAGCGAACAGCACGTCTGGGTTGGCGACGAGGCCACGCGCCAAGGCCACCCGCTGGGATTGGCCACCGGACATCTCGCCGGTACGGTGGTTTTCCAAACCCCCGAGGTCGAGACGTTCGAACCAGCTCCGCGCTTCGCGTAGCGCCTCATCGCGGTGCACACCGCCGAGCAGCAGCGGCAGCGCGACGTTCTCCTCGGCCGTGAGCTCCGGCACGAGCTGGCCGAACTGAAACACGAAACCGAACCGATCACGCCGCAGTTTCGAGCGCTCCGCCTCCCGCATGGTGTCGACTCGCTGGCCACCGAAATGGACCTCGCCGGCGGTTGGAACAAGTATGCCGGCCAGGCAGTGGAGCAGGGTTGACTTGCCTGAGCCACTCGGCCCCATTACGGCGACGATCTCGTCTCCTTTCACCGAGAGGCCCGCACCACGAAGGGCCGGGGTTTCGCCGAACGAGAGCACAAGATCGCGCCCTTCGAGGATGGTTCCTCGAGCGACGACGGTGGAGGTTCCGTTCACCTGGTTCATACCGCCACCTCTTTCGCCAGCACGGCGAGCCGAGCAGTCGTGAGGTCGATCCAACGCAGATCAGCCTCGAGGTGGAAGAGCCCGTGGTCGGCCAGAAGAGCGTCGACGACCCCGCCCTTCCGTTTGAGCTCGGTTAGTTCGCGCATCCGAGTCAGGTGTGCGGACCGTTGGAGATCGAGATACTTCTCTGCCGGACGGCCGAGCATGAGGGTGAGCACGACTTTCACAAAGAGGTCGGTCTGGAGGTGGGGCTCGGCGGGGATCGGTTCGGCGAGCCATGCCTCAACCTCGTCTTTACCGGATTCGGTGATTGTGTAGCGCTTGCGATCTGGACCGGCTCCCGACTCAGCATCGCCGACCATCGCCTTTCCATCACGAGCAAGTCGGCCGAGGGTCGCGTACACCTGGCCGAACGGCAGCGGCCTGCCGCGACCGAAATAGGTGTCGTAGTCGCGCTTCAGGTCATAGCCGTGGCTTGGTTCGCGATCGAGAAGTCCGAGAAGGGCCATAGGTACGCTCATCTCTCAGAGACTACTCTCAGAGTATACGTTCAGTCAATAGCTCCATTGGGAGGCTCTTCACAGATGACGGTGAAGCTGGAGGCGTTGGCGTGCGATGGTCAGAGGAACGCCACGCGGGTCACTTCCTGCTTGCCTTGGGCGAAACCGGCACGGGCGGCGGGGATGCGGGTTGCCGGATCCATTTGGTTCGTGCCCATTGCGGCTCGGGAATCGGCGTCCGGTGTGATCACCTCGACGCGGCTGCCCTGCCTGCGCAGGGTCTCGACCTGGCTCGCCAGGTCCGTGCCCCACTCCGGTGGTCTGCGCAGGCCCTCGAACTGGCCTTCCGAAGGTGTCTCGCGCCGTCCACCCAGCGGCGAGAGCACCACGACGTTCGCATAGCCAGAGGCAAGGTCGGCGTTATCGGGAGAGCGCACGCCACCGTCGATGTAGCGAGCGCCATTGATGCACTGGGTGGGGGCTAGACCGGGCAGCGCGGTGCTGGCGGTGACCGCGTCCACCAGGTCGACGCCGGAATGGCGGTCGAACGCAGCCAGCTCGCCCGTATGAGCGTTGATGGCCACCACGATCATCGGCCTGTCCGGCCACTCAGCGCGAGACAACCGGGCGGCGACTGTTGCGCGCCGCTGTCCCGCCCCAGGTCCGAGTATGGAATCGCTCTCCAACCCAAACGCGCCCATCGCACGTTGTAGATCGGCTGCCGATGTCGCGGCGGCGCCGATGGCCCTCATCCGCTCGAACACTGTGGCCATCGGCAGGGACGGCGGGCGTTCCCGGTTCTGTCCGCCCGGTTGAACCGGCTGGGACAGCACCGAGGCCAACAGTTCGGCCGGCGGTGTACCACTACGCACCTGCGCTGCCGCGGTGGCCCCGGCAGAGGTGCCAACCACCAAATCGGCGGCCTCTGTCGTATCGAGACCAGCTTCGGCTAGGCCTGCGATGACGCCGATCTCCCACGCATTTCCGGCAGCCCCACCACCACCGAGAACTAGAGCAGCGTTGTGAACCACCAGCGGGTCCGACGTACGTCGTACCGAGTCAAGCGTGAAGGATTGGGCTTTGCCCCCGGTCGACGGGAGCGATTCGTGAAATTGCGACATGTCTTGGTCCCTTTCAGGGCATCCGAGATGCGGGCACCCAAGGACCGATGACGACGAAGCTCTAGAGGCTCCAGCGCGAAGGGGCGAGCGCCCGACAGTGAACGAAGAGAATCGGACTCACCTCCTTAGACAGTGCGCTGCATCAGCGCTCTTGAACGAACTCCGTTTCAAAGTAGTCGGGCAAGGGGCTCCGCAGCAAACGACGAAGCAGTTGTGGCCGCGATGCGGGTTGAGGGTGAGCTGTCAGGTTTCCCCACCAAACGCATAATCTGCTTCCATCAACACGCAACACTTCGACGGAGAACAGAACCATGAACATCGAGCAAACTTTGGCTATGCCAGCTTCGGCGGCGCATTTACGAGCTCGCCTGGTATACGCATATGAAGTGGGTCCGCTCTCGGGTCATTCGTCGCGGCGATGTGGTGCTGGTGGTCTGCCACGGTTGGAACGAAGAAGCGGTGTGGGGCGAGGAGTTGGCAATGGAGGAGAGTTGGGCTCGGCGTTGGGGATAGCGTCTTCTGGTGGCATCGTTGATGTCGACTTGCCAATGACTTTGAAAGCTCAGGAGATTTGCAAGAGGGGGGACCGTTTCGTGCTCGCGGGAGTGGCATGAGCGGTGCCATGGATGCCTCAGACTCGATTTTGGGACTCCCGCATCCAGTGGGCTTCGTCCTCGGAGGAGGTGGCAGCCTCGGGGCCGTTCAGGTCGGCATGCTTCAAGCTCTGATGGAGCAGCGCGTAACGCCGGATCTCGTCATCGGAACATCCGTTGGTTCGCTCAACGGCGCGGTGATTGCATCCAACCCCACGAGCGCAGCAAGCCGTTTGTCGCATGCGTGGGTACGGATCACCCGCCACCAGGTCTTTCCCGGTGGGCTACTCACTCAAGCGCGGACGCTCCAGCGATCGAGGAATCATCTGTTTCCGAATACAGGCCTGGCCAGCCTGGTGGCGGATCTGCTCGGTGCGTCGACCGTGTTCGATGATCTCGCTCTTCCCTTTTCTGCCGTCACGACGGATGTTGCTACGGCCAAGCCCTACACGCTTGATGCTGGTCTACTCCTGCCTGCCTTGCTGGCGAGCGCGGCCATTCCAGGCATATTCCCTCCCGTTGACCATGATGGTCGGCGCCTCTGCGATGGCGGTCTCGTGGCCAACGTCCCCCTCTGGCAAGCTGTGGCCACTGGGGCGCGGTCGCTGGTTGTCCTCGACTGCACGTTTCCGGGCCACCTGCTGCCCCCGCCGGATTCGCTTGCCGAAACGCTTCTCTATACGGCGATGGTGACCATGCGCTCCCAGGCCGTGCTCGAAGCGCCTGTCGTTGGCGACCGTATCCCTGTCGTCTATCTTCCCGGACCCGCAGCCTGCCGGTGCTCACCGTTCAACTTCAATTTTACCGAAGTCCTGATCGAAGGCGCCTACGAAGCAACTCGCTCTTTCCTCAAGCACCTACACGTGGATGGTCCGGGCCTCTATGGCTCCCCCTCGGGACAGTGACTTCATCGTGGAAGATGCTTTTTGGGATCAAGGGTGGCGTCGACACCGCCCAGGCACACCTGCTGCTGCGCCACGCGATCCTTTAGGTCACTCGTCGGCACCAAGTCGTTACGGCCGATACCGCAGGCCACAAAAGACCGGTTCGTCTGCATCCAAGGCTTCGGCCAGCTCACCGCATTGGTCGTCGAGGCGGTTGGCACATGCGGGGTCGGACTCTCCCTGTTTGCGCAACGAACGGCGTCGAGGATCATGGAAGTGAGACGAGTCACCGAGTAGCGAATGATCCGATTGGCCCAGTGTGCAGGGAGGAGAGCAGCGCTTGGTCTGAGGAAACGAACATATGTTCGTAACTCGGCTAAAGTAACCGTGTGACAACCACCATCGTGTCCGAGTCTCCTAAATGGGCACGCGGACTCAACGCGATGCAGCGAAAGGCGGTCGACCACGAGGGTGGCCCTTTGCTCATCGCGGCAGGCGCCGGTACCGGCAAGACTCGGACACTGGTGAGCCGATTGGCGCGGCTCCTCGAGGATGGAGTGGCGCCTGAGAGGGTCCTTCTCGTCACGTTCAGTCGGCGTGCGGCCGCTGAATTGATCCGGCGAGCGGGTCAGATCGCCGACCCCGCTTCCGCGCGGCGGGTGCAGGCGGGCACGTTTCACTCTGTCGCCCATCGTGTCTTGCGCCGGTACAGGGCTGCTCTCGGCTTGGCCGACGGCTTCAGTGTGCTCGATCCGGGAGACGTCCGCGACCTGATAGGTCTGGTACGCGCACCTATTGCCGCCGATGCTCGCCACCGGTTTCCCCGCACCGAGACGGTCGCAGCGGTCTATTCCCGCGTCGTCAGTAGTCAGGTGGCACTCGAGGAAACCGTCCTACGTGTCTTCCCCTGGTGCGCAGACGATACCGAAGGCATGAGAGCAATCTTTTCGGCCTATACGGAACGAAAGCGAGCGCAACACCTCCTCGACTTCGAGGACCTTCTGTTGCACTGGCGTGCCGCGGTTCTCGATAGCGATGTTGGCCCGGTCCTGGCCGCAAGCTTCGATCATGTGCTGGTCGACGAGTATCAAGATACGAGCGTCGTGCAAGCGGACATCTTGCGGGCTCTTCGCTCGAGGGATGCTCGCCTCACCGTCGTCGGCGACGATGCGCAGGCCATCTACTCGTTTCGGGCCGCCACGGTTCGCAATATCTTGGACTTTCCCATCCACTTTCCCGGTGCGACGACTATCACCTTGGAGCAGAATTACCGTTCGACCGGCCCCATACTCGACCTGGCCAACGCGGTGATCGCTGGTTCCGGCGAGGGCTATCGAAAGCAACTTTGGACAGAGGACGGGGGAGGAGTGCTTCCCGTCCTGGCCACTTGTCCGGACCAGCAGAGCCAGGCAGACGCTGTCTGCCAAACCATCTTGGAACACCACGAATCGGGAACCGCGCTGAAGGACCAGGTTGTTTTATTCCGGACCTCTCACCACAGTGATCTGCTCGAGGTTGAGCTGGGGCGGCGCAACATCCCGTTCGTCAAGTTCGGGGGACTCCGCTTTCTCGAGGCTGCCCATGTCCGCGACTTGCTCGCTGCCCTGCGGATCGTTGGCAATCCGTGGGACGAGCTGGCCTGGATGCGAGTTCTGCAAATGGCCGACGGAGTGGGACCCGGCTCAGCTAACCGGATAGTCGAAGCCCTCGGCGTGCGCAATCCGGAACGTGGTGGTCCGAATCCTCTGGCTGCCTTCTGTGCGAATCCGACCGGAGAGCGGAGCGTGCGCCGATCGGTGGAGGATCTGAATCAGATTGCCTCTGGACTCGGAATATGCAGTGCATCGGGACTTCCTCCAGGAGCACAGGTGGAGGCACTGCGCCACACCCTTGAACCGATGATTCGGCGCCGGTATGACCACCCTGAGCCGCGACTCGCCGATCTCGACGCACTAGCCGGTCTGGCGGCTGACTATGAAAGCAGCGAGGGCTTCATCGCCGACCTCACGCTGGATCCACCCGCTTCGACCGGGGATTTGGCCGGAAAGCCAACCCTCGACGACGATTGGCTCACCCTCTCGACCGTGCACTCAGCCAAGGGCGGGGAGTGGGCAGTGGTCCATTTGATCCACGCAGCGGACGGAGCCTTCCCGTCCGACATGGCTACGGGCGATAACGAAAGCGTCGACGAGGAACGTCGGCTCTTCTACGTGGCGTTGACCCGTGCTCGGAAGCACCTGCATATCTATGCGCCCTTGCGCTATCACCACGGAGATCCAGGTGGCTGGACGGACAAGCACAGCTATGCCCAGCGGACGCGGTTTCTTCCACCAGATATGGATGAGCTCTTGGAGCACAGAGCTATACGCAGCGCGATCGACGTAGATGTCCCGGTTGCCGCCATTCCTGTCACCAGTGCGGTTGACACTGAGCTCAGTGGCCTTTGGTGACAGAGACACGTCCAGGCCGGCGCCCGTCGTCCGCACCTCCGGTGGAGGCACCTACTGGGCTGCGGGACCTCAGATTGGGCGCCCAGGCGAGGACTGGTCGACTTCCGACGGGCGGATCGTCACTACCCGCCCTCTTCGGTCGACGATTGCTCAAGATATCTCCAAAATCTGACGAATTTGGGTGGCATGAGCGGATCTGAGCAAACCGACCCCCCTCCGAATGCAAAAGCAGCCCAGTTGGAGGATGAGATGGATTCCGAGCTGGCGAAGGACCGTCAAGAGTCCTCGGGACCGATCCGATCTCACCTCAACCCGGTCTTCCAGCATGAGCAACGAGCGGGGAATGCGGTGGACGACGCTGAGGCTACCGAGGTGGCGGCACGGGTGATTGGAGAGATTGGCTCCCAAGCGGATCAGGAACGACTCAAAATCGAGGGGTTGGTGCAGGACGCCGAGAAAGCTGCCCCAGGGAGCGACAAGGCAAAGGATGCTGAAGCAGCAGCATCTCAGGCCGAAAAAGACGCCGACGAAGCGATAGCGGCATCACTCGACTCTGATGCCGCTGCCGAAGATGCGCTCAACGCAGAGGGCTCACGCCACCTCCACCTATCGGCGAATCCCGACGAAGCCAAAGCCGAGGAAGCCAGAGCGCTGAAGGATGAATCGGTGGCAGGCAAGGATCTAAGCGATCTGGATTCGCTCGAGAAGCGAGTCTCGGACGACCTCACTTAGTTTCGACTGGCCGATCCCTCCCTCTTTGGGTATCGAACCCGGAGGTCCGGCCGCCCAGGCGGTACAACATCCGCACCGACGAGCGGGGCGTGACCGAACTCGTCATGAAGACCGAGTTCCCGACCAGTACGTCTGAAACCACTGGGATGTATTTCGACGAGAACGGCAAGACCATGCTCGGGTCAGTGATCGGGTTGTGGCCGAGACCCGCGCACTGCCCCGGCCACGGTGCCCAGTATCGGCGAATAACTTGCACGCCGAAGCTTGCCTGGCGGGCGGCCGTGACTTGGCGGATCAAGGTCCGACGGAAGCGCGAGGACCGTCCGACGCGACCATTCCCCCCCCGCCACGCCCAAGGTACACCAGGGTGGGGGTCTTGCTGCAAGCACCCCGGGTGTGCTGACAATGCACGCCATAGGCCGGACCAGGGGCGTCAGCGCGCCCGACAGCACGGATCAGAGAGGCCCGAGTGGCTGAAGGGGACGATGGACCGATGGGCACCTACGTGGTGAGCTTCCTTGAGATCGACCGGACGCAGGTCACGGCCGTTGGCGGCAAAGGGGGACATTTAGGGGAGCTCTCTCGGATCGAGGGCGTCCGGGTGCCGGCTGGCTTTTGCGTGACGACCGATGCCTTCCGGCGGATCATGGCGGACGCGCCTTCGATCGACGAGCGGCTCGATCGGCTGTCGCGCCTGAGCTCAGATGATCGTGAGGCGATCGGCACGCTCAGCGCGGAGATCCGCCGGATCCTCGAAGGGACCGCCATCCCCGACGATATGGCGGCAGCGATCACCAGCTCGCTCGCCCAGCTCGGTGAGCGGGCCGCCTACGCCGTCCGATCGAGTGCCACAGCTGAGGACCTGCCGACGGCCTCCTTCGCCGGCCAGCAGGACACGTACCTGAACGTCGTGGGGTCGGCGGCGATCCTCAAGCACATCAGCCGATGCTGGGCCTCGCTCTTCACTGACCGGGCCGTGACCTACCGCCTGCGGAACGGCTTCGACCACCGGAACGTTCACATGGCCGTCGTCGTGCAGCGGATGGTCCTTCCGGAGGCAGCCGGCGTCCTGTTCACGGCCGACCCTGCTACCTCAAACCGGAAGGTCACCTCGGTGGAGGCCACCTTCGGCCTGGGCGAGCCCCAGGTCTCTGGCCTGGTGAACGCCGACATCTACAAGGTGCGGGACGGCGAGGTGGTTGCCAAGGCGGTCGCTACCAAGCAGCTGGCCATCCGCGCCTCGCCGGTAGGCGGGACCCTGGAAGAAGCCATCGATCTGGAGCGGCAGGGGCAGCCAGCTCTGACCGATGCGCAGGTCGTGCGACTGGCACAGCTGGGACGGCGGATCGAGACGCACTTCGGCCACCCCCAGGACATCGAATGGTGCCTGGTGGATGATGGTTTCCACATCGTCCAGAGCCGACCGATCACCACGCTGTTTCCCATCCCCGCAGCCGGCGACCAGGGGAACCACGTCTACGTCTCCGTCGGTCATCAGCAGATGATGACCGACCCCATGAAGCCCCTGGGGCTCTCCCTCTGGCAGCTCACGACCCCTCGCCCCATGCACGAGGCCGGCGGGAGGTTGTTCGTCGACGTCGCCCGGGACCTGGGGTCGCCCGCCAGCCGCGCCCGACTGCTGTCCCTGAGGAAATCGGATCCGCTGATCGGGGACGCGCTGCAGAGCATCCTCGAACGCGGCGACTTCATCCCGTCGATCCGGGACGGGGACCCAGTCGGGGCGCCAGCCGGGGCGCCCGCTGGGGGCGCGCCAGCCCCGGTCGAGACCGATCCGGCCATTGTCACCGATCTGATCCGACGTAGTCAGGAATCCATCGCCAGCTTGAAGCGCGACATCCGCACGAAGTCCGGCTCGGCGCTGTTCGACTTCATCTTGGCGGACCTCCAGGAGCTGAAGCGGATCCTGTTCGATCCGTACAGCCATCAGGTGTTCATGTCGGCGATGGAGGCCACGTGGTGGCTCAACGAGCAGTTGCAGGCCTGGCTGGGTGAGAAGAACGCGGCCGACATCCTCACTCGGTCCGTCGCTCACAACGTGACGTCGGAGATGGGTCTGGCGCTCCTGGACATTGCCGACGTGATCCGCCCGCATCCGGAGGTTGTAGTTTTTCTGCAGCACGTCGAGGACGAGGGTTTCCTGGACGAGCTGCCCAAGCTTGCCGGCGGGCGGGAAGCCCGAGATGCCATCCGGGCCTTCCTCGAAAAGTACGGCATGCGGTGCACCGGTGAGATCGACATCACGAAGCCGCGTTGGGGCGAACACCCCACCACGCTCGTCCCTCTGATCCTCGGCAACATAAAGAACTTCGAGCCGGGTGCCGCCGAGCGGCTCTTCGAACAAGGGCGGCAGGAGGCGTGGGCGAAGGAACAGGAGCTGCTGGAGCGCTTGCGGGCCTTGCCGGAGGGAGAGCCGAAAGCCGAAGAGGTCAAGCGGATGATCGACCGCGTCCGGACCTTCATCGGGTACCGGGAATATCCGAAGTACGCCATGGTCAGCCGCTATTTCGTCTACAAGCAGGCCTTACTGGAGGAGGCCGGGCGCCTCGTGCAGGCCCAGGTGCTTGGTGAGACCGAGGACATCTTCTATCTCAGGTTCCAGGAGCTCCACGACGTCGTGCGCACGAACCACATCGATGATCACCTCATCTCCCAGCGCAAGGAGGCGTTCAGTTCGTATCAAGCGCTGACGCCGCCCCGGGTGCTCACCTCGGACGGCGAAGTCGTCGCCGGGGCGTACCGACGGGCGGACGTGCCGACCGGTGCGCTGGTCGGCTTACCCGTATCCGCCGGGACCATCGAGGGGCGGGCCCGCGTCATCCAGGACATGGCCGAGGCCGAGCTCGAAGCGGGCGACATCCTGGTTACGGCCTACACGGATCCCAGCTGGACGCCGGTGTTCCTCGCCATCGCCGGCCTGGTGACGGAGGTGGGGGGCCTGATGACCCACGGGGCCGTGATCGCCCGGGAGTACGGCCTGCCGGCCGTCGTAGGCGTGGAGCAAGCCACCCGGCTGATCCGAAATGGGCAGCAGATCCGCGTGAATGGAACGGACGGTTACGTGGAGATCCTGCCTTAGCTGTGGCTGAGGTTTGGGGCGAGCAATCCGTGGAGAAGGGCGGTCAGCAGCCGCTGGACGCGCGCTTCGACATCGACCACGGCGTGGGAGAGGCGAGGATCGCTGCGATAGAGGGCCGCAATCTCCGGACCCGGTGTGGCCATCTGCCAGAGCGCCCCCGACAACGAGGTGGCCGCAGCGATGAGGTCGATGGCATCGCGCACGCTGAGGGTGGGTAACAGCCTTCGGACGGCGAGGGCGATCGTGTCGAGCTCGGCGTGGGTTACGAGCTTGAAGGCGCGTACGGCCTCGACGGAGACGTTCCGTTCGAGATTGAGCGGGGCCTGGGCCAACAGGTCGCAGAAGGCACCCCGTGCCGCGAGCGTCCGGGCGAACACGGCAGCGATGGCGGCAGGAGTTGGCTTCGTGAGCAGCTCGAGCTCGGCGCTCAAAGCGCCCGACCACTCCTGCCAGCCTTGGGCCGTCAGGCGGAGAAAGATCTCCTCGCGGGTCTCAAAGTAGCGCAGCAGCGCTGACTTGTGCATGCCGACCTCTCCGGCGATGTCGGTGAGGGTGACCTGCCGGATTCCCCGTTCGGCGCCCAGCCGGCGTGCGGCCGCGAGGATTGCCGCTTCTCGCAGGTGCTTCGCTGCGGTGCTGCGCGCCCGCTGGAACCCGGGCTCCGACACCCGTCCACCATAACACAACGGAGTTGCACTAATAAGAAAACGGTGTTGTACTAGAAGGCATGGAACAGACCTGGTTCATCACCGGCTCCTCACGCGGCCTGGGCCGCGCCGTTGCTCAAGCTGCCCTTGAGGCCGGCGACTTGGTTGCCGCCACCGCTCGCCAGCCCGCTCAACTCAACGACTTCTCGGTCGAATACGGCGAGCGCATCCGCCCGATCAGCCTGGATGTCACCGATGGCCAGGCCGCCCGAAACGCGATCGCCGATGCTCGCCGCCACTTCGGCCGATTGGACGTCATCGTCAACAACGCCGGCTACGCCAATGTCTCGCCCATCGAGACCACCGACGACGATGACTTCCGGGCCCAATTCGAGACCAACTTCTGGGGCGTGTACAACGTCTCCAAGGCGGCGATCCCGGTCCTGCGGGAGCAAGGGGGCGGCCTCGTCATACAGATCTCGTCTGTGGGCGGGCGCGTCGGTGGGTCACCGGGCATCGCCTCGTACCAGGCCGCCAAGTTCGCCATCGACGGCTTCAGCCGGGTCCTGCGAGCGGAGACAGCGCCGTTCGGGGCGAAGGTGATGGTCGTCGAGCCGAGCGGTTTCCGGACCGACTGGGCCGGCTCATCAATGACCGTCCACGACATCCCGGAGGCCTACATCCCGACGGTAGGCGCCATGAACAGCCGCGTCCGGCAAAGCACTGATGGGCCTGCCGGTGACCCGACCCGGGCGGCGGCCATCCTCGTTCACGTCGCCAAACGACGCGACATCCCCGATCACCTTCCCCTCGGGGTGAACGCGGTCGAAGGATCAATCCGCCTCGACGAGCAGCTCCTGGCCGAGGACAGCCGATGGAGCGCGGTCGGCCGCTCTGCCGACTACGGCGAGCCCTACCCGATAGAGCTCCCAGCCGACATGCCTGAGTAGATCAGCCGTCGGGCGAGGTCTCGAAAAGGGAAGTGGGTCAGCTGCCCCGGGCTGAGACCGTCGAGGGCATGCCTTCTGCCGATGCGACGCCTGCATCGGGACTGTGCACGTCCATGACGTCCCCGGGATTACGCTCGATACATGGCCAAGGACGATGACTGGCGGGTGGCAACGCTTTCCCGACTTCGCACGTTGATCGAGCAGGCCGATCCGCAGGTAGTCGAGGAACGCAAGTGGGCCAAGGCGTCGAATCCCGATGGCGTTCCGACCTGGTACCACGACGGCATTATCTGCACGGGCGAGACGTACAAGACTCATGTGAAATTGACCTTCGCCAAGGGCGCTCAGCTGAAGGATCCTGCAGCACTGTTCAATTCGAGCCTCGAAGGTAACCTCCGCCGTGCCATCGATTTTCAAGAGGGCGACAAGATCAACGAGAAGGCGTTCAAAGCACTTGTCCGGGAGGCCGTGGCTCTGAACGAGGAAACTGTCAAAAAGAGGAAGTAAATCGGGCCGAAGCGGGCTCGCGTTGCGAGCACTGCGTCCCTGACCACCAATGGACGGCACGATGGACGTCGCAGGACGCATCAAGACGTTTGGGCGCGTCACATGAGCACGACGGACGCCCAGCTTGTCGACCAGGTGTGGGCCGTTCTTTCCGCACCGCGTCCATTGGCCGTCACCCAAGTTGGAGAGCCGGTCCTGAGACGGAGAGCCGCGCCTTACGACGGGCAACTGCCTGAGCATCTGTTGCACGAGCTTCTCGACGCCATGCACGCCTATCTGCCTGGGGTCGGGGTCGGACTCGCCGCCCCGCAGATCGGTATTCCCCTGGCGTTGGCAGTGATCGACGACCCGGCCGATGTGCCCCCTGAGGTCGCTGCTGCCCGTGAGCGGCAGCCACAGCCGCGGCTCGACTTGATCAATCCCGTGGTCACCCCGCTGGACACCGAACAGCGTGCCTTCTACGAGGGCTGCCTCAGTGTCACCGGGTTGACCGCGGTCGTTTCGCGCTTTCGGCGGGTGCGACTTTCTGCGCAGGGCCGAACCGGTCGCGGGTACGACCTCGAACTATCCGGCTGGCCGGCCCGTATCGCCCAGCACGAGACGGACCACCTCGACGGAGTGCTCTACCTGGATCGAGCAGAATTACGGTCACTGTCGACGGGTGAGGCCTATGAGCACCATTGGGCCCAACCCACGCCCGCAGCCGCTTCCGCCGCGCTCAGCTTCCCGATTTGACTGCACGCTGCGGGGACCTCGATCTCATTCACTGCCGCCCAGGCTGCTTCGTTCAGCGCCAGCCGAGGTCCGGAGCGACGTCGCTCAAGAACGATTCCAGCACATGGGCGCAGTAGTCGACACCGAGCTGGTTGGGGATCGTCAGCAGCAGGGTGTCGGCGGCGGCGATCGCCTCATCCTGGGCCAGTTGCTCGATGAGCTTCTCGGGCTCCGCGGCGTAGGTCTTGCCGAAGCGCGCTATGCCGCCGTCGATGACCCCAACCTGGTCCTGCGAGTTACCTTCGCGGCCGAAGTAGGTGCGGTCGAGGTCATTGACGATCGGGAAAATGCTGCGGCTCACCGACACTCGAGGCTGGCGGGCGTGGCCGGCTTCTGCCCATGCCTTGCGGAATCGCTCGATCTGCTCGGCCTGGAGCTGATGGAACGGCACGCCGGTGTCCTCGCTGATAAGTGTTGAACTCATCAGGTTCATCCCCTGCCCGGCGGCCCACTCCGCAGTCTTTCGGGTGCCCGCGCCCCACCAGATCCGCTCGCGCAGGCCGTCGGAGTGCGGCTCCACCCGGAGAAGTCCGGGTGGATTGGGGAACATCGGCCGCGGGTTCGGCTCGGCGAAGCCCTCGCCCCTGAGAACCTCGAGAAAGACCCGCGTGTGCTCGCGAGCCATGTCGGCCTGGTCGGTGCCCTCGGCTGGGACGTAGCCGAAGTAACGGTAGCCATCGATGACTTGCTCGGGGGACCCGCGGCTTATGCCTAGCTGCAGGCGCCCGCCGGAGATCAGATCAGCGGAGCTGGCATCCTCGGCCATGTAGAGCGGGTTCTCGTAGCGCATATCGATGACGGCGGTGCCGATCTCGATCGTGGCCGTCCTGGCGCCGACGGCCGCCAGCAGCGGAAACGGCGAAGAAAGCTGATTGGCGAAGTGATGGACCCGGAAGTACGCCCCGTCCGCCCCAAGCTCTTCGGCGGCGACCGCCAGGTCGATGGACTGGAGCAGGGCGTCCGAAGCTGATCGGGTGTGCGAGCCAGGCGAGTCCGTCCAATGGCCGAACGATAAAAAGCCGATGCGCTTCATGCTGGGCAAAACATCCCTCGGGCCTCTTTTCTTCCTCGAAGCGGGTGGATCACAGGGGCGAGAGGAGAGCGATGGCCGATCGTGCGACATCCTGCAAGACCGACGAGCTCACGCCTCCTTTGGCAAGACTGTCGATCCCGCGGACCACGCTCAGCAGCAAGTAACCGAGATTGCCGTAGGCGTGATAGATGCTGCCCTTGCCCAGACCGGTGACCTCCATCAGGTCGTACGTGGACGTAGGCTGCCGAGCCCGATGCCGACTCGGTCACAATCGGGCCTTCGGACCCCGGAGGCGCAAGGGCTCGCAGGCGCACCATGGTCGGTGTCGTCATGCAGCCTGACAATTTGACGGCCAGAAGCAGTTCACCAAGGTGTTCGCCTTTCTTTGCGTGACGTTCACCTTCGACGCGTAACCTGGGGTGAGCGGACGGGCGCAACTTCAACGGTCCTCACCGATGAAGCCAGGAGGAGTAGATGACATCCAGCAGCAGGCTGCGAGTAGCCATTTCCGACACCGCTGAGGCGCTTGAAATTGTGAAGCTCGAGGTCGAGGGAGCTACCGGATACCCCGTCCGGCCGGAGTTTCAAGAATCCGAGTTCGACGAACTCGTGGTAGAGCTGAGACTCGGCGTGCCTAGTTCGACTGAGCCCAACCGGATCGCTCGGGCGATCCAACGTACGTCTCGTGACATTGATGTATTGGGCGTCTGGAATGCGAAACAATCGGATCATGAGCCGGCGCCGATACCCAGTCAGCTGGTCTTCGGGGCCACCAACGACTCGATGCCAGACGTCGCCAAGCGAGCCGTGCGGGACCAGCTGGCGACGGCACAATGGCACCCGTCCACCAACACGACTCCGCGTGGCGACATCCCTCACTGGCAGTTAGCGGTACCGGTACTGCAGGCCGACGGCGAGGAGGTGGTCGCCGTGCACCGCCGGAACGGGTACTCGCTCCGCTATACCCCGGAAGATGTCGTGGGCACATGGCTGGGATTGGCTTCCTGAACCAATAGTCGGGCAGCTTCGAGGTGGCCGAAGGTCGCGAACATCGTGTCAACCGGCGCCCTCGGGGTAACTCCGGATCTCGTGCAGCACCTGATCGGGCGTCTCCATCTGGGGCATGTGCCCGGTAGCCGGCAGCACTTCGAACCGCGCCCCGTGGATGGCGGCGGCGTAGGTCCGGCCATAGGCAGCGTCGACAATCCGATCGCTGTCGCCCCACAGCACCAGGGTCGGGATGGTGATGCCGCCGAGGCGGCCGAGCAGCGACGGGTCCGCCATCGCCGGAGAGTCGACATAGATGGCCAGGGCCGCACCGTTGGCAGCCATGATTGCCTTCTGTGCATCAGGAATAGTGGCGGGATCGACACGGAAGGGCGCCGGGTCGTGGAACGACAGCGCTTGGATCTCGGACACGGATAAGCCGGCGACGTCGGCGACGGGGTGGCCCTCCACGCCGATACCGACCGCATCGAGGAGCACCAAGCGCCTGATGCGGTGGGACTCCAAGAGGGCCATCTCGGCTGCGATCCAGCCGCCGACCGAGTTTCCGATGACGGTCACATCCTCGAGTCCGAGGCCGTCGAGCAGACTGACGTAGAGGGCGGCCAGCCTGGCCACCGTGTTCAATTCGTCCGGCCGGGGGGTGCCACCAAAGCCCGGATGGGTGGGGGTGATGACCAGGCAGTCGCCCTTCTCGGCCAGTAGCTGGGCGAACCCTGCGACGGACTGTGGGCCGGCTCCTCCATGCAACACGAGGAAGGGCTGGCCCTTCCCTCGCTCTTCTACCGTCACCTCAACGGGTCCGGTGCCCGCCATGGTGAGGGTCTTGGTGGTCGATACGGGTGTCGTGGTCATCTCGATTCTCCTTGTCCCACCGTTGGTGGCTCGCTGGGCGCTCGTTTGTGGGCTCTCACCCCACGGTTGCTCGGCTGTCTCAGTCGGCGTAGTCGGTGGCCGGTACGGTGGCGTAGCGGGCCATCACCTCGATGGTTGCCTCGGGCGTGAAGGGCTGACCGGCGGTCATGTCGCGAAGGTCTCGGAAGTACTGGATGTAGAGGTCCGGCGTGAACGTGTTGAGCAACACTGCGGGCTCATCGCCCGGATTGGCAAAGGTATGGGGGGCCCCGGGCGGCACCATGACCAAAGTGCCGGCCGGCGCTTCATAGGTCGTGTCTCCCACTGTGAAACGCGCAGTGCCGGAGACCACGTAGAAGCCTTCGTCGTGGCGGGCGTGGCGGTGCTGGGGCGGTCCGTCGGTGTGCGGAGGCAGGGTGATCTCCCCCACGCCCAAGCGGTGGTCGGTCGTGCTGCCGTCTTCCAGGATCCGCATACGCACGGGACCCAACTGAATGGCGTCCCCACCATCGGGGCCGATGATCGCTACCTGCACAGCCGGACCTCCTGTTCATGAGAGTTGGCTCTCATGAACAACGGTAACCCACTTCCCCTCTCCATGCAAGTAGGCTCGCATGAAGAGAGGCAACCGACATTAAGGCGTACCGTTGGCCAATGAGGGCAGAGGTCGTACAAATCAGAAGGCGCGCACCCAGCGGGCCATCGTCGAGGCCTGCGTCGAACTCATACGGCGGCGCCAGCCCGTGACCATGCCCGAGGTGGCGAGGACGGCGATGGTTTCGGAGGCCACCGCCTACCGATACTTTCCAGACCTGGCATCGCTCCTCAGCAGGGCCCTGGCCGAGGATTGGCCCACCCCGGCCGAGGCCCTTGCTCCGGTGGCAGCCTCAAACGATCCCCTCGAGCGCGTGGCCTTTGCCACCCGCTTCCTCCTCCAGGGAGTGGCCGAACGCCAAGCAGTCGTCCGGTCGATGATCTCGGCGACCATGGTCCAGCCAGAACTTTCGGGCCGGGCCAGACCACGAATCCGTTTTGGGCTGATCGAATACGCCCTGGCCCCCTTTGTCGATGTCCTCGAAGCAGCCGATCCCGACCTTCTCCCGCAGTTGCGGCTCGACCTCGCCCTGGTGGTCAGCGCAGAAGCCTTGTTCAGTCTCACCGATCTCTGCGGCCTCAGCGTCGAAGACGCCATCAAGAGCGCGGAGAGGACTGCCACAACGCTTACGTCTGCCGCCTTTCAGCAGATCCGGTAACTCCGTGGGCCCTCTTGCCAGAAAGTGAGGAGTTCGACCAGCTCCTGGGCGGATTCCCATACGCTGTCCGTGTCGTGACCCCCAATCACAAAGTCCTCTTCGGCCTCGGACTGGAGAACGGCGTCCACCAAGTGCGTGAGATGCTCGGCCACGCCCGGTTCGCCGACGACGCCGGTCTCGACCTTGTCAGCGTCTCCGACCATCCCTACTTCGCCGACCGCCTCGACGCCTACGCCGCCCTGGGGTTCGTTCTGGGTGCCACCGAGAACAACAACGCAGCGGTCATCATGACCAATCTGCTCAGCCGTCCCGCTCCCGTCCTTGCCCGGACCGTCACGGGACTTTCGACGATCTCCGGCGGTCGTGTCGTTCTCGGGATGGGTGCGGGTGGGTTGTGGGAGGAAATCGTCGCACTCGGTGTTCCCCGCCTGTCGCCCGCAGCCCGGATTCGAGCGTTGGAAGAGGCCATCATGGTCGTGAGAGCGCTGTCCGGTGGCGGCGACCCGGTCACCTTCGAGGGCGAGTTCTACCGGGTCACCGAGCTGACACCGGCGAACGCACCCACGCCACCGATCTGGATCGGAGCGCTTGGCCCGAAGAACCTGGCAGTAACCGGTCGACATGCGGACGGATGGATACCGGGACATCTTGCCGATTGGCGCAGCACGATGGTTGCCGAGTCACGGCCCATCGTCGACGAGGCGGCTCTCTCGGTAGGGAGAAACCCTGCCGACGTCGACACCATCTACAACGTGTCAGGGCGCTTTACCCGGGAACCGCTATCACAGACCCGGGACGACGAGGGCCGCTGGATGGGGGGCACCGTGACCCAGTGGGTCGAGGAACTGACTTTCGCAGTGCTCGAACGCAGAGCCGCAGCCTTCGTCTACTTGCTCCCCCCGGGCGAGAGCATCAGCGATACGACACTGAAACTCTGGGCACGCGAAGTCGTTCCCGCCGTCCGCCAAGCGATCGACGACCGCTGACCCGCGGACAGACCGACGCGCCGCGGAATCCCGCCGCCGGTAGACGGCCCGCCGGGCCGGCGCCCCATCGCCTCGAGAGCGTCATTGGTAGCTTTCGTGTTACGGTAACCTATCAGTTACCGATATGGGAGCGATGGGTGCGCTGTTACGAAACGAGTTCGACGACACATGGTGGCCCAGAAGCGCTGCGGACTCTCCTGAGCAACGGGGCTGGCTGGTCGGCCCGGGATTTTGAATCGCCCGTCGAATCGAACGGTCGAGCACGTGCCTCACGCTGACATCTCCGGCGACCCCTTCGGGGCTCTGGGTGATCCCAATCGGCGCGAGATCCTGCGTCTGCTGAGTGACAGCGACAAGCCGGTCCAAGAGATCGCCGACGCCATGTCCATCAGCCGGCCGGCTGTCTCTCGCCACCTCCGCCTGTTGAAGGACGCCGGAATGGTGGCCGAGCAAGCCGAGGGAACCCGCCGGATCTACCATCTCCAAGAGCAGGGGATGTACGCAGTCCAGGCCTATCTGGAGGGCGTCTGGGGCGAAGCCGCGGCGCGGTTCCGTTTGTTCGGCGAGAACTCCGACGAGCGGTCGAGCCGATGAGTGAGCCGCTGAAGTTGTCCTTCGACGTCGCCTGCTCCCCCGAGCACGCGTTCATGGTGTGGACGTCGAGGATCAGCGCTTGGTGGCCGTCTGACCACACCGTGAGCGGGCAGTCCGATCTTGAGATCGTCCTGGAGAGTGGCGTCGGGGGACGGATCTATGAACGAACACCGGAAGGTGTCGAGCATGACTGGGGCGAGGTGACGATCTGGGAACCGCCGTCGAGGTTGGCCTACCAGTGGCATCTGTGTCAGAACCGTGCAGACGCCACCGAAGTAGAGATCCGTTTCATTGCCCAGGGAGTCGCTGCTACCCGCGTCGAGATCGAGCACCGCGGCTGGGAACGATTGGGAGCGGCGGGCGAGGAGCGGCGTGCCCGGAATCGGGGCGGCTGGGAGGCATTGCTGCCGCACTTCCGGGCCGCTATCGAGAAAGGAGCCGGCGAGTGGTAGGAGGAACCAAGGAGGATCCATGGACGCTCAAGACCCCGCCGGGCACCTCGGACTACACCATGTACAAAGACGAGCAGGCCGATCCACCGGCCCTGGTCTGTCGCGTGGGTTCGACCACGCTCAAGTACCACTTGCAGGCGATCGATGATCTCCATGCCTGGCTGGTCGAGCAAGGCGACTGGGTCGTGCTGGGCGCAGCCGACGAGAAGAAGCCGGCGACGCCGGGCACCGTTGAGGCGTGGGGACGGTCACCGGAGAACCCGGTCGGTGGTTGGTACGGACTCCGTAACGGCTATCGCGGCCGGTTCGGGATGTACCTTCCGCCGCTCTTGGAGGAACTCGGCCTAGCCGAAGTCACCCACCAACCGCGCAACAACTCGATGCGAGCGGTCTGAGTTGGAGGCACGGACCGTCTCGCGTCCAGACCCAATCAAAGCTGACCAAAACAGAGGGAGATGACCATGACGGTCAACAAGATAATCCGATACAGGACGAGGCCGGACACTGCTGACGAGAACGAGCGCCTGATTCGCGAGGTGTTCGCTGAGTTGTCTGCTCAGAGCCCGGACGGCTTGCGGTATGGTGTTTTTCGCCTCGAAGACGGGGTCAGCTTTGTACATGTGGCCATGCTCGACGGGGAGGAGAACCCACTGTCGACATCGGCTGCGTTCGGCCAGTTCCAATCCGGTATCAAGGATCGCTGCGTCGAAGGACCGGTGCCCTCTGACGCAACCGTCATTGGTAACTACCAACTACTCCCCGACTAATCGACGCTCGGCGGTTCTTCAGGATTCGGGTCTTGATGATGCCCGCATCGTCCAGCCAACTACCACTCGACGCCGGTGGAGACGCAGAACTCGTTGTGCTCGGGATCTGACATTCTTACCCATCGGGTCCCCCCGAAGCTCTGGATGTCTTCGTCGATGCGATCAGCACCGAGTCCCTGCAACCGTCTGATCTCGGCTTCGAGGTCGGCCACCACGATGTCGAGGTGCATGCGGTTCTTGCCGGCTTTGGGTTCGGGTACGCCCTGAAGGAGGAGCGGTGACGCGATCCCCTCTTTGGGAACGAGCACAGCCAGATTGGCGTCCGTGTAGTAGTCGCGATAGTCGAGCGCCTCGCGCCAGAACTTGGCGAGCCTCTTTGGCTCGGCACAGTCGAGCACCAGCTCCACCCTTGCCTTGTGTCCCATAGCGTTCCTCCGTGTCGGAATATCGCTCGGTCGGCGGCGATAAGCATACGGGGACAGCTAAGAAGCGCGAAGCGTCGAGGGCGGTACTGGATCGCGGGGCCGGATGAGCGGCTATGGGGCGAGTGTCGCTATCAGACCAGTTCGTCTTTGAGGTTGGTCTTGAGCCAAGTGCGCAGTTCGGCGTTGTCCTCATGACCGTGTACAGCGGAGGCGTGCTGGGCGGCGGCGACGATGACTTCGTCCTCCTCCCCGGCTATCGTCAGCGTGCATCCGTTCTCGCTCGGAAAGTCTCGGCAATCTGCCACTTTTCGACTCATGAAGCTCTCCCTTCGGTTTTGGTTGTGGACTAATCAATGTGGTCGATCGGCGTCTACGCAGGTATGTTGCTAGCCCTTGACGTAGGAGAATTTCTCAGTGATCCGGTCGTGGCTGACCTTGAACAAGTCGATCCCACGGACGTGTCCATCGGCCCAGCTGTAACGCCACCTCTGGATCACCCGGTCCCCCGAACCAAAGGTCTCTTCCGGTTCGAACCTCGATGACGGGTCATCAAAGATGGCCTTCCAAGCTTGGCGGATCTCGTTAGGCCCAACGTGTCGAGCACCGTCTGGTGCGGGGCCGGTGGCATCGAAGACGCAATTGTCACTGAGGAACGAGATAGCGGTATCGAGGTCGTGTCCGGCCCACGCCGCGCCGAAGGCTTCAACCAGCTCAAGGGGCTCCATCACCGCTACCGTGCGTAGTTGCTCGCCCCGAACCAATCGACCGCGAGCACCGGCTCGTCACCGAGCACCCAGGCGTCGTGTCCGCTCGGCAACGACGTGACGTCGCCGGGCCCGGCGACGAACTCAGTCCCGTCGTCCATCAAGATGGCCAGTCGTCCCGACACGTGGTACTGGAAGTGTGGGGCGGTGCAGCTGTCTGTGCCGGCGATGGGTTGCAGGTCCTTTGACCACCGCCAACCGGGTCGAAACACCAGCCGGCCGATCTCGACGCCCCCCACCTTGAGGATCTCGGCCCGACCGTTGGGAAACGCGCGCACTTCGTCGGGCTGCTCGAAGCTGCGATGCTCGGTGGTTTGAGCCATGCCGCCTCCTTCGGCCCTCGACGGAGGGCATCACATACACTCTTATCTACTAGTAGGTAGACTGTCAAGAGACAGATGGAGGACACCAGATGGCCAAAGCGCGCCTGACCAGCCCCACCAACGGCGACACTGACACGGCCACCGCCATCCTCGACATCGCCGAACGGCTGGTGCAACGCCGTGGCTTCAATGGTTTCTCCTACGCCGACATCGCGGCCGAGCTGGGTATCACCAAGGCGTCCCTCCACTATCACTTCCCCGGCAAAGCGGAGCTTGGCGAGAGCCTCATCGCTCGCTACGCCACTCGATTTGCTGGGGCGCTCGATGAGATCGACGCTCGGGTTGTGCCTGCTGTGGACAAGCTCGAGGCGTACTGCGACATCTACCGCGCTGTGCTGTCGGAGCACCGAATGTGCCTGTGCGGGATGCTGGCCGCGGAGTACGAGACCCTGCCAGATCCGATGCACCACGCTGTCGTCGGCTTCCTCGACCTCAACCAAGCGTGGCTCTCGGCTCTCCTCGAAAGCGGCAGAGCAGCTGGCAGCCTTCGATTTTCAGACACCTCCGACCAGGCGGCCCGTAGCATCGTCGCCGCCCTCGAGGGGGCAATGCTGGTCTCACGCCCCTACGGTGACACCGGTGTGCTGGACTCGGTCGTGGGCCGGCTCGTTGCTGAGTTCTCGGTACAAGCCCGACCGGTCCGCCGGCCATCTGCCCTGTCGCGGAGTGGGTAACTCCACGGTACACAAGCGGGGGAGAGAGCCTTTGCCGGCTGCTCGGTGCGCCCGTTTTGTTTGTCGCCCAGCACCGGTGCACCCGGTCACCCCGAGATGACATCCCGGATGCACTCGCGGAGCATGACGCCCAATTTGGCGGTGTCGGAGTCGGGGAAGCTCTCGCCAGCGAGGAACAGCCCGGCGAAGGCGGCTCCGAAGGCGGCCGCCATGCGGACCCGGTCCCGCTCAGCCACCCGGGTGTCGAGGAGGATCTTGCGAAACTGGTTCTGGATGTCGTCGTGTTCGGCGTCGTGGTCCTCGTTGTGCAGCTTCTCGAGTGAGGCCTGGTTGCGCTCGTGCATGAGGAAGAGCTTGCGCTGGGCCAGCATCTGGTCGACCACCTGGTCGAGCAACTGACCCCAAAGCTCGAGGGACATGGGTTCATCGCCCATGCTGTTGAAGGCATTCTTGCCGAACTCGTGCATGCGCATATGGAGGGCCAGGAGGATGTCCTCCTTGCTCTCGAAGTGGTAATAGAGGGCCGCTTTGGTGACTCCCAACTGCTCGGCGATCTGTCGCAGGCTGGTGCCGTCGTAGCCCTGGGTCACGAACAGCTCGAGGGCCGCATCCAGAATGCGTTCGCGGGTGGAGTTGGCTTCGTGTGAGAGGGCCCGGCGCTTGGCCTTGGTGGCCTGGGCGAACTTGGGGGGGAGGGCGTCATCGGCGAGCTGGCCCGGTGGAGTCGAGCCCTGATCGTCGGTGCCTGGATGTGCGGTTTGGGTCATCTTTTCTTCTTACCTACTTGACGACAGGTAAGTCTACTCCTTACCATGCGGTTAGTAAGCAGTTTACTTAACGACCGGTAAGGATGTCCATGGCTACTGATCTGATGATTCAAGCCGAAGGATTGCAGAAGCGGTACGGCGACACCCAGGCCCTGGCCGGCGTGTCGTTCGGCGTGCCGGCCGGCACCATTCTCGGCCTGCTCGGGCCCAACGGCGCCGGCAAGACCACGGCGGTCCGGATCCTGACCACGTTGGCCATTCCCGACGGCGGGTCGGCCACGGTGGCCGGGGTCGATGTGGTGAAGCATCCCAACGAGGTGCGCCACCACATCGGCGTAGCCGCTCAGGACGCCACGTTGGACGGGCTGCTGACCGGCCGCCAGAACCTGACCCTGGTCGGGGAGCTGTGCGACATGGGGCGCCGGGCGGCCAAGGCCCGGGCGGCCGAGCTGCTCGAGCAGTTCGAGCTGACCCATGCGGCCGACCGGGTGCTGAAGGGCTACTCGGGCGGCATGCGGCGCCGGCTGGACTTGGCGGCGTCGCTCATGACCCGGCCACCGGTCCTGTTCCTCGACGAGCCGACCACCGGGCTGGACCCGACGTCACGCCAACGGGTGTGGGACGCCATCCGCGTGCTGCTGGGTGAGGGCGTGACGGTGCTGCTGACGACCCAGTATCTGGAGGAGGCAGACGAGCTGGCCGACCGCATCGTGGTGGTGAACGACGGGCTGGTGGTGGCCAACGGTACGCCGCTGGAGCTGAAGGAGGCCTCCAAGAGCGCCCGCGTCGAGGTTACGTTGGCCGAGCCTTCGGTGGCGGCTGTGCCGGCCATCGTCGGGTTAGTGGCCGGCCTGGTGGACGTGAGCGAAGACGGGCGTCAGCTGTCGGCCGGCGTCGACTCGTCACCAGGGCTGGCCACCACTCTGGTGCGGGCTCTTGATGAGGCGGGGGTGCTGGTGGACAACATCGAGGTGCGACAGCCGTCGTTGGATGACGTGTTCTTCAGCTTGACGGGTGACCATATAGAAGAGGACGCGGCCGACGACGACGGTGCGGACGGCGACGGCGACGGCGGGGGCGGCGAACGAGGGCCCTCCGGTGTGGACCCGTCGCCCGACGGCAGCGGCCGGGCCTCCAAGCTGGAAGGAGCGAACGCCTGATGACCACGACATTGACGCCTCGACCGGTACGGGTGGACAGCCCGCGCCCGGGTGGTGCACTCGGACCTCTGGCTGACATCTGGGCCATGGCCCGGCGCAACCTGGTGCACATCTCACGGGAGCCGATGCAGCTCTCGGACGTGACCATCCAGCCTGTGCTCTTCACCTTTCTGTTCGTATTCATCTTCGGTGGGGCGATCCCGATCCCGGGCGGTGGCTCCTACAAGGACTACTTGCTGGCCGGCATCTTGGCCCTCAACCTGGTCACCTCGGTGATGGGCACGGCGGTCGGGTTGTCGACCGACCTGCACGAGGGGATGATCGACCGCTTCCGGGCGCTGCCTCTCTGGCGGCCGTCCGTATTGATCGGCCGGTCGGCGGCCGACTTCATGACGTCGTGTCTGTGCGCGCTGATCGTGGGGCTGACAGGACTCGTAGTCGGCTGGCGGTCGGACGCCAGCATGGTGGCCATCCTGGCCGGATTCCTGCTGGTTTTGTTCTTCGCCTACTCGCTGACGTGGATCGCCCAGTGCGTGGGGTTGAACGCCAAAAGCCCGGAGTCGGCGGCTTCGTTCGGTTTCATCGTGCTGTTTCCTTTGGCCTTCGTCTCCAACGCCATGGTGCCCACCGCGCACATGCCGGGCTGGATGCAGGCCATCGCCGACTGGAACCCCGTGTCGGCGGTGTGTGCCGGAGTGCGGGACCTCTGGAACAACCCCAATCCGTCGCACGTGGTCAACGCCTGGCCGATGCAGCACCCGATAGAGGCGTCACTGATCTGGTCGGTGGTCATCATCGCCATCGCCGCCCCGCTGGCTTCGTACTTCTTCAACAAGCGCTGCACGGACTGAGGGGTGGTGCCCGGGCACCCTCCCACACCGAGTTCCTCAGAGCACTCCGACCTGGCCATGTGGCGGATGCGGGCCCCAAGCTGGGAGGTGCAAAATACGGGTTCGGGGGTGACCCATTACCCCGACGGGCCTGAGAGGTACGGACCATGACCGACATGTCGTCGCCCACACGGCGGGCCCTTGGTATCGGACTTGAAGAGTTTGACTACCCGTACCCGGTCGGATTCCTTCCGGTGGTAAGCGACTTGCAGTCACTCACGATGGGCTACATGGACGTACCGCCGACCTCCGAGGCCAAATGGTTCGACCCTCGTTCTCATGCACGGCAAGGCCTTCGGCGGCTACTACTTCCTCAACGTGCTCCAAGCATTGACTGCGGCCGGCTATCGGGTGATCGCTCCAGACCAGATCGGCTGGGGCAAGTCATCGAAGCCGGACATGCACTACAGCTTTCAGCTGTTCGCCGCCAACATGGCAAATCTCCTGGACCACCTCGGCGTCGGACAGGTTTCGGTGTTGGGTCACTCCACGGGTGGGATGACTGCGACACGGTTCACCTTGATGAACCCCGATCGGGTGACCCACCTTGTACTCGAGGACCCGCTCGGCCTGGTCGACTACCGGACAGGGATTCCTCCCCAGTCTGAGGAGACCCTCTACGACCATGAGGTCCACTGGACCGACCCGGACGTCTGGCCAGGCGGCATTTTTGGGATTTCGGTGATATGACTCCAACGGAAAGTGCCTGCCTGGGCCCCGTTCTCCATCGGCTGATTCCGGCGGTCAAGGCTGCCACCGGGGTCGAGCGCGTCTACTACTTGGCGCTGATGGAGCGAGCGGCCCACTTCCATCTCTGGCTCATACCGAAGAAGAACGAAGGAGACCTTCGAGGAGTGGAGTACATCGCCCAGCAGCCCCCTCTGACGACCTCATTCAGCGCGGCAGAAGCGATGTCGGGGAAGATCCGCGCTGGGTTCGAGGCGTCCTGAGGAGCCGAGATCGGCATCGACGGGCCTTAACTTTTTCGATGCCTGCGGCCGCTAGACGGTGAAGGGTGGCGCCGATTCCTTGGTAGTGCGGCGAGGCGTGGCACCCGACAAACACGAAGCTGGGGCCGAAATGATCCCCTTCGGGAGTCACCAACCGAGGAGACATCCAGCGGCGCCTGCTCCGAACGCCACGGCGGGAAGCACCAGGATGATCGGGTCGCCTGACAGAAGATGGAACCCGACTGCGGCGGTGTAGAAGGCGACCATGCCTGCCGACGCCACAACCCCGATCTGGGGCCTGCTCAGCCCTATGAGGAGTCCTGCTGAGGTGGTGCTCTTGATGGCCGGGAGCGCAGATCGGATCCCGGGCGGTACGCCGAGTCGATCGAGCCGGGCCCGAGTGGTCGATGGCGCAGCCGCGCTGGCAAAAATTTCGAGGATTTGTACCCCAGCCAGTGCGGCTATGAGGTGTGGACGGGATGGCGTCAACCCGGCCACCCGGACGTGCGTGGTTCTCTCCACATGAAGCTGGTATTGACGCCGACTATCTCTTGTCGGCTTGTGACGGTGAACCCGACCTTCTCGTAAAGGATGACGTTGCGGTCGACGTCGGTTTCGAGGAACGCTGCCTCCTCCTCTTCGTCGATCTCGGCGAGAAAGCTTTCCAATAGGCTTCTCCCGATGCCATGACCCTGCAGTTCGGGTCGCACACCCACCGGTCCGATATGCCAATGGGGCTGGTGCGGATCGGCGGCCTCACGTTTGCTCATCATCGTGAAGGCCCTGGGGAGCGCGCTTCCCATGATCCTGATCATCGACGGAGCCGTCTTGATCTTCTCGACCGTGCTCATCTGACAGTGCGGCCACTTCGCTGCATTTAAGGTGCCGACGATCCTGCCCTTATGCACAGCGACGAGGGCGTGGCTCCAAGGACGTCCGAACTTGGCGATGCGCGCGGCATCGCTCGTGGTCTGTCGAGATCGGCCCCGATCGCCTCGCACGTTGGCCAGGGCGCTCGGGTTTTCGGTGAAAGCGAGCCCGATCACCTCACACACCGGATCGATGTCGTCTGCCGCCATCGGTCGGATTTCGACGCCGCCAAGGTTGGTTCCCTGCTCGGGATCCTGCTTTTCGGATTGACTCATTGGACGTCCTTTTCTGCGGTGGGCGATGACAGGTGAGATGCCGGCGGCCGCTGGAATGCTTAGCTGTTCACCACCACGACAGACCTATCGAGATGAGGGCGCGGCGCGTTCGCTCTCAGGAGACCCACACCGATCCAGAAGGCCCAGATCGGTGCCAGGGCGAGATAGATGGTCAGTCCAACCGAGCTGACGGCGTCCACATTGATTGCCGTGCCCAACGAGTCCACCAAACAGGCAGCCCCCAGCACGATGGTGGCAGTGCCCAGCCGACGCCGCTCGGTCCGCAGGACCAGACCTATACCGAGCCAGCCGATGCCGGCCAGGAGCTCCTCGAGCAGATTCCACAGCCCCCGGTAGATCCCGTCGGTGTAACCGGTGAACACCGTCTCCAGGCTCATACGGTGTGTCGGGATTGCCGTGGCGTATTCCCTGATCAACGTCGGAAGGGCGGTGGCCAGCTCAGCTCCCCCGATGGCACCGATGAAGCAGTAGGCCAACAGGCACAGCGCGAACAGGTCGACCCAGTTGGGGCTTCGGTCACGGAGGGAATTTCGCAGCAGGAGGATGAGCGGCACGATGGGCAGGTAGTAGCCGAGGAGGTCGAGGACCATGCTCCAACGCCACAGGGGAGCGACCCCTTTGCCGGCGTGGAGGAGAACGAGCGGATCGGTCATGCCGTTGAGGTTGAAGTGGACCGTGGCCAACATGGCAATCAGATTCCCGACAGCCAGTGGCAGAGACATGACGGCTGCGATGGCCGCGGCACGATAGAACGACCGATCATCGATCATGGATCGACTCCGCAGATCCGGGCGCCCTCAATGTTCAACGCCTTCTAGGAGCGCCGAGGCTGTTTGGACCAGCCAGTGCTCGTAGTGCTTCACCGGCCAGCCCCGTTCGGTGGTGAGCTTGGTGAAGACCTCCGGGCTGGCCAACGCCCACATCGAATCGACCAAGGTATCGGGTGGTTTGTGCCCCCTGATGAGCTCGAGGCCGGCAGAGATCACGGCGCGCCGGTCGGTCTCGTAGGTGTGCCATCGGGTGTGTGCGGCCGCATCGCTGGCTGATGCCTCTCGCAACGCTCCCATCAGCGGAACAGCTCCCTCGAGCGCACGGGTGATGATCCGAGCAGCCAGCGCCAATCGCGCCGAACGTTCCCCCACGCCGAGCCCGGCGAACTCGGAGCGTTCGACCAACGGTTCCTCGCTGTCATCGCCGACGATGGCGACATCGATGGCCGCGATCAGCAGACCCGACTTCGATCCGAAGGCGGAATAGACCGTCTCGACAGCGGTTCCGGCCTCGCTCGCTACCGCGGCCAGCGTGGTGCCGGCCCAGCCCCGCTCGGTGAACAAGCGGGTCGCCGCACCCAGAACCGTCTGGCGGGTCTCGGCCGCCTGCCGGGCCCGCAGAGGGGAGTGGTAGGTGGATTGTCGTTGGCGACTACTCCCCGTGGTCACGTAGAAGAAGTCTAGTACCTAGCTTAGTTCAATACAACTAGGTTCCAGTGAATAGGGGGGTGACATCTCCGCCGGCTTCTATGGCCGCTACTCGGGCACTCTGATCCTTGGCCAGGGTGGTGGTGGATGGCCCTGCACAGGGTTTGCACATCAGCGGTGACCCCGCCGAGCCCGGCTCTACGTTTGCCGGTCCGCTCGGAGCCGATGATGGCGTCCTTCTCCGAGGGATGGAGTGGCATCCGGGGTAGCTGAGACGGGCCGCTCGACCGCCGAAGGCGACATTCGGTGGCGCGGCACGTGCGGGCAGCCGAGGACGGGCCTGCCCCTCAGGGACGTCTAGCGGGTGTCGTCAAGCCACTTTCACGAGCTGGCCACATTGTTCACGATCGGTTGGTATGACCTGCACGGCTCGTTGCGCAGGCTCGGGCACGCCGGCAGAGAGGTCGGTACAGCCACACCGGGAACGACAGGGAGGATGAGGCTCGACGGCATGGATTTGGAGAAGGCGATCGATACGGTGGCCGTTCCATTGGGCACCGTTTGGCCGAAGGACCACACGGGCTGGGTGCCGTTGGGCGCAGAAATCGTCACCCGAATGCTCGATCCCGCACGGTAGACGTGCCCTTCGTAGTACAGCGGAATGGCGACCTTGACGAACTTGCCTGCCGGCATGGACGAGACGTCGGCCTCTTTGTAACTGGGGATCGGGTCGAGCGCTGTGCTCGGCGTGTCGAATTCGTTGTCGGAACCGGTGGACAGCTTGCGCTCGCTCGCTTGTATCCAGCCGTTCTGGACGAACGTCTCGTTCCCGTCCGGGCGGACCTCGCTGACCGTTGCTTGAAGGTCGACATCAGGGGTCGATGAACGCACCCAGACGTACACCGCGCCGCCACCGATCACTGTTGTATCGGTCGTCAAAGGAGCCGAAACAAAGGAGATCGCGGAGCCCGACGGATTCTGCTCCCAGTTCCACTGCCACTGCGAAGCGTTGCCCCACAGCCCGCCGCTACTGGTGTTGCTGCCGAAGTCGGTGAGCGGGAGTGCGTTGGCGTTCGAGGTGTACCAGTTGATGCCTTCTTTGGCCGGCGGCTGGTCGGTCAGCGTTCCATTGGGACCGAGGTACCAGGTTTGGGCTGTGGTTCCCGGTATGGGGAACGACGAGAAGTCGTCCTCGAAGCCAGGGTAGGGGTCGCCCGCACTCTGGGTGTCAGTGGGCGAAGAGCCGGCGCCGTTGTCGAAAAGGACCCGTATCTCAGGTAGTTGTTCGAAGGCCGAGAGAGCTGAACTGTAGGTCGGGATCGCCTGGATCGGGTCGAGGGGCAGCGTGATCGGATCCGTGTCTGGAGTTCCCATGGCGTCCTCGTAGATGACCGGCGCTGCGGCCCGGATGACCGCCGAATCCACGATGGGTGCTTGGTGGGCGACGAACAATTCGAGGAAGTCGTACCATCGGTCGAAGGTGGCCGGATCCAGCGAGTCGATGTGGGCGCCGTTGGTGAAGGTGAACCACTTCTCGGTTGTACCCGTAAAGTGCGAGACCAGTTCCGGGCAGTGTCCGCCGGTCTGCTCGTCTTCCCATTGGCAGGCCATGAAGACCGGCACGTTGATCTTGTTGACGAAGGTGTCCGGATCCAAGGGGTTCGCCACTTTTGGGTTGTAGTACGAGTTGGCGGTGATCTCGGACAGGAGATTGGTCGCCTCACCGTGAAGGGCTTGGTTGGCCGCGCACGTGGTGTCGCCGTCTTGAATCTGCTGATATGCCCACGCCTGTCCGCTGTTGGGTCCGGCCGGTTCTGCGTCCGATTGTCGCTGTTCGGCCCAGGCCACTGCGAAACCCGTGTTGAGGATGCCGCCGGGGTACAGCGTAGACGCAGTCGCATCGATGGTCGACAGTGGCGAAATCGCTTCGAGGGCGGGCGGATCGAGTTGCGACACGAACAGCTGGCTGATGGCGCCGTAGGAGATGCCCATCATGCCGACCTTGTGGTCCAGGACCCACGGTTGGTTGGCAATCGTCTGTATGACGTCATACCCGTCCAGGTTCTGCAGCGGCTCGAAGAAGTTGAAAGCCCCACCCGAGCATCCGGTCCCGCGCATATTGACATCGACGACGGCGAAGCCCATGAGATTGGCCAGGATGGCGATTCCGTTCTCCGGTCCGGCTGGATCGGCGTACCCGTAGCCCGAATATTCGATCAGCGTCGGGTACGGAGGAAGGTAGTCAGTGGGGCCGTCCGGCAGGGGTGTGCCAGGCGGCAGTCCGGGCTCGCCGGCAGGGTCAGTGGGCGGATGGACGTCGATGGCCAGCTTCGTCCCGTCGCGGGTGGTGAGGTACTGGTACCCGTTGTCCGAAATCGTTTGGTTGTAGATACTCGGGTCCCAGGGTGCTGCGGCATCGCTGTGCACCGTGATCGGGGCCGACTCTTCCCCGTCTGAGCTCAGGACCACCCGGTACCCTTTGCCCGGCGGAACGTCGCGAAACAGAAGGCCACCGAGCGAATCCGCGGTTTGCGTGGAGAGGGTCTTCCCATGCGCCGTGGTGAGCGATGCCTGAGCAGAGGACGCCAAACCGGTCACGTACACCTGCTCGGCGCTGCCGACAGCGTCGATTGTGGG
The DNA here is from genome assembly GCA_963813525.1 of uncultured Acidimicrobiaceae bacterium. Lineage (GTDB taxonomy): Bacteria > Actinomycetota > Acidimicrobiia > Acidimicrobiales > RAAP-2 > Bog-756. The sequence goes on from CAWEZI010000005.1 coordinate 812,182, forward strand.
CGTTGACGCCGCCGTGCGGGCCACCGGAACCGTGCAGACGACAAGCCCGACAGTGATTGTGATCGCAACTATGAGCGCCGTGCGCCGAGCTGCGGACCTTTTCCTAAGCTGGGTTGCGCGGGAAATGACCATCGGCCCCCTCTACCCATGCAACGCTTGTTTGAACCACACCACGAATATCGCCGGAATCGATACTTTTTCTTGCCAGACCTTCAGGAGTGGCGATCGGGGACAGGTCGGTTGGCCGGTTTCGACAGTGACGGGAGAGCGCCGGGCTTTTAGGGTAGGAGAGATGGGCTTTGAGGTAGGAGAGAGCAGCGAGGAGCCGCCATGACGACTGAAGCCGCGACCCAATTGACCGGCCTCGACACCATCGCAGAGCTGGCCGCGCAACTCCGTGTCGACTCGATCAGGTCCTCGACCAGCGCCGGCTCCGGTCACCCCACCTCGAGCATGTCGGCCGCTGATCTGATCGCGGTGTTGGCGGCGCGTCACCTGCGCTACGACTGGGACGACCCACACGCCGCCACCAACGACCATCTCGTCTTCTCCAAGGGTCACGCCTCGCCGCTGCTCTACTCGTTGTTCAAGGCGGTCGGGGTGGTGAGCGATGAGGAGCTGATGACCGGATACCGGCGGTTCGGTCAGCGCCTCGAGGGCCATCCGACCCCGGTGCTGCCCTGGGTGGATGTGGCCACCGGCTCTCTGGGCCAGGGTTTGCCGGACGGCGTCGGCATTGCCCTCTCCGGCAGGTACCTCGAGCACCTTCCTTTCCGGGTCTGGGTGCTCTGCGGCGACAGCGAGCTGGCCGAAGGATCGATCTGGGAAGCCATCGACAAGGCGTCCTATTACAAACTGTCCAACCTGGTGGTGATGGCCGACATCAACCGGCTCGGGCAGCGTGGGCCGACCGACCTCGGTTGGGACGTCGACCTCTATAAACGACGCTTCGAAGCCTTCGGCGCCCGGGCTCTGGTCATCGACGGTCACGATCTGTCCGCCATCGAAGGCGCCTTTGCCGAGGTAGAGGACATGGGTGGGGACCGGCCCACCGTGATAGTGGCCAAGACCATCAAGGGTCGGGGTTTTTCGGAGGTCGAGAACAAAGAAGGCTGGCACGGCAAGGTCTTCCCGCCCGACATGGCCGCACGCGCCATCGAGGAGCTCGGTGGCGAGCGGCACCTTGTCGTCCGTGGCCCGCTTCCCGACAAGGCCCCGCACCGGGAGCCGTCCCCCGCGATGGCGGCCACGGTCGACCTCCCCCGGTACGACGTGGGTGACTCGGTCGCCACCCGCAAGGCCTACGGCGACGCCTTGGTCGCCATCGGGGCCGCCGACCCGCAGGTGGTCGTATTGGACGCTGAAGTGAGCAACTCGACCTACGCCGACGAGTTCAAGCAGGCCTTCCCCGATCGGTACTTCGAGATGTTCATCTCTGAGCAGCAGCTGGTCGCCGCGGCCACCGGGTTGAACGCGCGAGGCTTCAAGACGTTCGCCTCCACGTTCGCCGCCTTCTTCACCCGGGCGTTCGATTTCGTGCGCATGGGCGCTATCTCAGGAGTCGATCTGCGCCTGTCGGGATCGCATTGCGGGGTCGAGATCGGCGCCGACGGTCCCTCGCAGATGGGTCTCGAGGACCTGGCGATGATGCGTACGGTGCACGGGTCGACCGTCTTGTACCCGAGCGACGCTACGAGCACGGCCGCGCTGGTGGCGGCCATGGCCGGCAACCCGGGGATCAGCTACATCCGCACAACGCGCGGTGCCTATCCCGTGATCTATCAGGCGGACGAGGCGTTCGCCCCGGGCGGCTCGAAGCTCCTGCGCTCTTCCGATGGCGACGACGTCACGCTGGTCGGTGCGGGCGTCACCCTCCACGACTGCTTGAAGGCAGCGGAACTTCTGGGAGGGGAGGGGATCCGGGCTCGGGTCTTGGACTGCTACTCGGTCAAACCGATCGACGCCGCCACCCTCTCCGAAGCGGCGGCCGCCACGTCCGGACGGATCGTTGTGGTGGAGGACCACCATCCCGAAGGCGGCCTGGGATCGGCCGTCACCGAATGCCTTTTGTCGAACGGGCCGACGAGCCTCCACATTGCCCACCTGGCTGTCAGGGGTATGCCGGGCTCGGGCACCGGGGCGGAGCTCATGCAATGGGCCGGCATAGACGCTGACCACATCGCAGCCGCCGGGCGCGGGCTCGTGGGTGGCCACTGAGATAGCCCGAGCGGCGGGACGGGACGGAGGAGCGCCACCGGTCGCCTTCTTCCGGTTAGAGGTGGGTGTGGCGCAACGCTTCCCTGGTCAGGTCGCGCACCCGTGGGTAACCGTCGATGGCCATGGTCAAGTCGGTTTCGGCCAGCAGGCAGTGCAGCACGTGCTCGATCCCGAGCTGGCCGCCCACGGCCAGCCCGTAGGCGTAGGGCCTCCCGATCGCCACCGCTGACGCACCCAGCGCCAGCGCCTTGACCACGTCCGGACCGCTGCGGACCCCCGAATCGAAGATGACCGGAACGCCGGGCCCAACGGCGTCGACCACGACCGGTAGGCATTCGAGTGCCGCCAGCCCGCCGTTGGCCTGACGACCGCCGTGGGTCGAACAGTAGATGCCGTCGACGCCGGCATCGACGGCCCGCCGGGCGTCGTCGGGATGACAGATTCCCTTGAGGAGCAACGGCAGTTTGGTCAGGGAGCGGAGGCGGGTGAGATCGTCCCAGTTGAGGCCCGGGTCGCCGAACACGGTGGCCCAGACGGCGGCCGCGGCGAGCGGGTCTTCCTCCGGCGGTGCTTTGAGCGTCGCCCGAAAGACGGGGTCGGACATGTAGTTGGCCAGGCACAGCCCGCCGAGCTGCGGGAAACTCCCGATCGAGAGGTCACGAGGGCGCCAGCCAAGGTTGAGCGTGTCCAAGGTGACCACGATGGCAGAGAACCCCGCTGCTTCGGCGCGGTGCACGAAGCTCTCCGTCAGCTCGTCGTCGTTGGGTGGGTAGAGCTGAAACCAGCCCGGCGTGTCTCCGAGCTCGGCAGCGACCTCTTCCATGGGGTCCTGGGTGAGAGTGGAGGCGATCATCGGCACTCCGGTGGACGCGGCAGCGCGCGCTGTCAACAGGTCGCCGTGGCCGTCGGGGTCGCAGATGCCTATGACTCCGATCGGAGCGAGCATCAGCGGGGTCGGGAGCCGGGTACCGAACAGTTCGATGGAGAGGTCCCGCTGGCTGGCCCCGGCCAACATCCGTGGCATCACGCCCCAACGGTCGAAAGCGGCGACGTTGGCCCTTTGGGTGCGTTCATCGCCGGCACCACCCGCAACGTACGACCAGATCGCCTCGGGCATAGACGCCTCGGCACGCCGTTCGAGCTCGGCGAACGTCATCGGTAGCTCGGGTCGTTCACCGGACAGACCGTTGATGTAGATACCAAATTGCCAGTCGCCGTAATTGGTCATGGGTCTGTTCCTCCCACCGGTGAGATGATCCCGATGATAAGGCAACATTTGTCACTGGCAGGGGTCCGCCGGTCTCTCCTCACGGTCGTCCCCACCTAGGAGATGGTTATGTCGAGCCCGCTGAGAGTGTCGGGATCGGCGATCAGATCGATAGTCACGATCTTGTCCTCGCTGACGGTGAACAGGAACAAGACGCGTAGCTGGCCCTTCGGGAGCCGCGCCGCCCCAGCTTCGCCATCGACGATCACGGCGCGTGCGCCGCGGGCGCGCCTGAGGAAGGAGGCGACCTCCTCGGAGCCCCGGATCTCTGGCGCAGGGGCGCCGAGTTTCGCCGTTGCTTGGTCGGCACTCAGAACGGCGTCGGGGTCGAGGATGGACAGGAGGGCGGTGAAGTCTCCGTTGTGGGCGGCGTCGAGGAAGGCGTTGACCAGCTCTGCGTGCTTGTCGACAGAGGAGCGAACGTCCGGATCGTGGCCCTGGACTCGACGGCGGGCCCGGCTGGCCCGCTGGCGGGTGGCGGCGGTGCTACGGCCGACGATGGGGGCGATGTTCTCGAAGGGGACAGCGAACATGTCGTGGAGGACGAAAGCCACCCGCTCGGCTGGGGTGAGTTTGTCGAGCACGACGAGGAGGCCAAGCCGATCGAGTCGGCCAGCACGGCCTGCTGCTCGGGGTCAGGTGTGCCGGAACCCTCCGACGGCGCCTCCCTGTCGAGGGTGGTGAGGCGATGGGTGCGGCGAGACTGGAGCGTGTTGAGGCAGACCCGCGAGACGACGGTCGTGAGCCAGCCACCCAGGTTCTCCACGTCGCTGGTATCGGTGCGGCTGGAACGGATCCACGCCTCCTGCACGGCGTCGTCGGCTTCGGCATGGGAGCCGAGCATGCGGTAGGCAACCTGGCCCAGGCGGCCTCGGAACTCCTCGAACCGCTCCGCCAGCCAATCGGAATCGGTCACGGTCACATTCCTCCGTTGTCACCGCACTGGGAGGACGGCCCGGGCGGCTCCCGGGAATCAACCATCGAATCGGATAGGCACCCGGTATTGTGGGTACTTGATTTCATCAGAAATAGATGTATATCATTGTGATATGAAATCCACGGACCTGTTCCTGCTGGGTCGGCGGCTCATGAAGCTCGCTGAGGAGGGGCTGCCCGGGCAGGGCGTCAACAACAGCGTCCGTCTCGTGCTTCTCGACATCGCTGCCAACCCCGGCAGTTCCATCAGCGAGATCACATCCCGGACCGGTTCCCCGCAGAGCCATGTGTCGACCTCGGTGATCAAACTGCGCCAGGTCGGCATCGTGCGGACCGAGGTCGATCCCGGCGACCGGCGCCGGACCCTGGTCTGGGTCGTACCCGATGCCCTCGAGCAAGCGCACAGCCGCATCACCTCCTCGGCCGACGCCGCTATCGGACGGGCCCTCGGCAATCCACCGTCCGCCGAAGTGGCCGAGGTCATCGGCGCCCTCGAGATGGTGGCCGATCGTCTCCGTTCGCCGGCCGGGGCCCAAGCCGCCAAGGAGGCGTCATGATGCTGGCCAGCGCCGCTGCCGGCATCCCTATCATCTGGGTCGCCATCGGCGCCCTTCTGGTGATCCGGATCGCCATCGGGGTGCGGCGTCGGAATCGTCGTCAACACGGTGGGGCACCCGTCTCTGTGCCCACACCCCCTTCGCTCGATGCCGTTCGGCCGGTGGTCGCCCCGACCACCACTGACGGCACCGCCCTCCTCGAGGTCCATGAGCTCACGGTGGCCTACGGGTCGAAGGTGGCCGTTGACGGGGTGAGCTTCGCCATCCGCCGCAGCGAGATCTTTGGCCTTCTCGGTCCGAACGGGGCCGGCAAGACCACCACGCTCAGCGCCATCGAGGGGTTGCGCCGGCCCCGCTCCGGTGCCGTACTTCTCAACGGGGTCGACATCGTCCGCCAGCCGGCACTGGCCAAGGCCCAGATGGGAGTGCAGCTGCAGTCCACCGGGTTCCAGTCCGAGCTATCCGTGCGCCAGGTCGCCCGTCTCTACGCCGGGCTCTACGGCGTGGCCATGAGTGACCAGGAGCTGGACGAGGCCCTGGGCGAGATCGGCCTCGGCCGCGAGCTGGACCGGACCACCAAGCAGATCTCGGGCGGCCAGCAGCAGCGGCTCTCGCTCTTCGTGGCGGTGATTCACCATCCCACCCTCTTGCTCCTCGACGAGCCCACCACCGGGCTCGACCCCCAGTCGCGTCGGCACCTGTGGGGCCGGATCGAGGGGATCCGAGCCGACGGCGGGAGCATCCTGCTCACCACCCACTCGATGGAGGAGGCCCAGGCGGTTTGCGACCGGGTGGCCATCATCGACCACGGACGGGTGCTGGCCATCGACACCCCCCGCAACCTCATCGACCAGCACCGAAACGATCCCCTCGTCCGTGCCGCGGCCCGCGGTGATGTGACCCTGGAAGACGTGTTCATCGGACTGACCGGGAGTGAGATCCGTGACTAGCACCACCGCACCGCCGACAGTGGAGGCCCCGAGCCTCCGGACCATGCTGACGGCCCTGCTGCGGGCGGATCTGGTCGTGCTGACCAAGAACAAGATGCGCATGCTCCTGAGCCTTCTGCTGCCGCTCATCATCTTGTCGACGACCCGCTCCTCCAAAGCGACCCGGAGTTTCGGAGGCGCCGAATTCATCCTCGGGCTGGCCATCACCGCCGGCATCGCCGGCACCTCCATCATGGGCTACGCCCCCATGGTCGCCCGTGACCGCGACAACGGTGTCTTTCAACGCCTGCGGGTCTCGCCCGCGCCGAACTGGGTCGTGATGTTCAGTCGGCTGTCGGTCCAGATGCTGTCCAACTTTCTCATCGCCCTTGTCGTGCTCGTAGTGGGTGACAACATCCACCACCTTTCGCTGTCGGCCGAGACCTACGTGCTGGTCCTTCTGGTCTCCATCCTGGGTTCGGCCGTCTTCCTGGCCGTGGCCCAGGCCCTCGTGGGTCTGGTGAAGTCGGCCGACACCGTCCAGGCCTTCGGCCGCCTGCTCTACATCGGGCTGGTCATCGTCGGTCTCTTCGGGGCGTCCGGCGAACTGGGCGGATTCTGGGACACGGTCTCGAAGTGGAGCCCGGTTGGAGCACTGATGACGGTATTCGCAGGCGTGGTCGGCGGTGGGACCTTCGACGCGCAGGACTGGCTGGCGCTGCTCGCATGCGGCGGCTACGCGGTCGTGCTCAGTACCCTCGGCATCTACTGGTTCCGCTTCGACGCCCAGTAGACGGCCGGTCGGGAATGGCGCTCGTGGCATCGAGGCCGGCCAGAGCTGTGGTCGGAAGCCGTCTTCACGCCCGGCCAGTTGGGGCACGCAACCGCCCGACAACTGCGTGGAGGATCTCAAGGGCCTTCCGGCTGTCCTCGGTATCTTCATGCGGCTTGCGGAACTCCGCGGCAAACGAGGCGATCTCGGCGAGATCCCAACGGAGGCCGTAAAGGTCCATGAGCCATCGGCGAGGGGTCATTCCGGTGGCCTCCGCATAGGCCCGGAGCACCGAGTCGCCTCCCTGCGCAAGTCTCCAGAGATCACGCTCGGGCGGGGCGAGCATGGCGGTGTCCCAGTCGATGATCATCCAGCCCTTCGCAGTCATCATCACATTTCCGGGATGGATTTCACCGTGGGTGACTACCACAGGACCAGGATCGCTCAGGTACCGGGCGACGAGCGTCCGGTAGCGGGCAATCAGTCCTTTGATTCGGGCTTCATTGTCGATGAGCAATTGTGAAGCGATGGCTGCGTACGGTCCCTTGGAACCAGATTGGTCGTCGTGATGCCAGGAGTGGTCGAGTTGTTCGAGCCACGGAATAACGAACCGGTCTGTTGCAGGCGAGCGAATCGCATCGATCGGCACCCGGTGCAGTTGCATGATGAGCTCGAGGACCTGGTCGCGGTCTCCTTGGCCAAAGGTCTCCTCAAAAGGAAAACTCTCCCCTTCGATGAGCGGATAGAGCGCTACGGCACAGCCGTCGAATCGGGCCAAGGGACCGTTATCCTTCGTCGCAATGGGTGCGACAACGAAGCTGCACCCGAAGGCACGCAGGTCGATGGCCGCGGTCAAGGCTGGGCGCAGCTGCAGCCCATGCACGGAGATTTCGTCACCAATTCGAGACGGAGAGGCGAGCTCGTCGACCGTCAGGAAGTGGCGATTGCCCCGACTGTCTGTTGTGACCCAGTGGTGACTTCCAAAGCCGACCGGGCGGTAGTCAAGCGAAGCGACGGTGACACCCCAGGCTCGTTCGACCACTCGCGCCAAGTCACCCTCAGAAAGGCCTGTGGGCGGAGTCAACACATGTCGAGCCTAATTGTGGTTCCCGAGGAGGAAAGAGAGAACGCCACAGGCGACCGAGGACCGTCGGCATGCGGGTCACCCTCGGATGAAGTCTCGGTGAACTGTCCGAATTCGTCGTGATGTGACCGCTCCCCGGCACTGGGGCGTGAAACCATATGAGCGAGCGGCCGGGCAAGGATGCGGAGCAACGTGGTCACAGACGTAGTGTCGGTTGAGCCCGAAACGAGGCAACCCGGGCCACGGAAGATCCCTCGGCGGAGGCGCCGTAGAAGATGGGGCGTCGCCCTCGTGGCATTGGCCGCGTTCGCCGGAGCATTGGGCTACGTCGTCGGCAACGAAGTCCAGGCCAACACCCAATTCGATCAAACGCATCACAGCCTGGACGTGACTCGGCGTCACATAGACGCCACGTTGGCCGACCTGGCCACGGTGCGTCGGGAGCTCGATGTGGTCAAGGACCAGGTCGGGGTGGCCTCCACGGCATTGGCCCAGGACACCGCACAGCTTCAGGGGGTGGAGAAAGCTCTGGCCGGCGCCCAGGCGAACGTCATCCATCAGACATCGACCATCAGTGATCTCAACGTATGCCTGGGTGGTGTGGAGCAGGCACTGAATGCCCTGGCGGTGGCGGACCAAGCTCACGCCATCAATGCCCTGAATGCGGTGGCTGCGAGCTGTGCGAGTGCTGTGACTTCCGATGGCTAGTCGATGGCGGCGGCGGGTCGTCTCGGCGTTCGTCGGAGTTCTGCTTCTCGGTGTGATGACCTTCGCGGTTACGACGGATATTCACGCCCACGCCCGAGGACGCCATGAGCGCGCCCAACTGACGGCTGCCCGCCGCGACCTCTCGTCCACCCGGTTCGACCTGGCCGCCACCACTTACGACAAGGCCCTCACCGTCAATCGACGGACCGCCCTCCAGGCCTCGGTGGCCTCGGCACTCGGCCAGTTGGCGACCACCGAAAAGGCACTATCTCTCAACGACGCAGACCTGCTCTTCCAGGGCGTCAGCATCGGAACGCTCGAGGACTGCCTCGGAGGAGTGCAGAGCTCCTACCAGCAGATAGCGGCTCACAACAACACCCTGGCTGCCGAAGACATCTCTGCATCCTCCTCTGCCTGTTTGACACTGGCAGGGGGGACGAGCAGTGGTCTCGTCTATCCCTTTGACTTTCCCGATCCGGACGTCCTCCTTGTGGGCAACACGTACTACGCCTACGCCACCAACTCGGTGGCCGGCAATATCCAGATCATCGAGTCGACCGACCTGACCACCTGGAATCCGGTTGGAAACGCCCTGCCCAGTCTTCCCGGCTGGGCCACCCCCGATGCCACCTGGGCGCCTGCCGTCGCCCACATCGGTGCAAATTATCTCCTCTACTACGCCGCCGAAGTGGCGGGCCCGGGAGGGGGCGAGGAGTGCATCTCGGTGGCAACCGCCTCCCAGCCACAGGGGCCATTCGTCGATAGCTCGTCCGGCCCACTCGCCTGCCAAGCCTCCTTGGGAGGCTCGCTCGACCCATTCCTGTTCACCGACAGTAACGGAGACGTCTATCTGATTTGGAAGTCGAACGGAGGGACGGGACCGGCCACCATCTGGTCTGAACAGCTCGACCCGGCCGGCACGGCCTTCATGCCGCTTGCGACGCCGTCGAAGCTCCTCGTACCCAGCCAACCGTGGGAGTCGGGCGTGGTCGAGGCCCCCGATCTCGTGAAGAGCGGTGGGCGCTACCTCCTCTTCTACTCGGGCAACAGCTGGAACAGCGCCAACTATGCGGTCGGAGTGGCCACGTGCACCGGCCCCCTCGGTCCCTGTACCAAACCTCTGGCCCAGCCAATCGTGGCCAGCACCCCGGGTTTCGAAGGTCCGGGGGGAGAATCGGTGTTTGCTGACACCTCGGGTACCTACTGGATTGCCTTCGACGCTTGGGTGCCGGGGGCCGTCGGCTATCCCCACAGTCGAGACCTCTACCTACGACAGCTGAGTCTTTCTGGTGCGACCCCGACAGTCGACCCGGCCCCCTGAGGCGCAGGTTGGCCGAGCGTCCGGGTCGATCACACGTCGAGTGAGGTCGCCCGTGGAGCGACGACGCCAGCCTCGTCGGAACCTGGTGCCCTGGTGATCCCGATCTTGAGCTTCCCGGGAAACCGCCCCGCGCTGATGGAAGTATGAGTCGAATGCACGCGGTCGAGCTCGTCTTCGCTATCGGATGGGCAGCGTTCTGGATCTACTGGCTGGTGGCAGCCTTCTCCATGAAGAAGGGCCGCATCCCGTGGTCCCGCGAGCTGCGTATCAGGTTGGTCGTCGTCGTGCTTGCGTTTCTTCTGCTCCGCTCGGGAGCCTTCCGAAACGATGGCCTCAACTCGGATCCATGGCGGGCTGGCCTCGGTCTCTTCCTCTTCGTCCTGGGTCTGGGCCTCGCCATCTGGGCCCGCGTACACATCGGGCGCAACTGGGGCACCCCGATGTCGCAAAAGGACGAACCTGAGCTGGTGACCAGTGGCCCCTACCGCCTGGTCCGCCACCCCATCTACTCGGGCATCCTGGTCGCCGGCCTCGGGACCGCGGTGGCCCTCAGTTGGTACTGGTTGATCGCCGTGGCCCTGGCCGGTGTCTACTTCGTCTACAGCGCCACCGTTGAGGAGCGCTACCTGACCGAGCAGTTCCCTGACGCCTACCCCGCCTACAGGCGCTCGACCAAGATGCTGGTGCCCTTCGTCTTCTGAGCCGTCCACCGGCTGCCCACCCGGTGGGATATGCAACAAAAGGTTGCACATGGGAGCCTGAATGTGCTACCGTCGGTTGCAGGTCGAGACGGAGAGTGAACAATGGCCCATAGGCAAACTCGAGTGGAGTCACAGGCGACGGGGCGAGAGACACTGACGCCCGCAGGGAGGGGCCGATCCTGATGGGAGGCCTCGTGATTGAGCGGGAGGTTCTGATCGAGGCGCCGGTTGAGGTGGTATGGCGCACCATCACCGAGCCGGACCAGATGAGCCTGTGGTTCGCCGACCGGGTTGACCTGGTTGTCGAACCCGGCGCCCACGGCTATATGCACTTCGGCGACCAGGGCGGACCGGTCGTGGTCGAGGCGGTCGATCCACCGATTCGCTTCTCGTTCCGCTGGAACCATCCCCGCGGTGCGGAGCCGGTCGTGGGCAACTCCATGCTTGTCGAATTCACCCTGGCCCGCGAGGGCGACGAGCGGACCCGTCTCCGAGTGACGGAAAGCGGCCACGAGTTGCGAGACTGGCCCGACACCGAAAAACAGCGTTATGCCGACGAGCATCACGGCGGGTGGGGCGAGTACTTGGACCGCCTGGCCGGCGTGCTGTCGGAGCGCCTATCAGGATGACGACACAGACCGATGACGAGTTGTGGTCCGTCATCGCCGATCCGTCCCGTCGCCGAGTGCTCGATCTCCTGGTGGGCAACGGTGAGGCCAGTGCATGGTGGATGGCCGGCCACGTGCCCTTCTCTCGCCAAGCCGTGTCCAAACATCTGGTGGTGCTCGAAGATGCGGGGTTGGTCAGCCGACGCAAGCAGGGTCGAGAGGTTCTCTACCAGGTCGAGGCCGACCGCCTCCACCAAGCCACTCGGGCCATGGCTGACCTCGCCGCGCAATGGGACCGGCGACTCGACACCATCAAACGGCTCGCCGAGGCGGCCCACGCAGAGGCAAAGGACCAAGCGACGACTCCAAAGAAGGAAGGGAAGCAATCCTCATGACCAACCATCGCCTCGGAACCCGTTACGAGTGGCTCGAAGCGCGCCTCGAGCTGCTCAGCGCCGAAAAAGAGCTGACACGACTGAACGACGACCTGTCCCGCCGTCGGCAAGAGCTGCCCTGGGTGCGCCTCGACAAGGGATACCTCTTCGATGCCGAAGCCGGTGAAGCCTCGCTCGACGACCTTTTCCGGGGTCGATCGCAGCTCCTCATCTACCACTTCACGTTCGACCCCGACTGGGACGAAGGCTGCCCGAGCTGCTCGTCACTGGCCGACGGCTTCGATGAGACGTACCTCCACCTCCAGAACCACGACGTGGCATTTACCGCCGTATCCCGCGGGCCGCTCGGGAAACTGATCGCCTACAGAGACCGAATGGGTTGGAGCTTCCCGTGGGCCTCGTCGGGACGGAGCGACTTCAACTACGACTTCCATGTGACAATCGACTCTTCGGTGGCCCCGGTGGAATACAACTACCGCAACGGAGCCGCGCTCGAGGCGGCCGACGCGGCCTGGCGGGGATGGTCAGGCGAGATGCCCGGCATGAGCGCATTCGCGCTCGACGACGGCGACGTCTTCCACACCTACTCCGCCTATGCCCGGGGCCTCGACCCGCTCTGGACCATGTGGCAATGGCTCGACCGGACGCCCCTCGGTCGCAATGAGGGCGACCTGTCGTGGTTCCACCGCCACGATCAGTACGAGGCCAGCTACCGATGACCATGGCGGTCGCCGCCAGCTCCGTGTTCCTAAGGTGACGGCCGGTAGGTGAGCAGGACGTTACCGGAGTCGAATTGCCTCACGCGCACCAACCTGAGCGCCAGCCGACCCTTCAGATCCTCGAAGAGGGAGCGGCCCTGACCGAGGCCGACTGGGCAGACCATGATCCGCAACTCGTCGAGGACGCCGGCGGCAGCGAAGTGGGCGGTGAGGTGGGCGCTACCGAGCACGAGCAGCTCGCCGCCGGGGGCTGTCTTCACCTTTTCATCTGCTCGACGGCTTCGCCGGAGATGACCGTGGTGTTGGACCAGCCTGCCTGTCCAGCGCGGTCGAGAAGACGAGCTTGGGTTTGGTGTTCATCAGCGAGGTGATGGCGGGGTCGTTGGCCCGGGCCTGGTCGGTTGGCCAGTGGGCCGCCATGTGCTCGTAGGTCGCCCGACCGAAGCCGAGGGTGTCCGCCTGGTCGAGCTGTCCAATGGCGAACTCGTCGAACTCCTCGTCCACGACCGGCCAGTCGAACTCACCGTTCGGGCCCTCGTAGAAGCCGTCCCGGTGGGTGCATCGAAGGAGCCGTCCGTCGAGCCGACCAGCAGCAGCAAGAGCTCCCTCACGACGCGCCGCGCTGCAGGGAGGCAGCCAGCGAGTCCAATAGGGACAGGGTTCCCGCCTCCCTCTGGGCTGACGTGTCGTGGCCGTCGAGGAATACCCCCTGCTCGGTGAGGATCAGCTGTGTCGTCGCATTGTGGTTGTGGAACTGGACCGTCGCCACCGACACCGACAGCCGGTCGTCGTCGGCCAGCATCTCGTAGGTATAGACGATCCGCTCCTCGGGAACGATGTCGTGGAACTGCGAACGGTACGTATAGACGGGACCGCCCGGAGGCCCACCACGATTGACCTCTCGGCCTCCGATCCGGAAATCGAGCTCGTACCCAGCCCCCAGCGCCTCAGCGGAGCCGGCGAACCATCGGGCCTTGAGTTGGGGATCCGCCCACGCCCGGAAGACCTGAGCGATCGGGATGTCGTAACTGCGGTCGATCACGAAGGTGTCGTGGGCAACGGTGGACAGGGTCATGGTTTCTCCTCGGTAGTGGCCACTTGGTTCAGGACGTCGCCCAGTCGGTCGAGGCGGGTTTCCCAGCCCCGGCGCCGATCGGTGATCCACTGTTCGGCGGCGGTCATCGCTGGACGTTCGATCCGGCACATGCGAGTCCTCCCGACCTTCTCGGTCTTCACCACCCCGCACGCCTCGAGGACCTGCACGTGCTGCACGACGGCGGCAAGCGACATGGCCAGGGGTTCTGCCAGCTCGCTGACCGAGGCGGGTCCCGAGGTGAGCCGTTCGACCATGCTGCGTCTGCTCTTGTCGGCCAGGGCGTGGAAGGTCCGATCTAGGTCGGTGGTTTGATCAAGCATGTACTTGAGTATGCAGGCGGCGGACAGTACAGTCAAGTACGTTCTTCAGTGTTGACCAGGCGCACGGCCTCACCTGATTGACCTGGCCGAGGTCGATGGCACCAGTCGCCGTACAAACGAGTAGCCGGAACGTCTCACTATGACGGAGCCCATCCCGACGCCACCGAGCCTGCGGTCATTGCGGTGTCCGGTATCGGGCCCGTCGATCAAACATGGGTCGACCCGTCGCTCCCGCCAATCCGTCGAATCTGAACCTGTGTATCGGCTCTGGTCGCAGCCGCCCCTGTAGGCGCCCCCCGCCTGCCAAAATCGGTGACCCGAAGGTCTGGACACTCGTTGGCCTATGCAGTACGATACTCAGTATGCTAACGAAGTGGAAGATCGGATGAGCGTCCGTCACGCCTTGCTGGCGCTGCTCAGTGAAGGTCCGAAATACGGCCTCCAGCTGCGGCAGGAGTTCGAGGAACGGACCGGGGAGGTCTGGCCGCTGAACGTCGGTCAGGTGTACACGACACTGCAGCGACTTGAACGTGACGGGCTGGTCGAATCCGAGGACGAGGCTGAGGAGGGTCCTCAAAAGGGGTTCCGCCTCACGGCCGAAGGCGACGCCGAGCTCGCCCGGTGGCTCCGCACACCACCCGACCTCAGCTCGCCTCCTCGGGACGAGCTGGTGATCAAGGTCACGGTGGCCCTCCGGATGCCCGGCGCCGATGTCCATGAGGTCATACAGTTACACAGGCGCTACCTGGTCGAGCTCATGCAACAGTGGACGCGCCTCAAGGAGGACGAAGCCGACTTCGACCTCGGGTTCGCCCTGGTCGTCGATGCGGAGCTTTTTCGGCTCGACGCCGTGGTCCGGTGGCTGGATGCCGCCGACGGCCGGATCAAGCGCGCCGCATCCGAGCCTCCCCGGCCCGAGTCCTTCCCGATGCCGAGGTTGCGACGGAGAGTGGGGGTCCGGCCATGACCATGCTCGAGCTCTGGAAGGTCTCCAAGGTCTACGGCGAGGGAGCGGCCCAGGTCCAGGCGCTGTACGACGTCGACCTCCGGGTCGAGCCCGGCTCCCTGGTGGCGGTCATGGGGGCGAGCGGATCGGGCAAGAGCACGCTGCTGACCATTGCCGGGAGCCTCGAGGTGCCGACCAGCGGCGAGGTGGTGGTAGGCGGCGCCCATCTGTCGAAGATGTCGCGCAACGACCAGGCCCGAATGCGGCGGCGCTCAATAGGTTACGTCTTTCAGGACTTCAACCTGTTGGCCGGGCTGACCGCTGCCGAAAACGTCTCGCTCCCGCTCGAACTCGACGGCGTCTCATCCAGAAAGGCGCGCACCGCCGGCATGGCCGTCCTCGAAGAACTTGGGTTGGCCGATCGGGCGTCCCACTTTCCCGACGAGCTGTCGGGCGGCGAACGCCAACGGGTCTCGATCGCACGGGCCGTCGTCGGTGACCGCCACGTGCTCCTGGCCGATGAGCCTTCGGGGGCGCTTGACTCGACCAACGGTGAGGCGGTGATGCGGATGATCCTCGGCGCCTGCAAGCGCGGCGTGGCAGCCGTCGTCGTCACCCACGATGCGCAACTGGCCTCATGGGCGGATCGGGTGGTCTTTCTTCGGGACGGACGGGTCGTCGACCAGACCATGTCACCCCCGAGCCCCGAGTCGTTGCTCCAGCCTGTACCGGATTCATGACCACGACGCTCGAGCGTCCGACCGCGCAGGCGCTTCCGGCCAACGGCGGTCTGCCCGCACGGCGCGCCGTTGTGCGGTGGGCATGGCGACTGTTCCGGCGCGAGTGGCGCCAGCAACTACTGGTACTCGCCCTCATCGTCGTGGCAGTCGGCGCAACCATCGTCGGCGGTGCGGTCGCCACCAACACCGTCCAGCCGTCGAACTTCGGTTTCGGCACCGCTCAGGACTCAGCCACGTTCCCGAACTTGTCCCCGCACGTGGCCAGCGAGATCGCCAGCCTCCAGCGCCGCTTCGGGACCGTGGAGGTCATCGAGAACGCCACCTTCTCAATCCCCGGCTCCATCAACACGTATCAACTGCGCGCCCAGAGCCCGGATGGCCCCTTCAGTAAGCCGATGCTCTCCCTGCTCAGCGGCCGGTATCCAACCGGTCCGGATCAGGTGGCCGTGACCAGCGGCGTCGCCTCGGCCTTTCACTTGTTGGTCGGAAATCTGTGGCACCAAAACGGCACGACCCGCCGCGTGGTCGGAACGGTGCAGAATCCCCAGAGCCTGCTCGACCAGTTCGCCCTCGTCGCCCCGGGGCAAGTGAAGGCACCGACGCAGGTCATAGCCCTCTTCGACGCCCCGGGTACGGCACCCAGCGCCATCGGGCCGACGGTACAGACGCCGGCCTCAGTGGCCAACTCGAATCCGCTCAATCCTGAGACGATCGCTCTGGCCGCCTTGGTGTTGGGGATGCTGCTCGTGGCGCTGGTGTCGGTCGGCGGCTTCACCGTCCTTGCCCAACGGCGGCTTCGCTCGATCGGGATGCTCGAATCACTCGGAGCCACCGACCGCCACGTCTCGCTGGTCGTGCGAGCCAATGGCGTCGTCGTCGGCTTGGTCGGCGCGGTCGGCGGCTTTGTCTTGAGCCTCCTAGCGTGGCTGGTTTACCGCCCGAGGCTCGAACAGAGTTCCCACCATCTGATCGGGGTATGGGCGTTGCCGTGGCTCGTCGTCGCCCTTTCAATGGTGCTCGCTGTTGTGGCAACCTACTTCGCCGCGTCCCGTCCGGCGCGGGCGATCACCAAGGTGCCGATCGTCGCCGCACTGTCCGGTAGGCCCGCTCCACCAAAAAAGCTCCACCGCTCAGCTATTCCGGGAATCGTCCTTCTCGTCGTCGCCTTCTTGTTGCTCGGCTACTCGGGCAGCACCAATGGCAACGGCGGCGGTGCCGCCGAGCTTCTACTCGGTCTCGTCGCCCTCGTTCCCGGCTTGATCCTGCTCTCGCCCTTCTGTCTCACGGTCGTCGCAAAGATCGCGCCCCGTGCTCCGATCGCATCTCGGCTGGCACTCCGCGACCTGGCCCGCTACCGCGCCCGTTCGGGTCCGGCGCTCGCCGCCATCAGCCTCGGGGTGCTGGTCGCGGTCATCGTCTCGCTGGCTGCCGCGTCCCGCTATGGGAACGTCCTCGACTACGCCGGCCCGAATCTTTCATCGGACCAGCTTGCGCTGCACGCCAACACGCCACCGCCAGCCGGAGCGATCGTCATCGGCCCGAACGGTAGCCGCAGCGTTGCCCATGCGCCGTCGGCAGTGGCGGCGAGCCCCGCCGATCTTGCAAAAAGCGCGCAACGCATAGCCAGCGCTCTTGGTGCTCAACTGCTTGCGCTCGAGTCGCCTAGCGCTTCGATCAACCACGTGGGCTCCGGTCGCCAATGGAGCGGACCGATCTACGTCGCCACCCCACAGCTGCTGAGAGCATTCGGCATCGAGGCGTCAGAGATCCAACCCGACGCCGACTTCTTGACCGCCCGCCCCGGCTTGTCCGGTGCTTCCGGCTTGTACCTCAGCTACGGCGGCAACGACGGCGGCGGTAAGGGCAACGGACCGGAAAGTGATCAAAGCCCTCCCGCCTCTGTCTGCTCAGCGGCGACACAATGCTTTGCCAACCCGGTCATTCAGGAGGTGAGCGCCCTTCCGGCGGGCACGTCGGCACCGAATACCGTGATCACCGAACACGCCATGCACCAGTTCCATCTCCAGGCGACCACGTCGGATTGGTTGGTCCAGGGGGCCCAGCCCTTTACCGCTGCACAGATCAACAATGCACAATTGGCCGCATCGACCGCTCAGCTGTCGGTTGAGTCGAAGAACGACCAGCCCAGTTCGTACGAGATCATCGACTGGGCGACGGTGTTCGGGATCGTCCTCGCCCTCGGCATCCTCGCCATGTCGGTCGGACTGGTGCGGAGCGAGACGTCAGGCGACCTCCGTACGCTCACGGCCGCCGGTGCCAGTACCTTCACCCGTCGTAAAATGACGGCGGTCACCGCCGGCGCGCTCGGGTTCCTCGGTGCCCTTATCGGGACGGTAGGCGGCTACATAGCCCTGATCGGTTGGCTGCGTAGCAACTCCCTCAACGGCGGCATCTCCTCGCTTGGCAACGTTCCGGTGACCAACCTCCTCGTGATCTTGGTCGGGATGCCGCTGCTGGCCACGATCCTGGGCTGGTTGTTGGCAGGGCGGGAGCCGTCCGGTATCGCCCGGCAGCCGATGGAATGACGGACTTCCGACCACCGATCTGACCGTTTTGTGGGTTGCTCGCTCAGCCCTTGGCCAACTCGTCTGGGTCGGCCAGTAGGCGAGGGGGTGGCCAACAGACGACAAAAGTGATATCAATTAGATATCACTTTTGTCGGAAGGAGCTCCCATGAGCGGTACCCAATCACTCCCGATTGCACCGGTCGGGCACCAAGGCGCACGGGTTGACATCAGCGAAGGTCCAGCCTTTGCCGTCAACGGATGGATCGGCGTCGTCGTTCTCGCCGGTTGCATTGTCGGCGCGGTGGTCGCTGGTCGGCAGGGCACCAGCTTGATCGTTCTGCCCATCCTGGCCGCCGTGCTCGTCGTCGGGTCGTTGGCCATCGTCCCCCCAGGTCAGACCTCGGTCGTCCAGTTCTTCGGCCGTTACATCGGCACCGTCCGCCGCCCCGGCTTCTGGTGGGTGGTCCCACTTTCCGTGCGACGCCGGGTCAGTATTCGGGTGCGCAACTTCGAGACGGGCCACCTCAAGGTGAACGATGCAGAAGGTAACCCTGTCGAGATCGCGGCAATCGTGGTCTGGCAGGTAGCCGATACGGCCAAGTGCACGTACGCGGTCGACAACTACCAGAACTTCGTATCCGTACAGGCGGAGTCGGCCCTGCGTCACGTTGCCACCAGCCACCCCTACGACGACACCGTCGACAGCACCACATCGCTTCGGGGATCCACCGACCTCGTCTCGGCGGAATTGGCGACCGAGGTGGCCGAGCGGGTCTCCATTGCCGGCGTCGAAATCGTCGAGGTGCGGATCTCCCATCTGGCTTACGCACAGGAGATTGCCCAGGCCATGCTGCGCCGTCAACAAGCCAGTGCCGTCGTGGCCGCCCGCTCGCGTATCGTCGAGGGCGCGGTCGGGATGGTGGAGATGGCACTGAACCGACTGAGCGAGGGTGGCGTCGTCTCACTCGACGAGGAACGGACGGCAAGCATGGTGAGCAACCTGATGGTCGTCTTGTGCGGTGACCAGCCCCCGTCGCCGGTCGTGAACACGGGTTCGCTCTATACGTGAGCGAGCGGCGGCAGATCCCACTGCGCCTCGATCCTGCGGTTCACGATGCCATCAGCCGCTGGGCCAATGACGAGCTCCGCAGCGTCAACGCCCAAATTGAGGTGCTCCTGCGGAAGGCGCTGAACGAAGCGGGGCGCATGCCCAAACAAGCAGCGCCGCTGGCCAGGCGCGGCCGCCCGAAAGCCGCGCAGGACTGAAACAGGATGCCGCGCAGGACTGAAACAGGAAAGGAGAGTGAAAAGGATGAAGCACATCAACCTCGGAACCCTCGAGGTCTCCCGCATCGGATTGGGAACCATGGGGATGTCCACCGCCTACACGGGGGCCGGCCAGGACGATGCCGAATCCATCCGAGCCATCCACCGAGCGATCGAGCTCGGGGTCACCCTCATAGATACTGCCGAAATCTACGGGCCGTATCGGAACGAGGAGCTCGTGGGCCAAGCCATCCGCGGCCGACGTGACCAGGTCGTGCTGGCCACCAAGTTCGGCATGGTCTCCCACACCGGTGGCGGTTCCGGCACCCTCGACAGCGCCCCGGCAAACATCCGGGTGGCCCTCGAGGGATCGCTGATGCGGCTCGGGGTGGATCACATCGACTTGTACTACCAGCACCGGGTGGACCCGAAGGTGCCCATCGAGGACACGGTGGGAGCGCTCGCCGAGTTGGTCGCCGAGGGCACGATCGGCCACATTGGGCTGTCCGAGGCCGGCCCCGAGACCATCCGCCGAGCCCACGTCGTCCACCCCATCACGGCGCTGCAGTCGGAGTACTCGCTATGGACCCGCGACCCCGAGGGCTGGACGCTGCCTGTGGTGCGGGAGTTGGGCATCGGCCTGGTGGCCTACTCGCCCTTGGGCCGCGGGATGCTCACCGGCACCGTGCGCTCGATCGACGACCTGGCCGATACGGACTTCCGCAGGGCGAACCCCCGTTTCACCGATGAGAACTTCCGGCACAACCTGACCAGTGCCGAGGAGGTCCAGTCCGTCGCTGCCGAAGTCGGGTGCACGCCGGCCCAGGTCTCGCTGGCCTGGCTGCTGGCCCAGGGTGACGACATTGCGCCGATCCCCGGCACGAAGCGGGTGTCCCGGGTCGAGGAGAACGTCGCCGCAGACGGAATACAGCTCAGTCACGACCAGCTCACCCGCCTCGACACGATCACCCCCGCCGCCGGTGACCACCACAGCGAGGAACAGATGCGCTTGATCGAGCGATGAGATCGCTGACGGCTGTCCTGGTCGGCGACCTCGATCCCCCGTCTTGCCCCCGAGGCCCCGATGAGTCGCGTACCATCGTCTACATGACGCCGGAGGAGATTGCCGACCTGGTGTGCTTGCGCCGGGCACGCGACCTCATAGACCGTGACTACGCGCAGCCCCTCGACGTCCCGGGCATGGCCCGTGGCGCCATCATGTCGCCCGCCCACTTCTCGCGCAAGTTCCGCGCCGCATACGGCGAGACGCCCTACAGCTATCTCATGACGCGACGCATCGAGCGGGCCAAGGCCTTTCTGCGCCAGGGAATGTCGGTAACCGACACCTGCGTTGCCGTCGGTTGCACGTCACTCGGCTCGTTCAGCTCGCGCTTCACCGAGATCGTCGGTGAGACGCCGTCGCAGTACGGGGCGCACGACCACCGCCACCTCGAGGTGGTTCCCTCCTGCGTGAGCAAGGTGGCCACACGACCGCGGCGTACCCTGATGGTGGTCTGAGGGGGTCTTACCGGACCTGCGCCGGTGGGCCGCCGCCGAGTGGCGGAGCGTGGGCTCATCGATGTTCCACCCGCCCGGGCATCGAGCAGGAACGGAGAAGCATCCGACCGGTCGGCGCTCCTACTATCTCCCTATGGCTGTCACACTTTCCGCAACGTTCATCCTGGTCAACGACCCCGACGCCGCGCTCGGCTTCTACCGCGACGCCCTCGGTCTCGAGGTCCGCAACGACGTCGCCGCCCACGGCTTCCGCTGGGTCACCGTCGGCGCCCCGGGGCAGGACGTAGACATCGTCCTGTCTCAACCACACGGAGGCCGTTCGCAGACCGAGGGCGACGCCCTCCTCTCACTCGTGACCCAGGGATCACTGCAGGCCGCCATCTTCCGCTCCGACGACCTCGACGCCACTTTCGAGAAGGTCCGGGCATCAGGTGCCGAGGTGCTTCAGGAGCCGACCTCCCAGCCCTGGGGGGCGCGGGACTGTGCATTCCGTGACCCCTCGGGCAATCTTGTCCGCATTGCACAGGCCTGACCTCCGGGACGCCGCCGAGCGGGCAGACCCCATCTGGTCCCTCCAACTGGTGCACGTCCAGGGCCGAGGACTCGTGAAGCAAACGGGAAAGGAAACATGTTCGATGAAGACAATGACATGCCAGCAGCTGGGTGGGCCATGTGATCTACCGCACCACGGAGACACCGCTGATGAGGTCATAAAGGCGCAGGACAAGCATTTGAACGAGATCGTGTCCAGCGGCGATGAAGCGCACAAAGGTGCCCTCAAGGAGATGAAGGGCAGGTGGAGACATCCCCTGTCAGGGATGGCGTGGTACAAGAAGGCCAAGCGTGATTTTGCCGCTCTTCCCGATGACTGACCGTTAACGGTCGCCACACCCCGTACTCCGCCCGTTCTGGCCGATGCATCCGGGTGGTCGTCGTGGCCACTATGTGGGACGACCCCAGCCGGGGCGCCAGCGGCGGGTTGGTAGTCTGCGCTGCCATGCAGGTCCCCGCCGACAGTGTCCCTGACCAACGGCAGAAGAAAGGCGGGCTGACTCCCAGGGCCGAGGACTTCCCGCGCTGGTACCAAGAGGTGGTGGCCGGGGCCGAACTGGCCGAAAACGGCCCGGTCAGAGGGACCATGGTCATACGCCCGTGGGGCTATGCCATCTGGGAGCTTCTCCAACGGGCGCTCGATGACCGGATCAAGGTGGCTGGGGCCGAAAACGCCTACTTCCCGCTGTTCATCCCGGAATCCTTCCTGAAGCTCGAGGCTGAGCACGTCGAGGGGTTCGCCCCCGAGCTGGCCGTGGTCACCCATGGTGGTGGCAAGCGCCTGGAGGAGCCGGTGGTGGTCCGCCCGACCAGCGAGACGGTCATCAACAGCTTCTTCGCCAAGTGGATCCAGGGCTACCGTGACCTGCCGCTCCTGATCAACCAGTGGGCCAACGTGGTCCGCTGGGAGCTGCGGCCGCGGATCCTGCTGCGCACCAGCGAGTTCCTGTGGCAGGAAGGTCACACCGCCCACGCCACCGAGGACGAGGCCCGTCGCTACGCCCTTCGCATCTTCCGCGACGTCTATATCGACACCATGGAGCGGGTCTGTGCCGTCCCGCTGGTGACCGGGCACAAGACGGCCCGCGAGCGGTTCGCCGGGGCCATCCGCACCTGGTCGTGCGAAGGGATGATGGGCGACGGCAAAGCACTCCAGATGGGGACCAGCCACGAGCTCGGTCAGAACTTCGCCCGGGCCTTCTCGATCCAATTCGCCAACGACACCGGCACCCTTGACTACGTCTGGCAGACCTCGTGGGGGGTATCGACCCGGCTGCTCGGTGCCCTGGTCATGGCTCATGGGGACGACTTCGGGCTCCGCCTCCCCCCGGCGTTGGCCCCGGCCGAGGTGGTGGTGCTCATGGTGCGCGAAGAGCCCGAGGTCCGCACCGCGGCGGAAGCGCTGGTGACCGAGCTGACTGCCGCCGGTCGTCGGGTCCGCTTCGACGACCGGGCCCATCTCGGCTTCGGACGTCGCTCCGTCGACTGGGAGCGCAAGGGTGTGCCCGTCCGGGTGGAGGTCGGGCCCCGGGACCTGGCCGAGGAACGGGTCACCTTGGTGACCCGGCACCTGCGCACCAAGGATCCCGTTCCGCTGGCCGGAGTGGTGGCCGAGGTCGACCGGGCCCTTTTGACCGTCGCCGGCGACTTGTCGGCTGAGGCGGCCCGGTTCCGGGCCGAGCACACCTACGAGGTCTCGACCATCGAGGAGGCCATCGAGGCCGGCCAGATCGGCTTTGCCCGCCTTCCCGTAGCTGCCCTCGGTGCCGACGGCGAGGACCGACTGGCTGCCCAGTCACTCAGCATCCGTTGTCTCCAGCATGCCGATGGAAGGCTGGCCGAGGTCGGCCAGGACGACGCCACCCTGACCGCGGTGATCGGCCGCTCCTACTAGGAGGTCTGGAGCAAACCGGCCAATCCCGGGGGGCGCCGTCCGCCGGTCGGTGGGGCGTCAGGAGCCGCGGGCAGCCTCTTGGCTAAGGTCATTCCGGCGGGTGCGAGAGGGAGGGCTTTGAGCGGGTGCCGACGCGACGCGACGTGCTGAAGGGTGGCGGGGGAGCGGTGCTGGCCGGCCTGGCCGGGTCGTTGGCCACCGCCGATGCGGCCGCGGCGGCGGCGGCGACCGGTGACGCCGGACCCGCTGCGGCCGGGACGGAACTGGCATCCACCACCACACCGGCCTTCCGGCCCGGTGGAGCCGGTCCCCTCTACTGGAGCACCTACGGGTACGAATACCTCGAGAACACCCTCATACCCGAGGCCGTGTGGAAGACCAACGTCGACTGGGTGGCGTCGACCTTTCGTGACTACGGGTACAACATGGTCTGCACCGACGGTTGGATCGACGACACCCAACGGATTACCCCGCACGGTTACATCGTGAGCCAGGCCGACGACTGGGTCCACGACTGGGCCTGGTGGGTCAGCTATCTCAGGGCCAAGGGACTCGGGCTCGGCGTTTATTACAACCCCTTGTGGGCCACCAAGTCGGCTGTCACCAACCCGTCGGTCACCGTGGTCGGACGGCCCGACGTCAAGGTGGCCGACATCGTCAACCCGGGCGACTACTTCGACGGGGGCGGGCGCCTGCAGTGGGTGGACGCCACCCGCGACGGGGCCGAGGAGTACGTGAAGGGGTACGTCGCCTACTTCCGCCAACTGGGTGTCGTGTTCCTCCGGATCGACTTCCTGGGCTGGTACGAGGCCGGGTTCGACCAGAGCGAGGGCACGGTGGGGGTGGCCCACGGCCGGGAGTCCTATCTGCAGGCCCTGGAGTGGATGCGGGATGCGGCCGGCGATATGCAACTGAGCCTCGTGCTGCCCAACCTGTTCGACCACGGGTCGGGGGAACGACGCTTCGGCGATCTCATCCGCATCGACAACGACGCCAGCTTCGGTACGTGGATAAACCTGAGCGAAGGACGCCAGGGGTGGCAGCCCATCTGGTCCCAGTGGAACAACCCCTTCCTGGGCTTCACCGGTTTTTCGGACGTGTCGGGCCGGGGACAGCTGATCCTCGACGGCGACCCCCTGCTCATGAGCTCGTTCGCCGACGACGCCGAAAAGCAGACCGCCATCAACCTGTTCACCATGGCCGGCGCCCCGATCGCCATCATCGACCGGGTCGACACCATCGGGGACAATGCCAGCTTCTTCCAGAACCGCGAGGTGTTGGCCCTGCGCAAGGCCGGACTGGCCGGCAAGCCCGTCTTCAACAACAGCCACGGATTCGAGTACGACACCTCGAGCCGCGACCCCGAGCGCTGGATCGGCCAGTTGCCTGACGGGAGCTGGGCGGTGGCTCTGTTCAACCGCCAGGACGGCCCGGCCACCCGGACCACGTCGATCGATTTCGCCGCTGTTCTCGGCTTCGCCGGTCCGGCCGCCGTCCGCGACCTTTGGGCTCACCAGGACCTGGGCTCGATGATCAGCTACCAGGTGGACCTGGCCCCCCACGCCTCGGTCCTCTTGTCGGTGGTTCCGCACGGTCCCGTTCGCTTCCAGGCCGAGGTCGGGGCCTGGGCCGGATCAGCCCAGTTCGAGAACACCTTCGCCGGTCACCGCGGCATGGGCTATGTCACCGGCCTCGATACCGAGGGAAGCAGTGTGGCCGTGGCCGTATCCGTGCGGAGCGCCGGCCCGCACCGACTCCGATTCCATGTGGCCAACTCAACGGGCACTCCGTCGAAACTGACGGTACGCGCCCTCGACCCGGCCACCGGCGACCTCCACGGCACGGCCACCCTCGAGGTGCCGAGCACGTCGGCGTGGACCTCGTGGCAGACCGTCCCGGTCACCCTGACCATGGGGCGCGGTACCAACCTGGTGCTGTGTAGCGTCGGGACCTCTGACCACGGTGGGGTCAATTTCGACTACGTCGATCTGGACTGATTCCCGGTCACGCCCGGGTGGCCCCCGACCCCGCATTCTCCTTCGAGTCGTAGAGCTGTCGAGCTCGGTCGATCTCGCCCAGGTGGTCCGCTGCCCATTCGACCAGCGGGGTCACCGCCACAAGCAGTGTCTCGCCGGCGCGGGTCAGGGCGTACTCGACACGCGGAGGAACCACCGGATAGACGGTGCGGGTCACCAGTCCGTCCCGCTCGAGGTTGCGGACGGTCACAGTCAGCATCCGGGGCGTGACGCCCTCGATCTCCCGCTGAAGCTCACTGAACCGCCGGGTGCCCCCGCCCAGGACGTGGACCACGTAGAGGGTCCACTTGTCGCCGATCCGCTCGAGCACCTCTCGGGCCCGGCACGGCTCGACCCCGTGGGCGGTGGTTCCGTTGTGTGTACCGCTTCCCTCCGGGGTACCAACCACCAATGGGGGAAGTCCGTTCTGGTCGGGTGCCTTCTTCATTTCCCTCCGGACACTCCCTATGCTGTCTCAGTTCCTCCCAGTAACCCTATCCCTCAAAGGAACCACCACCCCTGGTCGGAGTTGTCGAGCCGGCTCTCCGCATCCCACTAGCCCAAAGGAAACCGAATGCCCTCACACCGTGATCTCGCCCTTCTCGCCGGACGGCTCGTCCTGGGCGGCTACCTGGCCGCCCACGGCGCCCAAAAACTGTTCGGCTCCTTCGACGGCTATGGCATCGAAGCCACCTCGGCCGGCTTCGATTCTCTCGGTCTCAAGCCCGGAGCCCTCTTTGCCCGGGTGGCCGGCGCTTCCGAGCTGGCCGGAGGGGCGCTGGTGGCCCTGGGGGCGGGAGACCCGATCGGGCCGGTGGCCCTGGCCGGCACCATGGCCGTGGCCACCTCGACCCACCGGGCCAACGGGCCCTTTTCGGCCAAGAGCGGCTACGAGCTCCCTCTGACCAACATGGCCCTGGCCCTAGCCCTGTGGGCCACAGGACCGGGATCACTCTCCTTCGACGGGGCCACCGGGTTCCGCCTGCCGCGTCTGGTTCGCAGCGCGGTGATTGCCGGGGCAGTGACATCGTCGGTAGCCAGCCTGGTCATGGTGGTGCGGGCCTCCCAGCAGGTCGACGCCGACGCCGCCCAGGACACTGCCGAGGCGGCCGACGGCCCATCGGACGATGAGGTGGACGACCTCGAAGCGGTGGATTAGACGAGGATGGTCACGCCACCGGATGGCTGGCCAGGTCGTGGGGCGGCCGACTGGCCCGTCCGGTGAGAACCTTGGACCATGCCGCCCAGATCGCCGAAGGATTCCCCGAGGTCACCGAAGGCGAGCGGCACGGCAACCGCACCTGGTACGTCAGAGGTAAAGCCTTTGCCTGGGAGAGGCCGTTCTCCAAAGCGGACATCAAGCGGTTCGGCGACGCCACCCCGCCGCCCGGGCCGATCCTGGCCGTCAGCGTCGGCGACCTGGCCGAAAAGGAGGCGATCCTGGCCGCCGGCCCGCGGTGCATCTTCACCATCCCCCACTTCGACGGGTACGCCGCCGTTCTCATCCAGCTCCGCACGGTGACAGCCAAGCAGCTGAAGGAGGTGATGGAGGACGGGTGGCTGGCCTGTGCACCGCCGGCTCTGGTCGACCGCTATCTCAAAGCGTGACGGCCAGCCCACTCCTGATGGCCGCCCCCACCGCCTCGGTCTCGACCAGAAAGCCGTCGTGGCCGACGACCGACTCCACCACCCGCACCTCCGGGGTGGCCGGCAGCATGGCCGCCAGCTCCTCTTGCAAGGTGAGCGGATAGAGCCGGTCGGAGGAGATTCCCACCACCGTCACGGCCGCTCGCACCTGGGCCAGCGCCGCCGCCACGCCGCCCCGCCCCCGACCGATGTCGTGGTGGTTCATGGCCTCGCTCAGCACGATGTACGAGTTGGCGTCGAACCGCGACCAGAGTTTCTCCCCGTGGTGCTCGAGATAGGACTCGATGCTGTAGCGACCCCCCTTGAGCGGATCTTCGGCGTCCTGGTGTGTGCGGCCGAACCGGCCGGCCAGCTCGGCCGCCGTGCGGTAGCTGATCTGGCCGATGCCCCGGGCGATGCCCAGGCCGACATGTGGACCGGTGGCTTGTTGGTAGTAGTCGCCACCGGCGAAATGAGGGTCGGCCCGGATAGCTCGGACCTGAAGGGCGCACAGCCCGATCTGTTCGGCGGTGGCCGCTGCGCCCACGGCGAGGATGACGGCACGGTCCACCCGGTCCGGGCCCATCACGCACCATTCGAGGGCGCGCATCCCTCCCATCGAACCGCCGACCACGCCGGCCCACCGTTGGATGCCGAGATGGGTGGCCAGGGCCATCTCCACCCGCACCTGGTCACGAATGGTGATCACCGGGAAGCGGGAGCCGAAACGCCGTCCGTCATCGGCCACAGAGGCCGGTCCGGTCGTACCCTGGCAGCCCCCGAGGACATTGGGGCAGACGACGAAGAAACGCTCGCTGTCGATCGGTGCGTCAGGCCCGATCATGGGCGCCCACCACCCCGGTCGGGGATGGCCGGGCCCCGCCGGTCCCCCGGCGTGGGAGTCTTCGCTCAGGGCGTGCAGGACGAGGACGGCGTTGTCGGCGGACCGATTGAGCTCCCCCCACGTCTCGTAGGCCACTTCGACGGAGCCCAACCGACCCCCGCCCTCGAGGTCGAGCCCGCTGGCCTCGAAGAGGCGGGCGAATTGCCGGTGGCCCGGCTCGTCGCCGGGAGACCATGCTCCTGTAGGGCCGCCGGGGTCAGCCGGTTTTGGCGGCACGGAACCCCGACTCGAGGTCAGCCAGGATGTCGTCGAGGGTTTCGAGTCCTATGCACAGGCGAACCAGATCGGGTGTGACTCCGGTAGTCAGCTGCTCCGCCTCGTCCAGCTGTGAGTGGGTTGTCGAGGCGGGGTGGATGGCCAGGCTGCGCACGTCGCCCACGTTGGCCAGGTGGCTGAAGAGCTCGAGGCCTTCGATGAACCGACGTCCGGCGTCTGCGCCCCCGGCGATGCCGAAGGCCATGATGGCTCCTCCCCCCCGGGGCAGGTACTTCTGTTGGCGCTCCCGCCACGGGCTGGAGGCAAGACCGGGGTAGGAGACCCAGGACACCTCGTCGCGTTGCTCGAGCCATTCGGCCACTGCCTGGGCATTGCTCACGTGACGCTCCATGCGCAGGCTCAGCGTCTCGAGGCCCTGCAGGAAGAGGAACGAGTTGAGAGGAGCGATGGACGGTCCGGTGTCCCGCAGGTACTGCAGTCGGGCCTTGAGGACGAAACGAGCGGGGAACAGGGCCTCGGGCAGCTGACCGAAAACCAGACCGTGGTAGCTGGGGTCGGGCTCTGTGAAGTTGGGGAACCGGCCGCTGCCCTCGTAATTGAACACCCCGCCGTCGACGATGATGCCGCCGATGGAGGTGCCGTGGCCGCCGATGAACTTGGTCGCCGAATGGACCACGATGTCCGCACCGTGCCGGAGCGGCTGGGCCAGATACGGGGTAGCCACCGTGTTGTCGATGATCAGGGGGATGGCATGGTCGTGGGCGACACCGGCAACGCCTTCGAAGTCGAGGATGTCGCCCTTGGGATTACCGATCGTCTCGGCGAAAAAGGCCTTGGTATTGGGTCGGACCGCTGTGGCCCAGGCCGACAGATCGTCGGGATCGTCGACGAAGCTCACCTCGATTCCGAGTTTGGGCAGGGTGTAGTGGAACAGGTTGTAGGTGCCCCCGTAGAGGGAGGCCGACGACACCAGGTGGCCGCCGTTCTCAGCCAGGTTGAGGAGGGTGATCGTCTCGGCGGCCTGTCCACTGGCCACGGCCAGAGCGGCCACGCCGCCCTCGAGGGAGGCCACCCGTTCCTCGAATACGGCCTGGGTCGGGTTCATGATGCGGGTGTAGATGTTGCCCAGTTCCTCGAGACCGAACAGGGCAGCGGCGTGGGCGGTGTCCCGGAACGTATAGCTGGTGGTCTGGTAGATGGGCACCGCCCGGGCCCCGGTGGTCGGGTCGGGCTGAGCGCCCGCATGGATCTGGCGTGTTTCGAAACCCCAATCGGACATTGTTCGACTCCTTACCGATCATCAGCCATTTTCCCGGAAATCCCGGCCTCCAGACATTAAACCAATAAACCCGATAGGGTCAGTGGTCTATTGGCTCGGAGCGTCATCGGGGGGACGTACCGGTTCGCCGCCATCTGGCCCACGGTCGGATGAAATGAAATCTATGTGACAGCTGCCTGATCTGCAGGATAACCCCTTCCATTCTCCGGACGGGACCCTTAGGGTTGGGCCCTTCTCCGGCAGAGGTCGGTCGACCGCATCGACCGACAGAGACAGTGACTGACAGAGACACTGACTGACACAAATAGTGTCTGACAGAAACAGTGACTGACAGAAACAGTGACCGACAGAGAAGGGCGCGGCGGAGTCACTCTCGTTGAAGTACTGAGACTCCATGGAGTGTTCGTGATGGGAATAATCGCCAAAGGGAGATCGTCCCCCAACAAAGCGGCCGCCCAGCAGGCGTCGCGCTTGGCCGCCATACGGGCCATCGTCGATCTGGCCGACGACGACGACGAGAACTACGACGTCGCCGCGGCGGCCCTGGTCGTCCTCGGGGCGTCTCCCAACGAGATCTGCGCCGCCACTTTGAGCTCGTCCCCCTGATTCCGCCCGACAGGTAATTCCAACCTGCAAGCACCAGCGGTGACATCGGGAAGCGTCCTGACATCGGGAAGCTCCGCGCCACCGGGTTCCCGTCGTCACGTCCACAGCCGTCCGACCCGCCGACGGCGATTGCCGATCGTCGTCACGGTGCTCGGCTGGGTTGTGGTGGCCGTGCTGGCCGTGGTGGCCACCATGCGCATCGTGGCCTGGGACACCTTCGAGCCCTTCGCCGTCCTCAACACGATATCGCTCTTCGTCTATCTGCCGGCGTGGCTCGTCCTGATCGTCGCCGCCCTGGGCCGGCGCTGGATCCTGGCCGTTGCGGCGTTGCTGATCGTCGTGGCCCAGGTCGTCTTCGTCTATCCGGAGTTCGCGGCGGCAACGCCGCTGCCGGACTGGACAGCTCGCGCCCCGCACATCGAAATGCTCGACGCCAACGTGTACAACCAGAACCCGTCAATGGCCGGCTACATCGACCAGATCGAGGAGGTCCGCCCGCAGTTGGTGACCATGGAGGAGGCCACCCCACCCGACGTGTCCCAACTCAAACGATCCGGCGCGTTGGCGTCCTTGCCGTACCAGATCGAGATCAAGCGCTACGACCCGAGTGCCTTCTTCATCGCCTCCCGCTATCCGCTCCATGCCGAAAACGTCGTCTACCAGTATCAGCGGCCTCTCATCGTCCAGGTCACCCTCCAACTTCCCTCGGGTCCCCAGCGGTTGTGGGTGACCCATACCATCGCCCCTCTCCCCAGCTCCTTCGCCCAGTGGAAGGGACAGCTGTCGACCATCGGCCAACTGGTACGGGCCGCCGGTGCCCCCGGGTTATTGCTCGTCGGCGATTTGAACGCCACCTGGGGGAACAAAGGCTTCCGTCATATCCTCGATGCCGGGCTGACCGACGGAGCCGCAGCGCGGGGTGAGCCTCTGGAGATGACCTGGTCGCAGACCAAGCCGCTCCTGCCGCCCGTGGTCCGTATCGACCACGTTCTCACCGGCAGCGGGGTGGCGGTCACCGCCATCCGTACCGATGTCGGGGTGGGAAGCGACCATCGCGACGTGATCGCCACCGTGGCCTTCCGCCGACCGCACCATTCAAGGGCCTGAACAGGGACGACCGTTCGCCGTCGGACCGGCATCCTCAGGCTCCGAAACCGGCCGACGTCACGGGGCAGACGGCGTGTCGCTGTCGCGCATCCATTCCTCGAAGATCTGCATCCTGTCGCCTCCCTCGCGCCGGGCCACGTACATGGCGATGTCGGCCTTGATGAGCAGCTGTTCGGCCGACGAGTGGGCCTGGTGCAGGGCGACGCCGACACTGGCGGTAACCGGCCTGTCTTCGAAGAGGTCGAAATCAGACCACCTGACCACCGTCACGATCTGCTCGGCCAACTCGAGGGCGTCGTCCACGCCGCGGACGCCTTCGGCCAGCACCAGCAGTTCGTCGCCGGCGATGCGGGCCGGCACGTAGCTGTGATGTAGGAAAGCCACCAGACGGCAGCCGGTCACAATACTGACCTCCTGCCTTGTCTCCCAGGAGTCGGCGGCCGCAGTGGGGAAGAGGGGGTCGAGAGCCATGGCCAAAAGCGCGATTTCGCCGCCCAACCCGTCAGCTCGACCGATGGCCCGCTGCAGGTGCTCGAAGAACGACGGGCGGTCGAGCAGCCGGGGCATGTGTCGGGCGGGTTCGCCCTCCAGCTGCAGGGGGAACGGGGAGGCCAGAACCGACATGTTTCGTTCATCGACGGTCCGGTCGTACGCCTTGAGCCCCGTGGCCCACGGTGCCACTCCGGTCTCCGCAGGCTCAAGGTGGATGCCTGTTCTGCCGATGGCCAGCCATGGCTCTCCGCAGCGAAGGCGTCGGTGGGCTGGTGCGCGGACCGAAGCCCAACGAAGCATCCATTCGCCTCCTGTGCGAGCCCGGAGTGGTGGAATCCGTTGTCCAGCCGGTGGTCAGACCTGCCGACGGGGTCATCGTGGGTTACGAGGCACTGGCCCGCATGCCTCTCGAGCCCGTCCGTTCGCCGGACTGGTGGCTCGCCCGGGCCACCGAGATCGGCCTGCGCAAGGAACTCGAGGTGGCCTGTCTGGCCGCGGCCGCCCGTCTGGGTCCTACCCCAGAGGACGCTTTCTTGTTCGTCAACCTCAGCCCGTCGCTGTTGGCCGATCGCTCGGCCCTCCGGGTTCTGGACGATCTCCCCGAACGGTTGGTGGTCGAGCTGACCGAACAGGAGGCCGTAGGCGACTATGCCGAGGTTCGCAAGCACCTGGCTCCGTGGCTGGCCCGCGGTGTACGGATCGCCATCGACGATACGGGCGCTGGTTATTCGAGCCTGCGGCATGTCATCGAGTTGACCCCTGACTTCCTGAAGGTCGACAGGGAATTGGTGCGCGACGTCGACACCGACACCAATCGTCGCGCCCTACTGAGCGCAGTGGCCGCCTTCGCCAGCGAGGTTGGCACCAGCGTGATCGCCGAGGGTGTGGAGACCGAGGCCGAGCTCGAAGTAATCCGTGAGGCGGAAGTCGATCTGGTGCAGGGCTATCTGCTGGCCAAACCCGGTCCGCCCTGGCCGGCGCTCGTCCCTGACGCCGCCGCGCCTCCCAGGTCGGGAGTGGGCGGCCGGACAAGGGGGCCGACAGCCCCAGACGAGCGACTGGCCGACAGCCTGAGCCGGGCCCCCGACGCCAGGCGGGCCTGCTCGGTCGTGGTCGAGCACCTCTTTCGTCAGGGGCAGATCATGCCCAGTGTCTACCTGAAGCGTCACCGTGAATTGCGGTGCATCGCCCAGCGGGGCCTGTGGCAGATCCTCGACGGCATGAGTCCCTCGGCCGGCATCACCGGACGAACCTGGGCTGCCGGTGAGCCGATCGTGGTACCCGACGTGTCCTCCAGTCCCGACTACCTCGAGGCCATTCCCGGTGTGGTTTCCGAGATCTGCGTTCCCATCACGGTGGGCGGGTCGGCGATCGGCGCCCTCAACGTGGAATCGCTGATCCCCCTGCCCGCCGGTCTGTTGGGCCAGCTCGAGCGGTGTGCCTCACTGCTGGCCGAACGGCTCCACGCCATCGGCGGTCACGTCGACGAGTCGGCCTGGGATCGGACGGTGAACGCTTCGATCGCTCTCTCCGGAATTACCGACGGTCCCCGCAAGGCGGAGCGCCTGGCTTCGTGTCTGCGGGACGCTTCCCGTATGGACTCGGCCGCCCTCGTTCTCGATGGTGACGAGGGGCGCCGGATGTGCACCGCCGTCGGGCCACTGGCCCACAGTCTGTTCGCCCTGTC
Source organism: uncultured Acidimicrobiaceae bacterium (assembly GCA_963813525.1). Lineage (GTDB taxonomy): Bacteria > Actinomycetota > Acidimicrobiia > Acidimicrobiales > RAAP-2 > Bog-756. Next base: position 845,188 of record CAWEZI010000005.1, read on the forward strand.
CGTCGGTGAGCTGGATGCCCTCAGCTCGTTGGTGGGTCAGATCCGCTCGTGCTACACGGGCTCGGACGCGTTGGGGCGAGGTTTCGTGGGTACCGACTCCCTGCGGGCCGGGGGTGCCCGGGTGGTCGTGGTGCTACCCCTGTGGGCGCACCGCACCCGCGTCGGTAGCGCCGTGCTCGCCCATTCCCGACCCTTGCAACTGAGTGGCGAGGAAGTCAGGCCTCTGGAGATGCTGGCCGACCATCTGGCTGCCCTGCTCGTATCCTCTGCGCCGGCCATCTCACCCCCGCCCGTCTGAACCGGACCGTCTGAACCGGACCGTCCGAACGGGACCGTCGGAGCCTGACCACCCGCGGCTGTTGTCGGCCGGGCCTCGAGTCCTCCCGACCGAATGTCGCGGCGGCGACAGTGGGACTGTCGGCTGTTTGACAGAAATGGATCGGGGCAAGGTTCACTATGGAGGTGTCTGACAGACACCAATCCCTGCGAGGTCTCCATGTACCACGATTGTCAACGAGCCGACCGGCGGCGGCTCGCTGTGTGCTTAACGGCCACCTTCACCCGTTCCTTGGCATGACCCTGTCCGCCGAGCCGTTGGAAGACGTCGACCCCTTCGAACGGGCCGTCGACGAGCTCATCGCCCGCGAGATGGATGACTCGCCCCGCATGGCCACCGCCCTGGGCTATGACGGCTACGACCACCTGTTGGACGACCTGTCCGCCGTGGGATTCGAGCGGAGACGGAAAGAAGACAGCGTCTGGCTGGACACGTTCCGAGCCTTTGAGGCCGATGCCCTCACCTTCGAACAGGAGATCGACCGGGCCCTGGTCATCGCCCAGCTCGAGGAGCGGGAGGCACTGTCCGGCTGGGAGGGGTGGCGCCGGTCGCCCGAGGCCTACCTCGAGACCGGCATCACCGAAATGTTCCTGATGGGCCTGCGCAGCGAAGACGAACTGACCAAGGCGGCCAGCGCCCGCCTGCGCGGCATCGGCGCTCTTCTGGACGACGCCCGCCAGAACCTCGATCCCTCCCGGGCCGACCGTCGGGTCATCGAGCGCAGTCTCGCTGAGTGCCGGGCTAACATCGGATTCGCCCGCCACGGCGTCGCCCTCCTGGCCGGGCAACCGGTCAATCGGGAGCGGTTGGCCGCCGCCGGCGATGTGGCCGCCCGGGCCTACGAGGGGCTGGGCCGTTTCCTCGAAGAGCTCGCCCCAACCTGCACCGGCAGCTTCGTCTTCGGGGCGGAAAATTACGACGCCGTTCTCCAGAGAGGCGAGCTCTTGGATACCGACGTCAGCGCTCTGCGTCGCCAGGGTTGGGAGGAGTATCGCCGGGTGGCCGACGAGATGGCCCGGGTGGCCTCGGCGCTGACCGGCGGATCGGACGACTGGGTGACCACCGTCCGCCGACTGCAAAAGGTACACGCCGCCTCTATCGACGAGATGCGGTCGGGTTACGAGGTCAGCTGTCTGAAGGCCCGCCGGTTCATGTCGGACCGAGGACTGGTGTCCAATCCTCCCGGCGAGCGCTGTCGGGTGATTCCGGCCCCTCCCGCCGTGCGGGCCGTCCTGGCGGTGGCCTGCTACGTCGCGCCACCGATGTTCAAGCCGTCGAGGGAGGGATTCTTCTTCGTTCCCTATCCGGTCGACCCCGAGGACGCCGAAGAGGTCGCCGGTCTGCTCGAGAGCAATGCCACCTACTCGATTCCGGCCACCGCCGTCCACGAGGCGTACCCCGGACATCATTGGCATCTCATGACCATGAAATCGGCCCGCAAGGTGCGGCGCGTCTTCAACTCGACCTACTTCATCGAGGGCTGGGCCCTGTACACCGAAGGGATGATGCGAGATGCCGGGTTCTTCTCGCTCGAAGAGGAGCTCGGCCAGCTCGAGGCCCGCTTGTTCCGGGCCGCCCGGATCGTGGTGGACACCTCGCTCCACACCGGTGAGATGACCGTCGGACAGGCAGTCGAGTTCATGCACGACAAGGCGCTGCTTCCCCTGTCGACGGCTCAGGCCGAGGTGGCTCGCTACTGTGCGTGGCCCACGCAGGCTTCCTCCTATCTCACAGGGGCCATGAGGATCGAACGGGCCAGGGACGATTGGCTGGCCGCCGGGGGTTCGCTCCGTCGCTTCCACGACCTGATGGCCGACTCCGGGGCCATGCCCGTGTCGTTGGCCCTACGCGCCGTCGGACATCCCTCGTCATCGCCGGTACCATCGGCCCAGCCGACCACGGAGCACATCGTGTGACCTGAGGCCGTGAGGAGATGTCATGACCGGAACTGAGGACGGATTGCCGTCGGCCACGGCCGCCGGCGTTAACCCGAACTTTGCGGTCGCCTGAGCGGCGGGCCGGCCAGGGCATCGGATCGGCTGTTCACCGGCCCCACCACCTGGGTAGCCACCACCCCTCTAGCCACCACCCCTTTAGCCACCACCCGAGGAGCCACGGCGGTGTCCGGGCAGCTGCGGCGGCCTGGTTCGTGGGGGCAGTGGCTACCACCCTGGGAGGCTGCTCCCTTTTCGCCACCCCGACCCCGGCTCCGGTGACCGACCCGGGATCGCTGGCTCCGGCCGGGACGGTGGGCTACGTGGTGTGCTCCGACGCGGTCACCCCGGTCGAACTGGACACCCACACCGCCGAGGCAGACATCCCCCTCCCCATCCGGGGGACACCGGTCATCGGCAATTTCGCCATCGCCACCACGGCCAACGGCCGGTGGGCCTACGTGGTGACCAGCGACGGGGTGGAGCAGGGTCCATCGGCCGGTCCCACCTCGGTCCAGCCGCCCACCTCCCACCCCACCACCTCCAAACCCACCACCACCTCGAACCCCCCCACCACGACCACCACTCCGTCGGGTGTCGCCGTCCAGAACGTCGTCATCCCCATCAACCTGGTCACCCAGAAGGCGGAGGCGCCGATCAAGATCCCCGGTCAGGGAGGCACGCACGCTGTCGTGGTCCTGCCCGGCAATCGGATCGTGCTGGCGGCCAGCGGCAGCACCATCGTTCCGGTCGACGTGGCCACCGGCAAGGTCGGAACCCCCCTCGACCTCGGGCCGGGCCACACCATCTTCGGTATGGCCCTCGACCCCACCAGCACCACCCTCTACGCCTTGGTGGCCGGGGGCGTGTTCCCGGTCGACACGGCCAATGCCACCGCCGGGGTCGAGATCGCCACCGGGCTGTCCGTCTCGTCGGTCTACTCACCGCACGGCATCGCTGTGACGGCCGACGGGAAGACGGTCTACGTGGTGGGGCAGGGGGGGACCGACTTCGGGGGCCGGGTTCTCCCCATCGTGGCGGCGACCGGGACCTCCCAAACCCCCGCCGGTTTCGACCGGTACGGCATCGCCGATCCGGCCGCGCTGGCCATCTCCACCGACGGCTCGCTGCTGTTGGTGGCCGATGGGGCCAACAACTGGGTCAACCCCGTCCCCCTGGCCACCTTCGCCGACCCGCCGCCTCCGGTGCGCTTGCCCCAGAGGTCGGCGGGTGTGTCGTCGGGTACCGGGCACCCGACCGACATCGTCATCGGACCAGGAAGCGCCGGTGCGTTCGTGGTGGACGGATTCGACGCCGTGGTGCCGTTCCAGCCGGCGTCGGATACCTTCGGCCGCCCCATTCCGGTGTGCGCCGGGGCCTCGTCCATGGCCGTGGCGCCGGCCCCAAGATGACTTGGCGGGTTACCTGACCGGTCAGCGGCCGGTCAGCAGTGGAACCGGGCGGCGTCGATCCCCGACGCCTCGACCGCAGCAGCTGCCTCTTCCGACCAGTACTTGGCTGGCGGCTCGCCGGCGGCCGCCAGGAGCTCGTCGAGGGCGGTCGGGACGGCGGCGGCCAGGTTCCAGAGGCGGGGAATCGACTCGGGGCTGGCCAGGATCCCCCAGTTGAGAACGCCGCGATAGCTCATGACGGTGATGTTCACCCCCATGCCGTCCATCACCGGACCGAGGGGGAACCCCGCCACCAGCTCGGCCCCGGCCAGATAGAGGGGGAAGTCGGGCCCGGGAACGTTGGAGATGACCAGGTTGGCGATGGGCCGGTGCCGGTCGGCCAGCCGCATCCCGGTGTAGAGACGGGCCGAGAGGGCGAAGACATTGGGCGTGGCGTGCTCGGCCCAGTTGAGCAGCAGGTCGGCGCCAAGGGCGTTGTGCTCCTCCTTGGCCCCTTTGGTCCCCAGGTGGATCGCCTGCAGGCGGTCGAGAGGATCGTGGAGTTGACAGGGCAGCTGCACGAACATCGACGACACCTGGTTGGACCCCTTCGGCGCATCCAAGTCCGGTCGCACGGAGACCGGTACCACCGCCACCAGCGGCTTGTCGGGGAGCTCGTCGCCCTCGATGAGGAACGATCGGAGCGCGCCGGTGCACACCGCCAATATCACGTCGTTGACCGTGGCGCCGGTGGCGTTCTTCAACCTTTTGACGTCATCGAGGCCGATGGCGGTCAGAGCCACGCTCCGACGCCGGGTCACCGCCACGTTGAAGGAGGTCCGGGGGGCGGTGAGCGGGAGAGCGGCCTTTCCCGTTGATTTGGGCGGGGGTTTGCCCGGCCCTCCCTCGGAGTCCAGCAGCTCGTGGGGCGCCACCCGCACCCGTCGCACGTTGAGTATCCGGTAAACGGTACGCACCACGTCCTCGGCGATCTCGAGGGGCCGGAGGGTGCGGGCCACGGCCGCCTGCGTCATCAATTCCAGGCCGCTCGGGATGTGGTCGTCGACCGGCGCTGGGGGAGCGGCGACCTCGGTGGGAGCCGCCGGCGCCGGCTCCGGCTCGAGGTCGAAGAGGACGGAGAGCAGGGCGGCGCCGGACACCCCGTCCACCGTGGAATGGTGCATCTTGGCGATGATGGCGATGCGCTCGTCGGCCAGCCCCTCGACGATCCACATCTCCCATAAGGGCTTGGCCCGGTCGAGCGGCTGACCGGTGATGTCACCGGCCAGGTCGGCCAACTGGCGCAGGCCTCCCGGACGGGGCACGGCGGCCCGCCTCACGTGGTAGTCGATGTCGAAGTCGGGGTCGTCGACCCACACCGGATGGCCCAGGCGGAACGGGACCTCCACCAACCGACGCCGGAACACCGGGGCGCAGGGGATGCGGGCGGCGATGGCCTCCTTCATCCGGTCGAAGGAGTAGCCCCCGGGGACGGTGGACGGGTCGAGAACCAAGGTGAGGGCCACGTGCATGTGGAGAGTCGGTGTCTCGAGGTACAGGAAACTTGCGTCGAGTCCACTCAGTCGTTCCATTCCCGTCCCTTCCCGTACCGCTGCGGCGGACCGGGTCAGTCTGACTCCGGCCCGTATGGCTTCACTTCGTCGGCCAGACCGTGTTTGATGGGGGGATGGCCTGGGTGTCTTTCGCTGTCAGCTTGGTCTTTGCCGTGCTCGTGGTCAACGCGTTTCTTCCGATCCGGCGGGATCCGCTGGCCGCCCTCAGTTTCGCCTTCGGTTGGATTCCGAGCGAACTCCCCGTCCAGACCGGCGTCCTCCTGGCCGGCATCACCGTGGCCCTGGACGTGAGCGGGGCCCTCGGTGGCCCACCGGGGTGGGCCGGTCTGGTCCTGGCTGTCGGTTCCTGTGGTGGCTTCGTGGTCCTCACGGTCCGGGCCCACGAGGCCGGGGCCCTGGTGGACGCCGCCCTGCGGGAGGCCACCGGCGGCCCGGTGGGGGCGGGGGGATACGAGGAGGGGGGGGTGTGGAACACATGGTGGCGGCTGGTCATCGCCATACCCTTCCGGTGGCGAGGTATTCGGAGGGTTCGCAACGTCGACTACTGGGGCGACGGAAACTACCGACACAAACTGGACATCCTGAGCCGCCGGGCGGTGCCACCGGAGGGGGCGCCGGTGCTGGTCTACATCCACGGCGGCGCCTGGATCATGGGGGACAAGCGCCAACAGGGGATCCCCCTGATGCACGAACTGGCCCGTCGGGGATGGGTGTGCGTGGCCATCAACTACCGGCTCAGCCCGCGCGCCACCTGGCCGATGCACATCGTGGACTGCAAGCGAGCGGTCGGCTGGGTGCGGGAGCACATCGCCGAATACGGCGGCGACCCGGGGTTCATCGCCGTGTCGGGCGGTTCGGCCGGCGGCCACCTGTCCTCCCTGCTGGCCCTCACCCCCGATCAGCCGCTCTGGCAGCCCGGCTTCGAGGGCGTCGACACCTCGGTCGACGCCTGTCTCCCCTTCTACGGCGTCTACGACATGACCGGCGACAAGGCCCTTTCTGGTGCCTACGGCCCCGGGCTGGCCGCCCTGCTCGAGCGGCGGGTCATGAAGACCACCATGGCCGACAACCCCGCCGTGTTCGAAGAGGCGTCGCCCGACCAACGGGTGACGACCGAAGCGCCGCCCATGTTCGTCTTCCACGGCACCAACGACACCCTCGTCCCGGTGGCCGTGGCCCGTCACTTCGTGGGCGAGCTGCGCCGGGTGTCCGCCGCCCCTGTCGCCTACGTCGAGCTGCCCGGGGCCCAACACGCCTTCGACGTTCTGGCCTCCATCCGCTGCCGGCACACCATCCGGGGGGCGGTCCACTTTCTCGAGGCCATCCGGGCCGGCCGCGGCGTCCCGACCCCCGCCTCGCCGCCAGCCACGAAGGGGGCCGACGGGAGACCGGCCCTTCCGGTCACCGCCCCCGGCCCGGGGTGACAGGAGGGAGGGCGGGACAGCTCGCCGTGCTGGACACCCGGTCGAGTTTCTGACGTAGAGTCACATATCCGTAGCGGCTGGGAACCGGCAGGTCGTCGGCACCGTCATCACAGCACTGAGACCAAGGGGGAGCCTTGAGTTCTGCATCATGGAAGACGCGCATGGCCGCATTGGGTTTGGTGGCCTTGGTCGCCACCACCGCGGTGGCCTGTAGTTCGACCAATTCGTCGTCCACCACGACGACGTCGGGGAGCACGGGGACCACCGGTGCCAGCTCCAGCCGACCGATCCCCCAGAGCGCCTTCAGCGATCACACCGGCATCACCGCCTCCACCATCCGGATCGGGAACATCTCCACCCTGGCCATCGGCGGCCTCTTCAAAGGGGCGCTGGTCGGTACCGAGGCCTACGTCGACATGATCAACTCGGAGGGCGGCGTCGACGGCCGCAAGCTGGTGGTCGACAGTGCCGACGACCAGTATTCGGGCACAGGAAACCGGCAGGCCACCCAGAACGCCATCAACACCGACGCCGCCCTCGTCGGGGGCTTCTCCACCTTCGACAGCTTCGGCGGGGCCGTGTTGGCCCAGAACCCGGGCGTCCCCGACGTGACCGAGGTGCTCAGTCTGTCCACCAACGACCTGCCCAACGTCTTCAGCCCGGTCCCGCTCCAGGGCGGGTGGCAAGAAGGTGTGCTCCAGTACTTCAAGAACAAGCTGGGGACCGCCACCACCGACAAGACGGGCACGGTCATCGCCGACCTACCGTCGACGCTGGCCGACTGGGCGGGTGAGAAGTACGTGATGGAGAAGGTCGGTTACAAGATCATCTACGACCAGCAGTACGCCGACACCCAGACCGACTTCACCCAGAACGTGATCGCCATGAAGAATGCCGGCGTCAAGGTCATCTTCCTCGACCAGATGCCGGCGTCGTACGCCTCGGCCCTTTTGAAGGACCTCGTCCAGCAGAACTACCACCCCAAGGTGGTGCTGGGTGCCGCTACCTACTCGAACGCGCTGATCCCGGACTCGGGCGGCGCGGCCGCCGTCAACGGCGCCTACCTCGACCAGAACGCCTCGCTCTATCTCGGGGGGGACTCCTCCACCATCCCCGCCGTCGGCACCTTCCTCCACTGGGTCAACGTGGCCTCGCCCGGCTGGAAGACCGACCTCTTCACCCTGTACGCATGGAACTCGACCGCCCTCTTCGTCCAGGCCCTCAAGAACGCCGGGTCCGACCCCAGCCGGGGGTCGATCCTCCAGGCCCTGTCCAAGATCACCTCGTTCAACGGTGACAACATCGTGACCACCAGCAACCCGGTGGCCCGGACCACGTCCAACTGTTATCTGGTGGGCCAGGTGGTCAACGGTGAGTTCACCCGGTTGGACGATCCTCCGGTCGACAGCGCCACCCACGGGTACCGATGTGACTACTCGTATGTGACGCCACCGACGTCCTGATCGGGGTCGGGGGCAGCGAAGACATCTGATGTGGTCCACTGGGGAACGAGATTGATGCGGTGAGCAACTTCCTTCAGTACACCGTGTTCGGCATCATGTTCGGTGCCGGGTACGCCATCGCCGCCACCGGGCTGGTGGTGACCTACACCACCTCGGGTGTCTTCAACTTCGCCCAGGGGGCGGTGGGCATGATCGCCGCCTTCTGCTACTGGGGGCTGGTGACCCAGGACCACGTGAACATCCTGTTGGCCCTGGTGATCATCGTCATCGTCGGGGCGGGCGCCAGCGGGGCGCTGGTCGAGCGTGGGCTCATGCGCCGGTTGCACGGTGCCTCGGCCGAACGGCCGGTGATGGTCACCCTCGGCCTGCTGGTCATCCTCACCGGGTTCGCCACCGTGACCTGGGGGGCGAGCACCACCCGTCTGGTGGGCAACATGGTGAACGGCCAGTTCCGACTGGTGGGGATCAATATCCAGTACCAGGAAGTCGTCATCATCGGCGTGGCCGCCGCCGTGGCTGTTGCCCTCCGCTTCCTCTTCTATGCCACTCGGACCGGCGTCGCTCTACGGGCCGTCGTCGACGACCCCGAGCTGTTGGCCATGTCCGGTGTCTCCCCCAACCGGATGAGCCAATACGGCTGGATCCTCGGCTTCGCCATGGCCGCCCTGGCCGGTGTGCTCCTGGCCCCCACCCAGACCACCGGGCTCAGCATCGAGGCCATGACCCTTCTGGTGGTCAACGGCTACGCCGCCGCCATCGTCGGTCGCCTCAAGAACATCCCGGTGACCTTCGTCGCCGCCATCGGCATCGGTCTGGCCGAAAACTACGTCCTCAACTACGTGATGCCCCACCTGCCCCAGAGCCTGGTGCCCGACATCACGGTGGCCCTGCCCATGATCTTCCTCTTCATCGCTCTGGTCACCGTGCCCTCGGTGCGGCTGCGGGCAGTGGGTCGGCTGACCACCATCCGGGCGCCCCGGGTGGCCGGGGGTTGGGAGTCGTTCATCACCGGCATCGCCTTCTTCGTGGTGGCCATCGTGGTGGCCATGGTCTTCGGCAACACAGAGGTCAAAGGCACCACTGTTCTCGACCTGGGCGGGGTGATCATGACGCTCGGACTGGTCGGGCTGTCGCTGGTCCTGTTGACCGGCTACTCCGGGCAGATCTCCCTCTGCCAGTTCTCGTTCATGGGCATCGGCGCCTTCGTCATGGGCAAGATCGCCGGCGGCGGATCGGTTATCGGACTGGTTTTGGCCACCGTGATCTGTGCCGGCGTCGGTGCCCTCATCGCTCTTCCCACCATCCGCCTCCGCGACCTCTACCTGGCCCTGGCCACCTTCGCCTTTGCCGACGCCATGGCCAACGGGGTCTTCACCGACACCCACATATACGGCAGCGGTGGGGTGAGCATCGGGCGCATCATCATCCCCGGTGTCAACTTCGGCGGCGACCGGGCCGAGTTTCTGTTGGTCACCGCCTTCTTCGTCCTGGGGGCGTGGATGGTCCTGGGCATCCGCCGCAGCCTGTTCGGGAGGCGGCTGGTGGCCCTCAACGACTCGCAGGCCGCTTACGCCACGGTCGGCCTCAACATCGGAATCACCAAGGTGACGGTGTTCGCCATCGCCGCCGGCATGGCCGGTCTGGCCGGGGCCCTCTACGGGACAGTCCAGCAGGTGGTGGGGACCTCGGACTTCGACATCTTCCCGAGCATCATCTTCGTCCTGTTCGTGACCGTCTGGAGCATCCGCACCGTGTCGGGTGCCTTCATGGCCGCCGTCACCTTCGTGGTCCTCGGCCAGATCTGGAACAACGGACTCGGCCTCTTCGCCGGTCTCGGGATCATCCTCATCGGCCGGGCGGCCAACGGCATCCTGGGCATCGAGGCCATCCACGGCCGCCTGCCCTGGGTCAAGGACACCACCGCCCACGTGGCCGGTCCGGCCGGCAGGCGCTTCGGATCCCCGGCTGTCCTGGGGGGTGAGACCCGTGCCGCCGGATGATCCCCGTCCGGAGGGGGCTGTACTCACCGTGCGGGAGGTGGCGGTGCGCTTCGGTGGAGTGGCCGCCCTCAACGAGGTCAACCTGGTGGTCAAGCCGGGGACGGTCACCGGTCTGATCGGACCCAACGGGGCGGGCAAGACCACTCTGTTCAACGTCATCAGCGGCCTCCAGCCACCGGGCCGCGGCTCGGTGCACATCTTCGACACCGACGTGACCACCATGAAGCCCCACCGCCGGGCCCGATTGGGGTTGGCCCGGACCTTCCAGCGGCTGGAGCTCTTCGGCTCGCTGACGGTGGGGGAGAACGTGCAGGTGGGCCTCGAGTCGGAGGTCAAACCCTGGCACTGGCGCCCCCGGTTCCTCCAACGGAAGAAGAGGAAGTCCCCGGAGGCGACCGCAGCCGTCACCACCGACCCGGCGCCGGCGTCCATGGACGCGGCTACCTGCGATCATCTGCTGTCGGGGGTCGGACTGGCCGGCCTGCGCGACCGGTACGCCTCGTCGTTGCCTACCGGCTCCGCCCGCATGGTCGAGCTGGCCCGGGCGCTGGCCATCGGACCCAAGCTCCTGCTGCTCGACGAGCCGGGGTCGGGTCTCGACGAGAACGAGTCAGGGGCATTGGGCGACCTCCTGTCCACCCTGGCCCGGGGGGGCATGGGTGTACTCCTGGTCGAGCACGACATGGAGCTGGTCATGAGCATCTGCGACCACATCTATGTGCTCGACTTCGGTGACGTCATCGCATCGGGGACACCCGACGAGATCCGTGGCAACCCGATGGTCCAGGCCGCGTACCTGGGTGAAGCGGGGCCCGAGGCCGGCGGCGCACCCCCGGCCCAACCGCAGGCCGACACGGGGGCGGGATCATGACCGACCTGGCCCACGCCCCCATAGGCGACCAACCGGCTCCGACCGGCCAGCTCCCGCCCGGCATCGCCATCGAGGGCCTACGTGCGGCCTACGGGCGGATCGAGGTGCTCCACGGCGTCGATCTGGTGGTGCCACCGGCCAGCGTCTTCGCCCTCCTCGGACCCAACGGTGCCGGCAAGTCCACGCTGCTCAAGGTCATCAGCGGGCGCATGCGCCCGAGCTCGGGTCGGGTCCTCATCGGCGACCGACCGGTGGACAGGACACCCACCGAAAAGCTGGCGCGGATCGGTGTCTGCGCCGTTCCCGAGGGACGGGGCATCTTCCCCAATCTGACCGTGCGCGAGAACCTACGCATCTGGACCTACCGCGGCGGGCTCACCGTCAAGGACGTCGAGGAGAAGACCTTTGCCACCTTCCCGAGGCTCGAAGACCGCCGCCGGCAGCTGGCCGGCACCTTGTCCGGTGGCGAGCAGCAGATGCTGGCCATCTCGCGGGCGTTGGTCACCGACCCCAGCGTCCTGCTGCTCGACGAGTTGTCCATGGGCCTGGCCCCGCTCATCGTGACCGAGCTCTACGAGCTGGTCAGCGCCCTGGCCGGCCAGGGGATGACCGTCCTCCTGGTCGAGCAGTTCGTGGCCACCGCCCTGTCGGTGGCCACCAGAGCGGCCATCATGGTACACGGCCGGATCCAACAAGTCGGCTCGCCCCAGGAGGTCAGCGAGGCCGCCCTCGGGGTCTACCTCTCCTGACCGGGCCGGCCCTCAGTCTTCGGGAGCCAGCTCGACGGTGACAGCCGACTGATCCGACGGGGTGGTCACCAGTGCCTGCACGCCGCCGGCGTCGCACACATCGTCCTCGGCCGACAAGAGGGCGGCGATCCGATCAGCGGTGTCGGCCACGGTGAGGGTGGCCACCACTGCCCGCATCGACCGCTTCTCGGTGGTCTTGGCTCTCCGGATCTGGACCAGCACTTCGGTGGCCACATCGAGGACCAAGGTCGGCACCGGTGCGTCGGCCGGGAGGGCGGGGTCGAGCTCCGATCGGGTGGGCCAGGGGGCGGTGTGAATGGACCCGGGCTGCCACCACGACCACACCTCCTCGGTCACGAAGGGGAGGACGGGGGCCAACAGTCGCAGTTGGATGGACAGGGCCAGGGCCAGGGCGGCCCGGGCCGACGCCGTTTCGGCCCGGTCGGCGTCGCCGTAGGCCCGGGTCTTGACCAGCTCGAGGAAGTCGTCACAGAACCACCAGAAGAACGACTCGGTCCGTTCGAGGGCCCGTGCGTAGTCGTATCCCTCGAATGCCACCGTGGCCTCGTCGACCACCTCACCCAGACGGACCAGCATGGCCCGGTCGAGGGGCCGGCTGATCAGGTCGGCCCCGGGGGCGGCCACCACCCCTGCCTCGTCGGCGATCCGGCCCAGGGCGAACCGCGAGGCGTTGATGATCTTGATGGCCAGGCGGCGGCCCACCTTCATCTGTCCCTCGTCGAAGGTGGTGTCGGTCCCCGGCCGGCCCCCCGCCGCCCAGTAGCGCACGGCGTCGGCCCCGTACTTCTCCAGCAGGGGCAGGGGGGTGAGGACGTTGCCCTTCGACTTGGACATCTTCTTGCGGTCGGGGTCGACCACCCAACCGGAAATGGCGGCGTCCGACCAGGGCAGCGATCCGTGCTCGAGCTCGGATCGGACGATGGTCGAGAACAGCCAGGTGCGGATGATCTCGTGGGCCTGGGGGCGCACATCCATGGGGAACACCCGGGCGAACAGGTCGGGATCCTCGCCCCACCCTCCGGCGATCTGCGGGGTGAGCGAGGAGGTGGCCCAGGTGTCCATCACGTCGGGATCCCCGACGAACCCTCCGGGCACGCCGCGTTGGCCCTCGCTGTAGCCGTCGGGGACATCGGTGGACGGGTCGACGGGCAGCCGGTCTTCATCGGCCAGCAGCGGGACGTCGAAGTCGATCTCCCCGGCGTCGGTCACCGGATACCACACCGGGAAGGGAACCCCGAAGAAACGTTGACGGCTGATGTTCCAGTCGGCGTTGAGACCTTCGACCCAGGCCCGGTAGCGATAGGCCATGTAGGGAGGGTGCCAGCGGAGCTCTTCCCCGCGGGCCAGCAGACGGTCGCGCAGGGGCAGGGTCTCCACGAACCACTGACGGGAGGAGACGATCTCGAGTGGCCGGTCGCCCCGCTCGTAGAACTTGACCGGGTGGGTGATGGGCTTCGGTTCACCGATCTCCGCACCCGCTTCGGTCAACAACTCGACCACGCGGGCCTGGGCCTGCTTGACGGTGCGGCCGACCAGCTCGTCGTAGGCGGCGGTGGCGGCTGTCGGGTCGGCCGACTCCCAGCCCTCGGTCCCCCATGTCACCGGCAGCAGCCGGCCGTCGCGCCCCACGATGGTGCGGGTGGGCAGGCCGAGCTCCCGCCACCACACGATGTCGGTGCTGTCGCCGAACGTGCAGACCATGGCGATGCCCGATCCTTTCTCCGGATCGGCCAGCTCGTGTCCGACCACCGGCACCGGCACCCCGAACAGGGGGGTGCTCACCAGGGTGTCGAACAGCATGCGGTAGCGCTCGTCGTCGGGATGGGCCACCAGGGCCACACAGGCGGGTAGCAGTTCGGGACGGGTGGTCTCGATGTCGACGGCGCCGCCCCCGTCCAACCGGGCGAACCGCAGCCGGTGGTAGGCGCCGGGCAACTCGCGGTCCTCCATCTCGGCCTGCGAGACGGCGGTGCGGAAGTCGACGTCCCACAGGGTGGGGGCGGTGCGCTGGACCACCTGGCCACGCTGGGCCAGGTGGAGGAAGCCCCGTTGCGAGACCCGCCGGGCCCGTGGGGCCACGGTGGCGTAGGTATGGGACCAGTCGACCGACAGGCCGAGGGTTCGCCACAGGTGCTCGAAGACCTTCTCGTCCTCGGCGGTCAGCCGGTTGCAGAGGTCGACGAAGTTGGGTCGGGAGATGGCCAGCGGGTGCTTGGCCGGCTTGTCCGGGGGCTCGAAGTCCGGATCGAAGGGGAGGCTCGGGTCGCACAGGACGCCGAAATAATTCTGCACCCGTCGTTCGGTGGGGAGCCCGTTGTCGTCCCATCCCATCGGGTAGAAGACGGCCTTGCCCCGCATCCGCCAGAACCGGGCCACAGCATCGGTGTGGGTGTAGGAGAAGATGTGGCCGATGTGCAGTGAACCCGACACTGTGGGCGGCGGGGTATCGATGGCGAACACCCGGTGGCGGGGGGCCGACCGGTCGAAGGCGTAGGTACCCGCCGCCTCCCAACGGTCGGCCCACAGCGGTTCGAGTCCTTCGAGCCCCGGCTTCTCGGGGATGCCGGACGGCCCGGCCACGACCGGTGCGGGGCCTTTCGCGTCGCTGTCCATGATCGGGTTACCGTACCTTGCGTGCTCCGGCTCCACGACACGGCCACCGGCGAGGTCACGCCACTCACCTTGAGGACTGCCGGCCGAGTCAGCCTCTATGTGTGCGGGCCCACCGTCGACGGTGTGCCCCACCTCGGTCACGGTCGGTTTTCGCTGGTCTTCGATGTGCTCCGGCGCTATCTGCTCTTCACCGGGCTGGACGTCACCTATGTCTCCAACATCACCGACATCGAGGACAAGATCATCGACCGGGCCGCCGCCGCCGGTGTCGACATCGGTGAGTTCACCGCGGCCAACGAGGCGCTGTGGTGGCGGATCATGGACGCCCTGGGTGTGCTCCGCCCGGACGAGACGCCCCACGCCACTGCCTACGTGGACCAGATGGTGGCCTTGGTGGCCGACCTGGTGTCCCGGGGGGTGGCCTACGAGACGGGCGACGGCGTCTACCTGTCTGTCATGGACGTGCCCGGTTACGGGCTCCTGGCCCGCCAACCGCTCGACTCGCTGCGGGCGGGAGCGCGGGTCGAGGCGGACGAGGAGAAGCACTCGCCCCTCGACTTCGTACTGTGGAAGAAGGCCAAGCCGGACGAGCCGTCGTGGGCATCGCCGTGGGGACCGGGGCGCCCGGGCTGGCACACCGAGTGCGTGGTCATGTCCCTCGATCTGCTCGGTGACGGCTTCGACCTGCACGGCGGCGGACTGGACCTCGCCTTCCCCCATCACGAGAACGAGCGGGCCCAGGCTGTGGCCGACGGGCATTCATTCGCACGGCACTGGGTGCACAATGGATTCGTCACCGTGGACGGTGAGAAGATGTCCAAGTCGCTCGGCAACTTCACCTCGCTCGAGGACCTGTTGGATCGCAGCGACCCTCGGGCCTACCGCATGCTGGTCCTGCGTTCGCACTACCGGTCGCCCATCGAGGTCACCCCCGGCACCATCGCCGACGCCGAGGCCGGCCTGGCCCGTCTCGACGAGTTGGCCCGCCGGTTCGACCTGACCGACCGGTTGGCCGAGGGTCCCGTGGTCGACGGCGTCGGCACCCAGGGGCTCGACGCCGAGGCCGTCGACCGGTTCCGCCAGGCCATGGACGACGACCTCGACACCCCCGGGGCCCTGGCCGCCGTGTTCGAGCTGGTCCGCCGGGCCAACGCGGCCGACGACGCCGGCGACACCGACGGGGCGGCCAGAACGGCGTCCACCGTCGGGTTCCTGTGCGCTGCTCTGGGACTCGGCCTCCGTCCCCGTTCGACCCCGGAGATCGACCCGGCCAGCGCCGCTCTGGTGGCCCGCCGCGACCAGGCCCGGTCGGCCCACGACTTTGGCGAGGCAGACTCCCTGCGTCGTGAGTTGGAAGCGGCCGGCTGGGTGGTGGAGGACAGCTCCGAGGGGACCCGGATCCGCCTCCGTTGACGCCGCCGGGCTGCTCAATGAACGGTGTGTGAACAGGCGTCCCCGAGGGCTTCTCCTCGGTTGATTCCAGATGGAGGACTGCTAGCGTTTGTGGTCGCAGTCTGTCCATCCGTCGAGTGGTGGTCTTTCGCAGGAGGGCACCATCCATCCCCGGTGGGGCGAGCTGTCCATGACGCGTGTGGAGGAAAGGGGAATGCCACCGTGGCTTCCGGAACAGTGAAGTGGTTCAACGCAGAGAAGGGCTTCGGCTTCATCTCGCAACCAGATGGTGGGGCCGATGTATTCGTGCATCACACCGCCATCCAGATGAACGGTTTCCGCTCTCTCGAAGAGGGTCAAGCGGTCGAGTTCGAGCTCCAGGAAGGTCCAAAGGGTCTCCAGGCCGTCGACGTACGGCTGGCCCAGCCCGCCTGAGGCGACACCGCACGGTCGGCGCCGGCCGACCCTCCCCGCTCCCGCGGGCTTCCCTTCCGGAAGCTCAGTGCTGCGTGACTCCGCACCGGTGCCGGCGCGCCCACCGTTGACCGGTGACTGTCCGCCGGTCCCCCTCCCTTTCGCCGGTCCCCCTATGTGGCGGTCCCCCTATGTGGCGGTCGAGGCTGCCACAGGTTACTATGTAGTAACTACGGAGAATCCACCGTCGGTCGGGACGGAGTATCTCCGGGGGGCGACAGACGCCGACAGACGCACGCGAGGACCCGAAACGGGCCGGAATGGAGCAGGGGACCATGGCCGATTTCTCACTGGATCTGAACGAGGATCAGCTGCAGATCCAAAAGTGGGTGCACGACTTCGCCGAAAACGTCGTCCGGCCGGCAGGGCACGAGTGGGACGAGCGTGAGGAGACCCCCTGGCCGATCATCGAGGAGGCGTCGCGGATCGGCCTCTACTCGTTCGACTTCATCATGCAGTGCTTCTCCGACGAGACCGGGCTGTTGCTGCCCATCGCCAACGAGGAGATGTCCTGGGGCGACGCCGGCATTGCCCTGGCCGTGTTCGGGAGCACGCTCGGCCTGGCCGGTATCGCCGCCAACGGCACCATCGAGCAGCTGATGGAATGGGGTCCGCAGTGTTTCGGGACACCCGACAAGATCCAACTGGCCGCCTTCGCCGTCTCCGAGGCTGACGCCGGATCCGATGTGTCGTCGCTGCGCACCCGGGCCGTCTACGACGAGGCCAAGGACGAGTGGGTCCTCAACGGGACGAAGACCTGGATCACCAACGGGGGCATCGCCGACATCCACGTGGTGGTGGCCTCGGTCGACCCCGAGCTCGGGTCGCGGGGCCAGGCCAGTTTCATCGTGCCCCCCGGGACCGCCGGTCTCTCGCAGGGCCAGAAGTTCTCCAAAATGGGCATTCGGGCTTCGCACACCGCCGAGGTGGTGCTCGACGGGGTGCGGGTACCGGGACACTGTTTGTTGGGTGGCAAGGAGAAGCTGGACGAGAAGCTGGCCCGCGCCCGCCAGGGTGGGCGTTCGACCAGCCAAGCGGCTATGAAGACCTTCGAGGCCTCTCGTCCCACCGTCGGCGCCCAGGCTCTCGGTATCGCCCGCGCTGCCTACGAGTACTCGCTCGACTACGCCAAGGAGCGCAGAGCATTCGGCCGGGCCATCATCGAGAACCAGGCCATCGCCTTCAAACTGGCCGACATGAAGACCCGGATCGATGCGTCCCGCCTGCTCATCTGGCGGGCGTCGTGGATGGGTCGGAACGGCAAGGACTTCACCGCCGGCGAGGGATCGATGTCCAAGTTGTTCGCCGGAGAGACGGCGGTGCACGTGACCGAGGAGGCCATCCAGATCATGGGCGGCTACGGCTACATCCGCGACCACCCGGTCGAACGGTGGCACCGCGACTCGAAGATCTACACCATCTTCGAGGGCACCTCGGAGATCCAGCGGCTGATCATCGCCCGGGCCATCTCTGGAGTCCACATCAACTAGCTGAACTGGGTTTTTCTCTGTAACGTTCAGGAGGTGACCGGGTGCAAGTTCGCATCTAAAATTGGGCAAAAATGGGCTGGCGTCCTACTTTGTCCTACTTTTTGCTACCGTTCTCCCGGTGGCAACCATCCGCGAACGCAGTCCGGGGGTATGGCAGGTCCGGGTCTTCACTGGCCGCGACGGTACCGGTCGGCCCACCCAGACCGCGGTCACCGTCCGGGGCGGCAAGCGGGAGGCGTTGCGAGAAGCGTCCCGGCTCGAATCTGCCCCCCAGCGGGGTGCCGCGGGCCGGACGGTGGCCGCCGCCCTGGACAGCTGGCTCGAACGGAACGAAGGTTCGTACACGCCAGCCAGCCTGCGCGACCAGACCAGTCGGGTCCGACTCGTCCAGAAAGACGCCATCGCCCGGACACCCCTGGCCCGGCTTGGCGTGGCCGAGGTGGACCGCTGGCTCACCCGGCTGCGACGGGCTGGCTTGGGAGACTCGGCTATCCGCAACCGGCTGACTGTGCTCCGAGCGGCGCTCCAGCAGGCGGTCGTGTGGGGCTGGATCTCCTCCAACCCGGCCGCTCTGACCCGCCCGCCGGGGGTCAAGCGTCCGCCTCGTGACGCCATGAACCCCGCCGACGCCGTCGCCGTGATCAAGGCCGCCAGCGACACCGACCCTTTGGCCGGGCTTGCCCTCCGACTAGCTGCCGTGGCCGGGGCCCGCCGGGCTGAGCTGGCCGCCCTCCGCTGGACCGACCTCGACGGCTCGGTGCTCACCGTCGACTCGGCCATCACCGTGCTCCGTGGCGAGAACCAAGACACCGAAGCCACGAGACTGGTCGACACACGCACCAAGACCGCCGAACGTCACACCGTCACCCTTGACGCCGAAACCATCCGGATGTGGAACGAGCTTCGCTCCGAACTCGAGCCCTACGGTCCCTACGTCTTCAACATCGGTGATGGACCGCCGAGTCCCGACCGGATCGGGTGGTGGTGGCGGCGAGCAAGGGAGGTGTCCGGGATCGACAAGCAATGGCGCCTCCACGATTTGCGTCACTTCTCGGCGACCATGGCCATTGCCGGCGGCCACGACGTGCGGACCGTCGCCCATCGCCTGGGTCATTCTGATCCGGCGATGACGCTCAGGGTCTATGCCCATGCGGTCGAGGCCGCCGATCAGGGGATCGCCGAGCTGCTGGGTAACGTCCTCGGCGGTTCGGCCGGCAGTGCCGAGGTAGCCAGCAAAGGCTGAACCACGTGTCGGCTCGCACTGGTCGAACGGGAGCTTCGCTCTGATTGCCGACCCGGCTCAGCGCCCGATCGTCACCATCGCCCGGAGAGCGTCGACCGGGACTCGCAGAAGCCGCCCACCCACCCGGATGCAGGGGATGCCCTCATTACCGCCCGTGGCCTCGAATCGCCGGGCCAGGTCGTAGGCCGCTGATCGCCCGATCCGGAGGAACCTTGCTGCCTCCGGGATAGTCAGCAGCTCGATCCGAGCGGGGCCATCCGCCAATGATGCCTCCGGCTTCACCTCTGGCTGTTCGTTGTCGGCTCTCTTCATGTCTGTCTCCTCGAACGACGCCATTCCGTCGTGCCTCTTCTGGTCCCGCGGTAGGCGAGTGCTGCTCTTTCGACGTAGGGGCTGTCCCTTCGCACTGATTGATTCTCCAGACCGCCGTCACCCCCAACGTCACCCTGGTTTGCATGGAGGCGGACTCGAACCTCACCCTCTACCCGAGTACCGATTAGGCAACGTCACGCTGGGACCTCGGGACGCATCGGCAACAACACCTTCGTGATGCTCTGCGCCCAGAATTGGGGTTTCGTCGTCACCCTCGTGTCGGCCCATTCGCGGAGTCGGAGCTTCAACGTCACCCTGGCGTGGATTCCCGATGGCGCAACGTCACCTTTGTGACTGAGCATCGATATGTCGCGTGCTGACTCCGGCATCCCGAGTGGCGTCACTCCCGACCGGGCCGGAGTCCGCGGTCAAGGACGTTGTGCGGCGCGATCACGGTGACGCGTCCACCCTGCGGGCAACGGTGGTACGGGAGGTCTCCACGGCGGGTGTAATCGAAGGGGCCCAGGCAGGGGATCGAGCCCGCCAAGGGCGCCCGAGTGACTCAGTAGATCGGCTCCGCCAAAGCGGTTCATCGATGTCCACACACTTGCACTCGAAGTGCGAACGTCACCCTCGCCCGTCGCGAGACTCGATTCCGAGATGGCTACCGAGCCCGCCCGAAGGGCGACGGACCCTCGGGTGCACAGGTGTGGACAATTCGTACCGGTCTGGCGGAGCTGACGAGAGCGATGCCGTATCGGCGGCCACGGCGGGCTCGATGCCCGCCTGGGCGCCGCTTCGATCTGGCCGACCGGGACCTGCCCCACCGACATTGCCAGTATGTCCGAGTTCGTGACCGCCACAGCGCTGCTTTCGCGGGCCGCCAGTGCCGGCCAGGATGCCGCCAGAGGCGAGAGCGGACCCTGACCGGGGGCCAGGTACCGTCGGACCGGCCAGGGGAACCTACGTGGGTCCTGTCCGCGCGGTCCGGAGGCGGAACGCAGATCGTCAGCGGTTCCGCGGGCGACGGTTCACGGAGCCACCTGTCGAGCACCGTTGACGTGACCAGGGATGGCGTGACCGGGCCCGCATTCACAGCAGGTTCACCCAATCATCCGCCGTCAGAGCCGCTGTGGCCTCCGACACGGACCTGGCGACCGGCCGTCTGACCTGGGAGGGTGACGTTCGGGGTGGACGTTGATGCGCTGTTGTTGAGTTGGCTTGTTGGAGGTCTGGAGCCGCCGAGTTGACCCAGTGTGTCCCAATAACCCGACTCGCCGATGAAAGCGTCCCCAACGGCACATTCGGGCGTGGTGCGTCCTGAAAGGAAAGTGATGACGATGTAGAAGATCGCCAGCACGAACCGTGCTGTGTCAGGGATGGAGGTAGGCCCTCCGGGTTCGCCGTGCAGGTGGAGATCCCAAACCGCCGCAGTGTCATGCCGGTCAAGAGCCGGGGTGGGAAGCGACTGCGGAGAAGGCTCGCTACCAGCGGGTCAGGTGAGCGACGAGAAGACGAACATGTGTAAACCACTGCTGACGCATCATGATTGTGAACGATGACATCGAAACCGAGGCCAGCACGCCTGCCTCGGGACAAGGGCGCGCCTATCGACGGGCCCGGAGTCAGGGAGGCGCCCCCGGGTGAAACTCTGATAGCTGAGGGGGGAACTGCAAGGCGACGACCTCGTCGAAGAGTGCCGATGCCCACACGTGTGGGTCGTCAGCGAACCGCTGCTCCAGATAGGGGACGAACCGATCGAAGGGATCGGGCTCGCTCCTTCGCCGTTCGCCGGGGCTCTGCTTCCCTGCCAGATAACTGCGGACCGTCTTGCGGTCCCGATCGAGATGCCGTGCGATGGCCGAGATTGACCAACCCTGCTTGAACAGTGCATGCGCTTCCACGTCTTCTTCTCCTGTGAACATGGAGAGGGTCTCCTCCTGGGCTTGGGGCTTGGATACCACAAGCCTCAGGAGGGGACCATCCTCGGTGGTGGACCCTCAGGCCACCAACGGGTTCACAGGTGGGGAATTTCGATGAGCAGGTCTGGGGAGTGTTACGTGAGCGTGGTCAGCAACGCGTGGCCGCCCCGCAGACGCTTGGTTGCCTCGTCTTGCAGCATCGACACGTCGGAGATGAAGTCACCCCCAGCCAGTTGCAGCTCCACCACCGGCCGGTAGCACTCCCCGCCGGAGTAGCCACCGGACCGATGGGACGGAGGCCACGACGGTCTGCGGCCTCGACCAGTCTTAGCCTCGATTCACCGATGAACGACCTGAGTAGATAGCCGCGCATCCGCGGAAAGTGCCTCCCGGACTGGGAAAATTGCGGTGTCGAGTCGCAGTTTCGTCCAGAACCGAGGAGGCACTTTCAGTGACCGAAGTATCGCGCGGAATCGACCGCATCGAGGTGATCTTCGACGAGCCCAACCTGGTGACCAACGCCGGGCTGGTGCTGGTGGCCACAGTGACCGTGCGACTCGGGCTGGAACGCCTGATCAACGCCACCGTCGACCTCTCCGGTCGTGTCGGCGGGGCCCTGCCGGGACGCAAGGTGCTTACGCTTGTGCACGCCATGGCGGCGGGGCTTCCCACGTCGACCACGCCGACATTCTGCGATCTGGGGCCACCGGCTCCGTGCTCGGTCACCGGGTGATGGCCCCTTCCACGCTGGGCACGTTCCTCCGGGCCTTCACCTTCGGCCACATCCGTCAGCTCGACCGGGTTCTGGGCGAGGCGCTGCGCCGGGCGTGGGCCCTCGGGGCGGGACCGGGGTCCGAGCAGCTCGTCATCGACCTCGACTCCACCATCTGCGAGGTGTGCGGCAAGGCCAAACACGGTGCCGGCTATGGCTACACCAAGGTGCTCGGCTACCACCCGATCCTGGCCACCCGGGCGTGGACCGGCGAAGTGCTCCACGTCCGCATGCGCAAAGGTGCGGCCAACACCCAGCGCGGGGCGGTGCGTTTCGTGGAGGAGCTGGTGGCCCGGGTGCGCCGGGCCGGAGCCAGCGGGGAGCTCATCATGCGCTTCGACTCCGGCTTCTGGTCCAACGCCACCCTCGCCACCCTGGAGCGTCTCGACGTCGGCTACACCATGGGCGTGCGCATGATCACGGCCGTGATCAGGGCCGTCGAGGGCATCGACGAATCGGCCTGGACCCCGATCGACTACACCGTCGACGGCGAGGCCGAGGTGGCCGAGTGCGACTACAAAGGCCGACGCCTGATCGTCCGCCGGACCCGGCTGGTCGGGCGCCAGGCCACCCTGTGGCCCCAGTGGCGACACTTCGCCTTCGTGACCGACATCGAAGGCCCAGCGGTGGACGTCGACGAGTTCCACCGTGCTCATGCCACCGTCGAGCTGGCCATCCGCGACCTGAAGGAGGGTGCCGGCCTCGAGCACGTCCCCTCGGGGAACTTCAGCGCCAACTCGGCCTGGCTCCTGTGTGCCGCTCTCGCTCACGACCTCACGCGCTGGACGGCCATGCTCGGCGACATCACCCCGGAGGACCATCTCACCGTGGCCCGCACCGTGCGCACCCGGTTCTTGTCCGCCCCGGGACGCCTCGTCAGCCGTTCCGGCCGACCGACACTACGAGCGCCGCTCGAGTGGCCCTGGGCCGGCGCATTCAACCGGGCCCTCGACCTTCTGCGCGCCCTACCCCCGGTCCCCGTGTAGCCCCACCCCCCGCGGCCGGCGCACCGCAGACGATCGCTCGACGGCGCTGACAACCGAAGCGAACTTCACGAGGGCTTGATCGAGCGCTCCCTACCTACCGACGAAAAGCTCACAGCCACGTGGCTCGCCACGTCGCATCTCCGATCACTTCGTTACGTGTCCTACCAGGTCGTCGATCGGTGGATCGAGGCTTAGATGGTCGAGCAGCTCACCGAACAAGGCGATGCCGGCCACGCCGGTCATATCGTCCTCGGTTGCCTCGACCACCACTGGGGCGACCCGTTGGAAGGGCCGGAAGATGACCATGTCTTCGATGTCGAACAACGTCGGGGTACTCTCTCACTTGGCAGGTGCGCCTTTTGCTGGGGATGGATGTGGCGTTAGTACCTACATCGTCCCAGGCAGAGGAGCACTTTCCGCGTCAATCACACGGCCTTGACCAGCGCGGATGCAATATCAGGGTCAGAGTCCAGGCGGTGGGGCTCCGCGGCTGCCTTGCCGCTCGGTGATGCACCTCCGTGCAGGGCGCACCTACCGACCCCAGGATGATCGGTCTTCCACCCAGCCGCTTGTCCGCACGGGTCGCCCCCTTGCCTCTTCCTGGCGCCACACCGGGGACCGCTCATCGCGACCGCCATGGAGGGCTTGGGCAGCGGCGAGCGGCATGGAGGGGTCGTGTGTCACGTCGTCCACGGTAAGGCTCGGAGAGATCGAGACTGGGGGATATTGAGTGTCACCTAACGGCATCCGGGCGTGTGGACAACTGCCCGTCGGAAGCCGATTCCACGCGCGAGGGGCCCCGGGCCGAAACCGCTCCACCCAGCGGCTTCAATCGCGTGTTGGCCGTTTTTGATGAGGAGTCTTTTGATTAGGAGTCACCTTGGTGTTCGGTGACTTCCTTGTGTCCCCCACCGCCTTCGACCCCGCCTTCTCCTTCTTGGCCGCCTTCTCCATCGCTCGAATCGCCGCCGAGGATGATTGAGCTTGCGCCGGTGCACGCGTTTTAGCTGTCTTGGAACCAGACTGCTTCGTCGCGGAACTGCTCCTAGCCAGTTGTTTGCCGGTGCCTGACTCTCGGTTCTGACGCACGCCTGCAGGCACACGCTTGCGCTTTGGCGCCGACGTCGCACCCGCCCGTTGCAGTGGTACCGGTGCAGATGCGACAGCGAGCAAGGCGGTGAGACCTACTACTTGGATGGCCCACCAAGGGAACCAGCCAAGCCTCCACTGAGCGACGACCGTCGTGGTAACGGCCAGCAGCGATGGCGATCCCGAATCGGCGAGCGCTGCATCGGGCCGCCACCGCCACGCCAACCACCATGGCCGCCGACGCGTAGTATGGAGTCATCACGGACTCCGTGTACACGCGCAAAGCCAGGGCTAGGGAACATGACCAAGCCAAGAGTTCTGGGCGTCCTAGCCATCGCCGGTAGACCCAGACGCCGAGGCCGATGGCAAAAAGCAAGCCCAAGATTCGTACAGGACCGGCGGCGACAAGTCCTCCACTGAGATGCGGCGACAAGGCGGTCCAAGGCGTCAAGTGATTGACACTGGGAGAAGTCGGCTGATCGATCAGCGCTCGAAGTGTCGCTCGGACGTTGGCGACGAGTATGAAAAGGACAGGGGCTGCGGCAGTGAGAACGGATCGAAATTGTCATGCCGAGCGCGTATCGGCGACCAGCCATGGCCAGGAGCACGGGCAACATAAGCAATACCAGTGGCTGAAACATCAGCGCGACACCAAAGAGCCAACCGGCACCTGCGAAGCGCCCGTTCAATGCAAAGACAAAGGCATACACCGCAAATGCCACGGCCACGGCGTCTTCAGGATGTCCAAATAATACGGTCACATTCCACAGCAGCACTGCCACGACAGCACACACGACAATCCGCCGAGGTTGCGACACTTGAAGACGTTGGGTCAGAGCATCGCAGGCAAACAGCGCCATGCACGACAACATCATGGCCACGATGTCGAGGCCAATGAACGCCTGGTCGTGATTGACGTACGTGACACCTTCAGGCGAGATTCCGGACTCGGCAAGCTGCGACCCTGGGTAAATGGGGATGACGGAACGATGTGCCAACAGGAGATGGTTGGCTATGATCGCGACTGCGGAGCCATGGAATACATTGCTGAGTGCTCCGAGGGGTGCCAACGCGATCAACACGCCAGGGTAGTCGACAAAGGTTCCGGCTGGGCCGGCCTGGTAGATCGAACTCAAGTGCCCGTGGGCCAGTTCCGCTGCTGCGCGGAAGGTTTGAGCGAGATCTGACGGTTCAATCCAAAGTGACGGGACGTGCCCGACGTCGGGTCCCCATCGAAAGGTGTAGAGCAATCCCAGCGTGACAAAAAGGGTCGAGATCCCGGTCGGCCATATCCGACGCTCGATGCGCTCGAACATCCGCTTTCCGAAACTGATGTGCTTCCCGTTCGCCACCGCTTCAGAGTTTGGCATAGCGGCGGCGGTGCTGTCGGTTTGGATCCCGAACGGATGCTCAGTGAGTCGCATTCGCCATCGTCGTTTGCGATCTCCGAGCTCGTCACTTCTCGGGGAGTCGAGCTGGACTGTGATCTGATCAACGACGCCGTGTCTTCGCCGGAGTCGGAACGTTCCCCTGATCCGGCGGATGGGTGACGCAGCTTCCGGCTCACCTGACATCGAGTTGTACTGCGCCAAACCCCAATTTTCGGGATCGGGTGGCCGGCACCGTCCCGGTTGCCGGTGCTGGAACCTCCAACCCCCACCCCA
Source organism: uncultured Acidimicrobiaceae bacterium (assembly GCA_963813525.1). Taxonomy (GTDB): domain Bacteria; phylum Actinomycetota; class Acidimicrobiia; order Acidimicrobiales; family RAAP-2; genus Bog-756. The sequence continues at coordinate 870,909 of CAWEZI010000005.1, forward strand.
CCGGTTACGGACGGGCAGTAAATGTCGCTACTCGACGTCTCCGAACGCTTTCGAATGCCCAACCCGACCGGTGGCCCATCACAGAGTCGGCGAGGCTGCCTGACCCACCGGCAGTCCCCCCGTTCGGCCCTTTGCGGAGTCGGTTTACCCAGCCTCTGATTGCCTGGTCATTTTGATGGCGACCTCGAGAACGGCAAGTCGTCGATAGATATCGTTCATCATCTCGGCAAGTTCGGAAGGATCCCCAACTTGATCGCGGTCCGCTGTGTGTAGTGCAGTCATTGCTGACCCTCTTTGATCACTTTCATCTTCTTCCTGCATGTCTCGGCCGATGGAGGCTCGTAGGCTGTCCCAAATACACCGATCGCCCATGAGCGCAAATCTTCGACCTGCGGGTCGGCATGGCCGACAATCAGTTGCAGGACGACACCCTGCGGGTCGACTCCCGTTCTCTGCGCCCTGGCGACGACTTCGACGAGGTTCTCGCTCGCTCGCATGACATCTTCTGCTGCACATACCAAACTGGATTCAATGCTCACGTTCTGCCCCCTTGTGTTCTGCACCGCTTAGGGCCCGCCGCGATTTTGATTACGCGTTCGACGCTCGGGTCAGTGTGTAGTCCCAGTCACCGTGGAACTCATGGCGGATCGGGAGGGAGGCCAGTTCGGCCTTGGTGACCTTGACCCCGGTCTCGTAGTAGTTCTGGTCACGCTCGGCTCTGATCTTCAGGCCCTTCTTGGTGGTGGTCGCCGAGATGAGCTCGATAATGGTCCGATACGAGACCAGGGGCCGTTCCCGCCAGTTCATGGAGATGAAGCTGAACATGCGGTGCTCGATCTTGTTCCACTTCGAGGTGCCCGGCGGGTAGTGGCAGACGGTGATCTCGAGTCCCGTCTCTTCAGCCAGTTTGGCCAGCTCGACCTTCCAGAGTTTGACCCGGTGGCCGTTGATCCGCCGGCATCGGCGGCAATCAAGAGCTTGTGGGCATCGGGGAAGCGTGGCTTGCCCATCGAGTACCACCAGCGCCTGATGGCCTCGACGGCGAAGCTGGCCGTGTCGGCGATGTCGCCGACCGAGACCCAGCCCTCGTCGTTCTCTATGTCATGGACGCCATAGGGCACGGCGCGACCGAGGTCTTTGTCAACGAAGTCGTGGGTCTTGGTGCGGGTCGGTTCGCTGACCGGGTGCCATTCGGCGCCTCCGTTGGAGAACTCGCCCACCAGCTCCTTCTTCTTGGTGTCGCAGGAGATCACCGGTTGGCCGTCCTTCACAAAGGCCACGGCGGTGTCGTTGAGGTAGTTGAACTGGGCGTCTCGATCGGGGCTCTGGGTGCCCTCCTTCTGCTTGGACGGGGCCTGGAGTGAATAGCCCAACTGTTGCAGCAGGCGCCGCACCAGCTCGATTCAAACGAATCGCTGAAGCGATCGCATAGCAGCTGGATGACAGCAGCCATCCATGGCACCAACTCCGGCGGGACTTTGTCAAGCGACTGAAAGATTGTGTTGGATGCGCTGCGGTACCAAGATTCTGGATCTCGCACAGAAAGCATACGAGCGCTTCCGGGTTGGCAGCTGACAGCTCGGGCCAGAATGAACACCCGGGCCAGTCCACAAGGGGAGACGTAGCCAGCGGGCATCGTTGACCAGTCAACGGGACGCCCTTCAATGGCGTCGATCCTAAGACTAAGCAGAGGCTCTGTGCCTGGCATCTACAGGTGCCGGACTCGACGGACGAGCCTTTGAGGCGTAGCGGGCCAGCTTGTAACATCCCTCGCCATGAACCCAGCACGCCTTCAAGATCTGGGAGCGGGCGCGCTCAGTTCTTCGAAGATCAACTCGAAGATCAGTCCTACTTTCTGTCCTACAACTACCCGACACAGGCTGATATGGCCCATCAGGAGAGCCGTACGGCCACGCTCGCGACGATACGTCGACCACCCTGTCGGACGGACCGATCAGATCTACACCATCTTCGAGGGCACCTCGGAGATCCAGCGGCTGATCATCGCCCGGGCCATCTCTGGCGTCCACATCAACTAGTCCCGGGGGGACGGCGCAGATGACGGTGTCGCCCGCGCCCAACCAGGAGCGCCACCATGGAGAGCCCGAGCCCGTCGGGCACGTCCGGGTGCTGGTGCTGTGCACGGGCAACGCCGCCCGGTCGGTGATGGTCGGCGCCATGCTCCGGCCCGGGCCACTGGCCGTGGTCACCGCCGGCACCCATGTGGTGGAGGGTCAGCCCATGAGCAGGAGGACCAGGGACGCCCTGGCCTCGGTGGGCCTGGAGGCCGACGGCCACCGCAGCCATCAGCTGACCGATGGCGACGTCGAAGAGGCCGACCTGATCCTGGCCATGGCCGGCGACCATGTCGCCTTCGTCCGGCGGCGCTACCCTTCCGCCGCCTCCAAGACGGCATCCATCAAGCGGCTCTGTCGTGACCTGCCCCCGGGCCCGGCACCTCTGTCGGAGCGACTCGATGCCCTCGCCCTGGCTGAACAGGACATCGAAGCCTGGGAGGATGTGGCCGACCCGGCGGGAGGGGAGGACGACACCTACGTGGCCTGTGCCGTCGAGCTGGCCGCTCTGGCGGCCGCCTTGCTGCCCCGGCTGAGCTGAAGACTCGGTCCGACCCGGCTCAGGCGCTGCGGCTGGTTGAGAGCGGGGGATGACGCAGGGAGATGTCTGCGCAGGCGGCGCACACTTCGTCGGGGATCACGCCGGCCTTCATGAGCAGGCCGAAGGCGATGCACCCGAGGCAGATCCCGAAGGCGGACTCGAGGACGGCTGCACAGGTGAGCAGGGCCACCACCATCGCCGAAGCCGTTCCTGCTCCGAAGCCGTACCAGAGGATCAGCGCAGCCGACGAGAAGACCAGCCCGATGGCCTGGGCGAACCTTTTGGGAGGACCGGCCACCAGCCGGGGCTGCCCCAACCGCGGGGCCACCACCCGGGTGGCCAGCTGGCCGAGGGGGCTGAACCGGGGGCCGGCCATGACGCGGGCGGCGAACCCGAAGAACAGGGGAATCAGGATCCAGTGGGCACCGAAGACGAGCACGGCCAGGCTCATCACCACCACTCCGGCGGCCACTACCCGAGCAGCGATCTCGTTGACCGGGTTGGGGAAACTGAACACCCACATAGTTTACCTGCTGGATCGGATTTTTTGCCCGCCGCCGGCCGGGGTGGGCCGTTGGAGGGCCGGCGGTCAGGCCGCCGTGGCTACCGCATTTCCGAGCAGGTGGAGGCCGTCGAGACCGGGCAGGCGGTGCACCCGGCGGTCGATCCGGTCGGCCACCGCTCTGCCGTCGTCGCCGCCGAACAGGTAACGGCTGAGGAAGGTGACCTCGTCGTCGGGCACCACTCCGCTGCCCACCGGAGCCCAGAAGTGGCGGAGGGCCCAACGGGTCATGCGCTGGGCGGACCGACTGTCGGCCAGGCGGGTCCTGGCCTGGGTGGCGTAGAAGTCGATGTGGCGGCCTTCCTGTTTCATGATGCGCCGGAGCAGCTCGCTCAGGGTGGGATGGCCGGCCCGGGCCGACAACCGGGCGTAAGCGGCCTGGGTGGTCCATTCGTTGACGGCCCCCCAGGTCATGTGCACGGCCGTGAGGTGGGGGGTGAGGGCCGAGGCCAGCTGGAAGCCGAGCGGCTTCCAGGCCTGGCGCCGGGCCAGGCGCTGCCGGAGCGCTTCCACCCGACCGGTGCCGGGAGATTCGTCGTGGGCAGCGAGGATGGCACCGATGGCTTCGCCGTGCCAGAACTCCTCGTAGTTCCACAAGGTGAGGAAGGCAGTGACTTCGGGGTCACGGTGGGCCCGGGTGACCAAAAGGTCGCGCAGATAGCAGACCGTGTGGTTCTCGACGTCGTGGATGTAGCGCAGGCACCGCAGGGCTTCGGTACTGAGCGGCTGTCGGCGGAACGCATCGAAATCGATGTCGTCGATCTCGAGCTTGGCCGAATGACGCCGGTAGGTATCGATATCGAAGCTCATGGTCTGTCTTCGTTCCCACCTCGGTTCGAGATGATCCCGCCTCGTCTCGCACCCGACCGGGCCGACCGGCGGGCCGACCGGAGTGAGCGGCGCAGTGGGTGGTGGCCGACCGGTGGCTCCATCCCGGCGATCGCTCCATACAGAAGGGGGCCGGCCCCGAATACAGTGCCGTGGTGGATGTCGAACAGGCCAGCGATGCCAATCTGGTGGTGGCCGTCGGGCGCTGGCAACAACAGGCGCTGGCTGAGATCTACCGGCGGCACGGCGGTGCCGTCCACTCGCTGGCCCGTCGCATCATCCGCAACGATCCGCCGGCTGAGGAGATCACCCAGGAGATCTTCTTGGATCTGTGGAACCAACCGGACAGATTCGATCCCCAGCGCGGCACCCTCCGCTCCTTTCTTTTGGCGCGCACCCACGGGAAGTCTGTCGATTTCGTCCGGTCCGAGGTGGCCCGACGGAAACGGGAGGAGCGCACCACCCGCGAGACGGCCACGTCGGGGTATGACATCGACCATGAGGTGTGGGACATGGCCGTGGCCGAACATGTGCACGAGGCTCTGGTGGCGTTGCCCGACGAGCTCCGCCATCCCATCGAGCTCGCTTACTTCGGAGGCCACACCTATGTCGAAGTGGCCGCCATGCTCGACCAACCGGAGGGCACGGTGAAGAGCAGGATCCGCTCCGGGCTCCTCAAGCTCCGTGCCAATCTGGCCGAACGCGGTGTCGAGGCAGCGGGGGCCGAACAATGAGTGGCGACGTGCCCGAGCTGACCCATGCCGACATCGAAGAGCTGCTCGGCGCCTACGCCCTGGACGCCGTCGATCGGCCGACGGCTGCCCTCATCGAGGCGCACCTCGATGGGTGCGTGCGCTGCTCGGTCGAGGTGGCCCAGCACCACGAGGTGGCCGGCCTCCTGGCCAATTCCGGCGGGGCTTCGCCGGCAGGGTTGTGGGACGGAATCGCCAGCCGGCTGGACGAGGTGTCTCCGCCGTCCTGGGACGGGCTGGCCGGGCGGCTGGTGGTCGGTGACGACCGCACCGACCGGGTGCGGGACGGGGATGGCGTGGGGCAGCCACACCTGCCTCGCGAGCCGGACCGGGGGGCCACCGTGGTCCCCCTGGCCTCCAAACGACGCCGGGGCCTGGCCGCCGTGGCCACCGTCGTGGCCGCTGTGGCCGCGGTGGTGGCGCTGCTCCTCGGCATCCAGGTCCACCATCTCGACAACCGGGTGAGTGCCCTCCAGGGCCGCTCGACCCTGACCGGTGCGGAACAGGCGGCGCTGGCCGACCCGTCCACGAAGAAGGTGACATTGGCCCCCGGGCCCGGGGCGCCTTCCCCGTCGGGGGTCAACGGAAAGGTCACCGTGGTGCTGACCTCGACGGGGACCGGTTTCGTGGAGGGTGCCGGATTGTCGGCGCTGCCCTCGGATCGCACCTACCAGCTGTGGGGGATGATCGGTGGTCGGGCCATATCCCTCGGCCTGTTGGGCCATGACCCCGGCGTCGTCCCCTTCAGCGTGGCCGGCGGCCTCTCGGTCGATGCCCTGGCCATAACGGCGGAGCACGCCGGCGGTGTGGTCCAACCCACCGAGCAACCGGTGGTGGCCGGCGACGTGAGGGCCTGACCCCCCACCGCATTCGCTCCCAGTGGGTACGCTCGGCGCCCATGATGCTCAGGACCGACCCGACGGTCACGTCATGAAGATCGGCATCGCGCTGGGGACGGTCCGACCGGTTCGGTGGGCCGAGGTCACCGAGGAGGCCGACCGGCTCGGGTACGAGTCGGTATGGATGCCCGAGCACCTGGTGCTGCCGGTGCAGTCGGACGGAAGCCCCTACGCCGGCCAGGACCATCCGCCGATCCCCTCCGACGTCCCGGTGTTCGACGCCCTGGCCTACCTCTCTTATCTGGCCGGCCGCACCGAGCAGATCCGGTTCGGGACCCACGTCTACAACATCGGTCTGCGCCATCCCTTCGTGGCGGCCCGAGCAGTGGCCACCCTCGACGTCGTGTCCGGAGGTCGCGCCGAGTTCGGGATCGGCGCCAGCTGGCTGGAGGCGGAATGGGAGGCGATGGGTCTCGACTTCGCCACTCGGGGGAAGCGGGTCGACGAGGCCCTCGGGGTCTGCCGCAGGCTGTGGACCGAGCCGGTCATCGAGCACCATGGTCAGTACTTCGATTTCGGTCCGGTCATGTTCGAACCCAAGCCCGTCCGTTCACCCTGGCCTCCGATCCACATCGGGGGGGACGGCCCTGCCGCCCTGCGCCGCGCCGCCCTGGTGGGCGACGGGTGGATCCCCATGAACCACACCCTCGACCAGATCCCCGCTGCCGCCGCCCGGATATCAGCCATGCGCGAGGCGGCGGGCCGGGCCGGCACGGTCGAGATCACGATGGGGGTGCCGGCCGACCTGGCGACCCTCCGTAGCGCGGCGTCGTCGGGCGTGGACCGAGCCCTCGTGCGTCCATGGGCCCGGGGGAGCCAGACCATCGACGGGCTGCGCCGCTTTGCCGACGAGGTTCTGGCCGAAGCCACCGCGCTGCCGGTGGGCGTCTGAGCCGACCACCCCGTCCGCGCTGAGCCCGCCGTGGTGCTCGCCGTCTCTCCTTTCACTACGCTGCCGCCTGTGCCCATAACCCGGATCGAGTCCATGGGGTGGCTTAGGACCGCGGTGGGGATAGCCCTGATCGTCGCACCGGGGGTCCCCATGAGGCTGTCGGGCCGGGAGGAGCCGACCGGCGCCTCACTGCTCCTCATGCGGACCATCGGAATCAGGGACCTGGTGGTGGGGCTGGGGACGGTGGCCGCGGCCCGGTCTCCCGAGTCGGGGGACGGCGGGCGCTGGACCCTGGCCGCGCTGACCAGTGACACGCTCGACACGGTTGTCGGCCTGGCCTCCTTCCGCTCCATCGGAAAGAGGGACGCCTGGGCCGCTGGTGGTCTGGCTTTTCTCTTCGCCTGTGGCGACCTGGTCTCCGTCCGGGGCAGGGCCGGAGGGACGCCGTGAAGGTGTTGGTGATCGGAGCCGGCGGTGTGGGGTCGGCTTTCGCCCGCATCGCCGCCCGCCGGAACAGCTTCGACAAGGTGGTGATGGCCGACTTCGACCGGGGTCGGGCTGACGCGGCCGCCCTATCGGCCTCCGAGCGGTTCTCCGGTGTGGGTGTCGACGCCTCGGACGAGGGGGCCATCGCCGATCTCATGGCGGCCGAGGCGGTCGACGCCGTGCTCAACGCCGTCGACCCCCGCTTCGTCATGCCCATCTACCGCGCCGCCCTCCGTGCGGGCATCACCTACGTGGACATGGCCATGTCCCTTTCCCATCCGCACCCCGACCGACCCCACACCACGACCGGGGTCAAATTGGGTGACGAGCAATTCGAGCTGGCGGCCCGGTGGGAGGAGCGGGGACAGCTGGCTCTGGTCGGCATGGGCGTCGAGCCCGGTCTGTCCGACATCTTCGCCCGCCACGCCGCGGACCGGCTCTTCTCGTCGATCGACGAGATCGGTGTGCGCGACGGCTCCAACCTGGTGGTGGACGGCTATGCGTTCTGTCCCACCTTCTCGATATGGACCACCATCGAGGAGTGTCTGAACCCTCCTGTCATCTGGGAGAAGGACCGCGGCTGGTACACCACTGCGCCGTTCAGCGAACCGGAGACCTTCGAGTTTCCGGCCGGCATCGGTCCGGTCGAATGCGTGAACGTCGAGCACGAGGAGGTCCTTCTCATCCCCCGCTGGGTGGATGCGGAGCGTGTCACCTTCAAGTACGGCCTGGGCGACGAGTTCATCGCCGTACTCAAGACAATCCACCTGCTCGGGCTCGACTCCACCGAACGGGTGGCCGTGGGCGACGCCCGGGTCTCCCCTCGAGACGTGGTCGCCGCCTGCCTGCCCAACCCGGCACAGATCGGCGATCGTATGCACGGCCTCACCTGTGCCGGCACCTGGGTGACCGGCACCGGCACCGACGGGGAGCGGCGGGAGGTGTACCTCTATCACGTGGTCGACAACGACTGGTGCATGTCCGAGTACGGCTCACAAGCCGTCGTCTGGCAAACGGCCATCAATCCGGTTCTGGCTCTCGAGTTGATCGCCTCCGGAGCCTGGTCGGGGGTGGGACTGCTCGGACCCGAGGCGTTGCCACCGGCGCCCTTCCTCGAATTGCTCAGCGAGAGCGGAGCCCCATGGGGATTCGAGGAGCGCACCCCGAGCTGAGTGGTCGTGGGCCCCGGCACTACATTGGTCCGGTGGTCACCACCAGCCTTGTGGGTCAGCACCGGTCGTCGGCGAGTTGTCGGACCGACCGACGGCGGAAGTGGGTGGCGTGATGGTGGTTGTCTTGCTGGTGCTGTTGGCGTTGCCCACTGTGCTGTGGGTGACCACCCGATGGTTGCCGAGCAGGCGGAAGGGTCGACCGGCGGGGACCGGGGGACCGAGGCACCGTTGGTGGCAACCCTAGGTAGTCACAGCGCAGATCAAGCGGCCCCTCTTCGGCGAAGGTTTCAGTCGCCGCACCCGGAGTTCGGCGGCGGAACCATCCTCGACGGGTACGGCGACTGAACCTGGCCACCATTGTAGCGCAACCTAAGTTGCATGCAATTCGAGTTGCGGTCAGCCCTCACGGGCCTCTTTGGCGTAGCGAGAGGCCATCTGCCGCGAGAAGCCCCAGATCCGGCTCAGCTCGCTGATGGTTATCCCGTGGTCGAGAGCGGAGCGGAACGATGCCACCCGCGAAGCTCGTCGGCAGTGTTCGAGTTCGAACAGCGCCTCGTTGAGGACGTCCCTGTTCTCCGTGATCTGGGCGGCTTTGAGGGCGACCGAAAACTCGGTGGGTCCCCGCCCGTCGATGGCCCTTCGCAGGGTCTCCTCCCGCACTTCGAGGATGACCCGAAGGTTCCGCATGGCGCCGATCAGTAGCTCGGCCTGCTCGATCGCTTCCTTGTCGTTGGTCGACAAGCCGTCGTCGGATGACAACGCATCCTCCGTCCCCTGCACCATGCCGAGAGCCTACGTCGGCGGTCAGCGTCCTGTTCAAGTGGCGGACGGGCCTGCCCGAAACGCACGCCCGACACGTGCGCCCGACACGTGCGCCCGACACGCACGCCCGACACGCACGCCCGACACCGCGTGCCGCCTGACACCGCGTGGCGCCTGAAACCGCGTGGCGCCTGACACCGCGTGGCGCCTGACACCGCGTGGCGCCTGACACCGCGTGGCGCCTGACACCGCGTGGCGCCTGACGATCGCACCTCGCTGACTCAGCCGAGCGTCACGTCCGATGGACTTGACGCAGACCGGCCCAGGCGAAGTCGGCCACCCGCATAGCCAGTTCGGCCGCCTCCTGGCGACGGCGCCCATCCATTGCTTCGTGTCCGTCACTGTCGGCATTTTCTGCCACCGCCGGCGGGTCCCGACGGGCGTCGAGCCAATGGCGGCTGGCACCTTCGGCCATGCCCACCACGGCATGGGCCAGCAGCAGACGGTGCTCGGGTTCGAGACCGGCGTCGATGAGCGGATCGATGGCGTTGGCGATGGTCTCCTCCACCAGGCGGAGGGCGGCACCGAGCTCCCGGTCGTCGGGGGCGTCCCGTCCGTAGAGCAGACGGAAGGCGCGCTCGTCGGCGAACATCAGTCCGAAGTAGGCGCCGAACCCCCTCTCCACCTGTTGGCGCGGTCCGGCCGCGGCGGCGGTGGCCTCGACGATTTCGGCCACCAGCCTGCGGGAGAAGACATCCATGAGCTCGAGATAGAGGGCCCGTTTGGAATCGAAGTGTTGATAGACCAGAGGTTTGGTCACCCCGGCCGCCTCGGCGATGTCGTCCATCGTGGTAGCGGCGTAGCCGTGCTCGGAGAAGAGCGAGAGAGCCACTTCGAAGAGTTGACGACGCCGGGCATCGGCCGTCAGACGCCGGGTGGCCGGGGCCACCGTCGGTGGGTCCGCTCCGTCGGAGGTGGACGGGTCCGTGGACACGGTGCCGCTCATGGCGGTCATGGTATCCGGGTCGGATGCCGGGCGATCAGGTGCGAGGGAGGATCCGAGCGATCGTGTCGGGCAGATGGCGGGTCGAGAAGTGCTCGGAGGCCACCTTCAAATTGGCGTCCAGAAGGGCCCTGTCCGGTTTGACCAGCCAGGCGTGGAGTCGGTCCATGTCGGTGAGGCCGAACCAATCGAAGCCGAAGGCGGCCAGTTCGTGCGCCACCGGATAGGGGCCCACGGCCAAGGGCCGGCGGTGGACGGCCGACTCCACAGCGGGGTTGCCGAAGCCCTCCCAGGTCGAGGGGAGGGTCACCACGTCGCAGGCCCGGTAGGCATCGACGACACCGATGCCGGACAGCCGGCTGGGCTCCCCCCGTAGGACCGGGCAACGGGCCTGCGCCACCAGCCCATCGAGCTCGGCGTCGTACCCGTCCTCGGCCGGCCCCAGCAACCAGTAAGTGGCCCCCAGGTCGGCCGCCACCTGCATCCCGCCGCCCACGTTCTTGCGGGGTATGGCCCGCGTGGGCTGCAGGACCAGCCGGTCGTCGTCGGCCACACCCAGCGCCCGGCGTACGGCGGCCCGTCGCTCATCGGCCAGCTCGTCGCCGTGGTCGTCGATCCGGCCGGCGGCTGTGTCCCCGGCGTCGATGTCGAAGGCGTTGTAGACGGTGGCGGCCACCATCCCCCGGTCGGCCAGCTGGCGCCGGCTCAGCTCGTTGATGGTCACGTGACGCCACCGAGGATCATCGGGCACGGCGTGCCCGATGAACTGGGGGCGTTGCCAGGGCAGGTCGTGGTGCCGGAGGATGGCCGGGCGGCCGCGCAGGACGTCGGCCACCCGGTCGCGGGCGGCAGGATTGAGGGGGAGCGAGCAGAGGTTCTCCACCACGACGATGTCGGCATCGGCCAGGGAGGCCTCGAGCTCGGCCCGCCCCGGTGGTTCGGGGGCCCCGATGTCGAGTCCCGGGAGGAGCCGGTCGACCGGCCCGGAACCGGCCACCGTCGTCGAGGTGAAGCCCAGGGTGGCCAGGGCCCGCTGCCACTTGGCCGCCTCGATGGCGACCCCGTCGGTGCCGCCGAGGCGGAAGGAGAGGAAGGCGGCGGTCGGAATGGCGCCACCGTAATGGGCGGGTTTGAGGGTGGGTCCACCGGCCGGGTCCGCCGGGCGGGAGCCGGTGTGGGCGGGATAGCTTCGTCGGGTGCCCGCAGACCACGACGACACGGCGCCTTCCGCTTCCGGGACCGGCGACGACCTCCTCGTCCATCGGGACGGCGCCGTGCTCACCCTCACCATCAACCGACCGGAGCGACGTAACGCCATGACCTGGGAGGTCATCGCTGGGCTGCGCCGCCATCTGGCCCAGGCCAAGTTCGATCCGGCGGTGCGGGTGGTGGTCTTGGCCGGAAGTGGCGATCAGGCCTTCTGTGCCGGGGCCGACCTGTCGGGCATGGTGGGGGCCGAGGCCGCCCACGACGACCCGTTCGCCGGGCACCACCGGGCCCGGGGGTGGCTGGCCGAGCTGTTCGAGGAGATGTGGCATCTGGGCAAGCCGACGGTGGCCCGGGTGCAGGGTTGGGCCATGGCCGGAGGATTCGGGCTGGCCCTGGCCTGCGACATGCTGATCGCCTCCGATCAGGCCCGATTCGGCGCGCCCGAGCTCAACGTGGGTCTCTGGCCCTACATGGTCACCGTCCCCATGCTGCGCTCGATGCCACCCAAAAAGGCCCTCGAGCTCATGCTGACCAGTCGGGTGGTGGGCGCCGAGGAGGCCGAGCGGATCGGGTTCGTCAGCCGGGTGGTCCCTCCCGACCAGCTCGATGCCGAAGTGGCAGCGGTGGCCGCCGTCCTCGCCTCCAAGCCGCCGGGTGTGATGAGGATGGGCCGCGAATCGTTCTACTCTGTACTGGACTCGGCGGCCACCGAGGCTCTGCCCTACCTGCACGCCATGCTCACGGTGACCAGCCAGACGGCCGAGGCGGCGGAAGGGATCGCCGCCTTCACCGAGAAGCGACCACCGTCGTGGCAGATCGCCGCCGACCATACTGGGACTCAGGGAACGGAGCCGATCTGATGACGAAGCGAGCACTGATCACCGGCATCACCGGTCAGGACGGTTCCTACCTGGCCGAGTTCCTCCTCGACAGCGGCTATGAGGTGTGCGGCATGGTCCGCCGTTCGAGCACGCTCAACTTCGAGCGCATCGCCCACATCCAGGATCGCATCAACCTGGTCGCAGGCGACCTCCTCGACGAGGTGTCGATGATCAACATCCTGCGCGACAGCCACCCCACCGAGGTGTACAACCTGGCCGCCCAGTCCTTCGTGCAGACCTCCTGGAGCCAACCGGTGCTGACCGGCGAGACCACCGCCCTGGGTGTGACCCGGATGCTCGACGCCATCCGCATCGTGGACCCCGAGATCCGCTTCTACCAGGCCAGCTCCTCGGAGATGTTCGGCAAGGTCCTCGAAGTCCCGCAGAAGGAGTCGACACCCTTCTATCCGCGTAGCCCCTACGGGGTGGCCAAGGTCTACGGGCACTGGATCACCGTCAACTACCGCGAGAGCTACGGCCTGCACGCGTCATCGGGCATCCTTTTCAACCACGAGTCGCCCCGCCGCGGGTTGGAGTTCGTGACCCGCAAGGTGACCCACGGGGTGGCTCGGATCAAAGCGGGCATCGACGAGAAGTTGGCCCTCGGCAACCTGGACGCCCAGCGGGACTGGGGCTATGCGGCCGACTACGTGCGGGCCATGTGGATGATGCTCCAGCAGGACCACCCCGACGACTACGTGGTGGCCACCGGCCAGACCCACTCGGTCAAGGAGCTGGTCGAGCTTTCGTTCGCCGCCGTGGACCTCGACTGGGAGGAGCACGTGGTCATCGACGAGCGCTACCTCCGTCCCGCCGAGGTGGACCTGCTGGTGGGCGATCCGTCGAAGGCGCAGACCACCCTGGGGTGGAGCCGGGAGGTCGACTTCGCCCAACTGGTGCAGATGATGGTCGAGGCCGACATGGCGCTGGTGAAGAGCCAGCGCATCTAGAGACCGCCGATGGACGGGTTGGCCACGATTCACGCCGATCCCCTCGGTCTGCTGGTGGCCTTCGGTGCCGGCATGCTCTCGTTCCTGTCGCCGTGCGTCCTCCCCCTGGTACCGGCCTACCTGTCGATGGTGTCGGGCCTGTCGGCGGCCGAGCTCGGCGCCCTGGACACACGGTCGCCATCCTCCCCCGACCCGGTGCCGACCTCGGTGGGGGCGGGGGCGGTCGCCGGCCCGGCGGTGGTCACCCGTCCGACCGTCGAGGGGCCGGCACCGTCGACCGGCCCGTTCACGGCCGCCCAGCTGCGCCGCCAGAGGAGCCGACTCCTCTACGGGATCCTCGCTTTCATCGCCGGGTTCACCGTGGTCTTCACCATCCTCGGTGCCTCGGCCTCGGCCCTCGGACGACTCTTCCTCACCCATCAGCGTCAACTGGAGACCGTCTCGGGCATCCTGATCATCGTCTTCGGGGTGGTGCTGGTGGCCATGGCCGCCGGTGTCACCCTTCCGGCCGCCCTTGTCGGCGAACGCCGCTTCACGGTTCGTCCCTCGGTGCTCGGGTCGTGGGCGCCGCCGGTCATGGGGATGGCCTTCGCCTTCGGATGGACGCCGTGCATCGGACCGGTCCTCGGGAGCGTGTTGGCCCTGGCCGCCGGAACCGGTGGATCGACCACCGGTGGGATCGCCCTCCTCCTGGCCTACTCCCTCGGGCTGGGTGTGCCCTTCCTCCTCAGTGGGCTGGCCTTCGGCCGGGCCACGGACGTGCTGGCCCGGGTGCGCAGCCGGCTCTTCGTGATCGACCTGGTGGCCGGGGCGATCATCATCGTCTTCGGTATCTTCCTGCTCACCGGGCACGTGGGCACCTTTTCCGGCTTCATCGGCGATTGGCTACGTGACCTGCATCTCAGCCGCTTGACCACCAGTTAGGGGTCGACCCGCCGCCCCCGCCCTGCCCGCCTGGCCCCTGAACGGCGGCCCCCGTAGCATGCAGGCACGGTTATGGCCTCCCGAGCCCCCTCCTCCCCGGCAGTTCTACTCCGTGACGCCATCGCGCTGTCGGGGCCGTTCCCCCTTCTGGCCGGCGTGGACCTCGAGGTGGCTTCGGGGGAGACCGTCCTGGTCGAAGGGCCCAACGGGGCGGGCAAGACCAGTGTGCTCCGGGTCTGCGCCGGTTTGGTGCCCCTCTCCTCCGGTCACGTGGCCATCCTCGGCCTCGACCCGGTGCGCCACCGCACCGTGGTCCGACGGAGGATCGGGTTGCTGGCCCACAACTCCCATCTGTACGACGAACTGAGCGTGACCCAAAACGTCCGTTTCGCCGTGCGGGCGTCGGGGGCCGATGTCGGACGGATCGGGCCGGCCTGCGACCGGGTGGGTCTGACCGGCCGAGTGTTGCGCACGCCGGCCTCCAAGCTCTCGGCCGGACAGCGCCGGCGGGTGGCCCTGGCCATCCTGGTGGCCCGCTGGCCCGACCTCTGGCTGCTCGACGAACCCCACGCCGGACTGGACGCGGCCGCCCGGGCCACCCTCAACGAGCTGATCACCGAAGCGTCGTCCGGGGGGACCACCGTGATCATCGCCTCCCACGAGCCCGAATACAGCCAGTCGTTGGCGGCGCGAGCGGTCACCATCGTCGGCGGGCGGGTGACCGCCGAACGACGGATCGGTGGTACCGGGTCGGACACCGCCCCGCCCGAACCCGAGGGGAGTGGGGCCGCCGCCGGCGATGCATCGGCTCCTGCCGCCTTGCGGGTGGCCGGCGGTGCGGCGACGAAGGGACCGGTCGCCCATGTGGCGTGACTCCCTCCTGGTGGCCGGTAAGGACCTCCGCATAGAGGCGCGCTCCCGGGTGGCCGTGTCGCAGGTGGCCCCGTTCGGGATCGTGGCCCTGGTCCTGTTCGCCTTTGCTCTCGGTCCCGACCGCACCGTCATGGCCAAGGGCGCCCCCGGGCTGTTCTGGGTGGCCGTGCTCTTCTGTACCGTCCTGGCCGTCCAACGCAGTGTCGCCGTCGAGTCGGGGGACGGGGCCAGGGACGGTCTCCGCCTGTCGGGCATCGACCCGGCCGGTCTCTTCCTGGGCAAAGCGGCGGCGGTGGCCGCCGAGCTGGTGGTGCTCGAGGTGGTGCTCGGCCTCGGGGTGGTGGTCCTCTACGGGGCCCGGATCGAGGTCCCCTGGCTGATCGTCGTCTCCGGCCTGCTCGGGACCCTTGGGCTGGCGGCCACCGGCACCCTGTACGGCGCCCTGTCCGCCGGACTCCGGGTGAGGGAGACCCTTCTGCCCTTCCTGTGGTTGCCTATCGCCGCGCCGGTGCTGGTGGCCGGCACCCGCATCTGGCAGGCCGCCCTCGTCGGCGGCACCCCCTCGGATGCCACCCCGTGGCTCCGCCTGCTCATCGTGTTCGATGCCGTCTACCTTGCCGTCGGCGTCGTCATCTACGGACCCATCCACGAGACGGCATGAGCAACTCGATCCTCGACCGGCCGGCTCCCCCACAACGGCCGGCGCCGCCCGTGCTGTCGTCCCGTGCCCAATGGACCGTGCGGATCATCGGGGTGGCGGCCGTGGTGGGAGTGGCCCTGACCGTGTGGCTCGGGCTGTGGGTGACGCCGCCCGATCAGGTCCAAGGCAACCTGGTGCGACTGGTCTACATCCACCCCGGCGTGGCCTGGGTGGCCCTCTACCTGGCCTTCGGCATGGCCGCCCTGTGCAGCCTGCTCTACCTGTGGCCCCGCACCCGCTCGCTGTTCTGGGACCGACTGGCCGCCGCCTCGGTCGAGGTCGGGGTGGTCTTCAACATCTGCACACTGATCTCGGGCTCGATCTGGGGCAAGCCCACCTGGGGCGTGTACTGGGCCTGGGACGCACGCCTCACCAGCACGGCGTTGCTGCTGGTCCTCTTCCTCGGATACCTCGCTCTTCGTCATGTCCCCGCCGAGCCGGAGGTGCGGGCCAAACGCAGCGCCTTCGTGGCCCTGTTCTGCTCCCTCGACGTACCCATCGTCCACTTCTCCGTGCTGTGGTGGAACACCCTCCACCAGGGGGCCACCGTGCTCAACCCGAATCTCTCGCCCACCATCCACGGCTCGATGGCCTGGACCCTTCTGCTCAGCTTCATCGCCCTCACCCTGGTCTTCGTCTGGATGTTGCTGGTCCGTTACCGGATCGGCGTGCTGCAGGACTGGCTGGGCAGCGGTGAGCTGGACATGGCCCTACGCGAGCGCCAGGCCGAAGGACTCGTGGCCGACCCCCCGGGGGTGGGCTGATGGGTTACGTCCAGGCCGGCTACTCGATCGTGCTGGCCATCCTGTTCCTCTACGCCCTGACCCTCGTCTTCCGAGGACGCCGGCTCAATCGGGCGGTGGCTCTCCTGGTCGACGCCGCCCGGGCCGACGGGCAGCCTCCTTTCCTGGCCGGTGCCGCTCCGGTGGCCGAGGACGGCTTCGCCGGCGGGGCCGCACCGCCCTTCCCGCCCGGACAGGAGCCGGTGCGCACCGGACCTGATGCCCGGGGGGGAATGTCGTGACCACCGCCCCGCCCCGCCCGCCGGCTGACGCCGACCGAGAGGGCGGCGTCCTCGGTGTGCCGCCGGTGGCTGCCGTCCCGACCACCCGCAGCAGCCACCGGTTGCGCTACGTGGTGGTCGGCGCCGTGCTGGTGGGCGCCCTGGTCTTCTTGGTGGTCAAGGGGCTCGGCTCGGCCCTCAACTTCTATCTGCCGGCCGATCAGGCCGTCCAGCAGGAGGCCACTCTCGGCGGCAAGACCTTCAACCTCGAAGGGGTGGTGGCCTCCGGGTCGGTCCATGGCACCGGCAACGGTGTCGACTTCGTCGTCACCTCGGGGTCCACCCGGGTACAGGTGGACAACACGGGCAGTCCACCCCAGCTGTTCCAGGTCGGCATCCCGGTGATCGCCGTCGGACACTTCAGCGCCGGCACCTTCGTGTCCGATCAGATCCTGGTCAAGCATTCGGCCTCCTACATCGCCGCCCACCCCGGCCGGGTGACGGCTCCGAACGGGAGCAAGCGATGAGCGCCGAAGCGGGCGCCCGCCCAACTTGTCCAGTCCGGTGAACGGAGCGATCGGACACACCGGCGTCCTCCTCGGGTTCGCCGCCGCGGTGACCGGCATCGTGGTCCTGGCCGTGGGTCTGAAGCGGGGCCGGCTCTCGACCAAACGGGCCGGCCTGTTCTACGCCCCTGTCATCCTCCTCGGCGGGGTGATTGCCGTGCTGGCCATGGAGCACGCTCTCCTGACCCACGACTTCTCGTTGGCCTACGTGGCCGAAAACAACAGCCGTCAGACGCCGGTGCTCTACGCCATCACCGGGCTGTGGTCGGCACTGGCCGGATCGATTCTCCTGTGGGGGTTGGTGCTCGGGGGGTACGCCACCGCCATGGTGTGGCGTTTCCGCCGCCGTGCCAGTGAGGACCTGGTGGCCTGGGCCACCCTGGTCGTCTACGTGGTGGCCGCCTTCTTCTTCGGCCTCATGCTGGGTCCGTCCGATCCCTTCGCCCACGTCGTCGGGGCGGTGCCCACCAACGGACCGGGTCCCAACTCACTGCTACAGGACAACCCGCTGGTGCTTGTCCATCCACCCCTGCTCTACCTCGGACTGGTGGGGTTCACCCTCCCCTTCGCCTTCGCCATCGCATCGCTGATCACCGGCCGGCTGGACGACGACTGGCAGGGCGAGACCCGGCGGTGGACGTTGTTCGCCTGGGCCTTCCTCAGCGTGGGGATCCTGCTCGGCGCCTGGTGGTCCTACCAGGTACTGGGATGGGGCGGGTTCTGGGGTTGGGACCCGGTCGAGAACGCCGCTCTGCTGCCCTGGCTGGTGGGTACCGCCTACCTGCACTCGGTGATGGTGCAGCAGCGTCGTGGCCTGCTGCGGATCTGGAACCTGTCGTTGGTGTTGGCCGCCTTCAGCCTCACCATTCTCGGTACCTTCCTCACCCGTTCCGGGGTCACCCAGTCGGTGCATTCGTTCTCCAACTCGACCATCGGTCCGCTGTTGCTGGGCTTCTTCGGTGTCGTGCTGGTCACCGGGGTGGGTCTCATCGCCTGGCGGGGCGATCGCCTCCGCTCACCCGGTGGCATCGACTCGCCGGTCAGCCGGGAAGGCGCCTTCCTGGTCAACAACCTGCTGTTCGTTGGCTTCGCCTTCATCGTGCTGCTCGGCACCGTCTTTCCCCTTTTCTATGAGGCGCTCGACCACGGCACCCAGATCGGGGTGGGGGCGCCTTACTTCAACCGGTTCTTCGTCCCGGTCGGCCTGGCCCTCCTCTTCCTGATGGCCGTGGCGCCGGCCCTGCCCTGGCGCAAGACGACCGTCGAGGTCATGCGGGGCCGACTGGCCGTTCCCGCAGCCATCGGCGTGGCCGTGGTGGTGGCGTGTGTTTTGGCCGGTGCGCGGGGCGTCGCACCGTTGCTGGCCTTCGGGCTCGGGGCCTTCGCCGCGGCATCGGCCGGGCGGGCCCTGGTTCTGTCGGTGCGCGGTGCCTACCGGGGAGCGCGCGGCCACGGGGCCTCGTCGGGCAGGGCCGTCCTGGCCGGCTGGCGGGGGTTGGTGGGGCGGGCCAACGGCGGCATGGTGGTGCACATCGGGGTGGTGGTGGTGGCCATCGGTCTGGCCGCGGCGACGTCGTACCTGCACCGGACCGAACTCCATCTGGCCAAGGGCCAGTCGACCACCTTCGCCGGACACGTGATCACCTTCGTCGACACCCGGACGGTGACCTCCCCGTCGCGCTCGACCTACCAGGCCGTCCTCCGGGTCGACCACGGTCTGTTCACCCCGGCGGTCAGTCAGTTCGGGGCGGGAACCGAAACAGTGGGAACGCCGGCCATCGACTCCAGCTGGCGAGACGATCTCTACCTCACCATCGACTCGATCCCGTCCAGCGGCGGCGTGTGGAGCTTCGGCGCCGTCGAGCAACCGCTGGTCATGTGGCTGTGGATCGGGGCCGGCCTCATCGGGCTGGGTTCAGCGCTGTCGGCCATCCCCGGCCGCCGCCGTCGGCCCACCGATCCTGTGTCCACTCCGGTGGTGGTGGCCACCACCCCCCGTTCGCCCGAGCAGGGCGGACCGGGGGGCGGTCCGGCCTCGCCGTCGGAACCGGAGCCCCGTCGGCTTCCGGTGGGGGCGGGGGAACCGGGATGACCATCGAGACGGCGCCCGCCGAGCGATCGCCCGAGAGGTCCGACGCCGGGGGACGGGCGACGGTCGCCGACCACCCGCCCCGCACCGGAACCCATACGGCGCGGTGGGTGGCCATCGGGGTGCTGGTCATCGCCGCCGGGTTGATCGCCGTACTGGCCACCCGACCGCCGGCGGCCGTGGACGAGGTGCAGAACCCGGTGGTGGGCCAACTGGCCCCGCCCATATCCGGTGCCACCCTGACCGGTTCCCACTACACCCTGCCGCGTCGGCCCGGGCGGTTCGTGGTGGTGAGCTTCTTCGCCAGCTGGTGCACCCAGTGCCAGAGTGAGGGACCCGAGCTGGTCAAGTTCGCCTTCGACCACCAGAGCCGGGGTGACGCCGGCCTGCTCAGCGTGGTCTTCAGTGACAGCGTGGCCGATGCCCGCGCCTCCCAGGCCCAACTGGGGGTGACGTGGCCGACCATGGCCGACGGCGGGGGGACCATCGCTTTGGACTACGGCGTGCGCGAGCTTCCCTCCACCTTCGTCATCGCTCCCGACGGCCGGGTGGTGGCCTACATCGTCGCCTCGGTCACCGCCGCCGATCTGGACCAGGTCATCGCCCGGGCCCGGGCCGACCACGCGTGACGGTGATGCACGGACCGGCCGGGCGGCGAGCCTTTCCCCTGTGGACGGTCTTCGGTCTGGTCCTGGTGGTGGCGCTCATCGTCGGCAGCGGCATCCTGTCCGGTTCGACACCGACGCCCCAGCAACGGGCCTCGGCCATCGAATCGGGTCTCCGCTGCCCCTCCTGCGAGGACCTGTCGGTGGCCCAGTCCAGCGCGCCCACGGCGGTGACCGTGCGGGCCACGGTGACCCAGATGGTGGCCGAGGGCCGGACCGACCAGCAGATCGACAGGTACCTGGTGTCCCGCTACGGCGGTTCGATCGTGCTCGACCCGCCCGACCACGGCGTCACCCTGGTGGTCTGGCTCCTCCCCGTGCTCGGTGGCCTGGCGGCGGTGGCCGGACTGGCCGTGGTCATGGTCCGACGACGGACGGTCGGCCCGGATCCCGACGATGCCCTCGACCGGCCCTCGCTCGACGGGCCGACCGTGGCCGACCGCCGGCGGTTCCTCGACCGGTCGCTGGCCGACGCCGACGTCGAGTACCTGGCCGGTGACCTCTCCGACAAGGACTATCTGGCCCTACGCCGTCGTGACATGGCCCGCCTGGTTGCCCTCGAGGCCAGCGCGGCACCGGTGACCACGTCCGCACTGTCGGGTGGGGCAGTGGCGCTGGCCGATCCCCCGATGGCGACGGTCGCCCCCTCACCGGAGCGGTCCGGCAACCGGGGAGAGGGGGGCCAGGGGCGGGCGCCCCGCGGCCGTCGTCGGTGGCTGCTGGCCGGCGCCGTCACCGCCTTCGGGGCCGCCCTGGTGCTGTCCGTCTCCCTGTTCGCCACCAACCGCCTGCCCGGGCAGACCGCCACCGGCAGCATCGCGCTCAACCAGTCCCAGCAAGTCGAGGAGTCGCTGACCCAGGCGGCCACCGCCCAGAACGAAGGGAAGCTGGACCAGGCCGCTCAGTTGTACCAGTCGGTCCTCGAGGCCCAGCCCAACAACGAGGTGGCCCTGGCCCAACTGGGGTGGCTCGAGTTCGAGACCGGACTACAGAGCGACGAGCGCAGTGTCATCGACAACGGGTTGGCCAAGCTCAACCGGGCCGTGGCCTTGAACCCCGCGGACTATGCCGTACGCCTCTACCTCGGCACGGTCCAGCTCCAATACGACGACAACGCCGCTGGTGCTGTCGCCCAGTACCGCCGCTTCCTGGCCGACGGCCCACCCGCGACCCTCGTGCAACAAGCGGCGCCTGAAATCCGCAACGCCTACCGACAGGCGGGTCTGACACCGCCCGCCCCGGTGGCCGGCTGATGGTCGTCGTTCCTGCCGACTGGTAACGTCTAATCGATGCGTTGCTATTGGTGGTTTGACGGGCCGGCCCTGGGTGGCCCTCGGAGCGTCATGACGCACTGAGCGCGCATTTCAGGACCGGCTCCAGGCAGAGGCTTCGGCCTCTGCCTTTTTGTTTGCCCACGATGTGGCGAGCCGGTCACCTTCGGGACCTGGCTCGCAGGAAGGAATCCCGATGATCAACCCCGACGAGCCGACCACCGACTGGCGCATCGGCGAGGCCTACCCGCTCGACTCGCCGGCCCGGCTGGCCGACAGCGTGCCGCTCACGCCGGCCAACAGACAGACGGTCCTGTCCGGGCGCCGGAGATCGGCGTCCATCATGCGGGCCGAGGACGACCGGTTGCTGGTTGTGGTGGGACCGTGCTCGATCCACGACCGGGCAGCCGCCCTCACCTACGCCGAGCGGTTGGCCGGGGTGGCCGATCGCCTCGACGACCAACTGGTTGTGGTCATGCGCGCCTACTTCGAGAAGCCACGGACGTCGGACGGCTGGAAGGGCCTGGTGGCCGATCCGGGAATGGACGACAGCTTCCGGGTGGGTGACGGCCTCCTCGCCGCTCGGGCTCTCCTGGCCGAGATCCTCACCCTCGGCCTCCCGGTGGGCTGCGAGTTCGTCGATCCGATGACAACCCACTACCTGGCCGACGCGGTGAGCTGGGGGTGCATCGGGGCTCGCACCGCCGAAAGCCAGGTCCACCGGCAGTTGGCCAGCGGCCTGGCCCTGCCCGTCGGTTTCAAGAACTCGACGTCCGGCGACATCCAGGTGGCGGTGGATGCGGTGGGGGTGGCCGGCCGCCCCCAGCTCCTGGTGGGCATCGACCACCACGGCCGGGCCGCCGCCGCCTACACCGACGGGAACCCCGACGCCCATGTCGTGCTGCGCGGCAGCGCCGCGGGACCGAACGCCGACCGGGCCGGGGTGGCCGAGGCCGTCCGGCGACTGGCCCAGGCCGGCCTCGCTCCTCGACTGGTGGTCGACGCCAGTCACGGCAACAGCGGGCGCGACCATCGGGTCCAACCGCGGGTGGCTGCCGACATCGGTGAACGGCTGGCCCGCGGCGAACCGGGCATCGTCGGGGTCATGCTCGAGAGCTTCCTGAAGGCCGGGCGCCAGGAGGCCCGTGGCTCCGATCCTTCCCGGTTGAACTTCGGTCAGAGCGTCACCGACGCCTGCATCGGGTGGAGCACGACGGTTGCCGCCCTCGAAGGCCTGGCCCGCTCGGTCGACCGGCGGCGGCGACGGGGTCAGACCGCCGGTGCCCAGGCCGTGATCCAGGGCGACGGCGGCCACTCCTCCTCCGCCGCCATAAGCGAGAAGGCGGTGGCCCCGTCGATGGACTCGTCGATGACGTCGGCGTGGCCGGCGTGACGCGCTGTTTCGCCGATGGGATGAGGAGGACCACCGAACCGACCCGGTCGCTGCCCTCTACCCGCCATCGATGGGACGAGAGCGGCCGGTCGGTCGCGGTGACGACGTGCCATGCTTATGAGCAAGGCCCATGACCGACACCGTCGACAACCTGATCCTCGACCTTCTCGAGTGGCTCGGACCCAGCCCGCGCCCTTACGCCGAGGTTCTGGATGCGTGGCGCACGTCGTGCCCGCGTCTGCCCGTATGGGAGGAGGCCAATTCCCGAGGTTATGTCGAGCGTCACCAAGCTCCCGGAGTGGGCCCGGTGATCGTCGTGTCGGAGGTCGGCGGTGCGTATCTGCGTGCCAACCACCGGCCGGCACGAGCGACAGGTGCCAAGGTTTAGCTACGGCGATCGAGGATCACGGCCTACCGAAACGTCGGGCGGGCACCACCGAGGATCAGGTGATCTCCGCTGGATCGGTGGTCACTTCAGCAACGCAATAGCCACCGTGGCGAGGGTGCCGCTGCGCCCACTCCTCAGCCTCTTCCAAGGAGGGGAAGGGGCCGACGATGCTCTCGGGAGCTGTATTGGCAGGACCTCGCAGGACCACGGCAGGCATAGGGCGCATGGTAATGCCACGGTCTGTCCCGGTATCGTTGGAAGCGTGTCGACCGGCCAAGGTGAATCCAGCCAACGGGGGCGCATCATCGCTTCCCTGGTGCTCTGCGCTATCGGGCTGGCGCTAGCCGGATACACGCTCTGGGTTCACGTTCATCCCGGTTCACTGGTGTGCGTGAATGCCGGTCCCGTCGACTGTGCCGCCGTGCTCACCAGCGCCCAGTCAGTGGTGGTCGGCATACCCGTCCCCGTCTACGGGATCGTGTTCTTCCTGGCCCTCGGAACGCTCTGTCTCCCGGCGGCCTGGCGGTCCGCCGATGCCCGGATTCACCTCCTGCGATTGGCGGTGGCCGCCGTCGGCATCGTCACCGTTCTGTACCTCATCTCGACCGAGCTCTTCACCGTCAAGAAGATCTGCCTGTGGTGCACCGGCGTGCACCTCGTCACCTTTGCCCTCTTTGTCATCGTCGCCACCAGTACGCCCCTGCTGCTGGAGCGCACCCGCTCCCGGAGCTGACAACGGTCATTGCCCGACGGCCACAGCGGCCCCGTCCTCATGAGCCGGTGGGGCTCAGCCGCCGCCCGCTATCGACCGAAGGTCGGCCATCGAGTGCCGCATGACCTCGGCCAGATCTTGGTGGTCGTCTCCGTTGGCCCACTGCTCGACGGCGACCCGGAACACCGTCATGCCTGCCGCTGCAGCCAGGCTGGCCTGCGGCTCGCCCACCCCTCTGTTGTGCAGGGCTCCGGCCACTGTTGCCGCGTAGTCGGCCAGCTTGGCCAACTCCCGTTCTCGCAGTTCGGGGTTGGCGGCGATGACCGCTTGGCGCTGGCGGGACAGGTCACGGCGGAACTCACCCATCAGGGCGGCGCCGGCAGCCAGTCCACAGGCCACGGCGTCGAGTGGCCCGTCCTCCGGAGGGGCCCCGGCTACGCCGGCCACGATCCTCTCCTGAAGGAGGGCTGAACCACCGAAGAGCACTTCCCGTTTGTCGGCGAAGTGGCGGAAGAAGGTCCGCTCGGTCAGACCGGCCCGGGCGGCGATCTGGGCAGCGGTGGTCTGGTCGAATCCCCGCTCCGAGTACAGAGCCAGAGCGGCTTCCTGCAGCCGCCCCCGGCTGTCCGGCTGCCATCTACCCATGGCTCACATCTTAAACGTTGACAGTCACTGACATCCGGTATATGTTGTGATAGCAGCCACTGACATCAACTCCGGGAAGGTACTCACCATGAGAATCTTTGTTACCGGCGCATCGGGCTGGATCGGCTCGACCGTCGTGCCCGAGCTGCTCGGAGCCGGCCACGAGGTGGTCGGCCTGGCCCGCTCCGATGCATCGGCCCAGAAACTGGAAGAGGCCGGCGCCCAGGTGTACCGAGGCGACCTCGACGACCCCGACGGCCTGGCCAAAGCGGCCAACGACGCCGACGGCGTGGTCCACCTGGCCTTCCAACACGAGGTGGCCTTCGGCGGCAACTTCGCCGCCGCCGGCGCCGCCGACCGACGGGCGGTGGAGGCCATGGGCGCAGCCCTGGCCGAATCGGACCGCCCCTTCGTGCTGGCCTCGGGAATGCTCGGGCTCGCCGCCGGTCGGGTGTCGACCGAAGAAGACGGTCTGGTGCCCGGCCCCGAAATTCGGGCCAACCCCGCCGGGGTCCGGGCGGCCACCGCCCTGCTCACCCTCTCGTTGAGGGGCATCGGGGTCCGTTCGTCGGTGCTCCGCTTCCCTCCGACCGTCCATGGCGACGGCGACAACGGATTCATGGCCACCTTCGTCGGCATCGCCCGGCAGCGGGGCGTGGCCGCCTACGTGGGTGACGGCACCAACCGCTGGCCGGCGGTGCACCGAACCGATGCCGCCCGCCTCGCCCGGCTGGCCGTCGAGGCCGCCCCTGCCGGTTCGGTCCTGCACGCGGTGGGCGACCAGGGGGTCCCCTTCCGTGCCATCGCCGAGGCGATGGGTCGTCACCTCGACGTCCCCGCCGCATCAATCCCTGCCGGCGACGCCGCCGAACACTTCGCCCCTCTCGGGCACTTCGTGGCCATGGACACGCCGGCCAGTGCCGCCATCACCCGGGAGCTGTTGGCATGGGAGCCCACCGGTCCGAGCCTCCTCGAAGACCTCGAGCAGGATCACTACTACCAGTAGGACAACACCAACCCGGAAAAGCGGGGACGGTCTGTCGGCTCACTCCCTGGACGCCTGGATCGTTAACCGCACCCGTTCTTCCGGGCGGCGACCGGGTCGGTCTTCTGGCCTGGGTCATCAGTGGTGTGCTCCCGGCCGACAGCCGGAGGCCGGGTAGCCTCGACCGGTGATCCTCGAACACGTCGTCCTCGATATCGACCCCGATGCCCACGAGAGTTACGAGGCGGCTTTCGCCGTTGCCCGTCCTCTCATCGCCGCCTCCGCTGGGTGCCGTTCGGTGCGGCTCGAACGGTGTCTGGAGACGCCTGGCCGCTACCTTCTGCTGGTCGAATGGGAACGGCTGGAAGACCACACCGAAGGCTTCCGCGGTTCGGAAGTGTTCCAGGAGTGGCGCCGGTTGCTCCACCACTTCTACGACCCGCCGCCGGTGGTCGAACACTTCGAGACGGTGGCCATCGCTGTGCAGCCGGCCCACTGAGAGCGCCGGACCGGCCCGCGCCAGTGGGCGGCGGCCTCCCGTTACCGGATGAGAACGGCCAGCGCCAGCCCGACGGGCAGGAAGACCCAACTCCATCGCACGGC
Source organism: uncultured Acidimicrobiaceae bacterium (assembly GCA_963813525.1). Classification (GTDB taxonomy): domain Bacteria; phylum Actinomycetota; class Acidimicrobiia; order Acidimicrobiales; family RAAP-2; genus Bog-756. Next base: position 896,738 of record CAWEZI010000005.1, read on the forward strand.
CACCATGACCACCCCTGACCGGTAGCCGTAGAGCACGGCCTGCTGCGGCGGGTTGAAGGCGGGCGGGCCGAAGGCCGACAGGACGGCGATGACCGCCACCGCCGTCGACCGGGTGACCACGGCGATGACGACCAGGTAGACGATGCGCACGGCGGTCAGAAAGGCCCACCGTCTGTACTCGGACACCGTCCGCTCCACCGAGGCGTTGTGGGGATGGAGAACCGAGCCGGTGTAGAGACCGGCCCCGACGAAGGCCAGCAGCGGCCCGGCCACCCGCAGGACCCACTCCGAACCCTGGGGCGCCGGCCCCACCAGGTGGAGCGAAAGGCCGAGGACCACGGCCAGCAGCATCGACTGGTCGGTCCAGGTGGTGGACCGTCGCTGGGGGATAGGGGCGTCGCGCCGCATGAGGTGGATGCACACTGCGTTAGGAGCGGCGTAGACGGCGTTGGCCAGCGCCGAGATCATGCTGCCGGTCGGACCGATCAAGGCCCCGGCTATGGGGAGGACCCAGAAGGTCCCGTTGGGGAAGGCTGCCCATCCCTCCAGCTCGGCCAATCCGCTGCTGCGCTCCCCCCGCACCAGATGGGCGACGGCCAACAGCAGAGCACCGACGGCGGCCAGGACGAAAGGCGCCACTATCTGGCTGAACCCGGTCAACCGCCAGGCCGAAAACAGTCCGACCAGGGCGGCGGTGGACACCAGTTGGATCCGGAGGTAGACCGGCCAGCCGCGGCGGAGCCCGGGGCCGGCCCGGTGGGCTCCCAACCCCATGAGCGCCCCCAGAAGGTAGGCACCGAAGGTGATGGCCAGGGTCACCTCGGCGCTCGGGGGGTCCGGGGTGCCGTCTGCCGACCGGGGGTCAAGGTAGAGCCGACGAGCGGTGTCGCTGTCGCCACACCAGGCGTAGGCCCGTCCACGTCTGGTCGATGGCGCATACCTTGTTGTCGACCAAGCCGAGTGGGAGGGCCGAGTGGCGTACGGCGTGGTCGGTGAGGTCGGTGGCCACGCCGGACGCCTTCTTGGGCCAGGCGATCCACAGACCACCGGCGGGGAACACCATCCGGGCCAGGGAACCGAGCCGTCGGGCCAACTCCGCCTGGCGCACGAAGAAACCCACCACCACGTCGGGGCGGCCCCGTCCGTTGTGTTTGACCACCACGCCGGCGGGCAGACCAATCAGGAGTCCAACCGGTGCACCCAGGAGGGCGACGGTGTCGTCCTCTTTGATCCCGAGCTTGGTCACGAGGGCTGTCCCACTGTCGCCGGCCACGACTGGTCAGTATCCCACCGGCGCCTCGACCACGGCGATGGTCAGGGGACAAGCACCACTTTGCCGCTCACCGAACGCTCGATGAGACCGGACATCACCGGGGCGGCGGCGTCCAGGTGATGGGCAACCGGATGGACCGGGTGGAGCCGGCCCTCTTCGACCATGGCCATCAGCTCGCCGATGAGCTCGCGGTTGCCGAGGGGGTCCTTGAAGGTCCAGCCGCCCCAGTCCACCCCCACCGCTGTCCGGTTGTTGAGCAGGATCTGGTTGAGGGGGATGGCGGCGATGGGCCCGGATGCGAACCCGATCACGCAGAACCGCCCCAGGTGACGGGTGGCCCGCAGGGCGGCCTCGCTGTGCTTTCCGCCCACCGGGTCGATGACCACGTCGACCCCGCCGCCGGCGATCTCCCGGGCCCGGGCCTTCACGTCTTCCTCCTCGTAGGCGATGGTGGCCTCGGCCCCGAGCCCCCGGGCGGCCTCGAGCTTCTCCGGGCTGGAGGCGGCGGCGATGACCCGTCCACCGAGGGCCCGGGCCACGTCGACGGCGGCCAGTCCGATGCCCCCGCCCGCCCCGAGGACCAACACCCACTCACCGGCGACCAGGGTGGTGCGACGGGTCAAGGTGAAGAGCATGGTGCAGTAGCTCTGGATGAGCGTGGCCGCCTGGGCGTAGTCGACCGTGGAGGGCATGGGTACCAGCGAGAGCGCAGGCACCGCCACCTGTTCGGCGAATCCGCCGAACCCGGTGAAGGCGATGACCTTGTCGCCCACCTCGATGCCCGACACCCCGGCTCCCACTGCGGTCACATCGCCGGCGATCTCGCTCCCCGGGACGAAGGGCGTGGCCGGTTTGATCTGGTAGCGACCCTGGCAGATGAGTCCGTCGACGAAGTTGACACCGGCGGCCCGCACGTCGACCACCACCTGTCCTTCGCCTGGTGACGGCGATGGAATTTCCTCTATGGCCAGCGTTTCGAGGGGCCCCAGTTCACCACAGACGACGGCGCGCACCCGATGACCCTACTGGCTGGATTACCGGAACTGACTGGGTCACCGGAACTGGCTGGGTCCGCATTGACTCATCAGAAACCGGCGCGTAGCGGACATCGTTGCCTCACGAAGGAATCCGCGCCTGTCGGTCGGTCAACTGCGCAGTGACCGCAGTCGGCCCACCACCCCGGCGAAGGCCGAACAGAAAGCCTCGACGTCGGCGTCGGTGGTCGACCACCCCACCGACACCCGCAGTGACCTCTCGGCGTCGGCCCCCATGGCCTCGAGAACCGGTGACGGCTCGAGCGATTCCGACGAGCACGACGACCCCGAGTGGACGGCGATCCCCGCCTGGTCCAGCCCGAGCAGCACCGGTTCGGCCTCCACGCCCCCCACCGCCAGACAGAAGAGGTGGGGCACCCGGTCGACCGGATCACCCAGCACGGTCACCTGGTCCACCGCCCGAGCCGCCCCGACCATGTCCTCCGTCCACCGGCGACCGGCGCCGATCTCCTTTTCCAGCCGGCCCGGGGTGGCCAGAGCTCCGGCCGCCGCCCCGAAGCCGATGGCCGCCACCACGTTCTCCATGCCGGCCCGGCGGGCTCTCTCCTGATCGCCCCCCACCACGAACGGCTCGTAGCGCAGGCCGCTGCGGATGACCAGGGCCCCAATGCCGGCCGGCCCGCCGAGCTTGTGGGCAGAGACCGACACCAGATCGGCGCCCAGCCGGTCGAGATCGAGGGGCAGGTGCCCGGCGGCCATGGCCGCGTCCACATGGACAGGCAGGCCAGCGGCCCGGCAGTACTCCACGACGGCTTCCACCGGCTGGACGGTGCCCACCTCATGGTTGGCCCACTGGCAGTGGACCAGGGCCGGGGCCCGGTGGTGATCGGCCCGCGACCGGGCGATCGCATCGGCCACCGCTTCGACGGCGATCCGACCGGTGGCGTCCACGGCCACCGTGACCACCGGGCCGGCGCGGGCGGAGGCGTCACGGGCTGCGGAATGCTCAACGCCGGCGCAGGCCACCGGACCGGGGTCGGCCCGGGTCACCCCCCACACGGCGGCGTTGACCGCCTCGGTCCCCCCCGAGGTGAACACCACCTGACGGGGTCGCACCCCCAGCAAGCCGGCGACCCGGTCGCGGGCGTCCTCCAGTGCGGCCCGCACCATGCGTCCTTCGGTATGGACCCGTCCGGGGTCGGCGGTGACGCCGTGCGCCATCCATTCGTCCATGGCCGCCCGGGCTTCGGGACGAAGTGGTGTCGTCGAGGCGTGGTCGAGGTAGTGGCGGGCCACCGCCCGGATGCCGTTCAGACCACGGCGGCACAGGCGTCGTCGCCACGCGCCCGTGAAGAAGACAGCACCACCGGGACGGTGCCGTCGGCATCCTCACCGCACAGACCGGCCAGCAGCCCCTTGACCATGCCCCGGTCGACGGCGCACAGGACGGGGTACTGCGAGGCGGCGTCGCCGAAAGGACAGTTGTCCGCCACCACCGCGGTGGTTGTGCCCTGGTCCTCGGCGTGGGCCGCGAATCCGTGGGCGGTCAGGGTTTCGGCGATGGCGTGCATGGCGGTGCGCAACGACCGCTGGCTGTCCCCGGGCGACATCTGCCCGGCCAGGGTCCGGCCGTACTCTTCGCCCACTCGCTCGGCCATGCCCTCGGCGGCCAGCGGCCCGAGGAGTTGGAGTGCCTCCTGCAGCAGGAGGACCAACAGATCGTCGCGGCGAGTGAGCAAGTCGAGGGTCGGGTCGTTGCCGACAGCCCGGAAACGCTTGGAGGGCCTACCCGCTCCGTTGCCGGCCGACCTCTCCATGGTGACTTCGAGGTAGCCACCTGTGGCCAGGCGTTCGAGGTGGTGGCGGGCCACATTGGGATGGAGGGAGAAACGGGCCGCCACTTCCGAGGCGGTGATGCCCGGGTTGGCCCGGACGAACAGATAGATCTCGCGTCGGGTGGGGTCACCGAAGGCGGCGGTGACGGCTGTCACCGCCGCGGAGAAGGTGCTGTCCGATCCCGTGGGTTCACCGCCCAGCCCCCGAGCACCGGCAGGGGTGGGCCCGTTCGCTGCGGGCAGGGCTCTGTCCGGGGCCGTCGGCACGTCCCGTAGTCTACCGGGGACGGCGAAATTCCCCGAGGAGCGACCGCATGTCGATAGACGAGTCCCAGGTCACCGGTGCCGTGAGCGCCGTGGCCGACCCCGTCCTGCGTCTCCCCCTGGGAGAACTGGGCATGGTGGGCGCGGTCCGGGTCAAGCGCAAGAAGGTGGCCGTGGAGCTGGCGCTGCCGGTGGCCCACTACCCCCAGACCGAGGAGCTGGACCGTCGGGTGAGCGAAGCGGTGGGGCCGTGGGCGACAGCCGACGACCTGGCCGTCACCCACGCCGTCATGGACGAGGAGCGGCGTGCCCGTCTCCGCATGCTGCTGCGCGGTGGACCGGTGGACGGCGGTGTGACCGCCGGCGGTGACCATGGCCACGATCATGCCCACGGCGGCCAGATCGGCCACGAAGAGGGCCGGCCCAACCGGTTCATGGAACCACGCTCGAAGACCCGCATCCTCGGGATCTCCTCGGGGAAGGGTGGTGTGGGCAAGTCGTCGGTGACGGTCAACCTGGCTGTCACCTTGGCCCGCATGGGCCACGACGTCGGCATCCTCGACGCCGACGTGTACGGCTTCTCGGTTCCGGGGATGCTCGGGGTGCACGATGATCCTCTGATCATCGGGGACCTGGTGGTGCCTCCGGCGGCCAATCAGGTGCGCTGCCTGTCGATGGGTTACTTCGTCAACGACGACACACCGGTCATCTGGCGCGGGCCCATGTTGCACAAGGCCCTCGAGCAATTTCTGGTCGACGCCTACTGGGGTGAGCCCGACTTCCTACTCATCGACATGCCCCCGGGCACCGGTGACGTGACCCTTTCGCTCGGTCAGTATCTCACCCGCACCGAGGTCTACGTTGTCACCACGCCGCAGCGGGCGGCCGAAAAGGTGGCTCAGCGTTCGGCTTACGCCGCCCGCAAACTCAAGCTGTCGGTGCGCGGGGTCATCGAGAACATGAGCTGGTTCACCGGTGACGACGGGACCCGCTACGAGTTGTTCGGGGCCGGCGGCGGACGTCAGCTAGCCGGGGAGCTCGGAGTGCCCCTGCTGGGCCAGGTGCCGCTGGTGCGGGCTCTGCGTGCCGGCGGTGATGCGGGTGTCCCGATCGTGGTGTCCGAACCCGACGGCGAAGCGGCCGCTGTCTTTGCCGCCCTGGCCACCGCCATCGCCGACCTCGGTCCTGCTCGTGTCTACCGGCGGGAGCTGACCGTCCGCTGACATCGGTCGGGGCCGGTTCGACCTCGAGGGATCAACCCCAGTCCCTCCGGGTCGGGGGCATGCCGCTGGTGCCGTCGGCGGCGGGGACGACGCCCAGCACCTGGTGGATGGCGATGCCGCCGTCGTCGAAGCCGAGGGCGGAGGCGGCCATGTACAGACGCCAGATGTTGGCCCGGCCCGTACCGACCAGTGCCACCGCCCGCTCCCACTGTCCCTCCAGGTTGGCCACCCAGTGGCGCAACGTGCGGGCGTAGTGCTCGCGCAGCGATTCGACGTCGCGGACCTCGAACCCGGCGGCCTGCATGGCCCGCACCACCTCGGCCACGTCGACCAGCTCGCCGTCGGGGAACACGTAGCGCCCGATGAAGGAGTGCCGTCCGAGGAACGACCCTCCCGGTTTGGAGATGGCGTGGTTCAACAGCCGCCCGGTGGGGACCAGCAGATGGCGGAGCGTCTGGAAGTACTCGGCCATGCGGGGGGAGCCGACGTGCTCGAACATGCCGATCGACGAGATGGCGTCGAACTGTTCGCCCCCCAGGTCCCGGTAGTCCTGCACCCGGATCTCGATCTGGTCGGCCAGTCCCTCCTCGACCACCCGCCGGCGGGCTTCGTCCGCTTGTGGGCGGCTGAGGGTCACCCCGGTGACCGAGGCCCGATGATGGCGGGCGGCGTGGATGGCCATCGACCCCCATCCGCAGCCCACGTCGAGCAGGCGCGAACCAGGCCGCCGGTCGAGCCCGAGCTTGCGGCAGATGAGCTCGTACTTGGCCGCCTGAGCCTGCTCGAGAGTGGCCCGATCGTCGACGAACCGGGCGCACGAGTAGGTCATGGACGGGCCGAGGACCAGGCGGTAGAAGTCGTTGCCCACGTCGTAGTGGTGGGTGACGACGGCGGCATCGCGGGACTTGGAGTGGAGACGGCCGGCCGGACGGCACTCTTCGGGCGGCGCGGCCGGCGGCAGGCCGAAGGCTCCGAGCCTGCCGGCTGCACCGAGGGCGGCGGGGAGGGAACGCAGACCCATGTGGCGCAGGTCGCGTCGCGACCCGTGGCGCAGCGCGGCCAACGACCCGGTGAGATCGCCTTCCACGGTGAGGTCCCCCGACACGAAGGCCCGGGCCACCCCGAGCTCGCCCGGGGCCCACAGGATGCGGCGCAGGGCCGCCACCGAGTGCACCCGCAGGGTGCCGACGGCCACCGGGGGCCCGAGGGCGCTGCCGTCCCAGAACTCGAAGCGGACCGGTGCTTCGCCCACCAGCAACCGGATCAGCGGGGCCAGAGCGGCAGCGGCACTGCCTTCCGGTGCACTCGACCCGCTGGCCCGTGCTGGGACTGGCTGTCCGTCGTTCCGGTCACGATCGACCGGAGCCTCCGTGGTCGTCTCTCCGGTGGGAGCCCCCGACATGACTTTGGTGACCATCGCCGACCTCCTCGACCGACCCGAGCTGACTGGCGCCCCGACCCGATCCTATGGCGGTCCGCCGACGGCCGACCGCCCGCCGCCGGCGCCGTTCCTGCCCACGCCCACCGGGGGGCTACAGGCCCTCTTCCACCGCGATCCGACCTGAGCGGGCTGCCCGTACCAACGCCTCGTAGTCGCGCTCGTTCTGGTCGGCATAGGCGGCGGAGAAGTCGGCCATGGCCCTGTCGAACACGGTGCCTTTGCCCAGGTACGAGGCGATGGCGATCCAGTCGCCCGACCGGGCGTGACCCCGGGCCAGGGTGGCCCCGCACATCCGGGCGTAGGTGATGGCACCGTCCACCGACAGGGTGTCGACGTGGGCCGAACCCTTCCAATCGTGAAGCTGGCGGACGTAGTAGTCGCGGGGTTGGCCGTCGATGTCCTTGACCCGTACCCAGCCGAGGAAGATGTCGCTGGCCGTCTGCATGAGGCGCTGGCCCACCACCACCCGTTGTCCCTCGTTGGTGTAGGCGCTGGTGCCGACGAAGCGCTCGAGCACCGAGGGCTGGGCCTCCTTGGCCTGCAGGATCAGAGGGTCGCCGGTGTCGACACCGGTCATGAGGAAGATCCACGCCCGGGTGCCCACGCTGCCGACGCCGACCACCTTCCGGGCCATGTGGACGTAGCGGAACTCTTCCAGCGGATGGTGCTCGTCGGCCAGTGTGCGCCGGTACTTCTTGATGAGCTTGCGCAATGACTGCTCGGTCCGGTGGTGGGCGTCGGGCGAGAGGACCAGATCCTCCAGCGGCACGATCAAGGGTGGGTCGGCGACGAAGCGGGCGTGACCGTCGACCACCTTGGTCAGCTTCTTGAAGGCGCGGGTGCTGTCGCGGGTCCGGGCTTTGGCCACGTCGACCACGGCGTCGTGCCTGTTCTTCCTGTCCCGTCGCTGATCGTCATGCTCGGTGCGGATCCACTCGCGCATCTGGGCCATATCCATGTGCGAGTACCAGACGTCGAGCGTGCTCCGGTGGGATGCGTCGCCCATTTCCTGGCGGTAGGCGCGGGCGGCGGCCATGACCACCCGCCGGCGGTCGGAGGGCGAGAAGCCCCGGTCGCGTCCTGCGATCTCGAAACTGGCCACCAGCCGCTTCACGTCCCACTCCCAGGGGCCGGGCAGCGTCTCGTCGAAGTCGTTGATGTCGAAGACCAGACGGCGTTCGGGCGATCCGAACACGCCGAAGTTCGAGAGATGGGCGTCACCACAGCACTGCACGGTGATGGCCGAGTCGGGGGTGGCGGACAGATCGGCGGCCATGACCAGTGCCGCCCCCCGGAAGAAGGTGAAGGGGGAGACCAACATCCGGCCGTAGCGGATGGGTACCAGCTCGGGGACCCGAGTGGCCGCTTGCGCTTGGAGCAGGGCGACCGGATCGGGTCGCTCTGCCGGCTCTGTCCAGGTTCCGTGGGACGAGCGGGGAGCGCGACGACGGGCCTGGCGCCCCCGGGCCGCCCTCTTGGTTCGGCTGGGTCGGTGGATCTTTCTCACGGTGGTAGCACGGTGGGGTCGGTCTGGCATGACGGGCTCTGCATCGGTGCCGACGCTAGCGTTCGACCCGCGCCGGTCGGCCCCGACCGGTGGTGAGCGGGGCCCTGCTCAGGACCGGTGGGGGATGCCCACGCCGGTCGGCAGCTTGTCCGGATCCCACCCGAGGAGGCCGACGGCCTGGCTGAAGGCGAAGCGGTCGGTCATCCCGGCCACGTAGGCCACGGCCGCCCGGATGGCGCCCGGCTCGCCACCGACCAGCTCGGCGTTCGTGGCGTCTCCGCCGCTGTCCTGCGGAGCCCAGGCGGCATCGGGGATGAGATGGGGCCGGTCCCCGAAGTGGTCGACCAGAGCCTGCAGGACGGCCACCACCGCCCGGCCCTGGGCCACCGAGCTCGGGCGCAGGTACACGTTCTCGTAGTTGCTGGCCCGGAAGGCCGCCAACGCCTCGGCCGTCTCATCGACCATCCCGACCCGCCCGGTGGCCAGGGTGGACCACACCATGGCGTCGATGAAGGTCCCGAGCTGCTGGCTGCGTCGGTCGCCGCACCGCTGGCGGACGATGGTCGGGAGGGCGGCCGACGTGACGATGCCGCTCTTCACCGCGTCCTCGAAGTCGTGGCAGACATAGGCAATGCGATCGGCCCAACTCACCACCTCACCCTCGGGGGTGGCCGGTGCCGGACGCGACCATGAGTGGTTACGGATGCCATCGAGGGTCTCGGTGCAGAGGTTGAGCGGGGCGAGCGACACGTCCGCTCCCCAGGGGGCGTGGTCGAACCCTTCGTCGAGATAGGGCGACAGGGCGTCCTCGCTGGCGTGACCCCCCGGGCCGTGTCCACAGTCGTGCCCGAGGGCGATGGCTTCGGTGAGGGCCACATTGAGCCGACAGGCCCGGGCGATGCCGGTGGCCACCTGGGCCACCTCGAGGGCATGGGTCAGCCGGGTGCGCTGATGGTCGTCGGGGAAGACGAAGACCTGTGTCTTTCCGGCCAGGCGCCGAAAGGCGGTGGCGTGCAGAATGCGGTCGCGGTCGCGTTCGAAACAAGTGCGCCAGGAGTCGGGCTCCTCGGGGTGGACCCGGTTGCCCCCGCCCCGGGCCCGGGTCGCGTCCGGAGCCAACATGGCCGATTCGACCGCCTCCCGCTCGGCCCGTGCCAGGTCGGCCACCGGGCCTCGTGGACTGCACCGGGCGTGGCTGTCGGCGTGAGCGAGAGTGATGCCGCCTCCGCCGTGGCCGGCCATGGTCGAGGCCCACCGCCGGGTCCGTTCGTTCTCGTCCGGGGTCCCCGCCTCGACAGCGGGTTCTGTGCCGGCCACCGGCTCTGTGCTGCTCACCGTTCAGTGCCCTTTCCCACCCTCCCAGTGTGCCCCACGGCTGTGACGCCCGAGGACGGCCATGCCGGCGGAAGGTCACGGACCTTGTATCGTCGGACGCGGTCGGCAAATCTGCCGATACCGACTGAGAGGAGCGTGCCCGGTGGACGTGCGTATCGGAATCGTTCAATCGATGAAGGAACTCGACATCGAGCTGCCTGAGGACGCGGACCGCGACAAGGTCCTGGCCGACATCGAGACCGCGCTCGCCCAGGACGGCACCATCCTCTGGCTCACCGACCGCAAGGGCCGCCAGGTGGGTGTGCCGGTGGGCAAGGTGGCCTACGTCGAGGTGGACCCGCCGACGTCGGCCCGTCAGGTCGGTTTCGGGATCTCCTGACCGCTCCCCTCCATCGAGCGCCTCCGGGCGTGGGCCTCACCGCCACCGGTTTGGTCGGATGAGCGCGCTCCTCGATCTCAAGCTGCTTTTCGTCACCGGCAAGGGCGGGGTGGGCAAGACCACCGTGGCGTCGGCTCTGGCCCTGTTCGCCTCGCAACAGGGCAAGCGGGTCCTCATCTGTGAGATCGACGCCAAGGGAGACGTCGCCGGCTTCTATGAAGCCGCCCCGACCGGCTTCCAGGAGAGGGAGATCCTGCCCGGCCTCTTCGCCATGACCATGGACACCGAGGCTTCGCTGCGCGAGTACCTCAAGCTTCAGCTGCGCATCCCCGTTGTCGGCCGGATCGGACCCCTGGCCAAGGCTTTCGACTTCGTGGCCACCGCCGCCCCCGGCGTACGCGAGATCCTGACCGTGGGCAAGCCGGTCTACGAGGTGCGGGAGCGCCACTACGACCTGGTGGTGGTGGACGCCCCCGCCTCGGGCCACATCGTCGGGCTCCTGGCTGCTCCCCAGGCCATCAACAACCTGGTCAAGGTCGGACTCATCCGCTCCCAGACCGACTGGCTGCTCGAGATCCTCTCCGACACCCGGACCACCGGGCTGGTGGCCGTGTGCACGCCGGAGGAGATGCCGGTCAACGAGACGATCGAACTGGCCCACAGGCTGAAGGAGGAGACCACCGTCCAGCTGTCGGCGGTGGTGGTCAACCGGGTCCTGCCCGAGCTCTTCGGCCGTCACGAGCAGAAGGTGTTCGACGCCCTGGCCACACCGCCCGCCTCGACCACCCTCGACGCTCTGGTGGGCGGCGACGCCAGTCCCCTTCTGGAAGGGGCCCGGCTGGCCGTCACTATGCGCCGCACCCGCTCGACCCACCTCGACCGTCTGCGCAGCAGCATCGATCCGTCGGTGCCCATGCTCTATCTCCCCTACCTGTTCACCCGGTCGCACGGATTGAGGACCACCCGTCAAGTGGCCGCCTCCCTGGGCGAGGAGCTCGGGTACTGATGGCCACCGGACGGAGCGGGCGAGGGCGGCGTGCCGGCGACCAGCCCGACCCGACGGCCCCGTCCACCCAGGGCGGAGGTGGCTCGATGGACGGGCTCCTGGCCACCAAGGAGATCGTGGTGGCCTGTGGACCAGGGGGTGTGGGCAAGACGACCACGGCCGCCGCCGCCGCCGTCATGGCCGCCCTGCGCCACGGCAGCAAGGTGCTGGTCCTCACCATCGACCCGGCCAAGCGGCTGGCCGACGCCCTCGGTCTCGACGGTATCGGCAATTCCGAGCACCGGGTCCCCGACGAGGCCTTCCGCCAGGCCGGCATCAAACCGCGGGGCCAGCTGTGGGCGGCCATGCTGGATACCAAGGAGTCGTGGGACGACCTCATTCGGCGACACGCCCCCGACAAGCAGGCCAGGGATGAGATTCTGGCCAACCCGCTCTACCAGAACATCGCCGGCCGGTTCGTCCAGAGCCACGACTACATCGCCATGGAGCGCCTCTACGAGATCCACTCGGAGAGCGATTACGACCTCATCGTGGTGGACACCCCACCCACCCGCAACGCTCTCGATTTTCTCGACGCCCCCCAGCGCATGGCCGACTTCTTCTCGTCCCGTCTCCTACGGTGGCTCATCGTTCCCTACCGGTCGCGGCTGGTCAACGTGGCCACCCGGCCCTTCTACCAGGTAGCCGATCGCATCCTTGGCACCGAGTTCCTGGCCGACATCGCCGAGTTCTTCATCCTGTTCCAGTCCATGTACGCCGGTTTCGTCGAGCGGTCCGAAGCGGTGGGTCGCCTCCTGTCGGACCGCCGGACCACCTTCCTCGTGGTGTCCACGCTGGAGGCCGTCCCGCTGCGCGAGGCCGAGTTCTTCGCCGAACAACTCACCGCCCGTCGGCTCCATCTGGGGGCCATGGTCTTCAACAAGGTGCTCCCGCTGTACCTGCGCGACCCGGCCGGCGCCAAGGTGGCCGAGGCCATGCGGGACCGGGCCGGCGAACTGGCCGCCGGATTGGCGCCCGAGCTCAGTGAGCGTGCCCCCGACCTCGGGGACGTCGACCAGATCGCCCGGGTTCTCACCGAGGTGGCCGAGAGTTATCTCAACTTCCAGGTGGTGGCCGTGCGGGAGATGGAGGAGCGGTCGACCCTCTCGGTCGTTCCCGACGTGGTGGCCACCGTCCCCTTCTTCGACTCCGATCTCTACGACCTGGCCGGGCTGGTGCGGTTGGGGGAGCAGATCTGGGAGTGACCGGCGGCCGGCGGGCCGTCGGCCTGCCTTACGATGACTGCCCATGACCGATATCGTCGACCCGACCCTCGAGGCCTACGCCTCGGAGCACACAACCGCGCCACCGGACTTCTTGGAGGCTCTGGCCACCGACCTGGTGGCCACTTTGGACTTCCCGGGCATGATGGTGGGCCGGCTCGAGGGGCGCTTCCTCGAGACGCTGACCTTCGCCTTGGGGGCGCAATCGGTGCTCGAGATCGGGACCTTCGGCGGCTATTCGGCCCTCTCGATGGCGGCCGGCCTGGCCCCGGGGGGTCGGATAACCAGCTGTGAGATCTCACCGAGGCACGCCGAGTTCGCCCGCCGCCACATTGCCGCCAGCCCGTACGCCGACCGCATCGACGTGGTGGTGGGCCCGGCCATCGAGACCATCGCCACACTGGAGGGACCCTTCGACCTGGTCTTCATCGACGCCGACAAGGCGGGCTACCCGGACTACTTCGAAGCCGTCCTGCCCAAGCTGTCGCCCCGCGGCCTGATCGCTGCCGACAACACTCTGTGGAGCGGCAGGATCCTCGACCCGACAGACCAGAGCGAGGACACCGTGGTCCTCCGCCGGTTCAACGACGCCTTGGCCGTCGACCCGCGGGTGGTGGTGGTCCAGACGACTGTGCGCGACGGGGTCACTCTCATCCGTCGGGTCGACTAGCCGAACGATCAGCGCGTGCTCGACTACCACTTGCATCTGTGGCCTCACTCGCAGAGCGATGCCGAAACGACCGTGGAACAGGTGGCGGCCTACTGCGCCCGGGCGGAGGCGGCCGGCGTCACCGAGATCGCCGTCACTGAACATCTCTTCCGTTTCACCCAGGCCAAAGACCTCGTCGGCCAGTTCTGGAACGATCTGCCCGGTGAGGCTCTGCGTCCCGGTATGGCCGAGTACTGGGATCATCACGCTCGGGTGGACCTCGACGACTACGTGGAGGTGGTCGAGGCGGTCAAGGCTGAAGGGCTGCCCGTCGTCCTCGGTCTGGAGGTCGACTTCTACCAGGGGAGAATGGACGAGGTCGGTCGCCTCCTGGCCGGCTATCCCTTCGATGTGCTCCTCGGTTCGGTGCACTGGTTGGGGGCGTGGCGCTTCGACGTCCTCGACGATCCCCTGGTGATGGCCGAGTGGGACGTACGCCAGATCGACCAGGTGTGGGACGAGTACACCCGGGCCATGGAGGAGCTGGCGGCGTCGGGGGTGTGCGACGTCCTGGCCCATCCCGACCTGGTCAAGATCGCTCGACGGGTGCCGACGGTTCCCGACGAGTTCTACGACAGGATCACCGAGGCGGCGGTGCGGTCGGGCATGGCCGCCGAGCTCTCGTCGGCCGGGTGGAGGAAGCCGATCGGCGAGGAGTACCCCGCCCCTCCTCTGCTCAAGCGCTTCGTCGACGCCGGTGTGCCTCTCACCACCGCCTCGGACGCCCACACCCTTCCGGACGTGGCCGATCGAACCGAGGACCTGCGCAGCCTCCTGGCTGCCGCCGGTGTGGTCCGCCTGCAGGGGTTCCGGGATCGCCGACCCCATCCGGTCCTGGTGGCCCCGGCGGGGGAGCGGGTTGACCGGTGACCACGGCGGCCGAACTCGCCTTCCAGCGGACCAGCCTCGACGACTTCCAGCTCGGTCATCTCCAGCGGCTCCTCGGCACCTGGGGCATCCTGGCCGACCTTTCCTTTTCGGACCTGGTCCTCCTGGCCCCGATGGCGGCCAGCACCGGCCACCATGACGACCTCACTCTGGTCGTCCTCGGACAGATGCGGCCGTCCAACAGCGCCACCGTGGTCCAGCACGACCTGGTGGGGCAGACCGTCGACGCAGAGGGCTGGCCTCAGGCCATCGTCACCGTCGAGTCGGGCGAGGTCACCCGGGGGGAGATCGAACTGGACTCGGGCGACGAGCCGGTCCGGCTGCATTGCATTCCTGTCCGCTGCGAGGGCCGGTTGGTGGCCGTGCTGGCCCGGCTGTCGGCCGGAGCCGGACGGCGGCCCGGCCATCTCGAACGGACCTATCGCGACCTGTTCGAGCGCTTGGTCACCATGGTGTCCGAGTCGACCTTTCCCTTCCCGAGTGAAGAGGTGGCCACCGAAGAGGCCCCGCGGGTGGGCGACGGTGTGGTGCTGGTCGACGAGGAGGGCCAGGTGCGCTACGCCTCGCCCAACGCCACCAACGCCTTGCACCGGATGGGCATGTACTCACAGATCGAAGGGCGCCGCCTCACTGATCTGGGCATCGAGGAGTCGGCCATCGAGTGGGCTCTGGCCTCGGCCCTGCCCGTGGTCGAGGAGGTGGAACGACGGCCCGACGTGACCGTGTTGATCCACTGCATCCCACTGCTGGCCGACGGGGAGGTGACCGGTTGTCTGGTCCTCCTGCGTGACGTGACCGACGTCCGCCGGCTCGACCGCCTGCTGCTGTCCAAGGACGCCGCCATCCGCGAGGTCCATCACCGGGTCAAGAACAACCTGCAGACGATTTCGGCCCTGCTCCGCCTCCAGGCTCGCCGGCTTCCGCCCGGGGGGGGACGGGTGGCGCTGTTCGAGGCCGAGCGCCGGGTGCGATCCATCGCCATCGTCCACGAGATCCTCTCCCGTGAGCCCGGCGACCAGGTCCCCTTCGAGGAGATTGTGACCTCGTTGATCCGGATGGCCGAGGACTCGGTGGTCTTGTCCCGCAAGCTCTCCTTCGAGGTCATCGGCAGTCTGGGCGAGGTGCCGGCCGACGTGGCCACCCCGCTGGCCGTGGTACTGGCCGAGCTCCTGCAGAACGCGGTGGAGCACGCTTATCTCGACGCCGAAAACGATGACGACACCGAGGCGGCGTCGCAGTCGGTCGGTCACATCGAGGTCCATCTGGTCAACGATGTCCGGGGCCTCACTCTGGCCGTGGCCGACGACGGCTCGGGGTTGCCCGATGGCTTCGATATCGACGCCTCGGAGAGCCTCGGGCTCTCGATCGTCCGCGACCTGGTGCGCAGTCAGCTCGACGGCATCATCACCATGCGCAACCGCAACCAGCTCGATGCCGGCCAGAAGGGCACGGTGGTGACCATCGAACTGCCGACGCCGGACGTGGACCGGATCGGGCTCTGACCCCGGAGATGCTCAGCGTGCCCCAGGGGTGGAGCTCAGCTGGCCCGCCGGCGGGCGGCCAGCCATGATTTGCGCAGCTTGCGACGCTCCTCCTCGGAGGTGCCCCCCCACACGCCCGACTCCTGGTTGGTGGCCAGGGCGAAGTCGAGACACGGCTCGAGGGCGTCACATCCACGGCAGACCCGCTTGGCCGCCTCGATCTGGTCGACGGCCGGGCCGGTACTGCCGATAGGGAAGAAGAGATCGGGCTCGGTGGACCGGCAGGCAGCCAGCTGCCTCCAATCACCGTCGTCCCAATCGACCGTTCGGTTCCACATGAGGGCCACGACGATTCCTCCGCTCCCATTTCTCTGGGCGTCTGTTCGCGATTCGTTCTTGTGATCTCTTTCACATAGCTCGGCGCACCAAGTCACCGGCTGTTCAGGGATCGCTCATTAGAGTACCGACCGGCACCTTCGGTTGCAAGCAGTTCGCGTCTTGATCCGTGCCTCTGCCGCCCCTATTTGGCCACCCTGCGGCCCGACGAGGAGGGAAACTCGACGATGCCATCGATCGCCGTCCACGGGCACCGGGGCAGCCCCGACCCGGGGGCGGGCATCACCGAAAACACCCTGGTGTCCTTCCTGCGGGCCGGTGAGCTGGGAGCCGACGGCGTGGAGATGGATGTCCGGATGACGGCCGACGGAGCCCTGGCCGTCCACCACGATCCGGTGGTCCCCGGGGTGGGGACAGTGGCCGAGCTGGTCGCCTCGGCTCTGCCCCCCTCCGTTCCCTTGTTGGCCTCGGCCCTCGAGGTGTGCGCCGGCATGGGCGTCAACATCGAGATCAAGAACCTGCCCGGTGAGCCCGGTTTCGACCCCGACAACGGCATCGCCGAAGCGGTGGTCGACCTGGTCAGAGAGGCCGATCGGGCCTCGACGGTGGTGATCTCCTGTTTCTGGCCGGCCACCCTGGACGCCGTCCGGCGGGCCGATCCCGACCTGGCCACCGGGCTGCTGCTGGCCCCGTGGTTCGATCCCGACCAGGCCGTGGCTACCGCCCTCGCCCATGGGTGCACCGCCATCCACCCCCATGTGGACCTGGTCGGCGTCGCTCTGGTCGACCGGGCCCACCAGGCCGACCTGAGGGTGGCCACCTGGACGGTCAACCACCGGCCGGCCCTGCTGTCGGTGGCCGAGGCCGGTGTCGACACCGTCATCACCGATGACGTTTCCCTGGCCACGGCCGTCCTGGGCGACCCCCGACCCCCTCGGGCGACGCTGGGGTCCTGACCTGGGAAGGGGGGCCGATTGGTCGGAGTCCCAGATTTCAACAACAATGCACGGCCATGAACGTCGTCGTCTGTGTAAAGCAGATCCCCGATCCGGCCGCCCCACCGGCGCTCGATCCGGGGACAAAGAACCTTGTCCGAGAGGGAAAACTCATCCTCGACGACTCCGACTCCTACGGCGTGGAGATGGCTCTCCAGCTGGCCGACGCCGCCGGCGGGGGCGACGTCACGTTGGTGTCGATGGCACCCAACGGGGAGACGTCGGGCCTGCGCACCGCCCTGGCCATGGGGGCGGCCAAGGCCATCCTCATCAGCGATGACACCCTGGCCGGCACCGATGCCCTGGGCACGGCCAAGGTGCTGGCCGCCGCCATCCGCCGGGCCGAGCCCGACCTGGTCCTGGCCGCCACCGAGTCGACCGACGGCTACACCGGCACCACCCCCGTCCAGGTGGCCGAACTGCTCGGCTTCCCCTCGGTGACCTTCGCCAAAAAGGTCGAGATCACCGGCGACTCGGTCAAGGTCGAACGGCAGACCGAAGCCGGCTACGACGAAGTGGAGAGCCCGCTGCCGGCGGTGGTGACGGTGACCGCCGGCGTGGTTGAGCCCCGCTACCCCTCGTTCAAGGGGATCATGGCGGCCAAGTCCAAGCCGGTCGAGACACTGACCGTGGCCGACCTGGGCATCGACCCCTCCCAGGTGGGAGCGGTCGGGGCCCGCCAGGAGATCATGGCGGTGACCGAGGCCGAGGCCCGTGCCGGCGGCGAGATCGTCACCGACGAGGGTGAGGGCTACCAGCGCATCATCGAATTCCTCGAGCAACTGAAGGTCCTCTAGGGGACCGAGTAGGAGAGAAAAGCACCTATGTCTGTCGACACCATTTGGGTACTGGCCGAGCTGTCCGACGGCGCCCCCATCACCACGTCCCTCGAGCTCCTCACCCGGGCCCGGTCGCTGGCCACCACCGTCGAGGCGGTTGCCTGGGGTGACGCCACCGCCTCGGTGGCCGGCACTCTCGGCGAGTACGGGGCCACCACTGTGCACGACGTCGGCGACCTGGCCGGCTCCCTGCCCGGCGCACCGGTGGCCGGCGCCATCGCTGCCGCCGTGGCCGCCGGCAGCGGTCCCGACGCCATCCTCTTTCCGGCCACCTACGACGGGCGCGACATCGCCGCCCGCCTGTCGGTCAAGCTCGACCGTCCGGTCCTCACCAACGTGGTCGACCTCAACGTGGAGGACGGGACGCTGGTCACCACCCACGCCATCTTCGGCGGCAGTGAGATGGCCACCGCCAAGTTCACCGGCGACGGGCCGGGCATCTACGTCATCCGGGCCAAGTCCTTCGCCGCCGAGGCCTCGGGCGGTGGGGCGGCCACCGTGGTGGCCGCCCCGGCACCCGACACCGGCGTCACCAGCGCGGCCAAAATCGTGGCCCGCCACGTGGAGGAGCGCACCGGGCCCAAGCTCGACGAAGCCGACGTGGTCGTCTCGGGCGGCCGGGGACTCGGGGACAAGGACAACTACGCCCTCATCGAGGAGCTGGCCACGCTGCTCCACGGGGCGGCCGGGGCCAGCCGGGCCATCGTGGACGCCGGGTGGGTCCCCTACTCCCACCAGGTGGGTCAGACAGGCAAGACGGTCAAGCCCACCGTCTACGTGGCCTGCGGAATCTCCGGGGCCACCCAGCACCTGGTCGGCATGAAGAACTCGAAGAACATCGTGGCCATCAACAAGGACCAGGACGCACCCATCTTCTCGGTGGCCGACCTCGGGATCGTGGGCGACGTGCTCAAGGTGCTTCCGCAACTGATCGAGGCCATCAAAGCCCGCGGCTGAGCAGCTGGGCGGACAACGGCTCAGCCGCCGGCGCCCGACGGAGATGAGCACACCCGGACCGCTCGAAATTGGCGTGCCCCAAGCGCGTTGTGGTGAGGGGGGGCGTGGCATAATGATCAGAGGGCCCCTTCTACTCTTTTGATCCGGGAAGTGATCTCTGTCGCGCACCGTCACCGCAGCCGACCTGGTGCAAGCGAGGGGCTCGGTGGACCACTGTCAGGGCCTCGGGCCGCATCGATCGGGGCCCACCGCCTCTAGGGGTGTGACGTGCCCCGACCGGTAGAGGGCACCAGTCCCTACCTCCCCGGACTGGACGGCATCCGGGCCATCGCCGTGCTGGCCGTCATCGCCTATCACCTGAATTTCGGGTGGGCCCTCGGCGGACTCCTCGGCGTGCAGGTCTTCTTCGTGCTGTCCGGTTATCTCATCACCGACCTTTTGGTGGCCGAGTACGGCCGTCACCACGGGATCGGGTTGAAGAACTTCTGGATCCGCCGGGCCCGACGTCTGCTACCGGCCCTCTTCGTGATGATGTTCGTGACCATCGGATGGGCCACCTTGTTCGACCACGACCAGCTCACTGCCGTGCGCAGCGATGTCCTGCCCGGCATCTTCTACGCCAGCAACTGGTGGTTCATCTTCCAGCACGTCTCCTACTTCGCCAAGTTCGGTCCGCCTTCGCCCTTCGGGCACCTCTGGTCGTTGGCCATCGAGGAGCAGTTCTACCTGATCTGGCCGCTGGTCCTGCTGGTCGGGTTCCGCTGGATCCACGTGAAGAGGACCCGGGTGCTGATCACCTTGGGGCTGGCTGCCGCCTCGGCCATCGAGATGGCCGTCCTCTACTCGCCCGGCGGTGATCCCACCCGCGTCTACGACGGGACCGACACCCGGGTGTTCGCCCTCCTCATCGGGGCGGCACTGGCCATGGTGCTGCCCCGCAGCCGCAAGTTCGCCCCGGTCACCCCCAACGCCCGCCGGGTGCTCAACCTGGTCGGCGCCGTCTCGCTGCTCGGGATCTTCGCCCTGTTCTGGCAGACCAACCAGTACGAGACTTTCCTGTACTCGGGGGGGATGGTCCTGCTCGCCCTCCTGACCGCGCTGGTCATCGCCGTCACCATTCATCCCGGGTCCCAGCTGCGCCGCATCCTCGGGATCGAACCACTCCGGTGGATCGGCGAGCGCTCCTACGCCATCTACCTGTGGCACTACCCGATCATCGTGTTGACCACGCCGCTCAACGCCCCGGCCAGCTGGGTCCGCGGGCTCCTCCAGACCGCAGCCACCTTGGTCATCGCCGCCCTCTCGTGGCGCTACATCGAACAGCCGGTCCGACACGGCGCCCTCAAGCGCGGCTGGGAGCGGGTCCGCCAGCACAACTGGGTGTGGCCCAAGCTCAGACCCGTCGGGTGGGTCCTGGTGGCGGCCACGCTGTTCAATGCCCTCCTGTGCGGACTCGGCCTGTTCGGGGTGGTGGCGGCAACGGCGGCCGATCCGGCATCGCAGGTGACCGCCATACTGCCCACGGTCCACCACCACCGGCCGGCTGCGACCATCGGCCCGCCGCTCCCGCCCGGTTCGCCCACCACCACCACCGGACCGCCTCCCCTGGGCCAGGGGATCACCGCCGTCGGCGACTCGATCATGGTGGACGCCGCCCCCTATCTCCAACAACTGCTACCGGGGATCGACATCGACGCCCAGGTGGGCCAGCAGCTCACCCAGGTCCAGTCGGCGGTACCCCTGCTCAAGTCCGAGGGCGTGGTGGGCAACCGCCTGGTGGTCGAGCTCGGGACCAACGGCCCCTACACGCCGGCCCAGCTGCAGAACCTGGTCACCTCCTTCGGCCCCATGGAGAAGATCATCTTCGTCAACACCCGGGTACCCCGACCGTGGCAGCAGGAGGTCAACAACGCCATCGCCTCGGTGGCCCGCCACTTTTCGAACGCCACGGTGGTGGACTGGTACGACGCCAGCGCCACCTCGCCCCAGTACTTCTACCCCGACGGGGTCCACCTCGACCCGGCCGGCGCTCGGTACTACGCCTCGCTCATCGCCGACGCCATCGAAGAACCGGCGCGCGGGACCGGCCACCACCGCAGCTGAGGCCGCCGCGGCCCCAGTTCACACCGGCGGATAAACCTGTCCTCCGGTCACACCAGGGGCCACGGGTAGGGCGGGTGGTCGCCGACCGGAACCGGAAAGGTGGCCGTGTCCACCAGGTCGTCGATCCGGGCCTTGAGGGCAGCGATCTCCGGGCCGGACAGCAGGCCCTCCAGCTGTTCGGGGAGGGACGTCGCCACGCTGGCCAGATCCTCCAGTAGGTCGTCCGCCACCGGCTCCTCGGCGAACTCCCAGACGACCGTGCGCAGCTTGGTGTGGCGGTGGAAGCACAACCCGTGGTCAATGGCCCACAGTTTGTCGTCGGGTCCCCGGAGCACGTGACCGCTCTTGCGGTCGGCGTTGTTGGCCACCACGTCGAAGGCGCACACCGTCCGCAGCGCATCTTCGTGGCCCCCTTCCTCGAACAGGGTGAAGTAGTGCTGACTGAAGTCGGCGTCGACGAACAGTTGGAGTGACCCCTGGCCCAGAGGACCGTCCTCGCGTACCACCGTCGGGGGCACGAGGCCCCAGCCCAGCGCTTCAGACAGCGCATAGGCAGCCACCTCCCGTCGGTACAGCCGGTCGGGGAAGTCCCACAGTGAACGCTCGCCCCGCCCCGGTTTGTACACGGCACCGAGCGGTTGGTCCGTGCCGGTGTCCACGCTCACCAGAAAGGTGAGGTTGGAGCTCCACGGCAAGCGCCCGACGACGGTGAGCTCGCCGGTGGCCAGAAACTCGGTCGCCTGATCGAGTCCGAGGCCGCTGTCAGGGCTCCAGCCGCTCAGGTCGCTGGAGGCCGGTGACCGTTCGTGCGCGGGCATTCGTGACCGGAGGGGTCGAGGGGCGAACCGCAGAGGGGGCAGGGGGGTCGGCCCGACTCCACCAGCCGGGTGGCCTGGATGGCGAAAGCCGCCGCCTGTTCTCGGGAGATGGAGACCCGAGCGATGGCGCCGGTCTCGTCCTCTTCGACCAGCTCCTCGATGACCAGCACCACCCGGTCCTCGGTCTCGTCGTAGGACACACCGATGGTCCCCACCGCCCAGGCCGGTTCGGCCGGTTCCTCGAGAGGGAGGTCGTCGGGGAGGTGCCCGGGGCGCTGTTGGTCGCGGACGATGCGGGCCAGATAGTCGGCCACCACCGCCACCTGCTGCTTCTCCATCTTGAGGGTGAGAAGGATCGGACCTTGACGGCACTGGAGGAGGAAGAGCCGGCTTCCCACCGGGCCGATGGTGCCCACCGTGACCCGGTCGGGGGCCGACAGGTCGTAACCGTCGCTCATCCGACAGCCAGCTCACCGAGAGAGGACGTCGAGTTGACGGTGAGCACGACGGGCCCGCCCTCGCCGTAGACCACGGCCGACACCGAGCAGGGCGAGACCACCAAGCGCTGGAAGAGGTCGAGGGGAGTACCGGCCGCCGAGGACAGGGCGGCCTTTATAGGGTCGGCGTGGGACACCACCACCACCGTCTCCCCCCGGTGGAGGCGGATGAGGCGGGCGATGGCCGAGGACATGCGGGCCTGCATCTCGAGGAAGGACTCACCTCCGGGGAAGCGGAAACTGCTCGGGGTTCCCTGGACCTGGCGCCACTCCGGACGCTTGTACAGCGCGTTGAGGCGGGCGCCGGTCCACTCCCCGAAGTCGCACTCGAGGAGGCCGCGGTCGGTCCGCACCCGCAGTCCGAGCCGCCGGGCGATGGGCCGGGCCGTCTCGCTGGTCCGTTCGAGGGGAGAGGCGTAGACGGCGACCGGCGAACGTTCGACAGGGCCGAAGGCGGCGATCCGTTCGGCCACCGCCTCGGCCTGGCGGTGGCCCTCCTCGGACAGATGGAGCCCGGGGGCCCTCCCGGGGAGGATCTTGCCGGTGGTAGGGGTCTTGCCGTGGCGGACCAGGAGCACCACCGTGGGTCGGCTGGGAGGAGTCCGTCGGCTGGCCACGCCCGTTCACCGTACTCTGTCCGCCCGACAGCCCGACCAGCCGCGACAGGGTGATGGTCCGGTCAGCCGCCCTTCGGTGGGGTCAGTGCCCCACCCCCGCCAAAGCCCGCGGTTCGGGTTCGGTCGCCGCGCATCCGTCGGTCGGCGCCAGGTCGTCGGGTATCACCGGATCGTGGCTGTGATCCTCACCGGACAGCCGCGACGGCCACCAGTTCCACCGGCCGAGCAGCACCACCACCGAGGGCACCAGCAGGGTGCGTACGAAGAAGGTGTCGAGCAGGATCCCCGCGGCCAGCCCGAGCCCGATCTCCTGCACCTGGGTGTTGCCGGTCACCGTGAGCACCCCGAAGGTGCCGGCCAGAATGAGCCCGGCTGAGGTCACCGTGGTGCCGGTGGCCTCGACGGCCCGACGGACGGCCGTGCGGATGGGGGCGTGGTGGGCCTCCTCGCGGATCCTGGTCATGACCAGGATGTTGTAGTCCTGGCCTAAGGCCATGATGAAGATGAACATGAAGAAGGGGAGGACGAAGTTGATCCCGTCCTGTCCGCCGATGACCACGAAGACCAAAACGGCCAGCCCGAGCGAGGCGAGATAGGAGAGGCCCACGCTCACCACCAGGTAGAGCGGCGCCACCAGGCTGCGCAGGACGATGGCCAGCAAGATGGCCAGCACCAACATGACGATGGGGATGATCCGCGAGATGTCATTGTTGGACAGCGTGCCCACGTCGTTGGCCAGGGCGGCATCGCCGTTGACCCCGTTGGCCGTGGCTCCGATCGACCGGGCCACCCCGTTGACCGCCGCTCGCACCGCCGGCATGGCCGCGGCCGCCGCCGTGCTGTCGGGCCCGCCGGCCGCCAGACCGGTGTCGAACTGGATGGTACGACCGTCGGCGCTGATGAACTGGGCCGAAGCCTGATAGGCCCGGTAGGCCTGCGCCGACACGGCCACCCCGGCCGGTGGGTTGACCGGCAGAGCGGACGCCGCCCCGCGCCCGGCCAGGGCGGTGTGGGCCTCGACCAAGGCCGAGGGGGTGATGGTCACGCCGTCGGGGTTGAGGGCCCCGGTCACCGCCGAGAACTGGCCGGTGCCGACCAGGCCCTTTTGGGCGTCGGCCAGCACGGCCGGTTCGTCCCACACCGGCACCGGCAGCTTGAACAGGATGGCCGTCGGATTGGTCTCGACCGACGGGAAGTCGGCGGCCAGCAGCGCCTGGCCCCGCCCCGAGTCGGAAGTGGCCGGCGGGGGCTGGTCGTTGAAGCCGTTGGGGCTGTAGGCCAGCATGGACAGAGCCAGGCCGCCGAAGATGACCAGCCCGATGACCAGGGTGAGGACCGGCCTCCCCACCACCCGGGCGGCGATGCGGCCCCAGGTGCCCCCGGCATGCCGGCCCACGGTGGGGACGCGGGGCCAGAACACGGCACGACCCAGCACGGCCAGAAGGGCGGGGAGCAGGGTCAGGTTGGCCAAGAGGGCGACGGCGATGCCGATGGCCAACGCCGGGCCCAGCCCCTGGTAGAACCCGAAGGTGGCCACCACCACGGTGGCCAGGGCGCCGATGACGGTCAGGCCGGAGAAGGTGATCGACTCGCCCACCTTGCACACCGAGAAGGCCACCGCCTGGTGCGCCTCCTTGCCCCGCCGCAGCTCTTCGCGCAGCCGGAAGATGAGGAAGAGCCCGTAGTCGGTCCCCGCCCCCAAGAGGACCACGATGAGCAGGACCGGGGTGAGGTCGGAGACCTGCACGCCGAGGTGGGAGGACGCAGCGATGATCGGCCCGGCGGCCACCAGGGCCACGGCCGAGGGAATGAGGGCGATGAACGGGGCCAACAGGGCCCGGAAGGTCAGGAGGAGGAGAGCCAGGATGAACAGGACCGAGAGGAGCTCGACCAGGGTCTGGATGTGGCCGTTCTGGCTCTGATCGTCCACCGAGGCGGCCAGCCCACCGGTGAGGTGCATGGCCAGGCCGGGCGGTGCGCCGGCGGTAGCGAAGGTCGACCGCAGAGCGTCGACGGCCTCCACCGCCCGGGTGCCGTCGGAGTGGGCGGGGATGTACACCTCGACCGTCGCCCTTTCGGCCCGGCCGTTGGTCGACACCCCCTGGTCCAGCACCGCCGTCACATGGGGGACCTGGCGCATGGCCTGTTCGGCGTCTTGGATGGCGGCCCGGTCGGCCGGGCTCAGGTCGCCGCCCTTCACGCCGGCGACGAAGGTCGTCTCCTGGATGGTCGGCGACGAGAACGGTGCCGCCAGCTCGGCCGCCCGTACGCTCGGAGCGGTGGCCGGCAGGAAGTCGGAGTTGCTGTTCTTCTCGACGCTGCTCAGGGAGGGGAGCGTCGAAGCAAGGACGAACGCGGCCACGATCCACCCGGCGATGATCAGCCAGCGGAAGCGCACGGTGAACCGTCCGAGGGCGGCGAACAAGCGGTAGTCCTCCCGTGATCGATTGAGTAGGCCCGCCCGCAAGACGACGGTCGGTTTCGGTCCCACCGGACGGCCACGACAATTCCTCGGGCCGATCGAGGTCCCCGAACACGGGTGGGTGTCTTGAAAGATCAGCCTAGGCCCGGCCTTGGGCGGTTTTGCGGGCCGTGCGGCCCACACCAACGATTATTAGGAAATTTTCACGTTTTGGCCGGCAGCCGGCGCGGCATGGGCACCGCCGTTTCGGGCCAGCGCCGACGGCTGACCCGGGCCAACCGGTGGAGCAGGGCGATGGCCCCGGGGTCGTCGTCACCCGGCCGGGTCTCGATAGCGCCGTCTCTCACCATGCTGTCGAGGAGTTCCCGTCCCTTGTCGGTCCGGACCAAGGTCAGGGTCCAGTCGCTGAACGCCCCGATCCCGCCGGTGGAGATGTCGGCGTGCTCGGCGGCGAAGTCGGGGCAGGCGGTGCAGCCCTCGCGGGTCCAGGCGTGGGCCTCCTTGAGGGGGATCTCGTGGTAGCCCCCGTCCTTGGTCCACACCTGGAAGACGCCTTTGATGTTCATCTTGGCGATGTCGCCCCGGGCGATGCCGTAACGGGCCTCGAACAGCTCCGGGAATATGGCGTCGTCGAATGTCTTCGAGCACATGAGCCCGATGGTCAGGGAGAGGCGCCGGGCGATCTTGCCCGCCTTGCGGGCGGCCATCACCGGTGGCGCCGACGATTGACAGCCCATCCCCACCAGGGCGATGCGCTCGGCGCCGCTCTCGATGGCCTGGGGGTAGGCCAGGGGGTTTGCCGAGTAGGTGTAGCGGGATCCGGCTGCGGCCAGCACCTCGGCGCGGGTGGTGGCCACCGCCGGTATGGCCTTCCACGACGAACCGTCGCCTTCGAGCGTCGACACCAGGGCGGCGTCGATCACATCGTGCTCGAGGGCGTAGACGAGAAGGGCGGAGACCAGGCCGCCGTCCTGGCCGACCGCCAGGATCTCGGGATCGGTGGCCCGCACCAACAAGGTATCGGTGGCCACTCCGGCCACCTCCTCGGTCGTCCGCTCGCGGCCGAACAGGTGGTTCTCGATCTCGGGCTCCCACAGCCGGAAGCGGGGACAGGCCCGGGTGCACATGGTGCAGCCCTTCACCCCGTGGGTGCAGTTTTCGGCGCCGCCGTCGGCGTCGATGTGGAAGGGCTTGTAGCGGCCCCCGGTGTCGTCGTAGCCCAGGACGTCGTACGGGCAGGCCACGATGCAGGCGGCGCACCCGGTGCAGAGGCCGGAGGTCACCACTTCGGTGAACAGTTCGGCCCAGTGCGGCTTCTCGGGGGGCATCGCCTTACCCTATCGAGGGCCGGGTGCCCCGACCGACCGGCGTCGGGCGGGCCACCCCCTACCCCGGGTCGGTACTCTCGGGCGGGTGCCCGAGCTCACCGAGGTCGAGATGTACACCCGGCTGGCCCGTCGGGCCCTCGGGCGCACGGTGGCATCGGTAGCGACGCCCGATGCCTGGTTCATCAAGGGAGAGGGTGGCGGGGAGGCGGTGGCCTCCGCCCTCGTCGGGCACCAACTGGTGGCCGCTCGACGACTGGGCAAGGTCACCCTGCTCGACATCGACAGTGGCGCCACCCTCGGGATCCGCTTCGGCATGACCGGCACCTTGGTGGTGGACGGCCTGTCGGCCGTGGACGGGCTCATGTATGCGCCCAAGCGTCACGAACCCCGCTGGGACCGGTTCACCGTCTTCTTCGAGGACGGCGGATCGCTGGTGGTGTCGGACCCGAGACGGCTCGGGGGGGTGACCCTCGACCCGGACCTGTCCAGGCTCGGACCAGACGCCGCCACTGTCGGACCGGCCGCCCTGGCCGCAGCCCTGCGCGGCTCGGAGGCACCCCTCAAGGCCCGGTTGCTCGACCAGTCGAGGATCGCCGGTGTCGGGAACCTCATCGCCGACGAGACCCTGTGGCGGGCCGCACTGTCCCCCCTCCGTCCGGCCGGGTCGTTGTCGTCGGCCGAGGTGCGCCGCCTCCACCGTCATCTGCACCGGACCATCGACGACCTCATGGGTGAGGGTGGCTCCCACCTGGGCGACCTGATGGAGGAACGCCACCGGGGCGGCCGGTGCCCCCGTGACGGCACCGAGCTCGTCCGGTCGACGGTGGGGGGCCGCACCTCGTACTGGTGTCCGGCCCACCAACGGTGATGATCGTTCCGGACGGGCCGACCTTCAGGCGCTCGCCTCGGCCAGCACCTTTTCGGCGTGACCGTCGGCCTTCACGTGGTACCAGGCCCGGGCGATCTTCCCCTTCCCGTCGACCAGGAAGGTCGAACGGATGACCCCGATCGACTTCTTGCCGTAGAGCGTCTTCTCGCCCCAGGCTCCGTAGGCCTCACCCACTTTGTGGTCGGCATCGGTCAGCAGCGGGAACTTGAGACCGAACTTGGCCCGGAAGGCGCGGTGCTTTTCGGCGTTGTCGGCGGAGATCCCGAGCACCGCCACCTTGGTCCGGGCAAAGGCCCGCAGGTTGTCGTTGAACTGGCACGCCTCCTTGGTGCAGCCGGGCGTGTCGTCTCTCGGGTAGAAGTAGACGACCACCTGCTGGCCGGCGAAGTCCTTGAGGGAGACCTTCTTCCCATCCTGGTCGGGCAGGGTGAAGGCGGGAGCCTTGTCGCCGGGGGCGAGCTTTCCCATGGTGTGGGCATCCTTTCGTGTGGAACGACGAGTCGGCCGCCGGGCCCGGCGCCGACCGGTGATGTGCGTGGCCCACGATGTCACAATCCCCCCTCGCCGGTATAGGCCGAGCGTGGAAGACTCAATCGACAGAGCCTGAAGGATCTACACCGCCTGAAGGATCAACACAGCCTGAAGGGACCTTCACATGAGTGACCCGACGACAGAGCCCGCAGCGTCCCGACCCGATCGACCGCTGGCCGTGACCACCACGCCGGTCCGCCACAAGGTCTACGTCGAAGGATCCGGCGGAGTGCGGGTGCCGTTCGTCGAGGTGGCCCTGTCGGCCTCCCCGGGACCGCAGGGCACAACCGTCCCCAACCCCCCGGTGCGCCTGTACGACACCTCGGGACCGGGGTCGGAGCCGACGGTCGGGCTACCCGGGTTGCGCACCCCGTGGATCGTGGGCCGTGCCGACGTGGTCGAGTACGAGGGTCGCCTGGCCAGCCGGCGCGACGACGGCCGGGCCGCCGTCCGCCGGGCACAGTCGGGCTCAGCCGTCGGAACACCTCCCAGACGACGGCCGCTGCGGTCGACCGGGGGGCCGGTCACCCAGTTGCACTACGCCCGCCGGGGCGAGGTCACCCCGGAGATGGCCTTCGTGGCCACCCGCGAGGGGATGCCGGCCGATGCCGTGCGGGAGGAGATCGCCGCCGGTCGGGCCATCCTGCCGGCCAACATCAACCACCCCGAATCGGAGCCGATGGTCATCGGCAGTCGCTTCCTGGTCAAGGTCAACGCCAACATCGGCAACTCGGCGGTGACCTCCTCCATCGAGGAGGAGGTGGAGAAGCTGACCTGGGCCGCCCGGTGGGGGGCGGACACGGTGATGGACCTGTCGACCGGCCCCGACATCCACACCACCCGCGAGTGGATCCTGCGCAACGCCCCGGTGCCCATCGGCACCGTGCCCATATACCAGGCCCTGGAGAAAGTGGACGGGGTGCCGGCCGAGCTGACCTGGGAGCTCTACCGCGACACCCTCATCGAGCAGGCCGAGCAGGGGGTCGACTACTTCACCATCCACGCCGGCGTGCTGCTGCGCTACGTGCCCCTGACGGCCAAGCGCACCACCGGCATCGTGAGCCGGGGCGGCTCGATCATGGCCGCCTGGTGCCTGGCCCACCACACCGAGAACTTCCTCTACACCCGGTTCGCGGAGGTCTGCGAGATCATGGCCGCCTACGACGTGGCCTTCTCCCTCGGTGACGGGCTGCGCCCCGGATCCATCGCCGATGCCAACGACGAGGCCCAGTTCGCCGAGCTCCGCACCCTGGGTGAGCTGACCGAGGTGGCCTGGCGGCACGATGTCCAGGTCATGATCGAAGGCCCGGGACATGTCCCCCTCGACAAGGTGGTGGAGAACGTCGTCCTGGAGAAGGAGGTCTGCCACGACGCCCCCTTCTACACACTGGGGCCGCTCACCACCGACGTGGCTCCCGGTTATGACCACATCACCTCGGCCATAGGTGCGGCCGTCATCGGCATGGCCGGTACCGCCATGCTCTGTTACGTGACCCCCAAGGAGCATCTGGGCCTGCCCGACCTGGAGGACGTCAAGCAGGGGATGATCGCCTACAAGATCGCCGCCCACGCCGCCGACGTGGCCAAGGGCCACCCGGGCGCCCAGGCGTGGGACGACGCTCTGTCCAAGGCCCGTTTCGAGTTCCGGTGGGAGGACCAGTTCAACCTCTCGATGGACCCGGAGACAGCCAGGGCCTACCACGATGCCACCCTCCCGGCCGAGCCGGCCAAGACGGCCCACTTCTGCTCGATGTGCGGGCCCAAGTTCTGCTCCATGCGCATCAGCCAGGACATACGTGACGACGCCGCGGCCAAGGGCATCGACTTGGAGACGGCCGTCGAGATCGGCCTGAAGGAGAAGGCGGACGAGTTCCGCCGGACCGGTTCGGCCCTCTACCACGAGCCCTCGACGACCTGACCGACAGGGCTCCGCCCTGTTTGACCTGGTGTGAGCGACGCCGGCGGGTACACTGGACTTCGGCGCGGGGCATCCAGCTCCCTGCCGGGGTCTTCCTCACCTCTGTTGTTTCCGGACCGCATGGCGGCCGGAATGATGGCCCGAGGCGGGCCCAACCGGCTTTCGTGACTTGCACGGAGGCCGACGGTCGCCCAGCGGCCGTCAACAACAGACAGAGAGTGAGTTTTTTACCCATGACAACCGTGATCGATCCGTCAGACCGGATCGTCGACCGTCCCGACCTGGCCGTGGCCAGCGAGGACAACCCTGCCGGGTCCCCGACTTTCGCCTCCCTGGGCGTCGATCCGGCACTGGTCAAGGCCCTTTCGGCCCAGGGCATCACCACCACCTTCGCCATCCAGTCGATGACGGTGGCCGACGCCCTGGCCGGGCGCGACGTGTGCGGCAAGGCCAAGACCGGATCGGGAAAGACCCTGGCCTTCGGAGTCCCCCTCCTGCAACGCACCATGGCCGCTCCCGCCACCCGACCCGGCCGCCCCCGCGCCCTGGTGCTGGTACCCACCCGGGAGCTGGCCGTTCAGGTCAGCGAGGTGCTCGACCCATTGGCCGTCGAGGCCGGTCTGCGGGTCGCCGCCGTTTACGGCGGCGCTGACATCGAGCGCCAGGTCAAGAAGCTCCGCCGGGGCGTAGACGTGGTCATCGCCACCCCCGGGCGGCTCATCGACCTCGGCGACCGGGGTGAACTGTCGGTGGCCGACATCGAGACGCTGGTGTTGGACGAGGCCGACCGCATGGCCGACATGGGCTTCATGCCCCAGGTCGAGTGGGTCTTGCGCCGACTCGAGCGGGAGCACCAGACGCTCCTGTTTTCGGCGACGCTGGACGGCGCCGTCGACCGGCTGGTGAGCCGCTATCTGACCGACCCGGTCATGCACGAAGTGGCCTCCCCCCGGACCACGGTCGACGCCATGGAGCACCGGTTCCTCGAGGTGCACCAGATGGACCGGGTCAAAGTGTGCGCCGCCATCTGCCGTAACTCGGAGAAGACGCTGGTCTTCGTCCGTACCAAACGTGGAGCCGACCGGTTGGTCGAGCAGCTCCGCAAGGAGGGGGTCAAGGCCGACGCCATCCACGGCGACCTGCGCCAGGTGAATCGGGAGCGGACCCTGAAGGCCTTCGGCGAAGGCAAACTGCCCGCCCTGGTGGCCACCGACGTGGCCGCCCGCGGTCTCGACATCGACATGGTCGACGTGGTCGTGCATTACGACCCGCCCGAGGATCACAAGGCCTACCTGCACCGCTCCGGTCGGACAGCCCGGGCCGGCGAGGCCGGGCTGGTGGTGACCCTGGTGCAGTGGAACCAGATTCTCGAAGTCGAGCGCATCCAGACCCGCATCGGTCTCAAGGTGCCCATCGTCGAGATCTTCTCCAACGACCCGAGGCTGTCCGACCTGTCCGCCTGGCAGCCCGGCAAGGACTGACCAACCCGCCTGCTCTCTGGTCGACCCCTCTGCCCCGGGTGGGCGCCGGGTCGACCCCAGCCAAGGAGGACCAACGTGTCCGACCCCCACTCTCGGGCCCCGCTGACCGCCGGACCCGGTATCGAGGACATCAGCCGGATCCTGGTGGTTACCGCCCACCCCGATGACGTCGATTTCGGTGCGGCCGGATCGGTGGCGGTGTGGACCGGTGCCGGGGTCGAGGTGGCCTACTGCATCGTGACCGACGGCGAGGCCGGCGGCTCGGACCGGACCATGAGCCGGGCCGACATGGCCGCCATACGCCGCGAGGAGCAGCGCGACGCAGCCAAGGTCGTGGGTGTGTCCGACGTGACCTACCTCGGGTTCGCCGACGGTCGCCTGGCCGCCGACCTCGACGTCCGTCGGGCCATCACCGCCGTCATCCGCACCTTTCGACCCGACCGGGTGGTGGCCCAGTCGCCCGAAAGGAACTGGTCGCGTATCTACGCCAGCCACCCCGACCATCTGGCCGCCGGCGAAGCGGCCATCTGCGCCGTCTACCCCGACGCCCGCAACCCGTTCGCCTTCCCCGATCTGCTCGAGGAGGGGCTCGAGCCCCATACCGTTCCCGAGATGTGGATCATGGCAACCGACCAGGCCGACCGGGTGGTCGACGCCACCGACACCTTCGACCGCAAGCTCCAAGCCCTCCGGGCCCACCGGAGCCAGGTCGGTGACGGCGCCCATCTCGAACAACTTCTCCGCACGTGGATGAGCGGGACCGCTCTGGCCGCCGGTCTGCCCGAGGGGAGGTTGGCCGAGGCCTTCCACGTGGTGGCCACCGGCTAGTGGGGACAGGAGGCCCGGCACCAGAGGTGGCGGGCGATGAGGGCGCCGACAACAGGCCGTGGGCCGTCGTCCAGCACGTGGCCCATGAAGGGCCCGGCCTTGTCGCCGATGCCCTGGTCGACCACGGGTGCGGCATCGAGGTGGTCCGCCTCGACAGGGGGGATCCACTCCCTGACCACCGCGACGTGGCCGGGGTGGTGGTCATGGGCGGCCCGATGGGTGTCCATGATGTCGGCGACCACCCGTGGTTGGTGCCGGAGCGGGCCCTCATGGAGGTGGTGGCCACGGACGGCCGCCCCGTCCTCGGGGTCTGCCTGGGTGCCCAGCAGCTCGCTCTGGCCTTGGGCGCCAACGTCACCCGCGGCACCGCACCGGAGATCGGGATCGGCCGGGTGGAGCTCACCGCCGATGGTCGACGGGACCCGGTGCTCGGCCCCGAGTACGGGGGTCTGGCCGCCACCGCGCCGGCCTGTGTGCACTGGCACAGCGACACCTTCTCCCTTCCCGCCGGGGCGGTCCACCTGGCCGCCACCCGGATCACCCCCCACCAGGCCTTCCGGTGGGGTGCGACGGTTTACGGGTTGCAATTCCATGTCGAGGTCGACCGGGCCTTGGCCGCGGCGTGGCTGCCCTACCTGCCGGCCGGGGTGACCCTGGGCGACGCCGGTCTGGCCGAGGTGGAGGCTGTCGGTCGGCGGGTGCTCCGGCGTTTCGTGGAGATGGCGGTGCGTCGGGCCCCGGGCCGGACGCCGTCCCTGAGCCACCAACCGCCCGGGTAGAAGTGACCACTTCGGACCCACGGGTCGAGCCGCTGGCGGTGCCCGAAGCCGACGAGGTGGTCAAGCCGCGTCTACGCGGCGTCTTCCACGAGGTGGCCTTTTTCGTCTCGCTGGTCACGGGGACTGCGCTGGTGGCGGCGGCACCCACCGTCTCGGTCGGTCTGGTCATGGCCGTCTACGCCGCCTCCATCTCCCTTCTGTTCGGGGTCAGTGCTCTCTTCCACCGCCATACCTGGGGCCCGGTGGGCCGTCGCCGCATGCGTCGCCTCGACCACTCGACCATCTTCATCGCCATCGCCGGCTCCTACACCCCTGTGGCCGTCTACGCCCTCAGCGGCTGGGCCCGCACCACCGTGCTCTGCCTGGTGTGGGGAGGAGCCCTCATCGGGATCACCGTGCGCCAGGTCTGGCTCGACGCCCCCAAGTGGGTCATCGCCGTTCCCTACGTGGTGGTGGGGTGGGCCGCGGTCATCGTGTTGCCCCAGCTGTGGCAGTCCCTGGGCAGCGTCGGGTTCACCCTGCTGGTGGCCGGCGGATTGGCCTATTCGGCCGGCGCGGTTGTCTATGCGGCCAAGCGCCCGAACCCGGCCCCCGGCGTGTTCGGCTACCACGAGGTGTTCCACGCCTGCACCATCATCGGGGCCCTGCTGCATTTCGTCTGTATCGCCGGCTTCGTGCTGCCGTTGGCCGGCTGAGGCTGTGCAGCCCGCCGGGTTCCGGTCAGCCGGCCATCTGGCGGAGCATGTAAGGCAGGATCCCCCCGTGCCGGTAGTACTCGGCTTCCATCGGCGTGTCGATGCGTACCCGCGCCTCGAACTCCACCCGGCGGTCACCGTCCTCGGCCCGCACCGCTACCGACTTCGGGGCATGGGCGTCGTTGAGCGGATCGAGACCGGTGATGGTGAAGGTCTCGTGTCCGGTCAGACCCAGCGAGGCGGCGTTCTGACCCTCCGCATACTGGAGGGGTAGCACGCCCATGCCGATGAGGTTGGAACGGTGGATGCGCTCGTAGCTTTCGGCCACCGTGGCCCGGATGCCGAGCAGGGCGGCACCCTTGGCCGCCCAGTCGCGGGACGAGCCCGATCCGTACTCCTTGCCGGCCAGCACCACCAGCGGCACACCCTCGGCCGCGTAACGCTGAGCGGCGTCGTAGATGGTGGTCTCCTCACCGTCGGGCAGGTGGAGGGTGAACCCGCCTTCGGTGCCGGGGGCCAACTGGTTGCGCAACCGCACATTGGCAAAGGTGCCGCGCACCATCACCTCGTGGTTGCCGCGGCGGGCCCCGTAGGAGTTGAAGTCGGACCGGTCGACGCCGTGCTCGGACAGGTAGTGGCCGGCCGGGCTGGACGGGCTGATGTTGCCGGCGGGGGAGATGTGGTCGGTGGTCACACTGTCGCCCAGCTTGGCCAGAACCCGGGCACCGACCACGTCGGTGATCCGGGCCGGGTCCATGGTGAGCCCCTCGAGGAAGGTGGGCCGCAGCACGTAGGTCGAGCTGTTGTCCCAGCTGAAGGTGTCACCCGAGGCGGTGGTGACGGCCCGCCAGCGTTCGTCGCCGTCGAACACGGCTCCGTAGCGCTCACGGAACATGTCCGAGGTGAGCGAGGACCGGATGGCCTCGGACACCTCCGCAGCCGAGGGCCACAGGTCGGCCAGGGTGACCGGCCGCCCGTCGCCCCCTGGGCCCAGCGGGTCGGTGGTGAGATCGATGTTCATGGTTCCGGCCAGGGCGTAGGCCACCACCAGCGGCGGTGAGGCCAGGTAGTTCATCCGTACGTCGGGGTGGATCCGGCCTTCGAAGTTGCGGTTGCCCGACAAGACGGCGGCGGCCGACAGGTCGCCCTGGTGCACCGCTTCGGCCACGCCCGGCAGCAGCGGGCCCGAGTTGCCGATGCAGGTCGTGCACCCGAAACCGACCAGGTCGAAGCCCAGCTGGGCCAGAGGCTGGGTGAGCCCGGCCCGGTCGAGGTAGTCCATGACCACCCGCGAGCCGGGGGCCAGACTGGTCTTGACCCAGGGCTTGGCCACGAGGCCCCGGGCCACCGCCCGCTGGGCCAGCAACCCGGCGGCCACCATGACCTCGGGGTTGGAGGTATTGGTGCAGCTGGTGATGGCGGCCACCACCACCGCTCCGTCTTCGAGGTCGGTGCTCGACCCGTCGTACAGGGTGGCCACCGCCGACCGCTGGTCACGCCCGAGGGCGGTGCGGTACGAGGCTCCCGCCCCGGCCAGGGTGACCAGGTCCTGGGGGCGGGCCGGCCCGGCGATGCTGGGGACGACGGACGACAGATCGAGCTCGACGGTCTCGGAGAACACCGGTTCGGTCCCGTCGGCCCGGTGGAACAACCCCTGCTCTTTGGCGTAGGCCTCGACCAGATCGACGTGGGCGTCGTCGCGCCCGGTGAAGCGGAGATAGTCGAGGGTCACCTCGTCGATGGGGAAGATGGCACAGGTGGCGCCGTACTCGGGCGACATGTTCCCGATGGTGGCCCGGGTGGCCAGGGGCACGGCGGCGACCCCCGGTCCGAAGAACTCGACGAACTTGCCCACCACGCCGTGCTGGCGCAACAGGTGGGTGATGGTCAGCACCAGATCGGTGGCCGTCGTCCCCACCGGCTGCTCACCGGTCAACCGGAACCCCACCACCGGGGGCAGGAGCATGGTCAATGGTTGTCCGAGCATGGCCGCTTCGGCCTCGATGCCGCCCACCCCCCAACCGAGGACGCCCAGCCCGTTGACCATGGTGGTGTGGGAGTCGGTCCCCACCAGGGTGTCGCAGTAGGCCTGCCCGTCGTCGGTGGCGAAGACGACCCGCGACAGGTACTCGAGGTTGACCTGGTGGCAGATGCCCGTCCCCGGGGGGACCACCCGGAACCCGTCGAAGCCCTGCTGCGCCCAGCGCAGCAGCTGGTAGCGCTCGATGTTGCGCCGGTACTCGATGTCGACGTTCTCGTCGTAGGCGTCAGGACGCCCCGAAACCTCGGCGATCACCGAGTGGTCGATGACCAGCTCCACCGGCACCAGCGGATTGACCTTCTTCGGGTCGCCGCCCAGCTCGGCCAAGGCGTCCCGCATGGCGGCCAGGTCGACCACGCCGGGCACGCCGGTGAAGTCCTGCATGAGGACCCGTTCGGGGGTCAGGGCGATTTCGGCGTTGTCCTCGCCCCCCAGGCCGTGGCGCTCGGGATGGAGTCCCCACCCGGCCACCGCCTCGATGTCGGCGGCGCGCACGGCGAGCCCGTCCTCGTGGCGCAGGAGGTTCTCCAGGACGACCTTGATCGAGTAGGGGAGACGGGCCACCTCGTAGCGGTCGGCCAGGGCGTTGATCCGGTAGATGGTGTAGGTGGCAGAGCCGACGGCGAGCTCGCCGCGGGCCCCGAAGGTGTCGGGCGTGGGGGGTGGGGGCGAGGGAGCCATGGGTCCATTCTGGCCCCGGGCGGCCGCCCTTGCGAACTGCGCCACCCGCCCCGCCATCGGGCCTCACGCTGGGCCCACCTCGGGCCCACACCGGGTGGTACCGGCAGGTCGGAGCGGTCGGCGAGGGGCCCGACGAAGGCGTCCGGTCAGATCCGGGTGCGGTAGCGGCGTACGGCCAGGGGAACCAGCACGATCAGGAGGGCGGCCGACCAGAGGAGGGACTGCTCCACCCATTTGGCGGTGGGCCCACCGAGCATGAGGGCGCGGCAGGCGCTGATGGTCACGCTCACCGGTTGGTAGGTGGCGAAGCCCTGGAGCCAGCTGGGCATGGAGGACACCGGGACGAAGGCCGACGAGGCGAAAGTCAGTGGGAACAGGATGGGGAAGGAGATGACCTGGGCCACCTCGCTGTTGGGGGCGGACAGCCCGATGACGGCGAACCCCCACGACAGGGCATAGGCGAAGAGCAGGATGATCAGGATTCCGGCCACATAAGGCACGACGCCGGTGGTGGGGCGGAAACCCACCAGGAAACCGACGATGGTCACGATGACCACGGTCAGGACGTTGCGGCACAGGTCGGCCGTGGTCCGGCCGGTGAGCACGGCGGAGCGGGCCATGGGCAGGGCCCGGAAACGCTCGATGAGCCCCTTCTGCAGGTCCTCGGCCAGGCCGATGCTGGTCTGGACCGAACCGAAGGCCACCGTCTGCACGAAGATCCCGGGCATGAGGTAGTTGGTGTAGGACGTCCCGGAGACGTGGATGGCCCCGCCGAACACGTAGCGGAAGAGCAGCACGAACATGATGGGCTGCACCGTCGAGAAGAACAGCGCCTCGGGGATGCGGGTGTAGCTCAGGATGTTGCGTTTGGTGACGGTGAAGGTGTCGGACAACGCCCATCGGACCCGCGAACCGACCTGGGTCGAGTGCGGCGCGCCGGACACCGTGGGGGCGACGACGGTGGTCACGAGAACTCCCCGGTCGCCACCGGCATGGCCTTGCGTGCCGCCCGCTCCCGTCGCCGTCCCCGTCCGCCGGTGTGGCCGTCCTCCTCGGGTCCGTCCTCGTCCTCGGCCACTTCTGCCCGCCGGCCGGTCAGGGCCAAAAAGACGTCGTCGAGGCTGGGTTCTCGGAGGGTGAAGGCGGACGGCACGATGTCCTCCTGGTCCAGGGAGCGGAGGCTGGCCATGGCCGCCTCGGCGCCCTGGTCCACCGTGACCTCCACAACCGTGCCGTTGAGAACCGGGGTGTGGGGGCCGAGAACGGCCAGCAGACCGACCGTGCGTTGGGCGTCCTCGAGCGAGCTCAGCCCCACTTCGAGCACGGTGGCACCCAGGTTGGCCTTGAGCTGGGCCGGGGTGCCCTCGGCGATCACGTGGCCGTGGTCGAGCACGACCAGGGTCGAGGCCAGCCTGTCGGCCTCTTCGAGGTACTGGGTGGTGAGCAGTACCGTCGTCCCCCCTTCCACCAGCTGCTCGATGACCTCCCACAGATCGTTGCGGCTCTGGGGGTCCAGCCCGGTGGTCGGCTCGTCCAGGAAGAGGACGGTGGGCCGGGCCACCAGAGCGGCGGCCAGGTCGAGGCGGCGTCGCATGCCGCCCGAATAGGTCTTGAGGACCCGGTCGCCGGCATCATCCAGCCCGAACTGGACCAGCAACTCCTGGGCCCGATCGGAAACGGTGGACCGGCGGAGGTGGTTGAGGTTGCTCACCATCTCGAGGTTCTCGCGCCCGGTCAGGTTCTCGTCGACGGCGGCATACTGTCCGGCCAGTCCGATCAGGCTGCGGACCAGCCTCTCTTCCTTGTTCACGTCGTGACCGAGCACGCGTCCCTGTCCACTGTCGGCCTTCAGGATGGTGGTCAGAATCCGCACGGCGGTGGTCTTGCCCGAGCCGTTGGGGCCGAGCAGGCCGAACACGTTTCCCTCGTCGACGCTGAAGCTGACCCCGTCGAGAGCGCGCACCGAGTGCTTACCGGCGAAGGTCTTCACCAGTGCTTCGGCTTCGATGGCGTGCGGCATGGCGCGGCGTTCCTGTCTGTTTGCTGGTCGGTTGAGACCGGCTGCCCATGCTGCAGGCGGAGCCGAGGGGGACGTCTCGTCGTCGTCGCAGCGCATCTTACGGGCCCGCTCGCCAGGGGTGACCCTCGGTGCGGCGAACGCCTTGTCCCGCTAGCCTCACGTCCATGCAAAAAGGCGATCTGGTAGCTGACTTCACCCTCCCTGACCAGGAGGGGAACCCGCGTCGGCTGAGCGACCTGGCTGCCTCGGGGCCGGTGGTCCTCTTCTTCTACCCGGCGGCCATGACCTACGGGTGCACCAAGGAGAGCTGCCATTTCCGGGACATGAAGGCCGAGTTCGAGGCGGTGGGTGCGCAGCGGGTGGGGATCAGCGCCGATCAGGTCGAGAAGCAGAAGCAATTCGCCGACAAGCACACCTTCGACTACCCGTTGCTCTCGGACCCGGACGGGGCGGTGGCCACCCAGTTCGGCGTGCGCCGCAAGTTCACCAGACTCTCGCCGACTAAACGGGCCACCTTCATCATCGGCCCCGATCTGCGGGTGATCGACGTCATCCAGAGCGAGGTGCGCATGGGCGTGCACGCCGACCGTGCCCTGGAGATCCTGAAGGCCTCGGCTTCGGCTTCATCCTGATCGACTGGTCGGGTGCCGCCGATCGGCGTCCCCCACCGTCCCGCACCGGGTGACCCGGCGATGGGAAGCTGTGCGGATGGAGGCTCCGCAGAAGGTCGCGTCCCGGTGACTCCGGTGCCCGGGTCCAACCGCATGGAGCAGCTGGCTCAGGCCATGGCCGATCGCGTGGTCAACCTGGTGCTGGAGGCGATCGACATCGACGCCCTTCTCGACCGCATCGACGTCGACGCCATCGTCAGCCGGGTGGACGTGGACAAGTTGATCGACAGGGTGGATGTCGAGAAGATCGTCGAGCGGGTGGATGTCGAGAAGATCGTCGAGCGGGTGGACATCGACGCCCTCATGGAGAAGACCGAACTGGGCTCGATCATCGCCCGTTCGACTACCGGGGTGGCCTCCCAGGTGCTCGACCTCATCCGCTCCCAGGGTGTCGGGCTCGACGATTTCTTCGCCCGGTGGACCAACCGTGTGCTGCGCCGATCTCCCGAATCGTTGCCGCTCGGACCGGTGACCCTGGTGGGCCCGCCGCCCGGACCGCCCGAACTGACCCGGGGAACGGCATGACCGCCCCCTCTGTGGGTGGCGAGCCCATCGAAGGCCGCCAGGGTCACTACGCCGGCGCCGTCACCCGGCTGGTGGCCTTCGCCGCCGACGTCGGCGTCTCCTGGGGGTTGTTCACCCTGGGCGCGGCCGCCTTCGCCTTCACCGTCCAGCTGGTCAGCGGGACCAGGGTCGCCCTCACCAATCACCAGGTCGTCTCCCTGGTCGCGTTGGCGGTGTGGGAGTTCCTCTACTTCGCCTACCAGTGGACCCTCAGCGGGAAGACGATCGGCATGGCCCTGCTCGGGATCCAGGTGGTGGCCACCGACGGTTCGCCCATCGGGGTGCGCCAGGCCGTCCTGCGCACCATCACCCTGCCCCTCAGCTTTCTCCTTTTGGGCCTGGGGTTCCTCGGTATCCTGACCAACCGCGACCGCCACGCC
The DNA here is from genome assembly GCA_963813525.1 of uncultured Acidimicrobiaceae bacterium. Lineage (GTDB taxonomy): Bacteria > Actinomycetota > Acidimicrobiia > Acidimicrobiales > RAAP-2 > Bog-756. The sequence continues at coordinate 936,726 of CAWEZI010000005.1, forward strand.
CTGCACGACCGGCTGGCCTCGACGGCCGTGGTCTACTCCTGGGATGCCCGTGCCGCCCGACTGCGGTGGCTGGCCAAGCAGGACACTTCGGCCACGACCTGACCGACGGTCGGTCGTGGTCGGCCGGGCGGGGGCCGGCCGCCAGGGGAACCGGCAGGGAGCGGGGCGGTTCTGTACTCCGGGTGCGATAGGAAGGGGCGTGATGGAGCCCGGTCCATGGCCCGCCTGATTGTCCCGCAACCGGAGGTGGTGGCGCCCGGCGCCGTCCACCTACCCGGTTGGCTGGACCCCGCAGGACAGCGAGGCCTGGCCGATGCCTGCCGCCAGTGGGCGCTCGACGGTGGGGGCTTGCACGCCCCCCGGCTCCCGACCGGCGGTGTGATGTCGGTCGAGATCGTCTGCCTGGGGTGGCACTGGATCCCCTACCGTTACTCGCGCACCGTCGACGACGGGGACGGGCGGCAGGTGGGTCCGTTCCCCGAGTGGCTCGGTGACCTCGGCCGGCGGGCCGTGGCTGCCGCCGGCGCCGTCGACGTGCGGGTGGCCGGCGAGGCGGACGGCGAGGGGACCGACTACCGCCCCGACGTCGCCCTGGTCAACTGGTACGGCCCCACCGCCCGGATGGGCATGCACGCCGACCGGGAGGAGAAGTGTGCCGCTCCGGTGGTATCGGTGAGCGTGGGCGACTCCTGCGTGTTCCGGTTCGGCACGCCGGCCGGACGGGGCCGCCCGTGGACCGATGTGATCCTCGAGTCCGGCGACCTGTTCGTGTTCGGCGGGCCGTCTCGACGGGCCTACCACGGCGTGCCCAAGGTGCGACCCGGTACCGCCCCGCCCGGGGTGGGCGTCGAACGGGGGCGATTCAATGTCACCCTCCGCCAGTCAGGTCTTCCTCCGGACCCCGGAGCACCGCCGGCCCCTGATCCCGGGTCTGCGACCGGATCCCCGGATGGGGCCGATTTCAGGGCCCGGCCCAGGACAAATGCCGATGTCCGGTGGTAGCGTTTCTGGTGAGCTGCAATGCAGCTCGGATCCATTAGCGGATGAAGGGGCAAATCATGAACACCAAGCGCACCTATGAGAAGCCTGAGCTCCAGAAGCTCGGGCTTCTACGGCGCCTCACCAAGTTCAGCTTCAGCGACACTTTCGCGGGCTGAGCTGAACGAGCACTCGGAGCCGGTCGCCCGTTGGCGCGACGGTGGTCAACCATGGATAGTGCAACGGTGATCAACGAACGAAGCGTCCTCGGGCGGCAGGACCGGGTCATGATGCAAGAGGTCGAGGGCCAATCGGTCCTCCTCGACATCGACAGCGGCGAGTACTTTTCCCTCAATGAGGTCGGCGGCCGGGTCTGGGAACTGTGCGATGGATCCCGCTCGGTGGCCGTCATCGCCGAGGCCCTGTGTGCCGAGTACGACGTCCCCCCGGAGATGGCGATCGCCGATGCCCGCGAGCTTCTGGAGAGCCTTGCCGGAGCCGGGCTTGTCGTCCAGCGCTGAGCAGGACACCCGCCTTCCACCGGAGACGCCCACCGGCAAGGCTCCACCCCCCCTTCTCCTGGTCCGCCTGACGTCGGTGGCGGTGGCCGCACCCCTCCTGGTTCGGGCCGGCCTTCCCCGGCTGCAGAAGTGGCTCGAGCCACGTCGGTACCCTTCCCCGCCCGACCCCGGTGAGGTGGACCTGTTGGCCGCCCAGTTCGGTCGCTGGGTGGACGCCATCATCCGCCGCGGCCACCCCATCGTCCGCCCCGGTTGCCTCACCCGAGGTGTGACTCTCTACGACGGCCTTCGCCACGCCGGGCTCGACGTCGAGCTGTGCTTCGGCGTGGGTTCGGACCAGGGGTCGATGGCCGGTCACTGCTGGCTGGACCTCGACGGCCAACCCCTCCTGGAGAAGGTCGACCCACGGTCCAGGTTCACCGAAGTGGTCCGGTTGTCGCGCTCGGGGGTCAACCACTGAGACCGGAAGCTGCCGCGGCCAGCGTGGTCGAGACGGGCTTCCTGTTGGGCGGCGTGTCCCTGACGGTGCGCTCGACCGACCGGTCCTGTGCCGATCTGGTCGAACGGCGACTGCGCCCGTTGCGGTGTGAACCGGCCGACTCGGCCGACGTCGTGGTGGAGATCCGGGGACCGGATGGCGATTCGGTGTGGCCGCCCAAGCCGAACGGTCCCGGACGGCCCATCTACGATGCCCCGGCCGGCCCCATCGACTATTTCACCGACGCCGACGCATTGTTCGTCGACTACGAGGGGCGGGTCCGCCTGCTCTGCGTTCCCGGCCAGGCGACCATCCAGTTGGGCATGGCCGGATCCGACCCGGAGGACCGGGTACTGGCCGCGCACCCCTTGTTGACCATCGCCCTCCTCGAGACCATGAAGCGGTTCGGCCGGTTCCCCCTGCACGCCGCCTGCCTGTCGCTCAACGGTGGCGGCGTGTTGGTGGCAGGCTCGAGTGGAGCGGGCAAATCCACCCTTTCGGTCATCCTTTTGCGGGCCGGGTTCGATTTTCTGGCCGACGACACCGTCTTCCTCCAGCCCTCGCCCGACGGCTGTCTGGTGTCCGGATTTCCCGACGAAGTGGACGCCACTGCCAACACGGTGTCGATGGTCCCTGAGCTCCGCCACCTGGCCGAGGCGCCGATGCCACCCGGGCGCGACAAGTACGGCTTCCGGGTCGAGGACGTTTTCGGCATCCAACCGGTGCTGGCCTGTCGACCGGCTGTCCTTCTCTCGCCGCGGGTCGAACCGGGAGCCCCACCTCGGCTCGACCGGCTGACACCGGCCGAGGCGCTGTTCGAGCTGACCCCCAACGTGCTGCTCACCGACCAGGTGGCCAGCCAGGCCCATCTCGACGTTCTGGCCGATCTGGTCAGTTCGATCCCCTGCTTCTCCTTTCGGATGGGCAGCGACCTCGACGCTGCCGCCCGTTGCGTGACCGAACTGGTGACCTGATGACGGAGCGACCCCCGAAGGCCCTGGCCGAGCGGCAGGGGCGGGCCCTGGTGGAGTTGGTCCGACGGCCCGGGGCCCGGGTCGAGGACCCGATGGTCCTCCTCCGGGGGCTGCCTCTGGCCGACTTGGCCGACCTGGCCTGTCATCACCGACTCCCCGGCCTGGTCCACCGTTCGCTGGGGGCCCTCGGCATCGAGGATCCCGCGCTGGATGTCCTCCGGGCGGCCTACCAGATGGCGGCCATGGCCCATGCCCGCTGCCTGGTCGACCTGGCCGCCACGGCGGACACGCTGGCCGGGCTCACCCAGCCGTGGTTGGTGGTCAAGGGGCCCGTGCTGGTCGAGACCGGTTACGGCGATCCCGGGGCCCGCCTCTACGAGGACCTCGATCTGGTGGTGGCCCCGTCCGACCTGTCGGCTGCGCTGGCCCTCCTCGAGGACAGCGGGGGGCATGTGACCGACCTGAGTTGGCACCTCATGGCCAAGCTCCAGCGGGCGGAGATTCCCATGGTTCTGGCCGGCGGGATGCTCTGCGACCTGCACTGGCACCTGTTGGTCACCCCCAACGCCCGGGCCCGGTTCGACCTGTCCATGGAGGAGCTGGTCGGCCGGCGTCGGCCGGTGGTCCTCGGCACCACAACGGTGGACACGCTCGATCCGGTCGACGGCATCCTCTATCTGTGTCTCCACGGTTCCTTGTCGGGCGGCCACCAGCTGGTGTGGCTCAAGGACATCGACCAGATGATCGACAGCCACCCACCGGATTGGGATGAGCTCATCCGACGGGCCCGCCGAGCCCGCCTCGGACTGGTGGCGGCCATTCAGCTGGCCCGGTCCCGAGCCGTGCTGGGGGCGGAGGTTCCCCCGCCGGTGGTGGACACCCTGGCCCGGCGGGCCGGCTGGTGGCGCCTGTGGCAGCGGCTCGAGGAGCGGGAGGGGATGGCCCGCTGGGGCGGTTACGACCGCACGGGCCGTACCTTTTTGGCAGCTACCTCCGGCGGCACGCTGGACAGCGCCGTCCAGCTCGGCCGCTCGTTGGTGGGCGACGTGGCCGCACCGATGGTGGCCCGCCGGGTGGACCGGGGTGACATCGACGATCCACCACCGCTCTACCGGGTCGACGATCAGACAGCGGGGCCGGTTCTGTCGCGGGGCGACTACCTCGACCGGGTGGCCGGGGGCACCTGGGAACGCCCGGCGAAGCGCGGTGGATCCTCCTCGTACCGGCTACGGCAGTGGTCCGAGCAGAAATAGACAGGTTGGCCGTCGACCATCAGTGACGCCGGCGCATCGGTCGTTGCCACCTGCATGCCGCACACCGGGTCGCGCGCCTTTCCGCTCCCGCCCCCCAACCGCTCACGGTTGCGGTAGGTCCAGTAGAGGAGGGCGAACAGGGCCAGAAAAACAATGTTGAGGAAGGTGGTGGCGTCCCACGAGAAGTGGGCGGGCGCTATCTGGGTGGGGCGTGAGGTGGGAACTAGTCCGGCGGCCCGGAAGATCCCCTCGGTGATGAGGCCGGCGGCCGACATCACCAGCCAGAACAGGGCCAGCATCCGGAGGGTGAGCCGAGCCCCGTAGTAGCGACGGTAGATGAGGAGAAGGGGGAAGGTGATCAGGTCGGCGAAGATGAACGAGATCACTCCGCCGAAGGAGATCCCCCCTTTCCACAGTGAGGCGGCCAGGGGCACGTTCCCGATCGAGCAGACGAAGCTGATGATGGCGATGAACGGCCCGACGATGACGTTCTCGAGGCTGGTCCAGAACCCGTGGCCGTGGAGGAAGACGATGTTCCAGAAGTGGGTGGGCACGGCCACCGACAGAAAGCCGGCCACGGTGTAGCCGATGACCAACTCCCGCCTCAACATGGTCAGGTCAGCCATGGTGTAGGTGGCGGCGTCGGCCCAGCCCGCCGTGGAGCGCAACTTCTCCCTCCAGGGTTGCTGCTGGAGCGACTCGTCCTCGGGCGCGTCGAGGTGTGACTGTTCGGTATCGCTGGTCAGTCGTCGCCGGGCCTCGACCACCAGCCGACCGCGTAGCCAGAGGCCACCCAGCAGGGTGAGGAGAACGATCATGATGATCCCGCCCACGAACTCGCTGACCGCGAACTGCCAGCCCATGAGGACGACGAGCACGATGCCCAGTTCGATCACCAGGTTGGTGGAGGCGAACATGAAAACGCAGGCGGCCACGAAGTCGGCCCCCTTGACGAAGACCGACTTGGCCATGGCTGTGGCCGCGTACGAGCACGAGGACGACACCATCCCGTAGAGGGAGGCCCGGGTGACCGCGGCCGGACCGTGGTCACCCAGCTTTGACTGGATGGCCTGCCGGCTCACGAAGGCCTGGACGGCCCCGGACAACCCGAAGCCGAGGATGAGGGGCCACAGGGTCTCCCAGAACATGAAGAAGCCTTCGCGCAGGCTCCTCCCGATGGTGTCGGCCCATCCGACGACGCCCACGACGACCACGCCGGCCATCAGCTGACCCCTGCTGGTCGGGTCACCGCCGGCTCTCCGGGCGCCGGACGCTCATCAGGAACGCACCAGGCGGGCGATGGCCGCCGCCGCCTCGTCCAGCTTGGCCGAGGCTTCCTCACCCCCGTCTCGCACGGCGTCGGCGACGCAGTGGGCCATATGGTCATCCAGCAGTTCGAGGGCGACCGAGCGGAGGGCGCGACTGGCCGCCGATACCTGCTCGAGGATCTCGATGCAGTAGCGGTCCTCGTCGACCATCCGTTGGAGGCCGCGCACCTGTCCTTCGATCCGTCGCAGACGGTTCTGCACACCCTCCTTGTTGCTGTCGTACCCATGAGCCATGGCGTCCTCGCCTCCTCGCTGCTGTCCCGGGCGTCTCGGTCGGCGCCCCGGGCCACACCGATGGTGGGCCGCGCCGATGGTGGAGGGCGCGACGTCCCGTTTCCACTTACCCCCAGGGGGTATAAGTGTACCGTCCGGCACCTCGGGTCCGACCGTGTCGGTCCGGTGGTCGGCTGGCGCCGACCTGCCGTAGGTGGTTAGGGGCCGTCGAAGTAAGGTTTCGGGTCCGAGCGATCCGGCTGACAACGGAGGTGTACGTGGAGTGGCCGCTCCTCAGTTCGCTCCCTGAGGGCGACAGGCGAGCGCTTCTGGCGCGATGCCATCGACAGCGCTTCCCGAAGGGCGGGTTCATCTTCCATGAGGGTGAGGCGGGCGACTCGGCTCACCTCCTCGAAAGGGGAACCGTCTCGGTCCGGGTCACCAGCCCGCGAGGAGACGTGGTGACACTGGACGTCCTGAGGCCGGGGGAGGTCTTCGGCGAACAGGCACTCATCGGGGAAGGATCCCACCGCTCCGCCACCGTCGTGGCGCTGGAGCGCACCGAGACCCTGCGCTTGACCAAGTCCGATTTCGAGTCGTTGTGGGAGAGCCATCCGGGCGTGACCATGACGGTGGCCAAAATGCTGGACGCCCGGCTGCGGGCCACCTCGCAGGCCCTCCTCGAGGCCCTCTACCTCCCGGCCGACACCCGGGTCATGCGACACCTATCGCAGCTGGCCGACATCTATTCCCACCAGGCCACGGTGAGCATCCCCCTGACCCAGGACGACCTGGCGTCGATGGCCGGAACCACCCGCCAGACCGTCAACCGGGTGCTCGGTCACGCCCGGGACGAAGGACTGATCACCCTGGCTCGTGGTCGTATCGCCGTCATCGACCCGGTGGCCCTGGCCCGGCGGGCACGCTGACCGGTTCCTGTCCCGAGCCGAGGTGGGGTCGGCGGGGGGACGGGAGGCCAACCGGCATAGTCTCCCTACCGATGTGTGGTCGTGTCGCCCTCTACGAAGAGCCGAGCAGGCTGGCCCGTGTCCTCGACGCCCGTTCCGAGGTACCCGACGATGCTCTGGCTCCGAGTTGGAACGTAGGACCCCAGGCCGATCTCTTCGGCGTCCGCCAGACCTCCGAGGGCGACCGCTCTCTTTCCGTCTACCGGTGGGGCCTGGTTCCGAACTGGGCCAAGGACCCCAAGGTCAAGGGGACCTTCAATGCCCGGGCGGAGACCGTGGCCACCAAGCCGATGTTCCGCTCGGCCTTCGCCCGCTGGCGCATCCTCGTCCCGGTGGACGCCTTCTACGAGTGGCAGCGCACCGACAGCTTCAAACAGCCCTTCGCCTTCAGCCGGGCTGACGGTGAACCGACCGTCTTCGCCGGACTGCGCGAGTGGTGGAAGGGGGAGGACGGAGCCGAACTGCGGACGGCCACCGTCATCACCACGGTGGCCGGCCCGGACATGCCCATCCATGACCGTCAGCCGGTGGTCCTCGAGCGCCACGACTGGGACCTGTGGCTCGATCCGCAGGTGAGCGACCCGAAGTTGCTCCAGCCCCTGCTGGTGCCCACCGTCGGTGGGACACTCATCCACTATCCGGTCGACCGGGCCGTGGGCAACGTACGCAACGACAGCCCTCGACTGCTCGACAAGGTGGCCGTCGACCACCGGTGATCGAGGCCTCCGGTGGCCCGGTTGGACCGCTTGAAACGGTGGTGCGTCTATGCCGAGGGGGACGGAGCGCCGACCCGTGACGCCTGGGGTCCATGGGGAGCTCGTACGGCGACGGCATCGCGGCCCGATCGCTTGACGCCGTAAAGGGCGAAGTCGGCATCGTCGAGCATCTGTTCGACGGTGGGTCGCGACACATCGAGACCGGACACGCCGATGCTCAGCGTCACCGGGACCTCGACGGCAGCGGCCAGTTCACGACGGATGCGTTCGGCCACCTGGACCGCGGCGGAGGGCCCGGTATCGGGCAGAAGGAGGGCGAACTCGTCGCCCCCGAGACGACTGTCCAGGTCGAACGGCCTGGCGTTGGTCCGCAACACGGCGCCGATGGCGGCCAGCACCCGATCACCGACGACGTGCCCGAAGACGTCGTTGACCGACTTGAACTGGTCCACGTCCATCATCAACAGGCTCAGCGGACTCTGGTTGCGCAGCGACCGGGCGATCTCAACTTCCATCCGCTGGACGAGAACCCGGCGGACGGCACAGCCGGTCAGGCCGTCGGTGGCGGCCAGATCGGCGATGGTGGCCAGGAGCTGCCTCTCGTGCAACTCGATGCGGCTCCGGTTCATCGATGCGGCAACCGATAGCACCGATCCGCCGGCCAGGACGGCCAGGAACATGAAGGCTGTGTCCATCGAACCGGCCGGATGAGCCCCGGCGATGGTCACCACCTCGGCCGCCGCCAGGGTCGAGACCCCGCAGAGGGCAGCACTGGTCGGGGTGAACATGAGGGCGGCGTAGATGAGGGGGAGGAACAACAAGAGCAGGATGGGGCTGTCGGCGCCGAGGTCGAGGAAGGCAACGATCCCGACGGCCACCGAGGAGAGGACGGTCCAGGTCACCGAGTAACCGGCTCGCCACGACGTGGCGGCGACCTTCGGCGCCAGAGCCAGCCCGGCAACGGCGAACACCAGCCACGCCCCCACGACCACCCATAAAGCGAAGCGGTGGTTCCCGTCGGGCGTCCGCCACAGGTAGGCCATGACCGCCAGTGTTTCGGCCAGAAAGACCGAAAAGCCGATGCGCATGTGGGTGAGCCAGAAGGTCCGCCTGGCGTTCCACTGGACATCGGGTCCGACAGCCTCGTCGATCAAACGTTGTTCCTCAGGAATCATGAATGGAGCCCGCCCCTCAACAGTCCGACATCCTGAGATGATCGACACGATCGGGCCGGGTCTTTAGTATTTGGGCCCACTCGTATCGGAACCCCGCACCCCCGTTGCCTGTCCGACCGGAGCCGGCAACCCGGTCTGGGCGGCTGGCCGTGCAGGAATGCCTGCGCTGAAGAGTTCATCACCCCGCGCATGTGGGTCCTCAAAATTTTTTGCGCCCTCGGCAGGACTCGAACCTGCGCTCACGGCTCCGGAGGCCGATGCTCTATCCGCTGAGCTACGAGGGCATCTGGCCGGTCGGCCCGGAGGAGCCGGTCGACCGTTCACGACGCGACGCCTCACCCTAGTGCCCCCTGACATGGGGTCTGGCTGGGCCCTCGACCGGCGCTACCTGTGCCCATCACGACGTATCCTCGGGCCACCATGTCGATTCGAGATCAGCTGGCCCTGTCGGTGAGCACTGCCATGTCCACGGTGGCCGAGCGGGACGGACTCGACATCGAGGTCGATCCGGACGCCGTCCACCTGGAGCGCCCGGCACGGCGCGATCACGGGGACTGGTCGACCAATATCGCCCTCAACGCGGCCAAGCGGGCGGGCCAGAGCCCCCGCGACCTGGCCGCCGCGCTGGTAGAGGTACTCCGGTCCGAGCCGCCCGTGCATGCCACCTCGATCGAGGTGGCCGGCCCGGGGTTCGTCAACTTCCACCTCGACGACGGCTGGCTGTACGACGCCCTGGCCGAGGTTCTCGACCAGGGAGAGGAAGGCTATGCCCGTCCCGACGTGGGCCACGGTGAACGGGTACAGATCGAGTTCATATCGGCCAATCCCACCGGTCCTATCCACGTGGGCAACGGCTGGTGGGGGAGCTACGGCGACGCCCTGGCCCGCGTGCTGGCCCGCGCCGGCTACCGGGTCAGCCGCGAGTACTACGTCAACGACACCGGAGGACAGATCCGCACCCTGGGCGAGAGCCTCTTGGCCCGTCGTGGGGGCCAGGAGGTGCCCGAGGGCGGCTACCAGGGCGAGTACGTGACCGAGTTGGCCGCCAGCTACACCGGTCCCGAGGACGTGACTGCCGCCGGCCAGTGGGCGGCCGACCAGATCCTCGAACGGATCAAGGCCACCCTGGCCTCGGTGGGGATCGTCTTCGACGAGTGGTACAGCCAGGCTTCGATCGAGGAGAGCGGTGCCGTCGACGAGACCATCGCCGAGTTGGCCGACAAGGGCCTGGTCTTCGAAGAGGACGGTGCCACCTGGTTCCGGGCCACCGAGCTCGGGGACAACCGCGACCGCGTGTTGCGCAAGTCGAACGGGGACGCCACCTACCTGGCCGGCGACATCGCCTACCACCGCGACAAGTTTGTGGTGCGCGGGTTCGACCGGGTGATCGACGTGTTCGGCGCCGACCACCACGGCCAGGTGGCCAGCCTGTTCGCCGGCGTCGAGGCACTGGGGGTCGATCCCACCCGCCTCGAGGTCATGCTCGGACAGATGGTCTCGTTGGTCGACGGCGACGAGTCGGTGAAGATGGGAAAGAGAGCGGGCAATGCCGTCTCCCTCGACTCGCTGGTGGCCGATATCGGACCCGACGCCACCCGGATCCTCTCCCTCATGACCTCTCTCGACCAGGCCAGTACCTTCGACCTGGCGTCGGTGCGTCAGCAGTCGGTGGACAATCCTGTCTTCTACGTTCAGATGGCCACAGCCCGTATCGGGGGGGTCGTGCGCAAGGCGGCCGAACGGGGCGTGAGCCGCTGGCCCCGTGGCGAGGTCGATCTGGCCCTTCTCACCCACGAGCGCGAACTCGAGCTCATCCGGTGCCTCGAGACCCTTCCCGAGGTGGTGGCTGATGCCGCCGTGGACCGGGCCCCGACCAAGGTCACCGCCTGGGTACGGCGCCTGGCCACGGCTTTCCACGGCTTCTACCACGACTGTCCGATCCTGGCCGACGACGTCGACCCCGCCCTGACCCAGGCCCGCCTGTGGCTGGTCGAGGCAGCTCGGACCGGACTGTCCATCGGACTGGGCCTGCTCGGCGTGTCTGCCCCGGAGTCGCTGTGACCGTGTCGCCCGACGCCTCGGGCGGAGGCGCCGATCCGACGGACCCGGTGGCCCACCAGCTCCTGCCCATGACGGCCACCGTCGATCCCACCGGTCGCCTCCGGGTCGGGGGTCTCGATCTCATCGACCTGGCCGACGAATTCGGTACCCCGCTGTTCGTCTACGACGAAGCCCATCTGCGGGCCCGCTGTCGTCAGGCCCGCGAGGCCTGGGGGGACGGCGTCGCCTATGCCACCAAGGCATTCCTCTGCCTGGCCATGGCCCGTCTGGCCCACGAGGAGGGGCTCCGTCTCGATGTCTCCACCGGCGGCGAGATGCACGTGGCCCTGTCGGCCGGCGTCCCTCCCGATCGTCTGGTCCTCCACGGCAACAACAAGTCGGACGACGAGTTGACCATGGCCCTCGAGGCCGGTGTGGGCCGCATCGTCGTCGACTCCTTCGACGAGATCGACCGCCTGGAGCGACTGGTGTCCGGATCGACCGATCCGGCCGTGCCCCCGGTCCCGGTGTTGGCCCGGGTCACGCCGGGCGTCGAGGTGCACACCCACGAGTTCGTGCGGACCGGTCAGGAGGACACCAAGTTCGGCTTCGGCGTCGCATCGGGGGCGGCCGCCGACGCTGTACAGAGGCTGACCGAGCTGGCCGACAAAGGCGTCGTCGACTTCCGGGGAATCCACGCCCACCTGGGCAGCCAGGTCTTCGCTCTGGCCCCCTTCGCCCAGGCCATCGAAGTGCTGGCCCAGTTCTTCGCCCCGCTCGGCCTGCCCGAGCTGGTGGTGGGCGGAGGCCTCGGCGTCCCCTACGTCAACGGGGAGGAAGCTCCGCCCATGGCCCAGTGGGCTTCCTCGGTGCGGAGGGCCTGCCGCCGGGCGGGCATTCCCGATACCGTCCGGGTGACGGCCGAGCCGGGGCGGTCCATCGTGGCCTCATCGGCCATCACGCTCTACCGGGTGGGTACCGTCAAGGAGGTCCCCGGTCACCGCACCTACGTCTCGGTCGACGGGGGGATGAGCGACAACCCTCGCCCCGTTCTGTACGGCAGCGGTTACGAGGCCTTCCTGCCCCGGCAGACCGACGCTCCTCGCACCCGGGCCATCCGCGTGGTGGGCAAGCACTGCGAGACGGGCGACGTGATCGTGTCCGACGGGTTCGTCCCCGAGGACCTGGCCGTCGGCGACGTCCTGGCCACCCCGGTCACCGGTGCCTACGGACACTCGATGGCCTCGAACTACAACAAGGTGCCCCGACCGGCGGTCATCTTCGTGGCCGACGGCGCCTCCCGGGTGGTGGTGCGCCGAGAAACTCTCGACGACCTGGTGCGCCTCGACCTCTGATCGCCGTCCCGAGGACGCTCACCTCGACAGACAGGCGGTAGCGTGACTACCAATGACCGCGGCGCCTTCCACCCAACGCACTGTCAGGGTGGCTGTGCTCGGGTGCGGCACCGTCGGCTCCGCCCTGGTGGGGATGGTGCAGGACCGCAGCACAGAATTGGCCGTCCAGAGCGGTGCCCGCCTCGAGATCGGGGGCATTGCCGTCAGCGACGCCAGCCGTCCCCGCGGACCGCACATCCCCACGGAATTGATCACCGCCGACGCCTCCGCGCTGGTGTTGGACCCGACCATCGACGTGGTGGTCGAGCTCATCGGTGGGCTGGACCCGGCCGGCCAGCTGGTCCGCAACGCTCTCGACGCCGGTAAGCCGGTTGTCACGGCCAACAAGGCTCTGCTGGCCTCGCCCGAAGGGGTGGCTCTGCGGGCACTGGCCAAGAAGAGAGGCGTCGACCTCCTGTACGAGGCGGCGGTGGCCGGGGCCATCCCGTTGGTCCGGGCCCTGCGCGAGTCGCTGACCGGGGAACGGATCCACCGGGTGATGGGGATCGTCAACGGGACCACCAACTTCATCCTCACCAAGATGGCCGAGCAGGGGGCCGACTATGCCGACGTGCTGGCCGAAGCTCAGGCGCTGGGCCTGGCCGAGCGGGACCCGACCGCCGACGTCGAGGGATATGACGCCGCCGCCAAGGCGGCCATTCTTGCCGGTGTCGCCTTCGGTTACGACGTGGCCGGCGACGAGGTCATGCGGGAGGGGATCACCGGTATCCGAACGGTGGATGTCGAATTCGCCGAGCGCCTGGGCTACACGGTCAAGCTCCTGGCCGTGGTCGAACGCACCGGCGACGACGCCCTCTCGGTCAGGGTCCATCCGGCCCTGGTGCCCCTCTCCCATCCCCTGGCCGGGGTGCGCGACGCCTTCAACGCAGTGTTCATCGAAGGGGAGGCGGCGGGGGAGCTCATGCTCTACGGCCAGGGAGCCGGGGGGCTGCCCACGGCCAGTGCGGTGCTGGGCGACCTCATCGATGCCACCCGCAACCGGCTGGCCGGCACCACCGCGCCCTCGCCCGATCGTCAGCCGGCGCGGCTGCTTCCCGAGTCGGAGCTCGAGGCCCAGTACTACGTGAGCCTCGACGTAACCGACCGTCCCGGGGTGCTGGCCGCGGTGACCAAGGCTTTCGGTGACAACCAGGTGTCGATCAGATCGATGGAACAGGAGGGCATCGGGGACGAAGCTCGCCTCTCGTTCCTCACTCACCAGGCCCGCGAAGGAGATCTGCAGGCCACCCTCCAGGCACTGGCGGCGTTGGAGACGGTCGAGCGGATCGGCGGCGTGATGCGGATCGTGGGCCAAGGCGAGTGAGCGAAGTGGTCCGATCCGTTGGGGAGGGAGGAGGCGCCTGGCGGGGGGTCATCGAGGAGTACCGAGCGTTCCTTCCGGTCACGGAAGCCACGCCCGTTGTCACCCTTTACGAGGGTGCGACCCCGCTGCTTCCGGCACCGCGTCTTTCAGAACGGGTCGGAGCGCGGGTCTTCCTCAAGGTCGAGGGAGCCAACCCGACCGGCTCGTTCAAGGACAGAGGCATGACGGTGGCCATCTCCAAGGCCGCCGAGGAGGGGGCCAAGGCGGTGGTGTGCGCCTCGACCGGCAACACATCGGCGTCGGCGGCCGCCTATGCGGCGCGGGCCGGCCTCACCTGTGCCGTGCTCATCCCCGAGGGCCACATCGCCTTGGGCAAGCTGGCCCAGGCCCTCATCCACGGTGCCCGGGTCCTGCAGGTGCGGGGCAATTTCGACCAGGCGCTGTCCATCGTGCGCGGCCTCGGTGAGCGTGCCCCGGTCACCGTGGTCAACTCGGTCAACCCCTACCGCATCGAAGGCCAGAAGTCGGGGGCCTTCGAGATCGTCGATGCGTTGGGCGATGCTCCCGAAGTGCATTGCATACCGGTGGGCAACGCCGGCAACATCACCGCCTACTGGAAGGGCTACCTCGAATTCAAAGAGGCCGGCCGCTCCACACGGCTACCGCGGATGCTGGGATTTCAGGCAGCCGGCGCGGCGCCGATCGTCGAGGGTCGGCCCATCGAGCATCCCGAAACGGTGGCCACCGCCATCCGCATCGGCAATCCCGCCAGTTGGTACGGCGCCACCTCGGCGGCGTCCGAGTCGGGCGGGGGCATCGCCGCCGTCTCCGACGACGAGATCCTGGAGGCCTACCGGTTCCTGGCCACCGAGGAATCCGTGTTCTGTGAACCCGCATCGGCGGCATCGGTGGCCGGCCTCCTCAAGGTCGGCCTGCCCGACGGGGTGGGTCAGGCGGCCACGGTAGTCTGCGTGCTTACCGGCCACGGGCTCAAGGATCCTGACATCGCCATCAGCCAGATCTCCGTTCCCACGGCCGTGGACGCCGACCTGGGCGCCGTTCTGGAGGAGCTTTCCCTCTAGTTCTGCCACCAGTTCCGGCCAGCCACGGGGCACCGTTGGGGGGGATGTTGCTCCCGCCGACCGCCCCCTGTACAATGGGGGAACCTTCGCTTCCACAATTTGCCCCTTCGGGCTTGTGGGCGGGATCCCCTGGTTCGCTCCGTAAGACGCGGCCAGCCCGTATACGGCGTGGGGGGGAGTGGCCTGCGGGGCGAACTCGCGACGCAACTCCCCACCCCTGATTCCCTGGCGGGTGGAGTCACTCCACCCGCCCACGAGGACATGTGAAACGAGGAAGCCGATGACTGCCGAACAGCAGCTCGAGCGCTCGGTGTTGGAAGGCAAGGAGCGAGATGAGCTCCATACCATTGCGCAGGCACTGTCTGTGAAGACCAACACCAGGACGAAAAAGGCCGACATGATCGATTCGATCCTGCGGGCCGCCGGCGTGGCTGTCGACGACGGTCCCGCCCCTTCGGCCGACGCCGGTGATGGCCAAAAGGCCCGGTCGACCAACGGCGATAGCCCTGCGGGTTCGCCGGGCCCCGCCCGACGGCGTAGTGGATCCGCTCGTTCTACCGGAGCGACCGATGCGGACGAAGCGAACGGATCGGTGGCCGTTCAATCCTTCGGGCCGGCCGACGACGCCCAGTCGGGGGGAGTCACCGTCGATCTCGAGGACGGCCTCGATGGCCTCGGTGCGGAGAGCGACACCGTCGACTCGGCCGACGCCGGTCAGAGCACCGACGGGCACGGGTCCGAAGGCACCTCTGGTCAAGGGGGAGGTTCCTCTTCCCCGGGCGAGGGCAGCCGGACCGGGGGTCAGTTCGCCGGTAACGGACAGGCCACCGCCAACAACAATCGAAACAACAACAACAACAACAACCGTAATCAGGGCCAGAACCGGAACCAGAACCGGAACCGGAACAACCAAGGCGGGGGCAACGACGACGTCGGCAACCGCCGGAGCAACAGACGCCGTCGCGGACGTGACCGCCAGGGTGGAGGGGCCGAGGGCGACCTGCAGGGATCGGGCAGTACGCAGGATCAGCAGTACCAGGGCGAGCTCATCCCGGTCAGCGGCCTCCTCGACCTCCGTGACGAGGGCTACGGGTTCCTGCGGTGCGAGGGCTACCTTCCCTCCGCTCGCGACGTCTATGTGTCGATCAGCCAGGCCCGCCGGTTCGCTCTGCGCAAGGGTGACAGCATCGAGGGTTTCTGTCGACCGGCCGGCAACACCGAGAAGTACCCGGCACTCCTCCAGATCGACACCGTCTCGTCGCTCGACCCCGAAGTTGCCCGTAACCGGCCACGGTTCGAGGACCTGACGCCGTTGTTCCCAGACGAGAAGCTGCACCTCGAGATGCCGGGCGAGAAGGAGAACATGACGACGCGTATCGTCGATCTCCTCTCTCCCATCGGGAAGGGACAGCGCGGACTCATCGTTTCACCGCCCAAGGCGGGGAAGACCACGGTGATGAAGCACATCGCCCACTCCATCGAGGCCAACAATCCCGACGTTCACCTCATGGTCCTGCTGGTCGACGAACGCCCCGAGGAAGTCACCGACATGCGGCGCTCGGTGAAGGGGGAAGTGGTGGCCTCCACCTTCGACCGCCCGGCCGAGGAGCACACCTCGGTAGCCGAGCTGGCCATCGAACGGGCCAAGCGTCTGGTCGAGTCCGGACGGGACGTGGTGATCATCCTCGACGGCATCACCCGGTTGGCCCGTGCCTACAACCTCGGTGCGCCGGCTACCGGCCGCATCATGTCCGGTGGTGTCGACTCGGGCGCCCTTTACCCGCCGAAGAAGTTCTTCGGTGCGGCCCGCAACATCGAGGAGGGCGGGTCCCTGACCATTCTGGCCACGGCCCTGGTGGAGACCGGCTCCAAGATGGACGAAGTCATCTTCGAGGAGTTCAAGGGCACCGGCAACATGGAGCTGCGGCTCGACCGCCGTCTGTCCGAGCGGCGGCTCTACCCGTCGATCGACGTGAACGCCAGCTCCACCCGCCACGAGGAGCTGCTCTTCGACAGGTCACAGCTGCAGCAGGTCTGGAAGTTGCGTCGGGTGCTCAACGCCTTGGCCAACGAGGGAAGCGCTGCCGCCGGCCTCGAGCTGCTCATGGACAAGATCCGCACCACCAAGAGCAACGACGAGTTCCTGGCGGAGATCGCCAAGGGCCCGGCTACCTGACCCCGGGGCGCCGACGAACGGCCCCTCCGCCCCTTCCGTTACACTCAAACCGCTGCGAGGCCGGTCCGCTCCGGTGCCGCATCCCAGGAGAACCCCATGAAGACCGATATCCACCCTTCCTACGTCGAGGCCACCGTGCACTGCTCGTGCGGTAACACCTTCGCCACCCGGTCGACCAAGTCGGATATCCACCTCGAGTTGTGCAACGAGTGTCATCCCTTTTTCACCGGCAAGCAGAAGCTGGTGGACTCGGGTGGGCGGGTCGAGCGCTTCCAGCGCCGCTACGCCAAGTCCGGCTCGCGCAAGAAGGCGACGCCTCCGCCGGCTTCCTGATCGTCGCCCCCGCCCGTCCGGCGGGGGACCGGTCTCCTCCCCGGGGCGCTTGCCTCCGGGGCGGTGACGCTACCCTTGGATCGTGTTCGCCGACCGTCTCGCCGAGCTCGAAACCGAGTACGAATCAGTACTGACCGAGCTCAATGACCCAAACCTGTCGTCGGACCCGCGCCGGCTCCGCGACGTAGCGCGCCGCCACCGCGAGCTGGAGGAGGTGGTCAGCGGCTGGCGACGTCTGCAGGCGGCCGAGTCCGACCTCGAGGCCGCCCGCGAGATGCTGACCGATTCCTCGGGCGGGGAGAGGGAGCTGGCCCAAGCTGAGGTGTCCGAGGCCGAAGCCAACGTCGCCCGGTTGGAGGAGGAGCTCCGCCTCCTTTTGATACCGCGGGACCCCAATGCCGGTCGCAACGTGATCATGGAGATCCGGGGGGCCGAGGGCGGTGAGGAGGCCAACCTGTTCGCCAAGGACCTCTACGAGATGTACTCCCGCTATGCGGCCAACAAGGGGTGGAAGATCGACGTGCTTTCGTCGAGCCCCTCCGAACGGGACGGGCTCAATGAGATCACCTTCATCGTCAAGGGCGAGGACGCCTGGCAGCGGCTCGAGCACGAAGGAGGACCCCACCGGGTGCAACGGGTGCCGATGACCGAGTCCCAGGGTCGGGTGCATACCTCCTCGGCGGCGGTGGCGGTGCTGCCGGAGGCTGAGGAGGTCGACGTGGCCATCGACCCGGGTGACCTCAAGATCGACGTCTACCGGTCCACCGGACCGGGAGGTCAGTCGGTAAACACCACCGACTCGGCCGTACGGATCACCCACCTACCCACCGGCATCGTGGTGGCCATGCAGGACGAGAAGAGCCAGATACAGAACCGGGCCAAGGCCATGGTCGTACTGCGCTCGCGGCTGCTCAAGGCGGAACAGGACCGCCAGGCCGCCTCCTTGTCAGAGCAACGTCGTAGCCAGGTGGGCGGGGGTGGACGTTCGGAGAAGATCCGGACCTACAACTACAAGGACAACCGGGTCACCGATCACCGCATCAAGCTGACCCTCCACAAGCTCGACCGCATCCTGGCCGGCGATCTCGACGAGCTGACCGAGGCGCTGATGGCCGACAAGCGGTACCGCCAGTTGGGCGAGGAGTAATCGATGACCGGGCCGGCCGACCTCTCCCGGTCCGAACGGGCCCGTGCGGTGGCAGCCATGGCCGACCGTCTGGGGTCCGAGCGGGAGGCCCGGTGGATCGTCGATCATGCCGGGGTGGCCGGCGCCGAGGCACTCGTCGACCGCCGTCTGGCCGGTGAACCTCTCCAGTACGTGCTCGGCCGCTGGCCCTTCCGATCGATCGAGCTGCGGGTGGACCCGCGGGTACTCATCCCCCGCCCCGAAACCGAGCAGGTGGTCGAGGTGGCTCTGTCCGAGCTGGCCCGCCTGGTCGAAGAGGGCGATGAGTCCGGCCCACCGCGCCGGTGCCACCGTTTGTGCGTCGACCTGGGCACCGGCTCGGGGGCCGTCGCCCTGGCTCTGGCCACCGAGGGCGGCGCTCTCTGTCCCGGTCTCGAGGTATGGGCCACCGACAGCTCCCCCGACGCCCTCGAAGTGGCGCGTGAGAACATCTGCGACCTGGCCCTCACCGATCCGGTCGGATCGGAGCGGGTGAGGATGGTCGAGGGCTCGTGGTTCGACCCTCTCCCTGTCGAGCTGCGCGGCCATTTCGACCTGGTGGTGTCCAACCCTCCTTACGTGGCCGAGTCCGAGTTTCCCGAGCTCGACGCGTCGGTGCGGTGCTGGGAGCCGGTCGAGGCCTTGGTGGCCCCGGCCGGCACCGGAGGAGTGGCCGGCATGGCCGCCATCGAGACCATCGTGGCCGAAGCGCCCGGCTGGCTCCGACGGCCCGGGGTCCTGATCGTCGAGATCGACCCCCGTCAGGCGGTTGCCGCGGTGGATGCCGCCCGTCGTGCCGGGTTCGACGAAGTCCGGGCCGAAGCCGATCTGGCCGGTCGACTTCGCATGCTGGTGGCCCGGTGCCGCAAGTGAACCCACCGGTCAGCCCGGCCGGCCCGGCCGCCGTCCGCTGCGCCGTCGAGGCCCTCCTGGCCGGATCGGTGGTGGCCCTACCCACCGACACCGTCTACGGGCTGGCCGTCGACCCGGCCCGTCCCAGGGCACTGGGTCAGCTGTTCTCGATGAAAGCCCGTCCGGCCGATGTGCCGGTGCCCGTCCTGATCGGGTCTCGGGCGCAGGCCGGCCTGGTGGCCGACCTCGACGCCGGGGCCGCAGCCACGCTGGCCGACCGGTTCTGGCCCGGCCCCCTGACCCTGGTCGTACCGCGGGCGACCGGGTTCACCGTCGACCTCGGGGGACCTCCTTCGGCCCGCCGGTCGATCGGCGTACGGTGGCCCGACCACCCGGTGGTCCTGGCCGTGTGTGCCGAGGTGGGACCTCTGGCCGTGACCAGTGCCAACCGGCACGGCTCGGCGCCCGCCACCACTGCCGGACAGGTGGCCGGAGCCTTTGCCGACGCGGCCGGGCCGGCCCTCATCGTCGACGGCGGGAGCTGTGACCGCTCACCCTCGACCGTGGTGGACTGCCTGGGCCCTACCGTCCGCTGTCTGCGTCAGGGGACGGTGGCCTGGGACGACGTCGTGACGGCGCTGTCCGGCCCTACAGCCGCTGGCCGACGACCATGACCGAGATACGGGCGGACGGCCCACTGACGCCGACAGGCCTGTCGCCGGCGGGGGCGGTCATGACCCCTCCGCCGACGGCCGAACCACCGGTGAATGCCGAAGCGGAGGATTCGGGCGACGCCGATTCTGCGGCCCCTGATGCGGGCGATCCTGATTCCGATGACCCTCAGGCCGGTGGCGACCCTGAGGCCGTCTTCCGTCTGGGCAACCGGCCGCCGCTGACCGGAATGCGCGCCTTCATCATCGTCACCATCCTCATCTACCACTCCAACTTCAAGACCCTGCCCGGTGCCTGGTCGACCATTTCGGCCTTCTTCGTTCTGAGCGGCTTCCTTATCACTTCGATGCTCATGGGCGAGCACCGGCGAACAGGGAGGATCAACATCGGTCATTTCTATGCACGGCGGGCCCTCCGGCTCCTGCCCCCGCTGTTCATCACCGTCGCCCTGCTGGGCATCTACGCCGCATTCGTATTCGTGCCCGACGCCGGACCCCGTGTCTGGGGCGACGTGCTGGCCGCCGTCTTCTACTACGCCGACTTCCGGTCGGCGTCCGGGCACGAGCCCTTTCTGGGCTACCTGGCCCAGGCCTGGTCACTGTCGATCGAGGAACAGTTCTACGTGGTGTGGTCGCTGTTGCTGCTGGTGGCCATCGCGGTGGGTAAGCGTGCCGCCGCCTACGCCGTGGCCGTCTCCGGAGTGGTGGCCAGCATCGCCTACGCCACCTGGACGATCGTGACCGCCCCCCACTTCACCCAGACCCTGGCCAATCAGGTCTATTTCAGCTTCGGCACCCGGATCGACGCCCTCTTCTTCGGGTGCCTGCTCGGACTGATCGCCACCGGTGGACACCTCAACCGGCCCTCCCCGTGGCTGCGCTGGACCACGGCGGTGCTGGCCCTGGCTTCGACCGGCGTGCTGGTGGCCACGGCGGCAGAAGTGTCGTACAACACCCGACCGGCCCTCCTGTGGTGGCTTCCGGTCTCCATCGTGGCCTCGGCCCTTATCATCGTCTACTTCGTGGTCTGTCCGGGTGGGCTCGGTTCTCGATTCGTGGGACTGGCCCCGTTCGTTCTGATCGGCAATCTGACCTACACCATCTATCTGGTGCACTGGCCGGTGTACGTGGCCCTCAGCCCCTCGACCACCGGCTGGTCCTACTGGCCCCTCGAACTGGTCCGGCTGGCCATCATCTTCGGCGTGGCCCTGCTCAGTTGGTTCCTGGTCGAGCGCCCGCTCATGAGGTGGCGCAGACGGGCCCTGGCCTGAGCGGAAGACGGCACGGGAACCCGACCGGTCGGTGTCCGCTACCATCACCATTCCGGGGGCGATGACGTAAGGGGAGGCCCGGCGTGTTCTCGAAAATCGTCGTGGGTACCGACGGCTCCGACACGGCGGCCGAAGCCGTCGTGCTGGCCGCCCAGCTGGCCCGTCAGAACGGCTCCACGCTTCACGTGGTGGTGGGTGTCCACACCTCGGCGGTGCCCTCGGGTGGGGCCAGTGTCTCCCCTCCGTCACCGCGTGCCGTCCAGCTCAAGGAGGCGGCCCAGGCGATGCTGGAGGGCATCGTCGAGGGGGTCAACGAGCTCGATGTCGAGATCCACACCGGATCGGGCAACCCCGCCGATGTCATCGTGCGGGTGGCCGACGAAGTGGGGGCCGACCTGATCGTGGTGGGCAGCAAGGGGATGCGGGGAACCCGCCGGATCCTGGGTTCGGTCCCCAACAGCGTGGCCCACAAGGCCGGCTGCCACGTGCTGGTGGCCAAGACCACCTGAGCAACGGCCCACCGGGCCCCGCCCGTCACTGGCCGGGGGCGGGGTTGACGTTCACCCCTCGGAGAAGGGACACTGGATAGCGCATGGGGATAGAGGCCGCATTCGCCGGAAAGGTAATCATTATCGACTAGGCGCATACCTGACCGGTGTGTGCCTTTCGACCGTCCACTTGGTGGACGGTTTTTCAATTGGGAGCCCAACCGGACGACGGCCTCACCGCCGACCACCCAGGTAGCAGGCTGACGCGTATGACAAGTATGACGAGACAAAACTAGAGAGCATGACGAGACAAACGGACACGGACGAAGGAACCCAACAGTGAGCAGCTACAGAGTCGGGGTGATCGGAGGGGACGGCATCGGACCTGAGGTGGTGGCTGAGGCCCTCAAGGTGGTGGCCGCCGCCGGCGTCTCCCTCGACTGCACCCTCTATGACCTGGGAGCCGATCGCTACATCCGCACCGGCGAGATCCTCCCCGATCCCGTGCTGGAGGAGTTGCGCCGCACGGACGCCATCCTGTTGGGTGCGGTGGGACCGCCAGTCGGATCCGACGCTGTCCCCCCGGGAGCCCTGGAGCGAGGTCTACTCCTCCGCCTCCGATTCGAACTCGACCTCTACGTCAATCTGCGCCCCTTCACCGGGGTGCCCGGCGCCCCGGCGCCCGACTGCGACCTGGTGGTGGTGCGCGAGAACACCGAAGGGACGTACGCCGGCGAAGGCGGCTTCCTGCGGCGAGGCACTCCCTACGAGGTTGCCACCCAGGGATCGGTCAACACCCGGCACGGGGTGGAGCGGTGTGCTCGTTTCGCCTTCGCCCTGGCCACCGAAAGGCCCCGCCACCATCTGACTCTGGTCCACAAGACCAACGTGCTGACCTTTGCCGGTGACCTCTGGCAGCGCACGGTGAATGAGATCTCCTCCGACTATCCGCTGGTCACCCGCGACTACAACCACGTCGATGCCACCTGCATCTACCTGGTCGAGGATCCTCTCCGCTATGACGTGATCGTCACCGACAACCTCTTCGGTGACATCATCACCGACCTGGCCGGAGCCATAGCCGGGGGGATCGGGTATGCCGCGTCGGCCAACCTCAATCCGGACCGGACCGGCCCCTCCCTGTTCGAGCCGGTGCACGGGGCGGCCCACGACATCGCCGGAACCGGAAGAGCCAACCCGGCCGCCGCCATACGCTCCGCCGCCCTGATGCTCGACCACCTCGGTGAGAGCTCGGCGGCCGACAAGGTCACTCAGGCCGTCGCCGATTTCATCGCATCCGACCCCGATCCCACACTTACCACCGCCGCAATCGGCGACGCCATCGCAGAAAGGCTCTGAGCCATGCCCCTGACCCCCACCGAAAAGATCTGGATGGATGGCGAGCTGGTCGACTGGGCCGATGCCACCGTGCACGTCCTTACCCACACCATGCACTACGGATCGGGCGTGTTCGAAGGCATCCGCGCCTATCCCACCTCTCGGGGTGTGGCGGTGTTCCGCCTGCGCGAGCACATCGAGCGGCTGCTGGTTTCGGCCAAAGTGTTCATGATCGACGTTCCCTACACGGCCGACGCGCTGATCGACGCCACCCGCACCGTGGTCCGGGTCAACGGTCTCGATGACGGGTGCTACATCCGTCCCCTCGTGTACCTGGGCTACGGCGAGATGGGCCTGAACCCCATGCCCTGTCCGGTCAATGTCTCGATTGCCGCCTGGCCGTGGGGGACCTATCTGGGCGACGAGGGCGTGACCAACGGCGTCTCGATGAAGATCAGCTCGTGGCGTCGGCACGACCCCAACGCGGTTCCCACCGCGGCCAAGGGAACCGGGATGTACATCAACTCGTCGCTGGCCAAGGTCGAGGCGCTCAAGGCCGGCTACGACGAGGCCATCCTGCTCGCTCCCGACGGCAAGGTCAGCGAGTGCACCGGCGAGAACATCTTCATCGTCCAAAAGGGAAGACTGATCACACCCCCCACCTCGGACAGCGGAGCGTTGGAGGGCATCACCCAGGCGTCGATCACCACCATCGCCCGTGACTTCGGCTACACGGTGGACAGTGAACCGATCATCCGTACCGATCTGTACACCGCAGACGAGGCTTTCCTGACCGGCACCGCCGCCGAAGTGGTGCCGATCCGGTCGGTGGACGACCGGGCGGTGGGAAACGGCAAGCCCGGCCCGATCACCCAGAAGCTGCAGCAGGCCTACTTCGCCACCGTGCGGGGGGAAGTCGATCAGTACAAGGACTGGCTCGACTATGTCGAGTGACGGCCCCACCCTCAACGACGAGTCGTTCCGCCACCGACAGGTGGTCGCCGGTCAGCCCCACTCCCACGCCAACGGGGTCACCCACACCCACCCGCTGACCCCCGGCCAGCACGCCCACGCCCGGGGCAAGGAGGGCCACGGGACAGAGACCAGCGGCGGACATGACTTCGACCTACCCGCTCTTCCCGATGCCGTCGATGTCTTCGACACCACCCTGCGGGACGGCTCGCAACAAGAGGGCCTCTCCCTGACCGTCGACGACAAGCTGAAGGTGGCCGAGCAACTCGACCACCTGGGGGTCACGTTCATCGAAGGTGGGTGGCCAGGGGCCAACCCCAAGGACGCGGAGTTCTTCGCCCGGGCCCCGACCGAGCTCTCCCTCCAGCGGTCGACTCTGGTGGCCTTCGGGTCGACCCGTCGGGCCGGGGTCAAGGCCGACGTCGACGAGACCCTCCGCCATCTGGTCAACGCCCAGACGGAGGCGGTCTGCATCGTGGCCAAGTCTTCGGAGGTACACGTGGTCGATGCCCTACGCACCACGCTCGACGAGGCGGTGGCCATGGTCGCCGATTCGGTCACCTTCCTCCGGGAGAACGACCTGAGGGTCTTCCTCGACGCCGAGCACTTCTTCGACGGATACAAAGCCAATCCCACCTTCGCCGCCCGCATCCTGCGGGCCGCCGAGGAGGCGGGGGCGGAGACCCTGGTGTTGTGTGACACCAACGGCGGCACCCTGCCCTACGAGGTCGAGCGCATCGTCGGAGACGTCCTCGGGGGCTTTACCACCCAGGTCGGTGTCCACTTCCACAACGACAGCGGGTGTGCCGTGGCCAACTCATTGGCCGCGGTGGCCCAGGGCGCAACCCACGTGCAGGGATGTGTGAACGGCTACGGCGAACGCGCCGGCAATACCGACCTTTCGGCTGCCATCCCCGACCTCGCCCTCAAGCTCCGGGTCGACACCATCCCCTCCGACCGGCTGACCCTGCTCACCCCGGTGGCCCACCACATCGCCGAGCTGGTCAACATCGCCCCCAATCCCCAACAGCCCTTCGTGGGCACGTCGGTCTTCGCCCACAAGGCGGGACTGCACACCTCGGCCATCGCCCGTCGCTCGGATGCCTACGAGCACATCACTCCCGACCTGGTGGGCAACGGCACTCGTTTCGTGGTGTCGGAGATGGCCGGGCGATCGACCCTCGCCCTCAAGGCCGAAGAGCTGGGCCTGACCCTCGACTCGGACGCCATGTCCGCTGTGCTCGACTCGCTCAAGCGTCTCGAGTATGAGGGGTACCACTTCGAGGTGGCCGACGGATCGCTCGAGTTGCTGCTCAGGAGCTCGACCGGATGGGTACAGGATTTCTTCGAGCTCGAGTCCTACCGGGTCATCGCCGATCAAGGCGAGGGGCTCTCCACCGAGGCCACCGTCAAGATCATGGTCGGTGACCAACGCATCGTGGCCACTGCCGAGGGGAACGGCCCGGTCAACGCCCTCGACGGGGCCGTACGGGCCGCCATCGGCTCCCACTATCCGTCTCTTTCCGGTGTGCACCTGGTGGACTACCGGGTCCGTGTGCTCGACTCGGCCAGGGGCACCGGTTCGGTGACCAGGGTGCTCATCGACTCGACTGACGGCAACCGGACCTGGACCACCATCGGGGTATCGGAGAACATCATTGCCGCCTCGTGGCAGGCCCTGTCCGACTCGATCGTCTTCGGCCTGCTCCACGCCGGGGCCGCGGCCACCGCCGAGTGAGGTCCGGGTCAGAGGCTACGGTGAGAGTTCTGCCGCGGCGAAGCCTGTCCCGACAACGAGGAGCTCTTCTGTGACCCAGCCCAGTTTCGTGCCGATCGGGGAGGCCGATCAGGTTCGACCTGCCTACCAGCTGACGGTACCCAGTATCTGGACCCAGTCGCGTCCGTCCGAATTGACGAGGGCCGTCAGGCCGGTCGGCCCCCAACTGGGCAGCCCCGGGCCCGATCAGGGGTTCGCCCTCAAGTTGGCTCACCGGTTCGTGGACCGGCTCATCCTGTCTGCCGGCGAATCCGCCGAGGATGCCGTGGCCGGCTGCACCGCAGTGGGTATGCGGCGTTGTGCGCGATTCGGGCGAGCCCCGGCCATCTACGACCTGACCTTCGCCTTCACCCTGTGGGGGTTCCTGGGTGGAGCACCGGACGACCTGGTGACCGTGCGCGGGCCGTTGTTCCGGTCGGCGTCACATCACTACCTGGCCCAGAGGGACATCGCCGACAGCGTGCGCGACGAGACTCTGCGACTCACCCCCGAGGCGGTGGCCGAACGGTTGGACGACTGGCGTTCGTTGCTAGTCGTCCCTGACTAAGTCCACCGCCAGCCGGACCCCGTCGCCCTCTGACTGCCGTCAATTGACGGCGGGTGACCGCCGCCCTAACCGGTCAGCGAGACTTACGCCAGCGGCGCTTGGCGGGCGGTGCCCCGATGGTGGCGCCGGTCACGCCGGCCGCCACCGACTGCCCGTTGCCACGCTTGGAGCCCGATCCCGACTTGGTCGGCGACGATTCGGCCCTTCCATTGCGTTCGTCGGCACCGTCGTACTTGACCGACACCGTGTCAGCCAGATGCGACCCCTGCATGGCCTTCTGGAATAGATCAGGGAATTGGGGGCCCACCCGCCGGTCCGCCTGACCCTGCCACCGTTTCGATCCACTGGTGCCGTCGGCCGGCGGTTCTGGGTTTCGTCGATCGGGTGCGGTGGCCACGGCAGCCTCCCCCTTCGCCGATGGGTGCAGTTCAGGCGGATACCACTTGCCGTCACTGGCAATCCACCAGCCTGGCCCCTCGGGTTTATCACTCATACGGCTGCCTCCACTACTGTGCGTGGTCATTCGAATGAATTAAATGTTAGCCGTCGTTCGGCAAAAAGTCAGATGCCCTTATGTCGACAGCTTCGGGACCCCGCTTGAGCACCGATCATGAGGGAGGGCTGGCGGAGGCCCGTCTGCGGTCCGAGGGGCGTCGTACCTGGTCGTCGGGGGTGCCGGGTGGGGGAAGCACGGGGGGGCATTGAGCTGCTTAGTAGCGTGGGGGGATGGATTCGCCTGCCTTCGACCTGACCGACGCCCACCGCCAGTTCCGCGACAGCCTTCGTCGGTTTGCCGACCACCGTGTCGCCCCCAATGCGGCCGAGGCTGACCGGGAAGCTGCTTTCCCCCAGAAATCGTTCGACGCCTGCGTCGAGCTGGAGTTGCCCTCCCTCGGCATTCCCGTGGCTTATGGGGGTGCCGGGGCCGACATGGTGACCCAGGCCATCATGGCCGAGGAGCTGGCTCGGGTGTGTGCTTCGACGGCGCTGACCATGCTCATCTCTAAGCTCAGCATGCTTCCGGTGATGAACTGGGGCTCCGAGGAGCTGAAACGCCGCTACCTTCCCCGGGTGGCCTCGGGCCAGTGGCAGGGCAGTTACTGCCTGTCGGAGGCGGATGCGGGCAGCGATGTCGCCGCCATGCGGACCCGGGCCATCCGTGACGGAGACCACTACCGGCTCACCGGCGCCAAGCACTGGATCACCAATGCCGGCATCTCCGACCTTTACACGGTCTTCGCCGTCACCGATCCGGAGGCGAGGAGGCGCGGCATCACCTGCTTCGTGGTGGAAGCCGACTGGGGGGTCGAGGTTGCGCCGCACGAGGACAAGATGGGGCTACGGGGCAGCCCCACAGCGGGGGTCTCCTTCGACGACGTACGGATACCGGTCGCCAACCGGGTGGGTGAGGAAGGGATGGGGTTCACCATCGCCATGCACACCCTCGACCGGAGCCGACCCACCATCGGGGCCCAGGCGGTGGGTATCGCCCAAGGGGCCATCGATGCGGCCGCCGACTACATGAAGCAGCGCATCGCCTTCGGCAGGCCCATTGCCGATCTACAAGGCCTGCGCTTCATGCTGGCCGATATGGCCATGCACACCGAAGCGGCCCGCACGCTCATCTACCGGGCCTGCTCCCTGGTCGATGGTGACGACCCGGAGGGAACGCTCACCATGATCGGGGCCATGGCCAAGTGCTTCGCTTCGGACACGGCCATGGCGGTTACCACCGATGCCGTCCAGCTGTTCGGTGGGTACGGCTATACCAAGGACTTTCCCGTCGAGCGGTTCATGCGCGACGCCAAAATCACCCAGATCTATGAGGGCACCAACCAGATCCAGCGGGTGGTCATGGCCAAGAAGCTGCTCGGATAATCGCCTCTCGGATGTGTGACCGGCTACGCCTTCCGAGGGAGGCGGCTGTGCACCGGGACGGCCCTCTACTGACTGAGCGGTAGAGGGCGACCCAAAGGGGCCAAGACGTCAGACCCGGAGCAAAACGGCGGAATTTCGCTCGACGGACCCGGCGGCTGTCTTGGTTGTACCCGGCGAGGAGGGATCTAAACATTGCCCGGCCCGCTGCCCTGGGCAAACTGCGCCGCGAACCCGGCAGACTAACCCTTCCCGTTTGTTGTATTCGCAAACATCAGGGGTCGACCACAGTGGTTCCTCGTCGTACAGCGCCACCTGGGGCTGGCAGGTGCACAGCCGAGCGGGAGCTCGGAGCGCCCCGCTCCAGTCAGGCTCTCTAGTGCGCCATCTCCCAGACCGAGATGTGCTTTCTGCTGTTCGCCGTGAAGGGCTCCCGGTCCCAGTTCCCCCAGCGCTGGCGAAGGGTCATTCCCGCAATGCGGGCCATCAAGTCGAGTTCGGACGGCCACACGAACCGATACGGCATCGAATGGACCACACCCCTGCCGCCGGTCACCCAGTAGTGATGAGAAACACCTTGTTGAGAGGCAACGTCGATCTCGTCGAACCCAAGGTGCGGTGGGTCCACCGTAAAGGCCCGGACGGTCTCGCCGGGCGGGAGCCGCTGGAGCGGCGGCACCTCCAGTTCGATCACAAACAGTCCACCCGGTTCCAGGTGTCTGGCCACGTTGCAGAAGCACGCGACCTGTTCGTCCTGGGTGGTCAGGTTGGTGATGGTGTTGTACACCAGATAGGCCAGCCTGAAAGTGCCCTCCACTCGGACCGAGGCAAAGTCACCGATGGTCACCGCGACATTCTCTGCATCCGGCTTGGTTCGCAGGCGGGCGACCATGGCCGGCGACAACTCGATCCCGTGCACCCGGACACCCCGCCGGCTGAGTGGCAGAGCTATCCGGCCGGTACCGATGCCGAGCTCGAGGGCGGGGCCACCTCCTGCGAGATCAGCCAGAAAGCTAACGGCCGGGTCGACAACGGCTGGTTCGAAAATGTCCGGAGCGAGGTCGTAGTTCTCTGCTACTTCCCCATCGAAGTAGTTCTTTTTGGTCACCGGAAACACTCTTTCACGACTCTCCTGACGCTGACCCGTCCACAGGCGCCGGACCTCCGCCTGGGCTGTTTCTCTTGCTGCCGGGAGAGACACCACGAGTATGAGCCAAGGCCAGCAGCCAAGGGCAATTGCTTCTGGAGCCGCCGTCGATTAGAAAAGTGTTGCGCAGGGAGATGGGGATTGCTATGGCGATGAGGGTGTACGGCGGAAGTTCCTACGGGGCGGTGGCGTCGAGGCGAACCCGGGTGCGGCGGGGGCGCAGACCCGTGCGGCCACTGATCCTCGGTGCGGTGCTGATCTTCGCCGGCGCGCTGGGCCCGGCCCTGGTGGCTGTCTCCCAGCCGGCGGCGGCCAGTCCTGTGCCAACCCAGGAGTTCTCGTGGGGCTCGGGTTCTTACGGCGAGCTCGGCAATGGCACAACGACAGCAGCCCAGTCCACACCGGCCTCGGTGTCCCTGCCGAACGGGGTGTCACCCACGGCCATCGCCGGGGGAGGTGACACCGGCTACGCCATCGGCTCCGACGGCAACCTCTACGCCTGGGGTTTGGGTTACTACGGCGAGCTCGGCAACGGCACGACAACGAATGCACAGACCACGCCGGTGACGGTATCCCTGCCGGTGGCGCCCACGGCCATCGCCGGCGGAGCCGACACCGGATACGCCATTGGCTCCGACGGCAACCTCTACGCCTGGGGCGCCGGCGGCAACGGCGAGCTCGGCAACGGCACGACCACCTCGATCCAGACGACGCCGGTGCGGGTGTCCCTGCCCAACGGAGTGATGGCCACGGCTGTGGCCGCGGGCGCCGACACCGCCTACGCCATTGGCTCCGACGGCAACCTCTACGCCTGGGGCGCCGGCGGTAACGGCGAGCTCGGCAACGGCACGACCACCTCGACTCAGTCGACGCCGGTCAAGGTGTCCCTGCCGGTGACGCCCAAGGCCATCGCCGCCGGACAGGACACCGGCTACGCCATCGGCTCCGACGGCAACCTCTACGCCTGGGGCTACGGCGGTTACGGCGAGCTGGGCAACGGCACGACATCTCAGCAGACGACCCCGGTCACGGTGTCCTTTCCCAACGGGGTGACACCCACGGCCATAGCCGCCGGAGTCGACACCGCCTACGCCATCGGCTCCGACGGCAACCTCTATGCCTGGGGCGCCGGTGGTGTCAGCCAGCTCGGCAACGGCACGACGACAGCTCAACAGACGATTCCTGTCACCGTGTCCCTTCCCAACGGGGTGACACCCACGGCCATCGCCGCCGGTCAGGACAGCGGCTACGCCATCGGCTCAGACGGCGACCTCTTCGCCTGGGGCTACGACAACGCCGGCCAGCTGGGCAACGGCACCACCACCCAACAGGCGACGCCGGTCAC
The DNA here is from genome assembly GCA_963813525.1 of uncultured Acidimicrobiaceae bacterium. Classification (GTDB taxonomy): domain Bacteria; phylum Actinomycetota; class Acidimicrobiia; order Acidimicrobiales; family RAAP-2; genus Bog-756. The sequence goes on from CAWEZI010000005.1 coordinate 967,127, forward strand.
GGTGTCGCTCCCGACCGGGCTCGTCCCGACCGCCCTCGGTCCGGACGATGAGTCCACCACGGGCTTCGTGATCGTCCGCCCGGAGGTCACACTGGCCCAGGGCACCCCGGAACAGGCCGCCATCAACCCGGGGGTCGGCTACTCGGGTCAGCTCAGCGTGTCCAACCTGCCGGCCGGCGGTGGCCAGCTCACGTGGACCACCACGACGGGTTCGCCCGACATCACGGTCTCCGGCAGTGGAGCAGTGACGGTGCCCGACTCGGTGGTCACCCCCGGGACCACGACCATCGGCGGGGAGGTCTCCGACGCCGTGGGGGACAGCGGTCCCTGGTCCTTCCAGCTCACTGTCAACAACCCCGACATGCCCTTGGCCATAACCACCACCTCCCTGCCCAACGGGACGGTCGGGACCCACTATGCGACGACCATTCAGGCGGCCGGAGGCAATTCGCCCTACCGGTTCTGGTACGTGTCAAGCGGGAGCATGCCCCATGGCCTGCACCTCAACTCGTTCACCGGTTTACTGTCGGGCGTGCCGTCCCACGCGGGCACCCACACGATAACGTTCCGGGTCCGGGACACCAAGCTCTCTCGGGGCACTCCTCCCAACCGGGCCAACGCCACGTTCACAATCACCATCGTGAGCGCCTGACCACGATTCGGGCTCCGAGAGTGATTGCACTCCGGCCGGACTGACCCAGTTGGCGCAGGTCGGCAAGATTTGAAGGCAGGTCTCAGGGGGCGGCGACGGCGCGGGCGAAGACCAATGTCGTGATCTGATCGGTGGAGGTGTCGGTGAGCTCGACCAGAACGGGCGCATCCACGCCGGTACCCAGTAGTCTGCTCTGGGTGCGCACGGGGCCCATCTCCGTGCGCCGGAGATATCGGAGGTCCAGGTCGGTCACCACGACGGGCGTCTCGAAACGAGTGGCCAAAAGATCTTCGGCGGCGGCTTCAGCGACAAGGGCGACCATCGCCCCCTGCAGAGTGCCGGCGGGATTGCGGAGGGCCGATGTGACCTCGACCTGGACCACGCCGTCGGCCGCATGGATGACTTCGATGCCAGCCTCTTCGCGCAGGGGCCATGTGAGCGACCCCGGATCGTGGAAAAGAACGGGAATGTGCCCGATCGGCACGTTCGGTTTTGGCGGATCAGTCGCTTTCCGCGGGATTTTGGTGAAGCCGATGGCACCGGTGGCGATGGGCTCTCCTCTGTCGGTTCTCAGTTCGACCAGGCAGGTGCCGGTGCGCCGGCCCTGGCGCACGATGATGTTGGTGGCGTCAATCCGCTCAGGGGCAGGCATGGGACGCATTCGCACCGACATGTCCGAGGTGAGCGTCCATACGTCCGGATCCTGATCCAAAGGGATCCCGGCCACCACATCGATGATGAAGGACAGGACACTGGCCCGGACGACGCCGTGGTGCAGACTTTCCCTCTGCGGTGTGAGTTCGAGGACCAGATCGCCCTCCTCCACTCGAGCCGTCACCCCGAGCCGGCCGGGGACGGACATCCCCGGACCCGATACGTCAGTCATCTTGTCTCCAAAGCCGACATGAGTTTCAGATGCTAACGGCGATGGACGATGGCCGGTATCTGGCGCTTTATTCAGCGGCTCCGTCCGCCATGCCAGGTTTGTCACCTCCGCAGGTCGTCGCTGGGGCCAGCGCGGCGCCCACGTGGACGAGCCCGGCGAGGACGGCCAATTGCGCTGGCTCGACCGATCGGACCGGCACCGCCAACGGTGGCTCGCCGAGCGGGATTTTCCGGGTGAGACGCCCCGGTCCGGAACGGTGGTGTGGTGGTGGTGTCTCTCTCCCACCGAAAATAAAACGAACCTTTCGGACCGACGAAGCGTCACTGTATACAGGAAGTACGCCTGTATCGGCTGCCAGAGCGGTGAGGGTCACTGAATGAACGGACATGGGGAGGTCGGCGGTCTCGAGGCATGGCTCGAGGAGAGCTACGCCCGTTCGTTCCGCACGGCGTGTCTGATACTCGGCAATCGCTTCGACGCGGAGGAAGCAGTCCAGGAGGCTTTCTTGCGGGCATGGAGGTTCCGGGCGTCCCTTGCCGGTGGTGCCGATTACAAGCCCTGGCTGTACCGCGTCGTTGTCAATTCCTGTAATTCAAAGCTTCGCCAGGAAATTCCTCACCGCGATCACCGATCGGATAACGACGGTCTTGCCGTCACGTCGGTTTCCGGCGACACTCCCGCCCGGGTGGCCCTGTCGGCGGACATGGCGCGTGCGCTACAGGATTTGCCTCTTCACCTTCGGGTTGTCATTGTCCTCCGTTACTACGCCGATCTGAGCGAACGTGAGATCGCCACCGCCATCGGTCGACGCCAGGGGACGGTGAAGTCCCGCCTCCACGAGGCTCGACGACTGCTTGCGGAGCATCCGGCGTTGCAGGCGGCGGGAGGACTCGACAGCCCGGTCGATTCGGAGGTTCTCCCATGACCATGGTCGAAGAGAATGCGCTGAGGGAGATGCTTCGCCTCGATGCCGAAAGTATCGAGATACCGGAGGGAGTGCCCGAACGGATTCTGACTGCATCCCGGGCAACGACGACCCAGGCTCGACGACGACGTCCCCACCTCACCCTGCCTGATCTGAGTTGGAGTCGGGGCCGGCGCATTGTGGTGGCAGCAGTCGTCCTCCTGGTGGTGGGCGGAGTTACTCTCTCGCTCCTGGCCGTCAACCCGGGTCGGTCACCCGTCACGACAGCGGCGTCATCGAGTGGGAGTTCAGCGGCCAGCGGATCGATCTCGCCCGGCGCAGCGGTTCCGACCCCCGCCAGGTCGGGAACGGCCCACCCACCTACCGCATCCGGTAGCCCAGCGACCTCGACGCCCTCCAATTCCGTACCTCCGCTTCCATCGGGAGCCGTTGGCCAATCTCCCAAGGTCGAGTCGAACGGGTCGATCAGCCTGACCATTGCCAACGGAAGACTCCAGCAGGTGCTGGCCAAGCTCACCGCCCTGGCGTCGGGCGCGGGAGGGTTCGTTGCCAGCACACAAGCACAGACCGGTTCTGAGGGATCGACCTCGCCGTCGTCGGGAACCATCGTTCTCCAGGTTCCACAGCCGGCCTTCGGAACGGTTGTGGCCCAGGTGCAGCAGGTCGGCCACGCCACCTCGGTCACGACCACGTCGAGCAATGTCACCGGGCAGTACGTGGATCTCCAAGCGCGCATCACCGCCCTTGAGGCGAGTCGCCAGCAGTACCTCACGATCATGGCTCAGGCCACGTCGATTGGCGACATACTGGCCGTCCAGAGCCAACTGGATGCCATCCAGAGCCAGATTGAGCAGCTCCAGGGACAGCTCTCGGTCCTCGACAACCAGACCACCTACGGGAGCCTTACCGTGAACCTCAACGAGCCCGGTAGACGCCCGGTCCTACCGATGCAGCCCGCAACAGGGCTGCGCAAAGCGTGGGACGACGGGATAGGCGGATTCGTCTCCGGCTTCGAGTGGCTGATCCGGATTGCCGGCACCACCCTCTTCGTCCTGCTCTGTCTGGCGGCGTTGCTCCTGTTGGTCCGATGGGGATGGCGGGCGACCCGACGGAGGATGCTCTGAGTGTCCGGCCGCCACCCGGGGGCCGGTCGGGCGTGGGAGCGGCTCGCTCGACAGGCGCTCCGGAATGCCCGAAGACCGCAGTAGCCTGCGTCCTTGTGGACACCGAGGACATCGCCCTGGCCGATCGGGTGGCGATGGACGATCTGCTCACCCGTTACGCCACGGCCATCGACACTCGGGACTGGGACCTGCTCGACACGGTGTTCACCGACGACGCCCAGCTTGACTACCGGTCGGCCGGTGGCATCGAAGGAAGCTACCGCGAGGTCCGTCGCTGGCTGGCTGAGGTACTGCCCATCTTCGACGTGACCCAACACCTGGTCGTCAATCGCCAATTCGTGACGGACGGCGGTGGTGTCCAAGCCAGCTCGTGCTTCCTCAACGTCAATCGTTTGCAGGTCGGAGGAGAGCCATGGCTGTTCACGGTGGGCGGGCAGTACCACGACCGGCTCGTCGGCCCGGCCGGTGGTTGGCGCATAGCACGGCGCATCGAGCACACGCTGTGGTGGGACAATCCGATGCCCGGGCTCCCGAAGATCCCACCCCCCATTGCCGACCTGCCCGACAATTAAGTGTGAATCGGGCCGGCGTCCCACTGACCGAGGACGGCTGACCCGGTCGACCGCCTTCGGGGAGGTAGCGATCGGGCTCACACGCCGGTGGTGCCAACCCCTACGTCCCTCAGCAGTGCCTTGGTCAGCGAACCCATCCGGTTAAAGGGGAGGTGATCGGGGTCCAACCACGCCACCTCTGACGTCTCGTCGCCGTCGGCCCTGGGCGTACCGGCCGTCACCTTGGCATCAAAGACGGTGGCGACGTATGAAGTCATGTCGCCGTTCGGATAGGTGACACGGTATTCAGGCCCGCCCAGAACTGCTCGTACCGGGCCGAGTCCAAGTGTCACTCCCGCTTCCTCCCGGGCCTCCCTGAGCGCGGCGTGCTCCGGCGACTCGTCGGGCTCCACCGCGCCACCAATGGTGGCCCATTGGCCGGAGTCGATCAGCCGGACGAAGAGGATCCAGCCGCGCTCGTCGGTCGGCAGCACGGCCACCGAAGGAAGGACCAGCAGCTGGGTCCCTACCATCTGGCGAAGCCGTGCGATGTAGGGAGAGATGGCCATCGGCCCAAACTAGTGGGGCGGACAGCGAGCACTGATCTGGACCGACGGCTCCGTCAGCGCGAGGCGCCGGACTGTGGGGCCCAGCCCTCACTGTTCACAGGATGGCGTCGATCTGGGACAGCGCCGCGACCATGCCCTCCTCCATCCCCATGGCCAGGATGCGGTCCATGGCCTCGGTTGTAGGAAACGACGTGGTCACCACCATGAGCGTCCCGCCGGCGGGGAGCACGGTCAGCGTGACCCCAATGGTCATGACGGGCATCTCCGGATCGGGATTGCCGGTGTCATCGGCGAACCCGTCCTCGAAGGTCAGGCTGTAGGGCGCATCAACCGACAGCACTCGCCACCATCCGTGGGGTTGATCGCCCTCCGGCCCAGTCATGAAGTACGAGACGCGGCCGCCAGGGCTTATGTCGTGGTCGACGAATGTGGCCGGATAGGTCGGAGGTCCCCACCATCGTTCGAGCTGACGCGGGTCCTCCCACAGTCGCCACACACTCTTGAGGTCGGCAGTTAACTCGGCGGAGATGGTCATCGTCCTCGCCTCGTGGTCCTTGTGCACGCTCGTGACCGTCATCGGGTACCTCCTCTGTCTGGTCGTCTGTCTGGTCCGCCTGCGAGAATCTCGCCAAATCGATCGAGTCGACTGCGCCACATCGTCTCGAACATTCCGAGCACGTCCACTGCCTGATGAATGGTCTCGATGTTGGCTCGCACCAATTGCTGGCGTCCCTGCCGACGTTTTGTCACCAGATCTGCTCTCTCCAGGACGGCGACATGCTTCTGGACGGCGGCGAAGCTGATTGGGTAGAAGTCGGCCAGAGCCGAGACGGAGAACTCGGTTTGGAGGGAACGCATGACGATGTCCCGCCTGGTGGCGTCGGCAAAGGCGTGGAAGAGATCGTCGGCTCGATCGTGGACACAATCTACAACCATATGGTTGTAGATTACCCACCTGTCGAAAGGATTGCAAGATGCACGTTTTTGGGCGATGGCACGACGGGAGGCGGCGCTTGCTGGCCCCGGGGATCGCCGATGGTCTGCCATTAGTGTTGCCTGATCATGAGAGCGCACGGAGACCTGATCGCCTCTGGTCGCGATGCCGACATCTTTGAATGTGGCTCGGAACAGGTCCTGCGGCGATCACGCAACGGGCGGTCGATGGCCCTTGAAGCGCAGGCAATGGAGTTCGTCCGGTCCCGCGGCTATCCCGCCCCCGAGGTGTCCGAAGTCAGTGACGATGGACTCGATCTGGTAATGGAGCGGGTCGACGGCCCGACAATGGTCGACGCCATGACGGCACGTCCGTGGCAGATCGGGAGGATGGCCGACCAGTTGGCTGACCTCCATGTGGCCCTGCACGAGTTGCCTGCTCCCCCGTGGTTGAAGCGGGCACCGTGTGGAGAGGGCGATCGTGTCGTTCACATGGACCTGCATCCGCTCAACGTCCTCATGGCTCCGTCCGGCCCGGTGGTCATCGACTGGACCAATGCCAGTCGGGGAGATCCATGGGTGGACGTGGCTGTGACGTGGGCCCTGATGGTGGCAGGCGAGGTTCCAGCAAGCAGGCTGGAAGCGCTTTTGACGAGGATAGGACGCAGGGTGCTGGTCCGGGCATTTCTGAAGCCGTTTGCGGGGGAACAGCTTCGCTCGGCTTTGGCCGAGGCGGTCCCGTGGAAGTGCAAGGATCCCAATATGAGCGATCTCGAGCAAGCCCGAATGTGGGCCCTGCTCGGTCGCCAATCTGGCTGAGACCCTGCCGCCTCGCTGCCTCCCGAGCCTGATCGGTCCAGCCGACCAACTCGTACTGGTCATCGGAGGGGGTCCTGTGCCGAGCGACTGGACATGACCAGAGGCGCCGTTACAGTTTCCGACGGTGACGAGTTGGGGAGGCCTGATCGTGAGGGAGATGGAACCCTCCGAGATAGACATCCGGATCGACTACTTCCACCATGCGCCTGATCCCTATCTCCGGACCCTGGGTGTCGACCGGGCGTCGCTACCGTCACCCGAGGCATGGCGCTCGACCTACGCGGCGGACTGCGCCCTGCCCATGCAGGAGAGGAAGGGCCTGGCCTTGCTCTGGCAACTCGACGGCAGAGCAGTGGGTTTCAGTTCGTCGGACCGGATCGTGTTCGGCGTGGAGGCGCACATGCATCTCCACCTGCTCGAAGCCGACAACCGACATAAGGGTTTGGGATCCGAATTCGTCAAGAAGTCAGCCGAATACTACTTCCGGGTCCTCAAACTCGAACGCCTGTTTTGTGAACCGAATGCCTTCAACGTTGCCCCCAACCGGACCCTCCAAAGGGCGGGGTTCCGCTACTTGTTCACCCACGAGACCCAACCCGGTCCCATCAACTTCTTTCAGGCGACCACACGCTGGGTCCTGGACAGACCCGATCCGAGTCCGTGAACCCACCTTCTGTGTCGAACCCGGAAGCTGGTTATGTCTCCGAGCAGAAGTTGATGTGAACCGGCACATTCGGTGAAGCTGGTGGGGGGGCTTCTGTCACCAATGCACCCGGTCGAGATCACATTGCATCAAGACCAGGTCCAGCCGCTGCCCCCACTTTTCGCCTACACCGGGCATCCGGGCCACTTCATCGAATCCCAGTCCGGAATGGAACTCGATCGACCGGACATTGGAGCCGTCGATGGCTGCCACCATGACCCGTTTACCTTGAAGGCGAGCGTGAGTCGCCAGTGCGGAGATCAGAGACCGACCGATACCACGACCCCACTGTGGCTCGGCCACGTGAATGGAGTGTTCAACGGTGAACCGGTAGCCGGGCCATCGCCTCGAATCTCGAAAATCGCCGTACGACGCCACCCCCACGACCGCCGGGCCCTCACAGGCCACGATCACCGGTTCCCCGGCGACCTGCTTCTGGAAGAGCCAGAGGCGTCGACTCTCGGTGGTGTGTGGCGACTCAGTCCACTCGTAGGTAGTCGTTCCGATGTGCGCGTTGACTATGTCGGTGATGGCAGGAACGTCGGATTCGGTTGCCGCTCGAGTTGAATGCATCCTCCGGAGATTTTACGTATCGGTGCCCGCCCGCCTGCGCGCCACCACCCCATGGCCGGTCGAGCGTCGGTCCGAGGATCAGCGTTGATGATGTTGACGGAATCAAGGTTGACGCCGGCCCTTTGGGCACTCACCATGAGTCCATGACCGAAGTGGCGCGCCCACTACTGGCTGCCTTTCAACAGTCTCTCGGTGATCCGATGGCTCCTGTCTCCGTGAGTTTCTCGGGGGGTGGCTCATTGCCTTCGGTCTTCGCCGTGAGCGATCTCGCCCAGTCGTCGATGGGCGCTGCCGGCGCCGCCCTCGCCGCTCTGGTGGCTGTGCGTGACGGTGGTAGCGCTCCGGGCGTGACCGTCGACAGAGATTTGGCCTCGGCGTGGTTCCTTCTCTCCATCCGACCGCAGGGCTGGAGCCTGCCGCCGCCCTGGGACGCGGTGGCCGGCGACTACGCCGCCGCCGACGGTTGGGTCAAATTGCACACCAACGCAGCCCGGCACCGTGCCGCTGCACTGTCTGTCTTGGGGGTGCCGGCAGACCGTGGCGCGGTGGCAGCGGCCGTCCGATCGTGGACGGCCGTCGATTTGGAAGGGGCCGTCGTCTCCGCAGGCGGTGCGGCGGCGGCCCTGCGTTCACTCGCCGACTGGAAGCGACACCCGCAGGGAAGAGCGGTGGCCGGAGAGCCCCTCCTGCACTGTAAGCGGACGTCGGTGTCTGCCCGGGCGAGCCGGTTTTCGGCCGGCAGGGATCGACCTCTAGCCGGCCTTCGGGTGCTCGACCTGACCCGGGTCCTCGCCGGTCCGGTCGCCACCCGGCTTCTGGCCGGGTGGGGCGCGGAAGTACTGAGGATCGACCCCCCGGACTGGGACGAACCCGCCCTCGTTCCTGAAGTCAACTTGGGTAAACGCTGTGCCCGCATCGATCTGCGGACGCCCGGAGGGAAGGACAGTTTCCTCAACCTGCTCCGCACCGCAGACGTTCTCGTACACGGCTACCGCTCCGATGCCCTTGCCGGGTTGGGACTCGGTGAGGAGGTGCGTGAAGAGATTCGTCCGGGACTGGTCGATGTGACCCTTGACGCCTACGGGTGGACAGGCCCCTGGGTAACCCGTCGCGGATTCGACAGCCTGATCCAGATGAGCGCCGGCATTGCCGATGCCGGTCGCCTGGCGGTGGGCACCGATCGACCCGTGCCTCTTCCGGTGCAGGCGCTCGACCACGCCACCGGGTATCTGGTGGCCGCAGCGGCCATCGTCGGTATCACTCTGCGGCACGTCGACCAACGAGGCAGCCGGTGGCGCACTTCGCTGGCCCGCATGGCTGCTCAGCTGATCGACGCCGGCGTGACCGACATGCCAGACGGTGACGGTGACCTTCCCGCACGCCCCGTGCCCGGTGGGGCCGTCGAGCTGACGTGGTGGGGGAAGGCTCTGCGCTTGCCGCCACCCATGGTCGTGACCGGAGCGCCGTTGTCCTGGGCCCTCCCCGCCCGTCCCCTCGGTGCCGACCAGGCCCGTTGGCAGGACGACTAGGAACCCTTCCTCAGTGCACCGGGCCCATCGCCGTGCACATTGTGGCCGGCCGAGGATTCACTGCTGCTCGGAGCGTTGTGCGGCGACAAAGTCCGCCGTGCCGGTCAGAAAGCCCTGGACGTCCGCGGCCTTGCCCGATGCGAATGCGGCGAAATACTCGGGGACATAGACCTGGATGGCGCCGGTGTCGAGGGCGTCGAAGACCCCGGTGACCAGATCGCTGACCGGCACCGACTCCACCGCGGCGATGACCGGGTCGTTGTCGGGCAGGGAGAACAGTTCGGTATCGACCAGGCCGGGGTAGACCACCAGCACCTTGATTCCGGTCTGCCAGAGGTCGACGGCCATCGACTCGCTGAAGGCGGTGAGTGCTGCTTTCGACGCGTCATAGGCCGACTCCCCCGGGGCGCTCAGCGTGGCGGCGATCGAGGAGACGTTGATGATGCGCCCGCTGCCCCGTTCGAGCATGTGGGGCAAGAGGTCAAGAGTGAGCCTGATCGGGCTGAGGTAGTTGATGTTCATGACCGCGGCCACAGTCGCCGGGTCCAGCTTGGTCACGTGCCGGCGCTTGGGAATGCCGGCGTTGTTGACCAGGATGTCGACTCCGCCCAGCTCGTCAACGGCTCGCGCCGCCAGATCGTCGACGGCGGCCGGGTCGGCGAGGTCGGTGACCCACCGTCGTGAGTCGGGGGAGTGGACGCGGCAGCGGGCCAGCACGTCGTCGAGCCGGTCCTCTCGACGGGCACAAATCCCCACCACCGCCCCCCTTCGGGCGAACTCCTCGGCCAACCCTGCACCGATTCCCGAAGATGCGCCGGTCACCAGTACCCGCTGGCCAGCTACGTCAATCGCCATGATTCCCCTTTGCGCGCTCGTGCTCCGAGGGCATGTTACGCATCGCAGCGGATGCCGGCCCGCCCGCCGGTGATCCGCGCCGCCGCAGTGCTCATTTCGACTGCGTCACGGTGACGGTGAACCCGGGGAACTGCCCGGCAGTCGGCGTCGGGATGGTGGCTGTGGTCTGCCCGTCGAACTGGTTCTTGAGTTGGAGCACTGTGTAGAACTGGACGATCGGCCAGAACCGCTGGGCGGGGAGATCGGACCTCTGACAGCCGTTGATGCCGAAGGTGGCAAGGGTGGGAGAGATCAGGTGCTTGGCTACCGCGTAACTGATAAGGCCGCCACCGGAGCGGATAGCCACACAGATGTCGGTGTAGGTGTTGTGACCCTCCCCCGAGATCTCGATCAATGATTTGGGCCCCGGGAAGGATTGGTAGGTGGACTTCACCGATGCAGGCGGCACCACCTTGTCGCCCTCTGCTCCGATGAGCATGACCGGCTTGTCGGCCGGCTTGCCGGAGGGTCCCACCGGCGCCCAACCGACGGCGGCGGACACCGCCGGGGAGTCGAGGGCGTCGAAGGCGGTCTGTCCGCCGGCGGAGTGACCGGTAGACGCCACCTTGTGCGGATTGGCCACGCCGTGGAGCACCGAGGTCGACGACGCCGACGCCTGCTCGACGGCGTGGAGGGAGGATTCCATGACGGCGCTGTCCATGGCCGGCGTGTCCTTGACCTTGGATCCGAGCACTTGGGCCGCCAGTCCCCGTTCGAGATAGTCGGCGCTCACCACCACGTAGCCCCAGGAGGCGATGCCGGTGAGCAGGTTCGAGTAGTACAGACGCTCTCCGCCGTACCCGTGGCTGAACAGGACGATGGGATAGGGGCCTGTGGTGGAGGCCGGTGGGTTGAGGTAGGCGTCCACCGTGGTCGTGTCGTTGTACTGGGCCGGGACGACGCCCTGGAGGGCGGCCGGGAGAGTGGACGCCTCGGTGTAGCTGAACCGGGGGTGACCGGCCACACCGGCCGGATCGGCGGGATAGTAGACGGTGGCCAACCGCTCCCCGAACACCGGTCCGGCCGAACCCAGGTCGAGGGTGGTCACCCCGACGGCGTCCGGGCCGGTGTGCTGGTAGGGCGGGGGAGCGGCCGCCGGGGTGTTGGACGAACAGCCTGCGGCCGGCACGGCCAAGGCAATGGCCAGGGCTGCTCCGGCCCACGCGGCATGACGGGCCTTCTGCATGCTTGTTCCCCCTGGTCGGTCTCGAGCCCTTCGGCTCGGACCGACGGAACATTACTGCGACCGTTGCCCACCGGTGGGCGAGCGGACCAATCGGCGGAGGGTTTGGCCTGGTCGGCCCTTCGCCGGCAGCCCACAGTAGAACCGGTTCTATACTTGGCGCCGTCCTGGTCCAGCCCGGGCCCACAACATCCAGCAGCGCTCGGAAGGACGACGAGCCTGAACCTCCGAAGGGGGACCCCGCAATGGCCCAGCCGGTGATTGTCGACGCAGCACGCTCTCCGATCGGGAAGCGGAACGGGTGGCTGTCCGGGTTCCACGCCGCCGAGCTCCTGGGCAACGTCCAGGTCGAACTGGTCAAGAGGGCCGGGGTCGATCCCGGTGATGTCGAACAGATCGTGGGTGGTTGCGTCACCCAGGCCGGCGAGCAGGCCTCCAACGTGACCCGTACGGCGTGGCTGAGCCAGGGCCTGCCCTACGAGGTGGCCGCCACCACCATCGACTGCCAGTGTGGCTCGGCTCAGCAGGCCAACAACTTCGTGGCCAACCTGATCAGCGCCGACGCCATCGAGACGGGGATTGCCTGTGGCGTGGAGGCCATGAGCCGGGTCGGTCTGGGGGCCAACGCCTACAACGGCCCAGGCAAGTCGCGGCCCGAGGACTTCCCCTGGGACATGCCCGACCAGTTCGGGGCGGCGGAGCGGATCGCCACCAAGTACGGGATCACCCGCGACGATGTCGACTGGCTGGGATTCGAGTCGCAGCGCAAGGCGGCGGTGGCGGTGGCCGAAGGCCGTTTCGACCGGGAGATCGTGCCCCTCGAGGCCCCGGTCGTGGGGGCCGATGGTCCCACCGGCGAGAAGGCCCTCGTGGCCAAGGACCAGGGTCCCCGGGACACCACCCGTGAGGGGCTGGCCGGTCTCAAGCCCGTCCTTCCCGACGGGATGCACACGGCCGGCAACAGCTCGCAGATCTCCGACGGTGCCGCTGCCGTCCTGTGGATGTCACAACGCCGGGCCGGCGAAGTCGGGCTGCGTCCTCGGGCTCGCATTGTGGCTCAGACCCTGGTCGGCTCCGACCCCTACTACCACCTGGACGGGCCCATCCTGGCTACCGCCGATGTCTTGCGCAAGGCGGGCATGACCATGTCCGACATCGACGTCTTCGAGGTGAACGAGGCCTTCGCCTCGGTCGTCCTGTCGTGGGGCAAGGTGCACGAGGTCGATTGGGACAAGGTCAACGTCAACGGTGGTGCCATCGCCCTCGGGCACCCGGTCGGTTCGACCGGTGCCCGGCTCATCACCACGGCCCTTCACGAGCTCGAGCGCTCGGACAAGAACCTGGCCCTGGTCACCATGTGCTGCGGCGGGGCCTTGGCTACCGGGACCATCATCGAGCGGATCTGACACGGCCGGTCCGTCGGGTTGGCGCCGACGGGGGGTGCTCCGACCGGGTGGCGTCAGATGTCGGGCGTCAGCGAGCCCGCTCCCGTCCTGACGGGAGCGGCCAGGACAGCCGGTCAGAACGTGGTGGCCGGGATGTCGGTGGGACGGTGGCCGCTGGTCGGACCAGCGCCGTGCCCACCAGCACCACGACCAGGCCGACGAGGGCGAGGACGTCGGAGGCGCGGAGATCGGGATACCCGTGGTACTCGGGGAGAACGGGAAAGAGAAGGGCCAGGGCCACGCCGATCTGGATCGTGCGTGCTCCTATGTCCCTGCGGTCCAGGGTGACGATGACCAAGGGCAGGAGCAGAACGGCGTAATAGGCCCAGGCGAACGTGAAGCAAACGGTCATACCCACCAGTAGGGGCGCGGTGAACCAGATGGCCTCCTCGCCGGGCCCGCCGATGGGACGGAGCCACCGTTGCCGGCACACGACCACGCAGGCCACGACGACCACCACCCGCACCACATCGACCACTCCTACCGGCAGCGACAGGATGTGCCCGACGCCGGCGATCGATACGTTGACGGGGGCCGAGTTGTTCGAGGTGAACGTGTTCAGCACCTCGTGGACGAACTTGTCGGTACTGCCGTCGAGGGCGATGGCCACCAGGGCCACACAGCTCAGAGCGACAGGGATGGCCACGGCCACAGTCAGGTCCCGCCACAGGCGGCGTACCAGGAGAACGACCAGCAGCGGCAACAGGAGCGGCTTGACGGTGAGGGAGATGCCGAGGACGACGGCGGCCGCCGTGGTGTGGCCGCGGTCGATACAGAGAAAGAACGCCGCCGCCAGGGGTACCAGCAAAAGGGTGAAGTTCTCATAATTGGACACCACCCCGACCTGCCCGGCCACCACCAGCAACAGGGCCAATCCGGCAATGGGTCGCGAGCTGAGTGACCGACCGGTGATGCGGGTGACGGCCCACAAGGCGTAACCGACTCCGACGAACTGGACAACATAGAGAATGGGCCGGGCCAGGCGGAGGGGCAGGACCGCCAATGGGAGTACCAGGACGAGGCAGCCGGGGAGGTAGTCGAACTGGCCCCACCGCGTCCGATGGTGGAGGAGGGCGCGGTCGGCTGCCAACACATTGGCGAAATCCAGCCCGAAGAGTCCGCGCCGGTAGTACTGGTAGAGATCGAACAACCCGATGAGAAGCACCAGGCACCACAGAATGGAGGTGGCGGCATCAGCCGACCGGAATTCGTCGACCACCCGAGAGATCTGTGTGCGTGAGCGAGATCCCCAGGCCGGTGTCTTCACCTTCTCCATCCGACCTCTCCGCCGACGGGGCTCTCCGCCGACGGGACAGCCCTTGTCCAACCTCAAGAGGATATATCGGCTGGCTGTCGGAACATCTGAAGGGTGGACGGGCCAGGTTCGACGCCCACGTGTCACCATGTCAGGTGACCGCCTGGAGGTGACCGGTGTCCCCCGACGACGAACTGTTTGACCGGGTAGGACAGGTGCTGGCCTCGCATGACCCGGGCTGGCACTACGAACCCTCGACCTCCCCGGGAGGAGCGCCTTCCTGGTGCCTCGATCCCGGGGGTGAGATCACGGTGTCGGTCACCGTCATCGACGGGGTCATCGCCGTCTATCTGCCCGCAGAGGACAAGGAGATCCCTGTGACCGACCTGGACGCTTTGACCGCATGGATCCCGGCTAACCGGGCCCGCTTCGTCCGGCCATGATTACTTCTACGTGCCCATGCTGGATAGAGCGGCCGCGGGCACCAACGCCCTCTGGTCGAGATGCCACAGGCGGCTGCTTTGCTGAACAGTGGCGGTGGAGCATCGACTCAGCTAGAAGAAAAGGGTGACCTTGCCACAGCGGACCCCGTTTCGTGCCGTGTCCATCGTTGCCCTGTCGATCGTCGTGATCGCTTTTGGGTTGCTTGTCGTGAGCGGATCGGCCCTGGCCGAGGGAGCAGCCGGTGCGACAGTAGGTACCCACACGAGTTCGGCTCGGCCCCGGGTGGCGACCACGTCCGACTGGACGACCTTCGACCAGAACCCCCTTCGGACGGGCGTCGACGCCTCGGGCAGTTCCTTTGCCACCGCCAACCCGGCCTGGACCACGCCCGATCTGGACGGGCAGATTTACGGTCAGCCACTCGTGTACGCCGGGCGGGTCTTCGTTGCCACCGAGAACGACACGGTCTACGCCTTGGCCGCCGACTCGGGTGCTGTCCTGTGGTCACACCACTTGGCTGCACCTGTCCCCTCCGGCGACCTCCCTTGTACTGACATCAGCCCCACGGTCGGCATCACCGGATCCCCGGTCATCGACCCCACTCGCTCAGAGATCTTCGTGGTGGCCGACGAAGACACCGCCTCGGGTCCGGCCCACCACCTGATCGGGCTGGACCTCTACACCGGAGCAGTGGGGCTCGACCAGGACATCGACCCATCGGGCAGCTATCCCCCTGCGCAGCTACAACGGGTCTCGCTCGCTCTTGACCGGGGAAACGTGATCGCCGGCTTCGGTGGTAATTCGGGCGACTGCAGCACCTATCACGGGCTGTTGGTGTCGGTTCCGGAGGTAGGGGGACCGGCAACCACCTTCGTTGCCGCCGATAGTGCCAACCCACCGGGCGACCAGCAGGGGGCCATCTGGATGGGAGGGGCGGCCCCCGACATCGATGCCAACGGCAATATCTGGGTAGCCACTGGGAACAGCGAGTATCACAGTTCCAACGATCCCTACGACAACAGCGATGGAGTACTGGAGATCAGTCCGGCTATGAAGCTCGTCCAGTTCTTCGCTCCCCAGGACTGGTACAACGACAACGCCAACGACCTGGACCTCGGCTCAACCGTGCCGGCCCTGCTGCCAGACGGGCTCGCCTTCGAGGTGGGTAAGTCCCAGACGGCCTACGTACTCGATCAGAATCACCTGGGCGGCGTCGGGGGCCAACTCCAGCTCAAGAATTCCTTCTGCTTCGCCGACGGCGGCTCCGCTGATCTCAACGGCACACTCTTCGTTCCCTGTAGCGGTGGTGTCGAGTCGGTGACACCCTCGGCGTCAAGCCCTCCAGCCGCCAATTGGACGACCAACAGTGGAGCCCACGGTTCCCCCATCGTGGCCGGCGGAATGGTCTGGTCCATCGGAAGCGGCAACCTCTACGCACTCAACGCCAGCACAGGCGCGGCCGTTCACACCTTCGCCATCGGCTCGTCGGCGTCGTCGTTCCCCTCGCCTTCGGCAGCCGACGGCCTGGTACTGGCGCCGTCCTCGTATCAGATTCATGCTTTCGTCGGACCGGCCGGACTTCCCGGGGCGCCGGCGCCCCCACCTCCGTCCTGCGGGTGCGGTACCACCATCCGGGAGGCCTACGACTTGGTGGCCTCCGACGGCGGTGTCTTCGCTTTCGGTGACGCCCACTTCTACGGCTCGACCGGATCACTCACCCTCAACAGGCCGATCGTGGGCATGGCCGCCACCCCGGACGGCAGGGGCTACTGGTTGGTGGCCTCCGACGGCGGTGTCTTCGCTTTCGGTGACGCCCACTTCTACGGCTCGACCGGATCACTCACCCTCAACAGGCCGATCGTGGGCATGGCCGCCACCCCGGACGGCAGGGGCTACTGGTTGGTGGCCTCCGACGGCGGTGTCTTCGCTTTCGGTGACGCCCACTTCTACGGCTCGACCGGATCACTCACCCTCAACAGGCCGATCGTGGGCATGGCCGCCACCCCGGACGGCAGGGGCTACGACTTGGTGGCCTCCGACGGCGGTGTCTTCGCTTTCGGTGACGCCCACTTCTACGGCTCGACCGGATCACTCACCCTCAACAGGCCGATCGTGGGCATGGCCGCCACCCCGGACGGCAGGGGCTACTGGTTGGTGGCCTCCGACGGCGGTGTCTTCGCTTTCGGTGACGCCCACTTCTACGGCTCGACCGGATCACTCACCCTCAACAGGCCGATCGTGGGCATGGCCGCCACCCCGGACGGCAGGGGCTACTGGTTGGTGGCCTCCGACGGCGGTGTCTTCGCTTTCGGTGACGCCCACTTCTACGGCTCGACCGGATCACTCACCCTCAACAGGCCGATCGTGGGCATGGCCGCCATCTACCCTGCTTCCTGACCGGGCTGGTGCGGGTGGCCCGAGCTGCGGGTCGAGCCTCTGGAGCATCGGTCGGGGGTGAAACTAGAATGTGTTCTAATTGGTAGGCGACGGTCTTCGATCGTCGCCGCCATCGACCAAACGGGGGCGCCACGCGCTGTCGAACCTGGCCACCGGACGTCAATGTCCGGAGCCGAGGGAAGGAGAAAAGTGGTTGGCACCGACAATCTGACCTACGAACGGTTCGGGCCTACGGCCGTAGTCACCATGAACCGCCCGGAGGCCAAGAACGCCCTTTCCGGATCCATGCTCGTGGGTATGGCCGACGCCTGGGTCGAGATCGACAGCAACGACGACATCCGGTGCGCCATCCTGAGCGGTGCCGGGGGAACATTTTGCGCAGGTATGGATCTCAAGTCGATGTCCGGGCCGGGCAACGAAGAGGTGCAGAAGCGCATGGCCGAGGATCCCGACCTGCATTGGAAGGCGTTGCTCCGCCACTACTCGCTGAAGAAGCCGCTGATCGCCGCCGTCGAAGGGTGGGCCGTTGCCGGGGGAACGGAGATCCTGCAAGCCACCGACATCCGGGTGGCCGGCGATAGTGCCAAGTTCGGGGTCTTCGAGGCCCGACGCGGCCTGTTCCCCCTGGGCGGCTCGACCGTGCGCCTCCGGCGTCAGATCCCCTTCACGGTGGCCATGGACCTGCTTCTCACCGCCCGCGAGGTGTCGGCCGCCGAAGCCAAGGAGATCGGGCTCATCGGCCGCGTGGTGCCGGACGGCACCGCCCTCGACACCGCCCTCGAGATCGCCGCGGTGATCGCGGCCAACGGCCCGCTTGCCGTCGAGGCCATCAAGGCATCGGTCAAGGCCACCGAGGGGATCCCCGAGGAGGACGCCCTCAAGATCGAGCTCGAGTTCGGATGGCCCATCTTCGCCACCGAGGATGCCAAAGAGGGCCAGAAGGCCTTCGCCGAAAAGCGCACGCCCAACTACCAACGCCGGTGAGTCCCGACGACGCGGAACCGCCCGGCTCGGGCCCACGGGAGCGGCTGGCCGCGGCCCTGCGCCCGCTCATAGCCATGACCGTCTCGACCGCTCTGGGCGACGACGTCCTGACCGAGTCGGCTGAGATCCTCGAGGCCCTCGCCGCCTCGATGGACCAACGAGCCCTGCCCGGAAAGCACCGGCGTCGGCCTCCGGACATGACCAGGCCACCGCAGGAGTTCTTCCCCAACAGCCCCATCAGCGGGCTGCTCAACCCCATCGCCCCGCCGGTGCACATCTGGGCCGTCGACGGGCCCGACGGCGGATACCGGGAGGTGCGGGGGGACGCCTGGTTCGATTATCCCTACGAGGGACCCCCCACGTGCGTGCACGGTGGCGTCATCGCCGAGACGTTCGACGAGATTCTGGGGGCGGCCAACATGGTGGCTGACAATCCGGCCATGACCGGGACCCTCACCATCCGCTATCACAGGCCCACGCCGCTGCGCACCGCCCTCCGTATCGAGGCCCGTTGTGTCGACCGCCAGCGCCGCAAGGTCCATACGTGGGGAGGGATCTACAACGGTGACGAGCTCACGGCTGAGGCGGAGGGGATCTTCATCGTGGTGGGGCCGAAGAGGATGGTCGCCATCGCCGAGTCCAACCCTGACATCGCCGACCCCGACATGCTGGCGGCCATGCGGGCTGAGGCGGTGGCGGTGGCCGCCACCATGGCCGGCAGCCATGCCCGTGAGAACAACGACCTTGACGACCCCGACGACCCCGGAACGGCGGGACCCGTCCAGGTGGGATGAGCCCGGTCTGAGGATCGACCGGGCGTCGGGTCAGATCTTCTCGCGGCCCTCCCAGTAGGGATCCCGCAGCTTGCGCTTGTAGAGCTTGCCGTTGGGGTCCCGGGGCATGTCGTCGGTGAAGTCGATCGACTTGGGGGTCTTGAACTTGGCCAGCCGGGTGGCGCAGTAGTCGAGGATCTCCTGAGCCAGTTCGGGGGTGGGCTCGACCCCTTCGGCCGGCTCGACGACCGCTTTGATCTCCTCGCCCCAGTCCTCGTGGGGGATTCCGAACACGGCCACGTCCCCGACCTTGGGGAAACCGAGCAGGACGTTCTCGATTTCGGCGGGATAGATGTTGGCGCCCCCCGAGATGATCATGTCGATCTTGCGGTCACGGAGGAACAGGTAGCCGTCCTCGTCGATCAAACCGACGTCGCCCACCGTGAAGAATTTCCCGATGCGGTTGCTTTCGGTCTTCTTCTTGTCCTTGTGGTAAGCGAAGTCCCCCGTTTGCATGGACATGTACACGGTGCCGATGACGTCGGGCTCCTCAACCCGCTTTCCGTCGTCGTCGAAGATGGCGATCTCCGATATCGGCCACGCCTTGCCGACTGTTCCGGGCTTGGTGAGCCATTCCTCGGCGGTGACCAGTGTGCCCCCACCCTCGGAGGCGGCGTAGTACTCGTCGATGGAGTTGCCCCACCACTCGATCATCTTGTACTTCACGTCGACCGGGCAGGGCGCGGCGGCGTGGATCATGTGCTGGAGCGACGACATGTCGTACTTGGCCCGCGTCTCCTCCGGCAGGGCGAGGAGGCGGTGGAACTGGGTGGGGACCATGTGCGAGTTCGTCACCTGGTACTTCTCGATCAGCTGCAGCATCTCCTCGGGGACCCACTTGTCCATGATCACCAGGGTGTGCAGGAGATGGATGGAGGCTCCCGAGTAGCGCAGGACGGCCGTGTGGTAGAGGGGGGAACCGACGATGTGGACGTGGTCGTCGTCGGGCGAGATGCCGAACAAGAAGAGGATCCCCGACAGGCCGATGGCGGCCTCTTCGGGGGTGGCCCCGCTCAACGGCCGGAAAACCCCCTTCGGATTTCCGGTGGTACCGGAGGTGTAGTTCATGACATCACCGATGGTCCGGCCGGCCGGATCGCTGGTCGGCTGGGCGTCGCGCATTTGGGCGTAGGAGGCGAACCCGTCGATGTTGCCGACTGCGAAACAGCGGGAGGCGGGGAGCTCCGCCTCCTTTACGGCGTCGAGCGCCACCTGAGCGAAGCGCTCGTGGGCGATGAAGGCCTTGGCCTCGGAGTCCCGGAGGATGTAGGCCACCTCGGGTCCGATCAGGTGATGGTTGATCGGCACCAGGTACCAGCCGGCCTGCAGGGCGGCCAGGTACAGCTCGAACATCTCGACCCCGTTGGGGAGAAGGGTGGCCACGACGTCTCCCGGCGCCAGCTCGAGTCCGGCGCGCAGCCCGTGTACGACCTGGTTGGTCCGGCCGAGGAGCTCGCCGGCCAGGTACTCGGTCCCGTCGGGGTCGACGAGAGCCAACTTGTCCGGGTTCTCGTGTGCCCGTGCCCAGAATCCGAAGTCGGCCATGGTCTCTGTTACCCCCTACGCCGGCCTGCGGCGCTCGTATGGCGGAATGTTGCTCGTATGAAAGATCGTTACGGCGGATCGTACGGCGGATTGGTCACCGCGGTCGTCCGGGTTGGCCGCCGACGCCCGTCCGACCCGGAACGGCCCAGGCGCCCACGGAAGGCGCTGGTTGGTTCCGTGTGGCTGCGGGTGGCCCCGGGTGGCGCCGACCCGGTGGGGACGCTAGAACAGGTTCTCGTAAACGGTCAACCTGTCGGGCCGTGCGGGGCTGGCTGAGTACCTTCGTGCTGCGTGCATCACGGACCCGTTTCGGCGTGCCGCTCACCCGGGTGCTCACCGGAACGGTCCAAGCGCTTCCGATGGTCGGAGGGGCGCCGGGTCAATTTCGTTCGTTTTCACAGTTCGGCCAGATATCGGTCGTAGACGGTAAAGAGAGGCAATTCCCAAAAATGAGTATGTACCTGAAGGACAAGGTGGTGGCCATCACCGGTGCCGGCGGAGGCATCGGCCGGGCCGTGGCCCACGCTGCCGCGGCCGAGGGGGCCCGTCTGGTGGTGGCCGACATCGGCGTGGGACTGGCCGGTGAGGACCCCACCAGCGAGGTGGCCGAGGCCCTGGTGGCCGATATCGAGAGAGGCGGTGGCGAGGCCGTTGCCGTGGGGGAGAGCGTCACCACCCTGGCCGGTGGCGAGAAGATCGTGGCGGCCGGCGTGGAACGATGGGGACGGATCGACGGGGTGGTGGCCATCGCCGGCATCCTGCGGGAGCGGATGCTCTTCAACATGGCCGAGGACGAATGGGACACGGTCATCGAGACCCACCTGAAGGGGCACTTCACCGTGTTCCGGGCTGCGTCGGCGGTCATGCGCAAGCAGGAGGGCGGTGGATCCCTTGTGGCCTTCACCTCCGGCGCCTTCGCCGGCAGTGTGGCCCAGGCCAACTACGCGGCGGCCAAGGGGGGGATCGTCTCGCTGGTCCGGTCGGCCGCAGCCGGACTCAACCGCTACGGCATCACGGCCAATGCCGTTGCCCCGGTGGCCCGCACCCGGATGTCGGCCAACGTCCCCATGGACCTGGCCGAAATGGGGGATCCCGAGGACGTGGCTCCCCTCGTCGTCTACCTGTTGTCCGACGCGGCCAAGCACGTGACCGGTCAGGTGTACACCTCGGTGGGCCCGAAGATCGCCGTGTGGAACCAGCCCCGGGAGGTACGGGCCGTCTATGCCGACGGGAGGTGGACCCCTGAACAGATCGCCGCCCGGTTGGACTCGACCGTCGGCCAGGAACGCATGCCTCTCCTCGATCAGCTCGAGGCTTACCGCAAGGCGGCGGAGGCCAAGGCTGCGGCCGAGGCCGCCGGGGGTGAAGGTACGTAGGGGTTCTGACCTCGATGGATCACGCCCCACGGAGGTGACCGCCTCCGGGCCAACGAGATGTCGGTCGCTACGGGCCGGTCAGCCGTACACCCCGACGTCGTGGCAAATGCACCAGTTGGAGCACCCCGTTCCGTAGCATGACCCTCCGTGGGTGGAGTAGCTCACCTGAGACGTGCGCCGTTCGGCCCCGTCAGCTCGATGCAGCGGAGGTGAAGTGTGGTTGCCCTGGCCATTGTCCTGAGCGTCGTGGTGGTGTTGCTGTCCGTGTTGGTGGCCGGGCTCTTGCGTAGCCATGCCGACATCCTCAAGGCCCTCCACGATCTCGGCGTTGGCGTGGGTGACCCGAGTGCCGGTCACCAGCTCGATCAGCGCGCCGCACCGGTGTCGTTCACGGCCGGAGGCCCGAAGCAGCCCGTGACCATGGGTCCTCCTCTCCCTGCGGAACGGGATTCGACCGGGGCACCGGCCATCGCCGGGGTCACCCCGGCCGGAGACGCCCTGGCCTTCGCCGTGGCCGGGGGAGATCGGCTCACCCTGCTGGCCTTCCTCTCCTCCGGATGTGCGACCTGCGCCGGGTTCTGGCGGGACCTGAGGCAGCCGGAACGCCTGGGTTTCCCCGATCGTCTGCGGTTGGTGGTGGTGACCAAAG
The DNA here is from genome assembly GCA_963813525.1 of uncultured Acidimicrobiaceae bacterium. Classification (GTDB taxonomy): domain Bacteria; phylum Actinomycetota; class Acidimicrobiia; order Acidimicrobiales; family RAAP-2; genus Bog-756. Next base: position 989,396 of record CAWEZI010000005.1, read on the forward strand.
GGCCGGAAATGGAGATCCCGGCCGAGGTCGCCGCCCACGCGGTCGAGGGGATGACCGTGGTCATGTCGACCGAGGCCTGGGGGGAGTACGAAGTTCCCGGGTCGCCCTTCTTCGTCCTGGTCGACGGGGAATCCGGGCGCCGGATCGGTGAAGGGGTGGCCAATCAGGTCCACCAGATCGTGGATCTGGTGCGACGTGCCCAAGCCGACATGCGCCCTGTCTCGCTCGGGACGCGGGACGAGGCCACCTCCGGGCGCGCCTACGCCGCCGGTCTCGACGGTCCCGCTCGAGAGGGAGCCAACGACCGGGAGCTGGCGGCCGCCGGTGTCATGCCCGGCGACCCGAGTCTCTATCCGTCGTCTTTGGCCGATCTCTACGGTCCGGCCGGCTCGACCGGTCGGGGCTCGACCGAAGTCGGCTCCTCGTCGAAGGCCAGCTGAGCGGTGGCCACCCTCCGGGCCCACGGAATTGCCGCACCCCTACCGGCAGGGTTCGAAGGCCGCATCTTCGTCCGACCGGCGCGGGGCCCCGGCATTCCGTACCCGGTCGCCCATTTTGCCAACTTCAACCTGCCTGACGACGTCGCCGACTTTGGTGGCGGAGCGGTCAACCTCATGGGCCCGAGAGACATCTTCGTGGTTCTCTTCGAGTACGGCCCTGAGAGCCTGGGCCAACGGCTCTTCGCCCGCCAGGGCCTTCCCCGGTCGTTGTCCACCGACGATTTCCTTCCTTATCTGCTCCGCCGCGGCCTGAGTGGTCAGTCGGGGACCCAGTGGTTCTTCACCGAAGTCCACCGGCCCTTCACTCTCTATGCCGTGTTGGGCAGCCACGCACAGCGCCAGGTACTGGTGCCCCAGGTCAACGCCCTCATCAGCCGGCTGGCCATCTCGTCGGCCGATCCACCAGGGCCCACCCCGGCCACAGCCGGCACGTCGCCATCGATGGCCACGGCGGTGGGAGCACGATGGAACTGATCGGTGTCTATCTGGTGGCGTGCGCGCTGCTTGTCGTAGCCGGCACGGCCAAGGCGTTTCGTCCGGGCGAGACCGCCCGCGCCTTGACCGCGCTGGTTCCGGTCGGCGAGGCTGTGGTCGGCCGGCTGGTGCGGGTCGCCGCCGTCGGCGAGGCCATCCTCGGTGTCGTCGCCATCGGCCATCCGCACGCCCTCCCGGCGGCAGGGGTGGCCCTCTCCTACGCCGTCTTCGCTGTCTTCGTGGCCTACGCCCATGCCCGGGGTGGCGCCATCGCCAGCTGCGGTTGCTTCGGAACTCCGGACACACCGGCAACCGGGATCCACATCGTCGTCAATCTGGTCCTGTGCCTGTCGGCTATCAGCGTGGCCACGGCCGGCACCGACGGTTCGATCTTCTCGATCCTCGCCCACCAGCCCTGGCATGGACTTCCTCTGGTGGTGGCCAGCGCCGCCGGTGCATGGCTCACCTTCCTGACCATCACCGTTCTGGCCGAGCTCCAGGCGGCGCGTCGACTCACCGCCGTCTCCTTCCGGACCGACCGGTGATGGCCGCCTTAGCGGTCGTCCCAGACGTCGCCCGATGAGCCTGGTCGAACGGACCTCGACCTTCCTCGAGTCGAAGCTGTCGCGGCGCTCGTTCATCAACCGGTCCGCCTTTGCCGGCAGCGCCGTGGCCATTGGCGCCGGCCTGGACCTGGCTCTCAAGCCGGGCACGGCCTACGCCCAGATCTGCTCGTGCGGCAACGGAAATTGCGGCTGCGGTTCGACCTGCTGCGCCGGATTCAGCGAGTTCTGCTGCTCGGTCAACGGTGGATACAACTACTGCCCGACCAACACCGTCATGGGTGGTTGGTGGAAGGCCGACAATTCGTCCTACTGTGGCGGCCCTCGTTACTACATGGACTGCAACGCCACTTGCCAGTGCGACACGGGCTGCGGCAACGGGTTCGGCTTCTGTGACACCGATTGTGACGGCACCGACTGCGGTTGCGGGCCCGATGGATGCGATTCGTACCTGACCGGCTGTTTCCAGTTCCGCTACGGGCAGTGCAACCAACAGATCGACTGCATCGGTCGCATCGTCTGTCGGGTCGTGGCCTGCGTGCCGCCCTGGGAGGTCGATCCCACCTGCACCATGACCAATGCCGAGGACGACGGGACGGCCGAACAGAACGTCTCGTGTTGGACGCCGGCGCCGCCCGCACCACCGCCGGCCCCGTGCATGTCGATCCTGACCAACTGTGAGGTCGTGGGCCTGGCCTCGAGCCAGAACGGCGCCGGTTACGGTCTGGTCACCGCCTTCGGCAGACTGTTGGCCTACGGCGATTTCCCCGACGACGGGGATCAGTCCGGTTCGCATCTGGTCAAGCCGATCGTCGGCATCACCAGCACCGTCGACCAGGGCTACTACCTGGTGGCCGCCGACGGTGGCATCTTCGCCTACGACGCCCCCTTTTACGGTTCGATGGGCGGCACCACCCTCAATCAGCCGATGGTGGGCATGGCCGCCACCCCCACCGGCAAGGGCTACTGGACCGTCGCCGCCGACGGAGGCATCTTCGCCTTCGGTGATGCCGCCTTCCACGGATCGATGGGGGGCACCACCCTCAACAAGCCGGTGGTGGGCATGTGCGCCACCCCCACCGGCGCCGGCTACTGGCTGGTGGCCTCCGATGGAGGCATCTTCGCCTTCGGCGACGCCCCTTTCCACGGCTCGATGGGGGGCACCACCCTCAACAAGCCGGTGGTGGGCATGGCCCCCACCCCCACCGGCAAGGGCTACTGGCTGGTGGCCTCCGATGGAGGCATCTTCGCCTTCGGCGACGCCCCTTTCCACGGCTCGATGGGCGGCACCACCCTCAACAAGCCGGTGGTGGGCATGGCCCCCATCGGGTCATCCCCGTCACCACCCTCGTCCTCTCCGCCCACCTCGTTCCCGTCGGGCTACTGGTTGGTGGCGGCCGACGGGGGCATCTTCGCCTTCGACGCCCCGTTCTACGGATCGCCGGCATGAGCGTGGTGGCCCCGCCTGGCCGGCTGACAGAGGTCGGGGCGGAACCTCCGATCCCGGCAAGCCTTCCGAGAGGAGCCCGATGACGATCCCGGTGTTTCCCGTGGCCTGGCTTGCCCTTGTTGTGGCCGTGGCCGCCGCTGTCCGATCGACCTGGTCGCCTTGTGGTCTGTCCATGCTGTCCACCATCACTCCCATCAGCGAACGGGCCAAAGGACACTCCTACCGGGCCACCGCCACCTGGTTCATCCTCGGTGCCACCGCCGGGGGGGCCACGCTGGGGGCTGTCATGTGCCTGATGGCGGCGGGTGTGCACGCCGTGCCGGCCGCACCCGCCGGCCTGGAGGTGGTGGCTCTGGCCGCGGCCCTGGTGGCTGCCGTTTCGGATACAGGTGTGGCCGGCGTACGCCTGCCCATCCATCGTCGACAGGTCAACGAGCGCTGGCTCGACCACTACCGCCCGTGGGTCTACGGCGCCGGGTTCGGGTGGCAGATCGGTAGCGGGGTGGCGACCTACATCACCACGGCCGCCGTCTACCTGATGATCGTGCTCGGCGCCCTCACCGGCGAGCCGACCGTCGCACTCCTTCTCGGGACGCTTTTCGGTCTCCTCCGGGGTCTGGCTGTTCTGCTCACCCGGAACCAGACCGGCCCGACCCTTCTTCGGGCCTTCCATCGCCGGTTCGTGGCCGCCGGGGTCGTCGTGGGCAAGGTGGTGGTGGTCGTCGAGTTCGGCGTCGTAGTGGCGTTGATGGTCGTTGTCCGGTCGCCGGCCGTCACCGTGGCGGTGGTCGTGCTCCTGGCCGTTGTTGCCTGTGTTGCCGTCGGCCGATTGCGCATCCGAGCTGTTCGCCGGCGGTCAGAAGGAGAGCCGGTCGACGACCTCGCCGCCCTGCGGCCCCTGGCCGGCCGAACCGTCTAGCGGGGGCCATCGAGCCTGGACAGCCCACAGACCGGCGGCGCTCAGGCGCTCAGTCTTGGTTCAGGATGGGCCCGGTGGCCGTGGTGACTTTCGGGAGAGCCGGGTCGTGGTCCGGGTCCTCCCGCCGATCGGCGTCGTCCCCGTCCTCGGCGCTGTCGGCGACGGCGCTCGCCGGATCGGTGGCGTCGGTCATCAACAGTTCGGGAGCAGGATCGCCGCCTTCGCCCCGGCGCCACGCCTGCAGAGGCCTGATCTTGGTGGCCAGCAGGATCAGGCCCGAGACGGCCAGGATGATGCCGGCCCCCTGGACCAGTAGCGAGCCCAGATGGCCGTCCTCGCCCAGCCACAGGTGTTCGTCGAAGAATCGCTCGATCCCCCACAGGACCATCCCCACGCCGAGGACGATGCCAGCAGGCGGTAGGAGCCTCGGTGCCGGAGCCACCGACCCGACCTCCCCGGTGGACGCCTCGACCTCGACGGGAGAGGTGGCTTCGCCGTTGACGGCAGACGGGGTCGCCTCGTCCCCGGAGTACCCGATGGCCCGGGACCCCGCCCCGTCGACATCTGCGTCGACTTCGGCCGCTGCGTCGGTAGCCGATAGCGAGCTCACCGTTACCGGAGTCGGCGCGTTCAAGCGCAGCCATCTCTCGACCAGCAACAGGATGCCGAAGATGGTGAAGTCCTCTATCGACTGGAAGATGGGCACCGGGAGCCGCTTCCCCACTTGACCGGCGTAGTACATACCGAACCACTGGTTGGTCGGGTGCCCGCCCCCGGCCACCATGAGCTGGGGACCGAGCAGCCGGCCCAGGCCCCAGCACGCCATCAGAACCGGGGCCATGAGGTCGGCGAAGCGCATGGTCGGGAGCTGGGGGCATCGCCGTCGTGCACTCACGATGGCCACAGGTACAGCGAAGATGAGCCCCCCGAACGAGGAGAGGCCCCCCTGCCAGATGGCGAAGACCTGGCTCGGTTGATGCGAGTAGTAGGAGAGGTTGGACAGTACGTGGAAGGCCCGAGCCCCGACGATGGCCGCCACGATGACCCACACGAACATGCCGGTCACCCACTGCCACGGGTACCCGGCCTTGCGCAGCCTCCGCTCGGTGTAGCGCAAGCCGAACCAGAAGGTCAGGGCCAGACCGATCCCATAGGTGTGGAGCTCGAGGAACCAGATATGGAAAGCGACGGGGATCGGTCTCATGGCGAGGGGGGTCTCATGGCAGCCAGGGTCTCATGGCAGTGCGGCTCGCAGAGGGAAGGTCGTGGGCAGGGCGGCCAGGTACGGTCGCAGCCCTCCCAGTATGCCTCAGGTGCCCGGTAGGGTGGCATCGTCAGCGCCTGCGGCCTTGCCGTGGGAGAGCGGCGCCGGACGCTCGGGTGTGCCGATGTCACCGCCGGTGAGGACGAGACCAGGGGGACCCCATGGGAGCACTGGCGGGGAAGGTGGCGGTGGTGACCGGCGGAGGGTCGGGGATCGGGCGGGCCACGGCCGAGCTCCTGGCCCGGGCCGGGGTGGGGGTGGCCGTGGTCGATCTCGACGGAGATTCGGCCGACAGGGTCGCCACCGACCTCGGAGGACTCGGACTTCAGGCCGACGTCGGGCGGTCCGAGGAATGGCCCGGCATCGTCGACGCCGTGACCGAGCACTTCGGCGGAATCGATCTGGCCCATCTGAACGCCGGGGTCACCACCGGTGAGGCGGACATCACCAAGATCACCGACGCCATCTACCGTCGGGCCGTCGGGGTCAACGTGGACGGGGTCTTCTTCGGCGTGCGGGCCCTGGTCCCCGCCCTCAGCTCCCGCGGCGGCGGGGCCATGGTGGCGACAGCCTCGCTGGCCGGGCTCATCGGCTTCTCACCCGATCCCGTCTACTGCCTGACCAAGCACGCCGTGGTCGGTCTGGTCCGGTCGCTCGGGCCGCAGCTCTCCGAGCATGGGATCACCTTCAACGCCGTATGTCCGAGCATCGTCGACACCCCGTTGATCGACGACGTGCGCGACGTGCTGGCTGGAAGTGGGTTTCCCCTCATCGACGTGTCGGCCGTGTCGGAAGCGGTGGTCGAACGGCTCTCGGGTCAGGAGACGGGTGAGGCCATGGTCATCCAGGCCGGACGCGAGGCTCTGCCCTTCCGGTTCGCCCGTCCGCCCGGGCCGCGGGCCGGTGGCAACGTCGGACAGCTTCCCCCGACGCAGCTGACCGCCCACGACCAGCGCTGAAGCTCTCCACCCCGAGCCCAAGCGGCCGACCTCGGGTCCGGAAATGTCCTGGGTTCAGTTGACGCGTCCGACGCCGGCGAAATCGTCGCCGGTACGGACGCCGGTGATGTGCACGTCCTCGCCCGTCTCGGGGGCTTCGATCATCTCGCCGCCGCCCACGTACATGGCCACGTGGTCAGCGCCGTCGGGGCCGTAGAAGAGCAGGTCACCAGGTTCGATGTCGGCCAGCGGGATCTGGGTGGTGGCGCCGAACTGCGCACCCGAGGTGCGGGGAAGGCTGACACCGGCCTGGGCCCAGGACCACTGGACGAGACCCGAACAGTCGAAGCCGACCCCAGGTGTCTCCCCACCCCACACGTAGGGCACGCCGAGCTGGCTCTCCGCCGCCTGGATGGCACCGGCCGCTCCCCCCGGCACCGGTGGAGGGTTGGCCGCGGCCAACGATATGGGAGCACTGGACCCGCTACTACCGGAGTTGTTCGAAGACGGGGCCTGGGTCTGCGCCTGCTGCTCGGCCTGTTGCTGGGCCTGGGCTTGCTGAGCGGCGGCCACCCGGGCGTTGAAGGCCGCTTCGGCCGCCGCCTTCGCCGCCGCTTCCTCCGCTGCCTGCTGCTGTGCGATCAGATGCTGGATGTTGGCGTTCACGCTGTCGAGCGTGGACTGGTCCTGCTGCTCCAACGAGTCCGCCTGATTCTCCTCCGCATTCAGATTGCTGGCCGTGGTTGCCGCTTGCGTCTTCTGGCTCTCGAGCGCGCTCTGGGTGGCTTGCAGCGCGCTTTGGGCCGTATGGAGATCGTCGATGGTGGTGGTCACGTTGCCCGTAGCGATGGCCGAGTACTCCGAGCGGATGCCGCTGGTGTTGGGGTTCGACGAGAACATCTGGGTCACCTGGTTGCTGGTGTCACTGTCGGTGTAGTCGCTGATGGCTTCGACCTTCAGGTGACTCAGGTCCCTGGTCACCTTGACCTGGTCGACGCTCACCTCGGCCTTGTTGGCCGCGATCTGCGTGCCCAGCTGCGAGAGGTGGTAGTCAGCCGCCGTCACCTGACCGGTCAGTGCCCCGATCTGATTCTGGGTCGCCTGGATTTTGGCGGCGATGGCTGACGCCTCGGCCTTGGCGTCGGCGATCTGATCGGCGGCCGCGGGCCGCGCCGAAGAGACCACCAGGGTCGCCCCCACCAATACGGCGGCCACCGCAAGGATGGACAGGGCCCGCCGAAAGGGGTGGAGAGAGCGGGAGGGCGACGCGCTTGGCTCTGACGTCGAGAAGCGCTCGGCGTGAGTCATATCGCCCCAGTGTCTAGTCGACGCGGGCAGCCGTCACAAGCACCCTCGCCTCGAATTGGCCTCCGAGCAGGTAATTCGTAAACCGCAACCGGACGGCGGGGCAGCGGTTAACGCCAGTCTCGACACCGGCACCGGTCCAGGGCACAGCGCTCGTTCCCGGTGCCTTTCCGCAGGGTAGGGTCCATATCCATGGGCGAGACCATCGATTATCCGAGTAACGGAGGGAGCGGCCACGGCTACATTGCCGTCCCGGCGGGGGGTGCGCAAGGGTCGGCGGGAATAGTCGTCCTGCAGGAATGGTGGGGGCTGGTCGACCAGATCACCCGGACCTGTGACCGGTTCGCCGAGGCCGGCTTCACCGCCCTGGCCCCCGACCTCTACGACGGGACCATCGTGCCCCTCACCGAGCCGGACGAAGCCGGCAAGCAGATGATGGCCCTCTCCATGGAGTCGGCAGCCAAAAAGCTGAGCGGTGCCGTCGACGAGCTCCTGCGTCGTACCGGCCGGCCTCATGTCGGTGTCATCGGGTTCTGCATGGGGGGCGGGCTGGCCCTGGTTCTGGCCACCCAGCGCCCCGACGCGGTCAAAGCGGTGGTCCCTGCGTACGGTCTCATCCCCTGGCCCGACGCCCGCCCGGATTACGCACGACTGGAGGCTGCCGTCCGTGTGCACGCCGCCGAGGAGGACGACTACTTCGATCCGGACGCGGCGCGCGCTCTCGAGTCCGAGCTCACCGGGCTGGGAAAGGATGTCGAGCTGTACCTCTATCCGGACGCCGGCCACGCCTTCTTCAACGAGGACCGGCCCGAGGCCTATCACGCCGAGTCGGCCGCCCTGCTGTGGGACCGTGCCGTCGGCTTCTTCCGCGCCACCCTCGGCTGAGACCTGAGCCGGCGTGGCCCACTCCGGACTGGTCGAGCAGTACCTGACCCTGGGACTGCGCCTCGGCCGGCACATCGACGGGCTGGTCGACGCCTACTACGGCCCGCCCGACCGGTCGGCGTTGGTCGCCGCCGAGCCGGTGCAGCCCCCCGAACAGCTGGTGGCGGCGGCCCGCTTGCTGGTGGCGGCCATCGACAACGGAGCCCCGCTCGATCTCTCCACGCCCACCGAGGACGGCTCCGCCCCGGCCCGTCGCCACTGGCTGCGGGCCCAGGTGGTCGGGCTCATGACCACCGCCCGCAAGCTGGCCGGTGACCAGATCGGCTACGCCGACGAGGTCGAGGCCTGCTACGGGGTACGTCCTACCCGGGTCGACGACGAGATTCTGGTCGAGGCCCACCGCCAACTCGATGCGGTGTTGCCCGGATCGGGTGACCTGGCAGAACGGCTGGTCACCTGGCGCGAGTCCCACGCTGTACGGCCCGACCTGCTGCACGCCGCCATCAACTCACTGACCGAGGACCTCCGTGAGCGGACCCTGGCCCTGTTCGGACTGCCCGAGGGTGAACACGTCGAGTTCGAGCTGGTGTCGAACGAGCCGTGGGCCGGCTTCAACTACTACCTGGGCGGGCTGCACAGCCGGGTGGCCGTCAACACCGATCTTCCCGTTCTGTCCACCGGCCTCGCCCATCTGGTGGCCCACGAGGCCTACCCCGGCCACCACACCGAGCACACCCGCAAGGAGGTCGGACTGGTCCGGCGCCGACAGCGGTGGGAGGAGTCCATCTTCCTCGTCGGTACGCCGCAGTGCCTGCTGGCCGAAGGGCTGGCCGACCTCGGTCTGGAGGTCGTCATGGGTCGCCGGCCGGAGCCCATCGTGGCCGGTCATCTGCGCCCGCTCGGTATCCGGTACGACGCCGACGTGGTGGCGGCGGTGGCCGAGGCGGGGGAAGCGCTCGGGGCGGTTCGCCAGAACGCCGCCTTCCGCCTCCACGAGGACGGCGCCGACCCGGCGCTGGTGACCGACGAGGTGGCCCGCTGGGGCCTGCTCTCCTGGGATCGCGCCGCCAAGGCAGTGGAGTTCCTCGTCCATCCCACCTGGCGGGCTTATCTGACCTGTTACGTGGAGGGGCTTCCGTTGTGCCGGTCGTTCGTGAACGGCGACCCGACCCGCTTCGACCGACTGCTGTCGGAGCAACTGACCCCCGACCTCCTCCAGGACCAGATCCATCGGGACAGGAGCGGACCGGCCGACTGAACGCCCGGGGGGTCGACTGAAGGTCCGGGAGGGTCGGGCGGCCATTTTGGGCCGCGCCCCCAGTGGTCGTACCATCGGGGCATGTCCGAACGCTCCCGCTACCTCCCCCGCCGCTCGTGCATGTCGTCCCCCGGCTCGAACGAGCGGTTCCTGGCCAAGGCACCGACGGTGCCCGCCGACATGAGTTTCCTCGACCTGGAGGACTCGGTGGCTCCGCTGGAGAAGGAAGCGGCCCGGGCCAAGGTGGCCGACGCCATCAAGAACCTGCCCTGGGACGACCGGGTCCTGTGCGTCCGCATCAACGCCTGGGACACCGAGTGGACCTACGGGGACGTGATCGAGGTGGTCGGCCATGCCGGCGAGCGGCTCGACGAGCTCATGCTGCCCAAGGTCCAGACGGCGGCCGAGGTGGTGGCCCTCGACCTGCTGCTCTCCCAGGTGGAGAAGAAGAGCGGCATACCGGTCGGCCACATCGGCATCGAGGCGCAGATCGAGACCACCCGGGGGCTGATCAACGTGGAGGAGATCTGCGCCGCCTCCCCGCGCTTGGAGACCATCATCTTCGGGCCGGCCGACTTCGCCGCCTCCATGGAGATGCCGGTGCTGACCGGTGGCGTGGCCATCCCCGAGTACCCGGGCGACCACTTCAACTACGTCTTCTCGAAGATCCTGATGGCCGGTCGGGCCAACGGCCTCCAAGTCATCGACGGACCGTTCCTCAAGGTGCGCGAGCTGGACAGCTTGCGGGAGTTCTCCCAGCGGACCCGGGTCCTGGGCTACGACGGGAAGTGGGCCCTCACTCCCGACCAGGTGGTCGTGCTCAACGAGGTCTACTCGCCCACCCAGGAGCAGTTCGACAGGGCGTGGGACATCCTGGACGCCTATCGGAAGGCCACCGAGGACGACCGGTCGGGGGCCGTCATGTTCGGCGACGAGATGATCGACGAGGCCTCCCGCAAGATGGCCACCAAGTTCGTGGTCCGGGGCGAGCGGGCCGGACTGGTCCGGTCGGCGGGCTGAGCCGCTCGGCCACCGGCCACCTCAGCACCTCAGCCGGTGGCGTTGGCCATCAGGCGGCGGGCGATGACCTTGAGGGCCAGGATCTCGTCGGCACCCTCGAAGATCGAGAGCACGCGGGCGTCGACGAAGTAGCGACTGACGGCGTACTCCTCGGCGTAGCCCATGCCCCCGTGGATCTGGATCGCCTCGCGGGTGACCCACTCGGCGGCCCGGCAGACGTAGGCCTTGACCATCGAGGCCTCCAGTGACCCTTCTCCTTTGGACATGAGGCGGGCCACCTCGTAGGAGAACTGGCGGGTCACCTGGATGAGCACGGCCATGCGGGCCAGCTTGGCCCGGGTCAGCTGGTAGTCGAGGATGGGGGACCCGAACACCACCCGGTTGGCGGCGTACTCGAGGGCGGCCTCGTAGGCCGCCTGCATGACCCCGATGGCCCGCGCCGCCGTCTGCAGCCGACCGTTCTCGAAGCCCTGCATCTGCAGGTAGAAGCCCCGTCCGACCCCCTGGGCGCCGCCCACCAGGTTGTCTTCGGGGACGAACCAGTCCTCGAAGGCCACTTCGTAGGAGTGCATGCCCCGGTAGCCCAGGGTGTCGATGGCCCGCCCCTCCATCCGCCCGCTCGACCCGGGGGGACGACCGGCCTCACCGGGCCCTTGGGTGAAGACGAAGCCGTGCCCCTCGGCCCGCCCTTTCTCCACCAGGAACAACGAGAGCCCCCGATGGCCCTTGCTCCGGTCGGGATCGGTCCGGGCCAGGAGCATGAGCACCTGGGCCCGGGCGGCGAAGGTGCACCAGGTCTTGACCCCGTTGATCAGCCAGCCGCCCTCGGTGGGCGTGGCCGCCGTGACCACGCCGGCCACGTCGGAGCCGAAGTCGGGCTCAGTGACCGCCACCGCCCCCATCACCTCTCCGGAGGCCAGTTGGGGCAGCCAGCGGACCTTCTGCTCCTCGGTCCCGCCGTACACCAGGGCCCGGGTGAGGATTTCCGGCCGGGTGATGAGCGACCCCCCGGCGCCGAGCGACCCCCAGGCCAGCTCCTCGGTGGCCACCACCATGCCCATGTAGTCGGACTCGCCCCCGGTGGCGAAGCCGCCGTACTCCTCGGGGACCGACATGCCGAAGCCACCCATCTCGGCCATGCCCCCGATGATCTCCTCGGGTATGTCGGTGTTGGCCCGGTGGATGTGCTCGGCCCGTGGTCGGATCTGCTCGGCGGCGAAGCGGTGGAACGTCTCCCGCACCAATTCGAAGTCGGGGTCCAGGTAGCGGGAGCCGGGCTTGTCGGCCAAGGTGGCCATGAAAGCCGGGTCCCGGAAGAGGGTGACGAACTCCAGGGCGGGCGCCGCCCAATCGGCGGCCACCCCCCAGGCTGCGGTCCGGCCGAAGGTACGGGTGGCCAGATCGGCCACCGCGTCGGCGACGAAGGCGCAGGCGATGCGGGCCTCGGTGTCGCCGTGCAATCCGTAGGTGAGGGCGGCCTCGGCCGCCCGGACCCCGGCGGCGGCGTGGGCCAGGTCGTAGGCCAGCACCTGTTGCTGGTCGGGACCTCCGGAGCGGGCCAGGGCCTCCACCCCGGCGTCGATGACCGACTGGGACAGGCTCACCGCCTCGGCGGCGGCAGCCAGGTCGGGGGACACGACCTGGTCGGCGGGGGCAGCCAGGTCCGGGGAAACGGCGCGGTCGGGGGACACGGGCCAAGGCTACCGAAGGGAGGGCTCGTCCCCTCCCGGGGCCCGGGCCACCACGGTGACCAGAGGGGGCAGGACCACCGGGTCGTCACCCGGGTCGACCTCGGTCAGGACGGTGAGGTAGTCGGCCACCGGTCCCGGCCCCACGCCGGCCGGCGCTTCGGCCCAGGCGTCCACGGTGATCAGCCCGGCGTCACGGGCCAGGGCGGGGAGCAGGGCTCCGATGTCGGGATGGGGCGCCTCGGGCATGGAGAAGGGCCGACCGTCGATCCTGCCGGCCGAGGTGATCGGCTCCTGGGCCACCACCCACCCGCCGGGCCGCACGGCCCCGGCCATGCGGGTGAGCACCACCCCCGGGTCGACCACGTGGAGGAGCAGGAAGCGGCAGAAGGCCAGGTCCACCGGCTCGGGCAGGCGGAGGTCCTCGCCGGCCTGGGTGATGGCCAGAACCTGGCTGTGGGCAGCAGCCGCCTCGGCCACCTCGTCCCGGGCCTGGGGGTCACTGTCGACGGCGTAGACCCGTCCGTCTCGGCCGACGATCTCGGCCAGGGCCACCGACACGTCGCCGCCGCCCGCCCCGACATCCACGCAGGTCCACCCGGGCCCGATCCCGAGGCGTTCGAGGGCGGTGGCCAGGGGGCGTCGGTAGACGTCGTCACGCAGGCCCCGCAGCTCCATCGTGCCAGGGTAACCGGCACTCCCCTCCGGCTCCGCCGCGGCTCTTCGTGGCCCGGGCGGGGGGCGGGGCTGTCATGGACCTGTCCGGGCACCGCTTCCACCACGTGAGCCGGTATCCTCGCTTTTTGTGAGAGTGACCATGATGCTGTGTGACGCCGCCCAGGTGTCCGACGGCAAGCTCTACGTCCTGGGCGGCGGATGGAGCATGACGGGACCCGACCCGGTTCCCTCGGCCATCGCCCTCAAGATCGACGTGGGCTGGCACGAGGCCGAGTCGGCCCATCATTGGGAGCTCTTCTTGGAGGACGCCGACGGCCGGCCCGTCCTGGTGGACACGCCCGACGGCGAGCACCCGGTCGAAGTGAGGGGCGAGTTCACCGTGGGGCGCCCGCCCGGCATCCCCGAGGGCTCGCCCATCGACGTGGCCCTGGCCGTCAACCTCGGCCCGTTGCCGCTCACCCCCGGCACCCGTTACACCTGGCGGATGGCCATCGACGGGGAGTCCCACACCGACTGGGTGCTGGGCTTCACCACCCGTCCCACCCTGGTCCGCGACTGACCGACCCGGGCGGCCGGTGCCGGCCCATCCGCGCCGGCTGGCCGACCACGCGTTGGACGTGTCGGCGACGGCGTACTACACCAGCCCCATGACCACCTACGACCGTCCCTTCGGCCGCTACTTCGAGGAGTTCGAACCGGGGGACGTCTACCGGCACTGGCCCGGCAAGACCATCACCGAAGCCGACGACCATCTGTTCTGCATGATCACCATGAACCACCATCCCCTGCACATCGACGCCTGGTACGGCGAGCACGAAACGGTCCAGGGCAAGAACGTGGTGGTGGGCAACCTGGTCTACTCGTTGGTCCTCGGGCTCTCGGTCCCCGACGTGAGCGGGGCGGCCATCGCCAATCTCGAGGTCGAGTCGCTCATCCACCGGGCACCGACCTTCCACGGCGACACCATCTACGCCGAGACGAAGGTCATCGCCAAGGTGCCCTCGAAGTCCAAGGACGATCGCGGTGTGGTCACGGTCGAGTCCAAGGGGTTCAACCAACGGGGTGAAGAGGTGTGTTTCTTCCGGCGGAAGGTGATGGTGTGGAAGAGGGAATTCGCTCCGGCCCGGCTGCGCCCCTACGGCGACGACGTCTGGAGCTGAGACCACTGCAGGTTCCGGCACCGGTGGCGCCGGTCAGGGACCGTCGCCAGGTGCGGGCTGTGGGCGTGGCCATTCACAGGTGGGGAACCGAGAACGGGTCCGGCTCCCGTCGGCCCGACCTCCCGTGGCGGTCCACCCGTGACCCGTGGGCCGTGCTGGTCAGCGAAGTCATGGCCCAGCAGACCAACCTCGAGCGGGTGGTCCCCGCCTACACCGGATTCGTCGAACGGTTCCCGACCCCGGCGGTCTGCGCCGACGCCCCGCTCGGGGAGGTGCTCCGGGCCTGGAAGGGGCTGGGCTACAACCGCCGGGCCCGCCACCTGCACGCCACCGCCACCGCCATCGTCGCCGGTCACGGCGGGCGGGTCCCCTCCGACCTCGACGCCCTCCTTCGGCTGCCCGGGGTCGGCCCCTACACGGCCCGGGCCGTGCTGGCCTTCGCCTTCGATGCCGATGTGGGCGTGGTCGACACCAACGCCGGCCGGGTGCTGTCCCGGGCGGTGGCCGGACGGTCGCTGGGCCTGGGGGAGGCCCAGCAGCTGGTGGACACCATGGTTCCGACCGGCCGGGGCTGGGAGTTCGGCCAGGCCCTGCTGGATCTGGGAGCGACGGTGTGCGTCTCCGGTACCCCGACGTGCGAGCGGTGCCCGGTCCGGCGCCGGTGTCGGTGGGCCATGGCCGGTCACATCCCTCCCGACCCGGCGCGTGGGTCGGCGGCGGTGTCGGTGGCCCAGACCACCTTCGAGGGATCCGACCGTCAGGGGCGGGGCCGGCTGGTGGACGCCCTGCGGGTGGCGGCCGTCACCACCGCCGCCCTACCCGCTGCCGCCGGCTGGCCCGACGACCCGGCCCGGGCCGCCCGCATCGCCGACACCCTGGTGGCCGACGGTCTGGCTTTCCGTGACCCGACCGGGTCGCTGCGCCTCCCGTGACCGCCCCTCTGTCTGGTGCCGGCGGCCGGCCACCCCTGAGGCCCGCCGGTGGGGAGGGCCGGTCGCCCTCGACCTTTTCAGGCCTGGGTCAGGAAGCGGACGATGTGGTCGTTGACCAGATCGGGACGTTCGACGTGCAGGAAGTGGCCGGCCCCTTCGACCACCACCATCTCCGACCCCGGGGCCATGAAATCGGTGGCCGGGACGATGGTGTCGATGCCGATGCAGCCGTCGTCGGCGCCGTGCAGGTACAGGGTGGGCTGCGGAGCCATGGTGCCGGCGGCAGCCTGGGCGGCGGCCGCCTCGGCGTTATCCGGCGGACCGGCGAAGGTGGCCCGGTAGTACCCGATGGCCGCGTTCAGGTTTTCCGAGGAGGCCAGCGACTCCCGCACCCGGGCCGTGTCCCACGACCCGTCGAAGTGAGGGGACCATTCCGACCACAGGCGGTCGATGAAGGCGAAGTCGTCCATCGCCACCGCGTACTCGGCCAGGGCCGTCTGGAAGAAGAACACGTACCAGCTGCGGTGGAGCTGGTCGAAGCTGAAGAAGCCGTCGGCCATGGCCGGCTGGGGGGCTACGGCCGCGGTGATCACCCGGCGCCACCTCTCCGGTTGGTAGGCGGCGGCACCGTAGGCGGCGAACGCCCCCCAGTCGTGGCCGATGAGGACGGCGTCCCCGCCACCCCCCAGAGCCTGGTGGAGGGCACAGGCATCGAGGGCCAGGGTGCCCGTGTCGTAACGGCCGTCGGCCGGCACCGAGGTCGGGGCGTAGCCGCGCTGGAACGGGGCCACGGCGTGGAACCCGGCGCCGGCCAGGCGCGGCAGCAGGTAACGCCAGGTGTGGGCGGTGTCGGGGAAGCCGTGCAGGCACAGGGCCAGTGGCCCGGTCGGCGGCCCGTCGCTGAAGTAGGTGAAGTCGATACCGTGAGCGGTGATCCGCTGCTCTTCCATGCACGGAGGGTAGTCCTGCCCCACCAGTGCCTTCCGACTAGCCTGCACCTGCCGTGAAACTCACCTTCTTCGGTGTCCGGGGCTCGTGCCCGTGCTCGTCCGAGCAGCAGCGCCGATACGGCGGCAATACGTCGTGCGTCCTGGTGGAGGTGGCGGGCGAGCGACCGATCATCCTCGACCTCGGGACCGGCCTGCGCGCCCTCGGCCACCACCTTCAACCCCGGCTGGAGGCCCCCCTCCACGCCACCGTCCTGCTCACCCACCTGCACTACGACCACGTGCTCGGCCTGCCCTTCTTCTCCCCGATGCGCGACCCGGGCGCCGTTATCGACGTCCACGGGCCCTCACAGGAGGGGGGCCCGCTCTGCGATGTCCTCTCGAGCATGGTGCGCCCACCCTTCTTCCCCATTTCGATGGCCGATTTTCGAGGTGAGATGCGCTGCCAGGACATCGAGGGGACCGACGAGTTCTCGGTGGGGGGAGTGGACATAACCGCCCGGCCCGTGCCCCACATCGGACACACCCTGGGCTTCCGCATCGAGGCTGAGGGGCGGGTGCTGACCTACATCTCCGACCACCAGGCGCCGGTCGACCTCAAGACGGTGGACAAACAGGTCATGGCCTTGTGCGACGGAGCCGACCTGGTGCTCCACGACTCCCAGTACACCGAGGAGGAGTTCGCCACCATGGCCGGGTGGGGCCACTCCACCGAGGACTACGCGGTGCGGGTGGCCGGCGAGGCCGGTGCCCGGGGCCTGATCATGTTCCACCACGACCCGGCCCACAGCGATATCCAGGTCGACCGGATGCTCGAACGGGCCCAGCGGGTGGCGGCCGACAACTACGACCTCGAGGTGGAGGCGGCCTCGGAGGGGATGACGGTCGACCTGGGCTCGGTGTGAGCGTGACCGTCGAGACCGATCGTTTCAAGGACGTCATGAGCCGGTTCGCCACCGGCGTGACGGTGGTTTCGGGCATGGACGAGGGCGAACCGGTGGGGTTTACCTGCCAGAGCTTCCTGTCCCTGTCTCTCGCCCCGCCTTTTGTGGCGGTGGCCCCGGCCCGGACCTCCACCAGTTGGCCGCGGATCGCCCGGGCCGGCGACTTCTGCGTCAGCGTGCTGGGCGATCACCAACGGAAGCTGTGCGAGGGCTTCGCCGTGTCGGGCGGCCCCAAGTTCGTGGGGGTGGACTGGCGCCCGGCGCCGGCCACCGGCTCCCCTCTCATCGAGGACTGTCTGGCCTGGGTCGACTGCCGGGTCGAGTTGGTCCATGACGCCGGTGACCATGAACTGATCATCGGGCGGGTCCTCGACCTCGGCGTGGGCGAGGGGTCACCGCTGCTGTACTTTCGCAGCGACTTGGCTACTCTGGCCCGGCCCGGCGACGACGAGGGGAAATAGGCGTGCCCGACATCAAGGAGTCAGACGTCATTGCCGACGTCATCGTGGTCGAACCCAGCGCCCATGGCGATGAGCGGGGCCGGTTCCTCGAGACCTACCGCCGCAGCTGGTTCCCGCTCGGGCGCGAGATGACCCAGGCCAACCGGTCGGAAAAGCAGGCGGGTGCCATCGTCGGTCTCCACTACCACCTCCACCAGGCCGACTACTGGTACGTCCTGCGGGGGAGGGCGCGGGTGATTCTCCACGACCTCCGCCAGGGCTCGCCCACCGACGGCGCCACCCTCGCCCTCGACCTCGACGGCGACGTCGACCGGGGGCTGTTCATCCCCCCCGGGGTGGCCCACGGCTTCGCCTCCCTCACCGATCTGACCCTCTGGTACCTGGTGGACAACTACTACAACCCGAACGACGAACTGGGAGTGGCCTGGGACGATCCGGCCATCGGGGCCGACTGGGGTCTCACCGATCCGGTTCTGTCCGAACGGGACCGGTCCAACCCTCTGCGCTCCGCCCTCGATCCGGCCCTTCGGCCCCGGGCCGGGCTGCGGACCTGACCACCCACGCGCCCCGCTGAGCTCCTGTCGGCCGGAGTTTGCCGCCCCACCTGGCTCCACGCTGCCCCTGGGGCTGACTCTTCGGGTTGAATGGGCGTGATGTGGGTCCTGGTAGCAGCCGGCGTGGTGGTGATCGTGGCCCTGGTGGCGGTCGTGGTCGTCCGACGTCCGGAGGGAGGTGACCTCTCCTCTGTCGACCGGTATCACTCGGCCTTGGGGACCATGGAGCAGGTGACCGGGCGCACCGGGTCGGCCCCCGTCCGCGTGGTGGGCGCTTCCGGGGGCCCTCAGGCCGAGGAAGGCGTCGGGCCGGCGGGGGGGTCGGACGGCGGTCGGCCCCCCGACGCCGGGCTCGGTCGTCGGTACCCGCCCGCACGGGGGCGGCACGGGGGGGCCCTCCCTGAACCGGGCGCTCCGCTCGTCTTCGACGACCAGAGCCTCACCGATGTGACCATCCCGCGTACCCGCAGTGACCGGATACAGCGCCACGCTCTGGCCTCCATGAACCGACGGCCGCGGCGGGGGAGCGCCATCACCGTGGTCGTGGTGGTCGTGGTGGTCCTCCTGGCTCTGGTCTACATCGGGAGCCGACGGTCGCCAGGGGCGAACCACGGCCGCACGGCGGCCAACACCCCGGCCACCACCTCGCCGGCGAGACGGACGACCACGTCGACGGCCCGGTCCACGCCCACCACCACAGCCTCGGACCGTCACGGCCATCATGCCGGGGGACAGTCCAAAAAGGGCAAGACCACCCCGACCACATTGCCCTCCGCCATCGTGGCCAGTTCGACCGGCCCGGGTGTGGCCACCTATCCGGTGTCGTCCAGCGCCTACAGCGTCACGGTGACGGCCACCGGACCGTGCTGGGTGCTGGCCCGATCGGTGACCACCGGGGCCACACTGTGGACGGGGACGTTGCAGAACGGAACCGTCCAGACCATCCCGGCGGTGGGCACCACCGCCGTCGAGCTGGGCTCACTGGCCGGTGCCCTCAAGGTCGGCACCGTGCCCGTAGTGCTACCCCACCCGCTGGCCACCCCGTTCGTGGCCACCTTCCAACCGACGACCAGCCCACCGGTCACGCCGTCCTCTTCGCCCACCGTGGGGTGAGACCCCCTACCCGGCGTCGGCCCGACCGTCGCCGGCCATACCCAGAGCGTCGAGGATGAAGGCATAGACGAATGCCTCGTCCTTCCAGGCGTCGTAGCGGCCCGACGGGCCCCCGTGTCCGGCGCCCAACTCGGTCTTGAGCAGGACCCGGTTCTCCGGGTTGGCCGCCCGCAGTTTGGCCACCCACTTGGCCGGCTCCCAGAACCCCACCCGCGGGTCGGAGAGCCCGGCGGTGGCCAGGATGTCCGGGTACCGCACCGGTCGGCCCTGTCCATCGACGGCGCGGACGTTGTCGTAGGGCGAGTACGACTTCATCACCCGGTAGATCTCGGGGTCCTGGGCCGGGTTGCCCCACTCGTCCCATTCGAGGACGGTGAGCGGGAGGGTGTCGTCCAGAATGGTGGTGAGGCAGTCGACGAAGGGCACCTCGGCCACCACCGCCCGGAACAGCTCGGGAGCCAGATTGGCCACCGCCCCCATGAGCAGTCCCCCGGCGCTGGCCCCCCGGGCCACCAGCCGGTCGGGCGACGTCCACCCCTCGGCCACCAGGGTGCGTGCGCAGGCCACGAAGTCGGTGAAGGTGTGGGGCTTGGCCGCCAGCTTCCCCTGTTCGTACCAGGCCCGTCCCATCTCGCCCCCGCCCCGGACATGGGCGATGGCAAAGACGAAGCCACGGTCGAGCAGGCTCAGGCGGAGGGAGGAGAAGGTCGGGTCGATCGACATCTCGTAGGAGCCGTAGCCGTAGAGCAGGCACGGACCGGCTCCCGAGCCAGCGCCTCCATCCAGGAGGCCAACCTCCAGGAGGTCGGCCCGGTCCCGCCGGTAGACGAGCGAGAGGGGGATGGCCGTCCCGTCGTCGGCTGTCGCCCAGAGGCGCTCGGTGCAGTAACGGGACGTGTCGAAATCGCCCAGCACCCGCTGCCGCTTGAGCAGGACGGCCTCGCCCCCGGCCAGGTCGCGGTCGTAGACCGAGTGGGGTGTGACCAGCGACGTGTACTCGTAGCGCAGTGTGGTCGCGTCGTACTCGGGGTTGGCCCCCGGCCACGCCGTCGACGGGGTTTCCGGCTGCTCGACGGGCAGCGACTGGCCGGTGTGGGAGTCGATGATCCGGATCTTGGTCTCGCCCCCCTCCCGTTCGTAGACGACCAGGTGTCCGACGAAGGGATCGACGTTGTCGAGCCGGACACCCGGCCTCCCCCCGATGACCTCGGTCCAGTGGGTGCGGTCGGGAGTGGCGTCGTCCGCCGCCATCAGACGGAAGTCCTCGGCCCCGTCGTTGGTGACGATGAGGAACCGGCTGGCCCGGCCGGTGGCCGGGTCCCCGCGGTCGTGGTCCACGCTGTACTCGATCCCCTGGCGGCGGGGTTCGATGATCCGGAACCGGCCCCGAGGCTCGTCGGCCGCGCAAACCCGGACCTCGGAGGTCACCTTGGAGTCGAGGACCATGACCACGTAGCTGTCGTCCTTGGTCCGGCCGACCCCGAGGTAGAAGTGCTCGTCTGGCTCCTCGTAGACCAGCGCGTCCTCGGCCGGATCGGTGCCCACCCGGTGGCGCCACAGCTGGAACGGGCGCATGGCTTCGTCCACCCGGGTGTAGAAGACGGTGGCGTTGTCGTTGGCCCACGCCGTCCCGTATGACGTGTCCAGCAGGGTCTCGTGGGAGTCCTCGCCGGTGGCCAGGTCGGTGAACTGCATGGTGTAGCGCTCGCCGCCGGAGGTGTCCGTCGAGTAGGCCAGCCACCGATGGTCGGGGCTCAGCTCGAAGGCCCCCACGGCGAAGTACTCGTGGCCCTGGGCCAGCACGTTCTCGTCCAGCAGGATCTGTTCACCTTCGGGGATCTCGCCGGGGGCGAGGACCAGACCGGTGGGCGCCACCCCGTCGCCGGTCGGACCGAGGTCGGCCGATCGGCGGCAGTGGATGCCGTAGCTGCTGCCCTCCACGGTCCGGCTGTAATACAGCCACGGCCCCTTGCGCACCGGGACCGACACGTCGGTCTCCTCGATCCGGGCCACGATCTCGTCGAACAGAGTGGCCCGGAGCCCGCTGGTTCCAGCCATCGCCGCCTCGGTATGGGCGTTTTCCGCTTTGAGGTGGTCGATGACGGCCGGATCGTCCTTGTCCCTGAGCCAGAACCAGTCGTCGACACGGACATCGCCGTGGGTCACCAGTTCGACCGGTCGTCGTTCGGGGACCGGGGCGAAGCCGCCGCCGGCAGTAGTCGGATCAGGGGCCGGCTCGGGGCACATCCGCCCACAATGGCACGAGTTCCTGGCCCGGGGGGCCGTCGTACGCCACCGGCTCGGGGGTTGTTACTATCTGTATAGGAGAAATCAGCTCGTCCGCCCGGACGGCAGCCCAGGAGCGTGGATGACCACCACCGACATTGACATCGGAAAATACAAGCTTGGGTGGTCCGACGAAGAGGACTACGTGTTCAAGCCCAAGAAGGGATTGAACGAGTCCATCGTCCGCGAGATGTCGGCCATGAAGAAGGAACCGGAGTGGATGCGGGACTTCCGGCTGCGGGCCCTCCAGCGGTTCGAGAAGCGGGAGATGGCCGCGTGGTTCGCCGTCAACATGCCCGATCTCGACTTCGACGACATCTACTACTACATCAAGCCGACCTCGGGGCAGGTGGAGGACTGGAACGACCTCCCCGACGCCATCAAGAACACCTACGAGAAGCTGGGGATCCCCGAAGCCGAGCGAAAGTACCTGGCCGGGGTCACCGCCCAGTACGAGTCGGAAGTGGTCTTCCACCGCAATCGCGAGGACCTCGAGGCCCAGGGGATCATCTTCTGCGACATGGACACGGCGGTGCGCGACTACCCCGATCTGGTGCGCAAGTACTTCGGGACGATCATCCCGCCCAACGACAACAAGTTCGCCGCTCTCAACTCGGCGGTCTGGTCCGGTGGCTCGTTCATCTACGTGCCACCCGGCGTGGTGGTGGATCAGCCCCTGCAGGCCTACTTCCGGATCAATGCCGAAAACATGGGCCAGTTCGAGCGGACGCTGATCATCGCCGACGTCGGGTCCCAGGTGCACTACATCGAGGGATGCTCGGCGCCGGTGTACACCAGCGACTCGCTGCACTCGGCCGTGGTCGAGTTGGTGGCTCTCGAGGGCTCACGCATCACGTACACCACCATCCAGAACTGGTCCAACAACGTCTACAACCTGGTGACCAAGCGGGCCCGGGCCGAAGCCGAGGCCCACGTCGAGTGGATCGACGGCAACATCGGCTCCCGGCTGACCATGAAGTACCCCTCGGTGTACCTGATGGGACCCAAGGCCTCGGGCGAGGTCCTGTCGGTGGCCTACGCCGGCGCCGGTCAGCATCAGGACGCCGGAGCCAAGATGATCCATGCCGCACCGGAGACGACTTCCACCATCGTGTCGAAGTCGATCTCCAAGGACACCGGCATCACCACCTACCGGGGCCTGGTCCACGTCGACGAAGGAGCAAAGCACTCCAAGAGCTTCGTGCGCTGCGACGCCCTTCTGCTGGATGACACCGCCGTGTCGGAGACCAAGCCGTACATGGAGGTGGCCGAGCGCGATGCCCGGATCGGCCATGAGGCGACGGTGTCCAAGGTCGGCGACGACCAGCTGTTCTATCTGATGAGCCGTGGCCTATCGGAGACCCAGGCCATGGGGATGATCGTCAACGGATTCATCGAGCCGATCACCCGAACCCTTCCCATGGAGTACGCCGTGGAGTGGAGTCGGTTGATCGAGCTTCAGATGGAGGGATCGGTCGGCTGAACGACAGGGTTGCCGTCGGGTCCGTGTGGGCAGGGCGTCGGCGCGTGCACCCGCAGCCGTCAGAGAGGCAAGATGGACCATGCCGATGAGGGAAGAGTGCAAGCATTTCCAGAGCCGGACCTACGACTCGGGCGAGGTTGCCCGCTTCTGCGTTCTCGATTTGGCCCCGGAAGCCCCCTGGAAATGTCCTGACAACTGTCCTTCCTACGCCCGCCGATTGGCCGACGTGGGTTGGGCCCACGGCTCGCTGGTCGAGCCCGCACTCGAGCCGATGCCCGATGTGCCCGGCGAGGAGGCGGCCAAGCTGCTCGATCAGGCGGAGGACATCATCAACGCCGTCGGTCCCGGCATTGTGGCCGAGGTCCGCGAGGAGGACGCTCGTGAGGAGCGGCGCGAGGGCCGCTGGTGGCGGCGCAAGCGCTGAGGCGATCTAACGACCGGTGAAGACCGCCGGCCGTTTCTCCATGAAGGCGGCCATGGCTTCGACCAGATCGTCGGAGGCCAGGAACCCGGCGTTCCAGGCGGCTACGTAGTCGAGACCCTCGGCCACCGACCGACCCTGGCCGGCGGTGAGCACCGCCTTGGTGCCCTGCACGGCCAGTGGCGAGTTGGCGGCGATCTCCTCGGCCAGCGAACTCGCCTCTCGCCGGAGCGCGTCGGCGTCGTCGGCCACGTGATTGACCAGTCCGATGGTCGCCGCCCGCTCGGCGGTGATGTCCTTGCCGGTGTAGGCCAGTTCGGCCAGGTGGCCCTGGCCGATGATGGCGGGCAGGCGCTGCAGGCTGCCCAGATCGGCCACGATGGCCACCTTGGTCTCGCGGACCGAGAAGGTGGCGTCGGCGCTGGCCATCCGGATGTCGCAGGCGGCGGCCAGGTCGACCCCGCCACCGATGCAGTAGCCGTGGATGGCGGCGATGGTGGGCACGGCGCATTCGGCCAGGGAGGTCACCGAGGCTTGCATGCGCCGGATGGCCACGTGGGACGACCGGGCGCGCGCCGCCATCGAGGGCGGGGCGTCGCCGGCCGGGGTCGAGGGTCCGGCCAGCCCCGACATGGCCACCAGGTCGAGCCCGACGGTGAAGTGCGGGCCCCGGGCGGCGATGATGACGGCCCGGATGGTGGGATCGTCACCGATGGCGGCCATGGCCCGGGGGAGGTCCGACCAGAAGGCCGGGCCCAGGGCGTTGAGCTTGGACGGGCGGTCCAACCACAGGGTGGCCACGTGGCCGTCGGTCTCCAGGGTCAGGACCTCCGAAGAAAAGGAAGCGACGGCCGGGTCGGCGGTCGCCGTCCTGGTGTGGGGGCGCGAGCCATGGCCCGAGCGTAGGCCAAGCCCGGCATCGGATCCGGGTCGTGGCCGAGGGACAGGCCGGTAGGATGGAGCCGAGGCTCGTGACCGGGCCTCCTTTCGCGAGAGGCTGTTCCCGACCTGTCCACCTTCACTCCTGAGACCGCACGATCCCTTCCGGGGCCCGCCTGGCTGCAACGCCGACGATCGGCCGCGGCCGAGTCCTTCGGCAGCTCCGTCCTGCCCACCGAGAAGGACGAGGTCTGGCGGTACAGCCGCATCGACCAACTCGACCTCGACCGGTACCACCCGGTCGGCGCCGCTCCGACCGGTTCGTCGGCTGCCGGGCCCTCCCCGTCGGACCGGGTGAGGGCTCTGGTCGACACCCTGGGCCCTCGTTCGGGCCTGATGGTGACCCTCAACGGTGTGCTGGCCACGGTGGCGTCATCGACCGACGACAGCCTGCTGTCGCTCGGACGGGCCGGCGAGCAGGAGGACGGCGACGACCTCCTCGGCTCGGTGGTCGGCGATCCGCACGACTACGTACTGCTCAACGACGCCTTCGTCGCCGACCCGTTGGTGATCGATTTCGCCCCCCACGCCGTGGTCGACCTCCCGGTGGTGGTGATCCATGCCGTGTCGGGTGACGGCGGCGAGGCCATCTTCCCCCGCACCGTCATCCGGGCGGCCGCCGGGTCGGTGGCCAGCGTGGTGGAGATCGTCGTCGATGTCGACGACCCCTTGTTGGCCGAGCTGGGCGGCACCCCGCCGCCGGTCAACCACGTGGCCCCGTCGGTCCACCCCGACCGTCTGGTCGTGCCGGTGACCGAACTTCGCCTGGCTGACCAAGCCACCCTTCACTACGTGAGCGTGCAGTCGCTGGGCCCGGCCACCTGGCAGCTGGCCCACCAGGCCAGCGTGATCGGGAGCGACGCCGTCCTGGAGAGCTTCGCAGTGGCCCTGGGCGGGAGCTACGCCCGCCTCCGTACCGACTCGGCCCTGCAAGGAGACGGCGGCACCAGCCGGCTGCGGGCCGCTTTCGTCGGTCGGGACGAGCAGATGCTCGACTTCCGTACCCTGCAGGACCACCGGGCCCCGCGGACCACCAGCGATCTGCTGTTCATGGGTGCCGTGGCCGACCGGTCGCACTCCGTCTACAGCGGACTGATCCGGGTTCGCAAGGGCGCGGTCCGCTCCGACGCCATGCAGACCAACCACAATCTGGTGCTCGACGAGGGCGCCCACGCCGACTCGGTCCCCAACCTCGACATCGAGGAGAACGACGTGAAGTGCAGCCACGGTTCGACGGTGGGACCGGTGGACGAGGACCAGCTCTACTACCTCGAGTCCCGTGGTATCGAGCCCGATGTGGCCGAGCGGCTCATCGTGGCCGGCTTCTTCGAGGGGATCGCCGACCAGGTCCCCGTGGACGGCGCCCGGCCCATGATCGGCCGGGCCCTCGCCTCTCGCACCGGGGCCCACGTTGACTGATCCTGCCTCCGCCGACCGGCAATCGGAGACCGCCTTCCTCTGTCATCGGGGCGACCTCGAATCGGGGCAGGCCCGACGTTTCGACGTCGCCGGGCTCCGGGTGGCGCTGGTCCGCATCGGCGACGACTTCCTGGCGGTGGGCGACCGGTGCAGTCATGAGGACTATTCGCTTTCCGAGGGCGAGGTCCTGCCCGACGAGTGCGAGATCGAGTGCGCCAAGCACGGATCGACCTTCGACCTGCGCACCGGCGAGCCGTGCTCGCTACCGGCCACCCGGCCGGTCCCCGTGTTCGACGTGGTGGTCGAGGGGGATGACGTGTCGGTGGTGGTTCCATGAGCCCGAGCGAACTGCGTATCGAGGGGCTCCGTGCCGGCATACCGGGGCGGGAGATCCTGCGGGGCGTGACCCTCACTGTGCGCAGCGGAGAGGTCCACGCCGTCATGGGCCCCAACGGTTCGGGCAAGAGCACACTGGCCCACGTGCTGATGGGACGGCCCGGCTACGAGATCCTCGACGGCTCGGTCACCCTCGACGGCGTCGACCTGCTGTCCCTGCCCACCTGGCGCCGGGCCCGGGCCGGACTGTTCGTGGGCATGCAGAACCCGATCGAGGTGCCGGGGGTGTCGTTGACGGCATCCCTGTCGGCGGCTCAGGCTTCCGTGCCGGGCGGGGGGACCGACGCCAGGGCCGCGGGCACCGGGGGGATGAGCGAGCGACTGCACGAAGAGGCACGCCGCATCGGCTTCGATGAGCGATTCCTCGACCGTCCCCTCAACGTCGACCTCTCGGGTGGGGAGCGTAAGCGCAACGAGACTCTCCAGCTGGGCGTCCTCAGACCCCGCTTCGCCGTCCTCGACGAGATCGATTCGGGACTGGACGTCGACGCCCTGGGTGCGGTCGGGCGTCGCGTGCAGGAGGCCACATCCGAGTGGGGACTCGGGGTACTGGCCATCACCCACTTCCGCCGGCTGCTCGACGTGCTTCGGCCCGACGTGGTCCACGTGCTCTCCGACGGTCGGGTGGTGGCCACCGGCGACCACGAGCTGGCCGAGATGGTCGACCGCACCGGGTACGCCGCCTACACCTGAGCTGTAGGCGGACACCGGGCCCACCACCAGCCGCCGGCCTTTGGTTGGTAGCGTGCACCTCCATGGCTCGTCGAAATCGCCGACGGGGCGGCGCACAGGGCCAGTCGGCTGCGGGCAACGGAGGGTCGGAAGCGCCTCCCGATCCGGCGCCAGTGGACGGCGATTCCTCCGCCGACCCGGCTGGGCCCTCGGCCGAACCGGCCGGGCCGCCCGTCGCTCCGGTGTCCGGATCTGCCGCCGGGCTCCTGGGTGGAGGGGCCGACTCCGAGCTGACCCCAGCCCCCGCCCCCGGAATGACGGCAGACGCACCTGCCGTGGCGGCAGACGCCGGTGTGGTCTTGACCCGCAAGGCCAGGCGGGAAGCGGCCAATTCCCGGAAGGGTCGACGGAAGAAGAAGAGGAAGCGGACCTGGCTCGAGCGGGTATTGCTGGCCGCCGTGATCGTCGTGGCCCTGGCCCTGGTCGGGGTGGGCTCGGGTTTCGCCTACGTGAAGTTCCGGTTCAACCAGGTGCACAAGGTCACGGTCCAGCATCTGGAGGCGGCCCCGCCCGGCCAACCCTTCAACGTCCTGCTCATCGGCTCGGACTCCCGGGCCGGTGAATCGCAGTCGGAAGCGGTTCACCTCGGCACCGAAGAGGCCACCGCCGGGCAGCGCAGCGACGTGGTCAAGATCGTCCACATCGTGCCGGCCACCGGACAGATAAGTGTGCTGTCCATCCCCCGCGACACCATGGTGACGGTGGCCGGAAACACGGAGGAGACCGGTCAGTACAACCGCATCAACTCGACGTACAACAACGGTCCCGATCAGCTGGTGCAAACCATCGAGGCCAACTTCGGTATTCCTATCGAGCATGTGGTGCAGATCGACTTCGGGGGATTCGTGGGAGCGGTCGATGCCATCGGCGGGATCTACCTCAACTTCCCCTATCCGGCCAAGGACACCTACACCGGGCTCGACATCACCCAACCCGGATGCCAGCTCCTCAACGGCGGGTACGCCCTGGCCGTAGCCCGCAGCCGGCACTATGAGTACTACGAAGACGGGTACTGGCAGTACGACGGAACCAGCGACTTCGGCCGGATCCAGCGACAGAACGCCTTCCTCAAAGCGCTGATCAATGAGGCGGAGACCAAGTACAACCCCTTGACCCTCAACGCCTTCATCGGATCGGTAGCCCAGGGAGTGACCATCGACTCCACCTTCACGGTGGCCGAACTGGTCACCCTGGCCCGCGAGTTCCACACCTTCGCGTCGCAGTCGTTGGCCACGGCCACACTGCCCACCTACGCGGCCTACTCGTCGGAGTTCTCTGATCTGGGTGACGTCCTCTACGCCCAACAGCCCCAGGCCAACCAGGCCATCACCCAATTCCTCGACGGACCACCTGAGACGCCGCTCACCCCGCCGCCCGGACCCTACGGAGTGGTCTCGACCACCACCACCACGGTGCCGCCGGGTGAGACGACACCGCCCACCCCGGCCACTCCCGAAACCACCACGACCATCGACACCAGCTTCGACCCGACGCCTTGCACCCCGTGATCCTCCGGTAACGCCCCCGCCGGTGGCCCGGTGATGCCTGATGCTTTGGCAATCCCCCCGGTCTGATGACGGCTGTCGGGCCCCGCGTGCTCCGAAGCGGCGTGCCGACCGGCTGTCAGGCGGTCGACGCCTCGGGGGCGTCGAGCCCCTCAGCCAGAGTGTTCCAACTCAGGGTGGCGCACTTGATGCGCACGGGAAACTTGACCACTCCCTGGAGGGCAGCCAGCTCGCCCAGTGCGTCGACATCGATGGCCTGGGGTTCGATCGGCTCCACATCGGCGCCCGCACCCGTGGGGCCTTTGCCATCGGCACCGTTGCTCGACGGAAGGGTGGCCTCGTGGATGGACATCATCCCCTTGAAGGTGCGGATGAGATCCCGAACCTCGGGGATCGGCCGCCCCTTTACGGCGGCCGACATTAGCGAGGCGGACGACTGGCTGATGGAGCATCCCGTCCCGGCGATCTTGATGTCCGACACCACACCGTCCTTGACCTCGAGGGTCACCACGATCTCGTCGCCGCACAGGGGATTGAAACCTTCCACCCGCAGGGCCGGAGGGGAAGCCAGTTCGCCTCGGTTGCGGGGGGACCGGTAGTGGTCGAGGATGATCTCGCGGTAGAGGTCTTCGAGATTGTTCACGAGCGGCCTCGTCGCTGTCCGGTTGCATCCCCGGGAGGGACGACGACCCGCTGGCCGACCACGGGAAAGCGGGGATGGACACATGAACGCATCACATCACCAGCGTACCGGCCTGCCCTCATCCGAAAAACGCTCCCGCCTCGGCCAGAGCATCGGCCAGCACGTCCACTTCGGACTCCTCGTTGTAGAGAGCGAAGGAGGCACGGGCGGTGGCGTTGACCCCCAGCCGGCGCATCAACGGTTTGGCGCAGTGATGGCCGGCCCTGACGCATACGCCGTAGTTGTCGAGGATCTGCGAGATGTCGTGGGGATGGATGCCCCGATAGGCGAAGGACAAGACGCCGCCCCGGTGGGTGGTGTCCGACGGGCCGAAGAGGGTGAGGTCGTCGCCGAACCGCTCCTTCAGGCTGGCTATGGCGTAGCCGGTCAGGGCCCGATCGTGGTCCTCTATGGCCGCCATCCCGATGGCCGAGAGATAGTCGACGGCCGCCCCGAGCCCGATGGCCTCGGCGATCGGCGGGGTACCGGCCTCGAAGCGCCAGGGGATGTCGTTGGGCGTGAAACCGTCCTTCCGCACGTCGAGGATCATCTCGCCGCCGCCCAAAAAGGGCGGAAGCTCGGCCAACAGATCTGCGCGTCCCCACAGGACCCCGATACCGGTGGGACCGACCATCTTGTGGGCGCTGAAGGCCAGGAAGTCCACGCCCAGGGCGGACACATCGGTGGGGAGGTGGGGGACCGACTGGGCCCCGTCGGCAACCACGACGGCTCCGGCGGCGTGGGCCACCTCGGCGATGGCGCTGATCGGGTTGACCGTCCCCAGCACGTTGGACATGCAGGTGACCCCGACCAGCTTGGCCCCGTCGACCAGTTTGTCCAGGCCCTCCAAGTCGAGCCGCCCGTCGTCATCCACCGGGATCCACCGGATGGTCACACCCCGCTCCTCGGCCAGCATGTGCCAGGGCACGATGTTGGCGTGGTGCTCCATTTCGGTGAGCACGATGGCGTCGCCGGCCCGGAGGTTTGCCCTTCCCCAGGCGTGGGCCACCAGATTGAGGCCTTCGGTGGCATTTTTGGCGAAGATCACCTCCCGCGCCGGGTCGGGAGCTCCGATGAACGCCCCGACCTTCCGGCGAGACTCTTCGAACCGGCGGGTGGCCTCTTCGGCGATGGCGTACACCCCGCGGTGCACGTTGGCGTGGGTGGTCTCTTCGTACTCGCGCATGGCATCGAGAACGGCGGTCGGCCGTTGCGACGAGGAGGCCGAGTCGAGGTAGGTGATGGGATGGCCGTTGACCTCTCGCCCGAGGAGCGGGAAGTCCTTGCGGATCCGGGCCACGTCCAGCCCGGTGGTGGTGGTCATGGCCGCCATGCCTCGTACCCCTCGGCCTCGATCGATGCGGCCAGCTCGGGCCCACCGTCGGCCACGATGACGCCGTCGATGAGGAGATGGACCCGATCGGCGGCCAGTTCGTCGAGCATGCGCAGGTAATGGGTGATGACCAGGACCCCGAGGGCGGGCCGCGACTGGCGCACCGTGTCGACCCCCCGGGCCACCGCCCGCAGGGCGTCGACGTCGAGGCCGGAATCGGTCTCGTCGAGGACGGCGATATCGGGATCGAGGAGAGCCATCTGGAGGATCTCGTTCCGTTTCTTCTCGCCACCCGAGAATCCGTCGTTGAGATGGCGCTCGCCGAAGGCCGGGTCCATTCCCAGCTTCTCCATCCACTCCATCATCATGAGGCGGACCTCGAGGACCGACATGTCGATGCCCCGTCGGGCCGACAACGCCTGGCGCAGGAATTGGATGACCGGGACGCCGCCGATGGACTCGGGGTTCTGGAAGGCGAGGAACATGCCGGCCTTACCTCGCACATCGGGTGGCCAGGCGGTGACATCCTCGCCGTGGAGGCGTATGGCCCCCGAAGTGATCTGGTAGGACGGATTGCCCAGCAAGGCGTTGGCCAGGGTCGATTTGCCCGATCCGTTGGGCCCCATGAGGGCGTGCACCTGGCCGGCGTCGACCGTCAGGTCCACCCCGCGCAGGATGGGATGGCCTTCCACGGCGACGTGGAGATCGTCGATCTGGAGCAGAGGCGGGGTCTTCCCCCGGGCGGATGCGGCGTCACCGGGCACGGACAGATCTTAGCCTCATTCGTGATTTTCTCCTACGGGTATAGGAGGAATGGGTCGAGATGGGCGGAGTACCGGTGTGCCCAGGTCAGCCGGTACGGTAGTGCCGATGGCCGACCCGTGGAATTTCGCCGGCCCGGTCACCCAGCTCGACTCGCGGGCCGGCGTGGTGACGCTAGTGGACGAGTCGACCTTCGCCATCAGCGGGAGCGCCGGCGACATGACCACCGGGGCTGCCGAGGGCCTCTTCTTCCGGGATACCCGGATCCTGTCCCGCTTCGAAGTGCTGGTCAACGGGGCCCGCACCCAGTCGCTCGGCGCCATCACCGAGGACCCCTTCACCGCCACCTTCGTGTCCCGGTGTCCGCCGGTTGCCGGCCGGGCCGACTCCACCTTGATGGTCTTCCGCTCGCGCTACGTGGGCCAGGGCATGCGCGAGGACATCACCGTGCGCAACTTCGCCGCCGAGCCGGCCCTGTGCACCATCGAGGTCTTCGTCGGTTCCGATTTCGCTGACCTGTTCGCCGTCAAGGAGGGGCGGGCCGGCGCCGAGCGGGAGAACGGCGAGCTGAGCACCAAAGTGACAGCCGGCCGCCATGCCATTCTGGAGGAGCGACGCAAGGCGGCGGAGAAGACCATCGGGCGGAGGGAGTCGGACGAGCCCATCCCCGCTGATCGGGTGCCGACCATCACCTACTCGTACCGACGAGGTGGTGTGGTGCGGGGGGTCGACATCCGGTTCGCCGATCCGGCGGTGGTCAGCGCCGACCTGGCCAGCTTCGAGGTGGTCGTGCCGCCCCGGGGCGAGTGGTCGACGTGCATCCAGATCGGGCCGATCATCGAGGAGACCCGGTTCGCACCGCGGTACCGGTGCGGCCAACCGGTCGACCTGGCCGCGCCGAGCGAGCGGCTGGCCCAGTGGCGCCGTCGGGTACCCCAGGTCGAAACCGACTCACCCGGTCTGAAGGAGGTGATCGACCGCAGCAACGAAGACCTCGGGGCGCTGCGCATCTTCGATCCCGACTATCCCGAGCGGGTGGTGGTGGCCGCAGGTGCTCCCTGGTTCATGACGGTGTTCGGCCGCGACTCCTTGCTGACCGCCTGGATGGCCCTGTTGGTCGATCCCGATCTGGCACGCGGCGTGCTCCAGACCCTGGCCCGCTTCCAGGGGACCGACGTCGACCCGCGCCGAGAAGAGGAGCCGGGCCGCATCCTCCACGAGATGCGCTTCGGTGATGCCGCCTCCCTTTCGCTCGGTGGCGGCAGCATCTATTACGGAACGGCCGATGC
Organism: uncultured Acidimicrobiaceae bacterium; assembly: GCA_963813525.1. Lineage (GTDB taxonomy): Bacteria > Actinomycetota > Acidimicrobiia > Acidimicrobiales > RAAP-2 > Bog-756. The sequence goes on from CAWEZI010000005.1 coordinate 1,021,696, forward strand.
CACCCCCCTGTTCGTGATGTTGCTGGGGGAGATGCGACGGTGGGGGGTGGCCCGCGAGATGGTCGACGAGCTTCTGCCCAACGCCGCCCGGGCCATCGAATGGATCGAACAGTTCGGTGATGCCGACGGCGACGGATATGTCGAGTACCACCGGGCCACCGACCGGGGTCTGGCCAACCAGGGGTGGAAGGACAGTTGGGACGGCATCCGTTACGGCGACGGCAAGGTGGCCGAGGCTCCCATCGCCCTCTGCGAGGTGCAGGCCTATACCTACGGTGCCTATCTGGCCAGCGCCCACTTCGCCTTCGAGGTGGGCGACACCGCCACCTATGACCGCTTCCGGGCCAAGGCGGCCCAGCTCAAGGCCGCCTTCAACCGCGACTTCTGGTTGGAGGAGAAGGGGTGGTTCGCCGTCGGGTTGGACGCCGACAAGCGGCCGATCGACTCCCTCACCTCCAACATCGGCCACTGCCTGTGGACCGGGATCGTCGACGAGGACAAGGCCCGCCGTGTGGCCGAGGCCCTTATGTCGCCGTCCATGTTCAGCGGTTGGGGAGTGCGCACGCTGGCCGCCAACAGCGGCGGCTACAACCCCATCAGCTATCACTGTGGCTCGGTGTGGCCGCACGACACGGCCATCGTGGCCGCCGGCCTGGCCCGCTACGGCTTCGACGGCGCCGCCCAGCAGATCATCCGTGCTCTCATCGACGGTGCCATCGCCCAGGGCGGCAGGCTTCCCGAGCTGTTCAGCGGTCTCGACCGCGGCGAGCTGGCCGTACCCATCGGTTATCCGACCTCGTGCTCACCCCAGGCGTGGGCGGCCGCCTCACCTCTGCTGTGCCTGCGCACCCTGCTGCGCCTCGATCCGTGGGTTCCCTACGGCAAGACCTGGCTGTGCCCGAACCTTCCCGACTGGATCGGTTACCTCAAAGTCGAGGGGATCCCCCTGGCCGGGTCGCGGGTGACCGTCGAGGTGGGCACGGAAGTGCCGGGCGGGGTGGCGGTCAGCGGGCTCCCGCCGGAGATCGAACTGGTCCGCGAGCCGCGGCGTCCTTCCACCGCCATCTGAACCGGCCCGCTCACCAACCCCTGTCGATCCATTCGTCGAGGTGGGGAGTTTCGGCGCCGATGGTGGTGGACGTACCGTGGCCGGGGAGGACCAGAGTGTCCGGACCGAAGGCGCCAAACAGCCGGCCCTCGATCGATTCGATGATGGTGGCGAAGTCGGAATGGTCGAAGGAGGTGTTGCCGGGCCCTCCCGGAAACAGGGTGTCCCCCGAGAACAAGAGGGGCGTGCCCTCGACGGCGAAGCACATCGAACCGGGGGTATGGCCCGGCGTGGCGATGGTGGCGACGCGGAGCCGTCCGATCTCGAGGGTCGTGCTGTCGTCCAGGATCTGGTCGTAGGAGGGCAGCATGGCCGCGTCGGCCGAGGTGACGGCCACGTCGATGCCGGCGTCGCGCACGGCCTCCACCGCCTGGATGTGATCCCAGTGCCCGTGGGTCTCCACCACACGGCGGACGTTGAGGGCACGACACAGGTCGAGCAGCCTGTCGTGCTCGTTGGCCGCGTCGATGAGGAAGGCGTCGCCGGTGGCTCGGCACCGCACGATGTACACGTTGTTGTCCATGGGGCCGACCACCACACGGTGGACCTCGACCGAGGTGTCCTCATAGTCGACGATGGTGTCAGGCACGTTAGGGACCTCCTCCGCAACGACCGCTCAGCGTAATCGGGGGGTGGGTGGCTGCCGGTCGCCAGCCCGTCGGTGGCCTGCCGGCGGTCGGTCGGGAGCAGCTCGGGAGCAGGTCGGGAGGGTCGGGCTGTTGGTCAGGGCCATCCGGTGTCTGGTAGACAAACGGGGCATACGGTGCCCGCACCGGGAGCCACAGGGGATGGAAGAACCATGAATTTCGCCTTCAGCGAGGAACAGGACGAGTTGCGCTCGTCGGTCCGTCGGTTCCTCGAGGACAAGTCGCCCGAGGTCGAGGTCAGGCGGCTGATGGAGACCACCGAGGGCTACGACCCGGCTGTCTGGGCTCAGATGGGCGATCAACTGGGCCTGATGTCGCTCATCATCCCCGAGCAGTTCGGCGGGTCCGGCTTCTCCTATGTGGAGCTCATCGTGGTCCTCGAGGAGATGGGGGCCGCCCTGCTCTGTGCCCCCTTCTTCTCCACGGTGGCCCTGGCCACCAACGCCATCCTGACCTCCGGCGACCAGAGCGCACAGGAGTACCTCCTCCCCGGGATCGCCGCCGGCGACACCATCGGCACGCTGGCCTTCACCGAGGACTCCGGCCGGTGGGACGCCGATGGCATCACGCTGGCTGCCGCCCCGTCGGCCGATGGGTGGGCCCTCACCGGTCACAAGTCCTTCGTCCTCGACGGCGCCACCGCCGACCTCATCCTGGTGGTGGGGCGTACCCCGGCCGGGCTCTCGCTCTTCGGGGTCAAAGGTGACGCCGAGGGGCTGGTGCGGACGCCGCTGGCCACCATGGACCAGACCCGCAAACAGGCACGGCTGGAGTTCGCCGACACACCGGCCTGGCTCATCGGTACCGACGGAGGGGCAGGTGCCGGTCTGAGCAAGACCCTCGACCTGGCCGCGGTGGCCTTGGCCGCCGAACAGGTGGGAGGTGCCCAGCGCTGTCTGGACAGCTCGGTGGAGTACGCCAAGACACGCATCCAGTTCGGACGGCCCATCGGCAGCTTCCAGGCCATCAAGCACAAGTGCGCCGACATGCTCCTCGAGGTCGAGTCGGCCAAATCGGCGGCTTACTACGCCGGATGGGCCGCCGCCGACGATTCCGACGAGCTCCCTGTGGTGGCCAGTCTGGCCAAGTCCTACTGCTCGGAGGCCTACTTCCACGCCGCCGCCGAGACCATCCAGATCCACGGGGGCATCGGCTTCACCTGGGAGCATCCGGCCCACCTGTACTTCAAGCGGGCCAAGTCGTCCGAGCTCATGCTGGGTGACCCCTCCTACCACCGGGAGCTGTTGGCCCAGCGCATCGGGATCTGAGCCCTGGGACGGTGTCGACAGACAGTTGCAAGCCTCCCGTGGGTGGTTGCCCGGCTCCCCGTGCGCATGAGCCGGTCCTATCGCTTGTTGGCGTAGCGTTCCGGCCATGAGCAACCCGCGCCAGATGATCGCCTGGCTGTTGCTGGTCCTGGTGGCGGTGGTGGCCGGTGGTGCCGCCGCCCTCGGAGTCCAGCAGTCCCCTTCCAACGTCCCCCTGTCGCAAGCCGTCGACAACACGCTGGCCGCCCCCAACTATTCCGAAGTGGTGACCGAGTCGACGCCGCAGGGCAAGCAGACCGACTATCTCGTCTACCAGGCACCCGACCGCCTGGGTGGCTACATCCAGAGCGGGAGCCACCGCACCTACGTGTACGTGATCGGTGACGTCGAGTACCAGAGCCTCACCGTGTCGACCAAGGCCGGGAGCAAGCACTTGACCCTCTACCGTCAGCCCAGTGAAGGGGCCGCCACCCTCGACCCGGCCCACAACTACCTCAAGTACGCAGACCAGGCCAAGAACGCCAAGCAGTCGGGAGCCACCACCACCTTCAAGGTGGCCCAGAGCGGCCAGACCGGGACCTTCGTCTTCACCGTGGCCGGCTCCTACGTCTCGTCGGTGGCCTTGACCGTCCAGTCCGCCTCGGTCTCGCTGGTCATCTCGCAGGTGGGATCGTCGCCGCCGGTCAGTCTCCCCTCCGGCGCGCGGATCGTGACCGCCCCGACCGCCCCCTCCGGTGCCGGCGGCGCCACCGGTTCACCCACCGGCGGATAGTCAGCCCTCGGAGCCGGTCATCCGCCAGTCACCCGGTCACCCCTGGCCGGCGACCGCCCGGTCGATGGCCTGGCGGAGAGCACGGGCGTGGGTTTCGGGCTCGTCGGCCTCGGTGAGCCAGCGCACAACCACGAAATGGCGGGCGCCGGCCGTGGCCATGGCCTCCACGGTGACCGGATCCACCCCGCCGGTCACCCACACCGGCACCCCGGCGGCCGCGGTGGCCGCGGCAATGTAGGCCAGCCCCGTCCCCGGGCGCCCCGGCTTGGTCGGGGTGGGGGTGACCGGCCCGGCCGAAATGTAGTCGACCGGTTGGGGCAGAGAAGCGGTCAGCTGTGCCGGTTCGTGGGTCGACAGCCCGACGATGGCGGTGGACCCGACCAGACGGCGGGCCTCGGTGACGGGCGCGTCGTCCTGGCCCACGTGGACGCCGTCGGCACCGAGGTCGGCGGCCAGGTCGGGCCGGTCGTTGAGGAGGAAGGGCACCCCGTGTTCGGCACAGACCCGTTGGGCCACCGCGGCTCGCTCAACCAGGGGGCCGTCGGCCAGATGCTTCTCGCGGAGCTGGACCATGTCGACGCCGCCGGCCAGGCACGAGGCCACGAAGCGCTCCAGATCGGGACGGTCGGGAGTGCACAGATAGAGGCGCCGATCCTCGAAGGACCAGGCCGGAGACGGACCCACCGGCCTTCAGTCGGTGGCCGACGCGGTGGCTTTGGCTTTGGCCTTGGCGGCCTGCTTGGCCCGGCGCACCTTGGCCAGTGCCTCCGGGGAATCGATGTCGGCCACCGATCGGAACGAGCCGGCCTCTCCGTAGGGGGCCGACACCTTCCGCCAGCCGGTGGGCCGGATGCCGAACTGCTTGCCCAACAGGGCCACGAAGATCCGCGCCTTCTGGTCGCCGAATCCGGGGAGGGCCTTCACGTTCTTGAGGAGTTGGGCACCGTCGGAGGCGCTCGACCAGATGGCCGAGGCGTCGCCGCCGTAGGTGTCGACGATGACCGCACACACGCTCTGGACCCGGCCGGCCATCGAGCGGGGGAACCGGTGCAGAGCGGGTCGGTCGCTGAAGATGTCGGCCAGGGCGTCGGGGTCCATGGCGGCCAGGACGGCGGCGTCCAGGGTCCCGCCCAGTCGCTGGCGGAGGTCGTAGGGCGACCGGAAGGCCTTCTCCAAGGGGATCTGCTGGTCGAGGACCATGCCGATGACCAGGGCCAGCGGGTCGGTGGCTACCAGTTGATCGACCGTCTCGTCACCTGTCACCCGAATCACGGCGACAGGTTAGTGGCTGGTTTCGTACAGTTCGATCGAGATCTGGTCGTCGTCCAGCTCATGACCCACGAACTGGCAGCCGGTGGCCTTGGCCACCCGCATGACCATCTCGGCGTTGGCCGCGCTGATGGCCATGTGGCACGAGCCCGATGAATTGATGCGCTCCCACAGGATGCCCATCTCGAAACCCCGGGCAAATTCGGGATCGTCCGTGTCAAAGCGAAGCAGCGACTCCATGGAGAGTTCATCGTCGGAGGGCGGGTAAGTCTTTAGCTCCTCCTGCCCGGTCGAGGGCGGGTGCTGCGAGGAGACCCCTCTGTCCTGCCGGTCAGGCCGCCCAGGGGTCAGGAGAGGCGGTGTCGACCTGGTAGCGGGCCAGCGCCTCGGATACGGCGCCGGGCGGGACCATGCCGTAGGCGGCCAAGGCGTGGAGGACGGCCACCACCACATGGGCGGCATCCACCTCGAAGTAGCGCCGCAGGACCTCCCTGGTATCGGAGCGTCCGTAGCCGTCGGTGCCGAGGGAGGTGAACCCCCGGGGCACCCAACGGGAGATCTGGTCGGGTACGGCGCGGCATGAAGTCGCTGACGGCCACCACCGGTCCGGCCGACGTGGCCAACTGCTCGGTGATGTGGGGAACCCGCGCCGTCTGGTCGGGGTGGAGGCGGTTCCAGCGCTCGACGGCCATAGCCTCTTCGCGCAGCGACTTGTACGAGGTCACCGACCACAGGTCGACGTCCACGCCCCAGTCGGCAGCCAGCATCCGCCGGGCCTCCACCGCGCTCTGCCAGGCCGATCCCGAAAACAGGACGGTGGCCCGGGCGGCGTTGTCGTTGTTGGTGGCCGACGGGCCCCTGTCGGAATTGTCACTGGGCGACGCCTCCCCCTCGGGTACGTCGGCGACGGGGACGAACCGGTAGATGCCCTTGATGGAGCCGAGCCGGATTCGCTCGGCCTCGACAGGATCGGCGGGGAGGGAGGGCATCAGGTAATTCTCGTTGTAGAGGGTGAGATACCAGAACCGGTCCTCCGGATCGGGACCGGTCATGCGCCGGATGCCGTCCTCCACGATGGCCGCCACCTCGTAGGAGAAGGCAGGGTCGTAAGCGGCGACGCTCGGGACGGTCGAGGCCAGAAGGAGGGAGTGCCCGTCCTGGTGCTGGAGACCTTCGCCGTTGAGGGTGGTGCGGCCGGCGGTGCACCCGAGGAGGAAGCCGCGCCCACGCGCATCGCCGAGCGCCCACAGGAGGTCGCCGACCCGCTGGAAGCCGAACATCGAATAGAAGAGGTAGAAGGGGATCATCGGCTCGCCCCAGGTAGCGTACGAGGTGGCGGCGGCGGTGAAGGCGGCCACGGCCCCCGCCTCGCTGATGCCCTCTTCCAACACCTGACCGGAGGAGCTCTCGGCGTAGTGGAGGGCAAGATCGGCGTCGACCGGGGTGTAGCGCTGTCCTTCGGGCGAATAGATCTGGACCTCGCTGATCAAGGACTCGAGCCCGAATGTCCGGGCCTCGTCGGACACGATGGGGACAATGCGCTTCCCGATGGCCGGGTCCCGGACCAGCGACCGCAGCAGGCGGGCGAAGGCCATGGTGGTGGACACCGCCTGCCGACCCGAGCCGGCGAACAGGTCGGCGAACGCCTTGGCCTCGGGGGGCGGGAGCGGCTGTGACCGGTCCACCCGGCTGGGGAGGGCTCCGCCCAGTGCGTGACGACGCTCAGCGAGGTAGAGGGCCGCTTTCTCGTCGGGGGCCGGCCGATAGTAGGGGGGAAGGTCGGCCTCGAGGTCCTCCTCGGGTATCTCGTCGTGCAGGAACAACCGGTTGCGCAGGGTCAGCAGCTGGAGCTTGGTCATCTTCTTGATCTGGTGGGTGGCGTTGCGGGCTTCGATCTCCGGGCCGAGCGTCCATCCCTTGATGGTCTTGGCCAGAATGGCGGTCGGCGCACCGACGTGCTCGGTGGCGGCCTGGTAGGCGGCGTACAGCTTGCGGTAGTCGTGCCCGCCCCTCGGCAGCGTCTGCAGTTCCTCGTCGGTGAGATGGGCCACCAGCTCGGTCAGACGCGGGTCGGGGCCGAAGAAGTGCTCTCGGATGTAGGCGCCGGACTCGGTGGCGTACTTCTGGAATTCGCCGTCCACCGTCGAGTTCATCTTGTTGAGGAGGACTCCTTCGACGTCCTTGGCCAACAGCTCGTCCCAAGTGCGCCCCCAGATGACCTTGATCACGTTCCATCCCGCCCCGCGGAAGAGCGCTTCGAATTCCTGGATGACCTTCCCGTTGCCCCGCACCGGGCCGTCCAGTCGCTGGAGGTTGCAGTTGACCACGAAGACCAGATTGTCGAGGTGCTCTCGCCCGGCCATGCCCAGTGCCCCGAGAGTCTCGGGCTCGTCGAACTCGCCGTCACCTACGAAGCACCACACCCGGCTGTCGCTGGTGTCGACCAGCCCACGGCCGTGCAGATAGCGGCTCACGTGGGCCTGGGCGATGGCGTTGAGCGGTCCGAGGCCCATCGACACGGTCGGGTACTCCCAGAAGTGGGGCATCAGTCGGGGATGGGGATAGGAGGAGAGGCCTGAAGTCCCCACCTCGAAGCGGAAGTTGTCGAGGTCCTCCTCGGACAGCCGGCCCTCGACGAAGGCCCGGGCGTAGATACCGGGGGAGGCGTGGCCCTGGAAGTAGACCTGGTCGCCCGGGCCATGGTCCTTGCCCCGGAAGAAGTGGTTGAAGCCCACCTCGTAGAGCGAGGCGGAGCTGGCGTAGGTGGACAGGTGGCCACCGATGGCCTCCGAGCGCACGTTGGCTCTGACCACCATCACCGCCGCGTTCCAGCGGATGAAGGCGCGGATTCGTCGCTCGATGTACTCGTCCCCGGGGAACTCCGGCTCCTCGTCGGAGGGAATGGTGTTGACGTAGGGGGAGGAGACGGTGGCCGGAAAGTCGACCTGCTTCTGGCGGGCCCGCTCCAGGATCCGCATGAGCAGATAGCGCGCCCGGGTGCGACCATGGGCGTCCACCACATCGTCGAAGGCGTCGAGCCACTCCGACGTCTCGGTCGGGTCGGCATCGGGCAGCTGGTGGCTCACGCCGTCGAAGAGCACCTATCCATGCTCCCACTAGCCGGCCAGTGTGGGAAGTCATAGGCAGAGGATTCCGGCACCGCTGCCCGCTCCGGCCACCTCCGATCGCGGGCATGCTGGAGCGATGAACCCCGAACCATCGACCGCTGTGCCGCCGATCGTCGTCTACACCGACGGCGCCTGCCGGCGGAATCCGGGACCGGGCGGATGGGCCTGGGCCGTCGACGGCGGCCGGTCGGACAGCGGTGGGGAGCCGCACACCACCAACCAGCGGATGGAGCTCATGGCCGTGATCCGCGCCCTGAGCGCCCTCCCTGGTCCAGTACATGTGGTCAGCGACTCGACCTACGTGGTCAACTGCTTCCGCCAGAAGTGGTGGGTCGGATGGGAGCGCCGTGGTTGGCGCAACACGGCGGGAAAGCCGGTGGCCAACCAGGACCTGTGGAAGGAACTGCTGTCTTTGGCCCTCGATCCGGAACGCCCGGTGACCTTCGCCTGGGTCAAGGGCCACTCAGGCGACCGGATGAACGACGTGGTGGACCTTCTGGCCACCGAGGCGGCCGACCGCCAGTAGGCCGACCGCCGGGCGGGCCGGACGGCTGCCGGAAGTGCAGGCGACCGACGGTCGACCGGTACCGAAAGGGGGGCCACGTTCACCGACCGGTCCGTTTTGGCTCGGGCACCACCCTCCCGTAACCTGCGGTCATGGACATCCAGGGAAGCTCAGCCATCATCACCGGGGGCGCCTCAGGTCTCGGCGAGGCCACCGCCCGCGCCCTCGCCGCCCAAGGCGTCAGAGTCACTGTTTTCGACAAGAACGAGGAAGGGGGCACACAGGTTGTCGCTGACATCGGCAACGGCGCCAACTTCATCGGGGGCGACGTGACCGCTCCCGATGACTGTCAGAAAGCGGTCGACCAGGCAGCCGAGGGTGGCAACCTGCGGGTCGCCGTCAACTGCGCCGGTACCGGATGGGTTGGTCGGGTGATCAACCGCGACGGCTCGCCGCACGACCTGGCGCCGTTCCAATTCATCCAGAACCTCAATGTCATCGGCACGTTCAACGTGATGACCAGGGCGGCGTCGGCCATGTCGAAGGTGGAACCACAGGCCAACGGTGAGCGCGGGGTGGTGGTCAACACGGCCTCGGTGGCTGCCTTCGACGGCCAGATCGGCCAGTTGGCCTACTCCGCCTCCAAAGGGGCCATCGTGGGCATGACCCTCCCGGCCGCCCGCGACCTGGCTGTCGTCGGGATCCGCGTGCTGGCCATCGCCCCCGGTTTGTTCGACACGCCGTTGCTGGCCATGCTGCCCGAAGAGGCCCGCACCGCCCTGGCTGAGTCGGTCAACTTCCCCAAGCGACTGGGCAATCCCCCCGAATTCGGCCAACTGGTGGTCCAGATCGCCCAGAACAGCTACCTCAACGCCGAGGTCATCCGGCTCGACGGCGGCATCCGCATGCCCCCCAAGTAGAACGGAAACTCGGATCGGCCCGACCGCACTGGCACCAGTCCGGCCGGGTTCCGGTTGCCCACGGGGCGGTGGACTCGGTGGCGCCCGTACGGGTTAGTGTCCAAACCATACCGATGACCACCACCGTGAACGCACCCCGAGCCGATGAACCCGCCTCGACTAGCGCCATCATCCGGACAGAGGGGCTGACCAAGGTCTACGCCGGGTCGGATCTGAAGGCAGTGGACGGGCTGGACCTGACGGTGGAGCCGGGGGAGATCTTCGGGCTGCTCGGGCCCAACGGTGCCGGCAAGACGACCACCGCCGGGATGCTCACCACCCGGGTCATCCCCACCGCCGGCCGGGCCCTGGTGGGCGGTATCGACGTGGTGGCCCACCCCGCCCTGGCCAAGCAGATCATCGGGATCGTGAGCCAGCAGAACACGTTGGACCGGCAGCTCAACGTGTGGGAGAACCTCTACTTCCATGGCCGGCTCTTCGGTATCTCCGCCCGCGAGTCGCGGCGCACGGCCACCGAGCTGCTGGGCGTGTTCCAGCTGGAGAAGTGGGCCGACGCCTCGGTCTACGCCCTCTCGGGGGGTATGGCCCAGAGGCTCATGGTGGCCCGGGCTATCTTCCACCGACCGGCGGTCCTGTTCCTCGACGAGCCGACCGCCGGGCTCGATCCGCAGAGCCGGTTGGCTCTGTGGGAGATCCTTCGGGAGCTCAATAGCGAAGGGCAGACCATCCTTCTCACCACCCACTACATGGAGGAGGCCGATCAACTGTGCGGGCGGGTGGCCATCATGGACCGGGGCAAGATCCTGGCCCTGGACACCCCGTCCGCCCTCAAGCAGCAGATCGATGCCGACACCATCGTGACGGTCACCGCCTCGGGTGATCCCGAGGAGCTGGGCCGGGCCCTCACCGAAAGGGTGCCGGGTGTGACCCGCACCCGATCGATCGAAGGCGGCGTCGAACTGCACGTGAAGGGGAACGACCGACTGCTACCCAAGGTCCTTTCGGCCGCCGAGGACGCCGGGTTTCCGGTCATCGACCTCTCGGTCAACGAGCCCACCCTCGAGACGGTCTTCATCAACCTGACCGGCAAGGACCTGAGAGAGTGACCAGCCCGGTCGAGACGGTCATGCCCGCTCCCATCCTCGGGCCCAGCTCGACCCGGTCGGCCTTCGGGGCCAGTCGCACCGCGTTGTGGGCGCTCATCCTCCGGGATCTGGTCGTCCTGCGCAAGCATCTCATCGAGTTCGTGATCCGGGTGCTGGTCCAACCCTTCCTGCTCTGCTTCGTCTTCCTTTATGTGTTTCCCAAGATCGGACAGGCCATCGGCGGCGGGGGCGGCTCCGTATCGGAGTCGGCCTTCGCCACCTTGTTGGTCCCCGGCGTGGTGGGCATCTCGATTCTGTTCCAGGGGGTTCAGTCGGTTGCGCTCGTCATGTCCCAGGAGTTCGGGTTCACCCGTGAGATCGAGGATCGGGTCCAGGCCCCGTGCCCCATCTGGCTGGTGGCCATGGCCAAGGTCCTGTCCGGAGCGGTGCAGGGACTGATCTCCGCCATCATCGTGCTGCCCATCGCCTCGGTGGTCCACGCCAAGGGCGTCGAGGCCCACATCAACCTGCACTGGTGGGTCATCGTGACTCTGGTTCCCCTGGCCTGCGTGACCATGGCCTCGCTCGGGCTGCTCCTCGGGACCAGCTTCGAGCCCCGCAACATCGGGTTGATGTTCGGGTTCATCATCCTGCCGGTCACCTTCCTCGGCGGGACCTACTACGAATGGACCCGACTGGCCCCCATCAAGGTAGATGGCTGGCACTGGCTGCAGACCGTGGTCCTCATCAACCCGCTCATCTACGTCAACGAGGGCATGCGGGCTGCTCTCACCGACGCTCCCCATATGCATCTCTACGTGATCTACCCGGTGCTGGTCGGCTTCCTCTCCCTTTTTTTGGGGCTCGGTCTCCGCAACTTCCGTCGCCGGGTCCTCTCCTGAGCACGTCCGTCCCCGCCGACGGGGTCGACCGACGGGGATCCGACGGCCCCGGTTATCTGCTGGACAACCGCCAGCAGGAGGCGGGCACCCGGCTGGAGGCGCTGTCTACCTTGTTCGACCCGTCGACCTTCCGTCATCTGGAGGAAGTCGGTATCACCGAAGGGTGGCGTTGCTGGGAGATGGGCGCGGGTGGACCGAGCGTTCCCACATTTATGGCCCAGCGGGTGGGAACCAGCGGCTCGGTGCTGGCCACTGACATCGATTTGGCGTGGATGCCACCCGAGCCGCGTACCTTCGAGGTCGCCCGTCACGACGTGGGGCTGGATCCGCCACCGCCGGGTTCTTTCGATCTCATCCACGCCCGGCTGGTCCTCGTCCATGTGCCCCGCCGCGCCGAAGCCCTGGACGCCATGGTCGGGGCTCTTCGACCAGGTGGGTGGCTCGTGTTGGAGGACGCCGATCCGGCTCTCCAGCCCCTCACCTGTATCGACGAATGGGGACCCGATCAGGAACTGGCCAACCGGTTGCGCCGCGGCTTCCGGGAGCTGCTGGCTCGACGTGGGGCCGAGCTGGCCTACGGCCGGACGCTGCCCCGGACCCTGCGCCAGTACGGGCTCAGCTCTGTGTCCGCCGACGCCTTCTTCCCGGTGACCGGGCCGGCGTGCACCGTTCTCGAACGGGCCACGGTCGAGCAGATCCGCCAACCGATGACCGCCGCCGGCCTGGCCACCGCCGAGGAGATCGATCGTCATCTGGCCAACATCGACCGGGGCGACCTCGACTTCGCCACCTCGCCGATGATCTCCGCCTGGGGACGCAAGCCACCGGAGTGACGGGCGCCGCCCGGCCGGCGCACCGGCTCAGGCGCTGGCCCGACACCATGGCACCGTTCCCGCCGCCCCTCCTGGCCAGCCCGCTGTGCACCGGTTTCCCGAGATTGTCGGGTGGTCGAGGCCGGTAGGCTGTGACCCGAAGGCATGGTCAAAACCCCCTTCGGACCAGCCCATTGATTTCGGATGACGACGGAGATCTACACGACGATGGAGAACAGCATCCTGACGGAAGCCGGCAAGGCCACAGAGGCAAAAGCGTGACGACGACCCCACCGGGAGGATCCGAGGGGCGAGCCAACGACCGCTTCGACGTGGTCGTCATCGGCGGCGGCCCCGGGGGCTACGCCACCGCTCTGTACGGCGCGTCGGCCGGCTTGTCGGTGGCCATCGTCGAGAGGGACAAAGTGGGCGGGACCTGTCTCCACCGCGGGTGCGTACCGGCCAAGGAATTCCTGGAGACCGCAGCCGTCTTCCGCACGGTGAGCGGTTCGTCCCGGTTCGGTGTCAACGCCGGGGGCAAGAAGGACAAGCCCCCGTCCATCGACTTCTCGGTGAGCCAGTCCCGCAAGCAGGACGTGGTGGATCAGCTGTTCAAGGGTCTGGCCGGGCTCCTCAAGGGGCGGGGCATCGAGGTGTTTTCGGGAACGGGCACCCTGCTGGCCGACCACCGGGTCCGGATCAGCCACGACGACGGCACCACCAGCGAGATCAGCGGCGCCGACGTGGTTCTGGCCGCCGGGTCGGTGCCCCGCACCATCCCCGGGTTCGAGGTCGACGGCACTCTGGTCATGACTTCCGATGAGGTTCTCGACCTCGACAGCCTTCCCGACTCGGTGGCCGTCGTCGGTGGTGGCGCCATCGGATGCGAGTTCGCCTCACTGCTCAGTGACCTCGGCACCGCGGTGACCGTCTTCGAAGCACTGCCCACCATTCTCAACGGTTGCGACGAGGACATCGTGCGGACGGTGGCTCGCTCCTTCAAGAAGCGCGGGATCGACGTGAAGACCGGCGTGCAGCTCCAGGGCCATACCCCCGACCCCTCCGGAAAGTCGACGACCGTCTCCTACGGCGACGGCGAGAAGTTGGAGGTTGGCGCGGTGGTGGTGTCGGTCGGGCGTCGTCCCCGTACCGAGGATCTCCTCGAGGAGGGCACCGGGGTGGAGGTCGACGAGCGCGGCTTTGTCGTCGCCGATGAGACCATGCGTACGGCTGCGTCCGGGGTGTGGGCGGTGGGCGATGTGGTGGCCGGTACTCCCCAGCTGGCCCACGTCGGCTTCGCCGAGGGGATCCTGGTGGTCAAAGGCATCCTCGGCGAACCGGCTCTCCCCGTCGACTACGGACGCGTCCCCTGGGCCATCTACTGCCATCCCGAGGTGGCCTTCGCCGGGCTGACCGAGGCAGCGGCCAAGGAGGCCGGTTTCGACGTGATCGTGAAGAAGGACCCGTTCGGCGGGAACAGCCGGGCTCGCATCATCGGGGACACCGAGGGGTTGGTCAAGGTGGTGGGCGAGCGGTTGCCCGACGGGTCCACCGGCCGCATCCTGGGTGTCCACATGGTCGGCCCCTGGGTGACCGAACAGCTCGGGGCCGGCTACCTGGCGGTCAACTGGGAGGCCACGGCGGAAGAGGTGGCCCAGTTCATCCAGCCGCACCCGTCGCTGTCGGAGGCCTTCGGCGAGACTGTGTTGGCTCTGACCGGAAGGGGACTGCACGTTGGCTGACGTGACCATGCCGCAACTCGGCGAGACGGTGACCGAGGGGACCATCACCAAGTGGTTCAAGGCCGTGGGCGACCAGGTCCATCGCGACGAGCCGCTGTTCGAGGTGTCGACCGACAAGGTCGATTCGGAGGTGCCTTCGCCCGCCGACGGGGTTCTCACCTCCATCCTGGTGGAAGAGGGCGACACCGTCGAGGTGGGTGTGACCCTGGCGGTGATCGGCGATGGTGCTTCCGCCAACGGTTCCACGACCACTGCCCCTCCGAGCTCGGCCCCGGTACCGCCATCGACCCCGGCCCAGCCGACACCCCCGCCCGTTCCTTCCGCTTCTGTCCCGCCTTCGCCGCCGCCGGCGGCGGCGACTTCGACTGTCCTGGCCGACATTGCCGTGGCCGATGACAAGCTGCCCCCCTCCGACCACACCGGCGACCCGTCACCGGCACCGACCACCGAGGTGCCCCCGGCGGCGGTTCTGCACACCTCGGGCCAGGGGCTGGTTCTCTCGCCGGTTGTGCGGCGGCTTCTCAACGAACACCGTATCGACCCCTCGACCCTGACCGGAACCGGCCTGGGGGGCCGGATCACCCGGGAGGATGTCGACCGGGCCATCGCCCGGGGCGGTGCGGTCGCCCCGCCTGTCGAGAGGGCGCCGGTCGCTGCGCCGGTCGAGACGGCGCCGCCGGCGGGGGCGCCGGTCAGCACAGCGCCGGTGAGCACAGCGCCGGTCAGCACAGCGCCGGTGGGCACAGCGCCGGTCAGCACAGCGCCGGTCAGCACAGCGCCGGTGGGCACAGCGCCGGTCAGCACGGCCGACGGGAGAGCTGCGCCCCGGGACGAGGTGGTCCCCTTCACCAACATTCGCCGCCGGACGGCGGAGCACATGGTCCGGTCCAAGGCCACCTCGGCCCACACCCTGATGGTCAAGGAGATCGATTACGAGCGCGTCGAGCAGGTGCGCCGAGCTCACAGCGACGGCTTCATGGCCGAGGAGGGCTTCCGCCTCAGCTACCTCCCCTTCGCAGCCCGGGCGGCGGTGGATGCGTTGGCCGAATTTCCCCACCTCAACTCATCGGTCGGGGAGGACAGCCTCATCGTCCACCACGACATCAATCTGGGGATCGCCGTCGACCTCGACAACGAAGGGCTCATCGTCCCCGTCGTCCACAACGCCGAGGAGCTCAACCTGCGGGGCATGGCCCGTCGCATCCGCGACCTGGCCGACAGGGCCCGCAACAAGCGGTTGAGCCTCGACGACATCAGCGGGGGCACCTTCTCCATCACCAACGCTGGTCCTTTTGGGACCCTTTTGACCGGAGCCATCATCAACCAACCCCAGGTGGCCATCCTCTCTACCGACGGGGTGGCTCGTAAGCCGGTGGTGGTCGCGCTTCCCGACGGCACCGAATCGATCACCATCCACTCGGTGGGTCTGGCGGCCATGACGTTCGACCACCGGGCGGTGGACGGCGCCTACGTGGCCCGGTTCCTGGCGCGGATGTCGGAGATCCTCAACGACCGCGACTGGGCCGGCGAGCTCTAGGGCTCACCCCGGTGGCGAGATCATCCGTGCGACGTCGGCCGATCCGGCCATGAGGGTCCGTTGGCTGGGCCGACTGCCCTACCAGGAGGCGTGGGCCCTGCAACGGGCCATCGCCTCGCGGTCGGACGACGACTACCTGCTCCTCCTCGAGCACCCTCACGTCTACACCGTCGGGGTGAACGGCGACATGGGCCACGTGTTGGTCGAGCCGGCGGCGGTGGGCGCCGACCTTGTCCATGTCGACCGGGGCGGTGACGTGACCTATCACGGACCGGGGCAGCTCATCGGTTACCCGGTGCGCAGCGTCGGCCGTGGTCCCCATCGTGGTGTCCACCACGTGCGCCAGGTGGAGGAGGTGGTCATCGGGGCGCTGGTGGCGCTCGGCCTCGACCAGGCGTCGGTCGGACGCCTGCCCGGCTACCCGGGCGTCTGGGTGGGACTCGACGAGGAGGATGCCGAGCGAGGTCCGCGCAAGATCGGCGCCGTCGGGGTCCGGACATCGCGGGGCCGCACCACCCACGGCTTCGCTCTCAATGTCGAGTGCGACCTGGCCATGTTCGGCCACATCGTCCCCTGCGGCATTGCCGATCGCCCGGTGACGTCGCTGCACGCCGAAGGACACCCGGTGTCCATGGCCGAGGCGGTCGCCGCGGTGACGGCGTCGGCGCAGAAGGTGTGGGGAGTGGCCGACGACCTGCAGGCTGTCACCGATTTCGGCCACTCCGACCACTCTGGTCACGCCAGCAGGGAAAGCGGCGGTGTGCCGGTGATCCTCGGGCGGGGTGGGAGTGACAGCGCTCTGCAACGACGTCTCCGCCGCACCGGCATCGATCCCGAGGGTGGTGTGCCGGTGGACGAGAGGAAACCGCCGTGGCTCCGTGTCAACGCCACCATGGGCCGCTCCTACCTCGACCTCCGCCACGACGTGCGTGATCTCGATCTGGTCACGGTGTGCGAAGAAGCCGGGTGCCCCAACATCTACGAATGCTGGTCCGACGGCACAGCCACCTTCATGATCAACGGCGCCGACTGCACCCGGGCATGCGGGTTCTGCCAGGTCGGAACCGGCCGGCCGCGGCCGCTCGATCCCGAAGAGCCCCTCCGGGTGGCCGAGGCGGTGGCCCGGCTGGGACTGGCCCACGCCGTCATCACCTGCGTGGCCCGCGACGACCTGCCCGACGGAGGGGCCAGTGGTTTCGCCGAGGTCATCGCGGCTGTCAGACGACGCACCCCCCGCACCACCATCGAAGTCCTCATCGCTGACTGCAAGGGCCACGGACCGTCACTGGCCACCGTGTTCGAGGCCCGCCCCGACGTCCTCAACCACAACATCGAGACGGTGGCCCGTCTGCAGAGGGCGGCGCGCCCCTCGGCCGGCTACGGGCGCAGTCTCGGGGTGCTGGCCAGGGCCAAGGATGCCGGTCTGACCACCAAGTCGGGCATGATCCTGGGAATGGGGGAGCGGATGGACGAAGTTCTGGCCACCTTAGCCGACCTGCGGGCGGTGGGGACCGACATCGTCACCGTGGGCCAGTACATCCGGCCCAGCCGACGTCACCTGCCGGTAGCCCGCTGGTGGACCCCCGAGGAGTTCGAGGCCATCCGGACGGCCGGCATGGACATGGGCTTCTCCCACGTGCAGTCGTCCCCGCTCACCCGCTCGAGCTATCACGCCCGCCAGGCGATCGAGGCGGCCAGCCCGTCAGATGGTGATCGGGTGCCTACGCCGACCGGTCGGGCCGAGGCGGTGCCGGTGGCCTTCCGGGCCGTCGGGGCCCGATCATGAGCGAACTCTCCCCGCAGGCGGTGGCGGCACGCGCTCAACGCATGCAACGTGTGCGCGAGCGGATGGACGAGTTGGGAGTCGACGCCCTACTTCTTTCGCACGGCGCCGATCTGCCATGGCTGACCGGTTACCAGGCCATGCCCCTCGAGCGGCTGACCATGCTGGTCCTGCCCCGCACCGGTGACCCGGTACTGGTCGTACCGGCCTTGGAGGCGCCACGGGTGGCGGCGGCCGACGAACTGTTCTCGCTCCTCCCGTGGTCGGACAGCGAGGACCCCATCGAGCGGGTCGTCTCCTTGCTCACCGCCGCCGGTGGGACCGGGTCCCCCGCCTGTCTGGCCGTCTCCGATCGGGCCTGGGCAACGACAGTGCTGGCCCTGCAGCACCGGCTGCCCGAGGCCCGGTGGCGGGAGGCGTCCGGGGTGACCGCCCCCATCCGTGCCGTCAAGGATGCGGCGGAGCAGGACGTCCTGCGGGCCGCCGGCGCAGCAGCCGACCGGGTGGCGGCCGCCCTGCAATCAGGGGAGATCCCGCTGGTGGGTCGCACCGAGGCACAGGTGTCGGCGCGCCTGGCCGCTCTTCTGGTCGACGAAGGCCATCGCCACGTCAACTTTGCCATCGTAGGCAGCGGTCCCAACGCGGCCAGCCCGCACCACGAAGCCGGCGGCCGGGTCATCGGCCGTGACGAGACGGTGGTCTGCGACTTCGGCGGCACCCTCTTTCACGAGGGGGATGTGGGCTACTGCTCGGACATCACCCGTACTGTGGTCACCGGCCAGCCGTCGTCGCAGGTGACCGAGTGTTACGACGTCCTGCACAGCGCCCAGCAGAGCGCGGTGGGGGCCGCCCGCTCGGGTGTCACCGCCGAGCATGTGGATGCGGTAGCCCGCTCCATCATCAGCGAGGCCGGGTTCGGCCATCTGTTCGTCCACCGGACCGGCCACGGGATCGGCATCGAGGAGCACGAGGATCCCTACCTGGTGGCCGGCAACACCGAAACCCTGCGCCCCGGTCACGCCTTTTCGGTTGAGCCGGGCATCTACTGGCCGGGTCGGTTCGGCATGCGTTTGGAGGACATCGTGGTCATCGATGACCGGGGCCTGCCCGAGCCGCTCAACCGAGCCGACCACGCGCTGGTCGTGGTCGACGTCTAGGAAAGGCATCAGCCATGGACCTGGGCATCGAGGGAAAGGCTGCCCTGGTGGTGGCCGGGTCACGCGGCCTGGGGCGGGCCACGGCCGAGGCTCTGGCCGCCGAGGGCGTACGGGTGATGGTGTCGGCCCGCAGCGCCGAGGAGTTGGAGAAGGTGCGGACGTCGTTGCGGTCGGGCGGCGCCGAAGTCGAGACCGCAGTGGCCGACATCACCGATCCATCGACCCCCGCCGCTCTGGTCGAGGCCACGGTGGCTGCCTTCGGAGGTGTCGACATCGTCATCGCCAACGCCGGCGGTCCGCCACCGGGACGGGCTCTGGAGGTCGATGACGATGCTCTGGAAGCGGCCATCAACGCCAACTTGTTGTCGGCGGTGCGCTTGGCCCGCCACGCCGTGCCCCACATGCGGGAGCACGAGTGGGGACGTCTCTGTTTCATCACCTCGTACTCGGTGGTCCAGCCCGTTCCCACTCTGGCCCTGTCCAACACGGCCCGGGTCGGATTGTGGGCGTGGGCCAAAACGGCGGCACAGGACCTCGCTTCCGAGGAGAGCGGCATCACCCTCAACCTGGTCTGCCCGGGACCGCATACCACCGACCGGATGCGGGAGCTCGGAGGAGCCGGGGTGATGGGAGACCCCGCTGACTTGGGCAGCGTGGTGGCCTTCCTGTGCTCGCAGCAGGCGGCCTTTGTCAACGGCGCCGCCGTGGTGGTCGACGGGGGAGCGACACTCGCCCTGTAGGTGCAGATCGGAAGGTCGACCGATGGCCGAGGCGCTCGAGCATGGCGACCAGGTCCGCACGCGGAGACGGTGGTCGACAGAGGCAGGTCGTTCAACACGCTTCTTGGTTGCTGACGCTCCTCACTGACTCGACTGATTCGGTTCTCCGCCGGATTGCCAGGTGCCCTTGAGTTTCATGGCTGACGAGAAGGGCATCGTTCCGATTCCTGTGAGGACCACGCTCAGTGGCACACCGATACCGGTCAAGGCAAAGAGGGCAGCCAAGGGATAGAAGACGATGCTGGATGGAACCTGTAGAAAAAGGAGGCCGGCGATCGCCCACTTCTGTCGGCCAGTCAACTTTGCCTTCGGTGAGCTGGCATTGGAAGCGACCACGGATTCCGTTTCCACGCATCCTCATTTTATCTGAGTTGGTCAGGAGACAGGCTGGACATGGTGGCTCCTCCGCTCCCAAATTGTTGACATCGAGATGTTACGCAGCTGGCTCGCACCATCGGATGCGGCCATGTCGGGGTCCGCTACCGTGTCCGTGTGAGCAGCCCGCGACTGCCCGGTGGGGTGGTACACAAGCTTCCAGGGGACTTGCGCAAGGCGCTGATCGCCAATCCCGCGGCACTCGATGCCTGGAGGGACATCACCCCTCTGGCTCGCAACGAGTTCATCTGCTGGGTCGAGGACGCCAAGCAGGATGTGACCCGCCAACGCCGCATTCGGCGGACCGGGGAGGAGCTGGAGGAAGGCCAGCGTCGACCCTGCTGCTGGCCAGGGTGTGCGCACCGTCAGCGCACCGGCAGTTAGCAGTCAGCTCGGTGCCTCCATCGGCCTGCCACCCGAGTGACCGGAGCTAGTTGCCGCTGGGGCCTTCGACCGACGCGGCCGACGCCTCGAACTGCTGGAGATTAAGCACCTGGCTGGGCGGCGGTGCACTGATGGCCACCGGCACGCCGTAGTTGGTGATGTCCTCGGTCTCGACGGCGCTGACGGTCGACCCGTCGACCGACAGGTTCATGGTGAAGCCGACTTGCCGGATGAGGTCGTTGGCGTCACCGACGTACACCGTCATGCGTAGGCCGGCGCTGCCGAAGACGGTCTGCATCTGTTGATCGAGGGACGCGGGCAGGTTGAGTCGGCTGAGCTCCCGAGAGAAATCGGCGGTGCTGATGTCGACGTCGTACCCGCGCACCGGGGTACCTTCGATGGTGCTCGGCCCCAGCGGGATCACCGTGTTGCCTTGGCTGGCCAACAGCTGGAGCATCGATCCGGGGTTGGAGCTGCCCGGGGTGATCGAGTCTGTGCCGAGGGGTGTGGATACCCACGACTTTCCGGAGGCCACCTGCGATATGCCGGGCATCGAGATGTAAAGACTGCCGCCCACGATCACCTCCCGCAGCTGTGCCCCGTTGAGCTGGGGGAGGCCCGCGTACTGGACGCCCAACTGTGCCGCATTGCTCGAGAAGTCGACGGACCCGCTACCCGAGGCGGTGATGCTGTCGCCGTTGGGAACATGTATGGACATCGACAGCTGCAGATCGGCTGTTTTGTCGGCCAGCCCCGTCTGGGCCGACAGCAGGACTGCCCGGCTGGGGGTGACCGGCACCGCAGTGGTGGTGGCGGTGTGCAGAGCAACACCGCAGACCAGGGCCACGACAACGGCGATGGTGGCACCGGCGCCGATCAGAGACCGCCGGTGCGTCGACCGGTGGGACCGCGGCAGTGGCGCCACGAAGTCCGCCGTGCCCGCTCCGTTCAGGGGGAGCGCATGCACCGGGGCGGGTGGATCCGGCTCGACCGCAGGCGGTGGCGCCGGAACAGCCAACGACGGCACCGGAACTGGCGGTGGTGGCTGATAGGCAGTGGCCAGGACCGGAACGGGACTCGGTGGTGCCGGAAACTGATCGATGCCGTCGTCCGAGTGGGCTTCCGATGACATCCGTTCCTCATCAGAAGGTCGCCAATCGGGAAACTGCGGAAGTCCGTCCATGAGATGCCCCTCATCCGTCCTGGACACCGATAATAGTCTCGACCAGGAAGGTCTGCCCAACCCGGGCTCAGCTGCCACCCGAGGCGCTGGTTCCACCCCTTCTCATATCGTGCCGCTTGGCCACCCGGTCCCAGTAGCGCCGCTGGATGACCAACGTGCCCGCTCCCACCACCAGCAGGATGGCCACGTTCAAGACGAGCTGTTCGGTCGCCCCCTTGGTTTCGTTCCAATCGCCGTAGGCGGCGGTGACGCCCATGGCCGCCGCGGCCGGAATGGTGGTGACCGATATGAAGACCCCGATGAGGGCGTTGACCCGGGCCTCCAAGATCGACACCACGCCGACCACCCCTGCCACCAGCGCCACCACCACAGAAAAGGCGTTGGGCGTGCTGATCAGATCGGAGACCGGTCGTAAGCCGAATGTGTAGTCGTGGGGGGTCAGGCCGGTGCCGCGAATGGCCAACGAGAAGACGAACGTGATGACGACAGCCAGACCGAACCCGGCGCCCAGCGCCAACAAGGCGCGCCGGACGGGGCGCGGGTTGCGCTCGGTCATGCCGAGGGCGGCGCCGAGGATGGCGTTGTACTCGGGACCGACCACCATGGCCGCCACGATGAGAATCTGTGAATTGGTGAGGATTCCCACAGCGGCGAGAACGCCGGCGCTGACCAGCAACAGATAGAAGCTGAACGGGTAAGAGGCGTTGGCCCGGATGGTGGCGTCAACCACCTCCCAGACCGGTTCGATCTCGCGGTCGCTGACCATCGGTTTGACCATCTCGCGGTGGGTGGGCACGATCGCCGTGTCCGATCGGTTGACGGTGATCGGACCCCGCTGACGCGGGCCGAGATCTCGCAACTGATGGATGACCTCGTTGGCCACCTCGGGCACCAGGTCGCACTCGATCATGTCCCCGTCGGGGAAGCGGGCCGAACCGCTCAGGACGGAGACGTTGACCGCTCCGGTGGACGCGCCCAGCATCTCGACGATCTCCTCGGTGCTGTCGGCGTGGCTTGCCAAACGGATGTGGAACATGACTCTCCTCAGGTCGAAGGGCCGGGACGGCCTTCGGGCTGTGTCCGGCGGTGGCACCGGATTACTGGATCATCGGTCCGGGGGGACCACCCGTCCCATCCTCAGGAGCGGTTCCCATCAGTCGGAGCGGTAGACCGGGTTCGAGCCGAGCCCCCGGATCAGTCCCGGTTGGCGGGCGGGGGAGGCTGCACCAGTAAGGGGAGTACCGCCTCCTCGGAGGGCTGCGATTCTTTCCGACCCGACGGCGTCCGGGGGAGAGGAGGCGAGGAGGGAAGCGGCAGATCGGCACCGGCCGACATCGGAGGGAGTGGATCCGGGGGACGGTGCTCGACGGCTTTGGCCGGGTCGAAGGCGGGTACCGGAAGAGGGAGGGAGCGGTCGGCATCAGCGAATGCGGTGGAGGCGCCTGTCGTCACCGCACTTACGCTCTTGTTCTTTTGACCATTCCGGCTAGGAGCCACGAACGAGGGAGCCAGTGAGCTGGGGCCGGCAACGGTCTTCTCGATCAGGGACGAGTTGCCGTAGTGGGCGACATCGAAATCGTAGAAGCCCGAACTGGCGGCCCGCCTCCGCTTCAGATTGTGGCCGCGGTAGGACCGGACGATCAGGAGGAGGATCGCCATGAGGACGGCGATCCCGATCACGTAGTCCTCCACCGACAACTTCGAGAAGCTGAAGCTGGAGGCCAGGACGACCGCGGCATGAAGATGGATCAACGGCATCCCGCACAATTGTACTGGTGAGGGGCCAATTTCGCACTAGTTTTTTCCGCCGACCTCCTGCCCGGGGATCTGACGGCTGTCCCCCAGCCTGTGCTCAGCCCGGTCAGGCTACGAAGTACTTGGCTTGCGGGTGGGGGCAGATGATGGCCGTGGTCGACTGCTCCGGCTCGAGCTGGAAGCCGTCGCTCACCGTGATGCCGATACGATCGGCGCCGAGCAGCTCGACCACCTTGGCGTTGTCCTCGAGGTCGGGGCAGGCCGGATAGCCCCACGAATAGCGACCGCCCCGGTACTTCTGGCGGAACAGCCCGGTCAGGGTGGGTCCGTCCTCGTTGGCGAAGCCGAGCTCCTCGCGGATGCGACGGTGCCAGTACTCGGCCAGGGCCTCGGCCATCTCCACCCCCAACCCGTGCAGGTAGAGGTAGTTCTGGTACTGGTCGTCCGCCTTCAGCCGGGCTGCCTCCTCCGATGCCCGCGACCCGATGGTCACCACCATGAAGCTGGCCCAGTCGGGCTCGCCCGAGTCGACCGACCGGAAGAAGTCGCTGATGCACAGCCAGGGCGACTCTGTCTGTCGGGGGAAGGAGTACCGCATGAGCTCCGTGCTCCGGGTCTCGTCCTCGAAGAGCACCAGGTCGTCACCTTCGGCGTTGGCTGCGAAGTGGCCCCACGCCACCTGGGGCACCAGGAGCTGCCCCGCCTTGGCCGTGGCTATCTGTTCGCGCAGGAGTGGTCGGATCCGGTCCTTGAAGCTGGGGTCGTCCTCGCCGCTCGTCGGCCGCCAGCCCCACTGGTTGCGGAACAGGGCGGTCTCGTTGAGGTAGTCGGCGATGTCGTCGATGGGCATGCCCTTGGCCACCCGGCTCCCGAGGAACGGCGGTCTGAAGGTGGGATTGTCGGTGGCCACCTCGGGCGAGCGGGCAGGAAGGGTCTCGCCCCGGGCAACGGCCTCGGCCGCCGCCTGCTTGCGTAGCTCGCTCTTGCGGGGCCCGAGGTCGCGTCCCCCGAGGGTGGTCCCGAACTCCGGGTCGTCCTCGCCGCTGCGGCTGATCTCCACCAGCCGGTCCATGGTCCGCAGACCCTCGAAGGCGTCCTTGCCGTAGAAGAGCCGGCCGTCGTAGACCTGACGGAGGTCGCGCTCCACGTAGGTACGGGTGAGGGCGGCGCCGCCCAGGATGACCGGTATGTGGGACAGGTTGCGCCGGTTGAGCTCCTCGAGGTTCTCCCTCATGATGAGGGTGGACTTGACCAGCAGCCCGCTCATGCCGATGGCGTCGGCCTTGGCCTCTTCCAAGGCACTGACCATGTCGGCGATCCCCACCTTGATGCCGAGGTTCTTCACCGTGTAGCCGTTGTTGGTGAGGATGATGTCGACCAGGTTCTTGCCGATGTCGTGCACGTCACCCTTGACGGTGGCCAGCACCATCACCCCTTTACCGCCCTGATCGGCTTTCTCCATGTAGGGCTCGAGATAGGCCACGGCCGTTTTCATGGTCTCGGCCGAGCCCAGGACGAAGGGCAGCTGCATCTCGCCCGAGGCGAACAGCTCACCCACCGTCTTCATGCCGGCCAGCAGGAAGTCGTTGATGATGGTCAACGGGGTGGCGCCCCCGCTCATGGCCAGGTCGAGGTCGGCTTCGATGCCGTTGCGGTCGCCGTCGATGATCCGGTGCTCGAGCCGGCGCTCGACCGGCCAACCGCTCCTGTCCTCCTTGGCTGACGCCGAAGAGGCGGACACACCCTCGAAGATGCCCAGCAGTTCGCTCAAGGGGTCGTAGCCCTCACGCCGACGGTCATAGATGAGATCGAGGCAGACCTCCCGGGCCCGCTCGTCGACCTTCGACAGGGGGAGGATCTTCGATGCATGGACGATGGCGGCATCCAGTCCGGCCTGCACGCACTCGTGGAGGAACACCGAGTTGAGGACCTGGCGGGCGGCGGGGTTGAGGCCGAAAGAGACATTGGACAGTCCCAGGATGGTGAACACGCCGGGCAACTCCGCTTTGATCCGGCGGATGCCCTCCAGGGTCTCGATCCCGTCGCGCCGGCTCTCCTCCATCCCCGTCGACAACGGCAAGGCCAGGGCGTCGAACAGCAGGTCCTGTGGTCGTAACCCGTAGCGCTCGGTGGCGATGTCGTGGATGGCGGTGGCCGCCCGCACCTTCCAATCGGCGGTACGGGCCTGGCCCTCGGTGTCGATGCAGGTGCATACGACGGCGGCGCCGTACTCCTTGGCCAGGGTGAGGAAGGAGTCGAGCCGACCACCGGGCTCGTCGCCCTCTTCGAGGTTGACCGAGTTGATGACGGCCCGGCCCCCGATCCACGAGAGGGCTGTCTCCACCACCGGCGCCTCGGTGGAGTCGACCATGAGGGGGGCGGTGGACTGGGTGGCGAACCGGGAGGCGATCGCCTCCATGTCGGCCACCCCGTCGGCGCCGGTGTAGTCCACGCAGACGTCGATGAGATGGGATCCCTCGGCCACCTGGTCGCGGGCCATGGCCACACAGGTGTCCCAGTCGGCTTCGAGCATGGCCTCCCGGAACCGCTTGGAGCCGTTGGCGTTGGTGCGCTCGCCGACCACCAGGAACGAAGTGTCCTGGGCGAAGGGGACCTGGGTGTAGATGGACGCCGCCCCGTACTCGGGTACCGGCCGACGAGAGGCCGGCGTGAGGTCAGCGCATGCCGCCACCACCGCGGCCAGGTGGGACGGCGTGGTCCCGCAGCACCCGCCGATGACCGAGATGCCCAGCTCGCTCACGAACTGGCGGTGGTACTCGGCCAGCTGTTCGGGGGTGAGGTCGTAGTGCATCGCTCCGTTCACCACCGACGGCAGTCCGGCGTTGGGCAGGCAGGACACCGGGGTGGTGGCGTGACCGGTCAGATGGCGGAGCGGCTCGAACATTTCGGCCGGGCCGGTGGCGCAGTTGAGCCCGATGAGATCGATGTCCATGGCCTCGAGGGCACCGAGGGCGGCACCGACCTCGGTGCCGGGCAGCATGGTGCCGGTGAGCTCGATGGTCACCTGGGCCTGTATGGGCAGATGTCGTCCGGCCGCCTTCATGGCCCGGCGGGCGCCGTTGATGGCCGACTTGGCCTGCAGGAGGTCGAAGACCGTCTCGATGATGATGAGATCGACGCCGCCCTCGATGAGTGCCGCCGCCTGTTCCTGGTAGGCGTCGCGCAGATCGGCGTACCGGATCTGGCCTAGCGTCGGAAACTTGGTCCCCGGCCCGATGCTGCCGGCCACCCACCGGGGTCGATCGGGCGTGGCGAAATCGTCGGCCGCCTGGCGGGCCAGCCCGGCTGCCGCCCGGTTCAGCTCATCCACCCGGCCGGCCTGGCCGTATTCGGCCAGGACGGGAGCGAAAGCTCCGAAGGTGTCGGTCTCGACCACGTCGCACCCGACCTCCAAGAAGGAACGGTGGACACGGTCGATCACGTCGGGACGGGTGACCACCAGTAGTTCGTTGCATCCCTCGAGATCGGGGCCCCCGAAGTCGTCGGCGGTCAGACCGGCCAGCTGCAGGTTGGTGCCCATGGCGCCGTCGAAGACGACCACCCGCTCGGAGACGGCCTGCAGATACGAGGAAGGTGAGTTGCTTCTGGCGCCCATAACCCTTCAAGGCTACCGGCGGGACGTGCAGGCGCCGCCACCGGCGTCCACCGGGGCGTCGGAACGGCCCTGACGTCGTTTAGCATCAGCCCGGTGGCGAGAGTGAGGATCTATACCAAGACCGGCGACGACGGCACCACCGGGCTCCTCTACGGAGGCAGGGTCAAGAAGGATTCCGCCGGCATCCAGATCAACGGCACCGTGGACGAGGGCCAGGCGGCCCTGGGCCTGGCCCGGGCCGAAGCCGACCCCGGCTCGCCCATGGACGAACTCCTCACCGGGCTGGAGAGGGAGCTCTACGTGCTCATGGCCGAAGTGGCCACGTCGGCCGAACGGCGGTCAAAGCTCAAGCCGGGTGAGACGCTGGTCACCGCAGGCATGGTCGACGCTCTGGAGGAGCGCATCGACGACTTCATCGCCCACATCGACATGCCCACCGACTTCGTCGTCCCCGGCACCAACCGCATGTCGGCCGCCTTGGACCTGGCCCGCACCATCGTCCGGCGGGCTGAGCGTCTGGTGGTCTCCTTCCCGGTCGAAGGATCCGAGGTGGGCCGCTACCTCAACCGGCTCTCGGATCTGCTGTGGGCCATGGCCCGTGCCGCCGAGGGGGATAGCCACCCTCTGGCCCGTCGATCGAAGCGCGGTGCTGAACAAGGAGAATCGAAGCCCGGGGCAGAAGGCGGGGCCGAAGAAGGAGAGCAGCAGCCATGATCGTCGAAGCCGGTGAAGCGGGTTCGCTCGGGTCGGACCTGTCCGCTGTCGGCGTGCCCGTGGCCATGAGCGAAGGGGGACCGGTAGTAGCTGCAGCGGTGGGCGGTGTCGCCGCCTTGGCGTCGTTTCCGGCCCAGCTCGACGAGGCATGGTGCGTCCGTCACCGGTTCAGCGGCAAGATCGGCCAGACCCTGTACTACCGGACCGGTGCGCCCGGGAGCGCCGAGGGTGCCGACATCGTGCTGGTGGGAGTGGGCGACGCCGCCGCGCTGGACGGAGACACCGGACTCGAGTCGCTCCGCCGAGCGGCGGCTGCCTTCGTCCGGGCGGCTGGGAGTGGGACCGCCGCTTTCCTGGTTCCCGATACACCGCTGGCCGCCGAGTTGTGGGCGGCCGCCGTCGCCGAAGGCGCGCTGCTCGCCTCCTACCGCTACGAGACCTACCGCACCGGCGAACACCCCGAGAGCCTCCGAGCCCTCACCGTCGTCGTGGCCCGTCCCGAGGACGCCGCGGCGGTGGCGTCAGGAGTCGCCCGTGGTGCCCGGCTGGCCACTTCGGTCGCCCTGGCCCGTGATCTGGTCAACCAGCCACCCAGCTCGCTCACCCCCGAGAAGTTCGCCTCGCTCTTCGTCGACCGGTTGGCCGGCCGTGACGACGTGCACGTCGAGGTCTGGAACCAGTCGCGTATCGTGGCCGAACGACTCGGCGGGCTTTTGGGCGTGGCCCGTGGCTCGACCCAGGAACCCCGTCTCCTGTGGGCCGAGTACCGACCGGCCGACCCCATCGAGGTCGACGGCCGTGTGCCCCACTTGGCTCTGGTGGGGAAGGGGATCACCTTCGACTCGGGAGGGCTGTCACTCAAGACGGCGTCGGGCATGGAGACCATGAAGACCGACATGGGTGGGGCCGCCGCCGTCTTCTGCGCCTTCGACGCGGCAGTCGCTCTGGGTGCCCGGATCCGCATAACCGCCATCGCCCCGCTGACCGAGAACATGCCGAGCGGATCGGCCACCAAACCCGGGGACGTTCTCGTCACCCGCAACGGGAAGACCATCGAGGTGCTCAACACCGACGCCGAGGGTCGCCTGGTTCTGGCCGACGGATTGACGCTGGCCACCGAGGCCCGGCCCGATGCCATCATCGACCTGGCCACCCTTACCGGCGCGGCCATCGTGGCCCTTGGCAAGGAGATCGCAGGCCTTTTCGGGAACGACGAAACCCTCATCGGGGCGGTGCGGGCGGCGGGCCAACGGGCGGGGGAACCGCTCTGGCCGCTCCCCTTGCCCGACGACTATCGGTCGCACATCGACTCCGACGTGGCTGACATGCGCAACATGGGGCGGGCCGGCGAGGCCGGCAGCATCGCCGCCGCCATGCTCCTGCGCGAGTTCGTGGCCGACGTGCCCTGGGCCCACCTGGACATCGCCGGGCCGAGCCGCTCGGACGAGAACAGCCGCTACCAGACCAAGGGCGGAACCGGTTTCGGTGTCCGCACGCTGGTCGACCTGGCCACCTCGGAGTCGTTCGCCTCCGCGTTGGCCGCCATCGGCACCGGTGGTGACTGACGGTCGGGGATCCGGACCGTCGGACCCTTTCCCCCCTGTGACCTTCGCCCGCCGTGAGCGGCCGTCCTGCGGTACGTTCGTCGTGTGAGGATCGCCGTCCTGGGAGCCGGATCGTGGGGGACCACGGTCGCCTCACTGGTCGCCCCCCGCCACGACACCGTGCTGTGGGCACGCGACCCCGACGTGGCCAAGGCGGTGACCACCGAGCACGCCAACCAGCCCTACCTGCCCGGCTTCCGGCTGCCTGTCGAGCTCGTGGCCACCGCCGATCTGGAGGAGGCCACCTGCCGAGCCGACCTGGTGGTGGTCGGCGTTCCCACCTCGGGGTTCCGGGCCGTGGTCGAGCAGGCGGCCACCTGCATGCGCCCGTGGATCCCGGTGGTCAGTCTGTCCAAGGGCCTCGAGAAGGGCACCCACCTGCGCATGACCGAAGTGATCAAAGAGGTGGCCTCCGGCCACCCGGTGGCTGCCCTCACCGGGCCCAACATCGCCCACGAGATCATGGAGGGGAAGGCAGCCGCCGCTGTGGTGGCCACCGAGGACCTCGAGGTGGCCGGGGCCATCCAGAAGGTCTTCACCCGGGGGGTCTTCCGGGTTTACATCAACGACGACGTGACCGGATGCGAGATGGGCGGTGCCCTCAAGAATGTGATCGCCATCGCCGCCGGTATCGGCGAAGGGTTGGGGGTGGGAGACAACACCCGCGCCGCCGTCATGTCGCGGGGTCTGGCCGAGCTGACCCGGCTCGGTGTGGCCATGGGGGCGCAGCCGGTCACCTTCGCAGGATTGGCGGGCATGGGGGATCTCATCGCCACCTGCATGAGTCCCCACAGCCGCAACCGGGCCGTGGGCGAGCAGCTGGGCCGAGGGCGCCGGCTCGACGACATCCTGGCCGACATGCACATGGTGGCCGAAGGGGTCAAGACGGCCACGGTCGCTCTCGAGCTGGCCGAGCGGTTGCGGCTCGACCTTCCCATTTGCGCGGTGATCGACAAGGTGGTCACTGGCGAGATCGAACCGAGCGGGGCCTACTGGGGGCTTACCCCGGCCGGTCATGAGGACGACCCGGGCTGACCCGGTAACGGCAACGAGCAGGGGTCCCATGCCGCAGCGCGGCAATCGGGGCCGAGGCGCACGACGTTTGGTTCGAGGCCACAGGGGGTAGAGCGTTCGGGTTTGCCGACGAGGACACAAACCCATGTGCCGGTGCAGGCTGACGAGGGAGGGAACACAATGGTCGGTCGCACGAAGGTCGGGCGGAGTCTGGCCAGGATCGGCGTCGCCTTGCTGGCAGCGGTGGTGCCGTTGGGTCTGGTCACCGCCTCGTCGGCCGTGTCGCCACCGGCGGGGGCCGCCACCGCCACACCACAGTGCACGTTCGACGGGAGCACGCTGCCCATCGTCACCAAGGTCTCGGCCGGCAAACAGGTGGCCATGGACTGCACCGGCCTCCCGGCCCTACACCCCTACCTGGTCATGGAGACCAGCCTTCTGCTGGGCATCGACCCCAACGCGTCAGCGCTCCTTACCGGCAACATCGCTTCGCTCTCCGGCCTGCTCTCGCTCCTGAACGCACTGCCCGAGATCAACCCGGCGGCTCTCTCGTTCGTGACCTCGAACCTCTCGGGTGATCTCGATGTGAACTACACCCTGCCCAGTTCCCAGGCCTCCGACCCCAACGCTGTGTGCCCGCCGACCAAGGCGGAGATAAACGACGGTCTCATCGGGTGCGCCTTGGCCACCATCGATCTCACCAGCTATTCGCCCGTCGGGGCGGCCAGCGCCGTCCTCGAATACGCAGGCGACTCGCTGTTTCCTCCTTCCCCGACCTTGGCCCTCGGCAGCCGCAAGGCCCCTGTCGGGGGGACGGTGTCGGTCAGCGACAAGCCCAAGGCCAAGACACATTGGTGGGTGGCCACCTTGGATGCGCTCGAGGCTCTTCTCGAGTCGGGTACGAGCGCCGCCCCACCGACGATCATTGTCAAACTGTCCGAAGGCAAGGGGTCCGTTCCCGTATCGGCGGCCAATGACATCACCGTTTCGCCGGCCGTCTACCAGAACTCAGTGCTCACGCCGCCCGAGATCTCCGGTTCTTTCACCGTCCCGCCCGGTGTGAGCGGACGGCAAATTGTCACCGTGACCTACCTGGCCACGCTGCTCGGATTTCCGTTGTCCAACGTGGCCTCCTCCCCGCTCGCCGTACAGAGTTAGGGGCCGGCGGAACAGGGAAACCACCTGGATCGGCAGCGGTGTTGCCGAGCAGACCCATCAATCGGACCGAGGGCAGGGTCGGACGCTGTGGGCTGCTGCGTAGGCCACCGCCGGGTGGAAGTTCCAGTCGGTCAATTGACGTTCGATGTCGCTCCGGTCCTTCCCCGCCGAGGCGAGCCCCGAAGCCAACCGCTGTGCCCGTCGTCGCATCCGTTCCGGTTCGGGGAGTTGGTGTTCGACCATCCAACGACGGTGGCTCGCTTGCAGCGAATCGGGGAGGCGACCCAGATGACGGAGGGGGAGAGGGGGGACGTGGATCCGGACGGCCAGCCCGCCGGGTCCCCAGGGTCGAGCCAGTTCGAAGGTGCAGAGGCGCTGGAGGGCGCGGCGGAAGGGGGAGTTCTTTCCCATCCGTCCACCCAAGCCCAACGAGAGGGCGGTGTCGGTGAGGTGGAGGTCGAAACCGTCGGGGTGGACCTCCAAGCCGTAGGACAAACGCCGCAAGAGCCACGTGGTCGACGGACCAATAATTCCTAACCAATACAGCTCGACGTAGCGGGAGCACGGGTGGACGCCGTGGGCGTCGGCCACCGGGTCGAGCCAGGGGACGACGCGGAGCCGGTCCTCGACGGCGAGGGTGTGGACCGGGCGGTGACGGCCCGGCATGACCCTCGGTGGTGTGATGGCGGAGTCAGTGTGGACGGTGGGGGCGGTGTGCACGAGGACCTCCAGGGTGACGGGGTGCCGCCGGCCCTCGGGCCGTCGGACATGGGAACTCCCCACAGCCTCACGGTCCCACCTGCCTTTGACCTTGCCGGTTACCTTGGCAAAGACGCCCTCTGGTTATCCGACGTCTCCTGCGGCCGCCCTATTTGACCTTCAAGAGGTCGGGGCGGTAGTCGTCCCGTCGCTGCTCCTGATCGCCCGTGATCCGCGCATCCGTATTCGAGACATCGCCGACTTGTTGGAAATCACAGAGCGGGCAGCCCAGCGCACTGTCGCCGACCTTGTCAGTACGGGGTACATCGATCGCGAGCGGGAGGGGCGTCGAAACCTCTACCACGTGCGAACCCACCCACCCCTCAGACTGCCTTTTCAACGCGACCTCGACATCAAATCGTTGCTGGCGATACTGGAGACGGCAGGCGATCCAGACACTGCGCCGCCGTCTGCGGTCTGAGCTGATTGCGACTCCGCGGTTCGGCTTCACCGGTTTGGCGGGGCGCTCCCTCGCCAACTCGCACGAATATTGGCTCGTAGTGAATCGTCGACGGACCAATAATTCCTAACCAGTACAGATCGACGTAGCGGGAGCACGGTGCACGCTGTGGGGGTCGGCCACCGGATCAGCCAGGGGACGAAGCGGAGCCGGTCCTCGACGGCCAGGGTGAGAGACCGAGGACCCGACACCCGACCCGGCACCCGTTGAGAAGTCGGTCGAGCCCATTGATTGGCCATGCCCGCAGCGCCGGTCTTCTGCCACCGTTCGGATGACGCTCGTTGTAAATGTCGGCGATGTGGTCGAAGATGGGGTCGAGAGGGCTCCGAAACGGTATGTTCCATGCGGAGGGGACTGAGCAACGTGAATGCAAGACGCCCGCGGCGGAGCCGGGAGGAAACCCGCCAGATGCTCCTGGATGCCGGGAAGAGCATCCTTCGTGACGAAGGTCTGGGAACGGGAGCCGAAGCCATCACCTTCAAGCGGGTCTTCGACCGGGTGGAGAAGGAAACGGGCGTCCGGCTGACCAATGCATCGGTTATTCAGCGGGTGTGGGAGAACCAGGCAGAGTTCCAAGCCGATCTGTTGGTGAGCGTCGCCCTCGGTCAGAACGCCCAAGAGATCGACGACGCCGTCAAGGGGGCGAGGCCGGCCATGGCCGTATTCGACGTTGGCACGCCGACGGCGCGGTCGGCCTCCCTGCCGCGAGCTCTGCCGGGTGGCGGGCCAGCTCAACGCCCGAGCACTCCGCCAGTCGACCGACTGGCCGCTGCTGATCGGCGTGTGGTCGCTGGCCGTCTCCGGCGAAGGCTCTGCCTACCGCAAGAGGATCGAAGCGGCCCTCCGTACCGGCTACGACGGCTTCACCGCCCGGGTCGAAGCGGTGTACGTCACCATGACCAGGTTCCTCGGGTATCGACTCCGCGAGGAGTTCGTGCTCCGCGACTTCGTCATCGCCGCCGATTCGCTGGCGCAGGGATTCGGGTTGCGCGACCGTATCGACGACTCGATGATGAAGCCCATGGTCCGTTCGACCGGTCCGGGTGGCACGGAGCAGGAGTGGACGCTGTTCGCCGTTGCTCTCGAAGGTCTCGTCAATCAGTTCTTCGAGATCGATCCCGGCTGGCGGCTGAAGGCGGATCGCCGATCAGGCCGTTGAGCGGCAATCGGTTGAGTCTGCAATCTCGGCGAAGGCCGCCATCTCCGTAACGGCAGTCGAGCCGCCATCTCGGTAACGACAGTGTGGTGGTGGGTCTCACCGATGTGCCACGCCTGGAGGAACCGGCAAACCGTCCTCCAGCGCATGGCCATCGGCTTCGTGGGTTCCGCCGCCCACGACTAGTATGCGACAGGCGGCCGAAACTTGCAACTGGGGGTTGCAAGTTCTTACCAACCGCCTCGATGGACGCTTTCCTCGAGGGTCCGGCGTTTCCGTCCGGCCGAGGACGACGGTGGGTCCGGCGTCATGGGCTCACCCAGCAGGACCGCCCCCAGCCACCGCAGGCGACCGGGGGCGCCCAGGGCGGCGAGCAGCTCCTCTTCGCCCCGGAAGTTGCCGAGGAAGGCGGCGCCCAGTCCGAGGTCGGCCGCCCCCAGCAGCAGGGTCATGGTGGCGAAGGCGGCGTCCACCCACCAGAAGGGGACCACCCAGTCGACGGTGCCGCCACCGGGGCGGGTCTTGTCCGGCTGACGGTAACGAGCGGCGTAGGCCTCGGGATCGGCGAATGGCAGCACGATGACCGGGGCCCGGGACAGGCCGGCAAATCGGTGGGAGCCGGCCCGCCAGGCTTCGTCGGTGACGGCCTCCCAGTAGCAACTTGTCTGGTCGGGACCGGTCAACACCACGAACTCCCGCCCCTGGGTGTTGCCGGCCGATGGCGCCCGGAGCGCCCCGGCCAGAAGCTGGTCGACCACCCCGTCGGGGAGCGGGTTCCCACGGAAGTTGCGGGTCATGTGCCGACGACGCACCGCCTCGGTCAGTTCCACGCCCGCTCCCTCTCCTCCTGCGCTCCTCCTGCTGTGCCCGGGCAGGCTACCGGCGCCGGCAAGCTCGTTCCGTCGGTGCGGGCCGTTCGCCGTCATCCGGTGCGGTGCCGCCTGCCCGGCACCTCGCCGGGAATGTTGACCCCGCTGGTAGCGTTTCACCATACGTGGGATAGAGCGCCGGAACCGGACAGGCCGGTTGGCGCCGTCCTAAAAGGATTGTGATCGTCATGCCCACCTTCAGGGAGATGCTGGCTTCGGCCAAGGCGGCCATCCGCGAGGTCGAGCCGGCCGAGGCCGAACGGGAGATCGCCGACGGCGGGGCAGTGGTGCTCGACGTCCGCGAACCCGACGAGTACGAGCAGGGTGCGCTGCCCGATGCGGTGCACATCCCCCGGGGCACCCTCGAGACCTCGGTCGAAGGGCGTATCCCCGACAAGTCCAGCCACGTGGTCATCTACTGCGCCGGCGGCACCCGTTCGGCCTTCGCCGCCCAGACTCTTCAGGAGTTGGGCTACTCGGACGTGGCCTCGGTGATAGGCGGATTCAACCGGTGGAAGGACGAGGGCCGGGCCTGGTCGGCTCCCCGTTCCCTCACCGCCGAACAGCGCAACCGTTACCAGCGCCACCTCCTCCTGCCCGAAGTGGGCGAGACCGGGCAGATCAAGCTCCTCGACTCGAAGGTGCTCCTCTTGGGTGCCGGTGGATTGGGCTCGCCGGCCGCCCTCTATCTGGCCGCCGCCGGCGTGGGCACCATCGGCATCATCGACATGGACGTGGTCGATGCCTCCAATCTCCAACGCCAGGTCCTTCACAACACCGACAGGATCGGCGAGCGGAAGGTCGACTCGGCCAAAAAGACACTCACCCTGATCAATCCCGACGTCAACGTGGTGACCTATGACGTTCGCCTGGGGGCCGACAACATCCTCGACATCTTCGACGGTTACGACGTGATCGTCGACGGCACGGACAACTTCCCCACCCGCTATCTGGTCAACGACGCCTCACTGATCAAGCGGATCCCGGTGGTGCACGGATCGATCTTCCGTTTCGAGGGCCAGGCCACCGTGTTCCATCCCTTCGTGGGCCCGTGCTACCGCTGCATGATCCCCGAGCCCCCGCCGGCCGAGCTGGCCCCGAGCTGCGCCGAAGCCGGTGTCCTCGGCGTGCTTCCGGGAATCATCGGCTCCATCCAGGCGGTCGAGGCCATCAAGATCCTGCTCGGTATAGGGGAGACGTTGGAGGGTCGCCTGCTGGCCTATGACGCCCTCGAGGAGAGCTTCCGCACCTTCAAGGTGCACCGCGACCCGGAGTGCCCGGCCTGCGGCCCCAACGCCGCGCCCATCGTGATCGCCGAGTACGACGATCTGTGCATGCCCCACGCCGTTGCCCTCGCCGGTAGCTGAGCGACTTCGCCGGCCGGTTGGCTGAGGGAGGTCCCCGGCCGGCCGGTCGGACAGAGAAGGCCGGCCACGGTGTGCCGGTCGGCGGACAACCTAACCTGTTGGTCATGGCACCGAACAACCCGTCGTCCGAGTCCGGACCAACCAGGAGCACCGACTCGGGGATCGAGATCCGGCCGGTCTACGGGCCGGGCGACCTGGAGGGATGGGACCCCGACACGCAACTCGGGCTACCGGGTCAGTATCCCTTCACCCGGGGCATCCGGGACGACATGTACCGGGGTCGGTTGTGGACCATGCGCCAGTACGCCGGGTTCGGGACGGCCGAGACGACCAACCAGCGGTTCAAGTTCCTGTTGGGGGCCGGCCAGACCGGGCTGTCGTGCGCCTTCGATCTGCCCACCCAGATGGGCTTCGACTCGGACCACCCCCGCTCGGAGGGGGAGGTGGGCAAGGTGGGGGTGGCCATCGACTCGCTGGCCGATATGCGGCTCCTGCTGGCCGATCTTCCCCTCGACAAGGTCACCACCTCGATGACCATCAACGCCACCGCCGCCATACTCCTGCTCTTCTACCAACTGGTGGCCGAAGAGAACGGTGTCGATCCGGCCCAGCTCGGCGGCACCATCCAGAACGACATCCTGAAGGAGTACATCGCCCGGGGCACCTACATCTACCCGCCCCGTCCTTCGATGCGCTTGGTCACCGACACCTTCTCCTACTGCGCCGAGCACCTGCCGGCGTGGAACACCATCTCCATCTCCGGCTACCACATCCGCGAGGCGGGTTCGACGGCCGTGCAGGAGATCGCCTTCACCATCGCCAACGGGATCGCCTACGTGGAAGCAGCTCTGGCTGCCGGCCTCGATGTCGATGCCTTCGCCCCGCGCCTCAGCTTCTTCTGGAACGCCCACAACAACCTGTTCGAGGAGGTCGCCAAGTTCCGCGCCTCCCGACGGATGTGGGCCAAGATCATGACGGAGCGCTTCGGGGCCAAGGACAAGCGCTCGACCCTTCTCCGGTTCCACACCCAAACGGGCGGCTCGACCCTGACCGCCCAACAGCCGGAGAACAACATCGTGCGGGTCACCGTCCAGGCCATGGCCGCCGTGCTCGGCGGCACCCAGAGCCTCCACACCAATGGCTTCGACGAGGCCCTCGGGCTGCCGACCGAGCGCGCCGCCAAGGTCGCCCTCCGCACCCAGCAGATCGTGGGCTACGAGTCCGGGGTGGCCGATACCGTCGATCCCCTGGCCGGCTCGTGGTTCGTCGAGTCGCTGACCGACGAGGTCGAGCGGGGGGCGTGGGAGTACCTCGAGCGCATCGACGCCATGGGCGGCGCCGTCGACGCCATCGAGGCTCAGTTCATGCAGCAGGAGATCGAACAGGCCGCCTACGCCTACGCCAAGGCCGTCGACTCCGACGAGAAGGTGGTGGTCGGTGTGAACCGGTTCGTCGACGAGGAGTTCGAGCCGACTGATGTATTCCCCATCGACGCCGAGCTCCAGCGGTCGCAGGTGGCCCGGGTCGGGCGGGTCAAGGCCGAACGGGATCAGAGCGCCGTCGCCGCCGCCCTGGCCGACGTGGAGGCAGCCGCCCGCGGCACCCAGAACCTGCTCGAGCCGATGAAGATCGCCCTGGCCCGGATGGCCACCCTGGGCGAGGTATCCGACGTCCTCCGCGGGGTGTTCGGCGAGTTCCACCCCAACGGTTGAGCGGCTAAGGCCCAGGCCACTCGTGGGCCAACACGGCGTAGACGGCCTCGTCGGTCCACTCGCCCTTGATCCATTCGTTCTCGACGAAGTGGGCCTCGTGCCTCATGCCCAGACGCTCGAGAACCCGGGCCGAGTCGGTGTTCCGGGCGTCCAGCCGGCCGCACACTCGGTGGGCAGCCAACCCGGTAAAGGCCAGATCCACCATGGCCGCCGCCGCTTCGGTGGCATAGCCGTGGCCCCGGTGCTCGGGCAGGAAGGTGTAGCCGATGTCGGCCTGGCCGTGGACGTCGCTGACCCAGCCGATCCCGACGTCGCCGGCTATCTCCCCGGAGGCGCCCACCTCCACCGCCACATTGATCCAGTGGCCCGGCTCGGAGAGCTCCGAGCGGAGGGAGGCCAGCTTGACCCGGGCTCCGTCGAGGTCGAGGGGTTCGTCGTAGAGGTACCGGACCACGCCGGGGTCGCCGCGCAGCCGGTGGTAGGTGTCCAGCTCGTCGGGGCGCCAGGGCCGGAGCAGGAGGCGCTCTGTGCGCAGCGGGTAGGAGGGGTGCAGGCCGGGACTCACCGGGCCGGCCCTGTCCGGCTCAGCCGGGCCGCCCGGCCAGCAGCCGCTCCCGTGTCGGGCCTGGCCGGGCGGCATCGATGACCGTCCAGGCCATGGACACCGCCCCGTCCCGGAGGGCGGCGTCGGCCGAGGGGGTGATGCAGGCGGCGGCGAACTCCGGTTGGTGGTTGACGGCGCCGGCGGCGTCGAGGCCCACCAGGGGGTGGATGGTGGGAACGGCCAGCGAGACGTTGGCCATGTCGGTGGAGAGGGTGGGCAGCGGCGCGCCCTCGTCGTCGAGGGTGAACTGCCGTCCGAGGGCCTCGGCGTTGGCCCGGTAGAGGGCCAGGAGGTCGAGGTCGCTCTCCATGTGAGAGTAGACCGGCGACAGCGCCTCGGTGGTGACCGTGCAGCCGGTGGCCTGGGCCCCGGCGGCAAAACAGGCCATGATCCGGGGCTCGAGTGCTTCGAGCCCTCCGATCGAGGTGGACCGGCACATGAACCGCCCCCTTACCGCGTCGGGGATGATGTTGGCGGCCTGGCCCCCGTCGGTGACGATGCCGTGCACCTGGTCGCCGGGGCGGAGCTGCTGACGGAGAAGACCCAGGGCCACTTGGGCGATGGTCATGGCGTCGCCGGCGTTGACGCCCTCCCAGGGGGCGGCCGAGGCATGGGCGCTCTTGCCGGCAAAGGTCACGTCGAAATGCGACACGGCCAGACACGTGGCTGCCAGCCAGTCGGCCGGCCACGGGTGGATCATCATGGCCGCGTGGACGTCGTCGAACAGGCCGCGCTCGAGCATCATGATCTTGCCGCCTCCCCCTTCCTCGGCCGGCGTGCCCAGCACCCGCACCGTTATCCCGAGCTGGTCGGCCACCTCGGCCAGACCCATTCCCGCCCCCACTGCCGAGGCGGCGATGATGTTGTGGCCGCAGGCGTGACCCATGCCGGGCAGGGCGTCGTACTCGGCGCACAGCGCTACCACCAAAGGTCCCGATCCGGATTCGGCGCTGAAGGCGGTGTCGAGGCCGGCCACCCCCCGAGCGACGGTGAAGCCGCTCTCGGCCAGTGATTCGGCCGTCCAGGCGGCGGCCCTGTCCTCCTCGAAAGCCGTCTCGGGGTGGTCGTGGATGGTGTGGCTGAGGGTGACCAGACGGTCCCGCTGTCCGTCGATGACCATGCGGGCCTGCTCCTTCAGAGCGTGCTCCTCCGGGGCGCGCTCTGGGGGAACACCACGGCTGCCCGCCTCCGGCCCGTCAGCGTGTGTGTGTCGGGGCTCGGCCATGGGCGTGTGCCCTCTCTAGTCGATGACGGCGATGACGTCGCCGGGGCCGACCGAATCGCCCGCCTGGACCCGGACCTCGGTGACGGTGCCGTCTCTCTCGGCGTTGACGTTGTTCTCCATCTTCATGGCTTCGAGCACGCAGATCGTCTGACCGATCTCCACGGCGTCGCCCGGCGCCACCAGAACCTTGACGATGGTGCCCTGCATGGGCACGGCCACGGTGTTGGTGCCTGCCGCCCCCGACGCCGCCGCCTTGGGGCGCTTGGTGCCCCCGCCCTTGGCGGCGTGGGCTGTGCCGACGGCCGCCACCATGTCGCCGAGGTCGGGGACCCAGAGCTTGACCTGGTAGCGACGTCCGTCAACCTCGGCGGTCACGTCGCGCAGCACCCGGGGTGCCGACTCGGGCCCGTCCCCGGGCAGCTCGGCCGGTGGCGGGTCGCCGACCACCGAGGATTTCACGCCGCTCAGGTCGAGGGTCTGCTCCACCCAGTTGGTCGAGTGCCGTCCGGCGGCGAAGTCGGGGTGGGAGAGTATGGCCACGTCGGCCGGCAGGGTGGTGGCCACGCCTTGTATGTCTGTCTCGTCGATGGCCCGGAGCATGCGCCGGCGGGCTGCCTCCCGGTCGTGGCCCCACACCACCAGCTTGGCCACCAGGTTGTCGTAGAACTGGCTGACCGTGTCCCCGGCCCCGTAACCGGCGTCGAGGCGGACCCCGGGGCCGCCCGGGGTGATGAAACGGGTGATGGTGCCCGGTGAGGGGAGAAAGGCTCCCCCGGCCGGGTCCTCGGCGTTGATGCGGACCTCGATGGCGTGGCCGTCCCGTCTGACGTCGGCCTGGGTGAAGCCCAGCGGTTCCCCCGACGCCACCCGCAGTTGCCATTCGACCAGGTCGAGGCCGGTGACCAGTTCGGTGACCGGGTGCTCGACCTGGAGCCG
This sequence comes from uncultured Acidimicrobiaceae bacterium, assembly GCA_963813525.1. Classification (GTDB taxonomy): domain Bacteria; phylum Actinomycetota; class Acidimicrobiia; order Acidimicrobiales; family RAAP-2; genus Bog-756. The sequence goes on from CAWEZI010000005.1 coordinate 1,062,001, forward strand.
GGTGTTCATCTCTAGAAAGAAGAACTCGCCGTCCTGGTAGAGGAACTCGACCGTCCCGGCGTTGACATAGCCGCAGGCCTCGGCCACCTTGACCGAAGCCTGGCCCATGGCCTGGCGGACCTCGTCGGGAAAGTTGGGCGCCGGGCTCTCCTCCACCAGCTTCTGGTGACGCCGCTGGGCTGAGCAGTCGCGCTCGCCCAGCCACAGCGTGTTGCCGTGGGTGTCGGCGATGATCTGCATCTCCACGTGGCGCGGCCAGGCCAGGTACCGCTCGACGTAGCACTCGTCGCGGCCGAAGTAGGCGGCCGATTCGCGCATGGCCGACTCGAGGGCCTCCGCCGCATCCTCCGGGCTGTCGACAACCTTCATGCCCCGGCCGCCTCCGCCGAAGGCCGCCTTGATGGCCACCGGCCAGCCGAACTCGTTGCCGAAGGCCACCACCTCGCCCGGTGAGGTGAGGACCTCGGACCGCCCCGGCACTCCGGACACGCCCACCCGCTCGGCGGCGTGGCGGGAGCTGATCTTGTCCCCCATGACCTCGATGGCCTCCGGCGGGGGACCGATGAAGGTCACGCCCTGCTCGGTGATGGCCCGGGCGAAGTCGGTGTTCTCCGAGAAGAAGCCGTAGCCGGGATGCACGGCGTCGGCGCCACTCTCGGCGATGACCCTGAGCATCACCGCCGTGTTGAGGTAGCTCTCGGCCGCCGTCTGACCTCCGAGTGCGTACGCCTCGTCGGCCAGGCGGACGTGGAGCGCCTCCCGGTCGAGTTCGGAGTACACGGCCACGGTGGCCACGCCCAGCTCTCGACAGGTGCGGATCACCCGGACGGCGATCTCCCCCCGGTTGGCGATGAGGACCTTCTTCAGCACGCTGCGCCTTTCGGATGGAACGGTCGGAGGGGGCGGTGGCACACGACCCCAGGGCGGCTACAACACTGTCACGGCCCGTAGGGTGTGTGCCATGCCGGGCACCCGTTTCACCGACGTGCGGCGGTTCGGCACCATCGACTCGACCAACCGGTACCTGCTGGACGAGGCCCGGGCCGGCGCTCCCGAAGGGGTGGTGGCGGTGGCCGACCACCAGACGGCCGGACGCGGCCGGCTGGGCCGGCGCTGGCTGGCCCCTCCCGGTGCCAACCTCTTGGTGTCGGTCCTTCTGCGGCCCGGGCTCCCGCCCGAGAGGGGGCAACTGGCCGCTTCGGTGGTGGCCGTGGCCGCCGCCGAGGCGGTGGACGATGTGACCGGTGTGGAGGTAGGCATCAAATGGCCCAACGACCTTTTGGCCGCCGACGGCCGAAAGGTGGCCGGTGTGCTGGCCGAGGCCGATGTGGCCACCTCCTCCCCGGCCACGGGGCTCAACCCGGCGATCGTGGTGGGCATCGGGATCAACGTCAACTGGCCCGAGAAGGACACCGATCTGGGGCCCGAACTGGCGGGATCGGCCACGTCACTGTGCCAGCAGGCCGGACATCGGGTCGACAGCCCTGCCCTTCTCGACGCCCTGCTCACTCATCTGGAGCCGCGGGTGGCTGACCTGGGTACCGAGGCCGGCCGGGCCCGGCAGGCGGCCGATCTGCTGGTCCGCTGCACGACCGTGGGCACCCGGGTACGGGTCGAACTGGCCGGCGAGACGCTGGAGGGCACGGCTACCGGGATCACCCCGGACGGGCACCTGACGGTGGACGTGGGGGGACGGCCGCGGACAGTGGTGGCCGGCGATGTCGTCCACCTCCGACCCCCAGCCTGAGCAGGCCCTGCGCCAGTTGGGCGGCACGGCCGTGAGTATCATCGCCTGCCATGCGATTACTCGTGACCGGTGGCGCCGGCTTCATCGGGTCCAACTTCGTCCGTTACTGGGTCACCAACCACCCCGACGATGACGTGTTGGCCTTCGACGTCCTCACCTATGCCGGAAACCGGCCCAACCTGGCCGACGTGGAGGACAGGATCGAGTTCGTCCAGGGGGATATCGGCGATCTGGAGAGTGTGTCGGCCACCCTGGCCCGCCACCAGACCGACGTCATCGTCAACTTCGCCGCCGAGTCGCACAACAGCCTGGCCATTCTCGACCCGGCCCGTTTCTTCCGCACCAACGTCCTCGGCACACAGACTCTGGCCGAGGCGGCCCGCCGTCACGGGGTCTCGCGGTTCCACCACATCTCCACCTGCGAGGTCTACGGGGATCTGCCCCTCGATTCGGACGAGGTGTTCACCGAGGAGACGCCCTACCGCCCCCGCACGCCCTACAACGCCTCCAAAGCCGGTGCCGACCACGCCGTACGCGCCTATGTGGAGACATTCGGCCTCCCGGCCACCATCACCAATTGCTGCAACAACTACGGTCCCTACCAGTTCCCCGAAAAGGTCATCCCGCTGTTCACGGCCAAGGCCCTCGACGACCAGCCCCTCCCTCTCTACGCCTCCACCCAGAACCGGCGGGAGTGGCTGCACGTCGACGATCACTGCCGTGCCGTCGATCTGGTTCTCAGCCACGGCGAGGTGGGGGAGACCTACAACGTGGGGAGTGGTGTGGAGGCGAGCATCGAGGAGATCGCCGACGCCGTCCTCGATGCCACCGGACGGCCGGCGTCGCTCAAGGAGATCGTCCCGGACCGGCCGAGCCACGACCGGCGCTACCTGTTGGACTCCTCCAAGATCCGCAAGCTTCTGGGGTGGGAGCCGACCGTGCCCTTCGATCGGGGACTGGCCGACACGGTGGCCTGGTACGCGGCCAACCGCAGCTGGTGGGAGCCGCTGCTCGACCGGGCACCGGTGGTGGAGGAGGACTGGCAGACCGATCCGCCGCCGCACGACACCGATCACCGGTGAACGCGCCCCTACGGGTCCTCCTGACCGGGGGGAACGGGCAACTGGGTCGCGATCTGGCCGACGTGCTGGCCGGATCGACCCCCGACGGGGGCGGGGGCGCGGACCGGCCCGGCGGTGGCGGGATCCTGCCCGGGGTGGCCACCACCACTTTTGAGGTCCTGTCCACCGACATCGACACACTCGACATCACCGACCGCACCGCGGTACGGGCGGCAGCCGAGGGCTTCCGGCCCGACATCGTCCTGCACGGCGGGGCCTACACCGCTGTCGACGCCTGCGAGTCCGACCCTGATACCGCCTTCGCCGTCAACGCGCTCGGTACCCGCAACGTGGCCGAGGCGGCGGCCGACGTGGGCGCCCACGTGGTCTACATCTCCACCGACTATGTCTTCGACGGGACGCTGGACCGCCCCTATGTCGAATGGGACACCCCCGGGCCGCGTTCGGTGTACGGACGGAGCAAGCTCGGTGGGGAGATCGAAGTGGCCGCCCTGGCCGGCCCCGCCGCCACCATCGTGCGGACGGCCTGGGTCAGCGGTGCCCACGGCGCCAACATGGTCAAGACCGTTCTCCGGCTGGCCGCCGCCGATCCCGACAGCACCCTCCGGTTCGTCGACGACCAGCACGGCTGCCCCACCTTCACCGCCGACCTGGCCCGGGCGGTGGTCCGCCTGGCCCTCGACCGCCGTCCGGGGATGTTCCACGTGACCAATCAGGGGCAGACCACCTGGTTCGGCTTCGCCCGGGCCACTCTGGCCGCCGCCGGCCTCGACCCCCACCGGGTCGAGCCCATCGCCACCTCGGATCTCGACCCACCCCGCCCGGCACCGCGACCGGCCAACTCGCGGCTCGACAACGCCGCCCTTCGTCTGTCCGGTATCCCCCTCCTGCCGGAGTGGACCGACGCCCTCGGCCGCCTGGTTGACTTTCTGGTCCCGGTCAGCTGATCACTCCGTTGGACAAGCTCTCCACCCCAGGTCATCCGCGCCGCCGGTCAGCGCGGCACACGGCCCGGACCAGGTCACAAACTCGTTCAATGTGCACAGACGACCTTCAGAACAGGTGAGAATGGGACGACAAACGGATGTGCCGGGACGCGCCCGGGACGGAACCACAAAAATGACGGGTGCCGATCGGTGATATTCGGAAATTCATGGTCATTGGCCGGATCGGGAGGTGCGCCCGCCCCGAAGGGCTCGGATGGAGACCCTGCGGGCCCGTCGGGAGCATCCTTCGGCCACGGGGGAGCGGCCGTGCGGGTCCTGCCCCACGGGCGCGGCCACACCGTGGCCGTCATCGGTGTCGGCTACGTCGGGATCCCCACGGCGGCCACCCTCGCCCACCTGGGCCATCGGGTGACCTGTGGCGACAGCGACCCGGCCAAGGTGGCCATGCTCGAGGGAGGCCGGGTCCCCATCGTCGAGGACCACCTCGAGGAGTTGGTGCAGGAAGGTCAGAGAGCCGGCCGGCTCCGGTTCGTGGTCGGAGCCACGGCTGCCGTCGAGGATGCCGAGTTCGTTTTCCTGTGCGTGCCCACACCCCAGGACGAGGACGGGTCGGCCGACCTCTCCTTCGTCGAGGCGGTGGCCGAGGAGATCGGCCCCCACCTGCTCCCCGGGACCGTCATCGTCAACAAGTCGACGGTGCCTGTCGGTTCGACGTTGGTGGTCGAGCGGGTGCTCGGCCGCCAAGACGTGACCGTGGTGTCCAACCCCGAGTTCCTGCGGGAGGGAACGGCGGTCCCCGACAGCCTCCATCCCGAGCGCATCGTCGTCGGTGCCGACGACCAGTCGGCGGCGGCCAGAGTGGGCGAGCTGTTCGCCGGCACCCACGCTCCCCTTCTCATCACCGACGCAGCCACCGCCGAGACCATCAAGTACGCCTCCAATGCGTTCCTGGCCACCAAGCTCAGCTTCGTCAACGCCGTCGCCGGTCTGTGCGAGGCGGTGGGCGCCGACGTACGGGACGTCATCCTGGGGCTGGGCTACGACAAGCGCATCGGGTTCGAATACCTTCGCCCCGGTCCGGGGTGGGGCGGGAGCTGTCTGCCCAAGGACACCCGGGCGCTGGTCCACATCGCCGAGCAGGCCGGCTATGACTTCTCCTTCCTGCGGGGCGCCATCGCCACCAACGACGAGCAATTCGTGCGGGTGGTGGACAAGGTGTCCCGTGCTGCCGGTGGCGACCTCGAGGGTACGGTCATCGCCGCCTGGGGCCTCACCTTCAAGGCCGGCACCGACGACCTCCGCAATTCGCCGGCTGTCGAGGTGGTCAAGAGGTTGGTCGAGGGAGGGGCCGTCGTGCAGGCCTTCGATCCGACGATTCCTGTCCCCGCAGGCAAGACGTCGGTTCCCGTCGAAGGATTGTCGGCCGTCGCCTGGGGCGCCTCCGGGGGGACCTCGGGACCGTGGTCCACGCCTACCCCGACGTCTACGCCGCCTGTGACGGTGCCGCCGTGGCCGTGGTGTTGACCGAGTGGGACGAGTTCCGGTGGCTGGACTTCGCCCGCGTGCACGCCACCATGGCCAAACCGGTGGTGGTCGACGCCCGCAATCTCCTCGACCCGGCGCAACTCCGTCGCATCGGTTTCGAGTACACCGGGATCGGTCGTCGGTGAGCGCCCGCACGGTGGTGCTGGGCGGCGCCGGTTTCCTCGGATCCCATCTCTGCGATCAGTTGTTGGACCGGGGCGAAGAGGTCGTCTGCGTGGACGATTTCTCCACCGGGCGTCGATCCAACGTGGCTCATCTGAACGGGCATGCCGGCTTCACCCTGATCGAAGCGGACGTGTCGGTATCGATTCCGGTCGAGGGACCGGTCACCGGCGTCTTCCACCTGGCCAGCCCGGCTTCACCCCCGGACTATCTGGCCCTTCCTCTCCAGACCTTGGCCGTGGGCAGCGAAGGGACCCGGCTCGGACTCGAGCTGGCCCGGGCCCACGGGGCGCGGTTCCTTCTGGCCTCGACCAGCGAGGTCTACGGCGAGCCGGCGGTGCATCCCCAATCCGAGGAGTACTGGGGGTCGGTCAACCCGGTGGGGCCCCGCAGCGTCTACGACGAAGCCAAGCGCTTCGCCGAAGCACTGACCATGGGCCACCACCGCGCCCTGGGGAGCGACGTCTGCATCGCCCGCATCTTCAACACCTACGGTCCGCGGCTCCGGCCCGACGATGGCCGGGTGGTGTCCAACTTCCTGGTACAGGCCATGCGGGACGAGCCGGTCACCGTCTACGGCGACGGGAGCCAGACACGCAGCCTGTGCTTCGTGGAGGACGAGGTGCGCGGCTTGGTGGCGCTGTTCGACTCCGATCTGACCGGTCCGATCAACATCGGCAATCCCGACGAGTACACCATCCTGGAGTTGGCCACCTCCATCGTGGAGCTGCTGGGCTCCTCCTCGCCCATCGTGCACATGCCCCTGCCGGCCGACGATCCCACCCGACGCCGGCCCGACATCACCCGGGCCCGGTCCACCCTCGGGTGGGAGCCCACCACCCCGCTGAAGGACGGGCTGGCCCGGACGGCCGCCGTGCTGGCCGAGGACCTCGGGGTGGCCATTCCGGCCTTGGCGGCAGAGGCGCCTTCGTCCCAGGCTCGCCGTGTCTGAGGCCACACGTGCCCCGTCGGGCACGACCCACAGAGCCGAGCAAGGAGCCCGACCCCATGTTTGACACCAACCCACCGGACCACCCCGGCGAGTCGCCCGGGCCGCCCCCGTACTCTCTGCTCTCGGTCGTGGTCCCCGTCTACAACGAACGACCCACGGTCGCCGAGGTCATCCGGCGCATCCGGGCGGTGGGCCTGCCGGTCGACGTCGAGGTGATCGTGGTGGACGACGGCTCGACCGACGGTACCGACAAGATCCTGGCCGCCCTGGGTGACTCGACGGTGCGGGTCATCACCCATCCACACAATCGTGGAAAGGGAGCGGCCGTCCGCACCGGCCTGGAGGTCGTCCGCGGCGACCTGGTGATCATCCAGGACGCCGACCTGGAGTATGACCCCGAAGACTGGTTGCGGCTGCTCGATCCCATCCTGAAAGGCAAGGCCCTGGTCGTCTACGGCAGCCGCTTCACCGGCGAGCGCAAGAACATGCTGCCCATGCACTGGATCGGCAACCGGGTGCTCTCGTTGATCACCAACGTTCTCTATTCGTCGACCCTCTCCGACATGGAGACCTGTTACAAGCTCTTCGATCGCCGGGTGCTCGACGGCCTGACCATCGAGTCCGACCACTTCGACTTCGAACCGGAGATAACGGCCAAAGTCATTCGTCGGGGGCACCGCATCTACGAGGTGCCGATCTCCTATGCCGGACGGGAGATCACCGAAGGCAAGAAGATCACCTGGCGCGACGGGTTCGGCGCGGTCAAGGCATTGATCAAGTACCGGTTCACCCCCATCGACAAGTGAACGAGGGCGTCGGCGACGCGTCGTGCCGGTGATCAAGCTCGAGGGAACCGCCGCGGTGGTCGTCAATTACGAGTCGGGCACAGCCCTTTCCCGTTGCGTCGAGGATCTCCGGGCCGAGGGGGTCGTCGAACTGGTGGTTGTCGACAACGGCTCCCGAGACGGGTCCGTCGACCTGGTGCGACAACGCTTCCCCGACGTGTGGGTGGTGGTCACCGGGCGAAACCTCGGATACGGCGCCGCCGCCAATCGGGGTGTGGCCGTCACCACCATGCCCTCGGTACTGGTGTGCAATCCCGACATCGAGGTCCGCTCCGGCGCCCTCGGTGCACTGGCCGGTGCGCTGGCCGCTGACCCTGGCTGCGCACTGGTGGGGCCCTTGATCCGCGACCCGGCCGGCGCCCGCTACCCCTCGGCCCGTTCCTTCCCGTCGATGGTCGATGCCGCCGGCCACGCCGCCTTCGGCCTCTTCCGCCCTGACAACCGGTTCACCCGGTCCTACCAGAACGCATATCTGGGGGCGCCGGGCGCCACCTCCGAGCCGGTCGACTGGGTGTCAGGGGCCTGTTTTCTGGTCCGGCGGTCGGCGTTCGAGGAGGTGGGCGGATTCGATGAGGCGTATTTCATGTACTTCGAGGACGTGGACCTGTGCTGGCGACTGGGCCGGGCCGGGTGGGGTGTGGCCTATTCCCCTGTCGCCGAGGTCACCCACTCCCAGGGCGTTTCCACGGATCGTCACCCGTACCGCATGATCGTCGAGCACCACCGGTCCCTTCTCCGGTTCGCAGCCCGGTCCTCGGAGGGATGGCGGCGGCTGCTCCTGCCCCTGGTCGCCCTCGGGACCGGGGCCCGGTGCGGCCTGGCCTGCGCCAAACGGGCGGCCCAGGGCCGGCGGCGTGCGTCGGAGTCTCCGGGGCACAGGTTGTAGGGTGTCGTCCGATCATGGCGAGTAATTCCACAGGGAAATGGGTTGAGCGGGCGGCGACCACCGGGGGTGGTCGCACCTACCGCGGCCAGATGCCGGTGAACTGGTACGCCAGCCTGGCCCTTATCTGCATCGTGGGGCTGCTCCTCATCGGGTTCAGCCGGTACGAGAACACCCACCGCACGGCCTCCGGGGCCGGACCCCCGACCACCCAGCAGCAATGGCACGCGGCGCTGGGTATCGACATCTGCGGCACCACCGAGCCGAACCTTCCGGCCAGCACCAATACCACCAAGACCGGGCTGACGGCCGACGGCAACGGCGTGCTGACCATCGCCCCGAAGAACAGCTCCGAGTCCGGCGCCAACGCCACGCTGGGCAAGTTCGTGTCCGGGTACAAGGGACTCCAGCTGACCGCCAACACCATTCAGTATCCGGGCAAGTCGGTCTACACCGATGGCGACGTCTGCCCCAAGGGAACTCCCGACGCATCCAAGCCGGGAGTGGTGATCGTGGTGAGCTGGCCCAGCTTCGCCTCGAACGGCAAGGGCACCGAGACGAGTGGCGATCCCCAGGACCTCAAGTTCGCCAACGGGCAGCTGATAACCATGGCCTTCGTGCCGGCCAGCGCCTCGATCCCCAAGCCTCCGGCCAAGTCCATCACCGCCCTCATCACATCGGTGCAGTCGACCACACCCACCACGGCGGCGACCCCGTCGACGGCGGTGACCCCGACCACGGCCGTGACCCCGACCACCGCGGTGACGCCGACCACGGCCGCCAAGCCATCGACGACCTCCACCACCCAGAAATCTGGCGGAAGCACCAAGTGAGAGCAGTCGTCCTGGTGGGCGGCGAAGGTACGCGCCTGCGGCCCCTGACCCTGACCGTCCCCAAGCAGATGCTCCCGGTGGTGGAGCAGCCCATGATCGAGCGGGTGGTGGGGCATCTGGCCGACCACGGAATCGACGAAGCGGTGCTCTCCCTGGGCTACCGGCCGGACGCTTTCATCAACGCCTACCCCTCCGGATCCATCGATGGCGTGCACGTTTCGTATGCCGTCGAGCCCACGCCGCTGGACACGGCCGGGGCCATTCGGTTTGCCGCGCACCATGCCGGCATCGATGGCACCTTCGTGGTGGTCAACGGTGATGTGCTCACCGACTCCGACATCTCCGAGTTGATCGCTTTCCATCGGCTGCGGGGTGCCGAGGCCACCATCAGCCTGACACCCGTGGATGACCCGAGCTCGTTCGGTGTCGTGGTGACCGATGACGAAGGACGGGTCGAAGCCTTCATCGAGAAGCCGCCACGGGACGAGGTCCCCACCAACCTGATCAATGCCGGAACCTACGTGATGGAGCCGTCGGTCCTGGCCCGGATCCCGTCCGGTCGGCGTGTGTCGGTCGAACGTGAGACATTTCCCGCCCTGGTCGAGGCGGGCTCCCTGTTCGCGCTGGGTTCCGAGGCCTACTGGTTGGACACGGGCACGCCCGACGCCTATCTCCGCGCCCATCGCGATCTCCTCGTCGGGCGCCGCCTCGGTCCTCCCTCCCCCGGAGCCATTCTCGACCCGAGCATCGGATCAGGCGTCTGGCGTATCGGCGAGGTCGACGTGCAGAGCTCGTCGGTGGCACGGTCCCTCCTCGGCCGTGGCGCATCCATCGCCTCCGACGTGGTCGTCGAGGACTCGGTGATCGGCGCCGGTGCCGTCATCGAGGAAGGGGCATCGGTGACCGGTTCGGTCCTCCTGCCCGGGTCGCGGGTGGCCTCCAAGGCCACGGTGGAGCGGTCGGTGGTGGGTCCGGGTGCCATTGTCGGGCAGCGGTGCGTGATCCACGGGGTGTCGGTGATCGGCGCCGGCGCCGTCACCGCCTCGGGCACGGTCATCGACGGCGAGCGCATCGGACCCGGGACCTGAACGATGCGCATGTTGGTGACCGGGGGAGCCGGGTTCATCGGGTCGACCCTGGTGGACCGCCTTTTGGCCGAAGGACATACCGTGGACGTGGTCGACGACCTGTCCACCGGATCGCTGGCCAACCTGGCCGACGCCCGGGCAACGGCTGCTCACCAGCTCACTGTCCACCAGATGGACGTGCGCTCCTCCGAGCTGGTCGAGCTCATGGCCCGTCATCGACCCGAAGTGGTCTTCCATCTGGCTGCGCAGGCCGATGTGCGGGTGTCGGTAGCCGAACCCGTCTTCGATGCCGACGTCAACGTGCTCGGTACCATCCGGGTCCTCGAAGGGGCCCGCCAGGCCGGGTCCGACCGGGTCGTCTTCGCCGCCAGCGGAGGGACGCTGTACGGCGAACCCGACACCTCCGAGCTCCCGCTCAAGGAGTCCCTTCCCCACCATCCTCTCTCCCCCTACGGGGTGTCGAAGAAAGCAGCCATCGACTACCTGGAGGCCTATCGGGAACTCCATTCACTCGAGTTCGCGGCGCTGGCACTGGCCAACGTCTACGGCCCCCGACAGGACCCCCACGGCGAAGCGGGTGTGGTGGCCATCTTCGCTGAGCGGATCTTGAAGGGCGAGTCGGTCATCATCTTCGGTGACGGTGAGCAGACCCGCGACTTCGTCTACGTCGACGACGTGGTGGACGCCTTTGTCAGGGCAACCACCAAAGGCGGCGGTCTCCTCTGCAACATCGGCACCGGCCGGGAGACGTCGGTGAACCAGCTCTACGCGGAAATGGCCGCCCAGGCCGGCGTACCGCCGCAGGTCGAGTTCCGCCCTCTGCGTCCCGGGGAGCTGTGGCGCAGCAGCCTCGATCCGTCCCGCGCCGGCATCCAGCTCGGCTGGAGCCCGTGGACACAGCTTGGTGAGGGTACGGCCTCCGTGCTCGACTTCGTGCGGCAACGACTCGACGACGCGGTCTGATCCGGCGTCCTTCTCACCTGAAGAGGTCTTCGTCCGGCGGCCGGATGATCTCCTCGGCCACCGACCCGGAGCGAAGCCAGCGGGGGTCCACCCCGCGGACGACGGCAGCGGGAATCCCCCGGTCCTTGCCCATGACCAACTCTGCAGCGCCGGCCACTTCGTCGACCACGCACATCTCGGTGGCGTCGAGGATGCGACCGTTGGCGTCCGGCGTACCCCGGAGGTCCACAACGCCGGCGATACCGGCGATGCCGATGGCCACGTCGGTGACCCCACGCCGCCAGGCCCTCCCGAAGGTGTCGGACACCACCACGGCCACCGTCACCCCGTAACGGTGACGCAGCGCCTCCCGTATCCGGCGCGCCGACCGATCCGGGTCGAGAGGCAGGAGGGCGGCGGTGCCGCTGTCGACGTTGGACAGATCGACGCCGGAATTGGCGCAGATGAAGCCGTGCCGGGTCTCGGTGATGAGCAGGTCGCCGCGTCGCCGCAGGACGCGCACCGCTTCTTCTTCGACCAGGAGCCGCTTGGCTTCGGGATCGTCGTGGTCCAGATCCACCAACCGTCCCTCCGCCTTGGACACGACCTTCTGTGTCACCACCAGGACATCGCCGTCCTGCAGACCGCCGGGCACCGCCCCGGTTCGATCAGAGCCGGTCTCCACTGCGCCGGCCAGCAACTCGGCCAGATCGTCGCCGACCCCTACTTCCCCCAGTCCGGTAACCGGATAGACAGCCAGGGCCGGTGGCACGGAATCAGCCGGCTGCATCGAGGACCGTCCGCGACAGGGCGGCCGAGAGCTCGATGCTGGACATGATGGTCGGGGCCACCACGCAGCGCACACCTTCGGCTTCGACGGCAGAGGCCAGATCGGCGTCGGCTTCGTCGATGACCAGGGTCCCCATCCACCGGGCGTACCAGCGGGCCACGCCGACCACCGACGACTCGAAGCCCATCTCCCGCAGCAGCCTGTCGGCCGGGCCCTTGAGGGCGGCGCCGGCCACGATGGGGGACACCCCGACAACCCGCGAGCGGCGGCTGCCCAGGCACTCGAGCACCCCGTCCACGGCCAGCAGCGGATCGATGGAGACCACGGGATTGGACGGGCACACCACAATGGTCGTGGCCTCCTCGAGAACGCTGATGACCGAGGGACCCGGACGGGCGACGGCCGCGCCCTCGAAGCGAACCCCGGCCACGGCCACATCGTGGTGCAGCCGCACGAAGTACTCCTGAAAACCGACCTCGGGCCCATCCACCAGCTGAACCCGGGTGCGGAGGGGATCGTCGGTGACAGGTAGCAGGGTGATGGCTACGCCAAAAGCGCGGGCCAGCTCGCCGGTCACCTCGCTCAGGGAGGCGCCCTCGGCCAGACGCTGGGTCCGGTAGCAGTGGGTGGCCAGGTCCTGGTCACCGAGGTTGAACCAGGTGATCCCGCCCAGTTTCCCGAGTGAGTCCATGACCCGCCAGGTCTCGCCGGCCAGCCCCCACCCGGTGTCCGGGTTGATGGCGTCGGCCAGCGTGTACATGACCGTGTCCAGATCGGGGGAGATGTGTAGCCCGTGCAGCACGGTGTCGTCCCCCACGTTGACGACGGCCGTGATCTCGTCGGCGGGGAGCACCTCGATCATGCCGCGCAGGAGGCGGGCGGCACCTACCCCGCCGGCCAGGGCCGCGATCACCGTTGCCCGGCGGGGAGTGGCCGGACACGGGAAGCCATCGGCGCAGGATAGCGGGGTCGCTGCGTGGCTCCGACCTGGACGGAGGTGTGCAAGGCTCCCTGCGTGCCGCCGGAGCGAACCGCTGCCGCCGATCGGGGCCGCCTCGCCGTCGCCTTCGACGCCACGCCCCTTCTGGGCCGACCGACAGGCGTCGGCGCCTTCTGTGCCGGGGCCCTTCCTGCCCTCGCCGCCCAGCCGTCCGTCCAGATGTCGGCCTTCGCCGTCAGCTGGCGTCGCCGGCGGGGCATCGCCAGCCGGGTTCCGGCCGCCGTGTCGACCAGGCAGCGGGCCATGCCGGCGAGACCGTTGCATGCGGCCTGGGCCCGTTTCTCGGTGCCCCCGATCGAATGGTTCGTGGGCAGATGCGACGTGGTGCACGGCACCAACTTCGTCGTCCCTCCGACGGCGCGAGCCGCCCGGGTGGTGACCGTCCACGACCTGACCGTCGTGCTCTACCCGGAGATGTGCGACCCTCCCACGCTGGCCTTCCCCTCCCTGGTGCGACGGGCGGTGGCCGAGGGGGCATGGGTACACACCCCTTCCCGTTTCGTAGCCGACCAGGTGGTGGCCGAGTTCGGAGTCGACCCTGAACGGGTCCGCCCAGTTCACCACGGCATCCCCACCCTGGGCCCTCTCTCCCCAGCCGACGGGGCGCCCTTCTCGTTGCCCGAGGGCTGTCGGCGCTACATCTTGGCCGTCGGGACCATCGAGCCCCGCAAGGACTACCCGTCGTTGGTGTCGGCCTTCACCGCGGTGTCCGCCGCCCACCCGGACGTGGCCCTGGCGGTGGTGGGTGGCGATGGATGGGGGGCGGACAGCTTCCTCGCCGCCGTCGCCGCATCGCCGGTGCGGGACCGGATCCTGCGCCCGGGGTACCTGGACGACGCCGCTCTGGCCCAGGCCCTCGGCCGTGCCGCCGTTCTGGCCTATCCCTCGCTCTACGAGGGTTTTGGTTTCCCTCCCCTACAGGCCATGGCAGCCGGGGTACCGGTGGTGGCCACCGCCGCCGGCGCCATCCCCGAAGTGGTCGGCCAAGGGGCCCTCCTGGTGGCTCCCGGCGACCTCGATGGTCTGGCCGGTGCTCTCTGCGAGGTGCTCGACGGTGGATCGGCCATCGCCGATCTGGTGGAGCGAGGGAGACAGCAGAGCGCAACCTTCAGCTGGGAGGCGTGTGGAGCGGGCCTCGCCCGGCTCTACACCGACGCCGCGGCCGCCGGCGCCGTCGGCACGGGGGGCGGACCACGACCGTCCCTCGGAGCGGAGCCGTGAGCGATCTGCGCCTGCTCCTGTTGGCCGAGCAGTTGCGGCGAACCGCCTCGGGTGGGATCGGCACCTACGTGGGCGGGTTGATCCAGGGCCTCGACTCGCTGCCGACGACGGAGCAGCCCCACATCGAGCTGCTGGCCAGCCGGCCCACCGGCCGTGCGGTCCAACCCGATCGGCTGGCCGGCCTTGGCCGCCCGGTGCGCAGTTCACCGCTTCCCGGTCCCCTCATGACCCGGTTGTGGGACTACGGGATCATCAGGGCTCCCACCGGATTCGACGTCGTCCATGCCACCTCGCTCGCCACCCTCGAACCCAACGGGGCGGCCATGGTGGCCACCGTGCACGACCTCCTGTGGCGCCGGGTGCCCGAGGCCTACCCCCGTCGCGGACGCGCCTGGCACGAGGCCGCCCTGCGGCGGGCCCTGCGTCGGTCGGGGCGGTTCGTCGTCCCCGCCGAGGTGGTGGCCGACGACCTGGCCGACGCCGGCGCAGCACGCGACAGGATCACCGTCATCCCCATGGGCTCCGATCATCTGCCTCCGCCCGACTTCGAGGCGTCCGCAGCAAGGTTGGCCCGCCTGGGCGTCCATGGGCCCTTCCTCCTGAGCGTGGGCACCCTCGAACCCCGCAAGAACCAGGCACGGCTGGTCGAGGCGTACGGACGGGTGCGCAGGTCGTTGCCGGCACCGTGGCCGCTCGTCATGGTGGGCCCGACCGGTTGGGGCGAGCAGCTGCCCAAGGCCTCCGGGGTCGTGCTGGCCGGGCTGGTGTCGGCGCCCGAGCTTTCCGCCCTCTACGCCACGACCCGGCTCATGGCCTACGTCCCGCTCATCGAGGGCTTCGGCCTGCCCCCCGTCGAGGCGATGAGGTTCGGCGCCCCGGTGGTGGCCAGTCCCCTCCCCAGTACGGCGGGAGCGGCGTTCGAGGTCGACCCGCACAGTACGGACTCGATCGCCGATGGCATCCTGACGGTGGCCACCGACGAGTCGGAGCGGGTGCGGTTGCAGACCCTCGGGTTGGCCCGTTCGGCCGAGCTGACCTGGTCGGCCATCGCCCATCGTCACGTGCTGGTCTGGGAAGAGGCCCGGCGTTGTCCCACGCCGGTGGTCGATGGCTGAACCGCGGCTGCGCCTCTCGCTCGACGTGACCGCGGTTCCCCTCCAGCCGGTGGGGGCCGGTCAGTACACGCTGCAACTGGCCACCGCCCTCGCCTCACGCTCCGATGCCGACCTCGTGGTGTTCGCTCGTCACGGTGACGGTCATCGGTGGTCAACGGCCGTCCCCGGTGCCGCCGTCGTTCCCGCCGCACCCGGGGCGCGACCGCTGCGGTTGGCCTGGGAGCAACTCCGGCTCCCTCGTCTCGTGGGGGAGCAGGCCGTGTCGGTGCACCACGGTCCCCACTACACGATGCCGGAGCGTTCACCGGTGCCGTCGGTGGTGACGATTCATGACATGAGCTTCTTCGAAGAGCCACGGTGGCACGAGAGGTCAAAGGTGGTCTTTTTCCGACGGGCCATACGCGTCGCCGCCAAACGGGCCGCCGCTGTGGTCTGCCCCAGCGCGGTGACAGCCGCCCAACTCCAGCGTTGGTGCCGGGTGGAGACACCGGTGTTCGTCGCCCACCACGGTGTGGACAGAAACCGCTTCCGGCCCGATCCACCCCACGAGGAGGTGGACGTCGCCGCTCTGAACAGGCTGGACCCGCGGCTGATCGACGGCTCACCCTTTGTGGTCTTTGTCGGCACCATCGAGCCGCGTAAGGACGTTCCCACCCTCGTCGCCGCCTTCTCGCGGGTGGCCGGGGGGCACCCGGAGGCGCGACTGGTGTTGGCCGGGGGGGCCGGATGGGGGTCGGCTTCGGCCGCCGTCGAGCGGGCGGTGGCCACGTCGGGCTTTGCCTCACGGATCATCCGCACCGGGTACGTCCCCGACGCCGCCGTCCCCGCCCTGCTGCGCTCGGCCTCCGCCGCCGTCTACCCGGCGGTCTACGAGGGATTCGGCCTTCCCGCCCTGGAGGCCCTGGCCTGTGGCACGCCGCTGATCACCACAGCAGGAACAGCCATGGAGGAGGTGGCCGGGGATGCCGCCGTGTTGGTCCCACCCGGTGACGTCGACGGGCTGGCCCAGGCCATCGATGCCCGTCTCGACGGCTCGGAGGACGGCGAGGGGGTCGCTCGGGAGCGGCAGCGTCGTGGTTTCGCCATCGTGGCCGACCACACCTGGGCGGCCAGCGCCGCCCGTCACATGGAGGCGTACCGGGCTGCCGTCGCAGGACGGGTGGCCGGCAGGGACGCTGGTGGCGGTACACACCCGGTAGGGTGACCCGTCGTGCGCTCGCTGATCACAGGCGGCGGCGGCTTCGTCGGCCACTGGCTCGCCGATCATCTCCGCCAACGGGGGGATCAGGTGGTGTCGGTGGACAGGGAAGTGGACGTCACCGATCCCGCCTCCCTGATGCCCGCCATGGTCGACGCCGCCCCTGACGCCGTGTACCACCTGGCCGCCTTGACCCACGTGGGCCAATCGTGGGACGAGCCTCTCCAGGTGCTCGAGGTCAATGTGATCGGGACCGGGGCGGTGCTGGCCGCCGCCCGCCGGTGTGGCACCGATCCGCGGATCCTGATCGTGAGCTCAGCCGAGGTCTACGGAGCCGTCACCGACCCGGCACGTCTTCCGCTCGACGAGGACGCGCCGACCGCCCCCCTGACCCCGTACGCGGCGAGCAAGCTGGCGGCCGAGGCCCTGGCTGTCCAGGCCTTCCTGGGCCATGGCCAACACGTGGTCATCGTCCGGCCGTTCAATCACATCGGACCGGGTCAGAGCCCCAATTTCGCGGTGGCCGCTTTGGCCCAACGGATTGTGGAGGCCGATCGGGGCGGGGCCACGTCCATACCGGTCGGGAACCTGACGGCCAGGCGTGATTTCACCGATGTCCGTGACGTGGTGCGTGCCTACCGACTTCTGATCGAGTCGGGCGAACCCGGCACGGTGTACAACGTCTGCTCGGGTCGGGACGTCTCCATCCAGGAGATCGCCGACGGGCTCCTGGAACTGGCGGGGACCATGCTCGCCCTCGAGCCAGAACCGGCGCTCATGCGGCCGGTGGAGGTCCCCGTGCTGCGGGGCGATCCCGCCCGCCTGTCCGCCGTCACCGGATGGAAGCCGGAGATCCCCTTGGAACAGACACTGAGCGACGTGCTCGACTACTGGCGGTCGCAGACCGGCTGAGAGGCCGGGCGCCCGACGCCAGCTGACCACCGTCGGGTGGGGCGGCCACTGGTCGAAGGGACCGGGGGACCGGCGAGCCGCTCGAGGGAGGCTGCGTGTTACTCGGGAGAGGCGCCTACGTATTAAGGGTCTCCCTCGGTGTCGTCTAATTTTGGGAAAGGGAGAATTCACTGTCTACAACCGATACCAGTTCAGACCGAATATCGGCTGTAGACGCGGTAAGACGCGGCATTCTCGAAGAAAATACGTCCCCGGTCCCCGGTCCCCGTCTCCATCGAGCACGTCGGAGCGTGGGCGCCAGGTCCAACCTCAGGCGGTCACCGTGGGAATCCGCGAGCGGATCTGGATGCGGGCCTCCTTGGCCTGTGCATGAGCCTGCCGAGCCACATCGCGTGCCTGGGTAGGGAGGTAGTCCTCGAGGGGCGCCACGGCCGTCTCCATGCGCTCGATGAGCTCCTCGACCCGGGTGGCGACAGTGTCGACGGCGACATCGACCGCCTGGAGGGCCTCGCCCAGGTCGGAACGCACGGCGGCGACCCGCTGTCCGAGGTCACTGCGAGGCTCGGCCAACTTCTTGCGGAGCTCCTGGCGCTGTACCTGGGCTCGCTGGAAGCCGAGCACACCGGCTCCGATGACCACGTAGGTGGCGTCCTTGGCCACCGCGGCGATGTCCTTGGCTGCCTTGGTCACGTCGGTGTTGATGTCGGGGATCTTGATATCGGGGATCTTGACGTCGGGAATCTTGAAGTCGGGAATCTTGGGCATGGGGTTCTCCTTGGCTCCTTCTGGGGCACACGGGATCGGGACCCGGGTCGGGCAACAAGCCGATCTGGCGCGCTCTGACAGATACAAGTGTATACACCATGAGTAACAGTTGCAAGCACCCCAGGCGTCCGAAACGGCGCCCCGGAGCGGCCTCGGCCACGCTGCAAAAAGGGGGTCAGGAGCCACCGCCGGGCCGTTGCAGCCCGATAGCCTCAGACCCCTGATGGAAACGCTGGCACCGCCGGTTGTCGCCGTCGTCGTCGCCCACGATCCCGGTCCGTGGTTCGAGGAGACGCTGGCCTCCCTCCAAACGCAGGACTACGCAGAGCTCTCCGTTCTGGTGCTGGACGACGCCAGCCAGGAGGGCCTGACCGAGCGGGTGGCAGCGGTTCTGCCCTCCGCCTATGTCCGTCGATTCGAGGAAAACCGAGGTTTCGGTGCCACGGTCAACGAAGTACCGACCATGGTCGACGGCGCCGATTACTACCTGCTTTGCCACGATGACGTGGCCCTCGATCCAGACGCCGTCCATCTGATGGTCGAGGAGGCGTTCCGATCCAATGCCGGGATCGTCTCGCCCAAGGAGGTCACCTGGGACGACCCTGAACGCCTCATCCACGTGGGCATGACCGTGGACAAAGGGGGATCGGTGGTCGACCGGGTCCAGCCCTACGAGATCGACCACGGTCAGCACGACGCTGTGCGGGACGTCTTCCTGGCCCCGGGCGGGTGCAGCTTGGTGCGGGCCGATCTGTTCAAGGAGCTCGGTGGCTTCGACCCGAACATCGTGGCCATGGGCGAGGACCTCGACCTCTGTTGGCGAGCCCAGATCGTCGGAGCCCGGATCATCGTGGCTCCCGATGCCCGTGTCCGGCACCTCGAGAATCTGGCCTCGGGGATGCGTCCGCTCGACCCGGCCCTGGCCCGACGCGACGGAGGGGACCAGGTCGGAGACGAGCAAGATCAGGACAGAAAGAAGCCGCCCCGGCATCCGGTGACCCTCCAGGAACTTCAGCGCCGGCACGAATTACTGGCCGTCTTCAAGTGCTACGGCCCCTTCAACCTGATTCGGGTTGTGCCACAGGTCATGGTGCTGGCCCTGGCCGAGGTCATCGTGGCCGAGCTGGCCGGCAACCGGGCCCGGGCCCGGGCCGTGACCCGGGCATGGCGTTGGAACGTCGGCCACCTGTCGGTGACCCGTGGCCAACGCAAGGAGCTGGCCTCCCATCGACGCCTCAGTGACAAGGAGATCCGGGTCCTTCAGGTGGGAGGCAGCGCCCGCTTGTCGGCCTACGGTCGGCGTGTCTTTCAGCACGGGTTCCACGGTGCCCACGCCGACGAATTGGCCGCTCTCGACGAGAGCGCCTACGTGGAGAGCGCTGCGCTCATCGCCGCCGGAGCCGCCGCCCCCGACTCCCTGGACGTCCCCGAGGTGGTCGAGACGAGGGCTGGTCGCCTGAGCGGTCAGGTCAAGCTGACGACCTGGTTGGTCGCCGTCCTGGTGGTCCTCATCGGGACCCGCGGTGTCATCGGGGCCCGTCTGCCGGCCGTCGGCCAGTTCGCCCCGTTCCCGAGCCTGTCATCGACATGGACCCAGTTCGTCACCGGCTGGCACCCCTCGGGGGTGGGGACCACCGCTCCCGCCTCCCCGGCGCTGGCCATGATCGGCGTGGTCGGGACTGTGCTGTTCGGAGCGATGGGACTGAGTCAAAAGGTGCTGATCTTCGGCTGCCTTCCCTTGGGCGCCTGGGGCGTGGTGCGCTTGCTCCGTCCGTTCGGCTCCCAGCGGGCATCGCTGGTGGCCGGCTTGGCCTACCTGGCCATGGCCCTGGCCTACAACGCCATAGCCCAGGGGCGGTGGGGCGCCCTGGTCGTCTATGCCGGCACGCCCTGGGCCTTCGGCTGCCTCTTCCGCGCCACCCGGACCGCCCCCTACAGCCACGGTCAGAGCCACCGAGACCACGACGAGGCCCGGACGGCGACCACGCCGGGCACGGATTCGCCAGGGGAGAGCGCTCCCGGGGCCCCGTCGGCGTCGACGCGACTGGTGGCCTGGACCGACCGCCACGGCACCTTGCGGCGTGTGGTTGCCCTCGGCCTCCTCGAGGCGGTGCTCATATCTTTCGTTCCGGCCGCCGCCATCGTGATCGTTGGCGCCGCTGTGGCCCTCCTTTTGTCGTCGTGTCTCTTCGCCGACTGGCGGGGAACCTGGCGAGCTGTCCGATTGGCAGTGGGGTCGACCCTGGTTGCCGCCCTCATCTGCGCGCCCTGGGTCATTGGCGTACTGTCCGCTGGACGGGGCGCAGTGCAGGTCTTCGGCGTACCCCTCCCCGCCTCCAGCGCCGCTTCGTGGAGTTCGCTCCTGCGGTTCGCGGTGGGACCCATCGGCGTCTCGCCGCTGGCGTGGGGGTTCGCCGTGGCTGCGGCTCTACCTCTGGTGCTGGCCCGCGGGCCACGCTTTGTCTGGGCCGGTCGCCTGTGGGCCATCGCCCTCGTGTTCTGGGTGCTCGACTGGGTCATGGGCCGCGGCTGGACCGGGTCGCTGGCCATCGACCCCCTGGTCCTTCTCGCTCCGGCTGCGGTGGCTGTTGCCGCCGCCATCGGCCTCGGCGTAGCCGCTTTCGAAGAGGACCTACCGTCGGCCACTTTCGGATGGCGTCAACTCCTTTCGGTTCTCGCCATCTGCGTGTTCGTACTCGGGGCACTCCCGACACTGGTCTCGGCCGTTCCGGGAAGATGGGACCTTCCGGTCAACGATTTCAGCCAGTCGGTGACATGGATGGCATCCAAGGCGACGAGCGGATCCTTCCGGGTCCTGTGGCTGGGGGATGCTCGCGCTCTCAACCAGGGCTCGTGGGCAGTCGGAAACGGGCTGGCCTACGCCACCTCGGAGGACGGGAGCCCGGATGTGCGTTGGCTGTGGAACGCGCCGGCTCCCGGGCCCACCGCTCGACTGGCCTCGGCTGTGAACCTGGCCCAGGCCGGCCGCACCGATCGATTGGGCACCATGCTGGCCCCGGCGGGGGTTCGCTATGTGGTGTTGTTGACCTCGCTCGCCCCGGAGATCCAGGGGGAGCAGACCCCGCCGGTGTACCCGGTCCCGGCCGACCTGACCGCCGCCCTCAGCCGGCAGCTTGATCTCGAGCCAGTGGTCTCGGGGACCGGTATCACCGTCTATGCCAACGCCGCCTGGCTTCCCGAGCGCGCTCTGGTCCCGGCCGGGCGGTCGCTGGCCACAGCGGACGCAGGCCGAGCTTCCGTCTTTGCCCGGGTCCATTCGAACCCGGCGTCACCCCTGATTCCCGCCGCCGTGCCCGTTCTGCCCGGTCCGACGGCAGCGCGGTCCTATCGCGGGCCCCTGGTCGGAGGCACGCTCCTGACCGCGTTGGCACCGGCTGGCCGGTGGAGCCTGGTCGAGGCAAACGGTGCGCGGGCTGCACGCGGCTCGGCTTTCGGATGGGCAGGTCGGTACGCAGTGACGGCCACGGGGGTGGGAATTCTGCGATTCGACGGGGGGGTGCTAACGCCGATCTCGTTCCTGGCGTCGGTCATCGCCTGGATAGCGGCTCTGGCAGTCCTGTTCCGCTTCGGTCTGGGCATCCCGTGGCGGGGACTGCGGAGGAGGCGGGAGCGTGCCCGAAGTAGGGCCAGGGGAAAGGACCCGGAGGCCGCAGGTCCACAGCCGACGACCGAGGACGGTAGTTCTCGGGAGGGCGTCGACGCAGGGGTGGTTGCATGACCGACCCGACCGACACGACCGACCTCCACCCACCGGGCCAGGCCGCGCCGGGAGAGCTGACCAGCCCCGACTCTCGGGTGTACCCATCGGGCACCCTTGGACGGTGGCTGGCTGTGGTGTCGGTGCTCGTGGTGGTGGTGGCGGTGGCCGTCATCGCCTCTCTGGTTCCCTCGCCGGCGGCGGCACCGGCCCCGGGGGTCACTGACGGGGTCTCGATCCCGCCGACCGCCTCGTACTCGTCGTCGGCCTTTTGTACCGCGGCTGCCGGTAAGGCGGCCGATTCCACCATCTACCTCATCAACTCGACGGCCCACGCCGTCGGGGCGGTGATGACCAGTGTGGGCCCCTCCGGTGCGGCAGGTTCGGGGCCGGTCCAGCGCACGCTCGCTGTCCCCGCCCGAGGTCGCGCCGCCGTCAATCCGTCGGCCGGCCTGTCGGGCGGAAGCGTGGCCTCATCGTTCGTCTTTGCCGGAGGGGGTGTGGTCGCCGACCAGATCGTGTCGGGTCCGGCCGGTTGGAGCATGGCCCCGTGCGCAACCCAAGCCTCGTCCTATTGGGCCTTCGCAGGCGGCTCGACCGTGTCGGGCAACACTCTGGCCCTCGCTCTTTTCAACCCGGCCGCACCCGGCGCTGTGGTCAACGTCTCCTTCGTGACCGGCAACGGCCTGATCACCCCTCAGGCCTACCAGGGCCTGATGGTCCCGTCGGGCCGGCTCATCGTCGAGAACGTGGGCAGCTATGTGCAGAACGTCGCCGACATCGGCACGGTGGTGACGGTGCAATCGGGGAACGTGGTCAGTTCGGAGTTCCAGCAGTCGTCGGCTGGTTCGGGTGGACTCGCCCTTCGCCTCGGAGCACCCTCCCTTTCGTCGGTGTGGCGGTTTGCCCAGACCACCGTCCGCCCGGGGGCCAAGGTCGAATTCGATCTGGCCAATCCCGGCACCGCTACCGTCACCGCCACACTCTCACTGGGCCTGTCGGAGGGCACCGTCGTGCCCCGGCGGATCACCATCCCACCGCTCTCCATCGTCGACTATGCCGCCTCGGGAACCGGCGGACTGCCCCAACAGACCCCTTTTTCGGTAACCATCAACGCCTCCGGACCCATCGTGGCTGGACGGACGGTGGCCGCCGGTAACGGATCGCCGATGCCGGGATGGGGATCGTCGTCAGGGACGGTGACGGTGAGCACCCGCTGGCTGGTTCCCGGTCCCGGTGTTCCTGGTGCGCCCGGCACTCAGGGAGCGAGCACGTCCACGTTGGCCGTGGCCAACCCCGGTCCGTCGGCCGCTCGGGTGAAGGTGTCGAGCATCGACGCCTCGCGCCCGGCGACCACGTTCATGGTGCCCCCGGGTGGGGTGGTCGTCCTCGGCCCCAAGCGCGTGGGGGGCCTCCTCCTCTTGGCGGTCGTCTCGTCCCAGCCGGTCAACGTGGAAGAGGACGCCGTCCCGGCCGGAGCGCCCGGCGTGGTGTCCTCGACCGGGTTTCCCTTCGTCCGCTCGTGAGGGGTGTCACCACATTGACCGTCGGTCGGGCCGCCAGTTACGGTGCCCTTCGGGGGCTGCACTAACAAGCGGGGGAAAGTGCTCTTCGTTCACGAGGTCCACAAGGTGGTGGGCAAGGAAGCGGACCGGTTCGAGGACGCTTATCGGAGTGGCTGGATGCCGCTGCTGGCCAAGGGGAACGACGCGCGGCTCGTCTGGTACCTCGATCTGGCTCACGGAAGCGGTCCTTCCTATCGGGCTGTCACGGTGACCGCCGTCACTGACGGGGTCGCCTGGCAGCGGGTGGCCGACCGGGTGGCCACCGGCGACCTTCGGAGTTGGGCCCGCACTCTCGACGGTCTCCAGCACGAGTCACATGGCCGGATCATGGTCCCCCTCCCGTGGTCGCCCGCTCTGTCTGCACTGTCCGAGATCCCGACCGAACCGGGCGACCACGAACCCACCCTGTACATGGAGGACACCATGTGGCCGTTTCCGGGAAAGCTGGGTGCTTACATCGAAGCGGCCGGCGCTATCTACCGCCGCTCGCTCGCCGCCGAGGGCTCGCAGATGCAGATGAGCGTGGCTCTGGCCTTGCAGACCACGCCGGGGGCGGGGAGGTATCCGGAGGTGACTCTGTTCCAGAAACTGTCGAGCATCCCCCGACTGATCCGCTTGCTGACCAGCGACAGTCCGACCGAGGTGACCGGCCCCGGGTCGTGGATGGCTACTGCCCTCGAGCTACGCGACCAGTGGCAGAGCCGCCTGCTGCGGTCCGCCCCCTGGTCACCGCTGCCATGAACGTCGGCCACGGCACCGATGTGTCCCTCGCCGCTGTGCCCGACCGGGTGGCGTTGGCGGTCGACGGGACGGGGACGACATACCGGGAGCTCGAGACGATCATCGTCCGGGTGACCTCGGCCTTGGCTGCCGCCGGCGTGCGCCCCGGCGACCGGGTCGCCTTGGTCGACCTGGGCAGCGTTCTTTCGGTGGCCACTATCTACGGGGCTGCTCGGCTGGGGGCGGCCACCGCCCAGATGAACGCCTACCTGACCGCTGGCGAGCTGGCTCAACTGGCGGAAAAAATAGGTGCGCGGGTGGGCGTGGCCGGCTCCCGCTTCGCCGCCGCTCTGCGCCCGGCTGTCGACGGGCCTGTGCTGGGTGAGGACGATGTTCTGCGGGCCGACCCCGGGCAGGCGCCGCCCACCGCCGGCGACGGCCCCGACACGGCGCTGGTGTTGTTCACCAGTGGCACGACCGGACTGCCCAAGCCGGTGTTCATCAGTCACGAGGTGGTCACCGACCGGCTGTCCTTCTACGCCAAACCGATCGAGCCGGACGCCATACAGCCGGTGGACATGATGTCGGCGCCCATCTTCCATATCGGAGGGACGCTCGGGCTGCTCATCGCTCTGCACTCGGGCAAGCAGATGGTGCTCCTGCCCAAGTTCGACGCCGGCCAGTGGCTGACCTTGGTCGAACGGCATAGGGTCACACAAACCTTCGTGGTTCCGGCCATGCTCCGCCGGATCCTCGACCACCCGCAATTCGCATCCACCGATCTCAGCTCGCTCAAGGCACTGAGCTATGGCGCCGCCGCGGCACCGGTCGATCTGATCCGCAGGGCGATCGTGGCCTTGCCCGACGTCGACTTCTCCAACACCTTCGGTCAGACCGAAACCCTCGGTGCCTACACCGCTCTCACCCCCGACGACCATCGTCAAGGCGACCACATCGGCTCGGTTGGGCGGCCACTGCCCGGTGTCGCGGTGCGGATCGTCGACCCGTCCACCGGGGATTTGGTGGCTTCCGGTGACGTCGGGGAGTTTCAGGTGCAAGCCCACCAGAACACCACCGCTGAGTGGCTCCACACCGGGGACACCGGGTGGCAGGACGCCGAGGGCTACCTGTACCCGACCGGACGACTGTCGGACACCATCAACCGGGGGGGCGAGAAACTCGGACCGGTCGAGGTCGAAGACGTGCTCCGCCGGCACCCGAACGTCATCGACGTGGGCGTGGTCGGCGTGCCCGATTCCGACCTCGGCGAGCGGGTGGGGGCGGTGGTCGTCTCCGACCAGGAGATCCGCCCCGAGGTACTGATCCAATACTGTTCGCTTCACTTGGCCAGCTACAAGGTCCCCGAGTTCGTGGTCTTCACCGACGACCTGCCGATAAGCGCTCTCGGAAAGCTCGATCGCAAGGCCCTCCGTTCCCTCCTCGCCCAAGCACCGGTGGTCGGGCGTGGGCGTTGATTTCTCCGATGGGGGAGGGCCGACGGCGGGCCACGAGTGGCGCCAAGGCGTGAGGAGTCTTTGAGCATGCTGTTCATGCACGAGACCCACAAGGTCGTCGGGAGGCACGCGGCCGCTTTCGAGGACCTGTACCGCACCGAATGGATGGGTGCCTTGGCCCGTGACGACCGAGTGCGCCTGCTCTGGTACCTCAATCACGCCATGGGTAGCGGCCCCTCCTATCAGGTGGTCACTATTACGGCTCTGGCTGACGGCTCGGCATGGGAAGCCTTGACCGAGCGCATGCTGAACGGCGACATGGCCGAGCTGATGGCCGAGCTCGACGGCTGTCGCTATGAAGTCACCGGAAAGCTGATCACGCCGGTCTACTGGTCAGCACTGCAGTCGGTTGACCTTGACTCCGTGCCCACCGATGGACACCTCCACGACCTGACGGTCTACATGCAGGACACCGGATGGCCACACGCCCCGCTCGACGACTACATCTCCTTCTGGGATGAGGAGTACTGGCGGATCATGCGAGAAGTGGAACCGGCGAAGAAGCTCCTCGACATCGTGGCCTGCTTCGCGGTGGCTCACGGGTCAGGAATCCGTCCCGAGGCGATCTTGATGCAGAAGATCGTGAACACCGACATCCTCGGAGGACTCTTGACCAGTGTCGAAAAGCACGACCCGACCACCTGGCCGGGCAGCTACATGGCCAAGGGGCTCGACGTGCGCGACCAATGGGAGAGCAAGCTCCTGCGTACGAGCGCCTGGTCCCCCCTCCACTGAGGTAAGGGCCGACGACACGGCGTCGTTCTCTTCAGCTGGCGCGTCTTCGCCTGTTCAGCTGACGCGCCTTCGCCCCTCGGGCCATGGGATACACCCGCTCGTACTGGTTTGAGCCAATCATTTTCCAGAAATCTCAGGCCTCCGAGGTTTGGCCATGCAATCAGTGGGGAATCTGAAGGCATCACGAGGGCGTGTGCCCACTGTTGGTTGTTCCGGTTGCAATCGGGGGAAGCGAGGGTACCGTGCTCGGGGGGAGTCGTGGAGTAAGCAGTCGGTCACTTCGCGCTGTGGTGGCAGCGCTGGTGATGTTGATCGCAGCGCTCGCGGTAGTCGAGCCGCTGACAAGTAAACCGGCCGGCACGGTCACCCCGGCGGTCCTGCTCAGCATCAGTGTTACGCCGGCAACCGCCTCCGTCGCCGCAGGGGACACCCAGCAGTTCACCGCCACCGGTCTCTACTCCAACCTGAGCACCCAGAACCTGACCTCGAGCGTGACCTGGTCGTCGTCAATCACATCAGCGGCCACCGTTTCGAGCGGAGGGTTGGCCACCGGGGTCAGCGACGGGGTCACCACCATCACCGCCACGTCGGGCCTCATCTCGGGGACGGCCGCCCTGACGGTCACTCCGGCGGTACTGGTCAGCATCAGCGTGACCCCGGCCGTCGCCTCGGTCGCCGCAGGCGACACCCAACAGTTCACCGCCACCGGTCTCTATTCCGACCTGAGCACCCAGAACCTGACCGCCAGCGTGACCTGGTCCTCGTCAATCACATCAGCGGCCACGGTGTCGAGCGGCGGACTGGCCACCGGGGTCAGTGACGGCGTAACCACCATCACCGCCACCTCGGGTCTCATCTCGGGGACGGCAGCCCTGACGGTCACAGCCGCCGTCCTCGTCAGCATCAGCGTGACCCCTGCCGTGAGTTCCATAGCCGCAGGCGACACCCAGCAGTTCACCGCCACCGGGCTCTACTCCAACCTGAGCACACAGGACATCACCTCGAGCGTGACCTGGTCCTCGTCGATCACATCAGCGGCCACCGTGTCGAGCGGCGGACTGGCCACCGGGGTCAGTGACGGGGCCACCACCATCACCGCCACCTCGGGTCTCATCTCGGGGACGGCCGCCTTGACGGTCCTCCCCGCTGAACTCGTAAGCATCAGCGTCACCCCGGCCGTTGCCTCCATCGCCGCGGGGGACACCCAGCAGTTCACCGCCACCGGGCTCTATTCCGACCTCACCACGCAGAACATCACCTCGAGCGTGACCTGGTCCTCGTCGATCACATCAGCGGCCACGGTGTCGAGCGGCGGACTGGCCACCGGGGTCAGTGACGGGGCCACCACCATCACCGCCACCTCGGGTCTCATCTCGGGGACGGCCGCCTTGACCGTCCTCCCCGCTGAACTCGTAAGCATCAGCGTCACCCCGGCCGTTGCCTCCATCGCCGCGGGGGACACCCAGCAGTTCACCGCCACCGGGCTCTATTCCAACCTCACCACGCAGAACATCACCTCGAGCGTGACCTGGTCCTCGTCGATCACATCAGCGGCCACGGTGTCGAGCGGCGGACTGGCCACCGGGGTCAGTGACGGGGCCACCACCATCACCGCCACCTCGGGTCTCATCGCGGGGACGGCCGCCTTGACCGTCCTCCCCGGCGTCCTAATCAGCATCAGCGTGACGCCGTCCACCGCCTCGGTCCCCGTAGGGGGCACCCAGCAATACACCGCCACCGGGCTCTACTCCAACCTGGGCACACAGGACATCACCTCGAGCGTGACCTGGTCCTCGTCTCTCACCTCGGCGGCCACCGTGTCGAGCGGTGGACTGGCCACCGGGGTCAGTGACGGCGCCACCACCATCACCGCCATGTCGGGTCTCATCTCGGGGACGGCCACACTGACGGTGGTCCCGCCGCTGACCATCACCCCGTCCTCGGGAACGCCGGGCACCGCAGCTGTGGTCAACGGCATCGGCTTTCCGGCAGGCGTGAAGATCAGGGTCAAGTACGAGAACGGCCGCAAACGGGTCGGGTTGTGCAGCGCGAGGGTGGCCGCCAACGGGACGTTCGAGTGCAACGTGAAGATCCCCAAAGGGCGACGCGCCGGCACAACCGGCCAGCACACGATTCTGGCCAAAGGCCGCCACTATTCGGCCACGACGATCTTCACTTTGACCAGCTGAGTCTGCCGATCGTGGGGATCTCCGGGCCTTAGCCGTCCCCGCCCCCGACCAGTCCGCGCCGCCGCGGCGGGTCGGTTACCATGTCAGGGGCGCTCGAAAGCCAGTGCCCAACCGTCGGTTCCCGATCCCGGGCGCCGCCACCAATGACGAGCGAACCGGGAGGGGAGCGATGAAGACAATCACTGACACAAGAGTCGAGATGTTCGGTGGGCCGTCTGTCGCCCCCGGCACCCTCGGACACACCGGCGCACCACCGCCGGCTCGGGGAGGCACTGTCGACGTGTTCGACATGGCGCCCGCCTGCATGCAGGCCCCCTGACCGACGGGCACCACCGGTGCCCGCTCCACTCTCTTTTCGTTGGTAGCTCCGGCAAGCCGGTCGGAGGGAAGTAATTCCCGTAACGGCGCCCGGGCAACCCCTTTCTGGCAAGGAAGCCTTTCGTGGCTGAACTCTCTGAATTCCCCTCCGCCTCGGCGAAGGACACCATCGCCTTCTGCTGGGAACAGGTCGACGGCCAAAAGCGACAGCTCATCACGTCCTGGGGCGTCATGGTGCTGGCCGTGGTCATGGCCGACATCACCTGCCCGCTGATCTTCGCGTCCATCCTCAGTCGGGTGGCCTCCCTTCCGACCAAAGCCACGGCCGCCGAGTGGACCACCTTCGGTCCGCTGCTCATCGCCTACGGGTCGGCGGGTGTGGTGGCCATGGTGCTGTGGCGGATCACCGGGTGGCTCGAGTGGGGGGCGTGCGTCAGATCCTTCGGCCGGGGGGTGAATGCCGGGTACGCCCACCTGCTCAGGCTCAGCTACCGCTGGCACATGGACCACCCGGCCGGCGAGGTCATCTCGTCCTTGGGCAATTTCGCCTGGGCGTTCGTCGAGATGGTCGACGTGGCCTCGTGGGGCCTGTTGCCCGTTGCCGTGATCGTCCTGTCGGCCATCGGCGTCCTGGCCGTCTTCGCCTGGCCGGCCGCACTGGCCCTCATGGTCATGGTCGGAGGCTTCGTCCTGGTCCTGTCCCGTCGCCTCCCACGGGTGCGAGCGGCATCCCAGGAGTTCGAGGACAACTATTCGCGGGCGACAGGCGTGGTGGCCGACACGGTGACCAATCTGATGGCCGTCCGCACGGCGGCGGCTGAACCGCAAGAGAGGGTGCGGGTCGAGGACCTCATGCATCAGTCGGTCGCCGCTGATCTGCGTGCCCGGTCGATCTTCATGCGCACCCAGCTCCAGCTGGAGACCTCGATTGTGATCGGCACCCTGCTGGCCCTGGCTGCCGGCACCACCATGGCCGTTCACCACTGGGCGTCGACCGCAGCGCTCTACCTCATCCTCTACTACTCGGCACAAGTGGCCATGAGCCTGCAACAGTCGTTCGAACATCTGAGGTCGTTCGCTCGGTCGCTGGGTAGGGCGGCCAAGTTCACTGCCATCGCCCGGGTCGAGGTCGAGATCGAGGATGCCCCCGACGCCGGCCGTCTGCGGGTGAGCACTGGACGGGTGGACTTCAACCATGTCGGCTTCGCCTACGGGTCATCCGACCAACTTTTCGAGGATCTGTGCATCACGGTCAAACCAGGGGAGCATGTGGCCCTGGTAGGCCCGTCCGGTTCGGGTAAGTCGACGCTGTCCAAGCTCCTCCTCCGCCTCATGGAGGTCGACAGCGGGCAGATAACGGTGGACGGCCAGGACATCACCGACGTGACCCTGGCCTCGCTCCGCAGCCAGATCTCCTATGTTCCCCAGGACCCCCAGCTCCTGCACCGCACCATCGCCGAGAACATCAGCTACGGGCTTGCTCCCGAGCCGGGAGACGAGAGCTGTCGGCCCGTCGTGGACTACGAGATCGTCCACGCCGTCGGCAGGGCGGCCCACGTCGAGGAGTTCGTCTACGGATTGCCCGACGGGTATGACACGGTGGTGGGCGAACGGGGGCTCAAGCTGTCCGGGGGTCAGCGCCAGCGCGTCGCCATCGCCCAGGCCATGGCCAAGCACGCGCCGATCCTGGTGCTGGACGAAGCCACTTCTGCCCTGGACTCCGAGTCCGAGCACCTGGTGCAACAAGCACTGTGGCGGTTGATGGAGCGTTCGACGGCGCTGGTCATCGCCCACCGCCTGTCGACCATTGCCCACATGGACAGGATCTTGGTCTTCGATAGCGGACGGATCGTGGAGGAGGGAACCCACCGCCAGCTCTTGGGCCGGGGGGACCTCGGACTGTACGGGAAGCTGTGGCAGCACCAGTCCGGAGGTTTCCTGGTGCAGTGATCCGTCGGTTGACCCGCGACATCCGGAGGCTTGACATGTGACTAAAAGGTCACATATGCTCGCCACCGTGACCGACGACGACCGTGTCTTCCGGGCCCTGGCCGACCCCACTCGTCGATTCTTGCTGGACACCCTCTTCGAACGGGACGGCCGTTCCCTCACCGAGCTCGAATCGGCCTTGGCCATGACCCGCTTCGGGGTGATGAAGCACCTACGGGTGCTGGAGGAGGCGGGACTGGTCGTCACCCGTCGCTCCGGGCGCGAGAAGCACCATTTCTTGAACCCGGTGCCGATCCGCCTGATGCACAACCGGTGGATAGACAAGTACACCGAGCCCTGGACCGAGGCCCTCAGCGGCCTCAAGCAGAGATTGGAGAGTCAGATGGAGAAGGTCTTCGAGATCTACATCCGCACCACCCCCGAACGTCTGTGGGAGGCCATCACCGACCGCCAGACACGAGCCACCTACAACTTCGGCGTCGAGATCGTCTCCGACTGGGCGCCCGGATCCTCGTACGAAATGGTGGCCCCCCGTGTCGAGCAGCTCATCGGTGCAGGCGAGAACGTCGAAGTCGATCCCCCCCGCCGTCTGGTGCAGACCTACAACGCCCTGTGGAGCGACGAGGTGTCCGGCCAGGGGACGTCGCGAGTGACCTGGGAGATCGAGCCGGTCGGGGACTCGTGCCGCTTGACCCTGGTCCACGACCAGCTGCCCGAGGACGCCAGTCCCGAAATCTACGGGGGCTGGCCCATGATCCTGTCCGGCCTCAAGACGTGGCTCGAGACGGGACAGCGCCTCACCACACCTGGCTCCCTCAAGTGGTCGGACGTGGCCTGACCGGACGTGGCCTGACCGGAGAGGAAACCCTCAGGCCACGGAAACGCTCAGTGGGCGGCGGCGGCCGCCCGTCTTCGGGAGGGGGGAACGGTGGGCGGGGGCTGACGCCGCGGCGGAAGCGTGGCCAGGAGTTCGGTGGTGGCTTCGGCTATCCGGCGGACCGCTCGTTCGAAAGCCTCGTCGGTGTGCGGCGACGTCGTCTGGACACCGCTGATCTTGCGGACGTACTGACGGGCGGCGTCGGTGACCTCCTGCGGTGTGGCGGCAGGCTCGAGACCTCGGAGTGTGGTGATGTTGCGGCACATGCGCCAAGGCTACGCCTGCCGATGGGCGGCGGAAAGGCCCGTTGACGGGAGGAGGGGCTAGCGGGAGGTGGGAGGAGGCGGCGGCGGCCAGGGCGACTGCTTGGGCCAGTGGTTGGGGGCCGGCTGGGCGGGCAGCGGCGAGGGGGCCTGGGGCCAGTGCCCGTTGGGCGGCGGGGGTGGCGGCCACGGTGACGGGTTGTTGCGGCCGTCGGCTGGTGCTGGCGGCGGAGGAGCGTCGGCAGGTTGGACGGCACCGGTCTGGTCGGTGGCGTGCGCGGCGCCGGCCACCTCGGTGTCGGTGGACTGGTCGTCCGAACCGGATGCCTGAGGCACCGGCTCGGCCGCAGCGGCGGCCGGCGAACCCGAGGC
Organism: uncultured Acidimicrobiaceae bacterium; assembly: GCA_963813525.1. Lineage (GTDB taxonomy): Bacteria > Actinomycetota > Acidimicrobiia > Acidimicrobiales > RAAP-2 > Bog-756. The sequence goes on from CAWEZI010000005.1 coordinate 1,094,249, forward strand.
GCCGGTGGGCCCATCTTCGGGAGGTCCGTCCACGTCGTCCGAGCCGGTCGGACCATGCTGGGCGGCCACGAAGATGGGGGGCACCGACTTGACGCCGTGTTCGTGTACGGGGCGCCCGTAGGCGGTGTCCACCAGTCGGCCCACCGTCTCGCCGTCGATCGTCTCCTCGTCGAGCAGGGCCCGGGCCACGGCGTCGAGGCCCCCCCGGTGACGGGCCAGAACCTCGAGGGCCCGCTGCTCTTGGGCCCGTAGGATGATCTCGACCTCGTCGTCGATGACCTGGCTGGTGTGCTCGGAGTAGTCACGGGTGTGCATGAGATCCTCGCCCAGGAAGACCTGACCCTGTGAGCCCCAGGCCATGGGGCCGATCTTGTCGCTCATGCCCCATTCGCGCACCATCTTGCGGGCCAGTTCGGTGTTGCCGACCAGGTCGTTGCTGGCTCCGGTAGACAGGTCGCCGTAGACGAGTAGTTCGGCCGCCCGCCCTCCCATCCGGACGGCCAGCGAGTCCTCGATGTGCTGGCGCGAATGGATGTGCAGTTCCTCCATGGGGAGCTGCATAGTGACCCCGAGGGCCATGCCGGTGGGGAGGATGGTCACCTTGTGCACCGGATCGGCGTCGGGCAGAACGTAGGCCAGAACGGCGTGGCCGCCTTCGTGGAAGGCCACCCGCTCCTTCTCGTTCCCCGACAGGACCAGGCTCTCCCGTCGCTGACCCATCAGGACCCGGTCGCGGGAGGCTTCGAAGTCGACGTTCTGGATGACGGTCGCCCCTCGCCTGACGGCGTGGAGGGCCGCTTCGTTGACCAGGTTGGCCAGGTCGGCGCCGCTCATCCCGGGCGTGCCCCGGGCCACTGTCCCGAGGTCCACGGAGGGGTCGACCCGCTTGTCCTTGCAGTGCACCTGTAGAATGGGGAGGCGCTCAGCCAGGTCGGGGAGCGGCACCACGATCTGCCGATCGAACCGGCCGGGACGCAAAATGGCGGCATCGAGGATGTCGGGCCGGTTGGTGGCCGCCATGACCACGATGCCTTCGGTCGGGTCGAATCCGTCCATCTCCGAGAGCATCTGGTTGAGCGTCTGCTCGCGCTCGTCGTGACCGCCACCCAGACCGGCACCGCGCTTACGGCCAATGGAGTCGATCTCGTCGATGAAGACGATGGCCGGTGCCTGTTTGCGGGCCGTGGCGAAGAGGTCACGGACCCGGCTGGCGCCTACCCCCACGAACATCTCCATGAAGTCCGATCCGCTGACCGACATGAACGGCACTCCGGCCTCGCCGGCCACCGCCCGGGCCAACAGCGTCTTGCCGGTTCCCGGTGGTCCCACCAGAAGGATGCCCTTGGGAATGCGGGCGCCGATCTCCTTGAAGCGGGCCGGAGTCTTGAGGAAGTCGACTACCTCGCTGATCTCGAGCTTGACGCCGTCGTACCCGGCCACGTCGTCGAACGTGGTCGAGGGACGCTCGCTTGAGTAGAGCTTGGCCTTGGACCGGCCGATCGACATGATGCTTCCCATTTGACCCTGCGCCTTTCGGCTGATGTAGAGGAAGATCCCGAGGATGATGACGATGGGGAGGATCCAGCCGAGTAGATCGATGAGGATGTTCGAGGACGGTGTGACCAGGTGGTAGTCGGAGCCCAGCGGCTTGAGGGCGGTGAGCTCGGAATCGGTGATCGGGTTGGGCCCGTTGACCGTATAGCTGGCACCGTTGGACAGGGTGCCGGTGATAACGCCGGTGGACTGGTCCACGGTGGCGTTCTTGACCTGCTTACCCTGGATGTCGTTTACGAAGGTGTTGTAGGTGAGATTGGTGGTGTGGGTCTTGTTGAGCAGGCTGGGAACCACCAGCACGGCCAGGATGGCCACCACGATCACCACATAGACGACCATCCGGTTCTTGTTCTGCCCGGGTTGGTCCTGTCCCATTCCGCCAGGGGGCGGGCCTCCAGAAGGCATGTTGGGGTTGGGTGGCACCCCATCATGCTATGCCGCGTGGGGGCGATCTGACGCATCGCCAGCCTGTTTTGGGGCGTGCTGCTCCCTGGCGTCGGGATCCTCTCGGTATCGTGTGGGGGTGATCGAGCGGTCCGAAAAGGGGTCGGACCCGGCCGCAGCCGCCGATGTCGGCGCTCTCGGGGCGCCGGTGCCGCCGGCGGGCGGAGCGCCAGCCCACGGCGGTTGGGCGCCGCCGTCACCGCGGGGTGCGGCCCCGCCGCCACCTCCGGCTCGGGTGCCCCCTGTTTCCAATTCGGGCCCGGAACAGCACTCCGAACAGGACATCGACAGCTACATCGGCCCGCTCAACCGCCAGTTGGCCGCCGGCGGGGCTCCCGCCACGCGACAGGCTGCCTGGACATGGCTGCTCTTCGCCGGGCTCGGGTTCCTGGCCGGTCAGATCCTGGCCGTCGTGGCCATCTCTGTGGCCGCCGCGGCCAGCGGGAACCTCCATGACCTCACCGCCATCACCAAGCTCAGCGAGCCACCCACCTGGTACATCGTGTCCACCCTGCTCGGGCTGTGGGCCGGTTTTTTCGGCGCCGGCTGGCTGGCGTCGTGGACGCAGGGGACGCACAGTCTGGTGCGCGACCTCGGTCTGCGCTTCCGCTGGATGGACCTGCTCGGTATCCCCATCGGCGTGGGCGGCCAGTTCCTGGTGGCGCTCATCTACGTGCCCATCGCCTCCCATGTCCACGACTTCAACCAGCGCTTCAGCGCGCCCAGCAACCGCCTGGTCGGCGGGTCGCACGGCGCGGGCTACGTGGTCATCGCCATCTTCACGGTGGTCGGTGCCCCCTTCTTCGAGGAACTGTTCTTCCGCGGCGTACTGCTGCGCTCGCTGGCCCGGCTGTTCGGTAACTTCCTCGGGTGGGTGGGCCCGGCACTGGCCATGATCGTCACCGGTGTCCTGTTCGGGCTGGCCCATGCCGAATCGCTCCAGCTGCTCGGGCTGGCGGTGTTCGGGGTGATCCTCTCGTTCGTCTCCTACCGCACCGGTCGGTTGGGGATGAACATGGTGGCCCACGCCTCGTTCAACCTGATGGCCCTGGCTGCGGTGGTGTTGCCCCTGGCCGCCGGGCCGCGGGCCGTCTTCTGAGATGGCCGCGCCGGTCGACCTGGCTTCCGTCGCGCCCGTAAGCCCCGAGCGACCCCCGGATCTGCTGCGGACCCGGTCGCCGCTGCTGGAGCGGTTGACCTCCCGGTCGTCGTGGCCGGTGTGGGCCAACATCGCCACCGTCCTGGGCGTGACCATAGTGGCGCTGTCCCAGCTACACCCCTCGCTGCTGCTGGCCAACACCACCGCCGCCGGCGGCGACACCGGGGCGCACGTGGCCATGCCCGCCTTCATGAAGTCCCAGCTGCTCACCCACGGCCAACTCACCGGGTGGGACCCGGGATGGTACGACGGCTTCCCCCTCTATACCTTTTACTTCCCGCTGCCCGGTCTGATCACCGTTCTGGTCAACGCGGTGGTGAGCTACAACGTCGCTTTCAAGATCGTCACCGTGCTCGGGACGCTCACCCTGCCCGTGTGCGCATGGGCTTTCGGCCGGCTGGCCGGCTTGCGAGATCCCGGTCCCGCCTGTCTGGCCGCAGCCACCCTGCCTTTCCTGTTCGAGTCGAGCTTCACCATCTACGGCGGCAACATCCTGTCCACCCTGGCCGGCGAGTTCTCCTACTCGTTGAGCCTTTCCATCGGAATGCTCTTCCTCGGCGTGGTGGCCCGAGGGCTGCGTACCGGGCGCAGCCGGGCCTTGGCCGCCGCCCTCTTCGCCGCCTGCCTGCTCTGCCATCTCTATCCGGCCATCTTCGTCGGGGTGGGTGCCTGTGTCTGGTTGGTGCTCGACGCCGACCTGGTCCGGGGGTTGCGCCGCGGGCTGAGCGCCCGGCTGGCCCGGCGCCGGTGGGGGCGTCGGCTGTGGTGGGGGATCACGGCCGGCCTGGTGGGCGTGGGCTTGGCCGCCTGGTGGCTCCTGCCCTTTGCCGCCGGGCAGGCCTACACCACCAACATGGGCTACACCAATGTCGACGGCTTCCCCCACCTCCTGTTCCCCGCCGCTGACCGGTGGGTGCTGGTCGCCGATCTGGTCGGCCTGGTGGCCATGGTGGCCCGCCGCAACCGGGTGGCCCTCTTCATCTGCGTGATGGGAGCCTTCTCCGCCGCCGTCGTGTGCCTCGATCCCGAGGGGAAGCTGTACAACGTCCGCTTCCTGCCTTTCTGGTTCCTGTGCATCTACCTGCTGGCCGGGTACGCCCTGGCCGAAGTGGTGGGGGCCGTCGCCCGGTGGAACCGCCGCCGCCGACTCGACCAGTGGGTGGTGGTCATCCGCGAGCGGCTCAATGCGGTCCAGGGAATGCCCTGGCAACCGGGCATGCGGATCAGCCGGTTCCGCCGGCCGGTGCCTGGCGGGAACCCACCGGGTGCGGTGATCGGCCCCATCGTGGCCCTGGCCGCCGCCTGTCTGGTGGTCGTGCCCCCCCTGGCCCTGCCGGCCACGACTCTGAGCGCCATCGGCATCACCGTCAATGCCGACCAGCCCAGCGCCTGGGCCGAGTGGAACTACTCGGGCTATCAGGGGAAGCCCGACTACCCGGAGTACAAGGCGGTCATCGACATGATGGCCAAGGTGGGCAGATCGGAGGGATGCGGTCGGGCTATGTGGGAGTACAACCCGTCACTCAACCGGTTCGGGACCACCGAGTCGTTGATGCTGCTTCCCTACTGGACCGACGGGTGCATCGATTCGATGGAGGGTCTCCTGTTCGAGTCGTCGGCCACCACTCCCTTCCACTTCATCAACCAGAACGAGTTGTCGGTCACGCCCTCTGACGCGGTCAGCAGCCCGGCCTTCACTTACGAGGGTCTCGATGTCCCCTTGGGCATACAGCACCTGCAGCTGTTGGGGGTGCGCTACTTCCTGGCCTCGTCTGCATCGGTGGAGGCCGCTGCCGCCGCCGACCCCAGCGTGACCGAAGTGGCTTCCAGCGGACCGTGGAACACCAGCTACAACGGTGAGAGCCTGGACACCACCTGGAAGGTCTACAAGATCAGTGACTCGTCGGTCGTGGTCCCCCTGGCCAATCAGCCCGTGGTGTGGGACAACGTCCTTCCCGCCCAGAACAGCTGGTTGAAGCCGTCGGCCACCTGGTACGACAGCCCGAGCGAGTGGAACGTGGTCCCCGCCGCCGACGGTCCGACGGCCTGGAAACGGGTGGCGGGGAGCGACACCCATCTACCGGTGGCCCCCGAACCGGTCACCACCGTGTCCGATGTGGACCAACAGGACAGCTCCATCTCCTTCCATGTGAGCCGGGTGGGAACGCCCGTGGAGGTCAAGATCTCCTACTTCCCCAACTGGAAGGCCAACGGCGCCGACGGCCCGTGGCGGGTGGCCCCCAACCTGATGGTGGTGGTTCCCACCAGCCACCAGGTGACACTCGCCTACGGCGCGTCCGGTGCCAACCGGGCCGGACAGCTCATTTCGCTGGTCGCCCTGGCCGGCCTCATCTATCTGGTGGTGGTGGCTCGGCGGCGGAGGCGGGCCCGGTGGGGCTCGAGGGCTCTCACCCCGGGCTCGACCGCCTGACCGGAGGACGTGGTGGGTCGATCGCTGGCCATGTTCCCCCTTTCGACCGTCCTGTTTCCCGGGGCGCTCCTGCCGCTCCACGTCTTCGAGCCGCGCTATCGGCGCTTGATGGCCGACTGCCTGGCCGGCGACTGCTGCTTCGGTGTGGTCCTCATTACCCGCGGCTCCGAGGTGGGTGGCGGTGACCAGAGAACGGACACGGGAACGGTGGCCCGGATCACCCGCCTGGCCGAGCTCGAGGACGGCCGGATGATGGTGATGGCCGAAGGCACCCACCGCTTCCGGGTGGAAGAGTGGCTGTACGACGACCCTTATCCGTGCGCCATGGTCGACGAGCTGTCGGGGGACGACCCGGCGGTGGGTGGGGGCACCACTGGTGGCCATGCCCACCCCACCCCTTCGGCGGAGGCCGCCGTTCGCCGTCTGTGCTCGTTGCTGTCGGAGCTCGGGGAGGTTCCGGCCCTGCCTCACGATCTCGACCTGGGCGGCGGGGACGAAGCCACCGGCTGGCAGCTCTGCGGATTGGCTCCCCTCAACCTCATCGACCGTCAGAGGCTGCTGGTCTGCGCCGACACCGGGAGCCGGATGGCTCTGCTCAGCGAGCTGTGCACAGCCATGTCCGACGACGTCGTGGCATTGCTGGCCGGCGGCCTCGGCGGCGATCACGGCGGCTGAGCCTGCTCCCGGCCAGCGGCAACGGCCCCCGGGTCCCGCCGGGCGGGCTGGATAGGATGGCCCGGCCATGACCAGCCTCGCCGACGTGTTCAAGGCCTACGACATCCGTGGTGTCGTCCCCGATGAGCTCGACGCCACCAAGTTCCGGGCCATCGGGGTGGCCGTCGCCCGGTTCGTCGGGACGCCGACCCTTCTGATGGCCCGGGACATGCGCGACTCCGGCGTCGAACTGTCACAGGCCTTCGCCCTCGGTGCCCGCTCGGAGGGTGTGGCCGTCACCGACCTGGGGCTGGCCTCCACCGACCTGCTCTATTTCGCCGCCGGCAGCCTCGACGCTCCCGGAGCCATGTTCACCGCCTCCCACAACCCAGCTCGTTACAACGGCCTCAAGCTCTGCCTGGCCGGGGCGCGCCCTATCGGCCGCGACACCGGACTGGACGAAATTCAGGCCACCGCCGAGGCGGTGTTGGACCAGTGGGCCACAGAGGGTGTGCCCGCTCCCGACGTGAAGCGACTGGCACCCCTCGAGGAGCGCACGGTGCTCGACGCCTATGCCGCCCACGTCCGCTCCTTTGTCGACGTGGATTCCCTGCGGCCCTTGCGGGTGGTGGCCGACACGGCCAACGGTATGGGTGGTCTGGTTGTTCCCGAGGTCTTCACGGGACTGCCCTTCGAGGTGGAGATCCTGTTTCCCGAGCTCGACGGGACCTTTCCCAACCACCCGGCCGACCCCATCCAGCCGGAGAACCAGATCGCCCTCAAGCAGGCGGTGGTCGATGCCGGAGCCGACATCGGTCTGGCCTTCGACGGCGACGCCGACCGGGTGTTCCTGGTCGACGAGAAGGCGGCCCTGGTCGACGGTTCCCTGACCACCGCCCTGGTGGCCTCTTCCATGTTGGACAAGCATTCCGGCGCCACCGTCCTCTACAACTGCATCTGCTCTCGAGTGGTGCCCGAGGTCATCGCCGAAAAGGGGGGAATCGGCATCCGCACCAAGGTGGGCCACAGCTACATCAAGCAGGTGATGGCCGATACCGGGGCCATTTTCGGCGGGGAGCACTCGGGCCACTACTACTTCCGCGACAACTACCGGGCCGACTCCGGCATCATCGCCGCCATGGTCGTCCTCGAGCTCCTGAGCAAGACCGGAAGCCCCCTGTCCAAGCTATTGGCGCCCTTCCGCCGCTACGCCGACTCCGGTGAGATCAACACCGTGGTGGATGATCCGGCCGGATTGGTGGAACGGATGGCGGCCGAGGTCGAGGCAGCCGACGGGGCCCTGGGTTCGGTCGACCGCCTCGACGGGCTGACGGTTGACCGGGGTGACTGGTGGTTCAACCTCCGACCGTCCAACACCGAGCCACTGCTCAGGCTCAATGTGGAGGCACCCGACGACGTGGCCTGTGAGGCGCACGTGACCGAAGTGAAAGCCGATATCGCTCGGCTCCAGGGCTCCTGACCCATGGGGTGGCGGAGCGCACCGGGTTGCATCCACCGCGATGGTGCCGGCAATCGACCAGTGCCGGCAATCGACCAGACCGGCAATCGACCAGACCGGCAATCGACCAGAGAGGAATAGACAGTGACGCTCGACCCGCTTTTGATTGAGGTTCTGGCCTGCCCGGAGGACAAAGGGCCACTGCTCTACTTCGCCGACGAGGACCGGCTCTACAACCCGCGGCTCCAGAGGAGCTACGAGGTGCGTGACGGCATTCCGGTCATGCTGATCGACGAAGCCACCACTGTCGACGGCGCCGAGCACGAGCGACTGATGGCCAGGTCCGAAGCCGGCGAGGCCCAGAGCACCGGACAGGCGGGCTCGGCGTGACTATTGACGAGAGCGACGTAGACGCAGCCCCGGGGTCGCCGTTGGCGTTGGACTCGCTCGGCATGTGGGCCGCCACCATGGCCCTACCCGAGCAGATCGAGGCGGCCGTGGCTGCCGCTCCCCTGGTGTCGGACCTCCCCCTGGCCGAACGGGTTGAGAACGTGGTCGTGCTCGGGATGGGCGGCAGCGGTCTCGCCGGCGACGTCTTGGTGGCGGCCGCGGCCCCGTTCATGCCGGTGCCGATCACCGTGGTCAAGGGGTACGAACCCCCCGACTCGGTGGGTACCGGGTCACTGGTCTTCGCCATCTCCTTCTCGGGTGACACCGAGGAGACGGTCGAAGCCGCCTCCAGCGCCTTCGAGGCCGGCGCCTCTCTCATCGTGGTGGCCGGGGGCGGAGCCCTGGCCGCAATGGCCGGTGAGTGGGACGTGCCGCTGGTGCCGGTCCCCACCACCATCCCCCAGCCCCGCGCCGCCCTGGGAGCCATGGCCGTGCCCCCGCTGGTGCTGCTCGAGCAGATCGGTTTGTTCCCCGGAGCCCTGCAGTGGGTGGACCAGGCCGTCGAGCAGCTGCGTCGCCGCCGCGACGAACTGGCCCGTCCCGGCAACCGGGCCGAGGAGATCGCCCGGCGGATCGGGCGGACCATCCCCCTCGTCCACAGCTCCCAGGACCTCGGGGCGGTGGCCGCTCTCCGGTGGAAGGCCCAGATCAACGAGAACGCCAAGAGCCCGGCCTTCTACAACGTGTATCCGGAGCTCTGCCACAACGAGTTGGCCGGATGGGGCCAGCAGGGCGACGCCACCCGCCAGCTGATCACTCTGGTCAACCTGCGCCACGACGCCGAGCACCCGCAGGTCAGCCGCCGGTTCGCCTTCGTCGAGGACGTCCTGCGCGAGGTGGTGGCCGACATCGTGGAGGTGCGGGCGGCCGGCGAGGGGGATCTGGCCCAGCTGCTCGACCTGGCCCTCATCGGGGACGTGGTCTCCCTCTACCTGGCCGGCAACGAGGGGATCGACCCGGGTCCGATCCCCGTCCTCGACGAGCTCAAGGCGTACCTGGGGCCGGGCACCCCCTAGGCCGTCCGAACTGCGGGCGGAGGCGGGGCGCAGAGCCGGCCGTGCCGCAATTACCGGGGGCCTGTCCCAGGACCCCGCACCCGTTCCCCACGAGCTTTGAGTCTCTGAACTGGCAATTCGTGCCGGGGCAGGGCGCAGAGCCGGCCGGCCGCCGGTCCGTTTCTGTTGCGTGTCGATGCCGTGACGAGCGTGTGAACTCAGGGCGGCGGCCCCTGTTTTTGGGGAGGCACAGGCGTAGACTCCAGCCCGTGAGCTGCGTGCGGGTCTGTGGTTGCAAGTCGATGCCAGTCGCAGGCGAAACGACCCACGTAAGGCAACTCCTGGTTGCTGAGCATGGTGCGGCTTAGGAGTAAGACCTGCCCGCGGCGTCCCCGGCTGTCGGGGGCGGGCGGAGAGGAGATGACGTGTGCCGTCAAGGGTTCCGTAGGGATACCGACCATCAGTGGTCGGTGCCGCCGGCGCCCGGTCACCAGTCTCACTGCAGGCGAGTGTGGGGTCAAAGACCAGGTCAGCCGCTCGCAGCTCACGGTTATGCCGAGTAGGACATCATCCAGCTACCCATCAACAGCCTGACGACCGACCAGGAGGACCGGCCGACCACAGAGGAGTCATACACAGCACAACAGGAGGCGAGCACGTGGATGTGAACATCGCGCACGGAAGAAGGATCGTGTCCGACCAGGTGAGAGCTCTCACCGAGGAGAAGATCAGGCGATTGGGTCACCTGTGTCCGGGTTTGGCCGGGGCCGAGGTGCACTTCTCCGAAGAGCACAATCCGAGGATCGCCGACCGCGAGTGCTGTGAGGTGATCATCTTCGGGCCGGGGCGTTCACTCCGGGCACGGGCGGCAGCGCCGCTCCCCCTGGTGGCGGTGGACCTGGTGGTGGAGAAGCTCGAGCACCAGCTCGAGAAGACCAAGGGCCGGATCGTGGGCCGTAGCCACCCCCGCCACCGACCGGCCAACTCCGTCTCCGTCGTGTGGGAGAAGGTGCGCACGGCCTGACCGGCGGCGCCGTCGCGCTGCTCGACCGGCAGGAGGCCTGCCGTTGACATCTGCCGTGGGCACCAGCCATCCACGCCTGCCGCACGGGATCCCCTTGTCCCACCGTTTCCGTAGTCGGGGAACGGGTCCCGACGGTAGAGTGAGAAGCCCATGAGCGTGCTCACCAAGGTCCTCCGCGCCGGCGAGGGCAAGAAAGTCCGCCGCTTGGCCGAGCTGGTGCCCTTGGTCAACGCCCTCGAACCGGAGATGGAGGCCCGCTCCGACGCGGAGCTGCAGGCCATCACCCCGGTGCTCCGCCAGCGCCTCGAGAACGGGGAGTCCCTCGAGGACCTGCTGGTCGAGGCCTTCGCTCTGGTGCGGGAAGCGGCCTGGCGGGTGATCGGCCAACGTCACTTCGACGCCCAGATCATGGGGGGCATGGCCCTCCATTTCGGGTGGATCGCCGAAATGAAGACGGGGGAGGGAAAGACCCTGGTCTCCACCCTGCCCGTCTACCTCAACGCCCTGAGCGGCAAGGGTGTCCATGTGGTCACCGTCAACGACTACCTGGCCACCCGCGACTCGGCCTGGATGGGCCAGCTCCACCAGTTCCTCGGGCTCAAGGTCGGACGGGTGGGACCGGACATCGACGATCCCAGCGCCAAACGCGAGTCGTACTTCGCCGACGTGACCTACGGCACCAACACCGAGTTCGGCTTCGACTACCTCCGTGACAACATGGCCCGTTCCAAGGACGCCATGGTCCAAAGAGGACACCCCTACGCCATCGTCGACGAAGTTGACTCGATCCTCATCGACGAGGCCCGCACGCCGTTGATCATTTCCGGTCCGGCTGCCGAGTCGGCCCAGCTCTACTACCAGTTCGCCGGCGTGGTACGCACACTGCGGTCCGAGGAGGACTACGAGGTCGACGAAGAGAAGCGCATCGTCGTCCCCACCGAGAAGGGCATCGAGAAAGTCGAGAAGCAGCTCGGGGTGGACAACCTGTACGACGCCGTGGCCGTCAACTACGTGCACCACCTCACCCAGGCGCTGCTGGCCAAGGAGCTCTACCGCCGGGACAAGGACTATCTGGTGGCGCAGGGCGAGGTCAAGATCGTCGACGAGTTCACCGGACGCACGCTCGACGGCCGTCGCTGGTCGGACGGACTGCACCAGGCGGTCGAGGCCAAGGAACGGGTGCGGATCAAAGAAGAGAACCACACCTGGGCCACGGTCACCCTGCAGAACTATTTCCGCCTCTACGAAAAGCTGGCCGGCATGACCGGGACGGCGGAGACCGAGGCATCGGAGTTCGCCAACACGTACGACCTACCGGTCGTGCCCATCCCGACCAACAAGCCGTTGGTCCGCGAGGACAAGCCGGACCTCATCTACAAATCGGAGGACGCCAAGTTCGCCGCCGTGGTCGACGACATCATCGAGCGCCACGAGCGCGGCCAACCGGTGCTGGTCGGCACGGCCTCGGTCTCCAAGTCCGAGCACCTGTCAAGACTGCTGGAGAAGAAGGGGATCACCCACGAGGTCCTCAACGCCAAGCAGCACTTCCGGGAGGCGGAGATCGTGGCGCAGGCTGGTCGGGTGGGCGGCGTCACCGTTGCCACCAACATGGCCGGCCGCGGCGTCGACATCATCCTCGGCGGCAATCCCGAGGGACTGGCCACCCGGGATGCGGCCGGGCGGGGCATCGACCTCTCAACCGAAGAGGGCCAGGCGGAGGTCGAGAAGATCCGGGCCGAGTTCGAGAAGGTCTGTGAGGTCGAGGGCGACGAGGTCCGTTCACTCGGTGGTCTCTACGTCCTGGGCAGCGAGCGGCACGAGAGCCGGCGTATCGACAACCAGTTGCGGGGCCGGTCGGGACGACAGGGGGACCCGGGCGAGAGTCGCTTCTTCCTCTCCCTCGAGGATGACCTGATGCGGCTGTTCGCCACCGGCGCCATGAACTGGGTGATGGGAAGGGCTCTCCCCGACGACGTTCCCATCGAAGCCAAAATGGTGACCAAGGCCATCGAGCGTGCCCAAAACACGGTCGAGGGGCGCAACGCCGAGTCTCGCAAGGACGTCCTCAAGTACGACGACGTCATGAACGAACAACGCAAGGTCATCTACCGGCGTCGCTACCAGATCATCGAAGGCGAGGATCTGCACGAGGAGACCGTCGAGCTGCTCCAGGAGACTCTGACCGAAGTGGTGGCTTCGTCGTGCCCTTCGGAATACCCGGAGGAGTGGGACCTGGCCCGGCTGGTCACCGAGCTGACCCAGTACTACCCGACCAAGTTCGTGGCCGACGACCTGGCTGGCGCCACCACCGTCGGTCAGATCACCGAGTCGATCATCACCGAGGCTCTCGAGCTCTACGCCGATCGGGACGAGACCATCCCCGGGGGCGAAGAGACGGCGCGCCAGCTGGAGCGGGACATCATGCTGCAGATCATCGACCAGCGCTGGCAGGACCACCTGGCCGAGATGGACTACCTCCGCGAGGGCATCAACCTCCGGGCCATGGGCAACCAAGACCCGCTGGTGGCCTATCAGCGGGAGGGCTTCGCCATGTTCGGCAAGCTCATGGATGGCATCAGCGATGACTACCTCCGCTACGTGTTCCATGTGCAGGTGCTGACCGAGCCGGCCACCGAGCCCGACCTCGACCGGGCCAACTACATCGCTGCCGACGACCCGGTGCAGGGGGACGGTGGCATCGCCGCCGCTTTCGCGGCCGCCCCGTTGCAGATGGAGGAGTCGCTCAACGGTGATACCGGCGGGGGCAACGGGTCGGTGACCGGTGTGCCCAACCTGGCCCCCGACGGCGAGACCCAACTGCCCATCGTCAAGTCCGACCGCGAGAAGATCGGGCGCAACGAACCGTGCTGGTGCGGGAGCGGTAAGAAGTTCAAGCTCTGCCACGGCGCCAACTGAGATGGCCCCTTCGGCCCCCCGTGGGGGGGCGGGCGAGCCCGAACGCGTCGACATCCCGGCCGCGCTGAAGGCCCTGGCCGACCGCTTTTCCGAGGCCGAACGCATGATGGGACGGGAGTACCTGCTCGAGCGGCGCACCCAGCTGGAGAAGGAGGCGTCCGAGCCCGGGTTGTGGGACGACGCCGACAACGCCCGGGCCGTCACCACCGAGCTCGGCCAGGTCAACGAGGACCTCGACCAGCTGTCGGCGCTGGCCGAGCAGCTGTCCGACGCGGAGACGCTCAACGAATTGATCGAAGAGGAGGGCGACGACTCGCTGCGTCCCGAGATCGAGGAGTTGCTCGAGAAGCTTGACCGGCGCCTCCGAGCCATCGAGCTGCGTTCGTTGTTCGCCGGTCCGCACGACGTCAACGACGCGGTGGCGGAGATCCATGCCGGGGCCGGGGGTACCGACGCGCAGGACTGGGCCGAAATGATGCTGCGCATGTACACCCGGTGGGCCGAGCGCAACGGCTTCGACTTCGAAGTGGAGGAAGCCACTCCCGGGCAGGAGGCCGGTCTGTTGTCGGCCACCTTCATCGTCAAGGGTCGCTACGCATTCGGTCTGCTGTCGGCCGAACGAGGTGTACACCGGTTGGTGCGCATCTCGCCATTCGACGCCCAGCACCGCCGTCAGACCAGCTTTGCCTCACTCGACGTCGTTCCGTTCATCGAGGACGTCTCCGATGAAGTGGACATCGACGAGAAGGATCTCCGCATCGACACCTACCGTTCGTCGGGTGCCGGTGGCCAGCACGTCAACAAGACCGACTCGGCTGTCCGGCTCACCCACCTTCCCACCGGCATCGTGGTGTCGTGCCAGAACCAACGGAGCCAACACCAGAACAAGGCGAAAGCCATGCAGGTGCTGGGAGCCAAGCTGGCCGAAAGGCAGCGGGCCGAGCATCAGGCCACCCTGGACCAGTTGTCGGGGGACCGCACCGACAACGCGTGGGGCAATCAGATCCGGTCGTACGTTCTGGCTCCGTATCAATTGGTCAAGGACTTGAGGAGCAACGAGGAGACGGGAAACGTGGATGCCGTGCTGGACGGCGACCTGGGTCCGTTCATCGAGGCCGAGTTGCGACGGCGCGCCGAACGGCGTCGACCGGAAAGCTGATCACCCCGCTGCGTCGAGTCGAGCGACAACCGACAGCATCCGGTGCACCGGCCGTACGCACCGCCGTACGCCGCGTCAGTGGAGGTCACAGGGGCTGAACCAAATGGGGTGGCGAGGAGGGTAGCATTGCGCGGAATGGGTACACGCCTCCCCACATGGCCCCTTTCAACATGACTCCTGTCTCATGATCAAGTTCGAGAACGTCACTAAGACGTACAAGGGTTCGACGGTTGCCTTGCAAGACTTCACCGTCGAGATCGAGAAGGGAGAGTTCGTCTTCCTCGTCGGTCCGTCCGGCTCGGGGAAGACCACTTTCATCCGACTCCTCCTGCGCGAGGAGATGCCCGACTCCGGGCGCATCTGGGAAGCCGGCAAGGAGATCGGCCACCTGGCCAAGTGGCGTATCCCCTACCTCCGCCGGAACATCGGCTGTGTCTTCCAGGACTTCCGGCTGCTCCCCAACAAGACGGTCTTCGAGAACGTCGCCTTCGCCCTCGAGGTGATCGGCCGCCCCAAGCACGTCATCGCCCTCCAGGTTCCCCAGGTCCTCGATCTGGTCGGGCTGGCCAAGAAACGGGACAACCTCCCCCATGAGTTGTCGGGCGGCGAGCAGCAGCGGGTGGCGGTGGCCCGGGCTTTCGTGAACCGCCCCCTGATCCTGCTGGCCGACGAGCCGACCGGAAACCTCGACCCCACCACCAGCCTCGGGATCATGCGTCTGCTCGACCGCATCAACCGCACCGGTACGACGGTCATCGTGGCCACCCACGACGCCGGCATGGTCGACCAGATGCGCCGACGGGTCATCGAGTTGGACCGCGGTCTGCTGGTGCGCGACCAGGCGCACGGGGTCTACGGCATCGACAGCGCCGCCACCCTGGCCGGCGCCGGCGCTACTCCGGGGGTGTCGGCCGAACAGGCCATGGACGAGTTCCCCGACAGCTTCGCCGCCCGTACCTGATGCCTCTGTCGGCCGGTTACGTCTCGCGGGAGGCTGTCACCAACCTGTGGCGCAATCGCCTCATGACGGTGGCCGCCATCCTCACCGTGGCCGTGTCACTGGCTCTGGTGGGGTCGTCGCTGCTGCTCAAGCAGGGGGCCTCGAAGGCCACCGTCCAGTGGCAGAACGGGGTTCAGGCCATCGTCTGGGTCAACCCGACGGCGTCGTCCACCCAAACGACGGCCATCCGCAGCCAGCTGGGCATCTCGCCCTACATCAAGTCCTGCACGTACCGCAGCCAGGCCTACGACTACACCGAGGCCAAGACCATCCTGCCGGCCGACGAGCTCGGAGCCACCACCCAGTCCGACTACCCGTCCTCCTTCCGGTGCGTGCTCAACGATCCCTCCCAGGCCCCGGCCGTATACCAGGCGTTCAACGGTAAGCAGGGGATCTACGGCGTCAAGTACCCGGGACAGCAGATCAAGACCATGCAGAGCGTGATCCGCATCCTGCAGTGGGTGTTCTTGTCGGTGGCGGTGGTGCTGTTGTTGTCGGCATCGGTGCTCATCCTCAACACCATCCGGATGGCCATCTTCGCCCGCCGTCGGGAAGTGTCGGTCATGAAGCTGGTGGGAGCCACCAACTGGTTCATCCGATTGCCGTTCATGACCGAGGGTCTGATCCAGGGCCTGCTCGGCGCGGTGGTGGCGGTCCTGGTAGTTCTTGCCCTCTACTGGGGCATCGGTCTCGACGCCACCAAAAATGCGGCCAATCAGAGCAACATCATCGTGCAGATGTCGCTGAGCGGCTGGGAAGTGACCGGCACCTGCGTGCTGGTGGCGCTGGTCGGAGTGGGCGTGGGTGTGATCGGGTCCGCCTTCGCCGTGCGCCGTTTCCTCGACGTCTGAGGTTTTCTGCCGCACAGCTTGGCCGACCCTGCTGGTCGGTCTGCCCGGGCACGAGGGCGCCCATCGATCACCGATCGGAGTTGTCCATGTCACTCAACCGACCCAGGTTCCATCACAAGGCCAGTCACGCCGTCTCCAACACCACCACCATCCTCGGTTCGTTTACGGCCATCACCATCGCGGTGACGTTGGTGGTGATGTGGGGAGTGGGGCTGCTGCTCGTCAAGGGTGGGGTGTTCAACACCCATTACGAGATGGTCATCACCTCGATCACCACCGTCATCACCTTCCTCATGGTCTTCATCATCCAATCGACCCAGAACCGGGAGAGCCGGGCCATGCAGACCAAGCTGGACGCACTGCTGATCGCCAAGCAGGGATTGGACGAAGGCGAACTGTTGGGATTGGAGGACAAGCCCGATGCGACCATCAAGGACGTTCAATCCGACGTGCACGATGGTGAGCGGAAGGACCCCGAGGAGCGCAGCCGCATCGTGATCAGCGGCAACGTGGGCGTTCGGCCCTCGGAGCACCGGGCTGACGATGGGCCACTTGGGACGGAGACAGAGCCGCGGGGCTGAGCCACAACCGTCCCAGGCCCTCGACTCAGCCCAGGGCCGGCTCGGGGAAGGGTTGGCAGGAGTCGGGCGGGACCTGTCCGGCCACTCGTGCCGCCATCCACCGGAGGATGACCGGCTGGCTCGTTTCCAGGGCTCCTTGGTGGCCGGCGCCGCTGACGGCCACGTAACGAACGACGTCGTTCTGGCGGCCACACAGGCTGTCGGTCACCAGCCGGGTGGTCGAGGCGTAAGGGACGAGATTGTCGGCTGTGCCCTGGACCACCAGCAACGGCGCGCTGGTGGGGGCATGGCCGGGCTGGTTGGCCACGTCGGCGGCGCGGACCGCCGGGTTGGTGCTCCACCCGGCCTGGAAGAGCTGATCGGTCGGTGTTCCGTCGTAGGCGGCGTCCACCGCGCCGCTGCACGAGGTGGCCATCACCGCCGTCCGGCGAACGGCCTGGTCGGTCAGCACCGAGCCGAGCGGGATGTTTCCGTAGGTGTCCGACCAGGAGCGGAGGGCCATGGCGGCAAACCCGGCGTCGGGGTCATCACGGTCCCCCGGCACCACCGGGGCCAGTTCGGTGATCGAGGCCACCGGAGCCACCGCGGCCACGCCTTCCAGGTACAGCTCGGGGGCGTACGACGGTGCGATCTGTCCGGCGAACAGTGCGGCCTGGCCCCCCTGCGAGTAGCCAACCACCAGCACCCGGTTGGAGGCAGCCTGCCCCTCGAGGTTTCGGGCCGCCCGGGCGATGTCCAGCACCGACTGGGCCTCGCTCTGTCCGACCAGGTAGGGGTCGGGACCGGCCACCCCGAGCCCGGGATAGTCGGTGGCCACCACGATCATCCGGGCCTCCACCAGGGCCGTCAGCGAAGGGATGCCGCTCAGCCCGGAGAGGGACGGGGCGCAGGAGGCGGCCACGCCGGTCGTGCCGTGGGCCCAGCTGACGATGGGGAAGCCACCCCGGGGCGGGACGCCGCCGGGCACCACGATCACCCCCGACACGGCCTCCAGGTTCCCTGACAGCGAGGTCGAGTCGTAGACCACCCGGTAGGCGGTGGCGCCGGGTGGGAGCGAGCCGCCCGTGTCCATGACCGCCGAGCGGACGAGTGAGCCGGGAGGGGCGGCGCTGAGGGTGAGTGGTGGGGCGTAGAAGCCGGCCAACCCGTCCAGCCGGGCTCCCTCGGTGGCGCCCACATCGGGGCTGCGGCCCGACCCGGAGGCCGACCCGGCCCCACCGGTCTTGGGGTCGACCTGATCGGCTCGACCGTTCGGCAGGGAGGTCGACGACCGGCGGGACGGGAGGGTGATGGCCGGGGCCAGCACGCTGCCCGGTGGGAACCGGCCCGGAAGGAGGGTCGACGGCACCCGGTTGCCCGGGGCCGGGGGTGTCGAGGCACCGAGAGTGGTGCTGCACGCCGCGGCCAAAAGGGCCACGGTGCCCACAGCCAGGGCAACCCCCGCCCTGCGTCTCCGATCCCTCGCTGTCGAGCGTTCTGTTGGCACCCCGCCCCTGGCCCCCGTGACCACCATTCCCGGCGACGCTACCCCGGGTTGGTGTGGCGGCGCCCTTCCGTCGGGGCCGGTGGCCGTGGAAGGACGCCCACAACGGCGGAGAAGCCGTCCTCCGGGGGAACTCCGTCCCCTACGCTCAGCCCAAGATGAACGCACTGGACCTGGTGGCCGGTTGGCCGGTCACGTCGGCCGCGGTGGGGGTGGCCGACGTCGGGGCCCCGGCCGGGCGGGCATCGGCCATGGCTCGGGCGGTGGGTCCGGTGGACAGGCCCTTTCCGTGGGCGTCGGTGACCAAGCCGGTCACCGCCCTGGCCGTTCTGATCGCCGTCGAAGAGGGTTCGTTGGCCCTCGATGGGCCGGCCGGGCCCCCGGGTTCGACCGTCCGCCACCTGCTGGCCCACACCTCGGGGCTCGGTCCCGAACCCGGGCCGCCCCTGGCCCAGCCGGGCTCCACCCGTATCTACTCCAACGCCGCCTACCTCCTGCTGGCCGACCTGGTGGAGGAGAGGACGGGCATCGGCTTCGCCGACTACCTGTCCGAGGCGGTACTCGACCCGCTGTCGATGGGGGACACCGTTCTGCAACCGCCGACCGGGCAGGGGGCCGCCGCCGGTTTGACCGGTCCCCTCGGCGACCTTCTCGCCCTCGGCCGGGAGCTGGCCCTGCCCACCCTGGTCAGCACCGCTACCCATGACGACGCCACGGCTGTCCAGTTCGCCGGCGTGCCCGGTGTGCTCCCTGGCTTCGGGTGGTTCGATCCGTGCGACTGGGGTCTGGGCGTGGAGATCCGCGGCAACAAGCGCCCGCACTGGACCGGGACGGCCAACTCACCGCGCACCTTCGGCCACTTCGGCCGGTCGGGATCGTTCCTGTGGGTCGATCCGGAGGCGGGCGTGATCTGCGCCGGCCTGGCTGATCGCCCCTTCGGTCCGTGGGCCACCCGGGCCTGGCCACCGCTGGCCGACGCCGTCCTGGAGGAACGGGCCTCGGCCAAGGCCGGGGTGGGAGAGCCGGCCACCGATAGGCGTCCGGCCGGCGGCCTGGCCTAGGCTCCAAACATGAAGGGTGTGCTTTTGGCCGGCGGTACCGGCTCCCGCCTGCATCCTCTGACCCGCATCACCAACAAGCACCTGCTGCCCATCTACGACCGCCCCATGATCAATTGGGGGATCGAGGCGCTGGTCAACGCCGGCATCACCGAAATCATGCTGGTGACAGGGGGTACCCACGCCGGTGAGTTCCTCCGTCTGCTGGGTAACGGCCACGAATTCGGGATCGACCGGCTCAGCTACGGCTATCAGGAGAAGCCAGGGGGGATCGCCGAGGCGTTGGGCTTGGCCGCCCGGTTCGTGGACGGTGACCCGGTGCTGGTGATGCTGGCCGACAACATCGTCGAGCGCTCCATCAAGCCCATGGTGGACGCCTTCCGATCCGATCCGCACGGGTCCCGCATCCTTCTCACCCCGGTGGAGGAGGACGAGCATCTCCGGCACCTCGGTGTCCCCACTTTCGATGCCGGCAAGCGGGTCATCGGCATCGTCGAGAAGCCCGACGACCCCCAGTCGAAGTTCGGGGTGACAGGCATCTACTGCTACGACGCCAACGTCTTCGACGTGATCCCCACCCTGGTGCCCTCGGGCCGCGGCGAGCTCGAGATCACCGACGTGAACAACCACTACATCGGCCAGGGCACCATGGCTTACGACGTTCTCGACGGGTTCTGGGGCGACGCCGGGGAGTCGATCGACGCCTACTACGTGGTCAACGACTTCGTGCGCACCCACGGGGCCAACAAGGGCTGAGCTGCTCGGCCGGCCCCGCCGACGCCGGCCGCCGAACTAGGTGTCGGCGCCGGCCGCCCAGTCGATGGCCTCGGCCCGATGACGGGTGTAGTCGACCTTGCCGGCCGGCGAGCGTCCGATGGTGTCCACGAAACGTACCCGTCGGGGTGCCTTGAAGCCGGCCAGCCGCGCCTTGATCGCCTGGATGACCTCCTCTTCGGTCACCGGGCCCGGCTCGGCCCCGGGGGCCCGCTCGACCACGGCCACGATCTCCTCGCCGAAGCGGTCGTCGGGTATGCCGACCACCACGGCGTCGGCCACGCCGGGCATGGCCTTGATCACCTCTTCCACCTCTTCGGGATAGACCTTCTCCCCTCCGGTGTTGATGACCACCGACCCCCGTCCCAGTAGATGGATGGAGCCGTCGGCGTGGACCTCGGCGAAGTCACCGGGTACCGAGTAGCGGGTGCCGTCAATGGTGCGGAAGGTCGACGCCGTCTTGGCTTCGTCCTTGTAGTAGCCGAGGGGGATGCGGCCGCCCAGAGCCAGCACTCCGCTCTGGCCCGAACCGGGTTCGACGTCGTGGCCGTCTGCGTCGATGACACGCACGTCGGGCCCCAGGGCGAACTCGGCCGTGTGGGCGGCGGAATCACCGGACGACACCGAGCTGCCCATCCCGATGGCCTCGGACGAGGAGAAGGCGTCCACCAGCAGCATGCCCGGGTGGTGACGCAACAGGCTCTGCTTGGTCTCCTCGCTCCACATGACGCCCGAGGAGATGATGCCGACCAGGCTGCTCAGGTCCCACCGGTCGGGCTGGGCGTCGAGGGCGGCGGCGATGGGCTTGGCGAACACGTCGCCCACGATGATCAGTCCGTTGACCTTCTCCCGCTGGACGGTGTCCAGCAGCTCTATCGGGTCGAAGGTCCGCGAGGTGAGGGTGACCACATGGCCGCCCTCGCTCAGGCACTCGAGCGAGGTGAAGCCGCCCGTGCCGTGCATGAGCGGGCAGGCCGGCAGGAGTGTGCTGCCCGGCCCGCTGGTGGCCAGTTGGGTGCGCACGTCGTCGACCCCACCGTCCTCCGGATAGCGCCGGAACCCGGCGCTGTTGAGGCGGGCGAAGAGATCGTCGTGCCGCCACATGACGCCTTTGGGCATGCCGGTCGTCCCACCGGTGTAGAGCATGTAGATGTCGTCGGGACTGCGCCCCCAGGGGGCGCGCACCCGCTCCCCGTCCCCGACCGTCTCGGTCACTTCCCGGTACGGGACGGCCCACGGCGGACAGTCCCCCGTTCCGTCGTCGACCCACAGCCAGGACCGGATGCGCGGGAGTCGTCGGCGGATCCCCTCGATCCGGTCGGTGAAGACGCCGTGGAAGATCACGGCCACCGCCTCGGCGTTCTCCCACAGGTAGACCAGCTCGTCATCGGCGTACCGGTAGTTGGTGTTGACGGGGACCAGCCCGATCTTGAAGCAGGCGAAGGTGGCCTCCAGGTACTCCGAACAGTTGTAGAGGTAGAGGCCGACCTTGTCCTGGGCGGCCACCGCGCCGGACAGAAGCCAGCGGGCCAGGTTGTCGGCCCGCCGGTCCGTCTCCCCCCAGGTCAGGGTGCAGGTGCCGTGGGTGAGGGCCGGCGCCTCGGGCTGCGCATCGGCCACGGCCTCCCAGACGTCACCGAAGTTCCATTTGCTCACGACATCGTCCTCGTCCCCAAGGTGGGTCAGCCTACGCTGTCCGGCGTGGACTTTGCGCTACCGGCCGAGGACGATCCCCGTCGGATGGCGGTGCGCAGCTGGCTGGAGGAACATCCCCGGCCTTCCCCCCGCCAGCTGGCCGAACAGGGGTTGGTGGCCCCCCACTGGCCCCCGCCCTGGGGCATGGGCGCCGATCCCACCGTCCAGCTCATTGTCGACGACGAGCTCCGACGGGCCGGGGTGCGTCGGCCCACCAACACCATCGGCATCGGCTGGGCCGGCCCCACCTTGCTGGTGGCCGGCTCGGCTGCGCAGAAGGACCGTTACCTCTTCCCCCTCCTGGCCGCCGAGGAGATCTGGTGCCAGCTGTTCAGCGAACCGGGGGCCGGCTCGGACCTGGCCGCGGTGGCCACCCGCGCCGATCGGGACGGCGACCAGTGGGTGGTGCAGGGGACCAAGGTGTGGACCTCGTATGCCCATGCCGCCACCTACGGCATCCTGCTGGCCCGGACCGAACCACAGGCCCCGACCCATCAGGGCATCTCGTACTTCATCTGCCCGATGGATGCCCCCGGTGTGACCGTTCGCCCGTTGATCGACATGACCGGGGCCCACACCTTCAATGAGGTGATCCTCGACGATGTGCGCCTGCCTGCCGGCAACCTGGTCGGCCAGCGCGGTCAGGGGTGGTCGTTGGCCAAGGTCACGTTGGGCAACGAGCGGGTCTCGTTGTCGGGTGCAGGTGCCCTGTGGGGAATGGGACCGACAGCCGACGACCTCGTCGCCGCCGTACGCCGGTCGGGAGGGATCGCTGACCCCCTCATGCGTCAGCGCCTGGCCGCGCTGTGGGAGGAGGGCGAGATCCTCCGTCTGCTCCGGATGCGCACGGTGTCGGCTGTGGTGGCCGGGCTCGAACCGGGGCCGGAGGCATCGGTGCGCAAGGCCATCGCCGATGCCCACGGCCAACGGGTGATGGCGGTGGCACGGGAGCTGACCGGGGCCAGGGGCATGCTCCAGAGCACCAGCGGGGTAACGGTGCACCCGATGGAGAGCGACGGCGCCGGGCACGGGTGGCCCGGTGGCATCTGGGACTACGGTTTCCTGTTCTCGCCGGCGCTGACCATCGGCGGGGGCACGGCCGAGGTGCAACGCAACATCATCGCCGAACGCACCTTGGGGCTACCCCACGACCTACCGGCCTGAGCGCTGTGGCCCTCAGTGGTGTGGGTGATGTCGTCCACCGGGGTGGCCATGGTTGCAGGGGCCGGCAACGGCACATGCCGGCGTTTGCAGAACGCCGACAACGGTCGGTGTCCCGTAGGTGAAGACCAAGGAGTTCGACGTCCCCGAGTCGGTGGTGATGGTCAGCGGGGCCGAGGGGGCAGGCCCGGGGTCCGGGGGGATGACGACCGTACAAGTGGTCTGAGCGGGACAGGCCACCGGCGCGATCTGGCCGTCCACCTGTGCGCTTATCCGTCCGGAGGAGCTCAAGAAGTTGGATCCGGTCACCGTCACCGTCTGTCCGGCCTGACCGGTAGCCGGAGCCAGGGCCGACAGAGCCGGTGGTCCGTCGGGCTCGGCCAGCGTCGTCGGGGCGGAGGTGGATGTTGACGTGGGGGTGGGGATCGAGGTGGACGGGGACGACGCCACACCCTGTCCGGAGGTCGTGCCCGTCGAGCCGCTCGGTGCCGCGCCGGCGCCCCCGGAGGGTCGGGTGGTCGCCGTCGCCTGACCGCCCGATTGCTGATCACCATGGTTGGTCGTACCGACCAGGGCCGCCACCACGACGACCAGTACACCGAGGGCGATGCCGATCGCCCACCGCAGGCGACGTTCACTCGATCCCGAACGTCGGGTAAGGGGTGGGCGGAGGCCAGCGGGAGACTCGGCCAAACCGGGGACTCCGGCCGGTGGGGGAGACTCCGCCCATCGCAACGTGCCCGAGGACGGTGCAGGAGTCGGCCCCGCCCCGGGTGTCGTCACCCTCACGGTGGGAGGGCGGCCGGCGGGCGCCGTTGCCACCGGCGGCTGCGTCGCCCGGGGCGCGGAGGATGCAGTGACCGGCTGGTCGGTGACCCCGTCGGTCGACGGCCGTTCCGGCCGGCTCCGGCGTGGCTCGGGGCCGACCCCCGCCTCGCGGGACCGGCGTGCCGCCTCGGCGATGGCGGCCAGCGCCCCGGGGCTGACTTTATGGTCGGTCTGCTTTCCCGGTCTGCGTGTCTGCACGATCTTCCTCCGGAAGGGACCTGCCAGTCGGGAGCGGTGCCGCGTCGGACACCCCAGCAACTCCATTATTTGTCCCGGCCCAGCCCGATGGGGATCGCCCCCACCTCAGCCCACCCTCTCACCTACCCGCATACGGGCGTCCTGAACGTTCGGGCCGTCCTCGGCTCGAGCCCCGGCCGTCCACACCAGGGACTCTCGACTGAGATGACTTGCCCTCAGGCCCGGCTCACAGATACCATTCAACTAAGTGATTAGTGGAATGAGGAGAATTGATCGAATTCCAGCTCGACCCCACCTCGGGCGTCGCCACGTACCTGCAGCTTGTCCAGCAGGTCCATCAGGCCCTCCAACTCGGCCTTCTCGAGCCGGGTGACCAGCTGCCGACGGCCCAGCAGGTCGTGGCAAAGCTGGCCATCAACCCCAACACCGTGCTGAAGGCCTACCGCGACCTCGAACGCGAGGGCCTCGCACGGGCTCGGCCTGGTCAGGGGACCTTCATCGTGGGATCGCTCCCGCGTACCGACCCCATCGCCCAAGCCCGATTTCTGGCGTCGATGACCAAGTGGTTGAGCTCGGCGCGGGATGCAGGACTGGGCCCCGACGACATCGAAGCGATCTACCGCACGGCCGTCCGGAACTGCTTCGCCGAAGGGGCGGCATGACGGCCGTATTGGAGGCCAAGGGGCTGGGCAAGCGGTACGGGAAGCGCTGGGCTCTCCACGCGTGCTCCCTGGCCATCCCCGAAGGGAAGGTCGTCGGGCTGGTCGGGCCCAATGGGGCGGGAAAGACCACCTTGTTGCATCTCGCTGTCGGGCTGCTCACGCCAACGGCTGGAGCGATCACGGTCCTCGACGGCCGTCCGGGTGACGGCCCCCTCCAGCTGGCCCGCGTCGGCTTCGTCGCCCAGGACACGCCTACCTACGCACGGTTGTCGGTGGCAAAGCACCTCCGCATGGGCGCCCTCCTCAATCCGCAGTGGGACCAGGGGCTGGCCGCCGACCGGATCCAGACACTCGACATCGACCTCGGCCAGCGGGCGGGGTCACTGTCCGGTGGCCAGCGAGCCCAGCTCGCCCTCACGCTGGCCATCGCCAAACGGCCCGAGCTCCTTCTGCTCGACGAGCCGGTGGCCAGCTTGGATCCTCTGGCCCGGCGCGAGTTCCTCCAGGTTCTCATGGAGGTCGTCGCCGAACACGGAGTCAGCGTCGTGCTTTCCTCCCATCTCGTCGCCGACCTGGAGCGGGTCTGTGACTACCTCGTCGTTCTCGTGGCGTCCCACGTCCAGCTGGCCGGAGAGGTGAGCGAGCTGCTCGCCTCGCATCACCGCCTCTCCGGTCCCCGCCGCCATCCGGAGAGCCTCCCGGCGAACCAACACGTGATCGAGGAGAGCCACACCGACCGGCAGAGCACGCTCCTCATTCGCAGCGACGGTCCAGTTCTCGACCCGGCTTGGACGGTCAAACCGGTGACGCTGGAAGACCTGGTACTCGCCTACATGGGCCAGGCCCGTGACCAGGAGCGCGCCCGCAGATCCCGAGCGATGGTCCTCCGATGAGCCGCTTTGCATGGATCCAATTCCGTGCCCAAGCTGCGGTCGTCTTCGGCGGACTGCTTATCGTGGCCATCATCCTGGCCTTCACGGGCCCGCACTTGTTGCACCTCTATGACACGAACGTCGCCACGTGTGCCAAATACAGCGACTGCTCGACTGCGGCGTCTTCGTTCCTCCGGAACGACCGCGCCCTGCAGATCCTGCTCGACGCCCTGGTGATCGTGGTACCGGGCGTCGTCGGAATCTTCTGGGGGGCCCCGCTCGTCTCGCGTGAACTCGAGACGGGTACCTACCGGTTGGTCTGGACACAGAGTGTCACCCGGTTCCGCTGGATTGCCGTGAAGCTGGGCGTGGTCGGATTGGCCAGCATGGTGGCGGCCGGGCTGCTCAGCCTTGTCGTGACGTGGTGGTCCAGTCCGATCGATCGGGTCAATATGACCCTGTACACGTCGTTCGATCAACGCGGCATCGTACCCATCGGCTACGCCGCCTTTGCCTTCGCCTTCGGCGTCCTCGCCGGCGTGGTCATCCGCCGGACGGTTCCCGCCATGGCCGCAACCCTGGTCGGCTTCGTGGCGGCCCGCCTGCTCTTCAATCACTTCGTGCTGCCGAAGCTCGTGGCGCCGACCCGTCGATCGTTCGCACTCAACCTGGGGACGACGGTCGGGGGCTTCGGCAGGATGAACGGAGGGCCGCCCATGTTCATAGCAGGCGACCCGAATGTTCCGAATGCGTGGATCTACTCGACCCAGTTCGTCGACAGGACCGGACACGCTCTTACATCCCAGGTCCTGACGAAAGCCTGCCCTCTTCTCGTTTCGAGCCCGGGCCCCGGTCAACCCGTAGGGGGAGGAAAGGGACGCCTATCTGTCTCACCGGTGCCCGCCGGCGCCCAGAGCGTGCTCCAGAACTGCGTCACCAAGATCGGCGCCACCTACCACGAGGTGGTGGCTTACCAACCCGCCAGCCGTTACTGGCCGTTCCAATGGTACGAGCTGCTCATCTACCTTGGTGTGGCGCTGGTGCTGGCCGGCGCCTGTGTGTGGTGGGTTCGCCGTCGGCTGGCCTGATCGATCTCCTGCCGTAGAAGGTCAGGCCAGGATGGGCCCGGCGTCGCCGTAGCCCTGGCGCACACCCTGGCCGGCCCGGCGCGTGAGCTGCTCGGGCTCGTACAGCATCCAGTAGGCGTTGCGGGCATGTTTGCGGGCCCGGTCCACGCACACCGCGGCCAGCTTGGCCGGATCCTCTTCCTCGTTCTCGTGCACGAAAACCTCGAGGATGTGGGTCGAGGTCATCAGCTGGGCTTGCATGATGCCCTGGGACGCCTCGTGGGCGCAGACCTGGTCGATGGCGGCCTTGCCCGGCATGCCCAGCGCCACCAGCACCAGGCATCCCTCCGTCTCCACCAGCCGCTTGCACTCGACGGCCAGGTCTTTGAAGCCCGGGACCGTCCGGTGCACGACCTCGAAGGTGGTCCCGAATCCGGGGCACTGCTTGAGCTCGTCCAGCGCCTCCGCTCCCATGTCGAAGCGGGCGAACATAGTGTCGACCACGCCGATGCGATCCATGTTCCCGATCCTACCGCCCGGGGTCTGCAGCGCCCCCGTGGAACGGCCCGGGTTGCAGGGCGGCCGGCGAGTCGACTGGCCTGCCGTGGTCGGTAAGACTGCGCCGGTGAGGGTCACACCCACTGCGGTGGACAGCCGGCCGCAGGCGGGGAGTGGCGCCGGTCATGACAGTCCCCGCCGGGTCGGCCCGGGCGGTGCCAGCCATGCGTCCTGAGCGGATCGTTCTGGTCTGCGGCACCGCCACCGAAGTAGGCAAGACCTGGGTGTCGAGCCAGTTGCTTCGGGAGCTGCGGGCCCGGGGCCTCACCGTTGCCGTGCGCAAGCCCGCCCAGTCCTTCGACACCGACGCCGAAGGTGCCCGGCTGGGTGGGGCCACCGATGCCGAAATACTGGGAGCGGCATCGGGCGAGGATCCCGACGAGGTGTGCCACCCGTTCCGCTCCTACCACCGGGCCATGGCCCCACCCATGGCGGCCGAAGCGCTCGGTCTTCCCCCCTTCACGGTTGACGACCTCATCGAGGAGCTGGTCTGGCCCGCCGGTCGGGTACAGGTGGGTGTGGTGGAGATGGCCGGGGGCGTCCGGTCACCGCAGGCGGCCGACGGTGACACCACCGAGGTCATCACCGGCGTGGCTCCCGACCTGGTCCTGTTGGTGGCGGACGCCGGGCTCGGGACCCTCAACGGGGTGCGCATGTCGATGGACGCCCTGCGCACGGTGACCGGGGCTGAGCCGGAGATCCCCGTGGTGGTGGTCCTCGACCGCTTCGACGGCCACCACGACATCCATCGGCGCAACCGGCAGTGGTTGGCCGACCGCCTCCGATACCCGGTGGTGGTGGCGCCGGGGGAAGAGGCCGTCCTGGCCGACCTGGCTCTCGACCCCGGTCACCGGTCCTAAGGGCCACCGGCGTCCGAAGCCCACACAGGCGCCAGGCGCTCAGGTCCCGAGGCCGGCCGCCTCCACCACCGTGCGACTGAAGGGCCGGGCCAGGGTGCGGAGTTCGGCGCACCCCTCCTCGCCCAGGGCGCCGTAAGGGTGAACAGCCAATTTGTCGGTCATGTCCTCGATCCGCTGGCGCAGGACCCGTCCGTCGCCGGCCAGAGCAAGGTCCGTCCCCTCGGCGGTCGACGCGGGGGTGACCAGGCCCCGTCGGTAGAGACGGTCGACGGCCGCGTCCCAGACCTCCTCCGGCCATCCCCGGGTAGCCCGCAGGAGGTTTCCCGGTAGTTCACCGGAAGCCAGGTGCATGACCAGGGCCTCCACCGGGTCGAGCTCGTACTGGACCAGCAGTGTGATGTGACCGTCGCCCCGGAATTCGCGCAACAAGGTCTGGGCGTGCCAGAGCACCAGGTGGGGTGGGTCGGGCCACGGTAGGCCGGCGTGGGCGGCGAACAGCGGGCGGCCCTCGTAGTGGTCCCCGGCCCGCTCGGCGGCGCGCCGGGCCAATTCGGCGGCCCGGACCATCTCCGGCGACGCCACGGCATCGCCCAGCATGCGCACCAGAGCGGCATCGGCCGACTCGAGTCGTGCCGCCAGCACGGTAGCCGGTGCGGCCACCTCCCATGCCTGGGGAATAGCCCTCCGGACCAGTGCCGGATTGAAGTTGTAGAAGGTGGCGACCACCGTTTCGGGTCCGACCGCCCCCATGGCTGCCGACCGTGAAGCGAAGTACCCGGCCTCGGAGGGGAGGCCGAGGGCGGCATAAGAGGCGGCCGACTCGGGCGCGAAGTAGATCATGCCGTGCAGCGGTTCGACGGTCCGCCAGGTCTTGCGAGCGGTGAGGGGCGACACGTTGGCCGAGGACGGGCGAGGGGTCATGGGGCCTACGGTAACCCGGGCCCCGAACCGGAGTCGTGCTCATCCCTCCGCCGCTCCGAGGTGGCCCCGGGCCGAATCCGTCTGCCGGCTCCGCGGTGGCGCCCGGCGGATTCTCGGAGTTGGGGAGGGTCTCGAGGCCTTATAGTTCTCTGTGGAGTCAAGGAGTAGCGACGCGATCGCTCAAAGTCGAGGTCGACAAGGGAGCCGGCGATGTTGAACGGTGTCTCGGGGATGGTGGGAGAGACCGCGGTGGTGACCAAGGAGGTGTCGGACCGGCACCAGCCTGGTTCCGTACTCACCCGTGGTGAGACCTGGTACGCGGTATCCCTGTTCCCGGGGACGAAGATCGAGGCGGGAACCACTGTCGTCGTAGCCGACGTCGACCGTGGCCTGCTGGTCGTGTATCCCACCGACAATCCCTGAGGTCTGCCGACCCGAGCGCTGGCCAGGCACGGACCACTGTCACGGCGCGCCTGCCGCACCGTGCCACCCTATAAGTGCCTAAGGTGGTGGTCAGGAGGTGGTCCCCATGATCATCGGATCCGTAGGGGCAGAGATTGGGCTGGCGGTGGTTGCCGTCGCCATTTTCTCACTCATCGTGGTGTTCTTGAAGTCCTGCCTGAAGGTGGTCCAGCAGGGGTGCGTGGGGGTGGTCAAGCGCTTCGGCGAGTTCAAGACGATCTACCAGCCCGGTCTCCATGTGCTCATGCCCCTGGCCGACCGGATGGACAAGGTGGACGTGCGCGAATTCCCCCGCACCGGCGATCAGCAGGCGGTGATCACCAAGGACAACGTGTCGCTGTGGGTCAGTGCCACCATCTTCTGCCAGGTGACCGACGTCAAGCTGGCCCTCTTCGAAGTCAACGACTTCGGTCTGGCCATCGACCAGATGGCCCGTACCGCCCTGCGTGCCGTGTTCGGTGAGCTGACCCTCGACGAATCGTTGTCCGAGCGGGAGACCATCAACTCCAAGATGCAGGACCACATGGCCGAGGCCACCCTCAAGTGGGGGGTGCGGCTCAACCGCATCGAGATCCTCGACATCACTCCTCCGGCCAATGTGCTCCAGGCCATGTCCGAGCAGAAGGAGGCCGAGCAGCACAAGAGGGCGGCCATCTTGAAGTCAGAGGGTGAGCAGCAGGCGGCCATCAACAGCGCCCAGGGTCGCAAGCAGGCCAACGTGCTCGAGGCGGAAGGACAGAAACAGGCGGCCATCCTGTCGGCCGAGGCACAGAAGCAGGCACTCGAACTTCGGGCCGACGGTGAGAAGCGGGCCACCGTGCTGCGGGGCGAAGGCGAAGCGGCGGCTCTCAACGCCATCGATACCTCGGTCATTCACCCCAACACACTGGCCATCATGCAACTGCGGGCCCTCCAGGCCTTGGCCACCTCGCCCAACTC
Source organism: uncultured Acidimicrobiaceae bacterium (assembly GCA_963813525.1). Lineage (GTDB taxonomy): Bacteria > Actinomycetota > Acidimicrobiia > Acidimicrobiales > RAAP-2 > Bog-756. The sequence continues at coordinate 1,124,464 of CAWEZI010000005.1, forward strand.
GAAGATCGTGGTTCCCTACGAGACGGCAGGGCTGGTCGGCGCGGCCCAGGTACTGGTCGACGCCATGAAGGACGCCGGCAGCGCCGAAGGTGCCGGCGTGGCCGGAAACGGGCGGGCCCCCGCCTCCTGATCTTGAGTTCCCGATCCGGTTTGGATCGGGATTCAGTCCTTAGAGCGCAGTCCGAGCTTTCTGAGCAGCCAGCTACCGGCTGGCCCCGGCTGTTCGGGGTGGTGACCATCCGAGCTGTGCCCCGACCGTCCGAATGAGCCGCCGCTGAATCCTTCGGCCCGATTGGGCTCCTCGTACTTGGGCACTTTGGCCATTCTGCGCTTTGGTTTGCGAGGCTTGCTGCCTTCCGATCCCATCGCTCCATCATGGTCGATAAGTGCCGGCCCCGCCGGTTGGTGGCGCCAGGCGCCTCTTCCGGGTGACGGTCAGCGGCCGGCGGACCCCTGGCCACCGGCCTCTTCCCCAGGAGATGACCCACAGGGCGTAGGGTGGAGGGGAGGGCGACGTGGCTCCGATCGGGCGCCAGTCGAGTTCCTCTCAGATCGCTGCCGCGTTCCAGTTCCCGTGGCCGATGGGAGCACCGTGTCCACAGAAGATGCAGCGCAGGCCGGTCGTCAGCTCGACGAACATCATGTGCCCGAGACCAACGGACGCATGTCGGTGTGTCGCCGGTGCGGATCCCAGACGGATGGCCCGGGCGGGCAACACCACATGCCGGCCGAACGGCAACTGACCCGCTCGGGTGAATGGCTGCTGGCCCAGTCGCGTATCGGGCACATCGACCGGATGAAGGCGGCGCGGGACAGCTGACCGGCTCAGCGGTTAGTGCCGGAGCGAACATCGCAGAGGGAGTCCCCGCTCCGCCGTTCCGGATTGTCGATTGGGATTGTTCGGTTGACGTGAGGGCGCGGCCAAGGGCATGAGACAATGGGTTATCGACTCGGACCCGTCGAACACAGACGCTGACGCCCACGACGGCGGGGCGCAACGAGCCCGCCGCCAGCGGGTCCGGGCCAACTCCGCGCAGATCTTCGGCTCCTCGGCCGAGGAGTTGCAGGCGCAGGGCATCGACCCCCGCCAGCACGCCCGCCAACACCGCGATCAGATCCGTCAGTTTGCCCTGTGGCAGCGCAGCCAGGGCCTGCCCGTCCCGTCCGGTCGCTCCGCTGACACGACAGCCCCCGCGGGCACGGGGCCGACCGGCGAAGGGCCCACCTCCGGAGGTTACGGCTACGGCTACGGGAGGGGCGGCGGCGGCCGCTACCGCCTGGGTAGGCGGGGTGGATCGGCCTGGATTGGGATCTTGGTCGCCCTGCTGGCTCTGCGGTTCTTGCTGGTCGACTCGTTCGTGGGCGCCCACGCCGCCATCTGGTGGGTTCTGATCATCGGTGGCCTCGTGCTGGTCGCCCGGGTGGTTCTGTTCTCGTGGCTTCGCCGGAGACGGTTCAACCGCCGCCCATCGGGCGGGCAGCCACACCCTCCGTCGGGCTTCTGAGCGGCCATTCGAACGGCAGACATACTGGTCGGGTGGCAAACGTGTCGATGGCCCGCCATCTCCTCCGGGCCCGCGATCTGGCCGACGGCCGGTACTCCGAGTCTCTTTCGGTGACCGACATGGCCGCGGCCGCCGGGCTGTCGCCCGCACACTTCAGCCGTGCCTTCAAGCGCACCTTCGGAGAATCACCCCATCAATACCTCGTGACCCGTCGTATGGAACGGGCGGCGGCATTGCTGCGCACCACCGACTGGTCGGTGACCAGGATCTGTTTCGCGGTCGGCGCGCAGAGTGTCGGTTCATTCACCACCAGCTTCCGCCGAATGTTCGGCCGGACCCCGCTGGCCTACCGAGCCGCCTGTCCTCCCGCTCAGTCCTATCTGCGCATTCCCCGGTGCGTGGCTGAAGCCTACGGCCGTCCCCAAAACCGCACGTTTCGAGAAGACGGGGCGAACGAGGCTCTCTAGGCTGAACAACCAAGCGGATCAGTCGCAACCGGAGGACACATGATCACCATCGGCAACGCCCAGTTCTGGGTGCACGATCAGGACGAGGCCCTGGCCTTCTACACCAACACCCTGGGCTGGGAGGTGCGCGCCGATGTGACCATGGAGGACTGGAACTTTCGCTGGCTGTGCGTAGGACCGGTTGGTCAGGACCAGGTGGGTCTGGTGCTCATGCCGGTACCCGGGCCGCCCATGCTGGATCCCGAGAGCAGCGCCCAGCTGGCCGAACTGGTGGCCAAGGGAGCGGGCGGCACACTGTTCCTGGAGACCGACGACTGCCAGGCCAGCTACGACGAACTGTCGGCTCGCGGCATCACCTTCAACGACCCTCCCACCGTTCAGGCCTACGGCATCGACACCTCATTTCGGGATCCGTCCGGCAACAACATCCGGTTGACCCAGGTGCTGGAGTTCGATCCGACCAGGACGTGATCGACCGCCGCAGAATTCGCTGACCAGGCAGTGGCCATTGGGCTGGGCCGTCCTACCTGGCTCCCTACTTGACCTCCACCAGGTCGAGGGTGTCCTCGTCCCAGTAGTCGAAGACCTCGTCGGGCAGCACAAGCGAGTGGGTCGGCTCCAGGGCCTCCACGAACGAGCGGTCGTGACTGACCACCACCACGGTGCCCGGCCACCGACTGAGCATGGTCCCGACCGCCTCGATGGAAAAGGGATCGAGGTTGTTGGTGGGCTCATCCAGGATGAGCACGTTGGCCCGTCCGGCGGCCAGCATGGCCAGACCCAGCTTGGCCCGCTCACCTCCGGACAGAGTGGCCGGCATCTGGTAGGCGGCCTTGCCGGCGATCCCGAACGAGCCGAGCAGGGCCCGGCGTTCGGTCTCGGTGGTGAGCACGCTGTCGTCGATGTTGTCGAGCACGGTGACCCCGAGGTCGACCTGCTCGTGCTCCTGGGCGAAGTAGCCGATGGTGACGTTGGCCCCGAGCTCGATGGCCCCGGTGCTGGGCTCCTGCACGCCGGCCAGACAGCGGAGCAGGCTGGACTTGCCGGCGCCGTTGCGCCCGACGACCACCAGCCGGTCACCCCGCCCGCACAGGAAGTTGACCTTGCTCAGGACGACCTTGGTGCCGTAGGAGACGCCCAGGTCGACGGAGCGCAGCGGCACCTCGCCCGACCGACGCGGTGTGGGCAACGTGAAGGTGTGCCTCTTCTGCCGGGCGAAGACCTCGGTGCGGGAACCCTTGAGCTTCTCCACCCTGGTATCCAGTGACTTGGCGATCCGGGCCCGGCGGTTGGTGCTGCCCCGCATCGAGTCGGCCAGTGTCGACAGGCGGGCGATCTCCTTCCCCTCGAGCTGGGCGGCCCGCTCGCGGCTGGACTGGTCGGCCTCCAGCTGGACCACATAGGAGGAGTAGGTGCCCTTGAACTCCTGGAGCCGGCCGTCGGACAGGTGGAGCACCTTGTCGATGGATCGGTCGAGGAGGCGGACGTCGTGGGAGATGACCAGGATGGCGCCGGGGAACCTCTCCAGCTCGTCCATCAACCACCGTTTGGCCGGCCGGTCGAGGTGGTTGGTGGGCTCGTCGAGGATCATGGTCTCCGGCCCCTGGAACAGGATGCGCATGAGATCCACCCGTCGGCGCTGCCCGCCGGACAGGCCGTCGATGTCGTCGAGCAGCACCTCGTGGCGCAGGCCGAGGCCGTCGGCCAGCCGGGCCATGATCGACTCGGCCTCGTAGCCCCCGTTCTCCCGGAATTGCTCCTCGAGGTCGGAGAAGAGCTCGATGTTCTCGGTGGAGGGGTCCTTGGCCATCTGGGTCCGGGCCTTGCCCAGGGCGTCATCGAGTACATCGAGGCCCCGTCCCGAAAGGACGTGGGAGAAACCGATGGGCTCGAGGCCCAGCCCGCCCCTGACCGGGACCTGGGGGAGGGTGCTGTACGTACCCCGGATGGCCACCTTGCCGGTGGACCGCACGTTGTGCCCCGGTTCCTCGACGACCACCGAGATGAAGGTCGACTTGCCGGCGCCGTTACGGCCGACCAGGGCCACCTTCTCGCCGGCGCCGACCACAAAGGAGGCGTCGCTGAGAAGGGTCCGGTCGCCGATCTCGATGGTCAGGGAGGAGCCGACGATCATCTGCTCAACCTCCCGACACGGCCAGGTCGCCGCCCGCCGGCGGAGTGGGGTCGTCCACTGCCTCCAGCCAGCCGGCAGGGAGGCGGACCGGGCGTGGTCCATTGGTGTGACCGCGGGCCACCCGCATGGTCTCGACCGGGAAGGGAAGGGTGGGGTCGAGACCGTCGAGCAGAGCGACCACCTCGGCCGGGGAGGATGCCTGGGCCAGGGCCCGTCGGACGGCCGACCCGACCCGAAACCCGGTCAGGTACCAGCCGGTGTGCTTGCGGAACTGCCGGATCCCGAGGTCCTGGCCGAAGGCGGCGCACAGCAGCTCGGCGTGGGTCCGCATCATGGCGGTGACCGCGCCCAGGTCGGGCGGGGCCTGCAGGGGACGGCCGTTGAAGGCGTCGGCCAGGTCGCGGAACAGCCACGGACGGCCGAGGCAACCCCGACCCACCACCACCCCGTCGCACCCGGTGGCCTCGACCATGGCCAGGGCGTCGGCCGCCTCCCACAGATCACCGTTGCCCAGGACGGGGATGGTTGTGACCTTCCTCTTGAGGGCGGCGATGGCTCCCCAGTCGGCCGACCCCGAGTAGAGCTGCTCAGCCGTGCGGGCGTGCAGGGCCACGGCGGCCACCCCTTCGTCCTCGGCGATGCGACCGGCCTCCAGGAAGGTCACGTGGGTCGGGTCGACCCCGATCCTCATCTTGACGGTCACCGGCACCGATCCGGCCGCCCCCACGGCGGCGGCCACGATGGACCGGAAGAGGACCCGATGGACAGGCAGGGCGGCGCCGCCCCCCTGCCGGGTGACCTTGGCGGCCGGGCAGCCGAAATTGAGGTCGATGTGGTCGACGCCGATCTGGTCGACCAGTCGGCGGACGGCGGCCTCCATCACCTGCGGGTCGATGCCGCACAGCTGGACGCTGCGCACCGGCTCGTCAGGGCCGAAGGCGGCCATGCCCAGGGTTTTGGCGTTGCCCTCGACCAGGGCGCGGGCGGTGACCATCTCGCTCACGTAGAGGCCGGCGCCGTAGGTGCGGCACAGGCGGCGGAAGGCGACGTTGGTCACTCCGGCCATGGGAGCGAGCACCACCGGCGGGTCGACGGCGATGGGACCCAGCTTGAGGGGCGGCAGTACGGCGGCCGTGGGGGCAGGAGAGGAAGCGAAAGAAGTGCTCATGGATCCGCCCACAGTTCGGTGATGGCCACGTCGATGTCGGCCAGAAGAGTGCGAAAGAGAGGAAGGGAGAGCCCGATCACGTTACTCGGATCACCCTCCACGCCGTCGATGAACGGAGCCGACCGGCCGTCGATGGTGAAGGCCCCGGCCACCTCCATGACCTCGGGGTGGGAGAGGTAGGCGTCCAGCTCGGCATCGCTGGTTATCCCGAAACGCACCGTGGTGCCGGCCACGCCGGACGCCCGCTTCCCGCTGGCCTCGTCGATCACGCAGTGTCCGGTGAAAAGGGTGCCGCACCGTCCCCGCATGGCCACCAGCCACTGGCGGGCCTGACCGGGCGAGTCGGGCTTGCCCAGGGGCCGTCCGTCGAACTCCAGCAAGGAGTCGCACCCCACCACCACGGCGGCTCCGGCCGGCTCGGCCACCGCATCCGCCTTCAACTCGGCCAGTCGCAGAACCAGCTCCTCGGTGGTAGTGGCCTCGACCGCGTCCTCGTCCACCCCGCTGACCACGACCTTCGGGTCGAAGCCGGCATCGCGCAGGAGCCGGAGCCTGGCTGTGGAGCCGGAGGCGAGGATGAGGGGGCGGGAGGGCACAGGGAAAGCGTAGGGGGCAAAGGTGGTCGGGCAGGCCGCACGCCGGTGGTGGTTCGTCTGTGGACGATCCGCCGATGCGCGATCCTAGTGTCATGACCGATACCGGAATCACCACAGCGCCGGTCACCGCCGACCCGGAGCTCGACGGGGATCACGAGCGCATGTCGCACATCGTGCTGGAGGGGTTCAAGCCGGAAAAGGGCGATTTCATATCGGCCGGACCGACGGTGGTGGAGGGCATGGTCAACGGCACCGCCGTCAAGGCCCTGTGCGGGAAGATATGGGTGCCCGGCCGGAATCCCAGGAAGTACCCCCTTTGCCCCACCTGCAAGGAGATCGCCGAGTCCCGCGGTTGGAAGGTACCCTCGACCTAGAGGGCGCGCGCTTCGTCGAACGTCGGCATAGGACGGTGGGCGCTCGGGAGGGTACCCGATCAGGGAAGCTCACCGGAGCCCTTCACTACCAAGTAGACGGCGAACACCACCCCGATGACGATCCAGATTTGCCGGGCGTGACCGGTGACCAGACCACGCACGGCCTCGCGGGGGGGTTGGGCGCGCTGACCCAGAGCCATGACCAGACCCACCGGGAGGAGCACCGACGATGGGTTATCACGAAGAGCAGGGCGAAGGCGACGCCGCGCCGATGGCCACGGAAGCACCGACGCAGCAGCGCTGCCATGCACGGTCACCGTACTCGGACCACCCACCCATGGGTTCAAAAAAGGGCGCGTCGTCCGGGAGGCTGTGTGGAGACGCTGGCCGCGACTGCTAAGTACAGAAGGTCACCTCTTGGTCACTCGATCACGAAGAGTGAGCAGTCCGACTCACTTCGCCACCAGCCGTGGACAGTCGGCGTTTTCAGTTGCGGGGTCGTGTGCGGTCGACTAGTACATTCGGTGAGGATTCGACGGAGCCTCTTCAGCACCTCATTTTCGTTGCCATACGTACAAAGTTGAACGACGAGAATCTCAGCTGAATTCAAGGAAGGGCGGGGCCGATGACGTCAGCGCTTGGGTTTCGACGGCTGCGGTGTTTGTTCGTGGCCAGAGATGGTGGCGGATCGCTGATCGGGATGGTCCTCGGCTTTGCCGTGGCCGCCGCCCTGGCCACCTTGGCTCTGTTGTTCACCCATGCCATCGCCGGCGCGGCCCCTACATGCACGACCAACTGGACCGGTCCCTCCGGTGGCGACTTCGCCACTGCCACCAACTGGTCGACCCACGCCGTTCCGGGCTCAACCGACTGGGTGTGCTCGACCGCCAGCGCCAAAATCACCCTCAATTCCTCGATGACCGTGAAGGGCGGTGTCCTCAAAGGGTCGCTGACCCTCGGGTCGAGTGCTTCGCTTACCTTCGACGACACCTCGGACTCGAGCACCATCGGAACGCTGGCGGACGACGGGGGAACCTTCGATCTGGCGGGACCGGTGTCCCTGACCGGAGGTGGCAGCTCAGCGAGCACGTGGACCGGTGGTGAGATGTACGGCTCGGGCCGGCTGGCCGTGGCCTCCGGTGGCACGCTGTCGATCACCCCGGCGATCAACACCGAACCCATCCTCGAGGTGGCGACGGTGGTGGACGGGAACCTCACCCTGTCCACCCCAAACTCGGATGGTTGGCTCTACCTGGGGGAGGGCAGCTCCTGTTCGAGCGCCACGGTCACGGTGGCCTCCGGCGGGTCGTTCGACGTCGCCACTGACGCCGATCCCACCGACAACTACTCAGCGGCCAACTACAGCTGCGGCTCGATCGATGTCCAGACGGGGGGCACCTTCGCCAAAACCGGAGGATCCGGCGTCTCCAACTTCACCGGCATCACCGCCACCATTTCAGGCAACCTCAAGGCCACCACCGGCACCCTCGACACCTCGGCCGTGACCCTCGACACCGGAGCGGACCTCAGCGGCGACGTCCTGCCCTCGGGCGAGACAGCCACGGTCGACGGTACGGTCGCAACGGCAGGGTGGACGGCGTCGTTGGACGGGGCCAGCATCTCGATCCCGACCAGCAATACCCTCAACGTCAACGGAACCCTGGACTGGACCTCCGGCACCATCTACGGCTACGGCCAGCTGACTGTGGCCTCCGGTGGCACGCTGTCGATCACCCCGGCGATCAACACCGAACCCATCCTCGAGGTGGCGACGGTGGTGGACGGGAACCTCACCCTGTCCACCCCAAACTCGGATGGTTGGCTCTACCTGGGGGAGGGCAGCTCCTGTTCGAGCGCCACGGTCACGGTGGCCTCCGGCGGGTCGTTCGACGTCGCCACTGACGCCGATCCCACCGACAACTACTCAGCGGCCAACTACAGCTGCGGCTCGATCGATGTCCAGACGGGGGGCACCTTCGCCAAAACCGGAGGATCCGGCGTCTCCAACTTCACCGGCATCGCCGCCACCATTTCAGGCAACCTCAAGGCCACCACCGGCACCCTCGACACCTCGGCCGTGACCCTCGACACCGGAGCGGACCTCAGCGGCGACGTCCTGCCCTCGGGCGAGACAGCCACGGTCGACGAGAACGTGACAGTTCAGAGTGGCCAGAACTGGCTGTGGACCGGAGCCGACATCTACGGCTCGGGCCAGCTCACCGTGGCCTCGGGCGGCAACCTCGCCATCACCCCGGCGGCTGACACCCAGCCCATCCTCGACCTGGCCATGGTGGTGGACGGAACCGTCACCCTGTCCACCCCGAACCCCGAGGGCTGGCTCTATCTGGGCTACTACGACACCTGTTCCTCGCCCACCATCACAGTGGCGTCCGGCGGGTCCTTCAACATCGCCACCGACGGCGATCCCACCGACGGCTATTCCGCCGTCAACTACTACGGTTGCGACTCGATCGACGTCCAGTCGGGAGGCACCCTGGCCAAGACGGGGGGTACGGGAACCTCGATCCTCTATGACCTCCAGACCATCATTTCGGGCAACCTCAAGGCAGACACCGGGACCCTCGATTCGGACCCGACTCTCGATACCGGTGCGAATCTGAGCGGCGACGTCCTGCCCTCGGGCGCCACGGTCACGGTCAACGAAGATGTGACCGTCCAGAGCGGCCAGAACTGGCTTTGGACCGGGGCCTACATCACCGGCTCGGGCCAGCTCACCGTCGCCTCGGGCGGCAACCTCGCCATCACTCCGGCGGCTGACACCCAGCCCATCCTCGACCTGGCCATGGTGGTGGACGGAACCGTCACCCTGTCCACCCCCAACCCCGAGGGCTGGCTCTATCTGGGCTACTACGACACCTGTTCCTCGCCCACCGTCACAGTGGCGTCCGGCGGGTCCTTCAACATTGCCACCGACGGCGATCCCACCGACGGCTATTCGGCGGCCAACTACTACGGTTGCGAATCGATCGACGTCCAGTCGGGAGGCACCCTGGCCAAGACGGGGGGTACGGGAACCTCAACCCTTGTTGGCGCCACCGCCACGGTCACAGGCCTGGTGGATGCGCCCTCCGGGACTCTGAACCTGGGCAACCTCACCAACCTGTCCGGGGGCACCCTCACCGGCGGGACCTACGACGCCGGGACCCCGACCACCGCCGGCACCATCGACATCAACGGCTACGTCACCACCAACGACGCCACCGTCTCGGTCGTCGGTTCCGGGTCCTCGTTAGCCAACGGTTCAGACAGTGCCCTCTCCGGATTGACCACCAACGGAGCCCAGGGCTCCATCGACACCTCAGACGGGGCGTCCCTTCCCGCCGGCGGTGATCTGGCCAATTCCGGCAGCCTCATCGGCAGTGGCACCATCACCACCACCGGACTCACCAACGCCGGACTGGTGGAGGCCATCGACGGCGGGCCGGCCACCCTTTCGGACACCGGCGACTACACCCAGTCGGGTGCCGGCAACCTGGAGGTGGCCTTCAACGGCACCGGCGCCCATCAGGCCAGTGAGCTGACGGTGGCCGGAACAGCCGCCCTGGGCGGCACCCTCACGGTCGCCACCGGCTTCACCCCGTCGGTGGGCAACTCCTTCACCCTTCTCACCGCAACCTCCCATACCGGGCAGTTCGCCCTGGTCGACTGGCCGGGTCTCCCCGCCGGGCTGGGCTACTCGGTCAACTACGCCAACGCCGGCCAGGTCACCGTCTCGGTGATCAACGCCCCGGCCGCCCTGCCGGTGGTCACCGGGCTCAGTACCCAGACCGGCCCGGGCACCGGCAACACCACGGTCACGGTGTCCGGTTCCCACTTCACCGGAGCCACCGCCGTCGACTTCGGCGGAGTCCCCGCCACCGGGGTCGACGTGGCCGGCAACGGCAACTCGCTCACCGCCGTCTCGCCGGCCGGTGTGGGCATCGTCGATGTCCAGGTGGTCACTTCTGCCGGCAACAGCCAACCGGTCAGCGCCGACAAGTTCTCCTACGGACCGGTGATCACCAGTGTGTCCCCGGCCCAGGGAACCCCCTACGGTGGCAACACCGTGACCATCACCGGCGGCGGCTTCGCCGACGTCACCGGGGTCAATTTCGGGACCACTCCGGCCACCGACGTCGACGTGGTCTCCACCAGCTCAATAACGGCCACCGTTCCGGCCGGAACGGGGACGGTCGACGTACGGGTGGTCACATCGGCCTACGGCACCAGCGCGGTGACCGGTGCCGACCAGTACCGCTACGGGCTGCAGGTGGTCTTCGACCCGCCGGTGTCCGATCTGTCCATCAACGCCGGCGGCACCACCCCCACCCTGACCGTCGAGCTGGTCGACCCGGCCGGCAACCCGGGGCCGGCACCTAGTGGCGGACAGACCCTGTCGCTGACCACCACCTCCGCGGTCGGCAGCTTCTCCCAGTCGGGCTCCCCCGTCACCCAGCTGGTCATCCCCGCTGGCGATTCGACGGCCTCCTTCCAATACTCCGACAGTCGGGCCGGCGCGCAAACCATCACGGTGGGCCAGGCCCAGGACGACACGGTGGTGGTGGCTACGGCCACGGTGACGGTCAACGCCGCCTCCCTCGACCACATGGCCGTGACGCCGTCGGCGGTGACCGTGGCGGTGGGTGGCCACGCCAGCTTCGCGGCCGAGGGCTACGACGCCTACAACAACGACCTGGGCAGTGAGACGTCGGCGGCCACCTGGTCGATCAGCCCGTCCACCGACGGCTCGTCGTGCACCGGCGCCACCTGCACGGTGGGGGCTGTCGGCTCCCACACGGTGACGGCCACGATCGGCTCGGTGACCGCTACCGCCACACTGGCCGGTGACACCCCGCCGACGCCGACTCTCGGGGTGCCCAGTGGTCCGCTGTATACCGGCAACGCCGTCACCTTCAACGTGTCGGGCACCGGCGGGGGCGGTCCGCTGTCCTACACCATCGACTTCGGTGACGGGTCCAACGCCACCGGGTCCCTTCCTCCGGGTGGGACCACGGTCAATCACACCTACGCGTCGGCCGGTAGCTATCCGGTGGTGCTGTCGGTGAGCGACGGGATCGCCACTCCGGCGCCCTACACCTCGGCCACCGTCCAGGTGGCCCAGGCCGTCGATCCCACCGCCGTGGTCGGCGACCCGATCACGGCCACGGTGGGCCAGAGCGTGCAGTTCAACGGGTCCAACTCCACCCCGGCCGGCGGCATCACCGGTTATGCCTGGAGCTTCGGCGACGGTGGAACGTCGACGGCGGCCGACCCCACCCACACCTACACGACGGCGAAAAGCTACACAGCCACCCTCACGGTGACCGGCCTGGGCGGCAACACCAGCCAGGCCACCGAAACGGTGGATGTGACGCCGGTTCCCAACCAGGGAGTGACGGTCACGGTCACCGACACCAACCAGAATCCGCTGACCAGTGCCACCGTGGTGGTGGAGGATGCCCAGAACGACGTGTTCAACGGGGTGCCGGCCGGCGGCGGCAATTACACGGTGTCCGGACTGGCCGACGGCGACTACACCGCCTACGCCTACCAGCAGGGCTACCTGCCCAACACGGCCACCGTCACCGTGACCGACGGGACGGGCACGGCCACGGTGGCCCTGGCCTCCGGTCAGGTGGCCACCACCGACCTCACCTCGACCCAGCTCACCGCCTCCCAGGCGGAGGCGCTGGGCATCGACCCCAATGCGCCCGGTAACCAGTTCACCTACCAGTTCGACCTCAACCTGGCCTTCTGGCCCGACGCCCCACCCGTCCAGTTCCAGGGAGTGGCGACCGGTAACGGCCTGTACAGCGGCTCCTACGGCGGGGGAGGCGGCGGCGGTGGCGGTGGAGGCGGCGGCGGGGGCGGTGGAGGCGGCGGTGGCGGCGGCGCCTGCACCGGGCTGTGTCCGGACACGGTGACCGATCCCGGTACCGGGGCCACCTACACCATCTACCCGCAGTTCCAGGAAGTGGACAACGAGCCCGAGCTGATCTGGATGATCATCCCGGGCAAGGCCCAGTGGCTCAAGCAGTTCTTCGATGTGCAGATGGTCATCAGCAACCTGGCCCCGACCGCCTTCACCTTCAACCCCGGGCAGGCCACCCTCAACCTGCCCACCACTGGGCTCAGCCTGGCCACCCTCGACTCGAATCTCGCCCCCCAGACCCTGACCCAATCGGTGGGAGCCATTCCCGGCGATTCCAGTAAGACCGTCGACTGGCTCATCCGCGGCGACACTGAGGGTTACTACGGGCTCGACGCCACCTACACATCGTCACTGGCGCCGGTCGGCGCCCCCCTACAGTTCGACGCCCAGACCAGCTCGGACGCCATCCATATCTGGGGGGCCACCGCCCTGTCCATGAACTTCACCGTCGACGACGAGGCCTACCAGGGCTACCCGTACCACATCACTGCCCAGATCACCAACGTGGCCGACGTCCCCGTCTACAACCTGAGCCTGGCCCTGTCACCGCTCGAATCGGACACCCGTAATTACATCTTTGCCCCGGCCCAGGCCGCGCCGCAGGTTGTTTCGGAACTCGACCCGGGCCAGACGTTGACCGAGAACTACGTGGTGGTGCCCGAGTTCAGTGGAATCTTCGACGACATCCAGTCGTTCGTGAGCACCATGGCCGGCACCACGGTGGCTGATGCCGGCGGCTCGGCCATCCCGTGGACCATCAACAGCCAGAGCGCGCCGGACCCGTCCAGCTACCCGTCGATCACCGCCACCCAGGAGTCGAACGGCATCCTGGTCAGCTGGGGGGCGGTGCCCGGGGCCCAGGGGTACCAATTGTTCACCACACCGAACTACCAGACCGACTTCGCTTCCACCCCGGCGGCGACGGTTCCGGCCGACCAGACCTCCGTCCTGCTGCCCTCGGCCAACTACGGCCAGATCGCCGTGTCCACCGAGCTCGTCGACGGCTCGGGCAATCCGTACAACGTGCTCGAACACCCCCTGGCCATCGGCCCGGCCATCACCCCCAGCCCACCCAGCGAACCGGCGGTGACCGAGGTGACCGGCGGGGTCTCCCTCAGCTGGAACCCGCCGAGCAGCACCGGCGGATCGCCCCTCACCGGGTACGTGGTCACTCCCTACGTGAACGACGTGGCCGGCACGCCGGTACCCACCGGGTCGACCAGCACGTCGTACACCATGACCGGACTGCACAACGGGACGACCTACACCTTCACGGTGGCTGCCGCCAACGTCAATGGTACGGGGACGGCGTCGGCCCAGTCGACCCCGATCACCGTGGGCGCGCCCATTGCTCCCACCGACGTGACCGCCACCGAATCGGCGGGCCAGGCCAAGGTGGCCTGGAAGGCGCCGGTCAGCAACGGCAACACGGTGACCGGCTACGTGGTCACGCCCTACGTCGGCGGCATCGCCAAGACCCCGGTCTCCTCCAAAAAGACGACGGTCACCGTGACCGGCCTCACCAACGGCGTCAGTTACACGTTCGTGGTGGCGGCGGAGGCCGGAACGGCCACCGGGCCGGGCTCGATGCCGAGCGCCCCGGTGGTCATCGGGGCACCGGCCGCTCCCAAGGCGCCCAAGGCCAAGGTCAAGTCGGGCACGCTGACCCTGAGCTGGAAGAAGCCGGCCGACGGCGGCTCAGCCATCACCGGCTACGTAGTCACGCCTTCCATCGGCGGGGTGACCCAGACCCCGATCGTCTTCAACTCGACGGCCACCTCGGAGGTCATCACCGGATTGACGCCTGACACCTCCTACACCTTCACGGTGGCCGCCAAGAACGCCATCACCGTGGGAAGTCCTTCGCCCGCCTCCGCCGCCGTCACGGCACCCTGACAGGTCGGCTCAGGCCAAGGCGAAGGTGACCCCGGTCAGGGTTTCCGACAGGGTCCACAGCGACCTGGCGGTGGCCAGGTCGTAGGAGCGTCGAGACGACTTCACGACGGTGGGGTACCCCCGTTGTTCGAAGAGTCCGTCGGGTCCGACAAAGGAGCCGCCGCCCAGCCCCGGCTGGGTGGCGGCGTAGAGGGCGGGGAGGGCTCCCATGTCGGCGCTCTGGGCCACCACCCGGTTGGTCACCTCCATGACCCGGTCCTGGAACGAGTCGGTGTGGGACTGGAGATTGGTGGCGGCGTAGCCGGGGTGGGCGGCCAGGGCCGTGCCTGTCGCACCGACCGCTGCCCATCGACGTTGGAGCTCGTAGGTGAACAGCAGGTTGGCCAACTTGGACTGACCGTATGCGGCCCAGCGCCGGTAGCGCCGGCGTTCCCAGTTGAGGTCGTCGAGATCGATGCGCCCCATGCGGTGGGCACCGCTCGACATGGTCACCACCCGGTCGGTCACCCGGCCGATGAGTAGACCGGTGAGGGCGAAATGGCCGAGATGGTTGGTTCCGATCTGCAGCTCGAATCCGTCCACGGTGCGAGCCAGTGGCGTAGCCATGACGCCGGCGTTGTTGATCAGAACGTCGATCTGGCCGACACCGTCGGCAAAGGCCCGGACAGAGCCCAGGTCAGCCAGATCGAGATGACGCACCTCCCGATCGCCGGGCATGGCGTCGGCTGCCGCCTTGCCCTTGGCAATGTCGCGACAGGCGATGACCACGTGCGCACCCGACCGGGCCAGTTGGGAGGCGATCACCGCCCCGAGTCCGCTGTTGGCCCCGGTCACCACGTATGACCGTCCGCTCTGGTCGGGGATGTCAGCCGCCGTCCACGGAGCCATTCGTGCACCCTAGGTGGTCATCCTCCGACGCTGGGGTCGGGGCCACGGAGCATGGTTCACGGAGCGTGGTTACAGAAGATGGCGGTCAGAGCACGCTGAGCAGAACCAGCAGGACGAGGGCCACCACCACGATGCCCACCACCAGTATGCGGGTCCAACCGGGTGGGGGACGGGTGAAGTCGTCGTCCTCCGGTTCGCCCCAGTCCCACAGATCGGGGTCGTCCGGGTCGGGGGGCACCGGGCCGACGGGGGTGGGCATCTCCCAAGTGTAGGGAGGGCCGTAGTGTGCCGAGGGTGACATCCTCCGATCGGTGGGATCCCGATCAGTACAACAAGTTCGCCGCTCAGCGGGAGCAGCCCTTCTGGGACCTGGTTCGACTCATCGAGCCGGTGGCCGGGCCCCGTGTGGTCGATCTCGGGTGCGGCGACGGACGGTTGACGGCGGCCCTGGCCACCAAGCTCGACGCGGTCGACACCGTCGGGATCGACAGCAGCCCGGCCATGGTCGCCGCCGCTCGAGAGCACACCACAGAGACAGTCCGGTTCGAGACCGGCGACATCGGCCGTTGGGAACGTCCCGACGGCTACGACGTCGTGTTGGCCAACGCCTCGATGCAGTGGGTGGGCGACCACGCGGACGTCCTCCGGCGCTGGACCCGCTCGCTCCGACCCGGCGGGCAATTGGCGGTGCAGGTACCGGACAACGCCGACCACCTCGCCCACCGGCTGGCCGATGAGCTGGCCCGCCAATGGATGGACCACCCGCCCCCCGATCCGGTGGCCCGGAACGTGCTGCCTCCGGAACAGTACGCCGTCCTTCTGGACCAACTCGGCTTCGACCGGCAGCACGTCCGTCTCGAGGTCTACGCCCACCACCTGGCCACCACCGGCGACGTCGTTGAGTGGGTCAAGGGCACTACCCTCACCCGCTTCAAGGACCGCCTCGGTTCCGACCAGTGGCCCCGGTTCGTCGAGGCCTACCGCAAGCGCTTTCTCGAGATCGAGGGTGAGCGTTCGCCCTACTTCTATCCCTTCAAGCGGATCCTGATGTGGGGCCGCTTGGCCGACTGACGACCACCGGATGGAAGGCCACCAGCGCAACCCTATTCACCAGCGCGGCCCCATTTACCAGCGCAGCTCGAGCACCTTGTGACTATCGCTGAATCCCAGCCGACGGTAGAAGGCGAAGGACGCCTCGCTGGGGTGGACGGCGACGTAGTCGAGGGCCAACTGGCGGGCGTGGTCAAGCAGGCAGCGGACGAGAAGGGTGCCGACGCCTTCGCTCCGCTCCGGGGGGATCACGTAGGTGCTCTGTATGTAGGCCGACCGGCGGATGAGCTGTCCGGGGCCCGGCACCCGTTCCACCAGGGCCAGCCAGACCATGCCGATGGCCCGGTCGTGGCGCCGGGCCAGGAAGGGCAGGTGGGTGAATGCGTGTCCGGACATCCACGCCACCAGGGCCGCCTCGAAGGCACCCTGGTCGAGACCGAGCTCGCCCCGTTCGGTGGCCCGCCACTGGTAGCGGAGGTGGGCGAGTTGTTGGGCGTCACCTAGGTCGGCCCGGCCGACCCACAGCGAGCCGTCGGTCACCTCCGGCTGTCGCCCAGCAGCGACCGGGTCGCCATCACCACCGTGTGGGCCAGACCGGCATCCCGGTGTACCAGAGCGGCCACATAGTCGGGGTCGACGATCATGGCCAGGAAGGCCTCGGTGTCCGGGTATTCCATGACGGCCACCTGGTCCCAGGACTGGTCGGGGCCGATGAGAGTGAGAACGACGTCGGTGTAGAGGGTGAGCCGGCCCCCGCGCCGGGTCACCTGTTCCAGAGCCACCAGGCCGTAGAGGGCGTAGGCGTCGGCTCCACTGAGCCCCGATCCCGCCAGTTCGTGGTCGGCGGGATAGACGGCCTGGTGGCGGTAGGCCAGCAGGTTGACGAACTGGAGAGGTCCGGGGCCGTCGATGGCCAGCAGGGCGCGCAACTGTTCGTGGTCGGGATTGATGCCCCCCGGACCGTGCGCCCCGACCTGTCCGATCAGGGCGGTGATCTCGTCCTCGATCCGCTCGGGCACCCGTCCTCCTCGTCGCCCAGATTGTGGCTGGTGACACCAACGCAACCAACCGGCGGGCCGGGTCGACCCTAGCCCCGGTGTTCAGCTTCGGGGGCCGGCGGTCACCGGAAGCGACTCGTACCGGCGGACGAAGGGCCCGGGGGCGATGTCCCCGCCCGCCCGGTCGGCCTCGAACGACGGCATGAGGGTGAGCAGTTCCTCGAGGGCCACCCGGCCCTGGAGTCGGGCCGCGGCCGCCCCGATGCAGTGGTGGGGTCCGTTGCCGAAGGTCAGCATGCGCCCGAAGCGACGGCCCACGTCGAGCTGGTCGGCGGTGGGCCCGAACTCGCGGGGGTCGCGGTTGGCCGAACCGTAGAGCAGGTGGACCTTGCTGTCGGCCCCGATGACCGTCTCCCCGATGGTGACCTCCCGGGTGGTGGTACGCGACAGCCCCTGGACCGGGCTGGTCACCCGCAGCAGCTCTTCGACGGCACCGACTATCAGCGCCGGATCATCTATGAGCAGAGCGCGCTGGGCGGGATAGTCGGTGAGGGCCACCGCTGCCCCTCCCAGCAGGCCCGAGGCGGTGTCGTTGCCCCCGGCGATCATCACGAAGCAGTAGCCGAGGATCTCGTCCACACCCAGTGGGCGCCCGTCCACCTCGGCGGTGACCAGGTCGGAGAGCATGTCGTCGCCCGGGCTCGACCGGCGCCACTGGATGAGCTGGCTGAAGTAGCCGTACAGACCGGCCACCGCCTCGGCCGCCTCGCTCAAGGTGGTGCCGCTGGCGTTGGCGGCCACAATGGCATCGCTCCACTGCCCGAAAGTGTGGCGGTCGCCGGCCGGCACACCCAGATAGTGGGCCACCACGAAGGTGGGGAGGGGTCCGGCCAGCGTCTCGACGAAGTCGAACGTTTCGGCACCGGCCACCGCGGCCAGGCGCTCCTGCACGAAGGAGCGGACCGCTCCTTCGAGGCCGGCCACCCGCCGGGGGGTGAAGCCCCGGCTGATGAGCCGTCGGTAGGTGGTGTGGGTGGGGCGGTCCATCATCACCATGGTGGGCTTGAGCCCGAGAGCTTCGATCTCGTTGGCCTCGAAGGTGAGCCCCTGGGCCGACGAGAAGGTGGCGCCGTCGCCCGCGGCGGCGAAGACATCGGCGAAGCGGGACAGCACCCAGTACCCGCCGGCCGACCGGTGGACAGGGTCCTCGTCCCGGAGCCGCCGGTAGATCGGATAGGGATCCCGCTGGGTGGCCAGGTCCCGCGGGTCGTAGATCAGGGGGCCGGGGCCGACCATGGCAACCGATCGGTGTCGGGTGTCGGGGCCAGCTGGCCGTGGTCGCGGCAGCGGGCCCGGAAGCCGCCGGGGCTGACCGCCACGGTCAGCCGTCGACCGCAGCGGGGGCAGTAGCGCGGTGGATCGAGTGGACGGTCGCAGCCGGGGCAGGCGCTGACCGGCTGGCCGCAACCGGTGCAGTGGGCGTCGCTGGCCATCGCTCCGGGCGCCACGGGTTCTCCGGACACGACAGCTCGTCTCAGAGAACGCCGGTCAGAGCCCCGACCGGCATGCGCAGGTCGGCCAGCATCTGGAGGTCGGCCTCGGCTGACCGGCCCAAGGTGGTCAGGTAGTTGCCCACGATGAGGGCGTTGATGCCCGCGGTCATCCCCAGCGACTGGAGCTCGCGCAGGGTGATCTCGCGCCCGCCGGCGTAGCGCAGGATCACCCCGGGCAGGGCCAGGCGGAAGAGGGCGATCCAGCGGATGGCCTCCCATGCCGCTACCGGTGGGGCGTCGGCCAAAGGGGTGCCCGGTCGGGGGTTGAGGAAGTTGAGCGGCACTTCGGTGGGATCGAGCTCCTGCAGCTGGACCAGCAGTTCGACCCGCTGGGCGTCGGTCTCCCCCATGCCGATGAGGGCGCCACAGCACAGCTCCATGCCGTGACGGCGTACCCGCAGGCAGGTCTCCCGCCGCTCATCCCAGCCGTGGGTGGTCACGATCTGGGGGAAGAACGAACGCGACGTCTCCAGGTTGTGGTTGTAGCGGTGGACCCCTCCGGCGGACAGGCGTTGGGCCTGCTCCTCGCTCAGCAGTCCGGCGCTCACCGCCACGTTGAGCCCGGTCTCCTGGTTGATCAGGGGGACCAGTTCGAGGATCCGGGTCAGTGTGCGCTCATCGGGGCCGCGGATGGCCAGGACGATGCAGAACTCGGAGGCGCCTGCCGCCTGGGTCTCGCGGGCCGCAGCCAGGACCTCTTCGGTGTCCAGGAAGGGAGTGGCCTTGACCGGCGAGTCGAAGCGGGACGACTGCGAGCAGAAGTGGCAGTCTTCGGGACAGCCGCCGGTCCGGGCCGACAGGATGCCCTCGACCTCCACGCTCGGCCCGCACCGGGCCAGACGGACCTGGTGGGCCAGAGCAGCCAGCGAGGTGACCCACCCGTCGGGCAGCTCGACCAGGCCGGCCAGCTCCTCGCCGGTCAGCAGCCGTTCCTGGTCGAGGAGGGCGGCCTCAGCGCTGTGCAGCCGGCGCCGGGCCTCGGCCGGCTCGATCTCGGGCCGGGCCGGGCCGGGCGTCGGTCGCCCCCGGTTGGGCGCGGTCAGTGCGACAGTGGTACGGATGGGGGTGGAAGTGGTGTCGCCGGGCATGGCCCAACGGTAGTTCGCCGCTGCCACCCACGATTTCGAGACGACGGGGGACCACCGTGGCATGGGACTTTTCCACTGAGCCGGAGTTCGAGGAGAAGTTGGCGTGGATGCGCGGCTTCGTACGGGAGGAGATCATTCCCCTGGAGACGCTCTCGCTGAGCTACGACGCCATGTTGGAGGCGGTCGAGCCCTTGCAACAGCAGGTCAAGGAGCGGGGGCTGTGGGCCTCGCACCTCCCCCCCGAGCTCGGGGGGGAGGGATTCGGACAGGTCAGGTTGGGGCTGATGCACGAGATCCTGGGCCAGACCCCCTACGGGCCGGTGGTGTTCGGCAACAATGCCCCCGACTCGGGGAACGCCGAGCTCCTGGCGGCCGGCATCGAGTCCTCGGGGCGGGAGGAGCACCGCCGTCGGTGGCTCGAGCCCTTGCTGGAGGGGACCATGCGCAGCGGGTTCTCGATGACCGAGCCGGGAGCGGGGGCCGACCCGACCATGATCAAAACCCGGGCCCGGCGCGACGGGGACGAGTGGGTCATCGACGGGCACAAGTGGTTCACCACCAACGGATCGGTGGCCGACTTCCTCATCGTCATGGCGGTGAGCAATCCGGACGTGCATCCTTACCAGGGGTGCTCGATGATCGTGGTACCGGCCGACACCCCCGGGGTCAACATCGTCCGCGATGTGGCCACCATGGAGGACCCGGTCGACCACTTCGGCAAGTTCGGGGGCCACGCCGAAATCCTCTACGACGAGGTGCGTGTCCCCTACGAGAACCTGGTTGGTCGGGAGGGGGAGGGCTTCGTGCTGGCCCAAAAGCGCCTCGGTCCCGGTCGCATCCACCACTGCATGCGGTGGCTGGGCCAGTCGCAGCGGGCCTTCGACATGTTGTGTGAGCGGGCGGTGTCCCGGACTACCCATCAGTCGTTGTTGGCAGAAAAGCAGACGATCCAGAACTGGGTGGCCGACTCGCTGGCCGAGATGACGGCCGCCCGGCTCATGACCCTCTACGCGGCGTGGAAGATGGATCAGGAAGGGGCCTCGGCGGCCCGGGTGGAGATCGCCATGATCAAGTACTACGGCGCCGGGGTCCTCTACAACGTGATCGACCGGGCCATCCAGGTGCACGGGGCCCTCGGCTTCTCGACCGATCTTCCCCTGGAATCGATGTACCGCCACGCCCGGGCGGCCCGCATCTACGACGGGCCGGACGAGGTCCACAAGGTGACGGTTGCCCGTCGCACGCTCAAGGACTACACACCGGTCGAGGTTCCCACCGAGCACGTTCCCACCCGTCGGGCCGAAGCCCAAAAGCGCTTCGCCCATCTGCTCGACCTCCAGACCGTCGACCTCTGACGGCGACCGGGGCGCGGACGAGGGGGGCCAGGCCGGCTCCCTACCGCTGGTCGGGGGTGAAGACCTGTTCGAAGATGCCGTCGACCCCGGCGCCGTGCAGGGTCATGCCCCCGTCGACCACCAGGTTCTGACCGGTGATGAACCGGGCCATGTCCGAGCACAGAAACACGACCACGTCGGCGATGTCCTCGGGTTCGCCGAGGCGGCCGGCCGGGGTGGTCCGCTCGTAACGCTGGCGCTCGTGGGGGAGGAACTGGAGGAGCGGCGCGGTCAGGGGGGTGAGGATCATCCCGGGCGACACGGCGTTGACCCGGATGTCGGGGGCGTACTCGAGGGCGGCCGAAGCGGTGATGGCGGCGACCCCGGCCTTGGCCGCCGAGTAGGGAGCCTCCCCGGCTGACGGCCGCACCCCCGAGATGGAGGCGGTGGACACGATGCTGCCCCCGCCGGCGGCCCGGATGTGGGGTATGGCGGCCCGAAAGCCGAGGTAGACGCCGGTCAGGTTGACGGCCACCAGCCTGTTCCACTCCGCCGGGTCCCACTTGTGCAGGGGGGCCTGGCTGCCCGTTCCGGCGTTGTTGAACAGCAGGGTGATGCCGCCCAGGGCGTCGGCGGCATCGTCGACCGCTTGCTTCAATCCCTCGGGGTCGGTGACGTCGGCCCGGTGGGCGCTGCCGCCAACCTCCTTGGCCACCTGTTGGGCGTCGTCCTCGTTGAGGTCGATCACCGCCACCGACGCCCCCTCCTCGGCCATCCGTCGGGCGGTGGCCCGTCCGATCCCCGACGCTCCGCCGGTCACTACGGCCCGTTGGCCAACGAGTAGTCCCATGGCTACCTCCCTGTCGACGACGACGCTACGCCACCGGGTCCACGTTCGTCAGGGAGAGCTGCGGCGTCGGCAGGCGAAGTGGGCCTTGACCGAGTCATCGGTGGCCACCTCGCCGTCCTCGCCGATGACCTCGAGCAGGGCGAAGTGCGGCTCGAGGGTGGCGCGGATCCGGTCGAGCCTGACCCCCAGCTCACCGATCCGCTCGTGGTGCAGCCGGTACTGGGACTCGCCCACGTTCTCGAAGATACGGATGTCCCACTCCGACAGGTCGTCGCGCCCGACGGTCACGTCCATGATGACCACGTTGCCGTCGAAGTCGTAGACCCACGGCGGTTCGTTCCCCAACCGCTCGAGCTCACCGATGGTGTTGACGTCGAAGATGAACAGCCCGTCCTCCACCAGGTGGTCGTGGGCGGCGGTGAACAAGGACTGCCAGGCGTCGAGCGTCAGCAGATGGTTGAGACTGTCGAACACGCAGATGACCACATCGAAACGCTTCCCCAGCGAAAAGGCGGCCATGTCGCCCTGGAAAAGCTCGGCGCGTGGCACTTTGACCCGGGCCCGCTCCAGCATCTGGGGCGAGCGGTCCAGTCCGGCCAGCGTCGGGATCAGCTCGAGACGGGCCAGAATCGAACCGGTGCCGCAGCCCAGTTCGAGCAACGAATCGGCCCCCGGGCGGTACAGCTCCACGAACCTCCTGACCCGGTCGGCCCGCCCCCCCGGGTCGTCCATGATGTCGTCGTAGAATGCCGCGAAACGCGCATAGTCGTCCATGGCTCAGTGGTCCACCGCTCGGTCGTCCATGGCTCCGTCGTCCATGGCTCGGGCGATCATCGCTCGGTCGATCGCGGGGCCGAACCGGCCGCGCCCGTCAGCCCAGCGTAAGGGCGGGGACCACCTCGCCCATAAAGCGGCGCAGCGTCTCGTCGCCCGGGTAGTCCCGCAACCACAGGATGAGGCCGCGGCAGCCGGCGTCGACGAAGGCCTGGGTCTTCTCGACGACCTGTTCGACCGTGCCCACCAGGTTGTCGGCCAGGTAGCGATCGGTCGGCGTATGCCCCCACAGGTCGCCGCCCCCTTCGGAGGCACACCAGGCGAGGGTTTCGTCCTCGGTGTCGAACAGCCGGCAGTCGGGGCCGTGGGTGCGGGTGATCTCCTCGAAGGGACGGCCCACCTCCTTGCAGTAACCGGCCAGCAGTTCCGACTTGCGCACGAAACCCTCCAGACCGACCTGCCAGTTGGTCAGGTCGGCGTGACGGGCGGCGATGCGCAGGGTGACCTTCTCACCGCCGCCCCCCACCAGCACCGGGGGGAGCTGCTGGACGGGCTTGGGATCGCTGTAGGCGCCGTCGAAGTGGAGGTGGGTCCCTTCGAATGTGACCGTCTCTTCCGTCCACAGACGCCTGATCACCTCGAGGGTCTCATCGAGCACGCCCAGGCGCTCGGGATCGGACAGATAGTCGTAGCCGTAGGAGTGGTACTCCTCGTGGAACCATCCCGCCCCCAGGCCGAGGATCAGTCGTCCGCCGGAGTAGACGTCCACACAGGCGGCCTCCTTGGCGAGCAGGCCGGCGTTGCGGTAGGAGGAGCAGGTCACCAACTGACCCAAACCCACCCGTTCGGTGACCTGGGACAGCGCCGCCAGCATGGTGAAGGCCTCGAACACATGGGTCGGCCGCCGATGGGGGACCGTCTCCACGTGGTCGTAGACCCAGATGTGGTCGTAGCCCAGCGACTCGGCCCGCAGGGCCAGCTCGACCGAACGGGCCCAGGCCTGCGCCCCGGTCCATCCGCTGTACTCGAGCTTCCACCCCTGGGGGACGAACACCCCGACCTGGAGGGTGTCGGGGTCGGTGTCCTGTGGCGTCATGTCGGTGTCCTCACGTCCGGAAACTCCCACCACTGCACCTCGGCCATCATCGGCAGCAGGTACTTCACGTAGAGGGAGTGGATGGTGACCACCTTCTGATCGTCAGCGTGCACATCGATGAGGTCGACCCGTTCGTCTTTCTCACGGAAGGCCACGGCCCGATCCCGTATGCCCAGGAGCTCCTCCCGCGAGCCCACCGCGAACCCGAAGTGGTCCATGCGGGGAGCACGCATCGGGTCGTCGTCGGCGATGAGGAAGATGAACTGGTCCCAGTGCACACAGGAGAGGATGAGACGGCGACGGTCTTCGGTCATCACCTCGATCTCGTCGAAGCCGAAGACCTCGCTCCAGAAACGGCAGATGTCGGCCCGGTTGGCCACGTCGAGGGCGTCGGGCGGGAGGCTCACGGCCACGTGGTTGAAGCGGGGGTTGCCCGTCGGATAGAAGGGGTGGGCCATCACACGGTCCTTTCTGCCGGAACTTCTGGGGGTGCTGGTGCCGGCGCTGCCGTCACGCCCTCGGACAGGCGGGGCACCACCATCACCTTGCCGGCGAAGCGGCCTTCGGCCAGACCGACCAGTGCGTCGGACAGTCCGTCCAGGGGGACGTCCTCGGCCTCGATGAGAAGGTCGGTCGGGAACCCCTCGGTGGCCAGAAGGGCCAGAGCCTGCTCGAACCCGCCCTGGTCGTAGATGAAGGAGCCGATCACGGTGATCTCGTTGAGGATGAACCGGTTGGGATCGAAGGACGGGTGCTCGATGCCTGCGCCCACCAGGGCCAGTGTTCCTCCCCGCCGCACCTGCTGGAATCCCGCCTCCATGGCCGTCTTCTTGCCCGAGCACTCGAGGACCACATGAGCGGCCCGGGTGGCGATGCGCTCCGGTTCCCAGGGGGGGAAGGTCTCGAGGTCAGCGGGGTCCAGCACCTCGGTGGCACCGAGGTCGGCGGCCAACTGCTTGCGCCGCTGGCCCGGCTCGACGGCGTAGATGGGGCCGATGCCGCGGGCCACCAGGGCGGCGATGGACAGCGCCCCGATCGGTCCGGCGCCGATGACCATGACGCTGTCGCCCTCGGTCACCCGCGACCGGGTGATCCCGTGGAGGGCCACGGCCAGCGGCTCGGCCAGTGCCGCCTGGCGGGCGGTGAGTCCCTCGGGCAGGCGCAGCAGGGCCGTCGCCCTCACCAGGACGTAGCGGGCGAAGGCACCGTCGTGCCCGTCGACGATGGAGCCGCCCCGGTTCTCGCACTGGGACGGCTTTCCCTCGAGGCAGCGACGGCAGCGCCCGCACTTGGGGGACGGGCCGCCCACCACCGTCTCGCCCACCGACCAGCCTTCGACCCCCGGGCCCAGGGCCGCGATGGTGCCGGAATATTCATGCCCGGCCACCAGGCCCGGCTTGTCCCCCCAGCCGTCCAGGAGCATGTGGATGTCGGAGCCGCAGATGCCGCAGTGGTCGATCTCGACCAACACCTGGTCGGGCCCGGGACGGGGGACAGGGCGCTCCTCGACCACCACCTGACCCGGGCTGCGGTACACGGCAGCCGGCATCACCTCGGGTATATCCACAGGTGGCCACCTCCCCCTATCGTTGTATGGCCCGGACGTCACTCTAGGTCGTTGACCCTGGTGCGGGCACCCGCGAGTCGGGTTCCGGTCTCCGGTCCCCGCTGATCATCGTCCGCCTGTCGATGTCCGGCGTGGGTTGTCCCGATCCGGTTCCAGTCATGGGGATGGGGCGGGGGAAGCTGATAAATCGGCCTGATCGGTGTGGAGGACGGTCCATTCGACCCGCCGGATCTGGACCGAACACGCTGAACGGATCTGCTCCGCGGTCAACGTTCGACGATGCGATCGGCGCCGTCCCGGCCACAGCCGGAGTGTGGACCCCTACTCCTCGGCGAGCGTCAGTTCAGAGAACCTTGAACCGTTGTCCGCGTGTGCCGGTGCCGGTCGGGGGGTAGGGCATATTCGATGGCAGGGCAGGGTCTCAGCCGACGATGGCGATCTTCGGAGAGTGAATATTCTCCAGTAGGGCTGGTGTTCCGGTGGCGATGATCACAAAAAGAGCAAGGGTTGCGGCATGGACGCCGGTGCACCACCAGCTGAACTGCTGGACCGTGAATAGCTCGGTCAAGATGAGATAAAGGGCTGAAAGAAGGCCCACGGACGCTAGGGCGAGACGCAAAATGTGAATCGCTGGCTGCGACGAACGCCAAGCGTTTGGCAAACAGATCACTGCAAGAGCCAGGAAGAACACGATTCCGAATGTCGAGACCGGAATGCCCATCACTATCGATTGCGCACTCGTAAGGATCGGTTCACAGTGGATGAATCTTGCATCTGCATTCAGGCACACAAGTGACTGTGGCTGCATGTGGACCCAGAGCGTGCATCCGGCCAGTGCGGATCCGACAGCACAGAGCGTTAGGAGCAAGATGATCTGCCACCAGTATCGAGGGGCCGACATGACCAAACGCTGTCCCCGCCTCGGTTGTAATCGTATGGCTCTCGTCAAACCGGCGATAGGAGGCACCCACCCTCCCGACCGGTAACGAGCCTAGGGATCGCCGCCTCACGCCGCCAAATGGGGCGTAGGCCTCATCTCGGCTGTCCTAGCGTTCCTCCTGCTGAAGCGCCATAGTTGTGAAGTGGCGAAACCAGTTGATTGGGAAGCTCTACTGGTCAAGGGTTACGAACCGCTGAAGTTCGCACAACGGATCTTTCGTCACCTTCCCCACGACCCTCGCTGCAAGCTTTGCCAGAACCCCTTTGGCGGCGTAGGCGGCAAAGTCGTCGGCCTCCTGGGGCGCAAGCCCTCCCGTAAGAGCCCGAATCTCTGTCAAGCCTGCTTCGATCGTCTGCCAACCGGAGGCATCGAGGTCGACATCGGAGTTGTGTTCGCCGACGTGCGAGCTTCGACAGCGCTCGGTGAGCAGTCGGACGCCACTACGTTCGCCGAGCGTCTGAACGAGTTTTATGCCACAGCCACGAGGGTGCTGATTCACAATGAAGGCATTGTGGACAAGCTGATTGGCGACGAAGTGATGGGTCTCTTCATCCAGGGTATCGCTGGCCCTGATTATCGACGCAAAGCAGCGATTGCCGCTCTCGAACTGGCTTCGGAGTTCGCCGAACTGCCCCTCGGAGTTGCCGCCAACACCGGTATCGCTTTCGTTGGCAACGTCGGATCGGGGAGCGTGCTGGACTTCACCGCGCTGGGCGACGCCGTCAATGTTGGTGCTCGCCTTCAGGCCTACGCTTCGCCGGGCGAGGTTGTGCTTGCAGCTTCGCTTTACCCGCTCATTGAAGCGGAGTACCCAGGAGGCCGCCCTGATCGGGTGGCGATACGTGGCCGGGATCAGCCAGTTGATGTCGTGGTCTTGACCTCGCCCGCCTAATCCACGACGTTTGTTCGACCACCCGGATCAGTTGGTGCACGGCGAGCACTGAACGCTTCTGACCGCGGATAGCGCGACCCACAGCCGCTGTTCGGGGGCAGGGTGAGACAGTTGGCTGACATTCGGGGCGCCGTTGGAATGCGAGCGCTAGAAAGGGACCATGGCGAACTCCGACATGGTCAACTACTGGAACGGGCGCCCCGCAGACGCCTGGGTGACTGGGGCCGATCGCTTCGACTCCATGCTTGCCCCCTTCGGCCGCCGTCTGCTGGCGGCCGCTGTGCTTCAGGAAGGTGAGCAAGTCCTGGACGTCGGATGTGGCAACGGGGCCATGAGTCTGGAGGCGGCCCGGGCCGTCGGCCCGAATGGGCGGGTGACCGGCCTCGACCTTTCGGCGCCCATGTTAGGTGTGGCACGGAAGCGGGCAGATGAACAAAGGATTGCAGTTGATTTCGTCCAGGGCGACGTCCAGACCGCCTCCTTCGACCAACTATTCGACGTTGTCATCAGCCGTTTCGGTGTCATGTTCTTCGACCAACCGGAGGTCGCCTTCGCCAACCTGGCAAGGGCAACCCGTCCCGGCGGCCGCCTCAGCTTCGTCTGCTGGCGAGAATTCTTGGCCAATGAGTGGATCTCGGTGCCGTCCCTGGCGATGGTGGCCCACGTGGGAATCCCCGAATTGCCCCAACCTGGCTCTCCCGGACCCTTCGCACTGGCGGACCCCGAGCGAACCAGGGACCTGCTCAAGTCGACCGGATGGTCTGAGGTCTCCGTCGAGGAGCATGACGACGAGATGCCCATGGGCCGCGATCCGGAGGCCGTCATTGCCTTCATGCTCGCTGACGAGATGGGCCGCCGGCTGGTGGAGGGCAAGGACCCTGTTGCGGTGCAGGCCGGGACTGAGGCCACCCTCGAAGCGCTGCGACCGTACCTCACGCCACAGGGTGTCGTGTTGGGCGGCGCCAGCTGGCTCGTGACCGCCCGAAAACGTTAGTGAGCCTCGGAGCCCGACCCCTCGGGTACAGCCGTTCTATTCGTGCCGGCCGGTCACCCAGCCGGCGTTGCGGGACAGGATAAGGCGGGCACAAGTGCTAGCCGTGAGGGAAGGTCGTTGACGAAATCATCCTATTGACCTGCTCACGGTTCTCAGTGAGATTTGGACCTCGGAGGCATGCGATCAGTTGGTAGAAGTTGGCTGGCATATTCCTAGCCACCACCAGTGAGATCGTCTCGGTGCCACCGATCGTCGAGCATTCGCCCGACTTGCTGGTCTGCTCACGAGCCGGTAGTCCACCAACGATGAGCGATCCGCCTGGCACTTTGGCCAGTGTCCCCGATGGCCAACCAAGCTCACTCCATTCAGCCATGATTCCATTCGCGTTCAAGTGATGGAGAGGCCAGCCGCAACTTACCTTTACCTCACTCGCTGACTTCGTGTTGGAGCACGGCGTATGAAGTTCTTGGTTGCTGAGAACCACCAGAGAGGCTTCCATCGAAGAGGCTTCGTTGAAGTTGGAGGCCCGCCACGATAGTGGATGCGTGAATGCGATCGACTCCGATGTGTAGTGCGCCGAAACCGAGGCGGGCCCAGAACTACCGCAACCGGCTACCCCCACCAGTGATCCGACGCAGACCGCTGCAACGATCGAGGCTCGCCAGCTCACCGTTTAAAGCGGCCATTCGCGGTTGTTTCGCATCTCGCCAATAACGAACCGACCCTGATGGGAACCAGAACCCTGATCCGTACAGCCGCCTCGTGCCGCATGATGGCCTCCTCGCCGGACGTTAGAACCACCTCCCGTGAACAACTATGACTCCAAAGAGCCTTATTTGGTTCGCCTCGAGACGGTATTGAGTGGCGTCCTCGAGGTGTCGGTCAGCCACCGCTGATAATGCCCCCTGATCCGGTGGTCCGGGTCACCCATCGTCCCGGTTTTGGGGCGGTGGCAGCCCTCGAACTACCAGGCGAATAGACGGCGGGGACGGAGGTTGTACACGAAACCGTTCCAACCGTCGGGGACAAACGTGCCAAATGGTGAAGCACTGTCAAGGCGCTCACACAGTTCAGCGCTGTCGGATGGCCGACCAACCTTCTTGGCCGTGCCCGAACCAATGAGGCTGTGGACGAGGTCCGCAACTGTGAAAGCGATCTCCGGACTCCGATCAATACAGTTCGCCAATACCGATCCGGGGGAGACCGTCACATAGATCTCACCGTCAGTGCAGCCTCCGATAACAGGAACAGCGTGCGGCTGACCGTTGCTTCTGACAACGGCCACGGTGACGTTACGGGTGGCGTTGATGAGCTCCTCGACCTGGTGAGCAGTCCGATCTTCACCTTCCAGCGAGCGAGTAAACGGAGAGGCCGCTGCCATCGAAGCATCGAGGAGGTTCTGGAGCGTCTCAATCGACACGATTGATGATGATATCCCTGCCCTTCTCCCGGTGGTAGGGGGCGGTCATCGAGCAGCAGCGACCCCTTCGAACCAGCCAGTCGTCTTACCTCAGAAGCCAGCGATTCAGCGAGCCTCTGGCTCGTCGAAGTTCCAAGGCACTGAATACGCAAGCGGGGCCCGCCGGCGAACTGTATGGCTCCATTTGAGGCAGTGGAGACAGTGATCGCCACCTGAAAGGGACCACGACTGGTGTCCCGAGGTATCTGCGGATACCCGTTGACGGAAGCGAAGGGAATCGGTACGGTTCGCTCGAGCGCCCAGAGCGGAGGCGTTGGAAGGCGGGCACGTGCCGATCATCGAACGCATCAATGCAGTGGGCGCGTCTCGGATGTGGAACTTGGGGAGGCCGGGGGGTCCCCACCTGCGACTCCTCATCACCACGGGCTTAGGAATGCCAGCACGATCTCGGGGAACGGGAACCATGGAGAGGGCGGCATTCAGCGGGAACGTAACGATCGGGTCCAGCATCGTGTCCGGCAACAAAGGGCCCAACTGCACCGGGGCGCTCACCAGCCTCGGCTACAACCTGTCTAACGATGCCGCAGCAGACAACACCTGCGGCTTCACCCAACCCACTGACCGAGTGGGCGTAAATCCCGAGCTCGGCCCACTAGCGAACAACGGCGGCCCGACAGAAAGCCTGCTGCCTCCATCCACAAGTCCGGCGGCCGGAATCGTCCCGCGGAGCACCACACTGAACGGTGTCCAGGTCTGCCCAAGGTTGGACGAGCGTGGGGTGGCCAGCATCGGCCACTGCGCCATTGGGGCAGTGGAGCCCTTCGCCATTTCGACGACTTCCCTCGTGAACGCCACACCGGGGATGGCCTCGGCCCGGTTACTCTGACCAGCCAAGGAGCGGCGTCGGGCGCTACCCTCAACTGGAAGAAAGTCACCCTGCCGAAGGGGCTGAAGCTTTCGTCCGCAGGAGTGCTGTCGGGGGACCCCGAGCACGAGCTTGAGTGCTGGTCCGAGTTCGATCGAGGTTCAGGTAACCGAAACGCTGGCCGCGGCCACGGCCACGATCCAAGACACGATCCCCCTGACGATCAACTGAACCACCTGTCACGCTGTGATGGCCCCGGTCCCGGCCGGGGTATTTTCCGCGACCAGGAGAGGAGGGTGCCCGGGACGTTCATGGACAGTTAGCTGCCGGCAAGCCAACGCCGGTCGATAATGCGCCCCGAGGTGCCGGCAAGTTCGAGTCCGCCACCGGGATCGCAGCAAAATCACCACCTGGCGCCGACACCGGCCACTCGGACGCAGTGGGCGGCCGAAGGCAATCGCCTCGTCGACGCAGAGAAGTCGAGTGGTTCTTCAGAACGTGTCTTTGCCTACCACCCTCCCCGTCAACATCACTGGAAATGGGATGTATCGGTTGGATTACGGTCCTGTTCCCAGCGACTTCGGTGCACCCAAGCCATTCCATCCCTTCGGTGTGGTCTTCGACTTCCCACTGTGGGCCCACTTCGATATCTTCACCGGCGCCAACTCATCTGTGATGAGTCTGAATGGAGCGTGGTACTACCAAGTTGAAGCGAAAGTGTCCGGGTTTATTGCTCCGTATCCAGAATTCACTGGGTGGATCCATCAGTGGGCGCTGCCGATGTCCACCTGTGCGATCGGCAGAAAGCAGTAAGCGTCGCCGAACCAGGTTTCCGGACCAGTTAGATCCAAGCCGGCTCGATGATGGTTATCGGCCTTTCGCGCTCGCTGGAGCCTGGGCTGGGAACTCTACCGCTCCGGCACTTGATGGCACTGACGCTCTAACCTCTCATTGCTGTTGGTCCAGAAGCCTTGCAGCTGATCAGGGAGGTAGGCCATGAGCCGTTCAGCGCTCATTCACGTCGGGGCACATAAGACGGGGACGACCTCTTTGCAGACCCTGTTCACTCGTCACCGCACCGAGTTGCGGAGCCACGGGATCCTCTATCCGAAAACAGGAGTGATCAGTAGTCCCGATGCAATCGAGAACCAGACCAATTTGGCTTGGGAGCTGCTCGGCCACATCTACTTCGATCCCATATTCGGATCCTTGGACCAGCTAGCCGCCGAAATTGGGATCTCGGACTGCCCCAAGGTGCTGCTCTCCTCTGAGGAGTTCGCCTGTCTCTTTGGCCAACCCGAGCAGTTGGGCCGTCTCAAGGAATGCCTCGAATGGGCCGGTTACAACCCGCGAATCGCCTTGGTGTTGCGAGAACCCGCCGAGATCGCTGCATCGCTGTACCTCACACTGGTGAGCTACGGGCTTAACCTCACCTTCACCGAGTACTCCCGGAGAGCGGCCGAAGACGGGAGCATCACCATCAGACAGAACACCTACTGCTTCGACAATGCTGTGTTGGAGGGCTCTTTTGTCGAGGTGTTCGGCAGGGATGCAGTGACTTGCGTGCAATATGACCCGGCCGACGCTGTAAGGCCCGTGATTAGCGCCTTCGACTGGTTTTTCGGTGAGGCCTTGTGCGGTGCCGAACTCGACATTCGGGTCAATACCTCCGCAAACCGGGCCGACGAGCTCCGGAGAATGATTCGGGCCGGCGAATCGGTGATCACCGAGCTCAAAGTCCAGATCGAGCACCTGCAAGAGGAGGCTCGTTTTTTGCGGAATCAGCTGAGCGCCTCCGAGCGGCGCTTCAGCCGCCGGGCCGAGCGCAGGATCCGTGCTGCCCTCCAGCCGTTCTGGCCACGCTGACCCTTTCATTCGTATTCGGTAAGGCTGGGGACGGGTGTCGGCAACACCGAAGGGGCCTCTGTTACCTTTTGTGCGGCCTGTGGCTCGACCGCCTTTTGGTTCTCCGATGGCGAAGCCAGGATCCTTCGAATTGCTGCGGGCAGCAACGCGGCAGCGGGCTGACTGTTCCCGCCATGGAGTTCTGCACGGAGGTGCGCCACGAATGGGTACCAACTCGGCGAGGAGAGGATGGTCAGGCGGCAGCGATTTGGTCGTGCAAGTCATCCACATGCTCGGAAGTACCGGTAGGCCACGGTCGATAAGCGATCCGCTCTCGGGGTCAGGGGCACCCTGGGCGGTCGAGGATAACGCCGCCC
The DNA here is from genome assembly GCA_963813525.1 of uncultured Acidimicrobiaceae bacterium. Lineage (GTDB taxonomy): Bacteria > Actinomycetota > Acidimicrobiia > Acidimicrobiales > RAAP-2 > Bog-756. The sequence goes on from CAWEZI010000005.1 coordinate 1,157,067, forward strand.
ACCATCGTCACGGGACCTTGGCCAGGGCCTGATCGATGAATCCCTCGGATGTTGGGGTATCCAGAGGAGCGAGTCCACCGAACCCTAGGTACATCACGTAATCACCCTTCGTGACGAGGCCAAATCCATAGGCTGCGTTGATGCCGCTGATTCTGAGCGAGGCCAGCCAGGCGACGCTTTGTTCGCCAACTCGCAACTGCATGCCGGCGTGGATCACCTACCCGGCGATTGAGGGCACCCAGCCACCATCCAACCATTAGCTATCAGGATCAGGGGGAACTTGCTCGGCAAAATGGCGCGCAAGACGGGAGACGATTTGTTGCTGTTCATTTGACCGTGAAACGTTGATGAGGACGATCATCGCTCGACCCGAATGGGGGGCGAGTCCCAGAAAGGACGAATATCCACCGGTCTGGCCGTTGTGCCAGATCATTTTTCGGTTGGTCCCAGGGTCCGATTCGATCACCCAGAACATGCCACTCGCCCGGTTGGGCCCGCCGGTTGCAACACCTTCTATGGGTGTCAACGAGCCACTGCCCGGCGCCGAGCCGTCCGTCAGGGCCACGGCGAGTCTGGCCATGTCGCGGAGCGGACTGATAACGCCGCCCGCCGGCGCAAAGCCACCCGCGGTAGTCCACGGCGGACGCCGGCGACCCATCGACGACCGGCCGGGCGGGGCCGACTGTTGTGGGCTTGCCACGACAGAGCCGGTCATCCCTAGCGGAGCAAAGATCCTCTCGGTTATCAAAGGCCCATAGTCGGCGCCCGCACTCAGAGCAAGGATCTGTCCGAGGACGGCGCCGCCCAGGTTTGAGTACCTGAATTCTCCCCGACCCCGGAGCCGTTGGCGAGCGGCCGCCCTCAGCACGCCGGAAGGCGTCATTCCCCGATAGGGATGCGTCCCCAGCAAGAGGAACCGTGCCCCCCGGAGAAATGTGAACAGACCCCGAGGCATCCGTGGTAGGCCGGAGGTGTGGGTGCACAACTCCTTGAGGGAGATGGAGCCGAACTGGGTCCCCTCATCGCCCGGGAGCAGGTCACCGATCGTGGTGTCCAATGAGACTTCCCCGCGATCGATGGCGTCGGCAAGCAACATGCCGGTCAGCCCCTTGGTGATCGAACCGACCTCGAAGCGTGTGTCGGGCTCTGCGTCGATGAGGGCGAACCTGGTGTTCGGCGAGGCGGCGAGATCGACCAGGGCGGCGGCGGTCCTTCTCGCCCGCCGCCCGGCAAGCGCCATCAGGTCAGCCGCAAGGTCACGATCATCCTGGGCATCAGGTGGGTGTGCTACCACGGGCCGAATCTTATGAACCTTCCAACCCGAGCACGTTGGCTTCTGCATTGCCTCCCGATTGGAGCCTGGTGAATGGCTACCTCATTGGACCGTACAGCTGTCTCTTCGCGGCGAATCTCAACGATGCTGATATGAGCGGAGTTGACGTCGAGGATTCCGACCTGTCCTTTGCCAACTTCTCGGGCGCGGCCCTCACTGATGCCGATTTCGACAGTGCTGGTCTCGTCGGGGCGAACCTTGACGGTGCCAACCTCGGCGGCGCGGAACTCGTCAATGTCAGCTGGAGCAACACCACCTGCCCTGACGGTACCGATAGCAATGACGACGAAGGGCCCGGCGTCAACAACCTCGGTTGACATGAACGGAGATTCTGGGTCCCAAGAACCTGGTTCACGCTGCCGACTCGGTGCGGCACGGGCGCCGTGTGCTGAAGGGGTCAAACGCCCTTCCGACTCACTGGTTTCCCCTGGGGCAATGGCCGGTCGGTGGTCGCGGCCTCAGCGTCTCGGAATCCGCCTGTCAACGTCTTGGCAACGGAAGTGACTGGAACTCATTGTCAGCGAACGTCGGGACCTCATAAATGGCGGCGATCCAGAGATCGAGATAGTGAGCACCTGGCGTTAGGCGGAACAGAACGTGCTCCACCAATCCGGTGATCTGAGCACTCCGGTGTGGCGATCTGATGTGTCAGTTTAGGTTGACAAATCAGGATGTCAGTCTAAACTGACAGATATGGACATCGAGAATCTCGGCCTGAATCTTTCGTCGAATGACCCGGCAATTGGGCTTCGCGCCTCGTTGGCGCTACATCGCCTGGCTGAGAGGGTCGAAGCCAACCACGTCGCATCGGCGCGGGAAAAGGGCTGGTCGTGGCAGCAGATCGGAGATGCTTTGGGCATCACCCGCCAATCCGTGCACATCAAATACAACAAGGAGTCATCGTGACCACCGAATCCGTTGCGCCAGAGATGCTTCACCCCTGGGCCATCTATCTGCGGGCCAGTGAGGAGGCTCGTCGCCGAGGTGATCGCCGAACTGGCACCGATCACGTCTTGCTCGCCTTGTTCGAGGACCCCTCGGTCGACGTCGTGTTGGGCGTGAACCTGCATCAGGCTCGCCAGGCCCTTGAGTCGCTCGATCAGGAAGCCCTGGGCGCTCTGGGCCTGGGGTCCGGCACCGACGCTCCCGAACTGCCGATGCGCGCCGTGCCGAAGAAGCCGAGGATCAGAGACGTCGCGCAAAAAGATCGCCTCCGCATGACGCCCGCGGCAAAGAAACTGCTTCAGGAAGCGGTCAAGCCCAACCGCCGGAAGACTCAGGTCTCGGCCCAGCAGGTGCTAGCCCAGATCCTCGCTCTCCAACCACCAGATCCTGCGGCGGTGCTGCTGGGCGCTCTCGGCGTGGACACGTCGGAGGTTCGGCGCAGATTGGATGCGGTCACGCCCGACAGCTGAGTCCCCAGCGCATTCACGACTTCGAGCGAAGATCGGATCGGGCCGTTCCAGGGGAGATCGACAGTCGCAAGCACGTGATCCCAGATGACGGCTCTTGGCTGCCCGGATACCAAGCCATCGGCTTTCAGATCGTGAAGGGGGACCGCATTTGTCGGCAACGTTCGAGTACGTGAAGTGTCCCATTTTGACGCCTCCATACCCGAGTGGACCATGAACTCGGAGTGCCGTTCATGGGCAGTCAGCTGGGAGAGATCACTGGTCGCTTGATTGCGTACGAACGGCCGGTGATCTGGAGTCAGGTGTCCGGCCGCCATCAGCTCAACAACCAACGGTATCCACGGCCAGTAGCATGAGGAGGTGCCTACCGACGTGCCACCTGCGGGTTGGTATCCCGACCCGGGCGCCAGCATCTACTTCCGCTACTGGAACGGAGCGGCTTGGACCGAGCATCGTTCCACGGCCATAGGTTCACCGCCGAAACAGCAACGTGGTGGGGGACCGACGGGGAAGCAACTCCTTCGGGCGTCATTCGGCTTGTTCCGTCAAAACCGGGAAATGATTTGGCTCCCAGTGCTGTCAGGCATTGTGTCGGCGGTGGCGTTCTTGGCTGTTTCGGGAGCAATCGCTCTTCCGCTCATCAGGGCATTCGGCCACTCGCCGTGGGAGGTGCTCTACCTCCTCCCGGGCATCATGGCATCGACCTTCGTTGGCGTCTACTTCAACGTTGCGCTGGTCTTTGCGGCTAACGAGCAGATCGAGGGGCGGAAGATCACAGTCCGCAACGCATTGGCCATGGCATGGTCCCGCCGCCGGGTCGTCTTCACCTGGGCTCTCCTTTCCGCCGTGGTCGGTACGATCATCCAAGCCGTTGAGAGCCGTCTCGGCATCTTCGGGAGATTGCTCGGTGTTCTTGGCGGGTTGGCGTGGGCTGTAGCGACGTTCCTGGTTGCTCCCGTGCTGGCCTTTGAGGATGTTGGACCTATCGAGGCGCTCAAGCACTCTTCCCACCTCATCAAGACCACATTTGGGACTATCGCTCGGGGAGCCCTCCGATTCGGCATGTTCTTCGTAGGGTGGATTTTGCTCGCGGCAGCGGTCGTCGTCGCTGGCGTTGTCACCGCTGCGGCTGGCGCACCGCTGATCGGCGTCCCCATCGCCGTGGTGGGTGTAATCGGGGTTTTCGTGATCTCCATGTACCTGGCAGCAGCGGGCATGTACATGCGCACGATCCTGTATCGCTACGCCACACACAAGCCATTACCCGATCTGGGCTTGGATCTCTCTCGCACATTCGATCGCTGAGCCATGAATGGGAGAGCGTCCACATCCCGTTGTCAGGGGACGGCCGGTGAATCCGCAAGCTGCTCGGTCAGCAGCTCGAGGGAGCTGTGCAGCTGGGCGAAGCGCCGCGGCCCGAGGATCTCTGCGATCCGCAGCTGCGCCGCCCCTGCCTCGGCGTAGATTGTCTGCTCGATCCGCCTTCCCTTGGCAGTGAGTCGGATCACGCGAGCCCTTCCGTCGACGGAATCGGGAACACGCAATAGGTAACCGTGTCCTTCCAGGTGCCTGAGCAGGTCGTTGACCGACTGTTTCGTGATCCCCGCCCGGTCTGCAAGCTGGCTTGGACGCACTCCTTCGAGGCCCGGATAGCGCCAGAGCCCGACGTGAGCTGCATTCAGATCGTCGAATCCTGCCGCAACGACGCCCGCATACAGCTGATCACGGACCCACTGCCAAACGACACGGAGCATGGCGCCGACGTACGGGCTTCGCTCGCCGTTGGGGGGGGCGAAGGAATCGCTTGACATAGTCGTAAGGTTACCATACGATCTAATCGTAAGGATACCTGACTATCTGATCCCCGGACAGGTTCCAACTAGGAGGTGGTCGAAGTGACGACGGCAGTTATTGACTCCCCCCGAGAACGGGAAAAGGTTGGCGTGGTGGTTCCTCGACACGTTGGTCGTTGAGCACCGCTGCGCACCCGAAATGGACACCCTCGTTCTCGAGATGACCTTGCCGGTCGGCTCGGCGCCCCCGCTGCACGTCCACGACGACCTCGACGACACCTGGTACATCCTCGAGGGCCAGATGGTCGTGCGCTGTGGCGACGAGCAGCTGGTCGTAGGAGCTGGGCACTGGGTCTCCATGCCCCGCGGCGTGCCGCACACGTTCCGAGTGGTCGGTGAGCACGAGGCGCGGATTCTGCTCGTGCACGACAACGCCAGCTTCCGTGATCTCATCCGCGACATCAGCACTCCAGCTACGGCGCGTGTCGTGCCGAGCCTCCCAACGTTCCCGCCCATGGACGAACTGGCGCGCATCGCTGCGTCCCATGACCTCAGGCCAATCGGGCCTCCCATGAGCGCTGAAGACAGTGACATCGTCCTGGCCGGCGTTAGCTGATCCGCTGACGATCCGGACGGGAACGAGATCGACCTGTACGTCGATAAATCGGACGCTTGCTTGGCCCGTTTGACCATCCTTGCTTTTGGCGCCAGGTCTCACCTGCGGGTGGCGGGGCTGGCAGATCAGAAGCCAGCGGAGGCGTACGCCGGTCGATGATGGGCCCCGTCCCGGTAATCGGGGACTGCGCCCACTCCCCTCCGTGTGAGCTAGGTCAGGCAACCTGAGGGTGGATTAGGGCTGTTGGCTTCGGGTGTATCGGCCGAGCAATCAGCCAGGTTGCCCGATCGGTCAACGAGAAAATATTGCTTTCCGGGTGCCGACGCGATTCCGACGATCGGCCGCGATGGGTCTGTCACCCAAGAACCTAAAAACGGCGATCCGAAGGCAAAGACCCCACCGTCAGAAGCGGCAAGCCAGTAGCCCCCCGTCGTCCGATCGGTAGCGATGCCGACTATCGGTTGAACCAGTTTGGTCCCAGCCATCGAACCGAGGAATGGCGACCCAAAATCGAAAACTCCTCCGTCGGCGGCGACCAGTCGGTAGCCACCAGTGACCGGATTGGTGGCGATTCCGACAACAGGGACGTTGAGAGGCTTTCCAGCCATCGACCCCTGGTAGACGGCGTCACCGAAAGCGAATACGCCTCCGTCAGCCGCTACCAGGTAATAGCCCCGATTGTCAGGAGTGGCAGCGATGCCCACGATCGGGGCGTTGAGGTGCATGGTTGCGGCTGAGCCGAAGAATCCGGCGCCGCCAATGGCGAAGACACCCCCGTCTGCTCCAGCCAGCCAGTAGCCGGGTGAGTTGTTGCCGGCGGCTACGCCCACGATCGGGGCGTTGAGGTGCGCGGGTGGCGGCTCCGGATTGAGCGAGACTTGCCCCGTAGGGGTCGTGACAGTGGGAAACTCGACCCCGCAAGGTCCGGCAGCAGTAGCGAAACTGATCCCTACTGCTGGCCGCAGACCTGTCTCTAACGAGAAGCTGGGTCGAAGGCATGCCTCAATGGGCGGCTGCACAACGGATGACGCAGTGCGAAGGGTAGCCGCTGAGGCGGTCGCCGAAAGACCAAGCGACACGGTGCAAATGGCCAGGGCCAGCAGACCGACCTCTTTGAGGATGGTCATCTTCGACGGCCGCATACGTCGACGAAAGCTGGAACCGAAGCCGCTTTTCATGGCTCAACTCCTTCGAGGGCTGGCCTCTCGGTTGATACCGAGGTGCGGGGTGGTGGGCTACCGAGGTGCGACTACACGGCTCATCCACGGGACCTGGACTGAAGAACATCGAAGAATATTCGGTCTCCGGAGACGCCCCGAGCGGCTTTAGTCGTCTCCTGACCAAGTCCACCGAGGAACCTCGCGCAGCGGATGAAGTTCGTCATCGGTCTCGGCATGTGAGTTCGGCATAGCAACGTTCGAGCCGAACTCCACATGTGATCGGACGTCCGCCCGGAAGTCCGGGTCGTCGGGAAGGTCTGCCGCATCCATCGCTGCCGCATAGAGTTCCACGAACCTTTGCCGTTGCTCATCAGTGATCTGAAGGTGTCGGTGGACACTGATCAAATGGGCGAACCCGAGTTCTTGGGTGAAGCGGTCGGGACCACCGAATGATTCGGCGGTGAAGGCGGTCAGATGATCAACATGTTGGGGCCGGCCCGCTCCGAAAAGTGGCTGGAGAAGCGGATCCTTGAGGACGCTGCTGTAGAATTTCTCTTCAAGGCGATGGAGCACCTCCTCACCACCTGCGAATTCGTAGAGGGAAGGCATCCTTCAATCGTACGGGCGACGGTGAATGCATCCGACAAGGGCGGCCCCGAGGCATGAACCGTCACCCCACCCAGGTGATGGGGGGTACACGTTCTCTAACGAGCACCCAACTATGAGTTGTCCACGAACTCAGCAACCTCCGAGTAACTGATGGTGGGCGACACTCCGTACAGTCCCGTGACCGACTCACGGAGCTCGTCGGTGAAGAAGCTCTCGGCTGCCTTCTTCGAGTCCCAAAGGTAGAAGTTCGTGGCTCGTTCCTGCTGCTCGTCCAAGGCGAAGACCTCGAAGCGCAGACCCGGCAAGCGTTCGAACGTTGTCCGAGCGTTGTTAGCCACCGCCACGACCCTAGAACGATCGAAATCCCCGTCGTGGTCGAAGACCACACTGCCACCAACCATGGTGCTCCTTTCCCTGCGCCATCGGCCGATCTCGCACTGTTCGCCACTTGCGAGTTTCCGTATCTTGGAGCCGAGCGCATCCGGGATCGGTTCGTTGGAGGTCACAGAGCCGGTGATTAGGGTCACCCGCCCCGAGACTCGACGACCACCGGATGCCCTCGCCACTTCCTCCGGATACGCCGCTGTCACCCTCTTTCGGCGAGGACCATGTTCTCATGGCCGCTCGGTTCGACGTGGCTGAACTGTATTCCCTGCCCGCTGGGGCCAGCGAGCCTGAAGATCATCTGCCACGTCCAGTGATCGGGGGCTGACCGGATTCGCGTGGCCAGGGTTCATCCATCGCCGGTGCAGTTTTCCGGATAGAGATGTCCTTGGTGCATGACACCCACGCAGGGCTGCCCTGCACCGGGGCTTGCGGTTTCGCCGCAAGCGGCGACGGGGAGTGCCAGGGCTCCGACGATGATCACCCTCGCAACGATCCGGCGCATCTGGTCATTGTCGCCTGTATTCCAGGGACCCGGTGGTCTGGGGCAGTCTCGGCGACATGGGCAAAAGGGCTTCGTTTCACTAGTCGCGAGGTCAGGAACCGTGAGACGACCCTTGACGGGCCTCACATGCGGTCGCACCATTGAACAAGAGGCAGTAGCGACCTGCCCGGATGGACGATCGTCGAGAGCGCAAGGGAGAACGATGGCCATGGCGCGTGATCAACTTACCGAGGGTGGAATGCAAGGGGCTCAAGGCCGGCGGGGCTTTCCCCGCCTTAGGGGTGTGGTCCTAAGTGGCCTCGGTGCTATCGCCCTGCTGGCGGCGGCTTGTAGCTCCAACGGCAGTGCAACCTCGACGACGGCCACGACGTCGACTTCGTCCGGGTCTGCCAGAACCACTGCGATCGTGAAGGTGATGACCTTCCCCACGTACGGTGCCATTCTCACCGACAGCAGTGGGAAGCCGCTCTACACGCTCAGCGGCACTTGTACGGGTAGCTGCGCCTCGGCGTGGCCGGCTCTTACGGTTCCCGCGAGCACGAAGCCGACCGGCACTGGTGTGACCGGAACGCTCAGTACAGTGAAGCAAGCGGATGGCTCGTACCAGGTGACGTACAACGGCTCACCTGTCTATACCTTCGTGCAAGACTCGTCTGGCCACGTCACCGGGCAGGGCGTCGCTGGGTTCTCCGTCATAAAGCTCTCGGGTTCAGCGACTCCGACCGGTTCAACCACGAGCACCACGAGCGGCAGCGGGTACTGACGAAGCGCCGGTTCGGATGCGCTCTACAAGTGTCGGTCGGTGGCAGTGAGCTACAAACAAGCGAACACCGGTCGATAATGGGCATCGAGTCGGTCGCTTGTACCGGTGCTGTCCGTCGCTGGGCGACACGTTGAGCAGTATCTTGCACTCGTCGCAACGGAGAGCAGCAAAGATGAAATCGGGGTCGAAGAAATCGTGGTTGATCAGGTAGTGGTCGGCGACGACATCGAAGCGGTCGCATGTGGTCCGTTGGGCTGGCGTTCCGTCGACAATGGCGACGGCGTCCATCATGATCGGTCCCATCCTGAGGTGACTCCAGGTCTTCCACCCTTTCCGTCTGCGCCCATATGATGTGGCCGGTGGTGATGGTCACTCCATTCACGCTGCGTGGACGGGGTCGCCAGTACAGGGCCGATGGGTTGGGGCCACGCCCGTAACGTGCCGGTCGAGAGCGGGGCATATCCGGCGTATTGGGATAACCAGATGCCCGTGGCGATTACATATCGCCGTGCAAACTAAAAGTGCAGGTCGGGGCCTCCTCAGGGTCCGGTGGACGTGGCGGTCTTTTCGCGCAAGCATTGGCTTTATAGGCGACGCGGATCGCCCGGTTCGTGTCCCAGTGAAAGGGAGGAACCATGTCGAAGGAAAGCAAGCCGAGCGTCGTGTTCGCGCACGGGCTTTGGGCTGATGGCTCGTGCTATAGCAAAGTCATTCCCGCGTTGATCGAGGATGGGCACGAGGTGGTGTCCACCCAGAACAGCCTGGACTCACTGGAGCGCGACGTGGCAGCAGTCACGCGCGCTCTGGGGCAGGTCAAGAGCCCGGCCATCCTGGTCGGTCACTCATACGGCGGAACTGTCATCACAGCGGCTGGAACCGACGACCGCGTTGTGGGTCTGGTCTATATCTGCGCGCTCGCCCCGGACGACGACGAGACGTCGCAGAGCCTGCAGGAAAAGTTCCCCAAAACAGATGTCTTGGATCACGTCGAAGTCGTGGAAGGCCGTATCTGGTTGAAGCGCGAGGGCATCGGGTACTTCTGTGGCGACCTGTCGCCGAAGGAGCAGCAGCTCGTCTGGGCCACCCAGGGCGTCCCGGTTGTGGACCTGTTCAATCAGAAGATTCCTGGTGCCGCTTGGAAGTCGAAGCCGTGCGCGTACATCGTGGGGACGGAAGACCACACCGTTAATCCGGAACTGGAACGGTTCGTCGCGAAGCGGATGGGCGCTACAACGTATGAGGTTGCGAGCAGCCACGTTGCCATGCTCTCGAAGCCCGACGTGGTGATCGAGGCCATCCTCAAGCTCGCTGCGTCCGTTTGAGCGGTCGGGGGCTGTGAATGGAAATAACGCGGCCTCAGCCGGTGATCGGGGGCAGCCACCAATCTACGACGGTAATCATCCGTTGGCTGTCTCAGATGACTCCGAGGGCCTCGCCGAAGCTCGCCTCCAAGCGAAAAACATACTGTGGCAGCGGTTTCGCTCCGATCCCAATGTAATCGGGATAGGTCTAGGCTCGCGACGTAAGAGGGAAAGATACGGGCGTTCCGGCTGTGGTGGTCGGTGTTCTAAAAAAGCGCCCGAAGTCAAGGCTCCACCCAGATAGCGTCATCGCAAAGACGATGAGGGTGGGCGACCATGTAGTGGAAATCGACGTCATCCGGATGCCGCCGGCAAGGGCGGGGCCACTTCGCAGCGCTGAACCGGTGATGATGTGGAACGGCCTGTCAACCTCCCGCGCTGAGCTCCTTTTCATCGCCTTTTGACCGCGACGCACCAGAGGTGCGGCGCCTGATCGTTCTTGAGCAGTCGACGGGGCCCCGACGTCAACACGGAGCGCTCACTAACGGAAGGGCGAGAACGAGGACGAACGGTGTTGACGTCGGGGTGGAGGCTGCTACTCGTCTCCCCGTGGGGGAACCGGTGGCGGCCGGGCAAGCCATCGACGACGCGCCGGAGCGAAGTGGATCGGAGAACCGCCACGATGATGTACGCGTATCGAAATCGCAGTAAAGCCATGCGCAGGTAGTTGCCTCTGAATCAGGGCGCCCGTGGCATCCTCACGAGGAGGAGTGGTGGGCACGTCACCGGCGAGGATCGGATCTGCTGCGGCGGTGCTCCGGCGCGTCGTGGAGGGCTCGACCAGACGCGGCGCCGATCGCTCGCTGATCGATGGGAAGAACACAGTGTTCAGACCTCGGCTGTCATCTCGGCCCAGAGGAACCCGGCGAGCTCACGAGCGATGGCGGCGGCCACCACGGAGCGGACATTCTTGTGGGTGGCCAGTTGTCGGAACCGCTTGGACAGGCGAACCTGTGCCGCCCACGAGCGGGCCACGGTCTCGGGTGGGACACCCTTCTGACGTTCTCTGATACCGACACCGACGTTGGGGCTGTGCTGGTAGGCCCAGGCCGCTTCGCAGAGTTGGCCTCGGAGGTGGGCATTGCCGGCCCGGGTGATGGACCCCCGGCGCTGGGTCAGTCCGGTCGAGTTCTCCCCGGGCACCAGGCCTGTGAAGCTCATAAAGGGTCTGGCCTTGGGGAAACGACGCCAGTCGAACACCTCGGCGGCCAGACACAGCGCACCGATGCGGGTCACTCCCCGGTAGGCGGCCAGTCGAGCCACCTGCTCGCCGAATGGGTCGGTGGCGCACCAGGGCAGCAGGTCGGCCTCGACTGCCTCGAGAGCGGTGTCTCGCAGCTTCACTGTGGCCAGATAGTGGGAGTAAGTGGTGGCGATGGCCGGGTCGTCGAAGGACAAGGTGGCCAACCACCGGCGGTGGCGTTCGGTCCAAGGCGACCCGGCCCGCCACACCACACTGTGGCGAAGCAGGAATCCGCTCAGACGGTTGCGGGCCCGGGTGAGATCTTGGACCATGTCACCCCGTGTCCGACAGAGATCTCGGACTCCTTCTTGGGACGGTGTGGGGATGGCGATAGGAGTGAGCTCGCCGGCCCGGTGCAGCCCCGCCAGCCGCCTGGCATCCCTCCGATCGGTCTTGACCCGATCACCCGAGCCTTTCGGGATGAGGGACGGGGCCACCACGTCGCACTTGACTCCCATCGAGAGCAGCAGACGTTGGAGGTCGTAGCCGGTCGGGCCCGCCTCGTAGCAGGCCCAGATCCCTTTCGGGGGCCCGACCCGCTTGATCAGGCGACGGACCGAGTCTGTGTCGTGGAAGATCTTGTCGACTTCAGCGACATCACGATCGGGTGGCAGGACCGCCACGGCGATTGAGTTTTTCGACACGTCCATCCCTAGATGGACGAACCCTCGGTGGGCAATACTGGACACGGCTGGCTCCTTCCTTCCGTATGTCGGCTCCGTTCACCGCATAAGTGAATGATCCACGTAAATGCGGATGCCGGAGGAGCCGGCCGTTCCATACTGAATCTGGGATAGACCGCTCCCGCTCGCTCACGCATTATGAGGCAGGGGCTTTATTAGTTAATGGGTGGGCGGTGCCACCCCTGAGTTCATCCTTGCCTTCAATCGTGTCGGTCGCGATGACCAGAGTTGCAAGGTCCGTCTTGACCGCCGATCTGCACGTAAAGACTCCGGGCACTACGCAGATACAGGCAAGTGTTTTTCTGGAGTGTTCTCAGTCGAACCCGACTCCATGCGACAGCGGTGCTCCTACTACAACCGATCCGCCACCGCCCTCCCCGCTCACCGTCAACGTGACGGTTCGTGCTTCGACGTCGTCGTGATGGGCGGATGCATAACCGACGGTATGGGAGACACAGGGCCCCAGCAAGAGGGATCCATGGTCAAAGGCCCCCCGGATCGAGATTGCCCAGCTGGGCATCATGAAAGAACACGATGCAGAGGACGACAAGCAGGAACATCCCGATGGAGAGTGAGAGGACGAGAATGACTGTCCATCGTCTAGGTGGTGCGGAGGAGGTGGACGCAGCAAGGCGCTCACGAACGTAAACCGCGACATCGGCGATACCGAGGGCCACGCTGAGCGGCATCAGCCAGAAGAGTAGTGCGGACACGATGGAGGGGAACACAAGCAAAAACCAGACCAGCGACAATGCGTTCAAGGCAAATGTGGAGGCACCGATCCATATCGCCCAGATCACAACTGGTCGCGGCATTCTTCGACCAGGTATCGGAGCTGCTTCCATGCGCCCGGACCCGAGGGTCATAGATACCACGCCGGAGAGCAGTAGGAAAGAATATACGGCCACAAGCGGCACGAGCACAGGACCGAGCCGGTCGGATGCATCATTTTCTCATTATCGGCCCGAGTAAATGGAGGCTGAAGCTGGCTAGTCCGGAAGTACCGCTCAGTCGCCCCGCGTCATCACGACGGGGACGCCAGTTGGTGCTCGGCAACCTTAGGTCGAACTGCCCCGACGGCGACTCGCGAGCGGGTTCCGTGCCAGCTTCCGGCTCCCAGTCAGATAGCCGCCGCCAAGCTGGGAATCAGGGATAGGTCGATGCCGGAGAGTCCGAGGCTTTTGGGGTGTTTTGATGGGGATTTTGACGAAGCACAGCCGCCGTGAGTTCCTCAACAATGTCGTCGCTTGGCGTCGAAGTCGTATCGAACGTCCAATGCGCAGGAAGTGCGTCCAGCAGTGGGCCGATCCGGTCATAGCTCATTCGAAGAAAATCGGGGTCCCTCGATATTTGGCGGTTACGGTCCGCAGCGACTCGCTCAAGTGCTGCCTCGTAGGTAGTGGTCAGTCGAACGTAGGAGACCTGAGTTGCCGGAGGAATGTTGTTTAGAATGGCCTCCATCGCTCCTGGCTCGAATAGTGGCCCGTGGGCTATTACGTCAACGCCTTGAGCAAGCCAGGCGGCAATGTGCTTTCCAAAGGCGACCTGTGCGTTACGAAAGCGGTCCGCGGTGAGTTCGGTCCAGTTGCCTGACGCCTCTACGGCTTCGTCGAGGTCGAGAACAGCAACTTCTTGGCCTTCGTCACGGAGTCTCGCTCCGACTGCCCCAGCGAGCGTCGATTTGCCCGAGGCGACGGGACCGACGATTACGATCAAGCACTGCACACGGCGATTATCGCAGCATCCGTCATCCGACAACTCCTTCGAGCGCTGGCCTCTCGGATGATACCGAGGTGCGGGGTCGTGTGCCCCGTAGGTGCCGGTCGCAGACATAAGCTCCACCGAGCCGGTGTTCAGGGGCAGGCCGCTCGGAACTGCGCGAAGCTCTATTTGTGCAACGAAACGTACGGGTCGTGGCTTATGGGTGTGCGATGGCCGTCGACCTCGCCTCTCGGGGTCGCTGGCTGCGGCAGCTCGCCTTCCGTTTCGCCCGCCATCTCGACCACTCTGACGGCCATCGCTGGACGACACCGGCAAGGAGGACATCATGCCCCGCATCACTCTCACCAGGGGGATCTGGCGGATAACTAAGCAGGGGATCACCGTATTCACTGTTGCTGCTCTGACGATGCTGGTTGCGGGCACCGTCATCCTCCTCGAACAGTCGACTGTGGGGGCTTCCGCACCCTCGCCCACCGCCTACGTCGCCAATTCCGGCACCAATACCGTGACTCCGATCAACACGTCCACCAACACGGCAGAGTCACCGATCACCGTGGGGAACGCGCCTGGCGCCATCGCCGTCACCCCCAACGGAAAGACCGCCTATGTCTCCAATAGCAGCAGTGGCACGGTGACTCCTATCGACACGACCACCAACATTGCCGGGACACCGATCACCGTCGGGTCGTTCCCCGATGCCATCGCCATCACTCCCAATGGACAGACCGCCTATGTCGTCAGCGCTGGTAACCACACCGTAATCCCGATAGACACGGCCACCGACGTCGCCGGGACGCCCATCTCCGTGGGGACCGCACCTGGGGCCATCGCCATCACTCCCAACGGACGGACCGCCTATGTCGTCAGCGTCGGCACTCACGCCGTGACCCCGATAGATACGACCACCAAGATCGCCGGGACGCCGATCACCGTGGGCAGCGCACCTGGAGGCATCGCCGTCACCCCCAATGGACAGACTGCCTACGTGACCAACGAGGGAAGTGGCACCGTGACCCCCATCAAGACGGCCGACAACACGGCTGGGACGCCGATCTCCGTGGGGACCGATCCGGTCGGGATCGCCGTTACCCCCAACGGGAAGACGGCTTATGTCGCCAATAGCAGCAGTGGCACGGTGACTCCCATCGACACGACCACCAACCTGGCCGGCACGCCGATCACCGTGGGCACTGGCCCGGAAGGCATCGCCGTCACTCCCAACGGCGAGACCGCTTATGTCACCAATAGCAGCAGCGGCACGGTGACTCCCATCGACACGACCACCGACCTGGCCGGCGCGCCGATCACCGTGGGCACTGGCCCGGAAGGCATCGCCGTCACTCCCGACCAGGCGCCGACCGCTGCCTTCAGCGCGACCCCCGGTCCTGCTGGCTCGGCGACATCGTTCAATGCCTCGGCCTCTTCCAGCCCGGTGGGCACCATCGCCTCCTACACCTGGAACTTCGGTGACGGGAGCGCGCCCTCTACGACTTCCAGCTCCACCATCACCCATACCTATGCCAGTGCCGGCTCCTACACCGTGACCCTGACCGTGACCAACTCACAAGGGACGTCGACCTCCCAGGTCTTCACTGGACAGACGGTGTCCAACAACGGGGGGCCTTCGGCAACCACCAGCCAGTCGGTGACAACCACCCAGTCGGGGACAACCACCCAGCCGCCACCGAATCATTCTTCAGGCTACGACCTGGTGGGGACCGATGGCGGGGTTTTCGTCTTCCCCACCGACCAGCCCAGTGGCTTCTTCGGATCTCTTCCCGGCTTGGGAATCCACGTCAACAACATCGTGGGGATGGTCCCGACCCGCGCCCACAGCGGCTACTTCTTGGTGGGCTCCGACGGTGGGGTGTTCGCCTTCAATGCTCCCTTCGCCAATTCGCTTCCCGGTATCGGGGTCCACGTCAATGACATCGTGGGCATCGTGGCTACTTCCAATGGCCAGGGCTACTGGCTGGTTGGTCGAGACGGTGGGGTGTTCGCCTTCAACGCACCTTTCCTCAACTCACTGCCAGGGATGGGAGTGCATGTGGACGACATCATCGGTATGGCGGCAGCTCCGAACGGGGCAGGCTATTGGCTGATCGGATCCGGCGGTACCGTGTACAACTTCGGTGTCCCCAACTTTGGTTCGGCCGCTGGGACATCTTCTCCGGTCAGCGCTATCCAATCCACACCCGATGGCGGAGGCTACTGGATCGTTACCCAGAACGGATCGGTGTACGGATTCGGCGACGCCCAATACCATGGGAGCCTTCCAAGCATTGGAGTTTCTCCCAATCACCCGGTGATCGGCATCGTACCCACCGTCGATAACCGTGGCTACTGGCTGATTGGCTCCGACGGCGGCATCTTCGCTTTCGGTGATGCCCCCTTTGACGACTCGCTCCCAGGCCTCGGCGTCTCCGTCAGCAATATCACCGGAGCCGTGCCCACCGAGGTCGGCTGATCACGGGCCCCGGAGGCTCTGTGTAGCGGTTGTCCCGTACGCCCGCATGTGCCGTTCATGGACAGTTAGCCGCTCGCAAGCGCACGCCGGTCAAAAAGGCTCCCCGAGCCGGTGTTCAGGGTCACCCTCTTCGTTCAACCGCAGTGGATGACTTCAGTCAAGTACCAACCCGGGGCGGCGGCCGGGGCCACGGTGAACACGGCCTCCCCTGGCGGATAGTTCATCGGGTTGGGATGGGTCGTCGAGGAGTCCGACGTTTTGATGTCATGGGTGAAGTAACACGTGTAGTCACCTGCAGGATTCTGGGAGCAGCGGTCGAACCGGAGGTTCACCATCTGCGCTGCCATCGAGTCCATTTGTTCGCGTCCCGCAGGGTCGGTGACGTAGTCGATTTCCTGGACATTGCCCGAGTTCCACGCGGTTGCGAGATAGTGCATTGCAACATCGGGTGTGGCGAAGTGAGGACTGCCTACCGCCGAGCACACGCTGTTGACCGGGACCGTATCTGAAGTGCCAGAAGTGCTTGACAGGGGACAGGACGTAGTCGTTGTCGCGGCAATGCTTGTCGTTGTTTGCAGTGCATCCGGGGTTGTCGAGGCAGCACTGCCGCACGCCGCGACTAGAAGCCCAGTCGCGGCGACGGCCGCTGCGCAGAGGCTTCGGCGATGTCTCACTCCCAAAGCGTAGCCAGGACCTGGTGCGTCGGAGCCGACCAAATGGCTGAGGGACACCCAGTTGATCGCTGGGCTCCTCCCATCCGGCGTTATCGGACGCTGACAGCGACGACGCAGCTACTAGGAGCTGGGGCCTTCGGTAACGGGCCGTGCCGGCTGTACTTACGGCCGCTGGCATCATTGAATACATGTCCGACCCACCCCCGGAGCCTCGGGAGGTAGTCCGGCTCGGCTACGACCAGCTGTCCGCAAGCTATCGCTCTGACGACGCCGACCCTGAGGAGTACCGAGGCTGGACCGACGAGCTGCTGGGAGCACTATCGCTAGGTAGCCGAGTGCTCGATGTTGGCTGCGGCAATGGCGTCCCAATGGCCAGGCGCCTTGTGGAGGGCTGCCACCAAGTCACCGGTCTCGACATCAGTGAGCGGCAGATAGAGCGTGCTCGCAAGCTGGTTCCGGGTGCGACATTTCTTGTTTCGGACATGGGTCGTCGGATTTGGGAGCCAGCATCATTTGATGCAGTCATCGTTCTTTATTCACTCATTCATGTGCCGCTTGCAATCTAACCGTCCGTGGTTGAGCAGATCGCCGATTTTTTGGTTGACGGAGGGATTCCCTTGGCCACCGTGGGCTGGGAAGCATGGACGGGCACTGACGAAGACTGGCTTGGAAGTGGCGTGAACATGTGGTGGAGCCAATCCGACCAAGCGACGTACCGAACCTGGTTGGAGGCTGCGGACCTAGAGGTCATTGAAAGCAGATTCGTCCCGGACGGCGAGAGCGGCCATGCGCTCTTCTGGGCACGACGCCGATGCCGCATGTGAATATCCCCGAGCCGCTGTCGTGGACGAGGTGAGGCGGGCGCGAATCGCGGACGACCCTACAAGCGAAAGGCGACATCCAACTGGATTACGGAGTGACGTGGTAACTGACCACCGTCAACGCCCCGGCGCTGGTACGACAAGCCGTCCCCGACACCGAATCACCCACATGGAGAAGGTGCGCCGCGCTTCCGGTCACGCTGGTAACAACATCTGAGGCGTCGTACTCGGTCGAACCTAAGGGGCATTCCCCTCGGCCGGGGGTGGTGACAGAACCAGAGAACGAAACCGAACCAGGGTGCTTGCCACTCCAGCTAATAGTCCCGCCGGTCGCAAGTGAGGTGCCTACGGCATTTCCGTTAGCCCAGGGGGTATGACACCCTCTGAAATGAAGGGTCCCCGTGAGCGACCCAGTGACCTTGGCGCAGGTGATCGGAGATGACGCTCCGGCCGTGCTCGATGTTCCGACGATCCCCACCGTAGCCGCCGACATCGGAATCGCCAGCGCTGCCGCTGCCACCATGATCCTTCGCATTGTTACCCCCTTGTTCGGCATGCATCATCTGCCGTATTGGCTTGCATTGAACTCTACCGAGATGGTGTTAGGGATCTATTAGGCTCCCTCGTCCGGAAAGAATCAGAACTCATTCCAACCGGGACAGCTCTCGTCTGGTTACCCCACGCCCGCAGTACAGGTCAGCAACAGTCATTAGCGACTCGTTCCCGGCGGTAGGGGGCGGTGCAAACCGTCCTCCCACCGTGAATGCAGAGGTTGGAGGTCGCGTAGCCTTGAGAAGTGCCTAGTAAAGACCAGGTGGCGGCCGCCCGAGCTGTCTATGACATAGCGGCGCGGACGTATGTCGAGTTAGTGGGCGCGGACATCAGCTCGGCGACAGAATGTCCAATTGACCGATCGCTGCTCGTGGCCTTCATTGAGCTGATCAAGAAACAAGCCATCAGTCGAGTTGCCGATGTTGGTTGCGGACCAGGCCGAGTGGCGGCCTTCATGGCTGATCATGGTCTCGACGTCATCGGCGTGGACGTGTCCCAAGAGATGCTCGGGATCGCCAGCACTGCACATCCGCAGATCGAGTTCGAAGAGGGCCAACTCGATGCGCTTCCCATCTCATCGGGGGTGCTCGCTGGTGCGGTCTGCTGGTATTCGATTATCTATACACCTCCGGATCGGCTGGTCGTGTCGTTCGACGAACTTGCGAGGGTCTTGATGCCGGGTGGCTATTTGCTCCTAGCGTTTCAGGCGGAGGGTGAGCCAGTACACCGAGAAGATGCTTTCGGCACCCACCTGCCGCTCACCAGCTACAGGCACAGCGTGAAAGATGTTGCCGACCGCCTAGAGGACACAGGTTTCAAGATCTCCACCACGGTTCTCAGGGCACCCGAACTGGAGCACGAAGACACCTCGCAAGGATTCGTCATCGCCACTGGCCCACTCTCGTAACCGAGAAGCTGTGGCTCCTCGAACCGGTTTTCTGGGTCTGCTTAGAGGTAAGGAACCTGCTTGCCGTTGGGACCAGGTGGGTTGATTGCGTCAAGCCCCAGAACTACAGCAATCACCGTGAAGATTGCCGCCAGGGCAGCGCCATAGCCACCCCAAAGGATGAGGACCAGGAACGTGCCCCATCCGACCACAAAAGCTGTGGTTCGCCTGGCACTGGTTGCGAGGGTCTCGCCAGGCAAGATGACCAAACGCTTTGCTCGCCTACCAAAGCCCGCTTTGCCCTCGTAGCTGCGACCATCGCATCCACTCCTTTGATAACGGGCTATCGTCCCCGCCCCCGATGTGGCGATTAACCACGGCGAATAACCGCCCGCTCCCGGTGTTTAGGGACACGGGCTCCATCCCCTTGGGCTACCGTCGTCACACGCCGCTTCGCTAGGGGGCTTCTATGCCTGAGATGCCTGAGGTGCCGATAATCGCTCACGTGACTCTCACGGTCAGGGATCTGGACCGCAGTATCTCGTGGTACGAGCGACTGTTCGACGACAAGATATTCGTGGACGACACTCCTGGCCCATTTCGGCGAGCTGTCTTGCGTGTCGGTGGTCAAACCCTCGTCGGGCTACATCAGTTTCCCGACTTGACTGAGGGCGAACTATTCAATGAGCGTCGAGTTGGTCTGGACCACTTTGCCTTTGCCTGTAGCGGTCGAGGCGATCTTGAAGCGTGGGAGATCCGGTTGGAAGAGCTCGGCATCGCCAATGGCGGCATCGTCGATGCCAGTTATGGTTCGGGACTGTCCTTCCGTGATCCCGACAACATCGCATTGGAGTTCTTCGCCCCACCCTCATAGACATCGTGTGGGGTATCCCACTAAACCGGTGGTCGGGGGCTTCTGCCGTGTCGATAATGACCACTGAACCGGTGATCGGTGGCAGTCCTCACTTGAGTGTTTCCTATGGTGGATCAGGATTCCCACGGAGCGGCACGGGTGGCTTCATGGGTCGGCCACGCTGACAGTGCCGGAAGTGGTGGAGTTGCTTCAGGTGCTCTATCGATCTGGATCGACCATCGGTGAACCACGGCTGCTGCTATCGAGTTGGCCGCTGTCTGCAGATCGAGAACTCCCGAGTCGACCTCCGCGTCGTACCGCACACCCGTATGTACCGAGGTCGCCTGCTGACGAGCCGTACCCCAGGATCGGTCGCCTCGCTCCAGTTCCCTCGACGCCGCGATGTCCGGAGCGCATCGCACTCCCACCCAGAGCACATCGAGGTCCCGAAGCGCGGCATCCCACCGTCCCTGATCTGCTGCACCTTCCAGAGTGACCTCATCAAGGATGAGGTCAAGGCCACTACGGGCGAGAGTAGCGACAGCCTCCTGAAATGCCGAGTAGAGGTCTATAAACCGACGCCCACGAGTAATCACTCCTTCATGTACCGAAATACCCTCAGGATCGGAGACCATTTCGGCAGGCAGCATCCAGAGAAACAAGTCGATCCCGAGGAGGAGCCAAGGTCCATTGAGCATAGATTGGAGCTTCCGTCCCAAGGTTGTCTTGCCTGCACTCGAACCACCGTTGAGGATGAGGACTCGACCAGGCTGCAGGTCGCTCTGCACACTCCAAAGGATGCCAGAAAATCCCAGGATCGGGTTGGCCTCAAACCGGCGTTTGGGGGCAGGTGACACGGTCGGAAGCAGTGGTCACGGGTCCTGGCTAGTCTGCTGTCAACCGCCGTGACGATTCCAAGCCCCACCCAAAATGAAGGAGGGGGCACATGAGCCCAACTATGGATCAGACCGATCGTTGGTTCATGCCGGTGGTGCGCATCGTTCTTACGTTGTTCGCACCGGTGTTGCTTGCGGTAACAGCCGTGACCGTTGTGGGCAGCATGCCCGCAGGTGCTCATCCTGCCCCGATCAAGAAACCCGGAGCTCCTACAGCGGTCATTGCAACCGCTCTCAGCGGGGGTGCAACGGTGTCATGGACGGCACCGGTTTCTGACGGCGGTTCCCCCATCACGGGCTACACCGTGACCGCCTTGCACGGTGGCCAGACCTGTACAACCGCCGGGGCCACCATGTGCACGGTCAGCGGACTCACCAATGGGCATCGTTATGAGATCAAAGTCCGAGCATCCAACACCGAAGGTGAGGGTCACGCTTCGAGACGAGTCCAAGTGACGCCGCTTCCGACTGTGTCTTTTGTCTCCACAGGTGAGATCTTCCCTGGGACGATTGCCGTGCCCGTTACGTTGAGTCAATCCTCACCGAGGACGGTACGGGTTAGCTTTGCGACTGCCAACGGCCCTAGTGGTGGGACCTACATGTCGTGGTTCATCGGTGACGCCGCCGCATTCAGTCCGAGCTCGGGCACGGTCACATTCGCTCCCGGCCAGATGACCGCGACGGTCTCGTTCTCCGTGTACACCCCCGATCCCGGTGGCTGTCCACCTGCTGTACCCGCGAACGATTGCTTTCCCGGAATGACCGTCACCCTCTCCAGCCCAGTGAACGCGCTGCTCGGTGTTGTGTCATCCACAAACGTGGGCTACGAGGGCAGTTAGCAAACCGCGATCAGCTTCTGCGTCCCCACGCGGATAACACGACCCTGAGCCGGTGGTAGGGGATGGCCGTGCAGCGTCGGATAGCAGTCGGATACTCCGCCCGTCCTAGCCCCGAGGTGCGAAGAACTCGAGTGCGATGTTGTCGGGGTCTCGAAATGACAATGCCGAGTAGGAAGGTGCGTCCACGATGCCACCGTTGGGGATGCCGAGCTCGTTCAGGCGGATTTCCCACGCTTTTAACTCATCGCGGTTGGCACAGCCGAATGCCAGATGATCGAGACCCGGCTGGCGCTCGTTGAACGGCTGAGTGCTGTTCAAATCAGGGAACTGAGTAAGACCGAGGATTGTGTCGCTCGTAAGCCAAGCGACACGCTTGAAAGGACCTGTGTCCTCGTCAAGGATCGGGTCCGAGCCGAACAGAGCCTTGTACCAAGGCACACTCCGTTCGAGTCTCGTAACCGTTAGCGCCACGTGAGTAATCGCAGGGAACTCTGGCATGTCTTTTCGGCACCTCGTGAAGGCGGCGAATGCCGCGTCTTTTGGCTGGCAACTCTCTGGGAGTAGAAGCTATCTGGCAGCACAAGTCCCCGCGCTAATTGTGGACCCAGTTCCGGTGATGTGGGGCACCCCTTATTGAGGTGATCTGACAAACGGACGGTCCCGAGATTTGACCTTGTTCAGCCAATCGAAGCTGTCAGCCTGGGGCTTTTCGCGAGCGTCTGGAGTACTACGCAGTACCGCTCGGTCAGGCGCAGCAACGTGGCGAGTTGCTCCTCTGAGGCGTCACTCTGGAGATCGAAGGACAAGCGAATATCCGAGAATCCGACCGGAGCGGACTTGTCGACGCCCAGCGTCCCCCGAAAGTCCAAGTCGCCTTCGGCTCTGACCGTGCCGACTACACTAATGCCAAGCGCAGTAGCCACTGAGCACATCGTCACCCCCGCACAGGCGGCGAGGGCCTGGAGCAACATGTCTCCGGAACAAGCCCGAGAGCCATCGCCCCCTGTGGCTGGATGAAGCCCAGCTTCTACCAGTGCCCGACCTGTCTGCACCGAGCACGAGAGGTCGTCACCAAGTTGGCCTTCAGCTTTCAAGGTCACTACCGCAGCTTTCGGCTGTTCCCGATATCGCTCCTTGATGGGAGCCTGCATCGCCTTCAGCTCATCGCTGTTCATTGGGTCCCCGTTCGTCCATCATCTCGCACGATACCCGTACGGCCGAGAGACGGACCCGGGACAGGAGCGCCGGGTGAAAACCAGCGTCCCACCGAACCGGTAGTCAGGGGCACCACAGTCGTGGTACGCGAGTACCTCAGCGAAATCTTTCGAGGGGTTCCTCTAGGAATGCAACCACCTGGCCTGAACTGTCGCGAGCTTCGATCCGATAGGGTGCAAACGATTCGCTGCATACAATCCATATGCCGAAATGGCCATCGGCCCGCCTCGTACGGACATTGTCCCCTTGGTTGAAGGACAGCTCGGCAACGTCGGCTGCATGTCGACCGGTCGCGATAATGGCAGGTCGACCAGGTTCCGCTTCGAAGTTGAGCGTCGTTCCCGTCCGCATGATTGCGAAACGATCGGTGTACTCCAAAGACGGAGAAGATGCGAACGGGTCGAAATCGATCTTGGTTCCGACTGTCAGCCATTCGGAGGACTCCCAGCCCTCATCCTCGTGGAGATACACGCAGGTGAACCCCGACGGAAACGGATTCCCGTTTTCGTCCCGCAAGGATATTAGGAAGAGAACGATGGCACAGACGCCCGTCATCCAAAAGGCCAGCGGGACAGGATTCGACAAACTCAGAGTTGGTGGGAGCTCCGGTAAACCACCTCTCAAAACCGAAAGCCCTCCGGCCTGCATCCTCTAAGGATGGCGGGGTGGAAGCTCCTCGCTCGTCATCAACCCATTGTGGCAGCCTGAACCTGCATCCCGCTCCCGGTGATCGGGGGCACCCCCGGGGAGTGCACTCTCTCCCGACCTCAAGGATCCAAATCAGCTCCGAGTCGTGAGAGTGCCTGACGAACATCCTTGCTCGACTCAACCACCACGCCTTCTATTCCGGCCATCCGGGCCCCATCCACGTTCCCCGGAATGTCATCGAAGAACAAAATCTCCTGAGGCCGAAAGCCCATTCGACTCGCAACGAGGCGGAAGGCTTCAGGATCGGGCTTTCGGAATCCAAGATCGGATGAGACGAAGATGGATCGAAATGGTTCCAACTCGTCGGCGTAACGAACCTCCCATACGCTCTTGTGTGTTGGATTGGAGTTGGTAAAAGCGTAGATCGGAAGACGTCGTTGAGCGATGGAAAGCACCTCGGCCATACCGGGAACTGGACCTAGGTAGACATCACTCCACCCCTCAATGAAATCTTCGTCAGAGACATTGATTCCCAGGGACTGGCGCAAGGCGGCAAAGTAGTCGGATGCCTCGATCTCACCTCGTTCGTGTTGCTCGTAGGCTTGGTCGAGGGAGAACTTCTCCTCCAACAGTGCCGGATCACACTCTGCCCGAGCAGCCCAAAGTCTGAAGGCCCGTCCGAAGTCAAAGTCGATAACAACCCCACCGAGGTCGAAGAGCAAGGCACGAACCCTCTCGGGGTCGTGGATCGACGCATCGGTCATTCGTCCAGGTTCGCACATCCGTAACGCCACCTTCCCGGCGTTTAGGGATAGGCAGCGTTAGGTCTGCGACGTGGACTTTGTTCCAAGACCAAGACGCCTACAGGTCTGGACCAAGGCGTTGGCCTCGTCGACCGCTCGGAGTCCATTACCCGCTTTGGCGGCAGCTTCGAATGCTGCCACTTCCGTGTGAAGCTTGGCGTTGGCTGAACGGTGTACGGCTGCCGTCATCTCCTGCAACGGAGATTGGCTCGGATCGCTCTCGTTCCAGGTAATCGTCGCCGTTCCCTGCTTTGAAGCCATGACCGAAGCAATATCCTTGCAAGCAACTGAAGTGAGCTTCGCCTCTCTGCTGGGTGGTGCACTGGCTGTTGGGGAGCCACACGCTGCAATGGTGAGCGGACTGACTGCCAACAGCATCAATGCCCATCTCCGCATACGGTGACACTACCTCTGCTCTGGTGCCCGTGGCCCCTGGGACGTATTCGGTGATCAGCGCTACCCGTCCCGCTCTGATGGAGGTAGATCGGCGTAGTACGGAATCCGTGCCTGTCGGAGAGCGGGTGTCAATCGCTTGAGTACCCAGTCTGCACCACGTTGTTCGACGATCCAGAGGGCTTCGCATCCATCTCTCGTCCGAACGATGATGTCAGTGACTTGTTTTGGTTTGGAGGCGTGCTTGGTTACCAGGGGCTGAGTACCGAATGCCATGAGCGTCTGAGCTTCTGTACCGCCGAACTCTCGCTCGGTGACATCGACGCTGGTCACGCTGGCCAATAAGATGGAATGGGTAAGGCTCAACTCTCCATGACCGATCCTGCCGTCTTCAATCCAGAGGTGGCGTCCGTGTCGGCCCAGCTCTGGGTTGCCTCCACGGTATTCGCAGGTGACAGGAAAGCCGATCTTGACCTTCATCGCCTGGCCCTCGGGGTTCATGGGCACCTATCTAACAGGTCCGTCACTCGCTGGTGTCATCCCGCAGACCCGGTGGTAGCGATGAGGTTCGTAGCCATCGCCTGCACTACCATTTTTCGCATGGAGAGGAATGAGCCACGCCCACGCTGACATTGAAACCAGGGGTAGCCCCTCACGACTTCGACACCACAGCGGGACTCGCTCTGGGCCACCTGCGACGGGGCGAACGGGTTGTCGTCGAGGTCCGCCTTGGGCGAGCGGATAATGACCTCAATCAGGTTGGGGAGAAGCTGCTGGATCGAGTTGCTTTCCTGGCCGACGGCGTCGGTGTGATTGTGCGACGAGAAGTTGATGGAAGGACCCTGCGGCTGGTGCTGCTTCCTGAGGGACCAACTGCCGACCCACAACCGGTAGTCCGCTGACTCCAATCCGGTGGGCCGCTGTCCTGATAGCGGCTGCTTCGGTGGCTGCGTGTGGGAGTGGTTCAATGCCACAAGGGGCGCTGACCGGAGGAATCCGGCTGGAGGCTGGGACCACCAGCGCCCAACAGATTAAGTCATATTCGTTTGAGCACCGAGCGGGGACGGTCCTGATAAGCCGGGATGGGAAGCAAAATCAAATCCATCCAGGTCGCCGATGGTCACGCCTTTTACGCCGCTCTGCCCCCAGGCTCGTATTCGGTAACTGCCATGGTGTCCGGCTTTGGTTGCGATCCCAGCCCGGCCTCCATTGCTACAAGCCGCACAGCCCACATCGAAGTGGCGTGTTCTGACTCAACCCCAATCGGTTAGCGACTGCTCCGATTACCGCGGCCAAGCCGATGGTGGGGGGACCTTCCCCCAATCTGCTGTCGGCTTACGCTCAATCGAAGTCGGCGGCCCAGGCAAGGCACTTCTCGCAGTCGGTCGCTCCTCTGGCGACGACGGCTTCATCGGCTTGGTGCATTGCAGATTGCCGCTCGCGGACGCAGAGCGTCATCGGATCATTTGGTACAGCCATATGGACGCCCCACGGTTGCCCAGGTCCCCGAGGTGGTAGAAGTACTCGTTCAAGCTCACTTCGATGAACCATGCGATGGACCCTATCCTCCAGCTTGCCGACGCGTATCCGGCGTTATGGGCTAGAAGCCGCCGACCGGGTCCGTGGTGGTGGAGCACGTGACGTGAGCATCTGATGGCTGCCCCGCAAAGTTCTCCCCGTTGACCTGTACGTCGAGCTGCTGAGTCGAGGCCTGACTTGAACCGGCTCCATCGCCGAACGACGTGGTCCCAACTTGTTTACCCATGTGGAAGACGGTCACGGTGCAATGGAGGTAACGGCCAGCCGATTTCGGGAAGCCGATGACCGTGAAGACGACGTGCTCGGCCGGTATGCCCTGACTCGCAACCTGAGGGTTGTACGGCTCAAGGTCCGCCGTGACGGAAGTCACCCGTACTCGCAAGGTTCCTGGCGCTGGGTGTGGCGACACCGCCTGTGTAGTGGGCGCGGAGCGTTGAGTCACTGTCGGAGTACTGGTGCAGCCAAGTGCCATCACTCCACCGACGACCGATATCGGCACTAGTAGCCAAGGCTTCATCACATTCGCGACGGTAGCCGAGGGCATCCCGCCGTAGGAGAGGCCCTGCTCTTCTCGTTTGGAGTGTGACACCCACCCGGCGATGTGGGGCAGGCCCTCGGCGTTCAACCGCTGGCAGACTGGTTGGGTGAATGAGGACGAGCTGGATAGGTCGAGAATAGATGAGTATGCCCACAGTCATGCTGAGACCTGGGCCGGTTCGTGGAGGGAGAGGGAGGGACGACCTCGCAATGGGGGACGAGTGGCAGCCCCGATATCAGGTTTCGTGATTGCGTTCACCAGTGACATCGAGAACCACGCGGAAGCTATAAGGAGCCTGCTCATTGCGCCGGAAAAACTGCGGGTCCTCCAAATGCGATACAGCTACCGCCATTTGATGGAGGTTCGAGACAGCATTCCGTCCAAGTTGGGATCGGCACGAGCTGGACTTTCGACATGGGGGCCTGACGTCAAAGGAAACTTCGTCCGTGTTAGGGCGCTCGCTGACTATTTCGAGGAGATCCAACGCATTCTGACAGCGACCAACCCTGACGATGTTCGTGTTGAGCTAGGTGACCGGGTGGTGCCCACCTAGCCTGGCGGTAGGGGATACCCATGGCCCACGAACAGAAGCGGAAGTATCCTGTCTCCATGGCAATGAAAACTGATGGGGCATCTTGGGCCAGTCTTGAACCTATGGGCGCAGCTCAACAGGCGGAGGGTAATCACCAAGTCCGACGTGCCTCGTCTTGGTGATCGCGTCAAGGAAGTGCTGGTGAGTGATTCGCAGCACCGCTCTGGATGGGAGATCACCGTCTACGTGATCAGCCTCGCACTCCTGTTGACCGCCAGTTCGATCATTTGGAACCTTTCCTCAGGCATTGCCCTGAAACTGGGCGCATCGGTCGTTGCCCTGCTCCTCATCGGTTCCGTCAGCACGGCCATCCTCGTGAAGCTCCGCTTCCGAAACTAGACGAACATTTGTCCCACCGAACCGGTAGTAAGGGGCTTCTGCCGCACGCTGATGACCACCGAGTACGGTGGAATACGATGGACAAACGCAAGGTCGTGATGAGGCTCGCCGCTTGCTGCTTCGCACTGAGTACCATCGCCGTTGTCTTGATCGCTAACAAACTCTTGGCCGGGGGCGAATATGCCAGCGACCACGGGACATCGGGTTATCCAGGGGCTGGGGTCTGGATCAGCTTCCTGGCTGCTCTGCTTGTCGGATTCGTGAGTCTGACTGCGTTAGTCGTGTTAATAGAGCAGGGTCGGCGGAACTGAACTGGTGTCGTGGGTCACGGTGGGCCGTCCTGAGGGATAATGGGGTCCGGCCCGCACTAGGCGGTAGGCGTCCCGGCGCACCGCCCATGATGTCGGAGAGGGAGTCAGCCTGTTCGAGCCAGGCCGGGTCGGGTATTTCTTCCGCACAATCCTTGTTTCGATAACTGACCCTCTCCCGGCGGTCGGGGGCAGGCTGACAGTGGCAAGACGCTGGTACTACGGTGATGAAAGCTGCCATGCACGCAAGGGGTGATTGTGGCCGAGCATCTGAACCTTCAGGCGGTTTCAGCGGGCTCAGGAGGGCGGCGATCCATGCTCTACCGGATTGGTCAGGCGACAGTGATATTCCTTCTCGGTCTCGCCCTGGCAGTTGCTGCAATGGCACTCTTCATTCATGGAGTCGCCAACTACAACCACCTCACTAACGGCCAGGCCGTCTACAGCCATCCACCGGTCTCGACCAATTCACCAACAAGCGCCCACGTCCACAAGCCTTAACGCCCCCGCTCCCGGTGTTGGGTGACACTCTCTGCTCAGAAATAGGCTGCGTCTATGCGGATGCAGTGGATGGCGACTGCGGGTCTTGTAGGAGTGCTGGCGGTGGGCTGCGGTGGGACGGCTGAGTTCAACCCAACCAGGTCCGTCCATGGCAACGAAGTCACGTGCTCAGATGCGAAAAAGTATGTAGCGATCACTACGGCTGCCCCCATTACGCCGCCGCCTCCCAGCGCATTTCGGACCGAAACACGGGATTTCGTAGGGAACCTTGCGTTTGACAATCCGACCGCAATCAGTGACCAACTGCGAAAGGCGGCGGAATCCCTGATTGCCGCTCATCGGCGAGGGAATGGAACGTTGTTCCAGAAGGAGCTATCAGCCATTGAATCAACGTGCCAAGGTCTGGGGTTCCCTGTCATCAAAGTGGTGAACTGACCCTACAAAAGGGAAACGGGCGGGCATCCCCGAGGTGCCGGTCGGTGGCAGTTAGCCGGGGGCAAGCACCGGGGGCTGGATGACGCACCCCGAGGTGGTGATCGGGGACAGTGTCATAGGGACAAGTCTGTCCATCGCTTGGAGGCCTGCCGGAGGCTCAGGACGTCTCCGACAGACCTTTTTGGAGATCATCGGCGTTCATGACCGGCGAGATTTGAACTTCAGCGTCGAGCTCCGTGAAGAATGGCTCGGCGAATGGCGGGATGGCCGAGGAATCGGGCATGTCGAAAACGAAAAAGGCCGTCCGCCGACCATCGAAGGTCGTGAAATATGCCGCCTCCGGCTTCCACCGCTCAGCGGTCTGCTGCATGACCTTTGGCAGCGATCCATCTCGGATGCCTTTATTGCCTGCTTGCACGGGGATCGAGATTCTCGCCATTACTCGCATATTTCCTCCTACTCGCTCGAAGGGCCAACACGACTATTGACTGCATCCTCTGAGATGTCAATCGGGGAGTGCCATGCCCTCGCCGTGGGTCAGGGGTGGCCCGACCGTGGCCGCTAGCCCACGGTCAATAAACACCCCGCTCCCGGTGTTCCGGGGCAGGCCGACTTCAGGTGCAGATGAACAGCATCCGGCCTTGGCTATGAGCTTGTTCGGCCAAGTCGGCCATTCTTAGGAGACAGGCGTACAACTCAGAACGGGGAGCCTGCACCTACACCGGCGGGCTCGTCCCGGAACCGACAAGCCAAATCGCCTTGATCGGTCCGGTGTCGGTGTATTTAGAGCGCGCGCCAATAGGAAGGCGAGCCGGGTGCCGGGAGAGCAGTGCTCTTGCTGGCTACCGGGTGGCCACGAGTATCCCGGCGGGCGAACGCCGATCGCCGGCAAGGACGGCCAACGACTCGGCAACCGAGGAGAGAAACAGGGTCGACTCCTTGCCGTCGAGTTCGAGAACTGCGGCGGCGGCGAGTTGGGAGGGGATGCGTCCCTCGTCTCGCAATGTGATGACTGCTTGAGCCAGCTCGAGTCGGCGGCCGGGCGAGTCGACGTCCGCCACCACCTTGTCCAGCGCTTCGTCGAACACCTCGACGTCATCGTCCTGGAGGGCGCTGATGGCACGGTCCATGTCGGGTGTCAGGATCCCGAGCCGCTGCTGGAGTGACGTGTCCAACTCCGGCAGGTAGAGCAGCTCGTCAAAGAGGGTCCGGAACTCGTCCCTGTTGATGCGCTTCAGGTCCGGGATCACCTCTTCGCAGAGCTCGGCGGGAAGATGGTGAATCTCCATGGCCCCGTCGTTCCCGTAACAACAGCGTTTGGCCTTGGAGCCGCTTCCGCACGGGCAGGGTCCGTTCCGTCTGATCTTGGCCATGGCCACCTCCTCGGGGGCCATTGTCACCGCCGGGTGTGCCGCGGCGGTGGACCGCCCATGACCAGGTAAAAAGGTCCCCGGTCGTTGAGTCGGACCGGACATGATCCGGCTGCGTCCCAACCCCAACGAACCAGTGGAGGTCCCATGCTTGCACTCGAGCCCACCGTCGTCGACGCCATCTGGCAGTCCTTTGCCGCCTACCTGCCCGAACGCGGTGAAACCACCCACCCCCTGGGCTGTCACCGTCCTCGGATCTCGGACCGCGACTGCTTCGAGGCCATCTTGTTCCGGCTGGTCACCGGGTGCTCCTGGGACGTGGCCGGCAGGCTGGGCAAAGGAAGCGAGACCACCCTGCGTCGCCGGCGCGACGAGTGGGTGGAAGCCGGTGCCTTCCAACATTTGGTCGAAGAAGCCATCAATGGGTTCGACAAGGTCATCGGGCTCGACCTCTCCGAGGTCTCGGTCGACGGATCACTGCACAAGGCGCCGATGGGTGGCGAGGGGACCGGGCCGAACCCGGCCGACCGGGGCAAGACCGGATGGAGTTGGTGGCCACCGACACCAACGGAGTACCCATCGGCTGGGTCACCGAAGGAGCCAACCGCAACGACTCCATCCTGCTCGCACCCACCTTGGACGATGTCGGGCAGCGTGGCCTGCTGCGTGAGATCGAGACCCTGTGGCTCGACCGTGGCTACAACTCCGAACTCACCCGCACCCGCCTCTTTGACCGCGGCATCAGCGACGCCGTGATCGCCAAGAAACGCAAACGGGGGTCAGCCACCGACTCCAAGAGCCAGCCCATGGGTCTGCGCTGGCCGGTGGAGCGCACCAACTCCTGGTTGAGCAACTTCGGCCAACTGAGAAGGAACACCGACCGGTTCAGCGCTCACCGCCTCGCTCAGTTCGCCCTGGCCGTTGCCTTGATCATCACCGTGAAGCTGGTCAAGTGGTCGAAGCGATGGGGCTCGATGGCAGTCGCCTAATGGCGCGCGCTCTTAGCCGCCCAGATGCGGCACTGACCGGCGAACCGGGTCAGTTCGTCGCCTTGAAGCCACCCTTCCTCTGAAGGTCCATTGAAGACGTCGAGATCATTCGTCGGTATCTCATCCCGACAGGCCCTCCAGAATCCCAATCCCACTAGAAGGGCTCCAATGGATCCTGACGACGTCAAGAGGGGTTCAGATCCATCTGGTTCCTTATCCCTGATCAGGATTCTGACTGGGCGAGGCTTCATGCGAGGACTCACACCCAAGATCGTGTCATGCCCGCTGGTGGAGGGTCAGACGTCTGCCATCAAAAGTGCCTCTCTGGCGCAGGGATAAGCGCCTCGGTCCCGGTGTTCGGGGGCAGGGGGTAAGGGGGCGATTTGATCACAAGCGCATCGAAAGATAGAGAGCGGCATCTTCCACTTTCGTGACGACTCCACCGAAGTCCCCGTTGATGATCCGCTCGACGGCTCGGAACTGCCTGGTCGTGTAGCTGCCTCCATAGGTCTTCGTTACAGCGATGAATGTTGATGCATCGAGGGTGCGATCGAATGGATGGTGATGATCTTGAAACTCACTGAACCGAGCATCCTTTCGGATCAGCTCCATCGAACTGTCAATGTGCCCCATTCGCTTTTCCCATGGGGAGCCGAATACATCCGTGAGCCGTTCCTCGAAAGGCTCTTGACCCCATGAGATCACTTCCGTCCAAACGAGAGCGAGTGAGCCACCCGGTTCAACCAAGCGAGCGGCAAGTTCAACCGCTCTCCCGGGTTCGACCCAGTGCCAGGCGTTGAAGGCAGCCAGCAGCTTGACTGACGAGTCGGATGAGAAGTCTTCGAATCGTCCACTGAAGAAGAGAGCCCGATCGGCGAGCTTGGCCTCCGCAACGGCGGCCAAGGTGGCCGCAGGTTCGATCGCTGTGACATCAAGGCCACGCTCAACCAGAGGCTCGGTTGCAATCCCTGTTCCAGCACCGATTTCGACCACTGGATCTCCCGGCCTCAGTCCGGCCGACTCAACGAGGTCGTCAAAGACATCGTCAGGATACCGAGGTCGGTAACGGTCGTAGTCGAGAGCTTGGGCGGCGAATCGCTCTGAAGCCTTGTCCGCCGCTCGCCAGAGATCAGACACGGACCCAAGTATCACATCTGAAGGATATGACGGTCGGGCGACGGTTCCCGATGTGATGCCGTTCGGTGGCAGGCGATAACCGCGCCGCTCCCGGCGTTATACATGTAATCCGTGTCAAGCCGACTCCTCGGTTGCTCGGGTGACGAGGTTCTCGAAGAGGGCAGCTCTGTCTGATTGATTCTGAGCTTTGGCGTGGTCCCGTTGGCGGAGCAGGACAGGCACGAACTCGGGACCGGTCCGGAAGTAAGCACAGGTCTCTCAGGCGGATTCGATCCTGCAGTCGAGTTCAGTTGGCCGGGTGCAGAGGCCGTTGCCGAGCATGCGGCCTTCGGTTTCATTTCGGGGCCGCGTCATGGCCGCTGTCTCGATCTCGGCCGGGAGGGCGGCTGAAGGGCCTGCGGTCTTGTAGAGCGCGTCGATCTGATTCATGACGGCGGCGTACTCGTCGGCCACCACCC
Organism: uncultured Acidimicrobiaceae bacterium; assembly: GCA_963813525.1. Taxonomy (GTDB): domain Bacteria; phylum Actinomycetota; class Acidimicrobiia; order Acidimicrobiales; family RAAP-2; genus Bog-756. The sequence continues at coordinate 1,189,904 of CAWEZI010000005.1, forward strand.
GGTTGGCGATGCGGGCATAGACGAGGGTCATGTCCATCGACCGATGGCCGAGCATCTCGGCGATGGTTTCGAGGCGCATGCCTCGGTTGATGGCCTGGGTGGCCAGCGTGTGACGGAGCTGGTGGGGATAGGCATGGCCGATGCCGGCCTTTTTGGCTGTGGTGGCCACGATCCGGTGGACGGTGCGTCGGTCGAGCGGTTTGTGCCCATCAGCCAGCAGCCGCTTCTGTGCTCGGATGTGCTCGTGATTCTCGGCCGTCCACGCAGCCAGCAGCGGGACGAGTTCGGCGTGGAGCGGGATCATCCGGTCGTTGCGTAGTTTGCCGACGGGGATCCGGAGCCAGTGGGAGTCTCCGAGCACCGTGACCGCATCGTCGGCCAGTTCGCAGAGTTCGGTGGCCCGCATGCCGGTCCGATAGAGCATCACCACCACCAATCGATAGCGGGGCAGGCGGTGGGCGTGGGCTGCGGCCATGAGCTTGGCCGCGTCCTCATCGGAGAGGAACCTGGGCAGGGGCTCGGGGCGAGGAGGGGTGTCACCGTGAAGAATCGGGTTCCGGTGGTGGGCCTCGGGCCAGTCCCACTCGATGAGCCGCTCGAGGAAGATCCGGATCATCTTCAAAACGTTGGCGTTGGGTGTTCTTGGCCAGGGCCGGGCCCTTGCAGCCGGGCTGGGCGGCCAGCCAGACCTTGTAGTCCTCGACGTGTCGCCGGGTGATGTCGGCCACGGTCACCACGTCGGTCTCGGCCACCAGCCACCGGGCCAACTGGCGCAGGGTGGAGTCGGCCACGTCCACGCTCCGGGGGCAAGGAAGGTAGTGAGCTGGACCAGGTAGCGGCGCATGGTGGCCGCCAGCTGCGGGGCCTCCGCCGATAACACTGCCCACTCTCGATGCGACTCGTCATTCGGGATCCAGGGGTCGGGGAACGCTTCGGCGACGCTCATTGGGACACCGCCCACATGGCATGGAACTCGGCTGCGTGGGCATCGACGGCCGTGATCGCTTGGTGGTATTCCATGGCCAGCCACTCGTTGGTCAAGTGCAGGTAGATCCGGGTCGACTCGATCGAGATGTGACCGGCCTGAGCCTGGACCGCCTCCAAGGCCATGCCCGCTTCCCGCAGCCGGGTCAGACAGGTGTGCCGGAGCTGATGACACGTCGCTCGCTCGAGGGCCGCCCGTTGCCGAGCACTCAAGAAGATCGTCTCCACGCCCTGGGCGCTCAGACCTTGGCCCTGACTCGGTCCCTTCAAGGTGACGAACACCTTGCCGGTGGACGCGTCCTTCGGCCGCTCGTTGTCCAGGTATTCCCCGAGCTCGGCGAAGAAGGTGTTGGAGATGGGGACTACCCGTTCGTGGCCTCCTTTGCCTTCGGCGATGAACAGCGACCGCTCGGCAACCTGGACGTCGGCGAGGCGCAGGCCGAGGACCTCGCAACGCCGGAGGCCGCCGAGCAACATGGAAAACACCATCGCCTTGTCCCGGTGGGTGCGGAGTGCACCGACCAAGCCGTCGATCTCAGCCGGCGGCAGGATCTTCGGCAAGGTGCGAGGCAGTCTGACCAGAGGAACGGTCCGCACCCGCCCGCCACGGGCCGGGTCGACAGTCCTCGAGGCACGGGGTTGGTCTCAATCGGCGTGTCGCCTCTGGCCACCAAGTACGCATAGAAGCCCGACACCGAGGACAACCGCCGAGCGATCGGGCGCGCGGAGAGTCCCGACTCACCATCGGCCAGGCGAACGATGGCGCGGTCACCCCTCTGGTCGGCGAGGAACTCGAATACATCGGCAGGCACAACCGAGACCGGGTCCTTCTCGACGACGGTGAAGAAGGTCTTCAGGTCGAAGGCCACCGCCCGCAACGTGTTCGGTCTGGCTCGACCGGCCACGAACTCCAGGTAGGAATCAACCAGGAGTTCGCCGAGCGCGAATCGGGTCTCCGGTGGCCGATATTGATCTGGTCATGCACTGGAAGTTATTCATCCGGGCATGCTCCGAGCACTGGACAGGAAGCACTGAGATGCCAGAAGGATCACATGTGTATTAAGCGTTAGGTGATACCCGTGGCGCGTCCTTCGGGGATGCACGTTCTGGGGCACCCGGGCTGGTGGGTTCTGTGCGGCCCGAACTCTCGCAAGATCACGCCGGATCGGGCAATATACGCTCGTGTATCCCGATCGAGACCTCGCGTCCGATGCGAGGGGCCCGACACTGCGGACTCAACGCCTCGTGTTGCGGCGTTGGCGCGCCGAAGACCTAGCACCCTTTGCCGAACTCAACGCCGATCCCGACGTAATGGCGCACATGCAGAAGACCATGAGCCGAGAGGAGAGCGACGCATTCGTGGCGCGCATCGAGGAGGAGTTCGACGACTGCGGTTTCGGTCTGTGGGCCGTAGAGGTGCCGAACCACTCGCCGTTCATTGGCTTTGTCGGGTTGCACCGAGTGCCGTTTGACGCTCCCTTCACGCCTGCGGTCGAAGTCGGATGGCGCCTAGCCCGCGAGCACTGGGGCTACGGATTCGTGACCGAGGCGGCTCGTAGTGCGGTTCGCTACGGACTCGAAGAGGTCGGTCTTGACGAGATCGTTTCCTTCACCAACCCAGACAACGTCCGGTCGTGGAAGGTAATGGAACGCCTCGGCATGATTCGCGATCCGTCGTCGGACTTCGAGCACCCCAACGTTCCAACGGGACACTGGCTCCGTCCCCATATCTTCTACAGATTTCCGCCTGCGGCCCCGTCGCCGTAGCGCCCGATCTGCCGATCGGGGTGGTGTAATCCGTTCCGGGATCGGGCACCATTCGATGATGCCGATGCGCTTACGGTCCCGTGCTCGCCGCGCATGGCGGTGGCTCTGGGCCCCGGCCACTCCCGCGCGCACACGCTCACGCGGACCTACGAGTGTCCCGTCTGCGGCCGCGGAGTCGATATCGTTGGAACCGGCGCCTTCTATCCGACTGCAGCGAGCGCCTCCGAGGTCGCATCGCTTTGCCGCCGTCAAAACGGCACGACCCACGCCGCCCACGTGACCGGAATCGCGTCACCACTTCCGAATAGCGAGCGCGGAACGCCATAACTGCCGATCGGCGCCCGTCGAAGACAGGCAGATCCGAGCAGAACGAGCGCCCCATAACGCGCAGCGAAACGGGCGCTAGAGAGATCCCCATCGTGCCGTTGCGGGGCAGTTAGCGGGCAGCAAGCACCGGAGCCTTAACAACGCGCCCCGATCCGGTGATCGGCGACATGCACGTCAGGCTCGATTCATAATAAAGACTCCCAAGTTCCCGATGGCGGATCGGTCGGCGTGGCGATCGGTGGCGTGGCCGGCGACATCGTCTTCGTAGTCGGCACCGACAACAAGCTGACGACCGCGGGCGCCGACTCCTGCGACTGGGCGGGTGCTCCGCTACCAGAGCATTCTGTCCAGGCGTGGGTTAGCCTTGCACCAGGCACACTCGGGTTGGGGTAACACGCCGAGTCTGTGCCAGGACGGGGACGGGAGACCATGACCGATCTCATTGAACACGCCGACAGGCACTCTGCTGACCGAGCGGACGACGGGGCGTCACGAGGGCCCGTCACCCCGAAGCGGGGCCGCCTGGCCGGCTCCATGGGCATGCCGCGGGCCGTGATCGTGGCTATCGCCGTGGTGCTCGTGGCGGGCGCGCTCGGCGCGGTGGCGCTGATGGTCACCTCGGGGTCGACCGAGGCGCACCCGTCGTCGCATACGCCTGTCTACACCGTGTCGGTGGCATCACCGAGGTACAAGCCCTATGCGGCCGCGGGGGCGACCGACGACTACCACTGCAGCTTGGTCAACCCGCACATCACCCAGGACTCATACGTGATCTCGAGCCAGTTCAAACCCGGCAGTTCCGAGGTCCACCACGCCGTGCTCGCCCTGGTGCCTCCTTCCATGACGGCCCAGGCCATCGCCGCCAATGCGGCCAGCAGTGGCAAGGGATGGACGTGCTTCGGCGCGCCATCGCTCCCCAATGCGTCGCTCGCCGCCTTCATGAGCACCCCATTCCTGAGCGTGTGGGCGCCTGGGCACGGCGAAGACGTGCTCCCCAAGGGCACGGGGATCTCGCTGCCCAAGGGGAGTCTGGTGATCGAGCAGGTGCACTACAACCTGCTGGTGGGCGACAAGCCGGTCACGAACCAGCTTGTGCTCCACACGGTACCGGTGTCTACGCCTCTCTTGCCGATGCAATCCCAATACCTGGTCGCCCCGCCGAACATCCCATGCCCGGTCGGTGTGACCGGGCCGCTGTGCAACTATCAGGCGTCCCTCAACTACCTGAACCAGCGCTTCGGTGCTGGCGGCGTTGAGATGGCCAAGGGCATCGACCAGATATGCGGTGAAAACCCGGACGCCCCGCCCGTCGGTGACACGGCCACGTGCACCTGGCCGGTCGGATCGAACGGCTACATCGACAGAATCCAGCCGCACATGCACCTGTTGGGGGTTGCGTTCACGATGGTGCTCAATCCGGGAACGCCACAAGCCAGGACTATCCTGAGCGTCCCGAACTACAACTTCAACTACCAAAAGGCGTACAACGTGGCGCCCATCCCGGTGAGTCGCGGCGAACAAATACAGATCAACTGCAGCTACGATGCCGAGCTGGAGCAAGAGTTGCCGATCCTCCGCAAGGCGCCGCCGCATTTCGTCACCTTCGGCGACGGATCATCCGACGAGATGTGCGTGGGAGTCACGTGGCAGACGTCGTCGTTGCCCAACTCCCACGACTCGCTCTGAGCGACCGACGCTGTCGCTGGAATTCATTATTGAATCGATCGACCGTCACCTCTCCCCTCGCAACTCCCGTTCCGCTACCGTGAGGGGCTCTCTCTTCAACGACGACGCGAACGATTGATCGAACCCTGCAGCCTCGATTCTGGACATTGCTCTCGCTCACGCCGTGTTGGGTGCCCTCCAAGTGCCGGTCGGTGGCAGGCATATCCGGTGATGATGTGGAACGGCCTGTCAACCTCCCGCGCGGAGATCCTTTTCACTGTCTTTTGACCGCGACGCACCAGAGGTGCTGCGGCGTTTGATTGTTTTTGAGCAGTCGACGGGGCCCCGAGGTCAACACGGAGCGCCCGGAACCCGAAGGGTGAGGACGAACGGTGTTGACGTCGGGGTGGAGGCTGCTACTCGTCTCTCCGTGCGGATGGAGGAGGTGGCCGAGGGATCCATCGACGACGCGCCGGAGCGCAGTGGATCCGAGAACCGCCACGATGATGTACGCGTGTCGAAATCGCAGTAAAGCCATGCGCAGGTAGTTGCCTCTGAATAGGGGCGCCCATGACATCCTCACGAGGAGAGATGGTGGGCATATCACCGGCGAGGATCGGATCTGCTGCGGCGGTGCTCCGGCGCGTCGTGGAGGGCTCGGTCAGACACGGCGCCGATCGCGTCGAAGGACAATGTGGCCAGCCACCGCCGATGTCGTTCGGTCCATGGTGATCCTCCCCGCCACACCATGCTGTGACGCAACAGGAACCCACTCAGGCGGTTACGGGCCCGGGTCAGGTCCTGGACCATGTCACCCCGGGTCCGACAGAGATCGCGCACTCCTTCTTGGGCCGGCGTGGGGATGGCGATCGAGGTGAGTTCGCCGGCCCGATGCAGCCCGGCCAGTCGCCGGGCGTCCCTGCGGTCTGTCTTGACCCGGTCTCCCGAACCTTTGGGGATGAGGGAGGGGGCCACCACGTCACAACGCACCCCCATGGAGGTGAGCAGGCGTTGGAGGTCGTAGCCGGTCGGGCCCGCCTCGCAGCACGCCCAGATCTCCTTTGGCTTTCCCAGCCGCTTGATCAGCCGGCGGACCGAGTCGGTGTCGTGGAAGATCTTGTCGACCTCGGCGGTGTCCCGATCGGGCGACAAGACCGCCACGGCAATTGAATCCTTTGATACGTCCATCCCCAGATGGACGAACCCTCGATGGGCAATACTGGACACGGCTGGCTCCTTCCTCCGTTCACCGCATAAGTGAATGATCCACGTAAATGCGGATGCCGGAGGAGCCAGCCGTTCCATACTGAGGGAATATTCGAGTGCTGAAAGTACGCTTACGTCATGGGACGCGTCGTCGTAATAGGAAACGGGGGTGGCGGCAAGTCGACCCTTGCCAAAAGGCTTGCTGAGCGCCACGATCTTGCCTGGTGTTCTGTCGACCAGATTCAGTGGGAGCCGGGCTGGGAGCCAGCCTCAGAAGCAGATGTTTCGAAACAGCTCCGTATCGTAATGGCTGGCGACCGCTGGATTATCGACGGTTGGGGGCCGTGGCCGTCTCTAGAAGATCGGATCGTGCTTTCTGACACGATCATTTTCGTGGACTTGCCGTTGTGGATGCACTTTTGGCTTGCCGCCGAGCGGCAGATCGCAATCGCCAAAGGCACAGACCGGACTGATCCTGTTGCGGGTTGCGATGACCTGGCAGTCACGCGTCGACTGTTTGAGACAATCTGGTATGTGGATCAGGAGCTGAAGCCACGACTAACCCGGTTGGTTGACCGCTATGCGCCGGAACGTGAGTTCCACCACGTGACAACGCTGGAGCAGCTCGACCGCTTAGCCACAGTCGGATAACCATCACACTGAATCGGCATTGGGGGATGCAATGCGCCGATCCTGGGGGTGCCAGGATATCTGTGTGGATCGGACCAACGAAATCGTCGCATCGACCTCCAGCGGGTGCAACATTATCGTTGCTCGACAAGACCATATTCCGGAAGTGCAACGGCTGCTCTCGGCTGCCTCTCATCGAGCGGCTGCCCTTGGGTACAGGCAATGGTGGGATCCCTTCCCATTCAGCATCGTTCAGCACTCGGTTATTTGTGGCGAAACGTATCTCGCAGTCGAACCGGGTGCAGTGCTCGGTACGCTTTCCTTGTCCTGGGAGGATCCGTTGTTCTGGCGGGAGCGCCCACCTGTTTCTGGTTACGTGCATCGACTTTGTACCAACCGAGATGTCGCTCCCCGGGGCTTCGGGGTCGAAATGCTCAACTGGGCGGACGCAATAGTCGCCGACCGAGGTCGAGACTGGTTACGGCTCGATACTCCAGCTTCAAATGCCCGGCTTCGGGCCTATTACGAGAATCTGGGATTCCTCTCCGAGGGCGTGATTGACGTTGCCCTCATCGGTCCGAGCGGCCAACCCGAGATCTAGAGCGCTGCTTCATACCAACGAAGAACTCGGGCCAGTGGATAATCACCGGCGATGCGGCCCGGAGCCGGCGATAGGAGACACCCTGCGCATTCTCATGAGATCCCGATTAGACGGCCCCTCATTGTGAGCAATCCTCATTTGCGATGGGACTCCTCCCGCCCCCCAGGTCCCCCCCTGCGGCGCTGAGCCTCAATCAAAGGTTTGGCCCAAGCAACGGTCGGGTTGATGGGATTGGCTGAGAGGGCTTCGATTCGATCGTCGAGTGCCTCCATGCGCCAACCGTCCATTTCGGTCAATGGTCGAATTCCTGCCTCACGAAGGTACATCTTCGTGCACAACGAGAAGACCTCGGCGGCGATCACGGCGTGAAACAAATCGCTCCACATTCCCTCTCGGGCGACGCCACTATGTATTGTTGACCGCCGATCGTAGAACTCACGTATCCATCGTCTCCGCCAGGGCCCCTCGTCTCGACTTTGTCTGCCTCTCCAGCTGACGTTATGCCACTGACTAAATTTCCCTCTGAACTCGGAGAAAAGACTCGTTATCTCGTCCGCAAGACCTTTGCCGATCGCTCCCGTTACAGAGAACAGGCGCTCAAACGCAGCCCCCATCTGGACGAGATCGTCCAGGATGCTCGTCTGTTCATTGAGCCGATTTGCCTGCAGGAAGGGCGGCAGCGACAGTTCCAGTTTTCGACCCAAGTGGGACTCAGCCGAGATCGTTGTCACCAGGGCATCCAAGAGTGATTGATCGATGGTGTGCTGATGCTGCGATGACCCCGACAAAGGTACCGTCACCGAGAATCGATCGATCGGATACGTCTCCTGATCCACGCCATCTCGTCGACGTCTATAAAGGCTTATGTAAGTGACGTCAGATTGGAAGCGATGAAAGTAGCCGTCACAGTGAGCGTCGCAGATCGGACCGCTCCCACTCTTGTCAAAGTAATTGTTGTTCATGATTAGAGCTGCTGACAGGCAAATGCGGTGTCGGCGAAGCGTCTCGTAGTCTGAGGCGCTCAGTTCCAATGGTCCACGACATGCGATCCACATCAGGCAGGGTATGACTGGCGTGCCACTAAGACCGCGGTAACAGTTCATGATCCTTCGGGCTGCAGGCGTGCAAGGCTGTTTGGCGTCGAGGGAGATCGGGGCCGGCGCCACTTCCACCTCGCCAAAAATGACCGGATCGTTGAGCCCAATCCAAGGCAAGAGATATAGATGTGCTTCGGTGTCTTCTGCGCCCTTGTTGAAGACCACTCTCCCACGTCGTTCTCCACGAGCACCCAGACTCTCGATTGATTCACGCTCCATTTCTAACGACCTCCGCTGTCGATTACGGTACGCCGACGTGCATTCCTTGGTGCGACTGGACTACTCCAAGGAACTACGGAGTGCAACAGCCGGTTGGGCTCCTGCGAGGGATATCCCACACGCGCCCTCGGCCACGTTCGATAACGCAAGGCCGATCCGGTGTTGGTGGGCAGTCTCCTGATGCGCGACAAGACCTGTTCGATCGGGTCGTCTACGGAGCGGCAGCGAACACACTCACCGGGAATGTGCTGCCCGTCTCGTAGTTGTCGGAGCCGTTGCCTAGCTCCCCTGCGAATCCGAGCCCCCAGCAGTCCACGCTGCCATTGGAGCTGAGCACGGCACAGTACCCCTCATACGTTGCGCCTAGGCTCGCCACTCCGTAGAGGTCGCCTGAGTCTCCAAGTCCGACCACCGCGACTGGCGTCGAGCATGACACGCAGTTCGAGTTGGGGCCGTTGGCATCCTCTCCGTCCGCGTCGTCTCCCCAACAGTTCACTTGCCCGGACGGTGTCGATGAGGTCAACGATGCGCAGAATCCGGTGCCATCAGTGGCCAGGGTCGCCACTCCAGTGAGCGAGCTAGAGCCGTCGGTCGCCAGAACGGTCTCGGGCACGTCGCTGTTGGTGGTGCTGCCGTCCCCGAGGTCACCGAGATCCCCGTCACCCCAGCAATCCACCTCGTCGGTACTAAGGAGGGCACAGAACCCCGGGCTGTAGCCGTTGCCCTCGATGCTCGACACATCTGACAAGTAGCCCGAGCCGCCGACGCCAGTCACCTGAACAGGAGTCGAGGAGCACGTTCCTGGTTGACACGAAGGGTCACCGGAGATGGCCCCGGCACCGAGCTCCCCGTAGTTGTTGTCGCCCCAACAATCCACCCCGCCGGAGCTCACGGCGCAGTAGGCGACACCGGCACCTCCACCGACAACACTCGACACGCCCGTGAGGTTTCCTGAGCCACCGACGTCCACAACGGACACGGGGACCCATGAACACTCGTTGCTCGAACCGCAGTCAGACGCATCCACATGTGACCCGTCACCCAGCGAGCCAGTCCCGTTGGTACTCCCCCAGCAGTCGACTCCACCGGATTCGAGAACGGCGCAGTAGTTGTCGGCGAAATTGCTGCTGACCACGCTGGTGGCCCCCGAGAGGTCAGTGACGCCAAGTGGGACCGAGCTGCAAAGGCCGCCATACGCACAGGTGCTGAGATCGGGGCCATTCATGACGTTGGGGTCGCCGGCGCCGAGCTGGCCGGTGGCCCCGTAGCCCCAGCATTCCACCCCACCGGAGTCAACGACGGCGCAGTAACTGCTGTTACCTCCGCTGGTCAGGCTGGAGGCGCCTGAGAGGGCCTGGACCGGACTGTCAGAGCAGGGGTAGAGCCCGGAGTCGCAGGTTTCGGGACCCGTCTTAGACCCGATCCCGAGTTCCCCGAGGTAGTTGTCTCCCCAGCAGTCGACATCACCAGAAGTGAGGAGAGCGCAGAAGGAATTGTAATTCGCGTCCGACGCGACGACGCTCTTTACGCCGGTGAGTGTTCCGCTCCCACCAACCCCCACGACGGCGACCGGGGTCGTGGCGCAAGGGCTGGCGCCATCACAGGTCTGCGGTCCGGTGATGATTCCGTCGCCGAGTTCGCCAAAGAGGTTGTCTCCCCAGCAGTCGACTCCTCCCGAGTTGGTGAGGACGGCGCAGTAGGTGGGATCGCCACTCCCGTACATCTCTGACCCGACCACACTCTTCACGCCGGACAGCGCGGGGCGTCCCTTGCCAGAGGCGACGCTCACCTTGATTTTCTTCGTCTTCGTCACGGTGTTTCCATACGCGGTGACGGTGAACTGGTACTTGACTGCCTTCTTCAAGTCATTCAGGGGAAAGACGACGTGTCGACTGATGGACGAGTTGCAGCACACGTTGAACGGGAGGGCGGTGACCGGTGGGTTCGAGGTCAAGGTGGCGCTGTTGGCGTTGGTCACCGTGGCCGAGAGTGTCACCGTTCCGGCACCTGTCGTCACCGACTTCGTGGAGGCCGTGAAGATGATCTTAGGTTTTGGTGATTTCGCCAACGCTGTCGTCGCCGATGCCGGACCCGCCGAGGCGACGAGCATGGCCGAGACGAGCGCAACCCCTGCCAGCATCGCTCCGAGCCGCCGCATAGAACCACCGTGGACCGAATCTAACCCCGCCATTGGGACCACCTCTCTCTTGCCTATTGCGCGTCCAGAGGAAATGTAGACCGCGGCGGGGCCCCTTGCAGGTCTCGCGCTCACCGCGCTCTCCTCGCCACGGGAAGCGCGAGACGGGTGTTCGTTTCTCCACGTCCGGCTGAAACGAGAAGGGCGTCGGGTGCCCCTCTTGGGCCGGTAGGCCATGCTCGATAGCCGCCCATGACCGGTGATGTGGGAGAGGCTCTCCAACCTCCGTGCCCGGATACGCTCGTGTTGACGTAACGGAGCGGAGGGGGTGAAGTGCCTAGCGGCAATTTGGACTACCTGATCGAGGACGATCCCGATCCGGAGTACGTTCGCCAGTTGATCTCTGGCCTGGTGGCCTTTAACGACGGCCGAGCTGAGTTAGAGAATCGCAGACCACTCGCCGTCTTTGTCCGCCGTGATGAAGAAGCCCTTGGGGGTGTCGACGGATATACCCATTGGCGATGGCTGTATGTGAGTCATCTCTGGGTTCACGACGATCTACGAGGTGAGGGCGTCGGAAGCCAACTCATGTCCACCATCGAGACTCAGGCCCGACTCCGAGGGTGCCGTGGAGCATGGTTGGACACGTTTAGCTTCCAGGCCCCTGGGTTCTATGAGTCCATCGGCTATCAGCCGTTCGGCGAGTTGCCTGAGTTTCCACCGGGTAGCCGTCGCCACTTCCTCTGGAAGGCCTTGAGAGGCCCGCAATCCGACTGATAAGACTTTGGGCGCCACCTCCCCGCTCCCGGTGTTGTGTGACACGGTGCAATGAGGCTCAGGTCGGACAGGTGTCCAGCCGATAAACAGGCTGTGACCCGCGAGAGGTTTCGATTCCGCGAGGTGGAATGGGGCAGCCTGGTTGTTCAGCAGGTGCTGCTAACAATCGTCGTCTTTGGCGTCATCGCGGCCATGACCCCACAAAGGCACCCTGCGGACCGGGTCTGGGTGATCCTCAGTTGTCTTGCCGTCTGGAATCTGTCGGTTTTTGCAGCCAGGTGGTGGCTCGGACGCTCAAATCAGGTCAGCAAACCTGCGATCACCCAAAACGAGCAAATATGAGACTGCCCTACTTCCTGTCCCGTTGACCCGGTGGTCGGGGGCACCCCCCGCCGATTTTCTGAGAGGCATACCCTCATCGGCATGGGCTTGATCAGACAATCGGTGATGAACTGCTCGAAGCCAGCAACGCCGACCTAGCGGTTCAGATGCGGGATGCGTTCTTGACGCCCTTTCTCCAGATCGCTGGAGATGTATTTATCCCGAGCCACGGGCAACCCCGAATCGTGATCTACCGTCGACGCACCGAGCAGGAGCTGCGGATCGATGGGCCGAGGGAAGGTCAGGAGTGGTGGACCAATCCCTGGACAGGGGATCCCCGTGGAGCGCTTACGTTTGCCGACGACGCCGGAGTTGCCGCAGCCTTGGACGTCCTGCCGTCGCCCGAAGCGCCGTAGCTCACGGCTCTGTGGCCCTCGCCCATGACCCGGTGTTACGGGGCAGGCGTCAAATGATGTCGTTCATCTGCTTGATCAGCTCTGGGGACTACGGCCAGTGCGGTGGCAATGACTACATGGGCCACGAGAAGCAGCCGGCCGTGGCGCGGGCACGGGCGTCGTCCCCAGATCGCCGGTTCTGACAAGGCTCCTAGGGCAAAGATTGCTCCCATTACCCGAAGCGCCTCAGGACGATGTCGATAGAGGGCGACAGCGAGACCGAGCAAGGTGATGGGGGCAGAAAGAGCCGTGCCCCACAACGCGAAAACGACCGGGTTTCGGACGTCGAGTGACCCGCCGATGCCGAGGGGCTCCCCAGCCACACGATGTTTCACGGCGACGGTCCCGCCTGCTGCGTCCACGGCGAAAAGGGCGAATAGCAATCTCTTCGTCGTCATCGCCACCTGGGCAGTATGCCCGATGCCTCCAGCTCAGGCTTGACTGTGGCCATAACCGGTGATCGGGGCAGTCTCCACAGAAGTGGCTCGCTCGGTTCGGGTGCCGTTCCCATACGCATCTGTACCAACATGGGGCCGCACTCAGGGAGCGCTCGTCCCCTCTCTCCCGTACGCATCGACCAGCCTTACAACGTCGTCGAGCTGCGACGTAGACGCCTCTTGAACATCAGCGTCCTCAATCGCCTCGATCGTATGGAGAAGTCCAGGCGGGTTCGGCCAGGCATGACCTTCCGAAATAACGGTCTCGCTCAGATTCTCAGCCGAGGAGCCCTGCAAAAGCAGCAGCTTCCCGGACAGGAGGTAACAGCTCTCGTCCTTTTCGTTGTGGTACTGCAACGAGAGCCTGTGGCCAGCGATGACGTGGAGAATCTTGCCTGCGTATTGCTCAGTGTGCGCCCACCAGATTTCGTAGCCCCAGGGCTCCTCAATCCGGCGGGGCAGTTCGTTCCCCATGAGCTACAAGCTAGCCGGCGTCCCCCACACCACCGGGGTCGATGACCCAGTGCGCGGCACGAATAGTAGAAAGCCCACCCCCCGGGCTTGAGCGATTCGCTCGCCGTACGCCTGATCATTAGGTGGGGGAGTGTCCGGAGGTGTCTCACATCCCGTCCACGTGCCGTTGGCGCTCGATGGCCTCGGCCTCCGTCAACGACTTCGGGCCCCCTTCGGTCGCCGACTGCTTCTTGGCGTCAAAGCTCCGGTTCCACAGTCCCGCCGCCCAGGCCTCGGCGAGCTGGTCAGCGCCAAAGGCCCCTCGGGCGCCCTGGTAGGCGTCCAAGAACGATTCTGACTCCTCGACCGTCGCCTCGGAGCCGGCGTCGTTGGTGGGATAGACAGCGGAGGCGAGGCCAGCGATGGCGGGCTCGGAGGCAGCGATCACACTGTCCCAGTCCCAGACGGCGTAGAGGTCGTCTCCTCGCCAGCGCAGGTTCCCGGTGTGCCAATCGCCGTGGCCGACGACGAGCGGCGAGCTAGAAGCGCCCAGGCGGTTCCGCCCCGCCCAGCCCGCCTCGTCGATCCAGCCCGGTCCGCCGGCAGCATTGAGGTCGACGTCTCGGTCGTCGGGCGCGGGCCACAGCTCCGAACTGCCGAGATCGGGAGCCGTCCATGGGGGCTGTGGGTCGAGGGAAGGAATCTCGCTGAGGAGGGGGGCAAGCCCGACAAGGCGCGCCAGAGCCCTGGCGAAGGGCACCGGCGATCGCCCCGAGGCGGGATAGCGATCGCCCCCCGTCACCAGCACCTCCGTGCTGGCCACGAGACCGTCCATGGGCTCGATGTCGACCAAGGGCTCGGGACAGGGAAAGCCTCGCTCGAAGAGCACTCGATGGACCGCCGAGGATCCATGCAATCGGTCAGCCGCGGGTCGTATCTTCACCACGAGCCGTTGACCCGAGGTCAGCTCGACACCGAGCACAGCAGAGAGGTGTCCCTCGTAGAACAGTACGGTGCCAATACCGGCACCGAGGTACTTGTGGCACCACCGGTCGACTCCAGCAGCCTTCACTCGAACGCCACTCCCGAGTACCGCGTCACCGTCTTTCACGTGGTATCACCTACCACACAGCAGAATCGCCCCACTACCGCGAGTCCAGGGCACCGCCGAAGTGCCGGTCGGTGGCAGTTAGCCCTCAGCAAGCGAACGCCTGTTGATAATGCGCCCCGAGCCGGTGATATGAGTCACGCTCTCACTCCGCTGGTTCTGCGCCGATGTTTGGGACTGAGTAATGATGGTCCGGTGGACGTGTCCGAACCATGGGCTGAGGCGCTTGGCCTCGCCTGGGAAGCGATGATTGCAGGAACAACCCCGGTCGGTTCCGTGGTGATCGACGCTGACGGACAAGTCGTGACTCGGGGGCGAGGACGTCGGTACGTTCGTGAATCAGCGCAAGGCCAGCTCTCGTACAGCCACCTTGCCCACGCAGAGCTAAATGCTTTAGCGCAGCTCCCACCAACTCATCGCCACGAGGACCTAACTGTGCTCACCACCCTTGAACCGTGCCTTCTCTGCATGGGAGCAGCGGTTATGGCGACAGTGGGGAGAGTCGAATACGCCGGAGCCGACCCTTATGGAGGGGCAGCCCATCTCGAACTGCACAATGCCCACACTTCCCGCCTTATGCCTCGGGTCACCGGACCAGACCCCGGGCCGCTCGGATCAATCGGCGCATTGCTGCACTATGCATTTTATTTTGAACGAAACCCAGACGGAGCAGTGGTAGGCGCCTATCGGCTGGCTCTGCCCGATTTCACTCGGGAAGTTGATGGATCCGGGAAGACTGAGGAAGTGCTCCGGCTCCGGGCAGAACAGAGCGAGGTTTCGGAGGTCTTAGCGCTCGTTTCCTGACCCACAGATGACTGCGTCCACTGCCATCAAGGTGCCGGTCGGTGGCGGAGATAACGGCCTCGAACCGGCAATAGGGGGCACTCTGTCCCCACAATTTGCGGGAGTTGTGGCTCATTAAGGACAAGACGACTCCTTTAGGGCTTCGTCGGTCGTCTCAATCTGTGACTGAGTCGAAGACGAACTGCTCTGGAGTTGCTGTTCAACCGGAGACTGCGTAGAGCTTCCAGCTCCCCGGCACGCCCTTCAGCATGTGCTCACCTCGGACATTGAACTCAATGCCCGAGCCAACCACGAGGTCCTTGACGGTGCCCGAGACAAGAACTTCGCCCGGTGAGGCCAAAGAACCGACGCGAGCTGCGATGTGAACGGCGAGGCCGCCCAGATCGTTGCCCCTCACCTCGCATTCACCGGTGTGGAGACCCATGCGCAGCTCGATACTGAGTGCTCGGGTGGCGTCGATGATCATCTGGCCGCAACGGATGGCTCGAGCCGGACCATCGAAGGAAGCGACGAAGCCGTCTCCCGTCGTGTTGACCTCCCGACCTCGGAAGATCCGAAGCTGTTCGCGGACAATGTGATCATGGCGATCCAACAAGGACCGCCACCGTTGATCGCCCAGCGAGGCTGCACGTTCGGTTGATCCGACGATATCGGTGAAGAGTACCGAGACCAGCACTCGGTCGATATCGGTTACTGGTCTCGTACCGGTCAAGAACTCGGCCACTTCGTCGAAGACCACGTCGTGCTGGCTGAAGATCAACATGTCGTCGCCCGGCAGCGCGACGAACTTGGCGCCCTCAATGTGCTCAGCCACATAACGCCCATGAGCCATGGGCAGGAAGCTTGGATTGTCGGCGCTCAGGACAAGCGTGGGCGCGCGGAGGAGCGGGAGCACCGGGCGAACATCGAGGTTCCGAAGCAGGTAGTCGTACTGTGCGGCCGCGGTTCTCGGGGTGGCCGACGACCGGAAGAGCCGAGCTAGAGCATCGCGGCGAACCGGGTCTTCCGGGCCAGCTGCACCAGCAAGCGAGAGAAACTCCGGCGTGCCCCAGTGGGTCCGGAGGAACTCGATGACGAAATCCAGCGCCTCACGTGTGAAACCGATCGGATAGTCGTCAGCTACCAGATATCGGGCAGTGGTATTGCACAGCACCAGAGAATCGACCCGTTCGGGATGTGCAGCGGCATAGAGGATCGCTATCGGGCCAGCATCGACCGTCGCGAGAATGGATGTCTGCTCGGACCCCACCGCGTTGAGGACGCTTTCGATGTCCTCCGTCCACTCCTCCCATGTCGGTATGGCGTTACGCGGCACACCGTCAGATGCACCTGTGCCTCGTCGATCGAGAAAGATCAAGCGGCGTAACGACGCCAACCGTCTGAGGAAGTCGGCAATGTCGGGGTCCTCCCATGCCATTTCGACGTTGCTGCCAAGCCCGTTGAAGAAGAGGAGGTCGGAAGGTCCCTCTCCGAGGACCTGGTAGGCAACGTCAGCATCCCCGACGGTCACGTATTTGGTATCCGGACGGCTCATGAGGCAAACAGTCTGACTTGCTTTCCAGCTCGATGTTGGAACGTTCCTCGGCGAGGCTTTGCGCGCCACGAGCCATCCTCCTCACTGCAGACGCCATGACGATTCGCTGCCCGAGGCGACCGATCAGGCCATCGCGTTCATCAACAAATACGTCGAGCACTGGCGTCGCCGGGCAGCGCTTGGCCATCTGATCGTCCGAGTCACGACCATTTGGCGATATTCGGTAACCACCGCTGACCCAGTGTTTAGAGGCACCCTTCGCACCCGCTCGGTATCGGCACTTCTCAGGTGAATCGACGCTCAAAGCCACGGTGAGGCAGTATCTGGCTGGGCAGGAACCGAGCCCTCCTCTGACCGCCGGGAGTAAACGAGATGCCGATATGGGCGACCGATGCGTTCCGTCCAGATCAGTGGCGGGAGTTCTTTCAAACGGTTGGAACGGGTGCCGCAGCCCTGACGGGCCTGACCTTCGTAGCAATGTCGCTCAACGTTGGCGCCATCACAGCCAACACTGCCCACAGATACCGAGCCGCTGGAAGCCTCATCGGCCTCGCGTCCGTGTTCATACTCTCTTGCCTCGCATTGATGGGTGGCCAGCACCATCAGGCCATCGGCCTGGAGATACTCATTGTGTCAGTCATATCGGCAATCCTCTTCCTCTGGGGCTATGTCCGTACCCGACAGCTTCGCGGTGAAGAGCTAAGTGTCAGCCCTCTCTCGCACGCTGGGCGCCAGTGTCTGCTACGTGCTGCAAATATCGGGGGCCGCCGTTCTCATTGCCAACCACATTTTTGGCCTGTACATGGCTTCTGTGGGAATAGTTGCCAGCTTCTACTTCATGATTTCTGGGGCATGGCTCTTATTCGTCGTCGGTGCCGCGTCGGATCAATCCCCCCCTGAATCGCGCACGCACCCGACGCTCGGAGGCTGATCGCTCTGGATTGCCGGATACTGGGGCCCGCTGCCACGACTGCCTGCCCCCAAGGTGCCGATCAGCAACGGCTGATAACGCCCTGCTGAACCGGTGTTGTGGGACGCGATGACTTCCTTAGCAGCCGCTCGGTTGAGGCGGTGTTCGGGGTCGACCCGGACGGGCTGAGCCGCTCCAACTCGAATACAGGATCCGTTGCACTCTGTTGCAGCTCGGACACACCACCGCTAACGGAACCACGTCCTTCGGGTCCTTCCGCAGCTCGGGCATTTCACGCAGGTGATGACGGTCGGGGATTTCAAATGCATGACCACAACTGTCACACCAAAACATGTAACCATGCTGCTCCCATCGCAGGACATTCGCAACCGCTCGGGGTGGCTCAAACCCGGTCTTGTGGGTCACCTGCCGCCCGGGGGGTTGCTTCAGGGTGCAGAATGGCGCCATGGGCCGATTCCGCGGGATGGCCATCGCTGTCGTCGTGGCAGGCGTTCTGGCTGGATGCGGTACAGCGAAAGAGGCTAATCCGAACCCGACTGCCCTTCAGAGCGCCTCGACGAGCTATCCGATTTCAATACAACTGATCCTGGACCGCAACAAGGTTGCCGTTGGTACGCCGATCCGAGGCCATGCAGTCCTCACCAACCGAGGAAGCACCGCAGTGACTGTCGAGCAATGTGCAATAGACGGTTGGCTATTTACGGGACTGGCTAATCTTCACATTCCGTTTGACCCCGCCGTATCTGCTGTCGCTTGTCGTCCTTCGGTGAAACTCCTTCCTGGCAAGAATCGATTCCCGATCAGAATCCTGACCACCTACCAAAGTTGTTTGCAGACAGGCGGGCAGTCGGTCGTTCATGTTCCCCTATGCGCAGACGGAAATAGCCTGCCTCCGCTGCCGCCAGGCACGTACGGGACCAAGGTCGTGACCTTTGGGCTTCCGCCCGGTACGGCAACGCCGCGGTCGATCAAAGTGACCTTGACGGCGAAATCCTGAGGGCTCCCCTGATGTTCTGGGCAGGGATAAGCGCCTCCGAGCCGGTGTTAGCTGCCACTCATATCAGATGCGCCGTTGAAGCCCAATGGGTCAGGAGAGCAGCGGTAATCCGAGGACGTTCCGGTTCGTGCTCTCGAAGATTGTGTGTCCAGTCGGTAGGAAAAGGTGGGTATTCGTCAGTCCAAACGATTCCGGGTGGATACAGCAGATACACGTCCCCGGCGCTCATAGCGGGATCATATGAACCGAAGCCAAGGATGGGACGAAGTCTTGTCGAGACGGGCCAATCTGCCTCCTCCCAGTACTGGGTACAGCGGTCATCGGAACGGCCCTGCTCGGCGGCTACATCGGGAGAATCCCCGGCGAGCATTGCCGTCCAGAGCACCAGACAGTTAGGACCCGCAGGCATTCTTGACAGCATTTCGTTACCTTCAAGGCAGTGCGGGCACGTCGGTGAAAGCACTGCCAGCACACGCAACGTCTCCGACAACTGGTTGAAGTCGAGTTGAAGACGGTAGACACCACCCTGAAGAGTCACTGAGTGATCATGACAGGACAGACCTGGCGTGTGCTCGGCCAGTGTCATCAAAGTGCCCGTTTATGAGGAGTTAGCCGCTAGCAAGCGGACGCCGGTCAATTAGGTTTCCCGAGCCATTGGTCCTGGACGCCCTTGAACTTCCCTTTCCCCCTGTCCTTTCGATCAGGGAAGGCACGCGACGGCAAATTGGACCAGCTGCCGCTCGACACTTCGAAAACTTGGGTCCATACTGGCTTGCGGGTCGATGGGCGGCCCTTTTCAAGCGAGGGCCATCTCGATGCGCCTTCCTCAGTTGAGTCAGTTGTCACGGCGGAAGCGTGTGGTTGTAGGTGGTTTGGCTTTCGGTCCAATATCCGTCAAAGGGGTCCGATGAGAGTCTTTAAGCCATTCGTCCTGTTTGCGGTCGCAGTGATCGGCGGAGCGACACTTGCCACTGCTGTCCCATCGACAGCGCCCGCCGGAGCCACCACGATAAAGAAACCGGGTAAGCCAACCGGGGTATATTTGGTGGAGACCACCGCCCCTCTCCTGGCAGTTTATTGGACGCCGCCTGCGTCGGACGGGGGCGCAGCCATTACTGGTTATACCGTGACGGGCAGCGGTGATGGCGGTGCAACCTGTACCACGACGGGAGCGACATCGTGCACATTGGCATGGCCCATCAAGAATAGCCAGGACAAAAAGGTCACGGTGCGAGCTTCGAACTCCGCAGGTCTCGGTCAGGTCTCCAAGCCGGCAAAACGCCCGATCTCCCGCAGCACCAACGCTCGGGATGATTGCTTCTATTTTGGTGTCAAAGCCAATGTTTCAAGATGCGATCTCGCCGGCATGAACCTGACCGACGCTGACATGTCCGACGCCAATATGGCCGACGCCAACCTGGCCAACACCAACCTGACCGGCGCCGTTATGGGTGGTGACCTGAAGGGTGTGACCTCCGGTGGGATCACAGGGACTCCCGCTGCGCTGCCACCCGACTGGAGCTTTGGCGCTGGATACCTCCTCGGCCCATATGCGGATCTCGATGGCGCCACCCTGAATGGCGACGACCTAAGCGATATAGACCTGTCCGACGCCACTCTGACCGATGCCAACCTGTCCGACGCCATCCTGTCCGGCTACAACAACCTGTTCGGCGTCAACCTGTCCGGCGCCAATCTGAGCGGCGCCAACCTGACCGTCTACCTGAACGATGCCAACCTGTCCGACACCAACTTGTCCGATACCGACCTTAGCGACGCCACCCTGACCGGAGTGATATCCGGTGGGATCACCGGTACTCCAGCTGGGCTGCCGACCGACTGGAGCTTCATTGGCGGATACCTCATCGGGCAATACGCAAATCTCACTGATGCCAACTTGAACGGTCTTGACCTGAGCGACGCAGATCTGTCCGATGCCACTCTGACCGATGCCAACCTGTCCGCTGCGGACATATCCGCTGCAAACATATCGGGGGCCGACCTCGCTGGAGCTAACCTCACCGACGCCAACTTGACCGACGCCAACCTGTCCGATGCCAGCCTGTCCGATGCCAACTTGACCGAAGCCGACCTTACCGACGTCAGTCTGGCCGGAGTGACATCCGGTTTGATCACCGGTACCCCAGCTGTGTTGCCAACCGACTGGAGTCTCAACGGCGGATACCTCATCGGGCCATATGCCGAGCTCACCGAAGCCAATCTGGACGGATCCGACCTCAGCAACACTGATATGTCTGACGTTGACTTGACCGACGCCAGGATGATCAACGCCGACTTGAGCGGGGCCGACCTTACCGGCGCGACGCTGAGCGGAGTGATATCTGGTGGGATCACCGGTAGCCCAGCTGCGCTGCCGACTAGCTGGAGTGTGATCGGCGGATACCTAATCGGGCCATATGCCGATCTCGCTAGTGCGGACCTGGCCAGCCTTGACCTGAGCGGCGCCGACTTGTCCAACACCAACTTAACTGAAGCCAACCTGACCGACTCTGACCTGTCTGACGCCACTCTGACTGAAGCCAACCTTACCGGCGCCACCCTAACCGGAGTGATATCCGGTGGAGTCGCCGGTACTACACCTGCGCTGCCGACCGACTGGAGTCTGACCGGCGGATACCTCATCGGACCATACGCAAACCTCACCAATGCCAATCTGAACGGTCTCAACCTGAGCAGTGCCGATCTGAACGATGCCGACCTGAGCAGTGCCGATCTGAACGATGCCGACATAAACGGTGCCGAGCTGGTCGCTGCCAACCTAACCAACGCCAAGCTGACGGACGCCGACGCTACTGGCATCTACCTGCAAGAAGCCAACCTCACGAACGCCAACCTCACCGACTCCAGTTTGAACGACGCCGATTTGTACGAAGTCACTTGGTCAAACACGACCTGTCCTGACGGTACCAACAGCGACAATGACGGAGGTACTTGCGTCAACAACCTGATCCTCCCCGATGCCCCCACCAACGTCTCGGCATTGCCCGGTGATGGTCAGGTCACGGTGTCATGGAACGCACCCGCCAACGACGTCCCCGCCGATGTCGCCAGCTACACGGTGACCGCCAGCGACATCACCGCTCCAGGCACCGACGGCGACGGGAGCACCTGCACAGGCACCGACCCGACAGACACCTGCACTGTGATCGGCCTGACGGACGGCGACAGCTACACCTTCAAGGTGACGGCGTTCAACGAGAACAACGTGCCTGGCCCAGCGTCTGCCCCGTCGAGTGTGGTGATGCCGACAGCTTGACCGAGGCGGTTATCCACACGCCCGAATGCCGTTTAGTGACGTTATCGATGTCCGGAAGTTGAGCGATTTCAGACGAGGTCACAAAGCTGTTTTCGATCATCGTCCCGCCCCGCACAGCCTCGGCGAAGTCACCGAAGCGGGGCCATCCTGAGCCACGATCCCTCGATCCGGAGGTTCATCCGTGACGCCCGGTAGCGTCTCCTTCGTGACCGAGCGTGGAGGTGGCGTGGAGATCGACGACTACCTCCGGTCACTGGGCGCCACCGACGCCCAGATCGCCGAGGCCCGCCAGACCCGCCGTCTCCCCAGCCTGGCCGGTGACCTGGTCCTGGCGGCTGACCACACCCTGTCGGCCACCGAGCTGGCCCGGCGGTCCGGACTGGACCTGGACACGGTCCTCACCGTATGGCGGACCCTCGGTGTGGCCGTCCCCGACGCCGATGTTGACCGGCCCTTGTTCTCCGAGCGTGACGCCGAGTTCACGTCCTTCGTGGTCAAGTTCGAGCCGGCCGGGCTGCAGGGGGAGGAGCTCCTGCGGGTGCTCGGTACCTCGCTGGCCCGGGTGGCCGAGGCCGCCGTCTCTCTCTACGTCCAGACGGTCGAGCCGGCCCTGGACGAATCGGAGCTCGACGGACTGGTCTGGGCACGCAACCTGGCCCAGGCCACGGCCGGTGCCCTCAAGATCGGCGACTCGATGGGGGCCATCTTTGCCCACCACATGCAGGGGGCCATCGACCGCCAACGCATCGCCCAGGTCGATGTGGCCGACCGCTCGCTCTACCGGCTGGCCGTCGGTTTCGTGGACCTGGTCGGGTTCACCCCGCTGGCCCTCCACACGGCACCGTCGAAGCTGCTCGAGCTGATCAGCGATTTCGAGCTCAATGCCTTCGAGGTGGCGTCGGCCCACGGCGGGCGCATTGTCAAGCACATCGGCGACGAGGTCATGTTCGTGGCCCTGGACGCCACCGCCGGCTGCGCCATCGCCCGCGACATCACCGCCGCCTACGCCGAGGGGATCGAGCCCCGGGCCGGGGTCGCCTTCGGGGAGGTCATCACCCGCCACGGCGACTACTACGGCTCAGTGGTCAATCTGGCCGCCCGCCTGGCCGAGCTGGCCGTGCCACGGGAGGTGCTGGTCGACGAGGCCACTGCCCGGCTGGCCGCCGATTCCTTCGTCTTCCGGCCGGCGGGACAGCGCCAGCTCAAGGGGTTCGACGGCACCCGCGAGGTGTTCTCGGTCCACGACGTCGTGCCCGGGTGATCCCGCCCACCGCCGCCTCCGACGGCCGCAGCCAGTGGGAGCGCATGCTGGCCGGTGACCTCTACCTGGCCTCCGACCCGGAGGTGGCTGCAGCCCACCGGCGGGCCCGGCTCCTCCTCGACCGGTTCAACGCCACCGGCTTCGACGACGCCGACGTTCACCGTCGGCTTCTCGGTGAACTGCTCGGACACTTCGGTCCGATGAGCGAGATCCGTCCGCCCTTCTACTGCGACTACGGCGGCCAGGTGTCGATGGGGGCCCGAACCTTTGCCAACTTCGGGCTGGTGGCCCTCGACCCCGCACCCATCGTCATCGGCGACGACGTCCAGATCGGTCCCAACGTGCAGCTGCTCACCCCCACCCACCCGGTCGATCCCGACCAGCGTCGGGCCGGCTGGGAGGCGGCCGCGCCCATCGCCATCGCCGACAACGTGTGGCTCGGTGGGGGTGTGATCGTGCTACCCGGGGTGACCATCGGCGCCGACACGGTGGTGGGTGCCGGCTCGGTGGTGGCCCGCGATCTGCCCGCCGGCGTGGTGGCGGTGGGCAACCCGGCCCGGGTCATCCGGAGGTGCCGCCCGGATGAGCGCGGGGTCGACTAGCCGGTTTGTGCCGTCCGCAGTCAGTCCTGTCCGGCGTGAGAGGTCACCGGGATCAGTAGCGGTAGGTGTCCGGCTTGTACGGGCCGTCGACCGACACCCCGATGTACTCGGCCTGCTCCTTGGTCAGGGTGGACAGCCGGACTCCCAGAGCGTCGAGATGCAGCCGGGCCACCTTCTCGTCGAGATGCTTGGGCAGGACGTAGACCCTGTTTTCGTAGTCGTCGGCGTTGTTGAACAGCTCCATCTGGGCCATGGTCTGGTTGGTGAACGAGTTGGACATCACGAAGCTCGGGTGCCCGGTGGCGTTACCCAGGTTGAGCAGTCGTCCCTCCGACAGAACGATGACGGCATGACCGTCGGGGAAGATCCATTTGTCCACCTGGGGCTTGATGTTGACCCGCTCGATTCCTTCCCACTTGGTCAGACCGGCCATGTCGATCTCGTTGTCGAAGTGGCCGATGTTGCCCACGATGGCCTGGTGCTTCATGCGGGCCATGTGGTCGGCGGTGATGACGTCCTTGTTGCCGGTGGCGGTGACGAAGATGTCGGCGCTACCCACCACGTCCTCCAGCCTGACCACCTCGTGGCCGTCCATGGCCGCCTGCAGGGCACAGATGGGGTCGACCTCGGTGACCACCACCCGGGCCCCCTGGCCCTTCAACGACTCGGTGCACCCCTTGCCCACGTCGCCGTAACCGCATACCACGGCCACCTTGCCGCCGATGAGCACGTCGGTGGCCCGGTTGATCCCGTCGACCAGCGAGTGGCGACACCCGTACTTGTTGTCGAACTTGGACTTGGTCACCGCGTCGTTGACGTTGATGGCGGTGAACAGCAGCTCACCGGACTGCTCCATCTCGTTGAGTCGGTGCACCCCGGTGGTGGTCTCTTCGGACACGCCCTTGATGCCGGCGGCCATGGTGGTCCAGCGGGTCGGGTCCTCGGCCAGGTTCCGGGCCAACACGCCCAGCACCACCGCGAACTCCTCGGAGTCGGCAGTCGAGGGGTCGGGCACAGCGCCGGCCTTCTCGAACTCCACGCCCTTGTGGACCAGCAGGGTGGCGTCACCGCCGTCGTCCAGGATCATGGTCGGACCGTCGCCGGGCCAGGCCAGGGCCTGCTCGGTGCACCACCAGTACTCGTCGAGGGACTCGCCCTTCCAGGCGAAGACCGGCACCCCTTGGGGCTCGTCGACGGTGCCCTGCGAACCGACGGCCACCGCCGCTGCGGCATGGTCCTGGGTGGAGAAGATGTTGCAGCTGGCCCAGCGCACCTCGGCGCCCAGCGCCACCAGCGTCTCGATCAGCACCGCTGTCTGCACGGTCATGTGCAAGGAGCCGGTGATGCGGGCACCACGCAGGGGCTGCTCGGCCCCGTGCTCGGCCCGCATGGCCATGAGGCCGGGCATCTCGTGCTCGGCCAGCTCGATCTCCTTGCGCCCGAATTCGGCCAGGGACAGATCGGCCACTTTGAAGTCGGGGCGTTGGTCGTTGGTCATGGGGTTCCTTCGCTCGGGCCGACGGGAGAGGTCGGATCTTTGTGGCCCGGTGTATGCGGGCCCGGCCGACGGCATCCGGGTCCGGCCCACCAAAGGGGTGGTCCTGCCCCAGATCACGACCCATCCATCGTACCTCAACTGGTTTGTCGGCCCCCCGGGGATGCCGACCGCCGCGTCCGGGTCCGGCGCCGCCCTCAGGGTGCCGTCGTCGTAACCGACAGGGGAAGGTCGGACGACGACTGTCCGACCGACAAGGTGTACGTCCCCGGTACGGTCGTCCATCCGCCGTTGAGGTAGACCCGAAAGGACGACAGCGGCACAGCCAGGGTGACTGCTCGCCTCTGCCCCGGCTGCAGGGCGACCGGATAGAAGGCCACCAGTTGGGCCGGTGGTTCGCCGGCCGCCGCTGGATAGGTCAGATAGGCCTGGACGACATCGGTTCCCTCCCGCTTCCCGAGGTTGGTCACGTTGACGGTGAGGGTGACCCGTCGCCACGAGCGACGGAGCCTCACGGTGCGGCCGAGGCGGAAGCGGGTGTAGGACAGCCCGAAGCCGAAGGGGAACAGTGGTTGGATGCCGGTGGCGTGGTTGTACCGGTATCCCACGTCGAGCCCTTCGCTGTAGGTGGTGGTGAGGTCGATACCGGGCCATTGGCTCAGGGTGTTGATGGCCGAGGTGGAGGCACTGGTCGGAAAGGTCACCGGCAGCCGTCCCGACGGGTCGACGTCGCCGTACAGGAGAGCGGCCACCGCGGCGCCGTCTTCCTCGCCCGGGTACCAGGCCTCGAGCACCCCGGCCACCGATGGCAGCCAGGGCATGAGCACCGGCCCGCCGCTGTTTATGACCACCACGGTGTGGGGGTTGGCCGCGGCCACGGCGGCGATGAGGGCGTTCTCGTCGCCGGGCAGACCGAGCGACGGTCGGTCGAACGCTTCGGAGCTGAAGCTTCCGGCGAAGACGACGGCCACGCTGGCTCTGCGGGCGGCCTGGGCGGCGGCGGCGACCTGGCCGCTGTCGTAGGACCAGCCCAGGGTCATGTCCCCCTCGACCACCTTGGACTCGCCCGAGGGGGTCAGGTTGTCGAAGGGTTGCCAGCCCATGTCCACCTGATAGGGGTGGCCCCCGGTCAGCTCGACGGCCTGGGACCATCGCCCGAGGACGTGACTGAGGGGATCGGACACCACGGCTTTGCCGTCGAGCAGCAGGGTGGCCGCCCCCGAGCCCTGGAGCGAGAGCGTGTAGAGCCCGGTGCGGGGCGGGGTCAGCGTGCCGGTCCAGGCCACGTGCACGTTGCGCCAACCGGCCGGCAGCACCACCCGGGTCCGGGTCGGAGAGAACTCCTCCCCGCGACTCCGGGGCAGGCCCAGCGAGGGTTGGAGGGGGCTCTGGTCGGTCGGGGCACCCGGGGACAGGCCGGGCAGGAACAGGGCGGTGGACGGATGGGGCCGGATGGCGATGTCCACCGTCGGCTGCACCAGCTGGTACGACTGGGCGGCGTCCAGGGCCAGGGCCTCGGCCGTGGGGTTGGCGGTGGCATCGGTCCGACTGATGGTGACGGTCAGCCCGTGCCCGCTGCCCGAGGCCGGCCGGAGCAGCGAGGTGGGCACGGCCGAAATGCTGCGGGTGGTGCTGGCACCGTTTGTGTAGGTGACCGTGGTGTGGACGCCGGCCACATGACGGATGGCCGACAACGGGTCCGAGGTGAACGGGGGAGTGACCCTTGAGCTACCGCCGCCGGTGGTGTCCGGGGCGGCCGAGGCGTCGGCACCGATGAGCGCCACCGACCGGTCGTGGGTGGGGGACAGGGGGAGGACCGAGCCGCGGTCCTTGAGAAGGACGGCCGACTGCTCGGCGGCGGTCAGGGCGAAGTGGGTGTGGGCGGGTGAGTCGACCGGTGTGCCCAGGGTGGCTTGCTCGAACCGGCCCACCAGATGGTGGGCGAACATGACGGTGAGGAGGCGGGCGACGGCGGCGTCGACCGACGACAGGGGAAGCTGGCCCTGGCGCACCAGTGCGTCCAGCTGGCCGGCGTTCTCCGGCTTGATGAGGTCGATGCCGGACTCGATGGCGGCCACCGGGTCGTGCACCGAGCCGAGGTCGGAACGGACGAAGCCGGTGAACCCCCACGTGGCCAGCAGCCCGAGGAGCTGGGGCTGCTGGCATTGGAAGGTCCCGTTGAGCCGCGGGTAGGCGCACATGACCGAGCTCACGTGGGCCTGGCTGACCGCCGCCTTGAACGGTGGGAGGTAGAGCTCGTGCAGGGCCCGTTCGGAGACCTGATCGTCGAGCACGCCACGGTCGGTCTCCTGGTTGTAGACGGCGAAGTGCTTGGCCATGGCCATGGTGCCGGTGGACTGGATGCCATCGATGTCGGCCACCCCCATGGCCGACACCAGTACCGGGTCCTCGCCGTAACCCTCGTAGGACCGACCGCTCTCCGGTACACGGTCGATGTTGAGGGTCGGCCCCTGGATGGCGTCGATGCCCTGGCCCTTGGCCTCGGACCCCTCCACCACGCCGTAGGCCAGGGCCGTGGCCGTATTGAAGGTGGCGGCGATGCCCAACGGTGAAGGCAGCTGGGTCACGTTGGTGTCCCCGTAGGCCAGACCCTGGGGCCCGTCCTGGACGGCCAAAGAGGGGATGCAGAGACGGGGCACGCCGGCGTTGATGTTCTCGTAGCTGGCGTCGCTGTAGAGGACGAGCTCGCTGACCTTCTCAGAGACGGTCATACGGTCTTCCACCAGAGCGGCCAGCCGGGCCGGTGACTTGCCGTCGTCGACGGCCTTCTTGAGCCACGGGCAACGGGTGGCGATGTCGGCGCTGGTTCCCACTACCGAATCCGTCCCGGTGCCCTTGCCGGGCGAGGAGGTGCCGTTGGCCGGCTTGCTCATGCGGGACAGCGGGGTCGAGGTGGTCGTGAGAGCCAGGGCGACCAGAAAGACGATGAAGACGATCAGACCGACAGCCACGATCAGCATGTGCGAGCGGAGAAGCCGGTGACGGACGGTCGACGGCGGTTCAGGCGGGACGGTCACAGGATCCGGGGCCGACCATAACCACCGACGGTGGCCCGCGACCGGTCACCCCAGCCTCTGTCGACCCCGCACGGCACGCCGAAGGTCTACCAAAACCACGGTGGGCGATGGCTGACCCGGCCGGTGACACCGGGCGACGTGGGGCGACCTGACCCGCCTGTCGACCGCGGTCTGTGTGGTCATCCCCCTTGGTCGAGCTCGGCCAGGATGGTGCTGGCCGCCACCGTGGCCGGCTCGGTGCGGGCCGAGGCCGCCGTGCGGGCCAGGGTCTGGACCAGCGCATTGGCCGGTGTGGGCGTGTCGTGCATCCGTCCCAGGCGCACGATCTCGCCGTTGAGATAGTCGGTCTCGATGTCGCCGGTGTGTCGCCGGAGACTCTGCCAAGACGAGCCGCCCTCCCGGCTCCGACCCTCGATGGTTCCGAGCCGGAGATGGTCTGCCCGTCGGGCACGGTCCTCTTCCTTGGTGGCCACGTCCATGCCCGCCGCGGCCAGAGCGGCTTCGCCTTCGGCCACCAGCCGGCTCACCAGGTCCCGCCGCCGGTCGTCGTCCGGGGCACACAGTGCTTCGACCACGTTGCCCAGGTTGAGGATCAGCTTGCGGCTCTTCCAACGACCGATGGCCGACCGCCCCACCGATTCGAACCGGGAGCGCGACAGATCAGAGGAGATCTGCTGGCTGATCGAGTCGGTTCCGTACGGGTAGCAGCCGATGTCCAACAGGCCGGTGGTCGGGTCCGACCAGGCCTGTACCACCCCGGGCTCGAGGTGGCTGGCCGGGCACATCACGCACACCCCGTACACACGGGGGAAGAACCGGAGGAGGGCCGGCTCGTTGGCGATGCCGTTCTGGAGGCTGACGATGGGGGTGGTCGGCGGGGCCACGGCCACCAGATCGTCGACGGCCGCGTGGGTCTGCTGGCTCTTGACGGCCAACAGCACCGTCGTCTGCGCCTCCCAGTCGATTTCTCCCGGGTGACCGACCGCGGGGATGGGCAGGGTGACCGCCTCGGCCGGCGACTCGAGGCGCAGCCCCTGCGAGCGGACAATTTCGAGGTGCTGACCGCGGGCGATGAGGGTCACCTCCAAACCGGCCTGGAACAGGCGACCGCCGACCACCCCACCGATGGCCCCGGCGCCCAACACCACGTAGCGCACGCCGGTCATCGTCTCACGGTTGTTCAGCGGGGGAGCGAGGCCTGCTGTTAGGGGTTCCTCCGACGGAGCGGCCCGCTCGACCGTCAGGTTTGCTATATTGTAATAAAGTAATCATTTGAGGAGGAATCAATGATGAGAGAAGCGCACACAGGTCGAGGCCGGGGACGGGGTCGGCCCCACGACGGCCCGTTCGACGAGAATCCACCGCTCGAGACGGTCGAGGGCTGGCTGGCCGGGCGGTTACCGGACGGGTGGTTCGAAGGGACGCCGACGGTGACCGTCGACCGGGACGAGATCCTCATCGTCGGTCGGGTGCCCGCCCCGCCGGTGGCCGACGGGGCCGACGACGCCTCGCGGGCGGCGGCCGAGTCCGGTCGCATCACTCGATTCCGGGAGGACACCCGTGACGAGCGCATGGCCGTGGCCCGCGAAGCGGAGCACCGTTTCGGGCGCCACGTGGCCTGGGGAGCGGAGGCCGGCGACACCAGCCAGGTGTTCACCAACCTGTCCGTTCCGGTCATGACCCGGCTGCGCCAGCCCGAGCGTCGGGTTCTCGACACCCTGGTCGACAGCGGCGTGGCCCGCAGCCGCTCGGACGCCCTGGCCTGGTGCGTCAAGCTGGTGGCCCGCAACTCCGACGAGTGGCTGAGCGAGCTGCGCACGGCCATGGAGACCGTCGAGTCCGTCCGCCAACAGGGACCGTCGGTCAGCTGAGCGACGGCACAGGTCGCTGATGATGCCGGGGTCGGCTCGGGCATCGGTGCCGCGTCCCGGCGGGTAAGGCGAGGACGAGAGCGAGACGTAGTCGTCCTAAGAACCTCGCTCCGGATTTAAGACCCGCCCGACTGGCGCTCGTAATGCACGATGGCCGAATCTGGCGCTTCCACAAGCGACAGCTTCAGGCCCTCGTGCATGAGACTCTTTCCGGACAACAGTTCCTTCCTGTCCGAGTCGAAGTTGTCCATCTGGTACTGCCTGCCCGCATCCAAGCCGTGCAGGATTAATCGCATCGACGTCGCCCGTGCGTGGGGCCGTCGAAAGGCCAGGACCACCCCGCTGCCCGCCGCCGGGCGGTCGAATTGGAATGCCATCCATACGTCATCCTCCAGGCTGAACTCGGTCAGAGGATAGAAATCGCTGTACAACAGGTCATCTTTTATACGCAGGAATTCCTCGTTCATGGTGCGGAGCAGGGCCCAGTCCTTCTCGCTGGCGGTTCCGGCGTCGACGCTCGACTCGTAGCTCGGCGCAAGGGAACTACGCACCACGTACTGGCCCGGGCCCCAGGCACCGTCATTGGTGGTTTGTGGTCCCACCCCTGTCCCGTAGTACGGAAGCCAGAGGGAAATACCGTAGGTCTGACACTGATTACCGGTCGGCTCAAATTGGTAATCGCTCCGTAACAGAGGCACCGAACGGCGCATCGTCTCGAGATCGTTGCGTCGGCCACCCGAAGCGCAGCTGTCTATCCAGAGATGAGGATGGCGCTTGCGCAACTCGTCCCAGAAGGCGAGATGGCCACTCACGTGCTTCACCTGCGTCATTCCCGTGCGCCCCGGTACATCCTTGGCGTTCCAGTAGTCGAGCGGGTCCATGTTGAAGTCCTGGCGGAACACGTCCAACTGGTGACCGCGAGCGACCTGGTTGGTGATGATGCTGTCGAAGTGCTCCACTGACCAGGCCCAGGCGTCGGGGTTCCCGAAGTCGAGGAGGTAACTGAAGTCTTCGATGGGGTCCGGGGGGGCGATGAGCCAGTCCTGGTGCTCGTTGAACAGCTGGGTGCCGATCCCCACCCGCTCCGGCTCGCTCCATAACAGGGACTTCATGTCATGATCCAGGGCCCGCTGGAATGTCGGCCTCATGCCTTCGGGGAAGCGCTTCGGGTCCGGGAACCAGTTGCCCACGCCGTTGCCCCAATCCTGGGACCAACCGTCGGGTAGCCCGCTCGGAATGGCATACCAGCCGGCGTCCACCCACCAATGCGTGTAGAAACCACCGTGGTCCTTGGTGGTCCCCCGCTTTGCATAGGAATCGATGGCTGAGAGCTCTTCGGACTGGTCAGGAAACAGGCTCAGGCTGCCGCTGGTGGGAAGGATGGGAGCAGGAAGGCTCCCTCCAAAGCGCGGCAGGTTGTAGTCGACCATCCATCGCCGCCACTTGTTCTGGGCCAACAGCCAACTGTCGGCCCTCCACGGCATGAGGACAATGAGGGGGGTCCGCACCTTCTCGCCCGCCTCGAGGTAGGTGTCCAAAAGCATGGCGTCGTCGATGTCCTGATAAGCGATCAGCTGTGGGTCGGCCGAGGTCATCCCGGTCTTGAGGCGCAGGCCTTCGTGCTGGTCGACCAGCAGCTGGGTGGTCCATTGCCCTGGCCATCCGACAGCGGCCATCACCCCCCGGTCGCCCCACGAAATATTGAAGTAGGGCCACGTGCCGTTCGACGGCCGACCCCCCTGCGGGAAGAGAAGCTGCACGTCGCCCGGCGCCAGTGGCGAAGTCAGCGGCGCGTAGTCATCGGCCTGCTGGGCGCTGCCGTTGAAATGGTGGAGGGTATAGGGCGTGGTGGGTGACCCGTTGATGACGGCGTCGGCGGCCAGTACGGCGCTCAACCGCTGCGAGGTACTCGATGTGGGGTTGGCGAACGACACTGTCCATTCGATGGCCCCGAAGGTCTCGTAGACGACCACCGTCGCCTGCACCTGTAGCTCTCCGGACGGCGCCTTCCACGTGATCGATTCTTCGGAGCGCCCCGTCACGGAGCTCACTTTGCCCCTCGTTACCCGCCACTGGGGCAGGAGGATGGCCGACGAAACGCCGCCGTAGTCGAACGAGAAGGGTGGGTCGGCAATGAACTCCGATACTGCCGCGTCGGCAGTGTCGCTGCCCAGCGGCACCGGCGCCACGGTGGTGGTCAGAAAGCGGTTCCGGGTCGCCGGCAATGCCGCCGACCCGGTGCCTGCCCCCAGCAACTTGAGGAAGAGTCTCCTGTCCACCGCAACGCTCCCTTAGGCCGACCGATTGCCCGACCCGGTACCACCGGAGCGCTTGGTCGCGGCAACGCCCCGGCTCGAGCGAACACCTTGCAGACTAGTGCCCTGACCTCCCTGGCACCTGGTACGGAGGTGGCAACGCTTGTGAGGCCAGTTGCGCAAAAACGGCGGCCACCGGTCTGGCCCGGCGGTGAACGTCGAACAGCCCGACCTCGGTCACGGCCCCTTTGGGGTTCACCAGTTCGGACTGCCAGTCGAATTGGTCTCCGCGGCTATACCAGCACAGTCCGCGTACCGGCAGGCCGTCCTCGACCATCCCGCCAAGTCCATCGGTGAGCGAGAGCAACCACGGGACCTGGTCGTCGATGCCGAGCGACAAATTCGAGGTTTCCGCCACCCAGAAGGGCACGTCATACCGGTGGTGCCACCGTCGAAACTCGGCAACGGCCAACGCCATTCGCTCGTCGATCGACCACTGTGGGGCAACCCCTCCCACGGGAAAGACCGAGGTGGGGTAGAAGTCGAGGCCGGCGACCACCCGGTCGGTCACCGCCAGCGACCGGATCCGCTCCAGCACTGCAGTGTCCACGGGGTCGAGATAACCCGCTGATGCCGGGAGTGGGTCTCGTCCGAAGTGCAGGTCCCATACCAGCCACATCCATGCCCGCAACGCCTGCACGTCTTCTTCGGCCTGCGGGTCCACGGCCACCGGCACCGGGAAACCCTCGGAGCCGATCCACCAGCCGCGGCGATCGCCACGGATACGCGCCACGGCCTCCAGATTGGCCAACACGATATTGGTCAAGATGCGGGCATGGTCGGGCCCTGAGGCCAGCCGGTCGTTCCACAATCCCAGGCAACCCGAATTCTCTGCCGTGACGCCGGGCTCATTGATGGGTGTGAACCATCGCGGCTCCGCGTACCGGTCGAGGAATGCCTCGACGTACCGAGTGAACGAGTCCACCCATCGCCGATCGGCGAAGCCGTCGAACCGATCGGGGAGACCAAAGTGCAACAAGTCGACGATCGGCTCGACACCGTGGTCAGCACAGCCGGCTAAGGCTCGGTCCCAGAGCGTCCAGTCATAACGGCCGGGCTCGGGCTCGCTCAGGCGCCATGGCACCCCGTACCGGACGATCCTGACGCCGAGGGCAGCAATGGAGCGGAGGTCGTCCTCGACGTGGGAGTAATGGCCACTTTGGGCGAATTGGTCCTGGCGATAGGGAACCCCGTCGCGAAGCACCACGGGATCGGACCCTTCTTCGCCCACCGCCCAGGCAAAGTCAGGGAATTCGTCACGCCCTCCAGTCCTGTCCGACATCAGACGTGCGAATCTAGCTGAGCGTGCCTATTCACCGGCTGCGCTTTTGTCGCTCCGGTGCCGGCCGAGGACTCTGATCTAGGAGGCGAGTCGATCTCCCCCGGGCCCGATCTTGCGACCGACGACGGCCACCAGGCCCGCAGGCAGCAACTCGTCTCCGAACGAACCCGAGACGGTCGCCTCCACCCCGTGACGGGCGAGCAGGTCGGGAACCTTGGACGTCTCGATCAGGACATTGTCGTGTCGCTCGTCGTCTCGCCGCCACATGTCGCCATCCTGGCGAACGAAGGTGGTCATGAGGCGCACGTAGCGGCTCGGCTCGGGTAACGAGAACTCCGTCATCAGCACCCAATCCTCCGTTCGCCAGATACTCGGCGGCTGGTGCTTCCGTACCGATCCCCATGCGAGGTCGCACAGGTCGATGGCCATGACGCCGCCGGGTCGCAGGGCTGTAGCCATCGCGATGAGTGCCGCTTCGACCTGCGACTCCTCTTCCAGGTAGTTGAGTGCGTGGCCTACCCCGACGATTGCGTCGGCCGGAGGAATGGAGTCGCCCGGCAGCCTCAACCGCCGGATCTCGAGGGCAGCGGGCACGTACGTTCGGGCCAGGTTGAGCATCGCATCTGAAGCGTCGGTGGCAAGAACCCGGAGACCGGCGTCGGCCAGATAGGAGGTCAGCAGCCCGCTCCCGCAGCCAATCTCGACGACCAGTCCGTCGTGCTCTCGCACAGGCTCGAGGAGCCGGAGGATGCCCGGCGCACACGCATCGGCGTGGAACCCGAAGCCCAGATGGTGCACGAGAGCCAGGTCGTCTCGGTAGTAGGGCACATCGGGCTGTGAGCGCGGTTTCATGGCCCCAGTTTGGCTGTCCGACCTTCGGCCCGCATGTGGCCCCACGGGCAAGGTCAACCGAGCGATAGGCGGCTCGGACGCCGCCGGGCCGTCCTGCAGTAAGTGCGGTCTCTCGATTCGCTGCCGCCGCTCAGACCGCTCGAACTTCGGCCAGCCGCTCGACGGCGTACTCGTCGTCCCAGCAGACGGCCGCTTCCCATGCGGCCGACGCTTGGGCGGCGATGTCGTGGGCGCCGTCGTCGAGGCCGGCGGCGTTGTGGGGCAACACCAGGTCGAGGTCTGGGACGTCGACGTGCGACTCGTCCCAGTCGATCAGGGCGACCCGGTCCGCGGTCATGCGGACATTGCGCGGGTTGGGATCGCCGTGGACGACGCATGTCTGGCGCCCGGTGAGCCGCGCCCACGCTGCCCGGCATCGAGCAACACCCTCAGGCGGCATCGCCAGGAGGTCGATCTTGGTCCCGGTGTCGGCATGCACGAGGTCGGTCGACGATCGCCAGCCCGGGCGCTGCGGCCATCCCCGCGTCAACCGGTGCAGCTGGCGGAGGGTGTCGGCCACGCGACGCCAGTCGGTCTCCGTCTCCGGCGGTCCGCCCTCCACATGGGTCATCACCACCAGTCCGTCGGCGAACAGCCGGCCGTCCGTCGTCGCCATAGGCACCGGCACGGCCAGACCTTCACGGTCGAGGTGTTGGAGGAGATCGGTCTCCCAGGCCAGATCAGCGTCGCCCCTGGCACCGAGACGACCGACCGCCAGTTGCCCCTTCACCCGCACCCTCCACACGTCATTGTGGCCTCCAGCAAGCGGTTCGATGCGAGCGACGTCGTCACCCCACTGCTCGAGTGCCTCCCATCCCACTGGCCACATCTTCGCCACTAACTGAGTTGATCGACCGTGGTCGACCTGCGTCGGCACGAGACGCACACGACCGCGGCCAGTGGGGTCCAAAAGGATTCATCAGCCAGCAGGGCCATCGCCTCATCGAAGGTGGCCTTGGTCACCGATGAAAGTCCGTTCGATCCACCCCGTGTTGGATCGGTGAGGCGGTGCTCGACGGATCGGAGCGTGTAGGTCCAGAATGCAGCCTCCGGTGACCCCCCTTGCACCATCGAAGTATCGATGGTGACTGCAATGTCATCCACTGGCAGCCGGGCGAGGGTCGTGGGCATAGTTCGTGCCCAGGTCCATGTGCCCACCAGTGCACCGGTCACCTCGCGCACCGCTGGCGAAGTCATGCCGGCCAGCGGAAAATAGTCCGCTTCCTCGAACAGCAGAACGCCGCCTGGTCGGAGAGTGGCCACGAGCCGTGCCATCATCTGGTCAGCCTCATCGATGTGCATCAGCACATTGCGGGTGTGGATCAGGTCCAGAGAGTCCGCTGGCAGGTCGAGATCCTCGATGGAGGTTTCCACTACCGTCACGTTCGATCGGTCCTTGAGGTGCTTCAGCAGTGTCACATCTCGGTCGACGGCCATGACCGAGCCCTCATCGCCAACCTGATCGGCCAGCCACAGTGCCATTGAGCCTCCGCCGGCCCCTAACTCGGCGCACCGCCAGCCGGGCTGAATGTCGAGCTGGCCGAGGAGTCGGATGGACCGAGGATCGGCAATCGCCTCGAGGAGCCGCAGGCGGTTGCCTTCGTCGGCAAGGGAGTTGTCGAACCAGTAGCCGTCCTCCACCAGGTCAGTATCGCAGTCTCCTCGATCGGCTCCCCCGCAACGACGAGACAGGCAAAGGCCCGCATGCTTTCGGGTCACACCTTGCGGGGGCTGAGGGTTCCCGGGTGCCGGTGGTAGGGCGACGTGCCAGAATCGCCGGATGAGACGGTGGGCGGGGGCAGTGGCCGTGGTAGCCCTGCTGACTGCCGGGGGAATGCTCTCCGGGTTTGCCACCTGTCCGTCGACAGCCGGCGCAGCCGCCACACCACCCACGACAGCCAGCGGACCTGCCGGCACGTACGACTGCAGGCTCACCGTCACCGTTGCCGCCGACGCATTCACCGGTGCCGACGGCACGGCGTCGGAGATCGGTTGGGAGGGCAACCAGCAAGGCGTGGTGACCTGCCTGGGCGGCACCTTCGTGGTGCAGGACGGCCTCTACCAGGACTTCGGGTTCGGAATCTACAACGGCGCCCCCACCACCTGGTCGGATGCCGACGGGTACCTCCCCGCCCAGACCACCACCTTCAGTCACTCGGGGGCCAAGGTGGCCATCACCGAGTTCGCTGACCGGGTGGTGCTCGCCGGCGACGCCTACGTCGCCGTGTACAGCCGGGTCGCCGTCTCCAACCCGACCACCCATGTCGTAGTGGCCGATCCCGAGGCCTCGGCCGGCCTGGTGCCGCTCGACACGGCGCCCGATTCGGTGGCACCCCACACGACGGTCGATCACGACTACGTGGTGGCCGCCGACCGTTTCGGGGGCTCCTATCCGTGGCCCAGCGCGGCGGCGTTGGCCGGGGCGGGAAGCTTCGTGCAGCACTTCGCCCACATGCGGAGTTTCTGGAACGGCCAACTGGCCGCCATCGCCGCCATCAGCGTCCCCGATCGCTCGCTCGAGGACGCCTATCGCAGCGGGTTCATCTATACCCAGATCGCCCGGAGCGGCAACGACCTTGACACCGGTGTTAGCGGTTACGAAGCCGAGTACAACCACGACGTCATCGGTATCCTGTCCAACCTCTTCAACCAGGGTTACTTCACCGACGCCCACGCGCTGCTCCTCGCCGCCCGCAACGCCATGGAAGCACCTGGCCAGGGCTTCTACGACGACGGTGTGTGGACCTACGCCGTGCCCTGGGCCATCTACCTGATGAAGACCGGTGACCTGGCCTTCGTCAAGGAGAACTTCGACTCGGAGGGCCCCTTGGGTGCCGCACAGCCGAGCATCGAGGACACCGCACAGGCCATCGCCGCCGGCAGGACCAGCCCCACCGGCATCATGGCCGCCACCGACGACATCGACAGCCAGGGCTACTGGACGACCGATGACTACTCGGCCCTGTTGGGCCTGGCCGCCTACCGGTACCTGGCCCAGCGCATCGGGAACGTCAGCCAGGCCAGGTGGGCGACGGAGCAGTACGACAGCCTGCTAGCGGCCACCAACCAGACGCTGGCGTCGACCATCCGTCGCTATCACCTGGACTATCTGCCCTGCTCGATCATGCAGCCCAACACCGACAACCGCTGTCGGAACCCGGAGGACGCCAACTGGGCGTCACCGTTGGGCGACTGGGCCTGGTCCGGGTCCCTTCTGGGTGCGACCCTCAGCGGTCCCGGCCTGTCCATGATCGACGCCACCTACCATTACGGTTTCGCCCGCCTCAAGGGGAAGCTCCCGCCCAATACCTTCGGTGGGTTTCCTGACGACTACTACTCGTCCGGCTACAACGCCGGTTACGGGACCGCCGGCCTGGCCAGTAACCACCACCGCGCCCAGGGCATCATGAGCTACGAGTTCATGATCGCCAACAGCCAGAGCGGCCCGTACTCGTGGTGGGAGAGCTCGTCCGCTCCCTCGACCCACACGCCGTGGATCGGCCGGCACCCGGCGGCGGGTCAGGGCGCCTCCCCTCACGCCTGGGGGATGGCCCAGGCCAACAGCGTCCTGTTGGACTCACTGGTGGCCCAGCGCGTGGGCGGGTCCCTGGTGGTGGGCCGAGGCGTCCCCGCCCAGTGGGTGCGCGGCGGACCACCCATTTCGGTGACCAACTTCCCGACCACCTCGGGTCGAAGGTTGAAGCTCAAGATCTCATCGGGCTCGGGCTCGGGGTCGGTGACCCTGACGCTGGGCGGGGCCCGGCCGTCGGGGCCCGTCCTCTTCCAGCTCCCGTCGTTCGTCGACAACATCGGGTCGGCCTCGTCCGGCCGCGTCGACCAGAGGACCGGAACGGTGACGCTCTCGCCACGGACGAGAAGCGTCACGGTCCAGTTCCGCGTGGAGCCCTCGGCTTAGGAACCGGCGGCGGGCCGGGCGGCGGCGCCAGGCCAGCCGCGCACCGGGATCACGGCCTCTCCTCTACTGCGTCGTGCACAGCTGCTCGAGTTGCTCGAGAGTCTTGGCCATGCCCGCCAGCCATACAGTGCCGTTGTCGACGGCCTTACGGACGCTCTCGGTGGAATCGGCGCAGTCGTAGGTTTCTGTGACCAGAGTTGCATCCGGTCCATCAGGGGTGAGGTCGAACCTCCAGCGGGACCCGTTCCTGGCCAGTTCGGCATTTCCCGGTTCCCAGCCGATGCACCGGTTGGCTTCGTACGCCACGACGCGGTTATGGGTCTCGTAGTCGCCCATTGCCGCGTGGTGCATCTTCATGGCAAACACGTCCCCTACACCGGCGATGACCCTATTGCTGGCCCCTGCTCGCAGCATTCCTGAGCCGTCGAACTCGGGGTGCCGGTCAGGGTCGGCCAGAAGCTCGAAGATGGCCGCGGCCGGAGCTTCGATCCGCCGTGATACCGATACGGGCTTGCAGTCGTCATTTCCCATGGTGGCCTTCCTGTCTCCATCCCCCATCGAGGTGCATTGGCCAACGTAGCCGCCACGGCCCGTGGCCCTCGGAGGTCGATGGTCAACGGCGCCCGTCGGCACCGCGTGATCAGCCCCGCAGGGAAGTGACGTCGAAGTCGAGCACCGGGTCGTCGAGGGGGAGCACCACCATCGGATCCATCTTCCGGTGTCGATCGGCCACCAGCCGCACCGCCGTCCCGTAGGCGGTGAAGGCCACGGCGTGGCGGGCGAAGGCCATCGGGCCTTCGCTGAACTTGACCTCCACCACGCCGGTGCCCCCCATCCCCAGTGCTGACTCCTGCATCCGTTCCATGGCCGCCTCGCGGGCCGAGTACATGGCTTCGGTGAAGTTGGTCAGCTCCACGTTCTGTGAGCTCTGCTTGAGCACGGTGCCGGCCGACCGGCGCGGTGCGTAGACGAAGCTGGCTCCCACCGCCAGGCCGAGCGGCAGCCAGCCGGCGGTGGTCAGAAGGGAGAAATCGCGACCGCTGAGGTCCGAGACGAACACCGAGGCCGGCGCCGCCTTTTTGGCCCCCACCGGCCGGACGGCCGTCCCCACCAGGGCGACGTCCACGTGGTAGCGGCTGACAGTGGCTTCGACGTGCACCCCGACCACCCCGTGGCCGCCGGCCTTGGCGCACTCGCCGTGGATGCGCACCGTGGCCGCAGCGAAGGCCTGGGCGTAGGCCGCCGAGGGGTAGCCGATCTCGCCCTGCCCCCAGTTCCACACGCCCACCGGCACCGAATAAACCGAGGCACCACAGACCAACTCGACCGGTTCCCACCCCACCGAGTGCAAGGTGATCTCCTCGTCGATGGACAGGTCCGAGGTCATCGAGGCCGGCCCCCCACGCGTCGCCTTGGCCGGGCCCCGACCTCCGGCCAGCACCGTCGCCGCGTCCAGCATCTCCCTTTGGATGTCGATGGACTTGGCCGCACTGGCCGCACTGGCCGCACCGGCCGCACTGGCCGCACTGGCCGCACCGGACGCACCGGCGGCGCCTTCGGGGGCGACGGTCACGCCACCCGCACCGTCGGTCGGGGCGGTTCGACCGGGTCGAAGGCCTTGAAGGGACGGACCCGGTTGCCCCGCAGGATGCACTGGAGCTCGGCATCCCCCTCGCCCAGTTCGCGTTCGCTCACCGACATGGCGGCACCGTGCAGTGAGTCGCTGCCCAACTGGGCCCGTACGTGCTCGCGGGCGATGCGGCGCACGGCCATCTGGGCCTTGGCCGTCTGGTCGATCTCGACGGTGGCCGCCTGGCGCACCCACCCGGGGTTGGTCCCTTCGGTCAGCGAGGCGGTGATGCAGTTGGCCCACACCCGGACCGAGGCCACCGCGGCGGCCACCGACACCGGTGCGTACCCGGCCTCGATGAGCTTGGCCAGCCGTTGCCCGGCCAGATAGGTGGTCCAGGGCCCCTCGGCCGGCGGCGCCCCCCCTTTGACCATCACCGCCGTGCCTTGGACCCGGAACTCGAGGATCCCCTCGCCGGCCAGGGGCGAGGTGGTGTCGACCACCCCCACCACGCCGTGGGCGCCGGCCGTGGCCGCCTCCTCCACCATCCGCCGGAAGGCCGAGGTGAACCCGTCGCGCCAGGCATCCTCCACCCAGGACTGCTCGTAGTTCTGGCCCCACGAGCGGTGCTCGGCCGACACCATCCCGTGCGGGCACTGCCAGCTCTCCGAGTAGCCCCGTCCCCGCACCGGTGCCCCGAAGGTGCCGTAGGGCGAGCCCATCCCGTACCACCGCCACTGCATGACGCAGTAGCCCTGGACGAACCCGACCGGTTGCAGCCCCAGCTGCAGGCAGGCGGCGAAGTCGGGGACGGTCAGCCCCGAGGTGAAGGCGCCCTCGGCAAAACGACGACCGACCGCCTCGGGTAGATCGGGTGGGGCGGTGACCATCAGTTGTCGAGGGAGATGATGGTGGTGGGTCGGGGCAGGGTGACCGTGTCGGAGGTCTTGCCCACCGCCGTCCCCAGCGAGAGGAACTCGATGGTGTGGCTGCCCCACTGGTGGGACTTCTCTTCGAGGCGCACCCCGACGATGCCGGACGCACCCAGTTGGTTGGCCTCGTCCTGCATGCGGGTCATGGCCAGCTCGCGGGCTTCGTACAGCGCCTGGGTGAAGTTGGGTAGCTCCACGTTCTGCCCGGCCGATCCCAGGGTCTGGCCCAGCCCACGGTGAGCGATGTGGTACACGCAGGTGCCCATGACCAGGCCGAGGGGAACGTGCCCGGTCTGCATCAGCGTCCAGAAATCCTGGCCGGACAAGTCGGAGGTGAAGGGCTTGCCCAGCTTGTTGAGGTAGGAGACCCCGTTCTCGGCCTTGACGGCGGTGCCCACGGCGATGAACTCGGCCGCGTCCTTGCCCCATTCGTAGTAGTTGACGTCGAGGCGCACCCCGACCACCCCGTCGGCCTTGAGCTCGGCCGCCTCCTCCTCCATGCGGGTCATGGCCAGCTCGCGGGCCTCGTACATGGCCCCGGTCAGCTTGTCCAGCTCCTGGCTCTGCCGCCACTTCCGGGTCTGGATGCCGGTGTGGTAGATCGACGACCCCATCACCAGCCCCAGGGGATGGAACCCGACCTCTTTGATCAACAGGAACTCGTTGACTGACAGGTCCGAGGTGAACAGCCCCTGTTCGAGTTCTTCGAGGCGGTGGCCGGCCCCTTCGGGTAGGTCCTGGGGCGCGTCGCTCATCCGTTTCCTCCGATAACCATGTTCTCGAGTGCCTGGCGAACCGTCTGGCTCCGTGCCGCTTCGGCTTTGAGGGCGGTCAGCAGGCGCTCGAGCCAGGCGTCGGCACCCACCTTCTCGCTGCGGATGCGAATGCCTCCCGACGAATGCCCGACGGCACAACGGAGCATCTCCCCGTCGACCTCGGCGTCGAACTGATCGTCGTCCAGGGTGATCCGGATCGACCGGATCTGGTCCGACTTTCGGAAGCGACCGCCGGCCCGGGTCACCTGCAGGCGGGACCCGAGGGCCTCGCTCAGCTGATCGGCCAGCAGCTTGACCAGCATGTGCACGTCGCTGGTGTCGGCCCGCAGCGATGCTGCCGCCAGCTCGAGGTCCATCGAATCGTCACCACCGGCCACAGTCGAACCCTAGTTGTCGAGCCGTGGGGAGGGCACTGCGCCGTTGCCGCCGCCCGCACCGGCCGTCGACCGGTACCCCCCGTCGCGAATTGCCCCGACTAACGTCGGGCCGTGCTCGACCGATCGGCGGCTCACCGTCGACAGACCCTGGCCCGGCGGACCTGGGCCGTCGTCCAGCGGCCGTTGGTGGTGGCCCTCAGCGTCACCGTCGTCCTGCGGGTGGGGACCACCCTGGTCGCCCTGGTCAGCGCCTACGGCGTCGTCTTCCCCCACGTGGTGGCCAGGCACCCCGGTGTGCTGGCCAGCGTCTGGAACCAGTGGGACACCCAGTTCTACAGCACCATCGCCCAGCACGGTTACGTGGCCAGCCGGGGCCCGCTGCGGGCCCTGGCCGTGTTCGGGCCCGCCTATCCCTACGCCATGAAGGTGGTCCGCCACCTGACCGGGACCAACTGGCTGTGGGCCGGCCAGATCGTGAGCTTCCTGGCCACCGTCGTCGGTATCGCCGGCCTGATCATCCTGTGCGACCGCGATCAGGACGTGCGCACCTCCAACGCTGCCGTCATGGCCCTGGTGTCGTTTCCGACGGCTTTCTTCCTGCTGGCCGGGTACCCCGAATCGCTGGCCCTGGTCTTCGTGGTCGGGGCCTTCCTGGCCGCCCGGCGCGGCCACTGGTTGCTGGCCGGTGTGGCGGCCATGTTGGCGGCCATGACCGTCTACTACCTGGTCATCATCCTGGCCGCCCTCCTGGTCGAGTTCTGGCAGTCGCGGCCTCCCGACCAGAGATGGTTCGAGGACTGGCGACACGACCTGGGCCGGCCGGCAGCCGTGGTTGTGCCCTCGGCCGTCTTCTTCGCCCTGTGGATGGTGGTCAACGACCACATCTACGGCGACCCCCTCGAGTTCATCCACGCCCAACAGCTGTGGGGCCGGCGTTTCGGCTACCCGTGGACCCTGTTCCACCAGACGGCCAGCATCCTCATCCACCTGCAGTTCCTCGACACCGGCGTGGCCTCGTTCATGGAGCTGTTCGACGCGGTGACCATGGTGTTGCTGGCGGTCATGGCTGTCTACGTCTTCCTCAGGGTACGCCGCTCCTACGGCGTCCTCCTGGGCGTCGGCTGGCTGTTCTACTGCTGCCAGTCGATCCTCAAGAGCGAGACACGCGAGGTCCTGGTTCTCTTCCCGCTGTTCATGGGCCTGGGCCGCTGGGTGGCCGGTCACCCGTGGCGGGAGCGGGTGATGCTGGCCTGCTTCCTCCCGTCGGCCTACTTCCTCGTCGACCGCTTCGCCACCGCCAAGTTCGCCGGTTGAGCCGCCGGGCTCACCGAGCAGGAGCGGCCCCGCTCAGCGCACCCCGGCCGTGTCGCGCTTGTCGGCCCCCTCGCGCACCAGGGGCAGGAGCTTCTCCCCGAATTCGACGGCGTCGGGCAGGGGATCGAACCCCTTGAGCAAGAGGGTGGTGATACCCAGGTCGTAGTAGCGGAGCATGGCTTCGGCCACCTGCTCGGGCGTGCCCACCAGGGCGGTGGAGTTGCCGGCTGCACCCGTCAGGTTGGCCACCTTCATCCACAACCGCTCGTCGTAGACGTCCTGGCCGGCGGACATCTCGATGAGGCGCTTGCGACCGACCGAGGTGGTGCCCCCGGTGTTGCGGTCCACCGAGAAGGTGGCGTTCTTCGACCCGCCCAGTCCGGTGTAGGTCTCCTTGTGGCCGGCCATACGCTCCTTGGCCAGGGCGATACGGGCCGCCGTCTCCTCGGCGATCCATTCCGCCTTCTCCCACGCCTCCTGTTCGGTGTCGGCGATGATGGGCCGGAGGGAGAGGCTGTAGCGCAGGGTCCGTCCGGCCGCCGCCGCCGCTTGTTCGATGGTCGCCATGCGGGCGGCCACCGCCTCGCGTGGCTCCCCCCAGAAGGCATAGACATCGGCCTGGGCCGCACCCACGGCGATGGCCGGTGGGGAGGCGCCGGCGAAGTAGAGGGGGATGCCCCCCGGGGTGACCGGCTTGACCGAACTGAAAGCCCCTTCGTAGCGGAAGAACTCACCTTCGAAGTCGAAGGGTGCGTCCTCGGACCAGATGCGGCGCAGGATGGACATGACCTCGCCGGTGCGGGAGTAACGGGCGTCATGGGGGACGAAGTCACCCTCTCGGCGCTGATCGGCTTCGTCGCCCCCGGTAATGAAGTGGATGGCGATGCGGCCGCCCCCGGTCAAGTGGTCC
The DNA here is from genome assembly GCA_963813525.1 of uncultured Acidimicrobiaceae bacterium. Classification (GTDB taxonomy): domain Bacteria; phylum Actinomycetota; class Acidimicrobiia; order Acidimicrobiales; family RAAP-2; genus Bog-756. Next base: position 1,234,181 of record CAWEZI010000005.1, read on the forward strand.
ATGGTGGCCGCCATGCGGGCCAGCACCACCGGTTGGACGAAACCCGGTCGGTGGGCCACCAGCACTTTGAGATGGCGGGTGCAGTCGAGGACGCTGGCCGCCACCGCCCAACCCTCGGGGCTCACCGCCCCGTAGCCGATCAGGACCCGATCGAACCCGCCGTCGTCGTGGGCGCGGGCGATGGCGGTCAAGTAATCGGGGTCCACCACCGGACCGTCCATCCAGTCGACGACGGGGCCGTCGACCAGAGGCCCCTTGATCTCAGAGGCGTCCCTCGTGCCCACCATTCCGATTATCTCGACCGGCATGCCCCTACTTCCTTCCACCTGGTGTCAGTCCCGCTCGTGTCGGTCTCGACTGCTGCATCTCGACTGTTGCATCTTGACGGGTGCACGGGTGCGACCCACGTCCGCGCCACGAGCCGAATTGCCACGCATCCCGGGGTGAAGACCCAGTTAGACGCTAACATCTGTATGTGGAAAGGGGCACGATGGTTTCCACGGCCGCCCGGGCGCGGCCGTTGGTAGCGGTGGGATACGGGCCGCGCTGCGTGCCGGTCATGCAGCTGGCCGAAGCGGCCGCCGGCCTCTGCGATCTGCTGTGGTTGATCGACACCACCGTCCCCGGAATGGCGGAGATGGCCGACCTCCTCAACCGGTTCGGACCGGTCATCGACCTCGGGGGCACCGGCGTCGAGCAGGCGGTCAAGAGTCTCAGCGCCTATGAGCCCGACGGCCTGACCACCTATCTCGACGCCGGCATGGTCGAGCTGGCCGAGGTGGCCGCCGCCTTCGGCCTGCCCTTCCACAGCGCGGCCACCGCCATCGCCCTCACCGACAAGTCGGAGCAACGGCGGACCCTGGCGGCCGGTGGGCTCGACGTCCCCGCCAGTCGGGTCATCCGGCCCGAGCAGTCGCGCTCCGAGCTGGCCGCCATCGAGGCCGAGGTGGGCTGGCCGTCCGTTCTCAAGCCCCGGTCGGCGCAGGGCAGCCGCTATACCTTCCTGGCCCACGACGGCGGCGAGCTGGACCGGCTGCTCGACGCCCTGGGCCCGGGGCGGCCGGAGATGGTCCTCGAGGGCTACCTGGCCGACGATCCGGACCGGGCCGACGACGTCTACGCCGGATACGTGTCGGTGGAGAGCGTGGTGGCCGACGGCGACATCAGCCACCTGGCCCTCACCGGTCGGTTCCCGCCCGCCGAGAATTTCCGCGAGACCGGGTTCTTCATACCGGCCGCCCTCGACGACGAGGAGCAGGGCGCCGTGCTGGCCCTGGCCACCCGGGCCATCGACGCCCTCGGCGTCAACACCGGCTGCCTGCACACCGAAGTCAAGTTCACGCCGGAGGGACCGCGGATCATCGAGGTCAACGGCCGGGTGGGCGGGGGCGTGCCCGAAATGCTGGAGCGGGCGGCCGGCCTCCACCTCCTCGAGCTGACCCTGCGGGTGGCCCTGGGCGAGCGGGTGGCCATCGACGGCCCGGTGGCCACCAGCAGGATCGGTTACCGGTTCTTCCTCCAGCCTCCCGACGTGTCGGCCACGGTGGCCTCCATCGACGGGATCAACTCGTTCAGCGATCACGCCGGCGTGGACACGGTGAGCGTCCACCAGGGGCCGGGCGCCGACCTCGACTGGCGGGACGGCTCGCGCAACCACATCGTGGCCGTGGTCGGCTCGGCCGACGACCAGGAGCAGTTGCAGGCGGCCTACCGCCTCCTCCACCAGGAGGTCACGGTCACCTACGCCGATGTGAGGCACTGAGTCGTGGGCGTTCGGCTGGCCCGGACGCCGGGCCCGTCGGCCGAGCCGGAAGCAGCCGGGCCGGGGGAAAGGGACACACCGCCGCGCTGGCGGGCCGCCCTGGTCAACAACATGCCCGATGCCGCCTTCGACGCCACCGAGCGGCAGTTCCTGGGCCTGTTGGCGGCCGGGTCGGGAGGCGAGACCATCGAGGTGTCCCGCCACACCATGGACGGCGTGCCCCGGTCGGAGCGGGTCGGGGAGCGGATCGCCGCCGAGTACCGGCCTCTCGCGGACATCACCGCCGATCCGCCGGACCTGGTGGTGGTGACCGGGTCCAACCCGCTCGAACCCCGCATCGAGGACGAGCCCTACTGGTCCGATCTGTGCGGCCTGCTCCAGTGGGGGAGCGAGCACGTGCCCGCCCTGTTGCTGTCCTGTCTGTCGGCCCATGCCGCCCTGCTGACCTACGACGGCATCGAGCGGACCACCCTGCCGGAAAAGTGCACCGGTGTCTTCGCCCAGCAGGCCGAGCCCGACCATCCCCTCACCGCCGGCCTGGGTTCCCCTATCGTCCTTCCCCACTCGCGGCTCAACGCCGTCGCTCCGGACACGGTGCTGGCGGCCGGCTACCGCGTGGCTCTGGCGTCGGAGGAGGTGGGTTGGAGCGTGATCACCAAAACCGTGGGCCGGGCCCAGGTCGTCCTGGTCCAGGGGCACCCCGAGTACGACCCGTCGAGCCTGGTCCGTGAGTACCACCGGGACGTGCGCCGTTTCGCCGGCCACGAACGCGACGAGCTCCCCTGCCTCCCTCGAGACTGCGTGAGCGAACCTGACTGGAGCCGTCTGCAGCAACTCCACCGACGGGTGGTGGGGGGCCAGCGGGACCCCGCCCTGGTGGCCTCGTTCCCCTTCGAGGAGGTCGGTGACAGGGCGCCCTGGCCCTGGCGGGACCTGGCCGTCAGCCTCTACACCAATCTCTTGGCTACCTTCCCGCAGAGGAGTGCCTGAGGTCATGCACGACGAGACCATTGCCATCCACGGTGGCTACATCCCCGACAGCACCCGGGCGGTGGCCGTGCCCATCTACCAGACGGTGGCCCACGACTTCATCGATGCCGCCCATGCGGGAGCCGTGCTCGATCTGGAGACGCCCGGGTTCCACTACAACCGCATCAACAATCCGACCTGCGACGTCCTCGAGCAACGCATCGCCGCCCTCGAGGGCGGGACGGCGGCACTGGTGGTGGCCTCGGGCATGGCCGCGGTGAGCTACGCCATCATGACGGTGACCAGCGCCGGCTCCAACTTCGTGGTCGCCCCCCAGCTCTACGGGGCCACCTTCACCTACTTCGCCCACGTCCTCCCCACCCTGGGCATCGAGGCCCGCTTCGCCGCCGACGACCGGGCCGAGTCGATAGCGCCGCTCATCGACGAGAACACCCGGGCTGTCTTCTGCGAGTCCATCGGCAACCCGGCCGGCAACATCGTCGACCTCGAGGCGGTGGCGGCGGTGGCCCACGCCGCCGGGGTTCCCCTCATCGTCGACAACACGGTGGCGACCCCGCTGATGCTCAAGCCCTTCGCCCACGGGGCCGACGTGGTCGTGCATTCACTGACCAAGTTCGTGGGGGGGCACGGGACGACAACCGGCGGGGCCATCGTGGACGGTGGACGGTTCCCTTGGGCCGACCATCCCGACCGGTTCCCCATGTTCAACCAACCCGAACCGTCCTTTCACGGCGTGGTCTTCGCCCGTGATTTCCCCGACCGTCCCTTCACCGTGCGGGCCCGCTCCACCCAGCTGCGCAACAGCGGCGCCACCCTCTCGCCCTTCAACGCCTTCCTCCTCCTGCAGGGGCTGGAGACCATGGCCGTCAGACTCGAGCGCCATGAGGCCAACGCCCGGACGGTGGCCGACTACCTGGCCGCCGACCCCCGGGTGGCGTGGGTGAGCTTCGCCGGCTTCCCCGACCACCCCTACCACCACCTGGTCGAGCGCTACCTCCACGGGCGGGTGCCGTCCATCATCACCTTCGGGGCAGCCGGGGGCTACCAGGCCGGGCTCGAGTTCTTCGACTCGCTCCAGCTCATCAAGAGGCTGCTCAACCTGGGGGACGCCAAGACGCTGGCCATCCACCCGGCGTCCACCACCCACCGCCAGCTGTCCGACGACGAGCTGGTCAAAGCGGGCATCCGTCCCGAAACCATCCGGCTGTCCATCGGCATCGAGCACGTCGACGACATCATCGCCGACATCGACCAGGCCCTGACCAAAGCCACTGCTTAATGAGACTCAGCCTGAACCAGCTCAGCCTGAACCAGCTCAGCCTGAACCAGCTCAGCCTGAACCAGCTCAGCCGATGACGGCCTCCACGCACTGCTCGGCGTCGAGCACGGCCCGCAGCCGACTGCGGGGCGAGGGCAGGTAGTGGGTGAAGTAGCGCACCCCTTCGGTGAGCACACCTAGTAGCGAGAGGTTGGGTTGCAGCCGGCCCTCGGCGTCATAGGGATGGAAGTCCTCGCTGATGGCCACGCTGCCCACCGCCGTGTCGCCGTAGCGGAGCTGGGTCAGCCGCCCCTTGGCGTAGAGGCGGTTGAGCAGCAGGGAGGTCGAACGGGCCAGGGAGGGCAGGTCGAGATGGCCCCGGACCACACCGTCCACCGTCACCTGGGTGGGCTGGTCGAGGGCGGTCGAGCCCAGAGTCACGCCGCCGGCGCTGGCCGTCACCTGGGGGCCCGGACCGAGAGGGACACGGACCACGCCGGCGTCGAGCAGACCGAGGAGCTGCTGGGACCGCAGGGGCGGCGGTCCGGCCTCCAGCCGGTTGATCCGGCCGCGCACGTTGGACTGGAAGTCGACGTAGGACTCGAGGGAGAGCCCGCCGAACTCGATGACCGACCGCAGCTGGTCGCGCAAGATGCGCAGCACCTCCTGGGCCGCCTTGACCGGACTGCCGCCGGGCCGCAGGGCCTCGTCCAGGTCGGCTTCGATCATGTCGTAGACCTGGCCCTGGTAATCGGCGGCCGAGGTGTAGTGGCGGTCGGACCCGGCAAAGACGTGGGTGGCCGGGTCGAAGCGCCCGAAGCGGCCCTCGAGGCTGTCGACCGCCTTCTCGTAGTGGCCGTCCACCCAGCCGTGGCGGAGCACGGCCCGCACCGTGGCCGACTCCGCCTCGCCGCCGGCCAGGAAGGCGGCGTGGGTGTAGTACCGGGCCTGCATCTCGGCGAAGATGAGGGGCAGCAGCTCGGTCCGGAAGTCGACGTGTCGACGCACCGGCGATCCCCCCGGATTGGTCAGGGCGGCGAACTCCTCGGGGGTGCACACCACCGGTTGGTACTGGCCGTAGGGGTCGACGCCGTGGGCCGACTTGGCGCAGTAGGGGACGCCCGACCGCGAATAGAGGGTGATGGCCGGCTCCTGCCCCGAGGGCACGTACCGCTTGCGCTCGCCCTCGGTCTCGAAGGTCCCCCCCGCCCCACGGTCAGGGCGGTGAGGACATCGAAGCCGACCAGGCCCATGCCGGCCACCGCCACCGAGGACCCGGGCGGGGCGCTCTGGTCGAAGTAGGACACCGGGTACGGGCGCAGGTAGTGCACCCCACTGTCCCCGCCGGGCTCGTCGTTCCAGGTGTGTCCCGAGGTCAGCACCACGTGATCGACGTTGAGGGTGGTGCCGTTGTCGAGCAGCACCGCCTCGCGGCCCTTGAGGGCCGGCGAGATGTCGACCGCCGCCGCATAGTGGCGGACGATCTCCAGGTTGGGGGGTGCGTCGGCCACCAGGGTGTCGTAGAACCACACCAGGTACTCGCCCATCAGCCGCCGGGGCAGGTAGTCGGTGGCCAGGATGGGCTCGCCGGCCGTACCGATGCGGCACTCGTAGCCGACCCAGCGGTAGCCGCAGCCGACGGCCCACTCGTGCAGGCCCACCGCGTAGGGAGGGAGGGCGTCCCCGTCGGGGGAGGCGTAGAGGGAGAGTTGGCCGCAGGCGTTGTTGAGCACCAGGTAGTCGGGCTGCTCGGCGGCGTAGACCCCGCCGCCCAGTTGACCGGGCTCGATGACGTGCAGCCGCACCGACGTGCCCACCCGGCGGGCCCGGCTGACCGTCCGCTCCAGGACGCACAGACCCCAGGACCCGAGGCCGACGATGGCCATCTCGGTCATCGGACGCGTCCCACCCGTGCGCCACCGCCGCGACGCGACGCCGCTGGGCGCGATCGATGGAATGGACACCGCACACACATGGTCACGCCGGCCCCTTTTTCGGCATCGCCGTCCGTCAACGCTACGCCGCCGGGGGGCGTTAGGACAAGCATCCGGCGGCCAATGCCCAGGCCGGCGGTAGGATCACAGCACGGGGTCGGGGCTGACCAAGTGCCGGGCCAACCTTGTCGCAGCGCCGGCCGGCGCTGTCGAACGGCAGCAGACAACCAAGGAAATCGGGGACGATGGTCGACGACTCGGGCACTTGCCAGCTGGGCAGCCTCACCGTGCACCGGTTGGGCTTCGGCACCATGCAGCTGCCGGGGCCCGGGGTGTGGGGGCCGCCGGTGGATCACGAGGCCGCCCTGGCCGTGCTGCGCCGTGCCGTCGACCTGGGCGTCGACCTGTTCGACACGGCCAACTCCTACGGCCCCGACGTGGCCGAGGAGCTGGTCCGTGAAGCGCTCCACCCCTACCCGGCGTCGCTGCGCATCGCCACCAAGGCCGGGTTGACCCGTTCTGGTCCCGGCCAGTGGGCCACCGACGGCCGCCCCGCCCACCTGCGCAGCGAATGCGAGGGCAGCCTGGCCCGGCTGGGGGTGGACCGGATCGACCTGTTCCAGTTGCACCGCATCGACCCGGAGGTCCCCGCCGACGACCAGTTCGGCACGCTCAAGGAACTGCGCGACGAAGGCAAGGTGGCCGAGGTGGGCCTGTCCGAGGTGTCCGTCGACCAGATCGAGGCGGCCCGGCGGATCGTGCCGGTGGTCAGCGTGCAGAACCAGTACAACCTCGGCCAGCGGGGGGCCGACGACGTGGTCGACCACTGCGAGCAGAACGGGATCGGGTTCATCCCGTGGGCCCCTCTGGCCAGCGGCAAACTGTCGCGGCCGGGCGGACCCCTCGACCGGGTGGCCACCGAAGTGGGGGCCACCGTGAGCCAGGTGTGCCTGGCCTGGCTCCTGCGCCGTTCCCCCATCATGATCCCCATCCCCGGGACGGCCTCGGTGGCCCACCTGGAGGAGAACTGCGCGGCCGCCGGCCTGTCCCTCTCCGACCAGCAGTACGACGAGCTGACCGGTTCCCGCAAGCCGCTGCGCCGCTGGGCGCTCAGCGGGTGAGCAGGGGCCGAGGGGGCACGAGGATCCGATGACTGCCGATCTGGTCATACGCAACGGCCTGGTGGCCGACGGCACCGGTGGTCCCCTGCGGCGAGCCGATGTGGCCGTCGAGGGTGACCTCATCACCGCCGTCGGGGACGACGTGGGGCCCGGGCGCCGCCAGCTGGATGCCGAAGGCCTGCTGGTCACCCCCGGCTTCGTCGATCCCCACACCCACTACGACGGTCAGGCCACCTGGGACAGCCAGCTGGCCCCGTCCTCCCACCACGGGGTGACCACGGTGGCCATGGGCAACTGCGGCGTCGGCTTCGCCCCGGTGGCCGGCGACCGCCACGACTGGCTCATCGAGATGATGGAGGGGGTCGAGGACATCCCGGGGACGGCGCTCCACGAGGGACTGGTCTGGGACTGGGGGTCCTTCCCCGAGTTCCTCGACGCCCTCGACCGCCAGCCCCGGGCCATCGACGTGGGCGCCCACCTGCCCCACGCCGCCCTGCGGGCCTTCGTCATGGGCGAGCGGGGGGCCGACCCGGCCGAGCACCCGAGCGACGCCGAACTGCAGAGGATGGCCCGATTGTTGGGCGAAGGCCTCGATGCCGGGGCCCTCGGTGTTTCCACGTCACGCACGGAGCGGCACCGCACCAGCGGGGGACAGAACCTGGGAACCCTGCGGGCCCGCGAGCCCGAGCTCATGACCCTGGCCTCGGTGCTGGCCGAGCGGGGCACCGGCGTCTTCCAGCTCCTGTCGGACAGCTACCGGACCACCGACGATGATTTCGCCCGGGCCGAGTTCGACCTGGTGGCCGCCTTCGCCCGGGCCAGTGGCCGCCCGGTCAGCTACACCGTCCAACAGGACATCGAGGCGCCCGAGCGGTGGCGTGACCTGATGGCCCTGGCCGCCTCGTTGCGGGAGGAGGGTCTGGACGTGAAGGCCCAGGTGGCCCCGCGCCCCATCGGGGTGCTCCTCGGTCTGCAGGCCTCGGTCAACGTGTTCACCCCGGCCCGGGCCTACGCCCGCATCGCCGGACTGCCCCTGGCCGAGCGGCTGGTGGCGCTGGCCGACCCCGAACGCCGGCGCACGATCATCGACGGGCACGCCGCCCTCACCTCCGGGCCCGACGCATTCGCCGGCTACTCCTTCTTCGCCCGCTTCGACGACATGTACGTCCTCGACGACCCGGTCGACTACGACCTCGACGCCAGTCGGTCGCTGGGGGCCACCGCCCGCCGGGCCGGGGTCGACCCGCGGGAGTACGCCTACGACATCCAGCTCCAGCGGGACGGCAACCAGCTCATCTACACGCCCCTCTTCAATTTCGTCCACGGCAACCTGGACGACGTCCGCGCCATGATCACCGACCCGGTGGCCCTGTTCGGCCTGTCCGACGCCGGCGCCCACTGCGGGCAGATCTGCGACGGGTCGATGACCACCACCTACCTCTCGCTGTGGGGGCGCGACCGCCGGGACGCCGACGCGATCCCCGTCGAGCAGGTGGTCCACCAGATCACGGAGCGCCCGGCGGCCCACTTCGGTTGGGACGACCGGGGGGTGGTCGAGCCCGGCCGCCTGGCCGACCTCAACGTGATCGACCTCGAGGGCCTGGGCTGCCGACCCCCCGAGATCACCACCGACCTGCCGGCCGGCGGGCGCCGCCTCCTGCAGGAGGCCACCGGCTACCGCTGGACGGTCAAGCGGGGCCGGGTGACCTTCGAGGACGGCCGACCCACCGGGGAGCTGCCGGGCGCCCTGGTACGGGGGACCGGGTCACGGCCGGCCGGGGCCCGCGGTTGACCCCTCCGGACGTTCTGGTGGCCATCGTCGACGGGGCCCACCGCCATCCCGACCGCCCGGCGGTCAAGGACCCCGACCGCGCCCTCGACTACGCCGCCCTGTGCGCCGAGGCGGCCCGGTTGGCCAACGGGATGGCGGAGGCGGGAGTGACCGCGGGCGACCGGGTGGCTCTCCTGCTGCCCAACTCGGTCGACTTCGTGGTGGCCGCCCTGGCCTCGTTGTGGGTGGGGGCCGTCTTCGTCCCCCTGGCCGTCGCCGACCCCGAGGCCCGGGTGGCCTCCATCGTCGAGGACTGCGCCGCCGCCCTGGTGGTGGTGTCCGACAGCCCGACCGAGGGGACGGCGCCGGGGGCGGCCTTCGCCCCCGTGCCGGTGGCCACCGTGAGCGAGCTGGCCGGGGCGGCCGACGGTCGGCCCGACCCCGGGCCCGCCCCCCAACGGGTGGCCTACGCCATCTACACCTCGGGCACCACCGGGTCGCCCAAGGGCGTGCTCATCGGCAACGCCGCCTTTTCGGCTGCGGTGGTGGCCACGGTGGCCGCCCTGGGCCTGGACGGCGACACCCGCACGCTGTGCGTGTCCCCCTTCCATTTCGACGGGTCCTTCGGCACCCTGTTCCCCACCCTGTTCGCCGGGGGGGCGGTGGTGATCCGGCCGCGGGAGGCCCTCCTCTTCCCGCGCACCTTCTTCAACGCCGTGGCCAACGAGGACATCACCTACACCGGCTTCTCGCCCAGCTACCTGCGAGTCCTTTTGTCCAGCCCACAGGTGGGCAAGCTGGCCGGCACCACCCTCGACGTGGTGGCCCTGGGTGGGGAGGCCTGCGCGGCCGCCGACGTGGAGGCACTGTGGGCCGCCGCCCCCGGGGTGCGGGTGTTCAACCGCTACGGTCCCACCGAGACGACCATCGCCGTCACCCATGTAGAACTCACCCCCGGGATGGTGGCCGACGGGGTGGTGTCCATGGGGCGTCCCCACCCCGGTGTCGACTTCCACCTGGTCGACGAGTCCGGTCGCCTGGTCGACGATGCCGGACAGGTGGGCGAGCTCCACATCGGCGGGGCCCAGCTCATGACCGGCTACTGGGGGGCGCCCGGGCTGACCGCCGAGGTGCTGCGCACCGACGTGGTCGAGGGCCGGACCCTCTATCGCACCGGCGACCTGGTCTACCGCACCCCCGAGGGTGAGTACGTCTACGTCGACCGGGCCGACCGGGTCGTCAAGCGGATGGGGGTGCGCATCTCGCTGGTGGAGCTGGCCGAGGCGCTACGCGGCCTCGACGGTGTCACCGCCGCCACCTGCGTGGCCTACGACGACCAGGGTCAGCTGGCCATCGTGGCCTTCGTGGTGGGGGAGGGGCTCGGCTCCGCCCTCGACATCCGCCGGGCCGCCGCCGATCGACTGCCCGACTCGATGTTGCCCGACCGCATCGAGCAGGTGGACCGTCTCCCCCTTACTCCTTCGTCCAAGGTCGACGAACGCCGGTTGCTGGCCGAGGCGGGATTGACCGAGCTGCAGAGCGGGGGCTGACCCGCCCCGTCACCCGAAGGTGGCCGACCGGACGGCCACGCTGCCCGCCGCAGTGGAATGCACCATGGCTATGGTCTGCCCGGTGAGCACGGTCGAGCCGTCGAGGCGTCGCAGGATCGGACCAGCCCCACCGCCCACCCGGGCCGCCCCCCTGACCGCCCTGGTCATCGTCGCCCTGGCTGTGTCCGCGGCTGTGGCCCTGACCGTGGCCACGACTGGTGCTGAGGCCGCAGGGGCGGTCACCGTCACCCCGGGGTCGTGGACCGCGTACCACGGCGGGTCGACCGGCACCGGTGTGGCCACCGCACCCACCGCCGTCTACTCCGCCGCCCGCGCCTGGACCTCCCCCGAACTCGACGGTGATCTCTACGGCCAGCCGGTGGTTGCCGGCGCCCTCGTCTACGTGGCCACCGAGAACGACACGGTCTACGCCCTGTCCTCCACCAACGGAGCCGTCGTCTGGTCCGCCCACGTGGCCACGCCGGTGCCGTCGACCGCCCTGCCCTGTGGTGACATCGGGCCCACGGTGGGGATCACCGGAACCCCCGTGGTCGATCCGACCCGGGACGAGATCTTCGCCGTGGCCGACGAACTGGTGGCCGGCCAGCCCAAGCACGTCCTGATCGGTCTGTCCGCTGCGACCGGCAAGCTCGAGCTGACCCAGGCCGTCGACCCCTCCGGCGCCGATCCGGCTGCCCTGCTGCAGCGCACCGGGCTGACCCTCGACGCCGGTCAGGTGGTGTTCGGGATGGGTGGCAACGACGGCGACTGCGCCACCTACCGGGGACGGGTGATCGCCGTCCCCGAAGCGGGGGGCGCCCCCCGTTTCTTCACCGTCGACGGCGACAGCGGGCAGAGCCAGGGGGCGGTGTGGATGGGGGGCGGCGCCCCGGCCGTGGACGCGGCCGGCCACATCTGGGTCAGCACCGGCAACGGCTCGGTCTATTCGGCCTCCGACCCCTACGACGACAGCGATTCGGTGCTCGAGCTCTCGTCGTCGCTGCACCTGCTCCAGTTCTTCGCCCCCACCAACTGGCCAAGCAACAATGCCCATGATCTCGACATGTCGGCCGTTCCCGCCCTCCTGAGCGACGGCCAGGTCGTGCTGGCCGGCAAGTCCCGGATCGCCTACCTGCTCGACGGCTCCCACCTCGGGGGCATCGGCGGACAGCAGACCCAGCTGGCCACCGGCTGTACCCAAGACATCGACGGCGGGGTGGCCGTGGCGGGGACGACTGTCTACCTCCCCTGCCTGGCCGGGGTCCTGGCCCTGTCGGCCTTCGACTCCCCACCCTCGCTTCACCTGTTGTGGCGGTCGGGGGCCGGCGGCGGTCCTCCTGTCGTGGCCGCCGGCCTGGTGTGGACCATCGGACAGAACGGGGTGCTGGACGGGCTGGACCCGGCCACCGGCGCAGTGGAGCGCAGGGCGTCGGTGGGGATGCCGGCCAACCACTTCCCGACCCCGGGGGTGGGCGACGGTCTGTTGCTGGTGCCCTCGGCCCGGCAGGTGGTGGCCTTTGCCGCCACCGCCCCGACCACCCCGGCCACCCCGGCCACCGTTCCCCCCACCACTTCGACCGCGACCGGCCACCACGCCGGGGCGGCCCCACCGGCCGCCACCTCCGGCCTGAGCGGCGGGGGGCTGGCTGCCATCGTGGTTCTCTCGGTGGTGGCCGCGGCGGTGGTGGTGGGTGGGGTGGTCCTGTTCCTGCGCCGCCGCCGAACCGGTGTCGTGGGCCAGGGCGGCGGACAGGGCCCGGGTCCGACAGGCACCGGGTAGCGCCCCTCCGGGCCGGTCAGGCGCGTCCCATCACCCAGCGCGGCCGCGACCACAGCTGCCAGTACTCGACAACCTGGTAGCCGAGCCCGCGGTAGAGCTTCTCGCCGGCCGCCGACGACTGGAGCAGCGACCCCTCGGCCCCGGCTTCGAACCGGGAGCGCAGTGCGGCATCCAGCAGTCGCCGCCCGTAGCCGTTGCCCTGGGCGTGGCGGCCGGTGGCCATCGACCACACCACCACCAGCCCGTCCTCGGTGGCCCCGGTAAACGAGGAGACCATCCGGCCCTGGTCGAACAGGCCCCACACCCCGAGGGTCGGGTCCTCGACGGCCCGCAGGGGAACGGCGGCGGCCGCCGCCGCGTCGGACAGGCCGTAGGTGTCGGCCAGAAGGTCGCGGGCCTCGGGCAGGTCCTCCTCGGTCAAGGGGCGGACGTCCGACTCCGGGTGGCCGGGAGGGAGGAGCTCGGTCAGCAGCATGAGAGGTAGGGCCCCCACCCCGACCCATCCGGCATCGGCCAGTTTTTGGGCGGTGGCCAGCCCGGGACCGGCCAGCATGATGATGCCGGGCTTCTTGAGGTCGAGCAGCGGCTGGAGGCAGCGGTCGACCAGCACGTCGTTGTCCGACGACTGGCAGCAGGCCACGTTGTAGGTCACGCTCAGCTCGCCGCTGAAGGCGGTCCACCACGCCTGGCCGACGGCGTGGTGATCGGGGGACGACCACAGGCGGGCGGCCGCACCGAGGTCCCGCCGCAAGTCGATCGGGTTCCGCCCCACCCGGTGGATGCTATCGGGAGGTAGTGGGCCAGTCTGAATTTCCACACAGGAAGACCGGGTGGTGTCGAGAGCCGGGTTTGAGACCCCGTCCGCCTCTCCTGATCTCGCTCCGGGGCACGGTGCCCCAGACAAACCCGCATTTCCAGGTGGGAAATGACGAAAGTCAGTGACCTGGGTTTAGGCCCCGAGCTCGGTGGGCATAGTCCAATCAGTCGTCAGGCCCGTGGAGTGGGGACCCGCCGCCCCGCTCCGGGCTTGTCGTCTGGGTCTCCTCGACCTCTCTCTACCGCTCAGCTGGTAGAGAGCCGTACCGTCAGCGACATCTGCGCTTCAGTCGCCACAGTCGGACCGGGCCAGCAATTCGACCAACCCGCCCACGGGTCCCACCGGGTCGACCGATACCCTGGGCCCGTGCGTCCTCGGGTGGGGCCCCAACAACGTCGGTCGTGGGAAGAGGACGGCTGGTGTGTCCTCGAGCGGATCGTCCCCGACGATCTGCTGGCCGCCGCTCAGAAGGCTGTGGCCGTCTTGTTCCCGACCCCGGAGGCCATGGCCGACAGCGAGGAAGCCGACGGCGATCCGGCCGTGGCCAGGTGGCGGACCTGGGACGCGTCGTGGCCCGAGTTCCCGTTCCACAGCCGGTCGCTCAACGCCCTGGCCGTCGGCGATCTGATGATCGGACTGGCCAGGGAGCTCCTCGGCACCGACGACGTGCGCATGTACCTGGCCCTGGTCACCGCCAAGTACGCCGGCCAACCCTCGGAGTACAACCAGCTCCTCCACACCGACTTCCCCAACCACACCCTGACCGTGCCCCGGCCCGATCCGGGCTATCAGCAGATGGAGACCTTCGTCTACCTCAACGACGTCGGCCCCTCCAACGGTGCCACCCGCTTCGTCTCCCGCAGCCGGACCCGCGACATCCCCGTCGAGCGCCACACCCTCGCCATCGAGGAATACCGCTCGCTTTACGACGACCCCGGTGACGCCTCGGCCCCGGCCGGGTCGATCGTGGTGTACCGGCCCGACGTCTACCACCGCTCGGTCGACTTGACCGACCCGGCCCAGGCCCGCTACATGGTGCACGTCTCCTACCGCCCGGCCGCCGTCGAGTGGGGTGGGTACCAGGCCTGGCCGTTCAAGGGGTTCTCTCCCGAATGGCACAACTTCGTCCAGCAGGCCACGCCGGCTCAGCTGACCGTCCTGGGCTTCCCCCCGCCCGGCCATCCCTTCTGGACGCCGGAGACGTTGGCCGGGGTGGCCGGGCGCTATCCCGGCCTCGACCTCAGCCCGTGGCGGGAGGGGTGAAGGCGGCCACCTGGGCGTCGAGCTCCTTGAGGTCGAAGTAGTCGCGCCACCGGGTGACCAGGCCGTCGGCGTCCACATCCACCACCGTCGACCCGTGGATGGCGATGGGGATGGTCCCCCCCAGCGTCCCCCGTCCGATCCACTCGAAGGCACCCCCGGTGTCGTCGCCGTGGACCCACAGGATCTCCTGGCGCCAGTCGGGAAACGACGCCTGGGTCATGGCCTCGATGGCGGCGATGTCGGGAGTGGGGGAGTTGACCGGATCGCTGAACAGGGCCCCGGGGGCGAAGAAGGAGGGAAAGTCGCCCTCGGGCCCCAGGGCCTTCTCGAGTCGCTGTCCCCACGATGTCCAGTCCATGCCGGCCACACCGTATCCGGCCCCCGGGGCCGACGTCGGCTCAGACGGCGTCAGTTCAGACAGCGTCAGTTCAGACAGCGTCAGTTCAGCCAGTGTCTGCTCAGCCAGTGTCGGCTCAGCCACTGTCGGCTCAGCCGGTCTCAGTTCAGACAGTGGTGGCCAGGTCGGCGTCGACTTCCGGGGCGGGGGCGCTGACCACCCAGCGCAGAGCCGTGCCCAGCGCCCGGGCCGCCGGACGCACGGCCAGACGATCGCCGGCCGGTACGGCCGGTAGGCGCAGCTGTCGTCGGGCCCACGGGGGCAGCACGCCCTGGGCGGCCGCCACCAACAGGGCGTAGGTGGTGACCTCGTGGGGCCACCGTCCCACCCCGCGCAGCACGAAGTTGCGGGCGGTGCGTGCCTCCCGGGTGAGGGCCAGCTCGGGTCGGACCCTGGCGAAGTACTCCTCCAACTCGGACACGCTGCGGGGGACGGCGGTGGCCCCGAGGGCCAGGGCCACCCGGGCCATCTCATCGACGTAGAGGTCCTGTTCGGCCGGAGCCAGAGGGCGCGGGCCGTAGATGGTCGAGGAGGTGAGGAAGCAGTGGATTTCGGCGGCGTGGACCCAAGTCAGAAGGTCGGGATCGTCGGCCGAGTAGGGCCGCCCGTCGGGAGCGGTCCCGCTGACGGCGGTATGCACCCGTCGCACCCGGGCCACCGCCGACTCCGCCTCGGTACGCGACCCGAAGGTGGTCGTCCCGAGGAAGGAGGCCGTGCGCTCCAGCCGACCCAGCGGGTCCTGGCGGTAGTTCGAGTACCGGTCCACCCCGGCCATGGTCAGCGGGTGGAGGGTCTGGAGGAGGAGGGCGGCGATGCCCCCGATGAGCATGGAGGGGAGGTCGCCGTTGACCTGCCGGGTGATCGAACCCGGCGCGAAGAAAGCCTGGTCGGGATCGACGCAGGCCGGTGGGGGCCGGTCCTCGCCCATTCCCATCGACCGGCGCATCTGGATGAGCACGGCGGTACGCAGGCGTTCGAGCCCGTCGGCGGTGACCGACCGGCCCACGGCGTGTGCTTCGAGGACCTGCGCCCGGGGATCCATTAGGCGACGACCCTACCCGTCCGGTAAAGGGGTGCGGCCGTCGGCCCCCGTCCACGGTCGCCATCCTTGTACGCTCTCCGACACCCGACGAGGGGTGGGAGACAAACGGGTGAATCGACGATCATTCCTGGCCGGCGGGATCCGGGTGACGACCGGTGCGGTGGTGGTCGGGGCGGTGGCCGACGCCGCCGTCGAGACATCCCGGGGGCGCGACCCGGCACCCGGCCCCGGGGCCGACGCGGGTTCGGCGGCTCCGCCTACGCCGCCCACCGCCCTGACCACCACCGGGGTGGCCAAGCCGGTCGGGGTCGATCCCGAGGACGTGCTCTTCGCCTGGCGGGGAACCGACCACCGCCGCGGTGCCGTCCAGAGTGGTTACCGGGTGGTGGTCACCGGGCCCTCCCCGAGCCGGGCCACGGTATGGGACTCGGGGCGGGTGGCTGCCCCCGACCAGGCGTTCGTGCCCTACGCCGGACCGACTCTGGCCGCCGACTCGATGTACCACTGGACGGTGCGGACAGCCGACGGCGCCGGACAGTGGAGTGGGCCGAGCCCGGCTGCCACCTTCACCACCGGCCTGCGCACCACCGATTGGCAGGCCCTCTGGCTGCGGCCGGGCCCGGCCAACCCCGGCGAGGAGGAGTACACCTATCTGCGCACGACCCGCTCGCTGCCGTCAGGAACTGTGTCCTACGCCGTTGCCTACGTGGCCGTGGCCCACAAGTACCAGCTCTGGATCAACGGCAGGCTGGTCGATACCGGACCCAGCTTCTGCTTTCCCGATCAGCAGTACTACCAGGCCACCGATGTCACCTCGGCCCTGCGGGCCGGTCGGCGCAACGCCATCGGACTCCTCCACCGCTGGTACGGGCCCGGTCAGGGCCGCCCGACCTCGGCGCCCGGCCTACTGGCCCAGGTGGTGGTGCATTACACCGACGGACGGGTGGTGACCATCAAGTCGACCGGTGACTGGCGTACCCGTCGGGCCGAGTGGCTACCGGCACCCCAACGCAACAACGACGGCGGGGACTTCGTGGAGTGGATCGACGGCCGGCGGGCCCCGCAGGGTTGGTCGGAAGCCGGCTTCGACGACCAGGACTGGACGCCGGCCGTGGTCTTGGGCCCGGTGGGCACGCTGCCCTTCGTCGACCTCTACGCCCAGCGCACCCGGATCAGCGAGCACGGAGTGGCCCCCACCTCGGTCCGGACCCTGGCCACCGGCTCGGTGGTGGTCGACTTCGGCAAGGTCTACGCCGGCCGGCCCTTCGTCTCCTTCGCCCACGGGTCCGACGGCCACGTGGTGCCCATGCACGTCGGCTACACCCTCGACCCGGACGGGGCGGTCTCCACCATCCACAACACCCAGGGGACCGACCTCTCCTTCCAGTACACACAGCGGGCCGGCGCCCAGAACTTCCACCCCTTCTGTTACCTCGGCTTCCGCTATCTGCAGATCGACGATCCGGGCGAAGCCATCGGCCACGGTCAGGTCACCCTCATGGCCCGGCACGCCACCATGCCGGCGGTGGCCGACGCCACCTTCACCTCGTCCGATCCCGTGCTCGACCGAGTGTGGGCCCTCTGCGCCCACTCCGGTCTCTACACCTCCCATGAGCAGTTCGTGGACACCCCCACCCGGGAGAAGGGGCAGTTCATGTGGGACGCCACCAACGAGTCCCAGACCGTCATGCGCAATTTCGGCGAGCAGAACCTGAGTTGGCAGGGACTGCGGGACATGGCCCGGGCCCAGGCCCGCTACTGGCCCACCACCGGGCAGATGAACGAGGTCTACCCCAACGACGACGGCCCCCAGGACTACCCGACCTTCACCGCCATCTACCCCGAGTGGGTGTGGCGCTACTACCTCTCGACCGGGGACAAGGCCACCCTGTCCGGTCTGCTGCCCACCCTCCTCCGGCTGACCGACTACCTGGCCGGCGCCATCGATCCGACCACCGGGCTGGTGTCGGGGCTGACCATCTCGACCAACGGTGACAACCAGTACGGCTACGACTACGGCACCGAGGCCGACACCTTCTTGAACATCCTGTCGGTAAACGCCTTCCGCAGGGTGGCGGCCGTCGCCGAGCTGGTGGGCGACAGCTCTGCCGCCGCCACCCAGACCCAACGGATGTCATCGGTCACCGCCGCCGTCAACGCCCACATGCTGAACGCCGACGGGCACTACGTCGACGGTCTGGAGCCGGACGGGTCACAGAGCGGCCACGCCTCCCAGCTGGCCAACCTGGGCGCCCTGGCCTACGGGGTGGTGCCGGCCGCCGCCGCCCCCGGGGTGGCCCGCTACGTGGCCTCGCTCGACATCTCGGTGGAGCCCGATCACGGCATGGAGCTGCTGCGGGCCCTCCACAACGGCGGGCGGGACGTCGACGTGGTCCGCATCCTCACCGACGCATCCTTTCCCGGGTGGGCCGCCATCTTGAAGGCGGGCGGCACCTTCACCTGGGAGACCTGGACACCGAGTGACCTGGTGGGCGACAGCATGTCCCACGGGTGGGGCTCCTCCGCCCTGGTGGCCACCCAGGAGATCCTGCTCGGCGCCGTCCCCGGTCCGCCCCCCGCCGACGGCCCTCCCACCCAGGTGACCATCACCCCCCCGTCGGCCGGCCTCACCCACGCCGCCGGGACGTTCCCCTCACCGGCCGGCACCTACTTGGTGGCCTGGCGGACCAACGGGCGCGGCTGGAACCTGTCGGTGACGGTCCCACCCAACGCCACCGCCCGGTGCACCTTCCCCGGGATCGGCCTCGGGGGTTTGACCGAGGGAGGACAGCCGGTCGCCCACGCTCCCGGGGTCACGGTGGTGGGAGCCGGGTCGTCGAGCGCTTCTATCCCGTCGGGTGCTGTCGGGCCGTCGGGTGTGACGGTGGCCGTGGGGACGGGAACCTACGACTTCGTCGCCCTGCGCTGAGGCTCCCCGGCTCAGGTGGCTGCCGGCAGCTCCCGCACCACGTCGGCCACGCTGTCGCTGTAGACCAGCCGCCCTGCCGGTGACACGGCCACCCCGGTCGGATCGTCGAGCCGGGTCTGGACCCAGCTCGTCTGGTCGCGCAGCGGGCCCACCCCGAAGGCACCGGCGGCGGTGTACATGGCGTCGGGGATGGTGGGCTTGCCCCGGAAGACGGCGGTGCCGGCAGCCACCATGCGGATGACCTGCATGTCGCCGTCGGCGATGTAGAGGTCGCCCCGGGCGTCGAAGGCCAGCCCGCTCGGGAAGTTGATCTCGGCCGTTTCGCCCACGGCCGGGAGCCCGTCGATGAGATAGGGGCCGTAGGATCCTTCGCCGGCCACGGTGCCCACGTCGTCGGCACCCAGGCTCACCCCGAAGAAGGTGCCGGCGTGGGTGGTCAGCACCCGGATGGTCCGGTTGCCCTGGTCGGCGATGAACAGGTCACCGCTGTTGTCGACGGCCAGCGCCCCCGGGTCCCACAGCTCGGCCTGGCCGGCCGGGCCACCGTCACCGCTGGATCCGGTGAGTCCGTTACCGGCCACCGTATAGATGTGCCCCTCCTGCATGGCCACACCGAAGTGGGTGCCGTCGGAGGCCGCCACCATGCGGAGCCGGCCGTTGGCGGTGTCGCCGATGAACACGTCGCCGGCGCTGTCTGTGGCCACACCGGTCGGGTCGTCGACCGTGCTGAGGGCGGCCGGGCCCCCGTCACCGCCGAACCCGGGGGTGCCGGTGCCGGCCACGTCCACCAGCCGGCCGGCGGTGGTGGCCTGGCCGAAGGCGGTGCCGCTCCGGGCCGGCAGTCCCTCGACCCGGTTGGCCGGCCCGTAGGCGATGAACAGGTCGCCGGCTGTGTCGACGGCCACCGCGGTGGGCGACGGGTGGGCGCTCGAGCACGTCCCGCCGGCCAGGGTGACCGGAGTGCCGGCGGTGAGGGCCCGTCCGTAGGAGTGCCCGTCGTGGGCCGGTAGCTCGACCACCCGGCAGCCGCCGGCGTCGGCGATGAACAGGTCACCGGCGGCGTCCTCGGCGATGCCGGCCGGGGCCTCGAGGGAGAGGCGCGGGCCGGGGGCGCCGGTACCGGCCAGGGTCTGGGCCCCGGGAGCCTGGGCCACAGGTGTGGCCGCCGCTGCCGACGAAGCCACCGCGGCAAGGTGCAGACCGAGTACGACGGCACCCACCACCGCCACCGCGGCCACCGCGCCCGCCACCGGTCGTCGAGACCGTCGGCCTTTCGGGGGGAGTCCGGTTTCGATGTGGCGGCCGGCCCCCGCCGCCGTGTCGTTCACCCCGGACACAGCGGTCACCCTAATCGGGTGCGGGCCGGCCGGCCCATGTAATCCGGTGTGGGCCCGCGGCCCGACGCGGCTACCGTGCCCGGCGTGGAGGTGATCGACCTTCCCGACTTCGGGCCCGACGACTACGCCGCCGTGGTGGACGGTGAGACCGATCCGTTCCAGACGGACCATCTCGCCATCGAGTGGGAACGGAAGACCGGCCACGTGGGCGTGCGTCAAGACGGCACCCTCATCGGTTGCGCCGGCTGGGTCCCGACCCAGGTCGAGGTGGCCGGACGGACCATCGATGGCGTAGGCCTCGGGGGAGTGATCGTGCACCGGCGGTACCGGGGGACCGGTGTCGGAGGACCTCTGGTGGTGGGGGCCATGGCCCGGATGGGTGCAGTGGGGCGACCCCTTGGCCTGCTGTTCTGCCTCCCTCAGCGGGTGCGTTTCTACGAGAGCCTCGATTGGCAGGTGGTCGACCACCCGGTCACCGTCGACCAGCGGGCGGGACCGCCGGTTTCCATGCCTCTGGTCACCTGCTGGACGGCGTTGGCCCCGGCGGCGTCGGCACCGGACGCGGACCTCCGTATCCGCGGGCTTCCCTTCTAATCGACGTGAGCTCTTCGAGCGCCCTCATCGACCAGCTGTCGGAGGTGGTCGGCCCCCACGTGATCGTGGATCCCGACCGGCTGGCTTCCTACACCACCGACTGGACCGGTCGTTTCGTCGGGCGCACGGCGGCGGTGGTCCGCCCCAGGTCGACCGAAGAGGTGGCCGGCGTGATCCATGTCTGTCGCCGTCGGGGTGCCGCCCTCGTACCCCAGGGTGGGAACACCGGCCTGGTCGGCGGAGGTGTCCCGTTGCACGACGAGATCGTGCTCAGCCTCGACCGCCTCCGCCACCTGGAGCCGGTCGACCCGGTGGCCGGTCAGGTGACGGCGGAGGCGGGCGTGGTCATCACCGCTGTGCAGGAGGCCGGACGGGAGGCCGGGTGGACCTACGGGGTCGACCTGGCCAGTCGGGGCTCGGCCACCGTGGGGGGCACCGTGGCCACCAACGCCGGCGGGACCCGGTTCCTTCGCTACGGGGACACCCGGGCTCAGGTCATCGGGGTGGAGGCGGTGCTCGGTACCGGGTCCGTCGTGTCCCACCTCGGCGGCCTGGTCAAGGACAACACCGGGTACGACCTGCCCGGGCTGCTCTGCGGCAGCGAGGGAACCCTGGCCGTGGTGACCAAGGCCCGACTGCGGTTGGTCCCGGCCCTGTCGGCCCGAACCGTGGCCCTGCTCGCCTTCCCGACCGCGTCGGAGGCGGTGGACGCCTCGGTCGTCCTCCGTCAGTCCCTCGCCTCCCTGGAGGCCTGCGAGTTGTTCCTGCAATCGGGGCTGGCCCTGGTGGCCGCGGTGACCGGCCTGGTCTCCCCGTTCGCCCAACCACACCCGGTCTATCTGCTGGTCGAGGTGGCCGACCGCACCGATCCGACGGCGGACCTGGCCGAGGTGACTGCGTCGTTGCGCCATGTGCAAGATGCGGTGGTGGCCACCGACCCCAGGCCACGGGCCGAGCTGTGGCGCTACCGCGAAGCCCATACCGAAGCCATCAACACCCTGGGTCCGCCCCACAAGATGGATGTGACCCTTCCGCTGGGATCGTTGGCCGCCTTTGTCGACCAGGTGCCCGAGCGGATCCGGTCGATCGATCCGGACGCCGCTGTTTGGTTGTTCGGGCATGTGGGCGACGGCAACGTCCATGTCAACGTGACCGGTCTCGCTCCCGATGACGACCGGGTCGACGACGGCGTGTTGCGGATGGTGGCCGAGTTCGGCGGCAGCATCAGCGCCGAGCACGGCATCGGCACGGCCAAACGACGGTGGCTCTCCCTGTCGCGGACCCGACAGGAGATCGACACCTTCCGGGCGGTCAAGGGGGCCCTCGACCCCGACGGGATCCTCAACCCCCACGTGCTGCTGCCCGACGCCGGGGAAGACCGATGAGTGGACAAGAGAGTCTGGCGACAGCTGGCAGTAGCGTCGCCGGCACGCGTCACGGGAAGTGGTGATGACTATGAAGGTTGCCGTGCTGGGAATGGGCCGGATGGGAGAGGCGCTGGCCGGGCGCCTGGTCGATGCCGGACACGACCTGGCCATCTGGAACCGCACGCCGGGCAAGGTTCCCGATCTTGTGGCCCGGGGAGCCGAGGAGGCCCCATCGGTGGCCGCCGCCGTCGGTCCGGCCCAGGTGGTTCTGTCCAGCCTGACCGACGACGAGGTGGTGCGCCAGGTGGCGTGTGGGGAGGGCGGTGTGCTCGCCTCCCTCGGCGAGGGATGCCTCTACGTGGACACCTCGACGGTGTCGCCCGCCCTCACCACCGAACTGGATGCTGCCTTCCCCCGTTTCGTGGCCATGCCCGTTCTGGGCAGCCCGGCCATGGTGGCGGCCGGCCACGCCGCCTATCTGGTGGGAGGGGAGGAGGGGTTCGCCCCCGAACTGGCGGCCCTGTTGCCGGCGCTGTCCGAGCGGGTCCTGCACTACGAGGTGCCGGCTTTGGCCTCGGCGGCCAAGCTGGCGGTCAACCTCCTTCTGTTGGACGGGGTGGTGGCCCTGGCCGAGTCATTCGCCGTGGGTCGGGCGGGCGGGCTCTCCGAGCAGCAACTGCGGGACCTCCTGGGCGAGAGCCCGATGGTGCCCCCTGCCCTCACCAACCGCTTCGAGGGCGTGCTCACCGGTCATCAGGACCCGTGGTGGTCCCCGGGGTTGGGGGCCAAGGACGCGGGGATGGCCATCGACCTGGCCGCCACCCACGGGATCTCGTTGCCGGCCACCACGGCGGTGCGCCGCCTCTACGACCAGGCGGCCGCCGACCCGGCCAACCACGACATCGCCGACGTCACCCGGCTCTACCCGCGCTGAGCGTCACCGGGAGCGCATGGGTCCTCCCTCGACAATCGGGCAGATGCACGCAGCACAGGACGCACGCACAGGCACCGGTGGCCTACGGCGGCGAGAGTCGGACACCCGTCTCCGAGGCGATACCTAACCAATACTCGGGCTGATCCCAGCGCGGTCCCAGCGTGTCCTCAGGTGGGGCCCTTACCGTGAGTACGGTCAGATCCGTCGAGCTGGGAATCCGCCGCCCAGCTCCGGATTTGACCCTTTTTTCTCGTCGGTCGATGCCGTTCCCGCTCGGGTCATGTACCGATCCGCCCCGGCGGTCCGACGGCGGTGGCCTGCCCGCCGCCATGCTCAGAGCGCAGCGCGGGGGTTGGGCAGCGTGGCGGAGATCCACGAAAGTCCGAGGCACATCTCGTCCGACGAGCCGTCGCCCCAGGTGACGTAGTGGGGCGGGGCCTTGCGCAGGATCGGCAGTTCCTGGGCCAGCTGCGGATCGTAGCTACATGTGACCTGGAGCGGCTCGCCGGCCGTGACGTGGACGGGCTTGGCCAGGTTGTAAGCCTTTTGGTAGTGGAAGTTGTAGTCAGGCACATCGAGGACCGTCTGGGCCTGAGGTGTTCCCGGATTGAGAACCAGTTTGAAGCTCTGACCGAGCAGGTGCATATGAGCTTGGGCCCGAACGATGTAGCCAGTGTCAGAGACGGGGAAGGTACACGACGTCGTGTCCCCTGCTGGCGGGTCGGAGGGATTGCGTCCGCAGGCGGCCTCGATGGCATTGACGAAGGTGATGGCACTGGGCCCGAACTCCTGTCCCTGGTGGGCCAGCGATGCAGCCCGGTTGCAGAGTGGTCCAGTCACACCGGCCGGACACGGGAGGTCCGGAGCGGCGAAGGAAAGATCCAACTTGAGCGGCAACAACGGGGTGGACATGGGCACCGTCTTCACCACCAGTTTGTTGGTGACCGGCCTGTCCCCGACCAACAGGTTGTAGTGCACCTGCATGATCACCAAGGTTCCCGCCGGAAGCTCGATACCTGTCCCTTTGGGGAGGTCGTCCACGCCATGACCGGGAGCCCAGACGCTGAGGAAGGGCGTGCTCCCGATTTCGTTGATGGGCTCATTGGGCAGTCCCGCCTCACCGAAGCAGGTCCACCCCTTCCCCCCGACATTGGCCTTCTCCGCTTCGGCCACCATCGAGGGAGGCAGAAGGAACAGGGCGGCGTGGTGATCCTCAGGGCTTCCGGGGAAGAACTGGCTGGAGATGACGTAGGCGTTCTTCGTGAGGTGAGGGTTGAGCAGGGTGCAGTGATAGTCGTCCGTCGTTCCTGCCGCAGCCTTCGGACGGTAGGTCGGTGACCTCAGAGTGATCGTTTTGACGTGAGCGGAGGATTTCCCGGAGGGCGGAGTTGCCCCTGAGGCGGACGCCGTGCATCCGGCTGCCATCAAGGCCAGGGCGGCCACCAACACGGTCGCCGCCCATCCGCCGAACCCCCCGGCTCCGAAGGCGCCGTTCGACCGGATCCGCTGCGCTGGTTTCCCCACGGTTTCCTCTCACATTGCCGCCCCGTCCATCGCCGCCCGGCCGTGGCCTGGAGTCGGCATGACGAACGCTACTACCGACGTTCAGCCCCGACCGGAGTCCATTCGATCGATCACCGCTCACGCCTGTGTCGACCTCACTTCGGATTGAATCACGCCTCAAACGACGAGAGTCCCTGGTCGGAGAAGCGGTTAACAGCGACAGCTCTGGGCGGGCCCCGGTGGCGGACTAAAGGGCATCGGCGGATCTGTCGATCCTCAGGGGATGGAATCAAACCTGGCGGACCATCACATTTCCGGTGTCTACACGAAGATGTTGATGGAGTTTCTGCTCGAGACCATGCCGGCTGACCGCATCGAGGAGATGCTATGGAGGGCCGGTGAGACCCGCGGTCTCGGGGAGCTGGCTGATGCCGCCTCCTGGAGCTCCTACAGCCAGTTCAGGCGACTCCTCGAGGAGCGCTCGAGGTTGGATGCAACCAGTCTCTACGCACAGTCCGGGCTGTTGTCCGACTGGCTCATGACGTGGGAGCTGTCCCAGGCCGCTCAAGCGCTGGATTCCCCCGGAACGCTTTTGGCTAGTGGGTCCGATCTCAATCCACTGGTACCGATCCGGCGTTATGAGAAGACCGAGATCGAACCCAACGAATGGACTATCCGGGAGTGGTTCGAGGACGGCTATGACCCGTACCCGGAGTTCTGCGACTTCGTGGCGGTGCAGTATGCACTGGTACCCGTCGTATTCAACCTCGCCCCCGCAGTGGTCATCGAAGAGGAGTGCCAGTGCCGGGGCGATACGGCCTGCGTGTTCCGCATGCGCTGGCAGCCCATCGAGACGGACACTTCCCAAGTCGACCACTACCGATCGCGCGCCGAGCTCTTCGAGACCCGACTCGAGCAGATCCAGGACATGATCAGCGACCTGGCCTCCAACGAGCGGTACGAGGAAGTCCTTCAAGGATTGGTCGGCTCATCGCTCAGAGCGGCGGTCGGAGCCGGCGGCGCACTTCTTGTTCTCGAGGAGCGGGAGGGGATTGCCCGAAAGGTCTATCGGGAGGGACTGACCGACGCACAAGCGACCTCCATCGCCGATGATCTCCTGGCCGGCGGAGCGGCGCCCCACAACGTGGTTGCCGTCGACGTGACGTCGGCGCGCCGTCGTTACGGCTACCTCGCCGTCGACGAGGGTGGTGGTGTCTTCTCATCCCTTTCACAGACCACCCTCGAAACGTACGCACGCCTGGCAGCAGCTGCGCTCGACACCGCGGACGCCATCGCCGAGGCCCGACATCAGGCCAACACGGCCCAGGTGCTGTTGGAGCTGGCCACGTCGCTGACAGAGATCGTCACCACGCAGGAGATGGTGTCGAGAGTCGCCCAAGCCGTCCCTGACGTCATCGACTGCGATCGGGCCGCCATCTTTTTGGATACCGCCGGTGAGTTCGGGCCATCCGCCGATGGTTTTCGCCTAGCGGGGTCAATCGGCTACAGCGACGACGACGTAGCGGCAATGAGATCCCGATCCTTCACGTCAGCGCCTTTGGGGTCGATCGCCAGTAGCGGACTCGTTCAGAGCAGTCTTTCGGAGTTCGGAACCGTAGCCTCGCTATCGGCCCCCATTGTTGTTGCCGGAGAGACAATCGGCGCCATCGTGGCCGGGGTCACCACGCGACCTGAGCGGCTCACAGTGACCACCAGGCTTTCCGAACGGCTCAAGGGTCTGGCCGCCCAAGCGTCGACCGCTCTCTCCAATGCCCGGCTGGTGGACCAGATTCGGTTTCAGGCAGTTCACGACGCCCTGACAGGTCTGCCCAACCGGGCCCTGATCCTCGACCGTACTGAGCAGATGCTCACTCGGGCCCGCCGATCCAACACGCAAGTAGCCGCCTTGTTCATTGATCTGGACGGATTCAAGGACGTCAACGATTCCCTCGGCCACGGGGTCGGGGATCAGCTGCTTCAAGCCGTGGCTGAGCGGCTCGTAGTCACCGTACGCGAGAGTGACAGCATTGGGCGCCTGGGAGGCGACGAGTTTGTCGTTCTGGTGGACGAGAGCACAATGGACGTCGGGCCCGAACTCGTGGCGGAGCGCTTGATCGAGGTGCTGCGGGCGCCCTTCGAGCTGTCGGGGGTGTCTGCGGGGCCACTGACCCTGACAGCCAGTATCGGCATCGCCACCGGAATCCGGCCCTCGGCCACCGAGCTTCTGCGCGACGCCGACATAGCGCTGTACGAGGCCAAGGCGGCGGGCAAAGATTGCTTTGTGGCCTTTGAGGCCGAGATGCACACCGTTGTTCAGGATCGTCATCTTTTGGAGATGGACTTGCGTGAAGCACTTGCGCAGAACCAGTTCGCCTTGGTCTATCAGCCCATCTTCAGCCTCTCCGGCGGAGAGACCACCGGGGTGGAGGCCCTTCTTCGCTGGAATCATCCCCGTCTGGGTCTGATCCAACCGGACGTTTTCATCCCGATGCTGGAGGGATCGGGCATGATCTGCGATGTCGGGCGCTGGGTGCTCGACGAGGCCTGTCGCCAGGGTGCCGGCTGGAATGAGCGGGGTTTCGAGTTGGGTGTCTCGGTGAACATCTCGGCCCGACAACTCGAGAATGACCGTTTGATCGACGACGTCGGTGCTGCTCTGGACTCTTCCGGCTTTCCATCCACCTTGCTGACCATCGAGATAACAGAAACGGCCATCATGAAAAACGTCGCTGCCGTGGTGCCGCGGCTGGTGGCACTAAAGCGCACCGGGGTGCGCATCGCCATCGACGACTTCGGGACCGGCTATTCGTCGCTCGCATACCTCCAACAGTTCCCCGTCGACACGCTGAAGATCGACCGGTCCTTCATCTCCTCCATGGCCAAATCTCCCGAGTCCGGAGCACTCATCAGCACGTTGGTCCAACTGGGTAAGACGCTGGGGCTGGAGACTCTGGCCGAAGGCATCGAGGAGACCGAGCAGTACTCTCAGCTCGAGCGGGAACACTGCGACAGCGGCCAGGGCTTCCTTTATGCCCGACCGCTCGAGGTCGAGGCACTGGAGGAGTTCTTGAGCCAGCAGTTTGAACGGTTGCGAAGAAACCCCGGCGTCATGCCAACGAGTGCTGCAACCGCCAACCCTGGCCCCCTGCGGAGCTGAGATCGGGGATTCCTCGGTCAGGCCGCCGAGGCGTCTCGACGGAGCGACTCCTCGAGGTACCCGATGCGGGCCACAGCTGGCCAGGGGCCCCGGCAACCGCCTCACCGGATCCACCGTGACCCACGAAGGGCGGTCATCGCTGGTGGTCATGTGGTGGTCTCCCCACCGGCTCGCAGGCGCGCCTCACCAACTCGAACAGTGGAGGCAACTCAGCTGCTTTGCCGTGCGACCTGTGAGACGACCGCCGAGTGCAGCAGCTCGACGGCATCGGCGGGGAGAAGGAACCCTGCAGCCTGGTCCCTGTGAACGGCACGGGCCCAGGCGGAGACGAACTGGCGATGGTTCTTGTAGAGGCTGGCGATGTGGGCCGCGCTGTACGGCACGGTGGAGCCGAATAGAAAGCAGAAGCCTCCTGTGTTGCCTTGACTGCTCAAAGAGGAGACGGGCGCGTCCACCTGGGGCGTCCGCACACCTCCGACGGCGTTGCCGTTTGCATCGAGCTTGAAGACCACCGGCGACACGTGTGTCGTGGCCAATAGGGGAGCCCGAGGAGGCGGTGTACCGTCGACCACCCACCGGTTGAGCCAATAGACGGCGGCGTCGAGTGCCCAGTGGGTCCCGCCGGTGTTGATGGGAACGGCGCAGCTGAAGTTCCCGGTGGGCATGCGGGTCGGATTCTGCATCGCTGCCAGGTTTTTGACCGCGCCCTGACCGTTGCCGGTGTCGTCGGGACCGATGGCCAGTCCGTAATAGTCGTAGTGCGAGCTGCCCGCCACCTCCCAGAGCCGGAACCACTTTGGGTTGCCGTCATGCAGCCGGTCGGTCAGGTTGCTGTTGTAGACGTCGGTTTCGGTTTCGAACTCGAACACGGGAACGCCGATGTCACTACGGATGGTCGTCGGGTTGGGGGCCGAGTAGTTGGTCTGCGGTGCCTGGGAGAGGGGAGCGCCGGTACCGAACTGGCTGTGCACGAGGAAGCCTTGGTAGACGTGCGTGATCGGCTGTACCGCATCGATGTACGTCATGAGCCGGCCGGCCGACTGGGACTCACCGGCGGCGATCAGCGAGTGGGGCCGCAGTCCGGCCAGTATCCTGGTTGCGTCCTGGCGAACCGTTTGGCCGGCCTGGGAGAAGATGTCGTAAGAGAAGCTGTCGCCCGGGTGGGTGAGCGACGAGTACTCGGCCGGGTCGGTGGTTTTTGCCGAGTCGACGCCGACCTGCTGAGAGGAAACTCCTACCCAGGCGAAGCCGTCGCGGATCAATTGGTTGTGGGACAAGGTCCACTCGGGGGCGTCGTCAACCCCTCCGCTCACGTTGAGCCACTCGACGACAACCGTCCCGTTGAACTTATTGGGGTTGATCGGGCGGTAGACGGCTATACGTGTCTTGTACGACGCCCTCACCCCCGTGGTGATCTTCCATTGGCCGTTGCTGGCCAGAGGGCTGACCGGCGCGTAGGAGTGGGCGGTGCCGGACAGGAAGAACTGGGAACTCTCGTAGCCGACCTTTGACAGATCGAAGTCCGTTCCGTAGAGGGTGTTGTTGAAGGTGGGGGAACCAACTGGTTCGGGCCCGGTGACGGCGACATCTACCGGGGTGGGTGACACGCTCCCCTGGGCAGAATGTCGCGTAGACGAGGGGGAGACCGAGCTCGGTGATCCGTCACAAGCGACAACAACAATGCCAGCGCTCAGAACAGCCGCTACACCCCATGCCATCCGCCAGACGCTTCGGCGACGAGCATCGGCTGCGGTGATCATCTCTGACATCCACCTCCCCCTTGTTTGGAGCGGCATCGCACTCGCAGGACGGCGTTCCGTGACGAGTTCGGCTCACCCTGCCACAGACAGCCGGTCCCCGTAGTCTGACTCAGTGGGGCGGATCCTGATCGAGGACTCGTCGATTGCTGGCTGTGGCTGTCAACGGACCCTACTGATGGGCGATTCGGTCACCGAGCGGCTGGTGGCAGGGTCCGCACAGGACCTTCGGTCCGCACCATTTGGAGAACGAGGCGTGGAAATCCTGGGTG
Organism: uncultured Acidimicrobiaceae bacterium; assembly: GCA_963813525.1. Classification (GTDB taxonomy): domain Bacteria; phylum Actinomycetota; class Acidimicrobiia; order Acidimicrobiales; family RAAP-2; genus Bog-756. The sequence goes on from CAWEZI010000005.1 coordinate 1,263,716, forward strand.
CGTCCTACGCCTTGCGGGCGGTCACGAGCCAATGCCACTCAGCACGACGCCCTCGACCGTAGCGTACGGTCGCAACGCGTCGACGGCGGCCTCGGTACCGGCCTGCACCGCCTCGGGGTCCTTGCCCCCCACCAGCCTGCGCCCCATCTCGTCAGAGAGCATGAAGGCCACGACGTCCTCGGGGTCGCGTCCCATCTGCATCATGTCCTTGTGTTCTTCGATGGCCACGTCCGACCACCCGGCGGACCCCAGCAGTCCCTTGGTGCGCTCGGCGTCGGCCGGCGAAAAGGGTCCGGGGGCGCCAGGTTCGGGCAGCTCGGGGATCCCGACATGGGCCACCATGGCCATGGCGGGTACGGCGATCCACTCGTTGGCCAACATCTCCTGCCAGCACACGAAGGACAGGCGACCACCCGGACAGGCTGACTGTGCCAAGTTGACGAAGGCTGCCTGTGGGTTGTCGAAGAACATGACGCCGAAGCGGCTCACCACAACGTCGATTGGTTGGTCGAAGGATTCGGTCTGAGCGTCGCCCTGGATGAAGTCGACGTCCATCCCAGTTGTTCGGCCCGCCGCCGGGCCACCCCCAGCATGGGCGCCGAGAGGTCGAGGCCTGTCACCCGTCCTTCGGCCCAACAGCGCGGGCCGCGTCCAGGCTGACTGCACCGTTGCCGCACCCGACGTCCAGGACCCGTTCGCCTGGCTGGAGAACGGCGGCTGTCAGAAGCCGCCGGCCGAAGGGGGCGAGCATGGTGTCGAAGCCATCGGCCTCAGTCACCCAGACATCGGCGGGGCGCCCGTTCCAGTAATCGACCATGTCGGCGCTGGCCATGGCCCATTTCTAGCGCTGCCCGGCGGGTGGGTGCGCCGAGCCGGGTCCTCACTCAACGCGGTCGTTCCAGCACGGAACGCGAAACCCATGTACAAGACCCGCCAGGCCCTTTATGGTGCGGTTGGTCAGAGCAAGGCAGGGGAGATTTAAGTCGCCTGGATTTCTTGGGCGCCGCTGGGGTGAACGAGTGGAGCGCAGCTGAGCCGCCGGCCCAGCTAAACGGCGGGTTTCGCACGATCGCATCGGGTCGCACCTGTCGCGCCGTCAAAAGGGCCGTTCGGCCGAAGTCTGAAAGCTGTCAGAGGAGAAATGCTCATGTCATCAGCCGATCACGGATCCGGCCGTCGCCTGTTCGGACGACTCGCCGTTGCCCTGGCCCTGGTAGTCGGGGTGACCCTCGGCTCGCTCGGGGCCATTGGCGGCGGGCCCGCCGGTGCGGTTGGACCGGCCTCCCAACTGGCCTTCACGACCAATCCGTCGACGGTGGTGGCCGGGGCGACCATGACTGCTCCCGTGGTCCAGCTGCGTGACTCCGGCAACAACAACGTATTGCAGGCCGGGGTGACGGTCACCATGTCGCTCAGCGCAGGCTCCTTCGACCCCTCGTCGACAACGTCGGTAGTCACCAATTCCTCAGGCCAGGCGGTCTTCTCCAATTTGATCCTCGACACCACCGGTAGCTTCACCATGACCGCCGCCAGCACCGGGCTGACCAGCAAGACCAGCGGCTCGTTTACTGTCAACCCCGGTGCAACCGAGCAGGTGGCGCTCTCGTCAGTTCCATCGACATTGACATCGGGCGCGGCCCTCGGGATCGTGGTCACAGCCGAGGATGCGTACGGCAACAAGGAGTCCAGCCTGAGCACCGGCTCGGTCACGCTCAGCGTGGCCACCGGGCCGGCGGGCGGAGCGTTGGCCGGCACTGTTACGCGAACCTTTTCCGGCGGCGTGGTGACCTTCAGCGCCGCATCGCTGACCACGGTCGGGTCCTACACGATCACCGCCTCCTACACCGACCCGGTGGCCGGATTGCTCACGGCCACGACCGGTTCGATTGCTGTCACCGCTGGTGTTGCCAAGAAGCTCGGATTCGTACAGGCCCCGTCAACCACGACTGCCGGGAGCGTGATGTCGCCGGCACCGACCGTCCAGGTGGAAGACGCCAATGGCAACGCGGTAGCCGACTCGGGCGTTTCGATCACTCTCACCTCGAGCGGTACCCTCACCGCCGGATCGACCAAAGTGGTTTCGACCGACGTCAACGGCCTGGCTACCTTCTCCAACCTGACTTGGAACACGGCTGGCTCCTACACCATTGCCGCGTCGGCCAGCGGACTGACGGCCAGCGGGAACAGCGCCTCCTTCTCGATCACGGCGGGCTCGCCCGTGAACCTGGTCTTCACCACCCAGCCGGGGACAGCCAGTGCCGGATCGGCCGTCCCGACCACGGTGGTCAAGATCGAAGACTCGTTGGGGAACGTCCTCACCTCATCCACTGACACCGTCACCCTCAGCCCCAACGGTCCCGGGCCGTTCGATCCCGCTGCTACCACCTCGGTGGCCGCCGTCAACGGTGTCGCCACCTTCTCCAACCTGATCCTCGACAAGTCGGGGAGCTACACGTTTTCGGCATCCTCGCCCGATGGAGCGGTCGGGACGAGCCACCCGTTCACCGTCAACGCCCTCGCCGCCACCCAGCTGGTCTTCTCACAGGGACCGGTCAACGGTACGGCCGGCACCGTCCAGTCGCCCAATGTCACCGTTCAGGCCCAGGACCAGTACGGCAACGTGGCCGCCTCGGCCACGGGCACCGTGACCCTGACCGCCAGCCCGTCGGTGACCCTCACCTCGGGGACCCGAGCTCTGTCGAGCGGGTCGGCCACATTCGGCAGCCTCACCATCCAGACGGCCGGGACCTACACCTTGACCGCCTCGCTTCCCGGTTATTCGTCGGTGACCAGCAGCTCGTTCACCATCGCCCCCAACACCCCCTACCAGTTGGTCTTCGGGACACAGCCGACCAACATCACGGCCGGTCAGACCATCGCCCCTGCACCCACCGTCCAGATCGAGGACCGTTACGGCAACCTCGAGATGACGGACAACTCGGACACGGTGACCGCCGCCGGCTCGCTGGCCGCAGGATCGACCGTCACCGAGACGGCCGCAGGTGGCGTGGCCACCTTCCCCAACCTGACCATCGATGTGGTCGGCAACGTGACCCACACCTTGACGGCGTCGAGTTCGACCACCCCGGCTCTGCGCACGGGGACCAGCGCCTCGTTCACCGTAAGCCCGGGTGCGCCCTACAGCCTGGCCATAGTCCAACCTCAGCTCGGCGGCCAGATCAACACCGGTAACTCGGTCGGGACGTTCTACCTCGAACAATACGATCAGTACGGAAACAACACCTGGGGATCGACGGGCACTCCACTCACATTCTCCTCGACGTCGCCGGGGGGAACGTTCTCCCTCACCGACGGCGGCCCCTCTACCACCACAGCCACCTTTCCGTACCCACCCAACAACAACAATCCGCCGAACAATCGTGACCTCTACTTCTACTACGGCGACACCACCGCCGGACTCCCCACCATCACGGTGTCCTCACCGGGGTTGATCAGCGGAACGCAACAAGTGGAGATGATCGACGTCCAGAGTCCAGGCGACCAGACGGACGCCACCGGTGGCCCGATTGCGCCGCTGACCATCTCCGGCCAGAACTCGTCCCCGGACTATTCATTCACCAGCTGGTCGGCCACTGGCCTGCCCCCGGGACTGTCCATTGACAACACGGGAACGGTCACCGGTACGCCGACAACCACGGGGACCTATTCCGTCGAAGTGTACGGGTACGAAGGGACGTACGCCTACGGCTACACCACCTTCACCTGGACCATCACCAACGCGGTGTCGGTGACCAACCCAGGGCCTCAAACCAGCGTGTCGGGTATGGCCATCGCCGCCCTCCCGATAGAGGCCACCGATTCCGGTGGGGAGACCCTGACCTACTCGGACGGTGGGACCCTGCCACCGGGGCTGGCCGTCGACCCCAACACGGGATCGATCACCGGTACGCCGACCACGGCCGGAACCTACCCGGTGACCATCACGGCCACCGACACCGACGGCTACGCGGGGTACGCCGCTTTCAGCTGGACCATCACCAACACCGTGTCGGTGACCAACCCCGGCAACCAGTCGGACCTGGCCGGCTCGGCCATTCTTTCCGTCCCGATCACGGCCACCGACTCGGGTGGCGAAACGCTGACCTACTCGGATGGGGGGACTCTGCCACCGGGGCTGGCCGTCGACCCCAACACAGGATCGATCACCGGGACCCCGACCACGGGCGGCACCTACTCGGTGACCATCACGGCCACCGACACCGACGGCTTCACGGGGAACGCCGCGTTCAGCTGGACCATTACCGACGCCGTGTCGGTGACCAACCCAGGGCCTCAAACCAGCGTGTCGGGTACGGCCATCGCCGCCCTCCCCATCACCGCCAGCGATTCCGGTGGGGAGACCCTGGCCTACTCGGACGGGGGGACGCTCCCACCGGGGCTGACCATCGGCTCCCATAGTGGATCGATCACCGGCACCCCCACCATGGCCGGCACCTACCCGGTGACCATCACGGCCACCGACACCGACGGCGCCACGGGGAACACCTCGTTCAGCTGGACCATCACCAACACCGTGTCGGTGACCAACCCGGGAGCTCAGACCAGCGCGTCGGGCGCGGCCATCGCCGCCCTCCCCATCACCGCCACCGACTCCGGTGGGGACACCCTGACCTACTCGGATGGGGGGACCCTGCCGCCGGGGCTGGCCGTCGACCCCAACACGGGATCGATCACCGGGACCCCGACCACGGCCGGCACCTACCCGGTGACCATCACGGCCACCGACACCGATGGCTTCACGGGGAATGCCTCTTTCAGCTGGACCATCACCGACACCGTTTCGGTGACCAACCCGGGAGCTCAGAGCAGCGTGTCGGGCACGGCCATCGCCGCCCTCCCCATCACCGCCAGCGATTCCGGTGGGGAGACCCTGGCCTACTCGGACGGGGGCACCCTCCCACCGGGGCTGACCATCGGCTCCCATAGTGGATCGATCACCGGCACCCCCACCATGGCCGGCACCTACCCGGTGACCATCACGGCCACCGACACCGGTGGCGCCACGGGGAGCACCTCGTTCAGCTGGACCGTCACCAACACCGTGTCGGTGACCAGCCCGGGCAACCAGTCAAGCGTGTCGGGCACGGCCATCGCCGCCCTCCCCATCGTGGCCACCGATTCCGGTGGAGAGACCCTGACCTACTCGGATGGGGGCACCCTCCCACCGGGGCTGGCCATCGGCTCCCATAGTGGATCGATCACCGGCACGCCGACCGCAGCCGGCACCTACGCGGTGACCATCACAGGCACCGACACCGCCGGCTTCACCGGTCACGCCTCCTTCAGTTGGACGGTCACCACCGCCGCCAACGGACCGACCGTGTCCACTCTCAGCCACACGAGTGGTCCTTCTGCCGGGGGCCAGCGCGTGAAAATCACCGGCACCAATTTGCGTGGCGCCACGGAGGTTCTCTTCGGGTCGACCCCTGGGATCAGGCCGCACTGGAACCGCAAAGGAACCAAGCTGATCGTCAAGACCCCTGCGGAACTGGCGGGAACGGTCGATGTCAGGGTAGTGACACCGAACGGGACGAGTTCGATCACTCCGGCCGATCGGTACACCTTCGTGGGGCCGTCGGTCACTGGTGTCAGCCCGAACAGCGGTCCGGCCGCGGGTGGAGGCAAGGTCAAGATCTCGGGAACGGGTTTCAAGGGGACCTCCGAGGTGCGCTTCGGTGGAACAACGACCACGTTCACGGTCAATGCCAAGGGAACCTTGATCACCGCTTCTGTGCCGACAGGCACGCCCGGCACCGTGAACATTGAGGTCACGACCCCAGGGGGTACGTCTGCCGTCACCCCGGCTGACGACTACACCTACACGGGATGATCCTGGCCAGCGGCCCGCCCGACTCAGGGTTGACGAAGGCGGATGGAAGCGTTCAGGGCTGACCGACATCGGGGCCGGGACCAACGAAGTGCGGTGGGGCCGTCGCCTCGTGGTCAGTTCCTTCGCCACGGCCGGCAACGACGACTACGGCTTCTTCTGGTACTTCTCCCTGGACAGCACCATCGAGTGCGAGGTGAAACTGACGGGGATCGTCTCCACCGAGGCCCTGGCCGAGGATCGTCCGCTGACCCACGCCACCCGCGTCTGCGAGCACCTGTCCGCCCCCGACCATCGGCACATCTTCAACGCCCGTCTCCATTCTGAGCTGGACGGTCCGTGTAACTCGGTATTCGGGGTGGACGTGGCGACCGATGAGGTCGGAGAGGGAAACAAATGGGGCGGGTCCCTCAGAGCCCGAGCTACGCCACTCGAGCGCGAGCAGGAAGCCCAGCGCCTGGCCAATCCGGCGGCCGGGCGGGTCTGGAAGGTCACCAACCCGGGCGTGCTCAACGCCTGAGGCTACCCGGTGGCCTACAAACTGGTGCCGGGCCCGACCCCGACCCTTCTGGCTCGGCCCCAGTCGAGCGTGGCTTGGCGGCCTGCCTTCGCCACCCGCAATCTCTCGGTCACCCTGTATGGGCCGCACGAACGGCGGGCCGCGGGCGAATACCCCAAACCAGCATGTGGGCGGGGACGGGCTCCCCCGATGGACGGCGTCGAACTGGTCCCTCATCGAGACGGAGCTGGTCCTCTGGTACTCCTTCGGCGTGACGCATATCCACGGCCTGAGGACTTCCCGGTCATGCCGGTCGAACGGACCGGCTTCTCGGTACTTCACTCGGGGATCTTCGATCGCAACCCGGCCCTCGACCTGCCGCCCCGGGGCTTGTCGCTGAGCTAGGTCATCGTCGGCCACTGGTCGATGGGGGATTGGTATTCGCGTAGACCAGTGTCGATGATGCCAACCAAGATAACCACGGCACATTCTCCCGCCCGCCCGTTCCCAGCGGGTTGGGTGTACCTCGAGTGACCACGCCACGCACCTAAGTGTCGGGCAGAGACGCGCTTCATGGCCGATGCTCCTGGTGGCTCGTGACATCGAGATGTCGGAATAGGCCGGCGATTGGGGACAGGCTCCCGGATTCCCTCATCCCGATGACGATGGGCAACGAACACAATGGAGACGCTCAACGAAGCGCCCGAGAGTTTAAAGGCCTCGTTCCTTCCCAAAGATCCCAAAAGAGGAAAGACCACCATGTACCTCACGTCACCGGCAGAGATTTTCGGCATCGACGGTGTCATCGTGCTCGTCGTGGTTGTTGTGGTGCTGTTCGGATCCACCCAGATTCCGAAACTGGCCCGCTCGCTGGGCTCGGCGCAGAAGGAGTTCAAAAAGGGGATCGAGGAAGGTGCTGATGAAGCCCGGACCGGCACCAAGGGAATTCTCCAGACCGCACCTGGCGCCGATGTGAAAACACCAGCAAAGACCACGGTGCTTGTCGGTTCCACTGCTCCCGGGTCGCACGAGACCGCGTCATAGTCACTGCGGCTCGGATCCCGACCATGCCATTTCTCAGTCCGGCAAAGTTATTGGTCATTCTGGTTGTTGCTGTCGTCGTCCTCGGTCCCGACAAGCTGCCAATGGTGGCCAAGCAAATAGGTGGATTTTGGGGAGATTTCCGAAGGTTCCGCGGGAAGCTCGAATCCGAGGTGCGGGGAAACTTCCCCGACCTTCCCCCAACCGACACGATTCACCAGGCGGTACGTTCTCCTTTGTCCTTCCTGAACAACCTGGCCGACACCCATGACTCGGAGAAGGCGACGACTGCCAGCTTCCAACGCTCGCCGGTCATCAATCGACCGAACGGCAGGGTGACGGTTGGCGAAGGTCCGAATTCGATGCCGGGAGCGATTGCTGATCCCAGTGACGCGGTGCACAGCGTCCGTTCCAACGGCGAGGTTGTGCCGGACGACCCCGGGATGAACTGACCCGACCGAATCGCCAACAACGACCGACCGATCTTGATGCCGATGGCTATCTCACTCAAGCGACGAAGCGAAGCCCGGGCTGATCCGGATGCAATGACCCTGGTCGAGCACCTGACCGAACTGCGTTCCCGGGTGTTGGTCAGCGCCGGCGCCTTCGTCATCGCAGCCACAGCGGCATTCCTTCTCTACCCGTGGATCCTCTCGTTCCTGCAACACCCTTACTGCGAGGTTGCACCCAGACACTGCGGGTTCTACATCACCGGACCTCTGGACGGGTTGGCTCTGCGGGTCAAGATCGCCGCCTACGGCGGACTGTTCCTCGCTGCTCCGGTGCTGCTGTGGGAGTTCTGGCGGTTCATCACTCCCGGGTTGAATCCCAAGGAGAAGCGCTACGCCGTTCCTTTCATCATCGCCTCGATGGCCCTTTTCTCGCTCGGTTGTCTGGTCGCCTTCGTGACCTTCCCCCATGCTCTCAAGTGGCTGGGCAGTATCGGGGGACCGAGCCTGCATGAGATCTTCAATCCGATCAACTACATCAGCCTGATCGTCCTGTTGATGGTGGTGTTCGGCATTACATTTCAGTTTCCGGTCGTTCTGGTCTCGTTGGAGGTCGCCGGCGTCCTGTCGGCCAAGAAACTGTCCTCTTGGCGCCGTTGGGCGATTGTGTTCATCGTGGTAGTGGCAGGGGTGGTCACTCCCAGCTCCGACCCCTTCTCGATGTTGGCCTTGGCCATTCCGCTCTACGTCTTCTATGAGCTGTCCATCGTGGTCGGCAAGATCATCCAACGATGAACTGAGGTGCCCGATCGTGAACCCCACACGTTCTCGATCTGAAGCAAAGAGGTCACGGTGGGTGAGCTCGTGCTGAAAAGCACGGAAATATCGTCGATTGGGACATCCGACCGGTGCTCGGCTCCGAACCTCTCCTGACCAGGCTAAATCTCTACCCAGGGAGTTCAGCATGAGCGCATTCAGTAGACGGTCGTTCCTAAAGACAGGGTCCGCGGCCGTTGTCGCCGCCGGGGCCATCTCTTCGCTCCCCGCCTTGCCCGCCCTCGTCGGTGTGGCTGATACCCAGGGTCCGGCTGACGCCGGCGCGGCCGAGGCGGCGGTCACAGATGCCGACTCCGCCTCGATGAGCGAACCCTTGATCGCCCATGTCCGCGACCTCGCTACCGGGGAAATTGGACTGTTCTCGGGGACCCGCGAGATCACCGTCCTCGATCCCCAACTGGCCGCCCGCTTGGTCCGCGCCATTGGCTAGCCGGCCGCATCGTTCTCTGTCCCGCCGTACGCCCTACCAAATACCAAACCTGACCCGAGCCACCTGACCCAACCAGAAACCGAGGTACGCCATGTCATCCCATCGTGAAGCACCCGAGATCTCCAAGGACCCGGTGGCCGACAGCACCGACGTCTACGCCTTCGTCAGTCCCGATGCCCCCGGCACTGTCACCCTGATCGCCAATTACATCCCTTTGCAGGGGCCCGACTCAGGACCCAACTTCTACGAGTTCGGGGACGACGTCCTCTACACCATCAACATCGACAACAACGGGGACGGAAAGCCCGACATCGCCTACGAGTTCGCGTTCACCACCACCGATGGGCCGAACGCTTCGAACTACTTCCTCTACAACACCGGACCCATCACGACCCTGCCGTCGCCGGCGTGGTCGCGACCCCAGACGTTCACGCTCACCGAGGTCCGGTACACACCGTGGGGAGAACCGGAATCAAGGGTGCTGGGGACCGACCTGTTGGTTCCGCCTTGCAACATCGGGCCACTTTCCACTCCGAACTACGCCTCCCAACTGGTGAGTGCCGCCCTGACCCACAACCAGAGCGCCGTCGGGTTCCCTGTTTTCGCCGGGCAGCGGGCCGAGGGGTTCTACGTCGACCTAGGGGCGGTATTCGACCTCGGAGATCTGCGTCCCTTCGAGGAGGCCCACGCCGGCAGCAGCCTGGCCCGGATGCCTGGGATCAACTCCACTGACACCCTCAACGTCCACTCCCTTGCTCTCCAGGTGCCCATCGCCTCCCTGACAGACACCGGTCGTGCACCGTCGGGCGTCGACGATCCCCACGCCGTGATCGGGGTGTGGACCACCGCCAGCCGGCAGACCGCCCGCATCTTTGACAACAACTGCCAGGGCCGATTCTTTCAGGCTGGACCGTACGTGCAGGTATCCCGCCTGGCCAATCCGTTGTTCAACGAGGTGCTCATCCCTCTGGCCGAAAAGGACTACTGGAACGCCAACTTTCCAGTCAACGACGGCCAGTTCGCCAAGTACGTCACCGCCCCGGCCCTGGCGGCACTGCTCCCGAGTCTCTATCCCGGAGTGTTTCCCAACCTGGCCGCCTATACCAAGCCCCGAGCCGACCTGGCCGCCATCCTCCTGACCGGCATCCCAGCAACGGTGATCGCCGGATTTCAGAACAACAACACCGGAACACTCCAAGCCGACCAGCTTCGGCTGAATATGGCCATCCCGGCCAAGACGAGCGGGCAAAGCTCACTTGGCATTCTGGGGGGCGACCTGGCCGGTTTCCCCAACGGCCGCCGGGTGTTCGACGATGTCGCCACCATCGAGCTGAGGGCCATTGCTGGCGCCACGATCCCGCTGGTCGACACGAGCTTTACCCCAGATGCCGTCGTGCAGGCTGCGCCCGCTCCGTTCGCCGACACCCTCGGGGGACTCCAGTTCGGACTGATCAATGGTGGCTCGGACCTGACGGCAATGGGGACCGAGTTCTACCTCGACAGTTTCCCGTACCTGGGCACTCCCCACAGCGGTTACAACGCCCATACGGCTAACGCGGTGACGGGCTGATCCCGGTGGTTGTCGTCGACCAATCCACAGCACCGACATCGGCCATCCCGGCGGTTGAGCAGTCGACAGGTGCCAGCGAGGGACCGGTGATACTCGACATCGGTGGTGCCGTCGGAGCCGTCGTGATTGTCACCGGGGCCGAGCTGGACGGGACCGAGGTTGAAGTCCGACGCCTCGGGACCGAATGGGACGGAACCCATGTGGCCGTGCGCTCTCGTCCGACCACAGGTGAGCCTGTCTACGCCGCCGTCTTCAGCCAGTTGCACGAGGGCGTTCACGAATTTCGGCGCCGACCGACCCAGCCCGGGCAGTCGGTTCACCGAATCGAAGTTGCCGGTGGGGGAGTTGTCGAATTCCACTGGAGAGGTTGATCCCGACCGATCGCCTTGCCGGGCTAAGTGCCCGAGAGGCTCGATGGTCGGGCCAGGTAGCGCATAAGCCGAAGGTTGTCTCGTCCCTTGATGCGGGCGAGAGGTAGATCCACCGGGTGCACCAGGCAACCGACGAGCCGGCCGCAAGCTCGTGGTTGGGGGGGACTCAGTGATCGAGGCGACGTGATCTGGCTCCACGTGCCGCAGGGGATCGACGCTGGGGCGGTCCGTGGCCGGGAATCACGATCAAAACCCCTTGGGACTCGGGCGCGCCTCCGGCGATCACCCATCAGCCTCCAAAACGAACCTAGAGTCTCGTTGCAGTGGCATTGCTGGTGGGGAGCGGAAGCGGAGGCGGAATTGACTGATGTGAGGGCACCTTCGGTTTGGGATTTTGACATCCAGATTCCCGGCCTTGTTCGGCGCTCTGATGATCGATTGCGTCCGTCTCCGGCACGGGTTCCAGAACTCGCCCCCAATGCACTCACCGAATCTCGTTGGCGTGGCGATAAACCGGTGCTTGAGGGGGAGGCGATCCCGTCTCAGATCTCGGAAGACTCGGCAGCCACGCAACGGGAAGAGCTCGCTACGGAACTGGCGGACCTCAAAAATCAGATCTCCGGGTTGAGGCGGGAGCGAGACGAGCTTCTGGCCATCGCCAGGCCCCTCAGTGCTGCGGTAGCAGAGCTCGAATCGAAGCACGAGGTAGTGATTTCGCTTAGAACCGAAATTCAGGCGCTCCGCAGACGGAAGTCGTCACTGGAAAGATCGCTTGCTGCACTTCGTAGACCCACCGAAGTCGGGAGACGAGGCAGCAGATCTGGGAAGCAGGAGTTTCACGATTCCTAGCTGAGTCCGATGACAGCCCTCTGCCGTGCTGGCGCCGGTCCAACCCCTTTCCGTTTCATCCCCTTCGTACGGCAGTGACCTGCCAGAAGCACATACACCGATGACACACTCAGGGGCAATGGTGATGTATTCCGCTCGTCCCGCAAAAGCCGCTATCCAGAGATAGGGGTTCAGCTGGGGGGTTGATTGGCCGATGCCTTAGCAGTGACCTCCGCTTCCAGATATTCCCGTCCGCGCTCACGATGCAGCTATGTGGGGCCGTTCGGGCGACGAGCGCCCGGAATCCCGATCTCGGGTGCAGGCTGGGTTCGACAGGCGGCCGCTGGGTTCGCCGCTGGGTTCGCTGTTATGTTGGTCGCCGCGCTCGTGCCGACCGTGGCGTTCGCAAGTCCAGTCGGTGCCCCCGGCTCATCGACCTTCGCGGTTCCGGGTGGCCCGTACCCGTTTGTCGTGCCTGTTGGTGTGACGACCGTGCACGTGGTGGCGGTCGGCGGAACGGGTGGCTCCTTGGAGATACCCGGTCAACCCGTCGGAGGTAGAGGGGCGGTCGTCAGTGCGGATCTGTCGGTTGCCCCGGGTTCGACTTTGGATGTATTCGTAGCGGGGAACGGAGGAGTGGGAGCGGCCGGCATAAACGGGGGTGGGATCCCCAGGGGTGGCAATCCGTTGGGCGGCGGCGGTGGCAGTTCGGATATCCGACCGGAGGGTGGGTCACTCGCCTCACGCCTTCTGGTCGCGGCAGGCGGCGGCGGCGGTTCAGCTTTCGCTGACGGTGGCGCAGCCGGCCAACCCGGCAACATAGGCGGTAACTGTCCGGACCCGGCAGCCACACCGGGTAGTCAGACTGCCGGAGGTACCGGCAGTCTGAACACCTGCGATCACGGTGATGGCGAGCCAGGCCTCAATGGCACATTCGGCATCGGAGGGGCGTCCGGGTACCGAATCAGTGGCAATGACAACGGCGGCGCTGGCGGCGGCGGTTGGTATGGCGGTGGGGGTGGCAATGGGTATGGCGGCGGTGCAGGCGGCTCGAACCTCGTGCCCGCTGGAGGAACCGCTTCGACGGATACGACAGGTGAGCCGAAGGTCACGATCAGCTATTCTCCCGCAGCTCTTGCGGGGGGCTCTCGTCTGGCTGTCACGCCCGACGAGTCCGGTTGGTGCGTCCTCAACAACAACGGCACGGTTACCGCTTATGGTGACGCCACCGACTACGGCTCTCCCGCCTCCCAAGGTGTGCATCTCAACAAGCCGGCAGTGGGGATCGCCTCCACTCCGGACGGGCATGGCTACTGGATCGTCGCATCTGACGGGGGAGTGTTCACCTACGGTGACGCTGGCTTCTACGGCTCGGCCAGCAACATCCACCTCAACGAGCCGATCGTCGGGGTGACCTCCACTCCGGACGGACGTGGCTACTGGCTCGTTGCATCTGACGGCGGCATCTTTGCCTACGGCGACGCCCGGTTTTACGGTTCGGCCGGAAACATCCATCTCAACCAGCCGATCGTCGGACTGAGCTCCACTGCTGACGGACGTGGCTACTGGTTGGTAGCGGCCGACGGCGGCATCTTCACCTACGGCGACGCCCGGTTTTACGGTTCGGCGGGAAACGTCCATCTCAACCAGCCGATCGTCGGACTGACCCGTACCCTCGACGGGCATGGCTACTGGATGGTGGCAACGGATGGCGGCATTTTCGCCTACGGCGACGCCACGTTCTATGGCTCGCTTGGTGGTGTCCCCGAGAGCATCCCCGTCATCGGTCTCGTCGTCAATCCTTCCGAGGCGGGCTACAAGATCGTCAACGCTTCGGGAACGCCAACGCATTTCGGTCCCTAGACGGTTCGATGGGTGCGCTACTCGACAGGGCATCGACGGGTGCGAGGCGCAGGTGAGAGCTGGGAGGCAGGAGTTTCGCGATCCGTAGCCGAGTCCGATGACCACCCTCACACTCCGCCGTGCTGGTCTGCCGTGCCCGAACCCTTAGAGCGCGCGACTCATGTTGACGGGCACCAACGGCTGATTCAAGAGGGCGCACCGGCGAGGACGGCGAGTATGCCGATCGCCCCCGCTGCGAGTAGGGCGAGCACAACTCCTCGCCTGAGGGCCAAGAGCCAGATGGCGGCCATGGCCAGAATGCCAAGCTGCCACAGGTGGGTGAGCTCCTGGCCGAGCGGGATTGCCGAGCCGGCGATTGCCCCTATCACGGCTGATCCCGCTCCGATGAAGAAGGCCTGCACTCGGGGATCGGTGCGCAGCCGATCGAAATGGCTCGCTCCGGCGATGATGAATACGAACGACGGGGCAAACGCCACGCCAGCCGCCAACAGGCCACCCCATAGCCCGCTGGCTGCGTAACCCACGACGGCCACCGTCTGGACCACTGGACCAGGTGTGACCTGTCCGAGTGCTACGGCGTTGAGGAACTGGGCTCCCGTCATCCAGTGGTAGGTGATCACGGCATCGTGCTGCATGAGCGGGATGATGACGAACCCGCCCCCGTAGGAAAGGGCACCGACCTTGAGGGCCACCCAACAGAGAGCGGCCAGCCCCCCCGTGACAACAGGGAGCGCTGTCATCGGAATCAGGCCGGGCAGTCCTCGCCGTTCCACCCCTGTACCCCTCGTCCGAATGACGATCTCCACCGCGCCGCAGACGATGAGCACGAGTACCAGGAAAGCTCCGACGGTGGCGGCGGAGACGCCTCCGGCGAGGAAATACACGATCCAACGCACCTTGACTCCACGTCCCGTTCCGGCCCGTCGCCAGCTTGCGGGCAGAAGGCCCAGAGCGGCATTGAGGGCGACTGCGGGAACGGCCGCACCGGCCCCGGCGGCCGCACCGAGGACCCATAGAGGTGGATGGGCGGAAAGGAAAAGGCCCGACAGAGCCAGAATCATGGCCAGGCCGGGGAGGATGAAGCAGAGTCCGCCGATGATGGCCCCGAGGCGCCCACGCAAGCGCCAGGCGCAGTAGATCGCCAGTTGTGTCGAGGCGGGCCCCGGTAGGAGGTTGGTAGCTGCTATTCCGTCCTCGAAGTCATGTGCCGTGAGCCACGCCCGCTCTTCGACGCACAGCCTTCGGAACAGAGCGATGTGAGCTGGTGGACCACCGAAGCCGATCAGTCCGATCCGACCCCACTCCCGTACGATCGTGGAGAGCGCCACCGGCGCGTCACGGGGCTCGGACACGCTGCTCTCGGGCCGTGGCAACTCGGTCAGGCGTCGATGGCTGCCCGGAGATCGGCGAGCCGGTCACGGTTGAGTGAATACCAGACCCACCGCCCCCGCTTCTCGCCCTGGACCAGCCCGGCCTCGCTCAGGATCTTCAGGTGGTGGGAGATAGTGGGTTGGGACTTACCGAGCGGATCGACAAAGTCGCAGACGCAAACCTCGCCGTCTGCGGCGTCAGCCAACATGCTCAGGACCCTCAGTCGGACCGGGTCCGACAACGCGGTGAAACCTGTGGCCAACTCCGCTGCGTCGGCCGCATCAAGAGGAGCGGACAGAACCGACGGGCAACACTGATCGACTCGTCGGACGCCGATGGCAGAGTCTGTCTTGGGCATCGGATCGATCCTCCCATTGACGAACGTGAATGGGTGCATCATACTCAACCAATCGACGATTGTGAATATAACGGAGGTATCTGATGTCCAGAATCCAGCTTGCGCTCAACGTGACCGACATCGACTCGGCGGTACGGTTCTACTCCGAGCTGTTCGGTACCGAGCCCGCCAAGCGCCGTCCCGGCTATGCCAACTTTGCCATCGCCGAGCCGCCGTTGAAACTGGTCCTCATCGAACGTCCGGCCGACCGGTGCAACGGAGTGGCGGGGGCGCTCAACCACCTGGGGATCGAGGTGGAGACCCCCGATGAGGTCAAAGACGCCTCGCGCCGCCTGGCCGAGGCCGGCTTGGCCCCGCGGATCCAAGAGGCCACCACCTGCTGCTACGCCGTCCAGGACAAGGCCTGGGTGAGCGATCCCGACGGTGCTCCCTGGGAGGTGTACACGGTGCTCGCCGACGCCACCCAGGCCACGGACATGGGCTGCTCGGCCGAAACGTGCGGCCCGGCCGCCGGACGACCGGTCACTGTCGGAGTCGAACCGACGGTGATGGGCACAGGGCAGGTTGCACCGGCCACATGCTGCTGAGCCGAGCGGCCACATCTCCCCTCCCGGATCCCGTGCCCGTGACC
Source organism: uncultured Acidimicrobiaceae bacterium (assembly GCA_963813525.1). GTDB lineage: Bacteria > Actinomycetota > Acidimicrobiia > Acidimicrobiales > RAAP-2 > Bog-756. The sequence continues at coordinate 1,279,812 of CAWEZI010000005.1, forward strand.
GATGCCGCCATCTGGAGGCGCGTGTCGGCCGAGTTCCTCGGCAGTGCCTTCCTCGCTGCCGTCGTCATCGGGTCGGGTATTGCCGCCCAGCAGCTTTCACCGGGCAATACGGGCCTGCAACTGCTGGAAAATGCGGCAGCGACGGGGGCGGGTCTCTACGCCATCATTCTGATGTTCGGCCCCGTGTCGGGAGCGCACTTCAATCCGGTCGTGTCCTTCGTCGATGCCACCTTCGGCGGGGTCTCGTGGAGGTTGGTGTTGCTCTACCTGCCGGCTCAGGTGGCCGGATGCATCGGTGGGGCAGTGGTGGCCAATCTGATGTTCTCCAAGGCCGCGGTCACGCTCTCGACCCACCACCGGGCCACGCCAGCCCACTTCCTGTCGGAGGTGGTGGCCACGCTCGGTCTGGTCCTGGTGATCTTCTCCCTGGCCCAGAGCGGACGCTCCCGGAGCGCCCCCGCTGCCATCGCCGCCTACATCGCTGCCGCCTACTTCTTCACCAGCTCGACCAGCTTCGCCAACCCCGCCATCACTGTTGGTCGCGCGTTCTCCAACACCTTTGCCGGGATCGCACCTTCATCGGTCCCCAGTTTCATCGCCGCCCAGATTGTCGGCGGCATCCTGGCCGTGCTGGTCATCAAGGTGCTCTACCCCGACATCACACAGGTCGAGGCCGCGGATGTCGTCTTTCCCCACGGCAGCGCAACCGCATCCAGCATCGGCGGACGGACGTGACCGACAAGCCAATCGTGCTGTTCCTCTGCGTTCACAACGCCGGACGGAGTCTGGCGGCCAGTGTCCTGCTTGACCACCACGCCGAGGGCCGGATACAGGTGGAGTCAGCGGGGTCGGAGCCGGGTGACCAGCTCAACCCCTCGGTCGTGGCCCTCCTGCGAGAACGCGGTCTCGACCCTTCGCACGAGTTCCCCAAGCCGCTGACCGAGGAGACGACCCACACGGCCGATGTCATCGTGACAATGGGCTGCGGTGATACCTGTCCGGTGTACCCGGGAAAGCGCTACATCGACTGGGAGCTGGACGATCCGGCGGGCAAGCCGGTCGACGAGGTACGACCTTTGGTGGAGGAGATCGATCGCAGGGTCAGAGAGTTGCTGGCCGAGCTGATCCCGAGCTCTGCGTAGGTAGCGATCGCGGCGAGGCAAAAATGGCGAGCACTGATGTCGCCCCGACCACCGGACCGCGCTCAAATTCGAAGAGCCCATCTGTTTGCCTCAGTGAGGAGCACCCCGACGGGGCTCGCTGTATGTACGGCTTTTCGGGTTCAGGGGGGGTGCGCGGTCGGCGAAAGTGAGCACTCGATGGCAGCAGGACCAGAATGTGGCCCACCGACCCCGTTTGTGGCACCCCCAGGTCATCCTCCGCGGTGACCTGGTCGCTGAGCGAGACCGACGGCTGACCGCCCTAGGAGATCGGTTGATGCTGTCGACCATTCGGTGCTACAACCTCGTGCAGGCGGGTGTGCGCAGGCACCCCAAGGCGGAGGGTGGTGGTCTCGTGACAACGGGATGGAAGAAGTACCTTCGGACGGTTCTGGCTGGATCGCTGCTGTTTGGTGTGCTCACCGCCTCGCTGGCGGTAGGGGTGCTTCCCGCTTCGGCAGCCTCGGTGGAGGGTACCTTCGCCGTCGGCTCTGCTCCCCTCGGCGTCTCGTCGGATGGGACCCACGTCTGGGTGGCGAACCCGTTCAGCAACTCGGTGACCGAGATGAATGCCACGACCGGTGCCGTTATCCGGACCATCGCTGCGAACGACGAACCGTGGTCAATCTCGTCGGACGGCACTCACGTCTGGGTGTCGAACTTAGGGAACAACGAGGGGCCTGAGGGCTCGGTGACTGAACTGAACGCCACCACCGGTGCCGTCATCCAGTGGGCCATCGATGCCGGCGGCGACCCCATCTCGTCGGATGGGACCCACGTCTGGGTGGCGAACGAGGGCGAAAACATGGTGACCGAGCTCAGCGCCTCGAACGGGGCGGTGGTCCAGACGATTCCCGTCAGCAACAACCCCTACGCCATCTCCTCGGACGGCACCCACGTCTGGGTAACGAACTGGGGCGACAACATGCTGACCGAGCTGAGTGCCTCGACCGGGGCTGTAGTACAGACAATTCCTGTGGGCAACGAGCCCTACGCTGTATCGTCGGACGGGACCCACGTCTGGGTGGCAAACGAAGGCGACAACACGGTGACTGAGTTGAATGCCTCGACCGGGGGGGTGGTCCAGACGATTCCTGTGGGCAATGGGCCCGACGCCATCTCATCGGACGGGACCCACGTCTGGGTGTCGAACGAGAGCGACAACACGGTGACCGAGCTCGACGCCTCCACGGGTGCGGTCGTCCAGACCATCGGCGTGGGCAGCGACCCCCGAGGCGTCTCTTCGTACGGGAGCCACGTCTGGGTGTCGAACGAGGGCGACAACTCGCTGACCGAACTCGCCACAAAAGCCGCAAAGATCGACTCCGTCAAGGTCACCGGGTCCAATTACGGACCGACGGTCACGATCAAGGGGACTGGCTTTGGCTCTGTACCGGCCGGTGCGGCGTTGACCCCAGGCTGCGGCTCGTCCGGAAGCGACTACAACTCGGATGAGTTGTACTTCAATGACTCCACCGAGTTCTGGCAGGCCGGTTTTCCGGGCAATTGTGTAGGTATCGTCGTGTCGTCCTACACCAATACCAAGGTCGTTTTCACCTTCGGGAGCACCTATGCCACCAATGGCTGGTTCGTGGATGCGCACGACAGGGTCACTGTGGGCGTGTCCGGGGCAACCAAAACCGTGACACTGCACACCGTCTGAGGTCTCACCGCCCGAGTCAAGGCGCTATGCCGGGGTGTTCCCCTGATACCGGCGTGACCCTTCCTCCATAGGTTCGTCTGTCCACGATGTTCCGCGACATCACACGAGTGCGCACGGGCGTCGGTCCTGCACAGCGGGGCGTAGGCCGAGCTCGAGGCGCGCGCCTCGGCTCGATCGACTTCTCGTCTGCCGAAGCGGGCACCACCCCTTGATGCTGGGCTCTCTCACCGCGGAGGCTCTACTCCGGCGGTCCGGTCCCGTCGGGCTAGGACTTGGCCATCCGCTCGACGAGATTGGGCGGCATCACGTCGTAGTGGTCGTGCTCGGCCCTGAACCGACCGCGCCCACCGGTCAGCGATCGCAGGTCCACGGCGTAGCGCTGGATTTCGGCCGTAGGCACCAGCGCCACGATGCTCTGCATGTTCATCGGTGCCGTGTCGGTTCCCTGGACCCGTCCGCGTCGCGAGTTGAGGTCGCCGAGCACTGTCCCCTGCATGGTCACGGGTACGGTGACCTCGAGGCGTGAGATGGGCTCGAGGAGAACGGGGGCCGCCTTCCCCATCGCTTCCTTGAAGGCCAGCGAACCGGCCATCTTGAAGCTCATCTCCGACGAGTCCACTGCGTGGTGCTTGCCGTCGAGGCAGGTCACTCTCACATCGACCACCGGATATCCGTGGACGCCGCCCTGAGCCATCGCCTCGACGACCCCCTTCTCGACGGCCGGGATGTATTGCCGGGGGATGGCCCCACCGACCACCTTGTCGATGAACTCGAAGCCGGCGCCGCGCTCCAGCGGTTCGATACGGATGGACGCCACCCCGTATTGGCCGTGGCCGCCGCTCTGCTTCTTGTACTTGCCCTCGGCCTGGCTGGCCGCGGTGACGGTCTCGCGGTAGGGGATGAGGACTTCGCCGGTGGCGACCTCGACACCGAACTTGCGGGCCAACCGCTCGGCCGTCACGGCCAGGTGGGTCTCGCCGGTCCCCCGCAAGAGGGTCTGATGGGTCTCGTCGACCCGCTCGACGAGCAATGTCGGGTCCTCCTCCTGGAGCCGGTGCAGGCCGGTCATCAGCTTGTCCTCGTCGCCCCTCGACCGGGGGGTGATGGCCACCGCCAGGGAAACCGGCTCGGGGGGGACGGAAGCCAGGACGAGCTGGCTCCCCTTGGGTCCCAGGGTGTCCCCGGTGAGGACGTCGGCGAGCTTGGGGACGGCCACGATGTCCCCGGCACTCGCCTCGGTGACCGGAAGAGTGTCCTTCCCCCGCAGGAGCTCCAGGACATGGAGCCTCTCCTCGCCGTGGGTGCGTGCGTTGTTGAGGATGCTGTCGGGGCACAGAGTCCCCGAATCGACCCGCATCAGGGAGATCTTTCCCACATAGGGGTCAGAGATCGTCTTGAACACGCGGGCGAGGGGCTTGCCCCCCGGATCGCAGGCCACCTCGATCACCGAGTCGCCCTCGGTGGCCAGAACCGGCGGCCTCGACTGGGGGGAAGGGGCGATCTCCGCCAGCAGCGTGGCCAGCCGGTCGACCCCGACCCCGGTCATCGCCGATCCGCAGACGACCGGAAAGACCACGCCTTGGGCGACCCCGGAGGCGAGGGTTCCCTCGAGCTCGGCGGTGGAGGGGACGTCCCCCTCGAGATAGCGCTCCATGAGATCGTCGTCACCCACCACGATCCCCTCGACGAGTTGCTCGCGCACTTCGTGCTCGGTGGCGGCCAGGTCGTCGGGGATGGCGACCGTGGTCGAGCTGCCGTTTTCGTAGATGATGGCGGCGTCGGTGAGGAGGTCGGCGATCCCCCGTAGCCCGGACTCGCCCCCGACCGGGAGCTCGAGGGGAGCGATCCCGGCCCCGAAGGACTCCCGCAACTCACTGAGGGTACGGTCGAAACTGGCCCGCTCCCGGTCGAGCTTGTTGACGAAGATCAGCCGGGGCAAGCCTAGCTCTTCGCCCAACGTCCATGCCGCCTGGGTCTGCGCCTCTATGCCGTCCACTGCGCTGACCACGAGCACCATGAGGTCGACGACCGAGCACGCCGCCCGCACCTCGCCGAAGAAGTCGGCGAAGCCGGGTGTATCGATGATGTTGAGCTTGACCTCGTCCACCGTGCAGGGCGCCAGGGCCAACGAGATGGACATGTGGGACTTGATCTCCTCGGGCTCGAAATCGCTGACGGTGGTGCCGTCATCGACCTTCCCGGGTCGGGAGATGGTGCCGGTGGCAAAGAGGAGTGATTCGGCCAGCGTGGTCTTGCCCGAGCCGTTGTGCCCGACCAGGGCAACGTTGCGGACGCCGGCGAGGGTCACCGCTCGCCCTCAGTCCCCACCGCGCATCACCATTGGTTCAGCGCCCATCACAGCCGCCACCGATCTCGACCGGCCGCTGCGGTTCGTCTCTTCGTGCCTTCCATGCCGATTCCGCCTTTCTCATCCCGGCGGCCCGTTGCACATTCCCCCAACGACAAGGACCACCGACCCGGTGGTGCCTTGCACAAACCATCTCACCACATTCTGGGGCCCGGTGCACTGGGCGGCAATCGGTGGCTTCCGTACCGCCCGACCCGGACCCGGAGCGGGGCGCCCACCGGTAAGGCGCGTTCGCGGCGGCCACGGACAATCTTTCTCGCCGATAACGACCGTTCACGTCGAGGGCATCGAGGACCTTCGGGCAGTGGCGGGTCCTTGCCTTTGAAGCGCCGGGCCCGGAACGTGGGTGGCGGAGCCCAGCTCAACGGGCCCGGCAGGCAGGAATGGTAGGCAGCGCAACATGTGTGTCTGCCAGTCGGCCTTTAGGGAATTTCATCAGATCTGTATCATCCGACGGTGACCGATATCCGCGATGAGGCAGTCCAGGCGCTCGAATCTTTGGCTGACGCCCTGCAAGATGCTCAACGTGCCCTGCGGGTTGCCGAAGCAAACACGCGCAGGGCCTTACGAAGCGAAAATCGAGTCCTCACTGCTGCAGTTCTGCGGGCGGCGCCTGTGGCCGACTACAGACCGGATGTCGATCAAGCTCTCACAAAACTGGAGCGAGCGCGCCACAAGGTGGTGGTGGCTAACTTCAGGATTGCCCTCGATGACGGGATGACGATCACAGAGTTCGGCCGCCTTTATGGTTTCTCCCGACAACTGGCCTCACGGTACGCCAAGGAGGCTCGACGTGAGGCGCCAGCCAGGAGCACCCCGTTCGGCACGTAGACCGTCTGCTTTCTCAACCACCGGAGTGCTGACCAGAGCAGTACTCCTGCGACGATCCAACTCGAACGCCAGCCTGTAGGGCCAGGTCCAGATCGATTCCAGTTGAGGCCCAGGTCACGAACTTCCCACCGTCCGAGAGATGTCGATTGCGCCCTATGGTGACCGGTGCTTCCCGCCCCTGGTGAGTGCTATGCCACACAACGCGGTCGCACCTAAACGCGCGCTTGACAGTGGCGGTTTGAAGGCCGATGATCGCTAGTGCTCGGACTTTCGTGCGGCGGGAACGGCGGTAAGGGGTGGGGGACGGCGGGAGCACGTGAGCGTACTTCCCATAGCGGTAGCGAAAGAGGTCGGTCATGAGCACTCAGCCTCGGAGTTTGGTGACTGCGGGCAGCAACGGCGGGAACCGGAGGGGGCGTTCACGCTCGTTCGCTCATCTCTCGATCACCCGCGGGAGTCGACGCCTCGGCCTACGTCGGAAGGGATCTGGGACGCACAGGCGTTTCATCGTTGTTGCGGCCGTGGCATCGCTCGTCGGCAGCTTGTTGGGTGTTGTGGCGTTCTCCGAGCCTGCGTTCGCCGCTACCCCGACATTCGCCTTCGCCGGTCCTGGTGGGGGCAGCCAATGCAGTGGCACCACGTGCCAACTCTTCGACGACAGCTTCAACGGGGCCATCTACTCGATACTCACCGTCACCGATAGCAACGCGGGCGCCAGCCCCCCGTACCTCCAGTCGGTCACGCCCGGGACCGGATTCTCTTGCTCTTCGGGAGCTCTCCCGCCCGAGCTGGCCGACAACCCCAACGACTCCAACGCCGTCAACTCCACGTGGCCGCACCCCTCGTCGACCAAGTACCAGTGCCTTCTCACCATCGCACCAGGCCCGGCTACCGGTGATGACACCGGAGTGAGCGGAGCCAACTCCTCGGCGAACACGGTCACGGTGGCAGAGACGGACAGCACCGGTACCACTACGGAGGCGTGGACGTTCGATGTCCTCCCCGCCCCCCTCTGTGCCGTTTCGGGCACCAACTCCTGGACGGGTGCGGCCGGAACCGCAGGGGCCCAGATCGCCCCGCAGGACACGATGTATGGCAGCCCGTCCGTGGCTGAGTTCTGCGGCAACGGCGCCAATGGCCCCTCCGACACCCTCCTCACCAATGTCAGCACCTCGGGGGGAACGATCTTCACCGGCACCAGCCCGCTCGATACGGACGGCTCGGATGGCGTGGTCATCCAGGCCAACCCAGGCCTCTACTGGACCGGCAACCAAGGCAGCAGCGGCGAGCAGGACATCGATGAATCCGGCGCCAATACCAGCGGCGCGACCTGGGGGACGGAGACGGAGACTGTCACCAACGTCGACGTGAACTCCTCGTGTTCTCCGAGCTGTCTTGCGACCACCGGAACTTCGGCGCCCACCAGCTTCCCCTCGACCGTGGGCGTATCCGGAATTACCGTCTCCGGAACCGACATCCCGACAAATGACACCGTGACAACCGGAGCGGGATCGGGGAATTTGGATCTGGCCACTGCGCCGACGGCCACCGTCGGCCCCGAGACCATCACCTTCCACTGGGCCAGCACGACCTCGGCACCGCCGAGCGGTTTCTTGACGGACGACTTCAATTCGTTGTCGAACGCCAGCTTCGCCGGCCACGCCGACCCCATCGCCAGCTGCCCACCGGCACCGGCCATGATCGAGGCTGGTATTCCGTTCTGTCAGCTGCACTTCGATAGCAATGGCTCCGGGCCGCAGAAAGGTGATGCCGACCTCGATTACACCGGGCAGGCCCTTCCCACCACAACCACACCCACGGTGGCGCTCAGCTCCGGCTCGGGCAGCATCGGTTCGAGCATCGCCATCACCGACCAGAGTGGGGCGTGCCCGGCCACCATCGGGACGGGCAGCACAGGGCAGAGCTTCTTCAACGGCACGTACAACGCGGCAGGGACCAGCGTCACCTCGACCTACAACTGCTGGTACGGAACGGCGGGCGATGGAGCCCCGGTCAGCGTGACGGTGGGCGGTGTCCCGGCCACCGTGACCCCGAACCACTCGCAGTCCGTCAACAATGTGGCCGTGACCAACAGCGCAAACCAGGTCGTGGACACCGCAGGATTCCCCCAGAACCTCGAAGGCGACAATGTCAGCGGAGCCGGTATCCCTCCGGGCACCACGGTGACACAGGGTGGCGGAGGCTCTGCGCCAACCCAGCAGGTCATAACCCTGTCGAACAACGCGACGGCCACCTCCGCGGGAGAGACCCTCACCTTCACAGCAGACGTGAGCGGAGCGCTCTACACCGTCGGCGGCCCCAGCAACTCCACCACCTATGACGGTGCCGGCACGATCACCGTCGCCAGCGTAGGCAGCGGCTCGGACACGGCTAGCTGCAGCGGCACATCGGCCGGCACCGCCACAGCTCCTTACAGCGACCTCCTCGGTGACACTGTCACCGGCACCGACATCCCCGCCCACACAGAAGTGACCAATGTCGTCAACAGCGCGGCCCATACCTGTTCGTTGACCCTGTCGAACAACGCCACGGCCACCGATGCCTCGGACACCTTGACGTTCCTTGCCGTGACCCTCGACCCACCGCAGCTGAATGCCAGCTTCAGCATTCCCGCCGGCGTGCAAACAGGAAGTCAGCCGGTCGAGGTGTGCGAGTCGACCACACCCATCAACGGCTTCGACCTGGAGTTCGGTGTCAATGACCTCACGCCGGCGGGGAGCCTCCAATACGACTCTGGCAGCTCGGGGCCAACAGAGATCTGCGCGTCGAGCAATGTCTTTGTAGTGGCCCCAACCTCCACCAGCACCATGGTGACCGACGCCTCCAACAGCTCAGCATGGAGCGGGAGCGAGGTCACCGGATCCTCGGCCTACGACACCTCGACGGTGAACGGGGAGGTGGACGGCGTCCCTCCCACCGGCACCGTGTCCTACACCTATTGGAACGACGGTGACTGCGGCGTCTCGGAGGACGCCGCCGGTACCTCGGCAGGGTCGGACCTGTCTCTCGGAACACAATCGAGCACCGAGGGACCGCTGCCGGAAGGCACCTTCAGCTTCCAGGCCGTCTACTCGGGGGACGCCAACTACACGGGCTCCACCAGCCCCTGTGAGCCCTTCTCGGTGGGCACGGCTTCCACCTCGGTCGCCACCGGAGTGCAGGACGCCGCCAACAACTCAGCATGGAGCGGGAGCGAGGTCACCGGATCCTCGGCCTACGACACCTCGACCGTGAACGGGGAGGTGGGCGGCGTAGCGCCCACCGGCACCGTGTCCTACACCTACTGGAACGACGGTGACTGCGGCGTCTCGGAGGACGCCGCCGGTGCCTCGGCGGGATCGGACCTGTCCCTGGGCACCCAGTCGAGCACCGAGGGACCGCTCGGAGCCGGCTCCTACAGCTTCCAGGCCGCCTACTCGGGTGACGCCAACTACACGGGCTCCACCAGCCCCTGTGAGCCCTTTGCGGTGGGTCTGACCTCCACCTCGGTGGCCACCACCGTCGAGGATGCCACCACCAACTCAACGTGGAGCGGCAGCGAGGTCACCGGATCCTCGGCCTACGACACCTCGACCGTGAACGGGGAGGTGGGCAGCATCGCGCCCACCGGCACCGTGTCCTACACCTATTGGACCGATGCTGACTGTGGCGTCTCGGAGAGCGCCGCGGGAGCCTCGGCGGGATCGGACCTGTCTCTCGGAACACAATCGAGCACCGAGGGACCGCTGCCGGAAGGCACCTTCAGCTTCCAGGCCACCTATTCGGGGGACACCAACTACTCGGGATCCACCAGCCCTTGCGAGTCATTTTCGGTGGGTCTGACCTCCACCTCCGTGGCCACCACCGTCGAGGACGCCACCACCAACTCAACGTGGAGCGGGAGCGAGGTCACCGGATCCTCGGCCTACGACACCTCGACCGTCAACGGGGAGGTGGGCAGCATCGCGCCCACCGGCACCGTGTCCTACACCTATTGGACCGATGCTGACTGTGGCGTCTCGGAGAGCGCCGCGGGAACTTCGGCGGGGTCGAACCTGTCCCTGGGGACCCAATCAAGCACCGAGGGTCCCCTGCCGGAAGGCACCTACAGCTTCCAGGCCACCTACTCGGGGGACGCCAACTACTCGGGATCCACCAGCCCCTGCGAATCCTTCTCGGTGGGCACGGCTTCCACCTCCACGACCTCCACGCCTACCAGCTCGAGCCTCGCGCTGGGAAGCAGCAACACCGACGGAGCGACGGTCACCGCGTTCGGTGGAGGTGTCGATCCCACCGGACCCGTTACCTTCTACGAGTGCGGACCGACGGTGTCGGCCCAACCTTGCACCTCGTCGTCGTGGACCCAGTTCGACACGGAGAGCCTGAGCGGGTCATCCAACCCGGACACGGTCACCTCGGCGCCCTTCACCCCGGACGCCACCGGCACGTGGTGCTTCGCCGCCGTCTACTCGGGCGACGGCAACTACACCGGCAGCTCGGACCAGGGCACCGATGAGTGCTTTACGGTCACCGGGGTGGCATCCTCCACGACCAGCAGCCCGTCCAGCTCCACGGCAGCGCTCGACGGACCCAACAGCGACAACGTGGTGGTGACGGGAGCGGACGGGGCCAGCAATGCTCCTTACCCGACGGGCCACGTGACCTTCTACACGTGCCCTGAGGGCGTGGACCCGTGCACCTCGGCCAACTGGACGCAGCTGGGCTCCACGGTGACCTTGAGTACGGGCGAGGTGAACACCAACTCGGCCACGTCGGCGGACTTCACCAACGACGCCACCGGCACCTGGTGCTTCGCCGCCGTCTACTCGGGGGACGGCAACTACGGTGGCAGCTCGGACCAGACCAGCCACGAGTGCTACACGGTGGCCCAGGCCTCCACGACCACCATCAGCGCACCGCTCAATACGACCATCACCGAGGGCCAGTCCAATATCGACCAGGCCACGGTGTACGGCAATGACGCCGACTCGAGTCCTCCGCCACCAACCGGCACGGTGACCTTCTACCAGTGCGGCCCGACCACGACGCCCACGGCCTGCACCGGCGGCACCCAGGTGGGCCATCCGGTAAACCTGACCACGTCCGGGTCCAACACCGCCGCCGCCAACTCGAGCGCCTTCACTCCGGCCGCCAGCCCGACGGCCATCGGCTACTGGTGCTTCCGGGCCGCCTACAGCGGTGACGGAAACTACTTCACCAGCTCCGACGACAGCAGCACCAACGAGTGCTTCTACGTGAGCGGGCCGCTGACCATCACCACTGCCTCCCCGCTGCCGCAGGGAACCGAACACGTCCACTACAGCGACCAGCTGCAGGCGGTCGGCGGGACGGGTCGCTATACCTGGAGCAAGAGCGGCGCCCTGCCCCGCGGCATCACCCTGAGCTCCTCGGGCCTCTTGTCGGGGACCCCGACGCGTACCGGTACCTTCACCTTTACGGCCAAGGTCCACGACGCCACCAAGCCCAAGCACGAGAAGGCCACCAAGTCACTGTCCATCACCATCCCGTAACGACAGAAATTTCCAGGACGGTCGACGTGGATCTCGTACGAGATGGCCAAGGCGCTTAGCTGCCGCACCTGGGGTGGCCTTCGTCACCCGGTCGATGTCGGCGGGTTGGACGACGCTGGCAACGGCCCGTCAGGACCCGGACCTACGCTGCTGCAAGCAGCGGCTGACAGCGCACGGCGTCCACCGGCTCCTCGGCGTGCTCGGCGCAGGCGTCGACCCCGACCTTCCTTCCCTTCCGTCGGTAAAGGTGCCATGGGTGGCGACGAGCCTCCGACAGTGGAGGGGCCCTTACAGGACCCCCGCCCCTCGGGAGCGCCGTGCCTCGGGGGAGGCTGGGCAGATCGGCGCTTGCCGAGGGCACGCGGGCATCCCCCACAATCACAACGAATAGGCACCGTGGATCGTTACCTGGTCCCCCGGGGTTGTCCGGCCTTGCCGGAGGGTTCTAGGGCCCCCGAGCCGGGAGCGGGAGGCGGACCCGCTCGACCGGCCCAGGCGCACCTCGCGCAATTCGGGCACAATTCGTTCACATCATCGACTGACCCACTGGCGGGGCGGGATACGGCTGTCCTCCCAGTAGGACCATGAGGAGGAATCATGTCCAGACTGAAGAGCGTGCCAGGTCTTGTCTGGCTCGTAATCGGAGCGTGTATCACCGCTCTCGTGATGCGCCGCAAGGGCGGCCGGACCACGGACTCGCCGAAGTCGGCGCAAAGAAGTCAGTACACGCCACCCATCCCGAAGGACGCCGAAACCAGTCCAATGCCCCCGCTGCCTCAGCCAGCCGAATTCGCCCATCCAGGACCGACCGGGGGGGCGTCCCAGGGGGCCGAGGTCACGTCGTCGATCCCCGAGCCCGCCCCGGTCGGTGGGGAGGGCTCCTCCTCACGCAAGTGGATCCAGAGGGCCGAAGGCGACCGTCGGACCCGGACCCGGCTCCTCATCGAGGGCGAGGGCGTGATCGTCCTCAGCGACCGACGGGTGCCAGGCACCCGCTCCTTCATCAAGCGAATCGTCGTTTCCTCGGGCGGCGTCTTTGTCATCGACACCAAGCACTACAGGGGTCTGGTCCACATCAAACGGACCGGTCCGGTGTGGGATCTCGGGCCCCAGGAGCTCTATGTCGGTCGGCGGAACTGCACCCCGGTGGTCGAGAGCATGTGCGATCAGACGAACGTGGTGCGTGCCGCCCTGGACACCACCACCTGGGGAGCCGAGGTACCGGTGCACGCCGTTCTCTGTCTGACCCAGGCCGAGTGGGGTTTCGCCTCCGCCGTCGAGATCAGTGACGTCTACGTGGCCTGGCCCCGTTTGGTCAAGGGCCGGGTGCAGGCCCCCGGCGTCATCGGCTCCCCCGCCATGCAGGAAGTCTCGCAGATGATCGCCGAACACCTGCCTGTCGCCTGACATCGTCAGTCACTGCTCTCGCACCGCTGGCACGGAATCGAAATACCCCGGCGGTGGCTTCCTCGGCGTGTGCTGCGCAGGCGTCCACTTCCCACCGCTGGCCCTTCCAGTCGGCGAAGGTGCCGTGACGAGTCACCGGCTCCGGCCAGTGCTTGGCGTGACCACGCCGTTATGGACGAACCGGAAGCACTGGCCGTGCTCGTATGGAGCGATGTCGATCTTACTTCCCCTGCCATCCAGCATCGCAACCCCTGTCCCACCCGCGTCCCAGAAAGAGAATGGCTATCAGCACGCAATGACCACAGTGTTGAAGGCGAACGCCAGGAGCGTGTGACCGGTGATCTTTCTACGGATCAGAGTCGTTTCCACGGTGACATCAGAAGATGAGAAGGTTGTCCCGCCCGCGGCCCCGATGTACAGGCCCTCGGCCACAATTATTGAGACCGCACCGATGGACGCCGAAAAGAGCAGTCGACGGAAATCAGATACGAGACGCGGCACTTTTGGCGACTCGGAATCAACGGAATTCACGAAGAGATCCGCTCGCCAAGAACTTCTACGACCAGCAACTGTGGATGAGATGCTGCGACGGCCACAGTGGCGGTGAACCCGAATGTGTGCCAACGTCGCCACTGTACGGATCTCATCGTTTACGCCCACATCAGGCAGCTTGCCAAGCAGGCATCGTCTCGAAAAACGGACGACTTTGCCAACGATGCCTCCTCTCGTCGTTGTACCGATTGTTTCAGGTCAGCAGGACCCTCGCCCGAGGAAGACCGATCACCGATAGAGCAAAGCGGCCGTCCTCGACGTGCCGATCAACCCGCTGCAAAACCGCATCCTTCCCGTAGGTGTCGGATTGCAGAGTTCAGTGAAGCTGTCGGACCGCCCATCGTGCTGCGTCGGGTTCTTGCTACTGCTCGTGGCTTATGCCGTGCTGAAGGTCGAAGAGCTCGTGCTCCTTGCGGATTGCTCGACGTGCGATTAGGAAGGCGATGCAGAAGACGATGCTGTTCTCGATAGCGTCGTAGAGCAGTTCCGCAGTCATGTGCGGCAGGTCGGACAAGAGGCCCAGTGTGCGGTGCACATAATCTGCGTTTCCAGGCTGCTCACCAACCCAAGTGGGGTGACTTGAGAAGAACAGTCCCATTGCGATCCCGATGGCCGCGACTGTGCCGAGGATGACGTAGACGAACCAGACCTTCTTCTTCGACTGTTGGTTGACCATGTTGATGCTCTCCCTTCGGAAGTGGCGACTATTCTCGTACAACTCGGGCTCGTGATCGGAGCGATGGACGAAGATCGGGAATCGATGTTGCTGTAGCCGGCGTCCCCATGAAGGTCGTCTCGGAGAACCTTGGGCACTTGTCGCTGGGCATCACCGCAGACGTGTAGAGCCATGTCACTTCCGACCTAGCGAAGGACTCCGCCGAGAGGGTCGCAGCCGCCCTTGCCTCAAACGCGATGTGACCAATCTGTGCCCGCGGTGGCCACCGTTCAGTCCGGTTCAGCGGAATCCATTGCCGTTGCTTACAGAATTGCTTACATTTTGTCCGGCTGGCTCCACCTCGGGCCCTCGGGCTGACGAACGTCGTCTCCCGAAACACGGCCCAGATCCTTCCGCAGCGAGATCGATCAGCCCGCGTTGCCAAGAGAGGGGCGGGTAGCACATGACTGCGCAACCAGCAGATGTTGCGGGGCCGAGGGCTCGGCTCGGGTGCGAAAGTTCGCTGGCTCTGCCGCCCGCCTCCAAGCGCCGAGGCAAGGACGTCATTCCGGGTTGGCTGGTCCTGCCGTGTAGGCGTGAGCGCCGGCCCCGGCCAGATGTCCTCCGTCGACGATGAGATACTCCTCGCGAATCGGTTGGCCGGCGAGGAAGCACTCGAGGATCTCCCGCGTCCCGGCCGCATACCGTGCCTGGGCGGACAGAGACGTTCCCGATATGTGAGGAGTCATCCCCTCGTGGGGCATGGTCCGCCAGGGGTGGTCGACAGGCGCCGGTTGCGGGTACCAGACATCACCGGCGTAGCCGGCCAACTGGCCGCTCTCGAGGGCCCGCACCACGGCGTCGCGGTCGCAGATCTTCCCCCGAGCAGTATTGACCAGGTAGGTGCCGCGCTTCATCAGCGAGAACATGGTGTCGTCGAAGAGATGCTCGGTCTCCGGGTGCAGTGGAGCGTTGATGGTGACGACCTCGCAGAACGGCACCATGGCGGCCGCGTCGGGATGAAAGGTCAGGCCCATTTCCTGTTCTACCGATTCGTCCAGTCGATGGCGGTCGGTGTAGTGGAGTTCGACGTCGAACGGGGCCAGGCGCTTGAGAACGGCCAGGCCGATACGTCCCGCCGCCACCGTGCCGACGGCCATGCCCTCGAGGTCGTAGGAGCGCTCGACGCAGTCAGCGATGTTCCAGCCCCCCTTGACGACCCACTGGTGGGACGGGATGTAGTTGCGGACCAGTCCGAGGATCATCATCACGACGTGCTCCGCCACACTGATGCTGTTCGAGTAGGTGACCTCGGCCACCGTCACCCCGTGGGCGATGGCGGCGTCCAGGTCCACGTGGTCGGAACCGATTCCTGCAGTGAGCGCCAGCTTGAGCTTCGGCGCTCTGGCCATCCTGTCAGCGGTCAGGTAGGCGGGCCAGAAGGGTTGCGAGATCACCACATCGGCCTCGGCCAGCTCCCGGTCGAACTCCGAGTCGGGGCCCTCCTTGTCGGAGGTCACTACCAGGGTGTGTCCGGCTGCTTCCAGAAACGAGCGGAGACCGAGTTCGCCTGACACCGAGCCCACCAGCTGGCCCGGGGTGAAGTCGAGGGCCCCGGGGCTGGGTACGGTCTGGCCACCCGGGTAGTGGTCGATGCGGGGGATAGTGTCCCGCGGATAGATGGTCGGGTAGCCGTCAACCGGGTCGTCGTAGAGAACACACAGTATCTTGGCCATCGTTGGGCTCCTCCCTCTGCTCGTTGCCGAGGTTTACCAGGCTGAGGCCACGTGCTTGGTGCGCGTGTAGTCCTCGAGGCCGTACATCGAAAGGTCCTTGCCGTACCCCGAGCTCCCGAAACCTCCGTGGGGCATCTCCGCTGTCATCGGGGCATGAGCGTTGACCGACACTGCCCCGAAGTCGAGACCCCGGCACATCCGTTCGGCCCGCCCGTGATCCGTCGTCCAGATACTGGCGCACAGACCCTGGGCGACATCGTTGGCCAGCGCCAGCGCCTCCGTCTCGGATGCGAAGGGTTGGACGGTGATGACCGGCCCGAAGATCTCTTCCTGGACTATTTCGTCGTCCTGGCACACGTCGGCCACGACCGTGGCCTGGTGGAAGAAACCCTGGCGATCGAGGCGCCGGCCCCCGGCCGCCACCCGCGCGTGGTCGGGAAGTCGGGCCAGCAGGCCCTCGACCTTGTCGCGGTGGTCCTGGCTGATCAGGGGCCCGAAGGTCACATCTGGGTCGTAGGGGTCACCGGTCCGGGCCCGGGCGGCCTCGGCGGAGAGGGCGGCCACCATCGCCCCATAGCCCGGAGCCTCGACCATCACCCGGCTGGCTGCCGTGCAGTCCTGGCCGGCATTGAAAAACGCCGCCCCGGCCACCGCTTCTGCGGTGGCCGTCACATCGGCGTCGCCGAAGACCACGACCGGTGCGTTGCCTCCCAGCTCGAGATGGACCCGGGTGAGCCGTTCGGCCGCCGTCCGGGCCACCTGTCGGCCGGCTCTCGGGCTCCCCGTCAGCGACACCATGGCCACCGCCGGGTGGCGCACTAGCGCTTCGCCGGTGGCAGGTCCGCCGCACACCACGTTGAGGACGCCGGGCGGGAAGACATTGGTCAGCAGCTCGGCCATCCGCACCGTCGAGGCCGGTGTCAACTCGGACGGCTTCAACACCACGGTGTTGCCAGCGGCGAGGGCCGGTGCCCACTTCCACACCGCCATCATCAACGGATAGTTCCAGGGTGTGATCTGCCCGCACACGCCGACCGGCTCCCGTCGGACGCCAGAAGTGGTGCGCGCCATGTACTCACCTGTGGCCAACCCGCTCATGAGTCGGCAGGCTCCGGCGAAAAATCGGACCTGATCGATGATTGGCGGAAGCTCGTCCTCTCGCGTGGCCGCGTACGGCTTGCCGGTGTCCGCCACTTCGATCCGGGTCAGCTCATCGGCGTTGGCCTCGAGAAGGGCGGCTGCCTCGAGCATGGCCGCACTCCGCTCTGCCGGCGTCGTCCTGCTCCATTCGAGGAAGGCGGCTGCCGCCTCGGCGCACGCCGCGTCGATGTCGTCGGCGTCCGACTCGGCCGAGTGGGCGTAGACATTGCCGGTCGTCGGGTCGTTGACGGGACGACGCCCACCAGCTCGTGGAGCAACGGACTTGCCGCCGATCACGTTGTCGAAGACGACCGGTGACGAGAAGGTCACCGGTCCCGTCGGGTCGTCCCGGCCAGCTCCCTGCCGCTTTCCTTTGTCCTTGCCATGCTGGGTAGCGTTCCATAGACTGAACATTCAGTCAACAAGATGAACCGGATCTCGGGAGAGCAACCATGGCCATCGAAACGTCCACTCTCGGGCCGGTCTCATCGCGGCTGGACGACATCATCAGCGACGAGGAGCGGGCGTTCGTCGACCGCCAGCCCACCTCGCGGGCCCTCCGGGAGCGGGCCCTTCGGGTCCTGGCCGGCGGTGTGACATCGAGTTGGCAGATCACCACACCCCAGGCCGTGTGGATAAGCCACGGCGCCGGGTCGAGGATCGTCGACGTCGACGGCAACGAGTACGTGGACCTGCATGGGGGCTACGGGGCGGGACTGGCCGGGCACGCCCACCCGGCCATCGTCGAAGCCGTCCAGGCCCAGGTGGCCCGGGGCACCCATTTCGCCCAGCCCACCGAGACGGCCATCGAGGTGGCCGAGGAGTTGGGACGCAGGTTCGGCCTCCCCCTCTGGCGCTTTTGCAACTCTGGCACCGAGGCCACCATGGATGCCGTTCATCTCATGCGCTCCATCACCGGTCGTGACCTGATCATCAAGGTGGAGGGTTGCTATCACGGGCATCACGACTCGGTGCAGGTGTCGGTGGCCCCGGAGCCCGACCAGATGGGACCGAGCTCGGCTCCCACCGGGGTGGCCGGGAGCACGGGAATTCCCCAGGCCCTGCTCGACTTGACCCTGGTGGTCGGATTCAACGACCTCGACGCTGTGGAGCGCGTCCTCGTCAACCATCCCGGTCAGGTGGCCGGAATGATCATCGAGCCGATCATGATGAACGCCGGGATCATCCCTCCCGCCGACGGCTATCTTTCCGCCTTGAAATCGTTGCTGCACGCCCATGGTTCGCTGCTCACCTTCGATGAGGTCAAGACAGGCCTGACAGCTGGACCGGGGGGGGCGGTCGGCGTCACCCGTGTGACCCCCGATCTGATCTG
The DNA here is from genome assembly GCA_963813525.1 of uncultured Acidimicrobiaceae bacterium. Lineage (GTDB taxonomy): Bacteria > Actinomycetota > Acidimicrobiia > Acidimicrobiales > RAAP-2 > Bog-756. The sequence continues at coordinate 1,298,188 of CAWEZI010000005.1, forward strand.
CCTGGCCAAGGCCATCGGGGGCGGCATCGCCTCGGCTGCCGTTGGCGGCTCGGCCGAGGTCATGGAACACGTGGCCGAAGGGGCCTATGAGATGGTGGGCACCTTCAACGGCAACCCCCTGGCCATGGCGGCCACCCGGGCCATGCTGCTGGAGGTGGCAACCCCCGACGCCTACCGGAGGATCGACCGTCTGAGGGACCGGGCCGTGGCCGGGCTCACAACTACCATCACCGCCTATGGGCTCGAGGCCCACGTGGTGGCCGTAGGGGCTAAGGGTTGTGTCGTCTTCAGCGGCCAGGCGGTGACCGACTACCGCGGGTTCGTGTCCCTCGACGACCGGTTCAACCACGCCCACTGGCTGATGCAGCACAACGGAGGCGTATTCCTTCCGCCCTGGGGCAAGACCGAGCAGTGGCTGATCTCGACCCAGCACGACGATGCCGATATCGACCGGTTCCTGGGCAACTTCGAACGCCTGGTCGCCTCGCTGGCCGGGTGACCGGCGGCGCCCGGGCCGGGTGGCGGTCCCGCAACCTTTGTTAACGGAGGGCGAAATGTGGCCGGACCGCTTGCAGCGGTCGGGGAGCGGTGTTTGAATGACGGCACATTTGAATGACTGAACGATCAGTCAGAACCGGGAGTCGCCCTCGGGCACGGCCCGACTGGGGAGGTGACGAGTGTGGTATTCCATCCACGCGAAGGTTGGTCGTCGGACGGTTCCCGTGGAGCGCCGGCTCTGTCGAGGAGATCCTTTCTGGCCGGTGTGAGCGCGGCCGGGCTGGCCGCTGTGGCCGCCGCCTGCGGATCGAACGGTTCCAGCACGGCCACGACGGCTGGGTCGACCACCACCACCCAGCCTCTGGCCCTGCCCCGTCCCAACGCCCCGGTGACCTGGCCGCTGTACGCATCCAACCCGGCCATCGCCGACGGATTGGAGCCGGAGAAGAACGCCACACTCAAGCTGTACAACTGGGTGGCCTACATCAACCAGAAGGACCTCGACGACTTCGCCAAGAAGTACAAGTGCAAAGTGGAGCTGACCACCTTCAACACCATGAGCGAGGCCATCGCCAAGCTACGGACCGGTCAATTCGATTTCGATCTGTTCGTCCCCACCGTCGACGTCCTGGGCCAGTTGGTGGCGGGCAAGCTGGCCCGCCCCCTCAACCACTCCTACATCCCCAACATCACCCAGGCCTGGACCCAGTACCAGAACCCCTTCTACGACCAGCGTTGGCAGTACACGGTGCCCTACACGATCTACACCACCGGCATCGCCTGGCGGAAGGACAAGGTGGACGAGAATCCCTACGCCATGGCCAATCCATGGGCGATGCCGTGGAACGCCAAGTACAAGGGCAAGGTGGCCATCCTCGACGACTACCGCGAGAGCCTGGCCCTGGGCATGATGAAAAACGGGATCTTCGACCCCAACACCACCGACACGGCTCAGCTGAATGTGGCCACCAACTCGCTTCTGGAATTGGACCAACTGGTCAACCTCCACATCGACAACAACGATTACACGTCCATTCCCACCGGTCAGACCTGGATCCATCACGCCTGGTCGGGGGACATGGCCGCCGCCGAGGCCTACATGCCCAAGGGAACCCCGGTGGAGGTGGTCGGCTACTGGTTCCCCACCAGCGGGCTGGGACCGGTGGCCAACGACACCATGACGGTGATGGCCAGCGGGAAGAACCCGGTGCTGGCCCACCTCTTCCTCAACTACATGCTGGACCTGCCCAACGTGCTGGAGAACATCTCCTTCAACGGGTATATGCAGCCCATCAACGGCGTGACCCCTCAGGTCCTCGAACAAGAGGGCATCCTCCCTCCCAGCCTGGCCAGCACGGTGGTGCTGCCGTCCAACTTCGACACCGGGACCAAGCAGCTCGAGCTGGCCCCGGCGGTCGATGCCGAGTACCAGCAGGATTGGCTGCGCGTGAGCAGCGGCGTGTGAGCGGCGCCTGCTGATGGCGGTGGGGGAGGATCGCCGGAAGGCATGGGCGGAGCGGGCTCAGAACAGGTGGGTGTGGGTCGGGTTCGCCATGCCGGGCATCATCTGGTTGACGTTGCTGTTCCTGGTCCCCTTCTACACCGTGCTCGCCATCGCCGGCGGCCAGCTCAATGCCATCTTCCAATCGCCGGAGCCCGTCTGGAATCCCCTCAAGTGGACCGGTGCCAACTTCACCGCCGTATTCCACGACCTGGTCGGTCAGGGGGCGTTCATCGGGCCCATCTTCGGTCGCACGCTGGTCTACGTGGCCGTGGCCTCGGTCCTCTCCCTGCTCATCGCCTACCCGGCCGCCTACTTCGTCACCCGGTTCGCCGGGCGCCGCAAGGTGCTGTTCCTGGCCCTGCTCATCGCCCCGTTCTGGATCAGCTACATGATGCGCATGCTGGCCTGGATCGATCTGCTGCAGACCGACGGCTACGTGAACCGGGCCCTGGTCGACCTCCACCTGGTCAGCCAGCCGATCGACTGGCTGGGTGGAAAGCCGGTGACCGTCATCCTGGGACTGGTGTACGGCTACATCCCCTACCTGATCCTGGTTCTGTATGCCGGCCTCGATCGCATCGACCAGCGGTTGATCGAAGCCGGGCGCGACCTCGGCCTCAACCGGACCCGGACCTTCCTCCGGGTGACCCTCCCGTTGAGCCGCCAGGCCATCCTGACCGGCATGTTGATCACCGTGCTGCCGATGATGGGTGACTACTTCACAAATCAGCTGCTGTCCGGCGCATCGTCGACCGCCATGATCGGCAACGTCATCGACAGCCAGCTCGACACGTCCAGCCAGGAGGCCCAGGGCGCGGCCCTCTCCCTGCTCCTCCTGGCCTTCCTGCTGGTGCCCATGCTCTATTACGTGGCCAAGACCCGTCACGCCTCGGCCGAGGCCTTCTGATGGCCCTGACCACCGAGGTCGTCCCCCCGCACGCACCGACCCGTGACGACGGGCCGCCGACGGTGACCCCCCCATCGGCGAGGCCGCGCCGGAGGCAGCCCCCGTGGCGCAACCCCTGGCGCCGACCGTGGATCCTCGAGAGCTTCACCTGGCTGTACCTGCTCTGGTCGATCGTCCCCATCGCCATCGCCGTGCTCTTCTCGTTCAACAACGGCAAGTCCCAGAGCGTCTGGCAGGGATTCTCGACCCGCTGGTACTGGGGCGACCCCATCAATTCGGTCTGGCACGACCCGACCCTGCGCAGCGCCGTGTACCAGACCATCCGGCTCTCGATCCTGACCACGGTGGTGGCCGTCCCCCTGGGTGTGGCCTTCGCCATCGGCATCAACCGCTGGCGGACCCGCACGTCCACCACCTTCAACTTCGTGATGGTGTTCTCCTACGTGATCCCCGAGCTCATCTTCGGGGTGGCCATGTTCTTCCTCTTCACCCAACTCTTCACCTTCATCCACCTGGGCACGGCGGCCGAGGTGCTCGGCCTGGTCACCTGGAACTTCAGTTGGCCGGCCATCATTGTCCTGGCCCGACTGGTATCGATCGGGAACTCCTACGAGGAAGCGGCGGCCGACCTCGGTGCGTCGCGGCTCCAATCGATCCGGCGGGTGCTGATCCCCCTTTTGATGCCGGCCATCTTCGCCAGCACCGTCCTGGTGTTCGCCAGCGTGGTCGACGACTTTGTGGTGGTCGACCTGCTCTCGTCGACGGCCAACACCCAGCCCATGTCGGTGATCATCTACTCGACCAGCCACGGAGGCAACGGGGGCCCGGCCCTCAACGCCCTGGCCACCATCATGCTGGTCCTTTCTTTCGTGGCCGCCGGAATCGGTCTCGGGGCCTACCGGTGGATGACCCGCGGCGAGCGGGGGAGCAGTCGCCAGGAGGCCATGACCAGCATCGCCGGCATGTGAGTGGGACCGGTCAGTCGGAGGGGTGGACGGATTGTCCGACCGGTTGCACAGCGGGCACCTCGACCTCCGCCGGCGGGGGATCCTCCACGGGGGCCAGGGCCATGGACGGCAGGACCCGGAGCCCGTCGGCCGGCAGGTGGACCTGGACGGCCGTGCCCTGTTGGTAGGCGGGCGGCCCACCCTGGTTCTGGAGCAGGGCCTGTACCGTCTGGCCGTGGGCCAACCGCATGATGACCTGGGTGGACGAACCGAGGAAGACCAACCGCTCGACCATGGCCGGCACCCGGTTGGGTCCCGTCGCATCGTAGGGTTCGATGGTGATCCGCTCCGGTCGGACCGCCACCTTCACCGGGCCGACGCAGTCGGTCGATCCCTGCTCGGCGGCCAGGTGGAACGCTCCCAGCGTGATCCGGCACGCACCACCGGCGTCCGGGCCGTCGGCGTGGGCGTCCATCAGGTTGGACACCCCCAAGAAGTCGGCGACATAGGCATCCACCGGCTCCTCGTAGACCTCGACCGGCGTGCCCACCTGTGCCACCTTCCCGGATTCCATGACGGCCAGCCGGTCCGACATGGTGAGCGCCTCCTCCTGGTCATGGGTCACGTAGAGAAAGGTGATTCCCACCGTCTCCTGTAGCGCCTTGAGTTCGATCTGGAGGGCGCGTCTGAGTTTGGCGTCGAGGGCACCCAGCGGTTCGTCGAGCAGGAGCACGGCCGGATTGAGAACCAGGGCCCGAGCCAGGGCCACGCGCTGCTGCTGTCCGCCGGAGAGCTGGCCTGGACGACGCTTCTCGTAACCGAGCAGCTGGACCAGCTCCAGGGCGGCACCGACCCGGCGGACCGATTCGGCCTTGGTCAGTCGCTGGTAGCGGAGACCGAAGGCCACGTTGTCGGCCACCGACAGGAACGGAAAGAGGGCATAGCTCTGGAAGACGGTGTTGACGTTTCGCTTGTGGGGCGGCTTGGCGGCCACGTCCACACCGTCGAGGTAGATGGACCCGCTGGTGGGCTGCTCGAAACCGGCCACCAGGCGCAGGGTGGTGGTCTTCCCGCAGCCCGAGGGCCCGAGGATGGAGAAGAATTCCCCCGAGGGGACATGGAGGTCGATACCGGCCACCGCCTCGACCTCGTCGAAGCGCTTGCACAGGCCCACGATCTGCACCTCACCACCGGCCATCGGGCCTCCCTCCCTCGCCGTTCGCCGGCCCGGGGTCACCGCCGCCGAGCATCATCGGTTCACCCGCTTCCTACCCCCATTCTTCTTCGGCTTCCAGGTGAAGCCGAGCGCCATGGCGGCAAAGTTCATGGTGGACCGGAAGGCCAGTTGGGGCTCGACCGCCGGGTCCTCGAGGGCTATCTGTATGGCGAACCCGTCCAGCAGCGCCGACAGGGTGATGGCGAATTGTTTGGCGTCGACCTTCTCGAACTCCCCTTGTGCAATCCCGTCGCGCACCACGGCGGCGATGGTCTCGCGCCAGTGGGCGTCGAACTCCTCCCGCACCCGGGCCACCTCGGGACGGCGGACCGACTGGGCCCACAGATCGAGCCACAACGCCCACGACTCGGGGAGTTCGGTGTCCGCCTCGCTCAGGCAGGTCATGGCCACGATCTCCTCCAACCGGGCAGCGGCACTGTCGATGACCGCCATGCGCCTGGCCCCGAGGTCGTACCACAGGTCCTCGGCGTACCGCATGGCATCGGTCAGGAGGTTGTCCTTGGTCTTGAAGTAGTAGATGACCAGGGCCGGGCTGGTGCCGGCCTGCTCGGCCACGTCGGCTATCCGGGTATCGGGGAATCCCCGCTCGGCTATGACCTCGAGCGCCGCTCGCAGCAGGTCGACACGGCGCTGGTCAGCAGCCCCGTTCGCCGTCGTGATGATCTCGTCGTCCTTTGGCATGGTCACCTCGGGGACCTTTGACATGCTCACCTTGGGGGAGCCGGATCCCGACGCCCGGTAGGTCGGCCCGGCCTCTTCCGGGTCGGACCCGATCTTCTTGTTGATACGGTAGCAGCGGATTAGACTGAACAATCAGTCAAACATCGTGACCAGTCGACCATCGCCAGGGCAACGACCCCAGCGCGGAAGGGGAACCCATGACCTCGACGTACGACGCCATCGTGGTGGGTGGTGGCCACAACGGGCTGGTATCGGCCGCTTACCTGGCCCGATCGGGGGCCCGCACCCTGGTGCTGGAGGGCCGTTACAAGACGGGTGGGGCTTCTACCACCGAAGCTCCGTGGCCCGATGCCCCCGAGTTCAACGTCACCCGGTTGTCCTATGTGATGAGCCTTCTCCCGCCGACCATCATGCATGATCTCGCTCTCGAACGGTTCGGTTACAAGGTCTATCCCATGGGTCCCTACTACCAGGCCTTCCCCGAGGGCGGCTCCATCAAGATCTTCGCCGACGACGCCAAGCGGAACTACGAAGAGATCGCCAAGTGGTCGAAGAAGGACGCCGAGGCCATGCCCAAGTGGGATGCCTGGATCGCCGGGCTGGCTGATGTCCTCGGACCTCTGCTGTTGACCGTCCCACCCAAAATCGGGTCTCGCAAGCCGGCCGACCTGAAGGAGACACTGCGCCTGGCCTGGCGCCAGCGCGGCCTCGACGTGCGCACCGTGGGCGACGTGACCCGACTGATGACCATGAGCATCGCCGACCTTCTCGATGACTGGTTCGAGTCGTGGCAGGTGAAGGCCCCCATCGCCGTCAACGGGGTCATCGGCACCTGGGCCGGTCCGGCCGAGCCGGGGACGGCCTATGTGATGGCCCACCACTCCATAGGCGACATCGGTGACGGCCACCTGGGCAACTGGGGTTTCCCCGAAGGGGGCATGGGTGCGGTGGCCGGAGCCATAGAGCGGTCGGCCCGTAGCTTCGGAGCGGAGATTCGTACCGACGCGCCGGTAGTCCGGACCCTGGTGGCCCAGGGCCGGGTGCGCGGGGTGGTGCTGGAGGGCGGCGAGCAGATCATGGCCCCGCTGGTGGTGACCACCCTCCATCCCCGGACGGCCTTCCTCGACCACCTGAGCGCCACCGAGCTTCCCGACGATTTCGTCCAGGACATCGAGCGGTGGAAGACCCGGAGCGGCGTGGTCAAGATCAACCTGGCCCTGTCCGAGCTGCCCAACTTCACCGCCGACCCCGGCACGGCGTTGGCCGAGCACCACACCGGCTCGGTGGAGATGGCCCCGTCCATCGAGTACATGGAGCGGGCCTTCCAGGACGCCCGGGAGGGCCGGGCGGCGGAGCGTCCCTTCAGTGACGGGGTCATTCCCACCAGCTTCGACAAGACCCTGTGTCCGGACGGAACCCACATCATGTCGTTGTTCACCCAGTGGGTGCCAAAGGAGTGGAGCGAGTCGCCTCATACGGCAGAGCTCGAGGCCTACGCCGACCGGATGGTGGACTGCTACGACGAGGTGGCCCCCAACTTCAAAGCCTCCATCCTCCACCGCGACGTTGTCGGTCCTTACCAGATGGAGCAGGAGTACGGACTGGTGGGGGGCAACATCTTCCACGGCGAGCTCAGCGTGGACCAGCTCTTCCACATGCGCCCGGCGCCCGGCTACGCCGACTACCGCACGCCCATCAAGGGCCTCTACAACGGGAGCTCGGCCACCCATGCCGGCGGTGGCGTGTGTGGGATCCCCGGATGGCAGGCGGCCCGGGCGGCGCTGGCCGACCGTAAGGCGGGGGAGGGCCTCGGCGCCCGACTGCGTGGGCGCTCCACCCGAGGGTGAACGATCCCGCCGTCGGGGACCGGCCTGCTGCGGTTCGGGCCATGCTCGAGCCGCGCCGGATCGCCGTCGTAGGGGCCAGCGACCGGACGGATAGCTTTGGTCAACGCCTGGTGGCCGAGGTGACCAGGAGCGAAGCAGTTGTCGACCTCCATCTGGTCAACCCCCGGTACGACATGGTCCTCGGGCAAAGGTGTGTGGCCTCGCTCGACGACATCGCCGGTCCGGTCGACCTCGTCCTCCTCGCCGTTCCCGACGCCGCCGTCGAGGAGGAGCTGGCCCGGGCGGCGCGGCGGGGGGACCGCTCAGCGGTCATCTACGGCAGCCTGGTCGAGCCCGGGCACCCGGGGTCCGCCGCCATCCGCCACCGGGTGGCCGACATCGCCCGGTCGGCCGGCATGGCCCTGTGCGGCGGCGGGTGCATGGGGTTCGTGAACGTCGCCGCCGGCATCCGGGCCGTCGGCTACGTCGAGCGCCAACGAATCCCGGCCGGCCCGGTGGCTTTCATCACTCACTCGGGGTCGGTCTTTTCGGCCATGCTCCGTACCCGTCGCCGACTGGGGTTCACCGTGGTCGTCTCGAGCGGGCAGGAGCTGGTGACCACGACCGCCTCCTACCTCGACTACGCCCTCGGCGTAGAGGGGACCCGGGTGGTGGGCCTGCTACTCGAGACGCTGCGTGAGCCGGAGCGGATGCGGGCGGCCCTGGGGCGGGCCGCCGAGCAGGGGGTGGCGGTGGTCGCACTCACGGTCGGCGGCTCGACCACCGGTCGCACCCTGGTGGCAGCCCACTCGGGGGCGCTGGCCGGTGCGGACGGTGCCTGGGAGGCACTGTTCGACGCTTACGGGGTGATCCGGGTGGCCGACCTCGACGAGATGGCCGACACCCTGGAGCTGTTGGCCGGACGGCCGGCGGCACCCGGGGGCGGCGGGATCGCCACGGTCCACGACTCCGGTGCTGAGCGGGCGCTGGTGGCGGACGTGGCCGCGTCGGTGGGCGTCCCCTTCGCCACCATCGGCCCGTCCACCCGGGCGCGCTTGGCCGCCCTCCTCGATCCGGGCCTGGTCCCCGCCAACCCGCTCGATGTCTGGGGTACCGGGGCAGACACCGAAGGCCTGTTCGCCGGGTGCCTCCGGGCCATGGCCGACGACGAGGACGTGTCGGCGGTGGCGCTGGCCGTCGATCTGGTGGAGGAGTACGACGGCGACGAGTCCTATCCCGACGCTGTGATCGGTGCCGCCGCCCTCACCGACAAACCGGTCGTGGTCCTGTCCAACCTGGGCAGCGCCATCGACCAGGCGGCGGCGGCCCGAGTCCGGGCCGCCGGCGTGCCCGTCCTCGAGGGCACCCGCAGCGGGCTGTCGGCCCTGGGCCACCTGCTCGAGCACCGAGGGCGCAGAACCGGGCCGTCGACCGCCCCCGTCATCGACGGGCCCCGCCGGCAGCGGTGGCTGTCCCGCCTGGAGGCGGGACCGCTCAGCGGTGCCGATGCCTTCGCCCTCGTGACCGACTACGGCATTCCGGCCAGCCAGTGCCGGACGGTGACCTCGACCGCCGAGGCCGTGTCCGCCGCCGGGGCGGTGGGCTATCCGGTGGTGATGAAGACCGACGATCCTTCTGTGGCCCACAAGTCCGATGTGGGTGGGGTGGTGCTCGCCGTCACCGGGCCCGAGGCGGCGGCTGCCACCTACGAGGAGCTGCGCCGACGGTTCGGGCCTCGTGTGCTGGTGGCGGAAACGGCCCCCGAGGGTGTCGAGATGGCACTGGGCCTCGTCCGCGACCCCCATCTGGGACCCTTGGTGGTGGTGGGGGCCGGTGGGGTGCTGGTCGACCTGTTGGCCGACCGGGTGGTCCGACTCCCTCCCCTGGACCAAGAGCGGGCACTGGCCGCCCTGGCCCGTCTGCGGATGGCGCCGGTGCTGGACGGAGCCCGGGGCTCATCCCCCGTGGACCGGAGCGCCGTGGCCCGAGCCATCGTGGCGCTGGCCCAGTTGGCTGTCGAACTGGGCGACGGGCTGGATGCCCTCGACATCAATCCGCTGCGCTGCGGCCCGCAGGGGTGTCTGGCCCTCGACGTCCTGGTCGAGGCCCGTCACCGGCACCTCCCCGGTGGTGCTCAGAAGATGACGTAGATCTTCCGCAGCGTTTCGGCGATGTCCCAGGTGCCGCTCCATCCCCGGGGGAAGACGGCGGTGTCGCCCGCCGCCAGCTCGAGTGGCTCCCCGCCGTCGATGGTGACCGTCATCCGGCCGGCGACGACATGGATGAACTCGTTGGTCCCGAGGAGCCAGCGGGACGGCCCCGGCGAGCACTCCCAGATGCCGACCTCTTGATCATCGTGGCTCCACAGGGTCAGGCCGGCGGTCATCATCTCCGGTCCGGTGCCCTCGTCGAGAGGGCCCCATGCGGACAGTTGGGTATCGGCAGCGTGGCTGAGGGACGGCGTGGGCGGGAAGGTGGTGTCGCTCATGGTCTGGTCGTCCTTTCAGGGAACGGGAGTGCGATGGGGTCGGGATCGAGACGGCTGAGGCCGGAGGCGTCGAACCGGTTCAGTCCGAGAGGACCGACATCGACGACATCTGTGGTGCCGGCCAGCACGAGGTCGGCCGCCGCCCGGGACACGCCCGGACCCCACATCATCCCGTGGCCGCCGGCCGAGGCCACCACGGTGCCGCTGACCGGGCCAGACCGGGACAGCACCGGACCGAGGATCGGGTAGTGGTCCGGGGTGTAGTCGATGGTGGCCGCCCATGCCCGGCGCAGACCGAGGTGAGCGGTGACCGGCACCAGTTCGGCCAGGCGTTGGCGGATGCGGTCCATGTAGGCCCAGTCGATCCGGGTGGCCTCGCCGGGGGGGTCGTCGGGGTTGCTCATCCCGAACAGAAGGCCTCCTTCCTCCGGGCGCCAGTACACGCCGGCCTGGACGTCGAAGACCATCGGCACCCGTGACGGATCGAGCTCGACGTGAGGTTCGGTGACGGCCACCTGGTGACGGACCCCGCCCGCCGGTATGTGGGTGCCGGCCAGCGCCCCCACCGCAGCCAGCTGGGGTCCGCCGGTCAGGACGACCGACCCGGTGGCCACCGGTCCCCCGCTGGTCTCGACGCCGGTCACCCGGCCGCCGGCTGTGACCAGGCCCTCGAAGGCGGTGTGCTCGCACACCTCGACCCCGCTGGTGGCCAGGGCCACGGCGTAGGCCAGCACGTTGCGGGGTGGATGGATATAGCCGTCGTCGTCGAGGAAGGTGCCACCCAGCGTCGAGCCCGGCGCCAGGGTGGGGTTGAGCGACTCCGCCTCATCGGGTCCCACCCAACGCACGGCCTGGCCCAGTGCCTGTTGCATGTCCATGCGCCGGCGGGCCGTGACCACGTCGGCGTCGGTGAAGCAGGGGAGGTAGTAGCCCTGGCGGACGAAGCCGGAGTCGATCCCGTAGTCCTGGTACTGGGTGCGGTAGAAGGTGCGGGACCATTCGGCCAGGCGCACCGCGGTGGGTGTGCCCCCCTGGCTGCGCACGATGCCGGCCGCCCGGCTGCTCGCCCCCTGGCCGAGGGTGGCCGCCTCGAGCAGGACCACCCGGCCGGCTCCGGCCCGCTGAAGGAAGACAGCGCACCAGGCACCCACCGTTCCGCCACCCACCACGACCACGTCGGCGTTGCGGCCTACTGCCCGGTTCTCCACCGTCGTGACGCTGGCATAAACTGAACCTTCAGTCAAGGCCGCAGGAGGCTCCTCTCATGTACAACCTGACCCCCGCGGATCTCGAGATTCAGGCCCGGGCGCGCACCTTGGTCGACGAGGTCATCCCCTACGAGGAGGTGGCGGAGGCCCACGGGGGCGAGCTGCCCGCCGGGGTGGCGGACCGGATCCGGGAGCGCACCCTCGCCCTCGGCCTCCACGCCACCAACATGCCCAACGAGCTCGGCGGTGGCGGTTGCTCGATGCTCCAACAGGTCCTCGTCCAGGAGCAGGGGGGACGGGCCACCAATGCCCTCGGCTGGGTCCTCGGCACCCCACCGTCGTGGTTTCCGCCGGTGGCCACGCCCGAGCAGATCGACAAGTACGTGGTGCCCGGTATCCGGGCGGAGAAGGAGGAGTGTTACGCCATCACCGAGGAAGGGGCGGGATCCGACGTCGATGCCATCACGGCCACCGCCCGTCGGGACGGCGACCATTACATCCTCGACGGCGTGAAGTGGCACGTGACCACTTTCAACCACGCCCAGTACGCTTTCTTTCAGGCCAAGCTGACCGACGGTGACCACGTGGGCGACCACGCCATGTTCATCGTCGACCTGCCCAGCGACGGTGTGCGGGTCGTGCGCACGCCGGCGTACACCCACACCATCGCCCATCACCATCCCATCGTGTCCTTCGAGTCGGTGAGGGTCCCGGCCAGCCAGATGGTGGGCCGGGAGGGTGACGGCATGGGCTTCGCCTACGAGTGGTTCCGCTTCGAGCGGATCATGGTGGCCTCACGCTGCCTCGGCGGTGCGGCCCGCCTCATCGACGACACCACCGACTTCGCAAAAACGCGGATCGTCAACGGCAGACCGATCGCCGAATTCGGGGCCGTGCAGATCATGCTGGCCGACAGCCTGACCGAGCTGTTCGCGGCCCGGACCCTGGTCTACGAGACGGCCCGGAACATCGACGCCGCCGCCGACCTCAAGGTGCAGCACACCCAGTGCTCGATGGCCAAGCTCTACGCCTCGGAGATGGCCAACCGGGTGGCCGACCGGTGCGTGCAGATCTTCGGTGGCCGGGGCTACATGCGGGAGAACGTGGCCGAGCGGTTCTTCCGCGAGCTCCGCGTCGAGCGGATCTGGGAGGGCACCAGCGAGGTGCAGCGCTCGATTATCGCCGACCAGATGGTCAAGCGCGGGCCCCGGACGTTCGTCTGACCGGCGGCGGGTGGCCGGTCTCTCAGCCGGCGGTCACCACGGACCCGGTGTTGCGCACCGGCAAACCCAGGTAGCCGCGGGCGATCATGGTGACGAACTGGTAGACGGCGTCCTCCTCGCCCCCCAGGGGCCCTGGTCGGGAATGGGGCGAGCTCAGTCCCCGCTGTACCGAGGCGCAGGCGTCCCAGTCCTGCTGGTTGGTGATGTCCCAGAAATTGACGGCGTAGGACGGGTCGAATCCGGGCTGATCGATCGCTTCGGGGGCGAAGGACCAGGTGCACTCGATACGGGTGGAGTCCGCCGCCAAGGGGGTGAGCCGGTGGGTCATCACGTAGTCGGGGTGCAGGCTGATCAGGATGTTGGGGAAGATGTAGATGTAGATCACGGCGCGCCGACCCTCGGCGTCGAGGCCGCGCAGGGCCACCCCACCGCTCCTGCCGTCGAGCGACATGGTGTCCATGCCGTGGCGGAGATCCATGGTCCCTCCCACCCATCGCCCCTCGGAGTGGTAGTTGTAGCCGCTCTTGGGCGGGCTGACTTCGCACAACTCGGGGTGGATCATCGGGCAGTGGTAGCACTCCTGGTAATTCTCGGTGAGGATCTTCCAGTTGGCAGCGACCACGTAGTCGTGGGTGCCGGCCACCCGCAATCTCTCGGGTTCGTAGGGGGCGACCAACTCCTCGAGCGTCGCCATCGAACTTCCGAGAGGGTGGGCCTCCCCCGACCCGTCGACGAAGATGAGGCCGTGCCACTCGGTGCAGGGGAGCTCGGTCAGACCGTGCTCTGCGGGCTCGAATCCTTCGAGGTCTTTGAAGCCCGGCGCCGTCCATACCTCGCCCTCGAGGGTGTAGGACCACGAGTGATAAGGGCAGATGACCCGACCGTGACGGGCCGAGCTACCACAGGGAAGCAACTCGTGCCCCCGGTGGCTGCACACATTGGCGAAAGCGCGCAGGGCGCCGTCCTGGCCGCGGGTCAAGAGCACCCCGGCGCTGCCGAGGGACTCGGCCCGCTGGTCGCCGGGCTCGGCCATGTCCTCGCTGCGGCCCACGCACAGCCAGTCGCGGTCGAAGAAATGCCTCCGCTCCCAGTCGAAGACAGCGGGGTCGACATAGGCGGCGCGGGGGAGCATCCGGCTGTGCCCGAAGGGCAGAAGCGCCCGCTCGAGCTCGGCCCGGTCGAGCGGGGCGGCATCCGGCGCGGTTTGAATGACCATACAGTCAATCCTATGATTCAGCCCGTGCTCCGTCCAGCGTCCATGCCCTGGGAGCCGGGCCGGGGGCCGAACAGGGGGTGGAATGAGCATGGGATCTGAGGTCCGAGGGGTGGTGGCCATGGCCCGAGGGGAGCCGGTGTCGACCACCACCATCGTGGTCCCCGACCCCGGGCCGGGCGAGGCCGTGGTACGAGTCCAGGCCTGCGGCGTGTGCCACACCGACCTCCACTACCGCCAGGGCGGTATCAACGACGATTTCCCGTTCCTGCTCGGACACGAGGCCGCCGGTGTGGTCGAGGCGGTGGGTCCGGGGGCGACGTCGGTCGAGCCGGGCGACTTCGTGGTCCTCAACTGGCGCGCCGTGTGCGGCGAGTGCCGCTCGTGTCGACGGGGCAGGCCGTGGTACTGCTTCGCCACACACAACGCCACCCAGAAGATGACCCTGGCCGACGGGTCGCCGCTGACCCCGGCCCTCGGCATCGGGGCCTTCGCCGAAAAGACATTGGTGGCCGCCGGTCAGTGCACCAAAGTCGACCCGCGGGCCCGGCCCGAGGCCGTCGGGCTCCTGGGCTGCGGCGTCATGGCCGGGCTCGGTGCCTCGCTTCTGACCGGCGAGGTGGGCCGGGGAGACACCGTGGCCGTATTCGGTTGCGGGGGCGTGGGCTGTGCCGCCATCGCCGGCGCCCGGTTGGCCGGGGCCGCCCGGATCGTCGCCGTCGACCTCGACCGGGGCAAGCTCGACCTGGCCCGGCAGTTCGGGGCCACCGACGTGGTCGACGCCTCGACCGAGGATGTGGTGGCTGCCGTACAGGAATTGACCGGAGGCCACGGTGCCGACGTCTGCATCGAGGCGGTGGGCCATCCCCAGGTCATGCAACAGGCCTTCTACGCACGCGACCTGGCCGGCACCCTGGTACAGGTGGGGGTACCCACGCCGGACATGAGGATCGACCTCCCGATGATCGATTTCTTCGGCCACGGGGGGCGGCTCAAGCCCAGCTGGTACGGGGACTGCCTCCCGTCGCGCGACTTTCCCCTGCTGGTCGACCTGTATCTGCAGGGCCGGCTCGACCTCGACCGGTTCGTGTCGGAGACCATCGACCTGGATGACGTCGAGGAGGCCTTCCACCGGATGGAGCGCGGCGAGGTACTGCGCTCGGTGGTCGTCCTGTGACCATCGAGCAGGTGACCACCACCGGCATCTTCTCGCTGGACGGGGGAGACTTCGAGGTCGAGAACAACATCTGGATCGTGGGGGACGACAGCCAGGTGGTGGTCATCGACGCGGCCCACGACCATCGGCCGATCGTCGAGGCCGTCGGTGACCGGACCACCGTCGCCATCATCGCCACCCACGGCCACAACGACCACATCAATGCCGCCGGCGCTCTGGCCGACGCACTGGAGGCGCCGGTGTGGCTCCACCCGGACGACCTCATGCTGTGGAGGGACGTTTATCCGGATCGCCCGCCCGATGAGTCGTTGGCCGAAGGGACGGTATTCGCGGTCGGTGGGGCCCGCCTGCGGGTCATCCACACACCGGGCCATACCCCGGGCGGTTGTTGCCTGTACGACGAAGCCGGAGGTGTGGTCTTCTCCGGTGACACCTTGTTCAAAGGGGGCCCCGGCGCCACCGGGAGGAGCTTCTCGGACTTCCCCACCATCATCGCTTCCATCCGGGACCGTCTGTTGGTCCTACCTGACGCCACCCGCACCCTGCCCGGGCACGGCGACGAGACCACCATCGGGAATGAGGCGCCCCATCTCGACGACTGGGTCCGTCGAGGGGCATGAGCGAGATCCACCCTCCGGGGGAACCCTCGGTCGCCGAAGCGGGCCAAGCCAGAACCTTGCCGGAGCGCGCCCAGGTGGTCATCGTGGGTGGCGGGGTCATCGGGACGAGCATCGCCTACCACCTGACCACATTGGGTTGGCGCGACGTCGTGCTCCTCGAGCGCGACAGGCTCACGTCGGGGACGACCTGGCACGCCGCCGGCTTGATCACCTCGGCGGGCATGGTGGACGAGACCGCCCTGTTCATGAGCCGCTATTCGCGCCATCTCTACGAGCGGCTCGAGAAGGAGACCGGCCTCTCCACCGGCTTCCGGGCCGTCGGCCATATCTCGATTGCCACCAGCCCGGAGCGGATGGAGGCACTCCACCGCGAGTCGCTGTTCGTACAGGGCTTCGGGGTCGAGGATCACGCCCTCTCGAAAGAGGAGATTGCCGGCTACTGGCCCCTGCTCAAGACCGATGACGTGGTGGGTGGGTTCATGGTGGCCGACGAGGGCCGGGCCGACCCGGTGGGTGTGGCCATGTCGCTGGCCCGGGGAGCCCGCATGGGCGGAGCCACCATCCTCGAGGGTGTGCCCGCCACGGGGGTGACCAGTGCGGGAGGCCGGGTCACCGGTGTGGTCACCGACCAGGGGACCATGGAGGCCGAGTTCGTGGTCAATTGCGCGGGCATGTGGGCCCGGCAGTTCGGCGCCCTGGCCGGTGTCGACGTCGCCCTGCAGGCCGCCGAGCACTACTACCTGATCACCGAGCCCATGACGGGTGTGCACCGCGACCTGCCGGTCATCGAGGATCCCGACAGTTACGGCTACTTCCGACCCGAGGGCGACGGTCTGCTGGTCGGCCTGTTCGAGCCGGAGGCGGCGGCGTGGTCGCTGGACGGGGTCCCCTCGGGGTCGTCGTTCCTCGAGCTGGCTCCCGACTACGACCGACTGGCTCCGTTCGTTGAACGGGCCATGGCCCGGGTGCCGAGCCTGGCCGACACCGGCATTCGCACCTTCTTTTGCGGCCCCGAGTCCTTCACCTCGGACGTCCACCCACTGCTGGGCCCGGCACCCGAGCTGGACAACTACTTCGTGGCCGCCGGCCTCAACTCGCTGGGGATCCTCCTCGGTGGGGGTGTGGGCACGGTTCTGGCCCATTGGATCGTCGACGGTGAGCCGCCGGTCGACGTCGCCGGGTACGCCATCGACCGTACCGCCGCCCACGAGTCGACCCGCGCCTTCCGCAGCGAGCGAACAACCGAGCAGCTCGGTGTCCTCTTCGGCGACGCCGTCTACCCCTCATGGCGACCGAAGACGGCCCGGAACATGCGACGAACCGTCTTGCACGATCGGTTCGTGGCGGCCGGGGCCCACTTCAACACGTCGGTGGGATGGGAGTACGTCGAGTGGTTCGAGGGCGACGATTTCCCGTTGGCGGCGACCCCGGGCTTCGGTCGTCCGATGTCCTTCTCCCGGGTGGCTGCAGAGCACCGTACGGTACGTGAGGGCGTGGGGATCATGGACATGACCCTGATGGGGAAGTTCATGGTGCAGGGGGCCGATGCGGCCGCCGTGCTGTCGCGCCTCTCGGCCAACCATGTGGCCCGCCAGGTCGGGCGGGTGGTCTACACCCAATGGCTCTACCCCAGTGGCGGCATCGCCGCCGATCTCACCGTGACCCGGTTGGCCGAGGACCGGTTTTTGGTGATCACCTCGGACCTCATCCAGCGGCGTGTCGAACCGATGATCCGAAGGGCAACCCTTAACGGCGAGCACTGCACGGTCACCGACGTGACCTCGGGCACCGTGCTCCTGTCGGTGCAGGGCCCCCTTTCCCGCCGGCTCCTGTCGAGGCTTTCGTCGGCCGATCTCTCCAATGAGGCATTCCCGTACCTGTCGGCCCGGACCATCGACGTGGCCTTCGCCCGGGCGCTGGCCCTGCGGGTGACCTATCTGGGGGAGCTCGGCTACGAACTTCATATCCCTACCGAGTACGGCGTGGGTGTGTACGACGCCCTCATGGAAGCGGGGGCCGACCTCGGGGTCCGGCCGGTGGGACTGGCGGCCATGGCCGGGCTGCGGTTGGAGAAGGGCTATCGGGACTTGGGGGTGGACATCGACAACACCGACAATCCCCTCGAGGCGGGCCTCGGCTTCGCCGTGGCCTTCGACAAGCCGGGCGGCTTCATCGGTCGGGAGGCCCTGGTCAAAATACGTGACAACGCCCCCTTCGACTCCCTTCTGGTCAGCCTCCAGGTCGAGGACCCCGCTGTTGACCTGTTCGGCAACGAGCCGGTGCTGCTCGACGGGTGCTGGATCGGTTACGTGCGGGCTGCGGCCTACGGTCACACGGTGGGCGGGCCGGTGGGACTGGCCATGGTCACCCATCCCGAGGGCGTCACCCCCGAGTGGCTGGATGCGGCCGGATGCGAGGTGTGGACGGCTCACGGCAACCGCCCGGTCACACTCTCTGCCGGCCCCCTCTACGATCCGGCCCGACTGCGGATTATGGCCCGAGGGGACCCGTGAGCTCGACGACCAGCCCGGGCGTGCGGCGCTACGTACTGACCGTGACCTGCCCCGACTCCACCGGCATCGTGGCCGCCGTCACCGGATTCATCGCCGCCCACGGGGGATGGGTGGTCGAGGCCGCCCAGCACGGGGACCTGACCACCGGACAGTTCTTCCAGCGCATCGTCGTCCTGGCCGACAGCCTGCCGTTCGGTCCCGAGGAGTTCGCCGGGCGCTTCGCCGACGTGGCCCGACAGTTCGACCTCGACTGGCACGTGCACGACACGGAGGAGCAGCGCAAGGTGGTGGTGCTGGTCAGCAAAGAGGACCACTGTCTGGCCGATCTCCTCCATCGGTGGCGGAGCGGGGACCTCCACTGCGACATCCCGCTCGTGGTGTCCAACCATCCTGACCTCCGGCCGTTGGTCGAGTGGTACGGGATCGCCTTCCGGCACGTCCCTTTCGACGCCGGCGGAAAGTCCGAGTCCTTCGCCCGCATAGCCGCCCTCTTCGATGAGGTGGGTGGGGACGTGATGGTTCTGGCCCGGTTCATGCAGATCCTGCCGGCCGACCTGTGCCAGCGCTACCCGTGGCGCATCATCAACATCCACCACAGCTTCCTCCCTTCGTTCGCCGGGGCCCGGCCCTACCACCAGGCCTTCGAGCGGGGCGTCAAGTTGATCGGCGCCACTTGTCACTACGTCACAGCCGAACTGGACGCCGGGCCCATCATCGAGCAGGACATCGCCCGCATCGACCATGCCGACAACGTGGATGACCTGTTACGCATCGGTCGGGACATCGAGCGCGCCGTCCTGCTGCGCGGCCTGCGCTGGCACCTCGACGAACGCGTCCTGGTCAACGGGAACCGGACCGTGGTCTTCGGATGACCGTCCCGTCGTCGTGGCGCACCCGTTCGGACCCACAGGGGCGGCGTCGGCCCCCGTCAGGTACAACACACCCCGGGAACGTCCCGGGGCGTTCTGAAGTCAAAAGGTGATCGCATGGAACCCGAGTCGCTCCGTAGCCCCTTCCACGAGCCGGCCGCCGCCCTGGGGGCGACTTTCATGGAGGAGGGGGGTTGGTACTGGACGGACAGCTTCGGCGATACCGACGGTGAATACGAGGCCGTCCGCCATGACCTCGGGGTGTGGGACGTCTCACCCCTCAACAAGTGGGAGTTCCGGGGTCCCGACGCGTTGGCTGCCGCCCAGCGGGTGCATTCCAACAACATCCTCGGCCTCAAGGTCGGGCAGGTTCGTTACGGTGCCTTCTGCGACGCCGACGGACTGATGGTCGACGACGGCACCGTCTACCGGTTGGAGGACCGGGTGTGGGTGATGACCAACGGCTCGGGGCACGCCGATCACTTCGCGGCGGCAACCGCCGGGTTGGCCGTCGAAATCGAGGCCATCACCCGGACCATGCCCCACCTCGGGTTGCAGGGCCCCCGCAGTCGTGACGCCCTTGGCCCACTGTGCGATGCCGACCTCGCCGATCTGGGGTACTTCCGCTTCTATCCCGAACCGACGAAGGTCGGCGGGGTGCCGTGTGTCGTGTCGCGCACCGGCTTTGGTGGGGAGCTCGGCTATGAGCTCTTCTGCCGGCCCGAGCACGCCGTCGACCTGTGGGATGTCGTTCTTTCTCAGACCGGGGCGAGGCCTTACGGCGTGGGCATCGTCGAGACCCTCCGGGTCGAGGCCGGACTGGTGGTCCTCGACTACGACTACGCAGCCGGCGAGCGCACTCCCTACGACCTGTCGTTCGATCGCATGGTCGCCCTCGACGTGGTGGACTTCCTCGGCCGTGATGCTCTGAAAAACGTGGCCGCCCGACCGCCCCGGCGATTCAAGACCCTTCGCATCGAGGGCGCCGAGATGCCCGAGTACGGCGCCGATGTCACCCGTGACGGCGAGCCGGTGGGCACTCTGACCAGTCCGGCCATGAGCCCGCCCTTCGGGTTGCTCGGACTTGCCGTGCTCGACACCGGGGTGGCCGGCGAGGGCGAATCTGTCAACGTCGCCCTCGGGGCCGGCGTCGTGCCGGCGACGGTGGCCCCACTGGCCATCTACGACCCGGAAAAGCGTCGGCCGCGGGCGTAGTTTCTTGCTGGTCCGGTCCGCCACCGTTCACACGTTCCATGCCGCAAGCGTTGCGGGCGAATTCCTGCGGAATCACATCGTGCCGGTACTCAGCTTCAGCTCCAGGAGCGCGACCACCCCGGACCTGACTGCTCTACCTAGATTTTTTTGTGGAGGCGATGGGACTCGAACCCACGAACCTCTTGACTGCCAGTCAAGCGCTCTACCAGCTGAGCTACGCCCCCGCAGTTGCTTGGAGTCGGTTCGACTCTGAGTGTTCCGTCACCGAGAACCGTGGCACCGGATACCTTTTACCGCGGAGAAGTCATCGTAGCCGAGCCGGGGAGGGCACCACAGAACTCGGCAACTTATCCGTGACGGAGGACCGGCGACCCTGGCGTCAAAAGCAAACTCCCCTGAAAAAGAGCTCTGCGCCGGCCAATAGGGCTCGAAATAGGCGCCTCGGCTCCGCCCGTCGCGAGAGGCCACCTCACCTCTGGCCCATGACTCGGAACGGCCTCCACACACCGCGGCAGTTGACCGAGAATCGCCCCCTCAGGCCCCGCCGCCCCCGTTGCCGGACGTCGGACGGCTACCCCGATCCCCGGACTGCCTGGTGCCCCGCTCGGGTCTTATGTGCCCGTACCGAGCAGTGTCACGGTTACCGCACCCTTTCCGTCGTTGCTGTTGAACGCATAACGGCCCACCGCCGGTCCGAGCGCCGTAGGCCGGAAGATCACCGTCTGGTCGAGGTAGGTCCCTGGGTCGATGGTGGTGCCCTCGGGCACCGGCACCGGGGCAGTAAAGGAACCGCTGGGAGCGATGGACCGGGTGACCACCAGGGCCACCGTGCCGCTGTTACCGACCTCGAAGGTGGCGCTCGACGATCGTCCGAGGGGCACAGCGCCGAGGTCGATGGTGCTTCTGCTCACGGCCAGACGGGCAATGCCGGTGACCGCCGTGCCGGTGATCGGCAGGACGGCCGAGCCGTTGTCGCTGGCGATGCGCAGGGTGGACGGATAGGAGCCGGCGGTGGCCGGGTCGAACCGCACCGACACCGTCACCGACTGTTGGGGGGCGAGCACCGTCCCGGCGGCCGGAACCCCGCTCACCGCGTAAGGAGCACCAGGTAGTGCGAACGGGCTCAGGGTTTCGGGGCGGTCCCAACTGTTGGCGAAGGTGATGCTGAGGGCCTTGCCGCCGGCACCGGTGTCGACGGAGCCGAAGTCCAGCGGCTGGGCCGACACGATGAGTCCGGGGGCGGTGCCGTAGCCGGAGATCGACACGGTGCGGGTCCCTTCGTTGGTCGGGATGGAGAGGACGGCGACCACTGGACCGGCTTGGCGGGGGGAGAAGGTCACTCGCAGCCGGGTGGTCGATCCGGCGGCCAAGTGGGTTCCCACCGCCGGTTGTTGGACGGAGAAGACGTTGCCGGGCAGCGGGGTGGTCTGGGCCGGAGGGGGGACCGCCGGTCCGGCGGTGAGACCGGTCGGAACTGTGGTCGAGGTGGTGGTGGCGGCGCTCCCCGTTCCGCTGGGCAGAGGGCCGTCGGTGCTCTCGTGACCCACCGCGGTCACCGGGCCAGCCAGGGTCACGCCTTGTGGGGCCCCCAGCGAGACGGTGAGGGTCCGGCTCGACCCCACCGGGACCGATCCGAAATCGACCGGGGCGGCCTGGATGGGCGCTGCCGCCGACGACCCGAAGGCGTAGAGCCGACCGCTGCGATCGCCGACGTAGACCCGGCCGTCATAGGCCGTCGGTACCGTGAACTTGGAGGCGGTGCCGATGGGGGCCGACCAGAGGAGGGAGAGGGTGCCCCCGCTGGGTACGGCGTTGTAGGCCTGGAGCTCGCCGCCCGCACCGGCGCCGCCGTTGGTGAACACGGCCCAGACGACTGCGCTTCCTGATGCCGTCCCGTCACTGGTGACCATGGGCGAGCCCGAGGTATAGCCGAAGTTGCCGGCCGTGGCCGCCGATGTCAGCTGGGGGACACCGCTACCGTTGACCCCGTAGCTCAGGGCGCGGAGCACCCCGCCCCCGCTCTCGAGCACGTAGACCCAGCCACCCTGGCCGCCGTAGGCGGCCGGCTGCCCCCACACCCCGCCGAAGGGCCCGAGGGTCTGGAGGACGGCGTCGGTTCCGCCTGCCCCTTGTTTGAATCCCCCCATATGGTCGGCGTCGATGAGGAAAATGCGCCCGTCCTTGCCCACCTGGACCAGGAGATGTTTGTGGGCGTGGACCCCAAACTCGGGTGTGGGCAGCACGATGGGACCGCCGGCGCCGAGGTCTTCGTCGTTGGCATCGAGGTTGGCGGCGTTGCTCGGGGCGAAGAATTGGGTGGGCACGATCTTGCCGTGGGCTTTTACGGCCAGGCTGATGACAGACTCGGACAGGGTGGCCGGGGGGTGGTTGGAGGCGGCCGGCTGGGGTGACACCCCGTTGCCCGAGGTGAGGATGATGGTCTTTGCCTTGTCGGAGACCAGGCCGGCACCGCTCTGCCAGATACCGGCCTGGGAGTCCTGGTCGGTTCCCACCCCCGACTCGTCGCTCCACATGGTGGAGATGGTGTGGGTCTTGGTGCTGACTCCGACCACGATGCCACGGTAGGGGGTGACGTCACAGTCGGAGGCGAAGGCCATGTACACGGTGTTGCCGAGCAGGAGCAGCCCGGTCCGCTGTAGGGCGTAGGCCTGGTTGAAGGCCACTCCCGGCGTGTTGTAGGGCGTCCCGGTGATCTCCACGGGGTAGCCGGCCACCTCTTTTCCGGTCGAGGACGAGATGGCCTGCAGGTACCACTCGGCCCCGGCCAGTCCACCGCTGCCGGTCTCCAGGCGGGTAGTGATGTAGACCGTTCCGGTCGCCGGGTCGACCACCGGGGTGGCCGTCGAGCCGATGTCCGGGCTCAGGTCGGAGCAGTTGATGGTCGAGGACAGAAAGGGCGAGCCGAACGAGCGGGTCCATTTGATGGCCCCGGTGGTGGCGTTGATGCCGTAGGCCATGGCGGCCTCGGTGGTTACGATGACCGTCCCGTTTACCACCAGCGGCTGGGCGTAGACCGACCCGGTGAGCTTGGTCGAGAACAGCTGCCCGAAGCTCGACGATTGGACGTCGGTTGGGCTCAGCGCCGGTTCACTGGGATCCCAGTTGTCCCGCAGCGTGTTGTAGGCGCCCATGTCAACGTTGGGCGTGCTTGCCGACTTGGCGATGGCCACGGTCGCCCACAGGCCCGACGCCAGCAATACCCCCACGAGCAGAATGACCGCCAGTCGTCCTCGCATCGGGCCTCCCGGACCTTCCTAGCTGGTAGTGGCGGTCACGTCGTGCCGGCAGTGGTGGTGCCGGTCGTGACCACGGTGAGGGCTGATCGAGCCCGCTTCGCTTCAGGTAGACCCGTCGGGGGAGTCGTAAACGGTGAAACGGAGACGGTGTCCTCGACGGCCATGGCGATGCCCCCCCCTTTCTGCAGGTTTGCAACCAGAAGAGGGCAACAGACCGAGTGGCGCCTGGCCCGGTCAAGAAATACGGACGGGGTCCCTTCAACGATCTGGCTCATCATGACTTGCTCCGACATCGCTTGCGCCCGACTACCCGGGCAGGATGAGTGATCCCAGCCATCCACTCACCATCGAACTGTGTCGACCGCCGAGTCGCGGCATCTGCCGATGCTTTGAGCAAGCCCTCAACCATCAGCCTGAGACATTGCGATGGCCGATGCAAGAGGGTCTGCACGTCTCATCCGTGAACGGTGTGTAAACGTGATCAAGAGAGATTGTCGTTCGCCGGCATCGTCCGCTAGCCGGAGTCGTAAATACTCCGTCGTCCATTGACTCCCACCGCCGCCACGCCCATTTTATGAATCGACGAGTCCATTTTCGCCCGGCCAGGCACGGGCCAGAGGCTGTCTAAAGCTCGCAGTTCGAGGGTATCCGCCATCAGTTACGCCGAACATCGTAAAGATACCGGTCCTTCGTTCTTCCCGTTATTAATCCAGACATCAATCCCGTTATTAATCCAGAAATTGAGGAGTCATTGGCGCACTGACGCACCCGGATGGCAGCCCAAGGACCGGTAATTCCCCCGAATGGCCTGCTCAAAGGCAGATGTGGCGGCGAGGGGACGATTGTGAGCGCGCAAGATTGTCGAGAATCACCGCTCAGATGGATGCCAATGGGTCTTCACTAGATGGCTCGGTCATCAGTCACGAGACCGAGAAGTGATCCCTAACCCACGAAACAGGATTGCTGGATGTGGCTCCTAAAATCGCGCATTTATGTGAGACGACCACGAGTTACCGTGCCAATGGGTGGGCCCAACTCACGTCAGCAACGATAGTTCTGATCGGCTGAATTCGTTCTTCCATCAACAGAGAGGAGAAGCAAATGCCTGCTCGAAAGAGTCCCTCGGTTCGGGCTCCGAGCAATCAATTGCTGTTCACACAGCGTTGTTCTGTCACCGCTCGCAGTGAGCAAAGGCTGCCCGACGCGAACGCAGATAGTGCATTCCTCACCACGAAGCGTCGTTGATCGGGGTAGGCCGAGTAGCAGGGCGAGTTGATGTCCGATGGGCGCCCACTACCACCGGACGGCATCGGTCGACGAGCCGGGTCGTCACGATGCCTCGGGAGAACTTGAGCCGGTGCTTCGAACGAGCTGTTGCACGACAGAACGTCGCGGATCTGTCACATTTGTGGCCCGTTGCGTAATACGGCATCTCCTCTCCTTTCAGGGTGTTTTTTGTTTTTTCAAGCCAGTAGATTGGGAATGACATCCTGCGTGATAGTGGCCGGCGAGGTGGCTTGAAAACTCTTGCTCTGACACGACCACACCACGACCACAGAAGGACTTTCATGGCAACGCTTGACTTCCCTGACATGGGTGAACACCCGAGGAGCCGTCTGAATCTCTCACTCATACGGTGATGCCACGTGGCGAGAAGCACTGACAAAATGAAGACCAGAGACAATGGCTGAGCACTCTGTCGGTCGGGACCCGATTTCTTGGCGGGCTGCCCGCCCAGCTCACCGTCGTCGCGGGTCTAGGGGTGGCCGGTCTGGCGATGGTTCCCCGACGAGGCGCAGGGGGACGGCACGTGCGATGAAGTTAAAGGTCGCCAGCGTACGCCGCGTCACCTGGGTCGCCGTGCTGGTGGTCGTGCTGGTGGTCGTGGCGGTCGTAGCGCGACTGCCATCCTCCGCAGCCGAGAGAGCCCGACACCCTGGCGTACAGGTGGCGGTGGCGAGAACCGCCACCACCGGGGCGTGCACGCTGGCCCCGGGACAATTCGTGGCGTCGATCGACACCATGAAAGAGAGCATGGACACGGATACCGATCCGCTAACGCAAGCTGAGATAGCAGATGACGTCAACCTGGCGGCGACGCTCAACACGAACTACATCACGGTAGACACTCACTGGGACTATCCGGCCTACATGCAGGAGTGGGTCGACGCCGTTCGAAACGCCGGGAAGCACGTGTGGTTCCGAATCCATCCAAATGCCTGGGGCGGGACCAACGGTGTTGCTGCCACGCTCACGCCCGACAAGTACCTGACCGCGGAGGTGGCGTTCATCAAAGCCAATTCCCAGCTATTCGAAGCCGGCGACATCCTCGATATGAATCCTGAACCCGAGGACAGTCCCTACTGGCCCAACACCTACGGACCGAACTGGACTTCGAAACCGGCTGCGATTCGGGAGTACAACAAGTTCTTCGTCGCAGTCAGCGCGAAAGCGTCCAGGACCCTTGCGTCGTTGGGCATAAAGGGTGTGATCACGACCGTCCGCTCCACCAACAGCTGGTTCGCAGAGAACCCGAGCGCGCTCTTCCCCTCAAGCGTTGATTACATGCAACGTGTCACGGTCGATTCCTACCCTGACCAGAATGACACCACACCGGCGACCGCGGTCACTGATCGCCTCAACGAGGTCAGCACCATCGAGGCAGCGCGCCCCGGGGTTCCAATCGTCCTCGGCGAGTTTGGCTACAGCAACACGATGAACGTCGATAATGCCCTCCAGGCGTCGGTTGTCGGCGCCGAACTACAGGCGATCCAGTCCGGTACGTGTATCCAGGGGCTCAACTACTGGGTGGGTGCCGGTGACGCCGCGTCCGGCGGGTACACCCACCTCTTCTCTGGAACGACGGGAGCTTGGAAGACGCGTCCCGCTGCACAAGCCCTGGCTGCGTACTTTGCCCACGAAGCAGCCGCCTGACCACTCCATGACCCGGAGAAGGGTCGACCCGGAGCGCTGATCCCCGGGGTACCCGGACGGGCCGGACCTCTGGTTCTGGGTTGTAGCGCAGATGTCATTGGCTTCGCCGCGGGCATGGCCCAGACAATGCCGGATGGCGAATTCCAGCTTGGAATGCCCTCGATGTGCCCAGCGAACAGGGGAATTGTCCCACCGGTGTGCGGGAATCGGCTCGATGGATCCGCCTCAAGTTTGGACTGTGGTGAGACGATAGATTCATCGTGAGAGGTTTCCTATCGGCCGGGTCGCGACCGAAGGCATCTCCGAGACGGCCGAGGGGCTTTTTTGCCACTTCCGGCTGGTTCCTGGATATCCGGGCGGTGGCCACGATCTTCGTGACCGTGATGGTCGCCATCAGCTGTATGGAGGTCGGCATAGGCCGAGCCAGCGAAGGGGTCCCCAAGACAGCTGGAACAGGCGCATCGGGCCTCCGCCAGATACAAGGTGGGTGGCAAGCCAGCGCTGACGGGAGTGTGGGGGCATTCGGTGGGGCGGCTACCTACGGATCGATGAGGGCCGGGTTGAACGACCCCATCGTCGGGATGGCTGCCACCCCCGACGGCCGCGGTTACTGGTTGGTGGCCTCGGACGGCGGTGTGTTCGCCGTGGGCGATGCTCGCTTCTACGGGTCGCTGGGCAGTATCCGTCTCAACCGGCCGATCGTCGGGATGGCCGCCACCCCCGACGGCCGCGGTTACTGGTTGGTGGCCTCGGACGGCGGTGTGTTCGCCGTGGGCGATGCTCGCTTCTACGGGTCCCTGGGCAGCATCCGTCTCAACCGACCGATCGTCGGGATGGCGGCCACCCCCGACGGCCGCGGCTACTGGCTGGTGGCATCGGACGGCGGTGTGTTCGCCGTGGGCGATGCTCGCTTCTACGGGTCCCTCGGCAGCATCCGTCTCAACCAGCCCATCGTCGGGATGGCGGCCACCCCCGACGGCCGCGGCTACTGGCTGGTGGCATCGGACGGCGGTGTGTTCGCCTTGGGCGATGCCGGCTTTCATGGCTCCGAAGGCGGCAGCACCACTCCCCGCACGATCGTCGGGATCGAGGCCACGCCGGACGGCCGCGGTTACGTGATGGATGCCGTCAACGGCGCCATCTTTGCCTTCGGCGACGCACCGACCTTCAGCCCGACCAACGGGGAGACCTTGCCCCGACCGATCGTTGGCATGGCCACCATGGACGGCACAACCGTGACATCCACACATTCCTCGACTAATAACACGGTCCCGACCACCACCACGACCACTTCCACCGTCCCGACCACCACCACGACCCCGAACGGAGTGGGGACCACCACCCTGACCAACTCCGTGATATCTGGGACCAACTCCGATGGTTGGGAGGAATCTGACACTGCTTCGATATCCGGAGCCAATGCCTCGATCGCAGGGGGGACTGTTTCCTACGCTGTCTATAGCGACGACACGTGCTCGGCGCTGATCGCCTCCGCAGGCACAGCCAACGTCAGTAATGGCAGCGTCCCACCTTCAAAGGGTGTAAATCTCAAAGCTGGCGGGACCTATTATTGGCAAGCGCATTATTCGGGCGATTCCTCTGACGGGGCGTCTTCGACTGCTTGCACACCACTCACCATTTTCATGTCTTCAGTCGACACGATGAAGTACTCCATGGACAGTAATTCAGAGAGTTGTGATCCTAACGGAAACGATGTTTGCTCTCCGACCTCACAGATAGGCGAGATCGTTGCCAGCGCGGCGACATTGGGATCGAACTTCATAACTGTGGACTCCCAGATGGACTTCCCCGCTTATGAAGCCGAGTGGGCAGCAACAATCCATGCCGCGGGCAAACACGTGTGGTGGAGAGTGCACCCGAACTTCTGGGAAGGCGACTGGGGTGTCTCCATCCCCCCTGACTGCAGCCCTGGAAGCCAGCTTCAATACACAGGGGTTACCCCGGGTTCACCGCAGGCCGGAGAGGGCGGGTCCCCATGTTTGGAGCAATATCTGTCCACCGAGTCTTCCTGGATCGCAGATAACAGCAACATGTTCGAGCCGGGAGACGTTCTTGACGCGAACCCAGAGCCGGAGAACTCTCCGTATTGGGACGACGATTACGGCGCGGGATGGACCTACGAGGGAAACGATGCCGTGGCTGTGCCTGATTTCAACCAGTTCCTCGTGGACGTTACCGCCACTGCGAACACGGCGCTGGCGGCGGCGGGTATCAACGGCGTGATCACTGGCGTTCGATCCCTCAGCGAGTCCTTTGCGGAAACCAATGGGGGACTGGAGCAGAGCACCATTGACACTCTGGGCTACCTCACCATAGACAGCTATCCCGATCAGAACTTTGTGCCATGCAACGGAGGTAGCGGGTCCTGTGATCCGACCTACGCGACCGACGCTGCCTCAGCGTGGTCAACGCAGCTTGGCCGCATCGTGAGCGACCAGCAAGCAGCTCGGGGGAACAGCAACCCCGTCCCGATCCTTATCGGAGAGGCGGGTTATAGCAACTGCGATCCGACCGGTGGGTCAGACTGCGCCGAAATCAGTGGCCAACAGCAGGCGAATGTCCTCGCCGACGAGTACAACGCCTTTGAGTCATACGACATTCAAGGGCTCAACTATTGGGTCGGGCCAGGTCAGCAGGGCGATGGCGGTAACACAGAGATCATGCAACCGAGCGGGTCCAGCTGGAACATTGAGTGTGGGGGTTCGGTACTGAGTGCCTACTTCAAGAGTCAGTCAACGACTCTCGCCACTCCTTCATGCTGAACGGTACCGGTCCCGGCTGTCGTGAACAGCTCCTTCAGGTCTTGTGACTCGGTCGGCTTCGGGGTGGTGTTGTCCCCTGAATCGGTCCACCTTGGGCTGGGGCCCGTTTGGTGGTTCAACTCGTTGAAGCCGGGGTGCAACGCCCTCATCATCCTGGCGTAGATCCTCTGAAAGCAGGGGTCTCGTCAAGCTGGCGGCTATCAGAGGCTATGAGCAGAGCACTAACTGCGACGTTTGCTTCAGGGGGCGACGTATTTAAACATGTCGGCTGAGCTAGTGGCACTGGTTACACCACCATTGATCACGGTGACGTCGACGCTCCCTGCCGCCTCGCCCGGCGCGGTGGCAGTGATCGACGTCTTGGACTTCACCGCGAAGGTCGATGCGGGGACGGAGCCGAAGTCCACCGCGCTGGCCCCGGTGAAGTTTGCCCCGGTGATGGTCACCTTGGTCCCCCCGGCGGTAGAGCCCGACTTCGGACTGACCTTGGTCACTTTGGGTGTCGGTGGTGCAACGAAAGTGAATTTGTCCGCCGAGCCCGTGGCGCTGGTAAGGCCACCATTGATCACGGTGACGTCGACGCTCCCTGCCGCCTCGCCTGGCGCGGTGGCAGTGATCGACGTCTTGGACTCAACGGCGAAGGCCGATGCGGGGACGGAGCCGAAGTCCACTGCAGTGGCCCCGGTGAAGTTTGCCCCGGTGATGGTCACGCTGGTACCCCCGGCAGTAGAGCCGGATTTCGGACTGATCTTGGTGACTTTGGGTGGCGCAACGAAGGTGAATTTGTCGGCCGCCCCCCGGGCGCTGGTACCCCCGGGGGTCTTCACAGTCACATCCACCGTGCCGGCCGCCCTGGCCGGCGCGGTGGCAGTAATGGAACCCCCCGAATTCACGGTGAAGGTCGATGCCGGGACGGTGCCGAAGTCCACCGCGGTGGCCCCGTTGAAGTTTGCCCCTGTGATGGTCACGCTGGTCCCCCCGGCAGTAGAGCCGGAGGTGGGACTGACGGACGTGACGGTCGTACTGGCTGTCACTGTGAGTACGAAAGCCTGGCTAACAGTGTTCCCGTTTCCGTCGGTGGCAGTGATGGTGATGGGATAATTGCGGGCGGTCCCTGTGGCGGGCGTACCGGCCAACACGCCGGACGTGGACAGACTGACCCCGGTTGGCAGAGCACCGGACTCGCTGTAGCTGACCGGGGCGTTACCGGACGCCGAGACCATGAACGAATAGGGAGAATTCAGCCCGAAGGTGGTCGATGCCGCGCTGATGATCACGGGTGACGGACTCAGAGTGACGTTGTCGAAAGTCGAGGTATTTATGACGCCGTTGTTGTGCGAACAGACCGCCAGTCCAACTGTCGCATTCCCGCTCAGGTCGAGCGCAACGCTTCCCACCTCTGTCCAGTTGACCCCGTCCGGGGAGTCGTAGGCGGTGACGATGCCCCCAGCCAGTTGCAACCTGAGCCAGGCATTGGGGAAGGTGTAGTCACCACCCGAGATGGTGGTGTCGTAGTTGTACTGGAATGCAATCCCATTGCCTGGCGTAACGGCTAAGAGCACATAAGGTGAGCCCGGCTGGTCCGATTGCTTGATCATTATCCCCGACTTGGCCCACGGATTCGTGTCGGACTGAGAGGTAACCCGGGCGGTGATGGTCTCATCACCACCTGTAAACGGCTCACTCACGTAATTGAATTGGTCGAGGGTTTGCCAGATGTCGTTGCCCGAGCCGCTGACGGTAAAGGTCCCGTCGTTATAGGCGGCCGAGCCGGGCACACCAGGGCCGCCGATGTCCTGGTCGGTCCATGGAGACGGCACCGGGAAGCTGCCTGCATCCACCGAGACGCTGTCAAAGGTCGTGGTATTGAGCAGAGCGTTGTTGTGGGAGTTGACCACCAAGCCCGTTGTCACCTGTGCGTTCATGGGCACAGCCATGGATCCGACCTGGGTCCAGTTGACCCCGTCGGGTGAGACGAGAGCCACGAAGTTGTTCCCGATTCGTTCTAACGACAGCCACTCGGGATAGGCGTAGTTACCAGCAGACACAGTGGTATTGCCGGTTCCTTGGAAAACGATGCCGTTGCCGGGGGTTGTGGCCAGCAGAACGTAGGGGGCCCCACTGGCAGCTGATTGCCTGATCATGATCCCGGACTCAGCCCACGGATCGGTTTGGTCCTGGGTCACCACCCGAGCAGTGATGGTGCCGTCGCCGTTGAGCGGCTGGTCTACGTATTGGAACTGATCCGACGTCCCCCCGATGGCGGCGCCTGACCCGTTGACCGTGAAGGTGCCGTTGTAGGGGCTGTAGAGCCCCGAACCGGGCAGGCCAGGGCTCCCCACATCCTGGCTGGTCCACGGAGCAGGGAGCGGACCGTCCCCCACCGGGTTCACCGAAACGTCGGTGAAGGTGGAGGTGTTGAGGACATTCGGATTGTGGGATGTGACCGCCAGGCCCACCGTCACCGGGTCGGTCATGGCAATGACGGCTTGGCCCACCTGGGTCCAGTTGACTCCGTCGTTGGACGAGTATCCGGTTATGACGCTTCCTTGGCGCGCCAGCTTCACCCAGATGTTGGGGGAGGTATAGGAGCCTCCACTGACGCTCACGTCATTTCCGTACTGGAAGGCCACGCCGTTGCCGGGGGTGATCCCGATAAATGCGTAGGGTGCGCCTGAGGTCGTCGACTGTTTGATCATCACCCCCGATTTGGCCCAGGGGTCGGTGTCGGTCTGGGATGTGACCTGGGCGATTATGGTGCCGTCGCCGCTGAACGACTGCGAGACGTAGTTGAACTGGTCATTAGCTGTTGTCCCGAGGTCGTTGCCGCCACCGTTGACCGTGTAGACGTTGTCGGAGAAACCGGCTGAACCGCTGGGCGTGGCACCGCCGACGTCTCCGTCTGCCCACGGGCTGGGAAGGCCGGCGATGCCAGAACTGGTGATGGACACATCGTTGAACACGGTGGTGTTCAACTCTTGGCTGTTGTGGGAACAGACGACCATCCCGGCCTGCAGCACGCCGGTCAGTGCCGGAATGGTGACGCTCGAGTTGGGGACCATCGTCCAGTTGACGCCGTCGGTCGAGGTGTAGGCGCTGTAGGTGTAGCCCGACACTCCTATCTTCAGATAGATCGGCGTGGTGCCGCTGACCGGGTATTGAGAAGTGAAGGCGTTGGCCTGGGTGCGGTACTGGACCACGATCCCGTTCTGAGGGGTGACGAAGACTCCGTAGTAGGGGTCGGTGGCCACGTCGGACAACCGGACCATCACGCCGGACTTGGCCCAGGGATCAGTGAAGCTCTGCGACTGGACTTGGGCGCTGATGCTGCCGTTGCCACTGAAGGACTGAGAGGCGAAGCGGAACTGATCCACCGTGTCCCAGATGTCACCCCCGCTGGCCTGGACCGTCCAGGTGCCGTTGTTGTCGTTCTGGTTCCCCGCCAACGCAGGCAGGCCGATGTCCTCGCAGTTCCACGTGGTCGGGCAGACCCCAGGCGGGGCAGGGGCGGATGGGGCGACGGTGACGCTGCCGAAGGTGGCGGTGCCGAGGGTGTTGGGCGTATTGGAGCTGACCGCCAGACCGGCCAGAATGCTTCCGCTCAGATTGGGCAGTGTCACCGTGGACACATCGACGGGAGTCCAGGTGGTTCCGTCGGTCGAGGTGTAAGTGGTGAAAGTGGTGCCGGACCGGGCAATTTCGATGTATTGCGGTGTTTCCGCTGTTTGGGTGGTGGCTTGGATCGACGTGACTCCGGTGGTATCCCGGTACTGCACTTCGATGCCACTGTCAGGGGTCAGGAAGGCCCCGTAGTACTCGGCGTTTCCGGCCGTGGACGCCCGCATCATGGGACCGGCTGCAGCGTAGGGGTCGGTGACCGTCTGGGTCAGTACCTGAGCACTCACGGTGGCGTCGCCGGCCATGGTCTGCCACACATAGTGGAACTGGTCGGTGGGCTGCTCCTGGTCGATCCCGTTGCCGGCGCCGGTGAGGGTCCAGGTCCCCCCGCTCAGCGACTGGTTCCCCACCAGAAGCGGGTTGCCCACGTCCTGGCAACTCCACCCGGACGGACAGGCTGTGGCTGGGGCCGGTGGCGAGGGAGGAGAGCCGGGAGAACCTATGGTCACAGCCGACATCAGAGCGGCCCCCGGCGTGCCGTTGGCGCCGGAGGCAACGGCCAAGCCGGCCAGCACGGCCGTCGGCATGGGCAGGGTGGCGTTGCTGCCGGTCACCAGGGTGTAGTTGGCACCGTTGGATGACGTGGCCGCTTGGAAGTTGTCCCCTGTCCGTCGGATCATCAGGTAGAGGGGTAAGCCGGGGTCGGTGGTGGTGGTGGCCACCTGGGTCTGGCCACCGAACTGGCCCCGGTACTCGACGGCCAGGGTGTTATTGGGTTCGGCCAGTACCGCATAGTAAGGCGAGCCGGGGTCGTTGCGTTGTCTGACCATCAGGCCGGCTTGAGATCCAGCCGTAGTGGGAACCTGAGCGACCTCGGCGGTGACCTGGGTGTCACCACTGTTGGTCTCGCTGGCCAGTCTGAAACTGTCCGAGGTGCCACCGACACCTGTGCCACCGGCATCGATGGCCCAGGCTCCGTTGGTCACTGTTTCACTGCCGGCGGGAGTGGGTGATCCGATGTCCTGACAGGTGAAGTTGGTCGGGCAGTTGGGATCTGGTGGTGGGGGAGGCGGTGGCGTAGCAGGCAGGGCGAAGGCGGTCACCGTCCCGGCGTTGTTGCCCGTGTAGATGATGCCGTCGGCGATGCTCGGGGCCGCCCACATGTCCGATCCGGTGTCGTAGCTGTACAGTCGTTGCCCGGTGGCGGCGCTGAGTATCTCGAGTACGGATCCTGCTGCATCGATCAACATGCCGTTGTCGTAGGTCAGCGCCCCGATCACGGTCCCGGGACAGGGGTGTTGCCACTCGATGACTCCGGTTGCCGGATTGAGCGCATCGATGGTGCCCGGGTAGCCGACCCCATTGATGAATCCCTGCCCCCCGGCTATGTACAGCGTGTTCGAGCCGAAGGCCGCCGCTGACGAAACGCTGCTGTCTCCGCAGGTGGGGCAGTCCCCGGGGATAGCGATCTGGCGCTGCCATATCGGTCCGGACGACAGGCTGTTCCGGTTGAAGGCGTACATGTAGCCGTTCTTGTTGATGACCCCGAGCAGCTGGTCGCCGTTGGAGTCAGTGAAGAGGGTGGTGGAGGTGCCGAAGTCCGAGTCGAAGATGGCCTCGGTCTCGGGCAGCTTCCACGAGTCGGTGACCTCCAAAGTGGTGGCGTTGATAGCCAGTACCGCCTGGGCCCACTTTTGGCTGGGTGTGGTCTCTGTTCCCGTTGCTGTGTAGATGGTGTTGGTGGCCGGGTCGTAGGCGGGAGAGGTCCATATCCCTCCTCCGATCTGCCCGTTGGGGACAAGATTGGCGGTGTTCTGTATGGTGCCGGTGGTGAGATTCACCTGGATCAGCTGTCCCTGTATGAGGGGACAGTCCCCGAAACTGGCCACCCCCACGTAGGCGTAGCCGTTCACGATCAGGGGGCTCGACCAGTTGTAATGACCGTCATAAACGCCGGTCGGCGAGCCGACCAGCACCCGCCACAGCACCGCCCCGGTACTGGCATTGAGGGCATACCAGTAATTGTCACCGCCACCGACGTAGTCGACCCCGTTGACTATCGAGGCTGCCGAGTCCACTCCGGCGGTGGACGGGAAACAATTGTCGGATGGAGGGGCGGTTGTCACCCCCAGATAGGTTTGCCACTCGAGGGCCCCGGTGGTGGCGTTGACCGCATTCTCATAACCGTCCCAGGATCCGAAGTAGGCGGTGCCACCCGACACGGTTACCTGGCTGGCCACGATGCCGCCGGCCTGATACGACCACAGCTTGGTGAGAGTGGGGGCGGCGCTGGGGGAGATGTTGGTGTCGTTGGACGAACCGGTCCGCTCGACATCGTGGAGAGAGGTCGGCCAGTCGTCGTTGACCGGTGACTGGGCAGTGGCTGGCGATTGGGAGGCTATCAACAGCACCGGGACGATTGCCATCGACACGAGTGCGCCAACTACGACGATTGCCTTGGTGCGTTTGATGATGTCGGAGTTCACGTTGCCCTCGTTTCTCGTTTGAATATACGAATGGCAGACATTCGGCGGCTGGCGCTGGTCGCTACG
Organism: uncultured Acidimicrobiaceae bacterium; assembly: GCA_963813525.1. Lineage (GTDB taxonomy): Bacteria > Actinomycetota > Acidimicrobiia > Acidimicrobiales > RAAP-2 > Bog-756. Next base: position 1,333,458 of record CAWEZI010000005.1, read on the forward strand.
GATGACCGGGCGGAACGCCGACCTTCGCTGCCTCTCCGCGGGAGACCCTGCGGGGGGCGACAGGTGGGTACGCCCAACTCCAGGATCGCCGTTCCCTCGCTATAATTTGCTCCGACATTGTTTGGGCCCGACTACCCGGGCAGGGTGAGTAATCTCAGCCACCTACACACGCCATGCGAACAATGCAACATTGCGATGGCCCATGCAAGCCGCCCTGCATGTCTCATCCATGAACGGTGGTAATCCCTGATCAAGAGGCATTGTCGTCGGCCCCATCGCCCTCCAATCGGACGTGGCAAATACCCCTCATCCATTGGACTGCAGCTCTGCCTTCTCATGTTCCCTACTCAATGAGTCCGATTGTGCTCGACGCGAGGCGGAGCAAGGGCTACTCGATGCGCGGACTTCGAGGGTATCGGCATTGGTGACGCCGGTCAGCGGGGAAGCTTATGATCCCTCACCGTTACCGTTAAGCATCGGTCAGACTGTGGCGTCATTGGCGCACCGTATGCACCCTGGTGGCAGCCGAGGATCGGGCGATTCCTCCGAATACCCTGGTCAAGAGCAGAGGCGGCGGTGATGGACAAGGGTGAGCGCGCGATTGTCGAGAAATTTATCCATCAGATGGATGTCAATGGGACTCGGCTGAGTGGGTCGGTCATCAGTCACGAGATGGGCGAAGTGGGACGGAGAAGTGATCCCTAACCCATGACATGGGGTCGGTGGGGTGCCTCCCTGATCGAGCGCTCACGTGAGATAAAGATGTCTTGGTGTGCCAATGGAACGCGTCGCACTTTGTCGGAAGCGGTCAATTGTGATGGAGTGAAATCGGTCTATCGTCTCAATAGAGAAGTGGTGTAAACACTCCTACAAAGAGTCATTTGATCGGCCCTCAGAGCAATCATGTCCTGTTCACTCAACGTTGTTATCTGGCCGCTGGGAGTGAGCGAATTTGGTTGCTACGCGCTCCGACGTCGTGTGCCACCGCTTCCTGCCGCCGGCCTTACAGGTCGGCTCGGGTCCTGAGTCAGCCACCGTCGCTTGCCCGGCCGACGCCCTCTCTTCAGGTCACGGTACGTCCTCCCGCGGCTTGTTCCGCCTCGATGGCCGGGTCAACGTGACCGTGTCTCTCGGCAAGAGGGCCGTTGCTCACCGCCATCGGTGATCAGAGACGGATGAGGCCCAACTCCGCGGCCGGCGTTTCCTCGGGGTCGGGCGGCGGGTACTCGGTGGCCGTCACCGCCACGGTGTTGAAGCCGACCGTCGAGCTTGTTCCCTGGTTATGCGAGGTGACGGCCAGGCCGGCCAGCAGGGTACCGGTCAGGCCGGTCACCGTCTGGGTCGAGCCGGGCACGGCCGTCCACGTCGTTCCGTTGGACGACGTGTAGGCCGTGAAGTAGACGGTGCTCCCCGACGTGTAGCGGGCGATCTGCAGGTAGGTGGGCACCGTCCCGGTCGCCGCCAGCGCTGTTGACGAGCCCCCCTGGGCCGTACGCCACTGGATAGCCACGCCGTTGCCGGGCGTCACCAAGGCGGCATAGTACGGGGAGCCGGGGTCCGTCGTTTCCCGGAGCATGACTCCGGCCTTGGCCCACGGGCTGGTGTTGGTCTGGGAGGTCACCTGGGCGGACACCGTGCCGTCGGCGGCCAAGGTCTGGTTGACGAAGTGGAAGGCGTCGGCTGTCCCGAAGATGTCTCCGCCGCCACCGCTGATCGACCAGGTCGAGCCGGTCAGGCTCTGCTGGCCGGAGGGAAGGGGGCCCCCGATGTCCGAGCAGGTCCAGCCGGTCGGGCAGGTCAAACCGGGCGGCGGGTACTCGGTGGCCGTCACCGCCACGGTGTTGAAGCCGACCGTCGAGCTTGTTCCCTGGTTATGCGAGGTGACGGCCAGGCCGGCCAGCAGGGTGCCGGTCAGGCCGGTCACCGTCTGGGTCGAGCCGGGCACGGCCGTCCACGTCGTTCCGTTGGACGACGTGTAGGCCGTGAAGTAGACGGTGCTCCCCGACGTGTAGCGGGCGATCTGCAGGTAGGTGGGCACCGTCCCGGTCGCCGCCAGCGCTGTTGACGAGCCCCCCTGGGCCGTACGCCACTGGATAGCCACGCCGTTGCCGGGCGTCACCAAGGCGGCATAGTACGGGGAGCCGGGGTCCGTCGTTTCCCGGAGCATGACTCCGGCCTTGGCCCACGGGCTGGTGTTGGTCTGGGAGGTCACCTGGGCGGACACCGTGCCGTCGGCGGCCAAGGTCTGGTTGACGAAGTGGAAGGCGTCGGCTGTCCCGAAGATGTCTCCGCCGCCACCGCTGATCGACCAGGTCGAGCCGGTCAGGCTCTGCTGGCCGGAGGGAAGGGGGCCCCCGATGTCCGAGCAGGTCCAGCCGGTCGGGCAGGTCAAACCGGGCGGCGGGTACTCGGTGGCCGTCACCGCCACGGTGTTGAAGCCGACCGTCGAGCTTGTTCCCTGGTTATGCGAGGTGACGGCCAGGCCGGCCAGCAGGGTGCCGGTCAGGCCGGTCACCGTCTGGGTCGAGCCGGGCACGGCCGTCCACGTCGTTCCGTTGGACGACGTGTAGGCCGTGAAGTAGACGGTGCTCCCCGACGTGTAGCGGGCGATCTGCAGGTAGGTGGGCACCGTCCCGGTCGCCGCCAGCGCTGTTGACGAGCCCCCCTGGGCCGTACGCCACTGGATAGCCACGCCGTTGCCGGGCGTCACCAAGGCGGCATAGTACGGGGAGCCGGGGTCCGTCGTTTCCCGGAGCATGACTCCGGCCTTGGCCCACGGGCTGGTGTTGGTCTGGGAGGTCACCTGGGCGGACACCGTGCCGTCGGCGGCCAAGGTCTGGTTGACGAAGTGGAAGGCGTCGGCTGTCCCGAAGATGTCTCCGCCGCCACCGCTGATCGACCAGGTCGAGCCGGTCAGGCTCTGCTGGCCGGAGGGAAGGGGGCCCCCGATGTCCGAGCAGGTCCAGCCGGTCGGGCAGGTCAAACCGGGCGGCGGGTACTCGGTGGCCGTCACCGCCACGGTGTTGAAGCCGACCGTCGAGCTTGTTCCCTGGTTATGCGAGGTGACGGCCAGGCCGGCCAGCAGGGTGCCGGTCAGGCCGGTCACCGTCTGGGTCGAGCCGGGCACGGCCGTCCACGTCGTTCCGTTGGACGACGTGTAGGCCGTGAAGTAGACGGTGCTCCCCGACGTGTAGCGGGCGATCTGCAGGTAGGTGGGCACCGTCCCGGTCGCCGCCAGCGCTGTTGACGAGCCCCCCTGGGCCGTACGCCACTGGATAGCCACGCCGTTGCCGGGCGTCACCAAGGCGGCATAGTACGGGGAGCCGGGGTCCGTCGTTTCCCGGAGCATGACTCCGGCCTTGGCCCACGGGCTGGTGTTGGTCTGGGAGGTCACCTGGGCGGACACCGTGCCGTCGGCGGCCAAGGTCTGGTTGACGAAGTGGAAGGCGTCGGCTGTCCCGAAGATGTCTCCGCCGCCACCGCTGATCGACCAGGTCGACCCGGTCAGGCTCTGCTGGCCGGAGGGAAGGGGGCCCCCGATGTCCGAGCAGGTCCAGCCGGTCGGGCAGGTCAAACCGGGCGGCGGGTACTCGGTGGCCGTCACGGCCACGGTGTTGAAGCCGACCGTCGAGCTTGTTCCCTGGTTATGCGAGGTGACGGCCAGGCCGGCCAGCAGGGTGCCGGTCAGGCCGGTCACCGTCTGGGTCGAGCCGGGCACGGCCGTCCACGTCGTTCCGTTGGAGGACGTGTAGGCCGTGAAGTAGACGGTGCTCCCCGACGTGTAGCGGGCGATCTGCAGGTAGGTGGGCACCGTCCCGGTCGCCGCCAGCGCTGTTGACGAGCCCCCCTGGGCCGTACGCCACTGGATAGCCACGCCGTTGCCGGGCGTCACCAAGGCGGCATAGTACGGGGAGCCGGGGTCCGTCGTTTCCCGGAGCATGACTCCGGCCTTGGCCCAGGGGCTGGTGTTGGTCTGGGAGGTCACCTGGGCGGACACCGTGCCGTCGGCGGCCAAGGTCTGGTTGACGAAGTGGAAGGCGTCGGCTGTCCCGAAGATGTCTCCGCCGCCACCGCTGATCGACCAGGTCGACCCGGTCAGGCTCTGCTGGCCGGAGGGAAGGGGGCCCCCGATGTCCGAGCAGGTCCAGCCGGTCGGGCAGGTCAAACCGGGCGGCGGGTACTCGGTGGCCGTCACGGCCACGGTGTTGAAGCCGACCGTCGAGATGACGCCGTTGTTATGGGAGGTCACGGCCAGGCCGGCCAGCAGGGTGCCGGTCAGGCCGGTCACCGTCTGGGTCGAGCCGGGCACGGCCGTCCACGTCGTTCCGTTGGAGGACGTGTAGGCCGTGAAGTAGACGGTGCTCCCCGACGTGTAGCGGGCGATCTGCAGGTAGGTGGGAACCGTCCCGGCAATGGCCACGTTCGATGAGGATCCCCCCTGGGCCGTCCGCCACTGGACGGTCACGCCGTTGCCGGGCGTCACGAAGGCGGCATAGTACGGGGAGCCGGGGTCCGTCGTTTCCCGGAGCATGACTCCGGCCTTGGCCCAGGGGCTGGTGTTGGTCTGGGAGGTCACCTGGGCGGACACCGTGCCGTCGGCGGCCAAGGCCTGGCTGACGAAATTGAATTGGTCGAGGGTGCCCCAGATGTCGTTGCCCGAGCCGCTGACGGTAAAGGTCCCGTCGTTATAGGCGGCCGAGCCGGGCACACCAGGGCCGCCGATGTCCTGGTCGGTCCATGGAGACGGCACCGGGAAGCTGCCTGCATCCACCGAGACGCTGTCAAAGGTCGTGGTATTGAGCAGAGCGTTGTTGTGGGAGTTGACCACCAAGCCCGTTGTCACCTGTGCGTTCATGGGCACAGCCATGGATCCGACCTGGGTCCAGTTGACCCCGTCGGGTGAGACGAGAGCCACGAAGTTGTTCCCGATTCGTTCTAACGACAGCCACTCGGGATAGGCGTAGTTACCAGCAGACACAGTGGTATTGCCGGTTCCTTGGAAAACGATGCCGTTGCCGGGGGTTGTGGCCAGCAGAACGTAGGGGGCCCCACTGGCAGCTGATTGCCTGATCATGATCCCGGACTCAGCCCACGGATCGGTTTGGTCCTGGGTCACCACCCGAGCAGTGATGGTGCCGTCGCCGTTGAGCGGCTGGTCTACGTATTGGAACTGATCCGACGTCCCCCCGATGGCGGCGCCTGACCCGTTGACCGTGAAGGTGCCGTTGTAGGGGCTGTAGAGCCCCGAACCGGGCAGGCCAGGGCTCCCCACATCCTGGCTGGTCCACGGAGCAGGGAGCGGACCGTCCCCCACCGGGTTCACCGAAACGTCGGTGAAGGTGGAGGTGTTGAGGACATTCGGATTGTGGGATGTGACCGCCAGGCCCACCGTCACCGGGTCGGTCATGGCAATGACGGCTTGGCCCACCTGGGTCCAGTTGACTCCGTCGTTGGACGAGTATCCGGTTATGACGCTTCCTTGGCGCGCCAGCTTCACCCAGATGTTGGGGGAGGTATAGGAGCCTCCACTGACGCTCACGTCATTTCCGTACTGGAAGGCCACGCCGTTGCCGGGGGTGATCCCGATAAATGCGTAGGGTGCGCCTGAGGTCGTCGACTGTTTGATCATCACCCCCGATTTGGCCCAGGGGTCGGTGTCGGTCTGGGATGTGACCTGGGCGATTATGGTGCCGTCGCCGCTGAACGACTGCGAGACGTAGTTGAACTGGTCATTAGCTGTTGTCCCGAGGTCGTTGCCGCCACCGTTGACCGTGTAGACGTTGTCGGAGAAACCGGCTGAACCGCTGGGCGTGGCACCGCCGACGTCTCCGTCTGCCCACGGGCTGGGAAGGCCGGCGATGCCAGAACTGGTGATGGACACATCGTTGAACACGGTGGTGTTCAACTCTTGGCTGTTGTGGGAACAGACGACCATCCCGGCCTGCAGCACGCCGGTCAGTGCCGGAATGGTGACGCTCGAGTTGGGGACCATCGTCCAGTTGACGCCGTCGGTCGAGGTGTAGGCGCTGTAGGTGTAGCCCGACACTCCTATCTTCAGATAGATCGGCGTGGTGCCGCTGACCGGGTATTGAGAAGTGAAGGCGTTGGCCTGGGTGCGGTACTGGACCACGATCCCGTTCTGAGGGGTGACGAAGACTCCGTAGTAGGGGTCGGTGGCCACGTCGGACAACCGGACCATCACGCCGGACTTGGCCCAGGGATCAGTGAAGCTCTGCGACTGGACTTGGGCGCTGATGCTGCCGTTGCCACTGAAGGACTGAGAGGCGAAGCGGAACTGATCCACCGTGTCCCAGATGTCACCCCCGCTGGCCTGGACCGTCCAGGTGCCGTTGTTGTCGTTCTGGTTCCCCGCCAACGCAGGCAGGCCGATGTCCTCGCAGTTCCACGTGGTCGGGCAGACCCCAGGCGGGGCAGGGGCGGATGGGGCGACGGTGACGCTGCCGAAGGTGGCGGTGCCGAGGGTGTTGGGCGTATTGGAGCTGACCGCCAGACCGGCCAGAATGCTTCCGCTCAGATTGGGCAGTGTCACCGTGGACACATCGACGGGAGTCCAGGTGGTTCCGTCGGTCGAGGTGTAAGTGGTGAAAGTGGTGCCGGACCGGGCAATTTCGATGTATTGCGGTGTTTCCGCTGTTTGGGTGGTGGCTTGGATCGACGTGACTCCGGTGGTATCCCGGTACTGCACTTCGATGCCACTGTCAGGGGTCAGGAAGGCCCCGTAGTACTCGGCGTTTCCGGCCGTGGACGCCCGCATCATGGGACCGGCTGCAGCGTAGGGGTCGGTGACCGTCTGGGTCAGTACCTGAGCACTCACGGTGGCGTCGCCGGCCATGGTCTGCCACACATAGTGGAACTGGTCGGTGGGCTGCTCCTGGTCGATCCCGTTGCCGGCGCCGGTGAGGGTCCAGGTCCCCCCGCTCAGCGACTGGTTCCCCACCAGAAGCGGGTTGCCCACGTCCTGGCAACTCCACCCGGACGGACAGGCTGTGGCTGGGGCCGGTGGCGAGGGAGGAGAGCCGGGAGAACCTATGGTCACAGCCGACATCAGAGCGGCCCCCGGCGTGCCGTTGGCGCCGGAGGCAACGGCCAAGCCGGCCAGCACGGCCGTCGGCATGGGCAGGGTGGCGTTGCTGCCGGTCACCAGGGTGTAGTTGGCACCGTTGGATGACGTGGCCGCTTGGAAGTTGTCCCCTGTCCGTCGGATCATCAGGTAGAGGGGTAAGCCGGGGTCGGTGGTGGTGGTGGCCACCTGGGTCTGGCCACCGAACTGGCCCCGGTACTCGACGGCCAGGGTGTTATTGGGTTCGGCCAGTACCGCATAGTAAGGCGAGCCGGGGTCGTTGCGTTGTCTGACCATCAGGCCGGCTTGAGATCCAGCCGTAGTGGGAACCTGAGCGACCTCGGCGGTGACCTGGGTGTCACCACTGTTGGTCTCGCTGGCCAGTCTGAAACTGTCCGAGGTGCCACCGACACCTGTGCCACCGGCATCGATGGCCCAGGCTCCGTTGGTCACTGTTTCACTGCCGGCGGGAGTGGGTGATCCGATGTCCTGACAGGTGAAGTTGGTCGGGCAGTTGGGATCTGGTGGTGGGGGAGGCGGTGGCGTAGCAGGCAGGGCGAAGGCGGTCACCGTCCCGGCGTTGTTGCCCGTGTAGATGATGCCGTCGGCGATGCTCGGGGCCGCCCACATGTCCGATCCGGTGTCGTAGCTGTACAGTCGTTGCCCGGTGGCGGCGCTGAGTATCTCGAGTACGGATCCTGCTGCATCGATCAACATGCCGTTGTCGTAGGTCAGCGCCCCGATCACGGTCCCGGGACAGGGGTGTTGCCACTCGATGACTCCGGTTGCCGGATTGAGCGCATCGATGGTGCCCGGGTAGCCGACCCCATTGATGAATCCCTGCCCCCCGGCTATGTACAGCGTGTTCGAGCCGAAGGCCGCCGCTGACGAAACGCTGCTGTCTCCGCAGGTGGGGCAGTCCCCGGGGATAGCGATCTGGCGCTGCCATATCGGTCCGGACGACAGGCTGTTCCGGTTGAAGGCGTACATGTAGCCGTTCTTGTTGATGACCCCGAGCAGCTGGTCGCCGTTGGAGTCAGTGAAGAGGGTGGTGGAGGTGCCGAAGTCCGAGTCGAAGATGGCCTCGGTCTCGGGCAGCTTCCACGAGTCGGTGACCTCCAAAGTGGTGGCGTTGATAGCCAGTACCGCCTGGGCCCACTTTTGGCTGGGTGTGGTCTCTGTTCCCGTTGCTGTGTAGATGGTGTTGGTGGCCGGGTCGTAGGCGGGAGAGGTCCATATCCCTCCTCCGATCTGCCCGTTGGGGACAAGATTGGCGGTGTTCTGTATGGTGCCGGTGGTGAGATTCACCTGGATCAGCTGTCCCTGTATGAGGGGACAGTCCCCGAAACTGGCCACCCCCACGTAGGCGTAGCCGTTCACGATCAGGGGGCTCGACCAGTTGTAATGACCGTCATAAACGCCGGTCGGCGAGCCGACCAGCACCCGCCACAGCACCGCCCCGGTACTGGCATTGAGGGCATACCAGTAATTGTCACCGCCACCGACGTAGTCGACCCCGTTGACTATCGAGGCTGCCGAGTCCACTCCGGCGGTGGACGGGAAACAATTGTCGGATGGAGGGGCGGTTGTCACCCCCAGATAGGTTTGCCACTCGAGGGCCCCGGTGGTGGCGTTGACCGCATTCTCATAACCGTCCCAGGATCCGAAGTAGGCGGTGCCACCCGACACGGTTACCTGGCTGGCCACGATGCCGCCGGCCTGATACGACCACAGCTTGGTGAGAGTGGGGGCGGCGCTGGGGGAGATGTTGGTGTCGTTGGACGAACCGGTCCGCTCGACATCGTGGAGAGAGGTCGGCCAGTCGTCGTTGACCGGGGTGGTCTGAGCCGAGGCATCCGGCATGACAAAGACAAGGGCGGCCGCGGTGACGAAAAGCAGCAAGAGTGGAAGAACGAGGGCTAGGGCGGTGGCTACTGGTTTCCTCATGTTCGTGCACCTCGTTTCACTTCAGAATTCCGACACTTACCCCTTGTCCACGGAGCTCTGGTGACCGCCCGTGGTCGACGACCGGCACCACTGCTGCCCCGCCTTGAAGGCAGCTTGCTCAGTGGCATCCACCGAGGCGAGGGTGGTGGCAGAACCCGATTGGCATGAACGCGTGCCCACTTTGAATGCAGATTGTTCAGCCGCGGTGGCGGGAGCCAGAGACGTGGCAGAACTTGCCGGCGGCAGAACGGTAGACACCGGCGAGTTTGAGGTTGGGGCGGCCCCAATTGCGAGATGGGGCTGCGTCTTCTTTTCCTTGCCGGTGAGCTGCACCGTCCCAGAAGGTAAGCGCCGGAAGATCCGTATCACCCCCTCCGTGTACGCCAGCCGGAACCGGTGGAATCGGTCCGGATGGGCCGTCATGTCCGTCGAGACCTGATCCCCGGGAAAGGCGACGGCCCAGTCCACGTTGGCGGCAGGTGAACGCAGAGCATTTTGGTAGTACGGGTGAAATCCCGGGGTGATGAAGTCCCGCAGGTCCAACCCGGTGGCGAACATGAACGGGGAGGCAACAGAATCGTCCGCCAAGATCTCGCCGCCATGGTACCGAGCGTGAAGATAGGCAGCCGCCAATTCCGGATGTCCATGTGTAGCGCTCGAGAGTCCCGTTCGGCCGTCCTGAACGGTGAGCGGAGTTGAGTTGGCCGCAAGTACGAAGGTGAGGACTGCCACTCCGAACAGAGCAAACACAGTCTTGCGCCACCGGCCGGCGACGACTCCGATAGCCACGGCAAAGAGTGGTAGGGCCATGATGCCGTAGCGGTCGTTGAACATTCCGTACGGCGGCACCTGGGGTACCTGCAGGTCGCTCTGCCCCGCCCACAGGGCCACAACGTTGAAGACGATTGGAGTGGCCAGCAGGAATAGAACAGCACGAATCCGGTGGCGTCCGGAATACCTCCACAGGCAGAGCATTACAACGCACACCAAGCCGACTCCGGCAACGATGGGCCCCACCACATCGATCACGGTCCACCCATAGGTCAAGGCGCTGGTCAGCAGATGGCCTTTGGTGGGCAGGTAACCTGCTTTGGCCAGATGCTGCTGCTGTGACTGGGCACTGTTGGAGCTCTCTATGAAATACAGAGGGTTGTGAAAGATCATGGCGTTGTAGATGACCCACAGCACGATCCCGTAGCCGCCGATTACCAGATAGAGCAGCAGATTGGCTTGGGGCTGCTTGGACTGGTGGGGCTCGACGTGGCTCCAGACGAGAACAAGACCAGCGGCAGCAACGAGTAGCACCCACCCCTCGTATCGGCTCAGGCTGGCTCCGAAGGTCAGTAGGCCGGCAAGAGCGAGGCTGCGGACGGAACGCGTTCTCATCCATCGGGCGAGGTGGTAGATGGCGCCGACGAAGAATGCCAGAAGGACTGGTTCTGTAAGAGCGGTGGTCTGGAGATAGAGAATGTTGAGATTGGTAGCGAAGACGGCGAAGGCGCACCAGGCTCCAACCTGGCTGCCGGTCAGCTCGTCAACGAGGGTGTAGACGCGGACGGAGGCGTAGACGAAACAGGCGCCTCCCACGATGGCCCCCGCCGCGCCGCTATGCCACATCCAGGTCGAGGCCACCAGAGGGACGAGCAGTAGATGGGGCAGTGGTAACCAGACGCTGCCCAATTGAGCCAGGCCCGGGGTTAGAGCATCGGTGACGTGGCGGGCTATGTCGAGGTGGGTTCGGGCGTCACTGTAGAGGAAGAAGGAATGGGTTCGCTTCGACCAAACGCAGGCAGCTCCGGCCCAGACGAGTGCTACCAGGGGCACCAGACGGGGCTTGGAGGGAAGCCGGGCAAGGGCGGCGCTGCGATCGAGAAGGTCACTGTCGTCACTGTTTGTCAGAGGACCGATAACCGAGGTCACGAGGTTGTCCCCGCTCCCGAACCGACCAGCTGACCAACGTTCTCGGTGCTCTCGGGTTCGATCAGGCAGTAACCGTGTGTTGTCTTCTCCCAGTACATCGGCTTGTAGCAGAGTTGCACGAGCGCCTTCCAGGCAGCTACCGACATCAGCACCCAGTAGAGGGGCACCAGAAGCGCATACTTCACGTCTTCGTAGTTGCGCCGACCGAAGCATCCGCTCACCATGGAAAGCACACAGGCGGCGTTACCGAGGAACAGCCCGATCAAGCCCAGGTACAGGACGGGGGCGGGGAAGATGGATTCGATCAGGTGCAGGTGCGTGCCGAACCACAGGATCGTCAGCGCCCAAAACAGGGGATTGAGGAGGAGACAGAGGGTGCCCGCCCCGAAGAAGAGCTGAAAGGCCACGAAGGCCTTGGGATTCATCTGACCGGCCAACCGAAAAGGGTGGCGCATGTGGTACAAGTACGTTTGCATGTACCCCTTTACCCATCGGCTCCGCTGGCGGATCCAGTTCGGGTAGCGACTGGTCGCCTCTTCATAGGTGGTGGTATCCAAAATCGCCGTCTTCCAGCCACGCAGAAGGATTCGCACACCGAGATCGGCGTCCTCGGTCACGTTGAAGGCATTCCACCCGCCGATCTCGCGCAGTCTCGCCGTAATGAAGTGATTGGATGTGCCCCCCAAGGGAATGACGACGTTCATCGCCTGCAGCCCGGGGAGCAGTTGATCGAACCACACCGAGTACTCGGCGGTGAACCACCGGGTCAGCAGGTTGCGCGTCCGGTTGAAGTAGTTGAGCTGGGCTTGGAGACAGACCACGTCGGGTGATGCGTCCTTGAAGGCGAGAACCGATTTGCGGATCTGATCAACTTCGGGTCGGTCCTCGGCGTCGTAGATGACGAGGAACTCACCGTGTGCCTTGGCCAGCCCGTGGTTACAGGCTCTCGGTTTGCCGGTGGGACCCACCGCGGGCACCACCAACACATCGATGCAGTCGGGAAGGTCCATGCCGGCGGCGGCGGCGCGAGTCTCGAGGTCGTCCTCCTCCAACAGGAGCTTCACGTCGAGGCGGTCTTCCGGATAGTCGAGGGCCCTAATGCCGTGGACGAGTTGGTCGAGCATGCCAGCCTCCCGGTACACCGGCAAAAGGATGGTGTAGATGGGAAGCTCGTCGTCAGGGATCCGGTCGTCGACTCCGTCCACCATCACCCTGCAGGGATCGTTGAGCGCCCTGTTGATGAGGAACACCTTCAGGGAGTTGCAGGCGATGTAGAGGACCATCAGGAGGGCGGTGACAGCGATGAGGGTGATTACCGGCGCCTCGACCAAACCGAAAGCCAGCGCCACCAGGCCGAGGGGGATCGCCGCCTTCTGCCCTCTCGACAGTACGGTCGGGGGCTCGGTCGGGGGCAGGAAGCGGCCCGGGTCGACGACAGGTCCGGCGACTGGGGTTAACTCCGGGTCGGAGCCAGGGCCGGTGCCGGGGGTCATGTCCGGAACGGCGACAGGTCCGGTGCCGGGGATTATCATCCCGCCGGCGGCAGGTTCGCCGCCAGGGACTGTCCCCGGGTCGGAGCGGTCGAAGACCGCCAATAGATCCGAGGCAGACGTCGGGCGAGTTCCGTTCGCCGGTTGGTAGGAATCTGACCCGCCCATCTCTGCCCCGTTTCTCAAGGTCGGGGACGTGCCATCTTGCGATTGATGGGACCCCGTCCCGTTCTTCAGCTTCACCGATCGCTTTGAGTTGCGGGCCACCACCATGGCCCCTAGGCCCGATAGCAGCAGCCCGCCGATGATCCGTCGTCGAATCATCAGCTCAGTTCCTCCACTTCCGTTTGGTTGTCATCCGTCTGGCGGGCAGCGGTCGGGGACGAGGGCGCCCAGGACCCGTCCATGGTGGCGTCGAGCGAGACCAGATCGCGCGGTCGGGCCACCATGGTCTTCACACTCGGATGATTGGCCTCCGACTCTGACAACCCTGCCCGCCGCAGCGCGGTCCGGGCCGATTCGGTATCCGTTCCCCTCAGCAGCAGCACCAGCCCATCAGGACCCACCAGCGAGCGGTCTGTGGGCCGGAAATGCAGAGTCTGCCCTTCCGGCAGGAGGGAGAAGGGGACCACCGCCACGGTCGAAAGGTCAGTCCGTGTTCGTCGGTCATCGGGCAGGTGATCGAGGCGCCCCTCCTCGGCCCGGAGGACGTCCATGATCTGTTTGGCCATCTCCTCCCAGGTGAAGCGGGCGATCCACCGCTGGGCCCGCATCCCCATCAGCTCGGCGTAGGAGGGGTCGGCCAGCTTGCGGAGGGCTTCGCCCATGGCCCGGGAGAGGGGCTCGTCCTCCTCGATCAGCCATCCAGTGTCCTGGTGGCGGATCGAGTCTCGCAGGCCCGGTCGCCGGTAGGCCAGTACGGGCACCCCCTGGGCGTTGGACTCGATCACCCCCGGCCCCCAGCCCTCCGATTCCGAGGCGGTGACGCTGAGCCAGGCCGAGGCGATTAACTCGGCGCGCCCATCGCGGTCCTGGGCCCCGTGAAAGGTCACGTGATCACCCAGCCCGAGAAGCTCGGCCCGGTGCCCGAGGGCTGTCCGTTGCGGTCCGTCGCCGACCAGGTGCAGCTCGAGTCGGGGGAACTCCCCCAACAGCTCGGCCACGGCGTCGAAAATGAGGCCGATCCTCTTCTGAGGTACCAGGCGTCCCACCCACACGATGCGCTCGTTCTCCGATCGGCGCCCCTCGTTGGGGGCGCCCGTGCCAACCGTTTGGCAACCGGGGGGGACAACGAAGATCTCGCCCCGCAGGCCGATCTCCCGCCGGGCCCGCTGGCGGGTGGAGGGGGATACAGCCACCACGGCCCGGTGGCCGTAGACCATCCGGCTGCCGGTGCTCTCGAGCCACTGGCCGACGCGCGCTGCCCACGGGGAGAAGTAATGGGGGAACAGCTCGTGGTGGACGTGGTGCAACAGCAGCAGGACCGGTGTGCTCTTGCTCACGGCCAACGGGGTGAAGAACGGGATCCCGTTCTGCGAGTCGATGACGGCGCCGATCGACGATCGGTGCCGGGCGATCCACAACAGGGTCCACGGGTAGACGGTGAACCTACCGCCCCGGCGGATAACCTGAAAGCCGTCACGCTCCTCAGTCGAGGCCTTGCCGTCGACGGACGAAGTGAGCAGCACGACGTCCCATCCCCATCCGGCAAAGGATGCGGCCAGGTGCTCGCAGACCTCCTCGGCGCCACCCGCGTCGGGATGGCTTCCGTCCCGCCAATTGGTCAAAACCAACCGACGCCGGCCCGTACTGGGCGGGCTCACCGGGCTAAGGCTGAGGTTGAAGCGTGCAGGGAACGGGCGGCGGCCCTGAGCTCGCTGAACGAGCGGACGCCGTCGCTGAGGGGCCGGAAGGTTGACCCCTCGCTGTCGCTCCACTTGATGGGGAGCTCGATCATCCGGAAATCGGCCCGTCGAGCCAGGGCCAGTATCTCGACGTCGAAAGCGAACCCGTTGAGGGTGGTGGCGTCGAACAACGCCTTGGCCACCGGGGCCGAAAACAGCTTGAACCCGCACTGGGTATCCGACATGGGCCCTGTCAGCTTGGTGGCTATGGCGTGGAAGGCGAAGCTGCCTATGCGTCGGGAGGCCGGTTGGGGGTTGGTGTAGCCGGCCCCGGCGCACCGCCGGGAGCCGACCACCACCTCCCATCCCGACTGGAGCAGGGCCAGGCCCTGCTCCAGGGACGAGGCCGGGGTCGATCGATCGGCGTCGCAATAGCCGACGAACCGTGCCGTCGAATACCGGATGCCGGACCGCACCGCCGCGCCCTTCCCCCGTGTCTGACAACTAATGAGCTGGATGGGCACCTCTAATCCGCGGGCCGTTTCAACGATGTCTGCCGTGGTGTCCACGCACCCGTTGTCCACCACGATGTAGCGCACCTTGATCGATGCGGCCGTGGTGGCCTCGTGGAGCGAGGCGATGGTGTCGCCGAGCCTCGCCTCCTCGTTGAGCGCCGGGATGACCAGGTCGCAGTCGAACGCGGAATTAACGTTTGTGGTGCAGGCCTCCTGGGCAGGGAGTATTTCCATGGGTTGGACAGCCTCCTCCGACGTGAACCGCTGATCCCCCCAAAGCGACAACTGTTCAAGTCACTGTATGGGTATCGATTTTCCCGGCCGTTGCCGACCGATTACTTCTCTGTGAACTGAACCCTGGAACCGCCATTACCGCCCCGCCTCATGCAGCATGACGCCATGAGTTCCGTCGTGCAAGTGCGACCACGGAGGGCGCGCGGTTGGTCTCCGGACGTGCTCGGAGCGCCGACCTAAGCCCGTGTCCTGTGGTCGATTCGTCCACCGCAGAGGGCGGCGGATTTGCTCGCCGGGGGGGCTCGGAGCACCACTGGGAGCGAGATCGGAGTGACGACGCGATTCTCTGTCGCGTCCCAAGAGGGCACGGAACCCCGGGATCGTCGCCTCCCCGGGGATGGTGCGTGGAGAGGACGTCGACGGACCCGAGCTCCGTTGGGCTCTGGCGCCAGCCGGGTCGCCGCCCATTGGCCCAAGTCGGCGCGGCATGGCTGTCGCGTCGCTCGACCGAAAGGGACGCCGAGGTGGCGTCGTCGAGCACAGATGCATCCTGTCGTCATCAGCAAAATGGAGCGACGACGGGAAGCCGACGGCAAAAGGACGGGCTTCGGTGTCGAGAAAATCTATCGGTTTTCTGGGTGGGTTGGTCGTGGTCGCGACCACCGGACCGGCTGGCATCCCGATCAGACCAGCCTCACCCCAGGAGTGGGTGGGCATGCCGACGGCGAGGACCGCTCGTCCTCCATCTTCGGTGAAAATCTCCTCCAGCGTCATCGCCAATCCTTCGGGTTCCGTCCCTGAGTAGCTGCGGTTTTGCCACTCGGTAGCTCTGGGCCAGGCAAGCAATCACATCCCAGGAATCTCAGCGGACCGATGGTGGGTGGGCCCGAGCACAAGAGGCGACGCCGCCGGGGATTTGCACGGCTGCCGAGACCTATCGGCACCACTTTCCATCGTCGGAGTTTGGCTCTTTCTTGCGGTCCTCATCACAAACTGGATCAGCGTCATCGAAGAGCGTGACTCCGTCGAAACATGTTCCTGTCTTCACTCGGCGAAGTCGGACCGTTCACACCCAACCGGAGCGGGACACCTCGAGCACATTCGCTCAAGCGATCACCGCAGGGACCAAAGGCCTCGCCTCGATGCCGCGGCGCAACGGTCCGACATCGGTTAATACCGCAAAGAGAAAATCACCCGCGCGTATTCTTATCGGTCGTTCTCAACGCCATTCAAGCGTGACGCGATGTCGTCTGACGCGATTCTCGAGTCTGGTGTCAAGGCAACCGCGGTGAGTGAGATAACGCGCCGGAACGCGACTATGGACGCTGAAGTGTTGACAACGATCCTTGGCAGGGGATGTACGTCCCGCGTTGGCGCGGCCGCGGTGAGTGACGTATTCACGCTTGGAGAATGAATTCATTGTTACGACTGCGTTTAAACAGTGGCGCACTCTTTTCTTACGCCCTCAGCCGACGTAACCTGACAACATTCGACGGGCCGGCCAGCGAGTTGGCTGGAGCAGTTCTCAAGAGGGGCACCTTTCAGAAGAGGGGCGGCGTCCAAGTTCGGCGAGAGGTTTTCGTCGGAGGAGGCAACATCTTGGGACTTCTCAAACGACCGAAGCTTCTGTCGCATCCCCCTCCCCGTGAGGAGGCGGTACGGCTGGTCGCCATTCGCACAATCGTGGATCTTGCCGACAATGAAGACGACTACGACCTAATGGCCGAGGCTCTGATGGCTCTCGGCGCGTCACATGATGAGATCCTCGTCGCCACGCTCGGAGTCTGATGTCGACGCGAGCGCAGCCGTGAGTGTCTAAGGGAGCGCAGCCGTGAGGCTCGGGCTTGGACTAGAAGGGTTCGGTCCACTCGGAGCAATGCCCGTAGCGGTACCACGGTCAGGCTGTCGGCCATGATGGGCTGGTTGAGGGCGATGCCGCCCGTCGAGTCGTAGAAGTCGCCGTCGCCGAAGGCGAAGACCCCGCCGTCGGATGCCACCAGCCAGTGGCCCTTGCTCTTGGGAGTGGCCGCCATCCCCACGATCGGCTTGTTGAAGCGGAGTTCGCCGGTCGAGACGTGGCAGCTGGCATCACCGAAGGCAAATACACCACCTACGCCCTCGCCAGCGACAAGCGACGCCATCGACACCGCCGTGTACCAGGGAGCCACCACCTGCGGGTCAGTGGTGGGTGGGTCTACGGTCTTCGCCTACTTTTCCGTGCTCGCTGGTGGTCCGAGGTTGTTGGCGCAGGTTCTGCCATCGTTGTCGCTGCTCGTGCCGTCCGGGCAGGTGGTGTTCCCCCAAAGGGCGCCGGACAGGTTTGCCCCGGAGAGGGTGGCGCCAGACAGGTTTGCGCCGGAGAGGGTGGCGCCGGACAGGTTTGCGCCGGAGAGGCTGGCCCCAGACAGGTTTGCGCCGGTGAGGATGGCGCCGGACAGGTTTGCGCCGGTGAGGACGGCGCCGGACAGGTTTGCGCCGGAGAGGCTGGCACCAGACAGGTTTGCGCCGGTAAGGACGGCGCCAGACAGGTTTGCGCCGGTAAGGACGGCACCTGCCAGATTGGCACCAGGGCAGTGCGTTTCGGGCGCAATAGTGCACCCGCCGACCGTGGTAGTGGGTGGAGTCGTCTGGGACTTCGGGCCTACCGTGAAGGCGGCAGGCGACGTCGCGGAGTTCGTACCGTCGGAAACGACCACGCTCTGAACACCGATGGGCACGGCTGGAACTGTGAACGTGACGGTGGCGGCGCCGTTTGGATCGGTCGTCCCACCCGAGCCGATAGTCGCATTGACACCGCCCACTGTTACGGCGAGGTCGTGGTTGGGGAGAAAGCCCTGAGCTCTAATCGTGACTCCAGTGGTGCCAACCGGACCGCTGGTCGCGGCTGAGGTCGGTGGCCGAAGGCGCGATCGAGGGAGAAGTCGGTGTGGGAGAAGTTACGGCAAAGTTGGTTGAGGCACTCGTCCCTCCAGTGTCATTGGCCGTGATGATCTGCGATCCATTTGGCGCGGAAGGCACCATGAACTTGGCTGACCACGTGCCATTTGCGGCGACTGTAGGACCGGTGGGAGCGAGAGTGAGAGGCGAACCGGCGAAGCTGGCGGACACGGTCTTGCCAGGGACGTATCCGGTAGCGGTGATGGTTTCTCCGCCGGTGCCAACGGCGCCGCTCGACGGCGAAATACTCACAGTTGCACCGACAATGAAGCTCGTATTGGCGGCTGCCGAGTTAGTGCCGTCGGATACCACGACCCTTTCGGCACCGCCGGGCACCGATGGGACGCTGAACCTAACCGCACCGGTGCCGTTGGTGCCGGTGGTCCCACCCGAGCTGATGGTGGCGACGGTCCCGCCCACTGTTACCGTGAGCGACTTCGAGCCGAGAAAACCTTGGACCGAGATCTGAGCGCTTGACCCCACGAGCCCACCCGTCGGACTGAGGCTGGTGGCCGCAGCGACGAACACTGGGCTGCTCTGGGTGCTCACCCGGCCGACCCAGTTCGTGCCGTAGGTCGGGGCGTCCGTGTACTTCCAGGAACCGGCTTCCGGCGTATCGGTGCAAGAAACCGTCGCCGAAATGACCGAGCACGAACCGCTGATCGATCCAGCGGGTGCGTTGGTGTATGCGTCGTATCGGGTGACGGAGTACGAGGTGATCTCAGTTCCAGAGCTGGTGCTCTTGGCCGGAAAGGTGATGTCTACCGTCCGATTCTTTGAAGGAGTGACCGTGGCGCTCGGCGTCGCTCCCTGGGGCAGAGTGCCCGCAACCGCCACCGGCAAACTGCTACTCGTCGAGAAGGCCATGTACGCCGAGCGCGGAACCCACCGAAAATAGGACGCCGAAGATCACGGATGCAATCACCAGGCTGAGCTGGATGACCCGCCGACGTTGCCGGTTCCGTCGACCCCGACGTATGGCCATGAGGCGCATCCGGCTTGAGGCCCCGCCGGACTTCATCGCTTCACCGTGATCGTCAGGGGGATTCTGAAGGTCGCACCCTGGCAGCTGGTCGTCGCCGTCACGTTCATTTCGGCGGCGTTTACCAGGCGGATTTCTGTAGTCGTATTTGCCGGGATCGACTGCGGGAGGTCAACTGAGGGGACGTTGAATACGACGACCGGTTGGTTGTCGGTCGTGGCGCACCCGGGGGTGCCAGTCGTGATCGCGCCGTCCCTTGTCAGTGTCACTCCGATGAGGGACACGGAGGAGTGGTTCGGGTTGTCCACGCTGAACACCACGTCGGCCCTAGACCCTGGGAGCAGGGTCGAAGACGGCGAGCCCGCGCCCACCACGGTGACCGGTGTGAGCGAGGCGACAGCGACCTTGCCCTTGGCCGTCGCAGAACGACCAATGAAGGCGTAGGAGGTCCCTGCGCTGATGCCGAGAGCAAGAGAGATGAAACCTGCGAACACGAGGGGACGCCAGAGGTAGATCTTGCCTTGGCGGCCGTAAGGCGGGATGATCCTCGAAACGCTCCGGCCGAGGCCCCGGAAGTAGACGCCTATAAACGCAAGTGGGCGCCAGAGGTAGATCTTGCCATGGCGGCCGTAAGGCGGGATCAACCTCAAGGCTCTACGGCTGAGCGAGTTTTTCCTCATCTTTCCTCGGTCCTCAACCAGTGAAGGATCGGTCGTGGGCCACGATAATTGTCCTTATCCGCAATGACGTCGTGACTCGTGACCACGAACGCACACTGTCCATCGTCTGGCCATCTTCATTCACTTTCCCGAATCGTCCACTTGCTGCCTCCTCGTATGGGCTCAGCAGGCACCAGTGGAATTCGCCTTGGCTGACCGAGCCTTCCGGCCCAATGGAGGGGTGAGCCGAAGCTCACCCCTCCATATCGTCCGGGCCTGGTTACGACGCGGTAACGGTGAAGTCGGGGGTTGCCCCGCCGCACGCAGCCTGATTCTGGTACGGGTTTAGGGGCATCGAGATCACGAAGTTGCCGGAAACTGATTGCGTCGCTCCAATCACCCCAGGGGTCGGTGGGTTGTTGGTTACAACGAACCAGCTGTTCCCAACCACGCCCGGGTTGCCGACTGGGCTATTGGTTGTTACCGCAGCCGTCTGATTACTGGCTCCCGCCAGCTCCCAGCAGCCCGCCCTTGCGCTGCCGCCCGAGGTGATTTGACCGGCAACAACATCGAGGGAGGCGACAACCGAGTGCAACGTCTGCGCCGAGGTCGAAGCATTGGTGACTGTGTATGGAACGGTGATCGGCGAGCCGGTTCCCGGGTTCGAGTTAAGCGGTCCGCCAGATTCGGTTCCAATAACCACCGACCAGGAGCTCGCGGGCGCGACCCCGCCTCCTCCGGTGGCACTACCAGTGCCTGAACCAGTTGGGATGAACGCCAAGGCGATGCCTGCGCCTCCCAAAATGACTGCGCCCGCCAGCCCGACGGCTGCGATCCGCTTCTTCGTACTGAACCAGCTCTTCATTGTTTCGCTCCTTCTATCTCTATGGTTTCGTTTGGCTGGCTACGTGGCGCGGGTGGCAGGTTGCTCACTCGCTCCTCACAGAGAAGTCGAACTGGTACTACCTGTTGACCGACACGTTGCCTTGGCAGGAACCAACGAAGGTTCCGTGAGACAGGATCCATGGCGGGACTGATCCCTCCATGGACCTTCCAACAGATCCCCCAGCCGGGTCTCACCCAAGGGTGAGTGGCTGACGGGCGACGGTCCTCTCAAACCACCAAAAACCGCCGAACTGCGCTCGGGTAACGAGGGACCTGGTGTGGGCGCGCCGCAAGGAAGCGTTGTTCCTTCTCGACCATCGGTGAAGAACTGCTCCGCCTTCATCGCCCATCCTTCGGTTCCAGCCCCCCGAACAGGTGTCGGTTTCGCCATTCGCTAACCCTGGGACAGGCGACCAACTAATACCAGGGATCACAGCGCACCCGTCGCAAGTATGCACCTCGGGCGCAATGCGCGCCACTGAGAATTTCCGAGGCTCGCCGAAGGCCGTCCCGCCCTCCTTCCTTGCGGCCTGTGCCCTCTTTTCCCGTAGCTCTTCACTTCGACTCACTGTGCCTCATCGCTCCGTTGGGATCGACGACAGAAGTTCACGTCTGCGCACGCGGCACGGGCCCCGGCAAGCTCGCCTTGAGCTGACTATCCCCCCGACGCGACGACCACCGCATCAATCTTCAAGCTCCGTCCAAACATCACGAAGGGAGAAGATGCGGCGGACGTCACCAACACGATGGGCGCTGCCGAGCTCGGTACAAGTATCTGGCAGACACCGATCCTGACCTGCTGCAATCGATAGTGCAGAGCCTCGGCAAGGCCCGGATGCCGGCCGAGGCTTCGGGGCTTTGCAACGCCCAACACGGCGAGGTCAGGCCCGAGCGGGTGGACTTGAGGGGCGGCTACCGGAACCGGCGCTGTGACACCAGGACCGGCCGATCGACCTGGCCATCGGGCTCTGGTGGCCCTGGTCTCTCAATGCTAGCTTGAGAGTTTTCCATCCGGCGGGTCGACGAGTCTCCGAGCTAGCCAAATCGTTGGATGAGACGGTGGCAGCCTTTCGCAACCGGCCGATCGACGTCGGCCCCTCCGCCTACCTCTGGGTGGACGTCCTGACCCAGATGGTCAAAGAGGGTGGCCGAATCGTGAACGTGGCCGTCATCGTCGCCACCGGGCTCAAACCGACAGACACCGGGAGATCCTGGGGTGCACCTCATCCGCACCGAGGACGAGGCCAGGTGAACCGCCTTCCTGCAGGGGCGAGTGGACCGAGGGCCGTGCGGGGTGGCCATGGTTGTCTTCCCTACCAGGCCCCTCCGTGCTGCCCGCCGCCACCTGGCAGCGGCGCCGGTCCACCTCGTCAGAACGTCGATATCAAGGTGCCCCAGACCGTCCAGTCGATGGATGGTCCAATAATCCTGTCGATCTTCCGGCATCTCGAGGCCGGACGGGTTCATCGCCAAACACGGGCGGGAGTTCGAACAGCTACGCGAGCGCCTCCCTGACGTCGCCACCATGCTGGTGGACGGGCAGCCCGACATCTTGGCCTTCGTCTTCTTCCCTAAAGAGCACTGGCTACAAACCTAGTCCAACAACCCCCAAGGGACGCTCGAACAAGCAGATCTGCCGCGGCACCAACGTCGTCGGGATCTTCCCCAACCGGCCAGTCGTCATCCTGGTGGGTGCCGTGCTCGCCGAACAACACAACGACGAGAGGGCTGTCGCTCGGCGCTTTATGGGCATCGAGTCCTTGACTAAAGCCCGACTCTGCGTGATGGAAGGGACAAGCGAAGAGGTGACCCTGGCAGAACACGCCGACAACAGTTAGAACAACAGGCGAAGATCGACGTGGTGGTCGTCCGTTGCACGACGAGTCGGGGCGTAGCCCTTTGCCCGGCATCAAGTGTCTAGATGTTGATTGTGGGCGACGGTGAGGAGTGGCCAAATATCTCGGTCGAAGGACCCTCGTCGTCGTCCGAGATGCGCCGTAAGTAACTGTCGAGATCCGGGTTGATCGCATCCGTGGAAACGCTACCGAGGTCCACCCTGGGCTCGGTGAGACTGAGACAAGTGAACTATGCTGCGCAGGCGGCGACGGCGCCATATGCCTCGCAGGCCAGGTTGCGACGCTCGGACTTCGATTCTTCAGACGGAGGTTCCGACGCCCAGAACACGCGATCACGCAGAGTTGAAGGTTCCTCCCGCTGCCGCGTGGGCGGGTCGAGGCCATGCGAGAGACAAGCAGTTTGTCTGAAGCGCAGCCTGGATGGCTCTTATCGCTTTTGGATCTACGCCGCTGAGTGCCTTCAACTCTGTGATGGGTGTATCTGCGAGCTGGTTCAGATTGGTATATCCGACCTGAACGAGAGCTCGAATTGCTGAGGCAGATAGGTTCTCTGGGAGGTTCAACTCGTTTCCACTGAACACATTTGAGATTGTATTCCGTCGAGGCTCGGTCGAACCAGGTCGCCACGAACCGACTGATGGGGACTTTTTTGCTCCACCATGGCTCGGGAGCCCTTCGCTAGTTGTTCTGCCCAACCAGGTTGTTGACACGACTGACGGGTGGTCCTCCTGCGGCCGTGTGGTGCCGGTGATGGTTGTACATGTGGAGCCAGGTGTCCAGGGCTCGGGTTCTGGCCGCTTCTGAAGGATAGGGACGGGCGTAGGTGTCAACGGACACTGGTTTCTCCCCACTGGCGGCCATTTGAACTCCCCGGGTATGGCCATCGGCCTCCCCAGGTATGGCCACGGAATTCCCCACCCTCATACTCAGGTCACTTGGTCAGTGGCTTCACCCCCTTCCCGCTGGTGGCGTCCTGAAGGCGGATCGACTCTCCCGAGGTCTGGACCACATGGGCATGGTGGAGCAGGCGGTCGACGAGCGCGGTGGCAAGGCTTGGCGGCATGAGCTCATCGAACCCCGAGGGGTGAAGATTCGAGCTGATGGCCACCGACCGGCGCTCGTAGGCCGCATCCACCAGCCGATAGAGACCCTCGGCCGCCTCCTCGCTCACCGGGAGCAGTCCGATGTCGTCGACCACGATGACGTCGGATCGGAGCATGGGGGCCAGTGCTTTGGCCACGCTGTCGTCCAGCCTGTGCCGACGCACCAGCACGCCCAAGTCCTCGATGGAGAACCAGGCCACCGAGCAACGGGCATCGACAGCGGCATGCCCTAATGCCTCGAGCAGGTGGGACTTGCCGGTGCCCGAGGGTCCGCACACCACCAGGTTCTCGTGGCGTTGCACCCACTCGAGGGTGGCCAGCGCATCCTGGGTCGACCTACTGATCGAGGACCGTTCCGCGTCCCAGGCGTCGAAGGTCTTGCCCGCCGGGAAGTGGGCCCGGCGGCGGCGGTTCTCGGTCATCGACTGCTCCCGGCCCTCGACCTCTGCTTCGAGCAGGACCCGGAGGGCTTCGGCCGGGTCCCAGCGCTGGGCCTTGGCCGTGGAGAGGACATCGTCGGCTGCCTGACGGAGGTAGGGCAGACGGAGTCTTTTGGCCAGGTCGATCACCTCCTGGGTCTTGGTGCTCACTGGCCCTCCTCCCCGAGCCGGGCCCACCCGGACGTGCCGGGCTGGAGCGAGTGGCCTTCCCCGATGCGTCGACGGGGCTCCCGGCGGGTGGTGAGGATCGAGACCAGGTCCCCGGGTGCGAAACGGCCGGCCAGGGCGGCCAGCCCGAGCGCCTCGTCCAGGCGACCACGATCGGTCGTGTCGGACAGGGCGATGGCCTCGGCCATCCGCTCATCGAGGTGGCGCTCACCGGTGGCGGCCATCTCGGCCAGGTAGCGCTTGGCCCCCTCGCCGAGGGCGAGGAAGTTCGCCTCGGATGTGGTTGTGGCCTTCGGTGCCCGCTCCGGTCCCGAGGGTCGCTCGGGGTAGTGGTCGTCTATCAGGGTGATCTGGCCCTTTGCCGCGACCCGGTGGCGGGCCACTTCCTTGGCTCCGTTGATGTCGGAGGCGGTGATCACCACTTCGTCACCATCCCGTCGGACATAGACCACCTCCTCGCAGAGCTGATAGGGCACCGAGTAGCGCGACCCCTGAAAGGAGATGAGCGAGGACCACGACACCGACCGGGTTTCGCCCAGTGCCACCGAGTAGGGCTCGGCCGGGATGGCGTGCAGCTCGGCCTGCTCGGCGGCCAACCGATCGACGGGACGTTGGCCGGTCTCTCTGTGGACCCGGGTGTTGAAGCGCAGGGTCGCCTCCGCACAGGCCTGCTCGAGGGACGAGAAGTCGGGATAGGCGGCCACCAGGTTGTCCGGGCGGGGCAGCACGTCGGCTTTGGCCAGCTTCACGCTTGACTCGCTGCCGCCCTTGGATTCGGGATCAGCCACCACACAGGTGTGGATCCCCACCCCGTAGTAGTGGGCCACACCGAGGGTCTCCCGGTTGCGGACGGCCAGACCGGCCACGTGTCGGGTAGTCACCGTCTTTTCGTTGTCGGTGAGCAGGTAGGTCGGCGCACCGCCCATCATCCGCAGGGTCCGGTCCAAGGCAGAGACGAGGGACGGGAAGGTCCGGTCGGTGAGGGCGAGGACCACCCGGAAGCGGGACCAGGCCAGCCAGGCACAGAACAGCGTGGTCGGCCAACCGGCGACGACCGGTCCCTTGCCATAGTCGAACTGCAGCCACATGCCCGGCTCGGTCACCCAGGGCTTGTAGATCCGGTGAGTGGCCCGGGCGTATTCACCCTTCAGGCGGGCCACCACCCGTCGGGTGGTGCGCTCCGATCCGACGAAGCCCATGGCCACGAGCTTGCGGTGGACCACATCGGCTCGGACCGCCCCACACGAGCGCTCGACCCACTCGGCGATCTTGTCGGCAAACGGATCGGCGATGGCCGGACGACCGAAGGCCACAGCCGGGTCGAGCCCAGCTGCCCGGGCGGCTACGTAGCGGCGGACGGTGTGGTGATCGACGCCGCACAGCGCGGCCGCCGACCGGAACGAACTGGTGAGGTCATAGGCCTCGAGAATCTCCATTGCTTTCTCCTCGGACAACATGGGTGGGTCCCTCCTCGGGGTCGTGGACAGCAGTCACTGCCACGTTCTCCGGGGAGGGACCCGAAACGGTGGATGTCTACGAGTGCGAGGGGCCGACCGGCAAACGATTACCGACCGGGGAATTCCGTGGCCATATCCGGGGACTTCTGGTGTCCGTCCCTGGGGAGAACTATTGGCCGTCTATGGGGACTTTCTCATGTCCGCTGTCACGTAGGCCCACTCGTTCTGGAGGGTCCGGTTGAACCGTTCGACCTTTCCATTGGTCTGGGGATGGTAAGGCCTGGTGAACTTGTGCTTGATGCCCTCGGCCACCAGCTCAGCAGTGAAGTCCTTCGCCCGGTAGCAGCTGCGGTTGAGTTCTTAAGCGATGTCAAGCCACTTGTGGCGTCCTAGCCTTTGTCGGGGACGGGCTGGTTGACGGAGCGCCTGGCGACTCCTTACTTCGCCGGCCCGTCCCTTTTTGCTTGTGGGTCGTCCGGCGCAGGGCCCGGATGTCCTTAGAGACCCGATATCGCTCCAGGACAACGGCTCTGCCCTCCGCCGCAGTGATCGGGGTGCCATCGACGTCCCGGATGACGTAGGGCGTCCCACTCCGCTAGCAGGAGATCATCCGGGTGAGCAGGGCGGTGCTCAGATTGCAGAGGGCGGAGTTGTGGTGCTTGCCCTCCTTGACCATGAGCCGGTGATAGCGGGCGGCCAGCGTCGGATCGACCCGTCGGGCCGCACCGGCTGCCATGAAGAGCGCCTCCCTCAGCGGGGCGTCGCCCGACTTCGTTGGGGAGCCGTGGTGTCCGTTCACTCCGGAGGCATCGAGGGACGGCACCAGGCCGCTGAAGGACCGGGCACCGGCCAACGACTGGAATCGGTTGGGATCGCCCAACCGGGCCAGGATCTGAGCAGCATTGATCTTCCCCAGCCCAGGCGCCGAGGCCATGATGCCGCCCGGATCCCGCTCCTGGAGAAGCACGGCGATCCGCTCGTCGAGCTCCCGGATCTCTTTGCACAGCTGGAGCGGGGTGTTATTGACCAGGTCACCGGCGAAAGCCCGGTGCCACTGTGGTCCGAGCAGCTCGAGATAGCAGTCCAGGCGAGCGATGATCATGGTGCGTCGCTTCACCAGGTTGGCCCGCAGCTTGGTGGCCCTTCTCATGGGGTCGGCTGGGCCCATCCCCTCGGCTGCCCGCAGCCCCTCGGGGTGCAGCAGGGGCAGCCGGGCCAATATCCGAGAGTCCAAGCGATCCGACTTGGTGTGCTTGGAGTAGTAGTCCCGCAAGTCGGCCGACTGTTCTGGGGGTATCAGCACCACGTGGGCGTCGTGACGACGGAACCAAGCTGCCAGGGGAACCCAGGCGTTGCGGGTCGGCTCCATGACCACGGTGAGCTGGATGTCCTCGGGCAGCGATTGCCAGAGCTGTTCCAAGTCCTCAGCCGTTGTTCGGAACTTCCTCGCACTCCACACGAAGTTCCCTCGCTCGTCGGCCAAGGTGGCCTGGCCACATCGATGCCGAGTGTCATTGTCTCCACTGCTTCTCCTCTCCGTTGGTTTTGAACCGGCCAGCTGGCGACGGTGAGGAAGTGTCGTACCGGACATCCGCCAACAGGGATCCGACGGAGTCGGTCGCCGAGTTCTCAATAGGACGAGCACACCCTCGGCGTTGCTCCCACCCGCTCCGTGATCAATAGGCAAGAAGTCGTGCTCACGCACGCTCCGATCGGTGAGCAACGGCAACGGGTAGGCGCCGGTCCCTCAAATCCTCATTCCACCGGCCGGATGGAACGTGGACCCCAGGTACCCACCCAGCTTGAATGTCACTGAGCACCCGCTCGACGGTGATGCCGTAGCTGGCGAAGAACGCCCGGGCCCGCCTCCAGAATCCGATGGCGGTGGTGGCCCGTTCGTCGGCGTGGATCTCTGAATAGGCCAAACGGCTGTAGGCGTCGATGGCTGAGTGGATGTAGGCGTAGCCGAGGCGGGGCCGACCTGCCTTGCCGTTGTCCAAGCGGCCCACCATCCCGTTCACCCTCCAACCGCCACCCTTGGGGATCTTGGCTTGCTTCTTCACGTCGACGTGGACTAATTCGCCGGGGCGGGTGGTCTCGATCCGGCGGATGACCCGACCACCCTTGCGGTCGAGGTCGGACAGACGGCTCACCCCATGGCGCTGCAGCACTCGATGGAAGGTCGAGGCGGGCATGCCCACCCTCGGAGCCAGACGGGCCGGCCCGAGCTGGTGACGCCGCCGCAACTCGACGATCTGGCGTTCCTTCCGAGCCGGCGTTTTCGTTGGGCACCGCCGCGGACGACTGGAGCGGTCCTCCAGGCCGGCGATCCCCGCGTCCTGATAGCGCCCCCATCATTTATGGGCGGTCTGGCGAGAGATCCGCATGGATTCTGCTGCGGCGGCGACCGTCCAGCCGTCCTCGTCAATCAGCTGACACAGACGGAATCGACCTTCAGGGGTGAGTGGAGCGTTACGGTGCACGGTGAGCCCTCCTGGCTTTGTGGTTGTGTGAACAGCTCCACAATGCCTTGGGGGCTCACTTCAACCAGGGATTCTCCGCGTCAACAAGGTCCATGGGTAGAACAGCTAGTCAAGACCCTTTTGGCAACGGTTGCGGACATTTTCGTCACTCGTTGTTTTCTGGTGGATTCCCAGGTGACGGCCATGTTCAGCCGCTACCTCAACCATTCGCATCAAGAACAGCGCAAACAGTGCCGATGATCCTTCCGTGGGGCAGCGACTCTTGTGGGATGCGCGACAAAACGACCGGGCTGTCGGCCTTTGCAATCTCCGACGGTTGCGGGATCAGGGCCGGGAACACATCCGCGAAGTAATGGCCGTACTCGTTACCCTTTTGGTCCTAACGACACTTGTAGTGTGCCTGGCGGGGTCATCCTCGCAAGCGGGATCGAGTCCCAGACCCGTACCGCTTGATTCGCAGTCGTCGGGCTCATTCGTGGCGGTGGCATTTGCGTCGCAGGGAGGTGGATGGGAGACGACTGCGTCGGGGATCGTTGCAGCGTTCGGTGGGGCGCCCTCATATGGCTCCCTTCGTAAAGACCCAGTCAAGCCGATCGTTGGTATGGCAGCACCAGCAAACGGACGGGGCTACTGGCTTGTCGCATCGGATGGAGGCGTCTTTACCTTTGGCAACGCAGCCTTCTACGGATCAACGGGAGAACTCCGTCTTAACAAGCCGATCGTTGGTATAGCAGCAACGCCAAACGGACGGGGCTACTGGCTTGTCGCATCGGATGGAGGCGTCTTTACCTTTGGCAACGCAGCCTTCTACGGATCAACAGGAAAATTCCGCCTTAACAATCCGATTGATGGCATAGCAGCAACGCCAAACGGACGGGGCTACTGGCTTGTCGGATCGGATGGAGGCGTCTTTGCCTTTGGCGACGCAGCGTACTACGGCTCCACTGCCAACGTCCGCCTCAATGCTCCCATCGTTGGCATCGCGACCACATCTGACGGCAAAGGCTATTGGTTGGTGGGTTCAGATGGCGGTATCTTTAACGCAGGGGACGCGAGGTTCTATGGCTCTGGCCCTACGGAAGGAATCAAAGATCGCATCATTGGGGTCATTCCAACAAGGAACGCTCGCGGATATACGCTGTTTGGCCGAACCGGAATGAGCTACCTCTTCGGCGACGCGACACCTCGAAATGCTGACGCGTCGATGGCGGCAGGAAGTTCCTCGGGTTCCACAACCTCCCCGTCAACATCGTCAACATCGTCAACATCGACAACATCGACAACATCGACAACCACAACAACGTCTCCGCCCGGCACTACTTCCGAATTTGTGGGAAGAAGCGGGACTACGCTGACCTTAAACGGGTCGGCCTACCGGTTTGCGGGCATCAACATCTACATGGCCGCGAGTGGAGGAACTCCGTCAAGCTGCGGGGGTGAGCTTTACCCCAATGTAGGAGTCCCGCTTTCAGATATGCCAAGTGGCATCGTTATTCGCTTCTGGGCCTTCCAAGACTTTTTCGTCTCGAACGGGTCATTCGATTGGGACAACTTTGATCAGGTGCTAGCAATCGCAGCTGATCATGGGGACAAGGTGATTCCGGTCTTGGCCAACCAATATGATTACTGTGATGGTCCGGCTAAGGATCTGGATTGGTACCAGACGGGCTACCAGTCAACTGTGGAACCAGGCGACCTCGTTACCTACCGACAGTATGTAGCGGACATCGTCCAACGATATGCGGATAATCCGACGATTGCGATGTGGCAACTCGTCAATGAGGGTCAGGCACTTAACCCTAACGGAAGTTGCAACGAGTCCGCCGCGCTAAGTGCATTGCTCTCTTTTTCGAACGATGTCGGAGGGATAATTCACAAAGTCGATCCTAATCACCTGGTCAGCCTCGGAACACCTGAGGGCTACTCCGGAGGAGGGGGAGGTGACCAGTGGTGTGGCGCGGCCAATAGTGACTATCAGACGCTGATGGCATCATCCGGTAATGATGTCTGCGATTATCACGACTACGGATATCCGACGGATCCCATGGGAATACCTTCTCCGTTGGGCTTATCAACCGCGATCCAGATGTGTCACGCTGACAATAAGCCGATCATGGTCGGAGAGACTGGGATTTACGCCGACAATCCAAGCGAACTAGCAGCTCGAGCCGCAGATTTTGACGCCAAGTTCTCGGCGCAGTTCCAGGCGGGTGTCGTCGGTGAACTCCTGTGGTGTTGGGTAGTTAAACCAGAGTACGTAACACCCGATGCGGATCCCGACTATGGAATCTCTGCCAACGACCCAGCCCTCGGAATTCTAGGGTCGTTTTGATTGAGATTCCGACCTCCACGATTTCCAACGATACTCAATACGAGACATGTCTTCTTCAGAGACCGCGATTCCCGGGAGCCGCGCCCAGGTTTGTTGCTCGCTTTGATCTCTGGAAGCTGCCAAAGTGATCCTAAATAGAGGTTAGATGAGTAAGGGCGGTGTCGGACGAGGCCGCTACCGGGGTACGGTGACACCTCCCCAAGGTATATCTCACCATTGACGTAGTACAGATCCACCCGTAAGAAATCCAAATCACTGGCTACACATTCGGCAGCCGACAACATTTCTGCGAGCCGATCTGGCGGCGGTACATCGTCACCTTTGGGGCATTGATATTGGGTATCGAATGGCACCCAATCTCTTGTATAAACATTTCGGCGATGAATGCCAAACCGATCCAAATCCACCTGTACGATCTCCGCTCGTCCATTCATAACAAAGAACTTGTACTCCAACAACCTGCCGGTCGGTTCCAGCTGTTCCTCGACAAATAGAAGTCGACGGGCGTACGAATAGGCCCATTCACCCAGCTGCTTCGACAGCGGCTCCTCAATCCATCCAGACGTAAGCTTCTGTAGATGGTCGATGTCAGGCTCGCCGGTGCCAAAATATACAAGTGACGATCGATGGTTCGGCTTGAGAACCCAATGATCCGGCAGTGCTATGTCGTGCAGAGTCGATATGCTGACGCCCTCCCAAAGTGTCCGCGGCGTCTTAATCCCAGCCTTCGAAGCCCGGCTCTTGGTCGCAAGTTTGTCACAAGTCCATGTGAGTTCCATGCGCCGATCATTTAATATTCGCCAGTTGACTTTTTCGCTGAATGTACGCGGACGATTGAAGTGTCCCCACCTGCCATGAGATCGGACGAACAGTAAGCGCCGTTTGTAACGTTGAGGCAACCGCATTTGAATGGTTCGCCCTAGCTCCGAGCGTACGCTCATAGGTATGGATTTGCCATCAAGACGCACACCATCCGCGCATGTTCGTACAAAAAGTCTGACGCCGAAGTCATGCTATAACTCGTAGAATAACAAATGTCGACTTCGCCCGTCTTGGTCCGGCCAACTTTGCACAACAATTCAGCGTCCGGAAAAACGGGGCTTACGGGCAGCGCGAATCTTCGTATCGAATAGGCGCATATGCTGGTGGTTCCTGTGCCGTCCGCCACTGTGATAACGATGCGAATAACGAATGTGCGACGCTGTTGTCGTGCGATTCACCGATCCTCCACATTTATGACAGAAAGGTAACCCAATATCTCAGATGAGAGCCAACCCACTTCGTTAGATTAGATTGGTACTCGATCTCAAGCAGTATTTCGCCCTCGGAATGAAAAGTTACTTCATCCGAAGGAATGCATCATTCTCGCCAGCGGTGCCGTGGGCGACAGATTGTGCCACGCAAGGTCCTACAGGATCAACCAAGAACCCGGTCGGCCAACTTGGCTTGGGCTAGACAGAGGCTGCCACATGAGAGTATTAGAGCTCACCGAACTGTATCCTCCGGACATCGGAGGCACGCAGCGTCACGTAGCGCGGCAAGCTGAAGAACTTGCGAAGCGCGGACACGAAGTCATTGTCGTTACCCATGCAATCAGCGGATGTCCAGAGTTTGAGGTGACGCCTGAGGGAATTACAGTCCTTCGCACCGAAGCGCCCTGGCTTAGTCGACTGCCAGGTATATATCAAAACCCTCGCCAAAGGTTCTCATCGACGTTGCCGGAGTCGAACGATATCGTCACTATCCGCAATATAATACGGCAGCGACGTCCCGACGTAGTTCTAGCTCATAACTGGATCATCTATAGTTATCTAGCGATCAAAACAAAGGACGACCCACCAGTCTTATGGATCTTGCACGATTATGGAGCTACTTGCCACAAACGTAATGTTCTTTATGAACCGAAAGCACCTGGAAGAGGTGGCAGTTGTCCGGGCCCCCGCCTTGATCGGTGCATTCCTTGCGGTAGTAAACAATACGGGTGGACAAAATCTGCGGCAATTGCCACCGGACTCCAAATAAGTCGCCGGCTCTTCAATTCCAAAATCGACCAAGTGATAGCTATTTCTTCTGCCGTAGAAGATGTCTCTCAAAGTGCGTTTAAACAGCGCATTCGGGTTGTGCCATCGTTTTTGGCAGAGGGACTGCGGGAGGTGGCATTTAGTCAAGAACGACCGGACTTTTGTCCCGAAGATGACTATCTTCTTTATGTTGGCTCGTTGGACAAACACAAGGGAGTTGATGTTCTGCTCAAGGCCCACCAGAAGCTTGAGCATAAAATTCCGTTGGTTATAATTGGGACAGCCCGTCCTGGTCATCCGCCATCGTTTGAAGATGGTGTCAAAGTTGTTCTTAATGTAGAGCACGATCAGGTGATGGGCGCTTGGGCGCATTGCACGCTAGGCGTCGTACCATCGATTTGGGAGGAACCTTGGGGTCAGGTCGCCGCTGAGGCGGCAACCGTGGGGAAGGCGGTCGTTGCCAGCCGTGTAGGAGGCCTGAAGGACATTGTGGTTGACGGTGAAACAGGTGTACTCGTCCCTCCCAACGATCCGACTGCATTGCAAGTAGCCATCGATAGGCTACTTAGTCTGCCCGAACTTAGAGATCAGCTAGGCAGGAATGCGATCGCCCACGTACAGCCATATACCGTTTCCGTCGTAACTGACCAGATTGAAGAGGCGATGGCCGCCGCCCTTTCGTCGACATGACTACGTACTAAACCGACGTCTCGGAAATGAGCGTGGTCTGATTGATGGGCCCGGCACCTGCCGCTCGGTCGCCGTCTAGGCCTTCCGGTCCACGGGATGAGGTTGCACATCCACCATGAGGTGGGGTCCGGCGATGGACTCTTTGGTTCCTACCAAAGAGACAAGGAGCCCACCACCGTGACCCCAGCAGAGATCATCTACCAACGGCGCATCGCCGTGTTGGAGCGTGCCCAGCGAACCGGGAATGTGGCCGAGACCTGCCGGGTCTTCGGCATCTCCCGGACCCGGTACTACCAGCGGAAGAACCTGGCCGACCGCTACGGCCTCGAGGCCCTGGTGCCGAAGGCCCGTCGGGCCCCGCAGATGCCCGAGGCCACCCCCACCCACGTGGTCCAGGCCCTTTTGACACTGGCCGTGGTCGAGCCCACCATCGGCTGTCGCCAGTACGCCGACCGCCTCTCGGACCAGGGCTTCGCCATGGCCAAGTCCACGGTGCAAAAGCACCTGGTGGCCCACGGCCTGGGACGACGGTCCCAGCGCCTGGCCCGGGCGGCGGTGATCACGGCGGCCACCACCGGTCTTTCGACCGAGGCGGCCTGGGATGACTGGCTGTTCGGGTTCTGCCTGGCCACCGGGGGACCAGGTGAGCTGGTCTGCCTGGACAGCTTCTACATCGGGAAGCTGAAAGGGGTGGGCAAGGTGTACCAGCTCAGCGCCATCGACGTCTTCACCCGGTGGGCCATCGTCATGATCGTGATCGGACCGGTCGACCACACCCACTCCATCCGCTTCATCGACCACATTCTGCGGGCCTACCGGCGTCACGGGGTGAAGGTCAGAGCCGTGCTCACCGACAATGGTCCTGAATATGTGGACGGACAATTCCGGGCCCACCTGGTGGCCAAGCAGCTCGGACACCAGCGGATACCTCCCCGGTCGCCCAACCACAACGCCGTCTGCGAGCGTTTCCACCAGACCATCCTCCAGGAGTGCTGGCGTCCCGCCTTCCACCGCCGCCACTTCACCTCGACCCGACAGCTCCAAGCGGAAGCTGACTCGTGGCTCACCACCTACCACCGCCGCCGGCGCAACCACGGCGACTACATGCGAGGCAGAACGCCTCACGAGGTCCTCGACAAGCACCGGAGGAACAAGGCAGCATGACCATCAACCAAAGAGTCCATCTGTCACCTCAACCCTCGGTCCGGAAGGTCTAGTGGAGGCCGTTTTGACCGCGCTACTGGCCCAGGCCGTTCAGGGCTTGGTTATTCAGTTGCAGGGCAGCTATCGGAGATCCCGAGGTCTTGGGCAGGGACGGATTTCGGCCTGGGTTAGTGTGTGCCTCTTTCTTGGCTCGACTCCGAAACTCCGGCGGATGGGGACGTAGCATCTGGATTTCGACTCGCGAAGAACGCTGACTCCCGGCGGTAGGTATCCGTCAAATTGGGAAAACAACTCAGAGTCAGTCATCGGTGCGCGTGGAAGGTCAATCGTCGAACGTCGGTCGGCGTGAACGAAGGCGAATGAACACCGCCACGTCCTTCAGCCGACTGTGCGACGAATGCTACGGAACGGCGGCTGAATGCACCCACAGAGGGAGCGGGCGCAAAATGCAGGCGTACGCTAGTTCGACATCACTCCATCTCTGGGTCGTCGTAGCCCTCCAGTTCTGGTTCGACGACCACGCTCATTTGGTAAAGCCCTGGCAACCCGGTTAGGGATGGGCCAATCATCGAGTGTGGCCTAAAGGGGCGCCGACGTCGTCGAAAGGGAATGGCCGCAGGGCGACGCCGAGATCGTCGAGCACGGCCAAGTTCGGCACGTTGGGCGCAGGCCGAACCAGCCCGAGGAGTGAGTCGGCTCGTACCGGCAGTTTCAGCGCTATGAGCTCAGCGGCCCGCAGTGCTCCGTAGACCGCCATGGGCGGAGTGGGGATAAAGCGGGGCCGGGGATTACCAGCACTGGCGGCGAAAACCGACAAGAGATCCGTGAACAGGATCGGCTCGGGGCAGGCAATGTCCACAGGGTGTGTCGGCGATCGCTCGGCACGGGCCAGAGCGACCAGGGCGCCGGCGAAGTCGTCCTCACGCACGGCGAACTGGTAAGCCCGGGGTCCAAAATCTGGGAGCACCGGCAGCGCGGCAAAGCGGTGCAGCATCCCAGCCATCCCGCCCAACCCAGTCCCGTATACCAAGCCTGGTCGGACGACGCACATGCCGCGACTCAGTGCAGCGAGTTCTGTAGCGAGCTTGGCACGGCCGTACAGTTGACGCGTCCCCCGATACGCTGACATCGACGACAGAGCGATAGTCCGCTGCACGCCGCTGGAAACAGCTTGGTCGAAAAGCGCCACTGCGCCGAAGACGTTCGTCTCCCAGATGGCGGCCCGCCTGGTCAGCCTCATGTCGTATGCGCAGTGGACGAGTACGTCGACTCCTTCCAACAAGTCGGACGCTGGGACCGAGTTGAGGTCGAAGGAACAGTCGCTACTCCCTGGCACCGGCCTCCTCACCAGACGTCTGACGGCGAAGCCGGCCGATCGAAAAGCTGTTAGGAGGAGCGACCCCAAATAGCCGCTGGCGCCAGTGATGGCGACGACCGGCTGGCCCGTCGATGCAGAAAGACTTGCGGAATCGGCGGCTGTCATCCGGGGCGCCCGAGCGCTTCGCTAGTGATGCGGTGGGCATTGGCCATGATCGTCAGCGTGAAGGTGGTGGCGGGGACATTGGGGAAGACGGACGCGTCAACTAGATGGATGTTGTCCCATGCCTTGAGGCGTCCCCGCCGGTCAGTGGTGGTCGCCGTTCGTGTCGGGCCATGCGGAAAGCTACCGCCTGTGTGATAGCTCATGGCTGCGGCGGAGATAGAAATCATCGGCACCACCGGCCAAAAGTCCAACGCTGGGGCGACCTTCACCATAGAGCGCACAAGACCCTGCAACATGGGTGGCCATCCGTCACTTGATTCGCGTTCGATCTCCAGACCAGGTAGCTCCTCGTCATTTCCGAGTGGTCGGCGAGCGACGATCTTCACCCTTGGTGACCCCCAGCTCGGCACGTAGCCCAGGCCTACCGAGATCCGACGGAGCAGTGCTACCAGCGCGGGCTCGGCATTCGGCCCTCGCAGGGCACCCGGCAAAGGGACGAGGAATGCCGGGTTGTAGTCGTAGAAGTGGACCTGGCAGAGATCGACACCCTCGCCCGTGAAGTCGTACAGGAGATTGAATTGGTTGAGGGTGAAGTTTCGTGCAAGGCGGGGATCGGGTACGGGCCGCATCGAGATGAGGGGCATCACGAACTGAACCGACTCCTGCAGATAAACGGTTTGATCGAAGGCACGGAGAGAGCCGACGACCAGCCGAGTGGTACCGATCCCCCCGCAGGCCACGAAGATCCGGTCGGCAGCAATGCGCTCCAGTTGGCCTGTGCTCATGTCCCGGACCACTGCCGACGGAGTTCCGTTGGTCTCTTCGACGCGAATGGCGAGCATATTGGGCCGGTACGCGATCCGTTCTTCGGAGCGGAGGCGATCGAAGGTTTGGGAGCTCGAGTAGATGAGCTCATGCGGACAGCCAGTCATGCAGAGTCCACAGCGAGTGCATTCGTCGGATCGGAAGGCGAGTCGCGCCCGCCCCATGGTGATGCCATGCGACCGAATTAGGGCCCGTCGTTTCTGGTAGCGACCCAACACTCGTTCGGTCCTGCGGGCCATTGGTGGCAACCGTCTGGCCGTCACCATCAGAGGGAAGAGCTCGGAGACGTCGTCCTCATCGCCGGCCAGCGTCATCTCATTCAGGGCGATGCGGTAGTGGGGCTCCATCTCGGTCAGTGTGACGGGCCACCGTTCGAACGTCCCCTTCGAGAACGGCATGATTTGGGCGCCCCAGACGTTCGAGAACCCTCCGTAGGCCCCAGACACCACCGCTGGGTTGGCTGAACCCACCGCCTCAATTCCTTCCAACTGGCCCACGTCACGAAAGGGGAAGTCGGAGCCGTAAGCTCGCTTCTGCGGAAGTACCCAGCGCCGGGTTGGGACCGGTTGTTGGCTAATACGCTCAATGTCGGATCGGGACCACGACACCTCTTCGGTGGATGCCAGACGGCTGCGCGTCGCCCGAAGCTCCGGCTCGAGCCGGCCACCCACATCGATCACAGTGACCTGCTGCCTGGGATCTGCCGCCAGGGCCAAGGCCGCACCTGCCGCCCCAGGACCCGAACCAATGATCAGTGCTGTTGGCATTGCCGTTGGTACTCCTCCTCAATGTAGAGTTTGGCGCTCCCGGCGCCGACGCTACTTGTAGTCGGGGCTGGGCACATCACGCTGCTCGGAGATATGGACCCCGATCCCGGTGATCCGACGATTGCGTCACCGCGATCCCACTCCCCTGACATCGGGCTTCATAGGCCAGAGATAATAACGACCGGGCAAACAGCCCGGGTCAGAGGAAAGCACCTGGACCAGGTGGCAGACCTCAACGAGATGTAGGTCAAATCGCCTATGTGGCGTAGTAGCTGTAACGAGAAGCTCGACGACTCGACATTGTCGGCATCGAGCTGCATTCCGACGGGAGAGTCATATGCTGTAGCCATTCTCGGCGTCGTAGTAGAGGCGTTGTCACTCTAACGGTGTTCAATGCCTTCGGACGGAAGACCCCCTGCGCAGTCAGACTCTGTGAGCTCCTGGTGGACTTGCCCGAATGAACGTCACGGCGTGGTGGACTTAGGCGAGCTACTCCGAGTCCACGTCGGGACGCGGGTCGCACGCACGGACGTTAAACGGTGCAGGCGATCGACGGCGCTTCGTTAATCCCACCAGCCTGGTCTGGTACAAGCGCCGTTGGTCGTGCCCGAGGAGTCCTTCCGACGGATGGTTGGGCCGAGCAGAATCTCCGCGTCGGGCAGGCTGCATGGCCATGACCGATCGGGCCGGTAGGTGCGTCACGGAACAGATCTGTCATTACGCAGAAGCGTGAACGAGGTGGCCATCGTCGAACTGGGGTGCGGCTGCCACACGGCGAATGACGCGATCATCTCCTATGGACCGGCCCTGGTCGACGACGATCCGGGCCGCTTCGGGATGGTCGAGTTCCTCCTACTTGCCAAGGTCTTCATGGTCCGGATCGGTCCCTTCCGCCGTCAGGAGTTCTCCACTCAGATCGTCCCAGCGCTGCTGCGGCCGGGAGCACATTCGACGAAAGTCGCTGGCCATCTCCTCGAACGGGTGAAGCCTTCTTTCGGGTTACTGGGGCTTGCTCACCATAATCACACCACGCTGACATCCGAAGTGCCGCCATAGGTTCGATGCGAGGTCGAGTTACTAAACGGAAAGAATGAGTTACTAAGCCGAAACAATTGGGTGACCAACGTTGAACTTTGCCACGGCGACGCAGGACTGCATCGTCAGCTTCCACGACTGAATTTGACGACACAGCTCAATCGACACCTCACGCCCAACGAGTCGAAGCACTATCATGTGACGACAATCCACCGAGAGCACCCATCACCGCAGGCCAGTAGACTGGCTCTTCGCGTCTAGCCGTGGTGCGGCGTCCGTCCGGTGATCCACCCATAGGCATCCACCAGTAGGGCCCTGTGGCCCCCGATTCTTGCGGTTACCAAGCCAGCGAGAACGGAGGACACAGGGCATGGATGACCGTAGTAGTGGCGCAACAGCGCTGTTGGCAATGGACGGCTTCGTCGTGCTGTCGGCGACCGAGGCTGACGGTGAGCTGTGGTTGCTCGTCGAGACGAGAGACACGGTGGTGGGCTGTGGGGTCCGTGCCGTCGGGCACGGCCGAAGCGAGGTCCAGGTCCGGGATCTCCCCGTGGGTGGCCGCCCGGTGCGCCTCGTATGGAGGAAGCGCCGGTGGCTCTGTCGTGATCCGGACTGTCCGACCCAGTCCTTCACCGAACAGAGCGAACTCATCGAGGGATGCCTGACTCGCCGGG
Organism: uncultured Acidimicrobiaceae bacterium; assembly: GCA_963813525.1. GTDB lineage: Bacteria > Actinomycetota > Acidimicrobiia > Acidimicrobiales > RAAP-2 > Bog-756. The sequence goes on from CAWEZI010000005.1 coordinate 1,372,450, forward strand.
CGGCCAGGGAGATCTGCCGGCTGGTGGGCGAAGAGGGACAGAGCGTGGCTTCGGTGGCCCGCACCTTCGGGCTGGGATGGCATGCGGCCTGGTCGGCGGTCGCTCGCCACGGTCGCCCCCTGGTCTGTGATCCCCGCCGGCTCCACGGGGTGCGGGCCCTCGGGGTGGACGAGCACAAGATGCTGGCCGCCGGACCCACCCACCACACCATCTACGCCACTCAGCTGGTCGACATCGACTGCCATGTCCCGTTGGACGTGGTGCAGAACAGCGCAGCGTCGGTGTCGGACTGGCTCGGCGACCGCACCCGGTACTTCCGGGACCACGTGGAGGTGGCGGCCATCGATCCCCACGCCGGCTACTTCAAGGCCCTCCGTTCCTCCCTGCCTCGGACCAGCGGTCACCGTGGACGTCTTCCACGCCGTCAAGTTGGCCAACGCCGCCGTCGACGACGTACGTCGGCGGGTCCAGCGGGAGACCCTCGGTCACCGGGGTCGCGACGATGATCCCCTCTACGGGATCCGCCGGCTGCTCACCCGGGGCTACGAACGGCTGTCCGACAAGCAGCTCGCCCGAGTGACAGAGGCCCTCCGTCGGGGTGACCCCTACGACGAGGTCGGTCGGGCCTGGGCCGTCAAGGAGCAACTCCGTTCCGCCTACGACGCCGAACGCCCGACCGAGGCCCGTCGCCGCCTCAACACCTTCTACGAGCTGGCTCACACCGCAGGCACCCCCGAAGTCCTCCGGCTGGCCAAGACCATCAAGCGGTGGGAGCCCCAGGTACTCGCCTTCTTCACGACCGGTCGGAACAACGCACGGAGCGAGGCCATGAACCTGGTCACCGAGAAGCTCCGCCGGAACGCCCACGGCCTGCGGAACTTCGAGAACTATCGGCTCCGGCTCTTGCTCCACTCAGGCGTCAAATGGAAAACTCGACCAACTGCTCGAATCAGAGGCCGTCACCCACGCCTTTTCGCGTAGAGCCAGTCAACTAGCGTCCGGGTCAGGTTGCTCTGCTACTGGGATCCGGCTGGTGCCGACGACTCGTATCCAGTTCCCGTCTTTGCCGCCACTTCATCTGGATCCGAGTTTGGAACAATCCGCCAAGCTCAGCGAGGGGTCTGTGAACTTCACGCAGACGAACGACTGAAGGCAGCCCAAGCTAGCGAATAGATGCACAACGCTACCGTCCAACCGACGAGGGCAATTGTGAGCGATAGCCTCGAGAGACCAACAGGTGCTGCCGCGAGCGCCACTGCTGCAACGACCGTAACCGCGATGCTGATGCCAACACTAGCGAGTAGGCATTCCCATTGCGACAGCTGCCGAGCGGGTAAGGCGGCGCAAACGAATGCGAACCCCGGCAATATGAATACCATCACCATGCCAAGAGGGATTCTTATCCCCTGAGGGACGTCATAATTCAGCGACTCTAGCGCCAAAACGCTAACCAAGCAGGACAAGGAGAGCAGAAGTGGGCGGCCCCGGATCATCGTGAAGTTCCACTTCCAATATCGACTGATTGCACGGGCACACAAGAGCCATTCTCAATCCGGACGACATCAATAATCTCTATCGGTCCTGATTCGTAAATTCTGGTCGAGCAACTATTACTAAACTTTTGAAGTCCAGCTGCTGGAAACGCATCTTGGTACAACACAGCGCCTGGTTCATTGACACTAAAATAGTAGCCGGGTGTCGGTGGGACGGACCGCGTCATTCGCCAGTCCAGCATGAGGTATTGCACTCTGGATTCTTTGATGGCCTGAACTACCTTCCGATCCATTACGACGGGAAAGTAGATGGGCCAAGCACTGTTCGCCGGTATGGTGTTCTGCTCTCCATAGCTATCGAGCGCAAGGGCGTCGATCGCACTTGCGCCGAATCTGCGATTCATTCCCAAGTGCGACAGAGCCCATGCAGAGGCTGCCACGACATCGGGCTGAACTGTCCAGGGATAGTTCGTTGGGTGCGATGATTCCGGAAGCTGCATGTAGAAAGCTGTGCCGATTGTAATATTTCCTACGAATACTACCGTCACCAGAATTGTCGCCAATAGAGCTCGCTGCGACCTCACGACTCCAATCGAATTGGACCACCATCGCTGCATGCGATGCTGAGGACTCCACGCGTCAGTTGCCAACAAGCCCACGACGCATCCCACGCCAGTGAAGATGTATTCCCATGACCGGGCCGATATGGCAACGCCTGCTGGAGCGAGCCGCGGCACCAGGCTAAAAGCAAAGAGCGCAGCCACGCCTACCGCGACGGCCATAGATGCGTGGTCCCTGCGGCGCCAGGCTCGAAAGAAGGCAAAAGGAAGGAGCACAAGAAGGATGCCTACGGCTGCGAAGCCAGCAAAGGTCTGCCACTCGGGAGCTGCAAGACCGCCACTGGTATACAGGTGTCGTGGTGAGGTCTTTCCCAAGACAAGGGAACTCGTTTGCCTCACGGCAGGGAGCAGATTATTAGTTAAGAGATAAGACGCAGCTGGCTTTGCAACAACAAAGAACCATACGAGCGTAACTGCGGTAGTCAGAAGAGCCATGACTCCGATTCCGCGGCGCGCTGCGATAGGGGTTCGCCGAATGAAACGTTGTGCCAACCACCAGCAAACTAGCAGCAATGACAAGGCCAAGCCGACTACGTGATGAGTAATAACCACCCCGATCATGGCGAGGGCAGCGGCGATTAGTACCGGTAGAAGCGATATTCTACGTGTGTGTCCGAGCCACCAAACGACAAATGCTGCCATCGGAAGCGCGAGATTCTCGTAGGAGAAGGTGGAACTAAAAAAGAGATACATCGGATTAGCCATATAGATGAGGCTCGCCGCCGCTGCCACCCGACTGGATCCCGTCACTCGCTCCGCCACCAAGAAGAAGCATGCAGACATGAGTAGGCGCGCAACGCCAATGACCACAAGACCCGAGATGAAGGGACTTAGACCCGTGAGATCCACGAGACCCGCAGTTAGTCCTGATAGACCTGGGTAGTAAGCAGCTGTGGGGAGTAACGGGTTATAAGAGAATAGGTGATGGGTACGAAGAATGTCCTGCGTAGTACGCAGATGGACGTACTCGTCGACATACGTGAACTGGGTGGGGGATGCAATTACTTTTACGGCGTAAAGGGCGACGCCGAGAAGAATCACAAGTGTCAGCTGTTCTTGTCGACTGGTGCGCTGCATGATTATGCGGAACGCGATTGGAACGAAGATAAGCAGTAATCCAAGCCAGAAGAAAACTGATGCTTGAGAGTACGAGTACCCGCGCTTACTCTCCCCATCGGCGATCCCGACAGAGACAAGTCCCACAGCGGTAGTAAGTGCGATGAAGGTCATCCATCGCCGGTCGAAGCGACCATGTCCAGCTGGGGATGCCGACGTTGGAACTATATTTGAGCGGCTTAGCCGCGCGAAGTGGCGAAGCTCGTCCTCCGCATCACCAGTGGCTCGCCGCAGGCCGTGGGTCTCGGCTGGCACACGAGGGACTGACGGTTGCCGCAGATCCACCGCAAAATGGTGGTCGGGCTGCCAGCTCACGATCGGCCCATTTTGCTGATCGTCATTTGGAGGAGTGCATGACCGTAAGAGCCCGGAGCCGGCCGCGCACTTGAATGCGATCGAGATGGCGATGTGGAAAACAACAGTCCGTCTGAGGAAGGCAGAGGTCCGCCCCCTCGAATCTCATGGCAGATGGGTGGCGCGTACGTTGAGCAGTGTCTGTGAGTGGATCCTCCCTCTCGGCAAGGGCTTGTTCGCTCGGGAACACTGTTAGAAGCAGACTAAGGCCACGGAAATCGAGAATATCTATGAAGCAGGCAGTCTTGGCACGATCAGTTACCTCGTGCTCCTGACGCACGAAATTAGGAGTCGCATAACACTTATGCGCGGTCTGAGACATGGGCGTATGACTGACCCTTCGGATCATATAGAAATCGATGGGGTTTCACCATACCTTCACCGTTTGCCTAGATGAAGTCGGCGAGGTGCATTGAAGGAGCGACCTGAGCCCGATTGCGGCGTCAACAGCTGTGTGATTCCAGCTGATTATCGTGCCCTCTCGGCAGCGACGGAAGCCGGCGTTCGGTGCTTCCGTATGGAGCGGGGTAGATAGGCGCTGTAGTGGATTCGGCAGTCCTCGCTCAGCGCCCTGGCCCCGAGCAGTGTCTCGAAGGCTTCGGAGTTGAGTACCCTGTCACGCACTTGCCGTGAAGGACTCAAAGAAGGGTTTCCCCCAGAGATTTCCGGGCTCGATGTAGCCGGTCGTCGCGGTCGAGAACCGGCACAAGTCCCGATGGTGGCGGGACGGCGAGCTCGGCGCCGTTCTCCATGCGCTGGTGTTCAGGCGCGTCCGCCACGTTCTGGCCACCAGGTACTCCAGGACCGACACGGTGTGGCCGGCGGTGATCGACCGGTCCACCTCGAGTACCAGGGGCTATAGGAACTCGTCGACAACGGCCAGCATCTTCAGCCTCCGCAGGTTCGTCGTCTGGGTCGAAGCAGAAGTCGAGGGTACGGACGTGGTCCGAGAGGTGGCGATGGAGCCCGCGTGTTGGCACCGTCGAGGTGTACATCGCGGTCTTGGGGTCGCTCATCAACCGGCGAGCGGCCGGCGTCTTAGGACACCCTTTAGTGGGAACGGGTTATGACGCCCGAGTCGAATCCGGCCGACTTCAAAGATCACCTCGGCTAGGACACCCCGAAAATCCTCGTCATCGGGCCGAAGGGTTGTCTAAGTCGCCGCCACTGTCGTGTGGCGAGCGACACGTACTGCATCCTGTTGCACCGGTTTGCCACGGATGCCGAGGTTCATAGAAGATTTTGATGCCAAAACGCAACCTCAGACGATCCACGAGGCCGTGCAGCAGTCAACAGGCGGAACTTCTCTTGGTCCTGCTTGATCTTGACCGGCACCCGTCGTAACCTTCGTGTTGTCCGAGTCCAAAAGGTGGGCAGCACCCAACGTCATCCCAGTAGGAACAACTCCGACTCTTCGACCGGCGGTTCACTCGCGAACTTGCTTGACCTGAAGGCGTCTTCGTCGAATGCGAGGACTCTTCCTAGATGGCAATCCAAGTTGAGTGAAGGGCAGGACAAGTTGCTGCTCGGAGGTGTTTGGATGGGATCCGAGAGCCCAATGAATTCCCTCTATAAAGACCCGACCCCGAGCTTGGTAATGTCCGCGAGGAATAGGCAGCGCCTTACCTGCGCATTACGGAGATTATCCAACGGATGTACAGGCCCGTCTATTTCGACGCTTCGGCTGGACAAACTCCCAAATGGACCCGGCAGTTATAGATGAACGCCGCTGTGATACCTCAAACTCACGACACACATAGTAAAGCTCTTGCATGTGGTTTCGGAGTAGCACTGGTGACTTCATGGTAATACTCGATGCAGACGTGTCAACAGGCACTGATACAAAGCAGCAGCCTCCCCCGCTCATCGCGCCAAAGCGAACATTGAACAGAGCCTTTTAGCAGATGCGGACTCGTGTTTCGTCCCGCATGGACTCATGGGACTTTCAAACGGACGAGAGCAGACCCCGCGTGCTCTTAGTAGGTGCTGGGACGCACTTTCTTAGCGCTATGACCTACTATACGACCCGACTTGCGAATGCTCTAGCCGGGCATTTTTCAGTCGCATTCGTCCCTATGAGGCGACTGATCCCGACCTTCTTATATCCGGGCCGGTCACGAGTCGGCTCAACATCAACATCACTCAAGTACGATCCCAACGTGATGGTGCTTCGAGGTATCGATTGGTTTTGGATGCCAGATCTGTTCCACAATCTAAAGTTTCTGAGAAAGTGGAAACCAGAGGTTGTAATTTTCGAGTGGTGGACCGGAACAGTACTTCACACTTATTTAGCCATCGCCATTGTGGCCCGACTCCTGGGGGCGTCCCTCATCGTTGAATTTCATGAAGTGCAGGATACGGGTGAGGCTCGGATTCCGATGGCGCAGGCGTGGGTGGCTGTATTGGGCTGGCCATTCTTTCGGATGGCATCAGCCTTTGTTATCCACTCAGAAGCTGATCGAAGGTCCATTGAACTTCGCTATCGAATTCGTGGTCGGCCTTGCATGGTCATACCTCATGGACCGTTGGATCACCACGCGTCCAAAAGGTCTGGTGCCGAATCCGCACCCGTCCCTCGTCTAGGTGCATTCCCAGAAGCAGTCAATCTGTTGTTCTTTGGCATTATTCGCCCATACAAGGGACTCGAGGATCTTGTACGGGCATTTGAAATGCTTCAGATTCAAGAAGTGCAGGGGTACTGGCTGACGGTCGTAGGCGAGACCTGGGAAGGGTGGAATCTTCCGGTGACGCTGATCGAGAGCAGCCGATATCGCGATCGAATTACATTGGTCAATCGGTTCGTAAGCGATGATGAGGTAGTCGCCCACTTTGCCAATGCCGACGCAGTGGTGCTCCCATACCATCGGTCGTCAGCTAGTTCTCCAGCACATGTCGCTATGAGCAATGGCTTGCCCTTGGTAATCACAGCAGTCGGTGGATTGCCGGAGGCCGTGGCAGAATACGATGGAGCGATATTGGTGCCACCACATGATCCGAAGGCGCTTCTAAGTGCCATTCGCCAACTCCCCGTTCTGCGTGGACAGCGCTATAGTGACCCACATTCCTGGGAGCGTACCGTGAAGCAATACGCTCAACTATTGGAAGACATCAATAATCAATAATTATATCCTATGCACTGATAGCCAGCTAATACACAGGCAGGGTGACTGGTACAACACCATATCTTGGGATGAAACTCCAGGTGTCGATATTTGCATTGAGCCCAACCACAATATGAGGCTAACAGCACAGAATAATGACGGCTAACATCCTAGTTACCGGTGGTTGCGGTTTCGTTGGCGCACCGCTGGTACGCCTCCTGACCGCAAGAGGCGACAAAGTCACGGCATACGACAACCTGAGCCGCGGACGCAGAAGCTCGCTCGCGACCGTCTCGGGTGACCTGCAAATCGTCGAAGGTGACATTGCTGATGCTGACCGCCTCGGAAAAGTACTTCGCGATCAACACACAGATATCATCATTCACTTAGCGGCACTACATTTCATTCCGGACTGTGATGCTGATCCTGAGCACTGTCTCGCTACAAACGTGCTCGGAACTCAGATCGTCCTTCAGTGTGCGGAGGCGTCGACAACCGTTCGGGGACTTATATATGCCTCGACGGCGGCAGTTTACGAACCGAGCATGGAACCCCATGATGAGTCCAGTCGGCTGGGACCAATCGATGTATACGGGAATTCCAAGCTAGCCGGAGAGCAATTGGTCAATTGGGCTAGTAGTCGTACCGGAATGCCGGCTGGAATTGCGCGGCTCTTCAATGTGTACGGCCCTCATGAGACAAACCTGCATCTCATTCCTACGGTCATAGCTCAGGCACAAAGTGGCGATGGACTCGTACTGGGGAATTTGTCGACTCGCCGAGATTACGTATTTACGGATGACGTCGCTCGTGCGTTCGCCTCGTTTACAGATCTCACTCTGACAGGGCGGAGCGAAGTGTGCAATATTGGAACCGGAATGGCACGTAGTGGAGATGAGGTGGTATCAGCTATCTGTAGGGCACTCCACCAGGATATGGCGCCTGCGGTCGACGAGAATAGATTCCGTCCTATAGACCGGCCGGTTCTTTGTGCTGAAGTCGGAACCGCGGAGGAACTCCTGGACTGGAAGTCGGAAGTAACATTTGAAGCGGGAATCCATGAAGCGATTCAATCTCCATTGCAGGATGGTCGCTCCTAGTGCGGGCAGAGTGCTCCGCGGAGCAGCACCAAGAGACAAGACATGCCGGGAGTGACTCACTTGAATTCGGGAAGTAAGAAGGTCTTGGCAGTTTTATGGGATTCAATGCGCCTCTTGCGCAGATGCCGCTCATTGATAACGGTGGGACCGTGAAGATCGCGTTCGTAACTGGCCACTATTCGCCTTTCGCTGGGGGAATAGAGACGCATGTCAGGGAAATAGCGCGGATCTTGGTCGAGCGGGGTGACGAGATCACGGTCCTGACTCAAAGTGATGATCCTTCGTGGCCATCCTACGAAGTCATGGACGGCGTGGTGGTGGAACGCTTTCCCGTCCTATTCCCGAGCCGCCATTTTGCGGTGTCCGTGGCCCTTTGGCACGCGATACGAAAGAGGCGATTGGAGTGGGAGGTCGTGCACGTGCACGGGTACGGGAGCATTGTTCCATTTCTGGCAATGTGTGCGGGTGCCACACCCCTCGTGTTTACTCCACATTACCATGGTACAGGACATTCTACTGTTCGCAGATTGTTGCATATTCCATACCGTTGGATCGGTTCGTTAATAGCCGACGCCTCCAATCTAATAATTTGTGTTTCGGAAGCTGAGCGTCGTCTATTTCTTACGCACTTTCCTTCTGTCGCCAAGAAGACAATCGTTATACCGAATGGCGTTGACCTTCAGGCAATTATGGTCGCCGAGCCGATTCGATCTGAAAGGACGACGATAGTGTGCGGAGGCCGACTCGAAACATATAAGCACGTGGACGCGATCCTTCGTGCGTTTGCTCTTCTCAGTAACGAATACGAGCTTGTTATTTGCGGAGATGGTCCAGAACGTTCCAATTTGGAGCTGTTAGCTCGCCAGACGGGGAAGATGAATGAAGTTCGCTTCCTGGGTCGAGTTGGTGTAGACGAACTTTATCGCTGGTACCAGACTGCGCGGGTTTACGTGAGCATGTCCAGTAACGAAGCAATGCCGGTCGCGATTCTCGAGTTACTGGCTTGCGGATCCAGCATCGTGTGCTCGGACATTCCCGCCCACAGGGATCTGAAAAGCAAAACAAATGGCGCGATTGAATTGGTAACTCTCGGGTCAAGTGGTGCCGAGCTAGCCCGCGCGATCGAAGTTGCTGCCGCTTTGACCTCTTCGGTGGAGCTAGCAGTGCCAACGTGGAGCGATGTCGCAGAGGTCACTAGCGAGGCTTATGAACGAGTACTCGGTGATAGATGACTTGCCAATCCCACCTCTCGTAGCATCACCGTTACGGAGAGCGACAACGCAGTGCGAACTTTGAGCGCGGTGTGACGAACACTTTTACGACACGGAGGATTCACATGGATGGACGCGCAATGGGAAGGCGCTTCTTGCGTCGGAGTAAGACTCTGTCAAACCTCGGCGTCCGGCTAGAAGGGCGCTACGAAGCGCTACGCGACCGCAAATTGACGGATCAGCAGCGCTGGCAGAAGCGCACCGTTGATGAGTTGAGATACTGGTCTGAGGCTCTACAGTCCGAGCTGTACGCTGATCGGCTCAACCCACTCGGCGAAGTCGAGGCGACGTGCCTGCGTCGGGCACTGGCTGAGACCGCCGCAACGAATGTTTCTATTCTTGACGTCGGCTCAGGTCCGTTGACGGTGGTCGGACACGTTTACCCGGGCAAGAAACTCTCCATATTTCCGACCGATGCGCTCGGTTCAGAGTATGTGAAAATCCTGAGATCTTGCGGAATCGATGCCCCCGTTGAGCCGATTGCCTGTTCGGGTGAACAGCTTCCCGCCAAGTTCTCTGAGGGTACGTTCGATATCGCCTTCTCCCAGAATGCGCTGGATCACAGCAAAGACCCGCTATCAATCCTTAGCAACATGATTGCCCTTATAAAGCCGACGGGTCGAGTAGCGCTGAAGCACTTTAGGAACGAAGGTGAGCAGAATAGCTACGGCGGAATGCACTTCTGGAACATCGATTTCGACAATGGTGCCTTCGTATTTTGGAACCGAGAGACGAGACACGATATAAGCGCCCTCCTCGCCACCCAGGGGTACGAGACCGAATGCTGGTTCGAGACCGATCCACAGAACGATGAGCATGAGGAGAACGTCCACTGCCTGATCCGCCCGATCGCCTAAAGGCCCGTCTTCTGAGTTCCGACGGTCAACTCAGCGGCCAGCTTCGCTACAAATCGCCGGGCTGTCCGATCACACCGGTCGCCCTTTCCGTAGATCTCCTAAGCCTCGATCGAACTAATCTTCATGATTGATCCGGCGCGGGCAACGATTTAATGACAAACAGTTCACCCGCGTAGAGAAGAGGTGACAAGCTCTGGGCCGGTGCCTTGACAAACGCACTACGACTCGACCCCTACGCCGTGCCCTCCGGGCCGACACCGGAAGTCAGCATATCTGTCGGACAACTCTCCCTCACCTTGCGACAAATACCCCACGTGGTCAACTCAGCGGGCCGGGTGGTCAGCTCCTACGGCAACTCCACGATGAGGTCGGTCTGGTCCAGCCCAAATAGGGGATATTGTCCATCACCGCGGATTTCCCACGACAACAAATGGCCGACTGTGCTCGACTTTCGGATACGTTGCCAACGGTCGTGGAGGCGGGCCTACCGTGTCACCCGGCTTCGAGCAGCTTTGCCATCGTCCCTTGTCCCATCGAAAGCTCTATTGCGCGAACGTACCTGTGACCCATTGTCGCGATCTCAGGGAACCAAGCGACATACCAACGGCGCAGGCATGGTTGGATAGTGATCAAATGCGGAAATCAAGTTGCACAGGCCCGCGGACGGCCACTCGAACTTCGGTTCTGTCACCAGACTTAGCTCGTGAGCAGAGGTGAGTGCACTGGATGTGTCGTTGACGTGAGAGAGCCACTTGGGCCACCGTCCAAACCCTACGGATGGTCCATGGTCGCGGGATGGCTGAAGAAGCCTGCCGCCGAGGTAAGAGACGCGCTGGAAGGCCCTTTGGTGCGTAATGCAATGTCACTGTATGGCACAACGATCGTCACCAGCTTGTTCGGATTTCTATATTGGTTTGTAGCTGCCAGAATGGCGTCGACTCGGGCTGTTGGACTCGCTTCGGCAGTCCAATCGGCAGCATTGCTGCTCTCCATCTTCTGCGTGTTTGGCCTATCGACCCTTCTTATTGGTGAGCTAGCCAGGGACAAGACGCAGGCTCGCTCGCTCATTCTGACAGCGGCGACGAGCGTCGGGGTGTTTGCATTAATTGTCTCCGGAATCGTGGGGACTGTCCTTGTGTCGGCTTCGTCTACCTTTCGTGAGGGTTTGTCAGGTCCTGTCGGGATACTTGTTCTCGCCCTTCTAAGTGCATTGACCACTGTTCTGCTCGTCTTAGACGACTCCTGCGTAGGGCTAATGCGTGGTGATCTCCAACTCAGGCGCAATACGGTCTTTGCGGTCAGTAAATTACTCATTCTTCCGGTTCTCATTACCGTGTGGCCAGACCGATCGGGAACGGAGCTAGTAGTCGCCTGGATGGCAGGGCTAGCCGTCTCACTCGTGGTTCTGGCTCGGGGGCTCCAAAGCTTGACCGCCGGGCAATCGTCGCGCCTGCAATTCAGGCGGCTATTCGAGAAGCGACGACTTATGGTTGGGCATCACTGGCTCAATCTTTCGGTTCAATCCCCGTACCTTGTGCTTCCGGTCCTAGTAACCGTCATTCTCGGACCTGAAGCCAACGCCGCTTATACGGCGGCCAGCCTCGTGGTCGCCTTCGTTCTTGTCATTCCCACCCACCTGTCTGTGGTGCTGTTCGCACTGGCCCCTGGGGATGAAGTGGCTCTTCGCCGCGAAGTCCGCAAGACGATGCGGATCTGTTTGGTCCTGGCACTTGCCTCTGCGCCATTCTTCGTGATCTTCTCCAGCCCAATTCTTCGGATTTTTGGCGAAGATTATAAAACGGCGACCGCCGCGATGGCAGTGTTGGGTTTTTGTACCTATCCATACGCTGTCAAGGCGCATTATGTGGCAATCGCCCGAGTCAGGGGCAGGATGCAACAGGCCGCCCTCTGGACCATGGTTGGAGCTGGTCTGGAAATCGGGCTTGCGGCTGCTGGCGCTAACTTGTACGGACTGACAGGTGTGGCGGTCGGATTCCTTGCTGCTTACCTGATAGAGGCAGCCTTTTATTCTCCTTCGGTGTTCGGCACGCTTCGGGCGGCACGCGGTTCACGGAACCGCGAAGGAACAGGGGACGGTTCGACGGGCTAGGGGCGTGAGTTAGTTTCCTGAACGACACCCCTCACCAGGATGCCGATGCGTCGCGTGAGGTGAAATGAGTCGGACCGGTTTCCTTCGTGCGGCGTTGGGGCAGAAAGCCCACTGAGGTGCATCAGCCTGCGACGATCGGTGCCCGCGGCTGGCTTCGGGCACCTGCGGACGTCCTCTCGGATAACGCATAATCTCCAGTCACCCTCTGCGCCGGCCAGACCTCTTCCCGCAGACCTCATGGCAGACCTTCGTGTCTGGAACACCATCCGCCCTGGCTGTCGTCCCACCGTACGCCTCCGCCATCGAGGTGTCGCGACGACCAATGGAATTCGCCTACTGGTCGTGGGCATTCGGCCGCTGCCTCCGTGCAGGACTACTCGGATCCACAGACAAGGGCACCCCCGGGAACTTTTTTGACTGCAGTGCCATGGAGCATTTCTTTTGCTCTATGGGGACCGAGCTGCTCGACTAACACCGCTGGGACACCCGAAATCAACTGGACCCCGCCACGTCGACTGGATAGAGACCTCGTACAACTCGTCGTGGAGGCACACCCGCGAACGGCCCACACGCTCACCACTACCTGCGTCGGTGTGCTGGCCGCGCCAGCCAGGCAATCCTTCCACACATCGGGAGTTGAACTGTATCCGTGAAGGGAGAAGTATCTAACTGTGAACATTTTATACGCCGTTCCATGGCTGAATCTACCCGGAGGGATACAAGAGTTCGCAAAAAGTCAATACGATGCGCTCTCAAAGGATCACGAAATTACCGTCGCCGACTGGACCTCGCCCACCACGAGATGGGAGGAACTTCTGTACCGCACATTGCCGTCTCGGTCGAGCGAACGCCTATATTCTCTTAGGTACCGAAAGGGTCTGGAAGATCCAAACGTTCTTCTCTCAAGTTATGACTTGGTTCACTTATGGCACGTAGATATTGCAATGGCCTATCCCGCTATTAGATCTCCGGTTATTAGTTGCTACGGTCTTGAAATCTTAGAACCAAGTGTCCGCCGCTATCGCTCGAGGCACTTTCTCACGGCCCTTAACGGTGCATCCCGTATAGTCGCATGCAGTAGCTTCACAAGTAACTACCTGATTGATCACTACGGTATCGATGGTTCGAAAATTGCGGTGATCACTCCCGGCATAGATCTGAATAGATTTAGCCCGGGACGATATGAAATGAACAGCAAAATAGTCATTGGCACACTTAGTCGGCTCGATACGAATAAGAACATTCCGAATGTGATAAAAGCATTGACAATTTTGAGACGACACTACGGTGTTGACTTTACTTATTACCTAGCGGGAGATGGCACTGAACGAAAGCGGATCATGAGAGAACTGGCGAAGGCTGGGATCGAATATAGATACTTTGGAAGAATCAGTGAGTCCGATAAAGTAAGCAAATTCTATTCGGCCTTAGACGTCTTCGTACTCCCCCCACTCGAGTCGGCCGAGGATGTCGAAGGATTCGGAATTGTGTTTCTGGAGTCGAGCGCGAGTGGTGTGCCCGTTGTGGCATCCAATACGGGTGGAGTTTTCGATGCTGTGAAACCAGGTATTTCCGGACTCTTTGCTGATCCTCGGAGTCCTGAAGATATTGCCCGCAACATTTATGCGATATTGGAGAGCGGATCTATTTATCGCTTCACCTCACGACAGTGGGCCATGAACTTTAGCCAAGACCGTACTACCGCAAGATTTCAAGCATTGTATGAAGACGTCCTAGGTCAATCCTCACTCGACCAATAACCTCCCTCAAGAGATTAGCAGATTGGACTGAGTCAGGACTCCATCGGTTCCGCGAGTCGACGAGCTGCTGCCGTGGTCAGTTTCACGATCACGGGGACAGCTCAGCGGCGATGGTTTGGCCCGTTGATATTGTGGCGAAACTGGCCGTAATGTCGATTAGTGGTCCCGGCCTCCTGTTGTGGGACTTGTCTCATTCGCCGGGACCCAGACCGTCTGCACCTAACCCGCATCGACCCGGGAGAAACCCTTCGTCGAGTGCTTCAACGGACGGCTACAAGACGAGCTGCTCAACGTCGAGGAGTTGCCACCCTCACCGAGGCACGGATCGTTGTCGAGGCGTAGAGGACCGAGTGCAACGCCCATCGGTCCCACTCGTCGATCGGCGGACTAGCACCCATCGAATTCAAGTGCTAGCTCTGCTTAGGGGTCGAAACTCATGACAATGTGACAAGTTTCATGCTGCCAGGCCGAGTCGTGCGTTGGTGACATGTTCTGTCACGGCGTGATCGATGGTAGCGAGGGCGCGACGAAGTTCCGGCGATGCTGGAGGGACGTCGGCAGCGCAGAGCAATGGTCGCAGCACGCGGTCGTGGACCTTGGTGAAGAAGATGGCGGTTCGGATTCCCTCGGGCGTGACCACGTAGGTGTTGGTATGCGGGACGCGTTTGATGAGCCCGTGGAGTCGGAGCCGACGTAGGTCATAGGTCATCTGGTGCACGCTGTAGTCCGCGCCGAGGAGTCCGGCCACCAGCCCGCGAAGGCTCTTGTTGGAGAAGCCGGTGGCGGCATGGACGACACAGCACAAAGCGCCGGCCAGGGCCATGGCGCGTGGGTCCCCGAAGCGCAGGGCTCCGGTTCTTTGGCCCTCCCGGTTGTAGGGCTGGTGGATACGCTCAAAGAGCGCAGTGCCGATGGCACAGCCCTGGCCGGCACGTTCGATCATAAGCACCCGATGGTTGACCTGCCGGGCCCGCTCGATGAGCTCGGGCAGGTGCTCGAGCCGGGCCAGAATCCCGAGGTCCGAGGGTTTGTTGATGACGGTTTCGATGCGATAGGCCCTCCCTTCCTTCAAGTACTGCTTGACTCGACTGTGCTTGTAGCGAAAGTCCATCTTGACCTCGGTGCCCGGGCAGAACACCCTGGTCGAGAAGGGCTCCTTGGTGGTCTTTCGCACCTGGCGGGCGAAGACGACCGCCACCTCCTGGGGACGACCGATACCCACGTTGTCGGCCACCAGGGCCTCGAAGAACCCTCGCGCCCGGCGGGGGTCGTCGAAGACCAGGGTGCGGGACACCTCGACCTGGCGCATGGAGAGTTCCCACCAATAGCCGCCATCCCGGTCGGCCTTGGTGAACGGGTTCGGAATATGTGTGATCCAACGGTCGAAGAAGGCCTGGACATCGTCGGGACCGAAGGCGTTGCAGATGGCCTGGAGCCGTTCGGACTTGGCACAGGCGGCAAACCCGTTGGCCAGCTCGGTGAAGCTGAGATGTCCTCGACGGGCCTGACGCTTGGCCCACTCGTAAGAGTCGAGCCGGGGCGCGTTACCGACCTTTCGGCCGGTCGTCTCCCCGACCCGCTCTTCCGAACCGGACGTGCGACTCTCACCGCATCCGGCTCTCCACGAGTCCATGCCGTTGAACTTATGCGGCGGTCCCTTCCGTGCTGGATGGCCAAGGCGAGGGAATGCGGTTGCCCCGATAGCGGTAGCGGCTGACCGTCACCTTCTCGGGGTTGAACAGCGTGGCCCTACCCTCCGTCGGTCGCCACCCGGGTAGGTAGTGACGGCGGAGCCACTTCCAGTTGGCATGATGATGTTTGCGGCGAAGCCAGCTGACGACCCGGCGCCAGGCAAAGGTGCCGAGGTAGCTGAAGGTCGCCTTGGACACCCCATGTCGGAAGTAGTTGGTCCAGCCCCGCAGCACCGGGTTGATCCGGTCCAGTAGGGCTGACAAAGACAGGTTCATCGACCCCTTGGTAAGCGTCCGTATCCGGTTGCAGACGGCCAACAGCGCCTTCTTCGACGGATAGGTGTAAACGTACGCTTTCGTGGTGCCTCGTTTGATCTGGCGCTGGATGCGCCAGCCCAAAAAGTCGAAACCCTCATCAATGTGGACGGTCTTCGTCTTCTCCTCCGACAGGCGCAAACCCATCGGGAAGAGCACCGCTGCCACTTCGTCCCGCAGACCCTCGGCGTGCGCTCGGGTGCCAGCCACGAGGACGACAAAGTCGTCGGCGTACCTAACAATTCGATACGTGGCCAGTCCCTTGCTGCGCCGCTGATAGCGGGCATTGAAGTCGCCCATCGCCTCCCAAGCCTCGCTGAAGTACTCATCGAGAACCGAGAGGGCAATGTTGCTGAGCAGGGGTGAAAGAATCCCGCCCTGAGGAGTGCCGGTGATCGTCGCCCTGTTGGTGCCATCCTCGGCGAGGATGCCAGCCTTCAAGAACGCCTTCACCAACCCCAGGACACGTCGGTCTCCGATTCGATTCCGCACCCGCTGTAGTAATGCCGAGTGTGAAATGTTGTCAAAGCATGCCTCGATGTCACCTTCGAGCACCCACTCATAAGAGCGGGAGGCAAGATAGTGAATCTCGGCGATAGCGTCCTGAGCCCGGCGCTTCGGGCGGAAACCGTAGCTACACGGCTTGAAGTCCGCCTCGAAGATCGGTTCGAGCACCAGCTTCAAGGAAGCCTGGACCACCCGGTCTCGTGCGGTCGCGATGCCGAGCATCCGGAGCTTTCCGTGTGCTTTCGGAATCATGCGCTCGCGCACGGGAAGGGGCCGAAACGCCCGGGCCTTGAGCTCAGCTCGCAGCTCGGTCAACAACGTCTCGGCGCCGAAGACGATTGAGCGAGGTTTCACCCCGTCGACTCCGGCTGACCGGGCGCCCCTGTTCCCCTTGACCCGCGCCCAGGCAACTACCAAGAAGGCGGGGTCATAGACGAGGTTGTAGAGGTCGGAGAACCGGCGGTCGGGACCGTCAGTCGCCCATTGGTGCAGCTTGGTCTGGATCTTCAGTACCCGGGACTCGGCCTCATAGAGGTCGGGCCACAGCTCGTCGGTGTTCACCGTCGTCCTCCTGGCATTCCAGTGTCCTCTGCTGCAGACTCGCTGCCTCCCTTCGCCATGTGGACGGCTTTCCCGTCCTCGGACTACTACGGAGGCTCCGTCCCACCGCCGAGCCGTCGACAGACGGCGTGCCTTCCCGCTGGCTACCTGGCTGGTCGCTCAGACGGAAGCTCGTCGATGGTTCCCACGTTCACCATGCACCGGTTGGCGGGTCCGGAGTCCAGCTGTGCTCCTGCAGCATCGCCACGGATACGCCGCAGGCTTTCTCCGTGGCCTCCTGGCCGAGGGTCACAACCCGGCGTCGGAGTCGTCCAGCGATATGGACGTGCGCTGCACCCCGGCCCATATCCACCAGATTGGAGCCGGTGTGTATCACTTGAGGAGCGTTAACGCTGATTTCTCTCGTACTCCCTCCCGCCTTGCTTGCCGGACCCGAGTCGTCTGGCGGTGCCGACCCGTCCCGTCGTTGTCGGGGCTGCTTGCCACCTTCCCCTGCGCCTCCAGGATCAGGCTGCCCCCAGCTTCACCGGGCTGCTGCGACAGCTCGGTGGCGGAGCCCTTTCATCTCCGCCCGGTTTCATGGCGCCTCGTGGCGCACATGCCCGTTCACCCAGACCTTGGCCGGGTAGGGGAAGTAGGTGCAGATCTTGATGAAGCCGAGGCCGAATTCGCGGTCGTGGATGTAGAAGTAGTACGTCCCGACCCGGCGCTCGGTCTTGTCCCAGTCGAACCACACGCCCCCGCCGCCACCGGTCTTCTTGGTGGGGCTGAAGACCCGTTGGAACTCCTGGGCGGCCACGATGGCCACCACCCCGAAGCGGCCCTCACGCTCAGCTGCCTCCAGATAGGGCTGGACGTGGTCCATCTTGCGGTCATCCCAGCGAGTGCGATCGGGCTTCTTGAGGTGCAGAATCGGGATGTCACTGTCTTCGGCGAAATGGGACACATCACGGCGGAACTTGTTGCCGATCTTTTGGATGATGACCGGTGAGGCGATGGGTTGGCCCAAATGTTCCTCGCAGAAGCGCTTCACCTGGCCCCCGACCTGAAGGTTGGGTATGTAGGCATTCAGGTAGAGCCGGTCCACACACTCGATGTCGAGGATGACGTGGCCATCGAGCACGTCATTGATATTCACCACGCTGGTCATCCCCACAGCCTGCCGCCCGAGGGTCGGCTCTGCCGGCCCGACCAGCTCAGCTCAGAACGGGTCGCGCCGGGGGGAGGCCGGGAGAGGGGCCTGACCCCCTCCCGCTAATGAACCGAGCATCAACCCGCACACTCAGGCCCATCAAACGGGGATCTGTCAAATCGCTGTCCCCGGTGAATAGCTGGCTTGCTCACAGCATTCCGAACCGGCCAGCGATGACGTATGACCAGCGGCGGGCCCAGCTGCATCTCGGGTGGGCAAGTGTGCCTATTCGTCGCCAGTCGCCGAAGCCGGGTTGGTTGACTGCCCGTTCCGCCATAGGGACAGAGAACCCGGTCTTGGAGCGCTCCAAGACGACCCTCGGAAGCGGTGGGATAGGCGAACGACCAAGTGACTGTTTTCCCTCCGGAGGTGTCCAAACACGGGTAAGTGCCCGGGTCAGCAACGGAGAAGCGACCGAGTCGACCAATGGGACTCGAATTTCCAATGAGTGTGCCATCCCGGCCCAATCGGCATCACGCAGGAGCTGACTGCGCATATAGAGACCGCCTTCCAGAGCGGCAACGACGCCAACATCTGTTTGGGGTTCCGGTGTGATCGCCCCAGCCAAGATGGAGTCGATGTTGAGCGCGGCCAAAGCCGCTGCCGCCCGTTCCCGCCCAAGTATCGAGGGCAAATGCCAGGGCGCATTCACGCACCGAAACAATAACCAAACATGAGCCAGGGAATCGCCGTACTCGAGCATTCCCGCAGCCTGTGGCTTGTATGAGCGCAGTGCGGTGGCCAACAGGCGTCGGGAGGCTAGGCCAATCCCGGGCAGTGACGCCGGCATTCTTAACCGGTGATACCAAGTTGGAACGGTGACAAAATTCGAGTAACCGCCCAGAAACTCGTCGCCCCCGAGCCCCGACAGTGCCACCTTCAATCCTTGACTGGCGGCAGCGCGGGAGACCAACCACGAGTTGATGCCGTCGGTGGTTGGCTGGTCCATATCAGTAAGAATGATGGGAAGCCATGAAGCAAAGTTCTCGCGGGTAACCACGTCGACGCTGTGGCGCGCCCCATAAGTATCGGCAACCACGCGAGCCAAGGGAACCTCGTCATCGCTTGACTCGCCATATTCCTCAAACCCTACGGTCACAGCGTGCAGCGACTGCTCCTGTTCGGCGGCTAGTCCCAGAACGGCCGACGAGTCGATTCCGCTGGACAGGAAGATCCCGACCTCGACGTCGCTGACCATATGGGCGTTTACGCTGTCGGAAAGCGCATCGCGGACGAGTTCGTCGGCCGACTGCGATGCCGGGGTCTGTTCTGCCCGCGTGATCTCTTCGGATAGCGAGAAGAAGCGACGGATGGTGCGGCTGCCGTCGTGCTGGATTGTGACTGTGCTGCCGGGGGGCACCGCTCTAATATCCGACCAGGCGGTCAGCGGCTCGGGGACGAACCCGAAGACGAGCAAGCCGGCTAGGGCGGCGTCGTTCGTTGTCTGCGAAACCGAGGGACTCTCCAAGAGCGCTCGAGCTTGAGACGCGACGCGAATCGTGTCGCCGTCATCGGCCAGGTACAAGGGCTTGATTCCCAGCGGGTCGCGGGCCAGAAGCATTGTCCTCGCTCTTCCGTCGAAGAGGACGAACGCGAACATGCCGCGCAGCAAGTCGACGAACTCGCTGCCATGATCCTCGTAAAGATGGAGGAGGACCTCCGTATCAGTTTGGCTCCTCAGATGGTGGCCACGCCCTTCGAGATGCCGACGGAGCTCCCGGTAGTTGTAGATCTCGCCATTGAATGTCACGACCAGGGATTCATCCACTCCACAGCACCGAGGGCGCAGCTCCATCGGCTGGGCCCCTTGATCACCGAGGCCGATGATGGCGAGCCGACGATGAGCAAGTGCGATTCGGTGATCCTCGGAGAACCAGGTCCCTGCACCGTCGGGACCACGAGTGGTCATAGCGTCGCGAATCGTCAATACCTCGTCTGCATCGAGGCCGTGTTCGTACCTTCCGTAACGAAACATGCCCACCACACCGCACATGCCCTAGCCTCTTCCGAATCTCGATCTCGCGCTGGCGTATCCTGACCTTTCTCCAGTTCGGCGAACCCTAGCTCAGCCAACAACAGCTGTAGCAAACAGAGTGATGGCCCAACTATCGCGGTTCAGTCAGATCGGCGTTCTGGGTCAGTACGAGTCTTCGTCCTAGTTGACGACGACATTGAAACAGGAGAAGTCCACCCAGTTTTTGCGCACGCGAGGCCACGCTGTCATGTTTGGGGAGCTGCCCGAGGTCTTGGAGACAACCATCCCAGTATCCCTGGGGCGCAGTTGTCCGTGCCCGGTAGCGAATGAATCGGGAGAACCAGCACTCAACTGGATATCGCTGCCCGGGGATGCCTCTAGTCCTGCCTGGCGTACATCATTGCGACATGTGCGATTCGTATGGGTCGGCGATAAGTGCCGTTCTTGTTGCAGCCCGTGATGAAGGCGATTGAATGCCGTCGGCCAGTTCGTCGGTCGATGTGAACCCCTCCGTCGAAGCGGTGCCGGCGTTCGAGGATCGAGAAGAACAACTCGATCTGTTGAGCCAGCTGGCGCGTGGGTTGGCCTGCCGTGGATGTACACATGAGGGTTCTGCTCCAAGAAGGTATCGACAGCGCCGGTCTCGTGGACGCTAAGGTTGTCGGTGATGCAGTGCAGGTCGAGTTTTTTGAAGTGTGACGCACCAGCTCGACCAGAAGCCCCACGAAGTTCTCTGAGCGGGTCGAGTCGGTGACCCAGCCAGCTATGCCACCGTCGTTCGAGGCGGCGAACAGCACGGCGTGGGCGTTACCGTTGCATTGGAGCTGTGCGCTTGCGCGGAGAGCGGCCTTGGTGGGGTTGGTGCACGCCTTGCACACAGACCCACCGCCCATCAAGGGACCGGCGAGCACCTGAGCGAGCAGGCGACAAATCGACAGATAGGGCGCACATCGCAGCTGAGTCAGTGGAGCCGACCGGCACCGCTGTCGATGTCACGGCAGCACCCCGATCACGCATAAGGCGCGGGAGTCGACGTGCCGCCGAGTTTGACTCGTCCCAGATCGTTTAGAGCTATCAGGTGGCAAGGGCGAACGAGGCGTGGATGGGCATCAGATCAACGATCAGCTCCCACTTGCCAACGGTCAATTCACCCTGGATCGAGGGCCAAGTCGTGGCTATGGACCTGTCGGTGGATCCCACCGACAGGTCCTATGGGATTCGCCCACCCGAAAGGGGGTATTTCATTGCCCGAACTGGTTAGTCTCCGAGGACAGGGTCTTACAACAAGTGCGGCTCCTGCGGCGGTCGGTGCGCAACGGATAATGAGAACCTTGGCCAACTCTTCACTCGGTATTCATCGTCATCCGAGCACTTTGCGCCCGATCAAACTCCAGCCGCCGGGTCTCATCGAATGAGCGGACTGGCCTGTGTCCAACGGGCGCCGAGCCATGCTCGGGTCAAATCGGTTTCAGCTGGCTTCTTCGGTCAATGTTGACAGCATCGACCACGAACTGCCGACATCCCGCCGCTCATGTGCAAGAGATACGGCGTTTCGACGCGTGCCTCGTTTCCGTTCTGCATGTATCGTCCTCAACACTCGTATTCCGTCTGAAAAGGCGTTCAGATTGCTGGCACCATATTGCCGGCTTCGCTCGAAACTGGGAACCTCCGTCACCCGAAGACCGGCCTTTGCGATTCGTACGTTGATGAGGGTTTCGACCTCGAATCCATCCCCCCAAAGCATCGTGGCTTCGTCGACCCCCTCCACCTCACCTGCCTCGAGGTCGAGCACCGTAAGGCACTCACGCCTGAAGGCGTTGTAGCCATAGCAGAGGTCCGTGTATCTCGTTCCATAGGCCAGATTGACGATCTTGTTAAGCCAGAAGTTGCCGACACGCCGGAGCCGACTGATATCGCTGCTTCCAGCGCCGGTTAGGAATCGCGATCCCTTGGCGAAGTCCGCCCCTTCCTTGAGTGCATTAACAAAGTACGGGATTTCTGCAGGATCCGTCGATCCGTCGGCATCGAGCATGACGACGAAGTCACCGGTGGCGACTGAAAAGCCACAGGCCAGAGCGTTACCCTTGCCTGTACGAGTCTGCCCGATCACGGTGACACTCGGCCAAAGCCGACGCGCCACCGCTATGGTGTCATCAGTGGAGTCGCCGTCGACCAGAATCACCTCGTAATCGCCACTCGGCAATCCGGCAAAAACGTAGGGGAGGTTACGCGCCTCGTTTTTCGCCGGGATGACGATGCTGACCGTAGGCTCACACAGCAGTCGGACCGGAGTCGCTTGGACCGCATCGTCAGGCGTCATTCCATTCCGACTCTCGTCAGGGCCGGTCGACTGAGGGTTCGCCCCCATGGGGCAAACCCGAGACTGGCTGCCAGCCCGACCAGTGGCTGCCTCATGACGCTCCTCTGCTCCTCTTACCAATTAGCGCGAATCCGGTGGGTCCACCAAAAAGTTCCGCACGGCCGACCGATCCGATCGGCCCACGCTACGATTCCCTACTTGAGATATCAAGATGAAATTGGAAATGTTGTGTGGGTTGCGGGGATTGGTGTCTTCGAGATGACGTAAGAGCCGTCGTTGCCAGTTTGGCGCTAGCGCCGTCTGACCGGCGCCCGGTCTTCTGCTGCAGCGAGGGAACGGCCTGCCCGAGCTCGATCTGATCATCGATAGACGTCGAGACGGCCTTAGTTCAGTGGTCCGAGGTCGAGCTGAGTATCACCACGACCAGGCGGGGCCTTACCCCCAGGTCGATTGCGGGCACTGGCGACCGTCGCCACTCCCACCAAAGCAAGCGCCGACCCGTAGACAACCTCGTTGAGCAGGCCGTTGGGGGACTCGTTCTGGATGCCCTTGTGGACCTGTTGGACCACCTCGGGGAAAGGGTTCACCCCAATGAAATGCAGCAGTGGTTTGTCCACATCGAGCAAGGCGGCCCCGACCATGGCGGCGATGGTCGACACTCGGGTCCGATGATCGGCAGCAATAGCGCCGACGGCCATCGTCGCCAGTCCGATGATCCCGTCCCGTTTGGCCGCCCTCAGGAACCTCTCGTCACCTCCAGGCACGCGCCTATCGCAGCTCCAGTGGGGACAGGCGTCAAGCAGCAAGTGAGATCCGACCCCGACCACAAAGGCGGCGAACGGTCGGCGGGGTAGCGCCTGGCCGATGATCACTCCGGAGAGCACATGGTTGGTGACGAACACCATCCAAGTCTCGCAGACTCTGGTCCGCCGCTAGGAGAGATGCACCGGAAGAAACATCAGCAATCGATCGGCTGTACGCGCTCCTTCCTATTCCTCTGATGGTGCCCCTACCTGCTCATTGGTACTGCTGTCAGGACGTCTCCTGTTTGCCCGCCTACCGCTCCGCCACTGAGGGTCGTAGTCTCGTCACTGAGGGTCCCCGATTTTACGGTTCAGTCCCAATACAGTTTTAAACGTGGCAGGCCGATATGAGACCTATGAAGGTTCAGAATCACACAGAGACGTCCTGGTGATGGATCCCGCCATCGGGGCCGCCGATGCACCCGACCAAAAGTACGGCGTCTGCCACCGGTGCGGATGGAAGGGGCCTGTGGCCAAGGTCGGCCGTCGCCAACGCAGGCGGTTGAACACCGGCCGCACCTACGGGCGCCTTTGCGACAATTGTGTGAACGACATTCTGCACAAGGGGACCTCACCGGCCGACGAGAAGAAGACGGCCCGGCTCAAGTCGATCAGAAGCCGGAAGGTCGCCTGACCATCGTTTGACCGGATGGTCGGACCCGGTGCCGACTGGTCGATACTGACCGCGCCGGTGTGGAGGTCACCGCACGCTCGCACCGCTCCACACCCTCGACGCCCCACCCCTGGGGGCCCTGGCTGGTGGCCCAGGCTGGTGCGGGAGACCAGTCCACCCACCACAGGTTGAGGCAGGTGAGGCATCGGCGCAGCACGCACTCGTTTTCGATGGACTGGGTGGCCATCGGCGATCCGAGGAGGGCGGTCCGGGCCAATTCACCGCAGTTCGGGCACACGATCAGTGTGCGGAAGTCCTGCATTTAGTTTGGCTCCCCTGGGCAGGTGGGCTGAGCGGCTCGCTAGCCGCCGCTTGGCCGCGAAGCTACGTGATCCCTTTGCCGGTGCGCAATGTCCCAGCCAGCCAAGGGCGATCCCGCCTTTTCTGGCGCCGACCGTCATCTTTCCGCCACTGAGCAGACCCTCCCGATGGGAGGTGATGGCACCAAACCGGTCCGCCGCCAGACCCCCGGTACCATCGGTCGCTATGGCACGGGCCTATGACCCCATCGAGGTCGAGAAGAAATGGCAGGAGCGCTGGGCCACCGACGGCACCTACCAGGTCGACGCCGAGGACCCGCGCCCACCCTGGTACGTGCTCAGCATGTACCCCTACCCCTCCGGCCCGGCCCACATGGGCCATGTCCGCAACTACACCTTCGGTGACCTGCTGGTCCGCCACCGCACCATGCTGGGTTTCGCCGTTCTCTCTCCGATGGGTTTCGACTCCTTCGGCCTCCCCGCCGAAAACGCCGCCATCCTGACCGGCACCCACCCCCGCATCTTCACCGACGCCCGCATCAAGGAGCTCAAGGCATCGCTCCTCTCCCTCGGCGCCGTCTACGACTGGCGCCGCGAGGTCCGCAGTCACGACCCCGAGTACATGCGCTGGAACCAGGTCATCTTCGAGCGTTTCCTCGAGGCCGGCCTGGCCTACCGGGCCAACGCCCCGGTCAACTGGTGCCCCGGCTGCCAGACCGTCCTGGCCAACGAGCAGGTCCTGCCCGACGGCACCTGCGAGCGCTCCGGCGACCTGGTGGTCAAGCGCAACCTCGAGCAGTGGTTCTTCCGGATCACCGACTACGCCGACGAGCTGCTGGCCGACCTCGAATTCCTCGAGTGGCCCGAACGGGTCAAGACCATGCAGCGCAACTGGATCGGCCGCTCCGAGGGGGCCGAGTTCGACCTGGTGGTGGAAGGCGGCGACGGCCTGGCCCTGCGCGTCTTCACCACCCGCCCCGACACCAGCTTCGGTATGACCTACGCCGTGGTCGCTCCCGAGCACCCCCTGGTCGACGCCCTCACCACCCCCGACCGCCGGGCCGCGGTCGACGACCTGCGGGCCCGGGCCGCCCTGGCCACCGACCTCGAGCGCATGGCCGAGCACGGCACCGAGGGCCTCACCCGCCACGGGGCCTTCACCGGCTCCTCGGTCATCAACCCCTTCACCGGGCGCCCTGTCCCCGTCTACGTGGCCGACTACGTGCTCATGGGCTACGGCACCGGGGCCATCATGGCCGTGCCCGCCGAGGACGCCCGCGACTGGGACTTCGCCCAGGCCTACGGCCTGCCCGTGGTCCGCACCGTGCGGCCCCCCGAGGGATGGGACGAGCACGGGGGACCCGGTGGTGGCCCCGGCGGGGCCTATACCGGGCCGGGCGAGAAGATCAACAGCCAGTGGCTGGACGGCCTCGACGTCGACGAGGCCAAGGCCCGGGCCATCGCATTCCTGGAGGCCGAGGGCATCGGCGAACGGAAGGTCAACTACCGCCTGCGTGACTGGCTGGTCTCCCGCCAGCGCTTCTGGGGATGCCCGATCCCTGTCGTCTACTGCGCCGAGCACGGCATCGTCCCGGTGCCGGCCGCCCAGCTGCCGGTGGTGGCTCCCGACGACGTCGAGTTCCTCCCCACCGGCCATTCCCCGCTGGCCACCAACCCCGAATTCCTGCACACCACCTGTCCCATCGACGGCGGTCCGGCCACCCGCGAGACCGACACCATGGACACCTTCGTCGACTCGTCGTGGTACTTCCTGCGCTTCACCGATCCCTGGTCGCCCGACCTCCCCTTCGACCCGGACATCGCCCGCCACTGGATGCCGGTCGACCAGTACATCGGGGGCATCGAGCACGCCATCCTCCATCTGCTCTACGCCCGCTTCTTCACCAAGGCCCTGGCCGACGTGGGCCTCGGGCCGAAGGAGCTGCGCGAGCCCTTCGCCCGCTACTACGCCCAGGGCATGATCCGCATGGACGGCACCAAGATGTCCAAGTCCAAGGGCAACCTGGTGGCCCCGGCCCGCTACCTCGACACGGTGGGGGCCGACGCCCTCCGCCTCTTCCACCTCTTCGTCGGCCCGCCGGCCGACGACGTGGACTGGACGGCCCAGACCGACAGCGTCATCGACGGCTGCGCCCGCTTCCTCGACCGGGTGTGGAATCTGGCCGTGCCCGCCGTTCCTGCGGTGGTGGGGGGCAACCCCGTGGGCGACGCCGACAAGGCGGTGCGCCGGGCCACCCATCAGCTCATCGACCGCATCGACCGCGACTTCGAGCGCTGGTCCTACAACACCGCGGTAGCCGCCTGCATGGAGTTCGTGAACCTGCTCATCCCCTACGCCCGGGACGGGGCCCAGCCCGATGTGTTGACCGAGGCCGTCGACACCCTGCTTTTGGTGATGGCCCCCATGACCCCGCACATCACCGCCGAAGCCTGGGAGCGGCGCCACGGCGACGACATCCACCGCCAAGCCTGGCCGGTGGCCGACCCGGCCCTCCTGGTCGAGGAGTCGGTGACCATGGTTGTGCAGGTCAACGGCAAGGTCCGCCACCGTCTCGAGGTACCGGTCGACATCGACGAGGCCACCGCCACGGCGTGGGCTCTGGAGACACCCCCGGTGGTCGAGGCCCTGGCCGGGTGCGAGGCCCGTCGGGTCATCGCCCGGCCCCCCCGCCTGGTCAACGTGGTGGTGTGACTACTTGAAGCCGGCCAGCACCCCGGCCCACCGCTCGGGGTCGACCGGGAAGTTGTTGCCGTAGAAGCTGAACCGGTCGATGAGCCCGTCGAACCGTTTGCGCACCAGACCGGCTATCTGGTCGAGCTCGCCGACCACGGCGAAGGTGCGCAGCATCTCGTCGTCGATGAGGTCGGCCATGGCCTCCCACTGGCCCCGTTTCGACAGGGTGTTGAGCTCGGTCTGCAATGCCCCCCAGCCGTGCAGCTCGAGGACGGGCCGGTAGGCCGGGGTCGAGCCGTAGAAGGCCAGCTGGGTCTTGGCCGCTTTGGCCGCTGCGGCGAAGCCCGCCTCGTCCACCCCGGTCACCACCATGCCCTGGTAGGAGACCTGCACCTCGGCCCGGGTCTTGCCCGCCTTGGCCAGGCCGCGCTCGAGGGCGGGGAGAGTCACCTCCCGGATGTAGCGGTCGGTGCCGAAGGGATGGGCCAGAAAGCCATCGCCCACCTCGCCGGCCACCTCGGTCATGTGCTCGCCCACCCCGGCCACGAAGATGGGCGGGTTGCCGTAGGGGTTGGGTCCCGGGTCGAACATGGGGGTCATCAGGGTGTGCCGGTAGTACTCACCCCGAAAGGCCAGCCTGCTGCCGTCGGCCCAACTGGCCCAGATGGCCCGGATGGCCAGCACCATCTCGCGCATCCGGGGGGCCGGGTGCGACCACGGCATGGAGAAGCGCTTCTCGATGTGGGGCTTGATCTGGGAGCCCAGGCCGAGGAGGAACCGCCCTTTCGACTGTGCCTGCAGGTCGTTGGCCGCCACCGCCAGGGTCATCGGGCTGCGGGCGAAGGCCACCACGATGGCCGTGCCCAGGCCGAGGCGCTCGGTGTGGTCGGCCGCCCTCACCAGGGGGAAGAAGGGGTCGTGGTTGACCTCGGCCGTCCACAGGGCGTCGTAGCCGCACTGCTCGGCCAGCTCGGCCGTCTCGATCACTCCACTCGGGTCGAACCCGATGACACCGTCGACGAGCATGCCAGGCACGCTACCGTCCGGCCCTCAGCTGTTGCATAAAGGCCGACTTCCCCCCAATATTGATGAGTGACTGAAGACGCCGCCGACGGTCGCCCGTGGCCGGTCGATCCGCCCGTGCCCCAGGGCACGTCGGCACCGACTCCCGTTCCCGAGCTGGTGGTGGCCGACGGGGTGTCGGAGCTCCTGGCTTCTTTTGCCGGAAACGGCAATGGCAACGGGCACCGGCCGGTGGCTCCGCCGGCCACCTCGCCGGTCACCGACGAGGACCGCACCACCTTCGGCCTGCTCTTGGACCGGGCGGCCGAGCGGGGCCTCCTCTCCCAGAGCGAGTACCAGCTCCGGCTGGGCGAGCTGGCCGAGGCCACCAGCCGCGACGAGATGCGCCGTATCGTGACCGAGCTGCCCGCCTTCGTCACCCCGGCCCCGATGGCCCGGAGCCGCCGGGGGCGCAAGCCGGCCTTCCCCGCCGCCGGTCAATCGGCTGTGGTGGCGGAGCGCCGGGCCACCCCGTGGGCCCTGTTGGCCGTGGTGGTTGCCGTGCTTCTCATCACCCTGGTCTTCTTCGCCTTTTACGCCGAGCACGTCGTGCACCAGCACACCAACGGTGCCGGTGTGCCCCCCGTTGTGTCGGTGGTCAGTGGCCTTCGCCTCTGAGGAACTGCTCGAGCTCGGCGGCGATCTCGTCCCCGGTGGGGACGTTCATGTCCAGCCCCGGGGCGGCCGCCTGTTCGGAGTCGAGGGCCATCTCCAGACGATGGACCATGTCCAGATGCTCGGGGTTGGCCCCGATCAGCTCGTCCACCTGGCGACGTGACTCGTCGCCGGCCCGCCGCAACGACGAACTGTCGAGCACCAGGCCGGTCACCGCACACAACCCTTCGATGAGGGCGGCACTGGCTTCGGGGTAGGGCATGGCCGACACGTAGTGGGGGACCCGGGCCCACAGGCCGATGACCGGCACCTCGGCCTGGCCGAGCGCCACCTCGAGCGCGGCCTGCACCCCGGCCGGCACTTCGAGTGTCCCCTGCACGGTGCCCACCCGGCCGACCAGATCGGCCGACTCGGGCGGGACGGTGGAGGCCAGCTTGACCGGGCGGGTGTGGGGTGTCGGGGCCGGGAAGGCACCCAGCCCGACCACGGTACGCACCTCCAGGCTGCGGACCAGACCGACCACCGCTTCGATGAAGGTGGGCCACAGGAAGTCCGGCTCGGGGCCGGTCAGGTAGACGATGTCGGCGCCCACCCGGTCCTTGCCCGCCGTGACTCGGATGGCCGGCCACGTCAGCTCGGTGGTGACCCCGTTCTCCAACCGGGCGATGGGCCGCCGGGCCCGTTGGTCGATGAGCAGCTCGGTGTCGAAGGAGGCCACCGCCTGGGCGGGGGAGGAGGTGATTAGCTGTTCGATGGCGGCCGACGACCCCATGCCGGCGTCGACCCAGCCCTCGAGGCCCACCACCAGCACCGGCGCCGACAGGTCCTGGTCGGCGGTGTCGCCCCAGTCCGGGTCGTAACGGAGGAGTGCGCCGGCGTCGGGACGGTTCACAGCGACTCCACCTCGGCCAGGGCCCGCTCGCCCAGCCGGACCACATGGTCGGCGAATTGGTCCACCCCGGTACGGTCGCCGGCCGCCGCCCCGCCCACGTAGCGGACGTAGACCCCCTGGAGGATGCAGGCCAGCTTCCAGAAGCCGAAGGCCCGGTAGTAGGCGATCTGGGAGACGTCCCGTCCGGTCAGCGCCCCGTAGCGGGCCAGAAGGTCGGCCCGGCGGGCGAAGCCGGGCAGGGCGGTGGGGGCCACCCCCACCAGCGAGTGGTCGCCGTCCTCCGGCTCGGCCCAGTAGACGAGGAGCAGTCCGAGGTCGGCCAGCGGGTCACCGAGGGTGCAGATCTCCCAGTCGAGGATGGCCGACACGTTGCCGTCGTCGTCCAGCACGGTGTTGTCCAACCGGTAGTCCCCGTGGACGATGGCGTCGCCCTGCTGGTCCGGGATCCGGGCGGCCAGAAGGTCGTGGACCCGGTCGACCACCGCCGGACCGGGGCGGCCGTCCACCGTCGAGTGGGTGAACTGGTCGTGCCACCGCTTGAGTTGGCGGGCGATGTACCCCTCCCGGCGGGCGAAGTCGGACAGGCCCACCGCGTCCACGTCCACCGCGTGGAGCTGGGCCAGCGTCTCGACCAGGGCGTCGCCGGCGTGCCCGCGGGCCTCCATGGTCAGTTCGGCCACCGCCTGTTCGTCCCGCACGATGTGGCCCTCCACGAAGGACATCACGTAGAAGGGGGCGCCGTTGACCGCGTCGTCGGTGCACAGCCCGAGGGTGCGGGGGACGGGCACTCCGGTGGGACCGAGGGCGGAGATGACCGTGTACTCCCGTTTCATGTCGTGGGCGGTGGGGAGGACGTGGCTGACCGGCGGCCGGCGCAGGGCGAAGGTGTGACCGGCGCTGTCGGCCACCCGGTAGGTCAGGTTGGAGCGCCCCCCGGCGATGAGGTCGAAATCGAAGGGGGGCTGGGCGTCGGGGATGGCGGCGGCCATCCAGGCGGTTACCCCTTCCCGGTCGATTCCCTCGACCGCCACACCGGTGGCAACCTGCCCTGCGTCCATGGATACGACGCTACTCGGCGCGGCCCGCATTCAGGCCGACGGGCCGACCGGTTTGCAGGTCGCTCCCGGTATCGTGATCCGATGGTCGATGTCACCGATGCCACCTTCGAAGAGGAAGTCCTGCGCCGATCCTCCGAGGTCCCGGTGGTGGTCGACCTGTGGGCGCCCTGGTGCGGTCCGTGCCGGACCCTCGGGCCCATCATCGAGAAGGTGGTGGACGCCACCGAGGGGGCGGTGGCCCTGGCCAAGGTCAACGTGGACGAGAATCCGACCATCGCCGGCAGCTTTCAGGTCCAGTCCATCCCCGCCGTGTTCGCCCTCAAGGACGGCAAGGTGGTCGACGGTTTCATCGGCGCCCTGCCCGAAGAGGCGGTGGCCGAGTTCGTCGGCCGGCTGGCCCCCGCGCCCTCCGAAGCCGACCGGCTGGTGGAGGAAGGGGTGCGGACCGGCTCGGCCGATCTCATCCGTGAGGCGCTCGAGCTGCAGCCCGACCACGAGGGGGCCATCACCGCCCTGGCCCGCATGCTCATCGACAGCGGCGAGAGCGACGAGGCCATGGCCCTGCTCCGGCGCATCCCCGAAACGGCCGACACCCGGGTGCTGATGGCCGAGGCCCGTCTCTCCTCCCAGGAGGTCGACGTGGCCGACTCCGACGTCGACGCCCTCCTCGACGGACTGCTCGAGAAGGTGCGCGACGACGACGTCGCCCGTCAGGAGTTCGTCGACCTGCTGGAGACCCTGGGACCGGCGGACCCCCGCACCGCCCGCTACCGCAAGGCGTTGTCGGCCCGCCTGTTCTGACGCCACCGGTCACCGTCCCGACCGGTAGCGTGCCCACTGTGCACGCCACCACCCTGACCCTGGGCGAGCGCACCGTCGACATCGCCGAGCGGGCCCTGGTCATGGGCGTCCTCAACCGGACGCCCGACTCCTTCTACGACAAGGGGGCCACCTTCGCCCTCGACCAACTGGTGGGGCGGGCCGAGCAGCTGGTGGCCGACGGGGCCGACATCCTCGACGTGGGCGGAGTCAAGGCCGGCCCCGGACCGACCGTCGAGGAGGACGAGGAGATGGACCGGGTCATCCCGGCCATCGCCGCCCTCCGGGCCCGCTTCGACGTCCCCCTCTCGGTCGACACCTGGCGGGCCTCGGTGGCCCGGGCCGCCTTCGCCGCCGGGGCGGTGGTGGGCAACGACATCAGCGGTTTCGCCGATCCCGACTACCTGCCGGCCGCCGCCGCCACCGGGGCCACCGTGGTGGCCACCCACATCCGCCTCGGACCGCGCATCCCCGACCCCGAACCGGTCTACGACGACGTGGTGGCCGCGGTCAGCGACTTCCTGCTCGAGCGGGCGGCCTGGGCCCGGGATGCCGGCATCCCGCCCGACCGCATCGTCCTCGACGCCGGGCTCGACCTGGGCAAGACGGCGGCCCAGTCGCTCACCCTGCTGCGGGGGTCGGATTCTGTGGCCGACCTCGGCTTCCCTCTCCTCCTGTCGGCCTCCAACAAGACCTTCCTCGGGGTGGTGTGCGGGCTCGAGCTCGGGGATCGGGGGCCGGCATCCTTGGCGGCAGCCGCCCTCGGGGTGTCCCTCGGCTGTCGCATCGTCCGGGTGCACGACGTGGCCGGCCACCGCCAGGTCTGTGCCACCCTGGCCGCCATCGAGCGGGCCCGGCTGTCGGCCCGGCCGACCACCGCCGGGTCTGCGGCCGGAGGCCGAGGGTGAGCCCCGCCGGACCGGCCACCGAGGTGGAGCCGGTGCCGGTCACCCTGGTCAAGGGGGACGACCCCGCCCTGGTGGCCCAGGCCGCCCATACCCTGGTCGAGCAGTTGGTGGGCGACGACGACCCCTCGCTGGTGGTCGAGGAGTTCGGCGGCCCGGGCACCGACGATCTGGATGTGGGCGCGGTCATCGACGCCTGTACCACCCCGCCCTTTCTGGTGGCGCGCCGGGTGGTGGTGGTGCGCGATGTGGGCAAGCTGGCCGCCACCGACGCCCGCCGGCTGGCCGACTACCTGAAGGAGCCGCTCCCTACCACCGCCCTGGTCCTGCTCAGTGGCGGCGGCAAGGCGGTCGCCACCTCCCTGTCCAAGGCGGCCGGCGCCACCGGGCGGGTGGTCGACACCTCGGTGGGCCGCACCGGTCGCGACCGCTCGCAGTGGCTGGCCGACCATTTCCGGGCCGGGCCGGTGCGGCTGGAGCCCGCCGCCCAGAAGGCGGCGGCCGAACACCTCGGGTCGGACATGGGCCGCCTGGCCGGGCTGCTCGACATGCTGGCCGCCGCCTACGGCGACGGGGCCTCGGTGTCGGTGGCCGAGCTCGAGCCCTTTTTGGGCCACGCCGGTTCGCTCGCCCCCTGGGACCTGACCGACGCCATCGACGGCGGCGAGACGGCCACCGCCCTGGCCGTCCTCCACCGCCTGTTGGAGGCCGACGGCGGCCACCCCCTGGTGGTCATGGCCAACCTCCACCGTCACTACCGCCAGATGCTCCGTCTGGACGGGGCCGACGTGACCAGTCCCGAGCAGGCGGCCGAGGTCCTCGGCATCCACAGCTATCCGGCCAAGAAGGTGCTGGCCCAGACCCGGCGGATGGGCGCGGCCCGCATCGCCCAGGCCATCGCCCTCCTGGCCGAGGCCGACCTCGGGCTGCGGGGTACCACCCTGCTGCCCGGCGAGACGGTCCTCGAGATTCTGGTGGCCCGGCTGGCCCGCCTGGTGCGTCAGGGCCGGTAGGGCCGGTGGGGCCGGTGGGTCGCGGCCGGGTGGCCGGGCGGAGGACTAGGAGGCCACCGCGTCCCGCGACTGCTCGCCGGCGTCGGCCACGCTCTCCGTCCACTGGAAGCCGTTCCAGTAGCGGAACTGGTGACGACCGGTGGGGTCGGCCTTCCACCCGGCGGGAACGGTGGGAGTGGCGTCGGCCGCCGCTGCATAGGACCGGGTCTCCTGGAGGCTGGTCCGCTGCTTGGGCCGGTACGGCCGGGCCAGGGTGAGGGTGGACCGGCCCGAGTGGGCCGCCCCGGTGCTGAAGAAGGTGCTGGACACCTCGGTGGGTTCCGGCCGTCCTGCTGTCACTGTCTCAACCATGCGGACCTGCTCCTCTGTGATAGTCGACCCCGGGCCCTCTGGCCGGGTGGTAAATCCCTCGAATCCAACCGGTGGGGCGATGATCCCCGCCGACCCGCCGACCCTCTGCTGCTCCTCGCGCTGCTTCTGGGCCGCTTCTTCGCCGAAGCGCTCGAAGGGGAGGCTGGCGGCCCGGCCGGCGGAAGCGATGGCGGCCACCTTGGTCCGGGCACCCAGCACGTAGATGAGCAGCCCGACCAGAGGGAGGAGGAGGATGAGGACCAGATGGGCCGCTCTGCTCTCTTCGGCCCGCTTCCAGGCCCACCCGGGCAGATGGAGGGCGTCGATGACCCCGAGGACCATGGCCAGAGCGGTGATGAAGCCCACCAGCTCGAGAGTGAAAATGCTTGGACCTGCAATTGCTCCGGTCATGGACCCAGCCTCCTGTTGTACCGATTCTCTCCATCGGCGATGTCGAGGGCGACATCGCCTACTGCTGCATCACTGCGTCCGCCGCGGCCTGGGCCGTGGCCTTCCCTACTTCCGGCTGCGTCTTGGCTGGACGCTCACAAGTTGATGACTGAGTGCAGTTATGAGAATTATCGGCACTGCTGGCACTTCCGAATCAACACTCTTAGTGTTTACCAAACCACTATCAGTAGTCAAGGGAGATGGGTTGCTATTCGGTTTCAATTTGTCGGTGGTCCGACCCAGCGTTCGATCGGCGGTCAGCGGAAATCCCGTGACGCCGGCACCGGACCCAGGGCCAGCGGTTCGAACCGCTCGGCCACCAGGGTCATCGATCCCTCGGCCCGCTCGATCCGCCCCCGTACCAAAAGGGCGGGGGAGGAGCGGGCCACCGGCCTCCACCGGACCCAGGCCCCCCGCGAGCAGACCACGTTGACCATGCCGGTCTCGTCCTCCAGGTTCAAGAACACGGCACCGTTGGCACTCTCGGGCTGCTGGCGGTGGGTCACCACCCCCCCGACGGTGATCCGGTCGCCGGCCGGTCGCGCCATCAGGGCGGCGGTGGGGAGCACGCCGCGCCGGTCCAACCCGCTCCGGGCCAGCTCCATGGCCGTCACCTCGGGGGTCATCCCGAGCGACCACAGAGCGTCGGCCACCTCCTCCCAGTCGGTGGGGACAGGGAGGGACGGCGGGTCGGCCCCGGTGACCACGCCGGGGAGGCGGTCGGCCGTGGACTGGGCCGCAGCCCCCGCCCCCCATACCCGGGCCCGTCGGTCCGCCGGGCCGGCCCTGTCCTCCGTGGTCCGGCCGGCCAGGCAGTCGAGGGCCCCGGCCGTGGCCAGCGCCTCCAACTGGGCCCGGGTCACCCCGGCCCGGCGCACCAGGTCCTCCATGCCGGCCCACGGGCGCCCCTCCTCGATCCGTGTCGCCGTCTCCTCGCCCACACCGCGCACCGAGGAGACCCCGAGCCGGAGGGCCGCCTCGACCGGCGCCGGGCTGTTCTCTTCTCTCTGTCCTTCTTCTTTTCCGACTGGTTCGAGCCCGGCCGCCGCCCCGCCCCGGTTGACGTCGGGCCGCCGTACCTCCACCCCGTGGCGCCGGGCGTCGGCCACCAGGCTCTGGGGGGACCAGAACCCCATGGGCTGGGCGTTCAACAGGCCGGCGGTGAAGGCAGCCGGGTAGTGCACCTTGCACCAGGCGGTGGCGTAGACCAGGTGGGCGAAGGCCACCGAGTGGCTTTCGGGGAAACCGAAGTTGGCGAAGGCGGCCAGGGCCACGTAGACCTGCTCGGCCACCTCTTCGGACACCCCCCGGGTGGCCATGCCGGTGAACAGCCGGTCGCGCAGGCGGGCCATCCGTTCCCCCGACCGCTTGGCGCTCATGGCCTGGCGCAGCTCGTCCGCCTCGGTGGGGGTGAACCCGGCCACGTCGATGGCGATCTGCATGAGCTGCTCCTGGAAGAGGGGGACCCCGAGGGTGCGTTCGAGGGCCGGTTGCAGCAGCGGGTGCAGATAGCTGACCGGCTCCTCCCCGTTGCGCCGCCGGATGTAGGGGTGGACGGCGTTCCCCTGGATGGGGCCGGGGCGGATGAGGGCGATCTCGATGGCCAGGTCGTAGAAGCACCGGGGCTGGACCCGGGGCAGGGTGTTCATCTGGGCCCGCGACTCGACCTGGAACACCCCCACGGTGTCGGCCCGGCACAACAGGTCGTAGACGGCGGGCTCCTGTTCGAGGCGGGCCAGGTCGATGGTCCGGTGGTGGAAGGCCCCGACCAGATCGACCATGTGGTGCAGGGCGGTGAGCATGCCCAGGCCCAGCAGGTCGAACTTGACCAGTCCGATGGCGGCGCAGTCGTCCTTGTCCCACTGCAGCACGGTGCGGCCCGGCATCCGTCCCCACTCCACCGGGCAGACCTCGACCACCGGGCGGTCGCAGATGACCATGCCCCCCGAGTGGATGCCGAGGTGGCGGGGGAAGTCGAGCAGCTCGGTGCTCAGGGTCTGCACCGGGGCCGGTAGGTCCTGTCGTTCACCGAGCGGCTCGCCCCGGTCGACCGACTTGGCCCACTCGTCGACCTCCTCGAGGCCGTACCCGAGGGCCTTGCCCATGTCGCGCAGGGCCGAGCGGGAGCGGTAGGTGATCACGTTGGCCACCTGGGCGGCGTGCCGCCGGCCGTAGCGCTCGTAGACGTACTGGATGGCTTCCTCGCGCCGGCCCGACTCGATGTCGACGTCGATGTCCGGTGGTCCGTCGCGGGCGGGCGAGAGGAAGCGCTCGAACAGCAGGCCGAGAGAGACGGCGTCGACGTTGGTGATGCCCAGGGCGTAACAGACGGCCGAGGTGGCGGCCGAGCCCCGGCCCTGACAGAGGATGTCGTTCTTCCGGCAGAAGGTCACGATGTCCCACACGGTGAGGAAGTAGCCGGGGAACCCGAGGGCGTCGATGATGTCCAGCTCGCGGTCGAGCGCGTCCCAGGCGCCCCGCACCCGTTCGGCGCTGCGGGGACCGTAGCGGTCGGTGGCCCCCTGTCGGACCAGCTCGACCAGCCAGCTCTGCTCGGTGTGCCCGGGGGGGACCGGGAAGTCGGGCAGCCGGGGTGCCACCAGGCGCAGGTCGAAGGCGCACTGGGCGGCGAGGGCGGCGGCCTGCTCGACGGCACCGGGCCACCGGGCGAACCGCCGCTGTTGCTCGGCCTCCCCCCGCAGGCAGGCGGTGGCCGAGGGGGGCAGCCATCCCTCCAGGTCGGCCAGTGTGCGCCGGGCCCGCACGGCGGCCAGGGCGGTGGCCAGGGGGAACCGGGCCGGTGTGGCGTAGTGCACGTTGTTGGTGGCCACCGGGTCCACCCCCCGCTCGGTGGCCAGCAGGGCCAGGGCGTCGTTGCGGGTGGTGTCGATGGGGTCGCCGTGGTCCCACAGCTCGACGGCCAGACGGTGGCGGCCGAACCGCCCGATGAGCTGGTCGAGGACGTGCCCGGCGGCGGCCGGCCCACCGGTGGTGAGGGCGGTGGCCAGCGCCCCCTTGCGGCACCCGGTGAGGATGTGCCAGTGGTCCCCGTGGTGGTCGGCCAGGGCGTCGAGGGTGACCACCGGCCGCCCTTTCTCCCCCCCGGCCAGATGGGCCTCGGCGATGACCCCGCTCAGGCGGGCGTAGCCCTCGGGGTCCCGGGCCAGCACCACCAGATGGGCGCCGTCGGGATCGGGGACGCCGGTGCGGAGAGGACCGGGGGCGGACCCGGTGACGGTGAGCTCGGCCCCGAAGACGGTGGGCAGGCCGACGGCCCGGGCCGCCTCGGCGAAGCGGACCACCCCGTAGAGGCCGTTGTGGTCGGTGAGGGCCAGGGCCGACAATCCCAGCCCGGCCGCCGCCCCGACCAGCTCCTCGGGATGGCTGGCCCCGTCGAGGAAGGAGAAGTTGGAGTGGGCGTGGAGTTCGGCGTAGGCCATGGGGGGTGGGCCCTCATCCGTAGGTGGCTTCGACCCACCAGCGGCCCCGTTCGGCCAGCAGGAGATGAGCGTCGGCGCCGGCCACCGCCTGGAGCCGGGCGCTGCGCCGACGGGTCCGCGACCACCACCGCTCGTCGCTCGGCCACGGACCGGCCCAGGCGGTCACCGCCGACCACGGACCCTTCTCCACCGACAGTCGGCGGGGATGGGCGGTGAGCAGCCCCCGCCCCGACACCGACACCGTCCGCCCGTCATCGTCGGCCAGCTCGGCGGACAGTGGGGAGGGGTGGACCACCACCGGGGCCGGCGGAGGGATCCGACCGGGCCAGGGGGCACCGAGGTCGGCCCCCTCGGCGGACGGACCAGCGTTCCAGGTGACGAAGCGGGCCCGCTGGGCCGGGCCGCGGCCCCCCTGCAGGCGGGCCGTGACCACCCCATCGGGGCCGAGGAGGTCGGCCACCACCCCTAGGGCCCGGGCCGCCCGGGTGTCGGCCTCGCTGGCCCCGCCCCAGAACTGGGGCTCGCCCACGATGTTGATAGACGCCGTCTCTTCGGCAGACACAGTCATGTCGGCAGACACAGTCATGTCGGCAGACACAGTCATGTCGGCAGACACAGTCATGTCGGCAGGGCGGCGACGTCGTTCGTCGACCCGCCGGGCGGCCGCCGGTTGGCGTAGTCCGGTCAGCTCACCGCTGCGCCCGTCGGCCACCCGGTGGCAGGCCACCCCGTCGGCCCCGAACCGGCCCAGCACATGGGACTCAGGAAGGGCGGCGAAGTCCCCCAGGGTGCGCAGTCCCAGCCGGTCCAACAGCTCGGTCAGCTCGGGACGGTCGAGGACGGCCAGGGGAAAGGGAGCCAGGAATTCCGGTGTGGTGCCCGGGGGGACGATGCACTGGGCCCGGGCGGCCAGCAGGGCGGCGAACAACCCGTCGGCCACCCCGACCTTTACCGGGGTGACGGCGGAGGCGGCCTCGGTGAGGGACAGGGCCAGCCTCTCCTCCCCGCCGAAGTAGCGGGCCGGCCCGCGGGCGGGGAGCGAGCAGATGCCCCACCCGACCACGGTGACCCACGGGCAGTAGGCCTCGGTGGCCTCGATGACCCGGAGGAAGGACCGCAGGACGGCCCCGCTCTCGTCCTCTTCGAGGAGGTGCGGACAACGCACGACGACCAGACGGTTCATGCCGGTCATGCCGGTGCTGCCTCCACCGGTGCATCGACCGGGGCGACGGTGTCGTCGTCCGCGTCCACCGCCCCGGTGGCCGTGGGCAGCCAGA
Source organism: uncultured Acidimicrobiaceae bacterium (assembly GCA_963813525.1). GTDB lineage: Bacteria > Actinomycetota > Acidimicrobiia > Acidimicrobiales > RAAP-2 > Bog-756. Next base: position 1,411,106 of record CAWEZI010000005.1, read on the forward strand.
GACGGCAGCGACGAGGCCGGTCCGACGACCGCCGCCCGGTGGCGGTGAGAGTCATCCGTCGCCGGTACAGATAGCCGTCGCCGGTACCGACGCCGTCCCAGCGGGTGTCGGTCACCTCCAGGTGCACGTCGGGCGGGACCGGCCATCCTGCCCGCCCCCCGCTCACCACCAGCACCGACCGGCGATCCCGGGCCCGGGCCACCAACCGGCGGGCCATGGCCGGACGGGGAGGGAAGGGAGGGAAGAGGACCACCAGGTCGACGCCGTCGATCACCGCCGCGGTCACCTCGGCCCAGGCGGCCTGGGGCCGGGGGACCACGGCCAACCGGTCGAGGTCGATGCCGATGTCGTGGGCGGCCACCGCCCCGAGCCCGTCCAGACCGACCACCGCGCACCACGAACCGGCGGCCGACGCCGCCGCCACCAGGGCCAGGACCACGCTCACCGACCCCCCGTGCCCGTGGCCGATCCCACCGCCGGTGGCCCGGCCGCCGACCACGATGGTGGTCCCCCGACGCAGCCCGCCATCGGGGAACAGGGCGGCCAGGGGAGGGACGACCGGCAGGAGACGGGTCTGGCTGGCGGCCAGGGGACGGGCCCGTTCGGCCAGGAGAGCCAGCGACTCCCGGGTGCGGGCGGTGTCGGCGGGGGGAGCTTCCGACCGGCCGATGGCAGGGTCGGAGAGAGTTACGAACATATGTTCGATAGTACCCATCCGATGGCCGACGTGGCCAACGCCATTTGAGCCGGGCAAGAAACGAGGGGTGGACGGTCCTCGGTGTGGTTCTATCCCCTGCCACCCCTATCGAGAGATGGCAAGCCCATCCCCGTCGAGGTCCCTTCGGTCAACAGCGTCGACACCGGCCAACCGGCTCACTCCGAGATGTCGACGTTCTGCACGGTGAAGTCATCGGTGAGGCCGCCGGTGGCCGCCGTAAAATCGAGGTCCGCCTGACGAGGGAGGTCAGCCACCTTCTTCTTGAGCACCTGGACGCCGTCTATCAGAACCTTGAGTTGGGTCCCCTTGATGGAGATCTCTACGTGGGTGGTCGCTCCTTGGAGGGCAGGAATGGATGAATTAGTGGCGACCCATGCCGGTGCACCATCGACCGGACCCCCGTCGGCGATCCCCACGAAGTTGCTTGACGGCTCCGTTCCCTGCATGAAGTTCGACAGCCCGACAGCTACCCCGGAAATACCTGAGTAACCCAGTGACCCTCCACCCTGACCGAGGAACGTGGGTGAGTCCGGGTTGGCGAAGGTGAGGGTCATGCCGTTGGCCCCGGTGCCTCCTCCGATGGCTGCGTCGAAGGAGACGGTGAGGCCGTTGGTATCGACCGGCGCCGGCGCTACGGCAGAACCAGCCTCAAAGGTCGATGACGCCGTGGTCAGGGAAAGACTGCTTCCCGTCAGTGCCGCGTTTCCGTTCAACGCCCAGGTCCCGAACGCAGGCGGGAGGGGGAGCAGGTGGCCGGGGGAGATGTCGACGTTCTGCACGGTGAAGTCATCGGTGAGGCCGCCGGTGGCCGCCGTAAAATCGAGGTCCGCCTGACGAGGGAGGTCAGCCACCTTCTTCTTGAGCACCTGGACGCCGTCTATCAGAACCTTGAGTTGGGTCCCCTTGATGGAGATCTCTACGTGGGTGGTCGCTCCTTGGAGGGCAGGAATGGATGAATTAGTGGCGACCCATGCCGGTGCACCATCGACCGGACCCCCGTCGGCGATCCCCACGAAGTTGCTTGACGGCTCCGTTCCCTGCATGAAGTTCGACAGCCCGACAGCTACCCCGGAAATACCTGAGTAACCCAGTGACCCTCCACCCTGACCGAGGAACGTGGGTGAGTCCGGGTTGGCGAAGGTGAGGGTCATGCCGTTGGCCCCGGTGCCTCCTCCGATGGCTGCGTCGAAGGAGACGGTGAGGCCGTTGGTATCGACCGGCGCCGGCGCTACGGCAGAACCAGCCTCAAAGGTCGATGACGCCGTGGTCAGGGAAAGACTGCTTCCCGTCAGTGCCGCGTTTCCGTTCAACGCCCAGGAAGTGAGGGGCAGATCGGGCACCGTGCTTCCAACTCCGGTAAAAGTCACCGTCGTCAGCACCGAATTGCCTGATCCGTTGATCGGCCAGCTGTCGGTGAACGTTCCCGGTGCCGTGGGCGTGAAGGTGACGGATTCTGTCGCCGACCCACCCGGCTGGATTGTCGTTCCTTCGGCCAACTGGGTCGTGGCCGCGAACTCGCCCTCACCCGGTGGTTTCGACTTGGTGATGGTCAGGGGGGTGCCTCCGACGTTGGTAACGGTGAAGGTCTGGACGGCGGATTGACCCACGGTTACCGTTCCGTAGTCGAGCGCGGTGGGACTCACCTGCAGCTGCGCCGGGGTTCCTGCCGTTCCGGAAAGATTGACTGTCGCCGATCCTCCGACGTCGCTATCGAGGGTCAATGTGTCGAGGTACGATCCGGACGCTGTGGGTGAGAAAGTGACGCTCACGCTCACCGATCCACCCGGGGCCAGCTCGGTGCCGTCAGGAGGCAACCCGGCCACCACGAACGGTGCCGGGGGGAGGGCTTCGCCGGTGATGGTGAGGGTCGTGCTGCCCTCGTTGGTGAACACGGCGTCCTGGGTGGTGCTGCTTCCGTCGGGTGTCCCTTCGTAGCTGATCGTGCTCGGAGAGACAGTCAGCAACGCCGTCGCGGACAGACCTGTCCCGGTGAGTCCCACTTGATAGGTCCCCACGTTGGTGGCCACGCTGAGAACTCCGCCGGTGATGCCGTAGGTGGACGGCGAGAACGTGACCGGCAGGGAGAACTGTCCACCCGACGTGAGTGAAACGGGTAGCGGTGGGTCCGGAACCCCGAGCGTGTAGGCAGCACCGCTGACCGACACACTGTTCACCGTGACGGTTTCATTGGCCGTGAACACGTCGGTCAACGTCGAGGACTGTGAAACGGTCGTGTCGGGAAATTCGGCTGAGCCGCCGGTCAGTGGGCTCGTAACGGGAGAACCGAATCCCCGCAGGACCCCGTCGAAGCCGCCCACGTACACCCGGTTGTCGGCTACCCCTGGTTCGCTGAGCTTGACCGAAGCGCCGCTCGGCGCACTCCACAACAAGTCAAGATTGCCGTTGGCATCGGGAATGGGGTTGTAAGCACGCAACTGAGCCGTCGTCGACCCCGGTCCGTCGGCCCAGTTGACCCACAGTATGGAGGTGCCTGACGTCGTTCCCGAGGAGGTGATCACCGGCGAGCTGGAGCTGTAGCCGAAGGCATCGGTACTGGATCCGACGAGGGCAAAGGTTGGATTTCCCGACCCGTCGACGCCGAACTTCCACGCCAGAAGTTTGCCGTCGGTCGCACCCGGGGCACCATCGGCGTTCCCGCCGTTGGTCACGAAATAGAGATAGCCGCCATCGCCGCCCCACACCGCTGGCGATCCCCACACCCCCTGGACCGGTCCCAAGCGTGCCAGTACGTCATCGCCGCCGTCAGCACCCTGCTCGTAGCCTCCGAGATCGGAAGCATCGAGCACGTAGAGGTAGCCTTCCTTGCCGATCTCCACAGCCAATTCGGGATATTTGGGCGTGCTGAATTGGGAGGGAAGGATGACCGGTGATCCCGACCCGAGGTCACCGTCGGTTTGGTTGAGGGCATTGGCGTCGAGGGGAATGAAGAAGTCGGTGGTCTCGAGGGATCCGTTGGGTTGCACCGTCAGCCGGACCACCGCTTCGGCCAACTGCGGCGGTTCCGGGTTCGAGTCCCCGGCCGCGGGCGCCGTCGGGTCGTATCCGTTGCCCGTCGACAGCAGGATCTGCCCCGGTCCGTCGGAGCGGAGGGCGCCCGGTGCCCAAATCCCACCTTCGCCGTCGCCGGTCTCGATGCCCGACTCGTCACTCCACAAAGTGCTGATGGTGCCGGAAGTGGTCACTCCGACAACCCACCCGTGGGTCGGGGTGAGGTCGCAGTGAGAGCCGAAGGCGGCGTAGACCACCCCGTTCATGAGCAGGAGCCCGGGTCGCTGCAGCTGATAGGTGGCACTGAAGGATTGCTGCGGGTCGTCGGATGCAGTTCCTTGGATGAGTACCGGAAAATTGGGCTGCTCCTGACCGGTCGTCACATTGAGGGCATGCATCCAGTACTGAGCCGGCCCGGACGTGCCCGAGGCGTAGGTATCCGACAGGAAGTACTCGACATTGTCCGAGGTGTCCACGACCGGCGTCCCCGTTACGCCGGTCTCCGGAAGGTCTGAGCATCCGATGGACTCGGAGCTGAACGGCGTGCCCAGTGAATGCGACCACTCGACCGCTCCCGTCGCCGGATTGAGCCCGTAGGCCATGTCCTCCTCGGTCTCGGCCAGAAGAACACCGTCGGCTACCAGTGGTTGGGCCTGCATGTCCCCCTGGAGCTGCGTGGCGAACAGCTGCCCGAAGGACCCACCCTGCACGAGCTGGGGCGTCAACTCGGTCTGCTCGGGATACCAACTGGTCCCTAACTGGTCATGGTCGACGCCTATGGAGCCCGAGTCGGTAGCCGCCCACGATCGGCCGCCGGCGGTCACGGTGACAACGCCAACTCCGGCAATGACCACCACGAGGATCGCTACGGATATCCACCGCAGGCATCTCACTCTCCATCATCTCCAACGGAACCCGTCGACAAGTTGTGGGCTGTACCCATCTCACCGGGTGCAGACCCGCCCGTAGAACGAATTCGAAGTTAAAAGCGTGGGTCGTCCGTGTTAACAGGGCGAACCGGCCAGCGGCCGGCCACCGGGCCATTGGCGCCGGCCCCGCCACCGTTGGAGTGCTCGTTGGCCTCAAGCCGCCATCGGGTGAGCGAGAGGAGGCCGAACACCGATGCTGCCGCGGCGCCCAGGTCGTCAATGGTCGGACCGTCAGGATCATCGCCGTTATCGGACGAGACCAGCTGCGCCTGGTCCATCCATTGGACGATGGAAAAGTGCAGCGCCTTGGCCCGGTCCAGACAGAGATCCATGGTGGCCAGTGTTCCGTTACCGGTGTTCTCACCTCCCAACCTCAGATGAGACGACTTGGTCAGCTGGGCCAGATACTTCGCTGGATCCTCCAGCTGAATCGTCGGCAGGATGTCGGGACCATCCAGATAAGTGGTGTAGGCCACAGAGCGACGCGCCGCGGGCAGGGAGCCCAGCAGTTCCGACCAGTCGAGTCCCTCATTGAACTCCGGCATGTCGAGTGTCAGTCGGCTCCGCTCTTCCAGGGCTGCCCCTCCAGGTCGTTGGCCCCAACCCGGCAACATGACCAGCACGGTCGTCCCCAAGTCCTTCTCCATCTGCCCGTTGAGCCATTCCCCATAGCGGTCGAGTTGGGAGTTGTAGCTGTTGAGGAAGGCCTTGGCCTGGGCAACGGAACCGGTCCTCGGCGTCCAGCCCGGAACGGGCGAGGTGGCTTGGGAGCTGACGTCGAATGCCCAGTAGCTATCGGTGTGACCGTCGTAGCCCGGATCTGGATACCGCAGCTCGCCGAGTGGGCCGCCCCCCTCCCGAATAGCGATGATCTTGCCCCGAGCTATGTGTGCACCCAGCCACGCGAGGTAGGCGCCCTCGGCCGAGCGCACCGCCGAATCGGTGACGGCATTGGCCACGTTGTCCCCTGATGTCTCCGGATCGGAGAACACGTCGCCGTACTGGTTGACGAATCGGGTGCCGCCGGGCAGCGAAAATACCCAGTTGGGCGGGTACTGCATACCGGGATCCAACACCACACCCAGCCCCGAGGCCGAGGCGTCTGCGATCGCCTGGCGGATCTGCAGCAGATAGGGCTCCGAAAATGATCCGGATGACGGCTCCGCATCATTCCAGCCCATATCGAGGGTCACAGCATCGATGCCGGCCGCTCGCTCCTGTGCGAAGTACTGGCCGGTGGCGTTGACAACGCCGACCATCGGGGTCGAGTTCTTGCTGGTGAGCGTGGCCGATGCAACGTCACCTGTGGCGGAGATCCCCACCGTGGCCGGATTGCCATCGCGTGCAGCGCCGACCAGGGGCAGGCCGCAGATCATGGTGAGGATGGCGAGAGCCAGCAGGGTCTCCCGCAGGTGGAAGCGCTTCACCATTCGAATCTGACCGCCCCATTTCGCTTCGAACTGCTCTATCGGTCTATCGGCAATGGTGTGGACGTCGTTCGGCCTGGTGGCGACAGGAAGGGGCCCTGCCCGGAAGTCAACGCCCAGGGAGCGGATGACGGCCAGGGTGCGGACCCGGTCGCCAACCACCCTGAGCAGTATCCATCCGGGCCGTCGATCTGTCCGGTCAGTTGGTCGGGAGCCCGCCCCAGGGCATGCTGTTCTGTGTGAACGGGACCATCGAGACCGAACGGCTCCTGCTGCGCCCGTTCACCGAGGAGGACGGCGACGACCTGGTCCGGCTGCACGCCGAGGAGTCCTTCTGGTGGTACCCCTTGCGCCGGGCCATGACGCCGGCCGAGTCGGAGGTTTTCCTCCTCCGGGTGCTGGCCGATACCGCCGACCCCGGACGCCCGGCCTTCCACGCCGTGATCGAGCGGTCCAGCGGGGCCCTCATCGGGTGGGCGGGATTGTCGGTGCCCGACTTCCTCCCCGAGGTGCTCCCCGCCGTCGAGGTCGGATGGCGCTTCGGCCCCGACCACCGCGGTCGGGGGTACGCCACCGAGGCCGGTACCGCCGCCCTGCGGTGGGGCTTCGCGGATCTCGGGCTCGACGCCGTGGTGTCCATCTTCGAGCCGGACAACGTGGCCTCGGGGCGGGTCATGGACCGGCTCGGTTTCGACGCCGGTTTCGCCACCACCCACCCCATCCGGGGTCACCCCCTGGTGGTCCGCACCCTGACCGTGTCCGACTGGCGGACCGGCATCGGGGACAGCGCGGGCGCCCCCGGCCGTCCGTAGTCCCACGTCCCGACATTGGATGACCAAAATGATCGAAGACAGCGGTCGACGGCGCTACCATGACGGGACCAGAGAGAGGAGGTGGTCCAACTGAGCAGTCAACGTTTCGGGACCCTGGAGGTGGCTGGCCGCTGAGGCGGCTCGCTGTACCACCTGGCGAATCCCAGCCAGACACCCACCGGGCTACCTAGCCGGACCCAGGTCCCATCCGGCGCTTCACGGGGACCCCGGTGTACTCAAAAAATCAGCGAATTAGGCCTGCAGGGCGCCTCTTCGGGGCGCCCTGCAGTGCTGTCCCGGGCCGATCGGGGTGAGGCAGTCTTGCGGAGGGACCTTCGGGTCCCTCCTGCGCGCGCAGCCGATCTTCTTGCCCCTCCGCCCTGCCTCGGAAATGGGAGGGCGATGCGTGCTCAGGGACGCATGGTCGTCTCGTCGAGGTCGAGGGCGGCCCGTACCTGGTCGGCCACCCTGTTGCTGATGCGCCGGCGGGCCAGGAGGTGGTCGAGCTCGGTCCGCTCGGAGGCGATGACCTGTAGGCGCAGGTCACGCTCGGCCTCGAGGGACTCGGTGTCGGCCTCCGAATCGGCCGCATCCCCCAGGCCGTTGCCGGAGCCGTCGTCGGCCCCGATGACCTCGAGTCGTCGGTCGATGCGGGCCAGCTGCGACTCGTAGCCGGTGCGGAGACGGTCGACCACCTCCTCGGGGAACTGGTCGGACTGGCTCACGTCGTCGATGTGGCCGAGAGCCACCACTGTCAACCGGCGTCGGGCCTCGGCCGTCAACAACAGGTCCTGCTGATCGCGGGTGACCAGGCCCAGCCGGCGGATGAGGGGCGGGAGGGTCAGACCCTGACCGACCAGGGTGGCCACGATGACACCGAAGGTCAGGAAGATGATCAGGTCGCGCTGGGGGAAGTCCTGGGGGAGGGCCAGGGCGGCGGCCAGCGACACCGCCCCCCGCATGCCGGCCCACCCGACCACGGTCGTCTCCCGCCACGAGCGGCCGTCGGCCTCGGTGGCTCCGAACAGCCGCTGGCCTCCGGGCAGGGCGGTGGCTCCGAACATCCACACCATGCGCACGACGATGACCACACCGACCACGGCCAGTGACTCGACGGCCAGCGATCCCGAGGTCCGGTTGGTCAGGCTGTCGAGGATGGGGCGCAGTTCGAGTCCGACCAGAAGGAACGACACCCCGGTCAACAGGAACACGATGAGGTCCCAGATCTCCCGCTGTTGCAACCGGGCCCCTGCCGTCAACGAGCGCGAGCCGAACCGTCCGAAGACCAGCCCGGCGGCCACCACGGCCAGCACCCCCGAGGCACCGACCTTGTCGGCCGGCAGGTAGGCGGCGAAGGGGAGGATGAGCAGCATGGTGTTCTCGATGACCGGTGTCTCGGTGAAGCGCAGCAGTCGGCTTCCGACCCACCCGACGACGATGCCGATGCCCAGGCCGACGGCCACGGCGAAGAAGAATTTGCCGGCCACGTCAGCCACGGTGAAGGCCGACCCGACCGACGCCACGGCCACCTGGTAGGCGGTCAGGGCGGTGGCGTCGTTCATCAGACCCTCGCCCCCGAGGATGGTCACCAACCGGCGGGGCAGGCCGAGCTTGCCGGCGATCTGGGTGGCGGCCACCGAGTCGGGTGGGGACACGATGGCCCCGAGGGCGAAGGCCACACCCCACCCCATGTTCCCGACCAGGGTGTGGATGACCACGGCCACCACCACCATGGTGGCCACCACCAGCCCCACCGCCAACGACAGGATGGGTCGCAGGTGGGTGCGCAGCTCGCGGGCCGACGTGTCGAGGGAGGCGTCGTAGATGAGCGGGGGCAGGAAGACCAGCAGGAACAGGTCGGGCTGGAGCTGGACCTGGTGACGGACGGGCAGGACGGCCACCACCACCCCGGCCACCACCAGCAGGATGGGATAGGGGATGCGCACCCGGTCGGCGACGGTGGCGATGACCACCAGGCCGATGAGCAGCCCGATACCGTCGGCCAGGCTGATCACTTAGCTGCCCGACCCACCCGGCGGCCCGGCCGGCGATGCCCACAGGAGCCGACCGGCCGTGCGTGCGGAGAAGGTCCTCCTGGCCTGGGCCACGTTCATTCTCCCGATGCGATGTTGAACGGACCCGAGGACCGCCTCCCGAACGGTCAGTCTCGCGCCTCCCGAGCCGGAACGGCCGTTTTCATCGGGTGAACGGGCGGCCTTTGGTCACCCCTATGAGTCAGATTTATAGCTGTTAGACCCTCTTATGCCTGTAATAGTTATTTATCTATCTATAATATTCTGACGATAGTTACATGAGGGAGCCATGCAGCCACTATCATGGCTACAGGAGGCAGAAATGCGACATGACGAGCTGGAGAAGGTGATCGGCGGGCACATCCGCAACCTGCGGATCGGCCAGGGCCTGACCCAGGAGGAGGCGGCCGACAGGGCCAACGTCTCCCTCGGCGCCCTCAAGCACCTGGAGAGCGGAGCGGGGGCCACTGTCCACACCTTGGTCAAGGTGCTCCGAGCGCTCGGGCAGGAGGACTGGCTCGACACCTTGGAGCCCGTGACCGGAGCGTTCAACCCGCTCGACCTGTTAGCTGCCCGTGAGCAGGAGGGCCGAGCGGCGCGGCCCCGGCGTGCCCCGCGGCGGAGGGCGGTGGCCCGGTGAGCTACCAGCCGACCGACGTCATCGAGGTCCTGGCCTGGGGCCGGCGAGTGGGCGCGGTGGCCCTCGACCCGGACACCGGCTGGTACGCCTTCGCCTACACCCGAGAGTGGGTCGCCGGCGGCATCGAACTGGCCCCACTGCACATGGCCCTGAGCGAGCGCACCTACGAGTTCCCCCAACTGCGGCGGGAGACCTTCTACGGGCTCCCGCCCCTGCTGGCCGACGCACTGCCCGACAGGTTCGGCAATGCCCTCGTCGATGCCTGGATGGCCGAGCAAGGGGTGGCACCGACCGATATCACGCCGCTCGACCGCCTGGCCTACGCAGCCGAGCGCGCCATGGGGGCCCTCGAGTTCCGGCCCCCGGCGCGGGCCGTGGCCAGCGAGGTCCCGACGGCGGTCCAGCTGGCCGACCTTGTTCTCGCCGCCCGTCGCACGGTGCGCGGCGAGTTCGGCGGCGACGAGTCGGCCCATGCCGCCCTCCAGCAGCTGATCCAGGTCGGCACCAGCGCCGGCGGTGCGCGGGCCAAGGCCGTCGTCGCCTTCAACCCCGAGACCTTCCAGGTCCACTCGGCCTACGACGAACACTCCGACGGCTTCGAGCAGTGGCTGATCAAGCTCGATGGAGTGAGCGGTACCGGCATGGACGGGCACGGCGACCGGCTGGGCGAGAGTGCGCCCTATGGGCGCATCGAGTTCGCCTACAGCGAGATGGCCAAGGCGGCCGGGATCGACATGATGCCCTGCCGGCTCCTGGCCGAGGGCCCGCGCCGCCACTTCATGACCAAGCGCTTCGACCGGGGCCCGGCTGGTGAACGTTTCCATGTGATCTCGCTGTGCGGGCTGGCCGACCTCGACTACAACCTGGTGGCCACCCACAGCTACGACCAGTACCTGCAGAGCGCCAAGGCCCTCGGACTCGGGCCCGAAGAGCTGGCCGAGGCCTACCGACGGATGGTGTTCAACGTGATGGGCGTCAACCACGACGACCACACCAAAAACTTCGCCTTCATGCGCTCGGAGGTCTCGGGGTGGAAGCTGACGCCCGCTTTCGACGTCACCCACGCCTACAACCCCAACAGCCAGTGGACGAGCCGCCACCTCATGGCTGTGAACGGGAAGTTCGAGGGCATTGCCCTCGAGGATCTCCACGTAGTCGGCGATCGCAACGACGTGCCCGGATACCGTCGCATCATCCGCCAGGTCCGCCAGGCGGTTTCGGAGTGGGCCAGTTTCGCCGCAGGAGCCGAGCTCGACCAGGAGACCATCGAGAGCATCGCAACCGACATCGAGCGCTTCGCTCCCCGCTGACGGCACACGCACACACACGGTCAGCCTCGCGCCCGGTCGACCGGGATACGACCAATTTGACCACGCCAAGTACGTTCTCGACCGCATTGAGTGGTCACCGAGCGGGCGCCGCCTCGGCCGGGCTCGGCGGGCCGTTGAGAAAGTGTTCGGTGGCCGTGCGAATCCGTTACCGGTGTGCGAATGTTGGTGCTAACAGGAGGGGTTCTTCCACGTCACTCTTTGCAGGGATGGCGCGTTGAGCACGGCTCACCAGGGGTCGTCGGCGAAAGGGCGGTTGTTATGCGATGGGCATCGTCATCTTCGGCGCGCAAGTCTGCGCCTTCGGATCACAGCACCAGGGCCGGTGTCGAGCGTCACGCGGGTGGCCGGGCATCGGTCCGACCGCTCGGCGTCCGCAGCGTGGTCAGCACCTTCATGTGCGCCGTCATGGCCATGGCCATGGGGGTCGGTATCACCGCCGCCACCACGACGACACCGGCGGGGGCGGTGGGCACATCGGTGACCGACACCGCGCTGACCGCCACGTCGTCGGAAGCGGGGGCCACCGAAGTCAGTCTGCGGGTGAGTTTTGTGGCCACCCACGCGCTCACCAACGGCACCGACAGCGTCACCCTCGACGCGTCGACCGGATATGTGTTTCCGTCGGACTCGGCCTGCGACGTGTACAACGTCACCGATCTCAACTCGGGTGACACTGCCGGGTGCAGTCCTCTGCAGAGCGGAGCCGGCACCAATGAGGTCACCCTGGCCGTGCCCAACGTCGCCGCCGGCGACCAGGTCACGGTGGCCGTCGACGGTGTAACCAATCCCTCGGCTAGGGGGTCGGGCAGCGTCTCGGTGTCGACCAGTCAAGATACGACGCCCGTGGCCATGGCCACCACCATCGTGAGGGCCGCCTCGGTCCTGGAGGCGGACTTCAGCACCTCGAATGCGGGGGCCGACTATCAGGTGGGCTTCGTGTCCAACGCCGGGCTCTCCGAGCCCGACGGCAGCACGGTCGAATCGACGATCACCCTGGCGGCCGCGGCCGGTGTGACCTTTCCCTCTCCCACCGAATCGTGCAGCACGTTCGCCGTCACCGATCTCACCACCGGTGCCCAGGCGTGCTCGGCGGTGAGCGGAGGTGGCACCCGTCAGGTCACCTTGGAGACGCCCAATGTGAGCCCCGGTGATGAGGTTCTGGTGGCCGTCGATGGGGTCGACAATTCCCCCGCCAGTCCCACGTTGGGGATCTGGACCACGTCGGATCCTGATCATCTGACCGGGATAGCCCCGGTTCCCACCTCGGGTAGCTCGTTGGGAGCATTGTCCTTCACCACCAGTTCCACCGACGCCGGAGCCACCGAGGTGACCGACCAGCTGCGCTTCACCGCCACCCAAACTCCGGCCGGCGCCTACTCGATCACCCTCGATGCGCCGTCGGGGACTGTCTTTCCCGCCTCGGGTTACAACAGCAGCTACCTGATCGATGATCTGACCACCGGTCAATCAGGTGGCTCTGGACTGAACAACTACGTCGTAAACGGCACCGGGACCAACGACGTGCAGATCACCGACAACATCCCCTACGAATCTCCGGCTCCGACTATCACCGCCGGTGATCAGATACTGGTGACGGTCAACGGCGTCGTCAATCCGACCAGTGCCGGAACCGGGACCCTGGAGGTTTCGGCTTCGTTCGACACCACGCCGACCAGTGTCAACGACCCCACATCGCCCAGTACGGCGGTCTCCAACATCGCCTTCACCGCCAGTTCGGATGCGGCGGGGGTCACCGGCGTCACCGATCTGATCCGATTCACCGCCGGTCAAGCGGCCATCGGTGCCTACACCATCACATTGGACGCCCCGGTGGGGACTGTCTTCCCCGCTTCGGGGAACAACGACAACAGCTACCTGATCGAGAACCTGACCACCGGTCAGTCGGTCGGCGGAGGGCTCAACTACTACGTCGTCGACGGAGCCGGAACCAACCAGGTGGTCATCAACGACGTCATCCCCTATGAATCGGGAGCCCCCTTCTTCAATCCCGGGGACCAGGTACTGGTGACGGTCAACGGCGTCACCAACCCGACCGGGTCCCAAGACGCCACCATCGCCACGTCATCCGACCCGACACCGACCGATTACGGGCCCCTGGTCCCCTTACCCGCCGACACCAACGGTCCCTTCGCCTTCGTCACCGGCCCGGGACCCAACCTCATCTCCCCGATCAACCTGGCCACCGACACCGAGGGGACTCCTTTCCCGTTCAACGTCGGTGAACCCGGTGGCATCGCCATCACCCCCAACGGCCAGACGGCCTACGTGGTCGGCCCCACCGATGGCGGGGACTCCATCACCCCGGTCAACACCAGCACCGACGCGGTGGGAACGCCCATCGTGGTCGGTGACGATGTCTCCAGCGTGGCCATCACCCCCGACGGGTCGACGGCCTATGCGGTCAGCTCCGACAACGACACGGTGGTCCCGGTCGACCTGGCCACCCAGTCGGCGGAGACGCCCATCACGGTGGGAGAGGATCCGGTGGCCGTGGCGATCACCCCCGACGGATCGACTGCCTTGGTGGTCAATACCGACGACGGTACGGTGACTCCCATCGACATCGCCACCCAGACGGCAGAGACCCCGATCACGGTGGGATCGATCCCCGACGCCATCGCCATCACCCCCGACGGGTCAACCGCCTTGGTGGTCAACTCGGGCGACGGCACGGTCACCCCCATCGACATCGCCACCCAGACGGCGGAGACCCCGATCACGGTGGGAGACAATCCTGAGGCCATCGCCATCACCCCCAACGGGTCCACGGCCTTCGCTGTTAACGAGGGCAGCGACTCGGTCACCCCCATCGACATCAGCACCCTGACGGCGGGAACGCCGATCGGGGTGGGATCCGGCCCGAATGCCATTTCGGTGTCGCCCGACGGGACGGCGGCCTACGTGGTCAACGAGGGCAGTAACACGGTCACGCCCATCAGTACGACCACCGACACAACGGCCCCATCCGTGGCCACGGTCAACGATCCCTGGGACATCGCCATCACCCCCGACCAGGGCCCGACAGCCGCCCTGACGGCCAGCACCTCGGGGGCCACCACCAGCTTCGACGCCTCGGGCTCGGTGGCCGGTACGACGCCCATCGTCTCCTACGCCTGGAACTTCGGCGACGGCAACACGGCGGTGACCTCCACCCCGACCGAGTCCCACACATACGGCGGCAGCGGCACCTACACGGCCACGGTGACCGAGACGGACGCGGCCGGCACCTCCACCAGCCAAGTCTTCACCGGCCAGACCATGAGCAGCCACGGAACGGCCGATGCCGAGGCCTCGGCTCCGGTGGTCATAACCACCACCGACTGCAGCAACGACACCAGCTGCTCTGCCGCCATCACCACCCCGGCCACTCCCCAGACTCCGGCCCAGTCGATCAGCGTGACGGCCGCCGCCCCGGACCAGCCCTCCCAGGAGCTGACGGTGACCTCGGGTCCCGGTCAACTCACCTGCGCGTCCAAGGGCTTCGCCGTTCTGCAGCAGGTGACCTCCTACGACACCACCTTCACGCCGACCGCCGACGTGACTGTGACTGATCAGTTGGCCGGGGTCAGTTCCACCCACGGTGTCAAGGTGTGCTTCGTGGGCTCGGATAACGAGCCGCAATTGTTGCGCAAGTGCGCCCAGAGCTCACCGGTGACGCCCTGTGCCACGGTGGCCAAGGTGTCCGGTGTCGTGCAAGTCACCATTCTGGTGGCGCCCGGCGACCCACGATTCCGGATCGAGGGTGTCCAGGTACTGAGCGAGATGCCGAAATCGGTCAGCGCCAAGGGGGTGATCGGCAAGACCATCGCCATCAAGGGCACCGACTTGTTGGGGACCACTGGTCAGACGCTCCCGACCATCGCCTTCACCTCGATCGGCGGCTCGACCATCACCGCCACCATCACCAAGTTCACCGCCAAGGCCATCACGGTGACGGTGCCCAACGGCGCCGCCACCGGTCCCATCGCCCTCTGCTGGCCCAACGAGACGGCGGACAGTGAGGGGCCGGTGGCCATCACCTAGTTCCGTCAGCCGCCGCCGAAGGGGAGCGACCGCTCGATGTCCCAGCGGTGGTGGAATGCGTCGTGGGCGTTGGCCAGGACCACATCGGCGAGTGAGAGATTGCCCCGTTCGGGGTGGATGAGGACCACGCCGGTGCGGTTTGTGCGCCCGATGGCGTGTTGCCAGCCGGCCACCGATCGGGTGAGGGACCACTGGGCCGCCTGCAGGGGGATGGTGGCGTAGCCCCGGGCCCGGGCCAGTTCGTTCTCGTCGTAGCCGGCCACCCTGCGGGGGGCGCCGGCGGCGATGCCGGCCAGCCGTTCCGACCAGATGCGCAGGTTGTCACCCACGTGGCACACGTAGGCGGTCACCGACCACTCCAGTTGCGGATGTTGCTCGGTGCCGGTGGCATCGTCCAGGAGGTGGGCGTAGTTGCTCGGCACCCGGGCGACGTAGGCGGTGGCCGGGCCCACGCCCGTGGTCCACTCGAACCGGCACTGGCGGCAGGGATCGCCGTAGGTCGCCACACCCCAGTTGCTCACCACTCGATTGTGCCATCCTGAGGACGGCCACGCGCCGGCGCGGGACGGGGCGGGTGGGTCGACCGCCCGAGGAGGATCGATGAGCAAAGAGCGGGCCTTGGTGCTGGGCGGTGGGGGACTGGCCGGCATCGCCTGGCACACCGGGATGGCCTACGGGATGGCCGAGGCCGGCGTGGACGTGACCTCGGCCGACTTTCTGGTGGGGACGTCAGCCGGATCGACGGTTGCCGCCCAGTTCGGGAGCGGCCGTGCGGTGGGCGACTGGTATCGCCGGCAGGTCGAGCTCGACCTGCAGGCCGAGGAGCTCCGTCCGGAGGGGATGTCGATCGAACGTCTGTGGGACCTCATGATCCGGCTGGCCGAGGAATTCCCCGACGCAAGCGAAAGACGTCGTCAGGTCGGGAAGCTGGCTCTCGAGGCCGACACGCCGTCGGAGGCGGCCCGGCGGGCTCTGGTGGCCGGCCGGTTGGCCGGGTTGGAATGGCCCGAGCGCCCGGTGGCCATCGTGGCCGTCGACGCCATGACCGGCGAGCGCCGGGTCTTCGACGCCCGCAGCGGGGTCGACCTGGTCGACGCGGTGGCCGCCAGTAGCGCCGTCCCCGGCGTGTGGCCCCCGGTGGCCATCGGGGACACCCGCTACGTCGATGGTGGGATCTACTCGTCGTGCAACGCCGACCTGGCTGCCGGCTACCAACGGGTGCTGGTGCTGGCCCCGATAGCCGACGGCGAGATCGATGCGCAGATGGACCAGGTGCGGACGACGGGCCTCATCGAGCTGCTCACCCCCGACGCCGAGGCGCTGGCCGCCTTCGGGACCGATCCCCTCGATCCGGCGGTGCGCGCCCCGGCCGCCCGAGCCGGCTATGCCCAGGGCCGGCGATCGGCTCCGACCGCGGCCCGCATCTGGACCACCTGAACGGCAGGTCGGGTGACCGACCGTTGGGCTGCTCCGGTTCAGCCGTTGCTGTGCAACGAGCGCCCGCTGGCCGTGCCCGTTGCCGTGGCCGGGGAGAGATGGGGACCGCTGGTGGTCGCACTTCCACCGGACCCACTGGAGCAAACCGCCGAGGGAGGACCCGTGGCCGGGCCGGCCGTGCACGGCCCCCCGGCCGGGGGTGCGGATGGCCCGCCGGGTGGAGGGGTGTCCGGGTGCAGGTCGAGCGGCTGAGTGGTCACCCCACCGGCCGTGGTCACCTGGGCCGAGCTGGTGGTCTGATCGCCGGGCCACCAGGCGATGAACAAGCCGTTGGCCGTGGTGGCCTGCACGGCCTGACCGTCGCTGCGCAGCAGCGTCACCCCGATGACCCCCGTCGCCACTTGGCCTTCGACGACGGTGTAGGGACCCTGGCTGTCGGAGTCGAAGTGGGCCACCGACATGTGCTCGATGCTTCCGGAGCCCGACCCGCCGAAGGTGATCGAACCGCCGGCCTGTCCTCTCCCCGGCCCGCCGGCGCTGGCCGACATCGACGATGCACCTCCTTCGGTCCTCCCTCCGTTGGTGAAGCTTTGGGAGACGATGATGATGGACGGCCCGGTCAGGCAGGTGGCATCGGCCCCGCTGCTCTGGAAGAGGGACAGGGTGAACGGCCCTCGCACGTCGGTGGCCACCTCGTTCCATGTGCTCACCGCGGCCGTGCCTTTGATGACCGAGGCGTTGGCCAGCTGCCCCCGGCAGGTGGCGTCGGCCGAGGACATCTGAGCGGTGGTGGCCGGCGTCGGCTGGGGAAGCCAGCCGGCGAAGGCGGGCTGGGCCCCGGCCAGGGTGACCACCGACACCACCGCGCCGGTGGCGGCGGCCACACCGGCCAACGATCCGACCACCACGCCGGGGGAGAAGCGCCCTGTCCGCGGGTGGTAGTCGATGCCACGCAGGTGTGCCCCGGCCCCGGCCGGCAGGCCCGAGGCGCGGGCGGCCAGTGCATCTCGCAGGTCAGATTCGAGTCGGTCGGTCATGGTCGTTGACTCCCTTGGCGTCGGTGATGTGGGCTGATGTGTCGTGGGGTGATGTGTCGTGGGGTGATGTGACGTGGGGTGATTGGAGGAGATTGTCCCTGGTGAGGACGGGCACCAGGACATGGTGCAGTCGATCGAGGGCGCGGGAGGTGGTGCTCTTGACCGTTCCCACCGAACAGTCCATGGCGTCGGCCACCTGCGCTTCCGTCAGGTCGTCGAAATAACGGAGGACCAGGGTGGCCCGCTGGCGCGGCGCCAGGGTGGCCAGCGCCTCGATGAGCACCGAGTTGGTCTCCACCGCCCCGAGGGCGCGGGCCGTCGACTCGTCATGACGACTGTCGATCACCACGCCGCGGCCCGGGTCCAGCTCGGAACGGTGGCGCCCCCGCTTTTCGGCGCCGTCGAGGGCCAGGTTGATCAGGATCTTGCGGGCGTAGGCCACCGGGTGCTCCATGGCGCGCACTCGCGGCCAGCGGCGAGCCAGTTTGAACAGGCACTCCTGGACGAGATCCTCGGCCGAGGCGAGGTCACCCGCCACCAGGTAGCCGGTCCGCAGCAGGTCGCCGGCTGTGCCCGCCACGAAGTGCTCGAACTCCTCATGGGTCTCGTGGCGTTTCACGGCTGTGGTCGGCGCTCAGAGGTGTCCATCACCTCTCTAAACCCTCCTCCGGCCGAAAAGGTTGCCCGGGCGACAAAATAATGGTTCGGAGGAGAACGCCTTACGACCCAGCCGCAGAGTGTGCAGGCGTCGTATCGAGGTCCCTTCGGGTGCTGGGGTGCGGTGCCCCGGTCCGGCTTGACCGCGGGTGCTTACCCCGACGACTTGGCTGGGACCGACGCATCCGGCTGGTCACCCACCGCATCGTCAACGCCCATGGGGGCACCGCTCTGCCAGGGTCGCACGTAGAACAGCCAGATGACGGCGGCGGCCAGCAGGGTCGCGCACAGGACCCATCCGAGGGCGGTGGTCCCCAGTCCCACGTACTTGAGGCCGGAGGCGAAGATCACGAAGGTGATGGCCGGCCGTATGTACCGGTCGGGGGCTCTCGACGAGATGAACGAGCCCACGATGACGGCGGGAATGCTCCCGATGATGATCGATGTGGTCACCGAAAACTCGACGTGGCCGAAGGCCAAGGCACCGAGGGCAGCGGCAACGGTCAGCGGAACCGCTTGAGTGAGGTCTGTACCGACCAGCTGATTGGCCCCCAGCATGGGGTAGAGGAACAGCAACATCACGATCATCAAGGATCCCGATCCGACCGATGTCATACCGACGATGAGGCCGCCCACCATGCCTATGAGCACAGTGGGCACCGGCCGGACCACAACCTCGTGCACAATCGCCTTGCGTTCCCGGCCGCCCCGACGGTCGAGGAGGTAGCGGATGACCATGGCCGCCGCCCCGACCAGAAGGGCGGCTCCTAACGCCTTTTCGATGTTGGTCTGCGACGTTTTGGCGTGACCCAGCAGGTGGAGCAGGTAGGCGCCGAGGAAGGCCATCGGTACCGATCCGGCCACCATCCACCCCACCAGACTGAAATTGACAGTCTTCTTGGCCATGTGGACGGCAGCCCCGAAAGGCCGCATGAAGACGGCGGCCACCAGATCGCTGGAGATGGCCGTCGACGGCTTAACGCTGAACAGGAGGATCAGCATCGGCGTCATCAACGCCCCGCCCCCGGCGCCGGTCAGACCGACCAGAAACCCGACCACGGCACTTCCCAAGACGATGTACGGGTCGATGCCCATGGAACCCCCCTTGCCCTGCCGGTGAAACCGGAAACTCAGACTCATGGCCAAGATACCCGGCAAAACCTGTTAAGTCCAAGGGTTTTCTGGGTTGAACGCCCCGCCACCACTGGTCAGCGTGGCCGGACAGACCGCCTCGGACCAGCCGCCATCAGCCGCTGCACCCACTTGACTTTCTGATGCGTACAAGTACACTACTTACGGATCCGTAGAGCTGGGATCCGCCGCCCAGCTCCGGACCGAGCACCACTGCCCGAGATCATCGATCCTCGGGAAGTGGTGTGCCTCAGGAAACGCGAGGCCCAGGGTGTGGGTGGTTGGGTGGGAAGAGCCAGAAGGAGGTTTGTCAGGTGCCCGGAGGCAGCGTGGCCAGGCTGGAGATGGTCAGCGACACACTGGAGTCCGACGAAGAGATTCAGTTGGACGTACGGGCGCTCCTCCTCCATCCGGGTTCTGGTCCGGAGAAGCGAGAGGCAGAGGGATTTTGGCCCTGACTGGTCGTCGTTTGATTTTCGCCACCGACCGACACGGAACCCTCGTCGATGTCCCGATCTCGAAGGTGACTCCCATAAATCTCAAGCACCGGATCACCGTGACCCGTCCCTCCCTGCAGGCAGATTCGACGGTTCACACGTTCGTGCTGGCCCGTAGTTCTGCTCTCCGGCAGTCAATGTGATCAATCCCGCCCCGGTGAGTGAATGCCACCGCCGCGGTCACATTCCGAGGAGTACTGAGCGCGTCAGTGCCGGCGACGCGGCAGTGGGCCGGCCCTTGGCAATCGCGCGCGTCCGTGGCGGATCCCGATCCCCTCTGCTGGCAGACCGCTACCCTTTTCAGTGCCCGAACGAGCCCCAAAACGGACTCCCGGCGAGCGGGCTGGCGTGAAGGCAGCCCGCACCCGGGCCCCGTGGGGAACGGTCTCGCGCCAGCGTGTGGTGGAGGCCGCAGTGGAGGCTGTGAGGGATGGTCGCTACGAGCAGATGACCATCCGCAGTCTCGCTGACGAACTCGGCGTGGCGCCGATGACCCTCTACCGTCACGTTCGGGACAAGGACGATCTACTCGACGAGGTCACCGACAAGCTTCTGGCCCAGGCATGGCGGCCCCAAGGAAGAAGCGACGACTGGCGAGCATGGATAATTGAGGCGGCCAAGCGGCTCCGCGATCTCCTCGTGAATCAGCCGGTCGCTCTGCACGTCTATTTGCGACACCCGGTCGTCTCGCCCGCCGCCATCGAACGGATGGAAGCGATGCTGGAGGTCCTGAGCGCCGCTGCATTCGATGAGCCGGCCGCTCGACGAGGCTATGCCGCCATCCACACCTACACGGTGGGGTTTGCCGCCCTCGAGGCGTCGCGCGCCCGTTGGGCATCGTCGAACCAAGGCATTGACTCCACCGAGAGAGAGCTGGCCAGGTTCACCACGCCGAGGCAGTTCAGCGAGGGTCTGGATTACCTACTTGATGGCATCGAGCGCCACCGCGGTGGTCAGGAGGCGTGACGGGACACCCCACGGCTGTACCGATGACAATGACGTTTGGGCCCGGTCCGAGGGCCAGAGTGGCGGAGCCCACCCGTCGGGCCGGGCGTTGATCGACTCTCCGAATCCATGAGCCTCTTTCGCCGCACGTCGTGGCATGCTCTGATGACCAGAGCGGCGCGTTGGCTGTCAGGCACGTCCTATCTTCAGCGGTGGCTGGTGCTCGGCGTGCTGATAGGGGCCACGGCAGGGGTCGGTGCCATCGTCTTCTATGAAGCCCTCATGGTCTGCACCCACTTTTTCCTCGGTGTGCTGGCCGGATACCAGGTGCCGACGCCGGCCGGCGAAGGTGGTCACGCAGCATCGGCTTTCTTCGCCCGACCCTGGGCCCTACCGCTCGTGGTCGGGATGGGCGGATTGCTGGGAGCGGTCCTGGTGTTCCGATTCGCCCCCGAGGCCGAAGGCCACGGAACCGACGCCGCCATCTCAGCCGTTCACCACAACCCGAGAGGGATCCGGTTCCGGGCGGTCATTGTGAAGATCATCGCCTCGGCGCTGACCATCGGATCTGGCGGCTCCGGGGGTCGGGAGGGTCCGACCGGCCAGATCAGTGCTGGTTTTGCCTCTCTCCTCGCCCGCCAGCTGGACCTGAGCCCCGGTGACGCCCGCATCGCGGTGGTGACCGGGATCGGGTCGGGGATCGGGGCCATTTTTGGGGCACCGCTGGGCGGAGCGGTACTGGCCGCCGAGATCCTCTACCGGGATGACTTCGATGCCGAAGCGTTGCTCCCCAGCTTCGTCGCCTCCACCGTCGGCTACGTCATATTCGGCGCAGCCGTCGGATACAGACCACTGTTTGGTTTCAACCAGAGCTACCACTTCACCGATCCGTCGCTCCTCTTCTGGTATGCACTCATCGGGGTCCTGGGCGGCCTGATCGGCCTTCTCTATGCCAAGGGCTTCTACGGGATTGCCGATGTCTTCAATCGGGTCCGGTTGCCGCTGTGGGCCAAGCCGGCCGTCGGCGGGGTCATGGTCGGCTGCATCGCCCTCGTCATACCCGAGGTCCTGGGCACCGGATACGGCTGGGTCCAGCAGGCGCTGGGCCACCAGCTTTTGACCTTGCCCCTGTGGATCGTCCTCCTTGTGCCGTTCGCCCGTATCGCCGCCACCGGACTTTCGATCGGGTCAGGCGGATCGGGTGGCATCTTCGGTCCGGGCCTGGTCATCGGGGCCTTCATCGGTGCGTCGGTGTGGCGCCTGTTCGAACCGATGGTTCCCTCCCTCGGCCACAGTCCGGCGCCCTACGTGATCGTGGGCATGATGGCCTGCTTCGGGGGCATTTCGCGGGCGCCGCTGGCTGTGATGTTGATGGTGGCGGAGATGACCGGCAGCATCTCCCTTCTGGCTCCGGCCATGATCGCGGTGGGGTTGGCCTGGTTCATCGTCAGGCGGAGTGACGACACCATCTACCGAAGCCAGCTGAAGAACAGGGCCGAGGCCCCGGCCCAACGCATTCTGATCGGCATGCCCGTGCTGGCCAACGTATGCGTCCGCCGGGCTATGGCGACGCCCCGCCTGGTGATCGCCGGCGGCACACCGCCGGAGGCTGCGCGACGTCAGATCCAGCGGGCCGGAGTGGACGGCGCGCCGGTGGTCGACGACCAGGGCCGTTTCGAAGGAACGGTCGCCTTGACCGACCTGGAGGAGATCGGGCCAGACCCCGATCACAAGCTCAGCTCACTTGTGGACGAGTCGGCGCCGACGGTGGCGGCGCGGGCGAACCTCGACACCGCTCTCGACGCTCTGCTGACATCGGCACACCATTGGGTCCCTGTCCTCGATGACGACCATCGAGTGATCGGCACGGTGGCCACCTCGGACGTGGTCAGAGGTTATCGACTGGGTCTGCTGGCCAGCCTCGAGCAGGTCGACGGTGTGGGTGGCGCCGTCGGCTCGCACAGGGTGCGGATCGAGTCCGGCTCTTCGCTGGTCGGCCGTTCACTGCGTCAGTCGAGACTGCCGCCCACCATCGTGGTCACCACTATTCAAAGACGACGAGATCTCGTCGTACCCGGCGGCAACACCGTGCTGGAGGCGGGCGATGAGCTCGTTCTCATCGGACTGCCCTCCGAGATCGACGCCGTCCGCACCATGGCTGACGAAGGTCGAGCCCTCCAAGCTCGACCCTGTGCAGCCGGAGACGGCGACGGCGAGGCATCGACGACGGTCGATACGGAAGTTGGGCATCCCACGAAGCCGTGAGAGGCGGAGGCATGGCGCGGTCGTCCCCGAACGGCCAGGGCGCCGCCGTCTGAAAGGTTCAGTCGGGCAGGTCGAAGGCGGTGGGGTGACGGGGTTGGTAGAGGCCGATGGTGCCCGCCCCCGGCACCTCGAAGCGGGTCATGATGCCGAAGCCCTGGTTCTCGATGGGTGTGACGAAGACGACACCCTTGGCCGTGAGCTCGGCCACCGTGGCCTCGATGTCGTCGCACATGAAGTAGAGCTCGTGGTGGCCACTGGGCGTGCCCGAACCCGGGTCCTCCCGGTCGCCGGCCGGATGGATACCGAGCTCGGGCGGCGGGAGCTGGAAGATGAGCCAGCCTTCGTGGGCATCCACGTAGGGCAGGCCAAGAATGTCGCGGAAGAAGGCCCGGGCCCGGTCGGCGTCCTCGGCGTAGATGATGGCGTGGGTGGAGGTGATCAGGTTCGCTCACCCGCCCGGGTCGGATGGTCGTTTCCCTTGGGCCGCTCACTCGGGGGCATGGCACACCGCCTCGACGTTGTTGCCGTCGGGGTCGCGGACGAAGGCGCCGTAGTAGTCGGGGTGGTACTCGGGCCACAACCGTGGGGGGTGCAGCACCTCGGCACCCTCTACGGCGGCCGCCTCGGCGAAGGCCCGCACCGAGGCCCGATCGGGTGAGGTGAAGGCGATGTGGCTTTCGCGGAAGCCGTCGCCGGTGGACAGCGGCCCGATCCAGAACTCCGGTTTGGGCGGCGCCCCGAAGCCGACCACTTCGCCCACGTCGATCACCCGCTGGTAGCCCAGCGGCGCCAGGACGGCATCGTAGAAGGCGCCGCTGGCCCAGGGATCGGCGCACTGGATGGAGAGATGGTCGATCATGGTGGCCATCCTGCCAGACCCGGTACGGCACAGGTAGTGCCCATCCGGCTTTCGGGCTGTTCTTCCCCCGGTGCGCGAAGCTGACGGGCTGTGACCGTCCCCGTGGATGTCCCGCTGCACCCTCTACCCACCCAGGCCGATGACGTGGACTGGCCCACCGACGACTGGCCGGTCGGCGACATCCCTGCCGGCGTCGACATCGAGAGCCTCGTCGCGGAGGCGTTCGACCCCGACGGTCCGTTGCACGAGACGTTCGCCGTGGTGATCGTCCACCGGGGCCGACTGGTCTTCGAGCGCTACGGCGGCCTGCTGCCCCAGTGGGACAAGCCGGGCAAACCGGTGGTGCGGGAGACGCCACTGCTGTCGTGGTCGATGGCCAAGTCCATGCTCCACGCCGTAGTGGGCATGCTGGTCGACCAAGGCCGGCTGGTGCTCGACGCCCCGGCTCCGGTGCCGGCCTGGGCGGCAGGCGACGACCCCCGCCGCGCCATCACCCTCCAGAACCTGTTGGACATGCGCGACGGGCTGGCCTTCGACGAGTCCTACGACGATCCCGAGGCCTCCGACGTGATGGCCATGCTGTTCGGCCGTGGCCAGTCGGACATGGCCGCCTTCGCCGCCGACCGCCCGCTGGCCGCCCCGCCCGGTACCCGTTTCAACTACTCGAGCGGAACCAGCCTGATCGTGTCGGGCATCGTGGCCCGGCTACTCGGACCCGGGCCAGCCCTACCGGGGTTTCCTCGACACCCGGCTGTTCGGCCCGCTGGGCATGCGCTCGGCCACCGCCACCTTCGACGAGGCCGGTACCTGGGTGGCCGGCTCCTACGCCTACGCCACCGCCCGTGACTACGCCCGCTTCGGACTGCTCTACCTGCGCGACGGCCTCTGGGAGGGGCGCCGCCTGCTGCCGGCCGGCTGGGTCGACCACGGACGCCGGCCCCGGTCGGTCGACCCCGACGACGGTGACTACTACGGCGTCACACTGGTGGACCCGCCCCGACCCCTACGGCACCTTCTGGGCCGCCGGCCACGAGGGTCAGTACCTCGACATCTGTCCGGACCTCGACCTGGTGCTGGTGCGGATGGGACGGACAGACGCCGACCACAGCGAAGACCTGAAGGGTTGGCGCACCCGGGTCATCGACGCCTTCGCGCCCACCACCGCCGGCTGACCGGCGGTCGGTCGCCCGGGTGGGAGCCCCTGGCTTCCTACACGCCCTCCCACAGTCCGACCGGCGCCTGGCCCACCCGGTAGTGGCCCGGTTGCCGCTCGCCGGCGGTGGCCTTCTCGATGCGGGCAGTCATCCCCTCAGTCAGCACGCCGTCCTTGATCATCTCGAAGTAGGTGGCGGTGGCGTTGCCCACGTCGAAGAAGTCGCGCTGCCAGCTCCACCTGAAGTCACCGGCGTAGCGGAACCAACTGCCGCCCAGGCCGGCGATCTCGTAGTGGCTACCGTCGTCCCGGGTGGCGTCGGCCACCTGCTTCCACAGCCCGAGGATCTCCCCCTGGACGTCGTCGATGAGCACCCGCTGGTAGGGGTAGACCCATCCACCCAGCCCCTCCATCTCCAAACCCAGGGCATAGGTACGTATCTCGTCCCGTCCCACGGCCATGAACTCGTCGTTGGGACCGACGTTCCACCCGTAGGTGGCGTCCTCGGTGTACATGTCGGCCATCGGCTCCCAGTCGAGGTTGTCCTCGCACCGCTTGTTGATGTCCAGCCACCGCTCCATCATCTCTTCGAGCTCGCTGCGTGGGAATGCCGGCATGGGTTACTCCTCCTCGGTGATGCGCAGTGCGGATGTCGGACAGAAGCGGACGGCTGCCTCGACCTCGGACCGGAGCGACTCGTCGGGCTCGGCGTCGAGGATGGTCACCTGTGGGCTCTTGCCCAGGTCGAAGACGGTGGGTGCCTCCGACTCGCACACCCCGTGACCCTGGCACAGATCGAGGTCGACCGACACCCGCATCACGCCTGCCGCGCCCGCCGCCGGTACGCCGGGCGCCCCACGCAGGGCTGTTGCAACTGGACCACCATCTTCGAGTGGTCGTTGCGGTAGGTGTCGGACGGCTGGGCCAGTTCGAACTCCCAGTCGAGGAGGAGGACCGAGAAGATGGCCTTGAGCTGCATCATGGCGAAGGCGGCCCCCACGCAACGGTGGCGGCCGGCGCCGAAGGGGATCCACGTCCACGGATTGGTCCGGTCCTCCTCGCGGGGCGCCAGGTAGCGGGACGGGACGGAAGGCGTCAGCGTCGGGGAAGTCCTCGGGGATCCGGTTGGACACCGCCGGGCTGGTCCCCACCATCTGACCGTTCCGGATGGTGAAGCCGTCCACCTCCACGTCCTCCTTGGCCACCCGCAGGAGGAGGATGAGCGGTGGGTGGAGACGGAGGGCCTCTTTGATGGCCGACTCGAGGTGGGGCATGTCCCGCAGAGCCTGGTAGCTGACCTCGGCTCCGTCGGCATAGAGCTCGGCCAGCTCGTTGTCCACCACCGTCATCTGGTCGCCGTGACGGAGGAGTTCGATGAGGGTCCAGGCGGCCGTGCCCGAGGTGGTGTGGTGGCCGGCGAACATCATCGAGATGAACATGCCGGTGACGATGTCGGCGGTGAAGCGGGGGCTTCCATCCTCGTCGTGGATGGACATGAGGACATCGAGGAGGTCGCGCTCGTCGTCGGCCACCGGCGGGGCCTCGGCTCGCCGTTCCATGATGGCTCTCGACCAGTGCCACCAGACCCTCCCGCGCCGCGTCGCGACGTCGGAAGCTCTCGATGGGGGCGTAGGGGTCCATGTAGGCGATGGCGTCGGTGCCCTGTTCGAGGTCGTGGTAGAGCTGGGCGAACCGCTGGTCGAGCTGGTCGCGGAAGCGCTTGCCGATGAGGCAGGACGACGAGGTGTAGATGGTGAGCTCGGCGAACCAGTCCAGCAGGTCGATCTCGCCCTCGTCGCCCCAGGCCGACACCATGTGCTCGACCTCGGCGGCGATGGTGGCGGCGTGGCCCCGCATGAACTTGTCCCGCAGGGCCTGGTTGTGGAGCATCTCCCGCCGACGCTCGGGCGGCGCGTCGAAGACCACGCCCTCCCCGAAGATGGGTGTCATGAACGGGTAGGCCTCGGCCTGGTCGAGGACCTCCTCGGGGGCCCGAAAGAAGACCTCGTTGGCCTCGGCCCCGGTCAAAAGGACCACGTCCCGGTCACCCAGGCGGAACACCCCGACGTCGCCGCACTCGGCTCGCACCCGCTGGAGCAGGGCGATGGGGTCCACCCGCAGTTCCTCCAGGTGCCCGTTGGCTTCGGCCCCGCCCGATACCCGCGGCGGCTCACCACGCTCCACGGCGACGGTCATGGGACCTCCTTGTTGTCGAGTTCCTTGTTCAATCCGTTGGCGGCCAGTTCCGCCGCGTCCGGCAGCGCTGTCTCCGTCTGTCGGAGGGGGGCCTCGGGCTGCAGCTCGACCACCGTGGCATGGGTACCCCGGGGGAGGGTGACGGCCGACACGATGGCCTGGGCCACACCGGCCGGGCGCATGAAACTGTCGTGCCGGGCGAAGCCCCACGCCACCCACCCGTCGAGCACGTCGGCGGTGATGGCCGGATCCCAGTCCATGCCCATGCCGGTGAGGGTGGGACCGGGTCGCACGATGGTGGCCCGCACCCCGGTGCCCTCGAGCTCCATCTGCAAGGACCGGGCGTAGCCCTCGAGGCCCCACTTGGAGGCCACGTAGGCGGCCATGGACGGACGGGGGCGCTCGACCACGTCGGAGGTGATGAAGGCGATATCGCCCCGTTGCCGCCCGATCATGGCCGGAAGCAGGGCCCGGATCAGACGGTGGGTGCCGTTGACGTTGACCCCGATCACCCCCTCGAAGGTGGCCGAGTCGGTGTCCATGGCCGAACCGGGAACGTTCTGGGCGGCGTTGGACACCAGGATCTCGACCGTTCCCAGTGCCTCGGTGGCCATCCGGGCGAAGGACTCGATCGACTCGGCCTCGGACAGGTCGAGCGGGAGGGCGACGGCCGAGCCGCCGTCGTCCCGAATGGCGGTGGCCGTCTTCTCGCATTCCCCCACCCGTCGGGCCCCGAGCACGACGGGATGGCCGAGGGCGGCCAGGGCCACGGCGGTGGCCCGGCCGATACCGGACGAGGCCCCGGTCACCACCGACGGGCGCAGTGGGGGGTGGGGTTCGAAGTGCTCCATCAGCGGCGGGTCACCGTGGTGGGCAGGGCGGCCAGGCCGCGCACGTTGATCGAGTGGACCCGTTGGATGCCGTCGGGGTCGACGTCGTAGGTGGCCACCCGGTCGACCAGCTCGGCCAGTCCGATGCGGGCTTCCAGCCTGGCCATCGGGGCCCCCATGCAGAAGTGACGACCACTGCCGAAGCTGACCAGCTTGGACGTGTCGCGGTCGAGGTCGTAGTGATCGGGATCGGGGAACACGGCCTCGTCCCGGTTGGCCGATCCGACCAGAAGGAGGACCCGGTCGCCCTCGGGGATGGTGGTCCCTTCGATGTGGAGTGGGGCGCGGGCCACCCGCAACAGCATCTGGCTGGAGGTGTCGAAGCGCAGGGTCTCCTCGATCCAGTCGGGGACCCGGGCGGGATGGGCGAAGGGGGTGGTCCCCTGATCGGGGAAGCGCCATCCCCAGTACCAGGCGTTGCCCAACAGCTTGGTGGTCGTCTCGTTGCCGGCCACCACCATGAGGAAGAGGAACCCGATGATCTCCTCGTCGCTCAGCCGGTCGCCGTCGATCTCCGCCTCCATGAGGGCCGAGGTCAGGTCGTCGCTCGGGGCGCCGCGCCGCTCGTCCACCATGGACTGGTAATAGCCGACGAGGGTGAGGGCAGCCTCCATGCCGGCCGGGGGGACGTCGAAGAGCCCGTCCTCCCGGTGCACCACCAGGTCGGCCAGCCGGCGGATCTCGGGTCGGTCGACGGGCGGGACCCCCACCAGGTCGGAGATCACGTCCATGGGCAGTTTGCCGGCGAAGTCGGCGATGAAGTCGAAGGTGCCGGCCTCGAGGGCGGGCTCGAGGTGCTCGATGGCGATGGCCCGGATCCGGTCTTCCATCTGCGCCACCTTGGAAGGGGTGAAGCCCTTGCCCACCAGTGAGCGCATGCGGGTGTGGCGGGGTGGGTCGAGGGCTAAGAACGACATGAAGCGATGGGCGTCGGGACCGAAGGCGGAGGGATCGAGGGAGACCCCCTGGGCGTTGGAGAAACCGTCCACGTTGCGGAAGGCGGCCAGCACATCGGCGTGGCGGGACAGCGCCCAAAAGTCGAGCTCTTGGTTGCGGTAGACCGGCGCCTCGGCCCGGAGCCGGGCGTAGACCGGATAGGGATCCTCGTGGATCTCATAGGCGTACGGACTGTAGGTGACCGGTTGACTGTCGGTGACCGTGCCGGTGGTCATGGTCGACCACCGTCGACCCGCGACTTCCCGTCGACCATGTTCTCTGTCGACTCACCGTCGACCATGTTCTCTGTCGACTCACCGTCGACCATGTTCTCTGTCGACTCACCGTCGACCATGAGATCCGCCGCCGCCGCCATCAGCCGGGGGATGTCGTCGAAGGGCATATGACCGGTGCCCGCCGCCAGCAGTGACCCGGAAAAGGAGGTCTCGAGCACCCGGACCACCAACGGATCGGCATCGGCCCCGACCACCGCGGCCAGCCGCCGGTGGATCCGGGCCCCGATCCTGTCGCGTAGGTGCTTGACGTCGGGATTGGCGCTGAGCAGGGCCACCGTGCAGGCATCGACCAGGGCCGGGCTCTGGGTGGTGAACAGCACCATGTCCCGCACGGCATCGGTGAGCCGTTCGGCCAGCGACCGCCGGCCCGGTCCCTCCACCGGCGGGAGGGCCTGCATGTGCCGCCAGAGGACCTCGGCCAGCAGATGGTCCTTGGAGCTGAAGTAGTTGTAGGCGGTGGCCGGGGCCACACCGGCTCGGCGGGCCACACTGCGCACGGTCAAGCCGGCGTAACCGACCTCGACGATCTCGTCGCTTGTGGCCTGCACCAGCTGCAGGACGACTTCGGCCTGGCGGGGGCTCAGCCGGCGCCGGGTGGCCTCCAGCGAGGCGGGGGGAGCGGCAGTGTCCGGCATGGTTCAGTGACCGGTAGTGGCTGCCGGAATGTGGGGGGTCCCGTCTCGCATGGGGGGGAAGGCGAAGGTGGCCGCCGTGGTCATCTTGGTCACCGCCGTGATGTCGGCCTCGGGAAGCGTCTCGTTGTCGTCGTCGATGAACAGTTCCCACCGGCAGTGGGGAGCGCGGTCGTTCGGGACCCGGGGCGGACGGTGGACGTGGCGTACGTGGGCCTTGGGGTTGATGGCCTGGGCGGTCACGTCGAAGGTGCCGTCCTCGATGTGATGGCACATGCCCGTCACCATCTTGTCGCCCCAGGGCTCGGCGTCCATGAGAGCGCCGCAGTAGGCCAGCTCGAAATAGCCGTGCTTGGCGTCGACCACCTCGTAGCGGACGTCGAGGTAGTGGTGGGGGAACCCGGGGTCGAGTTGGAAGACCTTGAAGATGGCTTCGACGTCGTCGCCTTCGACCCCCATGATCTGGCGCAGCCGCTGTCCGTAGACCGGGCTGGCCCCGCGCCATTCCTCGATGGCCAGTCGCTCCATCTCCTCCATGCCGTGGGACATGCCGATGGCCGCGCACATCGAACGGTCGAGGATGTGCACGGCCTGGGCGTACTCGCGCACCAGCCGGACCAGGGCGGCACGGGAGAGGTCCTCGTAGCGGAAGTCGGCCTGGAACGGTCCCGAATAGTCGGCCAGACCCTCGTCGTCCCCACGGTCTCTGTCTTGGCCCCCGGCCGGTGTCCCCACCCCTTTGCCGCTGTGCATGGGTTGGACTATAGTCCAGACACTTGTCCAAGTACAGTGCCGGTTGGGTCGGTCGCTCTTGCCGGGGGACGGGGCCGGCGTGCCGGGCCGACCGCGGCGAGGCCACCGATCAAAGGTCGTGGTGACGCGGCGGGGGACAGGTGGCATCATCACCCGGCGACCAGGACGACGACAGGGGGAGACCGAGTGCCCGACGCAGCAGCTTCCGCAACCACTGAGCCCGGCGCCGGCCCGGTGGTCGGGGTCATCGGCCTCGGAGCCATCGGCGACGGCCTGGCCACCAGCGTGCTGCGCGCCGGGCTGCCTCTGGTGGTCTGTGACGTGCGCAGCCAGGCCACCGACGCCTACCGTGACCGTGCCCTTGTGGCCACCTCGCCGGCCGACCTGGTGGGCCAAGCCGACGTGGTGGTGGTGGCGGTGGTCAACGACCAACAGGTGCACGCCGTGTTGTCCGGGCCCCACGGCGGACTGGCCGCCGCCGACCCGGACACCACCGTCATCGTGGTGTCCACCATTTCGGCGTCCTGCGTGGGCGCCATCGGGGCCGAGGCCGCCGCTCTGGGGGTGCCCGTTCTCGACTGCGGGGTGACCGGGGGTCCGGCCGCCGCCGCCAGCGGCGATCTGGTGTGCATGGTGGGCGGGGACCCGGCCGTCATCGAGCGGGCCGGGCCGGTGCTCGACGCCATCAGCTCGTTGACCTTGACCATGGGACCGTTCGGGACGGGCCTGGCCGCCAAGCTGGCCCGCAATCTGATCACCTACGGCTCGTGGCTGGCCGCCCAGGAGGGCCAGCAGCTGGCCGAGGCGGCCGGCGTCCCGCTGGACCGGCTGGCCGAAGCGGTCAGAGCCAGCGACGTCCACATCGGCGGGGCCTCCCGGCTCATGTTCCGGTCGACGGTGGCCCCCTTCACCGAGGAGGACGACCGGGGACTGGTCGGCGCCATGCAGGCGGGGGCCGATCTGGCCCACAAGGACCTGCGGGCCGCTCTCGATCTGGCCGACGCCCTCGAGGTCGACCTCCCTCTAGCCACCATGACCGAGCAACGCACCGATGAGATCTTCGGAGTGGGCGGGTCGCCGTCATGACTCCCCCGCCCGCGGTGGCGGGGGAGGAGCGCATGCTCATCGGCGGCCACCTGCGGCCGGCCCGTTCCGGACGGACCTTTGAGGTGGTCAACCCGGCCACCGAGGAGACCATCGGTGTGGTGGCCGACGGCGGCCCCGAGGACCTCGACGACGCCATCGCCGCCGCCCGTAGCGCCTTCGACCGGGCCGACTGGTCCACCGACGTGGCCCTGCGAGTGCGCTGTCTCCGGCAGCTGCAGGCCGCCTTCGGTGCCCACGCCGAGGAGCTGCGGGCCATGACGGTGGCCGAGACGGGCTCGCCCCTCTCCTTTACCTACTCGGCCCAGCTCGACGCCCCGGTCGAGGGTCTGGGATGGGTGGCCGACCTGGCCGAGGGCTATCAGTGGGAGACCGACCTCGGGGAGGCCGCGCCCATGGGCATCCCGTCGCACCGCTGGGTCCGCCGCGAGGCCACCGGCGTGGTGGGGGCCATCACCCCGTGGAACGTCCCCCACCAGATCAACCTGGCCAAGCTGGGCCCGGCCCTGGCCGCCGGCAACACCGTCGTCCTCAAGCCGGCCCCGGACACGCCCTGGTGCGCCACCGTGCTCGGCCGTCTCATCGCCGAGGAGACCGACATCCCGCCGGGCGTGGTCAACGTCGTCCCCTCGTCCGAGCACACGGTGGGTGCCCTGCTGTCGGCCGACCCCCGGGTGGACCAGATCAGCTTTACCGGCTCCACCGCCACCGGAAAGGCGGTCATGACGTCGGCTGCTGATTCCCTCAAGAAGGTCTTCCTGGAGCTCGGGGGCAAGTCGGCCTTCGTCATCCTGGACGACGCCGACCTGCGGGGGGCCTGCGCCACCGCCGCCTTCACCGTGTGCACCCACGCCGGCCAGGGCTGCGCCATCACCACCCGCCTGCTCGTCCCTCGGCGCCAGTTCGACGAGGCGGTGGAATCGACGGCCAAGGTCATGGGCAAGCTGCCGGCCGGCGACCCCACCGACCCGGGCACCATCTGCGGGCCGCTGATCAGTGCGCGCCAACGCCAAAGGGTCGAGGGCTACCTGGCCCTGGCTCTGGACGAGGGTGGCACGGTGGTCCTCGGTGGCGGACGTCCCGAGGGGTTCGACCGCGGCTTCTTCGTCGAGCCCACCCTCATGGTCGGTGTGGACAACCGGGCCCGGGTGGCCCAGGAGGAGATCTTCGGGCCGGTGCTGGTGGTCATTCCCTACGACGGCGACGACGACGCCGTGCGGCTGGCCAACGACTCGGCCTACGGGTTGTCCGGCTCGGTGTGGTCGGCCGACCGCGGCCGGGCTGTCGACGTGGCCGGCCGCATCCGCACCGGCACCATCGGGATCAACGGCGGTCTGTGGTTCAGCCCCGACGTCCCCTTTGGCGGCTACAAGCAGTCGGGCCTCGGACGCGAATCGGGCCGGGCCGGCTTCGAGGAGTACCTCGAGACCAAGTCGATGGCCGAACCGGCGTGACCGGCGCCGTAGATACCGGCATGACCTGTGCCGTCAACCGGCCTGTGCCGTCAGGCCTGTGTCGTGAACTGGCCTGTGTCGTGAACTGGCCTGTGCCGTGAATAGGAGAGTGAAGCGATGAGCGAGGACGACACAACGGGGGAGCGGGAGTCCTCCCGGGCCCGGGGCATGGCCAAAATGGAGGAGGTCTACGGGTTTTCGGTCGACCCCGACCAGATCGAGGGCCCCTACGTCGACTTCACCGTCGACCACCTCTTCGGCCAGGTGTGGACGCGGACCGCGCTCGACACCCGCGACCGCCGGCTCATGACCATCGGGGTGCTGGCCGCCCTCAACCAGCCCCAACTGGTGGAGATCCAGTTCCGTTCCGCTCTCGAGCGCCACGAGCTGACCGAGGAGCAGGTGCGGGAGACCGTGCTCCACCTGGCCCACTACATCGGATGGCCGCTGTCCACCGACATCAACGCCGTGGCCGAAAAGGTCATCGCCCAGCGCCGCCGGGACGGTGCTTCGTGAGTGGGTCGGCTAGTTCGGGGTCGGCTAGTTCGGGGTCGGAGAGTTCGGGGTCGGAGAGTTCGGGGTCGGATAGTTCGATGGTCCACTTCGACTTCACCGGCAAGGTGGCCATCGTCACCGGTGCCGGCGGGGGGATCGGTCAGGCCTACGCCGAGGCCCTGGCCGCGGCCGGCGCCTCGGTGGTGGTGGCCGACATCGCCGGCGACAACGCCGCCGCGGTGGCCGAGGGGATCACCGCCACCGGGGGGACAGCCCTGGCTGTCACCACCGACGTGGCCGACACCGGGTCGGCCGAGGCCCTGGCCGCCCGCACCGTCGAGCGATTCGGGGGGATCGACTACCTGGTCAACAACGCCGCCATCTTCGGGGGGATGAAGCTCGACCTGCTCATCACCGTCGACTGGGAGTACCTCAACCGGTTCCTGTCGGTCAACATGCTGGGCGCCCTCAACTGCGTCCGGGCCTGCTATCCGGCCCTCAAAGAAGGCGGCGGCGGGGCCATCGTGAACCAATCCTCCACGGCGGCCTACCTCTACGCCGGCTTCTACGGGCTGGCCAAAGCCGGGGTCAACTCCATCACCCAGCAGCTGGCCCACGAGCTCGGTGGCAACAACATCCGGGTCAACGCCATCGCTCCTGGGCCCATCGACACCGAGGCCTCCCGCAACGTGGTCCCCGACGTGTTCCTCAAGCCCATCCTCGACTCGCTGGCCCTGAAGCGCCAGGGGGAGACGGCCGACCTGGTCGGCATGTGCCTCTTCCTCCTGTCCGACGCCGCTTCGTGGATGACCGGGCACATCGTCAACGTGGACGGCGGCCAGGTGTTCCGGGCGTGAGCGACCAGCGGGTCGGCGTGGAGGACGACGCCGGTGTCCGGTTGATCGTCTTCGACCGCCCCGAGGTGGCCAACGCCTTCGACGCGGCCATGTACCGAGCGGTGACCGAGGCGCTGGCGGCATCCCTGGTCGACGAGGCGGTGGGGGCGGTGGTCATGACCGGGCGGGGGCAGGTCTTCACCGGGGGACAGGACCTCCGCGAGATGGCCGCCCTGGCCACCGGGGAGACCTCCGGCGACCAGGGCACCGGCTTCCGGGGCCTGCTCGACGCCCTGGTCGCTTTCGACAAGCCGGTGCTGGCCGCCGTCAACGGGGTCGGGGTCGGACTGGGCTGCACGCTGCTGGGCCACGTGGACCTGGTCCTCATGGACGAGAGGGCCCGACTACGGGCCCCGTTCGCCGAGTTGGGGGTCCCGCCCGAGGCGGCCAGCAGTTGGCTGCTGCCCGAGCGGATGGGCTGGCAGCACGCCGCCGCCCTGCTCCTGGCGGCGGAGTGGATCGATGCCGACCAGGCCGTGGCCTGCGGGCTGGCCCTGCGGGCCTGCCCGGCCGGGACGGTGGTCGAGGAGACGCTGACCCTGGCCCGTCGCATCGCCGCTTTCCCCCCGCACGCCACCCGCCAGATCAAGCAGTTGATGATGGACGGCCGCCGGGGTCCGGTCATGGCCGCCCGGGAGCGGGAGGAGGCGGCCTTTGCCGCCCTGTTCGCCGACCCCAGCATCAACCCGGGATCACAGCTGACCGCCGGCCTGGACGGCTGAGCCCGTGCGCCTGGGCGTGACCGCCTTCCTCACTGATCGGGACATGTCCCCCGACCGGTTGGCCCGCGCCGTCGAGGAGCGGGGCTTCTTCTCGCTGTACCTCCCCGAGCACACCCATCTGCCGGTCAGCGCCGACACGCCACCGGCCCTGGTCGAAGGGGTCGACGTCGAGGACTACCGACGCAGTCTCGACCCGCTGGTGGCCTTGGCCGCCGCCGCCGCCGTCACCGACCGCATCCTGCTCGGCACCGGCATCCTGCTGGCTGCCCAGCACGACCCGATCGTGTTGGCCAAGCAGCTGGCCACCCTCGATCAGGTGAGCGGGGGACGGGTGGTTTTCGGCATGGGCTTCGGCTGGAACGCCCAGGAGGCGGCCGACCACGGGGTGGCTTTCGCCGAACGCCGGGCCGTGGCCCGCGAGCACGTGCTTTGCATGCAGCAGCTGTGGACCGAAGAGCAGGCCGCCTTCCACGGCACCTACGTCTCGATGGGCCCGAGCTGGGCGTGGCCCAAACCGGTCCAGCAACCCCGGATCCGCACCCTCATCGGCGGGGGAGCGGGACCGGCGGTCTTCGAGGCGGTGGCCGAGTACGCCGACGGGTGGCTCCCGGTCGGCGGTTCAGG
This sequence comes from uncultured Acidimicrobiaceae bacterium, assembly GCA_963813525.1. Taxonomy (GTDB): domain Bacteria; phylum Actinomycetota; class Acidimicrobiia; order Acidimicrobiales; family RAAP-2; genus Bog-756. The sequence goes on from CAWEZI010000005.1 coordinate 1,447,028, forward strand.
TCTGGCCGACGCCCTGCCCCGACTGCGTCGGGCCGTCGAGGAGCGCGGACGCGACCCCAGGGGAGTCCGGGTGGTCCCCTTCGGCACCATCCCCACCGAGGCCAAGCTGTCCTATTACCAGTCCCAGGGGATCGACGAGGTGGTGCTGCGGGTCCCTTCGGGTGACCCGTCGGGCATGCTGGCCGTGCTCGACGACCACGCCCTGTTCGTCGACGGTTTCGGTGATGACCGTGGCTGAACCGCCCAGCACCGAACCGAACAGCACCGAACCGGACAGCGCCGAGCCGGACAGCACCGATTCCGCCGCCGACGGCCGCCCCCTCCCCGCCGGGGGGAACTCACCGGCCACCAAACCGTGGAGCGGAGGCGGACGGGAGGAGTTGGCCGACGCCGTGCGGCGGTTGATAGCCGGCACCGTCACCTCGGTGGCGCCGGCCGAGGTGCTGGCCGACACCGCCCGGCAGGTGGGGTCGTTGGCCGACCGGCTCCACGGTTTCGTCCCCGAGGAACCGGTGGCGCCCTTCGCCCGGTTCGCCGACGACAGCGTGGGCGCCGGTGACACCGGGTCGCTGGCCGCGGCCATGCCCTTCGACGTGATCATCGGATCGTGCAATCCGCTGGCCCCGCCGGTCACCCTCGAGTTCGAACCGCCCCGGGCCATCGGCCGGGTGGTGTTCACCGCCTCCTACGAGGGAGCCCCGGGTTGTGTGCACGGTGCCGCTCTGGCCGGGGTCTTCGACATCGTGCTGACAGCGGCCAACGTGATCGCCGACGGGGCCGGGCCCACCGTCAACCTGTCCATCCGCTACCGCAAGCCCACCCTCATCGGCGTTCCCGCCGTCTTCGAGGGCTGGGTCACCGAGCGGACCCAGCGCCGGACCCACAGCCGCGGCCAGCTCACCCAGAACGGGATCGTCACCGTCGAGGCCACCGGTGAGTTCGTCAACATGGGACGCGATCGGATCAACGCCATGCACACCGACCACGCCACCTACCGACCGGCTCCTCCGGAAGGCCGCCCGCAGTGAATCGCGCTGCGACCAGCACGGTCGTCGTGAACTCCGTAGAGTCTCTGCAGGTCGGGTCAAAGGTGCGGAAACCGACCGGTCGGACGGACAACGCAGATTGGGGGAGGACCACTCATGCATTCCCGCCGTGATCACCACGATGGTGCCCGAGGCCGCCACCGGCCGCCTCTGATGGTCGGCCGGCCGGCTCTGCGGTGGAAGGGCGCGGCCAGCCTGTTCCTGCTCACCATGGTGGCGGCGGCCACCACCCTGACCGCCTGCTCGTCGACCAACGACACCAGCCCCACCACATCGGCCCCGTCGTCCTCGTCTTCGTCGAACTCGTCTTCTCCGTCCTCCGCCACGGACCCGCCCCGGCCGCCCATTCCGACCGCCGCCTACAGCGATCACACAGGCATCACCTCCACCTCGGTGTCGGTGGGCAACGTGTCCACCCTGTTCGACGGCATCTTCAAGGGAGCGGCGGTGGGCACCCAGGCCTACGCCGACTACGTCAATTCCCAGGGGGGCATCAACGGTCGCAAGATGATCGTGGACAGCAGTGACGACCAGTACTCCGGCGCCCCCAACAAGCAGGAGACCGAGGCCGACGTGGGCAAGGACTTCGCCATGGTCGGCGGGTTCTCGCTGTTCGACAACTTCGGGGGCACCGTTCTGGCCGTCAACCCCCAGGTGCCCAATGTCACCGTTTCCCTCGACAATGCCACCGCCAACCTGCCCAACTCCTACAGCCCGGCTCCCACCACCAACGGATGGATCCTCGGACCCCTGGAGTACTTCAAGAACAAGTTCCCCGACGACATCAAGCACACCGCCGCCCTCATCGCCGACGAGCCGTCGGCCGAGGTCAAGTGGGCGGCGGAGAAAGAGGCCATGAACCACGTGGGCTACAACGTCGTCTACGACCCCACCTTCGACATCACCACCACCGATTTCAACCAGTACGTGATCACCATGAGGAACGACGGGGTCAAGATCCTCTTCCTCGAGCAGATGCCGGCAAACTACGCGGCCGCCGTGGTCAAAGCCCTCAACCAACAGGACTTCCACCCGGTACTGGTGCTCGGTGCCTCCACCTACAGCGAACAACTGGTTCCCGACTCGGGCGGGGCGGCGGCGATCGACGGCGCCTACATGGAGCAGAACACTGCGCTGTTCCTGGGGGAGGACGAGGCCGGCCTTCCCGCCGTCAAGACCTTCCTCACCTGGGTGCAGAAGGCCTCACCCGGCTTCCACGCTGACCTCTACACGCTCTACGGCTGGACGTCGGCCGAGCTGTTCAGCCAGGCCCTCAAGGCCGCCGGTGCCGACCCTTCTCGCGGCTCGGAGCTGGCCGCCCTCCGCAAGATCACATCGTTTTCGGCGGGGAACATGTTGGGCACGGCCAACCCGAGCGCGCGTCTCCCGACCAACTGCTACATCATCGCCACCATCGCCGACGGGCAGTACAAGCGGCTGGACGACCCACCCCTCGACGGGCCGACCCACGGCTACCGCTGCGATCAGCCCTTCTACTACTCCAACCCGTAGGCCGGTCACCAACCTTTTGGGGCCGGATTAGGAGGCCCGGGCGGCACGCCTCATGAGTCGGGCCTTGCGGTTGGCCGCCTGGTTCTTGTGGATGACGCCCTTGGCCGCGGCCTTGTCGATCCGCTTGACGGCCAGGCGGAGGGCTTCCTCGCTGTCCTCGGCCCCGGTCTCCAGGGCGGTGATGGCCCGCTTGGTACGGGTCCGCAGCTCGGACCGGACCGCCTTGTTGCGGGCCTGACGCTTGATCGTCTGGCGGTTGCGCTTGATCTGGCTCTTGATGTTTGCCACTGACGGTCCTTCCGAAGAGGGCTGGAGGCGGTCGACGGCCGTGCCGCAACCACCAGATGGTGGAGATCTGGGCCCGGGGCGCCCCCATGGGGGCACGTCTCCGGAGGTCACGAGGATAGCACCCCGATCCACTTGGATACGCTGGTCCCTCCGTGCCGCTCATCACCCGTCTACGCAATTTCTCGATCATCAGCCATGTCGACCACGGCAAGTCGACCCTCTCGGACCGCATTCTGGAGCTGACCGGGGCGGTTGACCCCCGGCTCATGCGCGAGCAGTACCTGGACTCGATGGACATCGAGCGGGAGCGGGGCATCACCATCAAGGCCCAGAATGTGCGGGTGACCTGGGGGGAGCACATCCTCCACCTCATCGACACCCCCGGTCACGTCGACTTCGGCTACGAGGTCAGCCGCTCGTTGGCCGCCTGCGAGGGGGCGGTTCTCCTGGTCGATGCCTCCCAGGGCATTCAGGCCCAGACCCTGGCCAACTGCTACCAGGCTGTCGAGAACGACCTCGAGATCGTCGCCGTCCTCAACAAGATCGACCTGCCGGCGGCCGACCCCGAGCGGTCGGCCGCCGAAATCGAACAGGTCCTGGGCATAGAGGCGTCCTCCATCCTCCACATTTCGGCCAAGACGGGCGAAGGGGTACCCGAGCTGTTGGACGCCATCGTGGCCCGCATCCCGGCGCCCACCGGCGACCCGGACGCACCGCTGCGCGCCCTCATCTTCGACTCGGCCTACGACCAGTACCGGGGGGTGGTCAGTTCCATCCGGGTGATGGACGGGACCCTGAACGCCGAGGACCGACTCCGTTTCATGCAGGCCGGTGCCAACCACGAGATCGAGGAGATCGGCGTGCGCACGCCCATCCCGGTACCGGTGGATGCGCTGGGGCCCGGGGAAGTGGGATATCTGATCGCCGGCATCAAGGACGTGGGCGGCGCCCGCTCGGGCGAGACGGTGACCACCGCCCGCCATCCGGCTGCCACCGCCCTGGCCGGCTATCGCGACCCCAAGCCCATGGTGTTCTGCGGGCTGTTCCCCATCGACGGTGACGATCTGCCCGACCTGCGCGACGCCCTGGACAAGCTCCGGCTCAACGACGCCAGCTTCACCTTCGAGCCGGAGTCGTCCCGCGCTCTCGGGTTCGGTTTCCGCTGTGGCTTCCTCGGCCTCCTGCACATGGAGATCGTGCGCGAGCGCCTCGAGCGGGAGTTCGACATCTCGCTCATCGCCACCGCGCCGTCGGTGGCCTACCGGGCCTATCTCACCGACGGCACCGCGGTGGACGTGGACAACCCGAGCGAACTGCCCGAGCCGGCCCGCCTCGACCACGTGGACGAGCCCATGCTGCGGGCCACCATCCTCACCCCGGCCGAGTACACCGGCACCATCATGGACCTGTGCCAGAGCCATCGGGCCACCATGGTCAAGATGGACTATCTCTCGCCGGTCCGGGTCGAGTTCGTCTACACCATCCCGTTGGCCGAGGTGGTCATCAACTTCTTCGACCAGCTGAAGAGCCGGACCAAGGGGTACGGCAGCCTCGACTACGAGCCCGACGGCTACGAAACGGCGGAGCTGGTCAAGGTCGACCTGCTCATCAACCACGTGCCGGTGGATGCCTTCTCCACCATCGTGCACCGATCGCAGGCCGACTTCTACGGTCGGCGGATGACCGAAAAGCTGCGCGAACTGATCCCCCGGCAGATGTTCGATGTGCCCATCCAGGCCGCGGTGGGCGGCCGGGTGCTGGCCCGCGAGACGGTGAAGGCCCGCCGCAAGGACGTGTTGGCCAAGTGCTACGGCGGGGACATCACCCGCAAACGCAAGCTCCTCGAGAAGCAGAAGGAGGGGAAGAAGAAGATGAAGAACATCGGCCGGGTCGAGGTCCCCCAGGAGGCGTTCGTCTCCGCCCTCCGCCTCGACGACTGACCTCCACCGACCGACCGGCAATCCAGGGAGTGCGGCCAGGCGCCGTCTAACGTATCCACGATGTCCGACGGTCCGTCCATCGCCGTCTCCAACCTGTCCAAGACCTATCGCATCTCGCGCCGAGAAGAGCATGTGGCCACCGCCGCCGAAGCGGTGGTCAAGCGGATCAAGCAGGGCGGCCGGGCCACCACCGTCGAGACCTTCGACGCCCTCCACGATGTGAGCTTCGCCGTCGAATGGGGCGAGGTGATGGGCATCATCGGTCGCAACGGCGCCGGCAAGAGCACCCTGCTCAAGATCATCAACCGGATCACCGCCCCGACCAAGGGACGGGTCGAGCTCGGCGGCCGGGTGGGCAGCCTGCTCGAGGTGGGTACCGGCTTCCACCCCGAGTTGACCGGGCGGGAGAACGTCTACCTGAACGGGACCCTGCTGGGCATGCGCCGGTGGCAGATCAAAGAGCGGTTCGACGCCATCGTCGATTTCGCCGGCACCGAGAGGTTCCTCGACACCCAGGTCAAGCGCTACTCGACCGGCATGTACATCCGCCTGGCCTTTGCCGTGGCCGCCCACCTGGACAGCGAGATCCTGGTGGTGGACGAGGTGCTGGCCGTGGGGGACTCCGACTTTCAGGCCAAGTGCCTGCGCAAGATGCGCGAGGTGGCCCGCGACGGTCGCACGGTGCTGCTGGTCAGCCATCAGCTGCAGACGGTGTCCGACCTGTGTACCTCGGCCCTCTACCTCGATGCCGGCCACCTCATGGTCCACGGCACGGTGACCGAGGCCATGGAGCAGTACAAGCGCAGCTTCGCTCTGAGCGCCCAGGTGGCCAAAGAGCCCAATTACCGACAGGGGTCGGGCGAACTGCGGTTCGTCCATGCCCAGGTGGCCGAGGACATCACCCGACCGGGCGACGATCTGGTCATCGAGTTCGAAGTGGGCGCCAACCCCGACTTCGGCGCTCGCTACAACCTGCTCTGCTTCCTCAAAAACGAGGACGGGCTGCTCCTCATCCAGTGCGATTCGCGGGTGGTCGACTTCTGGCTCGATCCGGCCACCGACGCCCAGGGAACGCTGCGGCTGCGGACCCCGTGGCTCAAGCCGGGGGCCTACACGGTCGATCTGTTCATCATGACCAGTGGACATCTCGCCGATGTGTGGGAGCAGGCCTGCCGCTTCCAGGTGCTGCCGGTCACTCCCTACCCCCATCCGACCACGCCCGACGGCACCGCCCGCGGGGTGGTCTATCCCGACTTCGACTTCTCGCAGAACTGAGATGACGGCTCGCGTCGTCATCACCCCGCCGGGTCGGTTCTCGCTCCCCAAGATCAGCCAGTTGTGGGAGGCGCGGGAGGTCCTGTACCGCTTCGGCGCCCGCGATGTGACCCTTCGCTACCGCCAGACCCTGCTCGGCGTTATCTGGGTCATCCTCCAGCCCCTGCTCACCTCGCTGGTGCTGGCCCTGGTCCTCTACAAGGTGGCCCATCTCCCCACGGTGGGCATCCCCCCGTTGGTCTTCGTCTTCAGCGGCTTACTGGCCTGGAACCTGTTCAACGACATCATCAGCCGGGCCTCCAGCTCGCTGGTGGCCAACCGCGACCTGGTGTCCAAGGTCTTCTTTCCCCGCATGCTGGTGCCGCTGGCCACCGCCTACTCGTCCATCGTCAACTTCTTGGTGTCCGTCGCCTTTCTGATTGTGCTGCTGATCATCTACGGGATCACTCCCGGTCTGGCCCTGGCGCTGGCCCCGGTGTGGACGGTGATGATCATCGTGATGGCCAGTGGACTGGGGCTGGTGGCCGGGGCTCTCCAGGTCCGCTACCGGGATGTGGCCTATGTGGTTCCCTTCCTCCTCCAGTTCCTGTTCTACGCCAGCCCGGTGGCCTACTCGGTGGCGGTGGTGCCGGCCAAGTACCGCTTCATCTACGACATCAATCCGTTGACCTGGCTGCTCTCCGAATTCCGCTGGTCGTTCCTCGACCAGCCGGCCCCGCCGGCCTGGCAGATCGTCCTCTCGGTGGTGGTACCGGTGGCCGTGTTCGCCGCGGGAGCCGTCATTTTCGAACAGATGGAGCGCGGCTTCGCCGACGTCATCTGACGGTGCGTCGATCACAGCTGGCCACGAAAGGGACGGGGTAAGATTGCCTGTGGACGGCGAAGGCACACCGGAGGCCACTCCGGGTCCGGACCGCCCGCAGGCGGCCAACGCCAGTGCCCGCCAGCTGGTTCGCAACATGGCCTCCAGCTACGGCAACTTCCTTCTGGCCATGGTGATGAGCCTGTTCGTCACCCGGGTGCTGCTGCGTCACCTCGGCACCGGCACCTACGGGTTGTGGATCGTGCTCCTGGCCATTGTCGGCTACATCGGCCTGCTCGACGTGGGGGTTTCCACCGCGGCGGTGCAGCGGGTGGCCCGGTTGACCGCGGCCGACGACCGCGACGGTGTGGCCGATCTCATCCGCACGGCGTGGACTTTCTTTGCCGCCTCCGGCGTCCTGGCCGTGGTGGTGACGGTCATCCTCGCCCCCCATCTGGCCTCGTTCCTCCACCTCGGCACCATCGACCCCGCCCAGGCCGAAACCACTCTGGTCATCCTGGGGTTCTGGATGGCGGCGCTGTTCCTGGGCTCGGTGCCCAACGCTGTTCTCTTCGGGTCGGGTCGGGGCGACCGACTGGCCCAGTTGGGCGGTCTCACCCTCGTCCTCACCCAGCTGGTCCAGATCGTCGTGGTGGTATCGGGCGGGGGGTTGGTCGCTCTGGCCATCGTGACCCTGGGCGGCGGCATCGTGGCCTTGGTGACGACCGCCATCATGGTCGGCCGGGTCACCGGTTCGTCGGTGCGCCACGGGCACTTCCGCCGCAGCGTGCTGGTCGACCTGCTCCGCTTCGGCGGACGCCAATCGGTGATCTCGCTGAGCGGGACCGTGGCCTTCCAGCTCGACGCCGTCATCATCGGACTGATCCTGCCGGTGGCCCAGGTGGCCCCTTACGACATCGCCCTCAGCACGTCCAACCTGACCCGCAACCTCAGCACCCAGGGCACCAACCTGCTCCTGCCCACCTACGCCCACTTCGAAGCGGTGGGCGATCGTCGCCGCCAGGCCTCCTACTTCTTCCGTTCGGTGCTGGTCGGCATGGGCATCTCCATCCCCGTGGTCATCGCCCTGGCCGCTTTCGGGGAGCCCATGCTCAAGCTCTGGCTCGGCTCGGTGCCTCCGAAGACGTACGAGATCGTGATCGCCCTCGGGGTGATGATCACCGTGCAGCTGCCCGGCAACCAGTGCTTCAGCTTCCTGACCGGCATCGGGCGCATCCAACTGCTGGTCCGGCTGTCGGTGATAGGCGCACTGCTCAACCTGGCCGGCAGCGTGGCCGCCACCTTCTGGCTGGGCCCGGTCGGCCCGGCCATCGGCTCGCTGCCGGTGGTGATCGTCCTCGACTTCTTCATCCTCCCCGTGATCGTCTGCCGGCAACTGGCGGTGTCGTTTGCCGACTACGCCCGGGCTGCCCTGGCCCCGCTCATCCCGGGGGCGGCGGCGGCCGGCATCGTGGCCGTTGTGCTGGTGGTTGCCTTCCCCCATGCCCGGGGGGTCACCGCCGTGGTCGAGGCGGTGGTGGTGGTAGCGGCGTCGTGGATCACCATGGGCGTGCTCCTCTACCGCATCGAACCGGACCTGCGCGACGGGATCGGCAGGTTGCTGGCCCGCCGGCGCACCCGACGTCTGAGCTGATGGAGAACATGGTCGATAGGGAATCGTCAGTGTCCTCTTCGCACCTCCATCGGCCGGACGAGCGCGCCTCCGGTCATCGCCACCTGCTTTCCTCGCTGGCCTGCACGGTGGGCCGGACCTGCACCGACAGCCGGGCGTCACGCTGATGGCCACTCGTCTGGCCCTGGCCACCCTGTCGGCCGGTGAACCGATGGGACAGCAGGTCTACGAGCGCCAGCTGGCTGACCGTGGATCGGGCGCCCTGGGCAGCGGTTGGCAGGTGGATCCGGTGGTGGTGCGAACCTTGCGCACCGCCCAGCCGGGCAGCGTGCGCATACCGGCCGCCCTGCTGGGCGACGCCTCCCCGGTCCTCCGGCGGGCCGCCGGTCGGTTCATCTACCGTCGTTACGACCTGGTCCATCGCCTCGATCTGCGTTTGCCGCCCGCCCCCTACCCCGAAGTTCTCACCGTGTTGGACATCGCCCCCTGGCGTTTCGCCGACGAGGGAGCGCCGGTGGCCGACGCCGCCGCCACTGCCCGACGGGCCGTCACCGTCATCTGCCCGTCTCAGTTCTCCGCCGACGAGGTGGTGTCGGCCTTTGGGGTTGTCGACCCGGTGGTCATCCCCTTGGGGGTGGACGAGGCCTTCTTGACCGCCGATCCGTTGTCCGAGCGGGAGCTGGCCGACCTCGGGATCCGGGGGCCGTTCGTGATGCATGCGGCGGGCTGCACCCGGCGCAAGAACCTGGCCAGTCTGGCCGCGGCCTGGACGCGGGTGCGCGACGCACGGCCCGACACCGTGCTGGTCATGACCGGGCCGCCCGACCAGCGTCGCGACCAGTTGTTCGCACCCCTGCCCGGCGCCCTGCGGTTGGGCCGGGTGGCCGACGGGGTCCTTCCCCGGTTGATGGCCGCCGCCGCCGCCGTGGCCGTGCCCTCCACTTACGAGGGGTTCGGGTTGCCCGCTCTGGAGGGGATGGCGGTGGGCGTGCCGGTGGTGGCGGCCCGCCGTTCGTCCCTGCCCGAGGTGGTGGGGGACGGGGCCTATCTGGTCGAACCGGACGCCGGCGGTCTGGCCGACGGCCTGCTGGCCGCCCTGGCCGGCGGGGCCGAGGCCCGCGCCGTAGCCAAGCGGGGTCGGGCCCGAGCCCACCAGCTGACCTGGGATATCAGCGTGGCCGCCCATGCCGAGGCCTGGCGCTCGCTCGCCGGTTGAGGCCAGCGTCAGGGTCCATTGACAACACGTGTTGACATCGTGGTACGGTCCAAAACACCGTCGGGTCCGTCGAGTGGGTTCCGCCGCCCGCTCCGGACCCTGACGGGTTCAGTCGAACCGCCGGCCACCTCCAACGCTCTCTTTGGGCGTTCCTCCCGTCCTGGGTTGCCGGCTGAGCAAAGGTGGCCCGGCCCTGATGCCGGCGTTCCCGCCAGGTGACGGCGGAACGTGGTCACCATCAGACGAAAGGGTCGTGATGATGGGAACGGGCGGTTCGGCTCAGGTCGCTGTCAGGAGGCCATCTTGATGACGGCAAATGCGGCACCGTCGGGATCAGCCAGGACGGCAAAGCGCCCGGGAGGAATGTCGGTCGGTGGGACGAACGTGGTTCCTCCGAGCTCGGCTGCCTTGGCGGCCGAGGCGTCGGTGTCGTCAACGCCGAAGTAGACGAGCCAGTGGGCCGGAACCTCGGCGGGGACCATGTCCGGCATGGTCATCATGCCCGCCACCGTCTTGTCGCCGAGCTTCCATTCGGTGTAGCTCATTCCTCCCATGTCGAGATCGTTGGGCTCCCACCCGAACACCTCCGTGTAGAAAGCTCTGGCCGCCGGGAGATCCCGGGTGTTCAGCTCGTTCCAGGCGAAGGCCCCGGCCTCGTTGGCCAGCTCTGCTCCAGCGAAGGTCTTCGGCTGCCAGACCCCGATCACAGCCCCCCCGGGGTCAGCGAACACCGCCATGCGTCCGATGTCTGAAACGTCCATCGGCTCGGCGAAGACCATGGCCCCCGCCTTTTTGGCCAGGTCGACGGTTGCGTCGGCATCGTCGACAGAGACGTAGGTAATCCAGGCGCTGGGCTGCTCCTCCGTCATCACCTTCATGTTGCCGGCCACGGTCTTCCCACCCTTGAGCATGAGGGTGTAGTGACCCATGTCTTCACCCTGGTCCTCGGCTTTCCAGCCGAAGAGAGCCCCGTAGAAGGCATTCGAGGCTTCGAGATCCTTGGTGGCGTGATCGACCCAGGAGGGGGTCCCGGGGTCGTAAGAGGTGAACTCTGGCATTTTGCATCTCCTCCAAGTCCGTGGGCGCTTGTTTCCCCTGTCCGGACGCAGCTTAGCGATGTCCTCGCCGGCGACGCCGTGGGCAGCAGACGCTGGCGGGCACGGGCACCCGCACCGAGGGTCGTGGTCGCTTCAGCCAGGTCCGAGGAGGTCCCAACGATTGCCGGCACAGTCAAGAAAGACTGCAACGCGTCCGTAGGGTTGGCTCCTCGGGGGTCGCACGAAACGCACGCCAGCCGAAGTCATTCGCCGATAGGAGGCATCAAAGTCGTCGACGCGAAGGAAGAAGGCGACCCGGCCACCGGTTTGGGCTCCGATGACCGATGCCTGGCGTTGGTCATCAGCACGGGCCAGCAAGATCCCCGTCTCGGCACCAGGTGGTCTCACAACCACCCAGCGTTTGGCCTCTCCCTGTTCGGTGTGAGCTGGCGAATCCTCCACGAGATCAAAGCCCAATGTGTCGACGAAGAACTGGATTGCGGCGTCGTACTCGTCGACGACGAGGGTGACCAGGTCGAGGTTCATCGGTGGTCTCTTCGCACCCGGCCGACCAACTTCACGTCTGCATCTTCTCGCAACGGACTCGGGTACGCCGGATTCGGCGTCGACTCGAGCGGTGAAGCGGAGCTGGACGACAGGGCATGGTTGGCCGCATTTCAGTGCGAGCCGTTGAGGGCGAGCATCCCCAGTGCAGCCGCCATCGACAGCGGCACCGCCACCACGCCGAGGCGGCTCGCTTTGGCCATGGATGGTTGAGCACCGGCCGACCTCGCCGAGCGCAGCCACAAGATCCAGGCCAGCGAGCCGGTGGCCAAGAGGTTCGGACCGACATTCAAACCCACCAGGAGGGCAAACGGTCGAGGCGGTACCCGAGCGGCCAACAGCGACGCAGCGGGAAGGTTGTTGACGGCCACGCTGAGCAGGGCCCCGGTGACAGCCGTGCCCCACGAATCGAGGTGGGTGAGGAGAGTGGCTGGTCCCGACCATGCACGCCCCAGTGTCCCGAGCGCCACGGCTATGCCGAACAGGCCAATGAGTACGGGAAGTCCCAGGACCCCCAGGGCCCGCCTCGGAGAGACCGCCGAAGAGAAGGACCGGACACCGACGGCCACGACGCCGACGACCGCCACGAAAGCGGCCGGCGACCGGAGGACCAGCACCATCACGGTGACCGCGACCACGGCTACGAGTCCGACTCCCAGCACCGGTCGATCGACCAGGTCCGACACCGGGGCGGCGGTGGCCCGTAACGATCGATGTTCGGCCACACCCACGACCAGCGCCGTCACCAGCGCCGATGCGATCCCGGCGAGAGCCATGTGCCGAAGGAATTGTCCTCCCGAGAGGTGCAGGTGGCCGAGGACGATCAAGTTGGTGAGATTGGACCCGGGCAGCAGGAGCGATCCGGCATTGGACAGAAGTAGGCAGCCGTAGAGGAGCGGTGCCTCCCCTTCGCCCCGGCTGCGCGCCGTGTAGACGAGGATGGGCGTGAGGAATGCCACCGACGTGTCGAGATTCAAAAGGGTCGTCACCGCCACGATGAGTGCGACGGCGCCGGCGTAGAGGACCAACCCATTGGGCGCTAGGCGAGCGAGGGAATGACCGGCGGCGGAGAACAGCCGGTCCTCGTCGGCGACAAGGCCCACCAGGAGAAGGCCGGCGACGAGGACGAAAGGAGACCAGTCCTGCGCCGCCGCCGATCGGGCGTCCTGCGGGCCGAAGAGCGCAGCACCGAGTGCTCCGGCACATCCAACAGCGGCCACGGCCCATCCCAGCCGACCGGTGCTGTCAGGGAGCTTCGTCGGGTATGGGTTCCTCACTTCGCCATCATGCCCGTCATCGGCCCGGGTCAGATGTGAAACGCCGATGGCACGCGGACCCACAGCCGACGTAGTGCACACCGGCTCCGCGGATGCTCCGAGGGCGGCGGCTGTCCGGGGACAGGAGGTGCTTCCACCCCACAGATGCTCCGTTCCAATCCCCTGGCCCGACGGTCGGATCGAAGCCTGTCCGTGCACCTTCAGCCAGTGGTCACTCGCCTACGCTGCGACGATGAACCCTCCGACCGGTTGGTCTCGCCGGTGGCGAGACCCTCGGGCCAGTGTGCGTGTGGCGGTGGCAGCATCACTCGGAATCGTTGCCGGAGTCGTTGCGTCCGTCTGGACCTTCTGGCAGGGAGCGATCCTCATCGGCTGGGACGTCGGTGCGCTCTTCCTCGTCACATGGATCTGGTGGGTCGTGGGGGGCCTCGATGCCGAGGAGTCCAAGAGCCGTGCCAATAGAGAGGACACAAGTGTCGAACTGGCGGAGGTCATCCTCCTGTTCGCGGCACTCGCTTTGCTGGCAGCCGTCGGGCTGGCCCTGGTCCGGGCCGGTCAAACTGCCGGGGGGACGAAGGCTTACCTGATCACGCTCGGACTGGTGAGTGTGGCGCTGTCGTGGGGACTGGTCCACACGGTCTTCACCCTGCGCTATGCCCGGTCTTACTACTCCCCGCCGGTGGGCGGGATCGACTTCAACGAGGACGATCCGCCCACCTATCTGGACTTCGCTTATTTGGCGTTGACCATCGGCATGACCTTCCAGGTATCCGACACGAACTTGACCACCAAGAGGATCCGTAGGATTGCTCTCTCCCACGCCCTCCTCTCGTACTTGTTCGGTGCGGTCATCGTCGCCCTGGTCATCAATGTCGTATCGAGCCTCCTCCATTGAGCCAGGGCCAGGGGGTTGGGTGGAGTGCGAGATGGCTCAGAAGCGCCGGTCACTGACACTCGACATCGGTCACTCTCGGAGCGGCGATAGGTGAAACCGGCCGACCGGTACGGCGGCTGGAAGGCGCCGACAAGGCGGCATCGTCTGACGGCCATCCCTCCGCTCCCGACCCAGGCAAAAGAGTGTCGGACGTGCCCTAGACGCCCACTCGCCCGTCGATCCGTTCGCGGAGCAGGTCGGCGTGGCCACAGTGGCGGGCGTACTCCTCGACCATGTGCATGAGCACCTCACGCACGGCGATCTCCTCGTCCTCGTCGGGGAGGGGGACCGTCGTCCCGAGGTCGGTGAATCCCTCGACGCACTGCTCGGCGTAGGTGACCTCCGCCCGCCAGGCATCCCACGCCTCCACCACGAGGGCGGGATCAGCCCTGGCCCCGTTGAAGTCGGCATCCCGGTCCTCGGCCGTCCGGTAGCGGCGGGGGGCGTCCTGGCCAGACAGGACCTGGCGGAACCAGAACCGCTCGACGTCGGCCATGTGGCGGACGAGGCCCAGTAGCGACATGTTGGAGGGCGGAACAGACCGCCGGGCCATCTGCTCGGCATCGAGGCCTCGGCACTTGAGCTCCAATGTCTGACGGCAGCCGGTCAGGAAGTCGATCAGCGTGGCCCTCTCCCCGACCGAGGGGGTCTCGCTTCTCGGATCCTCGTCCGGTGCCACAAAGACGTTCGCCCAACCGAAGGTGCGCTCCGTCGGGATGTCCGGGTCGAGGTGGCTGGCGTCGTCGGTGGTCACGGGGTCAGTCTTGTCGATGGACAGGGTCCCGTTTCGGTCGATGACGCCCGGCCCGGGGGATCGACGGGTGGCACGGACCCACATCTGCCGGTCAGCGGGGGTCATAAACGGTCAGATCCCGGTCGTCGGGACGCCGCTGGTTATCTCCCCGGGGTGACCCCGGGTATTTGCCGGGTCTCACTGTGTGACAGTTATGGGCGACGGCGTCTCTCGGTCGGGGCCAGTGCTGACCGGGGCTCGCGCTGATCGCGGCTGGTGACTCGGTGGTCCTCAAGAGGACACTTCGCGGGACCGACACAGGCGGGCGTCTGGGACGACCCCCGACCGGGCGGGCGACGCGGAAGGACAACAACCGGTGTTCCCAGCCCGGGGTTCGTCAGATCACCTTTGAGATCGTAAGCAAGCCGGTGGCCAAAAGCAGGAGGTCGACAGCCAACGCGAAGTGATACGGCTTCATTCGGCCGCTTATCCGAGAGCCAAGGGCGATTCCAATCATGCAGGGAACGAGCGACGAAGCAGCGAGGGCAAGGTCGAAAGCTGTGATCAGTCCCGCCAGGGCAAGAAGGGGCAACCCCAAGAGGTTCGAGAGCAGAAAGACAGCCGAGATGGTGGCCCGGAATCGGTCACCATGGAAGCCTGCCCGACGTAGTTCGTAGACGAGAGGAGGACCATTGGTGGCCAGCGACGTATTGATGACGCCACTGACGAAGCCCATTACAAAGGTTGTTGTCCGGCGAGGTACCACCGGTTCAGGCTTCAGCAAGCGCGAAGAGACGATGATCCAGACTGCGGCGAGACAGGTCGTCACTCCGAGAACCAGCCGAAGCGTCGTGGCGGAGACGATAGTGAGGATGATCACCCCGATCGGTGCACCACATATTGCGCCTAGTCCCAACCGGCGGGCTGTCGGCCTCTCGATTTCTCGATGGAGGCGGACGGCAAGCCAGGCGCAAATGACGGTACCGTTCAAGAACACGATGACCACGGCGCTCTTGGTCGGAACGACGAATGCCAGAAGCGGCACAGCAAGAAGTGCGAATCCGAAACCTACAGCCCGCTGAAGGGTCGCGGCCACAAAGACGATGCCGGCGGCAACAAAAACGGTACCGGCGGTTATCACGTGGCAAACCTAATGGGATCGGCCACCTGTCACGGAATGGGGATCGGGCCCCAACATCCATGGCGAGCACTGCGTACGAGGGCGTTGTTCCCGCGCCCGGAAGGACCGAAGCCCGACTTTGGCCAGAAAAGAGGCTCGCCTTGCCCTGGTCGTTGGGAGAGTAGAGAGCGTGGCCGGAGTGGGCCAAGCTCCGCTGACTGAGCTCACCGCCTTGAGAGCCAGCGGATAGCGGCACGTGGCGGTCGGCAGATGGAGCTTGTCTCCCGGGACGAAGCAACACCACGAGGCATCCCAGATCGGGTTCACCCCGATACCCACAGGATCCGACGCCGTGCAAGGCTGACCGGGTGATCGAGGCCCGGGGGCTCACAAAGCGGTTCGGCAACGTAGTGGCGGTCGACGACCTGTCTTTTGACGTGCGTCCGGGGACTGTGACCGGCTTCCTCGGGCCCAATGGGTCGGGCAAGTCGACCACGATGCGCATGATCATGGGCCTCGACTCGCCGGCGTCGGGCTCGGTAAACGTGGTGGGCCGGCACTACCACGATCTTCCATGGCCGATGCATGAGGTGGGCGGGCTGCTCGAAGCACGGTCCATCCATCCCGGTCGCTCCGCCCGTGCCCACCTACTCACCCTGGCCCGGAGCAACGCCATCGCTCGGAGGCGCGTTGACGAGGTGCTCGACCTCGTAGGTCTCACCTCGGTGGCCGGCAAACGGGTGGGCAAGTTCTCGCTCGGGATGGGCCAGCGCCTGGGCATCGCCGCCGCCCTGCTTGGCGACCCGGGGGTGCTCCTGTTCGACGAGCCCGTTAACGGCCTCGATCCCGAGGGCATCCGGTGGGTGCGCACACTGTGCAAATCGCTAGCTGGCGAAGGTCGCACCGTATTCGTGTCGAGCCACCTCATGGCCGAGATGGCGCTCACCGCCGACCATCTCGTTGTGATCGGCAAGGGCAGGCTGATCGCCGAGACCTCGGTCGCCGACTTCGTGGCCGGCAGCTCGCGTCAATCGGTCAAGGTGCGCACACCAGCTCCGCACCAGTTGTCCGACGCCGTGACCAATGCGGGCGGGACCGTCATCCCCGATCCCGACGGGTCCATGACCGTAACCGGGCTGGCCGCGCCGGAAGTGGGCGATCTGGCGGCCTCGTTGGGCATCGCTCTGCATGAACTTACCCCCGTCGCCTCACTGGAGGACGCCTTCATGGAGTTGACCGACGAAGCCGTCGAGTTTCGAGGTGGATCGTGACTGCGGTGCTCGGAGCCCCGACCCCGTTCGCCTTCGAACAGCCGCCGGGCCGCGTCGGTTTACGCCGAGCCATGGCGGCCGAGTGGACCAAGCTCTGGTCGGTCCGCTCGACTACGTGGACGCTCATCGGCACGGCAGTGGCCGTCGTGGGCTTGTGCGCCCTCGGTACCGGCACGGTCAGCCCCACCGAGATCATCGACGATCCGACCCGGCGGAGCCTGATAGGCGTGTTCCTCGGACAGCTCATATTTGGGGTCCTGGGTGTGCTGGTAATGAGCGCCGAATATGGAACGGGCACCATCCGCGCCACGTTGTCGGCCGTGCCCCGCCGTCCCGTTGTGCTCACCGCCAAGATCCTCGTGTTCGGAGCGGTGGCGCTGGTGGTGAGCGAAGTTCTCACATTCAGCGCCTTCGCTCTCGGTCAGGCGATCTTGTCGGCCAAGCATGCTGTCGGGACGAAGGCAGCGGCGGCACAGCGCGCCCAGCAACTCGGGCTGAAGATCCCCCACAACATTCAGGCCTTGCTCTCGAATGGCTCCGCATCATTGGGGCAAGCGGGCGTTCTTCGAGCAGTCGTCGGTGCCGGCCTCTATCTGGCCGTGCTCGGACTGCTGGCGCTGGGATTGGCCACCATCATCCGTCACACCGCCGGCGCCATTTCGGCATTCGTCGGGGTGGTGCTAGTCCTGCCGATCATCGTCGAGGCGTTGCCCACGGGACTAAGTAATGCCTTGGCCCGCTACCTGCCGGCCAACATCGGTCTGGTCATGTTTTCCACCCAGGGTGCGCCCGATCGCGTGGCGTCCGCTTTCAGCCCGTGGACGGGCTTCGCACTGCTCGTCTGTTACGCCGTGGTGACCCTGGGAATCGGCTGTTGGGTCCTCGTACGCCGCGACGCCTGAGCGCAGGCACGTCGTTGTCCCGGTTTCCACGCGCCCCGAACTGCCGTTCAGCCACGGTCGATAGACGCCGCCCACCCGGTGATCGGCGGCACCGTCAAATCCGTCAGTGTCTGTGACGCTGAGATAGTGCAGGTGCGAACCAGTTGGATCGCTCGGCCACGTAGGCACTGATCACATCTGGCGACAAGTGGAACATAGTGGCAAGCTGCTCAACGGTCATTCCGTCCTCGAGTCCCGCGCATATGACTACCTTGCGTACCTGGTCGCGAGCCTCAAACAAAGCGATCATGGCCTCGTCGGCGGCCATCTGGGCTGCGTAAGCGGGGATCTCCCCAAGCACCACAGATGCGCCAGCGCCCTCGTTCGTCATCGCTAACGCCCTGCCAACGAGTCCCTCGTTTTCCTCGAGACGGAGTCGCAGAGCACGGATTGAGTCGGAGAGGTGAAGGAGCGCCGAAGTGAGCGGGGATCGAAATTGAGGCACGTGACTTCTATCGGACGAGGATGCCTGCGGGTTGAGCACCTGCTCGTATCCAGGCGGGTGCATAACGAACACCCTGATTAGATCGGTTCGCTCGACCACGGTGGTCTGTCTTCTGAGGACGTGCTCCTGATCCGACAATCACGGTGCCGTAGGCTTCGCGAGGTTGCGGTTAGACGATGCACTCGTGCGGCAGTCATTCTGGTCCTGTCGGTATCTGGCCTGGTGGCCTCGGCGTGCTCATCGGCCCTGATAGACCCGTCCCACCAAGACGGGTACTACTGGTTCAAGGCTGATGGCGTGGACACAATTAAGGCCCTCCAAATGCAAGGGGACTCCCTGACAGAAGCGTGCTCGGCTCAGGTGGTACGCGTCATGCCCCACGGCGACAACCGTGGTGAATGGGTAACAGGGTGTGTATACGCCGCCAAAGGCGGCAACCAGCCGTAGGAGCCCGAGCAATGCCAGTGACCCGGTGTGGGCACCCTTTGCATCGGCTCGGTATCCGCATGTACTGCGCCACCGGGGATCGTTCGTCGAGTCGGACGAGACCTCTCGTGGATCGAGCTTCTAGACCGCTGGCGGGCACGGGTAGTTTGGATCCGAGGCCTCGAGTGGCGGCGTATCGGCAGGCTCGAAAACCGTTGCCTCGGACTGAACGTGGAACGAGGAGTTAGCCGTCAGAAGTTGACGAGAGCTGCGGCGGTTTGGCTCAGCGAGAGGCCGGTGACGCCGCTTGAGCAGCTTCCGACGACGGAATAGGCGAAGCTGGCACTGGCTTGCTGATTCCTCACGGGATACGACCCTCTCACGTTCCCACCGATGCCCGCCTGCCCGTCATCCAGAATCACGATCGAGGAACGTACGAGCTTGCTCCTGCTCACTCCGGAACCGTATGTCAGCTGCAACGTCGTCAATTTGCTCATGGTTTCACCTATGAGGCAGAAGTCGTGAGCGAATGGGAACGTGAACTTCCCCGACATGATCACCGTCGCAGGGGTGGGATTTCCCCCCGAACAGTCTCCTGCGTCGATAGCTAGCCTCGCTGTCGCCTTTCCATTCCAGTTGGCGGTGAGTGGCGGACTGAACTGCATCGAGCCCGATGCGCTCGCGCAATTGTAATTACCCTGACCCTTTAGACCTCCAGCGGTCGCCGGCGCAGGGTTTGCGATCACAATTGTCATCCCCACCATTGCCAGGCCTGCGATCAGCAATCGACTCCGCAAGTCGTCGCCTCCTTCTGTGCAACCCGTCGCCCACCCCTAAAGCACTTTCAAACTTCCCTCTAACAGTACAGGCGAGGGACGAGAAGCGCCCGCCCGACTAAGGGGGCGTGTCTCCGACGTATCGCACACTGCGTCATGTCGTGGTCTGCGCCCTGTCGTCCTCCCCTGAGTCATCTGGGTGCCGGTGAAAGCCGCGTTCCGGGTGGTCACCACAGACGCCCAGATCGCCACGGTCCTGCCGTCGGGCCAGGATCGCGAGGCGTTGGGACGGGTGGCAGCCCACCACGCACGCGGGAAGATCGTGCTCCAGATCGGACAATAGCGGCAACGCCCTCGGCGCCGTCTCCGCAGCACTCAGTTGTGACTTCGTGGCCCCGGAAGTGCGGACAACGGGCAGTTAGCGGCCGCGAGCACCGATCGCGTCCGAACACAGGAAACGTACCCTGATCCGGTGTTATATGGGCAGGTGTCCAAACTACGAGATCCCCCTGCTGGGGCCATGAGAACGAATGAATTTCAGTCCGGGTGTGAGCGGCACCCAGCCGGGGGAGAGGGGCTCGTTCGGGGGAACCCCGACCGGACGGTGACCGGGCTGTCCGGTACAGTCACGTATCAGCCGAACCCACAAGCGAGCGGACCTCGGGGCCTTGGCATTCTCCGATGGCCCCGATGGCCGATCCGGCTCTGTGCTGCGCCTCCCCCACCCGGTGCGGGTCCTGCGTCACGCCCTTCCTGTGATCCTCGAGAGTGTCATCGCGCCGGTTGCCGCGTACTACTTCGTCCTCCTCCTGGCGGGATTCCGTGGGGCGTTGCTCGCCGCCCTGGCCTGGTCGTACGTCCTCGTCGCCCGACGGCTGTGGCGGCGGGAACGGGTCTCCACCCTGCTCCTGCTCGGCACCGCCCTGCTCACCCTCCGTACGGTGATCTCCTTCGTGACTGGCAGCGCCTTCGTGTACTTCATTCAGCCCACGGTAAGTGCGTTCCTGGCCTCCATGCTGCTCATCCTCAGTGCGCTCGCCGGTCGGCCTTTCACCCAGCGGTTCACGCACGACTTCTGCCCCCTGACCCCCGAACTCCTGGAGCGTCCGAGCGTCCATCGCTTCTTCGTCCGCGTCTCCTTCCTCTGGGCGGTGACCATGTTCTTGAACGGAGCGGTCGTCCTGGTCTTACTGCTGACGTCGTCGACCCAGTCCTTCCCTCTCGAACGGCTCGGGACGACACTCTCCCTGACGGCCGGTTCCATTGCGCTCTCGATCGCCTGGTTCGCCCGGAGCATGCGGCACGACGGGGTCACCGTTAACTTCGGCGGCCATCGGCCCGCGCCGGCCGTGTAGGCCGGTCCACACCGACGGGATCTTCAGACATCGAAGGTGAAGAATCAAAGCTGCATGGCCTAGGCCCGCCGGACGATGAAGACGATGCGACTCAGACTCCTCAGCAGAGATGCCACGCGATGGATCAAATGTGTGCGCAGCCCCGCTGGGAGGCGCAGCTTGCCGTCGATCCGATGGGGAATAGCCGAGGGTCAGTAAGCCAGCCGGCGCCATAGCGGTATCACGGAAGTGCGGGTCAGCCAGGGTTGATCACTGTTTAACCGGTGGTCAAGGATAGGCAGCCCGATCAGAGTGACCTGGCGTAGCGAACCTCGGTGACCCCATCGTGATTGAGTTCGAGTCCAGGAACGGTCACCCAGCCTCGATTCTCGTACATTCGACGAGCCCGCTCGTTTGCTGCGATCGTCCACAGGCCGGCGCTGTCATACAGCTGAGCCCTCAGAGTCTCTACCGCTTTGTCGTGGAGCGCACTACCGAACCCCCGTCCCCAGACATCAGGCAGCACATGGAGTCCGAGTAGTTGCCCCTCTGCATCGAAATCGGGATCTCTGCGAACGACAACCATGGCAACGGTATGACCATCCAGCGATCCCGCGAAACCCCTGGCGGTAGGATCAGCGAGCCGCTCCTTCCACAGATTGGTCAGATCCGGGATCGTGGGTGCCGGGGACTCCGGTGGGAAGAAGCTCCTGTAGGCGATCAAGACTGTGCGGAAGTGGACGCTGGCGATCAGGGTAGCGTCCCGAGTGCTCTCGATGGTCAGTTCCGAGGAAGAGTCGCCCACCTGTGTATTGCAACACACATACCCGGTGGTGGGGGTCACGCTGGCGTCTATGTCTTCGGGAGACGCCACACGCTCACGTGCAAAAGACTCTCACCAGTGAACGGCGAGCGGTCCCACCACGCCCATCGATACTCCAGCGTCATGCCTGCGATCCGAGCCATCAGATCCAGCTCGGCTGGCCACACATATCGGAACGGTGCCGTGAATTCGGTGAAGCTGCCATCAGGAAGTCGGTTGAAGTGCCGAGAACGGGAGATCTGCTTGTGCGTACGGTCAATGAAGTCGTCGATGCCGATGTAATCCTCTGTCAACGCAAACGGAACACCGGAGTTGCCTGGTGGTAACCGGCGAAGACTGGGCACGTTGGTCTCGATCACAAAGCGGCCACCGGGGCGCAGGTGCCGGGCAGCGTTTTCGAAGCACGCCACTTGTTCGTCCTGCGTCGTTAGGTTCGTGATCGTGTTGAAGACTAAGTAGACAATGGAAAACTCCCCCTCAACGAATGTCACGGCCATGTCGCCTTCGACGGCCGTGATATCGCTCGCTTCGGGCTTAGACCGCAGTACGTCGAGCATGTCTGCGGACAACTCGATCCCGGTGACCGGGACACCCCGGGCAGCCAGAGGGACAGCGACCCTGCCAGTCCCAATAGCGAACTCCATCGCCGCTCCGCCGTCGGCCAACTCGACCAGACAGTCGACTGTCGCTTCGAGAACTCCGACGGCGAACATTCCCGTGCCAGGTTGGTCATAGGTTCTGGCGATCTCGCCGACGAATCGATTTTCAGGCACGCCTCAGCCTGACCTGACCCGGAGCGGGTCTGCAAACCATTCTCCTACCTCTCTACCCGCTCCCGCAGGAGCGTGGCGAACACAGTCATGATGGGAGCGAACAGAAGGAGGAGTCAATGTCAAGATTGCTCGTGTGCAACTTCTCGATCTCGCTCGATGGTTACGCCGCAGGGCCCCACCAGGATCTCGACCATCCGCTCCGGGTTGGGGGCACTCAGCTCCACGAATGGATCTTGGCCACCCGTAGCGGCAATCAGATGATCGGGAGAGAAGGCGGTCGTGAGGGACTCGACGACCATTTTTTCTCAGAGCGGGGATCTGGTGTGGGTGCCACCATCATGGGTCGGAACATGTTCGGCCCGATACGTGGCCCGTGGGGCGAGAGCGAGTGGACCGGCTGGTGGGGAGAGGATCCCCCTTTTCATCACCCGGCCTTCGTGCTCACTCACCAACCGCATGCTCCTATCGAAATGCAGGGGGGAACGACCTTCCATTTCGTGGACAGTGGGATCGAGGCCGCTCTCAGTGCAGCCCTCGAAGCGGCCGGCGACCACGATGTCCTTGTCGGGGGTGGCGCAGCCACCATCAGGCAGTACCTTCGTGCTTCGCTAATCGATGAAATGCATGTTGCGATTGTGCCTGTCTTGCTGGGTAGCGGCGAAAGACTCTTCGATGATCTTGGCCCCAGTACTGCCAACTACCGTTGTGTCGAACACGTTTGTTCGCCAGCCGTCACCCACGTCCGCATCGCACAGACCGGTCGTGATGTCGTCGGCGGACTGCAACACTGAGGGAATCAACTTCGTCAACGAATCGGTTCCGATGGTTCCTGATCTCTGTCCCCATGGTGCCGATCAGGAGTAGGCATATCCGGTGGTAGGGGCACTCCTGCTGTCGGGAAGCGTTCTTCCAGCAGGCCGCAACCAGGTCGTTTCTGTCCCGTTTTGGCCGTACTGTTCTGGCATGGCTCGGCAGGCAACTGAGGGCGAGTTGCGATGTAGTAGGGATCTCCGAAAGATCCCAAAGGACATGTCTGCGCCGGGCGAGCTGTGTCCGAATGTTGCCGAGTATTTGCTCTCTTTCAGAGACGGAGCATTCCCTGTCTGGGTTTGTGGGCGGCACGTTGAATGGTGGGGACGGCGCCAAAAGGTAATCAGACGGGCGAGCTTGGAATACCCGCCCGCTGCGACGGAAAGTGTGGTTATGCAGTGGGGAACCGCCGAGGAATCGGAAGAGGCGGCCAAGGCATGGATGGCCCGTTCCCGGTCAGAGGGTCGAGCGGTTATTCAGTTCGGAACCATGTATCTACCCGATGGAACAGAGATGCCGTTTGGTGAATGATTGAAGTCCAGGAATCGAGACTGAGAGGACCTTTGATATCCGTCGCCTTCCCGGTGTTGAGGGGCACGGGCGTGGATTTTGTTCGCTCAAGACGCCCACGACCACTTTGACCTCCGCGGCTCACGGAGCGCGCTGGCCGACTCGGAGCACGCTCAGATAACGGCGCGGCGCTCGATCGTCCATTTTCGTACGGATTCGCTCGGCAATCATGTCGAGCAGGGGTTCACGAATGTCTCGCTCGAGCTTTCGGTAGATCGAGTTCGTGCGAAGGAGATCGGCGAACCCCTCCCCGTCGAGCCACTGCACCATTGGATACCACCGCACAATCGTTGGGCCGAACAAGCCGCCGGGGTCTTGGACCAGTCCCCAGCCAGCGTCTGTTGTGCGCACCTCGTCTTCGAGTGGGGGAAGTCCCCAATCAGGGTTGCCGGGGGAAAACCGTTCGTGGAGGTCAGCGGTCTCGGCGTACACCTCCAGCTCGCCCGGCCGACGAACGACGACGTTGCCAAGTAGGGCCATCCACCCTCTGGGCCGGAGTAGGTCGTGCGCTCGAGGCCAACCGACCGTGGGGTTCACCCAGTGCCAGGATGACGCGGCCACCAGCAGTTCGAAATATCGGCCGCGGTCGTCCCACTCCTCAAACGATGACGTTTCGACCTCGGCATTGTCGAGGTCACTGAGACGCTGGCGAGCCAAAGCGGCCATGTCCGCTCCCGGCTCAACAGCGGTCACTGAGCGGCCAAGCGCTGCCAGCGCGCCTGTGGCCTGTCCCGTACCGCAGCCGACTTCCAGTACTGACGACTGCTTGTCCAATCCAGTGATGGCAACGAGGTCCGAGAACAGCTCCGAGGGATACCTCGGGCGCACGCGGTCGTAGAGCCCTGGCACCTCGTTGAACACTTGACCGAGATCATTTCGCTGCGAGCCTGCCACCGAACCATTCTGCCGCCACTTGGCCTTGATGTGCCCGTCGGCCACGGCCGACAAAAGTGATCCGGCGCCGGTGGTAGGGGACGTTCTGCACTGGGCAAACTGGAGAGGTGACGAATCTGAAGTTCAAACCCTTCGACGCTATGTCCCTTTACGGGGCGCTCGACACCCAGAGGACTGAGCTCGGATTGAGCTGGAGGCAGGTCGCCGACCAACTGTGGAATCTTTCATCCGACCTGAATGACCAACGACGCGATCACCCCATCAGCCCTACCACCCTTACCAATATGGCCAAAGCCCCCAGGACCAGCTGCCAACATGCTCTCTTCATGCTTCGATGGCTCGATCGCACCCCCGAGAGCTTTCTCGAAGGAGCCACCGATGACGAGCCAAGGTTCACACTTCCCTCCGCTGGACCCGATCGACGACTCCGTTGGAACCTCAAATTGCTGTACAAGACCATGGACGACAAGCGACGGCAGGAGGGTCTCACATGGTCTCAATTAGCGGCCGCTTTGGGCTGTGCTTCCGGGCGACTCACCGCGTTGCGCACCGCGAAGTTCGGTACCGACATGGATCTGGCCATGCGGATCGTCCAGTGGCTTGGACGACCCGCAGCCGAGTTCATCTACTTGGCAGCATGGTGAGTACGAGGCTGAACAATTGCATCCCCTAGCCGGTTGTTCAGGGACACACCTAGTTCGGCTTTCTGGCCTCGATCAGGAATCGAGTCGCATATGTGACGTACTGCCCGTCTCGCTCAATCTGCTCGTGCAATGACCAGAGCTGATCACGGTAGTGCCGCGCATCAAAGCCGGGCACGATCCAAATGACGAGACGCAAGAAGTAGATGACGGCACCAATGTCATAGAAGACCATCCGAAGTCGCTCCAGCCGGAGGTCAGTGACCACTAGTCCGACCTCTACGGCCTGTTGCTCGGCGAGCTGTGGATCCCTTGTGGATCTTTCTGGCCAGGGTCCCATTATGAACTCACTGAGTTCCCTCACGCTGTCCGGCCCGACCTGCTGAGAAAGGTATGACCCACCCGGAAGCAGCACTCTTTGGATCTCAGTCCACCAGGTCGTGACGGGATGACGGCTCGTGACTAGGTCGAATGTCGCTTCGCAGAATGGGAGCAACTCGTGTTTGTCGTCAGTGGCCACAACGAACCCCCCACGCTGTCGTAGCCGATCAGCGGCGTGAACCAGGTTTGGGACATAGCCCTCCGTCGCCACGAGAAGCGGCGGGAAGTTCGGAAGTGAGGCGAGCATCTCGCCACCTCCAGATTGCAAATCCAACACTCGCCTCGACTGTTCCAAGCGCTCGGCCACCAGCTTTGAGTACTGCCAGGATGGACGCTCCTCGGTGGCTCGGCCGTTGAGCCAGTCAAAGTTCCATCCTCTGATTGGGGCAGAGGTCGCCTCAGCAACGAGTGCCTCAAAGGATCGGTCCACGGCCCCAATGTTTGCACTCCCGTGAATCTGAGGACTCCGCCGTGGGTCGATCGCCTCAACCGTCAGCGATCTGCCGATCAGCTGCGCTTAGCAGCCAGCAAGCGCACCCCGTAAGATAACCGCCACTGACCGGTGGTCAGGGACAGAGGAAAGATGCCCTGATAGGCGATCTGACTAGCCTGCCACTCATGAATTGCCTTTCCCCAATTGCCAGATGAGTCGGGATCGACAGCTACCGAGGACCGATGAATCGATCCTCCGTGACTGCCTGGAAGGTGAGAGGGTAACGGCGCTGGCTCGGCTCCAAACGTTGCATGCCGAGCTCCATGGAATTATTGCGGATACTGCGGATGCCAACGCCGATGACGAGCACGATCCTGAGGGTCCGACTATTGCATATGAGCGAGCAAGGGCGGCCGCCTTGCTGGCAGATGCCCAGTCACACCTGGCCGAATTGAACCAAGCCGTGGTTAGGCTCGACAGCGGTAACTATTCAATCTGTGAATCCTGCTGTCGGACTATTCCAACGGAGCGCCTGGAGGCAATACCCGCCTGTCGGACGTGTATCGAATGTGCAGTCATTCGACGACCTGCCCTCTGAGAGTTCGCGTCGCACACACCCTCAGGAGGTTTCGCAACTTGCATTTTCCCAGTCAGTGGGGCCGGATTCGCCGCCCTGCTCCGGACCTGGCGCTATCCATGGGATACGGTCTGACCCACCCGGTGATATGTGGCAGCTGGCGGATTTGTTGCGATCGCCAGCCGTCGGATCTGCGTCGCGCATCCGTAGCGGCTGACGATCGACGGGTACGCTCAGGAAATGGGCAAGAAGGTGAACATCCAGGTGGGCGGAGGCGCGGGAGACCAGCATCGGTGGTCGTGCCTATCGTGCGGGACGATGGGACCGTGGACTAGTCAGACCATCGCAGTGGCTGCTGGGAAGGCGCACCGAGATCACCACCGTGATGAAGCGCACGGAGATCAGCACCGTGATGAGGATCTAGACGAGATTCTCCAGAATTTGAAGATTCAGAATGACTCACCGCCCACGGGCGCAACAGATCTCTGAACGGGCCGAGACCGATAACCGCCGCAGAGCCGGTGTTCGGAGCAATCCCATCACGGTGGCGGCGCGCATTATGGGATGCCTGCTGAGCGGCTCCAATCCTCCTTCCATCTATGGGATCCGTGCCGAATGGATTACGTCGTCGTCTTATCCGATGTGCGCCAATGTCATCACCAACTCGTCTGCATCAACGGTGCCGAGGCCGGTGGCGAGGTTGTATCCAGGGGTGGCGCGGTACCCGCGGATGGTGACCGTGCTCCCGTTGGTCGACTTGGTCGTGATGGTGCTGTTCCCAGAGGTGACGGGAACGAGCCCTCCATGGCCAGGGAGCTGGTAGGCGCGGTAGAGATAGGGGTTGAGGGGGCCGAGCGGTTGTCCGGCGGCTTGGTCAGCGATTGCGGCAATCCCTGAGAACAAAGGCGCCGACACACTGGTCCCACCACCGTCATACCATCCCGCGCCGCCGTCGAAGCTCGCGTACCACTCGAATCCGCCGTAGGCATCGGCGCTCATGGAGACGTCGGGACCTCCGCGGTGATCTCCAACCAAAGGCTCGACGGAATCCTGGTAGCTCGGTCGGGAAAAGATGGTCGACAGTCCGCCGCCGCTGGCCGACTTCGTATCGTTGAATACGGTGTCCGGGCTGGTCCGGTTGCCGTCGGGATCAAGGTGGAGGTGGGTCCCCCCGACGGCGGTGACGAGCGGATCCGAGGCTGGATAGCCCCTCATCCGCTGTGGGAAGACGCCGCCGTCGGGGCCACGACTGGAGGCACCGAAGTCGCCTGATGCCTGGATCACGCTGAGGTGTCGGGACGCGGCGTATTGGTAATCCCCATGCAGGCGATCGATGTTCGAGGCACCTAGTCCCGCCTCCCCCACGTTGTTCAAGCTTGAAGTGACGACTTGGCCCAGTCGGTGCTGTGCCGCGTAGAGCACCGCCAAAGCCGCCCAGTTGACGACGGACGCGTTCGAGACGATCGCTTGTGGCGGAGCGACCAACAGCACAATGTTGGCTCCAGGCGCGATGGTGTGGGCCGCCTCGACATCGCCCGTAATCTCCGACGCCAGTCCGAGATCCTCGGTCGATCTCGGACTGAACTGCAGTTGTTGCCCGGTGGGTGAGACGACACGGATGCTCGGTGTCCGGAGACCGAAGGCCTGGTCGAAAACGGCGAGATCGTGATCGATGGTGGGTGAGATGATCCCGGCCAACACCACGATGGTGATGCCCGAGCCGTCCAACCCCTTGGCATAGAGCGGTTTGAGGTCGTAGGCCTGCTCCAGCTGGAGGGCCGTATAGCAACGCTCGGAGGCACCAGGAGCGGCACAGGTTGCCGAAGATGGACTGAGAGCCGAGAAGATCAGACCCTCGATGAGCCCGGAGGGATCGACCGCCAGTGACACGGAATCACGCTTCGATCCGATCTGAACGTGTGCCTCTAGCGACCTGGGGTTGAGCTTGGTCAGTTGGACGACGGTCATGCCCGCCCCGGTCGGATCAAGTCTCTTCAGACCCAGATTGACCTTGGACGGGCTTACCTTCGAGAGGAACGCCGAATCGAAATGGGCCGATATCTCGTGGGTGCTGAGCGGCAGGTTCCTGATGGCGTTGATGAGCCACTCCAGCTGTTGGCCGGCCGGGCTGTTGGGGACCGTGAGCTCGCCGCCTCCGGTCGAAGATGTCTGCCCCGCAGATTCAGCACTCGGTTGGCTCGACGAAGACGGCGATCCTCCGCATGCAGTCAGCACGACGGAACCGCATAACAGCGCTACTGCGACGACCCACTTCTGTTTGTTCACGTTGCCGCCTTTAGGGCCGTGACACATCTCGGCGCAGCTGCGTACGTCGTTCCAGCCGTCCGAAGCAACCAAGAATGGCTTGACCTCCCAGGAGCCTGCTCGCCGAGAGGACCAGGTCCAGAAAGTCGACGCCGGTAGCTTAGACCTCAGTCCCGTAAATTTGTGCCGTCGCCACACGGTATCGCGCAACGCGCGAGTCACCATCAAGAGCCACCCCGGGAGGATGCCCGATCCGCTGCGAGAACAACGCCGGCCCGGTGATAGCGGCGATCTCATCGGCGTAGGTCACCCAGCCAGCGAACCCAATACTTCGTATGGATGACGGTACGCCTTGATCTCGATGAGATTGCCGCTCGGATCAACGATCATCAGTTTGCCCTGCTCGGTGGGCTCGCCCTCATAGGACACGGTGGGCGGCTCCATGACCAGCGGGCCTCCGGCGAAATGAGATGCAACAAATTCCCATTCCTCCCAGGGAAGGGTGGCACCGAAGTGCCTTGTGCGAGGCATGGGGGCAGTGACACTGGAAGGGTCGTTCTGTAACGTGACCTGGGCTCCGAACACCAGCGCATCCGCAAATGTCTCGGTCCTGCGACCGATGTCCGCGCCCAGCTCATTGGCGTAAAAGTCCACAGCCTCCTGAAGATCACGCACCGGAATCGAGAGATGGAAGATGGCGCGCATGTGAGTTCTCATTGGGGATTCTTGGACCATCGTAATCCTGACTCCTTCTCGAATACAGTCTCCGGGGTGCGCTCGGAGGCGGACGATAGAGGCTGCTGAGGCGGTGTTGTGGGACACCCGGACACCCCCGCATCAGCACCTTGCGACCAGAGCTCATCCTCTGCTACCTCGACAGTGGCGCCGTAGAATCGAGGCTGTTCATCGCCCTGGGCGCAGGGATAACTGAACAAAGGGAGGTAGAGATGAGTACCACAACAATGAAAGCTGTGGTCCTCGATGGTCCCGGTCCGGCGGGCGCACTGCAGATCCGCAAGATTCCGGTGCCAACCGCCCGCGCCGGTTGGGCGCTCATCGCGGTCAAGGCCTTCGGCCTCAACCGTTCGGAGTTGCATGCCCGGCTTGGTATCGCCGAAGGCATGACCTGGCCGAGGGTGTTGGGAGCCGAGGCAGTCGGTGTCATCGAGACCTGCCCTGGGGGGGGAGTTTGCCCCTGGTCAACAGGTCGCCGCGCTGGCGGGCGGGATGGGCCGGGACTTCGACGGCGGCTATGCCGAGTACACATGCGTGCCGGTGAGCCAGGTGGTGCCGTTCGCCAGTCGCCTGGAATGGCCAACCCTCGGAGCCATACCGGTGATGCTACTGACGGCGAATGGCTCGTTGGACGTCGGTCTCGCGGCCAAAGCCGGTCAGACCCTTCTCGTGCGCGGCGGCACATCATCGATCGGGATGCTGACCGCAGTCTTGGCCAAGAGGCTCAGCATGACCGTACTCTCCACCACCCGGAACCCGACTAAAGCCAAGGCGCTGGACGACATCGGTGTCGACCACGTGGTGATCGATGATGGCAGCGTGACAAGAGCGGTTCGCCAGCTTTGCCCCGACGGCGTCGACGGCGCCCTGGAGCTGGTCGGCACCCCTACCCTTCCCGACACGCTTCGTTGCGTCCGTGTCCACGGCGTTGTTTGCTTCACCGGGATACTGCCCAACCAGTGGACGGTTGAGAAGTTCTATCCGATCGACTACATCCCACGGGGCGTTCGGTTGACCGCATACGGTGGAGACGCCGCCGACCTCCCGCCGGTGATCCTTCAAGGCTTCATCGAGGATGTAGAAGCCGGCCATGTCAAGGTTCCGATCGGCCATGTGTTTCGTCTCGAGGAGATCGTCGAAGCCCACCAAACAATGGAGGACGGAACCATGAGCGGCAAGCTCGTGGTGACAACGGGCCTTTGATGTCAAATGACGCTAGGCAACCTGCACCCGCAATCCTGCCATCTGCTGGCCACGGAGGGACGAACGACTTCGGCGAACTCAACGTGACCTTTCGGCTAGCACCAGCGCCACACCCGGCGATCCGCGCCCGCGCAGGTAACCCATAAGACGCGTGGTATTACCCGCATTGGTCTGTGTGCCGGAGCGAGGCAGGGCATGTCCGGTGGTCGGGGCACCTTCCAAAGTCACCATCAGCACACCTTGGAGCGGTGCGCGTCGCAGAGATCGTTCGATTTCATCACGACAAATGGCTAAGTTTCCTCCGAACCCAGGACGGCGGAAGGAGTGACAATGCGAAACGGAGTGGTGCCGGAACATTGGACGGACTTCTACGAGTCAACACATATTCCAGCGGCAGTTCGAGAGGGTGACCGGCTCCGAGTGACGGGACACACCGGCGAAAATCCAGACGGGAACTTCTCAACTGATCCTGAGACGCAGATCCGTCAAACCTTTCGTCACATCAGCGCCACGCTGTCAGAGGGCGGCGCGAGTTGGGCCGATGTGGTGGAACTCACCTCGTATCACGTTGGACTCCAGTCTCAGGCCGAATTCCTCATCGACATAGCAGGAGAGTTCCTCGATGACCCTTATCCGGCTTGGACGGCAGTCGGGGTTACCGAGTTGTTCGACGAGGGAGCTGTCGTGGAGATCAGCTGTGTTGCTGCGCTATAAAACCGACGGTCCCTGTCGGTTGGCAGGGAAGCCGGAGTAACGCCCACGACCCGGTGGTCGGGGATTACCCACGATCCGACGAGGCCCAGGCCCTTGTCGGTTGTTATCATATTAGCTAATATAACAATATGGATGACGACGCTGGAGTATTCAAGGCTCTTGCTGACCCCACTCGGCGGCAGATATTGCAAGACCTCCAATCTGGCGAGCTGACTGCCGGAGAGATCGCATCCCGTTTCACCATTAGTGCTCCTTCGATTTCTCGGCACCTTGGCGTATTGAGGTCCTCGGGCCTCATCGTCGAGCGTCGAGATGCAAACCGAATCTTTTACTCTCTCGTGGAGGATCGGCTAGCGCTGTGTGTTGGGCAGTTTCTTTCGACGGTCTGCCCCGAACAGGTTGTACTTCGCCAGCGTCGTAAACGCCGATCCAGTGCGGCTCAGCCAGCGACGGAATAGGGCCCTCAGGACCATGAGATCGGTCGGCCGTATCACCGAGCATCGCTTGGGTCTTCGTCGTGTACGTCAGGCTGTTGTTCAGTGGCTCTTGCTCATCGCCGCCACGTTCGTTGCAGGCTGTCTTGCAATCGCACTACTTCCTAGCCATCAGGCAACTGTCGTAAAGATCGGTGTCTGGGGCAATGTGGCCATGGCAATCGGGATGGGGCTGGTCCTGGCCTGCAAAGGCAGCCCCCAGCGACTATGTTGCGCCGCCTGG
Source organism: uncultured Acidimicrobiaceae bacterium (assembly GCA_963813525.1). GTDB lineage: Bacteria > Actinomycetota > Acidimicrobiia > Acidimicrobiales > RAAP-2 > Bog-756. The sequence continues at coordinate 1,479,134 of CAWEZI010000005.1, forward strand.
TTAGGAGCGGTCGTAACAGTCATTGGTTGGGACTTTCTCTCTTTCACGTTTGAGGAGATCCAAGGCCACGGAGGGTTGGGCGCAATCCCGTTTGACGTGGTTACTCTACCGGTAGCCGCTCTTGGAATGCTGATTCTTCTCGGAGTCGGTGCTGCTCTCGGGGGTATCGGACGATTACTTGGCACGCGGTGTCCGTGCGCGAGACGGCTCCCGAGGATCGGCTCATTGTTTCCGTAGGTGCCCCCTGATCCGGTAAGAAGGAGTAGCTTGCTAAACCCGGGTTTGTGATCGCCCAACGGATCGATGCTTCCCCGTATCAGGGTGAGCCGATCGCATGGGCACCAGGGAACGAAGTTCAACTGCCAAGAACTGGGCCGGGCATCGGCGCAGAAAGGCTAAACGCGTGTGGCCCGGTGGTCACTTCCGTCAGTTCGGTGAAACGGCCGAACGACGGTTCGGAGAAGGTGATCGTAGCCGGATAGTCGGTCACGGTCCCGGCTGCACAGTCGGGGTTGCAGTCGTCATACCCCCAAGTTCCGTACCCGGCAGCACTCTCACTGTTCCACGAGGTCCAGGTCATGTTGCCGACTATGTTCCCTGCGTCGCCTGAGATTTGGACCACATTGGGTTCGATGCCGACCCACGATTCTTGCCCCAACGTCACGATCGGCAAGGTGGGCTCTGGAAGCAGCCAATAGCCGCCACCGCTGCGTTGGGCGGCTATGGAGCCGATGGGGTATTGCGGTGGAGGCGCTCCCGAGGTCGCCAGCGAACCGTGAAAGACGGCGTCGCCAAATGCGAACACGCCACCATCGGCACCTGCCAGCCAGTAACCGTCACCTTTTGGAGCGCTGGCCATGCCGACGATCGGGGCATTCAGGGACTGGGCCCCCAGGGACCCTACGAACGGCGCCCCGCCAAAGGCGAAGACGCCTCCGTCAGCCGCCACCAGCCAGTACCCCGAAGACGCAGCTGCCATCCCGACGATCGGCGCATTGAGCGGCTTACCACCCATGGAGCCGTCGAATGCGGCACTCCCAAATGCGAACACGCCACCGTCGGATGCCACCAACCAGTAGCCCTTCCCATCGGGGGACGCGGCAATACCAACGATCGGCTTGTTCAAGCGTGTCCCCCCCATCGAGCCGTAGAAGCCTGCGTCACCGAAAGCGAAGACGCCACCGTCGGAGGCGACCAGCCAATACCCCCGGCCATCGGGGGTCGGCGCCACAGCTACGACGGGTCGGTTCAAGTGAAGCGAACCGGTCGAGCCGTAGAAGACAGCGCTACCGAAGGCGAACACCCCACCATCTGAGGAGACGAGCCAGAGGCCCTGCCCGTCGGGAGTACTGGCCATCCCGACCACCGGGAAGTTGTAGGCGACAGTGCGGGTCCCCAGGTTGGGAGCGGACCCGAGGGCGACCGGCTGGTACAGGGATGGGGAGTTGGTGTACGGATTGATCGCGGCGGCCGCCGCCTTGTGGACAGGAGCCAGGACGGTGAGTGCGGCCAGTACGACTGCCACTCCGACCGCTTTGTGGGTCCTGATCCGTCGAATCCCCGATGCATTCCCCATGGCAACTTCTCCCGTCCATCCCGCGCTTCACACTGTCTAGCCCGTCGGGACAGCTTTTGCACTGGTTGCGATCCGACCGGAAGCTGCGAAGGAATGACCCAGCACGCGGGATGGCTGTCGTTTGAGCTTGCGATGGTTGTGCCCGAAACAACAGAACCGAAGCTCTCCCTAAGCGTCGACCACCCGGTGATGGGGGACACCCAGGTGGGCGAACCGGGGGAATTTCCATGAGAGGTGTGAGCGCACCCGAGGTCGATGGGATATAACTGGCATAGAAAGTAAAGGAGGTAGCGATGACCTCGGCCAACCCCTATCTGTCGGGCAACTACGCCCCGGTCGCCAGCGAAGAGACTGTGACCAACCTGTCGGTCACCGGAACGCTTCCGAGCACCTTGAGCGGTCGCTATCTCCGCAATGGCCCCAACCCGATCGCGCCGCCGGATCCCGCCACGTACCACTGGTTCACAGGCGACGGGATGGTTCACGGAATACGAATCGAAGATGGCGAAGCTCGCTGGTATCGGAATCGATGGGTCCGTTCGGCGGATGTGGCCGCCGCGTTGGGGGAGAATCCGCACCCCGGGCCAGTCGTAGACGGGATGGACTTTTCGGCGAACACCAATGTCATTGCTCACGCTGGCAGAACGTACGCGATCGTCGAGGCGGGTGCCCGACCCTACGAGATGACGTACGAACTGGACACGGTCGGACCATCCGATTTTCAGGGCACCTTGCCGGGCGGCTATACCGCCCATCCAAAGCGCGATCCTCAGACTGGCGAGTTGCACGCCGTCTCCTATTACTGGGCATGGGGAAACCAGGTGCAGTACAGCGTCGTCGGCGTGGACGGGCGGGTTCGACGAACACTTGATATCCCCGTCGGAGGGCCGGTATCAATCCACGACATGTCGCTCACGACCACCTTCGCCGTGATCTACGACCTTCCGGTGGTGTTCAGTCCAGAAGCGGTGGCCGAGGGATCCTCATTTCCCTATCGGTGGTCGGACGATTACGAGAGCAGAGTCGGGCTTCTTCCGCTCGAGGGCGGGGCTGACGACGTGGTGTGGTGCGATGTCGATTCTTGTTATGTCTTTCATCCGATGAACGCCTACGACGAGGACGGAGCAGTCATCGTCGACTTGGTGCGGCATCCGAAGATGTTTGCCACTCACCTAACCGGTCCAGATGAAGGTGCACCGGTGCTGGAGCGGTGGCGGATCGACCCAGGGGGCGCCAAGGTGGTCACCCAGCTGCTGGACGACCGTCCACAGGAATTCCCGCGCGTCGACGAGCGCGTCGTTGGACGCCGAAACCGCTATGGGTATACCGCCGCACTTGAAAACGAGGAAAAGGACGAGGCCGGATTGACCATGGGCGGGGCGCTCATTAAGCATGACCTAACGACTGGAGCAAGTGAGACAAGAGCCTTCAGAGGCGGTGCCGGAGAGCCGATCTTTGTGCCGGAGAGCGCTGACTCTGGAGAGGACGAAGGGTTCGTTCTGAGTCTTGTATATGACAGCGAGCGGGACGCCAGTGATCTCTTGGTGCTGCACGCCCAAGATTTCACCGGCGACCCAGTGGCGGTAGTTCATCTTCCGGTGCGTGTGCCATACGGCTTTCACGGCAACTGGGCTCCAGACGCCTCATAGCCGGTGACGGGGTCGCTCCGTTGGCTCGTGCGGTCCTGACGGAGCAGGTCGTCGAGACCGAGGGAAAGTCACGCGTCCCTGGTCGCCATCCGCCAGGCGCCGATGGCCGTCCAGAAAACGATCCAGCCCACGATCACCAGGGACGCCACCAGGGTCGACTCCGGTATGAGCAGATTCCTACCGAATCCACCGCCGCCGGGTCCGCCGCCCCCTCCGAACGGTGTCGGCAGCCCTCCTGGCTCGATGTGGACCATGGCCACGCCGGCGATGGCCCGCTCGACGTTGACCAGGTGCGAGATCACGTGGCGGCTGAAGATGGGTGTCAGGATCAGCTCGAGCAGAACGAGGAGGATTACCGGGACGGTGCGCTGTCCCATCAAGGAAGCCAGTCCGAGGCCGACGATGAACCCGATAATTGCTTCGAGTGCGATCCACAGGCCGACATCGACCATCAGGGAGGTCGGTGGACTCAAGAAGTTGGTGCTGTAGTCGGCGTAGTCCTGATTGGCGATGGTGACGGCGAAGGCTCGGATCTGCGCCCCCGTGTACGTGGGCACCGTGACCACGCCGCCGGGCGTATTGATGGTGGCACCCGGCGGGGGACCGCTGGTCTGACCGTTGCCACAGGACACGTTGGGTGGGGGGTTCGGCCCGTTGTAGTTGAAGTTGCAGATGACCTCATCGGCATGGGCGGCAGCCCAGTTGTCCAGGGCGGGGCGGGAGAGCCCATGGGGCACGTTGACGCCGTCGTAGTTGAGTTGGGCGGGGGCGGCCAACACGCACACAACGCAGACAACTGTGTAGCCGACCGCCACCATGGCGATGACGATGGCCAGTCCGGCGGGGATCCGGGCCAGATAGAGGGCCAGACGGGACCGGCCGGTGATCACCAGGTGGCGGAACATCCCCTCGGTGAGGTCGACCGACCCGGCCGTGCAGCCGACGACGGCCGCCACGATGAACCCGAAGACGTACATGAACCCTGTCACCAGGGTGGTGAAGATGCTGTAGCCGCCTGCCGGCCCGTAGGACTTAGGGGCCACGGCGTGGGAGATGAGACGCACGCCGAGGAAGACCACCGGGATCCCGATGTTGACGGCGATGAGGGCGATCATCAGGCCCCGTCGCTTGCGCAGCTCCATGAAGCGGGTGGTGACCATGCCCCACGTCGGTATCCATGAGCCCCGGTGATCTCTCGGCGCTTCTGCTCGGACCGGGGTGGGGGCCGGACCCGATGCTGACGCGTCGAGGTTGGAGGTTGTCGTCATTCTGGGCCTCCCAATCGGCTGGTCACCGAGAGGAACCAGTCCTCCAGCGAAGCCTGGATGTGCTGGAGCCGGTACACCGAGATGCCACCCTCCACCAGTAGGCGGTTGATCTCGGCGATGGCATCACGCCCCGTCCCCTCCGGCAGGGAGATGGCGAGCCCGTCCGGTCCGACCTGCACGTGGCCACCGAAGGCCGTCCCCTGGAGCAACGTACTGGCCCGCTCCGGGCTCGAACACTCGACTTGGACTTCGAAGGAAGATCCGGCGAGCAGCTGGGATATCGATCCCTGCCGGATCACTTTGCCCCGGTCGACGATGGCCACCGCATCGCAGGTGCGCTCGACCTCGTCGAGGAGGTGTGACGACAGCACGACGGTGCGACCTTCGGCCACCAGCGACTTGATCATGTCGCGCATGTCGAGCATGCCGGCCGGGTCGAGGCCGTTCATGGGCTCGTCGAGAATCAACAACTGGGGGTCCCCCAGGAGGCAGGCGGCCACACCGAGGCGCTGGCGCATGCCCATGGAGTACTTCGACACCTTGTCGTCGGCTCGATGGAGGATGCCGACACGCTCGAGTGCCGGTTCGATGCGGTGCTTGGCCGCCGGCTCACGCGCCGCGGCGAGTATCTGCAGGTTCTGGCGACCGGTCAGGTGGCCATGGAAACGGGGCTCGTCGACGATAGCCCCGACCCGAGCCAACGCCCTGTCACGGTGGCGGGGGACGACGTGACCCAGGAGCTGCATGGTGCCGGCATCAGCATGCGTGAGCCCGAGTAGTACCCGGATGAGGGTTGTCTTTCCTGCTCCGTTGGGTCCGAGGTAGCCGAATGCGCAACCGCGGGGAACCAGGAGCTCGACGTCGTTGACGGCGATGTTCTCACCGAACCGCTTGATGAGCCCATGCGTCTCGACGGCCCATGGGCCTTCCGATTCGTGGCGCCCTTCGGGCGCTGCAGAGGTGGTGAGGGTCATCGGGTGCTGTAGGCAGCATTCCGCACAGTGCCCCTCACCTTTGAGTTCCCCGGACCACTGAGACGGCAGGTGGTTCGCGACCACCTCCGACATTGGACGCGGAGTTGGCTGATGCAGCTGCGCCGGAGCACACCGCAGGGCCACCGGTCACTGTGGCGACAGTGACGACATGAGGGGGAAGTTCTGTCCACGTTACAGACTCCGTTCGTCGGGAGGTCCGGTTGACATGACGGATGCACAGTTCATTATGAATCCAGAGTCACGGCCCGGCTATGGGTGATTACCCTGATCCGACCCTGACAACCTCCGAACCTTGGGTGGATGCATTACCCGCCGAGGCCGTGTTTCCAGACCATCCCGCAAGCGCCGGTCGGGGCAGGGCGTATCCGGTGATCGGGGAGTGCGGTGCGGGACTTTCCGGGTCGAAATGGATTGCCCCGAGGCTGGCGGTCGCCATTCAACACGCTGATCCGCCGGCCGGGTACACCCGGAGGGAGTGATTAACTGAACCGGTGACCGAGGCGAGACACATCGGAATCCTCCTTTTCGAGGACGTAGAGGAACTTGACGCCGTAGGACCCTGGGAGGTGCTTTCCCTTTGGACGAGGTCCTTTCCTGAGGACGGGTTCGATGTCACGTGCTTGTCTCAATCGGGAGGTCTTGTTCGGTGCGCGAAAGGGCTCGTTGTCCAGGCTGATCACTCGTACGCCGATGCACCGCCCCTGGATGTGCTCGTCTATCCGGGTGGGCAGGGCACCCGCCGACACCTCGTTGACGATGCTCAGCTCGACTGGGTCCGCCATCGGCGGCGAGAGGTTCCGCTTCTGACCAGCGTCTGTACCGGTTCCCTGGTGTATGCCGCAGCAGGATTGCTCGCTAATCGCCCCGCTACCACCCATTGGGCATCGCTCGAACTGCTTGCCGAATTGGACCCCTCGATCGATGTGCGACGGGAAGAGCGATTCGTGGACGACGGTGACGTTGTCACGGCCGCTGGTATCTCAGCCGGAATCGACATGGCTCTGCACCTCGTACGCCGATTGGCGGGTGACGAACGAGCACGTACGGTTCGCAAGCACCTTCAGTATGATCCTGCGCCCCCGGTCTGATGCCCCGGTCTAATGCGGTGCGAGGGGGATCATCGGCATTACGGGGAGGGCGGTAGTGTGAGGCGGTGCCGATGCCCAAGCGGAAGAACGTCGATGACTACTTCGCCCAACTGGACGATATCCAACGGCCTCACCTCGAGACACTGAGAAAGTTGAGCCGCGATGTTGACCCGGAGGCGCGGGAGGAACTGAAGTGGAACCTGCCGGTGTATGTCCGCGGCGACAAGGCGAACCTGTGGATGCTTCAGAACTTCAAAAAGCACTGTTCGCTGCGATTCTCGCCCCCGTTCTTCGGCGCCCATAAGGCCGCGGTTGAGGCCGCCGGCTATGAGGCCGGTGCCGGCTTCATCAAGCTCCCCTACGGCCGCGAGCTACCGACAGAGCTCTTGAAGGCGCTGATGCGTGCACGGTTCAAGGAGTATGAAACCACCCACACCTGAGATCGGTAGGGCGTACCACTCTTACAAAATCGCGGGGCTTGCCCAGATTCGATGGTTGTCGGCTACTGCGGCGGGTACGACGACGACAGTCCTCAACAGATTGCGCCACCTGGTTGGTGTCCGGGTTACTCCGATCCTTCCTTTTGGAGACGTCGGTGGATCGATCTGCACCGGCGGTACGACCTCTCGATAGGGGTTGGCGCCGTCGGTCGTCCGACCGAACAAGGGTCGGGCGGATTCTCAGATGTCGTTGAGAATCGGCGAGATCACCGGCAGGTCACCAACCAACCCCTCCCGGCCGGACCGAAACGGCTAGAGCGACACTGTGCAGCGGGTGCCGGGCTTGGTTCGGGCTACACCAATCCGGCCACCGACCCCTCGTAGGAAAACGGGCCACCGCTCTGTTCCGTCCGCTTCTGTCCACACAATGTTTACTGAGGGTTCAGGGATTCATGTCGTTGTGTTCAAGCGCCGATTGCTAAACAGGTAACGATCCGATGGACGGGCCCAGTCCGCCCACTCGTCGGCGGATCATGAGACGCAGCGACCCTGCGCTGGTTGAGGCAGCGATCAGCGCAGGGTCGTCCTGCGTCGTCCAGATCTGTGGTCGTGACCGAGGAGGAGCACGATGGTCCAACTCCAAGAAGACGTAGGGAACCCCATGCCTTCGGCGCAGAAGATGGTGCTGATGAAGGTGGAGGTGGTCGCCAAACGCTTTCACCGAATCACCGTGGAATGGACACTGAACGACTGGCCTTCGCCATGCTGGATCGAAGCTTTCAAAGGTGCCGTCCGCGACCTCGGGGACGTGCGCTTGCATGTGCCGAGCGCCTACGGGCAGCCGATGGTGATGCACGACAAGACAATCGTTTGGGCCATGTTTGAGGCCGACGGGCAGGCGGCCGCTTCTCTCGTTGACCTGGCAGTAGATGGCGCCAACGCTCAGTGCGATGTCGTGGCCCAACCGCCCTCTGACCAGGGGACGAGCACCGCATTTGTTTAGCTGAGGGCGCGTTCTTACGCTGGATTAGAGCCGGTCAGCTGATACGGACACGGCGGCCTCCGGCCAACCCATTGGAGGGTTGGCGAAATGGGACAGTCCAGAAATGCCCGCAGCGCAAATCTGGGATACCCGAATTCTGATTGTTCGTGGCCCAGGCTGCGCGACACATAGGTCCGCGGAAGCCGACCCACTGCTCGCTACTGCCGTCGTTGCCAAGCCTTGGGCCAGAAACTCGACCCTATCCATTCTTGAAGGCGCGTGCGGCTAGGCGCGCTCGATGGACGGCTGTTCCCAGTGCCCGCTCTTGGCGCTGCACGTCGAACGTTTCGACGGCCGGACCACTTCGTGCGCGGTCGAGCGCCGGTTGCAACGCAACAAGGATGTCACTGGCCTCGTTCTCCAGCGTGTACCGTTCGCGTACCAGTTCAACCGCGGAACGGGTTTTGCGAGCCACGGTTCCGGGATCGGTCTCGCACAGCATGAACACCTCCTCTAAGCGTTCGACGAAACCGACGATGTCACCTGCCGGGACCGGCCAAGCGACATCATCAGTCAGGTACTCGGCCCCGCCCCCAGCAGTGAAGCCGACCACAGCACAGCCAGATGCCATAGCCTCGGTCAGCAACATCTGGAAGCCCTCGAACTCGCTGAACGATGCCAGGACGGTAGCGGTGGCCAACCGGGCGGCCATCTGCTCCTGTGTGAGCCCGGACAGCGCTTCAAGCTTCCAGTCCCTTGCGACAGTACTGTTTTTGAGCATGGCGAAGACCTGCAAGCGCGGGCCACCACCTTTGCTACCAAGAAACACCACCGACCGGTCACGCTGCTCGTCTCGTGGCCGAAACAGGGACGTGTCTACCGCGCACCGCAGCCGGGCGGGAGCCAACCCGGGAAAGGCCTTTGAAAGGTACCGAACTCCATCCTCAGATACAGAGATGACCTGGGCTACGTCCTGATGGCGGTAGTCGACGGGACCGCTTACGAAAGTCCAGTACTGGTGCTGGTTCAGTATCACCTTGGTAACCCCGGGCGCCCTGTCCAGCATCGTGGGAGCGTCGAGCTCGCTTATGACCAGCACGTCAGTCCCTGTTACACGAACATCCTGAGCAGCTACGACCTGAGAAGAATTCTCGAACCAGCTTGCGCGAAATCCGCGTCGTTGATGCATGACGGCAGCTGGAGTCCCTGCTGCATTACAAGCGTCCACCAGACGGTAGACCGCCTTGATGCCACCAGCGGCGTGGTTGACGTCCGGAACCCAGAAATAAACGACGGTCATATCGAAATTCACGTCCTGTTCTCGAACTCATCGGATCCCACGAATCTCAGGAAACACAATGCGGAGGTCGGGTGACATTCTGGGCCCCACCGTTTTGTCGAGATAGTAACCCGCTCGCTCGCCGGTGGGCCTGAGCGAATGAGGAGCAGGTTGCAGTCGATCTCCGAGGAGTGGAGGAAGGCGGCCAGAAGCCGGCCTCCCGTCTCGAATTCGTCCACAGTCCCGGTAGTCATTGCCCGTTTGGTTCTGCCGCGGACGACGGTCTGAAGAGAATCCGTTGGCCGAACGACTCGCGCCTGGCTTGCGCAATCGTATGGTCTGTGCCGTGGCCGAAAGCAAGGCGGCGTGCGATGACCTTCCTCGGGGCCCCGCACCCAGGCGTCGAGGTGTCCCACCCGAGTCGGCCATCCGGGACACTCGGCCCCGACTGCCCCCTCGTGTCGTTCGGGACCTTACCCCTGGGTGGTATCGCAGACATCGCTAGGGTGGCGGCAACAGTCCGATGAAGGCTTGCCGGAGGAACGAAAGGAGACCGATGAAGCGGCTCCGATAGGAGACCGATGAAGCGGCTCCGATAGAACGGGATCACCCGCCCGTGCCGGACGCCCGGGCCGAAGAACGCCGAACGAAAGGACAGAACCGATGGACGTCGACAGCGCAGGGGTACGGATCCATGTCGAGGTGACCGGACCCGAAGACGGCCCACCGGTTCTCCTGCTGCACGGCTTCCCGGACAGCGGGCGGCTGTGGGATCGCCAAACGTCGGCTTTGGCCGAAGCTGGCTACCGGGTCATAGTCCCCGACCTACGGGGCTACGGACGATCGGACAAGCCCGTCGACGTCGACTCTTACAGCCTCCTGTTTCTGGCCGCAGACGTCGCCGCCGTGCTGGACGCCCTGGACGTCGGTCGAGCCCACATCGTGGGCCACGACTGGGGGGCGGCGTTGGCTTGGGTGGTGGCGTCACTTGCTCCGGACCGGGTGGACCATCTCGCTGTTCTGTCCGTCGGAAATCCGCTGGCCTTCGCCGCCGCCGGCCTCGAGCAGCGGGAGAAGTCTTGGTACATGCTGCTCTTCCAGTTCGAGGGCATCGCCGAGCAGTGGCTGACCGCCGACGACTGGGCCAACTTCCGGGCCTGGGGACGACACCCCGACGCCGACGCCGTCATCGCTGAACTCCAGTCCGACGGGTCCCTCACCCCGGGGCTCAACTGGTACCGGGCCAACGTGCATCCCCGTGTTCTTGTCGAGCCGCCCCTCCAACTGCCCCTGGTACAGGCGCCCACCCTCGGGGTGTGGAGCTCGAGCGACCCGGCCCTCACCGAGCAGCAGATGACCGATTCGGAAGCCTACGTCGCCGGCGAGTGGCACTACCAACGGATCGAAGGGATCGGCCACTGGATGCAACTGGAGGCGCCGGACAAGGTCAACCGGCTGCTGCTGGACTTCCTTCCGAGGTAGTCGGCAGCGTGCCCGGGTGACGGTGGTGGGCCGCACCAGTGGTCGGACCGGTCAGTTCACCCGGCCGAAGTCATCGTCGAGGCGCTCGATGTCGTCTTCACCGAAGTAGTCACCGTGCTGGACTTCGACGAAGACCAGCGTGTCCTGACCGACATTGGCGATCCGGTGAGCCGCTCCCTGGGGGATGTCGATGGCCTCCTGCCGATGCAGGGGCAGGAGTGACCCGTCCAGTGTGACCTCGGCCGATCCCGAGACGACGAACCAATGCTCTGCCCGGCGGGAGTGACGTTGGTAGCTCAGGCGCTGACCGGGGGTGACTTCGATCCGCTTGACCTTGTGGGTGGGAGCATCTTCGAGCACCGTGAAGGAACCCCAGGGCCTGTTCTCATGGTACGTCACCCCCTGATTATCGTCGATGGACGGACACGCCGCTCGAACTGGTCGGACTGCACCGGTGGATGGGGTCTGGTCAGCGGGGAGCTGGGCTGTTCAAGTTCCAATGGAATATGGCCCGGCAGAACCAGCCGCCGCGGTCGGTCGGCACGACCCTGAAGCGGCTGATGGCGCGCTGCCGACCCTGCTGATCGCCGTAGAGCAGGTCGACGGCGATGGGCCGTCGCTCGGTGAGGGCGCTCATCAGGCCGTCACGTGCCGGGTCGTCCTTTTCCCGCACGGCTCCTTCGAAGTATCCCGCGCCGCCTGCCGGGATGTAGAGATCGATGGTGAGACGGCGGAAGTCGTCCGGATCGGTGCGCGGTATTTCAGGTGCGTCGTCGGCAATCGGGTGCCATCCGTGCAGCAGGGCGATCCCTGTCCCGACGTTGCGCAGTCCGAGAGCCGTGTAGATGACCTCGTTCTCAGTTTCGAAGATGGCTTGGCCGCCTCCCAGCAGAGCATGGTGGAGGTCAACCCAGATGAGCTTCTGCTCGGGGTCTGTGGCCAACGACGGCACCAGCAGTGGCCGCAGGCTCATCAGCAATCCTTCTTCGGCAATGTGGGCCGAGCGGTTCGACGAGCGCACCGCCGAAAACGTGGCCACCGCCAGCACCAAGGTGCCCCCGGCGGTGGCGAACGAGGCGATGGTGGCCCAGTCAGCCATGGATGCGAACCCTAACTGGTGTCGCGGGTTCCCTGGGCGTCGAGTGCTCGGCGCTCAGACCGAGGGGAGCAGGCCGAGGCCCTTCTGACAGTGCGGGCCTCCCCAGTGCTCGACGATCCGGCCGTCCCGGATGCGCAGAATGGCCGTACCGTTGATCGTTACCGGGTCGCCCGAGGCCGGAACGTCGTAGAAGGAGGTTCCGGTGTGGGTGCCGGTGACCGTCCAGTTGGACACCACCAGATCGTCGGACTCGAGGAGCAGGTCGACAGTGAAGACCATGTCGGGGAAAGCGGACCGGGCCTGCTGCCACCACAACTGCTCCTCGCCCCGAAGGTCGGTGCCCACCCGCTCGGGGCTCACCCGTTCGGCCACATGGCTGTGGAAGTCCTCCGAGAAGAACTCGTAGACGGCCTCGCCGTCACCGGACTCCATCGCCGCGCTGTACTTGCCAAGGAACCGAAGATTCTCCGACACGTCATCTCCCTTTGGAGGGGCAACCGATGAACCGCCGCCCCAGATGAGAAGCGGGCAAGGCCCTCCGACCAGCCTGAATCCTAGTAACTCGTCTCATCCCTTGACGAAGCGGAGGCGGTGGACCTGCTGCTCCCATCCGCTGGCGTGCCAGAATCCGACCGCCTTCGGCTCGGTCTCGACCACGACGGCCTGCAGGCGGACGGCTCCCTCTGCCGACAGCCGCTCTTCGGCCTGGCGGAGCATGCGACGTCCGAGCCCGAGGCGTCGATGCGAGGAGGCCACCACCAACCGGTAGACCGATCCCCGCCATCCGTCCCAGCCGGCTATCACCGACCCGACGATGGAGGAATCGTCCTCGGCGACGATGAGCGCCGCAGGGTCGCGTCGGATCAGGGCCGTGAGGCTGGCAGCATCGTCCGTGTGGGTCGGTTCGGCCGCCGTCGACCACAGATGGAGGACGGACTCGACATCGGAGAGCCGACCCGGTCGAATGGTCCATGTCATCGGCACAGGTTAGACAGCCGTACAGATGAGACAGCCGTACAGATGAGACAGCCAGCATGCTCGTCGACCGAGCCGTATCGTCGGCACCTACGCTGGGACGATGTCCAGTGACGACAACGGTCGTACCCATCGGTACCGGGCGCGGTGCCAGTGGTCCGGCTCGACCGCGGGTGGCTACCAGGCCTATGACAGGTCCCATTCCGCCGTGGCCCCGCCGAGCGGGGTCGACCTGGCTCTGAGCGGCGACCAGGCCTTTGGCGGCGACCCGACGCTCCTCAATCCCGAGCAGCTCCTCGTCGTGGCAGCTGCTTCCTGTCAGCTGCTGAGCTTTCTGGCTGTTGCCGCCCGCGCCCGTGTCGACGTACGGGCGTACGAAGACGAGGCCCAGGGGATGATGCCCGAAGCCGATCTCCCGATGCGGCTCACATCGATCGTTCTCCGCCCGACCATCCGGGTGGCCCCAGGGCCCACCGTGGACAGGGTGGAGCACCTGGTCGAGGTGGCTCACCGTGAGTGCTTTGTGGCCAACTCGTTGAACACCCGGATCGAGGTGCTTCCCACCATCGTCATCGATGGGCCGCCGGGCGGCTGACCGGCGGGCGACCCGGTGGTCGCATCCGGGGCGCAAGGGCACGAAGGGAGCCCGCAGCCGACCGGCCCCGGGCCGAGCGCCGGCAGTGTTGCCGGGTGGGTCCTACAACGTGGCACGATCGTGTGATGCGGGTTCATCGCACCTTCGCCTTCGTCGACGTATCGGGATTTACCGCCCTCACCGAGCGTGACGGGGACGAATACGCCGTAGAGGTGCTTTCTGCCTTCCGGGCCCTCCTCCGTGACATCTGTGCTCGCCGGGGCGTCCGTATCGCCAAGTGGCTGGGCGACGGGGTCATGTTGGTCTGTGTCGACACGCCACCGCTGCTGGCCGCCATCCTCGAGCTGCACCATGTCATCCGCGAGGTATCGGGCCCCGCTCAAGAAGTGTCCATACGATCGGGCATCACCTCGGGTGAGGTCATCTTGATGGAGGGAGACGACTACATCGGTCACTGCGTCAATGTCGCCGCCCGGTTGTGTGATCTGGCCCAAGGGGGTGAGGCCCTGGCCGTTCCGAGTGTGATGGACCATCTCCCACGGTGGGGCACTCGGCTGGTCAGCAGGGAGATCTCCATACGTGGCGTCGAGAGGCCTGTCCTGGCCGCCAGCATCGCCATCTCTAACGATGAACCGGGCCACCTCGTCGATCCGGTGTGTGGGCTCCCCGTCTCGGAGGACACCGCTGAGGAATCGGCGGACGGTGCCGGCGGCACGGTCGTTCTCTTCTGTTCGCCCAGCTGTCTCGACACCTGGCGGCACCGACCGGCTACCGCCGCCGCCTCTGACGGAATCAACCCGGCTGCGCCGTAATGGCGCCCACGCCCATCGACCATCCGCCATCGGGCGGCACTGGTGATCGGGTGGAACATGCCGTGAGCCGGACCGTCTGGCACCATCTCGAGGCTGTCAATGCCGTGGTCTATTTCTCGCCGGAGTGTCGAGACAGGCTGAAGAACGCCGGTCTACGGGGATTTTGGATGGGGTACTTCGCCGGCCGGGCGGCCCCGATGGGCGCAGTGTCGGCCGGCGTGGTCGAGGCCACCTTCTACAACTTCGCTCCGGCCATGGTCCGACGGTCGATACCTGATGCGTGGGACTTGTCCGATCCGGAAACGGTGTTGTCGGCGCGGAGGGAATCTGCGGCTCTGGCTCTGCGCCGACTGGCCCCCGAAGCAGAGGCGGCTTTGTCTGGCCTGCTTCCCCCACTGCTGCGGGCGGTCGAGAACGGTGAAGGAGGAGGGCGGCCCCTTTTTCGGCCAACCGGGACCTGCCGGTGTCCGACGACCTGGCCGGGCTGTGGCAGGTTGCCACCACTCTGCGGGAGCACCGGGGCGATGGTCATGTGGCCGTTCTGGCTGAAGCCGACGTGGACGGCTGTGAGGCCCACGTCCTCGTGGCGGCGACAGAGGGGAGCCCACCCGAGCTGTTCTTGGACAGCCGAGGTTGGTCGACCGAGGACTGGGAGGGGGCCGCCGACCGACTGCGAAGTCGCGGACTGGTGACCGTGGAGGGAGGGGCGACCGAGTCGGGTCGTCAGCTTCGCTCCGCTATCGAGCAGCGAACCGACGAGCTGGCCATACAGCCCTACTTTGCTCTGTCCATCGAGGAGACCGGAGCGGTCATCCGCACCCTGGCGGGCATCAGTCGGGCCATCGTCCAGTCCGGCCAGATCCCGTTCCCGAATCCCATGGGCTTGCCTCCGCCCCCGGCTTAGCCGCAGTACATTCGCTGGGATGGTGGCACGCCCGGTCGACGTCGTTCTGTTCGACCTCGGCGGGGTCCTCATCGAGCTCGGAGGAGTGACCTCACTCCAGGAGATGGCCGGCCTGGCCAGTGACGAGGCGGTGTGGCAGAAGTGGCTCACCAGCCCGTGGGTGCGTCGCTTCGAGAGCGGTGGGTGCACGCCCGTCGAGTTCTCCACCGGTGTGGTCACCGAGTGGGATTTGACTGTCTCCCCCGAGCGGTTTCTCGAGATCTTCCGGGACTGGCCCATCGGGCCCATGGCCGGTTCCTCCGAGCTCCTGGCCGAGGTCCAGCGCGAGGTACCGATCGGGTGCCTGAGCAACACCAACACCCTGCACTGGGAGTACCAGTTCGCCCGTTGGCCCATCCTGGCCCTCTTCGACTTCCAATTCCTCTCCTTCGACCTGGGTCTGGTCAAACCGGATTCCGCTGTCTTCCACGCCGTGTCCGACAGGTTGCCGGTGAGCCCCGACCGGGTCCTCTTCCTCGACGACAACACCCTCAACGCTGACGCCGCTCGGTTGTTCGGGTTTCGCTCGCAGCGGGTGCGTGGCGTCGACGAGGCCCGGGGAGCGCTGGTGGATGCCGGCGTGCTCAGCCGATAGGGGACACCACCCGACCCCGAGCCACGGCCAACTGGGCCGTCTTTCGTGGCCGGTCGATCGGTGGGACTGTGGTGCATGACGAACTCCGACCCACTCGTTCGACGTCATCAACCCGACGGGGTCCGGGTCGTCACCTGCGACATGTCCTTCCTGGTTTCAGCACCGACGGAGCTGGTTGTTCAGGTCGTCGCCTCCCGCACCGCCGGCCACGTCGAGGAGGCCCGCTTCGAAGTTCTGACCGACGGGCAGCCCCCCTCCTCCCTGGTCGAAGTGGGCGACCCCCATGGAGCGGTGATGCACGTCATCCACTCGGCTCCCGGTCTGCTCACGCTGAGCTACCGGTCCCGGATCCGGTCGGGTGGCGAGGACGACCCCCACGACCGAGGTCAACAGGTGCCGACCGGAGCACAGGGCAGGGCCGCCTCCGACTATGAGCGTCAGGTGTACCTCCGTCCCAGCCGCTACTGCCCCAGCGATCACCTGATCGGTTTCGCCGTGGCCGAATTCGGAGCCGGTCCGGACGCCGCCTCCCGGGTCGCCGCCATCGCCGGATGGATACGGGAGCGGATCGGGTACGTCCCCGGCTCGAGTACCGTGCACGACTCGGCGGAGGACACGTTGCTGACCGGCGTGGGTACCTGCCGCGACTTCGCCCACCTGGGCATCGCCCTCTGCCGGGCCACCGGAGTTCCCGCCCGGTTCGCCGCCGTCTACGCCCCGGGGCTCTCGCCCATGGACTTTCACGCCGTGTTCGAGGCGTTCGAGGACGGACGGTGGTACGTCTACGACCCGACCGGGCTGGCGCCGCGGGCGTCGTTGGTGCGTGTGGTCACCGGACGGGATGCCGCCGATGCCGCCTTCGCCGCGGTGACCGGTGGCATTGCCGATCTGGTCACGGTCGAGGTGTCGGCTGTGGCCGAACCCTTCCTCCCCGAGCTCGACCATTTCCAGAGGTTGGAACTGGCCTGACCGACGAGGTCGTGGGGAAGGTTGGTGGGTGCGTCCGGTCACCCCTCACGGTGATTGGCCACCGCCCGGGTGAAGGTGTCGGCCAGCTGGTCGATGATGGTCTGGTCGGCGTAGCGCTGGGCCACCGCCTGGCGGGCCTTCTGCCCGGCCTCGGCGGCAGCGCGGCGGTCTTCGCCCAGGCGACGGAGGACGGCGGCCACCCCGGCATGGTCGTTCTCGTCGACGGTCCAGCCCGCCCCCAGGCTGGCCACCAGAAACGGCAGCTCGCCGGAGCGGGTGACGATGACCGGGACGGCGCTGGCGGCAGCCTCGATGACCACCCGACCGAACTGCTCACGCCAACGCGGTGTGGGTTTGGAGAGGACCACCATCACGTCGAAGTGGCGGGTGGCCTCGGCCGTGGCCGACCGGTCCAATGTGCCCCGCCACGAGACGGCGTCGGACACCCCGAGCGCATGGGCTAGAGCGGTCAGGTTGGCCCGCTCGGGTCCGTCGCCGATGACGGTGAGGACGGCGCTGCCGGCGGGGAGGGTGGCCAGGGCGCGCAGAGCTGTGTCGACTCCCTTTTCTGGCACCAGACGCCCCACGAACCCGATGCGAAGAGGTCCCGATGGGGGAGGAGTGTCCTCGGGCACGAAGAGGGCGGTGTCCACCGGCATGGGGATGACGCTGATCGGCTTCTGGTATCCCTTGTCCCGCATGACCTGGGCCACCGTGTCCGAGACGACGACGGCGAAGTCGGAGTGTTGGTAGACGTACCGTTCGGCCAGCCGGAAGGGGAGGGGATAGCGCTTGTTGATGTTCTGGGCGCTGCGCACCCCGACCGGGGCCGACGTGGTGGCCTTGGCCGCCCGCAACGCCTGATAGGTACCGACGGCGTAGGGCTCGTGGTAGATGTAGACGCAGTCCGGGTTGAACCGCTTGATGTGATGGGCCAGCGGGCGGGTGAAGAAGTGCAGGGGGATGTTGCCGGTGAGCCCGACCGGCAGGGCCAGGAGTTCCCCCCCGAGGGCCTCGGACGGTCGCGCGTCGACCATGCGTCCGTAGTCGTCCTTCCACCGCCGTGCCGTCACGATGAGCAGGTCCCAGCCGGTCGTCTCCTCCAGACCGATGTAGAGGGCTTGGCGGCTGGGGAGGCCGGCCCACGGGTGCACCAGCATGAGGCGCACCCTTCACGCCCCCTTGGGCGCGGCCGGGGACGTGGGGCGGCGGTGCCGCCGGGCCGCCTTGGCGTAGGCCTGCATCTGGGTGTGGGCGAATGTCTCCGGCGACGCTTGGTTGTGGACGGCCACACGGCCGGCCTTCCCGAGCCTCTGGCGCGTGGTGGCGTCGCCGGCCAGCGCGCCGATGGCCCGGGTGAGCTCGACCGGATCGTCGGGTCTGACCAACAGGCCGTTGACTTCGTCGTGCACCACCTCGGCGATCGACCCGACGTCGGTGACCGCCACCGGCACCCCCACCGCCATGGCTTCCAGAACGACGGTCGAAAGCCCCTCCGATCGGGGTCGCGAGGCCAGGGCGAACAGGTCAGCGGCCATCATGAGCTCGGTCGGACCGGTCGGTGCCTCGAAACTGCCCACCGTCTCGGGGGCCAGGCCTCGGGCCACGGCGTGCAGGCGCAACTCCTCGGCGTAGGCCTCGTGTCCGGCCTGAACCGCACCACGGATCCTCAGCTGGAGATGGCGTTGGGTGGGCTGCCTCCGGCAGGCGGCTACCGCCTCGATGAGCGACTCGTAGCCCTTCTGCGGATTGAGGTTGCCCACGCTGGCCACCAGTACGTCACGGTCGGCGACGGCCATGGCCCGTCGGGTCCGGCTGCGGATGGCTTCCCGCTCGGACGGCGGGGCGGTGACCGGCGCCACCGGCGGAACGAAGGGAACCAGGCGGGAGGGGCGGAGGCCGGTTCCGGGGTACTGGTGGGCCACGACCCGACCGGTGGTCATGACCAGGTCGGCCAGCATCAGCACCACGGGCATCATCAGCCAACGGAGGGCAGGCGGCGGCCGGGTGTCGATGAGCTGCCAGATCACCCCCCGCCCGGCCAGTCGACCGGCTACTGCCCCGTCCACGTTGAGCAGCCCGTGGACCTCGACCACATCGACCGCTTCCTCCCTGATCAGTCGGTGGAGGCGGAGGATCTGGCCCGGGTACCGGGTGGCGAGGGCGCCCAGACCCTGCTGGCTGCGGGAGGCGCGCGGCCGGAGCAGGGGGAGCTGGATGACCGCCACACCGGCTGCCCGGAGCCGCCCGGCGGCATCGCCGGGCTCGTCGGGCAGGACCACGGTGAGCCGGGCCCCGCCGGCACCGGCCAGCACCCGGTGCAACTGCAACGCCTGATTGTGGGGTCCCCCGAAAGTGGCGCTGTGGATGATGGACAGAACGTGTAGTGGGTCGTCCGCTGACGCCCCACCGCTCGGCGACCGGTTCTTGTCGCCCGTCATACGACGACTCGTGCCGACCCTCGGGCCGTCCTCCTTGACCCGTCGTGCCCGTCCACGAAGCGAGCCTAATGGCCGAGCCTGCGCCCATTGTGCGAAGGGAGCGGCCGCACGCACCGGCCGGATGCCGGGGCGGGTGGGTCGGAGCGGGTGGCCTACGATACGGACTCGCTCGTCGCCGGCCCGACCTCCGGAGATGTGTCACGCCCGCCCCCCATACCCGGTTGCCGCCGGACGCAGGGAGCCGGTTGTGTCGCCGTTCCGGACCGGCGCCGGTCACCACCGTGGGAGGAAGGAGGCACCCGATGGCTGGTCCCGAAGTCACCGACGTCGTCTGCTGCTCCCTCGAGCCGTGGGACGAGGTGTGGCGGCGCAATCAACATCTGGCCACCGAGCTGCTGGGTCTGCGCCCCACCCTGCGCCTCCTTTTCGCCGAAGCGGCTGTCGACATTCCGTGGTCGTTGGTCCAGCGGCGCTGGCCCCGTGCGTCGGGCCTGAGGTCGATCGGTGACAGCGGACGCCTGTGGGCCATGGCCCCCCGCAAATGGGTGCCGCGCCGGGTCTGGGCCGGCGGTGATCGCTCCCTCTTCCGGCAGGTGACGGCGGCCAGCCACAAGCTCGGGTTCGAGCGACCTGTGCTCTGGGTCAACGACAGCGTGTACGCCCCGATGGTCACCGCCACCGGCTGGCCCAGTGTCTACGACATCACCGACGACTGGGTGTTGGGAAAGGCCCCCGACCGCGAGATGGATCGGCAACGTCGCAACGACGCGGCCATGATGCGCCAGGCCACCGAGGTGGTGGTGTGCTCGCCGGCGCTCGACGACAGCCGCAGTCAGATCCGCCCTGTCCACCTCGTCCAGAACGGCGTCGACATCGAGCACCTGCGGGCCCCCACCAGGCGCCCGGCCGACCTGCCTTCCACCCGGATCGTCCTCTACCAGGGCACCCTGAGCCCCGGCCGACTGGACCTGGACCTGTGCCGGTCCCTGGCCGAGGCCCTCCGGGGAGAGGCCACCGTGGTTTTCGTGGGCCCCAACAGTCTCACCCGGGAGTCGACCCAGTCACTGACCGGTGTTGGCGCCGTCATCCTCGGGGCCCGGCCCTACACCGACCTGCCCGCCTATCTCCAGCACGCCGATGTCCTGGTCGTCCCCCATCAGCACAATCCCTTCATCGAGAGCCTGGACCCCATCAAGGCCCGGGAGTTCGTGGCCCTCGGTCGCCCGGTGGTGTCCACGCCGGTAGCCGGCTTCCGTGACCTCGACCCGCCCATCGCCACCGCCGAGGGCGATGTCTTCGTGGAGGCGGTAAAGGCCACCCTGGCCCGGCCTCCGTTGCCACCCGGCCCCGGGCCACTGGAGGGCACCCCCACGTCCTGGACGGGGCAGGCCCGGAAGTTCCTCGATGTCCTCGACGCCGCCGCAGGGCAGGCGTCCTCCTGATCACCCCGGCGGCGCCCAGTTGCGGACGGGGTGCTCCGGAGGGACATTCATCGGCTCGGTCGGCCGCCACCGGCTGGCCGCCATGTCCTCCAACACATGCACCATGTTGTAGGTGTCCTCCTGGTAGTCGAACCGACCACCGCCGGCGTAGCGGAGGCGGGAGTAGGCCGACTGGGCGTAAGGCGTCCCGTCGGCCCGGCGGCCGGGGATGATCTGTGTCCACTTGACCACCACGTCGTTGCCCTCGATGGCGGTGAACTCCACCGGGAACTTCCAGTCGTCCAGACCGATCATCGAATGCTCCAACCAGTGGGCGATGGCCTCCTTGCCCTCGATGCGTCCCCAGGCGGCGTCCACATAAACCGCATCGTCGGTGTAGAAATCGGCCAGGGCTCCGAAGGCAGCGGGCTCGAGGCCCTCGTCGATTCGTTGGCGGGTCTGGTGGTAGCGGTCGACGGCCGCCCTCACTTCCTCAGGGCGGTGGAGGTTCGAGCCGGGGGTCATCGGGCGAGGGTAGTCCGGCGCCGGTGTCCTGCGCTTCGCCCCCCGAGTCGGCCCACTGACCCCGCAGGATGGCCAACATCTCCGCCTGGCCGATACCGAGCTGGCGCATCCGGACGGTGAAGGCCCTGGCCTCCATGACAGCCTGGTGCCGGGCCACGGGCGTCTCTGCGGCCACGAAGGTGCCGTGGTGGCCGCGGGTGGTGACCAATCCCTCCCGCTCGAGTTGGCGGTAGGAGCGGGCCACCGTATTGACGGCCACGCCGAGTTGGGCGGCCATGCTCCTGACCGTGGGGAGGCGCACCGCCGGCTGCAGGACACCGCCTGTGATGGCGGAGGCGATCTGGGCGCGGATCTGTTCGTAGGGGGCGACCGACGAAGCGGGATCCAGCACGACCGGGTTCATAGGACGTTTGTAGCAGGGGTCCTCTCGGTCGGCGCGGCGCGGTAGCGGGAGACCAGGTACTCGGCCAGGACATCGATCATCCGTCGGCGTTGATAGAGCGGCCACGAGGAGTGGTCGAGGTCGTCGAGGATGACGATGCGGAAGTGATCGCTGCGCTCCAGGCGACGGACCCGTCCTTCCGAACCGAGTGAGATGGGAAGGAGGTCGTCGGGTCCGCACACCAGCAGGGTGTCGATGTCGGCATCGACCATGTGCTCGAGCGTGGCCACCCCGGTGTTCTCCAGCAGCAGGCGATGGACAAGCCACCAGACCGGCTTGGGGATGGAACCGTGGCGACTGGCTACGGCCACCGGCCAGGTCCCGATGTCGAGGGCGTTGATCCAGCGCCGCGACTCCTCAGGACCGAGTCGGCCCGAGGCCCATGCCGCCGGACGGGTGGCCAGTTTCACGAACCAGCGCCGGGTCGACTGGCGGGCCGGGCGTCTCCAGGCGCCAATCTCCTCCGGCGGGACGAAGGAGAAGGAGGGATTGATGATGCAGACGCCCCGGGTCGGATGGGTCAGCGATCCTTCGGCGATCTGGTAGGCACCCGAGCAGAAGCCGATGAGGACCACATCGGCGGGGTCGTCGGGTGAGACGCCCGCCTGCGCCATCCGGACGTCGTCGCCGGCCTCGGGGGCCCGGGGCACATGGGCGGTCTGGCCGGGCCGGGTCCCGCTGTCCCCGTTGCCGCTGAGATCGAACCGGAGTACCCGGAAGCCCTGATCACCGAGTCGACGGGCCAGGTCGACCCACACCCGGGACTGGCCGATGTGGTGGGTGTTGCCCTCGTCGACCAGAACGATGGTGGGGCCGTCGGTGGTGCCTGCCGGTTCGGTCACCATTCCGAACAGGGGCAGCGCCCCGAGGGCCGCCGGTCGTTCGAAGATGGGTCGGCCTTCGGTCCCTCGGGCCACCGCCGCTGGTCGGCTCTCCGGGGGCGAGACGCTCACCGGGGCGGCGTCCAGCTCCTGCGAGAGCCAGAGGGCGACCCGCTCGATCGTCTCGAACGGCGTCTCCTGGAGCTGTGAGTCGAGAAGGTCTTCCTGACCGGTCGCCTCCTGCCACTCGATCTGGGCGTCGGCCAGCCGGGCCTCCAACCGACGGGGGCGGGAGCGACCGGGTGGCGTGAGCACCAAGGCCCGAGCGGCCATCGGTCCTGCGGTACCGGTCATATCGAGGTCGGCCAGCTCCTTGACCGTCTCCGCCTCGAATCGGATCCCCGGCGCCTCCACCGCCGTGTCCCCTCTTTCCTGGTCCTCGGTGGCCAGTAGGCGGAGAAAGCGTTGTTCGCGTAGAAACGTGCGTCCCGACAGGCACGGGTCCCACAGGACCAGCGCGTCGACGCCTTGTCGACGGACCGCCTCGGTGGCCGCCAACAGCGCTCCCATCCGGATCCCGACCATGCCCACCTGACCGACACCGGTGGCCGTCAGGTAGTCGGTAGCCGTGGTCAGGCTGGCCAACCAGCTCGGGAGCCGGTCAGGGTCGGTCTCGCCGCCAGCGGAATCGCCGGTTCCGTCGTAATCGAAGCGGAGGACGGCCAGGCCCAACTGGGCCAGCCGGTCGGCCAGGGTGCGGTACGAGAAGTAGACGCAGATGGCCTCGATACCCAATGGCTGGCAGAGGACCACCCCGCCCCGCACCATGCCGTCGGCCGGGAGGTGGAGCCAGCCGAACAGAGGCCGATCACTCGGGCCGAACCAGAAAGGTGTCGCACTGGGCGGTCCACCTGTGCGCTGTTCGGTCACTGCTCTCCTCACCACAGTCCGCCCACCCACAGTCCCGCAACACCGGTCGGGGAGGTGTCCCCGATGGCGAGGGCGGCAACCCCTTCACCGCTGATCGACGGATCCCGACGTACCCCTTGCCCGTTTGGACACGCGTTGGTTTGTCCCCGGGACCTCGACGGGCTGACCGATCGTCCGGCCTCAGTCCGACGGCCCACCGGTTCAGCCGCGCCATGCTAGCGGGGCCCAAATCAGACACGCAACGACCGGACAGCGCTGACCGGGGCGGCCGCCGTTCAACCGGGACCGGGCCCGAGAGGTGAAGGCTCCAATACGGAACGGTAGGCGGCGATGGTCGCCTCGGCCACGTGGTCCCAGGTGTAGTGGTCGAGAACCCGCCGGCGAAGGTCGGGTGACGGCGGGGTACGCCATCCGTTCCACACCGCCCGGCGGATCGATGCGGGGTCACCCGGATTGCAGTACCAGGCCATGGAACCGAGGTATTCGTCGGCGTGTCCCCGCTCGGTCGACACCACACTGCATCCACTCAGCGCCGCCTCGAGTGACACCAGACCGGTGGTCTCGAACCAGCTGGGCAGGATATGCACCCGGGCACCCTGATAGAGCTCGGCCAAGGCGGCCGAGTCGTGGGGGACCGGTCCGGTGAAGGTCACCCAACCGGCGCCTTCGTCCCTGCACTGTCGGGCGTAGTCCGGGTGATGGGGGTGGTCCTGGCCGGCGATGATCAGGGGCAGCCCCGATCCCCGGAGGGCCCGGATGGCCCCCAACTGGTTCTTGTGGGGTTCGATCCTGCCCACGAAGAGCACGTGGCCGCGCTCGGCGAACGCTCCCGACGGCGGTGTGAAGCTCTCGGGGTCGACGCCGTTGGGCACGGGCAGCATCGGGGTGGTCACCCCCAGGTCCTGGCGGATGCTGGATGCCTCGCCGCGGGCATTGGGCAGGAGGAGGTCGGCCGCCTCGTAAGCCCCGGCCATCTTCCATTCGTGCCGCGACAGGTCGAGGCCGGCGTCGAGCAGGGCGGACCGTCCCCGTAGTGCGGCGTGGGCGAAGCGGGCGGCCCGGGCCATCCGTCCGGCTACCGCCCGTGGGCCCGGTCTCCGGTCCGGTCCGTCTGATCGGTAGGCGCGGTCCCAGTAGATGGTGGACATGACCACCGGCGCCCGGTGGGCGTGGACGCGCCGGATCTCCGCCGGGCTCAGTCCGAACCCGTGGACCAGATCCACGGCGGCGAGTTCGGGGTCGTCCGAGTAGTCGCACGCCACGGTGAGGCCGGCCGCGGTGAGGGCGTGGGCCGTCTTCTCGATCTGGATGACGTGCCCGCCGGGCATGTTCCCCCCGCGGGGCATCCAGAGGAGGACACTGGCGTCGGGTGTCCCGGTCATCGGGACGTCTTCTGACGACGGCGTGGCCGGTGCACCGGTGTCAAAGGCCCTGGCCTCCGTGGGCGGCCACTCGAGCGGTCGATCAGCTGGTCAGGCTCTTTGCGATGTGATCGGCCCGGTTGCACGTGCCTTTTTTACCCTGGTCCGGGGCCGACGCCGACCCGATGGCATGCAGACCCGAGGCGAGTCGGGGTCGTTCCGACCCCGGGCGTCGGCGGCCCAGGCGGTAAACTGTTGGTGACGCGGCGCGTGGGGCTCGACTATGGATCGGGGTTCAGGAGTCATCTCGGGTGCTACTGCCCGGGATATACCTACGGCACTGACAACGGGCGGGGGCGCAGGGTCCCCGGACGGAGCGACCGCCACGCCTGGCCGGTGCCATGCCGGTGCAAACCTCGACCGCCGATCACATCCGATGTGGGGCGGAGGTGTTCCTGATGGATTCTGGAGACGAGCCGGTGGGAACGCCGCCATCCACCGACCGCACGGGAGTGTCCGGACCACCAGCCGGCGGACTCGATGAACTGTCGCGTGTCTATCGGCTGAAGACGGGAAGAGCGCCTGATTCCGATATGAGCAGTCGGCGCCGCTCCCACTCTCGGGGCCGGTTGGTCAACACCGAGATGACCGTGGGCATCGTCCTGGTGGCACTGGTGCTGGCGGCAGGTGCCTATTTCGCCTGGCGGCCCCGTCCGGTGGTGTTCGACGGTTGGTTCACCTTCCTGGTGACCGAGGCCAAGGGGACCTGGTTCACGTCGGTCACCGTTCTGCGCTCTCCGGTGGTGATCGTCGTGGGCGCCGTCGTGGCCGCCGTCATCTCGCTGCCCCGGGACCGACCGCGGGCCTGGGCATGCCTCCTCGGCCCCTGCCTGGCCCTGGTCACCAGCGAACTGGTGCTCAAGCCGGCCGTAGGTCGGACCATCGGAGGGATGTACTCCTTCCCGTCGGGCTCGACGGTGGGAGCGGCCGCACTGGCCACCGCCGCCATCCTGGCCGTTCCGCGGCGATGGCGTATCGCCACCGCTGTGGTGGGCTCGGTCTACGCCTTGTGGATGGCCCTGGCCGTGGTGGCCATGCAATGGCACCTACCCACCGACGCGCTGGCTGGTCTGGCCTATGGCGTGGGCGTGGTGCTGATCGTCGACGCCGGCACCTGGATGGTGGCCTGCCGCCTCCGCCGTCCTTCGCCACCGGAACCGACACCGGAGACCTGGGTGGCCACCCGTCGGTGAGCCGGTCGGATCAGTCGGCCGGGGTCTCACCGGTGCTGTCCGGCGGCGATCGGCGGATGACGGCCACGGTGTTCTGCGGACTGTCGGGATCGAAGCGCAGATCGATGGGACCGTCGGGGCTGTCCGGGTCGGAGGCTTCGATGACGAAGGCCACCTCCGGCCGGCGGGGCTCGAGGGCCTCACGGAGCCCGATGGCGATGCCGGTCATCACCGCCCCGGTGGCCGACCGTTTCATCCAATTGTTGAATCGCAGCGGATCCCGTTCCCCTTCGGCGGCGCCCTCGGGGCCTCCTCCGACCTCCGGGCCCACTTCGCGCTCGTCGCCATCGGCCCCCTCGGTGCTCCCGTCGGGGGCGGCCGCCTCGATCGCACCGAGCGGCTGGCGATCGGGGGCTTTCTCCATGACTCCACGGTACCGGAGCGGGTGGCCCATCCCACCAGCGGTCCGGGCCGTGGTCCGCCGGCCCCTGCGTAGGATCCTCACTATGTTGGAATCGGGGTTGGAACCGGGGATGGAACCGGGCGGGTCACCGCCCATCGCACGGCAGGCTGTCGGGCCCGGCCCACTCTCGGCGTGACGTCTCCCACCATGCGTGTCCTTTTGCTGTCGCCGGTGGCCTCCGGGGGCGAGAGCAACGGCGACATGCAGTACACCGAGGACCTTCTGGCCCACCCGCCGGACGGCGTCGAGTACGTCTCTGTGGTCGACGCCCTCGAACGGGGCGAGCTGGTGGCCCAGGCGGCGTGGCGCGGCCCGGACGCCCGGCCGGCCACGGTGAGCCAAGCGGCGTGGGCCTCGGCCCGGCTCGGAGTCAACGGGTTGCGCCGCCTCGGTTGGATGTTGCCCGACGGAGTGCACTGGTGGAGGGTCGACGCTCCTTTCGACGCCGTGCACGTGCACTGCCTCCCTGTCCACCTGACCGGCATGGTGCCGCCCATGCTGGTCACCGACAGCGCCGGCACCTTCTGGTACTGGACGGCAGCCAAGGGCATGGAGGAATCTCGTGTCTGGCGGATGTTGCGTCGGGAGCGCCGGGTGGCCGGGGCGCTCGGCTACACCCACCCGTCGGCCAACACCGACCGCGCCGCTGCGATACGTGTCTTTGTGGAGGAGGGCCTCGATCTTCTCGACCGGACCGGCCTCGACCGGTCGCGTGCCGGCGTGGCCCCGCCGGGCGTTCCTCCCGCCGTCCAACGGCCACGGGCACATGCCGACCCCACTCTGCTCTTCGTGGCCCGCAACTTCGAGATCAAGGGCGGCCACGCCGTGCTGCGGATCTTCGCCGATGTGCGGCGCCAGTTGCCCTCAGCCCGTTTGATCGTGGCCGGCCCCGACCGTCCCGACCCGGGCATCCCCGGGGTGGTCTGGCTCGGGCCCTGCGGACGGACCGAGCTCTATGAAAAGGCCTACCCGGAAGCCGACCTTTTCGTCTATCCGACCACTTTCGACTGCGCCCCCCTGGTGGTGATGGAGGCGTTGGCCCACGGCCTGCCGGTAGTGGCGCCCCGCGCCTTCGGCCTTCCGTCACTGATCGGCGAGGGCGAGGGCGGTCTGCTCTTCGAGCCCGGCGACATCACCACGGCCAGTCAGCAGGTGCAGAGGCTGTTGGCCGATGGTGTCCTCCGCACCCACCTGAGCGACGGTGCGCGCCACCGCTACACCACCCGTCTGGCCACATCGGTGCGCAACGACATCCTGGCCGCCACCTACCGCGGCATCGCCGCCTCCGAACCGCCGAAGGCGCCCGTACCGTAGGATCTGCGGGGTGCAAGACCGTTTCCATCCCCCGGTCGAGGAGTACCTGGAGACCATCTTCGCCCTCGAAGAAGAAGGCATCGCTGTCATCCAGGCCCGTCTGGCCGAGCGGCTGGGCAAGGCGGCGCCTTCGGTGTCCGAGATGCTCGATCGCCTGGAGGCGGAGGGGCTGATCACCCGCACCGCCCGTCAGATCACCATGACCCCCACCGGGGCGTCACTGGCCCGCGGGGTGGTCCGCAAGCACCGTCTGGCCGAACGGTTGCTGGTGGACATCATCGGGTTGGACTGGGACAAGGCCCACATCGAGGCCGGCCGGTGGGAGCACGTGATCTCCGACGACGTCGAGGACCGCCTGGTCGTGTTGTTGGGCAACCCCACCACCTGTCCCCACGGCAACCCCATTCCCGGAGCGGAAGCGGTGGGTACCGCCCAGCATCGGCTGGACGAGGCCGTGCCCGGCGACCGGGTCCGGCTCGAGCGCATCACCGAGAGCGTCGAGCACGAATCGGCCTCCCTCTCCTACCTGGGCGACCACGGCCTGACCCCCGGAACCACCGCCCTCATCCAGGCCAGGGCCCCCGACGGCACCCTGACCCTGGTGGTGGGCGACACCACCATCGCCCTGGGCCCGGCCATGACCCAGCGGATGTTCGTCGCCTCCGCCTGAGCCGGGGCGCCCCCGGCGACCCCATAGACGTCCACCACCGGTCAGCACTCACTAGAGTGGAGTGCTAACGCGCGGGCACGGGGGCGCCGGTCGCCTCTGACCCCCGCAGGTGACGCAATTGCCGACCATCGAAGACGATCCAACCAGCGAGAGCACCGGGCACCCCGAGCTCGACAGCCGCAAGGCGGCCATCCTCAACGCCGTGGTCACCGAGTACATCGGCTCGGCCCAGCCGGTGGGGTCCCAGCACGTGGTGGAGTCGGCCGGCGTGAGGGTGTCCTCGGCCACGGTGCGGTCGGACATGGCCGCCCTCGAGCGCGACGGTTTTCTGGCCCAGCCCCACACCAGTGCCGGGCGCATTCCCACCGACAAGGGCTACCGGTTCTTCGTCGACCATCTGGCCGGGCCCGGTTCGCTCGACTCAGGTGGTCGGCTCCAGGTCCGTCAGTTCTTCGACCACGCCTACGGCGAGATCGAGCTGATGCTCGAGCAGACCTCGGGCCTGCTCGCCGACCTGACCGACTGCACCGCCATGGTGGTCGGGCCCTCGCACGAGTCGGCCGCCATCCGATCGGTCCAGTTGGTGGGGCTCGGCCCCCGGCTGGCTCTCCTGGTGGTGGTCCTGGCCGACGGGGCCGTCCAGAAGCAGTCCATCGAATTCGCCCAGGAGGTGGACGAAGCCCATCTGAGCGACGCTGCCTCGCGACTGGCCGCCCACGCCCTGGGTGCGCCCCTGGCCAAAGTGTCGGCACGGGTCAAGCGGACCGGCGATCCGACCACCGACGCGGTGGTGACCGCCGGGGTCAAGGCCTTGCGCTCGCTCGGCTCGGCCGAGGCCGGCGACCAGCTCTTCGTCGGGGGCTCGTCGCGGATGGCGGCCGCCTTCGACGCCGTCGACACGGTCCGGTCGGTCCTCACCATCCTCGAGCAGCAACTGGTGGTGGTCACCCTCCTCCGGGACATCCTGGACACCGGGCTGACCGTGGCCATCGGCACCGAGCACGGGCTCGAGCCGTTGGCCTCGTGCGCCATCGTGGTCATGCCCGTCTCGGTGGACGGAGAGGAGGCCGGCACCATCGGCCTCTTGGGCCCCACCCGCATGAACTATCCCTTGGCCCTGGCTGCGGCCCGGGTGGTCGGGGACCAGCTGGGCCGGCGCTTGAGCGAGACCGGGCGATGAGCGAGGGGCCATGGCGTTGACCGACACCGATCTCTACGAAGTGCTGGGCGTGAGCCGTGACGCCAGCGACGACGAGCTCAAGCGAGCGTACCGGTCCAAGGCCCGGGAGTTCCACCCCGACGCCAACCAGGGTGACGACGACGCCGGCGACCGGTTCAAGGAGGTCAGCCTGGCCTACGAGGTGCTGAAGGACCCCGAGCGACGGGCCCGCTACGACCGCTACGGTCCCGAGGGCGTCTTCGGGGCCGCTGCCGGTGGGGCGGCGGGGGACCCCTTCGGTGCGGGGCTGGGCGACCTGTTCGACGCCTTCTTCGGAGGTGTGGGCGGTACCGGGTTCGGCGGCCGTGGCCGGCGGACCGGACCGATGCCCGGCCCGGATGCCGAGCTCGTGCTGCGGCTTACCTTCAAAGAGGCGGTGTTCGGGGTGGCCCGCGAGGTCGAGGTGACCACGCCGGTGCACTGCGACACCTGCGAGGGCAGCGGCGCCCGGGTGGGCACGGCCGCCGTGCGCTGCCCGGATTGCGACGGGGCGGGGGAGCAACGCCGGGTCCGTCAGTCGATCCTCGGCCAGATGATCACCGCTGTGCCCTGTCCGCGCTGCCAGGGGAGTGGCCAGTTCATCGAGACCCCATGTGCCGACTGCCGCGGCGAAGGCCGCCGGAACGAGCGCCGTACCCTGACCGTCGACATCCCGGCCGGTGTCGACGAGGGCTCGACCCTCAGGTTGGCCGGCCACGGCCCGGCCGGGTTCCGGGGTGGTCCCAACGGGGCCCTGTTCGTGCATGTGTCGGTCGAGCCCGATCCGGTCTTCGAGCGCTCCGGTGTCGACCTGCACGCCCCGGTGCACGTCCCCGTGACCATGGCGGCCTTGGGCGGGACCATCGGCTTCGCCACTCTCGACGGCGATCACGAGCTCACCATCGCCCCCGGCACCCAGACCGGCACGGTGATCCCGCTCAAATCGCTGGGGGTGCCCCGCTTGCGCGGTCGGGGCCGCGGCGAGCTCTACGTCCACGTCGAAGTGGACACGCCGACCGCCCTCGACGACCGACAGAAGGAACTGCTGGTCATGCTGGCCGAGGCTCGCGGGGAAGAGCTGGGTTCGGCCCCCCACGCCGAGGGTCTGTTCTCGAAGCTGCGCTCGGCCCTCAGCTGACCATGGGCGGTGGGCCGGCCGCTCCTGCCCCCGATCTCCGTACGGCGGCGGCCATGGTCTACGTCGGCGACCTCGGCGCTCCGGTTCTCACCGAGAGTGATGCTCGACACCTCGTCGATGTCCTCCGCCTGCGGGCCGGTGAGGTGGTGGCGGCAGGCGATGGTGCCGGGTCCTGGGTGTCGTGCCGGCTGGCCTCCGGCGCCACGGGGGTGGCGCCCCCCCGGCGGTCATCCGCCCTCGAGGTCATCGGTCCGAGAGAGAGCCAACCGCGGCTGGCGCCCGACATCACCGTGGCCTTCGCCCCGGTCAAGGGGGACCGCCCCGAGTGGGTGGTCCAGAAGCTCACTGAGCTGGGCGTGGACCGCATCGTCCCCCTTCTTACCGTCCGCTCGGTGGTGCGCTGGGAGGGGGAGCGGGGCCAGCGAGCCGTTGACCGTCTGCGCCGGGTGGCCCGCCAGGCGGCCGCCCAGAGCAGGCGACCCTGGCTCCCGGAGGTGGCCGAGGTGGCCACGGTGAGCGAACTGTCCGGTGCCACCGGCCGTGAACCCTGCCTGGCCCACTTCGGCGGCGGCTCACCCTCGCTGGCCAGACCGGTGGTGGCCATCGGGCCGGAAGGGGGGTGGGACGAGGACGAGCTGGTCGGCAGCGCCCGGGTCGGGTTGGGCCCCACCGTGCTCAGGGCGGAGACGGCGGCGGTGACGGCCGGCGCTCTCCTGTGCGGTCTGCGCTCCGAACTGGTCGGCACCTTGCGTAACCACGCTCCGTGAGCAAGACTACACACAGGGGCAGGACCCAACGGGAGGACGGTCGTTCCATCGGAGCGCCCGTGATCTATGTGCCTGCCGCAGGAAATACCGGGAAGTCGGGGCAGACGGTGGATCAGCGGAGGTGGCCATGTCGGTGATGGACAAGAGCGTCGAGGAGATCGACGACGACGAGCGCGAGGAAGCGGCTCGGATCGCCTACGCCCAAGCGGTCGGGGCGCGATTGCGGACCATGCGCAAGCAGATGAGGCTGTCCTTGCAAGCGGTCGAAGCCATGTCCGAGCAGGAATTCAAGGCGTCGGTGCTGGGTGCCTACGAACGTGGTGAACGGGCCATATCGGTTCCCCGACTGCAGAGGCTGGCCAAGCTCTACGACGTGCCCGTCGACCAACTTCTGCCACCCGACGAGATGGCGTCAACCCGCTGGGGATCATCCGGCTCGGTCGACGCCGTGGTGCCTCTGAGTGCCCGCCGTTCCATACAGGCCGGGTCGGGCAACGACAAGGTGGCCATCGACCTGACCAAGCTGCACACGGTGAGCGGTCCCGAGCGTGACCTCCTCCGGCGCTTTCTGAGCATGATCCAGGTGCACCGCCAGGACTTCAACGGGAGGATGATCACCATCCGGGCCGAGGACGTCCGGGCCATCGCCTGCCTGTTCGGTGTCACGCCGGACAGCATGGGATCACGTCTCGATGAGCTCGGCCTGCTTGTGAACGTGGGATGAACGTCGAGGGGTCGAACGTGAACGCACCGATTGTGTGGCTGAGTACCAAGGACGCCTCCGAGCGTCTCGGGATCACCCTCCGGAGCCTCTACCGGTTCATCGACGAGGGCGACCTGGTGGCCTACAAGTTCGGCAGGGTCATCCGCATCCAGGAGTCCGACGTGGAGAAGTTCATCCAGGCCAGCCGCATCTCGCCGGGGAGCCTCGAGCACCTCTATCCCGAAGTCAAAGGCAACGGTCGGCCCGACGTGCCGGTCAACGGGGTGGCCGCGGTCCATGGGGTGGCGGCCAACGGGTCCGGCTGACGGGTGGCCGACTGCCTTTTCTGTTCCATCGTGGCCGGTGATGTCCCGGCCGACATGGTATGGACCGACGAGCGCACGGTGGCCTTCCGGGACATCCACCCGCAGGCGCCCGTCCACGTGCTGGTGGTGCCCAGGAGGCACATCACCAATGCCGGCACGGTGCTGGAGGCGGACGCCGCCGACGTGACCGCCCTTCTCACCGCGGCCCGGGCGGTGGCCGAGGCCGAGGGCATCGCCGGTGAGGACCGCGGTTACCGGCTGGTCTTCAACGTGGGCCCCGACGCCCTCAACTCGGTGCCCCACCTCCATCTCCACGTCCTGGGCGGTCGGGTCCTCGGGGAGCTGGCCTGACGGAGGAGTAGACCGCACCCGGCCGGGTCACCCTGCCGTTATGAGTGCGGTCCGCCGGCACCAAGTGGCACGGCACCACGTGGGACGACAGCATGGGGGTCGGCACCATGTGGGATGGCAGCATGGGATGGCCGGGTTCCACCCGCTGGTAGGGTCGGGCGCAGAACGCACGTGGCAGGCACCCAGGTCAAGATCCTCGTTCCCGGCAATCACCTCATGGCCGGCCTGCTGGGCCAGCGCGACGAGTTACTGCGTCTGGTGGAGGGGGCCTTCGACGATGTGCGCATCGCCGTGCGGGGCAACGAGATCTCCATCGAGGGGGACGGCGCCGAACGGGTGGGGGCCCTGTTCGAGGAGCTGATCATCCTGCTCGAGTCGGGCCAGGGCCTCGACGCCGTACAGGTCAACCGCACCATCGACATGATGGACGACGATCTCCGGCCGTCCGAGGTGCTCACCGCCGAGCTGTTGCGGTCGTCACGGGGCCGCACGGTGCGACCGAAGACCGGGGGTCAGAAGCAGTACGCCGACGCCATCGCCTCCAACATCATCACCTTCGGGATCGGGCCGGCCGGCACCGGCAAGTCGTATCTGGCGGTGGCCCTGGCCGTGCAGGCTCTGCAGGCCCGTCAGGTCAGTCGCATCATCCTGACCCGCCCGGCGGTCGAGGCCGGCGAGCGGCTCGGCTTCCTGCCCGGCGACCTGATGGCCAAGGTGGACCCCTACCTGCGCCCCCTTTACGACGCCCTCCACGACCTGCTGGAGCCCGAGGGGGCCCAGCGCCTCATCGACCGGGGTGCGGTAGAGGTGGCACCGCTCGCCTTCATGCGCGGCCGCACCCTCAACAACAGTTTCATCATCCTGGACGAAGCCCAGAACACCACCCCCGAGCAGATGAAGATGTTCCTGACCCGCATCGGGTTCGACTCCAAGGCGGTGGTCACCGGTGACGTGACCCAGATCGACGTGCCCGGCGGCCGTTCGGGACTGGTCGGTCTCGAGCCGGTGCTGTCCGGCATAAACGGACTGTCCTTCGTCCATCTGACCAAACGCGATGTGGTCCGCCACCGCATCGTGGCCGACATCGTCGACGCCTACGAGCGACGAGACGATCCGGAGCACAGCGTTGGCACTTGACGTATATGCCGCCGACGAGCAGGCCGATCATCCGGTCAACGTCGAGCGGTGGTCGGGCCTGGCCCGATCGGTACTCGAGGCCGAGGGCATCGGCAGCGACACCGAGGTCTCCCTCCTGTTCATAGACGAGGCCGCCATGGGCGCCCTCAACGAGCGCTTTCTGCACGTCGAAGGGCCTACCGACGTGCTGGCCTTCCCCATCGAGGACGACGGTGACCACAGTGGACGCTCACCAGACGAAGGGGGGACAGGCCCGGGGTCGATCGAGTCGGACACCAGCCCGGTCGTCCTGCTCGGCGACGTGGTGGTGTGTCCGGCGGTGGCGGCCCGCAACGCCGTCGACCACGGGGTCACCTTCGACGACGAGATCGCCCTGCTGGTCGTCCATGGCATCCTCCATCTGTTGGGCATGGACCACGAGGCTGACGCGGAGGCCGAGAGGATGGAGCTTCGCGAGCAGCAGCTGTTGTCTCGCTTCTACCGTGCATCTTCATGACCTGTGCCTCTCCATGTCACGTGCCCCTCATGACACCGGCTCCTTCATGACACGAGCGTGATGAACGCCGTTACCGCGGTGTCGGCCACCGACGCCCATTTTTCGGCCACCGACGCCGTCCTGTTGGTGGTGGTGGTCCTGCTGCTGGCCGCATCGGCCGTGTTGGCCCTGGCCGAAACCAGTCTGGTCCGGATGAGCCAGGCCAAGGCCCGGGCCCTGGTCGACGACGGTCGTCGCGGGGCCCGCCAACTGGTCCGACTGACCGAAAATCCCCAGGGGTTCCTCAATCCGGTTCTCCTGCTGGTGCTCATCTGCCAACTGATCGTGGCCACTTTGGTCGGCATTCTCGCTTCCCACTGGTTCGGTGCGTGGGGTGTGGTGGCGGCCACGGTGTTCGAGATCGTGGTCATCTTCGTGCTCGGTGAGGCGGTGCCCAAGAACTGGGCCGTGCACCATCCCGAACGGGCTGCGCTGATGAGCGCCCCGTTGGTGACCGCCATCGTGCGCTTCTGGCCCATCCGCATGGTGTCGGGCGGCCTGATCGGACTGGCCAACCTGCTCATCGGGGAGAAGGGCCAGTACCTTGGGTCGGGGGTGACCGAGTCGGAGTTGTTGGCCATGGCCGACGTGGCCGTAGAGGACGACGTCATCGAAACCGAGGAGCGGGCCCTCATCCATTCGATCATCGAATTCGGCGACACGGTGGTCCGCGAAGTCATGGTCCCCCGCCCCGACATGGTCACCGTCGGCGCCGACGAACCGGTGGAGGCGGTGCTCGAAAAAGCCATGGACGTGGGCTTCAGCCGGATGCCGGCGGTGGAGCTCCAGGTCGATGACGTGGTGGGGATCGCCTACACCAAGGACATGATCCGGACCGTGCAGTCGGGCAGCGGCGCCGACCCGGTCCGCTCCCACCTGCGGGATGCCCACTTCGTCCCCGAGACGAAGCGGGTAGCCGACATGATGCGCGAGATGCAGTCGGAGACCTTCCATATGGCGGTGGTGGTCAACGAGTACGGGGGCACGGCGGGCCTGGTCACCCTCGAGGACCTCATAGAGGAATTGGTGGGGGAGATCGTCGACGAGTTCGACGTGGAGGAGGCCCCGGTGGAGGACCTGGGCGCCGGCGTGTTGCGGGTCAGTGCCCGTTTGAAGGTCGACGAGGTCAACGAACTGGTGGATGCCCACCTGCCCACCGGCGCCTGGGACACGGTGGGCGGGCTGGTGTTCGACCTGCTGGGCCACGTGCCGTCCGTCGGTGAGTCGGTCACCGTCGACGGCGTGCGGCTGGTGGCCGACCGGGTCGACGGTCGCAGGGTGGAGAGGGTCCTGATCATGCCGGGGGCCGACCCCACCGCGGGGCAGCTCGAATGACGCCCTTCCGGTCGGGGTTCTGCGCCGTGGTCGGCCGTCCCAACGTCGGAAAGTCGACCTTGGTCAATGCCATGGTCGGGACCAAGGTCACCATCACCTCGCCGCGTCCCAACACCACCCGCGCCCAGGTGCGCGGGGTGATCAACCGCCCCGACGCCCAGGTGGTGCTGGTCGACACCCCCGGACTGCACAAGCCCCGCACGTTGTTGGGCCAGCGGATGAATGACTCGGCCACCTCCTCCCTCGACGACGTCGATGTGGTCCTGTGCATGGTGGAGGCCTCGGCCTCGGTGGGTCCGGGGGACAGGATGGCCCTCCTCCGGTCGGCCGACCGGATGCGAGCCATGGCCCGCGCCCATGGCCCGGAGGGGGCCGGTGCCGACCCCGATGTCCGACCTGACGGCGACGACGGTGCCGGCGCTGACGCCGACAGCGGTGCCGCCGACAGCGACAATCACGACGGACGGCCCACCCTGCTGGTGGTGGTCAACAAGATCGATACGGTGGGACCCGACGGGATCCTCGGCCATCTGGCCGCCGTGGCCGCGGTGATCGAGGAGTCCGACCGTCAGGCCGGCGTGGCCGTGCCCGTCGAGTACTTCCCGGTGTCGGCGACCACCGGCGAGGGCGTCGACGCCCTCATCGCCGCCATCATCGAGCGCCTGCCCGAGGGGCCGCGCTACTACCCCGAGGGGATGGTCACCGACGTGGCCGAGGCCTTCTGGGTCGCCGACCTGGTGCGCGAGGAGCTCCTCCACCGGGTGCAGGACGAGCTGCCCCACAGCATCGCCTGCCGGGTGACCGAGTGGGAGTGGCCGAGGGTCCGGTGCGAGATCCTGGTCGAACGGGACTCGCAGAAGGGGATCGTGATCGGCAAAGGAGGGGAGATCCTCAAAGAGGTGGGCACCGCTGTGCGCCACCAAATGGACCCGGGCGCCTATCTCGAGCTGTTCGTGCGGGTCGAGAAGCGGTGGCAGCGGCGCGAGGACGCCCTCGACCGGCTCGGTCTCTGAGACCGGGCGGTCGACTCCGCCTGTCAGTCGGCCGATGTGGTGATGGCCCGCAGGAAGTCTTCGACCTGGCCGCGGTCGAGGGTGCGTCGCATGGGAGGGACCCGGGCCAGCAGGTCGCCCCGGTAGCGGGCCGTGGCCAGGCGGCTGTCGAGCACGGCCACCACCCCCCGGTCGTCGGCCCGCCGGATGAGGCGGCCCGCCCCCTGGGCCAGCAGTGTGCCGGCCCTGGGCAGATCGACCAAGGAGAAGGACCGCGATCCGGCCCGTTCCCGCCGGGCTTCGAGGATGGGATCGTCGGGCCGGGGGAAGGGGATCCGGTCGATGGTCACCAGACTCAGCGTGCGGCCGGGTACGTCGACGCCCTGCCAGAAGCCGAGCGTGGCGAACAGGCAGGTGGCCTCGTCGGCGGTGAAGGCCTCGAGCAGCGCCGGCTTGGGCCGGTCGGCCTGGGACAGGAGAGGGAAGGGAAGGCGGCCGGTCAGGGCCTCGACGGCGGCCCGCATGGCCCGCCAACTGGTGAACAGGGCCAGGGTACGGCCTCCGGCCGCGGTGATCAGTGCCTCGAGCTCGTCGTGGAGGGCCGGCTCCGACTCCGGCCGGCGGCGGTCGGGGAGGGATCCGGCCACGTAGAGAAGGGCGTGGTCGGGGTAGTCGAAGGGGCTGCCCACGTCGAGCTCATCGGTGTCGTCGGCGGGTAGGCCCAGCCGTCGGGTCAGCCCGAGGGGCACGGTGGCCGAGGTGAGGACGCCGGTCACCGTTCCCCAGAGCTTTTCGGACAGGAGCGGTCCCACGTCGATGGGGGAGAGGCGGAGGCTCGGCGCTCGCGATCCGCCGTCCACCCAGGCCACCTCGTCGTCGGTCGGTCCTGTCACCCGGGCCAGGTCGGAGCCCAGATGTCCGGCGGCCAGCAGGGCACGGTCCCGCCGGGTCTGCTCACTGACCGAAGGATCGTCGGCCTCCCGCTCCGAGCGGCGCAGGGCGTCGACCAGGCGGCTCACCCGTCCGGTGCCCAGAGCCAACACGTCCGACAGAACAGGCCGCCCGCTCGGTGAAACGGTGCGCTCCGTGGGGTCGGGCCCCGACCCTGTGCCGTCCCCCGTTCCGGCCACCGCGTCCGGCGCCAGACGTTGCCCGACCAGTGGGGCCAGCGCCTGTTGGAGGAGGTCGCCCACCTCGGCCACGTCGCTGGTCACCCGTTCGGTGGCGGCCGGTCCGCCATCGAGCAGTGGCCGGGCCGTGGTAGCCAGAGCCCGGAACCGACCGGGTCCGATCTCCACGCCGAGACTGTCGGTCATGACCTCCTCCACCTCGTGGGCCTCGTCGAAGACGACCACCTCGTGGTCGGGGAGAACGACACCCCCGCTGGCCAGGTGGGCGCCGTACAGGTGGGTGTTGACCACCACCACATCAGCGGCGGCCGCCCGGTGACGCGCCTCCTCGGCAAAGCAGTTGCGGCCCGACGGACAGCGGTAAGCGCCGGGGCATTCGCGTGCGGTGGTCGAAACGGCGGCCCACGCCCGGAAGTGCGGTTCGAAGGGCAGTTCGGCCCGGTCGCCGATAGCCGTCTTCTCCGACCACCGGACCAGCCGCCGTACCTGGTCGGCCAGTCGACCGCCGTCCAGAACGTCGTCACCTTGCGTGGCGGTGAGTGGGTCGTCGGCATCGGGCGGGTCGGCCCGTCCGGCCGCCAGCTCGAGTTGGTCACCACCACCGCCCACCTCGAGGATGCGCTGCCTACAGAGGTAGTTGCTCCTTCCCTTGAGGACGGCGTAGGACAGATCCCCGTCGATCGATCCGGCCACCTGGGGCAGGTCGTTGGTGGCCAGCTGATCCTGGAGCGCTTTGGTGGCGGTGGCCACCACCACCCGCTGGCCGGCCAGGGCGGCGGGGACCAGGTAGGCCAGGGACTTGCCGGTGCCGGTTCCGGCCTGCACGACGAGGTGGCGCTGTTCGGCCAGGGCCCGGGCCACCGCCTCGGCCATGGCCCGCTGCCCCTCCCTTTTCTCGCCGCCACCGGGAAGGGTCGACGCCACTTCGGTCAGCACGGTCGGCACGTCGTCTGTCATTGCCGGTGGACCCTACCGGTGGGCCGGATCAGTGCCACGCGACGGCCAGAACCACGGCCACGACCAGGCCCACGCTCACGACGGTCCACCGGAGGACCCGGTCGGGCAGCCGGCGGCCGAACCGGCCACCCACCTGGCCCCCGATGATCGATCCGCCGGCGATGAGTCCGGCCACCGACCAGTCCACGTGGGTGACGATGATGAAGATGACGCCGGATACGGCGTTGGCCGTCAAGGCCAGGGCGTTCTTCGTGCCGTTCAGTCGCTGGAGGTCGTCCTCGATGAAGATGGCCAAAAGGGCGATGAGGATCACGCCCTGAGCAGCCCCGAAGTAACCCCCGTAGATACCGGTCAGGAACACGCCCACAGCCAGCGCCAAACCGCCGTGGTTTTGGCGCTCGGCCCGCCGCTCCAGCCAGTCGCTGATCCTGGGTTGGGCGGCCATGAGCGCGGCGGCCAGGGCGATGAGGACGGGCACGGCCGCCTTGAAGACGCTTTGGGGCAACCCGAGCAGCAAGATGGCTCCCACCGCGGCGCCGGCCAGCGTGGGCGGGGCGAGTCGGGCCAGGCGACCGCCCTGGCCGACCAGCTCGCTCCGGTAGGCCACGGTGGCGCTGACGTTCCCCGGGGCCAACCCCACGGTGTTGGACACGTTGGCCAGAACGGGCGGGTAGCCCAGCGCCAGCAGGGTCGGAAAGGTGATCAACGACCCGGAGCCCACGATGACGTTGATCGTTCCCGCCGCCAGCCCGGCGACGAAGATCGCCAGAGCGGACTGCGGGGACATGGGTTGCTGGTCTAGTGCCCGGACGAGCAGACCTCAAGGTAGGGGCTCGACGTCAGTGTCATCCGGTCGCCGATCCACCCCTGAGACGGTGGGTCCGCCCCGAGACGGTAGGTTCGCAGGGTGCAACGGCAACGGGTGGAGGCCAACATGTCCGGAAGCACGGACCGGGCCGAGGTGGTGGCGGCCGACGTGGCCGCTGGGCCTATTCCCGCCCATGTGGCCTGCGTCATGGACGGCAACGGGCGTTGGGCCGCCCGCCGGGGACTACCCCGGACCGAGGGCCATGCCGCCGGTGAAGCCGCTCTCCTCGATGCTGTCGAAGGGGCCCTCGACCTGGGCATCCCCTGGATCACCATGTACGCCTTTTCGACCGAAAACTGGCGCCGGCCGGCCGACGAGGTCCGCTACCTGATGGGGTTCAACGAGAGCCTGCTCCTGCGTCGCCGCGACGAGCTGCACGACAAAGGGGTCCGCATCCGCTTTGCCGGGCGGCGAGACTGGCGTGTGCCCAAGCGGGTGCTGCGTCGGATGGACGAGTCGATCAGCCTCACCGCCGACAACCGGCGCTGCACGCTGACCATGTCCTTCAACTACGGGGGCCGGGCCGAAATCGTCGACGCCGTCAAGCAGATGGTGGCCGAAGGCATCCCGGCTGACAAGATCAACGAGCGCACCCTCCGGTCCCACCTCTACTACCCGGACCAGCCCGACCCCGACCTGGTCATCCGCACCTCGGGCGAGCACCGCATCTCCAACTTCCTCCTCTGGCAACTGGCCTACAGCGAGCTGGTCTTCGACGACGTGCTGTGGCCCGACTTCCGGCGGGGCCATCTCTTCGCCGCCGTTCGCGACTTCCAGCAGCGCCAACGGCGCTACGGCGGGGTGAGCTGATGGGCGGCCGGTCCTTCGACGAACAGGGCGGGGTGTGGATCGTCACCGGTTGGGTGCTCTGCCTCATGGTGTACGGGATGGTGGTGGTCATGTACGTGGCCGGTTTCACCACGGTGCTTCCCCTGGTGGTCGTCCCCCCGGTTGTCGTGGGACTGATCGGTGCCAACAGCCTGCTCGGCGGCGGCCGTGACCACGGGCGGCGGGCCACGGGTGCCGTCGGTGGTGGTCGGGCCCCGCTCTCTCCGAGCGGCCCCAATGGGGCGGGGCCGGCCGGTGAGGCCTCTCTGACGGACCTGCCCACGCGTCCCGAGGAGCCACCGGGCCCGTCATGACCCTCTTCCGCGACCGGGGAGTGGTGTTGCGTACCATCCGGCTCGGGGAGGCGGACCGCATCGTGACGCTGGTGACCGAGCAGCACGGCAAGGTGCGGGCGGTGGCCAAGGGTGTGCGACGGACCACGTCCAAGTTCGGCTCCCGACTCGAGCCCCTCAGCCACGTCGCCCTCCTCGGCTGGCAGGGGCGCGGGGACCTCGACATCATCAACCAGGTCGAAGTGCTCGACACCCACCGGGTGGTACGTGAGGACCTCGACCGGATGAGCGCGGCCATGGTCATGCTCGAGGTCGTCGACCAGGTGGCTCAGGAGCGGCACAGCAACCCGCGGCTCTACGAGATGCTGGTGGGGGGCATCGCCGCCCTGTCCGAACGGGACTCGCCGATGGTGGCGCCCGCCTTCCTCCTCAAGGTGCTGGTCCTCGAGGGAGCGGCCCCCGTTCTGGACGTGTGCGTGTCCTGCGGCGAGGAGGACGCCAGCGCTCTGGTCGCCTTCGATCTGGTCGAAGGTGGGGTCCTGTGCCGGGGTTGTCGTCGGGGCCGTCCACTGTCACCGGACGGGCTCGTGCTCTTGCGGCGCACCCTGGGTGGGGACCTGGCCGGCGTCTTGAACGAGGGCCGCTCGCCGGCCACCGACGAGGTGACGACGCTGGCCACCGAGGCCATGGAGGCCCACCTCGACCGCCGGCTCCGCTCCGTGCGGTCCGGGTCGGTGGGCTGAGATGCCTGCCCGGTTGGGCCCCGGTCCGGAGGAGCGGGGATTCGGGGTCTACGTGCACGTGCCCTTCTGCCGGATGATCTGCGACTACTGCGCCTTCGCCACCTACACCGATCGGGACCAGCTGATGGCGGACTACGCCGATGCCTGTCGTGGCGAGATAGAGCGGGCGCGGGTCATCGAGGGGATGCCCCCGGCCACGTCGGTCTATTTCGGGGGCGGCACGCCGTCACGGCTGCCGGCCGAGCTGTTGGTGGGCATTCTGGCCGCGGTGGACCGGACGGCCGACGCCGAGGTCACCGTCGAGTGCAACCCGGAGGACGCCACCCCCGACCGCCTGCAGGCCTACCTGGCCGGTGGGGTGACCCGCTTGTCGCTTGGCGTCCAGTCCACGGTCGGTCACGTCCTGGACGGGCTGGGCCGGCGTCACGGCACCGAGGACGTCGACCGGGCCCTGGCCGCGGTGGCCGCCGCCGGCTTTGCCACCTGGAGCGTCGACCTCATCTTTGGGGGAGCGGGCGAGTCCGATGTCGACTGGGAGCGGACCCTCACCGATCTGGTCGAAGGCGACCGGTCCCCACCCCACATCAGCGCCTATGCGCTCACCGTGGAGCGGGGCACCCCCCTGGCCGCCGATCCCCTGCGCCATCCCGACGATGATGTGCAGGCCCGGCGCTACGAGATGGCCGACCACCTCCTCGACCGGGCCGGCTACCGGTGGGAGGAGATCTCCAACTGGGCCCGGCCCGGTCACCGCTGCCGTCACAACGGCCTGGTCTGGGCCCAGGGCGACTACCGCGGTATCGGATCGGCGGCCCATTCGCACAGGGCCGGAAGGCGGTGGTGGAACGTGCGGACCCCGGACCGCTACGTGTCGATGATGGCCCAGGGACGGGAGGTGACCGCCGGGGTGGAGGTGCTCACCGAGGCCCAGAGGTGCACCGAGCGGCTGGCCCTGTCCCTGCGCACACCGGCCGGCGTGCCCGCCGATTGCCTGCCCGACCACCCCGATCTCGAAGGGCTGGTGGCCACCTCGGGGGGGCGCACCGCGCTGACCGTGCGGGGTCGGCTGCTGGCCACGGCGGTGTCCACCTACCTGGAGCCGGCCACCGCTGGCCCGACCGACGGCGGCGAGCTGGTGGCACCCGGAGCGCCGGTCGGTGCTGGAGGAAGAGGGCCAACCGGTACCATGCCTCCCTATGCCTGACAACGACCTTCCTACCGCCGCGCCCGGTGGCGAGCCTTCCGACTTGATGGAGAAGGTGGTCGGGCTGTGCAAGCGGCGCGGTTTCATCTTCCAGTCGGCCGAGATCTACGGCGGCTTCCGCTCGACCTACGACTACGGACCGCTCGGCGTCAACATGCTGCGCAACGTCAAGAACGCATGGTGGGAGGCCATGGTTCAGCGGCGCGACGACGTGGTCGGGCTGGACGCGGCCATCCTCTCGCCCCCCGCCGTGTG
The DNA here is from genome assembly GCA_963813525.1 of uncultured Acidimicrobiaceae bacterium. Taxonomy (GTDB): domain Bacteria; phylum Actinomycetota; class Acidimicrobiia; order Acidimicrobiales; family RAAP-2; genus Bog-756. Next base: position 1,522,261 of record CAWEZI010000005.1, read on the forward strand.
GGAGGCCTCCGGCCACCTGGCCAACTTCACCGACCCTCTGGTCGATTGCCTGCACTGCCACCAGCGGTGGCGTGAGGACAAGATCGAGGGGGTGTGCCCGGCCTGCGGGTCGACCGAGTTCACCCCGGCCCGGGCCTTCAACCTCATGTTCAAGACCCACGCCGGACCTCTGGAGGACGAGGGGGCGGTGGCCTACCTCCGCCCCGAAACGGCCCAGGGTATGTTCATCAACTTCGCCAATGTTGTCCAGACCACCCGCAAGAAGCCGCCGTTCGGCATCGCCCAGGTGGGCAAGTCCTTCCGCAACGAGATCACCCCGCAGAACTTCGTGTTCCGGACCCGGGAGTTCGAGCAGATGGAGATGGAGTTCTTCGTGCCTCCCGACGATGCCCCCCGCTGGTTCACCTACTGGCTCGAGGAGCGGTTCCGGTGGTACACGTCGTTGGGCATTCCCGAGGCCGAGCTCCGGCTCCGCCACCACCAGGCCGACGAGCTCTCCCACTACTCGGCGGCCACCGCCGACGTCGAGTTCCTCTTCCCTTGGGGGTGGGACGAGCTCGAGGGCATCGCCAATCGCACCGACTTCGATCTCAAGGCCCACGCCGCCGCCTCGGGTGAGCGGCTCGAGTACTTCGACCAGGTGTCCGGTGAGCGGTACGTGCCCTACGTCATCGAGCCGGCAGCCGGTGCCACCCGCACCATGATGGCCTTCCTCCTGTCCGCGTACCACGAGGACACGGTGGGAGGTGAGGCCCGTACCGTGCTGCGCCTGCATCCAAGGCTGGCCCCCTACCAGGTGGCCGTGCTCCCGCTGTCGAAGAAGGAGACCCTCGAGCCGCTGGCCCGCCAGGTATTGGCCTCGCTGCAGCCCCACTTCATGTGCGACTACGACGTGACCCAGTCCATCGGCAAGCGCTACCGGCGCCAGGACGAAGTGGGCACACCGTGGTGCGTGACCATCGACTTCGACTCACTCGAGGACCAGGCGGTCACCGTGCGCGACCGCGACAGCACCGAACAGGTGCGCATCCCGATCGACGAGGTGGTCGCCGACCTGCGGGGGCGCTTCGAACGGGGCTGAGCCCGACGGGGCCTGCAACCGATCTGGGCGCTCCGGATCCTGATTGTCTGGATCGGCTCGGGTGGGTCCGCAGGACCGAGGTCGGCTCACGCCTGCCGAACGCCCGAGCGAAGATGCCCAATCAGTCCATCATCTGTCGAAGCCAGGCAAGAGCTTCTATGCCTTGGGCGAGCTGGAACTTGCGAAGCGTAGGTAGTCCCGGTGGGGGCTCCCGGGTGGCCCCGTAGATGAAGAATCCGGCGAGACCTGCGAGAACGCCGCATACGGTTCTGAGTTCAGCACGATCAGCTACGGGGTGATCCCAGAAGATCGTCTGTGGATCTCCGCCGCTCTGCATGGCCACGCTCGGGAGAAAGTAGACGAGGTCAACCCAGGGGGCACCAACCCTGGCGTGGGGCCAATCGACAAAGACGACCCCCTCGTCGGTCAGGAGGATGTTGTCGGCACGGATGTCGGTGTGCAGCAGCGTTGTCCCCTGGTGGGCACGGTTCGATGTGGAGGTGATATCGGAAAGCAGTTCGAGATTCGTCCGCGCCCAACCATCCAGTCCAGGGAGTTCGTCGAGCGCACCCGGATCAGCACAGAGCAACGCCCAACCGTTCATCCCGCCCGGAACGGTCGCCGGAGGTGCGGGGATCGGCGAAGGAGTCAGGAAGCTTGCGAGGGCTGCCATGGCGGCAAGGACCCGGCTCAGCTCCTGTGGCCGCCAGGGCAGGGCCGGAGGCAATCCCACGATCTCCTCAAAGATCAGGATCTCCCAGCCGCCGGATTCCATCGAGGCAAGCAACCGAGGTGCGGGGACGGCCTTCGGCAAGGCCCCGGCGATCCGTGCTTCCTGGCGGTAGAGCTCCTGGCCTCCGGGAGCGCCCGACACGTCGTCAGCTGCGATGGCCTTTACGAACACGCCCGTGCCGTCTTCCAAGGTCAACCGGGATGCGAGCGCAGGCGAGAACCCTCCCGACTGGCTGGATGCCCTCATGACGGTCCGGCCCAGGTGGTGCTCGATCGATGCTCTGACGCCAACAGGAACTTGATGCCAGTCCATCCGGCTACCGGCGATGCCGGTCAGCAAGGGATCGATGGACTCTTCCGGCTCCACGGGCCAATGATCTCACTGGCCTCCAGGCGGGCGCAGGGAACGGTCATGTCGGCCCGACCCAGAACACCGGCAGAGGGCCACACGCCACGAACTTTCGGGCCAGCGGAGTGCGAGTGGGCCGGTCCCCAGCCGAGCCACCCCGATCGCTCGTCCCCTGGTTCGGGGGGATTCGGCAAGATGTAGCGCATGGATGAGTTCCCACCCGCCTCGAACGATCGCAGGTTCTGGTTGATAGAAGGCGACTTCGGGACCTGCGAGGAAGCATTCGCTGCGGCTGAGAGTTTCATCGGATGGCGATGTTCTGTGGACCGCATCCAGCCAGTAACGGCCATCGGCGACTTCGTTATTCCTCCTGTGGATGGGCTTGCCAGTCGTGATTTTCAGACGCTGCATGTTGACTTCGGGCTGCCGCTCGACCCGCAGATCACCCAGGACATCGCTCGGTACACGGCTCTGTACATCGCTCGCAGCGATGTGGATGTGTCCGCAATAACTCGGCTCGTGCCGCTCGTCCCGTTGCTGGCCCAGCGTGCGTGGCCGGACCGCGCTGAGCTCATCGCCCAATTTGTCGCTTACGGTCGGACCCATGGGGCCAGGGATGACCGCATGGGTTATTCGGAGGGGAGCTTCGCCCGCGTCGTCGACGCCGCAGGCCCAAGCGCGCCGCTGCTCCCAAGCGTAAAGACCGAGCCCGCCTTTCTCTGTGGAAACGAGTTCGACACCTTGGGGGCAGAACGTGCGTTCTTCCAGCGACACGGCCTGGACGTCGAGGAGGTGGAGATCGACATCGTCCTTCGACCGAAACAGCTGCTCGTATTTGACAATCTCGCATTCGCTCACGGTCGTCGGGGTCAGCGTCAGCCGGGCGAGCTCCATCAGCGAATATTTGGTCACCCGGGAGTGAGCCCGGCTGTTCAGGAAGGAGTTCGGGAGAGGTGGATCAGTGCCTTCTACGCACCGTCCTCCGACGCAGCTCTCCCCAATGTGTCGGTCTCCATTCCGTAGGCGGCAATGAAGTGGCCGAACACGTCGTCAACGCCCGAATGAAGGAGGCTATTGGACACGAAGACCAGGCCGTGGACCGAACCGCCGCGGCGAGGCGGAATCACAGCGGTCAGCCCTCTCTCAGTCAGAGGTTCGGTCCGAGCGACCGAGACGTAGCCTCCTCGAGCTACGAGTCCCACCGACTCCGGATCGACGTCGAGGTACTGCAAGGTGCGGTCGCTGGTAGCACTGAGGTTGAGCACCATGCGCAACACATACCGCTGCAGCAGCGTTTCCGCATCACCGGTGAGAGCTGTGGCTGCGTCTGAGTCGAGATGGAATTCGGGTTCAGAGCCCTGTTGCACGAGCGACACCCGCAGAAAGTTGAAGTGGTACACACACCCATCATGGATGATCTGCGGAATTTCGGAGGCGAACATTCGGCTGGCGGGGAGATCGCTCACGATCCCGTCGGTACCCGCGAGTGCTGGAAAGTATCCACAGCACTTGTCGACGTCGTCGCGTGCACGCCTGCGGAGCTCGCGCTCAGCCGCCGGAGCGCATTGGTCGAACAAGGAAGTCTTGAGGGTAACGGACCTTGGGTAATAACCCACCCCGGGCCGAGAGAGGTCACGTTGCTCCATTCGGACGCATGCTAACGAAGGCATGGTGAGGATCTGGTGCCTACGAGCAACTCAGGCCACTGCCCCACCGGATAAGGGGAGTACATTCCGAGGAGATCCTCCGTGAGCCGAGGGTCGAGGTCACATCCCCTCCTCGCTTGATGTGCGGTGCTGTGACGCCGCCCACGACTCGGCCCAGCTGTCCAGTGGTTTGAGAGCGCTTCCCAGTGCCGCCCCCAGATCGCTCAGGACGTATTCATCTCTGTCGGTGCGATCGATCAGCCCTGACGAGGTGAGGTCCCGGAGACGGTCGTAGAGGACACTCGACGACATGCCGTCGCACTTGGCTCGCAGGGCTCTGGCCCCGATTGGCCCTTGGCGGAGCTCCCAGAGGATGCGGAGGGCCCACCGACGGCCGAGAAGATCCAGTGCCGCCATGAGGGGACGTCCGGTGGTGGATCCTCGAACGTCCTGCCCTGGTCGTGGAGTGGGGGTACGGGCCATCGGGTCCTTCCGGGAGACCGCTTGCATTTCGATTTGCGAAACAGTACCGTACCAGGTGTTTCGGAATCCAAAACATCGGGAGGAAGCCGTGGCCAGAATCAGTCCCGTCCAACCGCCCTACGAAAGCCAGGTGGGCGATCGCCTGGAGGCAATGATGCCGCCCGGGGTTCCACCCATCCTCCTTTTCCGGACCTTCGTCAAGAACCTACCGATGGCTGAGGCCATGGGGGGCTGGGGTAGCTACGAGCTGAGCAACCGATTGTCTCTGTCGATGCGCGACCGAGAGATCGTGATCGATCGAACGTGTGCCCGCTGCCGCTGTGAGTACGAGTGGGGAGTCCACGTGGCATTATTCGCCGACCGGGTGGGGCTGACAGCCGAACAGGTCGCTTCGCTCACCCACGGCGGGTCGACCGATCCCTGCTGGTCGAGCCCGAGAGACCGCGTTCTCATCGAGGTGGCGGATGCGCTGCACGACGGGTCTCGCATCGATGACCAACTGTGGGAGAGCCTCTCCAAGGAGCTCGCGGAGGTCGAGGTTCTGGACCTGCTCCTGTTGTGCGGTTGGTACCACGCCATCAGCTTCGCGGCCAACGGAGTCGAGCTGGACTTGGAGGAGGGGGCCCCTCGGTTCGAAGACGTTCTCCAGGCCTGACCACCACTGCAATGGGGCGGAGGGGGCAGTCTGGAACGCAAGGAGACGATGGTGCACTGTTGACCGTCGCTAGCCGTTTGGCTGTTTTGGCCGGGTCACTCTGTCATCGAGGCCGGTGAGGCGATCACGTGCAACTGGGACGCCATCCATTTATACGGTTCGGTGGCGCCCGCCCGTTCTTCGGCATCGAGCAAGAGGCCCAATACCTCACGGCCTGGGGGATCGACGTCGGTCGGAACCGCGTCATTGAACACTCGTACGCCGTACCAGGTGACCATGTTCATTCCTGCGGAAGCCAGAGCCGCCTCAATGCCGGGCACGAAGTCAGCAGATGCCTGAAGTCCGAGTTCGTTTACGTAGCTGGTCGAATCGAAGGCCGATAGGGCGGCGGGCCAGTCCCCTCGGATCCCCGGGCGCATGGCCAGTGCGTGCCCGTTCCGGAAGGTGACAGACAGAATCCCGTTGACCGTCAAGTGTTCCGCCAGCAAACCAAGCGCCTGGGCACGGTCGTCCAGATACATCATCACGCCGTGGCAGCAGATCATGTCGAACATGCGGTCCCCGCACAGCTCCTCGAGGTCCTCGATCCGACCTTGCAGAGCCTCGATGGCGAGACCACGGGAAGCCGCCCCCTGGACGCACAACTGCAGCAGCTCGGGTGACGGATCGATCCCGGTGACAAGACATCCAGATGAAGCCAGGCGAAGCGCCTGGGTCCCCTGGCCACAACCCACATCGAGTACAACCATCCCGTCGGACACGTACGGCGCAAGCTGCCGGGTGATGATCTCCTGGCGGACGACGAGCGCGAAGGCTGCCGAGGCGTTCGATCCAAAGGCGTTCGGCCGGCGTGAAGCTGGTCATGCGCCGATGGTGAACCCGTCAGTCCGACATCTGCCCGACGAGCATTTCCAGGTCACCCAGCGACCGCAGGGTGTCGTTGAGATGGGTGCAGGTGGAGGTTCCGGTCAACTCCCGTCGCACCCGGGTCCGGAGCTCGGCAATGGGCATCCCGGACAGCCGCTCTGCGCTGGCCACCGCCCCTGGGCACTCCATCCACGGGAGCACACGGGCCTCGGCCCCGATGTCCATGACCCGCCCGGCCACCTTGTCGAATGCGCCGGCGGCGGAGTACTCGTGCACGACCCACTCGACTCCGTCCTGGTCCATGTGGCTGTCACGGAAGTGGGCATCGAAGCGGTACGCCTCCTCCGAGTCGCCGGGTTCCACAACGTCGAGGCGGCGGCGCCGGCGCATGGCGTGGGCTGGCAGGGGCGGCATGGTGTGCCAGGCCAGCGGATCGTCATGGCGCTCGAGCGGCGGCGCCGGCGGCCCGGTTGACACCGGGATCTGGTCGGTGGAGCGGATGGTCACCATCAGGGTGGCATCGTGGGCCCATCCGGCGCAGAGGTCCGTCCTGGGATGCCATCATCCGGGCCAGGCCCGACGTGCTTCCGACATCGCCTTTCGGCCGCCGCCGAGGCTGATCGAGCACCCCGGCCCGCTGCGCCGAGTAACCCGAGACCAGGGCAGCACCCGGGAGGTCGTCCAACAACAGGTGGAGCAGGGTGCCGGCCTCGCGCTGGCCCGGGCAGGCCTGGTTGACCCGCGACCGGAAGCCGGGACCGACGGTGCACCCGACCAGCTGGTCCAAGCCCGGCAGAGCCGGATGCGAGGTGATCGAGAGGACCTGCCGGTTCGAGCCGTCGACGCGCAGCGAGAGGTCGGCCTGGTTGATCACCATCCATGTGGCATCGGTTGCCGTCCGGAGGTCGCGGGCCCGGGCGGTCATCACCAGATCACCCTGAAACCCGTCCGGTCGCGCCGTGTCGACAGTGGACGTCCGGCGGACCGATCCGGGCCGACGGTCGATGGTGGCAGGTACCGGTCGGCTGGGACCACCGGCTTCGGGGAGGAACAACATCGTTATCCCGACGTTAGTTGCACGTGCATCTCGCTGGGAATCACGGCGGCCAGGTGCTCTCTGAGGCGGGAGACCGTCACCGCCCGGTGGCGGCCGACGGGTCCTCGTAGTTCACGATCCGCGATACCACTTGTTGTGAGAAGCCCCACCTCGAAGCGATCTCCTTGCGGGTCATGCCCTCCTCGATGAGCTGGCGGAAGCATGCAGCACGGGACGCCTGGCGTGCTGTCGTCAAGCGGTCAATTGCCTCGTTGATGTCGACTCGGGCCATGGAGACCGGGGCCTGTCGGACGACATCGGCAACTCGATCGGCGGACCGCAGTCGAGCCAGGTTCTCTTCCGTCCGCTCTTCACTTTCCCGTAAGGACCGCTGGACAGCTCGGATCGCCTCCAATACTTCCTCGACCGCGGCGATGACAGGCTCGTGGCTTTTACTCATCGAATCATCCAACGCCATAGGGTGAACAGTAATTCGTGCCGAAGAAAGACAAGGCCGCCAGGCCCAGAGCAGGTGGCGGAACTTGCTCCACGGGCCCAGCAGCGCAGAGGACCGTAGCACGGCCTTCAACAGGTGTTGAAAGAGTTCAATGGGGTCGTTCGAAAACTAAAAGACAGACGGTATGGCCGCGATGAGGCGGCCACAATGGCCGCCGCGGTCGTGACCGGTGCTGGGGTCCTTGGCCTTCCTCCAACAGACTTTCTGCGGAGAGCCGGTCCTCTCACTTCCGATTCAACCTTTGGAGACCCGGTGGGTCATAGTGGCACATGATGAAATCGATGGAGAGCAATGACTGAAAGTCGACGGGGCCCCTCGATGGTGGACACTCATCGGCGGCCACTGACCATGCTCGCAGCCCTGGCGGTCGGTGTCCTGTTCTGTGCCTGTAGCAGCAACTCTGTGACGACGGGGGTGTTGAAGGGCACGGCGACGCCCTGCATCGGACTCGCCACCTACAGCAGCTCGCACGCTTGGAAGATCACGGTGACTCTGCGCCGAGGATCAACGGTGGTCTCGACGAGGAGAGTGTTCGACACGCAGGCTGCCGGCGATCCAGTCACTGACCAGATCTTCAGCTTTACCGAGCCGGCGGGCACCTATTCGATATCGGGACCTACCCCCCAAGAGCAACCAGTCGTGATCACAGCGGGGACGACCTCGACAGTTGAGCTGAAGGCCCACTGCAAGTAATAGCGTTTGGTTCAAACCGTTGAACGCGGTCTATCTGCCGGTCGCACCGTCTATCAACTCGCGCAGGACATCGGCGTGTCCGGCATGGCGGGCGGTCTCTTCCAACAGATGCGCGAGGACCCATCGGAGATTGACGGGTACCTCGGCGCCCACAGTTGGACAGAGCTCATCGAGGCTGGGAGCAGCAGCGACCACCGCATCGACCCGCGGCCAGATCTCCTGGTAAGCAGCAACAGCGGACCGAATGGTGTCGGCCGGGCTGACCCGGTCTTCGTCGATGACCACATCCTGTCCGGCAAACCGCCGAAGAATCCATAGGGACTCCGCACTGGCCATGTGTCTCATGAGCCACAGCAGAGTGGTTCCGCTAGCCACCGGCGACCGTCTGGCCGCTTCCTCACTGGCGCCAATGACCTTCCTGACGAGCGAGTCGCGCTGGTACTGCAGCAGGGCCTGCAGTGTCTCCCGTTCGTCTCCCGCCAGCCGTGGCGGCTTTTGGTCAACCACGGCCCAATTCTAAGTTCCGCCCGGACGTCGGCCTCCTGCTCGAGGTGGGCCCGGTCCTGGTGCTGGCCGGACTGGCCCTGATCGCCGTACACCGACCCGCGCCGGCCCCGTTGACCGGTGCCCGGGTCCACCGAGACGACCGGCCGAGCTGAGGGCCGGACCGGTCGGGAGCCGTCCGGCCGGCGAGGTCGTGAGGGTGTGCGTCCGGCGTAGCGGCGTGAGGGCGTGACGGTGTGATGGTCGTCAACCAATCCCGTCCCGTGCCGGCCAGGTAGTCTGAGGTGTCGACGCCGTCGCTGCCCCGAGCGAGCGGCACGGCACCATCACCCCCGAAATCCACTCAGGAGCACCTTTCCTCATGCCGTACGTCTTCGACTTCGACCACAAGCACCGCAAGCCGCCCATGGAGATGAAGGATCTTCTGGGCGGCAAGGGCGCCAACCTGGCCGAAATGACGTCAGTTCTCGGTCTGCCCGTCCCCCCCGGCTTCACCATCGCCGCTACCGCCTGCCGCGATTACATGGAGAGCGGGTGGCCGGACGGCCTGACCAAGGAGGTGGCCACCGCCCGGGCCCGGCTCGAGCGGAGAATGGGTAAGCGCATCGGGGATCCGAGCGATCCGCTGCTGGTCTCCGTCCGCTCGGGAGCCAAGTTCTCCATGCCGGGCATGATGGACACCGTCCTCAACCTCGGGCTGAACGACCAGTCGGTGGAGGGGCTGGCCAAGCAGACCGACGATGAGCGGTTCGCCTACGACTCCTACCGGCGGTTCGTGGCCATGTACGGGCGCATCGTGCTCGGGATCCCCGGCGAGGAGTTCGACTCGCTCCTGGAGGCGGCCAAGGAACTGGCCGGCACCGACTCCGACGCCGGTGTTCCCGTCGAGCTCCTCCGCTATCTGGTCGATGCCTACCAGCAGATCGTCGAGCGTCATACCGGCCACCCCTTCCCCCAGGACCCCGACGACCAGCTGCGCGGCGCCATCGAGGCCGTCTTCGCCTCGTGGAACGGACCCCGCGCCGTTGCCTACCGGGTGCGCGAGAAGATCGCCCACGATCTGGGGACGGCGGTCAACGTGCAGGCCATGGTGTTCGGGAATCGCGACGACAACTCCGGTACCGGGGTGGGCTTCACCCGCGATCCGGCTACCGGTGACTCGGGCGAGTACGGCGACTTCTTGGTCAACGCCCAGGGCGAGGACGTGGTCGCCGGCATCCGCAATACCGAACCGCTGTCCGCCCTGCGCGACAGGTTCCCGAAGATCCACAAGGAGCTGCTGGGCATCTTCGCCCGGCTGGAGAGCCATTATCGGGACATGTGCGACACCGAGTTCACCATCGAGCAGGGGAAGCTGTGGATGCTCCAGACCCGGGTGGGGAAGCGCACCGGTCGGGCCGCTCTCAAGATGGCGGTGGACATGGTGGGGGAGCGGGCCATCCGCCTCAGCAAGGAGGAGGCGGTGGGCCGGATCACCGGCGAACACCTCGAGCAGGTCCTCCACCCCCAGTTCGCCGGCTCGGGGTACGAGGTGCTGACCCGTGGTCTGGGGGCTTCGCCGGGTGCAGCCGTCGGCCGTGTGTACCTCACCGCCGATGACGCCCAGGCGGCCGCCGAGCGGGGCGAGAAGGTGGTGCTGGTGCGCAGCGAGACCTCGCCCGACGACGTGCACGGCATGTTGGCCGCCGAGGGGATACTCACTGCCCGGGGTGGGCTGGTCAGCCACGCTGCCGTCGTGGCCCGGGGATGGGGGAAGCCGGCCGTGGTCGGCGCCGAGGCCGTGCGGGTCGGCCCCGACTCCTTCGCTGTGGGTGACGTCGTGGTGGGTGAAGGGGAGTGGATCTCGTTGGACGGCACCAACGGGATCGTGGTGCTGGGGCAGGTCCCGGTGTCGGTGGGTCAGACGCCGCCGGAGTTCGACACGGTCCTCGGGTGGGCCGACGAGATCCGGGCCGGGTACCTCGGTGTTCGGGCCAATGCCGACAACGGTCCCGACGCAGCCAACGCCCGCAGGCACGGAGCTGAGGGCATCGGTTTGTGCCGCACCGAGCACATGTTCCTGGCCGAGGACCGTCTACCCATCGTGCGCCGGATGATCCTGGCCGTCACCCCGACCGAGGAGGAGGAGGCGCTCGAAGCGCTGCGCGTCGCCCAACGGGCCGATTTCGAGGACATCCTCGAGGCCATGGACGATCTACCGGTCACCATCCGGCTGCTCGACCCCCCGCTCCACGAATTCCTCCCCGACACCGAGGAGCTGGCCATCAAGGAAGCCACCGTCGGCCTCTCGGACGAGGAGGCAAGCCTGTACGAGGCGGCCCGGGCGTGGCACGAGGTCAACCCCATGTTGGGCACACGCGGTGTCCGTTTGGGTGTGATCAAGCCCGGCCTCTACGCCATGCAGGTGCGTGCCCTCATGGAGGCCGCACTGGCCCGGGTGGCCGCCGGTGGGCACCCGATCGTGGAGATCATGATTCCGCTCACCGTAACCCGCGAAGAGCTGGCTCTGGCCCGGTCATGGGTGGAGGCGGCCATCGTCGAGGCGGAGGCGGGGGCATCGATCGGCACGACCAGCCCGCGGGCCGGCAGAGGCCGGACAGCCACCGGGTCGCTGGAGGTCCTCATCGGCACCATGATCGAGACCCCGCGGGCCGCCCTGGTAGCGGGCGAGATCGCCGAAGAGGCTGACTTCTTCTCCTTTGGCACCAACGACCTCACCCAGATGACCTTCGGCTTCAGCCGTGACGACGTCGAAGGGCGGATGATGGCGACCTACCTCGAGCTGGGTCTGTTGAAGAGGAACCCGTTCGAGGTGGTCGACCCCGACGGTGTCGGTGAGCTGGTCCGGCTCGGAGTGGCCCGGGGCCGCGCCGCCCGGCCCTCCCTCAAGGTCGGGGTGTGCGGCGAACACGGCGGTGACCCCGACTCCATCGCCACCTTCTTCGCCGCCGGGCTCGACTACGTGAGCTGCTCCCCCTTCCGGGTGCCCATCGCCCGGCTGGCCGCCGCCCAGGCGGTGCTGGCCGACCCCGGCGCCGGCCGAGCCCGGGCCTCCAAGGCAGTCAAGACGGCCAAGGCATCGAAACGAACCAAGGCCGCCAAGGCATCCACGGCCAGGCCATCCCGGGCGGCCACGGCATCGAAGGCCGCCAAGGCGTCCCGGGCCGCCAAGGCCTCGAAGGCAGCCAGGTCGTCGAAGAAGGTCACGTCCGGGAAGAGGGCCAAGGCAGGAGCGGCGCGCCGGTAACCGGCGCCGGACGACCGACCTCGCTCACGCGGTACCGTCGTCTCCCATGGGGATTCCCGACGAGGACGTCGCCCGGGTCAGGGCGGCCACGGACATCGTGGCCCTCATCGGGGAGCAGGCTGCGCTCAAACGTCAGGGCCGCCGATGGGTGGGCCTGTGTCCTTTTCACGGCGAGAAGACACCCTCGTTCAGTGTCAACGCCGAGGAGGGCTTCTACTACTGCTTCGGCTGCCAGGCCAAGGGCGACGCCATCAGCTTCGTACGGGCCGTCGAGCACCTCGATTTCGTGGACGCCGTCCGTCGCCTGGCCGACAAGGCCGGCATCACCATCCACGAGGATGCAGCATCCGGCCGCGACAGCCAGAGGCGCAAGATCTTCCTCGATGCCATGGAGGAGGCCACCGAGTGGTACCACCAGCGTTTGCTGACGGCTCCCGACGCCGGTGTGGCCCGTGACTACCTTCGCAGCCGGGGTTACGAGAGCGAGGTGGTGCGTCGCTTCCGGCTGGGATGGGCGCCCGACCGGTGGGACGCCCTCTGTCTCGGACTGGGGCTGAAGAAGGAGATAGCCGAGGGCGCCGGCCTCGGCTTCGTCAACCGGCGGGGACGGCTGCAGGACTCCTTCCGGGCCCGCATCCTGTTCCCCATCTGCGACCCGTCCGGTCACCCGGTGGCCCTGGGCGGCCGGGTACTTCCCGGAAGTGAGGATCCGGCCAAGTACAAGAACTCGGTCGAGTCACCCATCTACTCCAAGCGGCGGACCTTGTACGCCCTCAACTGGGCCAAGCAGGACATCATCGCCTCGGACGAGGTGGTGGTGTGTGAGGGGTACACCGACGTCATCGGCATGTTCGAGGCGGGCATCGAGCGAGCGGTGGCCACCTGTGGCACGGCCCTGGGCGAGGAGCACGTGGTGCGCCTGCGCAGCTTCGCCTCGCGGGTGGTGCTGGCCTTCGATGCTGACGGCGCCGGCCAGTCGGCGGCCGGCCGCTTCTACGAGTGGGAGCGACGTTTCGAGATCGATGTGGCCGTGGCCGACCTGCCGCCCGGTTCCGATCCCGGCGACCTGGCCCGCAGCGACCCCGATGCTCTTCGGTCGGCTGTGGAGAATGCCAAACCGTTCCTCCAGTTCCGGCTGACCCGGATCCTCGACGGGGCGGATCTGTCGACACCCGAGGGGCGGGCCCGGGCGGCCGACAACGCCCTTGCTGCGGTGGCCGAGCACCCGGACAACCTGGTGCGCGACCAGTACCTCATGCAGGTGGCCGAGCGGTGCCGACTCGAGCCGCTCCTGCTGCGGGAACGCCTCGACCAGCTGCGTGCTGCCGGGGGACCCCAGACCCGTCGGCCGGTGACCGCATCGGGCCGGCGGCGGGCGGAGCAGGGATCGGCCGCTGGTGGCGGCGATCCGTGGGTGCGCGACCCGGAGGATGACGGAGCCGACGACTTCGACGGGGGAGGGGTGGCCGGTCTGCTGGCCGAGGGAACCAACGGAAGGCGCGGGCGCGACGGTGGACAGACCGCCGAGTTCCGCCCCGGCCTCGAGGCCCTGCGGCTGGTCATCCACCGACGGGCCGACGTCGAAGGACGACTCGAGCCCGCCCTCTTCTCCGATGATCTGCAGCGGATCACCTTCCAGACGATCGTCGACGCCGGAGGCAATCTGCACGAGGCGGCCGACAGCGCACCGCCCGAGGTTCGGGCCCTGCTGGTCCGCCTGGCCGTGGAGGAGCCCCGGGGCGAGGTCGACGAAGTGGTCCTCCAACTGGTCCGTGACGCCGCCCGCCGCCAGTTACGCCAGGTCACAGGCGAGGCCCGCACTTCGCCGTCCGCTGTGGAGGAGGCCGCTGCGGCCGCCGCCTGGGTCCAGGAACTCGACGATCCGAGTGCCGCGGCAGCGGCCACGGCGCGGTTGGTAGCCTGGCTAGTGGTGAGGGCACAGACGACTCAGACGGCGCGCACCTCATGACGGCGAAACAGGTGCCATCCACATTGTCCGTCGTGCCCGAGTCCACGCCGGTTCCCGACCCTTTCGACGTGACGACGCCCACCACCCCCGCCTCGCCCTCGTCGTCCCCCTCCACCGCCACGTCGTCGTCGACATCGGGGTCGACAACAGGGTCGGCAACACCGATGGTCGGCGGGGTGCTGGACGTCGTCCCGACCGATCAGTTCGAGGCTCTCATGCGTCGGGGACGGGCGCGCGGCGGTCTGACCCAGGACGACGTGGTCACCGTACTTCGCACCGTGGAGCTCAACGAAGACCTGATCACCGAAGTCGTCCGCAGGATCCGCGCCGCCGGAATCGAGTTCACCTACGACACCGGTGAGACGACAGTGGTGCCGGTGGTGCCGGTGGTGCCGGTGGTGCCGACCACCCTCGGCGATGCATCGGCTCCGTTGGCCGAGGTGGTCGAAGGTTCTCCCACAGCACCCGACGCCATCGGACTGCCGCCGGCCCGCATCGTCGCTCTCGAGACCGGACGGGGGGCGCCCCGTCCATCCGGGGGGACCGCTCTCGAGGATCCGGAGGGGAACGGCGGGGCCCCGGACCGATCGCCCGTCCGCCGGGAGCGCGCACCTCGTCGCTCGACCGCCAGCGACGGCTATGCCGACAGCGACGGCTTCAGGGGATCGGCCGCCGACCCGGTACACATGTACCTGAAGGAGATCGGCAAGGTGAAGCTGCTCGACGCCTCGCTCGAGGTGGAGCTGGCCGAACGGATCCTGGCCGGCAACGAGGCGTCCGAGCGGCTGGCTGCCCACGACCGGGGCGAGGGTGGGGCCCACCCGGACAGGACCGCCGATCGGCTTCTGGTCCGGCGCGGTCAAGCGGCCAAGGAGGCGTTGATCGAAGCCAACCTGCGGTTGGTCGTCTCCATCGCCAAGCGCTACCGAAACCGGGGTCTGGCCTTTCTCGATCTCATCCAGGAAGGCAACCTCGGTCTCATGCGGGCGGTCGAGAAGTTCGACCACACCAAGGGCTTCAAGTTCTCGACTTACGCCACCTGGTGGATCCGCCAGGCCATCACACGGGCCATCGCCGACCAGGCCCGCACCATCCGGATCCCGGTGCACATGGTGGAGACGATCAACAAGGTGGTGTGGGCGCAGCGTCAACTGCTCCAGGAGCTCGGACGGGAGCCGAGCGCCGAGGAAGTGGCGTGCCGGGTCGACTTCAGCATTGAACGGGTGCGCGAGATCCAGAGGATCAACCAGGACACTGTCTCGCTCGAACAGCCCATGGGAGACGAGGACGACTTCAGCCTGTCGGATCTGATCGAGGACCGCGAAGCGGTGGTACCGGACGATGCCGCCGCCCGCATGATGCTGGATGATGCCGTACGCGAAGCACTCGGACATCTGTCGCCGCGCGAACAGGACGTGGTGCGATTGCGATTCGGCCTCGAGGACGGCAAGATCCGGACGCTGGAGGAGGTGGGCAAGGCCTTCGGCGTGACCCGCGAGCGGATCCGTCAGATTGAGGCGAAGACCCTGGCCAAGCTACGGCGGCCCGAGTCTGCCCAACTCCTGCGCGACTACCTCGACGAGGCCTGAGCCGACCACGGAGGCGGCACAGGCGCTGCTGCGGCCGTGAGCAGGCGGGTGGCCGTTGCCCCGCAGCTTCGGGGTGGAGACCCCGGTGCCTCGGGTGGCGACCCCGGTCAGAGGCGACGGCCGTTGAGAGCGCTGGCCAGATCCTCGGCCAGGTCGAGGGCGATGGCGTCGGCCGCCTGGTCCCCGTCCCGCCAGCCCAGTCGGACGCCGATGACGTCCTTCACCCGCTCGACGCCCAGGGTGGCCACCGCTTTGGACTTGTCCCCCACCAGGGTGACGGTGCCGGCCACCGGGGCGGATCGGCCCACTTCCTGGCCGAATTGCACGATCTGCCGGTAGCGCTCGCGGCCGGCCCGGGCGCCCAGCGTGTAACCGACCAGGAAGGCGACAGCCGTGCCGATGCGGAACTTCACCTGTTCATTGTGCCCTTCTCCCGCCGCCCGTGCATTTCCGCCTTCCGGCAGGCACCTACGGGGTAGTCTGCTCTCTCGCCCGCCGCCATCCGAGCAGCGGAGGAGCCCTTTTCCGGGGTAGCTCAATCGGCAGAGCAAGCGGCTGTTAACCGCTAGGTTGAGAGTTCGAGTCTCTCCCCCGGAGCACTTCGCCGTCGGTCTGTGACGGCGGTTGCCGGAGGCTGCGGTCCCCTGGTCGGCGGCACCGGGTGGTAGTACTGACAACCGGTACGGACGTCAACTCCGGAAAGGCGCGGGACCGATGCCACAAGCCGAGTGGGTGTGGCGCTCACCGCCCAACTGGCCCCTTCCACCTCCAGGATGGAGGCCGCCCGCCGGCTGGCGGCCTCCATCGGATTGGCCGCCGGCGCCGGCCGGTTGGTCGTTCTGGGCAGAACCCGTACCGGCTCCGCCGCCCCCACCCGTCCCCGCCGACTGGGAGGGAGAGGCCGCCCGTGTTCCTGCGGTGCTGGCGCCCGGGCCCCATCGCCAGAACCTCGTCTGGGAGTCGCGGTTCGTGATGGTCGGCTTCCTGGTTCCGGCGGTGTCGGCCGCCGTCATTCTCTTCGTCCAGCACGTGTCGGGGGTGGGCACGGTGACCCGTTTTCCGGTGATCGTCGCCGGTCACCCCGTCACCAATCTGGTCGTCGGCATCCTCGACTACCTGTCGGTTGCCGCCCTCGTTCCCCTGGCCCTCCTCCTGCTGGCCAGGACCGGTCAACCACCGGGCTTTCTGGGGTTGGGGTACCCGAGTCTGATGCTCGACATCTGGCCCGGTCTCGGACTGGCCGCTCTTTCGTTCGCCGCGGAGATCCCGGTGGCGATCGCTTTGACCGCCGTTGTCGGCCGCAACTCGGGATTGGTCAACAAGGTGTCCATCGGGCACGTGCCCCACTACTACGTGATCTGGGGACTGGCCATGTCGGCCATCACCGCCATCGCCGAGGAGGTGCTCGTCAACGGCTACCTGGTCACCCGGCTGACCCAATTCGGCTGGACGCCTCGCAGCGCCCTGGTCCTGAGCCTCACCCTGCGCACCAGCTACCACGTCTACTACGGCGTCGGGTTTCTGCTCACCATCCCGTTCGGCTACCTGGTGACCCGCTCGTTCCAGAAACACCACCGGTTGAACCGGTCGATCGCCGCCCACTTCCTCTTCGATGCCGTTCTGTCGACCATAGCCATCCTCGCCTGACCGGAGCGTGGAGCGGTGACGGTGGCGAAAGGGACGGTCCGGTCGTCACTGGTCGGTCGGGTCGATGGAGGTGACGCCCTGGTCGGAGACATTGCCGGTCCAACGGCTGCCCTCCCAGTAACGCAATTCGTGACGTCCGGACGGATCCGGATACCACTGTGCCGGTACCAGGGTGGTGGTGGGATAAGCGGTGGCCTGGGTGTCGGTCGCCGGTGTGCCGCTCAGCTGGGCGGCCCAGAGCTGCAGTCGGGCATACTCGGGCCGGAGGTAGCTCAGCTCGCTGTTGGCCGCAGTCAGTCGACTTCTGGCCTGGCTGTTGGCAATAGCCAGGGCCACGACGCCACCGACGAGGGCGAGGAGGATCACCACGCCGGTGATGGAGGCGGCGGTAGACGTCTTCTCACAGCTGTCGGCGACGGCAAGGAACAGTGGGGTGGTGGCCATCCGGCAATCGTAGGGTGCGGTGCCCGGATCAGACCTCCTGGGGAGTTGTCGTCTGGCCCTCAGCCCGGGAAGGCCAGCGAGAGCTGGACGTGCATCGAACCCAGTACCCAAATCCCTTGTCGTACCCCGTTGGACGACCACTCCATGAGGATGACCCCACGTCCCACCCGCGTCCCGGAGGGGGCCAGCACCCGGGCGATCGGATCGGGGAGGTACCCGACGCGGTGCCCACCACCGAACACGGCCAGTGCATTCGGATCACGGGGATTGGCGGGCTCGGGCCGGATCTCGACTTCCTGACCACAGGTGAAGTGGCGGAGCTGGATCACGTCGTCGTGGAACGACACTCCCGCCACACGGGAGTAGACGACACCGGGAAGGACCGGTGAACGGTCGTCCTCCTTGATCTCCGCTGTGCGGGCCTCGTCCAGAAACGGGGTGAAACCGACGCCGACCACCTCACCGTCGGCCAGTTCGACCGTGGACCGCTCGTCGGTCAGGTAGATAGGAAGAACGACGTCGTCGGTGGTCCGTCTGTTCTGTTTCGGTGATGTCACTGGGATGCCGACCACGGTTGTCCGGCGACGTGGCCGGTCATGAACGGATGCATGTGATGCGGGTACCCCCTTGTTGTGAGCGCTCCATCGGCTATTGACAAGGTTTACGTGGCCCGTTGAGGGCCACCGTGAACCGAGCTCCGTTGAACCCCAACGCATCGTCTGAAGGGCAGAACTTCGAGGTCTTCACGTGGTACTCGGCGTTGAACACCGCCTTTTTTCCCACGTAGGCATCGAGAAGGCCGCACGAAGAGTACTGATTGCACTGCTCGGTCAGGACGGCGTCGGCTAACGGGTACATGTCGGTGGCGTAGCTGTCGCCGGTATCGTCAGGATTCTTGATCCACCAGCCCATGTCGAGCGAATGGATGTAGTCGGCGATGGTGGTCATGTACTGCTCCTCGATGGCCTTGGTGAGGGGGAAGCCGGAGTTGTCGGTGTACTCCTCGTCGATGTCCGTCTCGACGGCGTCGAACCCCTTGGCCGCGCACTGTTGGTCGATCATCGATTCGATGATCGAGACGGTGGAGGCCGACCGGATGTCCAGGTAGTACTCGGGATAGCCGCCCACTTTGTTGCCGAAGACCCCGGCTGACTTGAGTTGGTCGTAGTAACTGGTGGTCAGTCCTTCGCTGGCGGCGGAGTAATAGTTGCCGGCTGCGCCCACCTCGATGTAGCAGACCACGTGCTCGCCCATGTCGTGCAGAGCGGTGACCGTCGAGGCCGGATTGATGATGGCGTCGATGTCGTAGATGACCGGAGCCGGTGCCGCCTTTCCGTCGGGCAACCGGTCGTTGGTACCCATGTCACGCTGGTTGTCCAGGTTGAGCGGATGGCTGAGCTCCCACTGCCAGGGTTGGGAGCCGAGCGGCGGTACCCACCAACCCGAGGTTGCCGAGGCTGCCGAGGCGGCCGAGGCGGCCGACCCGACGGTGGCGCAGGCACCGACCAGTACAACCACCACAGCCAGGCGGGTCACCAGCGGCAGGGCCCGCCTTCGCCGCCGGGGGTGGTCCGGTGGCGGTGGTGTGCTCGAGTCCTGGCCGACGGCCCCCATGGACTGCATGTTAGACACCAGAACGGTGACACCCGCCTCGTATGGGGCTGGATCGAGGATCGCTCGGTCGTCCGGTGGCCCCGATGACGTACTTTTGTTCCCCAACCGGCACGGGTCACCAAGGCGGCGGCGAGGACCCAGTCGTGCCCAGGCCGCCTCGGGCGGCAACGGACGAGGTCAGGGGGCAGTAGCTCAGTAGTCAGAGTGTCGGTAGCTCCGACGCCGAGGAGTCAGGTTCCATGAGCCGAGCGACGACCTCGGGTTGCACCGTGCCTAAGGTACCGATGGTCACGGCGGCCGGGTGGACGTACTCGAACTCGACGGACCGATAGAAACAACCTCCTCCAAATGTGGAGGAGGTAGGAAGACCGACAACGACGGCAAAACCCCTAGGCCTTCCGGACCGAGGGTTGAGGTGACAGATGGACTCTTTGGTTGATGGTCATGCTGCCTTGTTCCTCCGGTGCTTGTCGAGGACCTCGTGAGGCGTTCTGCCTCGCATGTAGTCGCCGTGGTTCCGCCGGCGGCGGTGGTAGGTGGTGAGCCACGAGTCAGCTTCCGCTTGGAGCTGTCGGGTCGAGGTGAAGTGGCGGCGGTGGAAGGCAGGACGCCAGCACTCTTGGAGGATGGTCTGGTGGAACCGCTCGCAGACGGCGTTGTGGTTGGGCGACCGGGGAGGGATCCGCTGGTGGCCGAGCTGCTTGGCCACCAGGTGGGCCCGGAATCGTCCGTCCACATATTCAGGACCATTGTCGGTGAGCACGGCTCTGACCTTCACCCCGTGACGCCGGTAGGCCCGCAGGAGGTGGTCGATGAAGCGGATGGAGTGGGTGTGGTCCACCGGTCCGATGACGATCATGACGGTGGCCCACCGGGTGAAGACGTCGATGGCGCTGAGCTGGTACACCTTGCCCACCCCTTTCAGCTTCCCGATGTAGAAGCTGTCCAGGCAGACCAGCTCACCTGGTCCCCCGGTGGCCAGGCAGAACCCGAACAGCCGGTCATCCCCGGCCGCCTCGGTCGAAAGACCGGTGGTGGCCGCCGTGATCACCGCCGCCCGGGCCAGGCGCTGGGACCGTCGTCCCAGGCCGTGGGCCACCAGGTGCTTTTGCACCGTGGACTTGGCCATGGCGAAGCCCTGGTCCGAGAGGCGGTCCGCGTACTGGCGACAGCCGATGGTGGGCTCGACCACGGCCAGGGTCAAAAGGGCCTGGACCACGTGGGTGGGGGTGGCCTCGGGCATTTGCGGGGCCCGACGGGCCTTCGGCACCAGGGCCTCGAGGCCGTAACGGTCGGCCAGGTTCTTCCACTGGTAGTACCGGGTCCGGGAGATCCCGAAGACCCGGCAGGTCTCGGCCACATTTCCGGTTCGCTGGGCATGTTCCAACACGGCGATGCGCCGTTGGTAGATGATCTCTGCTGGGGTCACGGTGATGGGCTCCTTGTCTCTTTGGTAGGAACCAAAGAGTCCATCGCCGGACCCCACCTCATGGTGGATGTGCAACCTCATCCTGTGGACCGGAAGCCCTAGGCAGGCGACTGGACCAGGCGGGAGGTCCGTATCCGCCTGTCGCGAACGGGGGTGCCAGGCCCGGAACGAGGCGGCGGATCCTCGTTCGACGGGCTGCTGGCTACCTCGCCGCTCCCCAGACTCGCCACCGGGGCGCAACAGACGCAGCAGTTTCGCCAAAGTCGTGAAGATGACACGGGAAGGGACAAGAAGCCGACAGACATGGCTGACACCTCGGGCGCACAATGGACGACGTAGTCGGTTCACCAAAGATCTGGCGGAACCGGCGAGCGACCCCAGAGGGCGGGCGGCGGCTGGGGGTTCGTTCGCGTTCCGGGGAAGATACGCCGAAACTTCTAGGCCCCGGGCCGGGAGCAGGAGGCGGTTCCCGCTCGACCGACCCGGGTGCACCTCGCACGTCATACAATACTCATTCGACGGTGGCGCTGGCATCGCGCCCAAAGGGCCGGCCTTGATCCGCTTCGCCTTCGACCGGTAGCCGTGGATGGTGTTGCGTGACCGCCCTCGGGTCTCGCCGTGGTCCATCCACTCGTCGAGAAGCTCGGCGAGTGGAGATCCCGACGCCCCATCGGTGGCGGTCGCTGGGGTGCACGCAGTGCGGACCACCTGTTTTCCGGTGGCGGGTTGTACGCTCGCAACTCGAAATGGCCAGGAGGCCTCTCTACTAATGCCTGTGGTCGGTTTGCGGTCGTTGGTGCGTCGCATTTCGACCTAGTAGGGCAAAGTGCAGGGCAGAGGTCAAACTAGAAGGACAAACCCCATTTCAGGGGGCAGTAGCTCAGTGGTCAGAGCAGGGGACTCATAATCCCTCGGTCGCAGGTTCGATCCCTGCCTGCCCCACCAGATGGGCCTGACCCATTGAGTGGGCCACTTTTGGACAAGGTGGCCTGCCGGGGGGTGGTTGAGTGTAATTATTCGAACTCGTTCGGGGTGGGGTAGCCGAGCGAGCTGTGGCACCGGGTCGGGTTGTAGAAGTGCTCGACCAGCAACGGGCGATCACCTTCGGAGCACCTTCGCCGTATGGGCTCTCCACAGGCTCTGTGATCTTCGGTCGGTTATCTCACTTCGTTCATGAAAGCCGCCGTGCGACACGGAGAGACACGCTGATTGCCACGGTAGCGAAGAGCGCTGTCTCTACGGTGATCAAGAGAATCGAGGCACCGAGTGCCAAGGAGCCAGTCTTGTTGAAGAGAACAAGAAGCTGACGAGTGGGCGGGCTATTAGGGATGATCACAGTGGCCAGGCACACGGTGGCGCCGATCAGCACTGACAAGGCTCTCCGGCTCACGAGGGGGCGGCTCAGAAGGGCGCCCAGCGCTACACCCGTAAGGGCCGTGAGAAGCTGGGCGCAAGCTCCCGCAAGTACATCGGTGATCGTTGTTCCACTGGACGACGCAAGAGGAGGACCAATCAGGCCCAGGAGTCCCAAGACGGCAGCGACCGAGAACGCAACGAGGAGCTTCGCTAAGCGGACCCTTGACTGGCTGCCAGCGCACACGATGGTGATCGACTGCTGGACGGGATCTTCGTTGTTCACCGTCACAACGCTCAGCCACGTGGCGATGAAGAGAAGGGCTGCTGCCGATAGGGCATACGTCGGAAGGACGGAACCCGTCTGCGTGCAGACGATGCCAACCACAACAGCGAAGCAAAGGAGAGGAGCCACCCACCGCTGCGAGCGAAGAGTGTCGATGAACACGTAGCGAACGAGCGCCCTCATGTCGACTTCTCATTATCTTGGTACTGGCCCACTGTGGCGACGGACCAGCCGAGGGCTATCGCCGTAGTGAGGATCTCGTCGGCATGGACCTTGTCCACGACCAGCGACAGTACGGTGCCGAACGTATCGTGCTCGATGGACCGAACCCCAACGAGGCCCTCGATCTGGGTCAGGGGGCAGGCATTACGACCGGCAACAAGCTCTATGTGCCAGTTGATCCCGCTCGATGCTGGTGGCGATGGTGGTGGACCCGGCATCTCCCTAACAGCGCCGTCACCGATGTGGAAAAGGCGGTCCGCACCAGGGACTGCTTCAGCACGGTGTGCGCTCACCAGAACCGAAGTTCCACGATCGGTCGCCTCTTCGATCAACTCACTCAAGGACCGGTGAGCAGCGGCATCGAGGCCGCTGTACGGCTCGTCCAGTACCAGCAGTCCGACTGGCCCCAAGAAGGCTTGGGCTACCACGAGCTTCTGCCGATTCCCTTTCGACAGCACGCCAGATGGAACGTTTGGACCGGGCTGAAGGTCCAAACGCTCGAATAGCTCGCGGCTTCGCACATCGATGGTCTTCGCATCGAGGCCCTTGATGCGTCCCATGTGAGCGATGTACTCGGCTCCGGTGAGCCTGACTCCGCCAGCCAGCCGTTCGGGTACATATCCGATGGCAGTCGGCGTGACGACTCTCCCCATGGTCGGCCGGGTTAGTCGGGCCACGATGCGCAGCAGCGTCGACTTGCCCGACCCGTTACCTCCTACGATGACGGTCTGTGAACCAGGCAGGATGTCGAGGTCGATCCCATTGAGAACCCACCGACCTCGTCGGGAGAACCGCTTGCTGATCCCCGACAGAACACCTCCGACATCTTCGGCCACAGTCCCAGTCTGACCGTTCGATGCCCTCGGGGGGTCTCATGGCGTATCACTGCGCCCTGTATCCGATGGAATGTTTGAGGCTGACCCAGGCACGGTTGCCGGCCTCGAGGGTGCCTGGGCATCCATCCAGGCCCCACCGGATGAACGGAATCCTTATGGTCGTACCGAAAGGGTCGCACCGACTTCGACGCACGAACTATCTGGGACGGTCGTAGGCGTTGTGGCCGTCAGGGAAATGGACGGCAAGCGATGTCGGTCTCAGCTATCCGGTGCAAAGGGCGTCGGTGGGGTCGTCCCAAACCCTTGTTGGTGGCGCATCCGCCTCATCATTTGCATCGCTCCCGGAGGGACCATTCCATCCTGCATCGGGGGTTCGGCATCGGGTTCCGACGGACCACCCAACAGTGATCTCGTTAGCGCCGATCTGTCCGCCAAGAGTTCTGCTGCCGCTGTGGCCAGCATCTCTCCTGTCACCCGAAGCGCCCCATGAGTCGTCGCCTCGGCCGCCAACAGAGCCGCACGCCGCACAACCTCTCGAATGTACGTAGCGGTCTTGCCTTCGGTGCCCCCGACGGCGTCCGATAACTCCGCATCTTCCAGGGCGTCAACTCCAAGGCCACTCCCGTACAGACGGAGCAATCTCTTTCGGCCCTCTTCATCCGGCGGGGCGATTTCGACCGCTGCATCAACCCTTCCCGGTCGCTCTGCAAGGGCACGTTCCAGGATGTCGACTCTGTTGGTCGTCAGCAGGAAGGTCACATCGACATCGTCGCCAAGGCCGTCGATCTGGTTCAGCACCTCGAACAAGAGGGGATTGCTCCCCATCGGTCCAAATGAGCGATCACCAGCTATCAGATCCACGTCTTCGAGGATCACGATGGACGGCGGCATGACCCGTGCCAAGGCGCAGGCTTGTCCGATGAGAGCGAGAGCTTGACCCGAAAGCACAAAGGCGGTGACCGACTCACGTAAGGACAGGAGGTAGCGAACGGTGTGAGTCTTGCCCGTTCCCGGAGGCCCAAAGAGCAAGACGCCTCGTTTGAGGTGCTGGCCCGCTGCTTTGAGGCGTTCCCCGTGGGTGGCGATGCCCACGACGTGGCGTTCGATTGCCTCCAATGTTGCATCAGGCAGGACCAACTCGCCTCGCTCCAGGTGAGGGCGTCGCATAAACCGAAGCGACCCATATTGGTTGCCTTCTCCGGGACCGAGACCCAGAACCTGACCTCGGAGGACGCTGTGCTCGATTGAGAGGCGTTTCAGCTCTGCCAGCACGCCACTAGCGAACTCCCGATCCTCGGCAATGACCTCGATGAGAGCGTTTTGCATCGGGCCGTGCGGATCATCACCTCGGATCAAGGCAGCCGCACGCCGGGCGCCGTCTTTGAGAAGGAACAGGCCGAACTTCACACAGCTCCTGGTCGTGTCCGACGAATCGGCAAGGTCGACATACTCCACCGGGCCCAGTCCAACGGCGGGGTGCATCACAATGCCATCAGGAGTCCTGGTGCCTTGAGTGATCAGTTCGCTCAACGGATGGAATCGTCGCTGCTCACCCGAGATGCCGAGGACATCGAAGCCTCGACCTTGCTCTTCGGACCACCTCTCCAATGCGATCTGCAAATCGACCAGTTGATAGGAGGGAATCTCCTGGCTGAGGATCGGAAGACCCTGTGGATGGACCCCCAGGTGATCTTCGAGCCGAACAATGAGGTCGGAGTCTTTGGGCTCGGGCGCCAGGCGGCGAATCGCCTGAAAGACCCCGGTCATGCTCCGGGCCAGCTCGATGAGCGCCTCGTCAGCTTCCACTGCCTCTGCCCCATCCTCTTCCGGCACAGCACCGAGCGTAGGAGAGAACAGCGACTTCGGCTGTCGCCGCAGCACTGACCAGCAGCGGCTGATGCGTCCAACCTGATGGGCTAACGTCACCAAACCATGGACATCGAGGAGTTCTACAGCTCGGACGAGCGCCGCCGTCAATCGTCCGAGGTGGAGTTGGGCACCAACTGGTACGACGCCAAGGGGAGCCGCTACGAACTGAGCTGGGTGGAGGACACCGGCGAGCTCTACGTGATGCTCGAGCTGGTGCCCGAGGTGGACACCTGGACACCCTTCGGCGACGCCGAAGTGGAGCAGATGCCGGCGGACCGGGTTCTGGTGATGGTGATCGGCTACATCGCCACCCTGGCCGAGGTGGAGAGGATCCTGGACGGCTGGCCCGACGCCATGGCCGCCCCCAACGGCATCGCTTGGGTGGCCGACCGATTGAAGGAGGCCGGGGTCCCGGCCTCGGCGCCGGCCTAGCGCCCATCGGTCCGGTCGGGGAGCCCGTGCACATGGAAGTGGTCGTCGAGCTGTCGACCGGGCGGGTGGTGTTGGCCGACGTCGACCAGATGGACCGGTTTGCCGTGCGTCCCGTCCCGCCACCGCCGGGCGAGCCCCTCGACGGTGATCGGCACCAGGTGCTCGGATCGGCCCTCCACGAACACGGCGCCGGACAGGTCGAGGCCGACGGGGACGTCCTTGTCCCTGTCGCCGCCGTCAGGAGGCTGGCCGCCGAGGCCGCCCTCAGGCGGGGCCGGCCCCTCGGACCCGAGTGGGAGACGGCCTTCGGCGCCATGCTCGACTTCGCCGCCACCCGCGGGTGGATGACCGGTGACGCCATCCGCGCCCACGTCGACTGGGGGGACTGAAGAGATGCGCTTTTCCTACGCCGAATCGATGGTGGACCCCTCGTATTACCTACCGCTGGCCCGGGCGGCCGAGGAGGCCGGGTACGACGGCATGGTGGTCCCCGACAGCATCTGCTACCCCGAGGTGTCCGACTCGACCTATCCCTTCTCTCCCGACCACACCCGCCAGTTCCTCGACGACAAGCCCTTCATCGAGCCCTTCTCGCTGATTCCGGCCATGGGGGCGGTGACCGAAAACCTGCGCTTCATCACCTTCGTGCTCAAACTGCCCATGCGACACCCGCTGTTGGTGGCCAAGCAGGCCACATCGGTGGCCGTGCTGACCGGCAACCGACTGGCCCTGGGTGTGGGCTCGAGCCCCTGGCCGGAGGACTACCGGTTCGTCGATGTCCCCTGGGAGGGACGCGGTCGGCGCATGGACGAGGCCATCGACATCATCCGAGGCCTGTCAGCCGGGGGCTACTTCGAGTACCACGGCCAGGTCTACGACCTGGAGTCCCTCAAGATCAGCCCGACACCGACCCAACCCCTCCCCATCCTCATCGGCGGCCATGCTCCGGCCGCCCTGCGCCGGGCGGCCCGTTCCGAGGGGTGGCTCCACGGGGGCGGCGACCCTGCTGATCTGCCCGGCCTGCTCGAGCAGCTGGCCCACCTGCGGGAGGAGGAAGGGACGGCGGACCGCCCCTTCGAGGTCCATGTCATCTCCCTCGACGCCTACTCGGTCGACGGCATCCACCGTCTCGAGGAGCAGGGCGTGACCGACGTCATCGTGGGCTTCCGGTGGCCCTACGCCGAGGGCCCGGACACCGAGCCGCTGCAGGCCAAGGTGGACAACCTCCGCCGCTACGCCGACGACGTGATGGCCAAGGTGGCATCGTGACCACCGCCCGCGACCTCGGTCGGGCCTCGATGGCGGCCGTCGAGGCGGGGGACCGCCAGGCCTGGCTCGACCTGTTCGAGCCCGACGCCGTGGTGCAGGACCCGGTCGGCCCGTCGCCCTTCGATGCCGAGGGGCTCGGCCACCGAGGGATCGAAGCCATCGCCGCTTTCTACGACAACGTGATAGGTGTCAACCAGTCGATCCGCTTCACCATCAACCAGTCCTTCCTGTGCGGCGACGAGGCGGCCAACGTGGGGATCATCCGCATCGACCTGGGGGGCGGGTCGGTCATCGAGGTCGACGGCATTTACATCTACCGTCGATCCCCGGCGGGAAAGATCGCATCGTTGCGCGCCTTCTGGGAGCCGGACGCCGTCCGGTCGGTGAGCTGACCGGGCTGGTCCGCCTTACTCCCAGCCGGTGAACCCGTACTGGCGGTGGGGTCCCATGACCGCGCACTCCAGCATGCCGTAGCCGACCTGCCCGTCGTAGGTGAAGCGGGCGGCGTGCTCGGTGAGCCCCCACGTCGAATAGTCCGGGTCGGCCGGAGGGATCTCCTGACCCTGCACCACCAGGTCGCCCTGGTACATGCCGTGCCGCCAATCGGGCTCGAGCCCGTAGCCGCTGCCCAGCAGCAACGGGAAGGCCAGAAGCGGTTCGACCTCCACCTGGGCGGTGACCAGACCATGGGCCCCGTAATAGGTGAGGGTGGCCCCGATCACCCGGCGGGTGCCGGGGGCGAAGCGCAACTCGTGTTCGGGCCGGCCCAGCCACTCGGCCTCGCGCCCCGACCCCAGGGGAAACACCCGGTGGGCGTCCTGCATGATCCGTTCGCCCGACGGACGTTCCTGGATGATGGTGACCAGGGCGTGGTCCTCGAAGCGGACCGGGGCGTAAATCCAGAAGAAACCTCCCTCGGTGTCGGTGGCACGGATGCCCGGGGGCTCGGGCTCACCCACCGGCCGGACCCCCCACGAGCGGTCCCGGGTACCCCACCAACGGTCGGGCGTGAGGCGCAGCTGGCGTCCAGCCGACACCAGGGTTCCCTCCCACGATCCGACCTGGGCGAACCGTGTCGAATCGAAGGTGACCCGCGAGAATTGGCGGTCGAAGTGGCGTGACTCGAGATGGGCCTCCGAAAAGCCCCGGTAGACGGCGTCGAGCTCGATGCCCCACTGGTTGGGCTCGACGATGACGCGGACCTCCTCCAGGCCCTTGACCACCTCGACCCGGATGGGCCCGACCGACGCGTCCATCCGATCGGCGCCCAGGGTCCGTGACGACCGGACCACCCGATGGTCGTCGCCCCACAGCACCGACACGAAGGCATCGGCCACGCTCAGGTTGGGGTACTGGCCGACGCCGATGACGGCGAAGAGCTCGTCGTCGGTCCCGTGGACCCCAGCGGCGCCGTGGATGTTGAAGTAGTAGCGGTCGTAGAAGTTGCGATCCGAGGTCCCCACATGGCGCATGGGCTCGGAGATCTGATGGACCGGATAGTCGTCAAGGGGGGAGAGCATGTGGGTCCTCGGTGGGGGGATGTGATGGTGGGATGTGGTGGTGGGATGTGGTGGTGGGATGTGGTGGTATCGGCACGACCTGGCGGATGCAGGTCCCCAGGTTGGATGGGCCAAGGGAGCGTACCCACCATTGTGTCCCTGGGGCACCGGGGGGTCGTGGCGATAGGGCGCTGGCAGCGCCGTCGGGCTACCATTTTGGGCACGCACGTGCCTGAACGGCACGAGACGACGGCCTGCTTGTGGGCTCTTACGCAGGAGCACGGTCGCCGTCGATCCAGTCCAACCAGGAGGGCCCGTGAAGTCTTACGATCGTCTGTTCATCGGCGGCGAGTGGGTGGAGCCGTCCTCGTCGGCCGTATTCGACGTGCACTCGCCCACCACCGAAGAGCTGGTGGGGAGGGTACCCGAGGCTCAGAACGCCGACGTCGACCGGGCTGTGGCCGCCGCCCGCCAGGCTTTCGAACACGGACCCTGGCCCCGGATGGCGCCCGTCGAGCGGGCCGCCGTTCTGACCAAGGTGGCCGAAGCCATCCGCAACGACATGCAGGGGTTGGCCGAGCTCATCTCCAACGAGATGGGATCGCCCATCGCCTGGGGGACCCTGGCCCAGGTGTTCGCCCCCACCATGATCCTCGACTACTACGCCGGGCTGGGCTCCACCTTCGCCTTCGACACGGTCAAGGACGGCCTGATGGGCCCGGTGATGGTGTCAAAGGAACCGGTCGGGGTGGTGGCCGCCATCACCCCGTGGAACGTGCCGCTCTTTTTGGCCTGCGCCAAGTTGGCCCCGGCGCTTTTGTCGGGGAGCACGGTCGTCTTCAAGCCGGCCCCGGAGACGCCGTTGGACGGCAACGTGCTGGCCGAAATCTTCGCCGAGGCCGGCCTCCCCGCCGGTGTGCTCAGCGTGGTCCCGGCCGGACGCGAGGTGGGTGAGTACCTGGTCAACCATCCCGGGGTGGACAAGGTGTCCTTCACCGGCTCGACGGCGGCCGGTCGCAAGATCGGTGCCGCCTGCGGCGCCAATCTCAAGCGGTTCAGCCTCGAGCTGGGTGGCAAGTCGGCGGCCATCATGCTCGACGATGTCGACCTCGACGCCGCCATCCCCCTGCTGCTGCCCAACGCCATCATGAACAACGGCGAAGCATGCATCTCCCTCACCCGGATCCTGGCCCCTCGTGACCGCTACACCGAGGTGAGCGAGGCGTTGGTGGCGGGGGTGCAGGCCATGAAGGTGGGGGACGCCCTCGACCCGACCACCGAAGTCGGTCCCCTGGTGGCGGAGCGGCAACGCGACCGGGTGGAGAACTACATCCAGGTCGGACAGGACGAAGGCGCCAAAATTGCCACCGGTGGCGGACGCCCGGCCGGCATCGACACCGGCTGGTTCGTGGAGCCCACCGTGTTCGTCGATGTGGACAACAGCATGCGCATCGCCCGGGAGGAGATCTTCGGTCCCGTCCTGGCGGTCATCCCCTACGACGACGACGCCGACGCGGTCCGTATCGCCAACGACTCCGACTACGGACTGTGCGGAGGCGTGTTCAGCGGCGACAACGAGCGCGGCCTGGCCGTGGCCCGGCAGGTCCGGACCGGTACCTACATGGTCAATTCCAGCATTCCCATCGACTTCTCCTCGCCCTTCGGCGGGTACAAGACCTCGGGAGTGGGTCGCGAATTCGGCGAGGACGGCCTGGAGCTCTTCCTGGAGAAGAAGACCATCAACCTACCGGTCGGATTCACCCCCGCCGGCTGAGCGGGGTCGGTCCCCGGCGGGCTGGCCGAAGCCGGTGGTGGTCGCCGGTCTGCGAGAATTGGGAAGTGACCCGTGGACCGGTGCGCCCCCGTAGGGCGCGGGCATAACCGGGACGCCTGAACCGATGAGTGCTGTCACCGAGGTCACCGACCCCGGGCCCTACGGGTCGGTCACCGATGATCGCGGCCGGCCTGTCCGCTTCAGCTACGTTCCGGCCCTCGACGGGCTGCGGGCCATCGCCGTGCTTGGCGTCATGCTCTACCACGGAGGGGCACCGCTGGCCAGCGGGGGATTCCTCGGCGTCAACATCTTCTTCGTGCTGTCGGGGTTCCTCATCACCTCGCTCCTCCTCGGCGAGTGGGCCAAGCGGGTGACCATCCGATTGGGCCAGTTCTGGGCCCGCCGGGCCCGCCGGCTGTTGCCGGCCCTCCTGGTAATGCTCGTCGGGGTGGCCATCTACGCCAAGGTCTTCGCCACCCCGGGTGAGTACGCCGACTTGCGGCTCGACTCGCTGTCGACCCTCTTCTACGTGGCCAACTGGCACTTCATCGCCAGCGGCGGGAGCTACTTCGAGATCACCGCCCAGTCCTCGCCCTTGGCCCACATGTGGTCGCTCTCCATCGAGGAGCAGTTCTACATCGTGTGGCCGCCGGTGGCCCTGGTCATGCTCCGGCTCGGACGACGGCTGCGCCCGTCGCGCCGTCTGTGGCCCCTGTTGGCCACAGCCGTCGTGGGTGCGGTCGCCTCGGCCCTTGACATGCGGCTCTCCTACCAGCATCACGCCTCGATCACCCGGCTCTACGAGGGGACCGACACCCGCTGCCAGGACATCCTGGTGGGGGCGGCCCTGGCCATCGGCATGTCCCTGTGGGCCCAGCACCGAAAGGCGGTGCCCGGGGGAACGGCGGCGGGGGAGGAACCGGCCGCCACCCGCCGCGGTCGCCTCACGCCCATCGTGGCCTGGGAGGTGGCCTCGCCGGTCACCCGGCTGGCGCTGCAACTGTGCGGGTGGGCGTCGCTGGTGGTGTGCCTGGTGGTGTGGTCCCAAGTCATAGGCACCAGCCCGTTCCTCTTCGAGGGGGGCTACTTCCTGTTCGCCCTCGGGGTGGCCGTACTCATTCTGTGCGTGGTCACCGCCCAGAGGGGATCCCTGTCGCGGGCCCTCGGCAACCCGGTCCTCCGCTACATCGGCATGATCTCCTACGGTGCCTACCTCTGGCACCTCCCGCTGTACGCCCTTCTCGACGGCAGCCGGGTCCACCTCGACGGGTTGCCGCTGCTGGCCGTGCGCATCGGCGCCACCCTGGTGGTGGCCACCGGGTCCTTCTACCTGGTGGAGGAGCCCGTTCGCCGGGGCCGGATGCGGTCGCTGACCGAATGGAAGGCGTGGCTGGCCACCAGTGCGGCCTTTCTTGTGGTGGTGGTGGTCACCGTGGTGGCCACCGTCCCGTCCACCGCCGAGGCCGCCGGTGCAGTGCCGGTCCCGTCGGGCCCCCAGTACAGCGGACCGCCGGTCGGTGTCACCATGTTCGGCGATTCGCTGGCCTTCACCGCCGGCTGGGCCATCGCCACCAACAACGCCCAGGATCCCTACGATGTGCGCTTCAACAGTCAGGGGACGCTGGGGTGTGGGGTGATGGTGGTGCAGGCACAGATCACCCACGGACAGGAGATACCGGCCACCAAAGGTTGTGGGGCGACCACCCCGGTGCCCCGGCAGTGGCCGGGGCTGTGGTCGGCCGTGCTGCGCAAGGAGCACCCCAACGTGGTCATGATCATGGCTGGACGATGGGAGGACTCCGACCAGCTCATCGACGGCCGGGTCATGCATATCGGGGAGCCCGAGTATGACGCCATCCTGCAGAGCGACCTCCAACAGGCGGTGCAGGTGGCCACCTCGACCGGCGCCTACGCCATGCTCCTCACCGCGCCCTGCATCGATTCCGGTGAGCAGCCCAACGGGCTGCCGTGGCCCGAGGACCTGGCCTCCCGGCGCCTCGTCTACGACCAGATGGTCACCGAGGTGGCCGCCGACCACCCGGCCGACGCCGAGGTATTCGACTTCGGTGCCGAGGTGTGTCCGGGCGGACATTTCGAGCCCACCATCGACGGCGTGCGGGTCCGATTGGGCGACGGCATCCACTTTCCCTTCAATGCCAGCCAGGACGGACCTACCGGTCCGACGGCCCGATGGCTGGCGTGGAAGCTGTTCCCCGAAGCGGTCCGGGTCGGCCGGCTGCAGATGAAGGGACAACCGCTCCGATGAGCACGACGTCCCACCGGGCCGGTTGGCGGTCGCCGGCCACCGCCGGCGCAGGGCCGATCGCCCGTGGGCGCCCGATCCGCTTCAGCTACGTCCCCGCCCTCGACGGGCTGCGGGCCATCTCGGTGCTCGGCGTCATGCTCTACCACGGGGGGGCACCCATCCTGAGTGGTGGATTCCTCACCATCGACGTCTTCTTCGTGCTGTCGGGGTTCCTCATCACCTCGCTCCTCCTCGGCGAGTGGGCCAAGCGGGTGAGCGTCCGGCTCGGCCAGTTCTGGGCCCGCCGGGCACGCCGCCTGCTGCCGGCCCTTCTGGTCATGCTCATCGGGGTGGCCATCTACGCCAAGGTGTTCGCCACCCCCGGCGAGTTCGCCGACCTCCGGCTCGACTCGCTGTCGACTCTCTTCTACGTAGCCAACTGGCACTTCATCGCCAGTGGCGGGAACTACTTCAACCTCACCGCCCAGCCCTCACCCCTGGCTCACATGTGGTCGCTCTCCATCGAGGAGCAGTTCTACATCGTGTGGCCGCCGGTGGCCCTGGTGATGCTCCGGCTCGGACGCCGCCTGCGCCCGTCCCGCCGTCTGTGGCCCCTGTTGGCCACAGCGGTTGTGGGGGCGGTCGCCTCGGCCCTCGACATGCGGCTCTCCTATCAGCACGGCGCCTCGGTCATGCGGCTCTACGAGGGGACCGACACCCGTTGCCAGGACATCCTGGTGGGGGCGGCCCTGGCCATCGGCATGTCCATCTGGGCCGAGCACCGAAAGGCGGTGCCCCCGGGGGGGACCCGACGGTTCGACCGTTTCGTGCGTGCCCATCCTGCCGCCGGTACCACCGGTGTCGAGCCCCCGCTCCCTCATCGGCGCGACCACCGTCGACGCCGGGGCCCGAGCCTCAAGCCCATCCTGGCCTGGGAGATCAGCTCCTCGCTGGTCCGGGTCCTCCTACAGGTGCTCGGCTGGTGCGCCCTGGCCGGGGCCATCTTCTTGTGGACCCAGCTGACCGGACCCACCGCCTTCCTGTTCGAGGGCGGCTACTTCCTCTTCGCCCTGGGGGTGGCCACCGTCATCTTCTGCGCGGTCACCGCTCAGACGGCGTCGCTGGCCCGATCCCTCGGGAACCCCGTCTTCCGCTACGTCGGCAAGATCTCCTACGGCACCTACCTCTGGCACTTCCCGCTCTTCGCCCTCCTCGATGCCGAGCGGATGCACCTCTTCGGGGTGCCCCTGCTGACCGTGCGCATCGGTGTGACCCTGGTGGTGGCCACCGGGTCCTTCTATCTGGTGGAGGAGCCGGTCCGTCGGGGCCGCATGCGGTCGTTGACCGAATGGCGTGCCTGGCTGATGACCAGCGCCGCCTTTCTGGCCGTGGTGGCCGTCACCGTGGTGGCCACCGTCCCCTCCGCCGCCGAGGCCGGGACGGTCAAGGTGGTCGGTCCCCAGTACGCCGGACCGCCGGTCAAGGTGGCCATCTTCGGCGACTCGGTGGCCTGGCGACTCGGTTTCGCGATGTTGGCCAGCCAACCCCAGAATCCATACGACGTGAACATGTACAACGGTGCCATCGTGGGCTGTGGCCTGGTCCGGAGCACCCAGTACATGGCCCACGGCGTACCCGACACCATGACGCCGGCGTGCAACTCGTCGGCGCCGGTGTCTGACCAATGGCCGGCCCAGTGGCAGGCCGACCTGGACCAATTCCACCCCAATGTGGTCGTGGTGCTGGCCGGCCGGTGGGAGCTCGACGACCGTCTCATCGACGGGCACTGGATGCACATCGGCGATCCGGTGTTCGATGCCGACCTGAGGGCCTCCATGGAACAGGCGGTGCAGGTGGCCACGTCCACCGGGTCCCTGATGGTGTTCATGACTTCGCCGTGCTACGACTCGGGCGAACAGAACAACGGTCTCCCGTGGCCCGAGGACTCGGCCACCCGGCTGGCTGCCTACAACACCATGGTCCGGCAGGTGGCGGCTCAGCACCCGTCCACGGTTCAGGTCTTCGATCTCGACGCCCTCCTCTGCCCGGGGGGCACCTTCACCACCTACTTCGACGGCATCCAGATCAGGGATGGCGACGGTGTCCACATCGTTCCCACCCCTGCCGCCGGTCAGTGGTTGGACGCCAGGATCCTGCCCGATGTGATCAAGGTGGGCCGCCTGCAGATGAGCGGCGCACTTCTCACGGCTCCGCCGGTCTCGACCACGGCGCCCTCGACATCGTCGCCACCGACGACGACGGCGTCATCATCGCCGTCGCCCCCCCACTCGGCATCGCCGCCATCCTCAGCAGCTCACGCCGCCGACGCCGACCGCCCGAAGTCATCGACGTCCGCGCCCGGTGCGGGGCGCTGACGGTTGGTGCCGTCTCCGGACCTTCAGGTTGACACCGGCGCCGGCGGCGGGATCGACGATGGGGGAGACGGTTGATTGAAGGGTGACTGGTCGGCGTCGTTGCACTGAGCCTGGAGCGCGGGCACCAGAGTGGTTTCGGCCACCCGGTTGCTTTCCGACACCGTTGTCATGAGGGCCTGCCACTGCCCGTCGTCGTAAGCCGCCTCTGCCGACAGCGGGAGGGCCGTACGCAGTTCCTGATAGGCCTCCTGTTGGAGTTGTGCCGATCGGGCAGGGTCGGAACGGTCTTCTGATTCGTGGAGCAAGGTGATCGATCGGGTGATGTGGCCGCACGCCTCGCGGGCCAAGGTCTGACCCCCGTTGCCACAGGCGCTGAGGGCCGCCCCGAGGCCGATGGCGAGGGCGACACCGGTGGCCGTGGCGCGCCACCTGCGTCGACCGCCGGGCCGGTTCACCCGAGCCAGCTACCGGCCGAATCGAGAAGATAGCGGCTGACTGCCAGGCACCGGTCGAAGACCTCGCACATCATCTCCTCGCCGGCCAGAACCCGGGTCAGGGACACCGGCGAACGGGCCACGATGTTGAGCCGCCTTTCGGCGGCGTCGGTGGCGGAGGCGTAGGAATCGATGGCTGACACCTCGAGCGGTAATTCGATGCCGCCGACGCCGGCCAGATCGATGGCCAGCCGGAGCAGGTCGGGCCCGTGCGGGAGAGGTGGGAGGGCCCAGGTGAAGGTGAGCGGGAAGTGGAAGTCATCGGGTGGCTCTTCGTCTTCGGGAAGCCCGAACACGGCATCTTCGAAGGAGAGGAGCGTCCTCGGGTCGACTTCCAGCGCCAGGTGGAGGTCGAGGGGGCCGCCACAGCCGTCCTCGGGATGGAGTTCGACCTCCCACACCTGGCGGAGCGAGTAGGTCTCGACGAAATGGCGCTCATCGTGGACGTGAAAACCGTGGTCAACGGAGTGATCCTTGAGATCGGCCACGTATCCGGCCACATCGATGACTGCCACAGGGCCATCAGCCTACCGGTCCCTCGCGGTATGGTCGGCCTGGTGGACGACGCCTCGCTGCTGGAGGTCCTGCACGCGGCGGCAACGGCTGTCGCCCGGTCGCTGGAGAGCCTCGAGGACTGGGGACTGGCCGGTACCCGTGCCAGTCAGTACCACTCGGACCTGGTGGCCGATGCCGCCGCTCTCGAGGTGCTCGACGGTGCCGGGCTCGGCGTGATGTCCGAGGAGTCCGGACCGTTCCACATCGATCGTCCTCTGGTGGTGGTGTTGGACCCGGTGGACGGTTCGACCAATGCGGCACGGGGCATCCCGTGGTACGCCACCAGTCTCTGCGCCACAGATGCCGAAGGTCCCCGGGCGGCGGTGGTGGTCAACCAGGCGTCCGGCGTCCGGTTCGAAGCCGTGCGAAGCGGTGGCGCACGCAAGGACGGTGTACCCATCGCCGCCTCGGACTGCCAGACCCTGGGCGAAGCCATTGTCGGCTTTTCGGGATATCCCCCCCGCTACCTGGGGTGGTCGCAGTACCGGGCGCTGGGCGCGGCCGCCCTCGATCTGTGCGCGGTGGCCGAAGGCGTGCTCGACGCCTACGCCGCCATCGGGGGCTCCCAGCTCGGCAGTTGGGACTACCTGGGCGGAATGCTGATCTGCACCGAGGCGGGTGCGGTGGTCGAGGAGTCGGCCGGGCGCAACCTTTTCACCCTCGGACACGCCGACCGGCGTACGCCGGTGGCCGCCTCGACCGCGCCCCTGCTGCAGGCATTGAGCCAGGCCATCGGGACCTGACGGGCACCGACCACCCGGCCCACCTTCCCATCCACCGGTTACAGAGGAACAACTGCAAAACTTCGCCCTCGGATGGGGGTGTGGCGGGTGGAGGTTTGCGGATGACGTCACGACGGTCGGCGCGGCTGTGGCGCAGGGTAACGGCAATGTTGGTGGTGGTTGTGGCCACCATCGTCGTGGTGGGGGCGCTGGCCCACACGGACAGCGGGGCCGTCTCCTCGGGTTGGACCATTGTCACCAGCCCGGACCCCAATACCTCGGTCAACGACCTGTTGCTCGGTTCGACCTGTGCCAACGCACAGGAATGCTGGGCCGTGGGGGCGGTCATCGCCACCGGTAGCGGTGGTCTGGGTGCTGCCGCCGGCCTCTTCGAGGAGTGGGACGGTTCGTCGTGGCAGGTCATTCCGGGCGCCCCCGCGCCTCCGGGTCTCGATGACGCGGTCCTTGCTGTCACCTGTGTGTCCGGGTCGGACTGCTGGGCGGTCGGAACGGCCCTCGGGGGACCTCAGAACAATCCGGTGGCCACCCTCATCGAGCACTGGAACGGATCGACGTGGTCGACGGTGGCCAGCCCGACGCCGGGGGGAGTGGCGGGGGCGCTGCTCAGTGCTGTGAGTTGCCCGTCGGCGTCGGCTTGCTGGGCGGTGGGCCTCACCACCTCGGACACTGGTGAGGGCCTGACCGCCGTCACCGAGCAGTGGAACGGCTCGACATGGTCGATCGTGCCGAGTGCTCCGTCGGGGCAGACCTACGATCAGTTCAACGGTGTCGATTGCACCAGCGCCTCGAACTGTTGGGCGGTGGGCAGCGCCGGGGCCACCCAGCAGGATCCCAGGTTCCTGCCCGTCTACCCGGCGGCCCCTGGCCTCCAGGGCCTCATCGAGCACTGGAACGGTAGCGCCTGGACCGTTGTGCCCGGCTACCAGGCCCCTGCTCCCGAAGGCACCTACCTGACCAGCACCACCTGCGTGTCGAGCACCGACTGCTGGGTCGCGGGCACGACCTCGGACAGCTCGGGCAACGCCGACACCACGTTGACCGAGCGCTGGAACGGATCGAGCTGGTCGGCCACCCCGAGCGCCGATCCCTCCGGTCAGACGGCCAATACCATCAGCGGGGTGACCTGTCTCGACGCGTCCAGCTGCTGGGCCGTCGGAGCCTCGGGTACGGCCAACGTGGCCGGGGCAAGCGGCTCGTTCCAGCCCAAGGCCTTCGTCGAGGCGTGGGACGGCGGGAGCTGGACCGTCGAGCCCACCCCGAACGTCACGTTCGAGAGCCTTCTCGGTTCGGTGGCCTGTGTGCGGTCCGTGTCGTGCTGGGCGGTGGGCGGAGCGATGACCGCCTCTGGTCAGAACGGGGTCCTGCAGACTCTCCTCGAGCGAATGACATTCCCCGCCGTATCCAGTCAGGGTTTCCTTTTGGACGCGGCCGATGGCGGGGTCTTCACCCTCGGCCAGGCGTCGTTCCACGGGTCGATGGGGGGCCGGTCCCTCAATCAACCCATCGTGGGCATGGCCGCCACACCCGACGGGGGTGGCTACTGGGAGGTGGCCGCCGACGGTGGGATCTTCTCCTTTGGCGACGCCGCCTTCCACGGATCGATGGGGGGCAGCCATCTCAACCAACCCATTGTGGGCATGGCCGCCACAGCCGACGGTGGTGGCTACTGGGAGGTGGCCGCCGACGGTGGGATCTTCTCCTTTGGCGACGCCGCCTTCCATGGATCGATGGGGGGCAGCCATCTCAACCAACCCATTGTGGGCATGGCCGACACACCCGACGGGGGTGGCTACTGGGAGGTGGCCGCCGACGGTGGGATCTTCTCCTTTGGCGACGCCGCCTTTTATGGCTCTACGGGGAACCTGGCCCTCAGCAAGCCGATCGTCGGGATGGCCGCTACCCCCAATGGCCAGGGCTATTGGATGGTGGCTGCCGACGGCGGGGTCTTCGCCTTCGGTAATGCCGCCTTCGAGGGTTCGGTGCCGGGGCAGGGTTTGACCAGCTCCGCTCCCGTGGTTGGCATCGGAGCGACGCCCAGCGGGAAGGGTTACTGGTTAGCGGCGTCTGACGGTGCCGTCTACGCCTACGGCGACGCCACCTACCTCGGGTCCCTACGCGATCTGAGCCTGGCCGCTCCCGTCGTGGGGCTATCCGCTCCCTGAGGCCCGACTCCTGGGGTCGTGCGTACGACGACCGGGGCGCTACCCTGAACGCGACGTCGTCAGAGGGCGTGCGGGCGTTTAGCTCAGTTGGTAGAGCAGCTGGCTTACAACCAGCAGGTCGTCGGTTCGAGCCCGGCAGCGCCCACTGAGAAGGGTCCAGTTCATAGCTGGCAGGGTGACGTTGAAGGATGACGTGGATCGAGGGCGAGTCGGCCCAATCCAACACCGCTGAGCTGCGATCACTCGCGATCGCCCCAATAACGCGGTACACAGGCGAAAGTGCCCTCCAACGGTACATCGGAGACGCGATTGACACGAGTTCGCGCTGTACAAGTTGGGACGTCATTTGACTTTCCCCATCGGTGGCCCAGCTGAACGGCCTCCAATCACAAGCCCTGATCTGGCCTGGCCTGCACTCGGGATTTTCCGGCGATGAGTTCCAACCGGAGGTGACGCCGTATATTCAAGCGGAAGGCCCGGTAGATAGGGGAAATCGCAATGGGTAGAACCAACCATGTCACAGCCTCGCGCAGGGTCGAGGCCCCAGCAGCGGCGGTATTCGCTCTTTTGTCCGACCCGGGGTGCCATTCAGACTTCGACGGATCGGGGATGCTCGTGGATTTGGTCACACCCGGCACCTTGACGACCGTCGGGAACGTATTCACCATGCGCATGCACAACGACTTTCTGGGCGACTACACCATCGACAATCACGTGGTCGAGTTCGATCCGGAGAGGCGCATCGCGTGGGAGCCGGTCCTCAGCGCTACCTCCCGGGAAGAGGCTAGGCCCAATATCGGTCACAACCTGTACCACCGGTGGGGGTACGAGCTTGAAGCGGTGGGCCCAGCCGCCACTTTCATAACGGAGTTCTTCGACTGCTCAAGATCATCAGAGGATTGGCAGGAAGACCTGCAGGAAGACATGCATGGCTGGATGCCTGCCGCGATGGCTGCCTCTCTGGAAAAGATCGAACACCTGATCAGAGACGATTAGACGCCCCGGTGCAGGGACTGTTCGTGGATCGGCTCGGCAGGCTGAGGACCGCACAAAGGCGCGAATCTCCGGATTGCCGATCCCAATCGCAGGGTGCCGCTTCCGATCAGGGGAAGCATCGGGGCCAGAGACCCCAGGCCATCCGATATTCGACGTCGGTCAGGTGATTGCTTTGGGTATCTCCTATCACCGGTTCCGTGCGGTCATCCGGCACGGCCCAGACTTTGCTACCCAGTCCATAGGTGTAGAGGTCGGGGAGGACGACGGTGGCAGGTGGGTGTCGAAACCTGCTCCCATCAGCTAATGGAACACACGTGACGGATGAGTCCCGCATCGAGATGTTCTAGTTAGCCGGGTCCGTAAGTAGAAAAACCATCTCCAAGTCCGGACCCGGCAGCGACAGCATAAGTGGAATCACGATTCAATCCCGATTTACTCGAGGCACACGTGCATAGCTAGGAACGCATCGGCGTTAGCAGACCGATCTAAAGGCCACTCGTAGTTGCAAGAGAGACAGTGACGACCCACCAAAACCTCTCGGTCGCCGCCGGTCTTTGATGCCGTGTGGAACACCTTCGAGTCATTCAAGGAGCCGCAGCACGGACAGACGATCCTCTTCCGGAAATCCGTCATATTTCACCTCTTGAACTCGCATCGGAGCGGTACGCCTTGCTGTTCAAGCGGCACCGAGGCGAGCGAAGCCAGATTATTTCGGAGATAGCGGGATATCAACAGATTTGGCTGGGAGGGGATCCAACCAGGTCCGCTGGGTCGAATCCCGGGTCAGGCTGCTGCCTGCAGCAAAGATGCTGGCAGCTCTAACTGCCGCATGGTCGAGAAGGGGCGGCTGCCCCACAACGCCGGGTGGGGGGCGGTTGTCTGACCCGCCGCCGACTGGCAGGTCGGGGTCAGTGGGTTAGCGTCGAGTGATGACCGATTCCGAGATCGTCACCATGGTCAGCGCTGAGTCACAGGAGGCAGCCGACATCGACCTTCGATTGGTCGGCTCTGTGACATGGCCGACGGATCAAAACGATCCTCGCTACGGCGGAGCGGGCACCAGAAGGTGGCTTTCCAGCCGTGAATCCGAGACTCTGCGAGCGGCGCTGTTTCCCCTGATTGCCGAACCGGAGGGCGGTCTCATCAAGGCAGCGGTCGATCTGATCGACAGCGCAATATCCGCTGGAACGGGAGTCGGCGTCATCCTGCCTTGATGAGTGCCAGGAGCCACGCCTTTCCGCCTCGGTATCCCCGACCACCGGGTCGGCGGCGATTATCGACCAGTGACACACTGGAGCCATGCCGATCGAGGCTCTACTGCTCGACCTGGGTGGAGTGTTTCTGATTCCCGATGGGTCGTTGGTGGCCGAGTCGCTCGCCGACGCCGGTGTCGCTATCGGACCTGCTGACTTTGAGCAGGCACACTACGCAGGGATCACAGCGGTCGATGAGCGACTCGGCGACGGAGAGGGCACGCTCAGGTACCTGGGTGGATATTTAGGGGCACTGGGCGTCCAACCAGAGGTGCGGCCTCAGGCGATGAAGGCCTTAGCGACTTTGTGGGCGAAGCCGTCGGTCACTCTCTGGCGTCAGGCCATCCCCGATTCGATCGCCGGGCTGCGACGACTCGCTGAACAAGGGGTTCCACTCGGATTCGTCTCGAACTCGGACGGGACTGCAGAGGAGCAACTCCGACAGCACCGTATCGGCCAGGTCGGTCCGGGCGAGGGGGTCGAGGTCGAAGTCATTACCGACTCTGCCGTCGTCGGGCTGGCAAAGCCCGATCCGAGGGTCTTCGAACCAGCAGTGGTCGCCCTCGGAATCTCCCCCAAGCGGATCGCATATGTTGGCGACAGTGTCCGCTACGACGTGCTGGGGTCCGAAGCCGCCGGGATGGTGCCGGTACACTTCGACCCCTACCAGACCTGTCAGAGCGGTCACAAGCATCGGCACGTCGAGGCGATCGTGGATCTTCAGGACATCCTGTAGGTCCCATCCCAAGCGGGTGCGAGGGACTGTCTCCAAACATCGGGAGTGTGACCCGCTTGCACGTTCGGGTGTGTGCCTAACTTGGGTGGCGTGAGAGATACCTGAAGGCGACGACCAAAACTAAAGCAAGGGCGATGGCGGTCGTGATGTAGCTCATCGGAGGAGAGAGCGAAGCCTGTGAGACGTACGCCACAACAAGAAAGATGGCGATCAGCCCGGCTAGGGCTGGGGTCAGCCGTTTGTTGCTCGAAGTGTCCGGATCATCCACCCCGTTCGTATCGGCAGCTGCCGGGACATGCTTGACACGGC
The DNA here is from genome assembly GCA_963813525.1 of uncultured Acidimicrobiaceae bacterium. Taxonomy (GTDB): domain Bacteria; phylum Actinomycetota; class Acidimicrobiia; order Acidimicrobiales; family RAAP-2; genus Bog-756. The sequence continues at coordinate 1,564,171 of CAWEZI010000005.1, forward strand.
TCAGAGAGGTGCCCTCGAACACCGGATCGGTGGGGCAACCTCTGCGCTAGGCAGCAGGTCCGATCAGCGTTAGTGGGCGTAGGCTGGCTGAGTGCGAAAGATAGTGATGGTGGTTCTGGTGCCCCTGCTCACTCTTTTGGCCGGGTGCGGTGCAGGTGGTGTTCCTGGCTCGGCGCATGTTGTTGGACCCGCCGTCAACAATGATGCTGTCTGTCGATCAGTGAATTCGTATTTGCACTACGTCCCGCATAACCAGACCGAGTTCGACAACCGTGAGACGGAACTGTCAGCGCAGTTGAAGCAAATGGACGAGTCCAATGCGAGTTCAAAGCTTAAGTCTGAGATTCCCGCTGTGATGAACAATGCGAATGGTTCACCAAACGATAGCTTGAAGTTCACTGATGCAATAACGGCAATCATCGATGCTTGCGGGAAGCTTGGCTATTCGCCGAGCACCTCTCCGGCAGAAACGCTGGCGACAGCGAACCTCCCGGTAACTCCGGCCAGCGGCTGAGGGACTGACGACCTCTGGGCCCGAGGCGCAAAGCGGGGCAGCCTGCCCCCGATCACCGACTTAGGGTCGCGCCGGTGATCTGCCCACCAGGCAGAACTCGATGCCCTCCGGGTCTGCCATCACACGAATGAGCCATTCGTCGTCTGTGTGCTCGTCCAGCGTTCGCCCGCCAAGACCCTCGACGAGGGCGACGGCTGCTGGCAAGTCATTCACCCAGAGATCAAGATGTAGCCGAGACTTACCGACCTTCGATTCGCCGACAGGTTGAATGTTGATCACTGGTCCACCGGTAATGGCGGGGCCGATTTGGAACCATCCCGGCTGCGATTGCGAGCGCGCGGGGAGGTCAAGGACGGTGCTCCAGAAGCTCGCGCCTCGCTCCGTGTCGCAGTAGTCGAGTGTCACTTCCGCCCACGTGATCAACGGCCGGTCCATGAACCCTCCTCGAAAAACGGCCCGAGTTCAGCATAAGGTCAGTGGGGTGGTCGGGGGTGACCCCGAAGACCGGCTAGGTGGGACGGTGCCAGGCTTCCATCTGGCGTCATAATGGCGAGGTGAGTGTTGCTCTCCTCGTTGATCGTTCGGTGACCTTTCAGGGCTGGCCCTCCTATGATCCCTTTCCACTGAGGAGCCTCATTGTTGCCGAGGTTGGGAGACAGCTAAGTCCCGACCTGGCAACGGTCATCGCATATTCCGACGCTGCTCGATCCGTCACAATCGAGGAGGCAGCCGAGCCTGGTCTCGACTACGTCTATGGATCGAACCTTCAACATGCTCTGCTGATGGCCCGTCTGGCCAACCGAACAACGGGGAGTTCACGGATTGTGCTGGTGACCTACCACATGCCTAGTGCGCACCACGTCTCAGGGTCTGATAACTACTTCAACTATCTGCCGGTCCCCGAGACCCTTGAGGCAACTAGGAGGGAGGCTTCCAATACAGCGTCTGACGGGATTCGCATCGACGCACTCTTGATCGTCCGGGATACCGCCAACGACCAGGCGGGCGAACTTGAGGATTACTTTGGACCCATTACCGAAGCGGCAGGCGGCAAGATCTTGTTTGTAAGGCCCGGTGACGATGTTGACACTTCCGTCGAACGTATCGTGATGATGAATCGGCAGTGACGCCTGCCCCCGAACACCGGCAGAGGGTCACTGTGATCGACCCGGGTATCGGACCATTGTCCAGGACGATCCGTGCGTCTCGACAGGGACGAAGCCGACCGACTCATAGAGGCGGCGCGCTGGATTCGCCTCTCTAACGCTGAGACTCAGCGCTTCATAGCCCTGGCTATCACTGGCGTCGATGAGGTCGACCAGGAGCCGACGACCAATCCCTGCGAGCCGACGCGACGCAATGACTGCGATCGACAGTTCGGGGATTTCTTCGGTGACAAAGCCGTGGCCATGGCTCGCCTCGGTGTACGTCCGATACCAAGCCGCGCCCACCGGTGCGACCTGTTCTGCAATCAGTCCATAGTCGCCCGGCCTCGGCCATCCAGCGAGATACATCGAATAGCGCGGATCGGCGAGCACCTGGTCACCGGTCGGCGTCGGTTTGTCAGGGCGCCAGACTGCGGCCTCGCCGAGCATCGTCGCCAGAAAGGTGAAGTCCTCGGGCCCTGCCGAGCGATACTGAACGTCCTTCATGCTCAGCAGTTCAGCAGTTCAGCAGACGGTTTGCTCGTCGGGAAGCCCCTGCCAGACCATCCGGGAGGTGCCCACACTTGCCAGGTCCAGGCTGCCCCCGATTCAGTATGGAACGGCCGGCTCCTCCGGCATCCGCATTTACGTGGATCATTCGCTTATGCGGTGAACGGAGCCGACATACGGAAGGAAGGAGCCAGCCGTGTCCAGTATTGCCCACCGAGGGTTCGTCCATCTAGGGATGGACGTGTCGAAAAACTCAATCGCCGTGGCGGTCCTGCCACCCGATCGTGATGTCGCTGAAGTCGACAAGATCTTCCACGACACAGACTCGGTCCGTCGCCTGATCAAGCGGGTCGGGCCCCCGAAAGGGATCTGGGCCTGCTACGAGGCGGGCCCGACCGGCTACGACCTCCAACGTCTGCTGCTCTCGATGGGAGTCAAGTGCGACGTGGTGGCCCCGTCCCTCATCCCGAAAGGCTCGGGTGATCGGGTCAAGACCGATCGGAGGGATGCCAGGCGGCTGGCGGGGCTGCACCGGGCCGGCGAGCTCACTCCTATCGCCATCCCCACACCGTCCCAAGAAGGAGTCCGAGATCTCTGTCGGACACGGGGTGACATGGTCCAAGATCTCACCCGGGCCCGCAACCGTCTGAGCGGATTCCTGCTTCGCCACAGTGTGGTGTGGCGGGCCGGGTCGCCTTGGACCGAACGCCACCGCCGGTGGTTGGCCACCTTGTCCTTCGACGACCCGGCCATCGCCACCACTTACTCCCACTATCTGGCCACAGTGAAGCTGCGAGACACCGCTCTCGAGGCAGTCGAGGCCGACCTGCTGCCCTGGTGCGCCACCGACCCATTCGGCGAGCAGGTGGCTCGACTGGCCGCCTACCGGGGAGTGACCCGCATCGGTGCGCTGTGTCTGGCCGCCGAGGTGTTCGACTGGCGTCGTTTCCCCAAGGCCAGACCCTTTATGAGCTTCACAGGCCTGGTGCCCGGGGAGAACTCGACCGGACTGACCCAGCGCCGGGGGTCCATCACCCGGGCCGGCAATGCCCACCTCCGAGGCCAACTCTGCGAAGCGGCCTGGGCCTACCAGCACAGCCCCAACGTCGGTGTCGGTATCAGAGAACGTCAGAAGGGTGTCCCACCCGAGACCGTGGCCCGCTCGTGGGCGGCACAGGTTCGCCTGTCCAAGCGGTTCCGACAACTGGCCACCCACAAGAATGTCCGCTCCGTGGTGGCCGCCGCCATCGCTCGTGAGCTCGCCGGGTTCCTCTGGGCCGAGATGACAGCCGAGGTCTGAACACTGTGTTCTTCCCATCGATCAGCGAGCGATCGGCGCCGCGTCTGGTCGAGCCCTCCACGACGCGCCGGAGCACCGCCGCAGCAGATCCGATCCTCGCCGGTGACGTGCCCACCACTCCTCCTCGTGAGGATGCCACGGGCGCCCTGATTCAGAGGCAACTACCTGCGCATGGCTTTACTGCGATTTCGATACGCGTACATCATCGTGGCGGTTCTCCGATCCACTTCGCTCCGGCGCGTCGTCGATGGCTTGCCCGGCCGCCACCGGTTCCCCCACGGGGAGACGAGTAGCAGCCTCCACCCCGACGTCAACACCGTTCGTCCTCGTTCTCGCCCTTCCGTTAGTGAGCGCTCCGTGTTGACGTCGGGGCCCCGTCGACTGCTCAAGAACGATCAGGCGCCGCACCTCTGGTGCGTCGCGGTCAAAAGGCGATGAAAAGGAGCTCAGCGCGGGAGGTTGACAGGCCGTTCCACATCATCACCGGGTGGGGGGGCTATCGCTTGCGGATGGAATGGAGTCGCAACCTTGTGCGCCAAGCGGCAACTGTCGCACCGGCAACCAAGGACAGCCCTCCCAATGCAATAGCAGCCACGTGATGGTCCACGAATCCAAGAAATAATGAGGATGCACCGAAAGCAGATAGCCCGCCAGTGAGCACAGACCAACGTCGCTCACCGGGAGCAGGAGGATCGAACAGTGCGCGTCGCCACTTACTTCGCATAGAGGAAGAGGCTATCGCCCTCATGTCCGTGAGGTGCTGCCCCTACCACCGGCTTGGTGGGACAGTTACCGGATTGGTGCCCTCCAAAAGAACTCGAGCTGGATGTTGTCGGGGTCACGGAAGGTGAGCATCGCGTTCCGTGTATACCGAGGCTCCTTGACACCAGAATGGGCGATTCTCACGGAATCGAGACGCTGGGCCCACTCGTCCAGATCTGTGCGCTCTGCGACCAGGAACTCAAGGTGGTCAAGGCCAGGGATGAACTCGTTGAAGGCGTCCTGGAGACCCCCGGAGCACTCCACCAGGCAGATTTCGAGCCCCGTGTACGGCTCTACAAGACAGGCGTCGCGTTGACGTTTGTCGGGAGGCTCGTACTCACGGCGGATCGTTAGGTCCAGCACTTCCCGATACCAAATGACGCTTCTGGCCAGGTTGGCCACGGTGAGCGTTGGGGCCAGATAACCCGTAATCGATGGCATGGACAGATTTTGCCAGTCTGCGTACTCGGTCGCTTGCCCGGTGCCCACCGCTCGGAAGAAAGGGCGCACGAACGAAAAGGACCGGGGTATGGAGTTGTCCCACAACACCGGGAGACGGTCACTTATCAACCGTGGCTGATCGGCCTTTCGGGCTAGGCCGGGAACGGTGTCTACGAACGGCGTCCTGCACGTGCAAACCTGTAGTCATGATGGAAGAACGTGTCCCGAAAAGGAACCCACTCGCGGGCGTCGATGTCACTCAAATCCTCGTCGTGACTGACACTCGGCGATCGAGAGCCTTCTGGACCCAGGTTCTTGGCGCTGAGGTCTACCGCGAGTACGAATCGAGCGTCGTGCTCCGTTTCAGTGGGTCTTGGGTGCTGCTCGTAACCGGGGGTGGGCCGACACCCGACAAACCGCAGGTCACCTTCGCCCCACCGGCGGAGCCGGACCGAGTGAGCCACGCCATGACGCTTAGGGTGGACGACTGCAACGCCGCCTACGAAGCCCTGAAGGAGCTAGGCGCTGAGTTTCTAACTCCTCCCTATGACTGGAGGGGAGAGGTTCGGTGCTTTCTTCGAGACCCCGACGGGCACCTGATCGAACTTAGCGAGGTGGATTAGACGACGTGCCTGCTCCGGAGCATCCGCGTTCTGGATGAAAGCTGATTAGGGGATCAACTCTGCATCGATAAGCCCGGACCTATCCACCAACAGCGGCTCGGGGTGCGTTATCCAGCCCTCGGTGCTCGCCCTCCGTCGAACTGCCACCGACCGGCAGGTGTGGGGCAGGCTGGCCCGCAGGGAGTGGCGGATCGATTTACGACGATTTCGGACCTCCTACATTCTGAGCTGCTAGAGATTATGGAAGTACAGAAATCCCAGATTCACGTCAACCAATAGGTCGAACTCTTGAGCGCGGGTGCTGGCTTCCACGATCCGAGACGTGACCTCGTAAAGCATGTGCTTGGCCAGACCGGGAATATCGTCAAGAAGTTGGTTCAATCCCCTGTGGGTCAGCACTAAAACCCGCAACTCGGTCTCGGCCGTAACCGTGGCGTTGCGAGGGTGACCCGAAAGGACAGCCAGTTCCCCCACGACGTCGCCAGTGGTGACAGTCGCCATACGTTGTCCATCCCTTGTCACTTCTGCGGTCCCATCGAGGAGTATGAACATTTCAAAACCGACTTCTCCCTGACGAGCCAGAACCTTCCCTACAGGGAGGATCAGCTCGTCAGCTACTTTGCCAATCTCCTGCAGCTGCCTCTTGGTGCAGTTCGAGAACACAGGAACCGAGGCAAGATGCCGCGGGTAGCCGTCACGAATCACCTTTTTCTTCCCTTCTGCCGTACATGGTTCTTCAGATCGCCGTTCAGCCCACTATGAGCAGACTGGTCGACCGTACTCCGAATGCCCCGATTCCGCTCAGGGGTGTCCCTGACCATCGGGCCGGGGTGCGTTATGGAGCCCCCGGTGCTTGCCCCGGCTAACTGTCACCGACCGGCTCATTGAGGGCCTACCCCACTTGGATTAGGTGGTTCCGGCCATAATGGAGTTTTCCATGGCGGTGCTAAACGGAGTATCGATGTGATCAGAAGTGTGTGGTGCGTTATCGCACCTGTTGTCTTCGCATTTGTTGCGCTAACTGGGTGTACAGAAACAGCGTCGCCGGCCGGTCCACCCAGCGCTCGAGCAACCTTGACCACAGCGATCCCAGATTGCCTCACGGCGGCACCGCCCACTTGCTACTCTCCTTCACAGTTCGCCACCGCTTATGGCATTACGAATCTCTTGAACCGAGGGTTCGACGGTCGCGGTGAGACCATCGTGATGCCAGAGTTCGCGGTTTCCTCGTCGTCGTCCGGGGTGACCAATGTGCGCCAAGACCTGGCACGCTACGACAGCATCTTCCGTCTTCCCCCTGTGCACCTCCAGATTCTCACGCGCTTCGCCGGTGCGGGTGCACCGTCCTTGGCGTCGGGAGAGGAAGCCGGAGACATCGAGATCGCCCACGCGGTCGCTCCAAAAGCCACTATCCGCGTCGTCCTGACGACGGCAATGGGCAACGACTCGTATATACGGGCGCTGCAATACGCCATCGGCCAAGGGGCTGTGATCTCGATCACAGCGGGCCTCGCGGAGACTTGCGTCCCTTCCGCCGGTGTAGCGATGCTGCATTCGGTCTTCCGCACGGCGAGAAACCGCCACGTAACCGTCGTTGTCTCATCCGGTGACTCCGGCGCGGCAAGCCCGTGGTGTGGAACCTCGACCTACACCCCGACCAAGGGGGTGAGCTACCCGGCTTCGGACCCACTCGTGCTGTCAGTCGGGGGAACGAGCCTCCAAGCGCACCACACCAACGAGGCGTACATCGGTGAAACGGCCTGGAACATGCCGGTACCTGGCGCGCCAGGACCCTACCCGGGGCTCTACTCGGCATCGGGCGGCGGCTTCAGCAGTCTCTTTGAACGCCCTACTTACCAAGATGGCCTATCCGGGATCGGTGTCGGCCGAGGTGAGCCCGACGTAGCCGCTGACGCCGCTCCGGACACCGGCCTCGCTGTCGTTTCCACCAACGGGAAGAGCTACGGGATCTTTCCAGGCGCCGGTACAAGCGCTGGGGCTCCTTTCTGGGCGGGGCTCATGGCAATTGCCGATCAGTTCGCTGGCCACCAACTCGGATTCGTCAACGCTGGTATCTATCGCGTCGCTCGCAGTTCGCAGTACGGTCATGCCTTTCATGACGTCACGAGCGGAAGCAACACGGTCGTGTTCCCTCAAGGAACCATTGTTGGCTACGAGGCGTCCCCAGGCTGGGACCCCAGTGACCGGTTGGGGCAGCCCCAACGCAGCCGCACTTATCCCCCTCCTGGTCAAGAATGTCCGTGATGGCGATGGCGCGGGGCTCTGAGGTCAGCTCACTGATTGCAGTGGTAGGTGTCGGAGCGACCCGGATCACCGGATCAGCGGGCGGACAACATCACATCTGGCACTAGTTGCCGCTCCCGCTTCTGTCGGGCATGCTGCCGGTGTGGAGAAAGGTTCATTCAAAGGGTCGGGCTCCGCCGAAGCGCTCAGGCTGCTGATTGAAGATATTCCTGACGCTGATCGCACCCGACAGCTCGTGGATGGTCTGAACTCAAACGGCACGAGGTACATAGACGTGGACGAGCGTCGACCCGCTGGAGTCTTTCTAGTTAATGGTGATCGGGTCATCGCAGGTGCGGACGGATATACACAGTGGAGCTGGCTCTATGTAGGCCATCTTTGGGTTGAGGAAAGCTTCCGCAGGAGAGGTCTTGGTCGACGAGTTATGAATGGGCTGGAGCGAACCAGTCGGGAGAGGGGATGCAGGGCTGCCTGGCTCAACACGTTTAGCTTTGAGGCACTCGACTTCTACCTCCGGCTCGGCTACCAATCGTTTGGTGATCTGCGTGATTTCCCACCGGGTCATAGTCGCCACTACCTGTGGAAGGACTTGAGCTCGTTGCCTACAACGACAGATTGATAGCTGGCAGCGTCAAGCACCTGAGCCCAAACACCGGATGAGTGGGGCACGGAAGTCGGCTGCCTGTCAGTATTTGGGTGTGATCGAATCCCAGATCGTTTACCTCCTCAGAACCATGAAGTGGATCAAGTGCGATGTTGAGTCAATGCCAACAGGTCGCTCAGAGTCATCAGAAGATGGCTGAATCCGACGGGACCCTTCCGGCGGCCGATTCCACGGATCAGTTCACCGAGATGGCCTGGATCAAGTTCCTCGGCATCAATCCCCTCGACGCCGGTGAGGGCCGGGCCGTCATCCGGCTCGATCCCCAGCCGGTGCATCTCAATCACAACGGGACGGTGAACGCTCCGATCCTCTATGCCTTGGCTGAAGTTGCCGGGGCGGGAGCAGTCGTGGCTGGCATGTTGGAGCTCGCCGCACGGTCCTACACGGTGATCAAGCGAGCATCGATCGAGTATCTGGCTCCAGCTCGGGGTGCAGTTGTGGCGACTGGTGAGATTCCGCCCGAATCGTTCATCGCCCTTCGCTCGTTAGTGAGAGATGGTAAGGCCGCTGAGGTGGAGGTGCCCGTCGAGGTTTGTGACTCGACGGGATCGGTGACCACGCGCTGTGTCCTCGTGGTGACGGTGCGACCCCGTCGAAAATGAATCGGTGCGCTCGGAGACAATCAGATGCCATTCTGCGTGTTCCCGACTCCCAACCACACCTGCCCGATAACACCGGGAGCGGGTCGGTTATAGACCATGACTGAAAGGCACGTCAGTGACAGAGTGCACTCCTGTCCTCTGGCAAGCTGGCTGAGCTTGACTCGCGGGCGGGGAGAACCGCCTCGATCAGCCAGGAGCGGGAGGTGCGAAGGTCGCGATGCCGACGACGGGTGCAGTCATAGGCTTCCCGCCCATCGAGCCCTCGAACGGAGCACTACCGAACGAGAAGACGCCTCCATCGGCAGCGGCCAGCCAATAGCCGTTGCCGTCTGGCGTGGCCGCTATTCCCACAACTGGGGCGTTGAGGTGCGTTGCCCCCATCGATCCTCGAAAGGAAGCATCGCCGAAGGAAAAGACACCTCCATCGGCAGCGGCCAGCCAATAGCCTCTGCCGTCCGGGGTTGCCGCCATTCCCACCACCGGCGCATTGAGGTGGGTGCCTCCCATGGACCCTTCGAACGCGGCATCTCCGAAGGCAAAGACTCCTCCGTCGGCCGTCACCAGCCAATAGCCTCTGCCGTCCGGGGTGGCCGCCATCCCCACCACCGGCGCATTGAGGTGGAGTGACGTCAGGCCACCGAAAGGTGGTGGAGCATCTCCGCAGCCGAGTACTGCTCCGTTTGAGCTCGTGGCCCAATAGCCCGCTCCGCTGTTCGACGAAGCAATACCGGTCCAGAGACCAGATGCACCGTTGAGCGAGGTGCACGCTGGGCTTGGCCCCGCTTGGCCGTACGGGAACGCTAGCTTGTACGCGTTCAACAACCAATAACCATTGTCGCTGGGGATTGCCGACAGTGCACTGCATCCAAGTCCTCCGGACAAAGTGCTCGGCGGCTGGGGGTTGAAACTGCAGGGTCCGGGGGCACCAGGATGGAAGGCTCCTGATCCGTAGAACGGGGCGTTGAACGAAAATACCCCTCCGTCGGCAGCAGCCAGCCAATAGCCAGGCGCGGGCCGAGCCGTCGTGGCGTTGGCGGCTGTCGTGCCTACCAACGGCAGCCCAATGCAGGCGCAAGCCAGCAGAGCCACCGATCGGCGGACCGTCGTCATGGCAACCTCCTCGACACCCCCTGCAGCAAAGATACTCAATTGAGCGCAGCGGCGAAGCGTCCTCTTCGTGCCGTTCAGTGCTCGGTCCCGCCCACACCCTGGAAGGTCACTGGCCCTGATCTTCGGCAGGTGTGCTCCACGACGGCGGATGGGTGGGGCAGTTTGACCCGGAATCAATCAACAGGTCCGGACGATTCCTCCGCTGCCCGTGAACGCAGGAGTACCACTCCGACCACGACCCATACGACGATCAATGCGAGCCAAATCAGGAGCCGTATCCACGGGTGCAGCCCCGGTCCGGGAAGACCCGAAGTGTTGATGGCACCCGATAGAGGGGCGTAGGCCACCCAACCCGAGCCGCCCTCACCTCGTGTCGTCAGCCAGCTACCAAAGAAGAAGAGGCCGGCACCGAATCCGATGACTACGACAACCCGCTGCCGAATGTTGAAGGCACGGGATCGCACGTCGTGATTGTGCCACGCCTACCGGATCGAGGCTGCCCCCGAACACCGGATATAGGCGCTGCTTGAAGGTGCAAGCAAGGATACCGTTGGCGTGGAATAGCGACGTCGTTTCGGGGAATGAATAGGACGGACGTACGGGACAGTCCGGTACGGAAGAGTGAAGCGAGGACTTGGATGTCCGACAAACTGACGACCTGCTTGTGGTTCGATCACGGTGAAGCCCGCAAGGCAGCCGAGTTCTACGCGACGATCTTTCCTAACAGTCACGTTGACGCGATCCATGTAGCTCCCTCGGATTACCCTGACGGATCGGCCGGGAACGAGCTTACGGTCGAATTCTCTGTGCTCGGCCGGTCATTCGTGGGCCTCAACGGTGGCCCGAACTTCGTCCCGAACGAGGCCGTCAGCTTCATGGTGTTGACCGACGACCAGGTCGAGACCGACAGGTATTGGAACGCGATCGTCGACAGCGGCGGTGAAGAAAGCGCGTGTGGCTGGTGTAGAGACCGGTGGGGCTTCTCCTGGCAGATCACTCCTCGAGCCTTGCTCGAGGCGATGAACAGCCATGACGAGTCCGCTGCAAAGAGGGCTATGGATGCGATGATGACGATGACGAAAATCGACATCTTTACAATCGAGACCGCGGCCCGAGGATCAACGCAGCGCCCTTCGGGATGAGAGCAGCACATGGACTACCAGATCACGCTTCGTCAGACCGACGTTGCCGCCTCCGCACAGGGTCGGCAGCGCGGAGCTGACCGCGGGCGTCCACATTGAAGAATGCGTCCCCTGGCACGTCGGATGGGTCGGAACGTTTCCGATCAGCCTGAACTGAGCAAGACTGTCTGCCGATGATCGAGGCCCCCGATACCCGATATGCGCGGACCGTCGAAGGGGAGTATCTCGCCTACCAGGTCTTGGGCGATGGCCCCGTAGACCTCGTGTTCCAGTTGAACGGTGCTGTGTTGATCGATCTCATGTGGGAGGATCCCGCCGTCGGCGCGTTCATGCACCGCTTGGCCTCATTCAGCCGCCTCATCACCTTCGATCCCCGGGGGTTTGGCAGCTCTGGTCACATCGATGCCCGCGCCGTTCCAGCCATTCAGACGTGGACGGATGACATTCGTACGGTCATGGACGCCGCCGGATCGGATCGAGCAAGCGTGCTGGCCTTTGGAGAGAATGGCCTATCAGCAATGCTGTTCGCGGCGACCAATCCACGACGCGTCACGAACCTGGTTCTCATCAACGCCTTTGCCCGGTACCAGCGCAGCGAGGATTGTCCGTGGGGCATGCCAGCTCAGTTGATCCCCGCTTACACCCAAGGGGTTCGCGATACCTGGGGCACAGGAGCCGTGATTGCGGTCTTGGCGCCGAGCCTTGCTGGAAACGACGAAGCGGTGCGTCGGATGGGGCGAAACGAGCGACTCTCGGCCACGCCCGATTCATCGGCGATCCCACGGGCTTTCTGGCAAAGCGACGTGACCGATGTCCTCAAGGCGATCCAGGCACCGACACTCGTGATTACTAGGACCGGGGACCGACACGTTCGTCCTGAACACGGCCGCCATCTGGCCGACCTCATCGGTGATGCCAGGCTCCTCGAACTCGCGGGAGATGACCATTGGCCCTTCGCCGGTCGGAGCGAAGAAATTCTTGACGAGGTCGAGGAGTTTGTGACGGGTGCACGACCGAGCCCCGTTTTGGACCGGGTACTTGCCACGGTGCTGTTCACCGACATCGTGAGTTCGACCGAGCGGGCCACCGAGCTTGGGGATCGACAATGGCGAGAAGTGCTCAATCGATACGATGACCTTGCCGGGCGTCATCTGGAGCGGTTTCGAGGTCGTCAGATCAAGACGACCGGGGACGGCACCCTCGCTGTCTTTGACGGGCCGGCGCGGGCAGTTGAGTGCGCCCGTGCCCTCAGCCAGGCCGTCGTCCAACTCGGCTTCGACATTCGTGCCGGACTCCACACGGGGGAGATCGAGACTCGTGGGAACGATTTGGCCGGAGTAGCGGTCCACATTGCTGCTCGAGTTCTGGCACTATGTGGTCCGGGTGAGGTGCTTGTCTCTCGAACAGTGACAGACCTTGTCGTGGGCTCGGGCATCGAGTTTGAATATCGGGGCGATTACGAACTGAAGGGCGTGCCTGGGTCCTGGAGACTGTTCGCTGTAACGGGCTGACACCCGGAAAAGGGCGGATATCGAGTGGTCCCCTTGCCCCCAACCACCGGGAGGGTGGGGCGCTAGGGCACGTCGGGGTTACGGCCCAACGGTCATGCGTCCGAATCGAGCAGTGCCGTGAGCTTCTTGGGGGCGAGCACTCGATAACTGTCAGTCACAAGCTCACGCATCTCCTCCCAATCCGTATCGTCGGTGAGTAACACTCCGATGCGGTCAGGACCACTCCGCGAGGCGAAGAACGGGTGACCGATGGCCACTAAGGCCCTGCGGTCGAACGGGTCGGCCCACAGCCTGACGAGCGGTATGGGCTTGCCGCTCGGGTCTGTCACTGCCACCAGCAAGCAGAACGACCGACGCCGGATGTCGAATGACCACGCCGTCGACCTCGTTGCGACTCTCGACTGGTCCACCCGTACGGTCACCTCGGGCAGCGCCAGGCACAGCGTGCGGACCTGCTCGACGATGTCCTCGGGGACCTCTACAGGAGCGCGTCCTCCGTTGTCGGACTGAGCCTTCACGGATCCCCATGATGTCAGGCCAGGGCCAACGGATCACCTGTATAACACCGGGAGTGGGGCGCTTATCGACCCTGGCCCAACGGCACTTCGAGGCGACCCCTGGCCCCCGACGTCGAGCATTGGATGCACTTCCAGAGTCCTAAGTGTCGGTCCGCAAGTCGATCCATCGCCGGTCGCCGCCGACCGGTTGCCCTATACCTTCGTAGCTCGGCAAGGCTACAATTGGGTCGGGTCGTTACTGGCGTCTGGGTGGAGCACCACCGGGGACCGACCCGTCGGCAGTGTGCCGGAGAATGCCGTGCGCCTGGGCGAACAGTCGAAGTCGTCCCCAAGGAACGCATAATGCCCGACTCGCCCGTGTCCATCGCCTATCGATCGGCGATGGAAGTCATCGCTGCCGCCGAACCAGATGTAGCCAGAGCCATCGTCGGTGAGCTGGAGTCCCAACGGCGTCAATTGAAGCTCATCGCATCAGAGAACTACGCCTCACCAGCCGTGCTGCTCGCCATGGGCAACTGGCTGTCGGACAAGTACGCCGAAGGCACCCCGGGCCATCGCTTCTATGCCGGATGCGAGATGGTTGACCGCATCGAGACGCTGGCCACCGACCACGCCAAGGCGCTCTTTGGCGCCGAGCATGCCTACGTCCAGCCCCATTCGGGGATTGACGCCAACCTGGTCGCCTACTGGGCCATCCTCGCCCACCGAGTCGAGCAGCCTGTACTCGTTGAGGCTGGCGTGGATCATGTGAACGACCTCGACGCGGTGAGGTGGGACAAGCTGCGAAACGAGCTGCATTCTCAGCGCATGATGGGTATGGCGCTCGACGCCGGTGGCCATCTCACCCACGGATTCCGTCCCAACATCTCCGGGAAGCTCTTCGACCAGACCAGCTACGGGGTCGATCCCACCTCCGGGCTCCTCGACTACGACGCCATCGCTACACAGGCCAGGGAGTTCCGTCCCTTGGTGCTGGTAGCGGGGTACTCCGCTTACCCCCGGAACCCTAATTTCGCCACCCTGGCCGAGATCGCCCACGACGTCGGGGCCACATTCATGGTCGACATGGCCCACTTTGCTGGTCTAGTGGCCGGAAAGGTCCTCACCGGCGACCTCGATCCGGTCCCCTATGCCGATGTGGTGACCTCCACCACCCACAAGTCACTGCGCGGTCCTCGAGGTGGGCTGGTGCTCTGCACCGAGGAATACCTACCGTACGTCGACAGGGGGTGTCCAATGGTCCTCGGCGGACCGCTACCCCACGTGATGGCGGCCAAGGCCATCGCTTTGTCCGAGGCCCGCCAGCCTTCATTCGCCTCGTATGCGACCCAGATCGTGGTAAATGCCCGGGCGCTTGCTGAAGGGTTAGTGCGCAGAGGAGCAGAACTGGTTACGGGTGGCACCGACAACCACCTCGTCCTCATCGACGTTGCCACCAGCTTCGGCCTCACCGGTCGTCAGGCCGAGGCCGCTCTGCTCGATGCGGGCGTAGTCACAAACCGGAATTCAGTACCAGGTGACGCCAACGGAGCCTGGTACACCTCCGGTATCCGACTCGGCACACCGGCATTGACCACACTCGGATTCGGGGCAGACGAGCTCGACGAGGTCGCTGACATCCTAGTGAATGCGCTACGAGCCACGACCCCCGCTACGTCCACCGCCAAGGCGAAGTACGAGATCGATCCTGTAGTTGCCCAGACCTGCCGGGCCCGGTGCGCCGATCTGCTCGCCCACCACCCCCTCTATCCGGAGATCAAACTGTGAAACCGCGCGAATCGGCGCGAAGACGATCCCGTAGCGGGAACCCATGCCGGGAGCGGCGCGGTTCAAACGTTCGGCGTAGCGGGAATGTCCCGTAAGACCCGCCGGTGCCCCACATCACCGGCTCGGCGGCGGTTATCGACCGAGGCTGACCGCACTTTGATGGCAAGGGACTTGCTGCGCCCCCCTCCGAAGTTCGGCCAGCAGGCCGGTTAGTCCCAGCCCATCACGAGAACTGCTGAACTAGGACACTGTGAGCGAGGCCCGACTGTTTCTTACCTGCGGGTTGCCCGGGGCGGGGAAAACCACACTCGCGACCCAGCTGGCCGCGGGTCGGAGCGCCGTACGCCTCACGAAGGACGAATGGCTCTGGGCCCTCGGCTCTACCCCGTGGGACGAGCCGATCCGGGAGAAGGTCGAACTTGAGCTCTGGCGTCTCGCCCAAGAAATCTTGAGCCTCGGCGTGAGCGTCGTCCTCGATTTTGGGCTTTGGGCGCGAATAGAACGTGACGAGATGCGATCCGCAGCTCGCGACCTTGGTGTCGGCGTCGAACTGCACTACCTCGACGTGCCTGCCGACGAACTCTGGCGCCGCATCGAAGCCCGGAACTCGGAGCCCCCCTGGGCCATCTACCCGATCCGCCGGGCTGACTTCGACGGGTGGCTACGCGTCTTCGAGGCACCCGATGCTGCCGAGTTGGCCCTGTTCGACCCCCCGCCAACCTCAAACTGAGCCACTCTCAAATCGCCCAGTCCTGACCGGCGGACTTCCGGATGCGCGGTTGAAGGAGGGTGCCCCAGATCACCGGTTCCTGGAGCCCTGCGGACAGCCGGGACAGAATGTCACCGTGCGACGGCCAGAAGACCCACTCTCCGGTACGAACGTCTCGGGCGTGGCCAGAGTCGGGGCAACGATCCGTAGACCCAGCAAGCCGTCGAGTGAGGCAGTGCAATCGCTGCTGAGGCACCTCCGAAGCCGTGGCTTCGCAGGTTGCCCAGAGCCTCTCGGGTTTGACGACCAGGGCCGGGAGGTCCTCTCGTACGTGCAGGGGAATGGCGGAGCAGTACCATTGCGACCTGAATATGTGACCGATAGGACGCTGGTCGAGTTGGGCAGGTTGATCCGTGCCTTCCACGATGTCGCCCCCGGACTTGATGACGCACAACTGACGTGGGATCCACTACTCGGAGATCCTTCGGGTTCTACTGAGGTGATCTGTCATAACGATCTGAGCATTCCGAACACTGTGTTCCGGGATGCTCAGCCGGTTGCGCTCGTCGACTGGGACTTCGCTGCCCCTGGTCGCCGCCTGTGGGATCTTTCCTACGCCATGTGGTGGATGGTGCCATTGCAACGACCCGAGTTCATGCGGTCAATCGGATGGCCTGAAATCATCGATCAGCCCCAGCGACTGGCCATGTTTCTTGATGCGTACGGACTCGACGAAGGCAGAGCGGAATTATTCGACGTATTGCACCAGCGGCAACTGCGCAATCAGCAACAGCTCACGTCGTGGGTCGCCGAAGGGATGATCCCGTCATATGACTCTTCCGACCCAGAGGTGGAGTGTGGACTGACGGATTACGTTGACGAGATCCGACCCACCTTGGAACGAGCAATAGGGCTTTGAGTGCGGGCTTCCCGGGTATCCCTGACCGCCGGCTCGATGCCCAACGGTGGCATCGAAGGTGAACACGGCGATACGTGTTGCCACCCGCCTGAGCTCCCGTGGGCCAGCGTCGAGATCGGCCCAATGGTGAACCGTGAGCAGCGCCATCGCCGCATCAAATGAGGCAGATGGCAGCGGCAGCTGTTCCGCTGTGCCTTGAATGATCGGGGCACTCCCAGTGGGTCTCTGGGCGATCATCGTCATTGACGGCTCGACCGCAATGTGTTCTCGGGCGCAACCTTCGTAGGAGCCACTCCCTGCACCTACTTGGTCACGGAGTCAGCGGCCCTAGGGCTTCCGGACCGAGGGTTGAGGTGACAGATGGACTCTTTGGTTGATGGTCATGCTGCCTTGTTCCTCCGGTGCTTGTCGAGGACCTCGTGAGGCGTTCTGCCTCGCATGTAGTCGCCGTGGTTCCGCCGGCGGCGGTGGTAGGTGGTGAGCCACGAGTCAGCTTCCGCTTGGAGCTGTCGGGTCGAGGTGAAGTGGCGGCGGTGGAAGGCAGGACGCCAGCACTCTTGGAGGATGGTCTGGTGGAACCGCTCGCAGACGGCGTTGTGGTTGGGCGACCGGGGAGGGATCCGCTGGTGGCCGAGCTGCTTGGCCACCAGGTGGGCCCGGAATCGTCCGTCCACATATTCAGGACCATTGTCGGTGAGCACGGCTCTGACCTTCACCCCGTGACGCCGGTAGGCCCGCAGAATGTGGTCGATGAAGCGGATGGAATGGGTGTGGTCGACCGGTCCGATCACGATCATGACGATGGCCCACCGGGTGAAGACGTCGATGGCGCTGAGCTGGTACACCTTGCCCACCCCTTTCAGCTTCCCGATGTAGAAGCTGTCCAGGCAGACCAGCTCACCTGGTCCCCCGGCGGCCAGGCAGAACCCGAACAGCCAGTCATCCCGGGCCGCCTCGGTCGAAAGACCGGTGGTGGCCGCCGTGATCACCGCCGCCCGGGCCAGGCGCTGGGACCGTCGTCCCAGGCCGTGGGCCACCAGGTGCTTTTGCACCGTGGACTTGGCCATGGCGAAGCCCTGGTCCGAGAGGCGGTCCGCGTACTGGCGACAGCCGATGGTGGGCTCGACCACGGCCAGGGTCAAAAGGGCCTGGACCACGTGGGTGGGGGTGGCCTCGGGCATTTGCGGGGCCCGACGGGCCTTCGGCACCAGGGCCTCGAGGCCGTAAACGGTCGGCCAGGTTCTTCCACTGGTAGTACCGGGTCCGGGAGATCCCGAAGACCCGGCAGGTCTCGGCCACATTTCCGGTTCGCTGGGCATGTTCCAACACGGCGATGCGCCGTTGGTAGATGATCTCTGCTGGGGTCACGGTGATGGGCTCCTTGTCTCTTTGGTAGGAACCAAAGAGTCCATCGCCGGACCCCACCTCATGGTGGATGTGCAACCTCATCCTGTGGACCGGAAGCCCTAGGGCGCCTCTGATAGCTGAGTCAATGTCCGGATCGGCGGAGCTAAAGTTCGAGTATCCCCGCCCGATCCGGTCATAAGTGGCATTCATGTCTGAGAGTCTCGCATCGAGAACTGGATCGTGCGATTGGTACAGTTGGTCGGGCATCCCACATCACCGGGTGAGGGTGTCCCATGTAACGGGTGGCTCAACAGCGCATGGGGTGGCACGATTGGTCCGATGACAGAGGGCATGGACGAGATTGCGGTGCTCATCAGAAAAGCGCTGGCAGCGGAGGACCTGTCGGCCTTTACCGAACTGCTTGACCCGGCCGTGACCTGGGGAGCGCCTGGCGCCCGCAATCCAAGCTGCAAGACCCGCAACCAGGTGCTGGCCTGGTATCAGCGGGGTCGGGATTCTGGCGTCCGGGGGAGTGTGTATGACGTGGAGGTATTCGGCAATCGACTTCTCGTCAGTATGACTGTGCGTGGTACAGAGAATGCTAGGGAGCGTGGTGGAGCAGCCCTCCGGTTTCAGGTGCTGACAGTCCGGAGCGGCAAAGTCGTGGATATTGTCGGGTTCGACAACAAGACAGAGGCTATCTCTCACGTCAGCTAGCGAAAGGCGGTGGCTGCTCTGGCCAGGGGGTAGCCACTCTCAACGTGCCGATGCCGGACGGCTTCCGAGTGCCCCCGACCACCGGCACAGGTTCGCGTTATCGGCGTTGTGCGGGTTGCTTGCACTCACTCAATTTAAGCGTCAGCAGCGAACCACGGCCATGACGGTGTCCTGGGTTACCGACGTCCCGTGGCCCGGGCCAGATTTGTCCTCGAGAAAGAACACATCGCCAGGGCCCCAGGCGCGGATCTCGCCACCCACGGTGCTCTGGCCTTGTCCCGACAAGACGAACATCCACTGTCTGGCCGGCGCTGGATGTGCCGGGTCAGTCCAACCGGCAGGGAATCGGATGAAGATCAATTCGCGCACGGCCTCAGCCGTCGAGACGTCAAGTGGCGGCGCTGGTGGCGCGAACGTCGCTCTTGCAAACGAAGCCTTGCAATCCTCAAGGCGTGTCTGGCCATCCTCGTCGTTATAGACATGGATGTAGTTCATCAGCCCTGTCTACCATCACAGGCCCGCCCCGAGTTTCCACCACGTCTCACGGCGGTTGGCGGTCAAGCACCAGAGCGAGCCACGGCACTGCACGCCTCGCGGCACTCGTGGCCTTCTCTTCCGTCGTGAATATGCGACTGGAAAAGTAGGAGACCGGAGTCCAAATCCCCATGTCCTCCGGGTCTCTGCGGAACTCTTCAAAGCCAAAACTGCCATCTGGCCTCCAAAACACATCGACGCATCGGTCGCCTTCCGGCGTTTGGTGGCTGGCCAGAACCCGCCATGACTTGTCGAGTCGTTGAGACATTCTCCAACGATATTCGTCGGGGATTGGGAGAAGGACTCCGGACCCCCCCGATCACGGGACGATGGCACATCGACTGGGGCCAACATGATCATCGCCTGGCAAGACGCCGTCCGCTTTCCGTGTCGATTGGCGTGTAGTTCATCTCGAAGTGGTGATACAGAGTCGACTCGTCCGCTTGGGATAGCTCCTCGCCGTGCATCTCGATGTCTGGTGCCGTTCGGACCCGCTCTTTGGTCACCTGGACCTGAAGATCATCGGGACCGATCTGAACACCACCCAGTGGTACGAATGTCAGGTGACGACCGATGAAACCCTCTTTGACCGTAGCGAACTGGGGCTCATCAGTTTCAACGTCGACATAAACATCTTGCAGCTTGCCGATCTTCTCACCGTCACGGTCGACGAGCATCTTCCCGTGCCATTCGGAGACGTTCCACTTGGCCCTTTCGGGACCCTCGTTTTGACTCTGGTCGTAAATGTCACTCATCTCAACCTCCCGGTTTGGCTGTCCAGATTGCCAATGGAACATCTGCCGGCAAGCTGAACTAATACGTCTACGGACCCACTCCCACCAGAGTACGGTGCGATGTCTTTACTCAGTTGGTGGCCTGGGCTGTCACCTCACATCGGACGAGCCGTAAATGGACGTTTGGACATGTTGTCCGATCGGAACTTGATCCGTGCCGACTATTCTTGTGTTTGCTGGGTTCGTCGAGCAAGGGTTCCGCCACCTGCGCTCCGGGGCCGGCACCCTGACCCCCTTCGGGGGGTGGGGGGCACGGGGCAGCCTTCTTCTTCATTCAGGACGAGGGGCTCAGACCGCCACAGCGGCGGTTGTGTAACCAGGTGCTTGTCACTGGCCTCCGGGAATGCCGACGTCCCGCTAATCCTCGACGAACTGCCGTTCCATCTCGGCAATCCTGAGCGACGCCTGTGCCTCCGCTCACGATCTCTCGAGCAGGCGGTTGGACTCTTACCGGATGAGCAGGCGACGGCGAAGCCAGACGAAGCTCATCACCGGGGGGCCAGAATCACGACGACGGTCAGATCCCAGTGCCAGACGCGAAGAACCCCCGGCGGGGGGAACCGGGGGCCCTTCCGGATGCTGCGTGAGGAGGCCGGGAGGCCACCCACCCTTAACAACACCGGGTCGTACGTCCTTCTTCCCAGTCCCTGCACCGCAGCCGTTACCGGGTGGGCTCTTGGGTGCCCCCTGCCGCGGGTTCGGTGCGATGATCCGACGCGGTACAGACTCTGTTACCCAGTCCATAGGTGTGGAGGTCGAGGACGGCGACGGTGCTAGGTGGTGTCAACCTCGTTCCCATCGGCCGGTGGAACACGCATGACCGTGGCCGAAAGTGAATACCTGGCGCACATTCATATGTCCATGTTGGACGGATGAGTCCCGCATCGAGAAGTTCTAGTTAGCCGGGGCCGCGAGTAGAAAACCCGTCTCCAAGTCCGGACCCGACAGCGACAGGCTAGGTGGAATCGCGATTCAATCCCGATTCACTCAAGCCGCACGTGCGCTGAAGCGGAAGTTTAAATGCCGGATCCGGCGACTGGTCCCACCGTCAGGGCGCCATACCCGGCACTACATAGCTTGGGACGCACTGGCGCTAGCAGACCGATCTAAAGGCCACTCGTAGTTGCAAGAGAGACAGTGACGACCTACCAACACCTCTCGGGCGTCGCCGGTCTTCGATGCCGTGTGGAACACCTTCGAGTCATTCAAGGAGCCGCAGCACGGGCAGACGATCCCCTTCCGGAAATCCGTCATATTTCACCTCGTGAACTCGGATCGGAGCGGTACGCCTGGCTGTTTAGGCGGCACCGAAGCGAGCGAACCTAGATTATTTCGGAGATTGCGGGATATCAACAGATTTGACTGGCAGGGAATCCAACCAGGTCCGCTGGGTCGAATCCCGGGCCAGGCTGGTGCCACGAGCGAAAAGCTGGCAGTTCTGAGTGCCGCTTGAAGAGAGAGGCGGCTGGCCCACGTCACCGGTTACGCGCCGACGTTGTTCAGAGGTTCAGACGATTCAGTCGAATTGTGGGTCACGGTGTCGTGTGCCATCGCACCCATATGAGTGACATCGGCGGTCTTTGGTTGTCGATGTGGGAAAACGCGAAGAGCTTCCACTTGTTGCCACCTCCGGCCTCTAACCGGATTCGCCTTACAACCACCGGGTCGTCGGTTCGAGGGCTTTGCCCCAGACGTCGACAGCGCTGGTTGGGCAGATTGATCCGGGTCGGCGACCGCAGTCCCACCCCAATGCTAAGTCACTTCCGCCGAGCTGCAAGGGCAATCATCGAGCTGCTCCGTCTGGACCTCTAATGGGGATCGACCACCCCACTCCGTTCGTGGACGAGCCTGGTCACCGAGCCGCTGTCAGGTTGAGCACTGATGGTCCCAGACCAGCTATCCCTCGCAGGGACCGGTCTCCCCGACTGTGCCTCCTTGGTCAACGGCGGTGAACACCCCGATTCCGGAGACGGTCACCGGCGTTCCGGCGGTCACCGTCATAGGGGGGCCGTCGTTCGTCGGGGTAGTGACCGTGAGGGTGCCGGCAGTCGCCGTGAAGGTGAGGTTCGAGGAGATTCCCGACTTTGTGCCGCAGGTGGCTGTGGTCGTTGTGGTCACAACCGTGTCGTGGATGTGTTCTGCCACGAATGCGGCCAGAGCAACCGGACATCGCCACGTGCCAGCCGCTTGGTCCTGGAACCCCAGGAAGTGTTCAACGAGACATGACGCCACCGCGTCCGTCGGCGACCATGACGTTCCGGCCGCAGCCGCTGCTACCTGGTCGAGCAGGCTCGGTACAGCGTCCCTCTCCGTCTCTGCGTTGGCCAGCTCGTGGGCCACCAGGGCAAGCGAGGCAGAACCGGCGAAGACAGTGTGCTCTGCTCCCGCCGCCCAGGATGTGCAACCCGTGGCCGCCCCGGTTCCGGCGATCACTCCACACTGTGCCGAGGTGTCCCCCGCGCTCCAGGACCAGTTGGGGCCGGGCTCGACGCCGGCCGCCTCTACTTGGGCGACCAAGGAGGTGATCGAGACCGATGACGCCGGCGGGAGGTTGGACGGGGGAGGGGTTTGCGCTGGGGCCACAGAGGTCGGCGGAGGGGCCTGGACGGTCGTCGAGATCGGGGAGGCAGCCACAATCGCCGTGGTTCGCCGGCGGGAATCGCCTGGGAGCAATCGGTGGCTCACAGGCTTCTCCGACGTCAGGGGTGGCGATGCGCTGGCCGACCGGGCCCCCGCCGTACCGAGCGCCAGCACCAGGCTCGAGGCGGCGAGTGCTCCAACGACGACCGTCGTGAACCAGCGCCGCCCGATGACCCATCTCCGCTGCCCCCCGGAGCCGTGGGAGGCCATCTGGGCCAAACCAGGCCCGTGCCTCGCCCCTGATCGTGACCCGTCGGGCTCCACACCGCTATCAACCATGTGTTGAAGTCTAGGTTCTCAACACATGGTTGTCAACACATGGTTGATCTGTGAGCCCGAGCGACTATATGCTGGGTCGATGTCACCGGATCTGGAGTCGCTCGCCGACCACCTCACCCAGGAGGGTCGTCGTCAAGCGGTGGCTGGTGTGCCCATCGGGTGCGAGGCGGCTCTGGCCGAACTCCGATTTGCCGACGCCCTGCGGCGGGCGGCCGAACGGTTGAGCCACCAGTCGGCGGAGTCCGCCCGGGAGCAGGGTGCCAGTTGGCGCCAGATCGGGGAGGCCGTTGGCGGTATCACCCCCCAGGGAGCCGAACATCGGTTCAGCGCAGCGGCAAAGGAGCGTCGCTCGAAGGCGTCGAAGGCTGAGTGGGCGTCCAAGGACCGCCGGCGCTCTCCCCGCGTCGGACCGTCCAAGGACCGGTCCTACGAAGCCGAGCGTGCCTGACCACTCCGAGTGGGCGGTAGCGCTTTCGGACGCCGCCATGCGGCTGGGTCCGTCACGCCCCCTTGCGACAGGAGGATCGTCAGCTTGGAGGCAGCGTCGATCCTGCGACCGGAACCGGAGGCGGAATGACTGCCGACAACGATGTGTACACCACGACGTTGGAGAGGTAGCTGCCTGTCTGGTGATCGAACACGCCACCGCAGGTCACCAACTGCAGAGCGCTGGATCCATCCGATCCGTAGACCCGCTGGGCTGGAAACTGCGGTTTCGAATAGATGGCTACGGAGTCGACCGTGAACTGGGTCGTGACGCCGTCGGCGAGGTCGACGTCAACCAGGTCGCCGGCTGCCAGGGTGCGCAACTGGAAGAACACACCGGGCCCGAGATAACTGTCGACGTGCCCGAGGATGACAGCAGAACCGACCTGCCCGGGAGCCGGACCCAGCCTGAACCAACCGGGGTGCACAGTGTTGGTAGGCACCTGAACCGTGCCGTCGGCGTTGAGGCCGAGGGTGCCCACGGAAACCGAGAGCCCGATGGCAGGGATCTTCAACGTCAGCGGTACGGAGCGGACGGTGTCCAGAGTGGTCACCATCGGGGGAGTGGTGACTGCTGCCCTCACTGCACCGGGGGACGGAGCTGGCCCTGGCAGTGCATGGTCGCTGCCCCGTAGCCCGAGCGCGATGGCGACCACTCCTACCATGAGCAGCGCAGCGGCCCCATACCACCAGCGACGTGCACCAGCCCCGGTCCAAGGAGCCGTCCGGGTCATGAACGCTCACTGAGTGCTCTCCATTCGGGTACGGCGTGTCGGCGTCGGACGGCCATGAGTCCGAATCCCATCGCTGCGACGAGGGCCAATACGCCCAACACGATCAGATCATCGTCGCGGGAGTGAGAGGCTCCACCGAAGCCGGTGTGTGGGAAGCCGGACGGGACGATCGCAGCGCTGCTACCGGAACCGGCGGCAGATCCCGTCCC
The DNA here is from genome assembly GCA_963813525.1 of uncultured Acidimicrobiaceae bacterium. Taxonomy (GTDB): domain Bacteria; phylum Actinomycetota; class Acidimicrobiia; order Acidimicrobiales; family RAAP-2; genus Bog-756. The sequence goes on from CAWEZI010000005.1 coordinate 1,588,413, forward strand.
GGTGGCCGCCTCGCCGCCGGATGTCGTGCTACCAGTAGTGACGACACCCCCGGTCGAGCCGGCCGTGCTCCCCGTACCGCCTGTGACGCCCGTGCTGCTGGTGGCACCCGTCGGCGCCGTGGTGGTACCCGTTGACGACGTGGTTGTGGTCGTGGAAGTCGTCGCATTACACGTAGACGGTGTCGTGATGGTGTTGGCATCGAGCGTAACGTCGCCGTTGCGAGCCAGGACTCGACCCTGCACCGTCGCTCCCGTGTCCAGCGTGGCCGATGTCAGGGCCATAATGGTGCCCACGAAGGTGCTGGCCGAGGCCAGGGTGGCGGAACTTCCCACCTGCCAGAACACATTGCACGCCTGGGCTCCGTTCTCCAGCTCTACGACGCTGTTCGGGGCGGTGACCAGATCGGACGAAGCCTGGAAGACGAACACGGCGTTGGTATCGCCTTCACCGTTCAGGACCAGGGGGCTGGACGCCGAAATGTTGGCCGGAGCCAAGTGTCCGAAGGCATATACCCCAGGGGTCAGTGTCTTGCCACCGAGCTGACTGGCGCCCGCTGCGTAGGTAGTGGTCGGGGGCTGGCTAGCCGCTGCGTTGTACGCAGTGGTCAGATCGTTCTGGGCGGTGGTGAGGAGTGCCGGGTCGTCGATGTTGCCCGCCGGACCGGTTCCGTTGGTCGAGTAGATGGCCCCGGTGACCTGGGCCTGGGTCAGGCCGGTGTAGTTGGTGCCTGCGGCCGGGCTCAGGCCGACGTCGCCGGTGATGGAGGAGGTGGGAACGTCGGTGACAGCTGTACCGGCCAGCACGGCGAAGGGAGTTGCCGTCCCCAGCTGCACGGTGTCTGCCGCCGATGCGGCCGGGGCGAAGGCAGTGCCGACCAGAACGAGCAGGGTCACGGCTGTGCCCACCACCAGCACACTGGACAATCGCCCGTAGGCAGATCGGGGGCAGTGGCCGGCCGTGGTGTGATGGCGCGAGGTGAGATGATGACGAGCTGATGAGAATCGAGCGGACCGCATGGCGGACTCCTTCACGCACGCCCGAAATAGATAACCGTCTGCGACGGACGTCCGGGGTACAGATGCAGGCTACTCCAGTTCCTGGTCACTAGCAATAGATTTCTAGAATAGTTCTGGTAGCCTTTGGCGATGACCGGCTGGACCTTCCTCACCAACCACGGTCGGGCGCTACTCTGCATCGCTCATGACCCGGAGGTGCGCTTGCGCGACATCGCCGTCAGTCTGGGCATCACTGAGCGCAGTGCCTACGCCATCGTTAGCGATTTGGCCGATGCCGGTTATATCCTGAAGGAGAGAGACGGACGGCGTAATCGTTATCAGATACAGCACCACCTACCACTTCCCGAAGCCCCCGACCGAGAACAGGCCATTGGTGAGGTCCTGGGTGTTCTGACCGGTCCCAAGCCAAAGATGAAGGCGCGACACGTGAAGGGGTGACGGCCGCTGGGCGCGTGTGTGCCCCGTGGCAAATAGGGCTGACTGTTATCCGTCGCCCTCGATCCTGTGTGGAAATTCGTTCAGGTCTTAGCTTTATGCGCCGATCTATGTCGTAGAGCTCAACTTGGGCTGTTTTCGATGTTCGATGTTCGGAGTGCCGATGGACAACCCCCTTGGGACGTCGTCGGGCTCCACGACGGGTCTCCATACAAGATCGGGTTCGAAAGGGCATCGAGTCTGGGTGATTCTGGCCACATTGCTGGTCGTCGGAGGCATGGCGGGTTCCCTCGTAGCCGCCCGTTCGATAGCGCGTGGCGACGGATCGAAATCACGCCAAGTGTTCATCTCTTCGTCGGACGATATTGCATCGACGCTTCAACTTGGCATCCAGCACGAAAAAGACCTGATCGTGAGCGCCAGCGGCTTTATCGCCGGGGACCCGTCGGCGACCAATGCTCAGTTTGTCAATTGGGCAAGCTCGGTAAATGCCTTGGGACGGTACCCCGAAGTCGTGGGCATCGGGCACTCTGTGATCGTTCCTGCCGCCGACCTGAGTGCATTCGCCGCACAAGCCACAGCCCATCCGGTTGGCCCCCTGGCTGCCAATGGCACTTTCCAAGTGGTGCCGCCAGGCAACCGCTCGTACTACTGCCTGGCGACGGCTCAGGTGCACAGGAGTGTCCAGTCGGCATTTCCCGCCGGTACCGATTTCTGCGCCACTGGCCCAGTGGGGCACGCATCGCTGGCCGCTCGGATCTCGGGTGAAGGTGCCTACCTTCCCATACAAGCCCCGACGGGCACTCTGTTGTCCATCCTCACGCCGGTGTACCAGGGCGGAACAGTGCCGGCCACCGAAGGGAAGCGGCTTTCCGCCTTCCTCGGCTGGGTGGGGATGTCGGTGTTACCGAAGGTGATCATTGATCGTTCATTGGACGGCCATCCCAACACCGCAGTCACATTGCGCTACCACGCCGACTCATGGAATGTGGTATTTCGAGCCGGGAAGGCTCCGATCGGTTACCGGTCAGCGACGGTTAACTTGGACAACGGGTGGACGGTCACCGTTTTCGGAGCAGTCGATGGCGGTGCCATACTTGGCAATAAGGATGCGTTGTCCCTGTTGGCGGCGGATATTTTAGTAAGCCTCCTTCTGGGTCTGTTGCTGGTCGTCTTAGGCACCGGGCGGGCTCGGGCACGTCGTGTAATCGGTGAACAAACCGGCGAGTTGCGTCATCAGGCGTTGCACGACGACTTGACCGGGCTACCGAATAGGGCTCTCATCCTGGACCGCGTCGAACAGCTTTTGGCTCGGAGTCGCCGGCATGGGACCGTTGGTGCGGCGTTGTATGTTGATCTCGACGAGTTCAAGGGCATCAACGACTCGATGGGCCATCTGGCGGGAGACCGGCTATTGGTGGCCGTCGCAGCTCGGTTGCAGAGCACGCTGCGCGACGCCGACACCATCGGTCGGATGAGTGGCGATGAATTCGTGGTACTGATCGACGGTTCCTCACTCGATGGAGACCCCGAGTTTGTCGCTCATCGGTTACTGCAGGTCATGCGTCAACCGTTCGAGCTAGAAGGAGCATCGAGGCCGTTGACTGTCAACACCAGCATTGGTATCGCCATTGGTGATCGGCTCAATCCGGGTGACCTGCTGCGGGACGCCGATGTAGCCCTTTACCAGGCCAAAGCTGCTGGCAAGAACCGCTATGAGATCTTCGACCCCGACATGCAAGTCGGAATACAACACCATGTGGAGCTTGAATTCGATCTCCGCTCAGCACTTGAGGCCGAGCAGTTCCGTCTCGTGTACCAACCGATCTATCGTCTCGACGACCTCACCGTGGTAGCAGTCGAAGCACTACTACGTTGGGATCATCCCGTCCGGGGAATCGTCGGTCCCGACGAGTTCATCCCGGTTCTCGAACGAACCGGTCAGATCAAAGAGGTTGGACACTGGGTGTTGAATCAGGCCTGTCAGCAAATGGCTGACTGGCACGCAAAGGGTACCGAGCTGACCATCTCAGTCAACGTCTCTGGCCGACAAGTTGATGACGACGACGTAATCGATCACATCACCGATGCGCTGGCTGTAAGTGGTCTTGCCGCCGCTTCTCTTGTCATCGAAGTGACGGAGACCGCAGTAATGCGCAATATCGACCTGACTGCTGGACGACTGCAAGCCATCAAGGCACTAGGGGTTAGAATCGCCATCGATGATTTTGGCACGGGGTACTCCTCTCTTGCCTATCTCCAACAGCTCCCCGTCGACTGCCTCAAGATCGACCGTTCATTCACCAAAGCGATGACGGCCTCTCCAGAATCCAAAGGACTCATCGGTACTTTTGCCCAACTGGGTAGGGATTTTGGCCTTATGACTCTTGCCGAAGGCGTCGAGACGACCGAACAATTGGATCTCCTACGAAACGAGCACATAGACCTGGTCCAAGGCTTCCTAATGGCCAGACCCCTCGACCCTCGGGTCCTCGAGACCCAAATTCTCGAACCGGCTCGGCTCATTGCAGACAGCAACGTTCGAAAGTGAGATCCGGCTATTTGTCCTTGACCTCGGTCCGATCGCAGAGACCGGCCGCGCTTCAGACTGACCGACCTCGAGCAGGCAGCGGGGGCAGAGCATCCGTCCATTCACCATGTACCCAATCCCGAGGTCACACAGCCTTGAGGCGTGCCTAGCGAAGACCATGTGACGACCGCCCGAGCTGTCTACGGAATAGCGGCGCCATAGGAAGGAGGGACGAAACGACCGAACCCAGCCATCTGGTCGATCCCTAGCCGACGAGCGCAGCGGCCCAGGCCATTTTCGATGAAGACATCGATTACTTCGGCTTCGTGATGAACGCGTCGAGGCTGTGGGCCTACCAGCCCAAAACCCTGAACCATCTCTTCGATGCGATGTCCGAGGCGTTCAAGGCCAGCGGCTTGGACTTCCGGCACAGAGGGCTGCTGGTGCTTGCGACAGCCTCGACGCTGGGCGACTCCTATTGCTCGTTGACCTGGGGCTACAAACTGGCGCGTGTCGATGCCGGTTATTCCGCAGCAGCGGTGCTGGTGGGAGACGATGCCGACCTGGCTCCCGATGAGAAGGCCATGGTGACGTGGGCCCTGCAAGGTGGTGCGGGATCCGAACTCAACCACCTCTGACGACGTCCAACACTTGCGGGACGCCGGATTTACCGACGCCCAGATATTCGCCATCACAGCCTTCGTCGCACTTCGGATTGCCTTCTCGCGGTCAATGACTCCCTAGGAGCGCACCCCCGATACGCAGTTGGCATCCATGGCCCCCAATCACATGGTCCAATCCGTGACCTACGGTCGTAGTCTCGGGTAACAACACAGCTCTCCCGTCCTGAGGCCCTTCCCGGCGTTGGGGGACATTCTGAATCACAGTGACCCTCTTATTCAGGTGACCGTCGAGCCTGGGGATGGATGGTCTCACCTCGGGCCAACATCTCGACAAGCTGGCCGATGCGCCTGGAGCGGGTTTCGGGCTTTTTTGCGTTTCCGATCCTGTAAAGGATGGCGTACCGATTCGCCTTTGTGAGCCTCTCAAACGTCGCCATCGCCCGAGGATTGGCACTCAGGGCAGTGACAAGATCCCCCGGCACCTCAATGCTGGCTTGACCGGCGTAGGCGGTTTGCCATCGGCCGTCCTCTTTCGCCTCCCGCAGCTCGTCTTCGCCGGATCGATGCATCCGGCCGGTGGCAATCAGCCGTTCAGCAATGGCGGCATTCCGTCGAGACCACGGGCTGCGAGTTTTTCGAGGCGTGAAACGCCGTCGGAACGTTGCGGTGTCACGGCGCCCTAGTTGACCATCTATCCAGCCGAAGCAGATCGCCTCGTCAAGCGCCTCGTCGTACGAGAGTGTTGTCGGATCAGACGTTCCCTTCTTGGCTAGTACCAGCCAGACACCTTGTGAATCGGCGTGATGGGCGCTCAACCATTTCCGCCACTCGCGAGCGTCCACGACCAGTAGCTCTGGGAGATCCACGGCATTCACCGTATCCCCCATGTACTAGTCGGCCACGATTGGCGTGCGACCGGATCCCGGTGTCAGGGGCACCGGGGACGCTCCATCAGTGAACCCACGAGAGATCATTCCGGGACGGGCTCGTGGTGCCGTCGTACGCTCTGCGCAGCCTGATCGCAAAGGGCCTGGCGGTCCGCGCCCCACAAACGAAGGAGGAGCGCTTACTCCTCGGCATTCCCAATGTAACGCTCATCGGCCGCTTGCAGCAAGGCTGGTTGGTGCGCAGAATCTCCGGTCCGAACCAGAACCTAGGGAAACGAGGGAGTAGCGTATGCAAGAGCATGCCGTGGTGATCGCCGGAGGCGGCCCGCCGGGGATGATGCTGGCGGCCGAGTTGGCGCTTGCGAACATCGACGTCGTGGTCGTCGAGCGGCGTCCCGATCACGTGCCCGTCGGTTCACGGGCTGGCCGTCGGCACCTTGTGCGGCCCGATGAAGGCCAGCCTCGCCAGACTGTTCGAGCGAGCCCAACAGGAGGTTCCGCTCCGCTCAGACCTGAACCCGACGCAGCTCTTGTCGATGGTCAGCGCGCTGCCCAAGGATGCAAAAACCGGCCGGACCCTGGAACCCTTCCTGCGCGTCGTCCTCGGTGGCCTGCGCCCGTAGCGCTCTTCGCCCCCTACGGCTTTCCGGCCCCGCTCGTGGCGTCCCTTTCGGCCTCATCGACCCGGACCTGACCGTGTCCCGTCTGGAGGCAGCCGAGTCCCTCGCCGAGCACGTCGGACGGCGCGTTCATCACTCCTGCTGACGCAGAGGACACGGTCATGACCAAACCGACACCCAACGCCAGGCCGGGTGCGATAAAGGTGGCCTGGCGCTTGCGGCGAAGCTCACCCCGCAAGTACGTAACGAAGAACATCTGTGCTCATCCCTGCTCTTCGGTCGCTTTCGTGGACCTCACTGTGCGAGGTGCAGTGAAGGTATACGACATGAACATAGGAATCCGGGAAGTGTGGCTGTTTTTCCAACTGCTGAGGGGCGATGAGAACTGGGCAAGGTGAGGGTATCTTCGAACACCGGGTGAGCGTCGTGCCCTGGCATGTCGGGATGCCTCGAAGCATCGGTCAACCTCACCCAACGGCTGAGAGTGTTGCCACCTATAATCTCCACCCGTGAGTTATTCCGTAGATTTCATCCAGGTATCTCCCGTCGGCCTTGAGTCGTCACCCGTGGTCGTTTCACTCGCCGGTCTACGAGCGAACGAGGCCCGCTACTTCAAGAACAAGTACGACCACGTCTTCACGGTTGAGCCCGCCGCCAAAGCCAAGAAGGACATCGACTTGGTGCAGCGCATCCTCAAGGAAGAACGGGACATCGTCATCGGCTCGCCCCCGCTCGAGGCAACGACGTTCCAGGTCGAGAACATTCGCTGGACCTACGTGTTCTACGAGAGCGGACTATCGATCAACGTCCTGTACACCCTCGACGGACCGAATCCAAAGCGGGCGGTCGGGTTCAAGCTCTCCGAAGGGATGGACGTTCCAGCCGAGTTGGATTCGTTCAAGTTCGCACGCCAGAAGTCGAAGCTGGCGGGGACCATCCGAGGCTCGTATTTCGTCATCAAGGGCGAATACTGAGAAGGACCTGGGGATCGACTCGCGAACCGCAATCAGAGCTCTGGAAGTGCCCCCAAATACTCGACGTCCCGGCCACCAGGAACAAGAGCAGCGACTCACCGCTCGTGATAACCGACGCCGCTCATCCGGTGATGTGGGAATCCCAAGAACTCAGTAACGGCACCACCGGCACCGTTGTTCGGGTCTGTCTAAGGTTGACGGTAGCCAGGTCGAATCGCGGTCCCAATCTTCCGTCCCCACCTATCTTTTTGACCCATGACCGGCTCGTTGCAGACCCGGTGTTTGGGGACAGGGGTCTCAGACGCATACTGGCAACATGACGAAATATCGGAATTACTGGATATTCAGCATCGGCTGCTTCGTGGTCTGGGGCATCATTTTCGCTGTTGTGGCGGCGCAGGGGAAGAGTGACAAGTCTCATACTGTTCTCCTGGTATTTGCTGGATGGCTCATCGCCTGGGTTTCGGGAACCATCGCCCGGTTCGTCTACCCACCTCCTGGCCGATGGCTCCCACCCAGTGCTTCCGCACCTGGAAATAGGTGCTGAGCTCCGGATCGCCCAGCTCAGGACTTGACAACCGTCGCCCCGTAAGGCCCGACGGCCGACCAACGGAGTACGGCCGACCAACGGAGTTATGCCGACCAACGGAGTTATAGGGCCCCTGGCCGGTGCGGGTTCGTAGATCGTCGCCACGGCGGCCAAGCATACGGGGGCATAATTTCATCAGCCTGTTACTGTTCTTCCTACGGAGACCGGTGTAAGACAGAATGATGAACCACGATCGTGAAAGGTCCGATGGTGTCGCGGCAACCTGGGGCGGAGACACCTCGCAGGGCATGGATGACGAGCTTGGAGCGACCATCCGATTGTGGCGAGCCCCGAATCGAATTTGGCCCGCGTTTCCAACCCTGGTTATGGCCCGGGCCGCATCCCGGCTCGGCCGGGGCCAACGCTCAAGCCCTGCAATTGGTGAGGGTGGTGTGGTCAGCGTCTTCCTCGACAGCTCGAAGGTTGGCGCCATCAGTCCCAAGCAAGTCATTGTGTACCAGGTCTCACCTGGGGAACACTCACTGAGTCTGCACTTCCTCGGGGGCCTGCGGCGATCGAGAAAACTCCATGTTTCTCTGGCCAAAGGCGAGGAGAAGCAGTTTGTCTGTTTGCTGAATGCTTTCGGGTGGCCCTCCATCCGGCCCGCCACTCCCAACGATGTAGATGCAATGGAACGACTGAACTCTGCACCCGTTGACGGCTCGGGGCCTGCCTGAGGCGATCCGCGGTAGCGCTAATGTCTGCGGGTATCGCTCGGCACAGGAAACCTGGCTGACTGTCCCCATGGCGCTGCTCGGTGGCATGGATATCTGCCCACTACCGGTGGTCGGGGACACCTGCTGGCCACAGAGCTCCGGCTCTTGTGTCGATCTGAAGTGTGATGCTGGCTGCACCCAGTCACCCGGAAGCTGCTTTTGCCCTCCAACCCAAAACACAAGGGCGGAGACGGCAACGCAGGGCCTCGGATCGCTGTCTCAAGTTGATGGCGTGCCTATGTGTAGCATTCCGCATTCCTCGATCATGAGGTGTACCTCACCGACAAAGTGGTGGTAGTCGCTCAGGCGAGATTCATGCACTACAACCGCAGAGTAAACCCGAAGGAGCTTGTCTTCCGCTTGGGGTCCGTCGGTAGCGAGTTTTGATGCAAGCACGTCATCAGCAACGTAAGTGTTGAACGTATCTAGCCAACCTCCCAAGTCCTTGCAGACAGCAGTGTTCCCCTTGACCGTGAGACCCGGTGGGTTCGTGTTCCCGATGACCGTGATGCCCGTTGGGTGGGATGGCACATACACCCCGTCAGTCGTTTTCGAGCACCCCGCCAATAGAACGACCATGGCCAAGAGAGCCACCGCCAGCCTTCGCACGTATCCAGCCTACGCCGACGAGCGTCTGTCCCTACCTGCTAGGCGGCGACCTCGGCGAGCAGAGTGTCGATCTGGGACATGCACGCCTTCATGCCTTCTGCCACGCCCATGGCGATCGCTTGTTCCATCCCTTCCAGAGAGTGGAAATGCGTGGTGAGGATCATGCGCGTCGTGTGGCCCGCCGCTTCGATGTCGATCTCCATGCGAGTCATGGAATTGCCGTCGCTTGGCGTTCCGTCATCTTCGACGATGGCGTCTTCGACCACGAGCCTGGTCGGTGCGTCGACCTCGATCACGTTCCAGGTGCCGTCGAACCTGTCACCGCCGTCGGGGCCGGACACGAAGTAGGTGATTGTGCCGCCCGGCGTGAGGTCGTGATGGTCGAAGGTGGACGGGAATCCTGGCGGACCCCACCACCGCTCGAGTAGGCGCGGGTCGGCCCACAGCTGCCACACGTTTGTGATGGACGTCTTGAACTCCGCAGTGATGACCATCGTCTTGGCCTCCACGTTCTTGTCGACGTTGCAAACGGTCATTCGCTTTCCTTCCCAGTGGTTTCGTTGAGGATGTCTTCGAAGCGTTCGAGGCGGGCCCGCCACACCGTTTCGAGTTCATCGATGAGTTCGTGCGCGCGCCGAAGTTGGTTGACCTCGCCGCGCACGAGTTGTTCCCTTCCGCTCCGGTGCTTTGAGACCAGACCGGCGTCGACCAGGACCTCGACGTGCTTCTGCACCGCGGTGAGGCTGATCGGATACAGCCGGCCGAGCTCGCTGACGGAGCGCTCACGGTCGAGAGTCCGCGTGACGATATCGCGCCGCGTTGCGTCGCTGAGAGCGAAAAACAACCGGTCGGTCCGTTTCTCGCGCTCCAAAGTGTCTACAACCATTTGGTTGTAGATTATACCTCCGACCGACGATGTCAATCGGGTAGCGCTAAGGCTGTTCGCAGGGGAGGTTGTCTATGGAGGCGTGGTGCCGGGGCCCGTGACCTGTGCCACGCATAACACGCTCACCGCCGGTGGTACGTGACGGGTCGGCCGGACGGGGATTATCGGACGGCTGGCATGATCATGGATTGCTGCGCGATCGCCACGTTCAAACGTTCCACGATCGGCCAGAGACCTATGAAGATGGGTGGAACGGGCGGATGCATCACGACATTGCAGCCCGCACGGCCGAAGTCGCTCTCACTTCCCACGACTTTCCGGTAGCTCACAGGCTTCTCGGATGTCGGGGGTGGCGATACGCCGGCCGACCGCGCCCCCGCTACACCGAGCGCCAGCACCAGGCTCGTTGCGGTGAGGGCTCCTACGACGACTGCCGTGAACCAACGGCGCACGATGACCCACCTGCGCTGGACTCCGGAGCCGTGGCCGGCCATCTGGGCGAAACCGAGCCCATGCTTTCTCTCGTGCACGGGTCAATCGACTCTGGTAGCTTCCGGGACGCAGTACAAGTAGTTCGTCGGGGAAGCCGGTCAAAATCCGGCACTGGTCCGCAACCGTAGGTGATGGAGCATTGCTCACGTCACGAGTCGGGATACCGCCGTTCTGCTCATTGAGTCCCTATCCGTCGAGAAATGCGGCAAGGACTCGGTCAGTCTCGGCGTCCGGTATTGGATGGAGAGACTTCCGGGTCGTCGCCCGGAAGTGAGGAATCCTCAAAATGTCCACCAAACGCCTTTTTGCGTCAGCCGCTCTCGGGGTGTGTCTGACGCTCGCTGTTGCCGCGGCACCGGCCACAGCCCACGCCGCTACAGCGTCAGTGTCACCTCAACCCGCCATCCCCCAGGTCGCACCAGCCCAACAGGGGGCCACCTGGCTGGCCAGCCAGTTCAATTCAGAGGGATACATTCCCTCGACTACATCGCCGAGCACCGCGGACCTGTCCTCTACAGCCAATGCCATCCTGGCCCTGGCCAGCACAGGCATCGATCCCAGCGTTGCTCAGAACGCTCTCACCTACATGGAAGGCAACGTTGATGCCTATGTGACCGAGGACGGTGCCGACGGACCGGCACAGCTCGGCCTTCTGATCCTCGATGCACATGCGCTCGGGGTCGATCCGACCTCCTTCGGAGGGACGAATCTTGTATCTCGTCTACTGGCCACCGAGCAGACCTCCGGGGCCGACGCCGGTCTGTTTGGAACCGAGGACCAGGTCAACGACTACTCGGCCGGGGTGTACCAGCAGGGGCTGGCGCTGGCCGCCCTGGCCGGTGCTGGCCAAACCAGCGGGAGCCCAGTCAGCGCGGCCGACTCGTGGTTGCATGGCCAACAGTGCCCCGACGGCGGATGGACCAGCTATGAGAACGTCGACAACCCCTGCAACGGCTCTCCCGCCGACTACGAGGGACCTGACACCAACTCGACGGCGCTGGCCATCGAAGGATTGTCGGCCCAGGGTGCCCTCGGTAACAGCGACGCCAACAAGGCGCTGAAGTTCATCACCCGCGCACAGGACAGTGACGGTGGGTGGGGTTATGAGCCCAATACTGCCAGCACCCCCGGATCCACCGATCCGGATTCAACGGCCCTGGTCCTGCAGGCCATTCTGCCTCTGGGGAAGTCGCCGACCGAGAAGGCATTCGACCACAAGTCCGCCAATCCGGTAACCGTGCTCGACTCCTTTCAGATCACGTCGGGTAGCGGCAGTGGCGCCTTCGCTTATCCGGGGATCACTGGACCGAACACCTTGGCCACCTACCAGGCGGTACCGGCGTTGGCCGGCGTCGTCTTCCCCTTCAACCTGGCTGTGACCACAACGACGCTCCCGGCCGGAACAGAAGGACAGCCCTACTCAGCCGCGCTGATGGCAAGTGGTGGCAATCCGCCCTATACGTGGACCGTGATCAGCGGATCCCTGCCTGGCGGGCTCAAGCTCCATAAGTCGACGGGAGCCATCACCGGCAAGCCTTCCGCCGGAGGTTCGACGTTCACGGTTGAGGTGACCGACACCAAGACGGCTTCTTCGCCCCACACCGACAACATCGCTTGGAAGGTTCTGTCGATCGCAATCTGATGCATCGACTCCGGCGACCCAGCCGTAGGCGGCCGCGACGCCGTCTCATCAGTAAGGCCCCGTCATGAACCAACAGGTCGCCGATGCCTGGTCTCCGGCTCGCCATCCCAGGACATTGATGTTCAGATCCAGCTCGCCGTCGAAGGAGCACCGATGAGACGGTTTGCCCGCTTTACCATGTTGGTGGCAGTGGCTTCAGCCGCTCTGGCTCTCGCCGGACCTTTTGCCTTGCTGCCGTTGGAGACTGTTGCGGGAGCGGCAACCGAAGTCAGCGTTGCCTTCGTTGTCGATTTCGGCGGGGCGAACAAAGTCGAAACCGCCTGCGTCAGAGTCCCGAGCGCGGACAATGAATACCAGGCCCTAGCGGCATTCACCCAGCAAGAAAACGAGCAAGCACCTACCTACAACAACAGTGGACTCCTCTGCTCCATTGGGGGTATTCCAAACAGCGGGTGTGGACAGTCCGATGGCAAGGGTTTCATCTACTGGTCCTATTGGCACGGAGACACAGGCACCTGGGAGTACTCCGACACCGGAGCCAGCGGCACCGTGCACTCTTGCAACGCCGGGGGAGAGGACTGCGACGTCGAGGGCTGGCGATTCGAGGACCCAGGCGGCGGGAACCCGAATGACCCCCCGCCTGGGGCTGCCGCCGACTACGCCGCTACCTGTGCGGCGACGCCACCTCCAACAACAACCACGCTCAGTTCGCCCACCACCACGGCGGGGTCCACAATGCCGTCGGATCCCGACCCCAACACCACAAAAGGCAGCCCCAGTTCGGTCGGCACTACCAACCAGCCAGTCGGCAGGGCGACTGAGAGCCCGACGGTCAGTTCCCAGTCGACGCAACCCACCTCGTCGTCTACAACGATGCCGGAGCCCCCGACCGCCACGGTGCACCGCACAGTGTCGCTTCCAAACTCTGCGACCAGTACGACCACCACGACAGAGCCAAACGTCAAGATCCAAGCTCTGGGAGGGATACCCGCCGGCGGCAATCATGGTGGCTCTGGTGGTGCGGGCTCAGTTTGGATCGCAGGTGGCATCCTCCTCGTTCTGGTAGCCGGATCCCTCTATGGATGGCGTCGCCGAGTGCGGTCGCCATAGCACTTTGGGCAGTGGACGACCCGTGTTGTAAAGGAGCATCTCTCGCGGCGGCGGTGGCGCATCTGTGGTCCGAACTCGACGAAACCGCCTATCGTCTCACCTGTGACCGAACACTTCGGCTATGCCATCGACAAGCGGTACCTTCCGGTGTTGTTGCCATTCCTCCTGCGGCCCGGGAGGGACGGTGTCACACTCACTGATGAGGACGGATTAATAGCGACGTTCGGCCTTTTCAAGGTCGTCACGCCTCTTTCGAACATCACGGGTGCCCACATCACCCGGAACTACCGCTGGTGGACGGCGTGTGGCGTTCGCATGTCGCGGGCCGACGACGGGCTGACCTTTGGAACGAATCACGACGGGGGAGTGTGCATTCATTTCGCCGAAAAAGTGCCCTCGCCGTTGCGAAGAGGCGGCCATTCAGCACTTACTGTGACCGTTGCCGGTCTGGAGGCGCTGACAACGGCGTTGGGCGGGGAGGAGAAAGAGCCACTTGCTCCCCGGCCTGAGTGATCGGGCGGTCAGGTCGGACACCGGCCAACCCCGAGGCGACGGAGGCTCAGCTCGGTGCAGCCGCCATACCCACAATCGGCGCGTTGAGCCGTGTCCCGCTCATTGACCCCTCGAAGGGCGCACCGCCAAACGCAAAGATGCCGCCATCCGCAGCCACCAACCAGTACCCGGATCCGTCCGGATTTGCCGCCATGCCGGTCACAGGTTGGTTCAGTGCGTGGCCACCCATGGAGCCGTAGAAAGTGGCATCGCCGAAAGCGAATAGGCCGCCGTCGCTTCCCACCAACCAATAGCCCTTTCCGTCCGGGGTGGCGGCGATACCAACGATGGGGGCGTTGAGCGCCTTACCGCCCATAGATCCGTGGAACCCGGCGTCGCCGAAGGTGAAATCGGCGACCCAGCAGCCCGAGCTTCCCTCCGAGCCCGCGATGCCCACACAGTTCACGCGGGAGAGGATCCCGTCGGCATTGGCAAGGGACTCGGCGTTGATGTCGATGCCGGGTCCAAACGCGAAAGCGCACAGTCCCGGCGAGCCAGCCCCGGGCGCGCCAGAACCCTCGAAGGGGGCGTTGAAGGCGAAGACACCTCCGTCCGCTCCCACCAGCCAGTATCCGGGTGTTAGCGGGCTGTGGGGAGCCGGGCTCGCCCCTCCAGCGGACGCACAACTCACCAGGGATGCCGCCACCGTCAAAAGGCCCAGCGCCAAGGCTCTTGCAGCCGCCATCGCTCGGCACCTCCTGCTCGGTGGCTTGATGCTAGTGCCGGGTCCTTGTCTCAGAAAGCGGTGCTGGCACAGGCGAGTTGTTCGGTGGGAGGGGCTTCAACGCGCCGGCTCGAAGCGGTCCGCGTGAGCCCGTGATCGGCCCCTCCGATGCCTCTCCAACGCAACGAGGGCGCCGGCTATCGAGGTGATTGACAATGGCAGAGGTAGATCGATGGAGTATCCCGGGGTATCGGGTGGTAGCCACTGGCAATGGCTGTCCAAGAGCGGAAGAATCGTGAATGATGCCGACCGTGGGACTTCGACCAGTCAAGGATTCAGATCTCGATGCCATCTTCGAGCAGATGCGCGATCCCGCGTCGGTCCAGATGGCGGCATTCACCGCCGAAGATCCGGACGATCGGACGGCTTTCGACTCCCACATGGCCAAGGTGATGGCTTCGCCCGACACCACCCACAGAGCGGTCACCTACGACGACCGGTTGGTCGGTACCATCGCAAGCTTCGTTTCCGAGGGGGCGACGGAAGTGACCTACTGGATAGACCAGTCGTACTGGGGACAGGGGATCGCGAGCCGCGCCCTTGCGCTGCTACTCGATGAGGTGTCCGTGCGACCCATACGTGCTCGTGTCGCCAGTGAGAACATCGGATCGCTGCGGGTCCTACAAAAGACCGGGTTTAGGAGTGTTGGCACCGAAACGTCCTACGCTCCTGCAAGGTGCTCAGAGATCGAAGAGACGCTCCTGGAACTGTCCTAGTTACTTTCCGGAGCTGTCCCACAACAATGATCTGCGGATTGGAACTCGGCTCGGGCTGCGTGAGCCCCGCAATCTGTGCCAGTAACGGGGTCGAGCGCGCGTTTCAGATGGAGACTCCGAGTTGCCCAAGGAGTCCGGCAAGGTCCCAGTAGTCCCGTTGCGAGACGACGACCCCAGCCTCAGAGACCTCTCCAATGGATACACCTCGGAAGGTGAAGATATTTCCCGTCCCCGGAAGCGGGCCGATCGCGCCCGTGTTTGTGCCACGGCAGATCGCTTCAAACGCATAGGAATTGTTGCCTGCCACGCGGTGCGCGACTTCAAAGGACATATTCGCTGACATCTCCAAAGCGCCGGCACCCATTTGCCTGATGCCGTCATGGCCAACAAAGACAGCTCCCGTCGGGACGTCTTCATATCGGACCTCGTCGCTCATGAAGGCCAGGAGCGTGGCCATCACCTCCTCGCCCCCTTCGCCACTGGCTTGGGGGTGGTGGCACCACGCATCGATATATCGGTCCAACCACGATTGGCTCATAGTCGCTCCTGTCGCCAGCGCCGACGACATCCTCCCATAGTCAGACCGGCGTTGATCTGTCCATGGACTCGAACGTTATGGTGTGCTCAGCCAGTGGCGCACTCGAACGCCAGGGCGGCGTGATCGACCGCTTCAAAAGTTAGGATCTCCCGGTGATCCTGTGGCTCAACGGAGCATTCGGCGTAGGCAAGACCACGATTGCCCGGGCGATCAGAGAGCGCGCACCGACATGGCGGTCGTTTGATCCAGAACAGGTTGGGATGCTGCTCGCAGCCAACCTTGCCGGGGTCGAGTTCAACGACTTCCAAGACCTACCACCTTGGCGCTCATTGGTTCCCGCGGTGGCGTCCGAGGTTTCGGAGTTCACCGGCGATGATCTGGTCGTTGTGCAGACGGTCCTGGTCCAGGACTACTGGGATGAGATGCAGGCGAGGTTTCGAGAACGCCGACAAAGGGTTGTCCACGTCCTTCTGGACGCCGCCGCGACGGTACTGGAGGAGAGAATCAGGAAGGATTCGATAGAACGAGGCGCTGAGAAGTGGCGGCTCGACCATGTCGGGTCATATGAACTGGCCAGGAGCTGGCTGCTGCCTGATGCGGACCTGGTCGTGGATACCGGGGCCTTGAGCGTTTCAGAATCCGTCTCCTGCATCCTTGATTCGGTTAAGTAGCGGTACCCTTTCACCGTGGTGCAAAGGCGGGCCACCCTTCCGGCGTGACGTGGCACGGTGTGGCTTCCATTTACCGGGCCTTTGAGCAACAATCAGCTAGAAGAAAAATGTCATGATTCGAGGTGGTGCAGTTGGCTCGGTTCACACGGATCCGATGGTCAGAGCCCAGGTTCTGGTTTCGATTCCTCGGGGTGCTCTCCGTTGCTTCGCTTGCGCTCACCGCATGCGGCTCCAGCTCCACTACGGCGACGCCGCCGGCCAGCACCCGGCCACCAAGCTCCAATTCTTCTGCGGCGGGAACCCGAGAGATCACTTATCAGCCGTTTTCGGCACAGGGCACGATCGACCCGAACCTCCGAGTCTCCAAGACGGTGAGCGGGACATGCCAAGCAGACGGAGTGGCGGGCAACTCCTCGTATCGCTGTTTTGTCCGGATTTCGGGCAACAACATCTACGACCCCTGTTTTGCGCCGCCGAGGGGCACGAGTGGTCCGCTCTTGTGTCCCTCAGCCAGCCCCGCCGATCCGAACGTTGTGCGGATTGACGTGGGCTCCCTGCCCGCGGCGCTCCAAGGTGCAGCTGAGGAGCGACCTTGGGCCGTGCGGCTGGCGAACGGTCAGGTGTGTGTGCTCGTCAATGCCGCCTGGGGTGGGCTCGGTCCATTCAGCTGCCAGTCGGCTGCACCGGGCTCACTGGCCGACTGTCATGTGCCCGTGCAGGCTGCACCGTGGTGGACCATCCCTTGTCAAAGTCAGGAGAGCGCTTCGAGCCCATTCACCAACTACCACGTCGACACAGTGTGGTCGTGAGCGCTGATCCACCTGTATCAGTCCAGGACGTGGTTTGGAACTTGTCGCCATGGCTGCCAATACCGGAGTATCGAGTGTCGGCGAGCGGGCAGCCTGACACGGAACACTCTCTGGCTCGGCGCCGTCACTGGGAAGCTGCCATGTAGTGGGGCTCAGACCCCTCAGGCGGAACGCTCCTGGACCTTGAGCGTGTCCACAAGCTGCTCGAACGTGATGATCTTGCCATCACGAAACGTCCATACATGCGCCATCTGCACCTTGGCTGGCTCGCCCGTCGAGCGGTGCTTCCATGAGTAGGTGCCGATTGCCACGACTGTGTCACCTTCGGCGACGAAGCGGATGGGGGTAACAGTGAAGTCGTCGCCGATTTCACCGAGTCGCATGAACACGCCATCGACTATTGCTTGAGGTCCAACGAAGGTGCCATCGTAGAGCGGGAAACCCTCCGCCTCTGTCCACTCGATCTTGTCGTCCATCACCGCCAGTACCGAAGGTACGTCTCCCGCAGCAAAGGATTCGTACGCCGCTTGGATGATCTGCTTGTTGGTCGCCATTGTCGTTTCCTCCCGCCGCAATTGACCACCGAGACCGAACGGTTCGACCCCGGGCAATCGGTCAGTGTGCTCTTCGCAGTATTGACCGGATTGGTCCTGTTGTCGAATATCGAGAGTGAAAGCAATCCCACGCCTGGGCACCCTCTGATGGTGCCCCACGTGCGTCCTCAAGCCGCATGTCGAGAGCCCCTGACCATTAGTGGACACCCTGACTGACGAATCGGCGGAGCTTCTGTCCACCGGTATATGACCCGTGGTCAACCGCCGCCGGTCCTGCGGTGCACCCCGTCCGCCACGTCGAGCCACCCGTGCGCTGTCCGCTCCCAGGTGAACCCTTCGGCCCGCCGGCGGGCAGCACGGCCCAGCGAGGCTGCCGCCTCGGGAGCGTCGATGATGGCCCGCAATGCGCCGGCCACTGCTGACGCAGTGGGGGAGACGACGACGCCCGCTGGGCCGACGACCTCCGGCAGCGAGCCGCGGTCGGACACCACCACCGGTATCCCCGTGGCCATCGCCTCGAGCACGGTAAGTCCGAAACCTTCGTGCCTGCTCGGAGCGCACAGCGCGGCGGCGGCGGCCATCACCGAGGCGAGCTGGTCGTCCGACAGATCCACCAGCCGGACTACTCGGTCCTCGTCTCCGCCCAAAGGGGCGAACGCTCGTCGCTCGGCGTCCGGATCGTGTGCCCGCAGGTGCGCGGGCATGCTGCCCACCAGTACGAGCGCATGGGGGTAGCCGTCGGCCGCCAGCATCCCGATGGCGTCGCGTACGACGCCGACGTTTTTACGGGGAGCGAATGAATTGATGAAGAGAACATACGGACGGCTCGCAGGCAGCCCAGGGGTCGGGACCGTGCCCCGCCGCACCTTCCACGACGGCTGGAACCGGTCGGGGTCGACCCCGAACGGTACGACGTGGATGCGGTCGGCCGGATATCCATAGGCCTGCGCCACTTCTTGGCCGACGTGGACCCGGTGATCACGGCATCAGCACGCTGGACGCCGGCGGCGGTGGCCCGGTCGATGCTGTCGATGAATTCCGCCGGGTAGCCGTCGCACGCCCCGGGCACGGACCAGCTGACCTCATAGACGACCGCCACGGCCGAACCCTCGACGCCTGGGTCGCCGCCGTGACCGCAGTACAGCCAGACGTCCGGACGTCCCCCCCTGGTCAACGCACCGCAAGCCTCGAGCTGCAGGGTGACTTCCTGCCACACGCGATGATGGCCATCCTTGACCGGCGGGGTCGAGACGGTGCCTGGCGCGATCCCGACCTGCGGCCATCCAGCTACGCGTACGGGCATCGCACCAAAACATAGTGCCGGTGCGGTGGACGAGCGCCGCCGCCTCACGCCGACCCGGCGTCAGGTACCCGTCGTCAAACGGTGTGGCTGACTACCTACCACTGCCACTTCTGCCCTGAGCCAAGCGGAAGCGTCTTTCAGTCCGGCGCCTATTTGTTCCCGGTGGCCGCCTCCAGCTCGACTCGAAACCCTCGGCCAGCGTCGGTCCCGCCAATTGCTCTCGGAACGCCTTGTCCGGCATCGCTTCTGGCGATCCGGCGAGCAACCACCACGTCCGGCGCGGGTGGAACCACGGCAGGATGCAACCGATCAAATCGGCGTCCCGGAGGAGTGACTCGACGACCTCGATCCGGTAGCTGAAACAGCCCGGGTACAGCCAGTCCGGCCAGCTCGTGTCGCCCGGCTCGACGTGGGCGACGTTGCCATCCTCCGGATCGGCATGGATGAAGGTCACAGCGGCGAGGCCGGTGGGAGCGAGCACCGATCGGATGGAGGTGAGCATCGTGGCCACAAGGCTTGGCCCCGCGTGCGAGGCGATGGACTGGGCGACGACGAAGTCGAACATCCCGAGATCCGAAAAGTCGAACCCGTCGTTGTTCGAGAACACGGGCTCTTTGACATCGATGAGCGACTGCCCGGTCTGATAGGCAATGGCGTCTTCGACAAGCCAAGTGTTCGGCTCCACCCCCGTATAGTTGCCGGGCTCGAGGTATGTGATGAAAAGCCTTCCTGCGCGCAAGGAGCCGCAGCCAACGTCGAGTAGCCGGTGGTGCTGGCGGATGCCGAGCGAGTACAGCAGACTGAACTGGGTGGCGCCCATGACGTCATACTGCTCGAAGGGACCGACGAAGGCCCGGTATTCGGGGTCTCCGGGTTCATAGCCAGTCACCGGGCCGAGTTTAGGCAAGTCCGGTTGACGACACCTTATTTTGACCGAAGCCAAGGAGTTGTCGCAATGCGATCCGCGGCGCTGTCAAACATCTGGGCCCAGAAAGTGCCGCTCGAGTCAACCGATCGGATCAGCACCCCGGCGTACACGACCACATCGAAGCCCGGAGTTGCCAGGTTCTAGGCGAAGGTCCGGACCGCTGTGATTACCACCGAGGTGTAACCCATTGTGAAGCGCCCCCCGACGGCGTCGATCGTCGCCCCTAGCCTTTCGAGCAACTCGTCGAGCTGTGTCGGGGGCAGCAGATTGTGACCTCCTGTAGTTGGAACCACATCCAGCCACTCATCCCGGGTGTAGGACCGCTCCCAGTCAAAGCGCCACCGATCCTCGTCGGCGAACGCGCCTGTCTCCCGTATCCCATCGGCTGCACTGGAGAAGACCGCTGCGTACGCCTCCATGAGAGGTTGCGCCCAAGGATTGAAGGGCGCCTCGGGAAAGACCTCACGGTAGACATCGGCGAATGCTTCCGTCAGCTCGGATGGAGGGTCGAACACATTCCAGAACAGGGACAATCGGCCACCGGCATGCAGAGCCAGGGCCGCCTTTGTGGCCCCTGCTGTGGGGTCGATCCAGTGCCAGGCCTGCCCACAGATGACGGCATCGAACGTCCGACCGGCCGGATCCCAGGCTTCGAAGGCCGCTACTTCGACGTCGATCCCGCGCCGCCGAGCAAGTTCAGCCATCCGCTGGTCGACATCAACTCCGACCAGTTGACATCCTTTCTCCTGGAATTGCCGGGCCGCAATACCAGTGCCGATGCCGACGTCGAGAAACGTGGGGCCGGGGCTGGCTGCGACGATCCGACCCACCATGGCTTCGGGGTAGTCGGGCCGGACCCGGTCGTACCTTTCGGCGTTCGAGCCGAATGATTCGGCAACCCGTCGGGCTTGATGGGGTTTGATTGGTTCGGAATCTGTACTCGTCACCGTGTCGATTTTACGGCCGCCGTAACCTTCGAGGGCTCAGCTCAGCCAGATCTGGGTGGGCCAGATTGCCCCGGTTATCATCCCGAAAGCCGGCTTCCCCGCCGGCGTCGTCGGATTGTTCCAGTTCTGCACCTTGGGCTGGGCGCCGATCGACCACACTGCCCGAGCGGTCCAGATGTAGGGGAGGTCTGAGCCCATCAGCTTGCCGACCTCCTGGTAGGCGGCATCACTTTCGGCCGCGGTGGGGGATTGACGTCCCTTGAGCAGGGCCTCCTCCATCCTGGGGTCGGTGTTGCGGGCCATGTTGGCGGATATGCCTGTTTTGGATGCGTTGGCCGGACTCCAGAAGATGAAGTTGAGGTCGGGGTGCACCGCCCCGAATTGGCGCCAAAGGAGGACTTCGAAGGTGCCGAGCACGGCCGTGCTGATGAGCTCGGCCTGTTGGATCGTGCTGAGCGTGACCTGCATCCCCGCTCCCTGCAATTGCGCTTGGAAGTACTCGGCATCCCTGGTGGCGCTCGGATCAGGCGTGTGGAGCAAGGTAATCGACACCGGCTGCCCGGTCTCGTGCTGCAGCTCAGTGATCAATTGCTTGGCCTTGGCCCGATCGGGTGCCGGGTAGCCGGTAGGTGTGAAGTAGGGCGATCCTTCCGCGAACGGCCCGCTGGAGGGCGGGCAGATACCGTTCTCGATCACCTTCGAGTACTCGGCCGAGCTGATGGACATGGCCGCCGCCTGCCGCACCTTGAGATTGTCGAAGGGTGACTTGGACAGGTTGAGGAGGAGGCAGAGCATGTCCGGCTCCCCGGCCACATGGACGGAATCGTCGGTGTAGCCGAGCGAGCTGTTGGACCGGAGGCTGCCTGTTACCGGCGAGAAGGAGGTGTGGATGACGTCCACCCCGCCCGACTCGAGAGTGGCCAGGAGTTGTTGGCTGTCCGGGATGGGCCTGTACGTGATGCTGTCGAGGTACGGAAGGTTGGGCCTCCAGTAGTGCGGGTTCTTGGTGGCGGTGAAGTGGTCGTTCGGGTTCCATACCTGGAAGACGAACGGCCCAGTGCCTATGGGGTCGGTCTGGCTTCCGGACTTCAGCCAGTTGGGCTCGGCAATGAACGCGATCTGGCCGCCGATGCCCCCGGCCAGGTAATAGTCGAACGGGACCCACGGCGATTTCATGGTGACGGTGACCACCAGCGCGCTGGGCACAGACACCTTGGCGATGGTGGTGAAGGCGGGACCGGTCAGTCCCGAAGCCTGCTGGAGGGCGAAGTTCTCTGCCACTGCGGCACCGTCGCACGGGGCGCCGTTGTGGAAGACCAGACCCGGACGCATGGTGATGGTCCACACCGTGTAATCGGCGTTGGCAGTGATCGACTGAGCCAGGTAGGGCTGGACGTTGCCGCTGGCGTCGATGATGGCCAGTGGGTCGAAGACGGTACGGGCGTAAAGGATGCCGGTGGTGTCGAAGGTACCCTGAGTGGTGCTGAACCCCTTCTCCTCCGCCTCGGTGCCGAAGATGAGCTGGCCACCCTTTTTGGGGGGGGCGGTGCTGATGCCGTCCGGGCGTCCGTTGGTGCCAACCGTGCCCGAGCCCGAGCCGGTGCCCGAACTGCACGCCTCCAGGATGCCGCCGGAGGTGCCGATGGCGGCAATGCCGACCCCGGCGACGGCCCCCCGGGCCAAAAACGAGCGGCGGTCGATTGGATCGGACATGCCCCACCATTCTGGTCCGGACACCCCATCCAGTCGGGGACCCGGCCTGTCCGATCCAGAGCTCACGGACGAAGGACGCCCCGGGGCACATAGGGGTGCACGTCGGGCAGGAAGCGCCCCTGTCACCGGGCGGGTGATACTGGAGTGTGCTTATCGTCGATGCTGCAAACGTGGTCGGGTCTCGCCCCGACGGCTGGTGGCGGGATCGGCCCGGGGCAGCCCGCACCTTCGTCGGGCGAGTTCGCGCAGCCACGGCAGCGGGCCGACTGGATGAGCCCGTTGTCGTTGTCCTCGAAGGCCTTGCTCGCCGCGGCGTAGAGGCCGGAGTGGCCGACGGGGTGACCGTTGTCCATGCGCCCGGCAGCGGGGACGACACCCTCATTGCCGTCGCTGCCGATGCTGCCGGTCAGGTGACACTGGTGTCGGCGGACCGTGGGCTGTGCCAGCGAGCTCAGGACCTGGGAGCGGATGTGGCCAAACCCGGATGGCTCATCGATCTCCTGGACGATTAGCCTCGCCGATGGGGCGTTCGACGCGGTGCACGCTGGTCGTCCCGAGAGGTGCTCTGATCAATCTCCGCCGCTGCTCTCCCCGAAGGTATCCCAGGCAGCCCTGGCCTCTTCGTCGGGATCGAATGACGTGGCGTCGGCCTGGTCGGCCCGCATCAAGTCATCGGCGTCATCGGGGTCGGTCTCGGCCAACTCCTCGAGCTGGCCGGCGTAGGGAGTCTGCGGTGGTGGATCCTGCGTCTCGACATCGCCGTCCCGCACCAGGGCAGTCGGAGTCCCCTCGGAGATCCAACGTGCTTCGTGGAATCCGTACGGGTCGGCATACCACCCTTCTTCTTCCATTTCACCTCCTTTGGAGAGTTGAACGGTGCTGGAGAAACTGACCACTGCGCTGGAGCAACGGAAGAAATTCTGGATGCCGGGTCGCTCGAGAAGGCTTGACTCCGTCTCTCAGTTATCTGCGAGAGCGACCCGGGCAAGTGCCTCGACCGGGGGAAGGGCACCGGATGCCTGCGCCGCCACCAGGGTTCGGCTCCCGTTTGAGTAGGCATTGACGACGGAGCGACCCCCCGTGGTCATCCCGTAGGCGCCGTCACCGACGCCGGAGATGCTCGGCATAGCAGGAGCCCCCGGGGCATGGGCGACTTGCCCGGCGAAGACGGACGTCGATTGGTGCGCAAATATGGTGACGCCCGCATTACCGGAGCTACTCGTGTACTCGCAGACGATGCCGCCACCTGCCGTACGAGTTGTGATCGGTCCACTGTAGGAACCTCCGAGCGCGGTATTGGCTTGAGCCAGGGTCGGGCAGGTTGAAACGCTCGTCGTGGCGACGGTGCTCGGGACGGCCGCCGTGGTTGGGACAGCCGCAGTGGTTGGGACGGCAGCCGTGGTCGTGCTCCCTGGTGGCGCGGTTGTCTTCGAGGAAGTGGCCGTCGTGCTGGTAGCGGGTGTGCTGCTTCCAGAACTGCAACCCGCCAGAGCCAACCCGACTGCTAGGACACCGCCAATCCACCAGGCACTTTTCACCGTGCCGACCTTACGGCCAAGTCCGAAGGCACACAAGTGGGCGGCCCCGCCACACGTGGGACGCCCGAGGACCGCGCCAGTACCCACTCGGGCGTGGCCTCGGGCCGGGCTTTGGTGTCGGGTCATGCCGGGATATTCGCCGGCACATCAGCAGATACCGTTTAGCGACAGATGTGCATCAGCACAAACGGTGAACGGAGAAACTCAGAAAGGTCACGGGTGGCTGACGACCCCATTGCCTTCACAGTTGAGCAGGCCATGTCTGCCCCACCGGCTGCCATTTTTCGAGCGTGGACCGAACAATTCGATACCTGGTTCGCGGCCCCGGGAGCGATCCGAATGGAAGCGGTGGTGGGCGAGCCCTACTGGTTCGAGACCATCCATGCGGGGGAACGGCACCCACACTACGGACGCTTCCTCGTCGTGGAGCCGGACCTGCTCATCGAGCAGACCTGGGTGACGGGTAAGGACGGGACCGAGGGTGCGGAGACGGTGGTGAGGATCGAACTCCTGGCGCACGAATCAGGGACCCGTCTTCGCCTCACCCACAGCGGATTCGCCGATGAGGAGTCGGCGAGGAACCACCGCGACTCGTGGCCGCGCATCCTGAATCACCTCGACGAGACGCTCACCGCCTCCCGCTGACTCTTCGTTCGGCACTGTCGGTCGATGACGGGGTGGTCCCGTCACTCCCCTACGGAACCGCCCGCCAGCTCGCTCACGATGTCGAGGTGACCGAGGTGGCGGGCGTACTCCTGGATGAGATGAAGGAGGATGCGCTCGAGGGTCGGCGGCTCGGCGCCGTCCCAGCGCGGGCCGGGTCTGCCGACCTGGTCGAGCGGTGCATTCTCCACGATGTCCCGCGATCGCTGTCCCTGTCGGCGCAGTCCCTCGACCAGCTCTGCACGTGATTCCGATTCGGGGACGAACCACTGATCGTCTCGGGTGTCATCCCACGGATTCTCCACCGACCGCCCTTCGAAGCCCCATTCCAGCCATCGCATCTCGACGAAGGTCAGGTGTCTCGCCAGTTCGAGGGGCGTCCATCCGGACGCCAGCCTGCTTCGGCGGAGCTCGGGTTCGGGGAGTTGCCCGATCCGCTCGATGACCCGTGACCGGAAGTAGTCGAGATACCGAACGAGGACCTCAGCCCGCGAATCGGCGGGAAGGGTCGGCTCGGGGAAGGGTTGCGTCATGCGTCGAGAATGCCTCAGGCCACCGTGGTCGCCTCGGCGGCTATGCGACGGACAATGGCGCCGGCCGGCTCACTGGTCACGTGGGTCCATCCTGTGCCGGCCCACAGGTTAGGCACGCTGGCGTCGCCCATCCGGGTGGCGGCAATGCGGATCGGGCGGGTGAGATGATGAACCTCGGGGTAGGCACGGGGGGCCTGTTGGTGGTGGGCGACGGCGAACTCGTTGGCCAACCCGCGCCCGAATCGACCGCTGTAAGCACGTGTCACGATGGTGTCGGGGTAGAGCCCCTCCAGAAGAGCCCGGCGGTGGGTAGGCGAAGTTCCCGCTTCCGTGCTGCACAGGAAGGCCGTGCCCAACTGGACCGCCAGTGCCCCGACGTCGAGCGCCGCCGCCACCTCCTGCCCGGTCATGATGCCACCGCCCCCGATCAGCGGTAGGTCGGTGCACTCTCTGATCTCCGCCAGGAGGGACAGGAGGGGACGGTGGTTGGCCTCCAGATCGGTGAACCCGCCCTGGTGGCCACCGGCCTCGGTTCCCTGCACGGCAAGAGCATCAGCTCCGGCCCCCGCGGCCTGGTGGGCGTCGGCCACGGTGGTGACTGTCACCGCCACCTGGCAATCGGCCCGGTGCATCCGGTCGACCACCGACGGGGTGGGACAGCCGAAGGTGAAGCTGACCATGGCCACACCGGCTGACGCGACGACGTCCAACTTGGCGTCAAAGCCATCGTCGTCCCAGCCAGGATCACCGAGCGCCACACCCAGGCGGTCCGCCTCGGGTTGGAGTGTCGACCCATAGCGGGCCACTTCTCCCGCATCGCCAGGCGCCGAAGGCACGAATAGGTTGATGCCGAACGGCCCATCGGTCAGCGTCCGGGTGGTTGCCGTCACCTGGCGAAGTTCGTCGACGGTCAGGTACCCCGCAGCGATGAAGCCGAAGCCGCCCGCCTTGATGACAGCGGCCGTCAGTGCGGGAGTCGACGGCCCCCCGGCCATGGGAGCCTGGATGATGGGTACCTCACCGAGTCGAAGCATGTCCTCTGTTCATGACCGGTGAACTCGCTTCCGGAACACCGTGGACGACATTCTCCCATCGGCACCGGGTGCCGATCCATCGGCGGGTCGGAGACCGCCGATCCGAGCGTTTGGGGACAGTGGGGGAGGGCTGATCTGGCAGACTTGCTCGGTGATCTTCAGGCTCGCCCGCCGGGCGGAAGCACCGTCTTTGAGCGATCTGGCACTGCGCTCCAAGAGACATTGGGGATACGACGATGACTTCATGAACCGTTGTCGCCCACAGCTCATGGTGGACCCCGACCAGATCACTTGCGGCCGGGTCACCCTGGTCGAAGACGAGGCGGACGGCCCCGTCATGGGCTTCTATGCCTTGGCCGGTTCGAGCGATGATGATGCCGAGATTTCGATGCTCTTCGTCGATCCTCCGTGGATTGGCACAGGTCTCGGCGCACAACTGGTCAAGCATGCCTCCCTGACGGCCCGTCACCTGGGTTGGTCAGCCGTACGGATCGAAGCGGACCCGTTCGCAGCCCCCTTCTACGAGCACATGGGAGCGGTACGGATCGGCGTCGTACGGTCAGAGTTGATTGCCGGCAGGACGCTGCCCTTGCTCCGTATGCCGCTCGGCTCACGATGACATCTTCGGTCAGCGGTTCTCCTCGTTGTCGAGCCAGCTCCCCACGACCAGTGACATGAACGCAGGCTGATCTCGGAATCCGAGCCCCGTGTAGAAGGGGTGGGCGTCGTCGGTCTGCAGCCCGATGTGCTGGCCGGGAACCAGTGCGGCGAGGAACAGCACCATCTGGGTGGCGATACCCTGTCGGCGGTAGGCCGATGCCGTCCAGACGTCGAGTAGGTAGGCGTTGCACACCCCGTCCGAAAGCAGCCTCGCCATGCCGACCACGTGATCGTCGTCGCGGGCGAACACGACATGTTGAGACCGCTCAAAGGATCTGCGCAGGGCGGCGGGCGAGCGCCCGTTGTCGAAGTCGTCGGCGGCCAGGTCAGACTTTGCTCTATCCCAGTCGACGTCTGCCAAAGAGCTGTCAATCGAAATCGGCATGGCACAAGGATGCCCCATCCGGATGAGCATCCGAACCGGGCTGCGATACTGCACCGGTGAATCGAGTGACAATCCGGCCGGCCGAGCCCTCGGATATCCCGAGGATGGTCGAGCTGCTGCAACATGGTGCGTTATTCGAGGGGAAGGAGGACCTTTCCGACAGCGGCCCCTACCTGGCGGCGCTGGCCGAAATCCAAACGGTGTCGGGGAATCACCTGGTGGTGGCCGAGGTGGACGACGAGGTCGTGGGTATGTGCCAAGTAATCATCTTCCGCCACTTTCAGCGTGGCGGGGGCCTGTGCGCCGAGGTCGAGTCCATGCATGTACATCCCAACTTTCGCTCCCACGGGATAGGCGAGCGCTTGGCCACCTTCGCCGTCGACATGGCGCGCCATGCCGGTTGCTACCGGATCCAGTTGACGTCCGATCTCCGACGGTCGGACGCCCACCGGTTCTACCAGCGCCTCGACTTCGAGCCCAGTCACATCGGCTTCAAGCGAACGTTGAGCACGGGTGACTGAGCTTCAGGCACCGGTGCGTGCCGCCCGAGATCAGTGCGACTTCCTACCTTAATGAGCTCTGCGTGAGCGGTCGGTACTTCCTCCGGGAGGTCAGCGGTCGGCGCTGGGGAGATCCTGGGCGAACTCGATGAACGGTGCAGGGGGGAGGTACTCCGGAGGGATGTCCTCCGGACGCTGGTAGAAGTCGACATCGAAGACGTTGGAGACGCCGGGTTCCTCGACGGTGCCGCTCAGCCCTGCCTCGGTGCTGTCGAGGAAGGCCTGTTTCCCACTAATGGCACCGGAGGCCAACGACTGGAAGGTCTCCTTGGTGACCCGGGCGGTCAAGCTGTAGACGCACCCGTCCCTCGTCTGACCGACCCGGTGACCGATCATGCAGTGCCTCTTACCGTCATCGATGGCGTAAACAGCATCATCGCCGCTGCCTACAGCGCTCCGGATGCGATCGGGGTGCCCGAAAAGGTGCATCCATTGTTCGTGGCGCCGGTCCTTCATGGCCCAGAGGGGGCTCGGAGGGATGAGCCCTTCCGGCTCGTCCTCCTCGAGCGGTGTGGCGTCGACAGGAGCTGTCACCGGGAACGTCGAAGCCGCGCTCTCCGGAGTGAAATGGAGCTGTCCGTCGTCCCGCGACTGGATCTGGCCGGTATCTTGCGAATCTTCACCCTCAGCCACTGCTGGCTCTCCTCTCGTCAGGAGGGCGCATGTCCGCGCCACCTGGTCGGTAGTCCCATGGTGCCACGCTTTCGGCCACTGCGGCTCCCCGCCTCCCGACTCCCCTCTGGCAGTCATCGGCGTCCAATCGCTCGAGCTCCCGGGTCCGCGACCGGGGCCCCGCGGGCTAGTCGTTCCCCTTCCAGTCGGGGTCGAGCTCGAAGAATTGAGTGACCAGAGCCTCGAAACCAATGGCGAACAAGGTCCACTCCTGAAGTTCGCCTTGCTGGCCGGTGGGGAGGAGGATCCCGTCCATATGGGCGTTGTCGAAACGGTCCCTGAGGCCGCAGCCCTGCCCCAACGAGTCGGCGGCGATGGTGAATTGACGGAGGGTGAGCGGCTCGCGCAGTCGAAAGCCGAGGTAGCTGGTCATGGCCCGGTAGACCTCCTCGATTCGCTCGTTGAAAGAGTCATACCCGGCCACCACCGCCCGCTCGATCCTCTCTCGATAGTCCCGAGGCTCGCTGGAAGAGGCCACCAGTCCCCATGCGCCGATCCACACCGACCAATTGGTCGCTTCGCGCATGACCTGCAGATTGGCGGCCCCACCGAGCCGACAGAGCTCGCGCATGGTTCGCTGTCGCGCCCCGGGCGATGACAGATCCATCTCTTCCAGGACCCCGCCTACGGCCCGCAGTGTGCGATCGACCTCGTTGTCGTTCTCCTCCAGAGCCACGGCCACCAGCACATCCGCTCGAAAGTCGGCCTGGTCCCTCCACACCCTCCCGATGACCGACCCGTTGGTGAGTCGGACGCCGCGGCTCTCGTTCAGTCGTTCGAATACCGTCTTGAAGGTCAGTGCGGACAGCCCCTCGTCCTTGAGGACGGAGCAGCCCACTTCGAGGAGCATGTCTCTCAGCTCGGCGCGGCTCCGCCGCGACTGCTTGGGTATCACAACTTCCCCCCCCGATGGAACCTTCGTCGACAATGGCCTGCGCATCTTCGACGACGTCGCATGTCGACTTCAACTCCGGCGCCCGTCTTGGGCCAATGGGAGCTGCGCCTCTACTCTAGGGCGATGGCCGGAATGAGTCTCGAGCAGCGGGTGCGCCGGGTCTGTTTGGCCCTGCCGGAGGCGACCGAAAGAGTCAGCCACGGGGCCCCGGCCTTCTATGTCGGCAAGCAATTCGTCATGCTGTGGCCGGACGGACACCACGACCGCCTGGTTCCTCACCTGTGGTGCGCCGCGCTGCCCGGTGTCCAGCAGGAGTTCGTGGCCCGTGAGGCCGAGCGTTTCTTTCGCCCACCCTACGTGGGCGGGCGGGGGTGGCTGGGGGTGCGTCTCGACGGCCGGGTGGTGTGGGACGAGGTGGAGATGCTGTGCGAAGAGGCCTACCGGGTGGTCGCCCCTCGCCGACTGCTGACGGTGCTCGACGACCACCGTCGGTGACTCCGCTGGTTACCTACTTGTCCTAGCTGAATAATAGGGTTAGGATGTCGTCATCGGACCTGTCGAGCGGTCGACCGCCATCCCCCTCCGGGTCTGATGCCGTGTGCCGGTCCCTGGAGGGACCGGCGCGCCCGACGTTCCGGGCGTGAGCTCCACCCTCAGACGTCGGCGTCGGCCGCTTCGGCCACTTCGGCCGTCCGGGAACTGGGGTGCATGGCCCGGAATTGCTGGACGGAGCAGCCGGTCAGGGCAGCGGCGGTCAGGGCCCGTACGGAGGCGCTCCGGGGCATGTTGAGCATGGGTCCGAGCTCACCGAAGTAGCTGCCGGGGGTGATGATGGTGAGGCGCTCCTCGCTGCCGTCGTCCCGTTCCCGGTACACCTCGACCTCACCGGACTGCACGATGTAGACGACGTCGCTGGGATCGCCCTGCCGGAACAGGATCTGACCGGCTTCGAGGGTGACGTCGTGGGGCTCCCGCTGCGCGGCGGTCAGGTGCGGTTGCAACTCGATCACCTTGTCGGCCAGCTGTGTGATCCGCTCGTCGTGGGTGGCGACCACCACCAGCCGCCCCGGAGCAGCCAGTTCGCGGAGCAGCCGCAGGATTCCTTCCACCTGGATGTAATCGAGATGGGCCGTCGGCTCGTCGGCCAACACCAGAGGGGGATCCTGGACGAGGGCGCGGGCAATGGCCACACGCTGTTGCTGTCCTCCCGACATCTGGTCGGGCCGATGGTGGGCCCGCTCGTCCAGGCCGACCAGGTCGAGCAGTTTGGAGGCCCGTTCGCGGGCTTCGGACCGTCCGACCCGGGCCAAGCTCAGAGGAACCATCACGTTGCTTCTTGCGCTGAGGCTGGGGATGAGATTGAAGGCCTGGAAGACCACGCCGACAGTGTGTCGGCGGTATAAGGAGAGGGCAGGGCCGCGCAGATCGGTGATCGATTCCTGGCGGAAGATGATCGACCCGGACGTAGGCCGAAGCAGACCGGCCAGGCACGAAAGGAGGGTGGTCTTGCCGCAGCCTGATGGCCCCAGGAGCACCACGAGCTCACCATCCTCGCTATCAAAGGTGAGACCGTCCAGGGGGCGGATGTTGTAGCCGCCCGATGCGAACTCGACCGTGAGGTCTCTGACCTGAAGGATGCTCATCGCCGTCAGCCGAACGCGCTCGCCGGGTCGGCGCCTGTTGCCCGTCGGAGAGCGACCAGGCTGGACAGGAGGCCAACGATGATGGCCACCGCCGGCAGAGTGGCGTAGGCACTGGTAGGGACGGCCACTGGTTGCGCGAAAATGCCGTGCATAAAGTTCGATATGACGATGGCAAAGATGGCGGCCACCAGGGTGATCACCACGGCCTGGGCGGCCAGGCTGCCGAACAGGGCGAGGGATGAGGAGCCCAGCGCCTTGAGGACGGCGAAGTCGCGCACCCGCTGCAGCGCCGACACGTAGAGCAGGGCGGCGATGATGATGGCCGCCACCGCGTACATGAGGTATTTCGTGTTGTTGATGGAGGAGACGGCCGATGACAAAGCAGACAGCGTGTTGGTTTCGACTTGCTGGTTCGTGTAGAGGCTGAGTCCCTGGGGCAGGCGTTGGGGAACCCCTTGGGTGACAACGGCCGTCACCAGGGGTCGACCGCCCAGGGCAAGGGCCTGGGCGTCGGGCAGAGTGATGTAAAGGATGGCCCCCCCGCCCAGCATGGTCCTGTTTTCTATGTTTCCGACCACTGTGAATCGCTTGGCACCGATGGTAATGGTCGATCCGACGGCCGCCCCGACCTTGGTGTCCGTGACCACCTGACCGGATCCGGTCAGACCCGTGCCCGTCGTGGCCACCGGATCACCGAGGCCACCGGGCTGGACGCCGAAGATGTTGATGGTGACGCTGTGGCCGTTGACCTCGCCCACCTGCTGGGGAATGACGGCGATGGGACTGGCTTCGGTCACCCCGGGGGAATGGGCGATGAGGGCCGTTGCCCCCTGCGAGAAGACGCCGAGGGAGGCGATGCGACCGTGGGCGCTGTCAGCCAGAACCCAACGTTGGGCCCCGACCCCGCCCACCGTCGCTTGGATCTCCGCGCTAAAGCCGTTGGCCAGACCGGCCAGCAGGATGGCCATAGCCAACACCACGCCCGCCCCGAGCACCGCGATCAGGAACTGTCGATAGCGATAGACCAAATCCGCGAAAGTGACCCGCCACACGCCGTCAGTATGTCACGAAGCGGCGGAGCGGGCTCGGTTCAGTCGATCTTGCCGATGTCGCGCAGCCAATTGATGGTGCGCAGTAACCCGTCCTCGAGGCTGTTCGGCTGGTATCCGAGCCTCTTGTACGTCTTCGATTCGGTGTGGGGGATCCGTGCCGGCCGATCGCCGGCACTCTTCGAGGCGATGGCCACCAGCGTGGGACCGAACACCCGAACCAACTCGGGATCGTCCGACGGCTCGATGTCCTCCACCCGTTGCTCGAGTCCGGCCAGAGCGCAGACCAGGCTGCCCGCTTCGGCCACGCTCATCACGTCCTCCGGCCGGCCGTCGAGCATGTAGCGCTCGCCGGCAACGCCGCGGTCCAGGGCCAGCAGGCAGCCCCGGGCCACATCGTCGGCGAACACCCAGCTGACGGGGAACCGCAGATAACGGGTGAGCCTGCCGCGCAGCGCCGAAATCAACACCCGGTTGAAGCTGGTGATGCCTACCGCGTTGGTCACCACCGGCGAGGGGCCGAAGATGGCGCCGGGATGTGTGGTGACCACATCCTGGCCAGCAGCCGCCCGGGCCGAGGCGTCTTCGAAAGCGGCCATTTTGGTCAGTGTGTAGGGATCGGAGCTCGGACTCTTCGACACCGGCGCATCCTCCCGCGCCAGTCCACCGGTCGTATCGAAGAAGGTTCCCGTGCTGACGGCCACCACCCGGCGCATCCCCACGGTGTGGGCGGCATCCAGCACGTGCCGCGTGCCGTCGACGTTCACCGCTTGGAAATCGGCGAGGTTCTGGCTCGCACCTCCTAGCAGCGCGGCGCAGTGCACGGCGGCGTCCGCTCCGGTTGCCGCGCGGAGCACAGCGTCGCTGTCGGTGACGTCGCCCTCTCTGACATCCACACCCAGGCCGACGAGGGGACCGGTGTCGGCTCCCGCCCGTGCCAGAGCCTGCACCCGGTCGCCGCGTTCGAGGAGAAGCTTGCAGACGTTGGCGCCGGCCAGCCCGGTGGCACCGGTCACCAGTACGGTCTGGCTCATGCCGGCGCCTGGTCGGTCACTTCGGTGCGGGCGGTGTCGACCTGTGCGGGGTCGAAGGCAATCACCGGCGGGCTGTCCCCGAAGACGTCGAGGGTGTGAATGAAGCGGTGGAGTCCCATGGAGTTGGCACAGGTGAAGCCGAGCTCGATGATCTGGGCAGCGGTGAACACCTCGGCCAGCTCGCGGTAGAAGTCGTCGTCGATGGCGTCGTGGTCGGCCGACAGGAGGTCGAGGAACTCCACGGCCATCCGCTCTTGATGTGTGAGCGACCCGCCCGGCGTGACCAGGCAGGCCACGTCTTCATCGGTGATCGAGTCGTGTTTGCGCGACTGCATGCAGGGTTGGCACTCGCCGAGCTGCGCGCTCCGGATCCTGATCAGTTCCAGGATCCGGCCGCCCAGCAGGCTCTGCTGGCCCCACGCACCCCGCGCCGCGTTGGTCATCAGGATCTGCTGGGTGCGGTAGGCGAAGATCTGCAGAGGCACCGGGGTGGCGTAGGTGCCGTTCGCCACCCCTTCCTCGATGATCCGTCGCGGCTCCTCGGCCAGGGCCTCGAGAGGGATCGGCTCTATCCTCGGCATCTGCACTCTCTTTCCCACCGGCGCTTTCCTACCGGCATATTCGTACCGGCGCCGGACATCGGTCGTCCCCATCGACTCTACCCGGGCGGATACGGCGCCTTTGTGCCGGTCCTGTCGTGCTTCCCTCCCGGGACCTCCGCCGCCGCGGGCATCATGAGGTGATGACGCCCGGTCCACCGAGGGGCCCGTTCGACCCGCGCCTGGTGGGCGCCGCCTATGACGTCGCCGCCGACGATTATGTGGCTGCCTTCGGGGGCGACCTGGATGCACTTCCCCTCGACCGCTCCGTCCTGGATCGGGCTGCGGACAGCATCGACGGGCACGGTCTTGTCCTCGACATCGGCTGCGGGCCGGGCGAGGTAGCCGACTACCTGTCGGCGCGCGGCGTCGATGTAATCGGCGTCGATGTCTCCCTGGGCATGCTCCGACTGGCTGCTCGCTCGAGCGCCGTGACCGGATGGGTGGCGGGGGACATGCGACGCCTTCCCTTCGCTCCGGCCACCTGCTCCGCCGTGGTGAGCTTCTACTCCATCCAGCACCTTCCGCGATCGACACTGGGCCAGACGCTCGGTGAGTTCCGCCGGGTCCTGGCGCCTGACGGGATGCTGGTGATCGCCGCCCATCTCGGCCGGGGGGAGATCGTCATGGATGAGTTCCTCGGACACCAGGTCCCACCGCTGGGCGGCACCTTCTACGGTGACGACGAGCTGCAGGAGGCGTTGGCCGCCCAGCACTTCCGGATCGAGGAGCGCCGAGGGCGGGAGGCTCTGGCCCATGAGTACCCGTCGTCGAGGACCTACGTGCTGGCCCGTCGGGAGGGCTGAGTCGCCCGGTGGTCAGACCTGGTTGGGAACCGGTGCAGTCGGGGACGCCCCCGGGTGGCAGGACCGCGGGTCCCATGGCTCGAGCTTGGATGTGGTGGGCGACGGTGCTTCGATGTCAGACGCCGTAGGCGACGTGGTCGAGGTGCTCGAGGTGCTCGAGGTAGTGGAGGTGGTGGAGGCCGGCGCCGTGGTGGCCGTGGTGGCGGGAGCGGCGGCCCCGGTGCTGGAAGACGTGGGCGGCGTCGGCGGAGGGTTGACGGCGAACTGGGTGCCGGTCACCACGGTGACCTGGGCACCGTCTGTCACCATGCTCGGGTCGTAGGCCATGACCACCGCGCCGCTCAGCGACCGGGTGACCGCTTCAGCCGCGGCCTCGTCGGCCGCCGTCGTGGATCGGTAGTAGACGACGGTCTCGGAGACATCACCCACCGGTTGGCCGTCCCCAACGCCGACCATGTGGAATCCCAGGGCGGTCAAGGCCGAGGCAGTGTCGGTCGCCTGGTTGTAGGCGCCCGAGCCGTTCACCACCGAAACCGCGACCGAGGACGCCGCCGGTAGGGGTTTTCCGGTCATCGAGTCCGTTTTGATGTCGATGCCCAGCAGCTGATCGATGGCGCTCTGGTCTTGGCTCTCGGCCGGAAATTCGGCATCTCCGTAGGCGGCGCCCTGGTACATGAGGCTCCCACCCTGGCCGTCGGGGTCGGTGACCACAGAGACCGGCAGCGTCAGTTGGGGCACGGAGTTGACGCTGACCGAGTGGAAGTCGAGGACCAGGTCGGCCATATCCCCGACCGACCACGATTGGTCGAAGCTGAGGTCTGCCTTCACCGAGTTGACCAGGTTGATGTCGGTGATCGGATTTCCCAGTCCCTGCTTGGCCACCGCCGCGCCCAGCACCCGCAGGAATTCGTGGTCACGACGGATGCGGGCCAGGTCGCTGAGTGTCTCTTGCGGCCAGTAATCGGCGTAGGGGGTCGTCGTTCCCGCCGACTGGTACTGAAGGTGACGGGCGCGCACTACTTCGAGTGCCTGGGTCCCATTGAGATGGACGCATGCGGCCGCCTGGACGTTGAGACCGGACTCAGCGTCGAACACAGACATCGGAAAGGACATGTCGATTCCGCCGAGAGCATCGACCACGTTGGCGAACTGATCGAAGTTGAGAGAGACGGTGTGCTGGATGGGTATGCCGAAATCCTCTTGAATGGTGGCTACCACTTGGCTGATGCCTTGATAGAGGCCGGCATCGATCTTGTTCGGTCCGTCACTGCGCGCATTGGGCACGAACAGGTCTCGGGGGAGGGAGAGAATGGCCAACCGATGGCGGGCCGGGTCGACGTGCAGGATCATGATGACGTCGCTGTTGACACCGTTGACCCCCTCTGAGCACAACCCATAGGCGGGGTTCTGGACCTTGAGTGCGCAGCGCGAGGTCGATCCGACCATCAGGATGTTCTCGGTCCCGGCCTCCTTGCCCGAGTTGAGTGCCTGGTTGAGCCCCTTTACGTCGATCCGGTTCAGTCCGTGGGACAGGTAGTAGGCGTAACCGGCGCCACCGAGGACGACGACCAACAGGACGACCAGACCGATGACAGCGCCGCGCCAGACCCTCCGCCGGCCCTTCCCTTTACGGGCCGAGTGCCTGGCCGGACGAGCCTCGGCCTTGCGCATCGACTCGGCCAACGCCGAGAGCCCCTCGTGGTTGGCCACTCGATCGGTATCCTCCGTGGGAGGCGTATCGGCTGTCGTCGACTCCGCCGAGACGGTACTGGGGGACCGTTCCTGGCCCTGGTTCATCAGGTCGCCCAGGGCGCGTAGACCCTGTTCATTGGGAACGGGTCGGCGTTTGTCGCCGCCGGAGGGATCCGGAGCGCGCTCCACTTGACCGCGGTCCGTCATGGGCTAGGAGCGTAGCAATCCCGTCTCCCCAGGTGGCAGCAAGCAACCCCCGAGCGGGACGTGCCTCCCGTGGATCCACCCCTTCCGGACGGTGCCGCGCGTTCGAATTGACCGGCCGATTTCACTACTATTCACAACCCGCCCACCACGTTCCGTGGTTCGGTGGTGCATCACCCACCACAATCCGACCGACAGCCGAAGCGCCCGGTCACACCGGATGATGAAGGAACCGTCTGCGTGAAGAACTCGAAGCGTGCCTCGAGCGCGTCTCCTGCCGGGCGACGCCGTTCCCGACGTCGGGGGCGTCTGGTGGTGATGCTCATCCTGCTGGTGGTGGCCGGATGGGTGGCCGTCTTCCGCACGGGGGCCCTGGCCGCTGTGCACCTGGGTGGTCCGTCCGGGGGGCAGTCGCTCGACCCGACCGTGTTCGCCACCGGGTCCTGCGTGGCCTACGCACCCACCCAGGGCAACCGGGGCAAAACGGTCTTCCTGGACGCCGGCCACGGAGGGCTCGACCCGGGAGGAGTGGGCACCACCCGGTCGGGGACGACCATCTACGAAGCGGACGAGACACTGCCGGTCGAGCTGGATGTGATGGGTCTTCTTCGGGCCGACGGTTACCGGGTGGTCGTCTCCCGCACCGGCCCGTCGACCGTCCTGCGGCTCGGACCGGCCGACGTGTCCGACGGTGTCCTGTCGCTGCAGGGGGCCCACGACGACGTCGCCGCTCGCGCCGAGTGCGCCGACCAAGCCCATGCACAGGTATTGGTGGGCATCTACTACAACGCCGGCGGCGCCCCTCAGGATGCCGGGAGCGTCACCGTGTACGACGACGACCGTCCCTTCGCCGCTGACAATCTCCGTTTGGCCAACCTCGTACAGGACGACGTGTTGTCCGGTCTCAACGCCCAGGGTTGGGGCATTCCCAACGACGGGGTCCAGTCCGACGCCGGATTCGGCTCGGTGGACGGAGACGCCGCCTCGGGAGGGCTGGCCGCGGAAGCGGCCGACTACAACCATCTCATGCTCATCGGACCGGCCATGCCCGGTTACTTCACCACCCCCAGCCAGATGCCGGGCGTGGTCATCGAGCCGCTCTACATCACCGACCCCTTCGAGGGAACCATCGCTGCCAGCAGCAGCGGCCAGTCGGTCATCGCCCAGGGCATCGCCTCCGCCGTCGAGCACTACCTGAACCCGCCTCCCGGGGTCAGCCCATCGTCGGCGGGCTGAGCCTGCTCGGGGTCAGCGGCCGGCGGTCCCCCCTTCGGGGCTGCGGGGATCGGCTGCCCCGACATAGTGGTGGGCGGTGGTCGCCGTTGCCGGCCTCACCGCGATGATCTGAGCACAACCGACCGCCACCGGGTCGAAGGCGCCGATCATCCGCACGGTGTGGCCCCGGGCCGCCAGTCCTTCCCTCCAGGCCGATGGCGCGTGGGACTCGACGTTGACGGTGAGGTCGTTGCCCCACCACAGGCGGAAGGGTCCCGCAGAGGGCGCATCCAGGGCCAGCCGCGCCGCGGCCACGGCGGTGGCGGGATCCTGCCCGCACCGCAGCATGCGGGCCAGCAATTGGAGGAGGATCTGCGGTTGTGCGTCCCCGCCCATGGCCCCGACCAGGTGGGAGAGCGAACCGTCCGGCGCGGTGGCCACCAACGGGGACAACGTGTGCGGAGGGCGCCGGCCCGGGGCGAGCTCGGCCGGATGCCCTTCGACCAGGGAGAAGCCCACCCCGCGGTTGTGGAGGAAGATGCCGGTCGATCCGGCTACCAGGTGAGAGCCGAAGTCGAGCGCATTTGACTGGGTCAGCGAGATGCCCAGCCCCTCAGCGTCGATGGCGCACAAATGGGTGGTGTCGCCGTCGCCCAACCGGGGAAGCGAGCCGGCGGCAGGTCCACCGTCCACGTGTGGAGGCGCGGTCCAGAGCGGGCCACTGCCGTCCACCGACCGGTGAAGCCGTTGGTCGGAGAGGAGGTCGGGGCCCTCGGCATCCTCGTGGAGAACGGCCGGCCGGTCGTGGCCGGCAAGGCGGGACGCCTCGACCACCAGATGGGCCCATTGTGGATCGGAGGGGTCGGGCCCGAGCCCCGTCTGCTCGGCGATCCACGAGCTGAGAAGGGTGAGGTATCCCTGCGAGGGCGGCGGGACCGTCCACAAGTCGTGATCCCAGGCCCTGAGGGCGAGGGGCTCGCACCACTCGGCGGCGTCGCTGTCGAGATCGGCGGCCACGATGACACCGTCGCTCGACTCGACCAGTGCCTGGCCGAACGCTCCGCCATAGTGGCCTTCCCGACCCTCGCGGCCCACCGCTCTCAGGGCCCGGGCCACGCCGGGCAGCCGGACGAGGGCCCCCGGGTGCAGGGGGCCGTGGGGACAGAGCTGCTCGGCACCGGGCACATCGTGGATGAGGTGGCTGGAGAGTGCCAGAAGAAGCGAGGCGACGAAGCCCTCTTCGGCCAGTTGGACGGCCGGCGCCAGTACCCGCTCGAGGGGAAGTCGGCCGAAGCGGCCGTGGAGGGCGACCCAGCCGTCGACGGCGCCGGGCACGGTCACGCTGCGCACGTCGCCCCGCAAGGGCATGACGACATGGCCCTCGGCCCGCATGGTGGCGGGGTCCACGCCGGTGCCCGCCCGGCCGACACCCAGCAATGCCACCGGCGGGAGCCCGGGTTGGCTGACCATGGCCAGGACATCACCACCCATTCCGCACAGGTGTGGGCTGGTGACGGCCATGACGGCGGCAGCGCCGACGGCGGCGTCGGCCGCCGTGCCGCCATCGGCCAGCAGTGTTACGCCGGCGATGGACGCCAACTGATCGGCTGCGTTGACCATCCCCCTCGACCCGGTGCGGGGCGGGAAAGGAGCGGTTGGGAAGCTCACCGAGGCGTCCCCGATGGGCGAGCGGTCATCGCAGGGCGGCCACGGTGGTGGCCGCCGCCTTGCGCGCCGCCATCGAAGCGTCGCGGCCCAGCTGGATGAAACCGGGGATGCGGCCGGGCTTGACGGCCATCACCCGCAAGGCGGCGAGCACGTCCACCGAGCCATCCGGCCGGAGTGCCGCCATCACCGCGTCGTCGGTCAGCCCGTCATTGGGCCGGTCGCTGATGACCCGGACCACGCTCCAGGGAACTCCCCGGGCACCGCACACCTCGCCGACGCCGCTCGACTCCATCTCGAGGGCGACGATTCCGTCGTCGACCAGCCCGGCCAACCGACCCGGGTCGTTGATGAGCTCGTCGACGGTTCCGACCGTGCCCGACTGCAGGAGGGTGCCCAGTGGAGATGTCTGATACTTCCGGCCACTGGACACGTCCACCACCGTGTCGGGGACGACCACATCGCCGATGACCGAGTCCGGATCGATTCCCCCGGCGATCCCGTTCACCACCACGTGGTCGACCTGGAGGCCATCCAACAGCCGCTCGGTGGCGGCGCGGGCGGCCGAGGGGCCGACGCCGATCCGGGAGACGACGACCTCGATCTCACCGTGGCGAGCGGTAAAGACGGTTGTGCCTTCCACTTTGGAGGATCGGGCACCCAGGCGTTTGACCAACGGTCGGAGCTCGAGGGTCATGGGGGCGAGGACCAGTGCTCGTTGAATGCTCACCCGAACAGCGTGCCCGATCGGCACCGGCGGCGCACGAGCGGCGCAGATGCGGCGCAGATCGGGCGCAGATCGAGCCGAGCAGAGAGCTCAGCGCAGATCGGCGGTGGAGCGGTCGATCGGACAGCTGTCGGACGTCTGGGTGAGCAAGGCCTCGATGGCCGCCGGTTCGACCGGCTTCGAGAAGATGAATCCCTGTCCGCTGTCGCACTGCTCGTTGCGGAGAATCTCCAACTGACTGGTCTCTTCGATCCCTTCGGCCAGCGTGATGAGGCCTAGGGTCCGACCGAGCTCCACCAGGGTGTGGATGAGGGCGCTGGAGTCGGACGAACCGTCCATCTCGGCCACAAAGGAACGATCGATCTTGAGGACGTCCACCGGGAACTGGCGGAGGTAGGCCAGCGAGGAATAGCCGGTCCCGAAGTCGTCGATGGCGATCATGACGCCGATGTCCTTGAGTTGTCGGAGGCGTGAGACTGTGGCGGTGGCATCCCGCATGAGAGTTGACTCGGTGACTTCGACGGTCAAGAACCCCGGCTCGAGCCCGCTCTCGTCCAGGGCCAGAGTGACGTGGTCGACCAGGACGTCCGTCTCCAGCTGGCGCATCGACACGTTGACCGACATCGTGGTGCGGTACCCGAGACGATGC
This sequence comes from uncultured Acidimicrobiaceae bacterium, assembly GCA_963813525.1. Lineage (GTDB taxonomy): Bacteria > Actinomycetota > Acidimicrobiia > Acidimicrobiales > RAAP-2 > Bog-756. The sequence continues at coordinate 1,629,221 of CAWEZI010000005.1, forward strand.
CATTCGGCCGCTTGGGCACACGCCTGCCGGAGCACCCACTGTCCGACCTCGACGATCATCCCGCTGTCCTCGAGGACCGGGATGAAATTGTCCGGCGGGATGACGCCACGGGTGGGGTGTCGCCAGCGTATGAGCGCTTCGACTCCTCTGATCCTGACACTGTCGAGATCGAAAATGGGCTGGTACAGGAGAAAGAACTGGTCATTGGCCAGCGCCGAGTCGAGATCGGACTTGAGCTCGAGGCGGTCCAGAGCGTCCGTTTGCATGGCTGCTTCGAAGACGGCGTAGCAGTCCCTGCCCTTGGCCTTGGCCCGGTAGAGGGCGATATCGGCGTCGCGGAGTAGCTCCTGGGCCGACGGACGGTCACCGGTGGCGATCCCGATGCTGGCGGTAACGGTGATGGTCAGACCCTCGTACCCCTCGACCTGAAAGGGCTTCCGCAGTACTTCGCGGATGCGTTCGGCCACCATGGACGGTCCCGCGGCCAATGAGGCACCCTCGGTCAGGACGACGAACTCGTCACCGCCCAGGCGGCCAATGGTGTCGCTGGCCCGCAGCATCGCCGAAAACCGGTGCGCCACCGCCTGCAGGAGGCGGTCACCCGCCTCGTGCCCCAGCGAGTCGTTGGCGTCCTTGAAGTTGTCCAGGTCGATGAAGAGCACGGCTACCGGGTCGCACGAACGTCGAGCTCGAACCAGCATCTGCTCGGCGCGGTCCAGGATGAGCTGCCGATTGGCCAGTCCGGTGAGGGGGTCGTGCAGAGCGCGGTGAGCCAGCAGCGCTTCGAACTCCTTGCGCTCGGTGATGTCCCGCACGTTGGCTACGTACCCGGCCACCGCCGGTCGGTCTCTCTGGTCGGTGACCACTGCTTCCACGTCGCGCCACCCCGCGTCCTTGCGGACCATACGGAACTGGACGAGGACGGTGTCCGGCGACTTCTCGAATTGGGTTCCGAGCCGAGCGGACAGACGGTCCCGGTCGTCGGGATGAACGAAGTCGGTGGCCGCCCGCCCCATGATCTCGTTGGGCTCCCATCCCGAAAGCTCGGTGATGGCCGGGCTGACGAACAGGCATAGACCGCCGTCGCCCACCACGATGGTGGCATCGGTCGAGTTGTGGATGAGGGAGCGGAACCGGTCCTCGCTCAGACTCATCGAAGACTCCGCTTCTTCTTTCTGCTCCATGGTTGCCCCGGCCATCCGAATGATGAAGAAGAGGACGAAAGACCCCATGATGGCCATGGCGTTGGCTTCGTGGACGGAGATCCGTGACGGGAGCCAGCCCTGCCAGATGGCCACCTGCCCGGCCACGATCCCGACCAGGCTCCAAAAGGCGGTGATGCGCCACACCCGCGACCCGCCATAGGCCACATTCTCGAGAGCCAGGAGGGCGAAGGCCTCGAGGAGGACCGGGCCCCATCCGGTGAGGTAGATGACAGTGGTCACGCCGGCGGCGGCAACAGCCACTCGCACCTGGAGCATTGCCGCCGAGGGGTAGGCAGTCGACAGGTTGTCGACCAACCGGGCCGATGCCAGGACGGCGACGAAGACCAGCACCCATACCCACACTGGTTCTTTGGCCACCACGTCCTGACGCATGAGCAGGAGAATGGTGAGCAGGGCCAGTGGGGCCATGACGTAGGCCAGAACGGTCGGGCTGAGGACCGGATTGGACGACCGGACTCGATCGTCGGCCATCGAACCATCGACCGACCAGGGCGTGACCGAGCCGTCGTTGGTGGCTGTGGTGATCTCTGTGGTCGCCATACCCTCGGTCCTGGCCCTCGTGATACGCCTGCTCTTCCTTCGACACATTGGGTTGCCACCTTGAACGTCGGGCCGACCGCGCCGGCCCGCGTGGTGGGATCCGAGCCGTACCGTCCGTGGTTGTTGTCGGCACAGGTGACAATCGGGGCGATTACGATTGGAGTCGCGGCATTGAACAGGGCATTGAATACAGGGCATTGAATACAGGGCAGACAGAGATCCAGGGCAGACAGAGACCGGCCCGGGAAAACGAGTTGACGAAACGAATGAAGGAAAGCTGAGAGGCCGATGCGACGAAGGATGCTGAACGGGAAGATCCATCGTGCCCGGGTGACCGACGCCGATCTCAACTACATCGGGTCCGTCTCCATCGACCCGATCCTGATGAAAGCGGCCGACATCGTTTCCGATGAGCAGGTCTCGGTGTACAACCTGATGAATGGCGAACGCTTCGAGACCTATGCCATCGAGGGCAGCGAGGGACAGATATGTCTGAACGGGGCGGCAGCCCGCCTGGCCCAGGTGGGCGACCGTGTGATCATCGTGACCTACGTGGATGTCGAGGAGACCGAGGTCCCCTCCCACCGCCCGACGGTGGTGGTGGTCGACGAGGACAACCGGGTGGTCGACGCCGTCTGAGTTGCCGATGACGCGGACGGTGGTCGTGCCGTCCCTCATTCGGGTGGTCTGACGCCTGGCACCACCCTGCCGACAGGTAGTTGGGCCATGCCCATGGCTATACTTCCTCTGCCGGGCGTGATTGGGTCCGTGCCACCAGGAGGGGAATGTTGTTGTTCACCGCCGGAGCGGCCGGGTTTGGTTCATCGGACCGAATTGTCGGATGCCGATGTCGCCGCAAAGGGGCAGTTCGATGAAGAGCTGGGCGCAAGCGCTCAAACAATGGTTGTTGTGGCTCGTGGGCGAGGCCCCCGTGCCCGGCAAGCAGGCGCGGATGGTGGCGGCTGGCACCGTCGGCGTTGTGGTGGTCCTGGTCGTGGGCATCGTTGTCGTCGCCGGCGCCTCCGGATCGAGCCATCCCAGGGCCACCCCCGCTGTAAACCAGGGCTTCTCCAACCCCAACACAGCGATCAACCACGGATCGGCCGCCAGCTCGAACGGAAGCTCGGGATCCGGATCCGGATCCGCATCCGGTAAACAGACCCGCGGTGAGAAGGCGGCCACCAAGGCGTCCAACCAGGCGGCGGCAGCCAGGGCCAAGGCGGAGGCCAAGGCGGCTAAAGCGGCTAAAGCGGCCAAGGCCAAAGCGCGTGCCGCCGCTACACATCACACCACCAAGAAAACCACCAGCTCGAGCACCACCACCACGACGACCAAACCGGCGTCCAAGGCCAAGTCCAAGTCGAAGGTGGTGGCCGATCCCAACAGCGCCGCGGCCGCTTCCGACCCCAGCCCGATCACGACGATTGATCCGTTGTTGCTCACCCCCGGGGCTATTTCGGACTCGACCTCAGGGGACGCACCGTTGACCGTGGCCGCACCCGGTGCGCCGGTGGCCGTCGGCGGCACATCGGCGGACATGGCGGTGCGGGTGACCTGGTTGTCACCGACCGACGACGGCACGTCGGCGGTTACCGGGTACAACCTGTACGCCGGCACCACGCGCGGAGGCGAGTACGCCCTGCCCGTCAACGGCTCGTCGCCGGTGGCAGGTACCTCGTATCTGGTCACCGGCCTCACACCGGGCGCTACCTATTACTTCACGGTCGATGCCATCAACGCGGTCGGGTCGTCGCCGGCCTCCAACGAAGTGTCGGCCACCGCCGGACCCAGAATCCGCAGCGTGGGCGCCCTGGCTGCCCCCGTGGTGAGCATCGCTCCCAACCCCAAGGGATCCGGTTACTGGCTGACTGACGCCGACGGCGACATTGCCACCCACGGCAGGGCGGGCAACTACGGCTCGGCTGTCGACCTCGGCCTCCGTGCACCGGTCGAGCAGATCGTGTCGACGCCGGACGGCAAGGGCTACTGGCTGGTGTCCTCCGACGGCGGCGTGTTCGCCTTCGGCGATGCCCGCTTCTACGGGTCGTTGGGCGGAGTGCGCCTCAACGCCCCCGTGGTCGGTCTGGCTTCGTCCCCCGACGGCGGCGGCTACTGGCTGGTGGCCTCTGACGGCGGCGTGTTCGCCTTCGGCGATGCCCGGTTCTACGGATCGATGGGCGGCGCCACCCTCGACCAGCCGATGGTGGGCATTGCCGCCGACCCGGTCACCGGGGGCTATTGGGAGGTGGCCAAGGACGGAGGGATCTTCGCTTTCGGCGCCCCCTTCGAGGGTTCGGTGGCCGACCTCGATCTGGTCGCTCCTGTTGTCGGCATCGCCGCCGCCACCGCCGGTCAGGGCTACTGGGAGGTGGCCGGTGACGGTGGTGTCTTCGCCTTCGGTTCGGCCGGCTTCCACGGCTCGCCGGCGGGAACGACCCTCAACGCACCGGTAGGAGGTATGGCCCCCGACCCGGCCACGGGCGGGTACTGGCTGTTCTCTCTGGACGGCGGGATCTTCGCCCAGGACGCCCCCTTCCACGGCGCCGGCTGAGGAGCCGGCTGAGCCGAGAGCTCAGCCGCCGACGACGCGGCCGAGGGCGCGGGCGTACCAGGAGGGCCGGCCGGTCCTCTGCTCGGAGGCGTCGGCCCGCTGGGCCAGATGGAGCCCGGTGTTGATCCCGACATAACGCAGGGGCTCGGGTTCCCACCGCCGCGACCGGTGCCCCACCCAGGCCAACCCGGTCAGTTCGCTCGGGCGGGAGAGGATGAGATCGCGGAGGGTGCGCCCGGCCAGGTTGGTGGTCGACACACCGTCACCCACGTAACCCCCCGCCCAACCCAGGCCGCGGCTGGTGTCGAAGCCGACCGCCGGCATCCAGTCGCGGGGGACCCCAAGGGGGCCTCCCCAGCGGTGGGTGATGGCGGCACCGGCCAGAGCCGGAAACAGCTCGACCAGGGTCCGTCGGAGGGCCTCGTGCACCCCGGCGTCGCGGTCGAAGCCGGGACGGATGGCCGACCCGAAGTGGTACGGCGCTCCCCGCCCGCCGAAGGCCATCCGTCCGTCGGCTGTCCGCTGTCCGTAGATGATCAGATGACGGTAGTCAGCGAAGGTGGCCCGTCCGTGCAGGCCGGCCGCGACCCAGAAGTCCTCGCCGAGAGGCTCGGTGGCGATCATCAACGAGTAGACCGGGGCCAACGACCGCACCTCCCCCCGGAGTGTGCGCGTATACCCCTCGGTGGCCCGCACCACGGTGGACGTCCGGACCGCGCCGTGGTCGGTGCTGACCAGTCCCGGACCGACCGCCGTGGCCGTCGTCTGCTCGTAGATGCGCACCCCCCGTCGTTCGACAGCCTCGGCCAGACCGCGCACCAACCGGGCCGGGTCGAGGGCGGCGCAGTGGGGGGTGTAGGTGCCCCCGAGGACGTCGGTGGCCCCGACCATGGCCGACGCCTGGGCGGCCGAGAGCAGCTGCAGATCCTCCTCGTCGACACCCCGCTGGCGGGCAGCGGCCACCTCCTCCCGGGCCCGCTGCAGCTGCACGTCGGCCCGAGCCAGAACCACCGTCCCACCCCGGGCGAAGTCACACTCGATGTGCTCGGTGCCGACCACCCTCTCCACCTCGCCCACGGTGGCCTGCATGGCCTGTCGCATGGCTGCTCCGGCCCCGGGGCCGCCCAGCTGGTCGAGGCGAGCTTCCGAACCGGCGAAGAGGGCGGAGCACCAGCCCCCGTTGCGACCCGAGGCACCGAATCCGACGACATCCCGCTCGATGACGCCGATGCGCAGGGCGGGGTCGGCCTCGGCCAGGTAGTAGGCGGTCCACAGACCGGTCAGGCCACCACCCACCACGGCCACATCGAGGTCGGTGTCACCGCTGAAGGCCGGACGCTGCTCTATCGGGCCGGGGAGCCTGTCCCACCACAGCGAGAGTTGCCGGAAGCGCTCACCCGACGAACGCTCACCCGATGAATCTCCCGATGAAACGATCAGATCCGCTTCCAGGCCTCGGTGAGGACAGAGCGCAGGACCGAGGCCATCAGCTCGAACTCCTCTTCGCCGCAGATGAGGGGCGGGGCCAACTGGACCACCGGATCGCCCCGGTCGTCGGCCCGGCAGATGAGCCCCGACTCGTAGAGGGCGCCGGACAGGAATCCCCGTAGGAGTCGCTCGGACTCCTCCTCGTCGAAGGTCTGGCGGGTGTCCTTGTCCTTGACCAGCTCGATCCCGTAGAAGTAGCCGGCCCCCCGCACGTCGCCGACGATGGGCAGGTCGCGCAGGGAGTCGAGCGACGCCTTGAAGGCACCCTCGTTGGCCCGCACGTGATCGAGGATCCCCTCCTTCTCGAACACATCCAGGTTGGCCAGGGCCACCGCCGCACTGACCGGGTGGCCGCCGAAGGTGACGCCGTGCAGGAACGTCTCACCCTGCAGGAAGGGCTCCACCAGCCGGTCGCTCACCGCCATGGCCCCGAGCGGCGAGTAGCCGCTGGTCAACCCCTTGGCCATGGTCACGATGTCGGGCTGGTAGTCGTAGCGTTCGGCCCCGAACCAGTGGCCCAGTCGCCCGAAGGCGCAGATGACCTCGTCGGAGACCAGCAGCACCCCGTAGCGGTCGCAGATCTGGCGGACCCGCTGGAAGTAACCGGGTGGGGGAGGGAAGCATCCGCCGGCATTCTGCACCGGCTCCAGGAACACCGCGGCCACCGTCTCGGGTCCCTCGAAGAGAATGGCCTGCTCGATGGCGTCGGCCGCCCACCGGCCGAAAGCGTCGAGATCGTCGGCGAAATAGGGGGCCCGGTAGAAGTTGGCGTTGGGGACCTTGACCGCACCGGGGACCAACGGTTCGAAGGGGGCCCGGAAGTCGGCCACCCCGGTGATGGACAAGGCGCCCATGGTGGCGCCGTGGTAGGCGATGTTGCGGCTGATGACCTTCTTGCGCAGGGGTTGGCCGGTGACGGCGAAGTACTGACGGATGAGCTTCCAGGCCGACTCGACAGCTTCGGAGCCGCCGGTGGTGAAGAAGATGCGGTTGCAGTCACCCGGTGTCAGGTCGGCCAGGCGGTCGGCCAGCTCGATGGCGGTGGGGTGGGCGTAGCTCCATATCGGGAAGTAGGCCAGGGTGCCGGCCTGCCGGGCGGCCGCTTCGGCCAGCTCGGTCCGACCGTGGCCCACCTGGCTGGTGAACAGTCCGGACAGGCCGTCGAGGTAGCGCTTGCCGTGTGAGTCCCACACCCAGACACCCTCGCCCCGCACGATGACCGGGACCGGTTGGCTCGTGGACATCCGGGTGAAATGCATCCACAGGTTGCGGTGGGCACTCTCTTGCAGTGCTTCGTCGGAACGATCGGTCATCGCGTCCCCCAGGTGTAGGTCTGTTTGGTCAGCTTCAGGTACATGAACGTCTCGGTCTCCCGGACGCCGGGTATGCGGCGGACGGTGCCGTTGAGCAGATCGAGGAGTGCGTCTTCGTCCTCGCACACCAGCTCGACCAGGATGTCGAACGATCCGGTGCACATGACCACGTAGTCGATGGCGGACACCTCGGCCAGCCTGTCGGCCACCAGACGGGCATCGCCGTCGGCCCGGATGCCCACCATGGCCTGGCTGCGGAAGCCGACCTGCAGCGGATCGGTCACGGCCACGATCTGCATGATCCCGGCCTCGCGCAGCTTCTGCACCCGTTGACGGACGGCAGCTTCCGACAGACCGACCGCCTCGGCGATCGAACCGTAGGTGCGTCGGCCGTCCTTTTGCAGCTCCTCGACGATGGCTTTGTTGGCCGGGTCGAGGAGGCCGTTGGCCGAGGGCCCAGGCACCGCCGAAGGCATGGTCAGGCGCCCGTACCGATGGTCGGGCAGTCCTCAAACAAACCGGAACACGGGGTTACGAGAGTCACCATCGCAGTCCCGTTATAGCAGTTCGAGCGGAATCCAGGGACAATTTCAAACGAATTCGTATCTGGAGGGAAAAAGATGTTAAAAAAAGCTTGTCTTGGGGCCAGTTGTCGGCCACTATGACCTTGCACAGCGTCGGGGAGGCGTGCCAGAGTGCGTCGGCGCCCCTCGTGACCAGCGGCGACGCATTCCGGGGAGGACGAGTGACCAACCAGAATCCGGCGTCGGGTACCACCGCAGGACGGCTGTCGAACTTCGTCGGCGGTGAGTACATCCCGACCAAGGACGGGGCCACCACCGTGCTGGTCGACCCGAGCACCGGGCAGGAGTACCTCGAGGCTCCGCTGTCAGGGCCGGCCGACGTGGACGCCGCCATGCAGGCCGCGGCCGAGGCCTTTCCGCAATGGCGGGATGCTACGCCGTCCGAGCGCAGTCTGGCCCTTTTCCGCATCGCCGACGCCATCGAGGCCCGGGCCGACGACCTGGTCCGGGTGGAGACGCAGAACACCGGGAAGCCGGTGGCGGTGACCCTGGCCGAAGAGATCCCCCCGATGGTCGACCAGATCCGCTTCTTTGCCGGTGCCGCCCGCCACCTGCAGGGCAACGCCACCGCCGAGTACCTGAAGGACCACACCTCTTCCATCCGGCGCGAGCCCATCGGGGTCTGTGCCGCCGTCACCCCCTGGAACTACCCGCTGATGATGGCCGTGTGGAAGTGGGCCCCCGCCCTGGCCGCCGGCAACACCATGGTGCTCAAGCCGTCCGACACCACACCGGCCTCGTCGGTGCTGATGGCCGAGATCATGTCCGAGCACCTGCCCGACGGGGTGTTCAACGTGGTCTGTGGCGATCGGGACACCGGCCGGCTGCTGGTCGAGCACCCCACGCCGGCCATGGTGTCGGTGACCGGCAGCGTGCGAGCCGGCATGGAGGTGGCAAGTGCCGCCTCGGCCGGCGTCAAGCGGGTCCACCTGGAGCTCGGGGGCAAGGCTCCGGTGGTGGTGTTCGACGATGCCGACGTGGCCGCCGCCGCCGAGGGGATCGCCGTCGGCGGTTACTTCAACGCCGGCCAGGATTGCACGGCGGCCACCCGGGTGCTGGCCGGACCCCGCGTCCACGACGAGTTCGTGGCCGCCCTGGTCGAGCAGGCCGAGGCCCAGACGGTCGGTGGCCTTGATGTCGAGGACGCCGACTTCGGACCGCTCAACAATGCCAACCAGCTGTCCCGGCTGTCGGGTTTCTTCGAGCGGCTCCCCGGCCACGCCGAGGTGGTCACCGGCGGCCGGCCGGTGGGCGAGCGCGGCTTCTGCTTCGCCCCCACGGTCATCACCGGCCTCGAGCAGGATGACGAGATGATCCAGGAGGAGATGTTCGGGCCGGCCATCACCGTGCAGCAGTTCTCTGACGAGGAACAGGCCATCGCCTGGGCCAACGGCGTGCGCTACGGGCTGGCCTCGAGTGTGTGGACCCAGAACCACGGACGGGCCATGCGCATGGCCAAAGCACTCGACTACGGCTGCGTGTGGATCAACACCCACATCGTCATCGTGGCCGAGATGCCCCACGGCGGCTTCAAGCAGTCGGGCTACGGCAAGGATCTTTCTTCTTACGGCTTCGAGGACTACACCCGCATCAAGCACGTGATGAGCTACATCGGGAGCTGACCGGAACGTCGACAAGGCGATCCCTCTTGACGTTTCGTGTTTAATGCTCGTGTTTCACGCTCGTGCCTGACGCTCGTGCCTGGCGTTCCCGCTTCCTTTCGACGTCATCCTCGCCCGATGATTGAATGAGCCGCTCGACGGACCATTCGTCATCTCCATGAACCGAAGACGACCAGCTGTAGACGGAACCCATCGCCCGACCGACGCGCCGACAGGGGGCGGTGGCAGTCCTACCGGTCACCAGCTCGAGCCCGACGCGGTCACCCTTGCCGAGAGCGTGGTCATCGGCGTGGCCACCGCTGCGCCCGGACAGGCAACTGCGGTCGCCCTCGCTGGCATGGTGGTTGTGGCTGCCTACGCCACCGCCCCGGCCATCATCATCAGCATGCTTCCCATGTTGGCCATTGCCGTGTGTTATCAGCGGCTCAACCTCTGGGATCAGAACTGTGGGGGACCCTATGTCTGGGTGGCCCGCTCCATCAGCCCCTACGTGGGCTACCTGGTCGGCTGGTCCATGTTGGTCGGTTTTGTTCTGGGTTCGGTCAGCAACATCCTGCCGCTCGGCCCGGCGCTGCTGTCGTTCACCGGATTGGATGCCTCGGGAACGGTGGGAAATGTAATCACGGCCACTGTCTTTGGCCTGGCCCTGACCATCATCGCCGCCGTCGGGATCAAGGCGACGGCGCGCTTCCAACTGGCTATCGCTTCCATCGAGTACCTGGTGCTCCTGGTGTTCAGCGTCCTGGGCTTCTGGGCCGTCTTCGTCGAGCACAAGGCAGGCACCCTTCATCCCAGCATGAGCTGGCTGCATCTCAGCGGGATCGGTGGCCACGGGAGCCTGGCCGGTGCCATGCTCATCGCCATCTTCTTGTTCACCGGTTGGGACGCCACCATCTACATCAACGAGGAGACCACCAAACCTCGTACCAATCCGGGAAGAGCGGCCATCATCGCCGTGCTCATCCTCGGTCCTGCGTTCGCCTGGCTATTCATCAGTCTGCAGGGGGTGGTCCCCGCCAAACAGCTCCAGGCCCACGCCACCGACGCCCTTCCTTACATCGCCCAGTCGCTGGTGGGGAACGGCTGGGCCAAGTTCATGGTTTTGGCGGTTGTCCTGTCCGTGTTGGGAACGACCTTGGCCACCATCGTCTCGATCAGCCGGGTGACCTACTCGATGGGTACCGACCGCTTGCTCCCTCGAGCGTTCTCACGTGTTCATCCTCGGTTCCGGACGCCGTTTTTCGCCACGGTGTTCTGGGGGCTGATGACCGTCATCGTCGCCGACTTCTACGTGATGTCGTCTTCGCTGGCCAACGCCTTCGACACGGTGGTGAACGCCGAGTCCATCGCCTTTGTCCTCTTCTATATCGGCACGGCGTTGGCCACCGTCTGGTACTACCGCGCCCTTCTGCGGAAGAGCGTGGTCGACCTGTTTCTGGTGGGGCTCTTCCCACTGTTCGGGGCGGGCGTTCTGGTCTGGGTTCTGGTCAAGTCGGTACCACCGCTCGGGCCGACGGCGAAATGGACCATCGCCGGGGTCGGCGTGCTGGGCGTCGTCCTCATGGGCGTGAGCGCCTGGATCCTCCGCTCGCCCTTCTTCGCCATCCGTCCCTCCGCTTACGAAGTTGATGCGGAGTAGGCGGAGCTCAGCTGGGCGTCTTTGTCTCGAACGGATCGATACCGAACAGACCGACTTCGGTCCCGATGTCCTCGGGAACGAGGGTCGGCGTGTCTCGATTCAGAACTTCGCCCCTGAAGTACGCCGGCCGCACCGAGGCGTAGGCCACCATCAGTACGACGCCGACGATGAGGGTGATGACGTCGATGACGAACACACCGCCGATGTCCCAGTGGGGCCAGAACTGGAGCTGCCAGCTCGTATAGCTGTTCCCCGGGCCCCAGTAGTAGTAGAGGTTGTAGCCGAGGGCGCCGAAGAGCATGAGCCCTCCCAGGACGGGGAGGATCCCCCGTAGCCACAGGTTTCGGGCGCTCTCGGTCAATGTGGCTCGGTAGTACCAGGCACAGGAGAATCCGGTGAGCCCGTAGTAGAAGGCGATCATCACCCCGAGGGCGGAGACCGCATCGGCGATGACCGAACCGGCGGAGATGTAGTTCAGGCCCACGTAGAGCAGGATCGAGACGACACCCATGGTCACGGTGGAGACCGTAGGCGTGAGGAACCGCTTGTGGATCCTGGCGAAAGCCGACGGAATGGCCTTGTACACGCCCATGGCCAGGGTGGTGCGGGCCGTGGGGAGGATGGTCGTCTGGGTGGAGGCAGCCGCCGAGCTGAGCACCATGAGCAGGAGGAGATGGGACAGGACGTTCCCGAATCCGGACGCCCCGAACACCGAGTGTCCCAGTACGGACAGCACGTCGCCCTGATTGTTGGGGTTGCCGAGGCCGATCCCCGTGGTCCCGACCCCGGCGTAGCTCTGGGCGGCCAGGATGACCAACACATAGGTGACCAGGAGAACGACGGTGGAGAGGACAGCGGCCTGACCCGGAACCGTCGCCGGGTCCGCCGTCTCCTCGTTCACGGATACCGTCGTGTCCCAGCCCCAGTAGATGAACAACATCAACAGGATGCCGTTGATGAACGACGAGGCCGAGGGCACCTTGAATGGATTGAACCAGCTCCACTGGGGCGCCAGGTGTCCGACGGGGGCGCTCCCGTTGCCCACTTTGATGAGCGCCACCACCGACAGCACCACCAGCATGGTGAGCTCGACCCCGAGGAGCGCTTTCTGGAAGTTGGCCGACACCTCGATACCCACGTAGCAGATCAGGGTCATGACCACGATCCACAAGATTCCGACCAGCAGAACCCATCCACTGCTCGGATCGGTTCCGATCCCGTTGGCGTTGAACAGAAGGAAGACATACTGGCCGGCGATCTGGGCCAGGCTGGCCATCACGAGGATGTCGGCAGCGACGATGCCCCATCCGCCCGCCCAACCGGTCTTGGGCCCGAAGGCCCGTGCTGCCCAGGTGAAGGTGGTCCCACAATCCGGGTCGGCGTTGTTCATCTCCTTGTACCCGTAGGCGATGCACAGCATGGGGATGAAGGCGAGGAGCGTGATGATCGGCGACTGGAGACCGATGGCCGCCACCACGAATCCGAGGGTTGCGGCCAAGCTGTAGGCGGGAGCAGTGGAGGCGACCCCGATCACTGTGCTCGAGATGAGGCCGAGGGCACCGGACTTGAGGCCTTTGTCGGGTCGACTGGTAGCGGGCGGACCCGCCGTTTCTATGGCCACGATCGACTCCTCGCTTAATGTCGGCAATGCCAACTGCGTGCACTGACGAGCGCCGACATCATTGGTGATCGCCGGACACCCGGCTCAATCATGCTGATGTGTCAGGTGCGCGTCAATAGTTATCAGTGCTTAGTGCATCGACGTAGCCACTTGGCCGATGAACGTGGAGGACCGGTGGAACCCCATCCCTCGATGGGTGCGGTCCGGCGCTCAGCGCGAGACGGGGATAGGATGAGTGCGGAGATGGACGTGGACTCTGTCAACGGCTACAGCTTCAAGAGTGGCGATAAGAGCACGTCCCCAACTCGACCCTATGCCCCTGCAGGGCGCACCTCGCTTTTCGATGTGGTGACGGGACGATCCGCATCCAGGGAGTGGACGCCCTCTCCATTCCGGATCGACAGTCCACCCGCCTCATGATTGTCGGTGTCCCCAAGGAGGTGAAGGAGGACGAGTACCGGGTGGCCATCACGCCCGCCGGGGTCCGCGAGTTCACCTCGGCCGGGCACAGGGTCTACGTCGAGCGAGGCGCCGGCGTGGGTTCGTCGATCCCCGACGCCGACTTCATCGCAACGGGCGGGAAAATCATTGACGGTCCCGACGACATCTGGGCCGAGTCCGACCTAATTCTGGGCGTGAAGGAGCCGGTCCCCGAGGAATACTCTCGCCTCGGTTTGCGCCAGGGGCAGGTCCTGTTCACCTACCTCCATCTGGCCGCCTCTCGGGACTGCACCGACGCGCTGGTAGCGGCGGGCAACACGGCCATTGCCTATGAGACCGTCCGCCTGTCCGATGGTTCACTGCCTCTGTTGACACCGATGAGCGAGGTGGCCGGGCGCATGGCCCCGCTCATGGGTGCCCATTACCTGATGAGCCCCGGGGGCGGTCGTGGGGTACTGGTGTGCGGGGTGCCTGGCGTGCGTTCCGCCAGGATCGTCATCCTGGGCGCGGGGGTGGCCGGCATGGCCGCCGCCACCTTGGCCGTAGGAATGCACGCCGATGTCTACATCCTCGACCGCAACCTCGAGCGTCTCCGCCGGGTCGACCACCACTTCCGGGGGGCGCTGGAGACGGTGGCTTCGAGCACCCATGCCATCGAAGAGACCTGTGTCGACGCCGATATCGTGATCGGGGCCGTTCTGGTGGTCGGGGCCAAGGCGCCCAAGCTGGTCAGCGACGATCTGGTGGCTGACATGCGGGACGGTTCGGTGCTGGTCGACATCTCGGTCGACCAGGGCGGATGCTTCGAATCCACCCACCCGACGACCCACTCCGACCCGACTTTCGAGGTGAATGGCTCGATCTTCTACTGCGTAGCCAACATGCCCGGCGCCGTGCCCCACTCGTCGACCCACGCGCTGGTCAACGCCACCCTCCCTTACGCCCTTGAAATCGCCAACCGCGGCTGGCGGGAAGCAGTTGTCGACGACGCCGCCCTGGCGGAGGGGGTCAACGTGGCAGAGGGATTATTGGTCTACGAACCGGTGGCTGCCGCCCACGGGATGGCAGCTGTACCCCTGGCCGACGTGCTCTACTGATGGCGGACTGATGGCGGACTGATGGCAGCCGAGCCTCCGGGTCCTCAGGGCTCGCCGATGTCGTGCCAGGGCACCGAGCCCGGAGCCAGGGCGCCCGTCGACAGATGAGGAGGCAGAGGGATCCCGTCAGGCAGCGCCGGGTCGGGCACCGGGTCGAGCCGGACGGTGCGCAGGGGGATCTCGCCGGCCCACACCCCCAAGCCGGCGTCGGGCCCCTCGCCGTCGTCGGGAGGGCCCCGGCGGATCTTGACCGAGCACTCGTCCAGCGCCATCCGCAGAACGGTGGTGGCCGCCAGCTCCTTGGCCGAGGGCGCCCGCACGTATCCCCATTGACCGGGAGCCACTCTGTCCGACATGGCTTGCAGACCGGCCAACTTCTCGTCGTTATCCGACACGGCGTCGAGCTGGCCGTAGATGATGGCGCAGCGGTAATTGACGGCGTGCTCGAAGACCGAGCGGGCCAGCACCAGTCCGTCCACGTGGGTGACGGTCACGCAGGCCGGAACCGGAACGGCGGCAGCCCGGAGGCTCCGGCTGGCCGCCGAGCCGTGGAGAACCACAAAGTCACCGACCCGGGCGTAAGTGGTCGGCACCACCATCGGCCAGCCGTCCACCGCCAGACCCAGGTGGCAGATGAAGCCGGCGTCGAGGACGGCATCGATGTCAGCTCGGTCGTAGGAACCCTGCTCGGGGATCCGGCGGAGGCGGGTCCGTTCGGTCATCGTGACCCGATCGGGCGATCCCGCCTTGGCTTCGGACATGTGACGATTCTTCCATGCGTCTTCGATCGGTCAGTGCCCGGGCTTCCATGCACCACCACCCGACCTGGCAGTGCCGGGGTGACCAGAGGATCGAATTGCACCGAGTGGCACCCCCGAACGATGCCAGGATGGTCCGATGCACGATGCCAGGATGGTCCGATGAGAAGGGCCAGGATGGTCCGATGACAAGGACCAGGATGGTCCGATGACAAGGACGGCGCCGTGAACAGGATCGGGTCTTCGATCGAGGGAGCCGACGCCCGGACGGCCCCTGTGTTCGATCCGGCGTCGGGTGAGCAGACAGCGGAAGTGGTCCTGGCCTCGGCGGACGACGTGGACATCGCTGTCGACGCCGCCGCCATCGCCTGGAGGGAGTGGCGGGATACGTCACTGACCGCCCGGGCCCGCATCCTCTTCGCCTTCCGCGAGCTGGTCGACCGTCACCGTGAGGACCTGGCTCAGCTCATCACGGCCGAGCACGGCAAGGTGACCGAGGATGCACGCGGGGAGGTGGCCCGTGGCCTCGAGGTGGTCGAGTTCGCTTGTGGGATCCCCCACCTCTTGAAGGGGGAGTTCTCGGAGGACGTGTCCAACGGGATCGACGCCCTCTCCGTTCGCCAACCACTCGGGGTGGTGGCGGGGATCACCCCCTTCAACTTCCCGGTCATGGTGCCCATGTGGATGTACCCGGTGTCGATCGCCTGCGGGAACGCCTTCGTCCTCAAACCGTCCGAGCGCGACCCGTCTCCCTCCGTTCTCATCGCCGACCTGTGGAGGAAGGCCGGGCTGCCCGAGGGCGTCTTCACCGTGGTGAACGGCGACGCCGTGGCGGTGGACGCTCTCCTCGACCACCCCGACGTGGCCGGGGTGTCCTTCGTCGGGTCGACGCCGGTGGCCCGCCACGTCTTCGAGAGAGCCACTGCCGGTGGGGCCCGGGCCCAGGCGCTGGGTGGCGCCAAAAACCACGCCGTGGTGCTGCCCGACGCTGACCTCGACACCGCCGCCGACGCCCTCATCGCCGCCGGCTACGGATCAGCGGGCGAACGATGCATGGCTGTCTCCGCCGTGGTGGTCGTGGGGGACGGCGACCCCTTGGTCGACGCCCTCCGTAGGCGGGCGGAGGCCCTCGTCACCGGCCCCGGCTCCGATCCGACATCGGACATGGGACCACTCATCACTCGGTCCCACCGCGACCGGGTGGCCGGCTACCTCGAGGCGGCTGAGGCCGAAGGGGCCGAGGTTGTCCTCGACGGCCGGGGGATCACCGTTCCGGGTTGCGACGATGGCTTCTTCCTCGGGCCCAGCCTGGTCGACCGGGTCACCGCCGACATGCGGGTCTATCGGGACGAGATCTTCGGGCCGGTCCTCTCGGTGCTGCGAGTGGGGGACCTGGAAGAGGCCATAAAGGTGGTCAACGCCAATCCCTACGGCAACGGGACTGCCATCTTCACCCGTGACGGTCATGCCGCCCGCCGATTCCGCCGCGAGGTCCAGGTGGGCATGGTCGGCATCAACGTGGCCATTCCGGTACCCATGGCCTATTACTCGTTCGGCGGCTGGAAGCAGTCCCTCTTCGGCGACGCCCACGTGCACGGCATGGAGGGTGTCCGCTTCAACACCCGGCTCAAGTCGGTTACCACCCGCTGGCCCGACGCCGCGGGGCCGATGGCCGGGGGAGCGGGCCTGCACTTCCCATCCGGCGACAACCGGTGACCACCGAATGATTCGGCCGCTGGACGCATGACACGTCCGCTGGCGGCAGGCACCGGATCCCGGATGGTCGACGTGGACGGACCGACCCACTACCTCGACTTCGGCGGCCCCCCGGACGGACCACTGGTGGTCTGCGTCCACGGCTTGGGCGGGTCCCACCTCAACTGGCTGGCGGTGGGCCCCTCGCTGAGCCTGGCGGCGCGGGTGATGGCCCTCGATCTGGTGGGCCATGGACGAACCCCGGCGGCAGGACGAATGGCGACGATCGAGGGTCACCGGGCGCTCCTGGGCGGCTTCCTCGAGGTGGTGGGGAAGGGATCGCCCGCCATCGTGGTGGGCAATTCGATGGGGGGCCTGGTGGCAGCCCTTCAGGCGGCCGTCGAGCCCGAATCGGTGGCCGGCCTCGTCCTCATCGATCCGGCCCTGCCCACCGCCCGGCCGGGACTGATCCACCCCCGGGTGCTGGTCAACTTCGTGCTGTGTGCCCTTCCCGGGCTCGGCGAGGGGTATCTGGCCGAGCGCCGGCATCGCGCTTCGCCGGAGCAGACCGTCCGGCGGGTGCTCGGTGTGTGTTGCGTCGACCGCTCCCGCGTCGACCCTGCGGTGGTGAAGGCCCATGTGCGGCTCACGGCCAGCCTCGACCGGGCCGCCGCTGACCGGGCCTATCTCTCATCAGCGCGCTCGCTGTCCTTGATCATGGCCCGGCCCGGCCCCATCGCCAACCAGCTGGGTCGCCTACGACAGCCGGCGTTGCTGATGCACGGCGAACGAGACCGGCTGGTACCGATGGGGTCCGCCCGGCGCATGGCGGCAACCCATCCGCGCTGGCGCTTCGAGATCGCTCCCGACATCGGACACGTTCCCATGCTGGAGGCACCGGCCTGGACGACGTCGGTCATAGACGACTGGATGACCAACGAAGGAGCAGCCGCCGTCGCCAGCGCCAGCGCCACCGCCACCGCCAGCGGCGGCTGAGCCACCCGCTCTCCGGCCATCGCACCCCGTCTCCTGCCGTTCCCGCTGTGCGACCTGGTCGTCGAAGGCGAGGGGTCGCTAATGTGCCATCCCATGGTCGCCCCCCGCGTTGCTGTCGGTCCTCTTCCCTCGTCCTTCGCCACCGATGCGGTGGTGGCCGCCGGGGGCACCCTGGTCGACATCGGCGAGTCACCCGACGCGCTGGTCTGGCTCGATCCCGCTGACGTCAAGGGACTGTCCGACCAGTTGGCTGTCGCCCCCGACGTGCGGTGGGTGCAGCTGCCCTTCGCTGGGGTCGAGCGGGTGGCCGAGTTCGGCCTGCTCGACCACGATCGGATCTGGACCTGCGCCAAGGGCTCTTACGCCGAGCCGGTGGCCGAACACGCCCTCCTCTTGACCCTGGCCGGCTTGCGGCACATTCCCGCCCGGGTGGTGGCCCGGTCGTGGGGCACACCGGCCGGTACCAGTCTCTACGACCAGAACGTGACCATCCTCGGCGGGGGAGGCATCACCAACGTGCTGCTCGAGCAGTTGGCTCCCTTCCGGGTGGCCACCACCGTCGTCCGGAGGCGTCCCGACCCTGTGCCCGGCGCCACCCGCACGGTGTCGGTGACCTCTCTCCACGAGGTGCTGCCCGGATCGCTGATCGTCATTCTGGCCCTGGCCCTCACCCCCGCCACCGAGCGGATCATCGGCGCTCCCGAGCTCGCCCTCATGGACGAGAACGCCTGGCTGATCAACGTGGCCCGGGGGCGCCATGTCGATACCGACGCTCTGGTCACCGCTCTCGGAGACAAGTCCATTGCCGGTGCTGCCCTGGATGTGACCGATCCGGAGCCACTGCCCGACGGCCACCCTCTCTGGGATCTGGACAACTGCCTGATCACTCCGCACACGGCCGACACCATCGAGATGGTGATGCCACTGCTGGCCGAGCGCATCCGCACCAACGTGGCCCGTTTCGCCGCTGGCCAGGAATTGGTGGGCTTGGTCGACACCGACGCCGGTTACTGACCCTCGGCTGAAATTCCGGGGCCGAGAGGGCGCAGCGCGTACCCGCTCGCGGTTAGCCCGTCGCGCTCGTCGGCCATGACGGGCGCGGATGAACTCAGACCTCCGACCGACTTCGTGGCGAGGCAGCCGCCGGAATGCTCCTGTCAGTCGCCACCGCTGACCTGCTGGCGATGGCGCCGTTCACCGACGACGCGCCGATCGCAGCGGTGCCGGCTTCGGGCGCGGCGACCTCGATGTTTCCCGTTGAGGGGGACACGGGAAAGATCACTCGTTGGTAGATGACGAACTTGGCCACCCAGAAGACGACGCTCACCAACAGGAAGCCGACGCCCACGATGGCGAGGTGAAAGGGGTGCCCCGGTGGAGCGAGGTTGGCGATGGCCCCTGTGGCCAGGCTGGTGCCGGCGATGCACGCGAACGAGGTGGCCCAGTACATGACCACTTGGCGTCCTACACGGGTGCGCGGCGCCTCCTTCCAGATCCAATAGCGGCTCATCAGATAGGAAGGGAGCGTCCCCACCAGGTTGGCTACGAGGGCGGCTGCCGTGGCGCCCAGCACTCCGGTGCCGTACAAGAGGAGGAGGACGCCCTCACTCACGCCAAAGGCGACGATGGAGGAGGCGCTGTAGCGAGCGAGACGGACGATCTGGACCCGACGCTTCGACCAGTCGATGGGCAGTTCGATCACGCTCAACGGGCCGCTCACCAACAGA
The DNA here is from genome assembly GCA_963813525.1 of uncultured Acidimicrobiaceae bacterium. Taxonomy (GTDB): domain Bacteria; phylum Actinomycetota; class Acidimicrobiia; order Acidimicrobiales; family RAAP-2; genus Bog-756. The sequence continues at coordinate 1,648,519 of CAWEZI010000005.1, forward strand.
AACTGGCGCTCTGGGCTTGGCACCGGCTGTGAGCGAACGTAGGAACGGTGTAGAAGCTGGAACGGCAAGCGCGGTCAACGGACCCGCATTTCTCAAGTCGTCCCATCGGCATCACCACATTAGTCGCGGACGGGCGACCAACTCGAAACACGGATGCCACGATGCCGAACAGATGTGCCTGAGGTTGGCCCATCGCATCAGGGCCACGGCGCTGTCACACCCTTCGTCCAAGCTGTCCCGGACATGGAAACCACTGCCCGATGGCCGACATCAGGAGACTGCCACATGCTTACCGACACTCCACCCCAGACCCACCTCCTCCCCTCCGGGGAACATGTGCCGACGGCCGTGCCGGTCACCCTCTCGACCAAGCCTGTGCGCGATCAGAATGCCGTATCCGCCGCCTTCACCATCGATTGCGACGACTGCGAGCACCGCCGGACGGCGGTATGCGACGACTGCGTGGTCTCCTTCATCGTTGACCGCCAGCCGGGGGACGCCGTGGTGGTCGACGCGGCCGAAGCACGGGCGGTGCGCCTGCTCGAACGGGCCGGCCTGGTTCCGGGCGTCCGTCATTCCGTCAAGGTGGGGTGACGACAGGCCGCACGACTCTGGTCCGGCGGGGGATCTCGCTGGACCACCCCCGACCCGACCTTTCCGGCCGTCATCGGCCTCCGTGTCACCATGTGGTGTGCAGCCATCTGCCACCCGACACGGCAACCCGGCAGAGGAGGACGACGCCGACCCGGTACGAGACGCGCTGATCGCCATCGGACGAAATGCCGGTCTCGCCGCCGTCGGCGTAACCCACGCCGGAGTCTTCGAGGAGACCCGTCGTCACCTTGTCGAGCGAAGGCGGGACGGGCTGAGCGCCGACATGCAGTTCACCTATCGCAATCCCGAGCGTTCGACCGACCCGGGGCGCATCCTCCCCGGGGCCCAGTCGCTGGCGGTGGGTGCATGGAGCTACCGCCGTCACCAATCGGATGAGCCGGATGGGAAGGACGAGACGGTCGAGGGCCGATCCCGGTCCCGCCCGGTCGGCTCGGTGGCTCGCTACGCCCGCCGGGACCACTACGCCTCGCTCCGCCACGGCCTCGATGCCATGGCCGGCCACCTCAGATCGCTCGGCTGGCGGGCGGTGGTGGTGTGCGACGACAACGCCCTCACCGACCGGGCCGCCGCCCACCGGGCAGGCATCGGCTGGTTCGGCAAGAACTCGCTGATCCTGGTGCCCGGATCGGGTTCGTGGGTGGTGCTGGGCGCAGTCGTGACCGACGCTCCTCTGGCGCCGAGCGCACCCGACGGGCCGCCGGACCACGCCCAGGGGTGCGGGAGCTGTGCCCGCTGCATCACGGCCTGCCCGACCGGCGCTTTGGTGGCTCCCGGGGTGCTCGACGCCCGGCGTTGCCTGGCCTGGTTGCTGCAGGCCACCGGATCCTTCCCCGAGCAGTACCGCCGGGCCCTCGGCGGGCGCATCTACGGATGCGACGAGTGTCAGCAGGTCTGCCCCATAAACCGGGTGGCCGAGCGCAGGAGTCCCTCGCCCGATCCCGAGGCCGATACTCAGCCCCAGGCTGACCTGGTTTCCCTCCTCAGCGCCACCGATGCCGAGCTGATGGCGGCCCACGGGCGCTGGTACATCGCCGACCGAGATCCGCGTTACCTCCGGAGGAATGCGCTGGTCGCACTAGGTAACGTGGGTGATGGCGGCGACCCGGCCACCGTCGAGGTGGTGCGCCGGTGGTTGAGCGCGGACGATCCACTGTTGGCCGAGCACGCCCGATGGGCAGCCCGTGAACTCGGCCGTTCCGACCTCTTGGACGGTCGGGGATGAGGCACCTACTGGTCACCAACGACTTCCCTCCCAAGGTCGGAGGCATCCAGGCCTATCTCTGGGAGCTGTGGCGCCGGCTGGATCCCGAGTCCTTCGTGGTGCTGACGGCCGCGTCCCACCCGGAAGCGACCGCCTTCGACCATTTCCAGGAGACGCTCGGATTTCATATCGAGCGCCTACCCAACCGGGTGCTCCTGCCCACCCCGGCGACCATCCGGCACATTCGCAACACGGCCCGCCGGGTGGGCGCAGAACTGGTCGTTCTCGATCCTGTCCTCCCCCTGGGACTGGTCGGCCCGCGCCTGGGCCTTCCCTATGCCGTCGTGATCCACGGCGCCGAAGTGGCCGTTCCCGCCCTTCTGCCGGGGGGCCGTCGCCTGGTCGATCAGGTCCTCCGTCACAGCGTTCTGGTGGTGTCGGCCGGCACCTACCCTGCTGCGGCTGCCCGTCGGGCCATGCGCCGTGGGGGGATGCCACCGGTTGTGGAGGTGCCTCCGGGGGTCGACCTCGACCGCTTCCGGCCCCTGTCGGACGCGGACAGGGCGGCCGCCCGGATCGAGTTCGGACTGCCTCCCGAGGGCCCGCTGGTGGTCAGCGTGAGCCGTCTGGTTCCCCGCAAGGGGATGGACGTCCTCATCGACGCTTCAGCTCGCCTTGCTCCCCGCATGCCCGGGCTGACGGTGGCCATCGGGGGTCGGGGACGGGACGCCGAACGGCTGGCCGGCCGGATCAAGGAGCAGGGTGCGCCGGTGCGCCTGCTGGGTGGCCTGAGCGACGAGAGCCTTCCCGTACTGGTGGGAGCAGCCGACGTCTTCGCCATGGTCTGCCGCAACCGTTGGTTCGGCTTGGAGCAGGAGGGGTTCGGCATCGTGTTCCTCGAGGCGGCGGCGGCGGGGGTGCCCCAGGTGGCCGGCGCCTCGGGCGGGTCCAGCGATGCAGTGGTCGATGACGAGACCGGTCTGATGGTCTACCGGCCGACCGACGTGGGTGCGGTAGCTTCCGCACTTGGCCGGCTGATCGACGATGACCAGCTGCGCGCCCGGATGTCCAGGGCCGGCCGGGCCCGGGCCGAGGCATCCTTCGACTATGACAAACTCGCCCCTAGGCTGGCCGCGTCGTTGGCCGACGTGCAAGGCTGAGGAAAACGGCTGAGGTGTACGGCCACATCAACCGATTCGACGAGGAGGGCCGATCGTGGCGGAACAAGCCACCGAGCGCATGGTCGTAGCGGCCACGCCGGAGCGCTGTTTCGAGGTGAGCGCCGATATCGGTGCCTACCCCCAGTGGGCCGCGGACATCAAGGAAGTCAGCATCGACGAGCAGGACGAGCAGGGTCGGCCCCGCCTGGTCACGTTCCGGGCTGCCGCTTTCGGTCGGAGCACCAGCTACACGCTGGCCTATGACTTCGACGAGGCACCCAAGGTCCTGTCCTGGGTCCAGACCCGGGGGGACATCACCTCCAAGCTCGATGGCCGCTATGTCTTCGCCCCCAGCGGAGACGGTGGCACCGAGGTCACCTACCACCTCGAGGTGGAGATGAAGGTGCCGCTCCCCGGCTTCATCAAGATGCGGGCGCAGAGCCGGATCATGGCCATTGCTCTCCACGAACTGAAGGCCCGGGCCGAGTCGGAGGCGTGACCGCACCGGCCGATGCCCGACGGCGGCCGTGAACATCGGGATCACGCTTCCCAGCTTCGAGGACACCGCCGACCACGCCCTGCAGGCAGCCCACCGGGCCGAGGAGCTCGGTATCGACGGCGTCTTCTGCTTCGATCACCTGTGGCCCATGGGCCAGCCGGGGCGCCCGGCCATCTCGTCCGGCCCCCTGTTGGGCGCGGTGGCCGCCGCTACCGGCACCGTCGCCATCGGGACCCTGGTGGCCCGGGTGGGTCTGGTCCCCGACGACGTGCTGGTGGCGGTCATGTCCAGCCTCGACGCCATCAGCGGCGGCCGGCTCATCGCCGGTCTCGGGACCGGTGACCGTCTGAGCCGGGATGAGAACGAAGCCTACGGGATCCCCTTCGAGGCAGCCGACGAGCGCCGTTCCCGGCTGGTCGCCGTGGCGGCCGCCGTCCGCAGCATGGGGATCCCGGTCTGGGTGGGCGGGGGCCTGCCCCCGACCGTGGCTCTGGCCCGGTCTCTCGGCGCAGCCGTAAACCTGTGGGCCAGTGATCCGGTGACGGTGGCCGAATTGACGGCGGCGGGCATGGAGGTGACCTGGGCGGGCCCTGTCGGGGAATCGGTGGCCGAGGCCAGCGAGCAGCTCGGCCAGTTGGCTGCGGCCGGAGCCACATGGGCGGTCTGCGCCTGGCCCGACTCGCTGGAGGTGGTGGCCGAGGCGGCCTTCGCCACCCGTTGAACCCGGAAGCAGTGGCCGCCGCCGGCGGGAGGTGGCGGTAACCTCGCGTGATGGAGTTCCGCCGCATCAACAGTCTCCCGCCCTATGTGTTCGCCACCATCAACGAGCTGCGGGACATCGGTCGCCGGCAGGGCCGGGACGTCATCGACCTCGGTTTCGGCAATCCCGACCTTCCCTCGCCCGATGTCGCCGTCGAGAAGTTGGCCGAAGCGGCCCGCAACCCCCGTAACCACCGGTACTCGGCCAGCCGGGGCATACCCAAGATCCGTCAGGCCATCACCCATCTGTATCTGCGCAAGTTCGGCGTCGATCTCGACCCCGACACCGAAGTGGTCACCACCATCGGCGCCAAGGAGGGCCTCTCCCACCTCATGTGGGTTCTGGTCGGACCGGGGGACACTGCGCTGGTGCCGTCCCCCTCCTATCCCATACACATCTACGCCCCCCTGTTCGCCGGGGCCGATGTGCGCCATGTGCGTCTCGACGCCCTCGGCGGAGCCACCGGTGACAGCCCGGGCGAGGCGTTCTTTGGCAATCTGATGGAGGCCTGGGAGTCGGCGTGGCCCAAGCCGCGTGTGATCGTGCTCTCCTTCCCGCACAACCCGACCACCGAGTGCGTCGACCTCACTTTCATGACCCGCCTGGTGGAGTTCGCCCGCGAGCACGAGATCGTGCTCGTCCACGACTTCGCCTACGCCGACATCGCCTTCGACGGCTACACGCCGCCGTCCATCCTGCAGGTGCCCGGGGCCAAGGACGTGGCCGTCGAGTTGTACACCATGACCAAGTCGTTCTCGATGGCCGGGTGGCGGGTCGGGTTCCTGGTGGGCAACGCCGCCATCGTGCAGGCGCTGACCAAGCTCAAGAGCTACCTCGACTATGGGACGTTCCAGCCCATCCAGATCGCCGCCATCGTGGCCATGAACGAGGTTCCCGACTACCCCAAGCTGATCAACGAGACCTACCAGGCCCGGCGGGATGCCCTGTGTGACGGACTGAATCGGATCGGGTGGGAGATCACCCCGCCACGAGGCACCATGTTCGTATGGGCCCCTATCCCCGAGCCTTACCGCGAGATGGGTTCGCTCGAGTTCTCCAAATTCCTGGTCAAGGAGGCCGATGTGGCCACGTCGCCGGGTGTCGGGTTCGGGCCGGGTGGTGACGGCCACGTACGTTTCGCCCTCATCGAGAACGAGCAGCGCATCGGCCAAGGGGTTCGCAGCCTGCGCCGCGCCCTGACCCGCTTGCGCTGATCCGCGTGCGCTGACTGCTGCTCACAGGTCTGCTCGGGGCTCAGGGCAGAGTCGGGCACAGGGCACAGGGCAGAGTCGGGCTCAGGGCAGGCCGGCGCCGCCGGCGTCCACCGGTGCCTGCTCGATCCGTGCGTCCCGCTCCACGCTGACCACCGACTCGGTGCTGGTCGGTGCGGTCATGACGAAGAGCGTCCGCCCGTCGGCGCCGCCGAGCATGCAGGCGAAGCTGTTCTGGGAGGTCTGCACCCGGTCGACGATGGCGCCCCCCTCGGAAACCAGGATGCATTCGGAGGTGAGGGCGTTGGCCACCCACACCCGCCCCTCGACGTCGAGGCATATGCCGTCCGGGGCGCACCAGGACAGCGAAGCCCAAATGCGGCGCCCGCTCAGCCCACCGTCGGCGCCGATATCGAAGGCGGTGAGCTGGCCGGCCAGTGTCTCCGCCACGATCATGGTCTTCCCGTCCGGCGTGATGACCGTTCCGTTGGGGAAGTTGAGGTCGTCTGCGACCCGATGGGCCGAACCGTCCGGGTCGATGCGAACCAGCGAGGTGGTGGGAGGACCGGGGTCCTCCACCAGAGCCGCCGCTCCGCGCTCCTCGATGAACATGTCGAGGTCGAATCCGAAATTGCCGACATAGGCCCGCCCGTCGGCGTCCACCACCATGTCGTTCCCGTAGAAGGTGGCAGTCGGCTTGAGGTCTCCGTGTTCGACGAGCTCGCCATCGGCTTCGAGACGCAGCACGGTACGCCCCTTGCGGGAGACAACCAGGAGGCGTCCGTCGGGCATCCAGCCGATCCCCGCCGGCTCACCGGGAACCTCCAGCTCGACCCGGACCGCTCCCGTCTCGTCTGACGACTGCACGGTGCCGTCGTAGAAGTCGACGAACCACAGCCGACCGTGGTGCCAGCGTGGGCACTCACCGAAATGGAGGCCGTCTATGAACGGCTCGGCCATCTTGGCCGGGGGGTCGTAGACGGGGGGCTCGATCATGCAATCCTCCGGGTGATGGTCGGGTTCTCGGTGGCCAGGTAGCCCTGGCGGCAAAAGGCGATGACCGCCTCGGCCACTCGATCAGGGTCCTCCCCTTTGTCGAGCACCAGAACGCGGGCCAGGTGGGCCGTCACCCCGAGGATGGCCGAGGTGAGGACGACCGGATCCTCACCCCGGAGCAGGCCGGCGGTGATGCCGGCGCTCACGTGGGGCAGCGCGTCGGCCACGATGCGGGCGTCTCCTTGCCGCATGAGTGTCGCCCAGCGCTCTTCGGTGCGGGCGAACTCCATGAGCACGAACAGGTGACGGTGCTCGGCCAGCCAGAGCAGGGAGGAGCGGATGCCCTGTTCGATGCGTCGGGCCGGGTCCGGCTCGCCGGCAATGGCTTCACGCTGGGCCTGGCGCATGGCAGTCAGCGCATCGGTGAGGATCTCGGTGAGCAGCTCGTCCTTGGAGGCGAAGTACCAGTAGAAGACCCCTTTTCCCACGCCCATGCCCTCGACGATGCTGGTCACCGAGGTGGCGTGGTAGCCGTCGGCGGCGAAGCGTCGAGCGGCGTAGTCCATGAGGTGGCGGCGACGCTGGATGCCCTTGGGAGTGAGTCGGCGTACCACGGTGCCTAGAAGCTACGGGCCGACAACCTCCAGGTCAACGCATGCCGCCACCGCCCTGAGCCTTCAGTTCAAGCCGGCGTGGGCTCGACCACCTCGGCGCCGTCGAAGGAGGCCCGCATGACTGCCGCCGATGACGACAACAGAGCGCGCTTGGGCAAACCGAGTGATCGCAGCTCGTCGGCCATGGGATGGTCGCCGAGGACGAGGGAGGCACCGCCCACCCGACCGGCGGCGCCTTCCGCCGAGGTCGTCCATGTCGTCCGCCGGAGCGCCCCGTCGGCGAACGAATAGCTCGGGGGCGCCTGCGACGGCAGCACGATCCGTCCGCCGGCGGCAACCGTCAGGGAGAGCACGTGGACCCCGCCGTCCACCAGCCTGATGGTGGTGCCGGCACCCGCCCGCCGGGTGGGAAGGTGGGCTTCATCGATGTCGATGGTGGTGACCCACTTGGGGAAGCCCCAGATGCCGCGTCCCGCCGCACAGGAGAACTCCTGGTCGACAGGCAGGCGGTGAATGTAGACGCCCACTTGCCCGGCGGCGAAGTCGCGGCTGCGCTGCAGAGGCGAGGGATTGCGGGGGGCGTCGTGCGGCCGGACCACGAAGCTGACCGCCACCTCGTGGTAGGGGTCGAGGTCGGTGTCGTCGTAGCGGCAGGCGGCCAGGGCCACCAGCGCCTTGCCGGGCAGGGGCCCGGTGACCTCCAGCCCGGTCGGCGCCACCAGCCGCTGGGCTGAGGCGGCGGGAACCAGGTACTGGACGCTCCACTGGCCGGCCCGGCGGACTTCGATGGGAAGGGACAGCGTGCGTCCCATCACCGTCCACGAGGTGGGGGACGACGATGGCGGCGTGGCGGCGATGTCGGTCGTCACCGGTGCAGTACACCACAAGCGGCGGTACCGTTGCCCGTGGCCTATTGGATACTGAAGGTGCTGTTGACCCCGGTATTCACCCTGCTCTGGCGGGTCAAGGTCGAAGGCCGTGAGAACGTCCCCCGTCACGGCCCGGCCGTGCTGGCCGCCAATCACCAGTCCTTTTGTGACTCCTTCTTCCTTCCCCTCGTCCTTCGCCGCCGGGTCACCTACGTGGCCAAAGCCGAGTACTTCGACAGCTGGCGCACGGCTTGGTTCTTCCGGGCCGCCGGCCAGATCCCCATGCGCCGCGAGGGCGGCACCGCCTCCCAACGGGCCCTCGAGACCGCCACCGAGGTGCTGCGGACCGGCCGACTGCTCGGCATCTATCCGGAGGGGACCCGGGCTCCCGACGCCCGGCTGCACAGGGGCCACACCGGTGCGGCCCGGCTGGCCCAACAGTGCCGGGTTCCCCTCATACCGGTGGGAATCGCCGGCACGCGGGCCGTACAGCCGCCGGGGCGCAGGCTCATGCGTCCCTTCAAGTCGGTGACCATCCGGTTCGGCCCCCCTGTTTCTCCCGAGCTACCTGGTTCTCCGGAGCTACGTGTATCTCCCGAGCTACGTGTATCTCCCGAGTCGCCGGTGCCTGCTGAGTCGAAGGCCAGGTCCGTGACCGCCCGCCGGTATGCCGAGCCGGTGGCGGCGGGCGCCGATCGACCCCCTGGCCAGGACGAGGACCAGATCCAGCTCCGGGCTCTCACCGATGCGCTGATGACGTCGATCGCCCAACTGTCGGGCCAGCAGTACGTGGATGAGTACGCCAGGCGGGGGGGCTGATCCGATGGGATCAGCGCAACGGATGACAGCGATCAGCTCACCCGATTTTGTAATCAGTCGGAAACAGTGTGTACACAGTGATTGCGTAGCCTGACCCAGTGTTCAACTACCTGATCAGGCTTCATCTCGCCGACCGGCCGGGGGCGCTCGGGGCGGTGGCCAGCCGCATCGGCTCGGTGGGCGGGGACGTGGTCTCCATCGACATTCTGCAGCGGGACAACGGCATCGCCGTCGACGAGCTGGGCGTCGGCCTGCCGGCGGACAATCTCATCGGTTTGCTCAGCGATGAGATACTCGAGGTCGACGGCGTTTCCATCGAATCGGTCCGAGCCGTCGAGGGCCCGATTCCCGACCGACATACAGAGCTCCTCGACGTGGCCACCGCTCTGTTCGAGCAGACCTCGGCTTCCGCTCTCCTCTCCCTTCTGGCCTTCCGGGTCCGGCTCAGCCTGGTTGCCACATTCGCCTCGGTCATCGAGGCCGTTTCGTCGGCGGTACTGGCCACCGACGGCCAGGCTCCCCAGGGGGTCGACCTCGACGCCGGTGCCACCGAAGGGCCCGAGCTGGCCGTGGCTCGTATGGACCACGCGGGACTCGTCCTGCTGGTGGGACGGGCCGACCCGGTACTGCGCCAACGCGAGCGGCGCTGGGTGTCGACTATGGCCAAGTTGGCCGACCGGAGCCTTCAGCAGCTGACCTGACGGCCTAATCGCCCCCGGCAGTGCTCCCGGCAGTGCCCTCGGCGGTGCCCCCGGCAGTGCTCCCGGTACCCGGTCCGGACCAGTGACGCGACCGGTCGACGGCTCGGAGCCACGCCCCATGGGCCGCCTCGGTCACCGTCGTCTCGGCCACCGGGGCGAAGGCGGCCTCCTCGGTCCACAGTCCGGCAAGTTCGTCGAGCGAACTCCACACCCCTTCGGCCAGGCCGGCCAAGGTGGCCGCTCCGATGGCCGTCGTCTCGACCGATGAGGGCCGGATCACGTCGAGCCGGGTCTGGTCGGCCACCGACTGGAGGAGGAGGTCCATGGCTGCTGCCCCGCCGTCGAAGCGCAGCACGGTCGGCGCCGTGGCTGTCGCCGCCATGGCGTCGACCACGTCGCGCACCTGGTAGCTCATGGCCTCGACCATGGCCCGTGCCAGGTGGGCGCGGCCCGTTCCCCGGCTGAGCCCGGTGATGGTGCCGCGGGCTTCCGGATCCCAGAAGGGGCTGCCCAGACCGGTGAAGGCCGGGACCACCACCACCCCGTCGCTCGTCTCCACTGTTCGAGCCAGCGGTTCGAGGGCGGCGGCGCTGTCGATCAGCTCCAGTCCGTCGCGCAGCCACTGCACGCCGGCGCCGGATACGAACACCGACCCTTCCTGGGCGTAAGCAACGGGTGGTCGACCATCGGTGTCGACGGCGGCGCCCAGGTCCCAGGCCAAGGTCGTCACCAGCCCGTCGACCGGGTCGGGGGCTCGTGGCCCGGCGTTCATGAGGACGAAGGTGCCCGGTGCCCACGGTGGCCTTGGTCATTCCCGCGTCGAAGCAGCACTGCCCGAACAGAGCGGCGTGTTGGTCGCCGGCCATGCCACTGATCGGCACCCCGGACAAGGGGGAATCGGCTCCGAGGATGGTGGGGGAGAGGACGCCGAACCGTCCACAGCACGGACGTACCTCGGCCAGGGCGGACAGCGGGACACCGAAGAGCGCCCCGAGCTCCTCCGACCACCGCCGGTCCACGATGTCGAACAGCAGGGTGCGGGCGGCGTTGCTGGCGTCGGTGGCGAACAGGCCACCTTCGACCCCACCGGTCAGGTTCCACAACACCCACGAATCGACTGTGCCCAGGGCCAGGTCGCCTCCAGACGGACCGTCCGTCGAGAGGCCGCCGGGGCCGAGCAGCCACCGCATCTTGGTGGCGGAGAAGTAGGGGTCCAGCACGAGGCCGGTCCGCTCCCGGACCAGTGGGAGGTGGCCGTCGACCGACATCTGGATGCAGGTTTCTGCGGTTCGTCGATCCTGCCAGACGATGGTGCGGTGGGACGGCTGTCCGGTGCGACGGTCCCAGGCGACGACGGTCTCGCGCTGGTTGGTGATGCCGATGGCCCCGACCACCCGGTCGTGGTCGTTGAGGCGCCCTCCGACCTCGTCGAGGGTGGCACGGACCTTGAGCCAGATCTCGTCCGCATCCTGTTCGACCCACCCGGGCCGGGGGTAATAGGTCGCCAGCTCGGCATAGGCCTGGTCGACGACCCGGGCCGCCTGGTCGACGACGAGCGCCCTCACGCCGGTGGTCCCGGCGTCCACGGCGACAGTCACCAATGATGGGGAGCTCACGTCAGGACTGTAGCGAGGTGGCGAGACGTCCTCCGCCCTCCCGTGCTCGCGGACAGCAATCATTTGCAAACCTTCGCGAACGGTCTTCCACCTGGTAGTTCTTGCTCCTCTACGGTGCCGAAATTCCCACCAATTGGTTGACAGGGGTGTAACTACGCTGCTGTAATAGACCCACTATCTCGTACCTCGGGGGAGGAGAACCACTACATATTGTGTCTGGCGGACTATAATAAGGGCGGGCGAGTTCGGACAGTGGCCGAACCTGGCACCATTCGGGCGGGAGGGGATCTCTGAGGCTCCGAGGATGGTGGCGGACCGGCTGGGGACGGACCAATCTCGCCAGAAACGACCTTCGCCGCCACCATCGCAACGACATCGACCACGGACCGTCCGACGGGGCAGACGCACCACCACGTTGTTCCACCACGTTGTTACTGCCAACACCGATACTGAGCACACCGCACTTCTGAGAAGCCAGCATCACCGAGAGCACAGAATTTTCTGAGAACACAGCATTTCCAACAGCACGTCGATTTTTCACTCACCACACCGCCAGTAGGAATCGAATCGAGGAGGACCTACGCATGGCCATTGCTCCACAGCGTGTCGGCATCGGCATCCGCCGCCACTTCACCACAGCCGGTATCCATCCCTACGACGAGGTCGTGTGGGAACGGCGCGATGCCCGGATCACCAACTACCGGGACGGGGCGGTCGCCTTCGAGCAGCTGGACGTCGAGGTACCCGAATCGTGGAGCCTCAACGCCACCAATATCCTGGCTCAGAAGTACTTCCGGGGAACCCCGAACACCGACGAGCGGGAGTGGTCGCTGCGGCAAGTGGCCGACCGGGTGGTCGACACCATCACCCTGTGGGGCATCAAGGACGGTTACTTCGTCGACGATGAGGAAGCGGAGACCTTCCGCGCCGAGCTCAAGCACCTCGTCGTCCACCAGATGGCCGCCTTCAACTCGCCGGTGTGGTTCAACATCGGCGTGGCTGGCGTACCCCAGCAGGGCTCGGCCTGCTTCATCCTCTCCGTCGAGGACACCATGGACTCCATCCTCAACTGGTACACGGAGGAGGGGATCATCTTCAAAGGCGGTTCGGGTGCCGGCGTCAACCTGTCCCGCATTCGGTCCTCGCAAGAGCTTCTGAAGGGTGGTGGGACGGCCTCGGGTCCGGTCAGCTTCATGCGGGGCGCAGACTCCTCGGCCGGCACGATCAAGTCCGGCGGCAAGACGAGGCGGGCGGCCAAGATGGTCATCCTCGACGCGGACCACCCCGACATCGAGGACTTCATCTGGTGCAAAGCCATCGAGGAGCGCAAGGCGCGGGTGCTCCGCGACGCCGGGTTCGACATGGACCTCGACGGCAAGGACGCCATCAGCCTGCAGTATCAGAATGCCAACAACTCGGTGCGGGTCACCGACGAGTTCATGGAGGCGGTCATCGATGGCCGTGACTGGGCCCTCACGCCCCGGGGAGGCGGCGAGCCGCTCCGGATGGTTCCTGCCCGCCAGTTGTTCCGCCAGGTGGCCCAGGCAGCTTGGGAGTGTGCCGACCCGGGCATGCAGTTCGACTCGACCATCAACCGTTGGCACACGGCGGCCAACACCGACCGGATCAACGGTTCCAATCCTTGTTCGGAGTACATGCACATCGACAACTCGGCGTGCAATCTGGCCAGTTTCAACCTGATGAAGTTCCTCGACGACGACTCGGTCTTCGACGTGGAGGGGTTCCGCAGCGCCGTGGAGGTCGTCTTCACCGCCCAGGAGATCATCGTGGGCAACGCCGACTATCCGACCGAGAAGATCGCCGAGAACTCTCGGCGCTTCCGCCAGTTGGGCATCGGGTACGCCAACCTCGGCGCCGTGCTCATGGCCCAGGGGCTCCCCTACGACTCCGATCAGGGACGGGCTTGGGCGGGGGCTATCACCGCCCTCATGACCGGCCACGCCTATGCCACATCCGCCCGCACCGCTGCCCGGATGGGGCCTTTCGCCGGCTATCACGAGAACGTCGAGCCCATGCTGGGCGTCCTCCGCATGCATCGAGATGCGGTGGCCGGTATCGACGAGGAAGCCGTACCCACCGAGCTGCTGTGCGCCGCCCAAGAGGCATGGGACCTGGCCGTCGAACTCGGCGAGAGCTACGGGGTGCGCAACTCGCAGGCCAGCGTGCTCGCACCGACCGGCACCATCGGTCTGTTGATGGACTGCGACACCACCGGAGTCGAACCCGACTTGGGCCTGGTCAAGACCAAGAAGCTGGTCGGCGGGGGCACCATGTCGATCGTCAACCAGACCGTTCCCCGAGCTCTGGCCCAGCTCGGGTACTCGCTCGATCAGATCGACGAGATCATCGCCTACATCGACGTGCAGAAATCAATCGTCGGTGCGCCCTACTTGTCGGCTGATCACATGTCGGTGTTCGCCTGTTCGATGGGCGACAACACGATCCACTACCTGGGTCACGTGCGCATGATGGGTGCTGTTCAACCCTTCATCTCGGGTGCCATCTCCAAGACGGTCAACCTTCCCGAGGATGTGACAGTCGAGGACGTCGAGCAGCTGCACATCGACGCCTGGCGGATGGGTATCAAGGCCGTTGCCATCTACCGCGACAATTGCAAGGTGGCCCAGCCGCTGTCGACCACCAAGATGGCCAATGCCTCCGACGGGTCCGACGACGTCCCCGCCGGTTCCGAAGCCGAGGCCCACGCCCGCGAGCTCAACCAAAAGATCGCCGGCCTGGAGGCTGCGCTGGCCCACGAGCAAACCCGGGTAGCCGAAACAGTTGTAGTCGGCGCCGTGCGCGAACGCCTGCCCCGCCGCCGCAAGTCATCCACCTTTGCTTTCCGGGTTGCCGATTGCGAGGGATACGTCACCGTCGGCGAGTATGAGGACGGACGCCCGGGTGAGGTGTTCATGAAGGTGTCCAAGCAGGGCTCGACCCTGGCCGGCATCATGGACGCCTTCTCCATATCGGTGAGTCTCGGACTCCAGCACGGTGTCCCTCTGTCGACCTATGTGCGCAAGTACTCCAACATGCGCTTCGAGCCGGCCGGCATCACCGACGATCCCGACCTGCGGATCGCCACCAGTCTGGTCGACTACATCTTTCGCCGTCTGGCGGTCGATTACCTGCCGGTCGAGGAGCGGGCTGAGCTCGGGGTGCTCTCCACCTCGGAGCGTATGCAGCCCACCCTTCCCGGTGTCGAGGAGACGGCCACGCCATCGGCGGGGGTGGTGGAGGCGATCGATCCGGTGGTCGCCACCGTCATCGACGCCAGTGCTATCGACGTGGGGGAGGGCCCATCGGCCGCACCGGCGGCCGTGCCGGGCCGGGTTGATCACCATTCCACAGACCAGCTGCTGGCCCGGGCCGAACCTCGCGACGCTCCTTACTGTTACCAGTGCGGAAACGCCATGCAGCGAGCCGGATCCTGCTACGTCTGCGCCAGTTGCGGCACCACCAGCGGCTGCTCGTAGCGTTGCCGCTTCGCCGGGTGAATCTGCTTCGGGGTGACCGGGTGACGGGGTGTCTTCTGCCGCCCATGTCCGGCGCCATTGCGCCGGGTGACATGGATGATTGCATCTGGTAGGCGGACCCTCTGAACTCACCGTGAGATAACTGATCACAAGCGGGTGCCGCCGAGCGTCTGGAAGACTTTCTCTATGGCTACCGAACCAGAAGTGGTGGAGTTACCGGACGGACGGGTTCTCGATGTCTATGTGAGTGGTCCTGCTGGTGGGATACCCCTCATCTTCCATCACGGCACTCCCGCGAGTGGGCTTCCCGAGCGTGCCATCGAGCGACCGGTCCACCGGCACGGGCTGCGCCTCGTCTCTGCGTCCAGACCGGGTTATGGCGGTTCGACACCCCAGCCGGGTCGTCGAGCCGTTGACGTGGTGTCTGACAGCCGAGCCGTTCTCGACCACCTCGGCGCCGATCGATGCCTGGTGGCCGGCTGGTCAGGCGGCGGACCGCATGCTCTGGCTTGTGCGGCGCGATTGGAGGAGGCGGCTGCAGCCCTTGTCATCGCAGGAGTCGCACCCTATGACGCCGAAGGTCTGGACTGGCTGGCCGGGATGGGGGAGGAGAACGTAACCGAATTCGGCGCCGTTCTGACAGGAGAAGAGCACCTTCGTGCATATCTCGAGGCCCAGCGTGAGGGTTACGAGGACCTCACGGTCGAGGGTCTGATCGCGTCGATGGATTCCGTGCTTCCTGACGTCGATCGGGTTCTACTCACGGACGAGTTCGGTCAGGACATGGTGGCCGGTTTCAAGGATGGGCTCCGATTCGGGGTCGAGGGATGGCTCGAGGATGACTTTGCCTTTGCTGAGCCGTGGGGATTTGATCTGACGGAAATCGCCATTCCGACAATGATCTGGCAAGGATCCGCCGATCTGATGGTGCCCTACGAACACGGCCGCTGGCTGGCTGCGCATCTGCCCAGCGCGTCGGTCCACCTCGAGCAGGACGAGGGGCATCTTTCGATCGGCCTGGGCGCAATGGATCAGATGCTGGACGAGTTGGTTGACGCTACGCCGTGAATCCATCGAGCTCAGGGCTTCCTGCAGATCAGCGACCTGGTCAGGTGCCGCCCCGACCGACGCTCGGCACCTGACTCGCCTCCAGGATCTGGGCCAGCGTCTCGATTTCAGGTCCTGACAGTCCAACCAGAGCGGCCGGGGGGCGGTCCAGGATCTTGTTGGCCCGGCGAGCGGCTGCTGCTCCCTGGGTCGTGCAGGTCACCAACTTGACCCGTCGGTCGGTCGGGTGGAGGCGTCGCTCCACCAGTCCATCGCCTTCCAGCTCGTCGACGACCAGCGTGGCGTAGGGGGCGTCGATACCGAGCTCGGCGGCCAACTCTCCCATGGTCATGGGTGCCCGGGCGATGCGACGCAACGCCTTGATCCGGCCGAAACTGAGGCCCAGTGCCTCGCTCACCTCGCGGCGGCGTTCGTTGTCGAGGACAAGGTCGCACATGACGGACCATGCCCTACGGGCGGCCTCAGTCCCTTTGGTCGTGGACGAGGCCTCACTGCGTCCAGTCGCGTTGCGTGGGTTCGCCGTCACCGGGCCTGCCTTTCGAGCGTTCGGTCATGCCCTTCGAGGAACTCGGGGTTCATCTCTCGGGCGGTGTTGTCGGCTGTCTGGCGGGCCCAGGCGGTGGTCACGACCCAACCGAGCAGGAGGACGACGACGCCGCAGCCTGCGAGAACCCACCAGCCGGCATGGGTGGAGGAAGCTGTGTCGACCACGTGGGATACGCCGAGTGAAGAGGCGATCAGCGCACCGACCACTGCCACGCCGAGGGTCGAACCGATCTGACGCGAGGTGGAGGCGATGGCTGCGGCTACTCCTGCCTGGGCTCGGGGCATGCCGGACACGGCGGCGTTGGTGATCGGTGCGTTGACGAACCCGAAGCCGATGCCGAACACCACGTAAGAGGCGAACAACCAGGTCAGAGAGGTGGTGGCTCCGATGTGACTGAGCATCACGCAGCTGATGGTCAGCGCCGTCCCGGCGACCACCAATGGAATTCGGGCACCGTGCGTGCCGACTATCCGGCCCGAGATCGGCGGGATCACCATGGTCATGACGGCCATGGGCACGGTACAAAGCCCGGCTTTCAGCGGGGAGAACCCCCGCACCTCCTGAAGGTAGAGCGTGTTGAGGAAGAGGAAGCCACCCAGCGTGGCGAACGCCGCCACCGCAATGATGGCCGCACCGGAGAAGGGCACCGACCGGAAGAAGCGAGGGTTGATGAGAGGCTCGTCCCGGCGGCGTTCCCAGCCGATCAGTCCGAACAAGGCAGCCGCGGCCAGAGTGAAGGCGCCGATGATGACTGTCGAACCCCATCCGCGCTCCGGCGCTTCGATGATCCCGTAGGTCAGCGAAGCCAGGAGGACGATCACCAAAAGCTGACCGATCCCGTCGACCCGCCGCGGCTTTGGTGCTCGGGACTCGGGGATGAAGTGCAGGGTGAGAATGACGGCCACCACTCCGACCGGGATGTTGATCCAGAAGATCGACCGCCAGCCCACCGTGCCGACCAGGAGCCCGCCGATCACCGGACCCAGGGCCATGCTCACCCCGACCACCGCGGCCCACACTCCGACCGCCTGGGCCCGTTCCTTGGCGTCGGTAAAAGTGTTGGTGATGATGGACATGGCCACCGGGTTGAGCATCGATCCGCCGACCGCCTGAACCATGCGGAATATGACGAGAGCGGTCAGGTTCGGGGCCAGGCTGCAGAGGAGGGAACCGGCAGAGAAGGTGATCAAGCCTGCAACGAACGTCCGTTTCCGTCCGAGGCGGTCGGCCATTGAACCGGAGAGCATCAGAAGGCTGGCCAGCACCAGCGTGTAGGCGTCTACCGTCCACTGAAGGCCCGACACAGATGCACCGAAGTCGTGCCCGATGGAAGGTAGGGCCACGTTGACGATGGTCACGTCGAGTCCCACGATGAGCAGGCTCATCGAGCAGATCAGCAACACCCCGACCCGTCGGCGTCGGCTCAGCTCGGTCGGCGGCGGCGCTGTCCCTTCACTTTGTTGTAGAACCACAATAGTTAATATATTACAACGATTCGTGGTTCCGTCCATCCCCATGCCGGTACTCTCTGCGCCCTCGCACGGCCTACCGCCTACCCCCGGAGACGCTCCGCTGTCACACCCCGGTGATGGACTCTGGGCATGGATCTTTGTGTCCTGAGCGAAGCCATCGATGACCTGGTGGGTTCCGATCCGGCCGCTGTGGCCGACGGCCCCTCGATCAAGGAACTGCACCGCTGCCTGGCCCAGCTGGAGTCCTTCACCACGGCGGCCACCGCCTCTTTCGAGGCCTCGGGGGACTGGACGGCCGACGGGGCGCTGACCGGCCAGTCCTGGCTGGCGGCCGAGTGCCGGCTGCCCCGGACCCAGGCCCGCAAGGAGGTGCGTCGGGGCCGGGGTCTTTGTGGCCTCCCCCTGTTCGCTTCGGCCTGGGCCCGAGGGGAGATCACCGCCCACCACCTGGACGCCGTCCTCTCGGTGCGCACAGCGGCCACCGAGGAGGCCCTCTGTCGTGACCAGGCCCTCCTCTGCGACCAGGCCCGCACCTTGCGCTTCGAGCCCTTCACCCGGGCCCTGGCCTACTGGGAGCAGCTGGCCGACCCCGACGGCACCGAGGCCACAGCGGAGGAATGCCGGAACCGGAGGGACGTCTACCTGGCCGAGAGCTTCCAGGGGACGTGGCTGGGCAAGATAACCCTCGACCCCATCTCGGGGGCCATCGTGGCCGACGAGCTCACCCGCATCGAGCACGCACTGTTCGAGGCCGACTGGGCCGCGGCCAAAGAGACCCTCGGACGCGATCCCACCCCGCTCGACCTTCCCCGCACCTCCAGCCAGCGCCGGGCTGACGCCCTGGTCGAGATGGCCACCCGGTCGAAGACGGCCCCGGCCGGGGGACGCCGCCCGCTTCCCCTTTTCACCGTGCTGGTCGACTACCCGACACTGGCCGGCCGGGTGTGCGAGCTGTCCCGCCGCCAGGTGATCACCCCGGGTTCCCTCGTACCCTGGCTGGACGAGGCCATCGTCGAGCGGGCCGTCTTCACCCCGCCGGGCCGGGTGGAGGTGGGGATGAAGTCCCGCCTCTTCATGGGGGCCACCCGCCGGGCCATCGAGATAAGGGACAGGGGCTGCACCCACCCCTACTGCGACGGCTCCCGTCACGACCTCGAGGTCGACCACATCGTTCCCTACGCCCAAGGTGGTCTCACCACCCAGGAGAACGGCCGGATCCTCTGCGGCCCGCACAACCGCCAGCGCAACGAGCGGCCGCCGCCACCCAGCGCCGCCTGACGCCGCCCATCCGGACGGCCAACATCCGGATGGCTACCGAGGCACGCAGAAAACGACCAGTCTGTTCGCGTTCTCGCAGGTCTGACGAGAATTGTCCTCTTGTATCGGAAGCGTCCGTCTATCTTTCTGGCATGTCCGCGTCGACCGATCCGGGCCGGGTCGTCCTTTCGGTCGTACCCCGTCGTACCAGCAGTCGATCTGCTCATGGTTGACTCGGACACACCGGACATGCCGGACACGCCCGACGGGCCTCGGACCGGAGAACACCCCTCTGATGAGGGGTCCAAGGCCGAACCACGTCTCAACTGGTCCGTTCCCTGGTTGGCTGACTATGTCTATGGGACGATCTCAACTCTGGTGGCCCTGGCTGGGCTCACTTTCGAGACCAATCCCGGTGCTCTCACCACTGCCGGGGTGGTGGTGGTCGGAGCCGTGGCCATCTGGCTGGCCCACACGCTGTCTCGACTGGTCATAACCAGGTCGTGGCACGACATGACTCTGAAGCGGTCCGATATACGCAAGGAACTCCTGGGTTCGTGGTCGATCCTGGCAGCTGCCATTCCGGCCACCATCGTCTTCACGCTGTCGGGGCTTCACGTTTGGGAGGTTTGGACGGCCTTCGTCATCGCCGATGTGATCGGGGTTCTCGCCCTGGCTGTGGTTGGTATCGGCACCGCTGGGGGAGGGGAGCGACCGCTCGGCCGGCGGATCCTCTACGTGGGTGCTCTGGTGTCCGTGGGGGTGGCCATCGTTGGGCTCGAATCGGTCGTCCATCTGCTGTAGCCGGCCCGACGACATTGGGCTCTCTCGACGACCTCGGTCTGTTCCCGAACAGATGCTGCTTAAGACGCCGAATCCGCTTCAGTCGGGCTGAGCGGTAGTCTGGGTTGGCTGGGTCGCTTGGCCCGGCAGAGGAGGCCGCTCTGTGGACAACACGATCGAGCAGTCGGTGGGGAACGAGCAGTTCGGGTGGGAAGGCGAGGCCGTCGGCTTTACCGATGCCGAACTCACCGAATTGGCCCTGGCCGCCGACCCAAACGCTCCTCTCGATGTCGACGCTGTCCCGTTGGGCGAATATCTCGACGAGGCGCCCGGGCTCCTGCCGCCCTGGTACATGCCCGCCCCCATGGCTCGCCGCAGTCCGAGTTGGCGGCTGCCGGTCGTCTTGGTGATCGTCGCTGCCTTCTTGATCATCGAAGCCTTTGGTCTGTGCAGCACGTTCGGCCAACTGGTGCCTGCTTGAGGGAATCGAGGCAGATCACGCTTAGTGGTAATGGACTTGCTGAGCGTGGTCGATTATTGCGAATGGCACTTCTACCCGGCATTATGGGTTGAGGCAGCTGGGAGCCCGCAAAAGCGAGTTCGAGGCTGGAAGGGGTACGCGGGTGCATCCCGCGAGGAAGAGGCGATCATGATGTGGGTTAGGCGACTGGTGGTGGGTACAGGATTCGCCGTGGCCGGACTGGCCATGGCGTCTGGTGCCGCGGGTGCGGCCACGTGCGTGCAGACCCAGACACTGAACGAGCCTGCTGGCTGCGTCACGCCCCCGTCCGTTTCGGGGAGTTCGACGAAGCCGTCGACGGGTGTTCTTCCCTTTACGGCGGCGTCATCGCCATCGACGGCAGGGACGAGTTCGAGTTCGCCGGGCGCCGTGGCTGGTTCGAGCAGTCTGCCCTTCACCGGCGCGGACATCGACGAGTTGGCCGTGGTCGGGGTTGGCGCCGTGTTGGTCGGTGGCCTCCTGATTCGCCGCCGCCGCCACGCAGCCTGAAGCCGTAGCTGGCATCATCAGTGATTTCTGCGAGGTAGTGCTGCGCGCCTGATTTGGCTGTCGGACGTGGGCGCCAAACGTTCCACCCTTCACCGGTGGCAGCTCCATTTGGCCAATAGCCAGCGACGATCAGTAGCTGGCCGGCAGTAACGGAGCCACCGCCTGGAAAAAGAAGAACACCACCACCAGCCACGCCACGAGGCCAATACCGAGGACCATGGCTCTGCGTCCTCGCCGCTGTCGTCGAGCTCCTGCCCACACCGCCGTAATCAGAACGGCTACGGCCAGACCCCACAGGATGGCAGCCCACCAGTTGTGACCGGACGAGCTGGTGTTGGCGTTGGGAGTCTTCGGAGTGACGGTTGCCGGCGCCAGTTTGGCGTGGGACAGGATGCTCGCCACCAGCGAAGCGTGTACCACCAGACGCTGGGTGGCGCTGAAGCGCGGGTTGCAGGTGGTCAACGTCAAGGTCGGCGTCGTGGTGGCGGCGATCACCGACACGTCATTGGGGGCCACGATCAAGCTCGCCGTCACGTGGTAGAGAAAGATCCCCTGGACTGTCTCGATGGTGATCGGGTCACCGGCGACCAGATCATTGAGGTTGTAGAAGGGATGCAGGTAGGTGGTCCGATGACCGGCGATGGCCGAGTTGCCTGCCTCACCGGGAAGCGGCGTCCCCGGATAGTGGCCCGGCCCGGATCGAAGTTGGTCGTCGCCCGTTCCCTCCACGACCACCATCGAAAGATCGATGGCAGGGATGGTGATCACGCCTAACGCTGCGCCGAGCGCGGGGTCGGATATGGGCGCGGCCACCTTGAGCGGGGAAAGCGGGTCTCCCTTCTTCGGGGCGACCGGATGGCCGGCGATCCTCACCCCGGCCCGTCGTTGTGCGTTGGCGAACTCGGTGCGTAACTGAGCCTGGCTACGAGCCGTCTGGAGTCCTGTTCCCCACAGCAGATAGGGGATGAACAGCAGGACGAGGACGCCACTGACGAGAACCACCCGCCCCACTGCCATTCGGATGGTGGTGAATGACACGCAGGAATGCTAACGGCACACCAGGCTGACGCCCGGCCACCGCACCGGGGAGACGAGGTTTCGAGTGGCGCGTCCGGTACCATCAGTGCCCTTGTCCGCTGTGCTGAGGGGGCCGCCCACCCGGGGCCCACATGCCGGTACCTGGGGTGGTGAGTAGCGCAGTGAGTGGTAACCGGATCCGACGGCGACGCAGGTGGCTGATCGTGGCTGGCGTGGCGGTGCTCGTGGTGGCATGGGCTCTCCTCCTTGCCGCTCGAACCATGTCGGCCTACCACCACGACAAGGACGGTCTTGCCTCGCTCGAACAGGTCAAGGCCAAGCTGGCTCCCGGTACCGTCACCTCACAGGCATCGGTGACCCTGCTGGACGAGGCGCACGCCCAGTTCACTCAGGCTCAGTCCGATCTCTCGTCGCCGATCTTCGCTCCGATCACCATTGTTCCTGTTCTCGGTCGCCAGTTCAGGGAGGTCCAGGCGTTGAGCACCGCCGCCGGAACCGTCTCCCAGGTGGGATCCACCTTCCTCTCCCAGGTCCACGACCTCCTCGACGCCCCTCACGGCGCCGGCCCCCAGCGGGTGGCGTCCATGCGTCAGCTGGGCGCCCTGTCGTTCGCCGCCGAGCGGCAGTTGGCCGCCGTCAACACGGGGCCGTCACAGGCGCTGGTGGGTCCGTTGGCCACCAAGCGGGCCGAGTTCCTGACCCAGCTGGACGACGCCCGCGACAAGCTGACCAAGGCTGCCGGGGTGTCTTCGGCGGTGGCAACCATCCTGACCGGGCCTCAGAGCTACCTGCTGCTGGCGGCCAACAACGCCGAGATGAGGGCCGGTTCGGGAACGTTTCTCGAGGTCGGCGAGGCGACGTCCGCCGATGGCACGGTCCATCTCGGCAACCTGGATCCCTCCGGCGCCCATGCCCTTCCCCAAGGGAAGGTGAATGTCACCGGTGATCTCCAGAGCAACTGGGGTTGGCTCCATCCGAGTGTCGACATGCGAAATCTGGGTTTGACGCCGCAGTTCGACGTGACGGCCCCTCTCGCTGCCCGCATGTGGCAAGCCTCAACCGGCCAGGCGGTGAACGGCGTCATGGCCATCGATGTCGTGGGTGTTCAGCAGTTGCTCCAGGCCACCGGTCCGGTTGTGGCCGACGGTCGGACCGTCACCGCCGACAACGTGGAGCAGTTTCTCCTCCACGACCAGTACGCGGGATTGAACAGCGAGTCCGGCG
Source organism: uncultured Acidimicrobiaceae bacterium (assembly GCA_963813525.1). Taxonomy (GTDB): domain Bacteria; phylum Actinomycetota; class Acidimicrobiia; order Acidimicrobiales; family RAAP-2; genus Bog-756. The sequence goes on from CAWEZI010000005.1 coordinate 1,671,475, forward strand.
ATTCGGGCCAACGCCAGGATGCACTGGGGGTGTTGGCCACCGCAGTCGTCACCCAACTCCAAGGGCAGGCCACCGACCTCACGTCACTGGCCTCGGCCATGGCCGGTGCGGTGGCCGGACGACATCTGATGGTCTGGTCGAAGAACCCCGTGGACGAAGCCGCATGGGTGACGAGCGGAGTGAGCGGGACCCTCACCCAGAATTCGGTGGACCTGTCGTTGATCAACGTGAGTGGAAACAAACTCGATCAGTACATCTCCATAAAGGTGACGGCCAGCACCGCCAGCGAGGGATCGGGGACGGAGGTCACCTTGAACACGCGACTGACCAACGCCACGCCCTTCGGTCAGTCCCAATACATCGCCGGACCGTTTCCCGGGGTCCCCGTCGGCTATGGCGGCTACTACGGGGTGGTGGCGGCCAACCTTCCCGCCGCCGCCAGCCAGATCTCCATGACCGGCGCCGGGCCGCTGGCGGTAAAGGGAGGCGAGGGACCCACCTGGGTGGTGGGGGCACCCCTGACCCTCACCCAGGGGGAGACGGCCACGGTTGTGATTCGCTTCCGGATGCCCGGGCAACACGGCTCCATGACGGTCGTGCCATCGGCCCGAGTGCCCGCCGAGCAATGGACGGCAAACGGCCAGACGTTCGCCGACACCGCTCCCACCGTCATCTCTTGGTGAGCCGCCCGCCCATCCGGCGGTGACCCGCTGACGGCGGGACCGGCGGGATCGCCGGTACCTAGGGCAAGGCGTGGCGGACAGTGTCCAGCAGTCCGAGCAGGATCAGAAGGCGGAAGCTACGCCTGGCTCCCCAGGCTCCGGTGCCCGAGGCGGCGTGAGCTACGAGGCCGGCTGACGTCGGCCCCCTACGGCCCCCACGAGATCGTTGTAGAGATCCTCCAGCCGATCGACGTGGGTCGACAGCGAGTACATCTCCTGCTGTCGACGTCGGAGGTCGTGACCCATGCGCAGACGCATGGGCCGGCTGGCCGCCAGCTCGGCCAGAGCCTCTCCCGCTGCCTTCGGGTCGTCCGATGTGAATAAGACGCCCCCTTCGGCCACCGTTTCGAGGTGACCGCCGCCCCTGGCCGCCACCACCGGGATCCCGTGGGCCATGGCCTCGACCACAGACAGCCCGAAGGGCTCTGCTGGCGCAGGGGCCAGGAGGATCGATGCCCGGGCCAGCAGGTCGTCGGTGTCGGTTACCTGACCCAGGAACTCGACACTGTCGTCGGTGTCGAGGTCGCGGGCCAACTGGACCAGCGAGCCTCGGCCGCCGCCGCCGGCCACCATCAGTCGCCACCCCTGGAGTCCCAGCCCACTCGCCGACCAGGCCCGGATGCCGACGTCGGGGGCCTTCTCGCTGTTGAGGCGTTGGAGCATGAGAACGGCCGGCGACTCCAGAGGGGCCTGGGGACGGTCGGGGACACCGTTGGGGATGACGACGGATGGCGTATCGATGGAGTCGGCCACGAATCGACTGATGGCGATGTCTTGAGCGATACCGCGGCTGGTGATGCGGCTCAGGGTCCGATTGATGGCGCTCGAACCGCGATCCCGAGCGAAGTGGCGGGTGGCGACCCGAGGCGCCCGGTGCCAGGGTCGGGCCAGCCAGGCCGCCCCTTCGGCTGAGGTCATGTGCACATGGACGATGTCCGGCCGGCCGGTGCGGGCCAGGGCCACCGCCGCGGTGAGAAGGGAGTCGGCGGAGAGGTTGGAAACGTCATCGTGGAGCTCGGTGCGCATGCGGTCCGAGTCCCCCCCGATGGTGGTCACCCGGTGGCCGCGGGCGGCGAGCTCGTTGACCACCTGGCACACGTAACGCTCGACGCCGGCAAAGGTGTCGGTGACCACCACATGGGCGACGGTGAGCGGTTGGCGCCCCGCCGGCTTCATGTGCGGGACTCGACCTGGCACGGACCCCGACGATAGAGATGGAACCGGAGGGCCGCCTCCCGACCTCGTTGCCCAGGCAGGACGACGGCCCGGATGAAGGCCCCTGCCATCGTCCCCGTCCGGTAGACCTCCCAACCGAAGCGTCCATGGTGTTTGCGGATGTAGCGCTCCTGAGAGGCGTGGAAGTGCACCCGGCGCCGATCGGCGCTCCCGCCGGTTCCGGCGCCGATGTGGGTAGCCGTCACCTCGTGGCAACAGACCATCCGCCAGCCGCCGTCGAAGGCCCGGCGTTGCCAGTCCGTCTCCTCGGCATAGAGGAAGAATTCCTCATCGAATTCACCCACCTGGGCCAGCGCCGACGCACGAACGAGCAGGACCGAACCGATCATGAAGTCCTCCTTCCGGCGGAGACGGCTGAGCCCGGCAGCGTCCACCCAGGCTCCGACCGGGGTCGGGAAGGGCCAGCCCACACGCGAGGGCGCGGTACTGATCGGCTCGATCTGCCTGGGGGCCACGCAGGCCAGGTCACTCCTCCCGTGGAGGCAGCGGTGGAGTGAACGTACGCCCTCCGGCGAGATGATGGCATCCGGATTGAGTAGGAGAACGTCAGCGCCGCCGCTTCGCCGGCGGGCCAGTCCTCGGTTGACTCCGGCGGCGAAGCCGAGGTTGACCCCCGGATCGACGTAGACGGCCCCACGGCCCTCGGTGATGGCTCGAACCTCGGCATCCGAGGCGTTGTCCACGACGACCACCGGGAATTGGCCGGCCAGGGCGTCCAGGCAGGTTTCGAGCAGCTCGGGTGCTCCGAAAGCCACCACGATGACCTCGACGCCGGGGTCGCCGTCGGAGGCCGGACCGTTCGAGTCGTCATGGCCGGAGGGCGGCGGGTCAGAGGGCAGCACGGGCCGACCCGTCAACGTGTGGTGGTGTCGAAACTGGGCCCTTCCGCCTCGCCTTCCACGGCGGAGGGACCGGTGGGGGAGAAAGCCATGGCTGAAGGGCGAGTGAGAGAGCGACCACCCGGAGGAAAAGGCGTCACTGCTTGTAGTGATAGGCGCGGTAGGAGTCGACCGACGTGCGCTTGACCCGGTTGATGGCGATTCCCAGTACGTGGCAGTGGGTCGTTTCCAGACGGCGAACAGTTCGCTCGAGGTCGCCCCGGTCGGTCTTGTTTTCGGAGGCCACCACCACAGCGTTGCGGGCCATGCTCCCGATGATGGCAGTGTCCGGAGCGGAGAGGATGGGCGGCGTGTCGAGCAGGATGATGTCGGCCAGGAGAGGGAGCTGGTCGAGGACCGGCTGCATCCCGGGGCTTCCGAACAGTTCGCTCGGGTTGTCGAGCTTGGTACCGGCGGGAAGAATCTGCAGTCCCCAGATCCCCGTCTCGACCAGCAGCGAGCTGGCTGATGGCTGATCGTGCACCGGTCCGATGTCCCGTCTGCCCCGGTTCGGGATCCGCTGGCCGCCACGGCCATAGCGGTCGTCGTTCTTGTCGGACTGTTCACGGTCGTTGTGCCCGAGGAACCGATCCTCGCCCTCGGGTTTCTTCCAATTGGCCCGGATCAGGTCGGCCAGACCGGCTCGGCCATCGACCTCGAGCCCGAAGATCTCCTCCAGCCTCGGCCGGCGGAAGTCGGCGGAGACGACGATGACCTTGCTGCCGCTCATCGCCCAGGCGGCTGCCAGATTGGCCGTCACGAACGTCTTGCCGTCCCCCGGTTCGGGACTGGTGACCACGATCAGGGGACACGGAGTCTCGTCGAGGAGAACCCGCAAGCTGGTCCTCAGCTCCCGCACCGACTCGGCCATCGGCGACTGGGGCGCCTGGACCATGGCGATGGACACCGAGCCGTTCCGTACCTCGTTGTCCTCGGGGAGCTCGGCCAGGATGGGCGATTCGGTGACCGATTCGATGTCCGGCTTGGTGCGGAGGCGGGTGTCGAACTGCTCGCGGGTCAGAGCCAGGCCGCAACCGACCAGGAGACCGGCCACCAGACCGATCAGTCCCAACTTGCTCTTGCTCAATCCCGCCGGTGCTCCGGGCAGGGCAGCGGCCACCTGGATGCTGGCGTAGGGCTCACCGAGGGAGATCGTGTCCTTTTCGGCCTGGAGCGAACCGTAGGTCGTGGTGAGGGCGGCAATCTGGGCGGTGGTCAGAGCCGTCGGGGGCTGCTGCGCCTGCAGGGCTTGGATCTGGTTCTCGACACCGGTCGACAGGGTGTTGATCTTGTTGATCTGGCCCTGAATGAGATCCTGGGTCTGATTCACGTAGGCCTGCGAATAGGCCTCGGCTACGGCCTTGGCCTCTTCCGGAGTGGAGCCCGTGGCGGTGATGGTCAGAGCGCCGGTGGTTGGGTCGACCGTCCCGGTGACGGCGTCGGTGACCGCCGTAACATCGGGATTGTTGAGCAATTTGGCCGCCTCGATCTGGACAGCGGTGCTGCTCAGGAACTGTGCCGGGTCTGGGAGAGTCACCGCCGTGGCCGACTGACTGGTCGAACTGGGCGCATTGATCTGGACCAGCGCTGAGGACTGATAGCTCGGGGCGCGGACCTTGGTGTAGCCGATGGCGGCGACCACGGCCACGACGACGCAGATGGCGATGGTCAGGCGCCTGCGCCACAGGATCGCCACGAAGTCAGCGAAGGTCACCAGACTCCCCCTCGTCGAGCCGTATCCATGTGGTGAGGATAGGGCCTAGCGTGACCGTTGGGTGGCGGAATCTGGACGGTGAGCCTCCGGCGCCCATGCTGGTTGCAACCGACGGTCGCCACCCGGGGAGACCGGGGTGGGCAGAGGTGGCGCTCATGTGTTGTCACCCGGGCTCTGTGGTGCCATTCCGTCCCTCGTCGATCCTCCGATCCCGCGGCCCGAGCGCAGGCGGTCCGGCGTGCCTGGGATCATCTGTAGCGTCGACACTGCGCCCTCAGTTCTTGAGAGACAATTGCCGAAGACAGGAGGGTGCACCGACGGACCACTATCCTTTGGAGCCTGCCATCACAGGAGGCCGAGGTCCGATGACCGAAGGCAAGGCCCCACCATGACCCGGTTTGCCCGTTCTCGACCGGGCCGGTCGGATCCCGGCGGCGAGGACACCGAGAGCACCGACCACGTCGAACCGTACGACGTCGAGCCGACGCGCAGCGTCAAACAGCACCACAGCGTCAAACAGCACCACAGCGTCAAACAGCACAGGGTCAAACAGCGACGCAGCGTCAGGCAGTGGAGCGGCGTCGGGCACTGGCGTACGGCGGTGACCAGCGGGGTCTTCTGGGTGGCCACGGTGGGGTTGGCCGGGGTAGTCGGGATGGCTGTGGCCGGGCAGCGCCGCATCGGACTGGCGTTGGCCGCCGTGGTCCTCCTGCTGGGGATCTTCGCCAGCGACCCCATCCTGCTGGTGGTCTTGGCCCTGCCCGGTTCGATCCTCATCGAGCGGCTGGGGGGAAGCACCAACTTCAGCGCCGGCGATCTGGTCGTCTTTGTCGGCGGCATGGTGAGCCTCTTCCATATCCGGTGGAAGGAGGCCACCTATCTCCGCCAGTTCCTGCAGGGTGTGATCTGGTACGAGGCCGTGCTCGTCATCATCGTGATCGCCAATCCCAACCGGTACGACATCGTCGAATGGTTCCACCGCTTCTCGGGCCTGGGGGCAACGGTCTTGTGTGGGTGGGTCATCGCCAGCTCGGACCGCGTCCGACAGGCTTTCCGGCTCTTTTTGCTCGCCGCCTCGATTCTGGCCGTCTTGGCCATCGAGCACTCCATCACCGGCCATTTCCAACCGGCTCAATGGTCGGGATACCAGAAGAACAGCATCGGAGCGGTGATGTGGGTGGCCGTCGTCGTCGCCCAGGTCAATCCCTCGTGGGCAGGTGTCCCTCGGATGGAGGCACGGGTGAGCAAGTACCTGTGCCTCCTCGGCCTCCTGGCATGCCAGTCGCGTCAGGCCGGCATCGTCATGGTTTTGGCCCTGGTGATCGCTTTCTTGCGCAACCCCCTTCTCCGTGCCCGGTCGAAGCTCATCGTCGTGGGCTGCATCCCCGTGGTCTATTTGGTGTACAACAGCTTCGCCATGGCGGCTAGGAACAACCCGAGGTTCAACTCGGTGGCGATCCGGGAGAACCAGTACAACCTGGCCATCCATGTCTGGCATCTGGCCCCAATACTGGGTGAGGGGATGCGCTTCTACAACCTTCCCCAGTGGCAGTACGTCACCGTTCCGCCCAACGTGCTCTACGACAATCTGGCTTCGACCGGCATCGTCGGATCCTTGGCGTTCTTCTACCTGGTCTGGGTCACGGTCAGGACGATGTTCCGAATTCCGTACGCGCTCGGCACGTTGGGACTAGCTGTCCTGATCGCCCATTATGTCGACGGCTTGTTCGACATCTTCTGGATCGGAGCCATGTACTGTACGCCTTACATCATCTGCGGCGTCTGTCTGGGTCTGGCTGACCGCGATCTGCACGAGCGAAGACCGGTCGACCTGCGGGTGGGTGAGGGCACCGGCAGGCGTGGGGCCGGGTTTTCGACCCGGACGCGGTCAGGGGTTCTGCCCGGAGGTTCGGTCCGGCAGACGACGTCGCGCCTGACCCAGGCCGCCCTCCGGCTCCTCCCCGCCTACTGAGCCGACCGAGCGACCGAGCCAGCGATCGTTCGGGGTCCGGAACGTCTCCCCGCCGCGGTTCTGCCGCCATCGGGTCGCCGGGGAGTGCTCCAGGTAGCGGGGGAGTGCTTCAGATAGGCGGCACCGATGCCGAAAAGAAAGCGTGGCGTCGGAACAGAGGGGTGCGCTCCATCCGCTGGCTCATAAGCACGCCCGCCGGCCGGCGTCGGCCTGCGCACTACTGACACCGGGGTCCGATGCCCCGCCACCGCTGTGGCCCGAATCGACAGGTTCACGGCCCGATGCACCTCGGTCGGGGCCCCACCGCCGGCCCGCTGGTGTTCCCGCCGCCCTTCTGGCCGATCTCCATGATCCCCGATTGATTCTCTCCGACCACTACGTCGGCCGTGACCGGCGAGGTGGCGGCCCCGTCACCAACCCCGTCACCAACCCCGTCGATGACAGCGCAGTCCGGACGGCGCAGGAGGTTGTCGCCCCGGCACTGGTCGGCCGGGAGGTTCCGCCGCTGTCCACTTCCGCAGAGCCTTCGTCACTGGCCATGCCGGGGCTGTCGGAGGCATCGCCAGCCGCCCTGGTGGGTCGTACCACAACCCGGCGGTCCGCCTCCAGGCGGATGTTGGACATCCTGGCCATCCTCGCCATCGTGGTGGCCACCGTGGTCCCGCTTGCTCTGATCGGCTCCCATGCCGCTGGTCAGACAGTGTCGGGCGGCAAAGGTCACAGAAGGGCCGCCAGCGCGCTCGGCGCTCCCACCCGTCCCGGCGGCGGTGGAAGAGCGGCACGGGAGCGTCGGCCCCGCTCGACCCCGGCCCGCTCGGCTGGACGCGGCGCCACTCACATCGCCGGCTCAACTCGCACAGCTGTCGAACTGTCGGCGGGCCCGTGTGCAAAGGGCCGGGCTCTGGCCTCCGGTGCGGGGTGCGCCTCCATCCGCAGCGCTGCCACCCGGAACCAGGCTGCCACCCGGAGCCAGACCGGTGTCGGGAACCAGACCGCCGTCCGGAACCAGGCTGCCATCCGGAGCCAGAAGGCGGCAGCCCGAAGCCAGGCGCGACACGCCCGACTGGCGGCGCAGGCCGTGCTGAGAACGGAGCGTCGGGCGACCCGCGCCGGTCATCCCGGCTCCCACAAGGATCCAAGGGCCTAACCAGGGACTCCGACCGCTCTGGGCCGCCGACCGGCCTCCTCGGGGACCGTGGGACCTGACGGCCCTGGCCCCTTCAGGTTGAGCTCGAACCTGCCGATCTACCGCTATGGAGTCAGCCCAGAGCGATGACATGACGCCGGATTGGCCTCCCGGCGCAGTCAGCGTGCTTCCCCAGCACACCCCGCTCGGACCGTCCCCGAGCCAGGGTGATCCCGCCGTCGAACAGGGTGACCCGGCCGTCGAACAGGGTGATCCCGCCGTTGAGGAGGAACTCCGGGCCGCCTTCCGCACCGAGCTCGAAGACCCCGAACTGGTCCTTTCCCCCGGCTACATCGGCCATGACCGACGGGCGGCCGGCTGGCGCGCACGTCTGGCCCGGGCCACCTTCCACCAGCGCCGTTCGCTGCTCAGCCTCGAATTCGTGGTGGCGGCCGTCGTCCTCGTCTTGATAGTGGTCACCGTGCTCCAGGTAGGGATCCGGTCTCACCCCACCGCCGCTGCCACCGCCACTGTCGCCCGGGCCCGCGCCACCGTTAGCCGGGCTACGGCGCCGGTCCGCACCTACGTTCGCCGGGCTACGGCACCGGCCCCCACTACAACCGCCCCGACCCCCACCACCACGGCGCCGGCTCCCACCACGACCGTGCCGGCCCCCACCACCACGGTGGCACCGCCGCCGGCGGTCGCTCCGGCCGCTGCCGTCGCACCGCCACCGACCGCAGTGGCCCCCACCCCGGCGGCCACCACGCCCGATCAACTCGGTCAGCAGGCTCTGGCTCTGGTCCGCTACCCGTGGCAGAACATCCCCGGGTACAGCATCCAGTTCCTGCCCATCGCCGACGCACCGTCACCCGGCTTCTACGGCAACACCACCTTCACCTGGGGCCGACCCGGCGGCACCTCGGTCCTCTACGTCTACGCCGGGGAGACGGTGGACACCTTGGCCGGGATCATCGGCTTCGAGATCGGCCATGAGGTCGACGCCGCCGCCGTCGAGCCCCAAGGGGGAGAGGCCCAGATCGAGAACATCCTGGGCATCCACCCGGCCAGCTGGGCTCCCGACTGCGACTGCGCAGAGCAGGGCTTCCTCTCGGGCTGGTACGCCGCCGCCTTCTCCAACTACTGGTCACCGGGTGTGGGCGACTGGAGCACGATCGCCCCCGAGCCGAGTGGCGGGGTCCTGGCTGCCATTGAGCCCTGGCTCAGTCCGACCATCTCCTGAACCGAAACACTGTGCGTCGTGCCCACACGCCCCACCCTGTTACCGTCGGCTTTCTCATCGCCAACCCGGGATGCCGACAGCCCTGAGGTTGCCCGACGATCACCATGCGCATAGCCCTCCTTCCCAGCTCGTATCTTCCTGCACTCGGCGGAGTGGAGGAATTGACCCGGTACCTCGCCCTCTCCCTGCGTGTTGGCGGGGACGACGTGGAGGTGTGGACTCTCCTCGCCGACGACTCTCAACCGGAGACCGTCGAGATCCTCGACGATCTGGTCGTTCGACGGCTGCCCATGCCCCTGCCCGCCACCAACTGGCCCGCCATCCGTCGCTCGACCACGACCGGTCCACGCACCCTGGTGTCCTTGCGGAGCGCAGTGGCCGCCTTCCGCCCCGACGTCCTCCACGTGCAGTGCTTCGGCCCCAACGGCACCTATGCCACCGCTCTCTCCCGTGTCACCGGGATCCCACTGGTGGTGACCCTGCAGGGGGAGACAGTGATGGACGACACCGACATCTTCGAGGAATCGCGCTCTTTGCGCACCTCACTGCGCCTGGCGCTGCGGCGGGCCGCCGCTGTCACCGCCTGCTCGGCCTTCACCCTGGCCGACGCCGAACACCGGTTCGGGCTGGAGGAGGGCCGGGGCCAGGTCATCTTCAACGGGGTATCACTGGAGGGCGGCCCTCGTCCGGGGGAGGAAGGAGAGGCCAAGGCCGATCCGGGGATCCGTGAGCGGCTGACCGGCGTGGCCGGGCGTCCCTACATCTTGGCCCTCGGTCGTATCGTCGAGAAGAAGGGCTTCGATCTCCTCCTCGAGGCCTACGCCGGGCTGGATCCCGGGAGGCATGAGGTCGACCTGGTCATCGCCGGTGCCGGCGGTGCCGTCGACGGGCTCAGGCAGCAGGCCACAGAGCTCGGAGTGGAGGACCGGGTGCATCTGGTGGGCCGCCTGGATCGACAGGCCGTCGCCGAGGCCATGGCTGCCGCCACCCTCTTCGTCATGCCCAGCAGGGTCGAGCCCTTCGGCATCGTGATCCTCGAGGCATGGCGCGCCGGCGTGGCCGTCGTGGCCAGCAATCGGGGCGGCGCACCCGAGTTCGTGCGTGACGGGCAGGACGGAGTTCTGGTGGACCCCTTCGACACGTCGGCCCTCACCGCCGCCCTCGACCACCTTCTGGGCGACCCGGTGGAGCGCAACCGGATAGCCGCCGCCGGCCCCGCCCGGGTCGACGACTTCTCGTGGCCGCGGATCGCCGCCGCCTACGGCTCCGTCTATCGCTCGGTGGTCGGTGCTCCGGCCGACGAAAATCGGGCGCCGTCGGGACGAGCCGCCGCCAGCGGGGGTGTCCGATGAGCGGGCTGACGGCCGCGATGGCACAGGACGTCGAGGACCGGATCGAGGACTGGATCGCCGATGTGGTCCCCCATCCGGTGGTCCCCGAGAGTGGCGGGGGCCGACCCATGGTGCGGGTGGGCATCGATCTCACCTCGGTGGACGAGGTGGCCGCATCGATCGCCCGGTTCGGTAATCGCTATGTGGAGCGGATGTTCACGCCCCACGAGCAGGCGTTCTGTCGCTTCGGGGACGGTCCGGAGGCGAACCGCCCCTACCGCGTCGAATCGCTGGCCGCCCGGTTCGCGGCCAAGGAGGCGGTGCTCAAGGTTCTGCGCCCCCCCGGCCCGCGGCCTCCGTGGCGCGACATCGAGGTGTTCCGGACCGACGGTGGTTGGTGCGAGGTGCACCTGTCGGGGTCGGCGGCGGATCTGGCCGCACGGGCGGGCATCGACAGATGGTCGGTGAGCCTCACCCATCACGAGGCCTTGGCCGCCGCCGTGGTGGTCGGGGTGTGCTTTGCAGAGGCACCGGACTCGACGGTCACTGCCGGTGTGGATGTCGGGGCAGAGAGTGGCCGGATCACGACGGGGGAGCACGACCAGTGAGGCTGACCCCGTCCCCGCCCGATCACCGGTCCGATGCTCACCGGCCCAACAAATGGAGAGACCATGGATGAGACCATTCGGGAGGTTCTGGCCGAACATGGCCGCCTCGGGGTCGACGTGGGCTCGATCGACGACAATGCCGACCTCTTCGAGGCAGGGATGACCTCCCACGCCAGCGTCAACGTCATGCTGGCACTCGAAGACGCCTTCGACATCGAGTTTCCCGAGGAAATGCTTAAGAAATCGACCTTCGAATCGATCGCTGCCATCCGGGCCGGGCTCATGGAGGTGACCGGGAGCTAGGCGGGCGGCCGGCTCCGAGAGAGGGGACGCCCCGGGGCCCTCGGGTCCGGTCTCACCGACGCTCGAGCCCGAAACGTTCGGCCGGTCCCGTCCGATTCGTGCCGACCGGTTCAGCCCGGGACCGTACCTGTCGATAATCGGGCATGGACTCTGCCCCAATTCGCGATTGTGCCGATGGTTGCTGTGCGTTTAGCATGGAATTCTCTGGCGGACACAGTTCTGGCGGACGTGGTTCTGGTGGACGTGGTTCTGGTGGTTGATCTTCCGGGCAGAACGGGAGAAGGCCAGCGGGTGACCGGTGCAGGAAAGGGCAGGCCGGCTGGGATGGCGATACTTGATACGGAAACAGGCCGAGCCGACACGGTCATCGGCAGTAGGGCGCCAGGTGTCATCCGGGCACCAGGTGTCATCAAGAGACGCGTCGACGAGATTGTCGTCACCGACGCCGGAGTCGGTGATCACGCCGGGGCCGTGGCCCGGGTCCGGCGCCACGTTCTCCGCCGGCTCCTCATCGCCGACGTCATCGGTCTGGTCGTCGCCGCCTTCGTCGGGCCGTTGCTGGTGTCGCTCATATCGTCCAACCCCGACAGCGCTGCCGACCACAGTCGAAACATCTATCTGATCAACCTGGCCGTCATCCCGCTGTTCATCGGGGCTTTCGCCGTCTACGGCTTGTACCGCGGGGTGACCAGGCGCATCACGTACAGCGTGTTCTCCGACCTGCGCAACATCCTTCACGCTCTCATGATCAGCGGCTTCCTCTACGCCGTGGTGGCCTACATCACCCGGAAGAACTCCCATCTGGAGTCGCTGACCGTGGGCAAGGTCGCCGCCATGTGCCTGGTGGCCATGATCGCGGTGCCCGTGGCTCGGGTGGTGACCTTCGGACTGGCCGGCCGCGCCTCGGTCGGTTCGGTGCCCATCATCGTGGTCGGCACCGGAAAGCTGGCTCAGACCGTGGCCAGCCACCTGCGCGCCCATTCGAGTGTCAACTTCGTCGGGTACGTGGACGACAACCCGTTGGGGGGTAGCGACGTCCTCGGCGAGCTCGAGGACCTCCCCGCCCTGTGCCGACAGTACGGCGTGGCCCGGGTGGTGGTGTGTTTCTCCCGCACCCATCCCGAGCGCACCACCGAAATGCTGAAGGGCCTGGCCGGCCAAGTGGCGGTGTCCATCGTCCCCCGGTACTACGAGCTGGTGACCAGTCGCTCCCACGTCGAGGATCTTTCCGGGCTCACCATGCTGGATATCGCTCCGGCTTCGATGACGGCCGGATCGCGGTTCTTGAAGCGCTCCTTCGACATCGTCGCCTCCTCACTCATCCTGTTGGTCGCCTCGCCCTTCTTCATCGTGGCCGCGGTCGTTATCAAGGCCACCAGTCCGGGACCCGTGTTCTTCCGGCAGGTCCGCACCGGACGCGGGGAGCAGCCCTTCTCCATGCTGAAGTTCCGCACCATGTACAACGACGCCGAGGAGCGTCGGCACGAGATAGACCACCTGAACGAGGTCGACGGGCCTCTGTTCAAGGTGCAGAACGACCCCCGGGTGACCCGGATCGGTCGCTTTCTGCGCCGAACCAGCCTCGACGAGTTCCCCCAGCTCATCAACGTGTGGGTGGGGGACATGTCCCTGGTCGGTCCGCGGCCCTTCGTCGTCTCCGAGGCCATGAAGATCGAAGGCTGGGCCCGCAAGCGGTTCGAGGCCCGGCCGGGCATGACCGGTCTGTGGCAGGTCTCGGGCCGCAACGAGCTCTCCCATCTTGAACTGTGCCGCCTCGATTACCTCTACGTGGCCTCGTGGTCCTTCTGGTGGGACGTGCAGATCCTCTGGCAGACACCCACCACCATCTTCCGGGGTCGGGGCGCCTCCTGATCAGCCGGCGGACCGCTCTTCGTCCACCACCGTGTGCATGCGCTCGACGAACCGCTCGGGTGCGTAGCCCCGGGCGTGAGCCATGAGGGTGTCGGGGTACCAGCGGCCTGCCGTGAGTTTTTCGACCGCCTCGGCGATGAGCGCCGGTTCGGGTCGCTCGAAGAACACCCCGGTCTCCCCTTCGACCGTCGTGTCCAGGAACCCGCCCCAGCGGAGGGCGGCGGTGGGCCTTCCGAAGGCGGCCGCCTCCACCGGGGTGAGCCCGAAGTCCTCGTACGAGGCAGCCACCAGCCCGGTCGACGACCCGTAGAGCCAGCGCAGGCTGGCATCGTCGACCCGCCCGACTGCCGTCACGTTGGGCGGGGCGGCGGCACTGATCTGGTCGGCCAGCGGCCCGGATCCCACGATCACCAGGCGGAGGTCGGGGAGCAGGCGGAAGGCCTCGGCCACGTACTCGACGTTCTTGTAGGGGAGCAGACGGGAGACGCACAGGAGGAAGCCGGGCTCGATCCCCGGAACAGCCTGCCTGTCGGCGGCAGGGTCCACGTCGATCGGCGGGGGGAGCACCTCCGCCTCGATGCCGTAGAGATCGGCCACGCGCCGGCGGACGGCGTTGGAGTTCACCAGGTAACGATGGGCCGACGCCGCAGCTCGGCGGTCCCACCGGCGTAAAGGCGGCGTCACCACGGACAACAGTTTCCCCGCTGCCGCCGGGCTACCGGCCAGGTAGCGCTCCGGCTGGTAGAGCCAGCGGGCCGGTGTATGGCAGTAGACGATCTTGCGGCCGCCGGCCCGGGCGCCGTGGGCCCACCCGCTCGACGAACAGATGGTCACATCGGCCTCGACATGCAGTCGTGAGAAGGCCGTGGCCAGAAGGGGCAGGGCCAGGCGGTGGTGGGCCCGGAGGGGGGGCAACCGGTCGAGCGGCAGGGTGCGGATGTCGAGTTCGTCGAACTCGGGGAAGGTGCCGGCCGGGTCATAGAGGGAGGTGGCCAGAGGCGCGGTCGGAAAGGCTGCGGCCAGGGCGAGGACCACTCGCTCCGCCCCCCCTCGTTGGGTGAGGTAGTCGTGGACCAGGGCGACGCCCTCCGCCTCGAGTCGCACGGAACCCTCCTCTTTCTCGTCCTCATCCCACCGGTGGGATCGGGGGGCCTCGGGCGGAGCCCGCTTCCCATGTCGGACCCGAGCGTATGCGCCGGGGTCGGCACGGTTGGAAATCCGGGCGAGGACTGCCAACCCGATCCCGGACGGTACAATCCGCTCGTCAAGGTCCTCTTCGTCTGTACCGCCAATCTCTGCCGATCCCCGATGGCAGCCGCCCTCTTCGCCGAGCAGATCACCAACCTGGCCGAGCCGGTCGAGGTCTCCTCGGCAGGCCTGCACGCTGGTGAGATCGCCGGAACCGGCGAAGTCCCGCCGGAGGTGGTCGAGGTCATGACCCCGTTCGGCATCGACATGACCGGCCACCGGTCCAGGGAGCTGACCCGGCCGCTCGTGGCCGACGCCGACCTGATCATCGGCATGAGCCGTCGCCACGTCCAAGAGATCGTCCTGCTCGACCCGCCGAGCTGGCCCAAGGCATTCATGCTCAAGGAACTGGTCCGTCGGGGGGACGTCACCGGCCCTCGTCGCCCCGACCAGGGGATCCGCTCGTGGATCGACGTGGCCCACGGAGACCGGACCCGGACCTCGTTGGCCCATCGCTCAGCTGCTGACGAGGTGCCCGACCCCTACGGGCAGAGCCTCGAGAAATACCGGGGAACCGCCAACGAGCTGGCTCGGCTGACCGCCCATCTCACCGGACTGCTGTGGCCCGAGGCGGTCGTCATCCCCTCAGTTTGATCGTCGGCACCCTCCCCACTGGGCCGGCGGAGACCGATGGTCGGACTGTAGAGGGGATGTGCAGGTCTCAGGGCAAGATGCGATCATGGACCGGTGATCGACGGTTGTGAGATCCGGGAGATGCCCGATGGCGGCAGGGAGTTCGTGCTCGAAGAGCCATCCCTCACCTTCATCCGCATCGATGACCAGTCGCATCTGCAATTCGGGCAGACCGAAGTGGTGATCGGGAGCCCCTTTGAGGTGGAGATCGGGGGCCTCGCCTACCGCCTCGACCCCCGCAACACCAGCCACCTCGGACCGTTCGTATCGCTGTTCCCCGGCTCGGTGCGCTGGTTGTGGACGTCGGCCGGAGGGCGGCTGACCGCCGTTTTTCGCAGCGGAGCCCGGCTGATCGTGACCCCTGATGCCTTGATCAAGGCATGGTCGGTGGGGAGCGTCTACTGCATGCCCAGCGCCCGAAGCTGAGCGGTTCGGTCAGTTCTCGAGCAGCTCGGGATGGCGGGCGGCCACCATCCGTCGCATCCCGTCGTGCCAGTCCACCGTGGTCGTCCCCACCAGATCGTGCATGCGGGTGAGGTCGATCTGCACGCTGTCGATGGTGTCCCGGGTGGGGGCGAAGCAGACCGGGGTGCCGGTGAGCTCGCCCAGGTAGCTGCACCATTCCTCGATGCTGACGGCCTGGTCGCCTCCCCAGTTGACGGTGACGGCGGGCACGCTGGCCACTGCCAGCAGCCGGGGAACCATGGCGATGATGTCATCCTCGTGCAGCGGGTGATAGACGCTGGGCGCGTCGACATGGACGGGGATCTCGTTGCCGTTCAGCATCATCTCGAGGTGTATGGCCGGCCAACCACCTCTGTTCCCATAGGGCACGGACAGCCGGGCGATGGTGGTGGGAAGGTCGAAGCGGGCTGCGGCCCAGCGAGCGGTGGCCTCGGCGGCGATCTTGCTGATGCTGTAGGTCCGGAGGAAGGGCCAGACACCGTGGTTGTCGCCCAGCTCGTCCCCCTCGGCGAAGACGTGGTGCCCCATGGGTTTGTACACCCCGGTGGTCGAGCAGTGGAGAAAGGCGGTGGCGTCCCGGTGGTGCTCCATCAGGAGGGCGAGCCCGCCGCTGTTGGCGCCCAGGTCGCGCTCCCAGTCGTTGGACTTGGACACGGCGAAGTGAATGACGTAGTCGGCGTCGGCAGGAAGGGCGTCCACGTCCCCCGCCGCCAGATCGATGGGTACACAGCGCACCCCGGCCGTCTCCAGGCGCTGCCGGGCCTCGTGGTCCTTGAAGCGGGCCGCCCCCACGACCTGGTTGGCGGAGGACAGGGCCACGGCCACCGGACCTGCCACTTGGCCGGTCACCCCGGTCACCACGATGGTCTTGCCGGACAGGAGTCCGGTCAACGGCACAGTTGGGGCCTCATTAGACGGCGGGGCCTCTTTAGACGGCGAGGGCTCAGCAGACGGCGAGGGCTCAGCAGACGGCGAGGGCTCAGCAGACGGCGAGGGCTCAGCAGGCGGCGAGGGCTCAGCAGGCATGGTGTCGGACTCCTGTGGGTGGTGTTCCGAGCGGCGCCGGAAAGAGGGCTGATAAGGGAGGGTGGACTGACAGAGGGCGGATCGAGAGAGGGCGGGTGTGAGAGATGGCCGATAGACAGAGGGACGGGTCGGGAGAAAGGGCGGACAGTGGGGGACGGATTCGGGGGGAGGAGCGCGGGAGAGCGGTCGCCGATCCTACCGGTTGACCCGGCCATGGACACCGGGAGAGCAGTGGGCCACCGGCCGGCCGGGACGAGCGCAGTAGGCGGTCATCGGGGGCCACCAGGTGAATCAGCAGGTCCCGAGGGTGAATCAGCCGGACGGGGGAGGGCGATGTGGACACCGCCACCTTGTCTGCGTCATACTGTCTGTTCCGCCAGTTTTCGTCGGTGAGCGGTGTTTTCCCTGGTCACCAACGTTATAGCCCGAGCGGACGACCAGTGATCCAACAGTAAGTAGGAAGTGACCCTCCCATGAGTGCCACCTGGCGCAAGCATGCCGCCTGCCGGGGAATAGACCCGGACGTGTTCTATCCGATCTCCGACGAGGAGGCCGGTGAAGCCAAGGCCGTCTGCGATCAGTGCCCGGTCAGGGAAGCCTGCCTCGAGCATGCCCTGGCCCATCGGGAGCGAGAGGGCATCTGGGGAGGGACCACCGAGCGGGAGAGGCGGCGGATCCACCGCCAGCGTCGCAAGTCGGCCTGAGCCGGCTTCACCCCGACGGCCCCTCATGGGATGGACCGTTGCTCGTCCCCTGAACATCGACCCGGTCTTGCCAGTCGCCTGGTGGTGAACGTGCCTGACCGAGTGGATCGTCTCCGCACCGCACTCGGGCACCACCCGCCGGTGGACGATCGCGAGCGGCTGTCCCTGGCCATCATGGACGTCGAACTGGGGCGGCTGCCCGCTCCTTTCGACGAGCAGGCGGACCTCACTCACGTGACCGCCTCCGCCATCGTGGTCGGCAACCGAGGGATCGTCCTCCATCGCCACCGGCGGCTCCACCGATGGCTGCAACCCGGGGGCCATATCGAGGCGGGGGAGTCACCGGAGGAGGCGGCCGTACGCGAGTCGGTCGAAGAGACGGGGCTGACAGTGGCCCACATCGGGGGTCGACCGGTCCTCGTCCATGTTGACGTCCACCCGGCGGCCCGGAATCATGTCCATCTGGACGTTCGCTATCTGATGGTGGCGCCGGACGACGATCCGGCACCCCCACCCGGGGAGAGCCAGGATGTGGCCTGGTTCACGTGGACGGAGGCGGAGCACCTGGCCGATGATGCCCTGGTCGGTGCCCTCCGTACGGCCCGTAGGCTGATCCGGGCCTCGTCGGCTCGGGGTGGTGATCAACAGGAGGAGTGGTGATGGCCGAACCGTTCGACACCCTCATAAGGGTCCAGGAGCACGACACCACCCTCGATCAGCTTCGTCACCGGATAGAGGCGCTGCCCGAACGGGCCCTCCTTCGTGACCTGCAGAAGCGGCAGGTTGTCCTCGAGGCCGAGCTGTCCGAAGTGCAGGCAGGCGTGGACGATCTCGCTGGCCGACAGCGACAGCTGGAGGAGAGGATCGCAGCCGCCGCCGGCCGTCGCCATCAGATCGAGCAGAGGATGCTGACCGGTGAGGTCACCGCGTCCCGTGATCTGCAGGCCATGGACACCGAAGTCCACCAGCTGAGCTCCCGCCAGGAGCATTTCGAGGAAGAGGAGCTGGCTCTGCTCGAGGAGGAGGAGCCGCTCGACGTCCTGCTGGCCGAGCGGAGGAGCGCCCACGAGGAGATGGCGGCTGAGGCTATCCGGCTCACGGCAGCAGTGGCCGACGCAGAGGCCGACATCAAGGCGACCATCATCACCGAGCAGGAACTGCGAGACGGATGCGCATCGGCCCTCCCGCCGGACCTGGCCGAGCGCTACGAGACCTTGCGGGCCCGGATGGGCGGGGTCGGGGCGGCGAGGCTGGTGGGCGACCGGTGCGACGGCTGTCATCTGACCCTTCCAGCCGTCGAGGTCGAGCGCATACGCGGCCTGCCGCCGGGCGAGTTCGCCACCTGCGATCAGTGCGACCGCATCCTGGTGCATTGACCGACATCCTGACCGGAACCGGTGGTGAACGGTCGCTCTGCCCTCCATGCTGATCCTGGTGCGTCATGGAGAGTCGACCGGCAACGCCGACGGTCTCCTGCTCGGCCGGATGGACGCTCCCCTGACCGAGCGCGGACTGACCCAGGCGGGAACACTCGGGCCGGCCGTGGCCGGCTGCGGCCGGCTGATCTCCAGCCCCCTGACCCGTGCGCGCCGCACCGCCGAGGCGCTGGACACCGGGCTCGAGATCGAGATCGACGACCGCTGGATCGAAGTCGACTACGGCCAATTCGACGGCCAGCCCCTCGGCTCAGTTCCGTCCGAGGTGTGGAAACTGTGGCGATCGGACCCCGATTACCGCCCGCCCGGCGGTGAAACGCTCACCGAAGCGGGCCACCGGGTCCGGGAGGCCTGCGAGGAGCTGTTCGCCAGCGACGGGGCAGGCGCACGCGGCCCGGCGCCGGTGGTGGTGGTGAGTCACGTGTCCCCGATCAAAGCGGCGGCCTGCTGGGCGCTCGGGTTGGGAGTCGAGGGAGCCTGGCGTCTCTACCTGGCCACCGCCTCGGTGACCTGCATCGCCTGGGGAGCCGACGGGCCGGTGCTGCACCGGTTCAACGAGACCCGGTGGTCGGCGCCGAGCTGACCGCTGGTCTCGGCCGCGGCCGGCTCCATCAGGTGAGCAGCCGGGTCATGGTGGCGGCCAGGTGGCGCTGGGCGGCGAGGGCGCTCAAGTCGCGCCCGAAGCGCAGGGTGATCCACGACTCCCACCCGGTGGGTACGTCGAGGATGTCGGCCAGGTCGGACCCGTTGGATCGGCGGGAGATCTCACGGGCGAAGGTGCGCTTTATCTGCTCGGAAAGGAGAGTGGCCAGTTCGTCGAGGACGTGGTCGAGGAGGGGAGTGGCTGCCGGCCGTGACGGGACGGCATGGAGCACGGTGGCGATCTGGTCGTAGAGATGGCGTCGCTGTTGGCAGGTGGCGTCGATACGTGTGGACAACGGTCCGACCGGTGGAACCGGGGCGATCGACGCTCGGGAGCGGAGGACCAGGGTGGCAGCGGCCACGCCGTACAGTGCGTCGATACGGTAATGGTTGAACAGGGTCCGCCACGACACCTCGGCCCGTTCGGCCACCTGGCCCGAACTGGGCTGGGGGTTGCCCGCTTGGATCAGATCGATGGTGGCATCGGCCAGGACGACCTTGGTGAAGTAGCCGCGAGCGGCCCGTCGGTCGCCGGGGACGGGACCGAAGATGCCGGATAGATCGATCCCAGACGCGCCCCGCCCACCCGACACTCGCCCCGCCTCCCCCCACAAAGGTCCAGGCTAGGGGAGCATCCGGCACGGTCGCTAGGGAAGAGGCCCAACCGAGTCGTTTTATCCCGGAGGGTGGCGCCACGGCGCCGCACGGTGTCGAACGGGGGATGTCAGGGGAAACACCGTTCAGGATCTCGACCGGTCAGGAGCGGCCCGTGAGGGGCGAGAGTCAGGGGAGGCCCGTCAGGGGCGAGGCAGCCACCGGTACGTCATACGGCTGGTACTTGGCCGAGCAGGTCCTTGACCCAGCGCCCGCCCTTCAGGATGCCGTGGAGGTTGGCCCGGTCGGCCAAGACGGAGATGTCCTCCAGCGGGTTGCCGTCGACGATGACCAGATCGGCCAGCTTTCCGTCCTCCACCGTTCCCAGCTCGTGGTCGCGCCCCATGAGCTGGGCGCCGTGCTTCGTCGCCCACCGGATCACGTCGAGATTGGGTATGCCGATCTCCCGCACGTAGTAGTCGAGCTCGTCGGCGTAGGCGCCGTGGGGAAGGAAGATGGCCCCGTAGTCATCGCCGAGGACCAGGCGTACCCCGGCGGCATTGGCCCGGGGAAGGATGTCGGCCATGGCCTCGATGTCCTCTTTCATCGAGTCGGTGAACCCGAGGCCGGCGCCGCCCATGGACCCGAGGAACCGCGAGGGGAAGAGCATCGAGGGAACCACCGGCGTCCCCGTCCCCACCAGTCGTTCAATGCATTCGTCGTCCATCCCGTCGCCGTGGTCGATGACGTCGATTCCCAGATCGAGGCCCATGAGCATGGCCTCACGGTTGGCGATGTGACCACGGACCTTCACGCCCCGCAGATGGGCGGCCTCGATGCCGGCGCCCATCTCGTCCCGGGTCATCTCGATCATCTCCTTGGGCCCGATCGTCCCGTGCCCGCCGGTCACGAACATCTTGATGATCTCGGCACCTTCTTTTATCTCGGCTCGCACCGACTTCCGGAACTCGGCGGGGCCGTCGCTCGGTCGGATGGCGCCCAGGGCGCCAACTTCCCAATGGGGAGGAAAGCTGCGGTCGCCGGCGTGTCCGGTGGTGCTGACGTCGCGGCTGCACGGGACCAACCGGGGTCCGGGGATGAGCCCGCGGTCGATGGCCACCTTCATCGATGCGTCGATGGCGAACGGGGCGCCGGCGGAGACGGCGCTGGTGAATCCCGACTCGAGCAGGAGGCTGAGGCTGTTGACGGCCCGGACGGCCTGGAGTGCCATCGGCTCTTCGAGGCCGAAGGGGGCCGGTACCGAACCGAGGTTGTGGTAGGTGGCGTGGAAGTGGCAGTTGACCATGCCGGGCATGACGGTGCGACCGTTCAGGTCGATGACCCGGTCATCGGGGTTCACCGCCGGCGTCGGGCCGGTGCCCACCGACACGATCCGATCCCCGTCCACCACGACGTGGGCATCGTCCACGGCCGGTCGCTCACCGTCGACCAGGCAGGCCCGGATGAAGAACAGACGGCTCACCGGCCTCGCCCACCGATCGTCATTACCGGCCTGGTCATGGGTGGAGCACCACCTTGATGGCCTCGGTGCTCCTGTCAGTGGCCACCCGGAAGGCTTCGGGGCCGTCGTCCAGTGGGAAATGGTGGCTGATGAGGACCTCGGGCAGGGCGGGAAGGTCGACCAGGATCCGGGCGGCGTGGTCGAATTCGTCGCCGCTGTGATGGTGGCCGTACATGAACGACGGGACCAGCGAGACCTCCTTGATCTGGAAGCCCATCCCCAGTGCCACCGTGTCCCAGAAGGTGGAGAGGACACCGACCGTGCCCCCCGGTCGCACCCGCTCGACGGCTTCGTCGATCGAGCTCTGGGTACCGGCGGCGTCGAGGACGGTTTCGTAGTCCTGCCCGATGGACGTTCCCGCTCCGAGCTGCTCGCCGGCGCGTGACCGGGCCGGGTGACGGGCCTGGATGTCCACCTCGGCTCCGGCGGCACAGGCGGCCACGACGGCACACAGCCCGACCGGCCCTCCCCCGATGACCAGTACCCGGGTGCCGGAGCGCACCCCCGCCCGGTGCACGCCGTGCACGGCCACGGCCAAGGGCTCGACCAGGCAACCGTTCTCCAGCGGAAGTTCCGGCGGCAGTACGTGGGCACAACTCGGATCCACCCACGCCTCGTCGGCCATCCCCCCGTCCGCGCTGATCCCGTAGGCGGTGGCCAGGGCGCTCGGACACTGCTGCTCGTTCCCCGTCCGACAGGGAACACAGGCGCCGCACGACAGGCGCGGCAGCACGGCCACCGGTGTTCCGTCGTCGAGGCGCCCGCAGAACTCGTGTCCGAGGGTGACCGGCAACGGCCCGAACGAAACCAGGTGGAGGTCCGAACCGCAGATGCCCGAGCTGACCACCGAGACCCGCACCCCGGCCGAGGGGTCGGGGTCGACCTCCACCACCTCGATGCCGGCCCCGGTGCTCCTCACGGCGCGCACCGGACTATCCCCCGGTGACCGAGCTGCGGTCGGTCACGGTCATGACGTTGGCGTCGGCCTCCACGACATGTGAGACCTGGTCGGTCATGAAGGCGTGCTCGTAGGGTTGTGCCTGGTGGTGGTTGAAGGCCTCCTCTGACTCCCAGCACTCGAAGAAGCGGAACCGGCACGCCTGGTCGAGATCCTCAGCCCACCAGTAATCGACACAACCGGGGTCGTGTCGGCTCCGCTCGGACACCGCCCGGATGGCCGCCACCGTCGTCTCACGGTCGTCGGGTCGAAAATCCAGGTAACCGGTCAAGGCGTGCATGTGTTCCCCGTCGCTCCGTGGTGGGCGGGTACCGAACCGGCACATGACCGGGATCGGCAGGAGTGGGCTCTTGGCGCGGCAATCTAACACCCACCAGGTCTGTGGAGCTCGGCATCCGGGCCGGGAGCAGAGGTCGGCGAGTGGGGGAACAACGGGGCTGCGCTCGTCGTTTCTCACTTTGGAGCGCATTTGGAGCCGACGTCGTCTGACGTTACGGACTCTCCGGATAGGAGTGAACCATGGTCACAGCATTGGAGAAGCCTCTCTACACGGCCGAGGCCACCGCTGTCGGTGGTCGTGCGGGCCACGTCCACAGCAGTGACGGCCAGCTCGACATCGACCTCCGGCCCCCCGTCGAAATGGGCGGTCCGGGAGGGGCCAGCAATCCCGAGGAGCTCTTCGCCGCCGGATACGCCGCCTGCTTCCAGAGCGCCCTCGCCGTCGTGGCCCGGAGGAGCAAGGTCAGCGTCGAAGATTCCACGGTGACCGCCAAAGTGACCATCGGCACCATCGGAGGGGGCGGCTTCGGATTGGCTGTGGCCCTGGAGGTGCACATCCCCGGGGTGGCCGAGGATGTCGTCCAGACCCTCATGGACGGGGCCCACGCCGTCTGCCCCTACAGCAACGCCACCCGCGGCAACATCGAGGTGGTACTGGCAGCGACGTGACCTCGGCTGAGCTTCCCGGTGGTCAATGTCGACGCGTCCCCATCAGGCCGAACGACCGGAGGAGCTGGTTGGTCATGGTATTTGTCGTGCGGTAGACCTTTCGGCGCACGACCCGCTGGGCATAGGACCCGGGGCCGCGGCTGGCTGCCTGAACGTTGCCCAGGTCGCGGGCGGCCCGGTACAGCTGGGATCGAATCGAGCTGCGGCCGGCCATGGCCCGATTGTCGCGCACTACGGTGACCCGCATGGATGTGAGCCACATGGATGTGAGCCGTCTGGATGAGAGCCGTCTGGATGAGAACGGTATGGATGTGACCGCATGACCCGCTTCGGTATCCAGCTACCCAACTTCTCGGACCACAGCTCGGCTGAGCTGTTCGAGCACGTGGCCCACCTGGCCGCCACCATCGAGGGGACCGGGTTCGACTCGCTGTGGGTCATGGACCACTACCTCCAGTTGCCGCCGCTGGGCGGACCCGATCAACCCATGCTGGAGGCCTACGCCCTCCTCGGCGCGCTGGCTGCCCGCACCCGGCGGGTGCAACTGGGCACGTTGGTGACCGGGGTGACCTACCGCAATCCGGGGCTCCTGGCCAAGATCGTGACCACGTTGGACGTGATCTCCGGAGGACGGGCCATTCTCGGGATCGGGGGCGCCTGGTATGACGTCGAGCACGAGGCCTTCGGCGTTGACTACCCCGCTGACCGGGTCCGGCTGGACATGCTCGAGGAGGCGGTCCAGATCTGTCGGGCCCTCTTCACCGGTGACGACGTCGATTTCGAAGGCACCCACTTTCGCCTGTCGCACGCCCGCAACCTGCCCCGACCGGTCCAGCCGGGAGGTCCGAAGATCATGATCGGCGGCGGGGGCGAGAGGCGGACCTTGCGCTTGGTTGCCCAGTACGCCGATCAGTGCAACGTCACAGGGGACGTCGCCACGCTGAGCCACAAGATCGACGTGCTCCGCGGTCACTGCGCCGAGGTTGGCCGCGACCCGGCGGAGATAGGAGTCACCTGGATGACCGTGGCCGTCCTGACCAACTCGGAGGAGAACACCCGGGACGTCCGGGCCATGTTGGCGGCCGGTGGTTCCCCCGAGGAGACGGCCGGCTTCACGGTGGGACAGCCCGCAGAGATTCCCGATCTGGTGGCCGGTCACATCGCCGCCGGCGCCGACGAGGTCATCTTCAGTCTTCCCTTTGCCGACGCCCAGGGCATCGCCGCCCTGGGTCGGGCCCTGGCGCTGCCCGTATCCTGAGCGCCGGGCTCAGGCCCAGCCCAGCTCGGCCAGCCTGCGGTCGTCGATGCCGAAGTGGTGGCCGACCTCGTGGATGACGGTCTTCCTGACCAGGGCCACCACCTCGTCCCTGGTCCAACAGGCGTTGCAGATGGTGGCCATGAAGATGGTGATGCGGTCGGGGGCGGACGCGGAGTAGTGGTTTCCCCTTTGGGTGAGAGGAACACCCTGGTAGAGGCCGAAGAGTCCCCCGGGGGGACTGCGGTCATCCACGGTGACCGCCACGTTTTCCATGCTGGCGCCTAGCTCATCGGGTATGCCGTCGAGGGCGGCACCCACCAGCTCCTCGAAGTCCTCGACCGATACGGTGATCATCCGGACCCGATGCTAGGGGGAGCGGCTTCGGGGCAGCGCATGGTCTCCCCGGGGCCGCCCCCGATGGCAGCCCCATGGCCTGCCCAAGGCCGCCTGGAGGTATCCCGATGGCATCCCGGGCAGCAAGCGTGCAAGAGTTGACGTACGAACGTTTGGGAATGTGATCCGGCAGGGGTATGAAGACAGGGTCAACAAGGAGGAGCAATGCCGGCATTGACATGGGCCACTCACCATCGGTTCTTGGCCTTGGGCATGGGTTTCGCCGTGATTCTGGTGGCGGTCGCCGCCGGCGTCTGGTTCTTCCTACTGCGGAGCCCGGGCACGCAACTCGATCTGCGTCAGGCACTTCGGCTCTACAAGGATCAGCAGCCGAAGTCGGGCGGAGCCAACGCTCAACTCCCCCCTCCCGGCGTCTACCGCTACCGGACCTCGGGCGGTGAGTCATTGAGCATCGGAGGCATCAGCCGCTCGTTCCCCCCTGCGACCGACATGATCGTCACCGACAGCAGCTGCGCCACCATGAAGTGGGAACCTCTCGAGCAGCACATCGAAGGCATGGTGGCCTGCCCGACGGCCAATCGAGCTTTGAGTATTGCCTCCGCACCGTCGTACGAAGAGATTGCCGGAATTAAGACCACGACCGACATCCGCTGTCCTAGTGGCACCTACCTGGTGCCTCCCCATCCGACCGTGGGTGAGCGGTGGAAGACGACCTGCCACTCGCCGGGCCAGAACACCGTTTTCGCCGGAAGCGTGATCGGCTTCACATCGGTGAAGGTCGGTGGGCAGAATGTTCCTGCCGTGCACACCCGGCTGACCCTTTCGTTCTCCGGCTCGCAATCGGGGACCAACCCCAACGACTACTGGGTGTCGCTCAAGGACGGGATCATCCTCCGCCAGCGGGAGACCGTTGCTGTCTCGCAGGCTGCGGGGCCACTGGGCTCGGTGCATTACGGCGAACAGATGGCTATCGCCCTCACCTCGCTGACACCCCTCCGCTGACCGGGGCCTCCCTCTTCGAGACGGGGAGAACGTATCCCGTCGCTCAAGCCTGCCATTCACGGCGCCGATGACAAGGGGATGAGTGGATCTCAGATAGACCACAGCGTCCTCCGACCCCGGGCAGCGCCGGTCGGGCCGCACTCCCGCGGCTGGAGCTTCTCGTTCGCCCGGTGTGGCAACTGCGGAACCGAGATTCACCGGACCCACGGGAGGAACAAGCCGTGGTTGCACGCCAACCTTTCACCGTTGTGCCCTCAGCCCTCCGATCAGTGATCCTGACGGCGAGGTCGGGATCGTGGGCTGTCGGGGTGGGCGGCTGACAAGCCGGATTCCGGGTCGAGTCGGCATCCGACCGGCCGTCGGGTATAGACCGTCCCCGTGAAGCTCAAGCTCGATCTGCACGACATCTACAACCGGGGTGGCGACATCGATCGCGCACTTCGAGCCGTCATCGACGAGGCCATCGACAAGAAAATCCGTTTGGTGGAGATCATTCCCGGCAAGGGGAGTGGACAACTCAAGAAACGGGTTTTGCGCTTTCTCGACCAGAAGGAGATCAAAGCTCTCTACGACCGGGTGGAGAAGGACTCCCACAACTTCGGCCGGGTGTTCGTCCACTTCAAGTACAAATGACGGCCCGAGGACGATGACGCTCCGAGCACAGTTCAGTGGGGCGTGGTGGCCGGCTTGGGGCCGTCGTTGATGACGATCGAGTCGGCCACCTTGTCGTGCAGGCACTGACGTCGGTCGTCCCACAGGCACCAGAGCGGATCGAGCAACCCGATCCAGCCCAAACATCCGGCCAGCCAGAAGATGGCCGCCCTGCCGAAGGATCGTCCCCACCCCAACGTCCCTCCGAACACCCGTACCGGTCGGATGTGCAGCCACGCCATGCCCAGAGTTCTGCCGAAGTGAGCCACGGCCACCGTTTCGTAAGTGAGCATCACCAGCCCTGTCGCCAATGCACAGGCAAACACGGTCAGCTCGAGCCAGAAGATGCCGGGCAGGGGCACTGTGGTATCGGCCTGATTGGTGTGGATCCCCGGAAAGAGAGGCCCGAAGTGGGGGGCGGCGATGGCCAGCGTGACGGCCAGAATGAGCACGAAGACCGGCAGCATGACCAGGACGTCGAGCATCCGGGCACCGAGGCGACGACCCGGATCGGCCAGGGCGCCGGGCCCAAACGCCGGTCGCCCCAGTTGGGCACCCTTCCACGGCGGCGGCCCCCACATGCCCCACGTCGGAACGGTCGGACCCGCCGGGTAGGGCGGAGGAGCCCGATGGGTGGTCCAGGTAGCACCATCCCAATAGCGCACTCCTCCACTGCCGTCGGGGTCGGGATACCAGTTGGCCGGAGGGCTCACGCTGGTCAACGATCCGCCCGCCCCCTCTCGATGCTCATCTATGAAAGAGAACGGACACGCTCTCCCGGTTGGCGATCCGGCGGATGGCTTCACCCAACAGGCCGGCAACAGACACGACCTCTACTTTCGGCGAAAGTGTGACCGGTTGAGTCTCGACGCTGTCGGTCATGAAAAGCGTCTTGATCGGGCTCCGGTCGATGCGATCCATGGCGTCCCCCGCCAGCAGACCATGGCTCACTGCGGCATAGACCGAGCTGGCCCCACGCTCCACCAGAACGCGTGCCGCGTCGGCCAGCGTCCCGCCCGAAATAGTGAAGTCGTCGACGATCAAGGCGGTGCATCCCTCGACGGAGCCGATCAGCTCCACGACCTCGGCGGTCTCTGAATGATCCACTCGTCGCTTGTCGGCGATGGCCAACGGGGCGGCCAGTCGCTCCGACCACTGCCTGGCTTTTTTGGCGAATCCGGCGTCGGGGGCGACAACCACCAGATTGGGCAGGGCTTTGGAAGCGATGACGTCACACAGAACGGGCATGGCGTAGAGGTCATCGACAGGCACTTTGAAGAACCCCTGAACCTGGGGTGCGTGCAGATCGAGGGTGACGACGCGATCCACACCGGCCGCCTCGATGGCATCGGCGCAGACCCGGGCTCGGATGGAGACGCGGGGTTCGTCCTTCTTGTCTCCCTTGGCATAGCTGAAGTACGGAATGACGGCGGTGACCGACGCTGCGCTGGCCCGCTTCAGAGCGTCGATCCAGAAGAGCAGCTCCATGAAATTGTCGTTGGCCGGAAAGGCGGTGCCTTGTACCAGGAACACGTCCCGACCGCGCACGTTGTCGAGCACTCGGACAAACAGGTTGCCCTCCGAAAATCTGAGCGTCTCGCTCGCCCCCAGGGGACGGTCGAGATAGTCGGCGATCGCCCGGCCCAGCTTCCGGCTGGCCGAACCGGCAAAGAGGAGGAAATCGTCCGTCACCTCCTCCAATCTACCTCTGGTCAAAATGCCATCAGAACCGGGGCCAGGACTATCAGTAGGCTTCCAGGGTGGCGCGTGTCGACTACGACCGTGAAGCCGAGCATTACCACGCCGGCCGCGACGTGCCCCTCGACCATCTGGTCGCGTGGCGCCACGTCCTCGAGCCCTACGTCGAGAACCTCGGAGGACCGGTACTGGACATCGGTGCCGGCACCGGTATCTGGATGCGGGCCTTCGCCACCTGGTTCGCTCTGCCGGTCGTCGGCGTCGAGCCCTCCGTGGGTATGCGGACGACGGCACGAGAGATCGGGCTACCGGCCGGCGCCTCGATGACCGGCGGTCGGGCCGAGGCGATTCCTCTTCGCCATGGCTCGGTGACGATGGCGTGGATGTCCACCGTCGTCCACCACATCACCGACCTGGATGCCGCCGCCGCCGAGTTGGCCCGGGTCGTACGGCGGGGTGGAGCCTTCTTGATTCGCAACTCATTTCCTGGTCGTCACGATGAAGTCATGCTCCTGTCCTACTTCCCCGCAGCCAAGCAGGTGGCGGACACGTTCCCCACGGTCGAGCACCTGACCACCGTCTTTTCGGCCAACGGGTTCCGGCGGCACGATCTGATCCGGGTGCGAGAACCGGCCCCGGACAGTCTCACCGCCTTTCGCCAATGGGCGCTGTCCATGCGCCGAAGCGATTCCGCTCTGTCGCCCCTGACCGACGAACAGTTCGCAGTGGGGATGGAGGCCCTCGACGCCGACATCGCCCGCGGCGCGTCGGCCAAGCCACTGGGACTCGATCTACTGGCTTTCGTCAGGTCCTGAGTGGGGAGACGGGGTGAGGCACTCCGATGGCGAACCAACGGGGGAGCCGAACGGGAGGCGGATGGAGCTACGTTCGGGCCGTGGACAATCGGGAGGCGTGGGAGGCCGAAGCCGAAAACTGGGTCCGGTGGGCCCGCACTCCCGGCCATGACGCCTACTGGTACTACGCCGACGCATTCTTCGACGGCATTGTGCCGCCTCCGGGCCACCTCACCGTGGAGGTCGGCTCGGGCGAAGGCCGGGTGACCCGCGACCTGCTGGCTCGCGGCCACAAGGTGGTGGCCGTCGACGGGTCCGAGACGCTGCTGCGATACGCGGCGGAGGCCGAACCCGATTCCGCCCACCGCTACGTGCTGGCCGATGCATCGTGCCTTCCCATCGACAGTGGCAGTGTCGACGTGGCTGTGGCCTACAACTCACTGATGGATTTCGACGACATGCCCACTGCCATCGCCGAAGTGGCCCGGGTCCTCGCCGACCACGGGGCCTTCTGCATCTGTCTCACCCATCCCATCCTCAACGGTGGAGGATTCGACGGTGACGCTGAGGACGCGCCCTACCTGCTCCGGGAGAGTTACTTCGGTGCTCGACGGTTCGACGCCACCTTCAGCCGGGGCGACCTGAGTGTTCGGTTTCGGGGATGGAGCCGCCCTGTTCAGGAGTACCTTTCTGCCCTTTTCGCGGGCGGCTTCGTCATCGACGCCCTGGCCGAGCCGGTGCCCCGGGGCGATTTCGAGCAGTCCGCCCGCTGGCACCGATTCCCGATGTTCCTACACGTGAGGGCCATCAAACGGGGGCCGTCAGGTGCTGGGCCAGAAAAGCGAGCGACGGGGGTTCCTGGGACAGGAAGAAGGAATCCGTATGGCAACCTCGGGTGAACTCGACCACGGATCCAGGGGGCAGGGCTTTTTCCAGCGACTCGACCCCGGGGTGGAACGGGTCCTGATCGCCGGAGGCCACTCTGACTGGCTTACCGGTCAGCTGGGCGGCGTGAGTCACGGCGTCGTTGTCGGCAAAGGCCACGGCCGAGTCAAAGGCGCCCGCATTGGCGGCGCGGGCTTGGGGATAGCTCGTCCAGATGGCCGGGCTGATGGCAGCCACAGCGGCAATGAGATCCGGATATTTCTCGGCCATGAGTAGGGCGCCGTAGCCACCCATGGAGATCCCCATCGTGCCGATCCTGTTGGGGGGTCGTCCGAGCCCGCGCCGCTGGCACATCGGGATCAATTCGTCGACCACCATGGCCATCGGGTCGTCGCCGGGGTGCGGGTTCCAATAGCCGTTGCCACCGTCGACGGTGACCATGGCCATCGGGGCGAGAGGATGCCCATCGACCCGGAGAGCGACAGCCTGGGCTGGCGTCATCCCGCTCAGGGCGTGTGTGTGGTTCTCCCCGAAGCCGTGCAGCATCACGACCAGAGGTAGAAGAGACCCGGGGCCATGACCGGGCGGGTAGGCCATCGTGTACCCAACTGTCGTATTCCGGGCGTGCGAATAAAAAGTGCCGGTATGGGACGGCCCGGCGGGCGAGAAGGCAAGTGCGGCAGTGGCCACGTCGCAGGCGCCGTCCAGCTGATCGAGGGTCTGCTGTCCGGGAAGCACCCCATGGGATACCAGCTCGAATCCGGCGGCACCGGCCCCTACGACCAGGGCCGTGCCGCCCAACCCCAACAGGAGAAACCTCCGTCGGTTCAACCCGGTCCGGGGCGCTACTTCGATTTTGACGCCAGTCGAGTCGAGACGACGGCGGCGAACTCGGGGTCACTCAACGCCTTGACAAACGCCGTCATCTCCTCGGCCATCCGACCCTCGACGGTTCGATCGCTGGAGCGGAGGAGCGCTTTCGATGCCCGGATGGCATGGGGCGGTTGGCCGGCCAGCCGGGTGGCGGCCTCGATCGCCGCAGCGAGGGCCGGGCTGGCTGTCTCGTTGGCCAATCCCCAAACCGCCGCTTCTGAGCCGCTGATCCGCCGACCGGCCAGAATGAGCTCTGAGGCGCGCCGCTCCCCGACCACCCGGGGGAGCAGCAGACTGGAAGCTGCCTCAGGCACCAACCCAAGTTCGACGAACGGGACCGAGAGCTCCGCGGTGGGTTCGACATACACCAGATCGCAATGGAGGAGCATGGTGAGCCCCACGCCGACGGCGAATCCGTTGACGGCTGCCACCAGAGGAACCCGAACGGACGAGAGTGCGCCCAAGAACCGGACGACCTGGTCGAGGTTGGCACCCGAAGCGAAGTCGGACAGGTCATTGCCGGCGGTGAAGACGTCGCCTACGCCGGTGATAAGGACGGCGCCGATAGCGGGGTCCGAGTCTGCTTCGAGGAGAGCGTCGGCCATCCTCTCGTACATGGCTTGGGTGAGCGTGTTCCGCTTGGCGGGCCGATTGATGGTCACCCGGACGACGCGCCCGCTGACCTGGACCTTCACATCGCCGCTGTCGAACTTCACCACCGGACCGTCCCGAACCTCACTCATCATCCCTCGCAGTCTCTTCCATTTGTCGTCGAACGGTAGCCCATGGCTGTTGCCGCCCCCGTGCTTCCTTCTTGTGCAGCAACCAGCGGCCATCGGCTGCAGATCGACGCCCGATCAGCAATCGATTCAGGACGGCGACGACGCTCAGCCCGACAGGTTGCCGCATATATCGGCCAGATCAGCGGCAAACCGACGGCTCGAGAAATGCGCCCGTACGTGGGCCGCCGCCGCAGGGACCGAGGGCCCGGGCTCCTCGGCCAGGGCTGAACGCATGGCCTCCACGTCGCCGGGCGGAACCAGTCGGGCCACTTCTGGCGTCACGTAATCGCGGACCATCCCGACATCGGACACGATCACCGGTCGGCCCATCGACAGATTCTCCAACAGCACGGTCTGCCCCGAGGAGTAGGGCACCGATCGCAGGGGGATGACGTGCCTACGTGCCGCGGCGTAGTGGTCACGCAGCTGAAAGATGGGCACGTCGTGATCGAGGGTGACGTCGGCCTGGCTCGGGGTCGACCGGACCTGGGCGGCGTTGGGCCCGTCGGTCACGATCAGACAGTGCCAATCGTCGGGGAGGGCTCGCATCAAGGTGGGGTAGTCCTTGCCGTCGTTGGTCCCCACCGACACCACATCCCACTGCGGGGTCCGCTCACGGGGCTGGAAGAAGTCCGTATCGACACCGAAAGGCAAGAAGCGGGTCTGCTGTGCCGACAGACCGATGTACCGCTCGAGTAGGGGGACCTGTTCGCTGGCGTACGCCGTCACGATGTCCGCCCGCCGCAGCAGGTAACGCCTCACCGCGCCCGCGATGCCGGAGCGATAGTGGTCAGCCAGCACGGCCACCGACAGGACCACAACCGGACGGCGTATCAATCCGAGCCGTCGCAGGAGCAGCACGGGCAGAGCGGATGCCTCGGTGGTGCCGACAATGCACGAGAGTTTTCTCTGTCCGACAAGCACCCAACCGGTCTGCCACAGCTTCCAAACCTGTAGTCGCCTCAGTTGACGAGGTACGAATCGCCAGCGGCAGAAGGTGATGTCCACACCGAACTCCGGCAACTCTGCGCCACCGAAAAGCCGGTGGGCCGGGACCTGGCCCGCTCGGTAATCGCTGAACTCCTTGGAGGGATCCCAGGTGTACAGCATGGCCACCAGCATGGGGGGAGGCTACCGGACGCCTCCTGCCCCAACCGGGCCAAGCGGTCCTCACCGCAGGCACGTGACATCAGGGGAGAGCGTCAGACTCTCTCCGGGCGATCAGATTTTCTCAGAGGTCGGTGATTCCTCCGAGGGAGATGATGCAGAGGGAGATGTTCCCCTCCAAAGTCCTCCCACGGTGGCACCGGGCGGTACGTCTGCCAGTACCACGGCATTGGCACCGATCCATGCCTGGTCGCCGATGGTCACCGGTCCGAGCACTTTGGCTCCTGCTCCGATCCGAACGTTGTTGCCCACCCGGGGCTGACCCGGACGACCCCGTCCGTTGTCACCCAGTGTCACCCCCTGGTAGAGCACGAGATTCTCGCCGGCCACCACCTCGTGTCCCACCACGATCCCGGTGGTGTGGATGATGGCGAACCCGCTCCCGAGGACCGCCGCCGGGTGAATCTCCGATCCACCGGCGCGGATGCTTCGGGACTGCAACCACAGCGCCAGTGGCCGCAGCCGGTGGTGCCAGCACCACGCCGACGCACGGAAGAAGATGACGACACGGAGCCGCGGGTACAAGGGCAGTCGGATGGCCGAGCGGAAAAGTACTTGGGAGGGGCTCATGTCCCAGGACGCGGTCATGTGCCGCAGATCGCCGATCAGCTCATCCATTATCCACCGGTTCCGGCACGGCGCGGACAAAGTTCACCGCCGCCCATCTGGCTGTGCCCCATTTGCATCGTGCGCACTCCCGACGACCCTAGTAGCCAAGGACCAGACGCCGCGAACAGTGCGGGATCGCAACGCATGACGTCGGACTGATCACCGACTCGTGGGCGGGGTTGCGCCGCGACTCGGTTGAGGACGGTTGGTTCAGGACGCGCAGGCCC
The DNA here is from genome assembly GCA_963813525.1 of uncultured Acidimicrobiaceae bacterium. GTDB lineage: Bacteria > Actinomycetota > Acidimicrobiia > Acidimicrobiales > RAAP-2 > Bog-756. Next base: position 1,704,956 of record CAWEZI010000005.1, read on the forward strand.
AGGTCGTCAAAGAGGGACCGCTCTAAGGGCATTGCCCACCTGGGTGGCCGACTCCAACCCTCTTCGCGTCGGCGCTTCGGTCGGACATGTCCTGAGCCTGCAATTCGAAACTACGCCGGGGGTCGACGGTTTTCAATAGTCGGCCGTCAAAAAGCCGGCTAGGTGATGGTGATCGACCCCTCACTGACCATGGTCTCGTTGGGCCAGGCAATGCTGACCGCCCCGGTGGCTGCCCCGTTGGGCACCTCGACGGCGATGCTGGTGGCTGTGGCCTTGGTCACCGGTCCGGCGATGGTGGAGCCACCGAGGGAGGTGAAGGCCACCTCGGGCCTGCTCTGGCTGGTGACGCCCAAAAGGTCGGTCCCCTTGATGGTGATGGTCTTGCCGATAACCCCCTTGGCGCCTATGGCAGTCGGGTTCTCGGTGATGGTCTGGACCCCGTCGATGCGGAACCGGGGATCGCCCCCGGGCACCATGATGGTTGCTTCCACCCCCCCCGGTCACCTTGGCCAGGGTGGCGCAGGGGGCCGGATTGTGGGCGGAGCACTTCTTCAGGTACTTGGGGGGCGGGGTGGCCCCCTCGAAACAGATCTTGATCCCCCTGGTGGAGCTAGATCCGGCGATGAAGTCGCTGACATCCGGCGAGAAGCTCGAATCGGCTGAGTTCGCTGGCCAGAAGTGGCTCCCCTTCATCCGCCAGTTGCTCGAGGAGTCGCGTGGCTCTGTCGTCGCCGCGGAGGTGGTCGACGGCGACGGTCCGGGCTGAGCTCCAGAATCGTCGATCTATTGCGAGCTGAAGATTCTGGCCCAGGGCCGCCGCTCACTTGTGACGTGGCGGCCAGGACACCGATCGCAGAGATCGCAATCGACCACTGAGGGTTCGCGACGGCGGACGGCTCGATCGGGCACGTCGGGTCAGCTCCTCCGTTATTTGCTCGATTTCCTGTTCGATCCTGACGAGACTCTGGCAGACGGCAGGTGAACTGGCGGGGCGCGTGGTCAGCTCATCCAAGTGTCTCCTGTGCCGATCACGCTGGGCGATGAGTTGTTGATCAGAAAACGCCGAGTAGTCGCTGTCACCGTCCGGGTTCGCGTCAAGAGGGCCGTTCGATTGGTTCGAATCCGGGTCTTCAGGATGGGGACTCATTGGGTTGCCATCGGCCCGACCTGCCCAAGTCTTGAGAGGCCCCGGCAGGCACTGCCCTTCAATGGTCAGGAATAGGTAGGGTCCCATTTCCAGTATCGAGATGAGTCACTCGGGTTCAGCTTCTTCGTTCAGCGACGCCCCGCTGGCCTCTAGCTCCATCTCTCGGAACTCACTGGCAGTGAATCTGCAAGGTATGAAGCAACTCTTGTGGCACATCCCGCAGCGATACCTGGCGCGAAGCGACACTGCTCTCGCCGATTCCTTCCAACTTTGCTCTGGGGACATAGGGAAGGCATCGGCTAGTTGGGGTTTCTCCTTGACCGAACCGGAGGTACGGGCGCTGCGTTCAGGATGGAGCGAGACGCTTCTGCGGTGACCTTTGACCCTTCGAAATACCTCGACTCATGGCGGGCCTGCCTCCAACGCTCGCCGAAGCCCGGCCTCAAGCATCGGGCGTATTTAGCCACCAAGCGGCATCAAGAGGCGCGACTACCCTGGTCCAAGTGGCAGTTCAGCAGAGGCATGACTGGGTAGCGGCTATAAGGCGTTGACCCGAAGAGGGCGATGGAAGGGGACCTCTACGTCTGTGGATTTGGTCTCATTGTGACAGTGACCGGTGGCCTGGTTTCGGTCGCCGGTTATCACCCAGCGTGGCAGTCAATACACGACAACACTCCGGCCCCGACCTTTGGGACCATTCTCGCCATTGCCGGATTATTCCTTGTGGCCATCGGGATCATTCTCATGGTGGTGAACATCATCGTGTGGCTGGGCGGCCGACACAAAGGCGACGTGAGCGAATCTGCACCTGAAGCGTCAGAGGAGCGTTCGTGGACTTGTATGCGTGGCCACTCCCAGGCCACCAGCGGGCCGACGATTTCGGAGGCCAACAATCGCAAGATGGAGTGCGCTGAATGCGGGCGCGATACGTCGCTGCAACAGGGAGCCGCCTCTGGTGGATTGATGTGCGTGGCCAGCGGAGGCCTCGCTGGCATCGCCTGGTGGCTGGGCGGTGATGTCGCCCTCGTTGTTGGGGGACTCGCCCTTTTGGTGTTTCTTGTGGGCCTGTGGACCGTGACCCTAGCCGGTGGATTTCTGTTTTTGAGTTGGCTGTCGGACCGTGGTACTCGTAGACGCAATGCGTATCGCTCCCGTCGTAGGGGCCGAAACGGGGCGGCATACCGCCATTTGAGATGAAAAGCACCTGACAAGTGGCCCCATCATCCCTGGGCGAGCGGCACGACTGCAGCCGACACCCTGGCCGCCGTGCTCGCACCCCATCTGACCGCCTCCGCACAAGAAGGGCTGTATCGCTAGCTGAAGTGCTCTCAGCGATTGCCTACGGCCTCGGCTCTCCCTACCCCGGTCATCCGTGGCCAAACGGCCCTGTCAGGCCAGTAGGAACCCGCCCCCTCGGGAGCGCCGTCATCAGCCGGGGGAGGCTGGGGCAGGTGGCACTCGAACCGAGGGCGGCGGGTCTTCCCCCAACTGTCCAACGAGTCGCTGCCAGGAATCGTTACCATGACCACTGTTACGAACGGGGCCGATGACGCTGGCAGGGGCCTTCTTCGCATGGGAGGGCCTCCACTCAGCGGCGAGGTGGCCCGCTAGGCGAGAGGAGACTCATGAAGGTTCCGAGGATGTTCTTGATGTTGGCGTGCGCCTCGATTCTGGGGGCCACCATCGCCACGGGAATCACGATGGCGGTCAGTGCTGGAGCGAGCGGGACGAACACGACCTATTACGGATGCGTCTCGGCAAAGGGTGCTCTGTCGAAGGTCGGGGGCACGCCCCCGACGTGCCCCGGCAGGTCGACCCAGATTTCGTGGAACCAGGTGGGTCCTCCGGGGCCGACCGGTCCACAGGGGCCAGCTGGTAGCCCTGGGCTCCTGGCGTGGGCCTATGTGAACGCGGACGGCACCATTGCCAATAGCAGCGGCAATATCACCGTCGCCAACCCTGCCGCAGGGTCATACTGCATCGGCGTTACCGGCGGAACGGCACATGTGGCCGTTGCCAGTCTCGACGCCTTGGAGAACACGGGTGGCACCGTGCAGGCGGGGGTTTACGATGCCAGTGGCTGCCCGACAGACGCATCCAACGTCTATGTCATCACCCGTCCGCAGTCGCAGGATGGCGGTCTGCCTGGCGTCAACCACGCCTTCTACATCATCATCAGCTAGACCAGCTGGCCGAGCACGGCCGAGAAACCTCATGGTCAACGGTTTCCGAGCTTGGGTGAATGACCAAAGGCTCTGATGGTCCTGTGGCGGTCTCCGTGGGAAACTCGAATCCGGCCCGCACCGGACGGTGTACCTGAGGCCGTGTTGGGATTTGTCGGAAGACCAGGGCGGCTCGCAGACGACGGTCCGCACGGCCCAGATCGATGAAGGCGTTGGCCTCCTTTTGAGCGCCGTGTGTACCGACTGGACTGATCGGGTCCACTTTCAGCCAGAGCTTGGGCAGCAAGGACAGCACGCGCAGCGGCAGTGCTGTCAGCTGTCGCCAAGCGAGCGACCGATACAGGGCAGAAGGAGTCTCCGCACGCCTGGCAGCCTGCCATGGCCATCGGCTGGGCGCTCAGGACGGGGGTTGCGGAACCGGCGGGTAGCCGAGGTTTGAGCACGTCACGCCAATGGCGTTCAACTCGTTGGCAAGCTTGTCTCCGTTGCTCTCTGCAGCAGCCTTGACCAGTGCGACCGCGTTTGCTCGGAGTGTGCCGCTCGTAGCCAGCGGTCCATCCCGCTTCAGCCCCGTCACCAAGGCTTCCGTTTCGAGAATGTTTTGAGCCGGCGCGTTGGGGTTGCCCGACTGGCTGGACGCTTCGAAGGTCTTCACGACCAAGCAGGCGGGCTTGTTCGAGGCAGGTATTGAACGAGTCGTGTCTGGCCCAGTCTCATCACATGAGGCGAGCAACAACAGCGGCACCAGTAGTACCGCCAGTTGCCTTCTCACCGGAACATCCTTCCATGGAGGTCACGTCGAAGCCGTTATTCGCATTTCCTGGTGTTCGCCCGATTGACCCGATTCGTTCTCATGGTCAAGATGGTCCCGATTGCCGCCACGGCAGCAAACGCCGCTCCTATCAGAGACACCCAATCCGCCCATGTCACGGCAGGGTCATGCGTTTTCGTCCTTCTTCAGCTGAGCTTCGTCTGCAAGGTAACTGTTCGAGTCGATGGTGAGCCGCTGCAAGTCACGGGTGACGAGATGGGCCTGACCAGCAATCACGTTCGCAGCAGCAGGTTTGCTCACGTTGCAGTAAAACAACACTCCCCCTGTGACTGCGGCGTCCGCTTTGGTCCCACAGGACTTCATTCCGCCCAAATCTGCCTGATATTGCGCTCTGGCGCTGCGCAGGGACTCCTGGTCGGCATTGACCCTGGCTCCCACCCGGTTTGCCTCCGTCCGGATTTGGGCGATGTTCGGCCCGCTGCAGGCTGTACCAAAAACTGCCACCGTGAAGATGGTGATGACCAACAACCGCTTCATGCCCCTTCTCCTTGGCCAGGATGATGGAGCGAACAGTAGACGGATGCCACCGGGCCCCGCCCTGGCCATCGGGCACACCTTCGTCTTTGAGCCATCGGGCACACTTTCGTCATTGAGCTAGCGGGCTATGGCGCCGAATGAGTGACCGGCTGCACGCTGCTTCCGTATCCGGGTCCTCACCTTCGGGTCGAGGACGGAATCGTGCCCAAAGTGAACGCCCTGGGCACGCTTGCTGCGAGGGCATGGGCATGAGTCGGCCACCGAGACCCTGGACACCTATCGGCACCTCTGGCCGCATTCTGAGGAGCACACCCGGAACGCCGTCCAGAGTGAGTTGGCCCCGAAGGGCTCTCAGAAAAGTGCGGACTTCTTGCGGACAACACCTGCGCAGTAGGGGCAAAAGCCCTAGTCAAGGGCTTAGCGACGGTGAGCCGGCCTGTAGGCGGGATTCTGTCCATCCTCGCAATGAGGATGGGGTGGCCATCCATCTGAGCGGTCCACCTGGGGGTGGCATCCCGTAGGGATCCCGGACGGGCCATCCGTCCCCCGTTTCGACCTTGCTCCGGGTGGGGTTTACCGAGCCGACCGGGTCACCCCGGTCGCTGGTGCGCTCTTACCGCACCGTTTCACCCTTACCTGTGCGACGCCCGGAGGTGTCGCCATCGGCGGTCTGTTCTCTGTGGCACTTTCCTTCGAGTCACCCCGACTGGCCGTTAGCCAGCACCCTGCCCTGCGGAGTCCCGACCTTCCTCGACCGGACGACAGGAGGTTTGACGCTCCTGCCGGCACCGGCCGCGGCCACCCGTCCGGCTCACCGTCCCCACCATGGTCCCACACGCAGGCCGAACGGCACACCTTTCGCTGAAGGGCCCTGCCCCGACAGGCCTGCCGGTGCCACCCGGCTTGGTCGCGTGGGTGTGACGGCCTCGCCCGGCCGGCTGGGATCCTCGTTCCGGGTCCCGACCAGGAAATCACCGCCTCCGATCCGTATTGGCGGGCGGGATAGGGACCATTTCGTCACACAAGCCCTCTAACCTGGCGCCGTGGCCCTCGGATCTCCCGCTTCTCGCCTCGGCTCGGATGAGCTGGTTTCGGACGCTCTCTCCATCACCGACCTCTACGGTCGGATCGACCGGGCGCTGCGTGGGGCGTTGCCCGGCCAGCTCTGGGTGTCGGGGGAGGTGCGGTCCTTCAAGGTGAGCGCTCGCGGTCACTGCTATATCGAGCTGGGTGACCCGGCCGACCGATCGGCGTCGGCCCCGGTGCTCAAGGTGGTGTGCTGGTCGAGCCGCTGGAGCAAGGTGTGCGCCCTCCTCGATCAGCTGGGCATCGTGCTCGACGCCGGCATGGTGGTGCGGGTCAGGGGCGAAGTGCAGCTGTACAAGGCGCGGGGCGACATCAGCTTCATCTTGAGCGAACTGGACACCGAAGCTCTCCTGGGCAAGGTGGCGGCCGAGCGTGCCCGTTTGGTCAAGGCTCTCGTCGACGAGGATCTGTTCGACCGGAACCGCCGTCTGGCGGTGCCCCACCCGGCCCTCAACATCGGCCTGGTGGCCAGTCCCGGTACAGAGGGGTTCCGAGACTTCATGGGATCGCTGGAGTCGTCGGGAATGGCCTTCGCCGTCCGTCTCGTCCCCACCCACGTTCAAGGCCGAAGAGCGTCGGCATCAGTGGCGTCGGCCATCCGGAGGCTCAGCGGCGAGAGGATCGACATCATGGTGGTGGTCCGTGGCGGCGGCTCCAAGGCCGACCTGGCCACGTTCGATGCCGAGTCCGTGGCCCGGGCCATCGCCGGCGCCGACAGTCCAGTTTGGACCGGCATCGGTCACACCGGCGACCTGTCTGTGGCCGACGAAATAGCCAACCGCGCCTTCATCACCCCGACCGAATGCGGACAGGAGCTGGCCCGTGCCGTGACCGCTTTCTGGCAGTCCCGTCTGGAGGCCGGGCTGGTGGTGGGGCGGTTGGCCCGCCAACAGATGGCCAACGCCGACCGCCTGCTCGAGCGCCACCGTCACTCGACCATCACCTGTGCCCGGTCTCAGCTCGAACGACACGGTGACCGGCTCATTCATCGCAGCCACGCACTTCGGGCGGCCGCCAGGGGCCATCTCGATGCCCATGATCGCCGGGTACGCCAGCGGGTCGAGGATCTGGTCAAGACGTCGCGCCGATCGGTGATCGGCGATCAGGAGTGGATAGGGGAGCGGACCCGACGGCTGGCGATGCTGTCGGACCGTCGTCTGGAACTCGAGACACAGCGCATCGGTCACTGGCGACGCTTGCTCGGGGCCTACGACTACCGTCGGCAGCTGGAGCGCGGCTACTCGGTGACCCGTGATGCCATGGGGACGGTGGTCCGCTCCACTCGCCAGGTCGAGCCCGGCGCCCTCCTGTTCACCCACGTGTCGGACGGCGAGATGGTCTCGACTGTGGCCGATCCGGTGGCACCCGATGCCACCGATGCCCGAACCGAAGAGCAGCGCCGGTCTGACGTAACCGAGGACGATGGCGACGAAGGGAACCCATGATGGCGACGACGCCGAGCAGTGAACAGAAGAAGGCAGGGGACAGCGGGAGGGAACCTGACGTGGCGGAGCTGAGCTACGCCAGCGCAGGGGAGGAGCTCGACACCATCATCGAGGAATTCGAGACGGGGGTCGTCGACGTGGATCGTCTGGTGGACCAGTTGGAGCGGGCCACCCAGATCGTCGACGAACTCGACCGTCGTCTCCGCCGTACCCGGATGCGGGTGGAGGAGCTGGTGCCGCGGCTCGAAGCGGTAGGTCGAGGTGAACCGTCCGAGGACGAGTCGGACAGCGAGATCGACGAGGGACTCGACGCCTCCCGCGGCGAAGGGGACGGCGCCCTGTTCTGACCGGCCCTCTGTTCTGACCGGCCCTCTGTTCCGACCGGCAGCTGGGATTGCCGGTCACCGATATGGGCGCGCTGGGCCGGCGCCAGGCACTAATGGATGCTGCGGCCGCCCTCGGGCCAATAGGGCCGTCGAAGCTCGCGTTTGAGGACACTTGCCTGACGGATTGCGGGGGAGGACGTCGGTAAAATCTACGGATGTCGGGCACTTGTAGTGGGCCAGACGGCTCCGGGTGGCGGCGATGATGTCCATGGCCAGGTCCTCGTCACCCACCGTGGCGCCGGGGGCGCGGACCACGACGGCCTTCACCGTCTCCCCCCATTTGTTGTCGGGAACACCGAAGACGGCGGCATCGGCCACAGCCGGGTGGGCCAGAAGAGCATTTTCCACCTCGGCCGGATAGACGTTCTCGCCGCCGGTCACGATCATGTCCTTGATCCGGTCGTGCAGGAAGAGGAAGCCTTCCTGGTCCACCCAGCCGGCGTCGCCGGTACGGAACCAGCCGTCCTTGTCCAGGACCGCCGCCGTCTCCTCCGGTTTGTTCCAGTAACCGAGCATGTTCTGGTCCGAACGGGTCCAAACCTCACCCACCTCACCAGCGGGAAGAGCGTCGCCCGACTCGGGGTCGACGATCCGCAGCTCGACGTGGTCGAAGGGGCGGCCGGCGGAGCGGAGCAGGCCGGCACGGGGTCCGGCGGGGTCATGGTCGGCCGGCATCAGCGAGGTGATGGCCCCGGTCGTCTCGGTGAGGCCGTACACCTGGGCGAAGTCACAGCCGAGGGCGGCCATCGACCGGACCAGCACGTCCTCGCTGATGGGGGATGCGCCGTAAAAGACGGTGCGCAGCGAGCGGAGATCGGCGGTGGCCAGATCCGGTGCGGCCAGCAGGAACATGAGCACGGCGGGCACCACGAATGTTTCGGTGATCCGGTGCTCTTCGACGACCTGCAACGCCTCTGCCGGATCGAAGTCGCGGATGATGACCGAGTGACCACCGCGCGACATGCCGCACAGGGCCCATCCCGTTCCCCCGATGTGGAACAAGGGCATGGCCACCAGTGACACGGTGTCCGGTCCGATGTGGAAGACCTGGTCCGCCTCCCGCAGGACGCAGGCGACGTTCCCACCCGAGATCATCACTCCCTTGGGAAGGCCGGTGGTCCCCGAGGTATAGAGCTGGGTGACGACGTCGTCCGGCCCGGCGTCGAAACCGGGATCGGCAGGCACCGCATCGTCGCCGTCACCCCCGCCGCCGCCACGCCACTCGGCCAACCGGTCCAGCGCTATCCACTGGGTCACACAACCGACCTGAGCCATCATCTCCTTGGTGGCCGCCGCGTAGTCGGGCCCGAAGAAGAGAACCCCGGCGTCGGCGTCGGCCACGATGGCCGCCATTTCGGCCGGTGCCAGCCGCCAGTTGACGGCCACGCTGACCGCACCGAGCAGGGCGCAGCCGAAGAAGACCTCGAAATAGGCGATCCCGTTGCGGTCGAGGAAGGCCACCCGGTCGCCGGCCGTCACACCCCCTGCGGCCAGGGCGTGGCTGACCCGTCGGGCCCGTTGGTATACCTCGTCCCAGGTCAAGGTGATCGACCCCTCGGTGAGCATGGGGGCGTCCGGGGTTCGATCGGCCCACGTCCGCAGAATGCCGGCCGCCGTGCGGACCTCGGTGGAACGGTCCGGCTTCCTGTTGTCCGTCTGGCTCATCTGATCACCCCTTGCCTGTCGGTCGCGCCACGGGGACGACGGACGCACTATTGAGCCTGACCATCAGGCGACGGCGTGGTGCGGTGAGGTAAGGCGTGCCTTCAGGCCGTGGCTCCACGGTGGCTGGATGGTACCTGCACACCGACGCCCCTGTCTCGGGCGGGCCTCACTCTTCGAACCACCGGCCCGCACCCGTAAGGTGTGTCGGTGACCGATACCACCCCATCGACTGCGCCGGGCCCGAGCGAGGACCAGCTCTACTTCAAACAGCTGCTGGCCGGACGCGACTTCGCCACCGACGACCAGATTGCCCGCCAGATGGTCAACTTCGTCTACCTGGTCGGTGATCGCACGAGCGGTGAGGCCCTCATCGTCGATCCCGCCTACGGCGTGGACGACCTGCTCGGCATTCTCCGGGCCGACGGGATGGAATGCGTGGGGGCGCTGGCCACCCACTTCCATCCCGACCACGTGGGCGGCGACTTGATGGGGTGGGGCATCGAGGGTATCGCCCGTCTGCTGGAGGCAGCGTCGGTGCCTGTGCACGTGCAGGTGGACGAGGCCCCCTGGGTCACCCGGGTGACAGGTGTGGGCCCCGGCGAACTGGTGACCCACCGGGGCGGGGACGTGGTCACCGTCGGCTCGGTGCCCGTCACCCTGGTGCACACCCCCGGACACACCCCGGGCAGCCAGTGCTTCCTGGTCGACGGGCGGCTGGTGGCCGGCGACACCCTGTTCCTCGATGGGTGCGGCCGGACCGACCTACCCGGGGGCGATCCCGCCGCCCTCTACGAGTCGCTGACCACCCAACTGGCCCGGATCCCCGACGACACCGTTCTCTACCCCGGGCACATGTATTCGACCGAGCCCTCGGCCACCATGGGGTACACCCGGGCCCACAACTACGTGTTCCGTCTCCAGACCCCCGAGCAGTGGATGACCATGTTCGGGCAATGAGGGGCGCCGGCCGGTTCGACCGGGCAACCTACGATGTCGCCCGATGAGCGAACCCCTGTCCTCTGACTCCACCATCGTCATCGTGGGTGCCTCGTTGGCCGGGATGCGAGCCGCCGAGGAGATCCGCCACCTCGGCCACACCGGCAGGGTGGTCATCGTGGGCGACGAACTGCATCCCCCCTACGACCGACCGCCGTTGTCCAAGCAGTTCCTGGCCGGCACCTGGGATGAGGCCCGCATCCACCACCACACACCGGACAAGCTCGACGGGTTCGGTCTCGAGTTCCGGCTCGGACAGTGGGCTGCGTCACTCGACACCGAGGGGCGCACACTGGCCTGTGACGGTCAGGAGCTCCACTACGACGGCTTGATCATTGCCACCGGGGCCCGGGCCCGCCCCTGGCCCGACACGGAAGACATGGACCACGTCCACATCCTCCGGTCGCTGGAAGACGCCCAGTCGATCCGGGCCGATCTGCTGGCTGCCGGCGAGGGAGCCCGGGTGGTGGTCATCGGGGCTGGGTTCATCGGGTCCGAGGTGGCCGCCACCTGTCGTGGTCTGGGGGCCACGGTGACGGTGGTGGAGGCGCTGCCCACCCCCCTCGGCCGGGTGCTGGGCGACCAGATGGGCGACGCCGTTGCCCAGCTGCACAGGAATCGGGGGGTGACCCTGCGTACCGGTGTCGGCGTCGATCACCTGGCCGAAGGCTCGGGCGATGGGCCGGCGGCGACCGTCCACTTGTCCGACGGGACGCGCCTCGACGCCGACCTGGTGGTGGTGGGGATCGGGGTGGTTCCGGCCACCGCCTGGCTCGACGGCTCGGGGCTGACCATCGACAACGGCGTGGTGTGCACCGACGCGCTGTTCGCCGCCGACCGGGTGACGGCCGCCGGGGACGTGGCTCGGTGGACGGCGCCCGCCCTGGGCGAGTCGGTCAGGGTGGAGCATTGGACCAACGCCGCCGAAGGGGGAGCGGTGGCCGCCCGCAACCTGTTGGCCGGCTCGTCCGCCGCCGTTCCCTACGACCCCCTCTTCTTCTTCTGGTCCGACCAGTACGAGACCAAGATCCAGGTCATCGGCCTTCCCGGTCCCGACGACGAAGTGGTGGTGGTGGACGGGTCGGTCGAGGACGGCAAGCTGGTGGCCCTCTACCGGCGGGGCGACCGGCTGCGGGCCGCCCTGGCCTTCAGCCGGGCCCGGCAGCTCATGGCCTACCGGCCGCTGCTGTCCGCCGGTGCATCGTTCGACGAGGCGCTGGCCGTCACCGGTTCCTGAGACGGGGGCGGGGACGAAGGCGCGGCCGGAGGCGAGACGGCTGATGGCGGGGAGCCCTCCGCTGTCGGGTGACGCCGCCGACCCGACCGGAAGCCCCGAGACCAGCGCAGGGCGCGGCCGATTTCCTCGGCCGAGGGTTCGACCCCGGCGTAGGAGTAGCGCTCCACCAGTCGGGTGACGGCCAGAAGGGTCGGCCCCTCGGCCACCCCACCGTCGTCCAGTCGCTGGCCGTAGGCCGACAGCGTCTCGTCGCTCCGCCGCACGATCCCCCGACGCCCCCCGCCGCGCTCGAGGTCGGCGGCGACCTGGTGGGCCCAGGTTGGGGGACGGCGCAGGCGCCGCCACCGGACCAGGAGGAACACCATCACAGCACCCACGACCAGGCCGATGGGAAGCCAGGGAAGGTGGCGCAGCAGGGTCGACGCCTGGTGGGCCAGTACCGAGCCCGGCGTCGGGTTGGCCAGAGGCACGACGGCTGTGGGGTCGAAGTTCTGCCACCCGTATCCGGGGAACCACACCTGCACCCAGGCGTGGGCATCGTTGGCGTGCACTTCGTAGAGGTCGGTGATCGGGTCGTAGGAGCCGGGCACATAGCCCACCGCCTCCCGGGCGGGAATGCCGAGCGACCGGAGCATCACCACGGTGGCGGTGGAGATCTGCTCGCAGTAGCCCTGCCGGGTTCCGAACAGGAAGCTGGTCACGCTGTCGGCCCCCGGAGCCAGGGGCGGGATGTCGGTGGTGTAGTGGACGTGACTGGACATCCACTGCTCGATGGCCTCGACCTTGTCGAAGGTGTCGACACTGGCCGGTGTGTCGGTGATCCGGCGGGTGAGGGCGGCCACCCGCGGATAGGGGTGCGGGAGCTGGGTGTAGCGCATCTGCTGGGTCGGGCTGAGCGGCATGTTGGCCGGATGGCCCGCCGGGGTGGTGGCCGTGGCGGCCCGCAGTTGGGTAGCGGTGGGCGTGGTGGTGTCGGACACCACCGTGTAGATGGTGCCTGCTCCCATCGACGCCGAGCTGAGGATGGCACCTTCGGAGGTCAGGTACAGGCCGCGGGACTGGATGTACACCCGCTCGGCCTGGTCGGCGTGGAAGACCAGGTTCGGCCCCGACTGGGCCAGGTAGAAGGTCTGGATGTCGGTGGTCCCGGTCGGGGTCAGCTGCTGGCCCTCCTCGGGGAGGATGTCGAACGGTGAGCCCGTCTCCAGTTTGAGGATGCCCTTGCCGGAGGTCGGGGCCGACTCGCTCCAGCTCTGCCCGTTCCAGGTGTCGTAGGTCTGGCCGATCCAGAAGCTCGGGTGGGTGGCCCGCACCCGCATCACCACCTCGTTGCCCAGGGAAGCACGGACGCCGGTGTCCAGTGACTTGGCGAACCCCAGAAATCCGCCCACGCCGATGCGGCCGGTGGGGTTGGCGGCGTGAGCCGGGAGGGAAGCCGACCCGTCGGTCAGGTTGCTCGGCGAGTCGACCGGGGAGGAGTCGCCCGAGGCCGAGGGGAAGATGAGCGAGGTCGACACCCTCGGTGCCGGCAGCACCACCACCACCACCACGGCCACCACCAGCACGGCCGTCCCGGCCACCCCGAGGGTCGCCCAGGGTATGCCGCCGGTTCCGGACATCGACTGCCACATGGCCACCAGCCCGAAGATGCCGAAGGCGGCCCAGGCCACCACGTAGATGCCGAGCGAGAGGTCGACCGACTGGGCCGCGGCCACCGCCATCAGGGCGGCCGAGCCGGCCAGGCTGTAGGCCACGTCGCGTCGGGCCGGCACGTCGAAGGCGTGCGTGCACAGCACCCAGGCGAACAGGACTGCCAACGGTGACTCGACGGTGGAGATGTCGCCGGGGGTGGCGGTGTGGCTCACGGTGGCGATGAACCAGACGAAACCGCCGATGGCGCAGACAGCCAGCACCGGCTTGACCAGGGGCCAGGGCCGCGCCCGCCGCCACCACGACAGGAGGTTGCCGACCACGGTGGCCACCACCGCGAACAGGGTGACCGGCAGGCTGAGCTCCCCTTGGCTCCAGCAGGCTCCTGCGGCCACGATCACGGTGGCGGCCGATGCCACCCGGAAGGGAACCGAGTCCTCCGGGGGCCCGGGCTTGTTGGCCTGCACCACCCGCTGCCAGAGGGTCACCCGTCTCGCCCCTGCTGGCCAGGGATGGCCGCTGCCGGTGTGGGGGGAGGCACGGCCCGGGCCAGTCGCCGCCCGAGGTCGATCCGGTCCCGCACGAACTTGGTCACCGTCCCTTCCCTCTCCTGGGTCTGGAGGGTGACCGGTTGCCCACGAACGAGGGCGACGGTGATCGACGCCCGGGTGACCTCGGTCTCGACCTCTGCCGCCCGGGGGTCGGCAGGCAGGACCAATTCGACCAGCACGGGATCGTCGGTCTGGCGTTCCCTTTCGCGCACCATCACGCTGCCCACGTGGGAGGTGGCCGGCCAGTGGACCGACCGCCGGGTGTCGCCGGCTTGATAGGGGCGGATGCCCCGCGGCTCGCCGGTGTCGGCGGCCATCCGTCGCCAGGCGTCACCGGGCGGGTCCTGGGCGGCCACGGCCAGCGGCCGGGGTTGGCCCAACCGTGGTGCCACGTGCAGCGGCCGGGGGAGTTTCACCATCGTCTGCCGGGCCCACCAGACCAGTCCAAACGGGGCGGAGGACGCCACCTCCACCCTGACCGCGGTGAGCACACCTCTCCGTCGCGGGGTGACAGTGACCGACACCTGCCGGGATCCGCGGATGGGCCCGGTGGCCCGCGCCTCGGTGCCGGTCGGGTCGAGAGGACGGATGCGCACCGGCCCGTTGGCCACGAGGGTGATCTCCACCGACCCGCCGGCCTCGGCGTCGGAGGGACAGCTTGTGCACATGACCGTGGCCCGGCGGGCCGGGATGACGGGGGCGATCAGGCCGGTCAACAGCACGCCGGCCAGGAGGGCCCCCACCGCCTGGACCCAGCCTGATCCGCTCGAGTGGGCCACCCCGGCGAAGGCCACCAGGGCCAGGCCGCTGCCGGCCATCGGGGCCATCCAGCCCACCGGGTGGACCCGTCGTCGCAGCCGACGCTCCCCCGGGAGGCGGGACCGGCTCCGCTGCCGACGGCCGGTCGGGAGCGCACGCCACGACACCAGTGCGGCCACGATCATGGCCAGCAGGCCCACCGACGCCCCGGCCAGCACGACCCCCGGTCCGAACACGGCTCGGATCACCACCACCCCGCACACCCCGGCCACCAGACCGGTGATGGCGGCGTTGACGGCCCGCATCCCGCGCCATCGGCGACCGTCGTCGGACGGGAGCGGGTGGCGGCTGGTCACGTGGGGGGGACGGGGGTGTCGGCGATGACCCGGGCCACCAGGGCGGGACCCTCGCCACTGCCGCCCTCGGCCACCAGACGATGGGCCAAGCAGGCCACGGCCACCGCCTGCACGTCCTGGGGTGTGGCATAACCCCGCCCGTTGAGAACGGCATAGGCCTGGGCGCTGCGGATGAGGGAGATGGCGGCACGGGGGCTGGCCCCGAGGCGGACGGTGCCGGTGGACCGGGTCGATCGGACCAGGCTCACCGCATACTCGGCCACCGTGTTGACCACCTGCACGGCGGCCGTGGCCCCGATGGCCCGGTGCCAGCCGGCGGTGTCGGCCACCGGGACCAGTGCGTCGAGGGCGTAGTGGCCCCCACTGTGGAGGACCAGACGGGTCTCGACCTCGGCGTCGGGGTATCCGATCGAGGTCGAGATTCCGAACCGGTCGAGCTGACTCTCGACCAGCGGGTAGGTCCCCAGCTGGCCCACCGGGTTCTGGGTACCGATGACCAGGTAGGGGCGGGGGAGAGGCCACGACTCGCCGTCCACCGACACCTGCTGCTCCTCCATGGCTTCGAGCAGGGCCGACTGGGTCCGGGGAGGGGTGCGGTTGAGCTCGTCGAGCAGGACCACGTGCCCGAACACCGGTCCCGGACGGAAGTCCCAGGTGCCGGTGTCGGGGGAGAACACGGTGACCCCGGTGATGTCCGAGGGGAGCAGATCGGGGTGGCCCTGGATGCGGGACAGCGGGACCCCGAGGGCGGCGGCCAGGGCCCGGGCCAGCACCGTCTTGCCCACCCCGGGTACGTCCTCGATGAGCAGGTGGTTGCGCGACAGGGCGGCCACCACGGCCAGAGTCACCGCCCGGGGCGACCCGAGCAGCACCTCCGACAGGGCGACGTGCAGGTTCTGTCCGAGAGCCACCGCCTCTTCGAGAGGGGGCGTGGGCGCCTCGGGCTGGGCCGGGTCCGCCACCGCGCCGAGGTCAGTGCCCGTGCCGATGCCCGTGCTCATGCGCCTGACCTGCCTCCCCTGCGTTGGCCCGTCGTCGACCCGGTCGCCGAGCGTGACAGTGCCCCCACATTAGGCGTTAGTCGGCGACCCGATCAACGCGTGGGGACCGATTTTCCCTGGTGACGGGTGACCACGCCCTGGCCAGTGACCCAGTCAGGGACGGAGTCTGGGACACAGAGTGAGGGGCAGTCGGGACTCTGTCAGACCTCGACTGTCAGAAGTCGAGCGCCGACAGTTCGGGGATGGTGCCCTCAGACCGGTGCCGGGCTTCCAGCCAGCGCTGGCGGCGGGAGGCCCGCTGGCCCTGGTCGGCCTGGGGCTCGACCACCTGACGGGGCACCCAGGCGGCGGCCACGTCCTCTTCGTCCGACCAGGTGCCGACGGCCATCCCGGCCAGGTAGGCCGCACCCAGGGTGGTGGCCTCGACCACCGGGGCGATCTCGATGGTGCGGCCGCAGGCGTCGGCCAGGGCCTGGGTGAACACAGGGTTGGCCGACATCCCCCCGTCGATCCGCAGCGAGCCGGCGGGCAGCCCCGAATCGGCCTCGGCCGCCTCCAGCAGGTCGGCCCCGCGGTGGGCGATGCCTTCGAGCACCGCCCGTACCAGCTCGGGGCGACCGCTTCCCCGGGTCAGGCCGAGCACGGTTCCCCGCGCCCCGAAGTCCCACACCGGGGTGCCCAGTCCGAGCAGAGCCGGGACGAACCAGACGTCGCCGGTGTCCTGGCAGGCCGCCGCCACCACGGCCGAGTCGGCCGCACTGTCGATGATGGCCAGGTCGTCGCGCAACCATTCGATACAGGTGCCGGCCGACAGCATGATGGCCTCCAGACCCCAGTGGTCGCGACCCGTTCGCCTGCGGGTGATGATGGGGATGGTGCCCGCCGGACCCCGCCCGTTCCGCTCCGGGGGTCCGTCGCCGGTGCACTGGTCGAGCATGCCCCCGGTGCCGAAGGTGGCCTTGGCCTGTCCGGGCCGGATGCATCCCTGGCCGATGAGAGAGGCCTGCTGGTCACCGGCCATGCCGGCGATGAGCGGGCTGCCGTCGAGGATGTCGGCCGCACCGGCCGGCCCCGACGAGTCCACGATGGCCGGCATCATGGCGGCCGGGATGGCCAGGGCCGCCATCACCTCGGCGCTCCACCCCGCACCGTCGCTCCGCAGGAGCCCGGTGACCCCGGCGTTGGTGGCATCGGTGACGTGGAGTGCGCCGCCCGACAGGGTCCACGCCACCCAGGTGTCGACCGTGCCGAACAGGAGCTCCCCTCGCTCCGCCCGGGCCCGGTCGGGGTCGGCGCCGTCGAGCAGCGCCGCCACCTTGGTGGCCGAGGCATTGGGAGGGATGCGGATCCCCTGACCCTGGAGCTCGAGGCACTTACCGACGGTCCGGAGGTCCTGCCAGCCCAGCCCCGGACCGACGGGCACCCCGGACGCCCGGTCCCACACGATGGTCGACGCCCGCTGGTTGGCGATGCCCACCGCCTCCACCGGCCCCCCGGCGGCCAGGCTCTGTGTGGCGGTGGCCACCACGGCGTCGGCCATCGCCACCGCATCGAACTCCACCAGTCCGGGAAAGGGGGTGTCGGGGAGGACGGCCATCTGGTGGATGTGGGTGACGGTGCCGTCGGGACGCACCACGGCGCTGCGCACGCCGGAGGTGCCGACGTCGATGACCAGGATGCTCACGGCCAGGGCGCTTTGCCGAACGGGCTGGGCAAACCCAGCTTCCCCGGGTTGAGGATGGACCGCGGGTCGAGGGCCTTCTTGACGTCGGCCAGGACGGCGAAGCCGCCATCGAGGGCCTCGGGTAGGAACCGCGAGCGGTTGAGGCCGATGCCGTGGTGGTGGCTGATGGCCGCCCCGGCGGCCATGGTGGCTCCGGTGACCTCGTCCCACGCCCGTCGGTAGTACGACTCGACCCACCTCCGGGTGGCCGCCCGACCGGCCTGGTCATCGCCCTGCTCGTCATCGCCCTGCTCGTCATCGCCCTGCTGGCCACCGGCCTGCTCGGGAGGCCGACCGGCAAAGGTGAAGTAGAGGCAGGCCCCGTCGGGGTAGGCGTGTGACTGGTGGCACGAGGCCACCAGGGTTCCCTCGAGGGAGCCCAGGGCGTCGAGCACCGCCCGGGTGAGGGCGGGCAGGGTCGCCCATCGGGCCGCCACTTCGACGGTGTCGACCACGATGCCGCCGCGCCACAGCGGGGCGAGAGCGGAGACGTCGTTGCGGTGGTCGAGCCACCGGTCGACCAGGGCGTCGGCCAACCGCTCGGCCCCGGTGCACTCGCTGTCCACCACGGCCAGGGTGGCATCGACCAGCGCCGGGTCCGCCTCGTCCAGCACGATGAGCACGTTGGTGTCGCCCAGGTCGAACGACCGGGCCGACTCGGTGGGGTCGTAGAGGCGGAGGACGGCGGGGGCGGCGCCGCGGCGCAGTATGCGGCGGCAGGCGTCCAGTCCCTCGTCGAAGGTGGTGAAGCCGAAGGCCCGCCTCCCTTCGCCCTCGGGGACCGGGTGGACCCGGAAGCGTCCTTCGGTGATGACCCCGAGTGTGCCCTCGCTGCCCACGAACAGCTGGGTGAGGTCGGGTCCGGTGGCGGCGCGGGGGGCGTGCCCGCCGGTCCGGATCACCCGTCCGTCGGCCAGCACCACCTCGAGGCCGATGACCATGTCCTCGATCTTCCCGTAGCGGTTCGAGTACTGACCGGCCCCCCGACAGGCCAGCCACCCGCCCACGGTGGACAGGTCCATCGACTGGGGCCAGTGCCCGAGGGTCAGGCCGTACCCCTGGCGGAGGCCGGACTCCACATCGGGGCCGAAGGTGCCGCCCCGGAGATCGGCCACCAGTGAGGTGGCATCGACCTCGCCGATACCGGCCAGGCCGCACAGGTCGAGGGCCACCCCGCCGAAAACGGGGATCGAGGCGCCGCACACGCCACTGCGGCCGCCGGCCGGCGTGACCGGTACCGACGCCTGGTGGCAGAGAGCCAGCACGGCCGCCACCTGGGCGGTGTCGGTGGGCCGCGCCACCACCGAGGGACGGGAGGGGACCTGACCGGTGCCGGCCCACCCGATGGCCAGGGGCCACCAGTCCCGTCCTGCCTCGGCCCGCTGGTCGTCGTCGTCGGTGACCTCGGCGCACACCTCGTCGAGGCGGCGCCGCAAGGAGGCATCGACGGCCACCCGGGTTCCCCCGAGGCGATCGGTGATCCCGTCCGGTCCGACGTCGACGGGCGTGACCGGGGTGGGCCGGGTCACACCGACTCCGCCGTGTAGCCACCGCCGGCTGCGGCCCGCACACCACCCGGGGCGGACGGGTCGAGCCCGGCCCGGGTCAGCTCGACGTCGATGTTGTCGGCGTAGGCCAGGGCCTCCCTCCGACAGCGCTGCTCATCCCAGCCCAGCTCGGGCCCGATGAGAGCAGCCACCTCGGCGGCGGCCGCCGCCGCCCCCCGGGCGTCCCGCAGCGAGGCGCGGGTCCGCCGGTCGAGGACATCGGCCACCGACAGGGCCATCTCGGACCGGGCGGCGTAGACGGCCTCGGCCTTCAGGTAACGCAGACCGGGTACCAAGGGGTCCAGCAGCTCCGGACGCCCGTCGGTCACCGACAGGACGGCCGGTGTCTCTGATCCGTAGCGGCCGGCCAGGTGGGTGGCGACAGCCGCCGCCCCGGTGGTCCGGTCCTTTTGGCCCTCGGGGACCGGCCGGGGCGCCCCCGTTCTCGTCCCGCGCAATCGGAGGTCCTTGGTCACGCAGGGCAGCCGGCGCCGGCCCAGCGCCTTGACCACCACGTCCACCGTGTCCTGGGCCATCTTGCGGTAGGTGGTGAGCTTGCCGCCGGTCACCGTCACCATCCCGGCGGGGGATGTCCGCACCGTGTGACGCCGGGAGAGATCGGCCGTGCGCTCACGACGGGCGCGCCGGCCGGCGGCCGGCGCCAGCAACGGGCGCAGCCCGGCCCACACGCCCCGGATGTCGCTCCGGCCGATGGGCGAGGTGGTGATGGCGTTGGCCGCGTCCAGGATGTAGTCGACGTCCTCGGGGAGACAGCTCGGATCGTCGAGGGGACCTTGCCAGTCGGTGTCTGTGGTCCCCAGGTAGACCTGGTCCCCCCACGACACCACGAAGATCGACCGGTGGTCCTCCCGGACGGGGATGACGGCGGCGATGTCGCAGGGGAAGGCCGCCTCGGGCACGGTGATGTGGATGCCCTTGGCCGGCCGGATCGAGTGGGGGTCAGCCCCTTCGTCGAGGGCCCGCACCTGGTCGGACCACACGCCGGCGGCGTTGACCACAACCGAGGCCCGCATGTCGAAGGACGGTGCGTCGGACGGTTCGACGTGGGCGCCGTTGACCTTCCCGCCGGGGCCGGTGGTGAGGGCGGTGACCGGTGCGTGGTTGACGGCCACCGCGCCGTGGTCGAGCACCGCTGTGCGCAGAACGGTCAGCGTGAGTCGGGCGTCGTCGGTGCGTGCGTCCCAGTACAGGAATCCGGCCACCAGCCGGTCGGCGCGCAGGGTGGGCATGTGTTGGAGGGCCTGGGCCTGGGTCACCTTCTCGTGGCGGTGCCCGATGCGTACACCCCCGGTGAGGTCGTAGAGCCACAGGGCGATGCGGTAGACGCGGGCCACGCTGGCATTGACCACCCCCTCCTTGCCGAACAGGGGGATGAGAAAGGGGAGCGGTGAGACCAGGTACGGCGCGTTGTCCAACAGACGTTGCCGTTCGGCCAGGTTCTCGTAGACCAGTCGGTACTCGTGCTGTTGCAGGTAGCGCAGGCCCCCGTGGACCAGCTTGGACGACTTGGAGGAGGTACCCGAAGCGAAGTCGTCCTTTTCCACCAGCGCCGTCTTGAGGCCCCGGCTGGCGGCGTCGAGGGCAACCCCGGCACCGGTGATGCCCCCGCCGATGACCAGCACGTCGAAGTCCTGGTCGGCCAAGCGGGCCAGGGCCGATGCCCGGTCGAATCCCCCCCGCGGCTGGTCGGAGGGGACGCGTTTGTGCATGGGAAAGAGCCTGCCACACGGCGGACATCCGACTGCCCGCCCCCCGGAGCCGAAGGCGGTGCTCGCACGGTGTTTCTACAATCATTGTTGACAAACAACTGTTGGTGATAAAGTGCCGACCGTGAAGACGCCCGAGGAACTGACCGAGCTCTTCCGTTCCACCGGGCGGAAGGTGACGGCTCAGCGCCAGTGCATCTTCCGCGTCCTCCAGGGTGACGAGACCCATCCGTCGGCCGAAGCGGTGCACGCCACCGTCTGTCGCCAGATGGAGACCATCTCCTTGAAGACGGTGTACCAGACACTCCACGATCTGGCCGACCTGGGGGAGATCGCTTCGCTCGACGTCGGGACAGGAATGACCCGGTTCGATCCCAACGTGGACCATCCCCACCACCACCTGGTGTGCCGCCAATGCGGACGGGTGCGCGACCTGGTCGCCTCCTTTCCCGACGTGGCCGTGCCTGACGGTGCCGACCTCGGTTTCGAAGTGGGGTCAGCGGAGATCGTCTTCCGCGGGCTGTGCCCCGACTGCCGGGCGCCGACCCGGAGGCGGACCCCGTCGACCCGTGCGGCGGTCTAGTCCCACGCCATTGTTGCCTGCCGCCGACGATTTTTGACATAACAGCAACGACCTTTGACATAACAACAGTCGTGGAATCGACCACGACCGATCAGCAATGAAAGGAACACCGTGCCATCACTGAAAGACAGCAAGACCGAGGCCAACCTCAAGGAGGCCTTCGCCGGCGAGAGCCAGGCCAACCGCCGCTATCTCTATTTCGCCCAAAAGGCCGATGTGGAGGGCTACCCCGACGTCGCTGCCCTCTTCCGTTCGGTTGCCGAGGGCGAGACCGGTCACGCTTTCGGCCACTTCGACTTCCTGCGCGAGGTGGGTGACCCGGTCACCGGTGTGCCGGTGGGCCCGACCGAGGACAACCTCAAGTCGGCCATCGAAGGCGAGACCTACGAGTACTCCGAGATGTACCCGGGCTTCGCCAAGACTGCCCGCGAAGAGGGATTCGACGAGATCGCCGAGTGGCTCGAGACGCTGGCCCGCGCCGAAAAGAGCCACGCCGGCCGGTTCACCGAGGGACTCGCCTCGGTCTCCTGAGAACGGGGAAACGGCACTCTCCTTTTCCACTCGGGTGGCGATGCCCGGTCCCGGCAAGCCGGGACCGGGCTCTCCCGTCCGGCGACAGACCCTTGCGCGCCGCTCTGGTGGCCGTCTCCCACGTCTGAGGTTCACACCATGACCGCCCCACCATGACCCCGCCTACCTTGACCGCCCGACCATGACCGCCCCACTCCACAGACCGCGCCGGTCGCGCCCGGATGATCGATGGAGGTGGGCACGGTGAGCGGAGAGGTGCCGCTCACGCTCGACGACATCGCCGATCACCGGGCCTATGAGCGGGAGCGCGACGCGTTCCGGGCGCGGGTCATCGCCACCAAGAAGCTTCGCCGGATCAGCGTCGGCCCGGTCATCACCCTCACCTTCGAGTGCCGTTTGACCATGCGGTTCCAGGTGCAGGAGATGGCCCGCGCCGAAAAGATGGTGAGCGATCAGCAGATCCAGCACGAGCTCGACATCTACAACCGTCTCCTTCCCGCCCCCGGCGAGCTGTCCGCCACTCTGTTTCTGGAGCTCACTTCGGAAGAAGAGCTCCGGGCCTGGCTTCCCCGCTTGGTGGGGGTGGAGGAGTCCTGCCAGTTCCGCATCGGCGAGGCCGGGCCGGGCCGGGTAGTGGGTTCGATCCCCGAAGCCGAGCATCAGGCCAATCTGACCCGCCCCGAGACCACCTCGGCCGTCCATTACGTCCGGTTCGCATTCACCCCGGAACAGATCGAGGCCTTTGCCACCGAGCCGGTGGCTCTGGCCGTCGACCACCCGGCCTACCCCGACGGCCTGCCCGGGACCCTGCTGTCCGACGCCACCAAGGCCGAGTTGATCACCGACCTGCGGGGCGACTGAAGGTGCCCTACCCGAAGGCCAGGTGGACAGCCGCGTCTGCGGTGTTGATGCGGAAGGTCAGGCTCTCCTCGACGTAGAGAGTGACCGAGGTGGCGTCCTCCGACAGGTAGCCCAGCGAGAAATCCTCACCCACGGTCAGTTCGAAGTCCCCGCCCCTCTGACTGAGCACCACCGCGCCGTCCACCGCCGGGGCCCACACCACCGGGCCCTCGAGGATCTGGCGGAGGTGTTCGAAGACCGGGTAGCCGCCGTGCTCGGTGGTCTCGGTTACCCCGGTGAAGCACCGGGCGCCGAGGGCGATGGCGTAGGGACCGGCCACATCGGCGCCGCGCAGTGTGGCCACCGCCGCGGCCACGTGCTCCGGGTAGCGGCTGTAGTCATTGCTGATGGGCACCGCCTGGTGTGGCGTGGCCGAGACGATGCCGGCCACCGCCCCCTCCGAATAGCCGTGGAAGACCAGGTGGTCCTCGGCCAAGGCGGCGGCTTTGCCGGCGGCGATCACCGAGTCGAGATCGAGGTCGGTGGCCCCCCGGTCGGCTGCCGCCAGCTCGGACTTGGACAACACGAAGGGGACGCGCACCTCGACCAGGGGCATGACCTTGCGCCCGGCAACCTCCACCGCACCCAGGCCACCGGCACCGAGCGGCTCGACCCTCCCGCTGTCCACGGCCGAGAACTCCCATCCCATGGGCCCGGTGAAGTCCACCAGGCGGCGTGCCGCCAGGTAGTGCTTGAGCGAGCGGCTTGCCTCCTGGTCGATCTGGCTCCAGGCATCGTCGGTGACCGGGGCCAGCTCCCGCATGAGGTGGTTCATGAGAACATCCTGCTTTCGTGTCGTAGATTGCCGATACCGAGTGATCCGGCCGCAGCAGAGGCCCGGGCCAGTGGGTTGGGTGTGGGCGGCGCCACCCGGGTGAGGGTGTTGCGGTCGATGTGGGAGAAGGGTTCGTCGCGTCCGGGGATGGCCAGTACCCCCTCTTCCTCGTAGGACCACCTGCCGTCGGGATGCACGCTCACCGACATGCGGTAGCTGAGGGTCCGGAAGGCCTGGTCGAGAAAGGGGTTGGACAGGATGCCGTAGATTTCGGAGCCGACCTCGGCCCGTACCTCGAACTCGGTGGCATCGGGCTCGACGTCGCCTCCGGCCAACAGCACCTGGCCCCGGGGAATGCCGAGGGTCAGCATGACCCGTTGCGCCGCCGGCTCCCACAGCCAGAAACCCACCTGGTCGTGGAAGGTCTCGACTTCTCCCGGTTTGACGATGTGGGTGTGGTAGCGCAGCCCGTAGAAGAGCTGGGGACCGTTGGTCTGGCGGTCGATGGGCTGGAGCTCGTAATGCTCCACGAACTCGTTCCTCTCGGTACCGGTGTCCACCGGATGGGCGTCGGAGCCACGTACCCCGTCCCAGATCCCCGCCATCGGTCCGAGGGGTCCGAGGTTGGCCAGCGTGTCGGGATCCCCGTCGGGCTCGGTGTAGATGTCGTCCCCGTACAGTTCGGTTTCGGTCCTGCTCACGGTGGACCAATCCTCCACGTTGATCGTCCCTGGTCGGCTACCTCCTCGCCGGTGCCTGCCCCGGGGTCACGCCCGGAGCGAGGCGACGGGATCGCCCTTTCTGGTTCCTGGCCGACAGTGTAGGTCGGCTCCCTCGGCCTGGTGGGAGGTGGCCGCCGCCGCCAAAGCAAGGTCGGACGCCAGCTTCGGGGGCGGGCCCGGGCAAGGTCGGTGTCCCACCATGGCCTGTCGTAGACCAACGTCGCACTTCGGTGCACAGAGATAACAGAGATGCCGCACTCCGGTGCGCAGACAAGGAGAAGGACATGCCCATTGCATCAGCCACCACCGTCGTCGGGAATCTCACCCGCGATCCGGAAATCCGTTACACCCGTGATGGACAGGCCACCACCAACCTCGGTGTCGCCGTCAATCGGCGCTGGCAGAACCGCGAGACCCAGGAGTGGGAGGAGGCCACGTCCTTCTTCGATGTTGTGACATGGCGCGACCTGGCCGAAAACGTGGCCTTGAGCCTGACCAAGGGGATGCGGGTGGTGATCAGCGGCCGGCTCGAGCAGCGCAGCTGGGAGACCGAAGACGGGGACCGGCGGTTCAAAGTGGAGATCGTGGCAGACGAGGTCGGCGCCAGCCTGCGATTCGCCACAGTGGACGTGCACCGGATCGAGCGGGTCACCGGTGTCGACGAGGCGGAGCGGGAACCGTCCGACCAGGCCTCCGAAGACGAGTCGATCGGCGCCGGGGCCTGAGGGCCGGCACCGTTCGCCGACCGACACCGTCCGGTGGGAACGCCGATCCTGTGGGTGGTCTGGGCCGTGGGTCTGGTTCCTCACGGTGCAGCCGGCTCGATGGTACGAGTCGGTGCCCGCCTGTTGGCCTGGGGCCACGATCCCGCCGGCCTGATCCGGGGCGGCGGTGCCATGGGAGCCTCGGTGGGCCTGGGAACCGCGTCAGTTCTGGCCCTCGTGGCCTGGTTGGTGGGGTTGCGCTTGGAGAGACGCCGCCGTTCGGCCCGGCGCCGTCCGGTCTCCCCGGGCCGGAGTGAGGAACACGGGGAGAGCCGTGAATGATCCAGCGGGGGTGCACCACCAGGGGAACGGTCTGCACGGTGCGAACAGCTTCCGCCGCCTCCGCTTCGTCCCGGTGGTCTGCCTGAGCAAAGAGGAGGTGTTTGCCGCCTGTCAGGCCCTGGCCGATGCCGATCGCTGCCTGGTACGAGCCGGACACCACCGTGAGGCCCGCGCCCTCGGTGATCTGTTCGAACGGTTCGAATCGCAGTTGACCGGCGTCGACGCCTACTTCCTGGCCGAGTCCCGCTCGGTGGTCGTGTCGGACTCCGAGCTTTGTCCGGGCTGGTACTCAAGCGAGAGCGAATTGACGCAATAGCGCTGTCCGGTCGGGGCCGGCCCGTCCGGAAAGACATGCCCCAGGTGGCCACCGCAGCGAGCGCAGGTGATCTCGGTTCGCCTCATGCCGAAGCTCTTGTCCACGTGCTCGTCGATGACGCCGTCATCGAGGGCCTTGTAGAAGCTCGGCCAACCCGAGCCCGACTCGAACTTGGTGTCGCTGGGGAAGAGGGCCGCGCCACAGCCGGCACAGATGAACATCCCGCTTCCCTCCACATGGAGGAGATCACCCGACCAGGCCGGTTCGGTTCCCTTCTTCCGCATGACGGCGTAGCGCTCGGGGGAGAGCCGCGCCTTCCACTCGTCCTCGCTCAGTTCGACGGTCTCCGCCGCGTTGGTTGCCGTGTTGATTGCCGTCTTGTCAGTCATCCCGTCTCCTTGGGTCCGTCGTCCGGGCCATCCGGCCCAACTGCTTCGGATGCACCTGCTGGTGCGCCGCCTCTTCCGCCACCATTAAGAACAGCGACCGACTCCCCGGTGTTCCCGTTGGCGACCGGTCTCACCAGGAGAAGCGAAATCAGTTTGCTAGCGTCGGGTGACTCGATAGGAGTGGACCGTCGACGGGCCGTCGAGGGGACTGCCACCGAGCCGCTACCGCCATTTTCCCGATTTCTCCGCTTCCTCATCGCAGGGGACCCACCGTCATGGACCTTCGAGACCGACCCGAGGACGAAGCCTTCCGCAAGGAGGTCCGTGCCTGGTTGGACGCCCACGTGGTCGGGGACTTCGCCGCTCTGGGCGGGCGTGGGGGCTCGGGTGACGAAACCTACGGATTCGAGACCCGCCGACGGTGGGAGCACGTGCTGGCCGAAGGGGGTTGGACCTGTATCGGCTGGCCGACCGAGCACGGGGGCCGCGGTGCAACCATCGCCCACCAGGTCATCTTCAACGAGGAGTACGTGCGGGCCCGGGCTCCCGGCAGGGTCAGCATCATGGGCGAAGGGCTGATCGGGCCTACCCTCATCCAGTACGGGACCGCCGCCCAGAAGGACCGCTTCCTGCCTCCCATCGCCGCCGGCCGGGAGCTGTGGTGCCAGGGCTACTCCGAGCCCGATGCCGGCAGCGATCTGGCCAACGTCAAGACCCGGGCCGAGCGGGACGGAGACCAGTGGGTGGTGACCGGCCAGAAGGTCTGGACCTCCCTGGCCCACCAGTCCGACTGGTGTTTCGTGGTCTGTCGCACCGAACCCGGGTCGCAGCGCCACCGGGGATTGTCCTATCTGCTGGTGCCCATGGACCAACCCGGCGTCGAGGTCCGTCCCATCACCCAGATCACCAGGACCTCGGAGTTCAACGAGGTTTTCTTCGACGGCGCCCGCACGGCGGCCGACAACGTGGTCGGCGAGGTGGGGGACGGTTGGCGGGTGGCACTGGCCACCCTGGCCTTCGAGCGTGGGGTCGGCCTCCTCGGACACCAGCTGTCCTTCCGACGCGAGCTGGACCATCTGATGGAGGTGGCCCGGTCGAACGGAGCCATCCTCGATCCCGTCCTCCGGCAACGTCTGGCCCGCTCCTACGCCGAGCTCGAGATCCTGCGCTACAACACCTTGCGGAGCCTTTCAGGCATCGACGGTCCGGTGGCGCCTCCCGAGGCGTCGATCAGCAAGCTCTACTGGGCCGGTTGGCACCAGCGCTTCGGCGAGCTGACCATGGACGTTCGGGGCCTTCCCGGGCTGGTGGTCGAGGAATCCCCGTACGAGCTCGACGAGTTCCAGCGCACATTCCTGTTCAGTCGTTCGGAGACCATCTACGGCGGTTCGAACGAGATCCAGAAGAACATCATCGGCGAGCGGGTCCTCGGCCTGCCGCCGGAACCGAAAGGGACCGACCGTTGACCGACGCTTCCGCCCATGACGGGCCGGCCTGGCCACTCCCACCCCCGACGCTTCCCGATGGACACGATCTGCTGAGCGGCAAGGTGGTGGTCATCACGGCTGCCGCCGGCACCGGTATCGGCTTCGCCACGGCCAAGCGGTGCGTGGAGGAGGGGGCGGTGGTGGTCATCTCCGACGCCCACGAGCGACGGTTGGGCGAGGCCGCCGACGCCCTGGCCGAGCTGTCTGGCGACCGGCCGCTGTCTGTTCCCTGTGACGTGACCGACGAGTCGCAGGTCCAGCACCTCTACGACGCCGCCATCGACCGGCACGGACACTTCGACGTGGCCGTCAACAACGCCGGCCTGGGCGGGAAGGTCGACGTGGTGGACATGACCGACGATCAGTGGTCATTGGTCCTCGACGTGACCCTCACCGGTACCTTCCGGTGCACCCGCGCCGCCCTCCGCCACTTCTACGCCCGGGGTCAGGGAGGGGTCATCGTCAACAACGCCTCGGTGCTCGGCTGGCGGGCCCAGGCCGGCCAGTCCCACTACGCAGCGGCCAAGGCCGGGGTGATGGCCCTCACCCGGTGCAGCGCCGTGGAGGCGGCCTCTCGCAAC
The DNA here is from genome assembly GCA_963813525.1 of uncultured Acidimicrobiaceae bacterium. Lineage (GTDB taxonomy): Bacteria > Actinomycetota > Acidimicrobiia > Acidimicrobiales > RAAP-2 > Bog-756. Next base: position 1,733,054 of record CAWEZI010000005.1, read on the forward strand.
GTGCGTATCAACGCCGTCTCGCCCAGCCTGGCCGTCCATCCCTTCCTCAATCGGGTCATGCCCGACGAGGAGCTGGCCGAGCTCAGTCGACGCGAAGTGTTCGGTCGGGGGGCCGAGGTGGGGGAGGTGGCCAACGTGATCGCCTTTCTGGCCAGTGACTACGCCACCTACATGACGGGCGAGGTGGTATCGGTGAGCAGCCAGCATCCCTAGAGGTGCGGCCAGGAGCCGGGTGCACGCAGCTCACTGAGTCATAATTGAGGAATGGCCAGACCGTGGAGCCCGACTGCCAAGTACCGCCGGGGGTGGACCGGACGGGACTACCACGTGTCCGGCGGCCATGAAGCCGAAGCCAGGGCCGCCGAGGAAGCCAAGAAGCCGAGTCGCCTCGGCCTGTGGGTGTTGCGGAAGCTGGGCTACAGAGGGCCGGACCCGACGCCACCGCACCAAGCTCCCCACCACGGCGCTCCCTCCCACCCGAAGTCTCACCCCGCGCCGTAGGGCTCTGCGTATCCTCAGGGCTCAGCGCATCCGTAGAGCTCTGAGCCTCCGTAGGGCTCAGCGCATCCGTAGGGCTCTGCGCCTCCGTAGGGCTCCGCGCCTCCGTAGGGCTCTGCGCCTCCGTAGGGCTCTGTGGCGCGAGGTCTTTTTGTGCAGGTCATCGGCTCATGGTTATCGCCCTGTCTGCCACCCGGCGCCGGGCCCATCGGGCGTCGCCAGCCGCCAGGTCATATGCTCAAAGGATGGTGTTGGGTGGGTTGATCGCCCTGGCGGCGGGCGTCGTGGTTGCCATCTGGGGAAAGCAGATCCAGGCATGGCTGGACGAGCGGAGAGAGCACCCTTCCTGATCTTCCGCTACTCGTAGTCCCCGACCACGAGGGTGGCATGCCGCATTCCCGCACCTTTTGGTGCAGGAGTCGCACTTGCACCTAATCACCGTCTGACCTCGGACTTCTGAAGCAAAGCCGGGACGATGCACTACCCTGACGGTGTGTCAGACATCAGCGATCCCCGTGGGGATCTGCAGTGGGGAACCATCCCCGGCCTGGTGGAGGACGCGGCTGCCCGCTTTGGCGAAGCCGAGGCCATCGTCGATGTCCACGGCCCCGGGGGGACGACGGTAAGGCTCACCTTCGACCGGCTGGCCGACGAGGTGGCCTCGGCCAGCCGGGCCATCGTGGCCAACGGGATCGACCGTGGCGACCGGGTGGCCATCTGGGCCCCCAACTGCGCCGAGTGGGTGATCGCCGCTCTGGGCGCTCTGGGCGCCGGTGCGCTGCTGGTCCCCCTCAACACCCGGTTCAAAGGAGCCGAAGCCGCTTACATCCTCCGCGAGTCCGGGGCCCGCCTCCTCCTCACCGTCGAGGGATTCCTGGGCAATGACTATCCGGCCATGCTGGACGAAGCGGTGTCGGCCGGCGAGAGGGTCCCCGATCTGGAGCGGGTGGTGATCCTCCGCACCGGAGACGACAGCCAGCGCCGGCCCACGGCCAAGGGCGACCCGGTGGTGACATGGGACGTCTTCCTCCAGGAGGGCGGTGTCTGCTCGGCCGACGTGGCCGCCGGACGCACGGCGTCCATCACGCCGGGCGACCTTTCCGATCTGGTGTTCACATCGGGCACCACCGGACGGCCCAAGGGGGCCATGACCACCCACGGACAGACACTGCGCACCTTCGCCACCTGGTCCGAGGTGGTGGGGTTGCGACAAGGCGACCGCTATCTCATCGTCAATCCCTTCTTCCACACCTTCGGCTACAAGGCCGGCATCCTGGCCTGCCTGATGACGGGGGCCACCATGGTGCCCGAGCCGGTCTTCGATGTGGACCGGGTCCTGCGGCAGATCGAGGCCGAGCGCATTTCCGTATTGCCCGGGCCACCCACCATCTTCCAGGCCATGCTCGACCACCCCGAACGCAAGCGCTTCGATCTGTCGACGCTGCGACTGGTGGTGACCGGGGCGGCGGCCGTGCCCGTCGAGATGGTGCGGGCGCTGTGGTCGGACATGGACGTCGAGACAGTGCTGACGGCCTACGGACTGACCGAAGCCACCGGGACGGTGACCATGTGCCGGCGGGGCGACTCGGCCGAGGTGATCGCCGGCACGTCGGGGCGGGCCATCCCCGATGTCGAGGTGCGCATCGTCGACGGGAAGGGCGTCCACGTTCCGGTGGGGTCGGCCGGCGAGATCATCGTGCGCGGCTACAACGTCATGCAGGGCTACTTCAATGATCCCGAGGCCACCGACGAAGCCATCGACATCGACGGCTGGCTGCACACCGGTGATGTGGGGATCATGGACGGTGATGGCAACGTGACCATCACCGACCGTTTGAAGGACATGTACGTGACCGGCGGCTTCAACGTGTACCCGGCCGAGGCCGAGGCCGTGCTCAGGCTCCATCCGGCCGTGTCCCAGGTGGCCGTCATCGGTGTCCCCGATACCCGGTTGGGGGAGGTTGGTCTGGCCCTGGTGGTTCCGACGGCCGCCGGCCAGACCGGGGCGGTGGAGGACGAACTGGTCGGCTGGGCTCGGGAGCGGTTGGCCAACTACAAAGTGCCACGACGGGTTGTCACCGTCGACGCCCTCCCGGTCAATGCCAGTGGGAAAGTACTCAAGCGCGAGCTCCGCCAGCAGTACGCGGCCTCAGCCTGACGGCAACACAGCAGCACAGCAACACAGCAGCACAGCAACACAGCAGCACAGCAACACAGCAACAGGGCAACAGGGCAACACAAGTCAACCAAGAGCAGAGCTGTCACAGAGCGAGATACGAGAGGAAGGGTGCCATGCGAGGCATCGTCTACACCGGTGACGACGTGGAGGTCACTGATCAGCTGACCGTGGGCGACCCGGGCCCGACCGAGGTCCGGGTGGCCATCGGCGCCGCCGGGGTGTGCCACAGCGACCTCTCCGTCATCAACGGCACCATCCCCTGGAAGGCGCCTTCGGTACTGGGCCACGAGGGTGCCGGTGTGGTCGAGGCGGTGGGCTCCGAGGTCACCAGCGTCAAGGTGGGGGACCACGTGGTCATCGCCACCCTCCAGAGCTGTGGCAAGTGCCGGGCCTGCAGCACCGGTCATCCGACCTGGTGCGTGAAGACGTTGGGCAACGTGTCCCAGCCCTTCACCTTCAAAGGTGAGCCGGCCTCGAATTTCGCCGGCACCTCGGTGTTCGCCGAGTCGACCATCGTCAAGGAGGTCCAGGCGGTCAAGATCTCTAAGGACGTGCCCATGACGTCGGCCTGCCTCATCGGTTGCGGAGTCCTGACCGGGGTGGGGGCCGTGTTCAACCGGGCCAAGGTCCGAAGCGGTGAGACCTCGGCCGTCTTCGGGGTGGGGGGCGTCGGTCTCAACGTCATCCAGGGCCTGCGCCTGGCCGGCGCCAGCCGCATCATCGCCGTCGACACCATGGCATCCAAGGAGGGACTGGCCCGCCAGTTCGGCGCTACCCATTTCGTCGACGCCTCCACCACCGACGCGGTGGCGGCCATACGGGAGATCGTCCCGCCCGGGCCGGCCCGGGTGACCGGGGCCCTCGGATGGACGGGCGGGGTCAACTGGGCCTTCGACTGCGTCGGCCATCCGGCCGTCCTGCGCAACGCCCTCGACGTGCTCGACTGGGGCGGTAACGCCATAGCCCTCGGCATCCCACCCCAGGGGACGGAAGTGTCGGTGGACGTGAACGCCCTGGCCTATGTGGACCGGGGCCTCCTCGGCTGTCGCTACGGCTCCTCGCGTCCCCATCACGACATTCCCCTCATGGTCGAGCTCTACCTGTCGGGGAAGCTCATGCTCGACGAACTGGTCACCGAGCAACGACCCCTGGACGGGTTCCGCGAGATCGTGGAGGACATGGAGGCCGGCGCGTTGGCCCGCGGGGTCCTCACCTTCTGATCCAGCGTCGATCGAGAGGACCGCTCGCCACTGCGGCCGGCCTCGCCGGCTGGGCGTCCTGTTACAGTCGAGGCCCGATATGACGGTGCGTCAGATCCAGGGCCGGTTCGAGACGGTGGTCGACGTTCTTCGCACCGCAGCCACCACCAACGCTGACGTCGAGGCCTATGTCGAGCCGGCCACGGCCACCGGCCCCCGCCGGTCGGTGACCTTCGCCCAGTGGGACCGGGCCGCCGACGGTGTGGCCGGCGTGCTGGACCGGGCCGGCGTGACCCATGGGTCGGTGGTGTGCCTCATGCTGCCGAGCTCGATCGACTACATGGTGGCCTACGCCGCCGCCACCCGACTGGGAGCCATCACTTCGGGGATCAACCTCCGGCTGGGTTCGGCCGAAGCCGCCTCGATCCTCGACCGCACCCGGCCGGCGGTCACCATCATCGACGACGGCGCCTCGGTCCCGCCCGGGCCCGCCGGGGAGATCGTCGGGCGATCCCGACTGGCCGAGGCGGCGAACGGACCCCCGCCGCGGCGACGGCCGAAACTGGCGCCCACCGATCCGGTAGCGGTGGTGTGGACCAGCGGGACCACCGGTCTCCCCAAAGGGGCTGTCTTCGACCACGCCTGTCTGGCCGCGGTGGCGGCCGGAACCGACGTGCTCTCACTCCCCGGCGACCGCCGCCTCTCACCCCTCCCCTTCGCCCACGTCGGATCCATGACCCGCACCTGGGACGAGATCGCCAACGGGATAACCACGGTGATCACGCCGACACCGTGGCGGGCGGCTGACACCATCCGGATCATCGCCGACGAGCGCATCACCGTGGCCCAGGGTGTCCCCACCCAGTGGGCGCTGGTACTCGACCACCCCGACTTCGCGGGGACCGACGTCTCGTCCTTGAGGATCGTGGGAACCGGCGCGTCGCGGGTGCCGCCCGAGCTGGTGGCCAGTCTGCGAGGGCGGTTGGGCGCGCCGGTGGTGGTCCGCTACACCTCGACCGAGGCGTCCCTGGGCACCGGAACCGTCCCCGGGGACAGCGACCAACAGGTGGCCACCACAGTGGGTCGGCCGGTACCCGGGGTGGCGCTGGCCATCGCCGGTGAGGACGAGCGTCCGGTCCCGACCGGCGAGGTGGGGCGGGTGCGCCTGCGGTCGGCGGCGGTGATGCGCGGGTACTGGGGTGGGCCCCCGGTCGGCCCCGGGGCCTCCGGGGTCGTCTACGACCACGCCGCCACCCGGTCGGTGCTCGGCCACGACGGGTGGCTCACCACCGGCGACTTCGGGTTCCTCGACGATGCCGGTTGCCTGCACCTGGTGGGCCGGGCCAACGAGCTCTACATCCGGGGCGGTTACAACGTCTATCCGGCTGAGGTGGAGGGCGTCCTCGGCGCGCATCAAGCCGTCGCCCAGGTGGCCATTGTCGGCGCCCCCGACCCGGTCCTCGGGGAGGTCGGTGTGGCCTTCGTGGTGCTCGAGCCCGATGCCGCTCCCGACGAGCGGGGGCTCCTGGCCGAGCTGCGTGCGGCCACCGGTGCGGTTCTGGCCGACTACAAGGCTCCCGACCGGTTGGTGGTGGTGGACGATCTTCCCATGACCTCGATGATGAAGGTCGACAAGAGGGCGCTGGCCGATCGGGCCGGGGCCTCGGTCGAACCGTCACCGGTTCGATGATCCCGGCGACGCCACCCGGCCACGGCACACCAGCGAACGTCCCCGCAGACCACCACCGATCAGCGCGACCAACCGAGCGACGACCCGAAGCGACCGAGCACCAGCACCATGAACGGAGCACGAGCATGACAGGCAGGAGAACCACCACAGGAGGAGCACGATGACCGGCAAGTCGACACCGGCCTCCGGCGGCGTGACCGACGATCCCATCCGGATCGGAACCTTGCTCTACACCTTGGTCGAACCGCACCGGGGTCACGAGGTGGCCTACAACCGCTGGTACGAGAGGGACCATTTCTACGCCGGGTGCCAGATCGGCGCCTACAACTTCGCCGGGGCCCGCTTCGTCTCCACCGCTCCCTTGAAGGCCCTCCGTTTCCCGACGGGAGCCGACGCCCTGGTGGCCGAGCCCGAGGTCGGGAGCTATCTCGGTCTCTACTACGTGCTCGACGGCCATCATCAGGAATGGAACCGGTGGGCGGTCGACCAGGTCAACACCCTGCACGGCGCCGGGCGGATGTTCACCGAGCGCGACCACGTCCACACCGGGCTCTACCGCTTCGAGTGGGAGGAACGGCGGGACGACGAGGGGGTGCCGGCCGAGCTCACCCTCGACCACCGGTTCCCCGGCATGGTGTCGGTGTTCGTCGAGGCCGGCGAGGGAGTGTCCCCGGCCCAGATGGGCGCCTGGTACCGCGACCAGTTCCTGCCCTCCGCCCTGCCCGGCAGCGATGTGGCCTCGGTGCTGGCCTTCAGTCCGCTACCGCTGCTGGCCGACGCCCCCGGCGACGTCCCCCGCGATGCCGCTGCCGAGCAACGCCTGCTGCTGCTGTTCTTCCTCGACCACGAACCCTCCGGGTCCTGGGAGGAGATGTTCGCCGCCCAGGGCCGGGCCCTCAGCCAGTCCGGCCTCGGCCGGGTGGCGTGGGCTTCACCCTTCATCGGCACCGTTCCCGGTACCGACACCTACACCGACCAGCTGTGGTCGACACCGGCCCCATGACCGACTTCATCGACGATCTGCGGCAGAGGACGTCGGCCCGGGGCTGGGTGGGGGAGCCCACCCTGTGGGGGCTCATCGAGGGGCGGGCCGAGGTCACCCCCGACGCCGTGCTGGCCCATGAGGACACCGGCAACGAGCTCACCTTTGCCGGCTACCGTGACGCCTGCCTGGTAGCGGCGGCCGGATTGCACACCCACCACGGTGTCGGACGCCAAACCGGTGTGAGCTGGGAGCTCCCCACCTGGAACGAATCGCTGGTGTTGGTGGGAGCCCTGGCCCGCCTGGGGGCCTGCCAGAACCCTCTCATCCCCATCTACCGCGGCCGGGAGGTGGGTTTCATCACCGCCCAAAGCCAGGCCGCCCTTCTGGTGGTGCCCACCGTCTACAGGGACTTCGACTTCGAGGCCATGGCCCGCCAGATCGCCGCCGACCGGTCGGGCCTCGACGTCCTGGTGGTGGATAGAGCCCTCCCGGCCGGCGACCCGGCCGACCTGCCCGCCCCCGAGGCCCCACCGTCCACCGCAGCCGAAGCTCCGGTGCGCTGGCTGTTCTACACCTCGGGGACCACCGCCGACCCCAAGGGTGCCCCCCACACCGACCTGGAGGTGATGGCTTCGGCCCTGGCCATGGCCGAGTGCCTGGACATCCGGAGTGACGACGTGTCGGCCCTCATCTTCCCCTTCACCCACATCGGGGGCATCGGCTGGCTCATCGCCGCCCTGTTCACCGGATGCCGGTTGTTGACCACGGAGGCCTTCAACCCCCAGACCACCCCCGGCTTCCTGGCCGACAACCAGGTCACCCTGGCCGGTTCGGGAACCCCCTTCCACATGGCCTACCTGGCCGCACAGCGATCCGCCGGGCCCGACACCATCTTCCCCCACGTCCGTTCCTATCCGGGTGGTGGGGCGCCCAAGCCGCCGCAACTCCACCACGATCTCAAACGGGAGATCGGTGGCATCGGCATCGTCTCGGGCTACGGGCTCACCGAAGCCCCCATCGTGGTCATGGCCCGCACTACCGACCCCGACGACAAGCTGGCCACCACCGAGGGCCGGCCGACGCCCGGGGTCGACCTCATCGTGGTCGGGCTGGACGGGAAGCGGGCCGGCCCCGGGGCCGAAGGGGAGATCCGATTGAAGGGTCCCCAGGTCATCAACGGGTACCTCGACCCCACCCTCGACGCCGACGCCTTCGACGAGTACGGCTACTTCCGCAGCGGGGACCTGGGGGTGGTGGACGCCGAGGGGTACGTGACCATCACCGGCCGTCTCAAGGACGTCATCATCCGCCACGGCGAGAACATCTCGGCCAAGGAGGTCGAGGATCTCCTCTACACCCATCCCGCCGTGGCCGACGTGGCCGTCATCGGACTGCCCGACCCCGCCACCGGCGAGCGGGCCTGCGCGGTGGTGGCCGTCAAAGAGGGCCAGAGCCTCACCTTCGAGGACATGGTGGCCTTTCTCCGGGACAACCAGCTCCGCACCCAGGCCATCCCCGAGCAGCTCGAGCTGGTGGCGGTGGTGCCCCGCAACCCGGCCGGCAAGATCCTCAAGCACACCTTGCGCGAGCAGTATGCGGGCGCGCCGAAAGCAGGGAGCGACAGATGAGCCCTATCCAGGGAGTGACCATGGGGCGGGGAGGGGCCGAGCACGAGGCGGCCGACGCCGCCATCCAGGCCACGGTGGGCCGCCGGTTCGACGGGCGGGTGGCCGTTGTCACCGGCGCCGCCTCCGGTGTGGGACGGGCCGTGGCCGAGCGGCTGGCCCGCGAGGGGGCCCGGGTGGCCGCTCTGGACGTGGCCGATGAGCCCCTGGCCGCCACCGTCGAGGCCATCACGGCCAAAGGCGGGACGTCCGCCGCCTACCGGTGCGACGTGACCTCCGAAGCCTCGGTGTCGGCGGCGGTGGACGCCCTCACCGCCGGGCTCGGTGATCCGACGGTGGTCTGCAACGTGGCCGGCATCGGTGGCTTCTTCAATACGGCGGAGATGCCCCTCGAACGGTGGGAGAAGATCCTGGCCGTCAACCTGACCGGTCCCTTCCTGATCTGCCGGGCCACGCTGCCCTCCCTCCTGGCCCACGGGGGCTCGATCGTCAACGTGGCTTCCAACACCGCCCTCATGGGGCAGTCCTACTCGGCCGCCTACTGCGCATCCAAGGCCGGTCTCCTCATGTTCTCCAAGGCCCTGGCGGCCGAGTACCTGACCCGCGGGGTGCGGGTCAACGTGATCGCCCCCGGCGGCGTGGACACGCCTCTCCTCGGAGCCTTCGTCCTGCCCGACGGGGCCGACCCCAAGGAGCTCAACAAGATGATGACCCCGATGGGCTTCTCCACCCCCGCCGAAATCGCTGCTTCGGTGGCCTTCCTGGCCTCGGAGGAGTCCTCGTACACCACCGGTGCGGTCCTGTCCGTCGACGGTGGGCTCACCATCTGATCGGGGCCCGGCCCGCCCGCCCGGTCCCTTCGCCACCGGCCATGACAAGATGTGAGCGGGCTCCCCGACGACCCATCATGGCGGGGAGCATCATCACCGAGTGTCCAGGAGCACCATGACCGACTTGCAGGCGGTGAGCCGCTGGGACAGCGACTTCGACGTCCTCAGTCCCGACTACGTGGCCGACCCCTACCCGGTGTGGGACGAGCTCCGGCGCACCTGTCCCATCGCCCACACCGACCGCCGGGGGAGCACCTGGCTGCCCACCCGGTACCAGGACGTGGTCGATCTGGCCCACGACGTCGAGCACTTCAGCTCGACGGAGATCCTGGTCATCCCCTTCGACGGCGACCGACCGGACGACCCCGTCCTCAAGTACGGGGTGCCCCCCATCTCGGCCGACCCGCCCCTGCACACCTGGACCCGTCGCCTGCTTCTGCCCTGGTTCTCACACCGCCGGGTGGAGAGTTACGAGCCGATGACCCGCACCCTGTGCGCCGAGCTGGCCGCCGGGGCGGCCGAGCGGTTGGCGGCAGGCGAGGTGGCCGACGCCGCCCGCGACTACGCCCAGCAGATTCCGGTGCGGGTGATCGCCTCCATCCTCGGTGTGCCCAAGTCGTTGTCGGAGACATTCACGGAGTGGGTGCGGGACGCCCTCGAGTTCGCCGACGACCACGCCCGCCGACGACAGGGCATGGAGGGCCTGATCGGCTTCTTCATCGAGGAGGTGGCCCGACGCAAGTCGGAGCCGGGCGACGATCTGCTCAGCGAGCTGCTCCACTCCGAGTTCGACGGAGCACCGGTGGAGGAGAGCGTGGTGCTGGGCGTGGCCGCCCTGGTGCTGATCGCCGGGGTCGACACCACCTGGAGCGCCATTGGTTCGTCGCTGTGGCACCTGGCCACCCACTCCGAGGACAGGCGACGACTGGTCGATGATCCCGCCTCGCTGCCGGTGGCCATCGAAGAGCTCCTGCGGGCCTACTCGCCGGTGACCATGGCCCGGGTGGTGACCGAGGACGTCGAGTTCGCCGGGTGCCCGATGGCGGCCGGCGACAAGGTGCTGATGAACTTCCCCGCCGCCAACCGCGACCCGGCCATGTTCGTGGACGCCGACACGGTGGTGCTGGATCGACAGTTCAACCGCCACGTGGCCTTCGGGGCCGGCATCCACCGGTGCGCCGGATCCAACCTGGCCCGTATGGAGCTGCGGGTGGCGTTGGCGGAGTGGCTGGCCCGCAACCCCCAATTCGTCCTGGCCCCCGGCGACACCGTCACCTGGGCCGGAGGCCAGGTGCGCGGTCCGCGCCACCTGCCGGTGGTGTCGGCATGAAGATCCGGGTCGACCCGGACCGCTGCCAGGGTCACGGCCGCTGCTACGCCCTGGCCCCCGAGCTGTTCGACGTGGACGACTACGGACTGTCGAGCGTGATCGGTGACGGGACGGTGCCCGCCGGCCTGGAGGAGAAGGCCCACCTGGCCGTGGGCAACTGTCCCGAGTACGCCATCGAGGTGGTCGAGGAGTAGGGGTGGGTCAGCCCCGACCCCGCCCCGTCCACGACGGGGCGTTCGACGCGAGCCGGACTAGGACAGCCGTTCCACGATCATGGCCATGCCCTGGCCGCCGCCCACGCACATCGACTCGAGCCCGATGGTCTTGCCCGTGTCCTCCAGGGCGTTGAGCAGGGTGGTCATGATGCGGGCCCCGGTCTGGCCGAAGGGATGGCCGAGGGCGATGGCCCCGCCCCGGACGTTGAGCTTGTCGTAGCTGATGCCCAGCTCCTTGGCCGAGGGGACCACCTGGGCGGCAAAGGCCTCGTTGATCTCCACCAGGTCGATGTCGTCGATGGTCATGTCCGCCCGCTTGAGGGTCTGGCGGATGGCCTCGACCGGCCCGAGGCCCATGATCTCCGGATTGAGCCCGGTGACCCCGCTGGCCACGATGCGGGCCAGGGGAGTGATCCCCAGTTCACGCGCCTTGGTATCGCTCATCACGATGACGGCAGCCGCGCCGTCGTTGAGCGGGCAGGCGTTGCCGGCGGTGACCGTGCCGCCCTCCCGGAACACCGGCTTGAGGGAGGCCAGTCCTTCGAGGGTGGTGCCCGGGCGCGGTCCGTCGTCCTTGGTGATCACATCACCTTTGGGGGTGGTCACCGGGATGATCTCGCGATCGAAGAAGCCGGACTCCTGGGCCGCCACCGCCCGGGTCTGTGACTGGAGGGCGAACTCGTCCTGCTCCTGGCGGCTCACCTTCTTGTACTCGGCCACGTTCTCGGCCGTCTGGCCCATGGCGATGTAGACGTCGGGAAGCCCGGTGGTCGGGGCCCACGGCTCGCCCGCCGCCGGGGTGCGGGCCACGGTGCGGGCCTCGGCTTCGGCGAACAGTTCGTTGTGCGGACCGGTGTCGGCGGCGCCGTACATGTAGCGGCTGACCGTCTCCACCCCGGCGGCCACGAAGATGTCGCCCTCGCCGGCCCGGATGGCGTGGGCGGCCATGCGGATGGTCTGGAGGGAGGAGGAGCAGTAGCGGTTGACTGTCACCCCGGGCACGTCGGGCAACCCGGCCAGGAGAGCCGCCACCCGGGCCACGTTGTAGCCGGCCTCACCACCCGGTTGACCCGAACCCATGAGCACGTCCTCGACCGACTGGGGGTCGAGGGCGGGCACCTTGGCCAGTACCTCGGTGATGACCAGGGCGGCCAGGTCGTCAGGCCGGCAGTCGATGAGCGACCCCTTGTTGGCCCGGCCGATGGGAGTGCGGCCGGTTGCGACGATGACAGCTTCAGGCATGAGGTGCTCCTCGGGAGTGGCGGCGCGACGGCCGCACATGGAAGTCCGGCTGGGCCGGTCGAACGGACAACGAGAACTTACCGGATGGGTCCCCGGCCCCCGGCCGGCCACACCAGGTGGCGTCCCGGGGGAGGGGAATGTAACGTGTTCTAGTGGCCTGCAGGGCCGGCTGTGGGTAGGGCGCGGGACCCGCTCCGTGCCCGAGTGCGGGCCAGCCACCCGGGCAACGCGCAGCGCCGTCCGGCATGCACAATCGGGAGGGACCAATGGAGATCGGCTACACCGAGGAACACGAGGCCCTCCGGGACTCCCTTCGCCAGTACTATGCCGATCTGCTGACCCCCGAGGTCGAGGAGCAGTTGGCTTCGAGCCACGGCATCGGTCCCGACATGCGCCGAGTGGTGGCCAAGATGGCCGAGGACGGGTGGCTGGGGATCGGATGGCCCACCGAATACGGCGGGCAGGGTCGTTCGGCCATCGAGCAGTACATCTTCTTCGATGAGTCGATGCGGGCCGGCGCCCCGGTGCCCATGCTCACCATCAACACAGTCGGTCCGACCATCATGCAGTTCGGAACCCAGGATCAGAAGGACTTCTTCCTGCCCAAGATCCTGGCCGGCCAGATCCATTTCTGCATCGGCTACACCGAACCGGAGTCGGGCACCGACCTGGCCTCGCTGCAGACCCGGGCCGTGCGCGACGGCGACGAGTACGTCATCAACGGGCAGAAGATCTACACGTCACTGGCCGGGGGAGCCGACTACATCTGGTTGGCCACCCGCACCGACCCCGAGGTGGCCAAGCACAAGGGCATCTCCATCTTCATCGTCCCCATGGACACCCCCGGCATCAAGGTGGTGCCCATGCACCTGCTCGGCGATCACAACATCAACTACACCTTCTACGAGGACGTGCGGGTACCGGCGGGCAACCTGGTCGGGGGCGAGAACAACGGGTGGTCGCTCATCACCAACCAGCTCAACCACGAGCGGGTGACCTTGTGCTCGGCCGGCATCATCGAGCGGGCCCTCACCGACGTGCGAGCCTGGGCCCAGGAGACCAAGCTCAACGACGGCAGTCGGGTCATCGACCAGGAGTGGGTGCAGGTCCACCTGGCCCGCATCTATGCCCGGCTCGAGTTCCTCAAGCTCATCAACTGGAAGGTGGCGTGGACCGCCACCCAGGGCCACCTCGACGTGGCCGACGCATCCACCACCAAGGTGTTCGGCACCGAGTTCTACATGGAGGCCTTCCGTCTGATGATGGAAGTGGTGGGGCAGGTGGGCTACCTGACCCGTGGCACACCGGAGGCGGTGCTGGCCGGCCGCCTCGAGATGTACGCCCGCAGCCTGGTCATCCTGACCTTCGGCGGCGGCACCAACGAGATCCAACGTGACCTGATCGCCATCTTCGGCCTCGGTCTTCCCCGGTCACTTCGGTAGACCCGGTCGCGTCGAGCGCAGGGCGAGAGAAGAGGAACACCATGGACTTCTCCTTCAGTGAGGAACAGGAAGCCGTACGCGAGTTGGCCGGTCGGATCGTCACCGATCTGGCCACCCACGAGCGGCTGCGCGAGATCGAATCCGATCCGGACGGCGAATGGTTCGACCGCAAGCTGTGGGCCGAGTTGGCCGCCGCCGGTCTGCTCGGCATCGGCCTCCCCGAGGACGTCGGTGGTGCCGGCCTCGGGTTCGTGGAGACCGGACTGGTGGTCGAAGCCGTGGGCCACGGCGCCGCCTACATCCCGGCCATCGAGACGGTGGCCGTGGCCGCTCCGGCCATTGCCCGGTTCGGATCGGAGGGCCAACGCCAAAGGTGGCTGCCCGGTGTGGTGTCCGGCGACACGGTGGTCACCACCGGCTTGGTCGAGCTGGGAGGGTCCCCCCTTTCGCCTTCGCTGACCGCCGAACCCGACGGCGACGGCTGGGTCCTGACCGGCACCAGGTCCTGTGTCCCCTCCGGCCTGATCGCCGACGCCGTCCTGTGCCCGGCCCAGGCCGGCCCCGACGCGGTGGCCGTGTTCATCGTCGACACCACGGCCGACGGGGTGAGTCGCCAGCGCCAGGTGACCAACACCGGTCAACCCGAAGCGGTGGTCACCCTGGACGGCGTGCGGGTCGGTCCCGACGCCCTGCTCGGGTCGGTGGACGACGGTCCGGCCATCGTCGAGTGGCTGGTGCAGAGGAGCACCGCCTCGCTGGCCCTGGCCCAGGCCGGTGCCGCCGCCGCCGCCCTGTCCCTGGTGGCCGAGTACACCAAGACCCGTGAGCAGTTCGGCAAGCCGATCGCTACCTTCCAGGCCGTCGGCCAAAGAGCGGCCGACGCCTATGTGGACACCGAGGCCATCAGGTTGACCGCCTGGCAGGCGGCATGGCGGATCGGTGAAGGACTGCCGGCCGACAAAGAGGTGGCCATCGCCAAATTCTGGGCGGCCGACGGCGGCCAACGGGTGGTCCATGCCGCTGTCCACCTCCACGGAGGGGTGGGCGTCGACCGCGACTACCCGCTCCACCGCTACTTCCTCATGACCAAGCACCTCGAGCTGACACTGGGCGGCGCCACCGAGCAGCTGCTCCAACTCGGGGCCATGTTGGCTGCCGAACCGGTCTGACGCCGTCCGCACCTGCCCGCGCCGCCCGACCGGCGGCGGTGCGATGATGGGGCATGCGGTGCGATCATGGCGCATGGCCCTCGAGCCCAGACACCACCGTCACGGTGGGATGAAGGCAGGGTGATCCACCGTTGGTGATGGGCCGCCGCCCCGACGTCGCCCACTCGTCGTGGCCGATCGCCACCACCGACCTGGTGGGTCTGGCCGGACAGTTGGCCACCGCTGTGGCCCGCGTCCCGTTCCGCCGCCCGTGGTCGGGCGAGGGCAACCTGGCCCACAACATGGCCGTCTCGCTGACCCGCGAGACCATCCGGTCGTTCATGGGCTATTCGTCGTCTCTCCCCATTGACGAGTTCAGATCGGTGGAGATGTTTTTGGACGACCTGTGCGGGGTCGTTCTCCCGCCCCTGGTCCGCTCTCTCGATGTCGTCCTCGAGGTGGCGAGTGTGGCGGGGGTGCCCGGCATCTGGTACCGGCCGAGGAAGGGCGAGGTCCGCGGAACCATCCTCTATCTCCACGGCGGCGGGTACGTGGGAACCTCACCCCGGATGTACGCGCTGTTTACGGCGTGGTTGTGCCGAGAAACCTGCTGCGAGGTGTTCGTGGCCGATCTGCGCCTGGCCCCCGAGTTCCCCTTTCCGGCTGATCTGGAAGACGCCGTTCTCGTACTCGAAGCGCTGATCACCGGAGGTATCGATCCGGGCCGCCTGTTCGTCAGCGGGGACTCGAGCGGCGGGGGACTGGCAACGTCGCTGATCTATTCCATGATCGAGGTGAGGCACAGGCCGATCGCCGGGGTGATCCTCTTTTCGCCCGAGATCGATCTGATCCTCGACGAGCCGTCGGTGGCCAGTAACGCGACCCGCGACATCCTGCCCTGGAACATCCCGACCTCCTCCTATCTCCACGGGCGGAGCGCCGGCGACGGATCGGTCTCCGCCATCGACCAGGACGTGTCCGGGTGGCCACCTGCCTTCGTCTCCTTCGGGAGTGACGAGATGTTCCGCGACGCCATCCGGGAATTCGTCGCCCATCTCGATGCTTCCGGTGTGGACACCGCCGCTCTCGAAGAGCCGGGCATGTTCCACGTGTTCCCCATTCTCATGCCGTGGGCTGACGCCAGCCGACGGACCTATCGGGCCGTCGGTGAATTCGTGGCCGCCCACCTTCCCGATGCCGACGCCGACGTCGGCGATGGCGATGCCGGCAGCGACGGCGGCAGCGCCGGCGCGCCGGCCACTCCCATCCGGCCGCCCCCCGCCGACGTGGTCCACCCGTCCGGAGAAGAAAAGTCGTGACCCTGTCCGTCTCCCATTTCGGCATCTGCGTGGCCGACCTCGAGCGCTCGCAGCGTTTCTACTGCGAGGGACTCGGCTTCGACCCGGTGGCCTCCCACCACGTCGGTGAAGAGTTCCGGCACCTCATGGAGGTGGACCAGGCGGAGGTCGAGTCACGGATGGTCCGGCGCGACGGCGTCACCATCGAGCTCCTCCACTTCGTCTCGCCCGGGGTCACCGGTGATGGGGAGCGCCGCCCTATGAACCAGCGGGGCCTCACCCATCTGTCGCTCCGGGTCGATGATGTGGACGAGGTTGCCGCGACCATCGCCGGCTGCGGAGGCACTGTTGTCGCCGGCACACGGACCACACTCGACCTGTCCGGAGCCCAACTCGACTTCGTCTACTGCACCGATCCCGACGGCGTCCGCATCGAGTTGATGGATCTGCCCCGCTGACCGGTCGGGGACCAACCTCCGCTACCGTGATGCGGTGGCTCCCGATCCGACGCCGGTAGAAGAGATCGACCCCGAGACGGCCCAGCGGCTGACCGATACAGGGGCCTTCGTTCTCGATGTGCGGGAGGACGACGAGTGGGCCGCCGGCCATTCCCCCGATGCCCGCCACCTGGCCATGGGCCTGGTGGCCGATCGCATCAACGAGATCCCCACCGACCGCACGGTGGTGTGCGTCTGCCGGGTGGGTGGTCGCTCGGGGGCGGTGGCCGGAGCATTGGCCGAGGCCGGTTACGACGTGCGCAACCTGCAGGGCGGCATGATGGCCTGGGAAGCGGCCGGGTTTCCGGTGGTGACCGACGGCGGCACCGTCGGTCGCATCATCTGAGTCCCGACCCCGCGGGCCGATGACCGTTTACCTGGACGATTGGCGGCAGCCGGCCCGTCTCGGGCCGGTGGATGACCGGTGGTCCCACCTCCTGGCCGACACCGACGAGGAGCTGCACGCCTTCGCCGCCCGCATGGGCATGAAGAGAGAGTGGTTCCAGCACCGGACCCACCGTCCCCACCAGGCCCACTACGACATTCCGGAGAGGTCCCGGGGCCGCGCCCTGGCTCTCGGAGCCGTCCCGGTTTCGTGGCGACAGGTCGGGCGCATGATGCGACAGCGCCGAAAAGCTGTGGACCGCTCCCCTCCGGCGGGGGCTCATCCGACGAACGTGGGTGAGACGAAGGTGGGCGAATGGTGAGTGGGGGCAGCGCCGGCCTGGCCGACCCGCGCACGCCGGTCCTGGTGGGGGTGGGCATCTCCACCGACGACGCACCGGCCGCCGAGCTGATGGCTCGGGCCGTGGAGGAAGCTGCCCAGGATGCCGGCGCCCCCGCCCTGCTCGGTGCCGTCGACCGCATCGCCGTCGCCCAGGGAAGCTGGGCTTACGCCGACCCGGCCCGCCTGGTGGCCGGGCGCATCGGTGCGCCCGGGGCCCGCACCCACCTGGTGGAGCTCGGCATCCCCCAGCAGACGATCATCAATATGGCCCTGGAAGCCCTGTCCGGTGGCCTGTCGGATGTGGCCGTGGTGGTGGGGGGCGAGGCCCGCCGATGGGAGCGGGACCAGGGCGGCGGGCGGACCGGGGTGGGGCTTCCGGAGACGACGGGGGCCCCGGCCGACGTCGTCCACCGGCGTCCCGGTCCTCTCCTCGAGCCCGTCGAGGTGGCCCACCGCTTGTGGGAGCCGGTCCAGCAGTACGCCATGATCGACAACGCCCTCCGGGCCGATCTGCATCAGACAGTGGAGGAGCAGCGCCTCGATGTCGCCTCCCTGTGGGAGGGCTTCAACCGGGTGGCCCGGGACAACCCGGCCGCCGCCTTTCCCGCCCCCATGGACGCCGGGCAGATTGCCACGCCGGCGGCCGGCAACCGGCCCTTGGCCTTTCCTTACAACAAGTGGCACGCCAGCCAGTGGACCGTCAACCAGGCGGCCGCCCTCCTGCTGTGCACGGCCGAGACGGCCGAACGCTTCGGCGTGCCCCGCGACCGTTGGATCTTCCCGCTGGTCGGCCTGGTGTCCAGCCACTCCGTCTCCCTCCTCCGCCGAAGGCGGCCCTGTGCCTGGCCGGCCATGGGCGTTCTGGGTCGGGCGGCCGCAGCGCGGGCCGGCCGGTCGGTAGCCGACGCCGACGTGGTCGAGGTCTACAGCTGCTTTCCCGCCGCCGTCCGGGTCCAACAGCGGGAGCTCGGGCTGGATCCGGCCGTTCCCCCCACGGTGACCGGAGGGATGGCTTTCGCCGGGGGGCCGTTCAACAACTTCGTCTATCAGGCCATGGGCCCGGTGGTGGCCGCGCTCCGGTCAGCTCCGGGAACGGTGGGCGCGGTCACCACGGTGAGCGGGCTCCTGACCAAGCCCGGACTCGGGATGTGGACGACACGACCCGATCGGGTGCCCCCACTGGTGGGTGACCTGGCCGCCGGAGCCCAGTCAGCGACCGACGTGGTCGACGTGGTCGAAGAGCTCGACGGTTACCAAGGCGTTGCCTCGGTGGCCACCTACACCGTCACTTATGAGGACCTCGATCCGATCCGCACCATCGTCGTGGGCGACACCGACGACGGGCGGCGCTGCGTGTCGATCAGCGACGACGTGGCGCTGGCCCGCTACGCCGTCGACAACGAGGTCATCGGATCGTCGATGCTGATCAGCCAGGGCTCTTTCGAGCTCGCCTAGCTGCATTCCCGAAATGAGACAGTCAGTCCTCCGGAGGTTGATACTGGATGCCGGAGGAACCCTGGAAGCCAGCACTGACTTGCGTCCAGTCGGTCGCCGTTCCGATCTGCTCCGGGCTGGATTCGTTGGTCGTGGTCCCGTCCCCGAGCTCGCCATCGGAGTTGTTTCCCCACGCCCAGAGAGTTCCGTTGTTCTGGAGCGCCATGGTGAAGTCCTGCCCTGCGCTGACTTGCGTCCAGTCGGTCGCCGTTCCGATCTGCTCCGGGCTGGATTCGTTGGTCGTGGTCCCGTCCCCGAGCTCGCCATCGGAGTTGTTTCCCCACGCCCAGAGAGTTCCGTTGTTCTGGAGTGCCACCGTCGAGAGATCTCCGCCGCTCACCTGACTCCAATCGGTGCCCGTACCGATCTGCTCGGGACTCAGTTGATTGGTGGTGGTCCCGTCCCCGAGCTCACCGTCTGAGTTGTCACCCCAGGCCCAGAGTGTGCCATTGGAAGCCACCGCCAGCGAGAAGTCCAGGCAGCCGCTCGGACAGCTGCCTCCCGGAAAGTGCCCAGCGGTGACGTCGGTCCAGTCTGTCGCCGTACCGATCTGAACGGGCGAGTTCTGCTCGGTCGTCGTGCCGTTACCGACTTGGCCTTGTCCGTTGTAACCCCACGACCAGAGCGTCCCGTTCGTCTGCAGAGCGACCACATGGTCGAGCCCTGCACTCACCTGTTGCCAATCGGTCGCCGATCCAATTTGTTCGGGAGAGGCCTGCGAGGTGGTTGTTCCGTCACCCAGCCCACCGAGTGCGTTGTAGCCCCAAGCCCAGAGGGTGCCGTCCTGTTTGATGGCTACCGTGAAGCCACCGCCTCCGCTGACTTGGCTCCAATCCGTATCGGTGCCCACTTGCACGGGGGTTTCTGAGGTCGTGTCCGAACCGTTACCCAGGTAACCGCTACCCCAGGCCCAGAGCGTTCCATCCGACTTGACGGCGAAGGTCGCACCTCCACCGCTGCTCACTTGGGTCCAGTCGGTATCGGTTCCGACCTGCTCGGGGCATAGTTGGTTGGTCTCCGTGCCGTTGCCCACTTGGCCTTGGGCATTATCGCCCCATGCCCACACGGTGCTGCCCGAGGTGCCGTTGACGCACCCAACCCCGCCGAAGCTCGCCGTTCCGCTCACCGCGTCGGATGTCTTCAAACCCTTCGTCGAGTTACAGGCGTCATAGATGGCGGTGGCGGGACCGACATCACCGAGGAGTGAGTTAGCCGCCCCGCCATTGTCACCCGAGAAGGAGCCCGAACCAGTCGGCGGAATCGAACCGGGAACCTTGAAGAAGCCGTCCCCGTTGGGGAGGTATCCGGCGGTCGTGCTGTTGACGTGCACGACTGTGTCACCGGAAGAGAGCTTCGGCGACGTCGTCCACTTCACCTTGACGGTGCCGGTGTTGTCGGCCGATGTTCCAAAGAGGCCGCTGCAGCCGACATTGGACCCCGTGACCGACCCGGTGGCCACGCCTTTGGTGATGTCGACGGGCGTCCCGCCCTCGGTCGGCGTGGCCGTGCAGCCGGACAGGGTGAGCTTGAGCTTGACGGTGAAGTCACCCGCGCTCCCGCTCCAGTGCAGCGGGGGGCTCCACTTCACCGATCCGGTCACGTCGCTACAGCTGGCCGAGTAACCGCGGGCATCGACTTTCGAGCCGCCGGCGTATGCGGGGGCACTGACAGCCACCCCCACCAGGGCAACAACAGTCAGAGACGACAGGACAACAAGCACCTTACGAACCATGAGATGACCTGGCCTTCACAAATCAAGGGAACCAGGCTCCCGCCTCAGTACATACTCCGCCATAAGTCCCCGCCAACTAACTCCGCACAGGCATCTTCGCATTTCGCGTTTCGTGGGTCAAGCGCGCGGTGCCAGACCGGTGTGCTCGATCATTACCTTCTCGAATGCGTCGGGATCGTCGGGGGTGAGGAAGGGAACCACCCGGCGGCCCACGTCGATGAAGAAGCCGACTGACTTCTTGGGTCGCTGGGGATCGAGGTTTGCCCAGTGGCGCAGATTACCCGAACCCCAGATGCGACCCTTGCCGTGCAGGGCGCTCATGGTGAAGCGGTCCCAGGAGCGGATCGATGCGTAGGGGATGGACTTTGTCCCCCAAGGAAAGTAGTACCCCCGTACCCGGACGCCGGCCTCGGTGCACTCGATGAAGCGGTCGTGGTAGGTGGCGGCCATAGGTACCTCCGTCACTCTGCTGTCATTCGGTCGGTAAAGGATGGGCGAGGGCCGTGGAGCCGAGCTGTCGTTCCACGTCGCCCAGGTGATGACGGACCTCGTGGGCGGTGTGGGCGGCCACCCAACGCAGCGTTCGTTCCTGGCGGTCCGGGTAGTTGTAGACGACCCTGCGCTCCCAGTCCGGCGGACCCATGCGGGCCAGGACGTTGGCCAGCAGCCCGGCCGCGTCTTCCAGTTGCCGGGCAACGTCATCACCCCGCTGTTCGGCATAGCCGTCGTGGGCCACTCTCTCGTCGCGGCCCATCGGGTCGAACGAGGGACAATCCATCCGGCGGGCGGCCAGCACCCTCTCCCGCTGGACCAGCAGGACGTCACGGACATGGCAGCCGTACTCGAGCGGCGACCAGACGAAAGGGTCCGATCGGTAGGCCAGCGCCGGCGACTCTCGGCTCTGCAGAATGCCGGCCAGGTCGTGGACACCGGCCACGATCAGGGGTCCGGCCTCCTCGGCCTGCCCGAGGTCGAAAGTGAATCCGCAGGAGCGGCACCGGTAGGACGCAGTGTCCGGGTTATGCATGGGTCGACGACTCCCAGGCCGGGTCCCGTCCGAGGAAGGAGACCAACAGGGTGGTGGGATCAGCTTCGTCGGCCACCGACACCGCCGGCCCGAACATGCCCGAGGTCCGCAGCCGCTGGTCGTTCGATCGGACCGCCTGGTAGGCGATCCGGCAGAGCTCGGGATCCAGCTGCGGTTCGACGCCGACAGCGCGGGCCAGGTCCCAGGTGTGGACCAGGACATCGAGGGTGAGCATGGGCAGGAGCCGTTCGAGGTCGGGAGTGGAAGGGGCGCTTGTGGCCGCCGCCCGGTGCGGTGAAGGTTGGTCGAGGGTGGCCAAGATGGCTGACACGGTGACCGCCCACCGTTCCTTCGGGTCATGACGGGGGCGTGAAGGCTTGGTGCCCATCGGGCGCAGAAGGAGCACGTCGTGAAAGCCAATGACGTGCTCGACCACCCCCCGTGCGTCCCATTCGGCGCATGGGGAGGGGTTGTCCCAACCACCCTCTGCCTGGTACACCACGGCCGAAAATCCTTGGCAGGCCCGACCGTGACGGGCGGCTGACTCGTCCATGGCCCCAGATTACGAGCACAACGGGAGACGGGTCCCGTTACCCTGGGCCCATGGCCCTCTCTCTGGACGAAGCCTTTGCCTTCGTGCGTCAGCACAATCGGGGTGTCCTGGTCACCCGCCGGGCCGACGGGCGGCCTCAATTGTCCAACATCCTCTACGTCCCCGGGCCCGGCCACGCCGTGCGCATTTCCATCACCGACACCCGGGCCAAGACCCGCAACCTGCGGCGTGATCCGCAGGCCTCTCTTCATGTCACCCGTGATGACTTCTACGCCTACGTGGTCATCGACGGACGTGTCTCCCTGTCGGCTGTGGCCCGGGACGCCCACGACGCGGTGGTCGAGGAACTGGTCGACATGTACCGGCAGGCGCAGGGCGATCACCCTGACTGGGGAGAGTTCCGCCGGGCTATGGTCGATCAGGGCAGAGTGGTGGCGACCCTCATGGCCGACAGCGCCTACGGCATGCTCGGGGGCTGAGCCGCATACGCAGCAGCCGAGTCAGTTCGAGCGACTGGACCGAGCGGCAGTCAGACCTAGCGGCAGTCAGACTCAGTGGGGTCAGACCGAGCAGGAACCGTCGGCGCAGCTTGCTTGGTCGTCGGCGCCTCCGGCAATGACCATCACCGGGTGGGACTCGGCCCAGGCCCGCTCCATGGCCTGGAGGATGACCTCGGCGCCCTGAGCACCGGACACCCCGTAGGTTCCGTCGAGGACGAAGAAGGGGACGCCGCTGGCCCCCAACGACGAAGCCATGGCTTCGTCGTTACGCACGTCTGCCGCATAACGGTCGCTGTGTAGGGTGGCCTTCACCTCGTCGGCGTCCAATCCGACCTCGGCCGCCAGTTCGGCCAGTGTGTCGAGATCGCCGACCGGCCGTCCCTCGGTGAAGTAGGCGGCCAACAGTCTCTCCTTCATCGCGTCGCCGCGACCCTCTTCTGCAGCCAGATGGATGAGCCGATGGGCGTCGAATGTGTTCCCCCGCTGCACCCTGTCCAGGTGGTACTCGAGCCCCAGACTGGCGGCCAGATCGGTCATCCGCCGATTGGCCTGATCGGCCTGCTCCTCGGTCATCCCGTATTTGCGCTGCAGAATCTGTTTCATGGGAACATCGTCCACACGGGGCGCACTCGGGTCGAGCTCGAAGCTCCGCCATTCCACCGACACCTGGTCGGCGTGATCAAACTTGGTCAGGGCCGCCTCGAACTGACGCTTGCCCACGTAACACCACGGGCACACCACATCCGACCAGATCTCTACCTTCACCACTCACTCCTCCGTTACACGCAACCACACAGTGCAACCAAATAGTGAGGCGTGATATTCCGGCGTCACCTGGTGGTCTGGTGGTGACGGCAGTGTCAACTGGCAGTGTCAGTAGGTCAACTGGCAGTGTCAGTAGGTAGTGTCAGCTGGCGTCGGCCAGGGCAGCGGCCGCGGCCAGATGGGCGCTGAGCTCACCGACGGGGATGCGGGCGTTGAGGCCGCTGGTCGAGGGCATGACGTAGGTCGGTCGTCCTCCGATCAGCCGGGGCTGCGGCCCGGCCACCGCGTGGCGGTCCACCACCGCCCGCCATCCCGACAAGCCGTTGAAACACACCGCCCCGGGGGACAGCCAAGCGGCCAGGCGCTCGATCCGGGCCAATCCCTGTCGGTACTCGTCCGTGGTGACCTCGGCCGCCGTCCGGGTAGCCCGCTTCACGAAGTCGGTCATGCCCACCCCGTGACCGAGGAGGGCGTCGATGGGGTCACGGTCCTTGGCCACGATGCCGGCTTCCAATGCGGCCGGCCAGAACCGATTCCCCGGTCGTGCGTAACCGATGCCGGCGTCGGCCGAGTACAGCGAGGCGTTGATGCCGCACACCAACAAGCGCATCCCCTCGCCGACGGTGTCGGCCAGCGTGCGACCACGGACGGCGGTGAGCCGCATTTCGTCCCCACTGACTTCGAGCGATCCCTCGTCGACGGCGAGGCCGGCCCCCACCACCCGGTCGACGAATCGCTCCGGCGTCCACCCTGCGAAGTAGCGGCCGGCGAGGGCGTCGTCGGGTAGATGGTCGCCTTCGTAGTCGCCTTCCAACATCTGCAGGGCAACGGGCGATCCGACCCGCAGGATGCGATGGAGATCCCAGAGAGCCAACGGCAGGCGCAGTCGGGGGACATGGAGATGGGTCATCCACGACCAGGCGCCGTCGATCGACTGGCGGGCGAAAGGCAGGTGCTCGACGTCCCCTCGTACGTAGAGGGAGCCCGGTACCTGGTTCCGGCAGGCCTCGAGCATGACGGTGGAGGCATCGAAGGCGATGGTCGGGGTGCCGAGGTGCGGCAGGTAGCGCCCGGCGCCGCATCCCACGTCGATCCGCACCTTGGTCGTCCCCACCCGATCGGCGAACTGTTCGGCCAGACGGCGTTGTCCGGGGTTATTGTGTCCGGCCGCCCACTCCAGGCCGCGTCGGTCGTAGAGGTCCACTGTGGCCCGTTCCATGCCGGACGATCCTACGGGGCATCGGTCAAGGCTCGAAGCGGTAGCCCATGCCCGTCTCGGTCCGGAAATGACGGGGGTGTGACGGATCGGCCTCGAGCTTGCGCCGGAGTCGAGCCATCAGAACCCGGAGGTACTCGGTCTCCGTCTGATAGGCCGGACCCCAGACGTCGTGGAGCAACTGGCGCTGGGACACCAACCGCCCGGGATGACGGACCAGCACCTCGACCAGACCCCATTCCTTCGGGGTGAGGTGCACGTCGGCGCCATCCCGCGTCACCCGTTTGGCCACCAGATCGATGGTGAAGGCCTCGGTTTCGATCAAGGACGTTCCGTCACCGTTGCTCTGTCGGCGCAGGCCGGCCCGCAACCGGGCCAGCAGTTCGTCCATGCCGAACGGCTTGGTCATATAGTCGTCGGCTCCGGCGTCGAGCGCCTCCACTTTGCTCACGCTTTGGTGGCGCGCCGAGAGCACGATGATCGGGACCGAGCTCCGGGTGCGGAGGGACCGGATGACCTCCACACCGTCGATTCCGGGTAAGCCGAGGTCGAGGAGGACCAGGTCGGGGTGGTGCTGGGCGGCCTGGTCGAGACCCTCTTCACCGCTGCGGGCCACCACCACCCGGTAACCCCGGGCGGTCAGGCTGATGGACAGGGCCCGCAGCATGGAGGCGTCGTCGTCACACACCAGGATGGTGGCACCGGACTCGCCCGGGCCCGTTTTGTCCGCCGGGCCCGCTCTGCCGGCCGGGCCCGATGCCGAAGTGGGGGCGGCTGAGGTCATCCGACCGGCCCCCCCGGCGGAGCCGAGCCGGCCGTTTCGGGCACCGTGGTCGTGACCGGTACCGGAGGGGCCTGTTCGGTGGATTCCGTCTGAGGCAACCTGATGACCATGGTCAGGCCACCGCCCGGGGTGTCCTCGACATCCAGATCGCCGCCGACCGCCTCCACGAATCCCCGCGCTACGGCCAGGCCCAGCCCGACGCCCCCTCGGCTGGCGGAGTCACCCAGGCGTTGGAAGGGTTGGAAGATCCGATCACGGTCCTCGGGAGCGATGCCCGGGCCCCGGTCGATGATCCGGATGTCGACCCGGCCGGCCACCACCCCCGCTTCGATGCGCAGACCGGTGCCGCCGGCATGGATGAGGGCGTTGTCCACCAGATTGGCCACCGCCCGCTCCAGCAGTACCGGGTCGGTGCGGATGTGGGGGAGCGGACCGGGAACGGACACAACCACCTCCTCGGCCCGTGGTCCCAGGCTGTGAACAGCGGTCTCGATCAGTTCGCTGATGTCGACGCTCTGGTGGAGCACGTCCATCGACCCGGTCTGGATCCGGCTCATGTCCAACAGATTCTCGACCAGGCTGTTGAGCCGGTCGGCCTCGTCGTCGACCGTGGTGAGGAGGGCCCGGGTCTCCTCGGGGCCGAAGGTGAGCTGATCCGACAGCAAGCTGGAGGAGGCCGCCTTGATCGACGCCAGCGGGGTCCGCAGGTCGTGGCTCACCGCCGCCAACAGGGCCGACCGAAGCTGATTGGCCTTGGCCAACGTCTCGGCCTCCGCCGCCTCGGAGTGGAGACGATCGCTGGCCAGGGCGGCGGCCAACTGGGCGGCGAAGGCGGACAGGATCTCCTGGTCCTCGGCGGCCAGGCCCGGACCCCGCAGGGCCAGCAACTCCCGGTCGGTGAGGGGGAGGACCATCGAGGCCTGCCCGGGGTCGAGCGGTGGGGTCTCGCCGGCGGCGGCCACCGGGGACCACGACCCGGGGGACGAGTCGGCTGTCCCCGAGACGGTGCCGCTCGGCATCTTTTCGGTGGCCGAACGGAGCACGGCAGCCCCGTCGAGGCGAAAGGCCAGCACCAGATCCTGGAGGAGCGCGGGGAGCGGGTTGCCCTCGGGTGCGACCATGCGTCCGGCGATGCGGGCCAGGGTGTGGGCGTCGGTCCGGGCCTCCATGGCCGCGGCGGTGCGTCGGGCCGACAGGTCCACCAGCAGGCTGACCACGCCCGCGGTGACCAGGAACATCACCAGGGCGAGGATGTCCCGGGCATCGGCGATGGTGAAGGTGTGGATGGGCGGGGCGAAGTAGTAGTTGGAGAGTAGGAACCCGGCGATGACGGCCAACCCGGCCGGCCATACCCCGCCCACGGCGGCCACGGCCACCACCAACACCAGGTACGTGCTGAGGGCGGTGGCCAGGCTGTCGACGCTCCGGTCGGCCGTGAGTATCAGGGTGAGGAGCGGGAAACCGATGATGCCGATGGCCAGGGCGGCCACCCGCCGCCGGCGCGACAGCGGCGAGAACAGGCCGCGGTGGTAGCGGCCGGCCTGCTTGGCCGGTTGGGTGCCGTTTTCGGACCCGGTGCCGTCGCCCGGTTGACCGGCAGCTTCGGCTTCGGCCTCCCTTTGCGTCCCGGTGGCGATGACGTGCACGTCCAGAGATCCGCCGGCCGCCCGGATGACGGCATTGATGACCGAGCCCCGCACGAACTCGTTGAGCCGGCTCCGGTGGGTCGCCCCCATGACCAGCTGGGTGGCGTTTTCGGCCCGGGCCACCTGGACCAGTGCCGGCGCCACCTCGGACCCGACCACCTCGATGAAACGCCCGCCCAGGTCGTCGAGGAGCGCTCTGTTCTCGACCAGACCCTGGCTACCGGCTCCGGTCAGGTTGTCGTCGGTACGGATGTGCACGCCGACCAGCTCCGCCTTGGTCCGCATGGCCATGCGGGCGGCGCGCCGGATGAGGACGGCACTGCCGCGGGAGCCGGTCAGTGAGACCACCACCCGCTCCTTGGTCTGCCACGGCCCGGCGATGCTGTGCCGCTCGCGATAGTCGTTGAGTTCCTCGTCCACCCGGTCGGCCACCCACAGCAGGGCCAGCTCGCGCAGGGCGGTGAGATTGCCGGTCCGGAAGTAATTGCCGAGGGCGGGATCGATGCGCTCGGGGGGATAGATGTTGCCGTGGGCCAGCCGCCTGCGCAGCGCCTCGGGGGCCATGTCGACCAGCTCCACCTGGTCGGCCGCCCGCACGAAGGGGTCGGGCACGGTTTCCTGCTGGGTGACGCCGGTGATCTGTTCCACCACGTCGTTGAGCGATTCCAGATGCTGCAGGTTGATGGTCGAGATGACGTTGATGCCGGCATCGAGAAGTTCCTCGACGTCCTGCCAGCGCTTGGCGTTCCGCGACCCGGGAGCGTTGGTGTGGGCCAGCTCGTCCACCAGAACCAGCTCCGGCTTGCGGGCCAGGAGGCCGTCGACGTCCATCTCCTCGAGGGTCTGGCCCCGGTACTCGACGGTGCGACGGGGGAAGACGGCGAGGTCGCGGATCTGGGCGTCGGTCTGCGGACGACCGTGCTCCTGGACCCAACCGACGACCACGTCGGTGCCGCGCTCTTTCCTCCGCCATCCCTCGTTGAGCATGGCGTAGGTCTTGCCCACGCCCGGCGCAGCGCCCAGGTAGAGCCGCAGCTTGCCCCGTGCCATCAGACCACCACCGGGTCCGGACAGAGGCTGTAGCCGACGCCCGGCATGGTGCGGATGAGGGTGCCCGAGCGGTCGTCGAGCTTCTGACGCAAGCGGTGCACGTAAGCGTGGAGGTAGCGCGCCTCTCGCCCGTAGCCGGTGCCCCATACCGCGGCCAGGATCATCTGGTGGGTGCAGGTCCGTCCCGCATGGCGGGCCAGGAAGGCGAGGACGTCGAACTCTTTGGAGGTGAGGTCGACAGGGGATCCGTCGAGGCGGGCCTCGTGGTGGACCAGATCGAGGTGGAGGGGGCCGGTGGCGATCGTCTCGCCGCCGACCTCGGTGGCCTCGGGGCCGCGGTGACGGATGGCGGTACGGATGCGGGCTTCGAGCTCGGCCATGCCGAAGGGCTTGGTCACGTAGTCGTCGGCCCCCTCGTCGAGAGCGGCGACCTTGCGGTCCTCGGTGCCGCTGGCCGACAGGATGATGATGGGGACCTCACTCCACTGACGGATCCGACGGCACACGGCCTGGCCGTCGATGTCGGGGAGCCCGAGATCGAGGACGACGACGTCGGGCAGAGCCAGCGCTGTCTGGGAGATGCCCTGCTCCCCGTTGACCGCGGTGACCACCTCGTACCCCCCGGCCTGCAACCCGAGCCGCAGAGCGCGGAGCAGCGACGGATCGTCGTCGATCACCAGGACCTTGGCCATCGTCACCCCCGCCCGGTTCCGTTGCTGGACGCCCGGGCCAGCGAGAAGACGAAACGGGCTCCCCCTTCGGGGACGTCCTCCACCCAGATCCGTCCGCCGTGGGCCTCGACGAACGTCTTGGCGATGGCCAGCCCGAGCCCTGCTCGCCCCCCGGTGTCGAAGCGCACGTAGCGGTCGAACACCGCCTCGCGTTCGGACGAGGGTACGCCTGGTCCCCGGTCGGCGACGGAAAGGGCGACCTGGTCGCCGTGGGCCTCGCCAGCCACCGTGATCAGGCTGTCTGGTGGCGAATAGCGATCGGCATTGTCTAAGAGGTTAGCGAGCACCTGTCCGATGAGAAGCTGGTCGGCGTCGACGTCCGGCACGTCGTCCGCTATGGCCACATCGACCGGACGGCTGCCCAATGTCGATCCGAGGTTGGCCACGGCGTCCCGCACCAGGGTGCGCGGGGACAGCGGGCGCCTCCGGACCTCGAGAACACCGGCGTCGATGCGGGTCATGTCGAGAAGGCTGGTGACCAGTCGTGTCAGCCGGTCGGTCTCGAGTTCGATCAGGTGATAGAGCTCGCGGGTGTCGGCCTCGGTGAGGGGTGCGGCCGGGCGCAGGAGCGTGGAGGATGCCACCTTCATGGTTGCCAGTGGGGTCCGGAGATCGTGGGACACGGCGCCCACCAGGGCGTGGCGCAGACGGTCTACTTCCTCGAGGAGCTCCGAACGCAGAGCCTGGTCGCGCAGCTGCACCCGCTCCAGGGCCAGGGCGGCGTGGTTGGCGAAGGTGAGGAGGAGGGAGTTGTCCGCCTCGGAGGCGGGCATCCCCCGGGTGGTCAACACGCCGATGGGCCGTCCCGAGGCGGTCAGCGCCACCGTGCGTATCCGTTCCGCCTGTTCCGCACCGGCCGGTCCGGCCGGCCCGGTGACGAGGCTGACGGGAAGTCCGGACAGTGGCTCGAGCCCGTGAAGCTCCTGGCGGGTGAGGGCTTGGCCGGCGGAGGCGGCGATGTCCAGTCGCCCGTCCTGTGGTACCAGCAGTGCCACCCCGGACACTCCGAACACGCTGCGGACGGCACCGACGATCGTCTTCAACAGATCCTCCACCGACCGGTCCTCCACCAAGAGCTGCGAGAGATCGAACAGGCGTTGGGCGTCCGCCGTCCGGCGCTGGGCCTCCGACCGGGCCCTGTCCAGCTCGGCCACCACTTTGGCGACCAGCACCATGACCACCGCGTACACGGCCAGAGCCACCCAGTCCTGCGCATGGCCGACCTTGAGGCCGTTGTAGGGAGGGATGAAGCCGTAGTCGTAGACGAGGAACCCTGCCACCACGCTGGCCACACCGGCGGCGAACCCACCGATGGCCACCCCGACCACCACCGGAACGACCAAGGCCAAGGCGGCGGTGGCGATGCTCAGGTGGTCGCGGAAGGGGACCAGGGCGGCACCGAGCCCGACCGACAGAACGATCCCCACCGCTGAACCGACGAGAGACCTGCGCACCCGACCATTGTCCTACCAAAGGGGTCGTCCACGCCGGGACGCGAGCCCTGTTGAGAACTTATGAAGAGGTTCTCGTCCTTTTTAAGAGCCTGTTAAGACAGGCCGGCAGATACTCGCTCCATGGCAGATTTCCTCGCAGTGCTCGGCATCATCGGCTTCGTGGTGGTGATGCTCGGACTGATCTGGGCTCTGGACCGGGTATGACCTGGACCCAGGGCGTCCTGCTCGGTATAGCGGTGATCATGTTCTTCTACCTCGGCTACGCCATGTTCAAGCCCGAGAAGTTCTAGATGGACTTCACCTGGACCATCGTCACGCTGGTCATCGCCCTGGGCCTGACCTGGCGCTACCTCGGGTCCTACATGGCCGCCGTCTTTGACGGCCGGGTGCATTTCCTCGGGTGGGCAGAGCGTCCGGTCTACCGGGCCCTGGGGACTGGCCCCGAGCAGGAGCAGAACTGGAAGCGTTACGCCGCCTCGATGGTCATCTTCTCCGCCGTGGCCATGGGCGTCACCTACCTGCTCATCCGCATCCAGGGCTCGTTGCCGCTCAACCCCCAACACTTTGGCGCCGTCGGCCAGGCCCTCAGCTTCAATACCGCCGCCTCGTTCATGACCAACACAAACTGGCAGAACTACGGCGGCGAGACCACCATGTCGTACTTCAGCCAGATCGGTGCGCTCACACTCGAGCAGATGCTGAGCCCGGTTATCGGTATCGCCGTGGCCATCGCCATGGTCCGGGGCTTCTCCCGGCGCAACTCCCCGACCATCGGAAACTTCTGGGTCGACATGACCCGCGGACTGCTCTACATCGTGATCCCCATCGCCTTCGTCGCAGGGATCATCTTTGTCGGCCAGGGTGCCGTGCAGACGCTGGCCGGTACGGTCAGCATCCATGACGTTTTGAACGGGGTCACCCAGACCATCCCCCGGGGACCGATCGGATTCATGGAAGCGATCAAACAGCTGGGGAACAACGGGGGTGGCTTCCTCAATACCAACTCGGCGACGACGTTCGAGAACCCGACCGGCTTGACCAACTGGCTCTCTATCTATCTGTTGTTGGCCATCCCCTTCGCCCTCACCTACACCTTCGGGAAGATGGTGGGGAGCATCCGCCACGGCGCCGCCCTTCTCGGGGCCATGGTGATCATCTTCGCGGTGTGGGTGGGCTACACCACTTACGCCGAGCACCAGCCGAATCCGGCCGTGGCCGCGGCCGGGGTGCATTCGACGGTCGGCAACACCGAGGGCAAGGAGGTCCGCTTCGGCGACACCACCACCGCCCTGTTCGGGGTGTCGTCGACCAGCACCTCGACCGGATCGGCCGACGCCTCCTACGACTCGTTTACCCCCATCGGTGGCCTGGGTCTGATGAGCGGGATGATGCTGGGCGAGGTAACCCCGGGAGGGGCGGGGAGCGGTCTCTACACCATCCTCATCTACGCCATCATCGCCGTGTTCATCGGTGGGCTGATGATCGGGCGAACGCCGGAGTATCTGGGTAAGAAGATCCAGGCCAAGGAGGTGAAATTGGCCGGCCTCGGGGCCCTGGTCATGCCGATCATCGTGCTCGTCCTCACCGCCATCGCCGTATCCATCCACGCCGGACGAGCTGGCCCCCTGAACGCCGGCCCCCACGGGTTCTCGGAGATCCTCTATGGGCTCACTTCGCAAGGGAACAACAACGGCTCTGCCTTCGGGGGCCTGACCGGCAACACGACTTTCTACAACGTCATCGGAGCGATCGACATGCTTATCGGCAGGGTTGGCATCATGATCCCGGCCCTGGCCCTCGGGGGTTCGCTTGCCGCCAAAAACGTGGTTCCCGAGTCGCTCGGCACCTTCCGCACCGACAACGGCATGTTCGTCGGCCTCACCATCGGGGTCATCGTGATCATCGGTGGCCTCACCTTCTTCCCCGCCCTCGCACTCGGCCCCATCGTCGAGCAGTTCAGCCACGGAATCTTCTTCTGATGACCATCACGACCACCCAACCCGATCCGGCAACGCCGGGGCCGCAGGCCCATGGAGTGGCGGAGGCCCGCGGTCTCTTTGACGGCCCGATCCTGCGCCAAGCATTGGTCGACTCGTTCAAGAAGCTGAACCCGGCGCAGCAGATCCGCAATCCGGTCATGTTCGTGGTGTTGGTGGGCACAGTCATCACCTTCATCGAGGCCATCGCCCACCCCAGTACCTTCACCTGGTCCATCACCATCTGGCTGTTCCTCACGGTCCTCTTCGCCAACTTCGCTGAGGGCATGGCCGAGGGACGGGGCAAGGCTCAGGCCGACACCCTCCGCCGGATGCGGTCGGAGACCGAGGCGCGGCGTTTGAACCCTGATGGCACCGAGGAGCTGGTGCCGGCGGCCTCGCTGGGCAAAGGCGACATGGTGGTCTGTGAAGCCGGTGACCTCATCCCCTCCGACGGCGAGATCACCGAAGGCATCGCCTCGGTCGACGAGTCGGCTATAACCGGCGAGTCGGCACCGGTCATCCGCGAATCGGGGGGGGACCGTTCGGCAGTTACCGGCGGGACCAAGGTGCTGTCTGACCGCATCGTGGTCCGGATCACCGCCGAGCGCGGCCAGACATTCCTCGACCGGATGATCACCCTGGTGGAAGGGGCCAACCGGCAGAAGACCCCCAACGAGATCGCCCTCACCATCCTTCTGGCCGTGCTCACCATCGTCTTCATCCCGGTGGTGGTATCGCTCCAGACGTTCGGCCACTACTCGGGTGCAGCGGTGTCTGTGGTCATCCTCATCGCACTGCTGGTCTGCCTCATCCCCACCACCATCGGAGCGTTGCTGTCGGCCATCGGCATCGCCGGCATGGACCGCCTGGTGCAGCGGAACGTGCTGGCCATGAGTGGCCGGGCGGTGGAGGCCGCTGGCGACGTTCAGACGCTGCTGTTGGACAAGACCGGGACCATCACCTTGGGCAATCGAATGGCTTCTGATTTCTATCCGGTGGCCGGACACAGCGAGCGTGACGTGGCCGACGTCGCCCAGTTGGCCTCACTGGCCGATGAGACGCCTGAAGGCCGCTCCATCGTGGTGCTGGCCAAGGAGCGCTTCGACATCCGGGAGCGCGAGCTCGAGGGCGAACACACTTTCGTACCCTTCACCGCCCAGACCCGCATGTCCGGACTGGACATCGGTACCCGCCAGATCCGCAAGGGGGCGGCTGAATCGGTGAAACAGTGGGCCATACAGCAGGGGGGGACCGTCCCAGCCGACCTCGACGCCATGGTGGAGCGGGTGTCGCGGGCGGGGTCGACCCCGTTGGTGGTGGCCGACGGTGGCGACATCATCGGTGTCATCGAGCTCAAGGACGTGGTCAAGCAAGGGATACGTGAGAAGTTCGACGAGATGCGCCAGATGGGGATCCGCACGGTGATGATCACGGGCGACAATCCCCTCACCGCGGCAGCCATCGCCCAGGAGGCGGGCGTCGACGACTTCCTGGCCGAGGCCACCCCCGAGGCCAAGATGGCCCTGATCAAGTCGGAGCAGGAGGGCGGGAAGCTGATCGCCATGACCGGCGACGGCACCAACGACGCCCCTGCCCTGGCTCAGGCCGACGTGGGGGTGGCTATGAACACCGGGACCACGGCGGCCAAGGAGGCCGGGAACATGGTCGACCTCGATTCCAATCCGACCAAGCTCATCGACGTGGTGGAGATCGGCAAGCAGCTCCTCATCACCCGGG
Source organism: uncultured Acidimicrobiaceae bacterium (assembly GCA_963813525.1). Classification (GTDB taxonomy): domain Bacteria; phylum Actinomycetota; class Acidimicrobiia; order Acidimicrobiales; family RAAP-2; genus Bog-756. Next base: position 1,766,627 of record CAWEZI010000005.1, read on the forward strand.
GCTCACTCACCACCTTCTCCATCGCCAACGACGTGGCCAAGTACTTCGCCATCATTCCGGCGCTGTTCATCGCCACCTATCCGCAGCTCGAGCCACTCAACATCATGAAATTGCACAGCCCACAGAGTGCGGTGCTGTCTGCGGTCATTTTCAATGCGCTGGTGATCGTGGCCCTCATCCCGTTGGCCCTGCGCGGCGTCAAGTTCCGTGCGGCTGGCTCCGCGGCCATCCTCCGGCGCAACGTATGGATCTACGGCGTGGGCGGAGTCATCGTGCCCTTCATCTTCATCAAACTCATCGATCTCATCCTCGTCGCGCTGCATGCCTACTGATGCTGCACGCCTACTGATGGAGTCCGCCTGATGCTCGTCCACATCCGCCGATCGGTGACTCTCGCAGTCATCGCGCTGGTCCTGACCTTCGCCTACGCCTTCATCGGAACGGGGGTCTCCCAGGGTCTCTTCAAGCACCAGGCCAACGGGTCGATAACCCCCAACGGCTCGACCCTCATCGGCCAGAACTGGTCCCAGACCAAATGCCCGGGCCACCCGCTCGGCAGCTGCGTGTTCCAGGGCCGCCCCGACGCCCTCGGCCCCTATGCCGGCTCGCTGAATCCGGTCGCCGCCGGGGGCGACAACCCGCTCGAGGCCAACAACATCCCCGGCAAGCCCCGCGTCTTGAACCCCGGCGAGTCAGGGGCCACCAACCTGGGGCCGCGGTCGAAGGTCCTGTTGGCCAACACCCAGACGCTCGTGGCCTACTGGCACGCCCGGGGCGTGAACCCCACCCCGGATCTGGTCACCACCTCCGGCAGCGGCTACGACCCCGACATTTCGGCGCAGGACGCTCTGGTCCAGATTCCGATGGTCTCCGGTGCCACCGGCATCGCTCCGGCCACTCTTCGGGCCCTCATCGCCCGTGAGACCGGCGGGGCCGAGCTTGGCTTCCTCGGTACCAGCTACATCGATGTGCTGAAGCTCAACGAGGCCCTCGTCAAACTCCGATGAAGGCGGGAGCACCGAGGTCGGGCACGGCGGGCCGGTGATGCTTGCAAGCAGCGGGTTCTATTTCTGTTTGCTCTCTCCCCCCAGTTGATGGCGAGGGTTCGGGTTGCCATGCCCGCCGGACCGCCAAGTGAACCGGGCAGGCAGCAACCCGGTCGAAGGGGCGCGACGGAGTGGCCACGGGCCTCCTGGTGAGCACGTTGGCGGAGGGGAGCGACACGTTGCCCGAGGATCAGACAGAGAACACCCCAGTAGAGTCCGCCGGGCGTTTCCGTGTCTACCTGGGCGCGGCGCCGGGTGTCGGCAAGACCTACGCCATGCTCAACGAAGGACGCCGTCGCCGTCAACGGGGCACCGACGTGGCCATCGGATTCGTCGAGTGTCACGGGCGGGAGCGCACCCGCGAGCTGATCGGCGACCTCGAGACCATCCCGCCCCGGTCCATCGCCTACCGGGACTCGCACTTCACCGAAATGGACCTGGATGCCGCCCTCCGTCGTCGTCCCCAGGTCATCCTGGTGGACGAGCTGGCCCACACCAACGTGCCCGGCTCCGGCCGCCACGAAAAGCGCTGGCAGGACGTCATGGAACTTCTCGATGCCGGCGTGAACGTGATCACCACTGTCAACATCCAGCACCTCGAGAGCATCGCCGACGCCGTCGAGCGCATTCTCGACGTGCCCGTCCGCGAGCGCGTACCCGACTGGGTGCTGCGCAAGGCCAATCAGGTGGAGCTGGTGGACTCCTCGCCCGAGCAGCTCCGCCGTCGGATGATCCACGGCAACATCTACCCTCCCGAACAGGTCGATCAGGCGCTGTCCGGTTACTTCCGGGCCGACAACCTCACCGCTCTGCGCGAGCTGGCCCTGCGCTTCCTGGCCGACGAGACCGAAGACCAGCTCCTCGACTACCTGCGCAGTCAACGGAAGGATGTCGTATGGGAGACCCACGAGAGGATCCTGGTGGCCGTGACCACCGCCCCCGGGACCGATGCCATCGTGCGCCGGGCGGCGCGGATGGCCGGCCGGATCAAGGCCGATCTCCAGGTGCTGCACGTGATGACCGGGCACCAGTCCGGCGGCCGCCCGGGTGACGAGCTGGTGGCTCTGCGGCAACTGGCCGGCGACGTGGGGGCCTCGTGGAACGAGATCTGGGGGGACGACCCCGCCCAGGTCCTGATCGATTTCGCCCGACGCGAGCACGTTACCCAGATCGTGGTCGGCTCGAGCGGGCGCAGCCGATGGCAGGAGCTCCGTGGCGGCGGATCCATCGTCCGCAAGATCACCCGACTGGCCGCGCCCGCCGGCATCGACATCCACGTCATCGCCCGGCGGCAGGAGATCCTGTCCGATCAGCCGGTTCCCTCGGTCGAGGAGTCCTGAGGGCGGCGCCCGACACGGGCGGATGCCCGTTGGCCACGGCCCGGTCAGCAGGAGCCGACCGACCCCACCTCGAGGTCGGTCACCTTCCAGGTCCCTCTCGACTTGATCAGATCCGCCGTTGTGGCCCGCCGACCGCCCGGGGTGTTTTTGGCCCGCGCCCCCGAGGTCGTGTACTCCAGCCACTGGGCGTCGTCGAAGCAGTCGGTGACCGTGGCCCGGGTCGGATCACCGGTCGGGGTGAGCGAGCTGATGCGGGGATCGAGGACCGGCTCCCCGCGGGTGACGATGCCGTGCAATTGGTCGCGAGCCAACCCCTGGACGAACAGGGTGTGGGCCGCGCCGGTGGTGTACTGGGAGAGATGCGGCGACTGGAAATCGGAGGTGCGGGCGGCGGTGACCAGGTCAGCCCACATGCCCCGGTAGGCAGCGAGCACCTCGGCGCTCGGGTCGCCTCCCCCCGGGCTGGTGGAGCTCGCCCCCGAGGGGGCAGTTGTCAGTGAGGCAGCCGGCGAGGTGCTCGAGTCGCAGGCAGCCAGGCTGACACCCAGTGCGCAGGCCAGGAGGCACACCCACAGCACCCGTGCCGGGTGTCGGCGCGTCGGCAGCGGCGCACGCCGCCGCAGGTAGTGGTCGGTCACGCCTGGTCAGAAGGTGGCGTCGTGGCCGGTCTCCACCGACGACGCACTGTCCGTCTCCACCGAATCTGTTCCCACCGGCGGCGCGTGCTCGGCGGCCAGAGCCGCTCCGACCTGATCGGCTACTGCCACCGCCACCAGCAGGCGGTCGTGGGGGATGGGACGGCCGGGGGTGGGGGAGAGGAGGAAGTGGCCGAGCAGCCACCCGCCACTGCGGACGGGCAGATCGACGTTGTGGGTGGGCAGGCCGAGGTCGTCGGTGTTCCAGATCTCGTTGCCTATCCGGACGTCGCCGCTGGGCACCAGGCGGGCGGTGGTCCCGCCCGGGTTGTGTGTGGTGAACCGGACCTCCTTCAAGGCCAGCAGATCCTGGAGCTCGGCGGAGGCCGCCGCCACCACCACCTGTGGGTCCTGACCGCTGGCCGCCAGTTCGGTCACCGTATGGAGCAACGCCACTTGGTGCTGACCCTGCCAGGCCGCATCACGGTGGCGCCGGCCCCGGGCCGCCAGTTCGCCCACAGCCAGACCGACCACCAGGAGGAGGATCTCGGTGATGAGGTCCTGATGATGGCTGATCCGCAACGAGTAAAAGGGCCGGGTCAAGAAGAAATCGAACGAGAGGGCGGAGACCAAGGCGGCCAGGATGGCGGCCAGCCGTCGCCCGGTGCTGGCCACGGCCACGATGACCACCACCAGGAACAGGGCGTTGTCGGCGGCGTTGAGCCGGCCCCGCCAGGGGATCAATATGGCGGCGGTAGCGATGGGGGCGAGGACAGCGGCAAGAAGAATCCACCTGTCCTTCCACCTGCCTGCACCCGTCTCGGCCGGGTACGACCCGCCGGCCGGTAGGGCCGAGTCCTGTCGATCGTTCCAACTCTCGGGTCTGGTCACCGTGCCCATATACCCACTGTCACACGCCCCGGAGGCCACCGAAAGTGGGTTGCCGCATTGTGAGCGTGTCGTGGCCCAAAATTTGCGGATCTTTTACGAATGATTCCATTCGGTGCTACGAAGTTCGCATGGAGGGGACCGACCGACCACCCGTGGCCGCCGGGGTGGTGTGATGACCGCACCCGCAGGCGACCCGGCCCAACCGGAGCAGCCCATCGCCATGGCCACGCTGACCAGCGCGACCGGACTCAGTGCTGACGTCCGTGCCGGACGCCATCATTTCGTGGTCGACGAGGGCCCGGCCGTGGGCGGTCAGGACGAAGGCCCCAATCCCTTCCAGTTGATACTGGCCGGCCTGGCCCAGTGCACGGCGGCCACCCTGCGCCTGTACGCCGACCGCAAGGGGTGGGATCTGGGTGAGATCGGCGTCCGGGCCCGCCTCCTCCGCACCGGTGACGGAGCGACCAAGGTCGAGCGGATCGAGCGGACGGTGACGGTGACCGCCGATCTGAGCGCCGCCCAACTGGAACGGCTGGCCGAAATAGCCGATCGCACCCCGGTGACCCGCACCCTCATCAAGGGTCTGACCATCGACACCACCGTTGCCCGTCACCGCTGAACCGGGCTCGGCTGCGATCGACGGCGCCGCCGGGCGTGATCCGGCCTGGGGCTAGCGGAGGTGGAGACCGCCGTCCACCATGACCACCTCGCCGGTCACGTAGGTGGACAGGGCCAGCCCCATGACCACCGTGGCTACGTCCTCGGGGCTGGCCGAGCGTTGCAACGGCGCTTGGGCTTTCACGTAGTCGCGGACGAAATCCCAGTCCGCCGTCCAGGGGGTGTCGACCAGGCCGGGCGCCACCGCGTTGACCCGCACCGCCGGGCCGAGGACGTTGGCCAGCAACCGGGTCATGTGGCTGACCGCCGCCTTGGAACAGGCATAGGGGATCGAGCTTCCGGTGGGCCGCTCGCCGGCGATGGACGAGATGTTGATCACCTGTCCCTCCCCCGAGGCCCGCAGGTGGGGGATAGCGGCCACCGTGACCTGCCAGGTGCCGAAGACGTTGACCTCGAAGATGCGTCGCCACACCTCCGTGGTGGCCGCTTCGAGGTCGGCGTGGGGGATGACCTCGGTGGTGCCGGCGTTGTTGACCAGGACATCGAGGCGGCCGTGTCGGTCGATCACCTGGTCGATCAGGTGGCGGGCCTGCTCCTCGTCGCCGACGTCCGCCTGGGTGTAGCTGGCCGCCGGTAGTGCGGCGGCCAGCGCTCGACCGGCCTCGACCGAGCGGGACGAGTTGACGGCGACGGTGGCCCCGGCGGCGGCGAACAGATGGGCCGTGGCCGCGCCGATGCCGGACGAGGAGCCAGTGATGAGCACGGTGCGACCCCGGAACGAGTCGGGGCGGGACGGAGCCGGGTGGCCCTCGGAGATGGACATGGGGGGAGTGTAGGACCGCCGTGCCGTAGATTTTCCGACGTGAAACTGGTGAGCCTGGTGGACGACGACGGCGTCCCCCGCACCGGCATGGTGGTGGGCGAGGAGGTGGTCGACCTGACCGATCCCGCCGTGGGGCTGCCCGGCGACATGGTGGCCCTGTTGACCCTGGGGCCCGATGCCCACGACGCCCTGCGGCGGGCCCCGACCACCGGTGCCCACCGGCAGCCTCTGTCCACCGCCCCCGTCACCGCCCCGGTGGCCCGCCCCCCGTCGTTTCTGGCCATCGCCCGCAACTACGACGCCCACATCGCCGAGCTCGGTCACCCGCGTCCCGAGTTCCAGACCTGGTTCTCCAAGCAGCCCACCTCTGTGATCGGACCGGACCAGTCCATCGAGGTGCCCCGGGTGTCCTCGTCGGTCGACTACGAAGGCGAGCTGGGCCTGGTCATCGGCCGCCGGTGCCGGCACGTTCCCGCCGCCCGGGCCCTTGAGGTGGTGGCCGGCTTCACCGTGGTCAACGACGTGAGCGTGCGGGACTGGCAGTGGCGGACCCCCACCATGATGATGGGCAAGGGCTTCGACACCCACGGTCCCACCGGTCCCTGGATCGTGACCGGCGAGGAGATCGAAGATCCACAGGACCTGGCCGTCCGCACCGTGGTCAACGGTGAGCTCCGCCAGGACGGGCGCACGTCCGACATGATCTTCACCTGTGCCGACATGATCGAGCACCTGTCGGCGGCCTTCACCCTCGAGGTGGGGATGCTCATCACCACCGGCACACCGGCCGGCGTGGCCGCTGGTGAAGATCCACCCCGGTGGTTGAAGGCGGGGGACACGGTGACGGTTTCGGTGGAGGGTGTCGGTGAGCTCACCAACCCTGTGATCGACGAGGCCGGACCTCGCCCTGTGATCGACGAGGCCGGACCTCGGTGAGTGCGGCCGAACCCGGTCCCGCCTCGGTCAGGATCACCCCGTCGCTCAGCATCCCCCTGGCCGAACTGCACCTCAGGTTTAGTCCCACCGGAGGGCCCGGCGGCCAGAACGCCAACAAGGTCAATACCCGGGTCGAGCTGCGCTTCGACGTGGCCACCTCACCGAGCCTGGGCCCCCGCCAACGTCTCCGGTTGCTCGATCGCCTCGGGCCGGAGATCCGGGTGGTGGCCGACGACGAACGGTCCCAGGCCCGGAACCGGTCCCTGGCCGTCGACCGCTTTCGGGCCCGCGTTGCCGACGCCCTCCGGGTGGAGACGCCCCGGCGGGCTACCCGGCCCAGCCGGGCGGCCAAAGAGCGGCGGCTGGCGGCCAAGCGGCGGAACGCCGAACGGAAGCGGAACCGGCGACCGGACGCCGACGACTGAGGGTGGTCCGGGCTGGCCATCCCCCCCGGTCAGGCCGTTCTTAGCCCGTCGAGGTCGGGCCGTTCTTTTGCCCGCTGCGGTCAGCTCTGCTCGGTGCGTTCAGCCCACTTTGCGGCTGGCCGCGGCCGGCGGTTGCCAGACGTCGTCCAGGAAGCTGGCGATCTCGCCGGTCAGCCTCTCGGGGTGCATGCGCAGTTCGAGGATGGACGACGCTTGCACCAGGCGCCCGTTGGGCAGCCGCCGGGCCAACTGCTCGGCGTCGTGGAACGGGTGGACCCTGTCGACCCGATGGCCGATGACCAGGGCCGGAACCTCCATGGCCGAACGCTGATCGACGGTGGGGGCGATCGGACCGGCCAGAATGCCGTGGAGCACGGCCGCCGTCTCGGTCGGGTCGTTGGCCAAGGTGTTCATGGTGCTGTCGATCGGACCGATGCCGGTGCGGGGAAGACGGCGGAAGATCCACGCCGTCCGGGTCACCAGCGGTCTGGCGAAGTGAACGGCCAGCAGCATGGGCACGAAGGTGATGGCCGCCGCCGGCACCGCCCATTCCAGAACCGGCATCTCGAGGATCAGGCCTTTGACCCGTTCGGGGGCCTGGGCCGCCACCAACAGGCTCACGTTGGCCCCCAGCGACACCCCGCCGATGACAGCCTTGTCGATGCCCAGGTGGTCGAGCAGTCGCACCACGTGCTGGGCATAGGTGTCCATGCGGTGGAACGACGCCCGCTTGGGTTTGGCCGACATGCCGTGCCCGGGCAGGTCGAGCAGGATCACCCGATGACCTGTGCTGGCCAGATCGGCGGCCAGGCGGCGGTTCATGTTGGAGTCCATGAGGATCCCGTGCATGAACACCAACACCCGGGGTCCATGGCCGTGGCTCTCGTAGTAAAGCTGCACGCCGTCCGAGTCGAAGAAGCCCACTTCGAACGGGGCCGAACCGCTCGCGCCCTTAGCCACCTGGTTGATCGCCCCTTTGTTCATCCGGCCAACGGTACGCCGCCGGACGCCGGTTAGCCAGAACCGGCAGCTCAGAGCGGATTCTCTGCTGGAAGTCGGCGTCCATGTCGGCCACCACCACTCCCGGACCGGATGCGGTCCGTTCGGCCACCACCGTGCCCCAGGGGTCCACGATCATGGAGTGGCCGTGGCAGGCCGGCATGCCCGGTGGCAGGACGCCGTCCTGGCCGGCTCCGATCACATAGACCTGGTTTTCGGCGGCCCGGGCCCGGAGCAGGAGCCGCCAGTGGGCCGGACCGGTGGCCGCGGTGAAGGCCGCCGGCACGGTGATCACGGTGGCACCGAGCAGCGTCATGATGCGGTAGATCTCGGGGAAGCGCAGGTCGTAGCAGAGTGAGAGGCCAATGCTCTCGGTGCCCTCGGCGCTCATCGACGTGACCGCCACCTCGTGCCCCGGTGCAACGGTGGCCGACTCGTGGAAGCGGGTGCCGGCCAGGTCCACGTCGAAGAGATGAATCTTGCGGTAGATCGCCTCCACCGCGCCGCCCGGACCGATCAGGCAACTGGTGTTGAAGAGGCGCTGGTCGGCGTCATCGGATGGCCGGCTCCCGGGGTCCTCGGGAAACGAGCCGGCCACCAGGCGGATGCCCAGGCGTGCCGCCAGGGCGCAGGCCCAGGACACCGTGGGGCCGTCGAGTGGCTCGGCGTGGGTGCGGAGGAAGGTGGGATCACCGGCAACCGAGAAGTACTCGGGCAGGACCACCAGGGCCGCGCCAGCGTGAGCCGCCTCCTCGACTAGGGGGGTGGCTTCGTCGAGGTTGCGGCGCCGATCGGGTCCCGCCGTGGTCTGGACGGCTGCCACGCGCATGGCACAGGGTAGGCCCGTCTTCGGCCAGAATGACCGGAGGCCGCAAGCTGCGGCCCACCGGTTTGCACAGAGCCCGGACAGACCAGGGTCTGCCATGGAGCCTGGACAGACCAGGGGCCGCACACAGCCCGAACAGAATCGAGTGTTGTGTCCTTCGAAGACTCCGACATCGTCCGCAGCGCCATTCGGGTCGAGGGCTTCCGGGACGACGAGTTCAACTACCAGCTCATCCGAGCCCTCGGGGTGGCCGACTACGGGGGATCGACGGTGGGGGAGTGCCTGGCTGTGGCCTCCGAGATCAGCGACGGCAGCCCGCAGAGCTGGGCGTCGGCCTTCGACCAGATGGCTCAGCGGGTCGAGGCCAAGGGAAGGGCGTGCCTGGCCGCCGGACATCGGGTCAGCGGACGTGACCACCTGTTGCGGGCGTCGACGTACTACCGGACCGCCGAGTACTACGCCGACGGGGTCAGTGACGATTCGCTGCGTATGGGCGCGCGGAGCCAGGCCTGTTTCGCCCTGGGTGCGTCGCTGTTCGAGCCACCGGTCGAGCTCGTCGAAGTCCCCTTCGAGCAGGGGACCCTCCCCGGCTATTTCGTGTCTCCTCCCGGCTCGGCGGCCGACGGAGGCGGCGGGGGTCGTCCGACTCTGATCGGGGTGGGTGGATTCGACTCCAGTGCCGAAGAGCTGTACTTCCACCTCGGAGCGCCGGGTGCCGAACGGGGCTGGAACGTCTTTGTCTTCGACGGCCCCGGTCAGCCCGGATGCATGCGCTCCCACCCGACCATGACCTTCCGTCCTGACTACGAGGCGCCCCTGGGGGCGGTGATCGACCACGTGAGCGGTCGGCCCGACGTGGACCCCGGGCGGGTGGCCCTGGCCGGCCAGAGTTTCGGTTCCTACTTCGCCGCCCGCAGTGCCGCCACCGACCACCGGGTGCGGGCCCTGGTGGTCAATCCCCCCATCGTCGACATGAGCAGCTACATGGAGGCGTGGGTCGGGACCGAGGTGTTCCGGATGGTGCGCGACGTCCGTCCCGAAGACGTCATCGGCGTTCCCGAGGACCTCATGCCTCGTCAGATGCAGTGGGGCATCGCCGCCATCTGCCACCGCTTCGGCGTGTCGTCGTTCCACGCCTGGCGGGATGCCATCGCCGGCTACCGGCTCGACGGGTTGACCTCGTCGATCGACTGCCCGAGCCTGGCCCTGTGCGGCGACCGCGAAGGGGCCGAGCCCCGGGCCCAGTTCGACTCCTTCGTGGCGGAGGTGGCCGGCCCGGTGACCCCGGTGCTGTTCACCGCCGAGGACGGAGCCTCGACCCACTGCCAGGCCGACAACATCCGGCTGTCGGCCCAGGTGACCTTCGACTGGCTCGCCGACCAGATGGCCGACCGGTAATGGTGGGCTGACTGCCGCCCGGCGATCTTCCGCTCAGAGACGGGCGGATCCGCCCTCGACCCGTTCGCCGTAGGTGGCCAGCGCGGTGTCCAGTGCCTTCCGGCCCGCATCGGAGGTGTCCTCGCGGACGCCCCACAGGGGGGTGAGGGTGGCCCACCCGTCGGCCAGGAGGGCGGCGTCGGAGTCGGGCTCCAGTTCAGCCCGTTCGATGGCCTGGTCGCTGTCCGATCCCTTGCCCCGCAGGGTGAGGGTGATGGCCCGTGCCGTCTTGTCGATCGGCGTGCCGGCCACCGGCTCAGGGGTGTGCTCGGGTCGCACCGAACGGATCAGTCCCATGGTGCCCAGAGCCCCGTGGCACAGCCCGGCCAGCCTGTCGAGGGGCACAGCCGGCACGTTGAGGTTCAACACGGTGGCGGGCGGCAGGTCGGCCATGACGGGCACGATCCCGGCGGCCAGGGAGACGGGCGTCTCCCACGGAATGGGCTCCTCGCCCCAGGCGATGCTGACCGCCAACCCCCGGATCCCGAATTGGGCGGAGGTGAGTGTGGCCCCCACCGTGCCGGAATGGAGCGCTGATCGGCCGGCATTGATGCCGTGGTTGATGCCGGAGACCACCAGGTCGGGTCGGGGGCCGAACCCCTCGATGCAGGCCAGGATGGTGGCCAGGGCCGGGGGCCCCTCGATCCCGAACACGGGAACGCCGGCCAGGCCGGGGATATCCACCGTTTCGTAGGGGATCGCCTCCCTGTCGTAGACGGCACCGACGGCCGCACCGGCACCGCTGTGGTCAACCAGGGGCGCCACCACCACCACCTCGTGAGCACCACCGAGGGAGGCGACCAGGCCCCGGGCCAGGGCGGCAATGCCCGGCGCGAAAACGCCGTCGTCGTTGGTCACCAGGATGCGCATGCAAGGCTTTCCCCTCGTCCCGTCGGGTCCATGCAGCCCGATCGCCTACCATACCGGGCGCAGTCGGCAGCTCTGTGGCGTGCTGACCAGCGGGACAGGAAACAACCGATGACCACCCGATCACGCCCCGAAGACCAGCGGCCGGCCGAAACCACAGTCGCCACCGGCGACCAGTGGGTGATCGGCCACGGTCATCAGAGGGCCGTCATCACTGAAGTCGGCGCCACCCTTCGGTCCTTCACCGTCGAGGACCGGGCGGTGATCGACGGGTTCGGATCCGAAGAGTGGAGCCAGGGAGGCCGCGGGCAGGTACTGGCGCCCTGGCCCAACCGGTTGGGGGACGGCCGCTACTCCTTCGAGGGCATCGAGGCCCAGGCCCCGCTCAACGAGCTTCCGGCCAACAACGCCATCCATGGTCTGGTTCGGTGGTTGCCCTGGCGGATGGCGGGCCGGGCGCAGAACCAGGTGACCTTGGCCGTCGAGCTCCGCCCCTCGCCTGCCTATCCCTTCGCCCTGCGGCTCAGCGTCGAGTACCGGTTGGGTCGGGACGGACTGACGGTGGTGGCTGACGCCGACAATTTCGGGACCACTGATCTGCCGTTCGGCCTCGGCTTCCATCCCTACCTGACCATTGGAACCACAACCGTCGATCAGATCCGGCTCGGCGTGCCCGCTGAGCATCGGTTGGTGACCGACGAGCGAGGGCTGCCGGTGGGGCGGGTCACGGTGGCCGGCACCGAGTTCGATTTCAACCAGAGCCGGCCTCTGGGGGTGACCAGGCTGGACACCGCCTATACCGGACTGCGGAGGGGGACCGACGGTCGGGCCCGGGTCGAACTCGACCACCCCGACGGCCTGGCCGGGGTCAGCCTGTGGTGCGACGAGCGTTTCGGCTATCTGATGGTCTTCTCCGGCGACACCCTCGAACCGGCCCAACGCCGCACGGCGCTGGCCGTCGAGCCCATGAGCTGTCCGCCCGACGCCTTCCGTTCCGGCACAGACCTGGTCACCCTGCACCCCGGGGGTCGGTGGACCGGGTCGTGGGGGATCACCCCCCGTTAGAGGACGCCCCTACCGGAGTCACCGGTCCCTGACTGGTCGACACGCGGCTCCCATCAGGCGCGGTGTGCCTACATCCGCCTTCATCCGCTGCCGCGGTTGCCGTTGGCCCGGCAGGAAGATCACAGGTAGAGCTGGAACCTCGTGCCCAGGCTCCGTACGTGACTCTTCGGAGGTCGGTTTACCTGGCCTCTGATTTCCTGGTCATTTTGATGGCGACCTCGAGAGCGGCGAGTCGTCGATGGATATCGTTGATCAACTCGGCAAGTTCGGAAGGATCCTCTACTTGCTTGCGGTCCACTTCGGGCAGTGCTGCCATCGCTGGCCCCCTTTGATCACTTTCATCTTCCTGCGTGTCTAGGCCGACGAAGGTTCGTGGACTCGCTCGAGTACACCGATCGCCCATGATCGCAACTCGCCGACCTGCGGGTCGTCATGCCCTACAACCAATTGCAGCACGACTCCCTGCGGGTCGACTCCCGTTCCCTGCGCCCTCGCTACGACTTCGACGAGGTTCTCGCCGGCCCGCATGACATCCTCTGCTGCACGTGCCAAATCGGATTCGATGCTCACGCTCTGCCCCCTTGTGTTTCGCACCGGCCAATCCATCCCGACGGCCCAAACAACCGTCTCTCTCCGAAGCTATCCGAAAGAATCCGTTCAGGAATCGCAGCAAACGTTCGTTGGTCTGGATGCACGCCACAGGCGATCGCCCATGCGAGCCGGGGCCGATTGATATTCCGTGAGACTCGCACTACTTGGTGGTTCGGAATAACGGCACGGCTCGCAGACCGCACCGTCGAACCCCGCCGGTGAGCGGGTGTGGTGGGCGACCACCCAACGTGCTTGCCGCTTCCAGATCGTGCGGACGATCGTCATGTTTTACCAACCGGTAACCGATCGGTGCGCTTCATCCGCCTTCATCGTTGTCGTTGTTGCCGTTGGCCTGGTAGGAGGAGCACAGGTAGAGCTGGAACCTTGTGCCCAGGCTCACATACGTGGAATTGCCGCCGGTGAAGCGGGTGCAGTGGGCGACCACCCAACGCATGTCGGGATTGTCGGTCAACGGCGCCACGGCCACATCTACCAGGCCGACCCGCCCCTCCCGGACGTAATGGATGAACCGGGCCGGGGCGGGAACCGGCACTCGACCGCTGAACCCGCCCACCGGGAGGTATTCCCGACCGGTGGCCATGATCAAGTAACCGGCAAGGGCAGAGCCCTCGATCGCTTCGGCGCTGACGTTGGAAGGGAGGTCGGCGATCCGGCTGTTGAGGATGGGCCAGGTCTGCCGCTGGAGCGCAGGTCGGATCTGGCTCTGGTAGACGACGGAGGAAGGCTCGTAGGGCGAGTCGAACGGTCCCAATCCCGTGGCCACGGCCGTCCCGCTGGCCCAGCCAGAGCCGACCAGAAGCGTGGCGCTCCCCGCGATGATGGCGGCCTGGACGCTCCATGACGGTGGTGGGCTGCCGATGCACGACCATGCCACCATCACGACGGTCACGACGGCGGCCACCAGCATCGACACGACGACCGCGGTGCGGACCCCGAACGAGGAAGGAAGGAGCCAGAGCGAGTAGGCGCAGCTGGCCGCCACGACCACTCCCATCACCACACGGGTGAGGGTGTGATGGCGCCGCCGCCAGGCCAACGAGAAGCCCATGCCGCACAGCGCCGCCATCGGTGGCGCGAGCGCGGCGACGTAGTAGGGCAGGAGGTAGTGACCGACACTGAAGAACACGCCGGTGACCAGCAACCAGGTCGTCCACATGAGTGCCGCGGCACGCACCGGGTCGGTACGCGGGACGGGTTGCCCGTCCCCGCGGCGACGCCTGAGGAGCAGGAAGCCGGCAGCCACCACCGATGGCACGACGACCCACGCGTCATTGCGCCCGAACACGCCTATGAGGAGACGATTCCATCCGGGCGGGACGGTCACGGCATTGAGCCCCGGTGCCAGTGCCTCTCCGAAGGCGGCGGTCTGGTACGACCATGGCTTCGAGCATCCCGCCTGCGACAGCTCGGTTCCGGAGAACCGGTTGAGCCCGTTGTAGAGGAAGACTTGGCCGAAGATCGAATTGTCGCAGCTCCCGTCCACGTACGGTCGGTCCTGCGCCGGCACGGCGGTGACCGCTGTCATGTAGCTGAGCGACACCACGATGACAACCAAGGCTGACAGGGCGACATGCCCGAACCTACGCAGGAACGAGGCAGCCGGCGCAGCGACCAGATAAGCCAGGTACAGCGACGGCAACACAAGCCAGGCCTGCAGCATTTTGGTTTGAAAGGCCAGTCCGACCCATACACCGGCCATCATCAGCGATTGAACCCGGCCGCTGATCAGCGCCCGGGAGGTGGCGTCGGCAGCCAGCACCAGCAGGAGGATCAGCAACGAGTCCGAGATGTTTGCCCGGTTGAGCAGGACGGTGACCGGGCTGACGGCCAGGACGGCTGCGGCGACCAGGCCGGCGCCGGGTCCGGCCATTTGGCGCACAGCGCGGTAGAGCACCAGGACGGTCAGGGTCCCCTCGATCACCTGGGGCAGAACGATCGCCCACAGGTGGAAACCGAACAGCCGCAGTGACAGGGCCTGCACCCAGATGGCACCCGGCAACTTGTCCAGGGAGACGGTGCCCCACGGGTCGGCTGCCCCGAAGAACCAATTCGACCAGCTCTCCGACATGCTCCTGGCTGCCGAACCGTACAACGGCTCCAGGTTGACGCTGCCGATGCCCCAGGCGTAGCTCAGGGCGGCTACGGCGGCGATTGCCATCAATGTCGGACGGGCCCAGGAAGGCTGGCCGGGAGGAGAGCGCCAGAACCTGGTCACACGCCGGATGGGGGCGCCAGCCCGCTGGCCGAATCCGGTCCGGGAAGGCGCCTTCTCGGACTGCCCTTTGCATTGTTCGTGGAGATCCTTCGTTGTTTCCGCCACCGCTCTTCTTTTAGTCGAGCTGCTGCGGCCTGCTAATGGATGGTGTACCGCCAGGCACTCAGGGTGACTACAACGGATGGTTTGACGCGGCGCTATCCTTTCCTCAGCGCGGACGAGGGGCTAGCCCGTAATGGTGGATGACCGGTCGTTGTTGATCAGCGAAAACACGCGGACTTGACCAGTATCGAATCATTTGCGAATCGATGGCACAGGTGGTTTCTCGCTGCCCTCGTTCTACTGGGAGCTGCGCTTAGGATCCGACTTCGCTATCACGGAGCGCTCTTCCGGGACGATGCCTGGGTGGCCCTGACGGCGCGTGTGCCGTTTGGAACGGCACTTAAGATGGTGGTGACGACGCCTGGATTCACTTTGTTTGAGCGATGGTGGATCGGACTCGAAGGATCGTCGCTCCTTTGGGCCCAATTCCCATCGGTTGTGGCTTCACTAGTCGGCATTGTGGCTATCTACGCTGTATGCCGGGTCCACAAGTTCGCCGTCTGGATTTCGCTGTTCGGCGCGTTCATCGTTACTCTGTCGGCATCAACCTCGGTCTATGCGACCCACGTCAAGCCATACGACTTCGACTTTCTTTTCACGTGCCTGATTCTGATCCTTGTTCATCGAGCGCTTCAGGATCTCGGGAGCCGTACGCTCGTTCTGACGGCAGCTGCCACAATTCTTGGAACGTGGTGGTCGCTCTCCCTCGCTCCCGTTCTCGTCGCTACATGGGTTGTGCTCGGTGTGGCTGCGTGTCGTCGGCGATGCGCGGTGGCGTTCGTAGCCGTCGCCGGCATCGTCAGCGGGGCATCCCTTCTGGTTGAACGGGTTGTACTCCGGAGCGAGATCACGCCAGCCCTCACTTCTTACTGGAATGGGTACTTCATCCGTACTTCAAGCCCCCGGCAATTCATCGGGGACCTGGCACGCACGAGTGGCCGGCTGGCCTCGTCGCTGACGATTGGCCGAGGGTTCCCAGGATCCATCGCATTGGGGCTTCCGGTCCTCGTCTTCTGGGTGGTCCTCGTGGTGATCGGGGTCCGGCGTACTCCCATGGCCGTCGTGACCTTCGGGGTTGCCGTGCTGGCCCAGATCGCCCACTTGGCCCCTCTCGGGACGCAGAGGACGGACATTTATCTGATCCCATGTTTGGTTCTTCTTATCGCCTGTGGCGTCGAGCGGGCAGCAGGTGCTGTCGAACGCTCCCTCGGGGACCAGCGGGCACGGCGTATTCTGCTGGCCAGCATCGGGGGAGTAGGCATCGTCCTCATCGTTGCGATCTCAGCGATCAAACCAGCTAACGATTCAGTGTTCTCTGACAACGGTGGCCTCGTTGAGGCGCACAACGCAGTCGAGGCGAGCCTCAAGTCCCAGGGGACTCTGGCAGTCCTTCTACCTAATGTCGAATATCAATGGGCGTACTATTTCGATCCCAGCCCAGAGAAGATCGAGTTCAGCGACGAAAGTTCTACTGGCTTCCAAGTCGCACGACTGGACCGCACGGCCGTCGCAATCGGAACGACGGATCAAGATCTGAATCGGGCAGCTGGGTCCAAAACCCACGAAATTGTGGTTGTGAACACGGCTCTTGACGCAGGGGGGAACACAGTGGGGAATCGGTGCTGGCGAGCGACCTCGCAACGATCGTTTCAGTCGTACTACGTCGTCACGAGCTACCTCAGAACCAACTCCAGCTGTTCGGGTTGATCCGGCTCGTCTGGCCGGCCATCGGCTATGTCGGACTGATTTCCGGCTGCCTGATTTCCTAGCTTTTTGGCTCACACCTCAAGCTCGAAGCGCCTTCGCCCAATTCTGGGTGACCTTGGGCACGCGGCTCCCCGCCAGAATCCGAAGAGCCCACATTCCTGGTGCGCCCCCTGGGATTCGAACCCAGAACCTGCGGATTAAGAGTCCGTTGCTCTGCCGTTGAGCTAGAGGCGCGAGGCAACCAAACTAGCCGGGCCCACAGCCGTGGCCGGGCTTCCGTGTTCGGAGCGGTGGAGGGTGACCGACGGGGCTCGAACCCGCGACCTCCGGGGCCACATCCCGGCGCTCTGCCAACTGAGCTACGGCCACCAAGGAGCCTCTAGTGTGGCACACACCGGTGGAGGCCCGGGCCGCCGCCCCGACCTCTCCGGGGTGGCCCCTGTAGCTCAATTGGATAGAGCAGGTGGTTTCTACCCATCAGGTTGCGCGTTCGAGTCGTGCCGGGGGCGCCACTGGCGGGGTGCAGTCCCCGGGGCCGCCAACCCCACGGGGACGCGCAGCGACCAGCGGCGGGGGTGCCGAGGAGATAACTGCGGCTACTGGCCGCCAGGGATCGTCACTGTTCGATGGCGGTGACCGTCATCGTCGCCCGGCCACGACGAGGTGTCACGAGCCCGCGTAGACTCCCCCTGTGACAGAGGTGCTGGCGGTGGCCAATCAGAAGGGCGGAGTGGCCAAGACGACGACTGTCCACTCGCTGGGAGTGGCCTCGGCCGAGTACGGCCGTCGCACGCTGGTGGTGGATCTCGACCCCCAGGCGTGCCTGACCTACTCCTGCGGGTTCGATCCTGACGCTCTCCACCGTTCTCTTCACGACGTGTTCCTCCGTCGCGAGACCGTCGACACGGTGGCCGTCCCCGTGCCCGGGGTGCCGTGCCTCGATCTCCTACCCGCCTCCATCGACCTGGCCGGCTCCGAGGTGCACCTGCTCACCCGCACCGGTCGCGAGCACGTCCTCCAACGGGCCCTGCAGGGTGTACTCGATCGGTACGACCTCATTCTCATCGACTGCCCGCCATCGCTGGGCGTTCTCACCATCAACGGGCTTACCGCCGCCGATGCGGTGTTGATACCCCTGCAGTGCGAAGCCCTGTCCCACCGGGGGGTCGGTCAGTTACTCGAGACCATCGAGGACGTGCGGACCTTCGCCAACGGTGATCTGACCGTGCGGGGCATCGTGGCCACCATGTACGACGATCGCACCAAGCACTCGCGGCACATCATCGAGGAGGTCGAGAGTCGCTACGGCATCCCTGTCCTCCAGCCCCCGGTGCGCAAGTCCATCCGCTTCGCCGAGGCGCCGGCCCGGGGCAAGTCGATCCTCCAGCACGCGCCGAGCTCGCCCGGCGCCCTCGCCTACCGTCAGCTGGCCCGCACGCTCCTCGACATGAGCGTCGTCGCCGGCACCGTTGGCTAGTGGACCGGGGCCGGTGAACGGGCGCTCCGACCCCCTGGGCAAGCGGGCCCTGTTCTGGATGCCGGTCGACCAGGTCGAAGCGGCAGAGACGGCCGGCGATGCCGGTGTCGACGAAGCCCTCCGTGGCCGTCCCCGAGCCTCCTCCTCGTCGGTGCCCCACGCCCGACCGAGTGGTAAGCACGCCCTCTACTCGCGGGCTACGCCGGCCGGTGAGCACGAGAAGGAGACGTCGTTACCTACCGACACCGACCCCGTGCCCCAACGGGGTCTTCTGTCGGTGGCCTGCTCATCGTGCGGTTCGGTGACCCGGGTCGGTGTGGTTCATTTCGTGGTTTTGCAGTTCCCGTTCGGCGCCTGGCTCCCGCGGCCCCGTTATGACCGGTGGATGACCTGTCCCGCCTGTCGCCGCCGGACCTGGACCAGCGTGACCCTGGCCCGGTGATCCTGGATCTGCCCGGTGGGACGGCGAGAGCAACCGCCACCGCTGACCACAGGTGTCCGATCCACGCATGTCGCACCTAGTCACCGGGCTCGTCCTCGTCCAGCAGGCCTTCCTGTCGGGCGCCGCCGACCAAGGGGGCGTGTCGGGCTGGCTGCTGCATTTCCGGGGCGTGGCCGCCTGCGTGGCCGTCGGAGTGCTGGTCTTTGGCGAGGCCGGCCTGATGTTGGGCTTCTTCATTCCCGGGGAGACGGCCGCGGTCATCGGCGGCGTTCTTGCCGGCTTGGGCCGGATCAACCTCGGCGTGATCATGGCCGTGGTGGTGGTATGCGCCATCGCCGGCGACTCGGTGGGCTTCGAACTCGGCAGGCACTTTGGTCCTTGGCTTCTCAAGAGACGACCTCTGGTCGACCGCACCGGGGTCCAACGAGCCATCGGCCTGCTCGAGCGCTACGGGGGCCCGGCGGTGTTCTTCGGCCGGTTCCTGGCCTTCGCCCGGGCATTCATCCCCGGGCTGGCCGGCACCAGTGGCATGCGTTACCGGGTGTTCCTGTTTTTCAATGCGCTCGGTGGCATCGTGTGGGGCGTCGGCTACACCCTGCTCGGGTACATCGTGGGTGTCTCGTTCGAGCACGTTCTCTCGACAGTGGGTCTCTGGTCGCTGGCCGTGGTGGCCGCCGTTGTCGTCGTCCTCGTCGTGGTGCACTTCATCCGTCGACGAAGAGAACGCTCCCGCTCGCCGGGAGCAGAGGAAGACACAGCGGCAGCGGAGGACCCGGTCCCGCCCGATGGGCTGTGAGCCCTAACCCTCCAGGCCTGCCGGGTAGTACCGGATGGGCTGGGCCCCCACGCCCCGGATGCGATCCTGCAGCTCGAGCAGAATGCAATGGGCCACCGTTTCCCCATTGGCCTGACGTTGCATGAAGGACTGGATCTGATCCCACGGCCGAGACCACCGCAGACCTACGGTGATCTCCCAGGCGGTCGACCCCGGCCTCTCGGTTACGGCCAGGGCGATCTCGTCGAGGCGATCGGCGTGGTGGACGATGATCTCCTCCAGGCGGCCGTGAAGATCGGAGAAACGGTATTCGTGGGCGGGGAGGACTTCTTCGGTGCCCAGGTTGTCCACCTTGAGCAGCGAATCGAGGTAGTCACCCAACGGATTGGCCGGCTGTTGGGCGTGCACCGAGATGTTGGGGGTGATCCGGGGCAGAACGTGATCGCCGGATATCAGCAGTCGGTGATCCTCGCTGAAGAAGCAGACATGGCCGGGGGAGTGACCCGGTGTCCAGATGGTGCGCAGCGACCATCCGGGAAGGTCGATGGTCGCTCCGTCCTCGAAGAGGACATCGGGAGCGGCCATGGTCACCATCGATTTGAGAGCCATCGAAGCAAAGGCCAGGTCGGGAAGTCTGTTTTCGGGAACGCCGGAGTCGGTGAGGAAGCGGAACATGGTGTCCAGGAGCTCGTCGGTGTCGCCGTAGCGCGATTCGAGCATGACGGCGTCGGCCGGGTGCAATCCGATCCAGGCGCCCGAGGCTTCTCGCACCCGACCGGCCAGACCGTAGTGATCGGGATGGATGTGGGTGACCATGACGGCTCGGACGTCGGCGATCGACCCACCCGCCTGGACCAGGCCGGCGTTCAGGGCGTTCCAGGCATCGTCGGTGTTCCACCCGGCGTCGACGATGGCCACGCCGCCTCCTCGGAGCTCGAAGGCGTAGACCAGGACGTAACGAAGGGGATTGTTGGGAATGGGGACGGGGATCGACCACAGGCCCGGTCGTACCTGTTCCACGGGGGGTAGGACGTCCCGATCCCACGCCTCCTTTTGTGCCTTTCCGGTGATCACGACCACGAGGGGCACGGTACACGGCCAGGGATCCTTGAACTACGTAGGGCTGGTGCCTAGCATGGCGTGAGTCGCACGGCCCCTGCCCACAGGTCGTGTGCCACCTCTGCCGGTGGACGGGGAGTCATGCTCGATCTGTTCTGGTTGTTCCGCGCACAGAGACGCCACCCCACCGGGTGAGCGTTGTCGGCCCGCCCCGGCTCAGCCCTGGGGACAGCGAGCGCGGGACGACGGGGTCCCCGGAAATGGCGCCGACGGACGTTGGCTCGACGACCAGCCCCCCGTGGTCAGAGCTGGCGGCGTCGTGTCCCAGCGGGTTCCTCGAGGTCGATCGGCGGGGCGTGGTCATCGAGTGGAATCCGCGGGCCGAAGAGCTCTTCGGCTGGCGACGAGATCAGGTCGTGGGCCGTTCCATCGCCGACACCCTCCTACCGCCCGATCTCGTCCTGTCGCCGGCCAATAGGGGACTGGTGGAGACCCTGGGCCGCGCCGACCATCCTGAAGGTGGCGCCGCTCACCGTGGGGCTGCAGTTCCGGCGGGGGAGCCACCCGGCGAGAGACGGCAGCTGGTGCTGGCCCACAGCACCGGTCGCAGGGTGGCCGTCGAAGGCATTCTGGTCACAGTGGGCCAGGGGCACAATCGTTCGGTTGCCGGGTTTATCGACCCCGATCCGTTCGGGTCCCGACTGCCCGGTTATCCCGCCGCCGCCGTCGGTGTCGACCCCCTGACCGGACTGCCCGACCGGGATCAATTCGCCCGGCACCTCACCGAGGCGGCCACCCGGGCGGGTGGCCTTGCCGGAACGGTGGCTGTCGTCCTCTGCGATCTCGACCGCTTCAAGGACGTCAACAACAGCTTGGGCTACCAAGCGGGGGATGGCGTCCTGTGCGCCGTCGCCCAACGGTTGAGTGACGTGGCCGGTGACGAGTTGGTGGCCCGGTTGGGTGGGGACGAATTCCTCATCCTGATCGAGAACCCGTCGGGCCAGGTCCAAAAAGATGCGTTGGCATTCATCGAAAGAGCCAAAGAGGCGCTGTCCCGGCCGTTCACCGTCGATGGCTCGGAGCTCTTCCTTGATGCATCGGTGGGCGTCGCCCTCAACACCTTCGGGGTTGACGACGGCGGCACACTCCTGGCCAATGCCGAAGCGGCCATGTACCGGGCCAAGCGCCGGGGAGGCCCGCGGATCGAGGTGTTCGGTGAGTCTCTGCGGATCGAGACGCTCGACCGCATGACGACCGAGCACGCCCTCCATCGGGCCCTCGAGCGCCACGAGCTCATGCTCCACTACCAGCCGGTCGTCGAGATCAGCGGGGCGACAACGGTGGTGGGAGTCGAGGCCCTGATCCGCTGGCAGCACCCCGACCAGGGGTTGGTGGCTCCGACCCGCTTCGTGCCGGTGGCCGAGGAGAGCGGGCTCATCATCCCCATCGGGGCATGGGTCCTCGAGCAGGCCTGTGGCCAGCTGCGGGCCTGGAACCACCACGTGGGGAACGGCCCGCACGGATCGGTGGAGGTCAACCTGTCGGCCCGACAGATCGACGACCCACGCATCGTGACCACAGTGGAGCGGATTCTGGCCCGCACCGGTCTTCCTCCTGAGCACCTGACCCTCGAGATCACCGAGAGCGCCTTGATGGAAGATGCCGCCGCTGCCCTCGATGTCCTGCGTGCCCTCAAGACGATCGGTGTCTCGCTGGCCATCGACGATTTCGGAACGGGCTATTCCTCGTTGAGCTACCTCCAGCGTTTCCCTCTCGACTTCCTCAAGGTCGACCGATGCTTCGTGGAGACCCTCGGGGTGGACGCCGGCGGCGAGGAGATCGTGTCGGCCGTCATCAACCTGGCCCACGCACTGGGCCTGAAGGTGGTGGCCGAGGGAGTCGAGACAGCCGAACAGCTGGAGATCCTGCGTTCCCTGCGCTGCGACTTCGCCCAGGGATTCCTCTTCGCCCGGCCGCTGCCGGCCGCCGACATCGTCGCCTCCTTCGGACTGCCCCAGACCGCCTGAGATGACGAACATGTCCGCCTCAGACCGCGGCCACGGGGAGCGGGCCGTGAGCCGGCGTGGTCAGGAGCTCAGGCGGCGTGGTCAGGAGGTGCCCGTCACCATGTTGGTGATCTGGGCCATGTCGAAGTAGTCGCGCCAGGCACAGATCTTGCCATCGCGGATCTCGAACGTTCCCATGACGGGGAGGGGGGCGACGGCACCGCCGATGGTGAACGTATCGACCCGTTCGGTGAGGACCACGTTGTCGCGGACGGCGAGATGGGTCGTCTCGATGGTCATGCTCTCGGCCATGCCGAAGAACATCTCGACGAAGGCGATGGCGGCGTCGATGCCCACGGCCGGTTCCAGGGGAATGTTGTGGTAGACGACATCGTCGGTGAAGAAGGGGCGCAGCGCCTCGGCGTCGTGCTTCTCGAAGGTGGCGCACATCTCACGCACGATCCGCTCGGCATCATCTGGGGATCCCATGGCACTCTCCTCGGTGGTGGGTCTGACGCCGTCACGCTACTGCGCGGAGGCGGACCGGCCCAGCTCCGATGGAGCTTCCCCCCGCCGGTGGCTGCCACCGATCGGTGGCAGAATGCCGGCCATGAGCACCGATCGGATAGAGGTCGAACGGACCATTGCCGCCGAGCCGTCCGCCATATTCCGGGTTCTGAGCGATCCGCGCGGGCATGTGGCCATCGACAGCTCGGGGATGCTGATGGACGCCAGCGGGCCACCGGTGACGGCGGTGGGGGACGCCTTCGTGGTGCACATGGATCGTGAGGCCCTCAACGACTTCCCGATGGGTCTCTACGACGTGACCGTAAAGATCACCACGTTCGACCAGGACAGGGAGATCGCCTGGACGGTGGACGGCCAGATCCAACCACCGCTCGGCCACATCTACGGCTACACACTTTCTCCCACTGACGGAGGGACCCTCGTGACCTCCTACTACGACTGGTCGGACATCGACCCGACCTGGCGTGAGGCCGGCATCTTCCCCATCCTGTCCGAGGGAGCCCTCCGGGCCACGCTCGGCATTCTGGCCCGCACGGTGGCTGGTGGTGGCCTCCGGCCGGCCAGTTGACCGATTCCGTAGGTCGCATTCTGGCCACCTCGGGCGGGTTCCTCCCCGGTCCGGTCCAACAGTCGGTGCGGGTGGGCCCGATGCTTCTCGAGGCCCTGGCCCTCACCCGGGCCAGCCGGCCGCGGGTCTGCCTGGTGCTGACGGCCGGCGGCGACGACATCCGGTACTACGCGCTCCTCTACGAGGCCTTCAACGCCGCCGGCTGCGATGTCACCGAGCTCAAGCTGTTCCCCCAGCCCTCGGCCGACCCGGTCGAGCGGCTGGGCGGCAGTGACCTGGTGTGGGTGGGCGGAGGCTCCGTGGCCAACCTGTTGGCCCTGTGGGACCTGCACGGGGTGAGCCCGGCCATGCGGGCGGCGTGGGAATCGGGCGTGATCCTGGGTGGCGTCTCCGCCGGCAGCATCTGCTGGCACGTGGGTGGTACGACGGACAGCTTCGGGCCCACCCTGCGCCCGGTGACCAACGGGCTCGCCATCCTCCCTTACGGAAACGGCGTCCACTACGACAGCGAGACCCAGCGACGCCCTCTCTTGCACCAGCTGGTGGCCGACGGCAGCCTGCCTCCCCTCTGCTACGCCACCGACGACGGCGTCGGGATCTGGTACGAGGGGACGGTCCCCGCCCGCGTGGTGAGTGACAGAGAAGCGGATCCGCTCGATGGCCCGGCCGCCTACTGCGTGCAGAGGGTCGGTGCCGCAGCCGTCGAGACCCGGCTTCCCGTCGGCACCCGCATCGAACCGCCGAGCTGAGCGTCAGTACAATCTGAGCATGCAACCCCTGGCCATCCACCATGTCGCCCTCAACGTGGCTGACGTCGACGAGGGCATCGCCTTCTACACCGAAGTGCTGGGGGGCAGGCTCCGTGACGATCGACCCGACCTGGGCATCGCCGGCGCGTGGATCGACATGGGCGGGCAACAGGTCCACCTGGTCGAGGCACCGGTGCCCCGCAACCTCGGTCAGCACTTCGCCGTGCGGGTCGGCGATCTCCGCGCCGCGGTGGGCGAGCTGCGGGCCCGGGGGATCGAGGTGGCCGACCCAGTCGGGGTGGGTTCCAATCTCCAGACCTTCATCAACGATCCGGCCGGCAACCCGGTCGAACTGCACCAGGTGGGCGAACCGGTCGGCCAGGACTGAGCGTTCGGGGCCCGCTCCCGTGTCGTCGGGAAGGCGGGATTTGAACCCGCGACCTCCTGCTCCCAAAGCAGGCGCGCTAACCAAGCTGCGCTACTTCCCGGCGTGGGCATCCTACAACTGCGATTTCCGGCATCCCCAGAGTGGATGCGTCGATGTGCTGCTGGTCAGGTGAGTACCGTCCGCCCTGCCTCTCACCAGTAGGCGGGTAGCACGGCAGCCATCGAGACCCGCCGGGGGGCCAGGGCCGTTGCCCGGGGCCGTCATTCCCTCACCCCCGGTGACAGGGGATAGCGTCACGCCGATGCCGACCGTCCGCGTCGCCGTGTTCGACCTCGGAAGTAGCTCTTTCCACCTGATGGTGGTGGACGCCTCACGTGAGGGCGTTCTGATCCCCGTTTTGCGGCGCCGGTCCTTTCTCCATCTGGGTACCGAGGTGGCCCGCACCGGGGGAGTCCCCATCGACCGGGCGGCCTCGGCTGTCCGCACGGTGCGGAGACTGACGGCTGCCTGCGAGGAAGCAGGTGTCGACGTGGTGGTGGCCTTGGCCACCGCCGCCCTCCGCGACGCCGACAACGGGTCGCGGTTGATCAGTCGGCTGGAGAGCGTCCTCGGCTCGCCCATCAAGCAGCTGACCGGGGAGGAGGAGGCCCGTCTGTGTTTCCTCGGTCAACGAGCCGGCGTCTGGGTCGACCACCACCCCGTCCTGGGCCTCGACCTCGGAGGAGGGAGCCTCGAGGCCGGCATCGGCACCATCGACGAGGTCAGGTCGGTGACCAGCGTCGCCCTCGGGACGGCCCGGCTCCGGGGCGAACTGTCGACCGGTGAGCTGCTCACCGCCAGAGACCGGACCGCCATCGCCCGTTTGACCCGCTCGCGGTCCGAGCCCATACGCCAGATGCTGGATGCGACGCCCACGGCCGGGACTCGGGTCATCGTCAGCGGGGGGACGGTTCGGGCGCTGGCCCGCTTGGCCATGGGGCTGCACCGCCCGCTCAGCCTGACCGGATCGGTCTCGTCGCTCCCGGTCAATCAAGTCGAGCTGCCCGCCGGTCAGCTGGCCGAGCTGGCCGAACGCCTGGCCACCCTCGATCTGGATGCCCGCCTGGCCCTCCCCGGAATTCAGGCTCGGCGGGCGCCTCTCCTCCCGGTGGGGGCGGTGGTCCTCTCGACACTGGTCGAGAGCTTGGGACTGCAGCGGTTGGTGGTCAGCGAGTGGGGACTCAGGGAGGGTGCCGTCATCGACGCCCTCTCGCTTCCGGGCATACGGTCGTCGGAGACCATCGCCCCGCCGGGCTTCGCCCTCGGTGATAACAGTCCGGTGGGCTGATGGCCGGTCCGGGCCGTCGACGACCCGGACGCCAGCGCCGTTGCCCCAGCTCCCGGTGGTGTCAGCCTCTCACAGCTCCGTCACACCTGTTGCTGCGTCAGGAGTTTTCTGCTGCGTCAGGCCTTTTTTGCTGTGTCAGGCCTTTTTGCCCAGGATGCGGTTCATGCCCGTTCCGCACACCGGGCATTTGCCCTTGGCCGACCGCCGGCCATTGGCCATCTCGACCTCTTCGCCGTCGAACTGTCTCTTCTCCCGACACTTCACGCAATATCCCTCATACGACGCCATGTCTCCTCCTCGGATTCGGATGGGGTGACCGCCCGGTGCTCCCAAATGCCCGGTGCTCGGACCATCCGAACGTACCGGTCCGGCCCGATCGAAGGGGGGATGGCGCCTCTGTGTGCTTGCAAAAGTTAGCGCGAAGAGAGGGTTCTCAGTCCCAATCGTCGTCGGCATCGAGCCCCCCGACCACGTCGAGCTGACCATCGACGACCTGGAACCGGCCATCGGCCGAGGCCACGGCCGTCATCATCGTCTCGACGTCGTCGGGCAGCAGTGGCGGGCTGAAGAAGTAGCCCTGGGCCGTGGTGCAGCCCCGCTGAAGCAGCACCCGGCTCTGCAGCGAGGTCTCGACGCCCTCGGCCACGCAGGCCAGGCCCAGCCGGTCAGCCATGGACACGATGGCCGAAACCAAGGAGTTCTTCTCGGTGTCCGGACCGAGCACCTGGATGAACGACTGGTCGATCTTGATGGTACTGACCGGAAAGGAGCCGATGCGGCTCAGGGAGGACCGGCCTGTCCCGAAGTCATCGATGCTGAAGCGCACACCGAGGCGGCGCAGCCGTTCGATGTTCTCGCGGGCCGGCCCGTTCTTGTCCAGGACCACCCGCTCGGTGATCTCGAGCTCCAAGGACGAGGGATCGAGACCCGTCTCGGCCAGCGCCCCCTCCACGTTGTCGAACAACACCGGATCCGACAGGTCGCGCGAGGCCAGGTTGACCGACAGGCGCAAGGGGGGAAGGCCGCGGTCGAGCCACAGGCGGGCCTGGCGGCAGGTCTGGCCGATGACCCAGGCGTCGAGGGAGACGATGACGTCACTCCTCTCGGCCACCGCGATGAATGCCGAGGGCTCGAGCGTCCCCAGACGAGGGTGCGACCAGCGCACCAGTGCCTCCACTCCCACCACCCGGTCGGTGTGGAGGTCGATGTAGGGCTGGTAGACCACGAAGAATTCGTGGCGGGCCAGAGCGTTGACCAGGTCGGCGTGCAGCGTCCGGTCGTCCACCGCCAAGTCCCCGTCTTCCCCGTCCACCACCAGGCGGGAGTACATCTGGAAGGCGTTGCGGCCCAGGCTTTTGGCTCGGTACATGGCCTCATCGGCGTGACTGAGCAATTCGTCGTAGGAATCGCCGTGCTCGGGGGCCATGGCGATTCCGATCGAAGCCGAGCTCGGGACCTCCTGGTCGAATACCAGGTAGGGCGTGCTCAGCGCCTCGAGCGACCGCTGGGCCAGCTGATCGATGGATCCCTGGTCGGAGAGCCCGGGCAGGAGGATGGCGAATTCGTCCCCCCCGACCCGCGCCACCGTGTCCTGTCGGCGCACGGTGTCCACCAGACGCTGACCGACCTGTCGGATGAGATCGTCCCCGGCGGCGTGTCCGAGCGTGTCGTTGACGGTCTTGAAGTGGTCGATGTCGACGAAGAACATGCAGACCGGTTCGCCTACCCGACGGGAACGGACCAGCTCCTGCTGGACGCGGTCCTCGAAGAGACGACGATTGGGCAACTCGGTGAGCACGTCGTGCCAGGCCATGTGAGACACCTGCTCGAGCAGCTCGCGGTTCTGCAAGGCGGTGGCTGCCTGATCGGCCAGACCGGCCAGTCGCACGTGGAGATCAGGGTCGTCGGTGGGAACAGCAGGTGAAACCGTCTCGAAGACGGCGGCGACCACACCGAGGAAGTCGCGGTTGGCGAAGAGCGGAGCCACCACCGACGCGGCCACATCGGATTCGGTCAGGAGCCTGCGCAACTCAGGGTCATCGGTTGCCTGGTCGATGACCACGACCTCTCCCTGGCGGACCAGGGAGTCGAACAGGGGGGAGTCGGTGCGCACGGCAGCCACGTCCGACGTGTCGAGGGCGATGGCGCTGCCCCCGGCGGTGGGCTCCGCTCCTGGTGACCCAGGCGTTACCGGTCCGGTCGCATCCTCGATTCGTCGCACCCCGGCGGCCCACGGCGTGGAGCCGCTCCGACCGGAGGGGCGGAGGGGCACGATGGCCGGGCCAATGGCGCCGGCCCGGCTCTCGCCGCGGGTACCTGCCCTCGGCACCAGCCGACCGGTCCCGCCGTCCCACAGGTACACGGCGGCCCGGTCACAACCGGTCACCGTGGGCACGGTGTCGGCCAGCAGCTGGACCACTTCCTCTGTGCTCGATGCTCCGGACAGGGCTTCCGAAAAGGAGAGGAGGGCCTGTCCCGTTGCGTCGCTCCGTCGGGCGTCGGTGAGCACCCCGAAGATGTCCAGTGCGGCGGCCGCGTAGCCGGCATAGAGCTCCAAGGCGCGGGCTGCTGCTGGTCTCGTGCCGGGGGAGGTGAGCTCGACCAGTCGGCCGTAGAGGCGTTGGGGCGAGGCGATGTCGACGATAATCCGTGTCCCGTCGGCGTCGTCGGGGTCATCCCGCCACAGCTCGGCCGCCAGGATCTGTGCCTCGTCGGAGAGAAGACCGCGTTGATGGATTTGAAGGGGAGCGCCGGGTCGGACCCGCACCATCAGCAGGTACTGGTGAGACCCGACCACATCGTCGGCCCCCCGTGCGATCCTGTCCAGGAGCGCATCGACATCGTCGTTGAGCAGTTCGGCGGCGGTCCCGAGGGCGCCGTCGAGCAGTACGCCCATGCTGTCGAGCTCCGCCACCACCCGGTCCAGCTCCGCCACCATCCGGTCGAGCTCCTCTTCCAGCTCGCTCACCCGTCGGTGAGTGGGAGTGGCTCTCTCTGTCGGAGTGGCTCTGTGTGCCGGAGCGGCGCGTTCTAGGGGAGCGCGTTCTGCCGGCGTGGCGTGGCCACCGATGCCCTGTGAACGAGCCGCGGCCGTGGGTGCCTGTCTCTCCGGTCGTTCGCCGCCGAAAGGTGGGGGTGGCTCGTCGACCACGACGGCCGGCCAGTCCTGAAGGAACGATGTGGCGCCGGGATCGGGCTCCGCCGCAGTCTCCGGGTCGTCCCAACTCAGGGCGTAGAGGCAGAACCGGCCACCCCGTGCACTGCACTCGGTCTCACTGACCAGAGCCGGGGCCAGACCGAAGAGGACGGGAACCTGGGCCAACAGGCCGCGGGTCATCTCGCACAGGTGGGCATGACGGCTGGCCGCCGAACGTGGGCTGACCCGGACCAGAGCGTGATCCGGGGCCAGCTCGACCACCGAGGCCTGCGACTCGGTCTCGAAGTGTTCGGCCAGCGCAGCCACCCGGGTGAGGGCCGCCTCGGGGGAGCCGAGGGCGACCAGCTGCCTCACGAAAGGGGCCTCCTCGGGCCAGGTGAGGAGGCGCTCGCCGACGTGGAGCCCGACGGCTCCGTCCCCCGTCACCAAGGCGGCGGCATTGAACAGAGCCACCGCTTCACTGAGCGAGCTCCAGGCGCCGGCGTCACGCAGAGCCGAAAACGAGCGACGCTCGCCGGCCAGGGCCAGAGCCTGGGCCGTGCCGACATCGCCGTTCTGGCCGTGCACCATGCTCAACAGCACGGTGATGACCGTTCCCGAAACGTCACGGCGCCCGGCGTCACCGGTCGTCTGGTCAGCCTCGACGGTCATCGCTCGTCATTCAATCCCTCGGCGTCGTGAGGCGCGCCTCTCTCAGAAGTTCACCCTCTCCCTATCTGTCGACCTTCCGACCGCATTTCTTTACCGACGAGGCCCGGTAGGGCCGCACCCCCCGCGGCCGGGACCCTTAGTGACCTGGCCCTCTACAATGGGGAAATGTCCATTTACGAACCCCCTGTCCAGTCCCTCGACGGCCAGCCGTCCTCCCTTGGCGACTATCGCGGCAAGGAGCTTTTGGTGGTCAACGTGGCCTCCAAATGTGGTCTTACCCCGCAGTACGAGGGACTCGAACGTCTCCAGAAGACCTACGCCGACCGAGGGTTCACCGTCCTCGGCTTCCCCTGCAACCAGTTCGGTGAGCAGGAGCCGGGGTCATCCGAGGACATCGCCACCTTCTGCTCGGCCACCTACGGGGTCACCTTCCCCATGTTCGAGAAGGTCGAGGTCAACGGCGAGGGCCGTCATCCCGTCTACCAGGAGCTGGTCCAGGTGCCCGACACCGACGGCGAGGCCGGCGACATCCAGTGGAACTTCGAGAAGTTCCTCATCTCGCCCGACGGGGAGATCGTCAAGCGGTTCCGGCCGATGGTGGACCCCGAAGCTCCGGAAGTCATCGACGCCATCGAGGCCAATCTGCCGGGCTGAGGACGGAACCGGCCGACAGAACCGGGTGACGGCACCGGCGAGAGCGTCGGGACCGTTCCCGCCGAACAAGGGGAAACCGATGCCAATCCCATCGACCAACAATGAGCCGGTCGTGGGGGCCATGACCCAGGTGTGGGCGTCTCTCCTTGACGTCTGCCAGCAGATCAAGGCCACCCAGTGGGAATTGAGCACCGACTGTCCCGGGTGGACGGTCAAGGACCAGCTGTCCCACCTCATCGGCGTCGAGAGCCTGCTGCTGGGCGATACGCCACCACCGCCGCTGACCGAGGTCCCCGCCTACGTGCACAATGCCTTCGGGGAGATGAACGAGGCGTGGGTGGAGGCCCGTCGTCAGACGCCCGGCTCCACCGTTCTAGCCGAGCTGGTCGAGGTGACCAACCGGCGCATCGAGGAGCTGCGGTCCATGCCCACCTCCCGCTTCGAGGAGATCGGTTGGAGCCCGGTGGGAGAGGTGCCCTACCGCGACTTCATGGAGACCAGGATCCTCGACAGCTGGGCTCACGAACAGGACATACGTCGGGCCCTGGGCCGCCCCGGCGGTCGCAACGGCGTCGGCGAGGCCACCGCTCTCGACCGGTGCCAGCGGACCATGCCCTACGTTGTGGGCAAGCAGGTGGCACCGGGGGACGGGACGTCGGTGCTGTTCGCCGTGGTGGGCGTCATGGGACGCCAGATCCTGGTCCGCATGGTCGACGGTCGGGCCGAGGCGCAGACCGCGTCGCCCGATGCCCGGCCCACCGTGACATTGAGCATGGACCAAGAGGCGTTCTGGCGGCTCGGGTTCGGCCGGGTCGAGCCCAAGCGCCTGTTGGCCACAGGAGAGGTTCAAGTCGATGGTGAAGTGGCACTCGGTTACAAGGTGCTCGACGCCATGGACTTCATGATCTGACCGGCCCCACCGGGCGAGGCGGGAGCGGGGTACCGCGGCCGGTACACTGACCTACTCGTATGCGAGCCACAGTGGCACCCGAAGAGGGTAACAAGGTCCGTCTCTCTGTTGAGATCGACGAATCAGAGATCGACAAGGCCCTTGATCAGGTCATGCGCAGACTCTCACGTGAGGTCAAGGTGCCTGGCTTCCGCCCCGGCAAGGTCCCACGGCGGGTGATCGAGGCGCGCATGGGTGGCGCCACCGCTCTGCGGGGCGAAGCGATCCGGGAGGCCCTTCCCGACTTCTACGCCCAAGCGGTCACCGACACCGAGGTCGACCCCATCGATCGTCCGGAGATCGACATCACCTCGGGCGACGAGGCGGGGGCCGTTTCCTTCGACGCCGTGGTCATGGTCCGTCCCGTGGTGGCCATCCCTGGCTACCAGGGGTTGGTGGTCACCCTCCCCGACATCGACGTCAAGGACGAGGAGATCGACGCCCAGATCGACCGGCTGCGTGCCACCTCGGGCGAACTGGTGGAAGTCTCCCGACCGGCCCGCGACGGTGACCAGGTCACCATCGACATCCATGGGACTCGGGCCACCCTCGGTGACGACAGCGATCTCGACGCCGATGACTATCTCTACGAGGTTGGGAGTGGACGGGTAGTCCCCGAGCTCGACGACCAGCTGCGCGGGGCCAAGACCGGCGACATCTTCCAGTTCACCGCCACGTTGCCCGACACCGACCAGACCATCTCGTTCAAAGTGTTGGTCAAAGACGTGAAGGAGCTGGTGCTTCCGGAGGTCACCGACGAGTGGGCGGCGGAATCGTCGGAGTTCGACACAGCCGAAGCCCTGCGGGCCGATATCGCCCAACGTCTGCGTGAGCGGCACGTCGGGCAGGCTCAGCTGGCCCTTCAGCAGCGGACGGCAGAGGCACTGGCCGACCTGGTGCAGGAGGAGATCCCGGAGCCGCTGGTGTTGGAAGAACAAGGTGAGCGGATTCACGACCTCAACCATCGTCTCGAGGCCCAGAACATCTCGCTGGAGCAATTCCTCGGCGTCACCGGCCGCCAACCGGCCGAGTTCCTCGACGAACTGCGGGCGGGTGCCGTCCAGAGCGTCAAGGTGGATCTCGCCCTGCGGACGCTGGCCGACGAGGAGGACATCGAGGTCAGCGACGAGGAGCTCGACGAGGAGCTGGCCACCATGGCCACACGGCTCGAAATGGACGTTGACGAGGTACGCGAGCAGTTGGATCGGGGCGGACGCCTTGCGGCGGTACGCTCGGACAGGCGCAAGGCCAAGGCCATGCAGTGGTTGGTCGACACAGTTGATCTGGTCGACGAGGAGGGAAGGCCCGTCTCCCGAGACGAGCTCACGATGAACCAGGGCGAGGAGGACTCGGAATGAAACTGAGCATGGACGGCACCAAGGGGACGAGAGACATGGACGTGCAGGCCTACAGCGTGCCGTGGGTAGTCGAGTCGACCAGTAGGGGGGAGCGGAACTACGACTTGTACTCCCGTCTGTTGCGGGAGCGCATCATCTTCCTCGGTACCCCGATCAATGACACGGTGGCCAACCTGGTCTGCGCCCAGCTCCTTTTCCTCGAGTCGGAAGAGGCCGACAAGGACATCCACCTGTACATCAACTCGCCCGGCGGCGACATCACCGCCCTCTTCGCCATCTACGACACCATGAAGTACATCAAGCCGGACATGTCCACGTTCTGCTTCGGTCAGGCGGCCTCGGCCGCCGCCGTACTGCTCGGTGCGGGGACCAAGAACAAGCGCTTCGCCCTCCCGCACGCCCGCATCCTCTTGCATCAGCCCTTCGGCGGTGTCGAGGGCCAGGCCAGCGACATCGAGCTGCAGGCCAAGGAGATCTTGCGGATGCGTGACCTCCTCAACGGGATGTTGGCCAACGACACCGGCCAGACGGTCGAGCGGGTGTCCAAGGACACCGACCGCGACTTCATCATGACGGCCGACGAAGCCGTCACCTACGGGTTGATCGACGAGGTCATAACGGCCAGGGACGCGCTGTCCATCGAAGCGGTCGGGGCGGCGTAGTCCTTTCAGCCGACCGATGGGACCTGTGCACTCCGATCCAGCCGCTAGGGTTGAGTTCTCGATTCGGTCAGACAGTGGAAGTTGCAACGACGAGAAGTTGCAACCATAAGAAGTTGCAACGAGAACAAGTTGCAGTGCGAAGAAGTTGCAGTGAGTGCGAAGAAGGTGCAGCAGAAGTGAGACGGTTGAGAAGTGAGACGGTGCAGCAAGAAGAGAGTGCAGGGGATGGGCAGTGAAGTAGGTGCAGGCTCCGATGGGCATCAGGAACCGCGACTAACAGGGACCGCGACTAA
Organism: uncultured Acidimicrobiaceae bacterium; assembly: GCA_963813525.1. Taxonomy (GTDB): domain Bacteria; phylum Actinomycetota; class Acidimicrobiia; order Acidimicrobiales; family RAAP-2; genus Bog-756. Next base: position 1,800,214 of record CAWEZI010000005.1, read on the forward strand.
CTAAAGGACACGAGGAACCGACGTGGCGAAGTTCGGAGACGGTGGGGATCTGGTGAAGTGCAGCTTCTGCGGCAAGTCGCAGAAGCAGGTGAAGAAATTGATCGCCGGGCCCGGTGTGTACATCTGCGACGAGTGCATCGAGCTGTGCAACGACATCATTGCCGAGGAGCTGGCCGACACCACCGAGCTCTCCTTTGAGGAGCTGCCCAAGCCGCGGGAGATCTACGAATTCCTGAACGACTACGTGATCGGTCAGGAGTACGCCAAAAAGATTCTGTCGGTTGCCGTGTACAACCACTACAAGCGGGTGCAGGCGGGTAGCAACGGCACGCACGACAACGATGTCGAGCTGGCCAAGTCCAATATCCTGCTGCTGGGGCCCACGGGGTGCGGCAAGACCTTGCTGGCCCAAACCTTGGCCCGCATGCTGAACGTCCCATTTGCCATTGCTGATGCAACCGCTCTGACCGAAGCCGGCTATGTGGGCGAGGACGTCGAGAACATCCTCCTCAAGCTCATCCAGGCCGCCGATTACGACGTGAAGCGGGCAGAGACCGGCATCATCTACATCGACGAGATCGACAAGATCGCTCGCAAGTCGGAGAACCCGTCGATCACCCGAGATGTTTCCGGTGAAGGCGTGCAGCAGGCACTGCTCAAGATCCTGGAGGGCACCACGGCGTCGGTACCGCCGCAGGGAGGGCGTAAGCATCCCCATCAGGAATTCATCCAGATCGACACCACCAACATCCTCTTTGTCTGCGGCGGTGCCTTTGCCGGTGTGGACTCCATCATCGAGAACCGCATCGGCCGCAAGGGCATGGGCTTCCGGGCCGAAGTGCGCAAAGCGTCCGAACGGGACGACTCCGAGCTCCTCCGTCATGTCCTTCCCGAGGACCTGATGAAGTTCGGGCTCATCCCCGAGTTCATCGGCCGGCTCCCGGTGGTGGGGGCGGTGTCCCACCTCTACAAAGAGGCACTCATCCGCATTCTGGTCGAACCCAAGAACGCCCTGACCCGTCAGTACCAGCGCCAGTTCGAGCTCGACCACATCGAGCTCGAACTCACCGAGGACGCTCTGGAGGCGGTGGCCGAGCAGGCTCTCCTGCGGGGGACCGGTGCCCGCGGTCTGCGCGCCATCCTCGAGGAGGTGCTGCTCGAGGTCATGTACGACCTACCCAGCCGGACCGACATCTCCAAGTGCGTGGTGGACCGGGCGGTGGTGCTCGACAAGGTCCATCCCACCCTGGTCCCGCTCAACCCGCCGGCCAAATCGACCCGGAGCCGCAGAGCTGCGTCCTAGGGCACGGTCCGCCGCCACTTCACCGTGGTACCCCCGCCGTCCGTCCGCGTCGTGTCACCGACGCTCCCGTCACTCATCGATGTGAACTTCAGCGATCTCAGCGAGGCCCTGGCGTGGCTCGACTCGCACATCGACTTCGAGGCGCGGATGCCCACCAGACGGTCGGTGCCCACCCTGGACCGGATGCGGGCCCTCACCCGGTTGCTGGGGGACCCGGAGACCGCCTATCCGGCCGTGCACATCACCGGCACCAACGGCAAGGGCTCGACGGCGGCCATGGCCACCGCCCTGCTCGCCGCCCAGGGGCTGACCGTCGGCACCTATACCAGCCCCAACCTGAGCCGGGTCAACGAGCGCATCGCCCGCAACGGTGAACCGATCGACGACGCTGCCTTGGTCGATGTTCTCGAGTCGCTGGCCCGCCTCGAGCCGTTGATGGACGACCGGCCCACCCGCTTCGAGCTGCTGACCGCCGCCGCCCTGGCCTGGTTCGCCGACGAAGCGGTTGACGTGGCTGTGATCGAAGTGGGCCTCGGTGGCCGGTGGGACTGCACCAACGTGGTCGACGGGGACGTGGCCGTCCTCACCAACATCAGTTTCGACCACACCGAGGTGCTGGGACCGACCCTGGAGGACATCGGCCGCGACAAGTCGGGCATCTTCAAGGCGGACAGCCGGGTGGTCATCGGTGAATCGGACCCCACTCTGGTGGACCTCCTTCGCCGTGCCGCGCTTTCGGCCGGCGCCGCAGAGGTGTGGGTCCGGGGCCAGGACTTCGCCTGCACGGCCAACCGGATGGCCGTCGGCGGGCGACTGATCGACATACGCACCCCCGGAGGGGCTTACGGCGAGGTTCTGGTCCCGCTCCACGGGGCTCATCAGGGTGACAACGCCTCCTGCGCCCTGGCTGCGGTGGAGGCGTTCTTCGGTGCCCCTCTCGACCCGGCCGTGGTCGACGCCGCCTTTGCCGGGGTGCGGGTGGCGGGACGGATGGAGGTGATGGGTCGCCATCCCTTGGTGGTGGTGGACGGGGCACACAACGTGGCCGGCATGCTCAACCTGGCCCGGGCCCTCACCGAGGAGTTCACCGTGGAGGGCGGGTCACAGGCGGTGGTGGGCATGCTCTCGGGCCGTGACCCGAACTCCATGCTCGAGGCCTTGGCCACGGCCGGCATCGACGCAGTGGTGGCCTGCACACCGGATTCGCCCCGAGCGCTGCCCGCCGAAGAGGTGGCCGACGCCGCCGCCAGGTTGGGGCTGGAGGCCACCGTGGTGGCCCGGCCCAGCGAGGCGGTGGCGCTGGCCCTCGGGCGGGCCCAGGCCGACGATCTGGTGGTGGTGTGCGGCTCCCTCTACGTGGTGGCCGACGCCCGGGCCATGCTGGTCCCCGACCGTCTCTGACGACTTCGGGGCGGCCCGAGTCTGTCTGACACGGTCGGTAGGGTCGACTAGCCTGCAGCGCTCGTGGGACGAACCTTGGTCATTTGCAAGCCTGATGCGGTGGAGCGCCGATTGGTGGGTGAGATCATCGACAGGATCGAACGCAAGGGCCTGCGCCTGATCGCCGCCGAAATGCGCACCATCGAGGTCGAGGTGGCCCATGAGCACTACGCCGAGCACCGGGGCGAGGCCTTCTACGACACCCTGGTCACCTTCATCACCCGGTCCCCGGCCCTGCTCATGGTGGTCGAGGGCCCTGACGACACCTATCAAGTGGTGCGGAACTTGATCGGGGCCACCAATCCGTTGGAGGCAGCCCCGGGCACCATCCGGGGCGACCTGGCCCTGGTTATGGCCGAAAACCTCATCCACGGCTCCGACTCGGCCGAATCGGCCGCCCGCGAGATCAAGATCTTCTTTCCCGAGCTGGCCTGACCGGGCCAAGTGGGCCGTCGGCGCCGTTTGGCCCGAACGGCGGGTGCCCTTGTGTCCACCTCCCAATTCCCCTAGCCTTGGCGGCCAGTGCTGCTGGTGATTAGGCCTGCTCGCAGCCCAGCCCAGGTGTGGTCTCCGCACTCACGAAGTCCCGACGACTACTGACGGAGGAGTGCATCGCTGATGCGCGACAACAGTTTCTCGCTTCTTGGCCGCGACATGGCCGTCGACCTCGGAACCGCCAACACTCTGGTGTACGTACGCGGTCGCGGCATCGTCCTCAACGAGCCGTCGGTGGTGGCCGTCAACGTCAAAGACGGCCGCCCGTTGGCCGTCGGCGCCGAGGCCAAGCGGATGATCGGCCGCACCCCGAGCCATATCCAGGCCATCCGTCCCTTGAAGGACGGGGTCATCGCCGACTTCGAGATCTGCGAGAAGATGCTCCGCTACTTCATCCACCGCGTCCATCAGCGGCGGTTCGCCAAGCCCCGGATGGTCATCTGCGTGCCCTCGGGAATCACCGGCGTCGAGCAGCGTGCCGTCATGGAGGCGGCCGAGTATGCCGGCGCCCGCAAGGCCTACATCATCGAAGAACCCATGGCCGCGGCCATCGGCGCCGGACTTCCCGTCCACGAGCCGACCGGCAACATGGTGGTCGACATCGGCGGCGGCACTACCGAAGTGGCGGTCATCTCGCTGGGCGGGATCGTCACCAGCCAGTCGATCCGCATCGGCGGCGACGAACTGGACGAGGCCATCGTGTCCTTCGTGAAGAAGGAGTACAGCTTGGCCCTGGGCGAGCGTACGGCAGAGGAGATCAAGATCGCACTGGGATCGGCCTACGAGCTCGAAGAGGAGCTCCATGCCGAAATACGCGGCCGCGATCTGGTGACCGGGCTCCCGAAGACAGTGGTCATCTCGACCCAGGAGATCCGCAAGGCCATCGACGAGCCGGTATCGGCCATCGTCGACGCGGTGAAAGTGACTCTCGATCGGACACCGCCCGAACTGGCCGCCGACATCATGGAGCAGGGCATCGTCCTGACCGGCGGCGGCGCCCTCCTGCACGGGTTGGACAGCCGCCTGACCCAGGAGACGGGCATGCCCATCGTGGTGGCCCGGGATCCCCTCAACTGCGTGGCCATCGGCAGTGGGCAGTGCCTCGAGGAGTTCGAAGCCCTCAAGCAGGTCCTCATCACCTCGTCGGCGCGCTGAGCAAACGATGCCGCGGCGGTCGCGCCGCCCCCGCACGACGTTGCTCCTGCTGGTGTTGGCTTCGGTCATCATCATCACGTTGGACGCCCGCGGAGGCTTTCATCGCATCACCTCGGGAATGCGGTCCGCCGCCTCCGACGCCTTCGCACCTGTGCGGTCGAGCGTCGAGGACATCATCGAACCGATCGGCAGCTTCCTGGCCGGGTCGGTGCACTACGGAGCCGTCCGCCAGCAGAACCAGAAGCTGCAGAGCGAGATCGGGCAGCTCCGTCAAAAGCAGTTGTCCGACCAGGACGACGTGCAGGCGCTGCAACAGTTGAGTGCTCTGCTCAACCTCCCCTTCGCCGGGAACTTGCAGACGGTTCCCGCCGAGGTCACCGACTACGGGACCAGTGATTTCGCCGCCACCATCGACATCAGCGTGGGACGAGACCAGGGAGTGCAGTTGAACATGCCGGTGGTGGCCTCCGGTGGTCTGGTGGGCCAGGTGGTGCAGGCCAACCATTCGACCTCCACGGTCCGCCTGATCACCGACGGTCAGTCCGCCGTCGGGGTCCGATACGGGCAGCCGCCGGGATCGCTGGCCGTGCTGCAGGGGCAGGGCGCGGGCAAACCGTTGACGGCTTCCCTGGTGCCGGCCAACACCCCCTTGGCCCGCGCTGACGTGTTCTTCACCAGTGGTCTGCAGGGTGCCATCTATCCGGCCGGAATCCCGGTGGCCCAGGTGGTGGTGGCCCGCAACGGGCTGACCACCTCACAGGAGACGGTCAACCTGCAGCCGGTGGCCGACCTGGCTCATCTGCGCTACGTGGCCGTTCTGCTGTGGGTCTCTTCGTGAGCGGTGGCGGCGGGGTGTGGTCATGACCACGCGGGACGCCACCCGGATCGTGCTGGTCGTGATCGGCTTCGTGGCCGTCCAGCAGATCCTGGTGGTCGACGCCCGTATCGGCTCGGTCCACCCCGACATCATGATCCTGCTCCCCATCGTGGCCGGCATCGTGGGGGGACCGGCCCGCGGTGCCACCATGGGCTTCGGCTCCGGCCTGGTGGCCGACCTGTTCCTGCCCACTCCCTTCGGCCTCTCCGCTCTGGTGGGAACAGTCATCGGCTTCGCTGTCGGCGTGGTGACCCTGGCCCTCGATCGAAGCGCCCTGTGGCTCCCGCCCCTGGCCGCTCTGGCCGGCAGCGCCCTCTACGAGATCACCTACGCCGTCCTGGGGTCGGTCCTGGGCCAGCCCCAGATGCTCCACGTGGACCTGTTGCGCGTGGTGGTCATGGTTTCGGTCGTCAATGCCGTGTTGGCCCTCCCTGCTCTGCGCTTGGTGACCTGGGCCCTCCCCGCCGCTTCGGTGGAAGGTGTGCCGACCTCGACCCTCTCGTCGGGGGCGCGTCGGTGACCCGCACCCAGCGGGGGCGCGTACCCGGCGCGGGCCGACAGCGGGATACTGGAGCGTCGTGAGCCGATCCCTGCGCCACCCCTTCCGGGGAACCGGGCACTACCTGCGTGCTCCCAAGGAGCGGGCTCCCCGCCAGAAGAAGGCGCGGCAGCCCCGCATGCGTCAGAGCCGGTTCTCGGTGGAAGGGATGATGGACGCACCCGACACCACCGACGCCCGGCCGGGCCTTCGCCTGCGCATCACCGGGCTGGTGGTCATCGTCCTCTTTGCCGTCCTCGGGCTCCGCCTCTGGGCGCTCGAAGTCCTGCAGGCACCGGCGGCGGCCCAGGCGGTGGCCACCAATCAGATCCGGGTGGTGGCCGTGGATCCCACCCGTGGGGAGATACTCGACCGCTACGACAACCCTCTCGTCACCAATCAGGTGGTCGAGCAGGTCACCCTGTCCCGGGTCACCGCCGTCCAGGACCCTGCCGTGGTCGGCCGGTTGGCGGCCCTGCTGGGCCAGACCGTGGCCCAGGTCAAGGCCACCATCGCCGACCCCCGCTACACCTTGTACAAGCCGGTGCCGATCATGGACAACGCCCCGCTCTCCGACATCCTCTACATCAAAGAGCACCAATCCGAGTTCCCCGGGGTGACATCGGTGGCCACCACCCAGCGCTCCTACCCTCAGACGGAGATGCCCGGTCCCGCACAGAACGGTTATCCGGCATCACAGGTCCTCGGCTACGTCGGCACCATCAACAGCACCGAGTTGGCCTCCCGACAGTCCGAGGGGTACCAGGCCGGCGATCCCTTCGGCCAGTCCGGGCTGGAGTACCAGTACGAGCCCTATCTGCGGGGCACCCCCGGCCAGCAGCAGCTCGAGGTCGACCCGGAGGGGCAGGTGGTGGGGACCTTGAAGACCACCGCGGCAGTCCCCGGCGACAACCTGGTGACCAACATCGACACCAACCTCCAACAGGTGGCCGACAACGCCCTGGCCACCCAGATCACCAATCTCCGTAGCAATCCGGCCAACTACGACCGGACGTGCAACGACAACAGCGGTTGCCAACCACCGGCGGTCAACGGCGCGGTGGTCGTCATGGACCCCCAGACCGGTGCGGTCTACGCCATGTCCTCCTATCCGACCTACAACCCCTCGGTGTGGGTGGGCGGCATTTCTACGGCCGCCTATCAGGATCTCGAATCCACCGGGGCCCAGAACAACTACGCCATCGCCGGGCAGTACACGCCGGGGTCGACCTTCAAGCTCAACACGGCCACCGCCGCCCTCAACGTGGGCCTCTGGTCGCCGAGCGAGCTGTACGACGATACGGGGACCTTCACCGTGCCCGGCTGCCAGTACGGCTCGACGTCCTGCAAGCTGCAGAACGCCCCGGGGGACGGGGCCCTCGGCGAGATCGACATCTCCAAGGCGCTCACCGTCTCCGACGACGACTTCTTCTACAACCTCGGGGCCCTGTTCTACGACGACCGGGGTACCTACGGCGACACCCCCATCCAGAACCAGGCCGCCCAGTACAGCCTGGGCGAGCTGACCGGCATCGACCTGCCCGGCGAGGGCGAGGGGCGGGTCGACAGCCAAGCGGAGCGGCAGAAGCTCCACGCCGAGGCCCCGGCGGCCTTCCCCAACACCACCTGGTACACCGGCGACAACGTGGAGATGGCCTTCGGGCAGGGGGCCACCGTGATCACCCCCATCGAGCAGGCTGTGGCCTACGCGACCTTCGCCAACGGTGGCACCCGCTACGCCCCCCAGGTGGCCGCGGGCATCGTGTCCCCCTCGGGCAAGGTGGTCAAGCGGTTCGCCCCCCAGGTCACCGGCCACGTCAACCTGCCCCCGAGCACCTACGACGCCCTGATGACCGGTTTCGAGGGCGTGGTCAACTCGCCCGACGGCACCGCCTACGGGGCTTTCCAGGGGCTCAACTTCCCCGGTGGCATCGCCGGCAAGACGGGGACGGCCGACACCGAGATCGGCAAGGAGCCGACGGCCTGGTTCGTCGGGTTCGGTCCGGTGGTGGATCCCCAGTACGTGGTGGTGTGCGTCATCGACCAGGCCGGCTACGGGGCCACGGCATCGGCCCCGGTGGTCCGGGCCATCTTCAGCTATCTGGCCACCCATCCGATCACCGCCCCGGGTATCCCGACCACACCGGCGCTGGTCCAGCAGAACAAACCGATCGCCCTGCCTGTCACCGCGACCACCACCGCCGGGCCCGGCGTCAGCACCACCACGACCACCAACCCGGCCACCGGCTGATCCCGGTGCCGGCGGCAGGGACCTCCGGCCCACGGGCTGCCCTGGCCTAGGATGGGGGGGACATGCAGTCCCTCTGGCCCCAGGTGGAGCCCCTGTTGTCCCAGGTCACGAAGCCGGCCCGCTACATCGGTGGAGAACTGGGGGCGCAGGTCACCATCCACGACGACAGCGCCGTTTCGTGGCTGCTCGTCTATCCCGACACCTACGAGATCGGCCTGCCCAACCAGGGCTTGCAGATCCTCTACGAGATCCTCAACGAGCGGGACGACGCGGTGGCCGAAAGGGCCTATGCCCCCTGGGTCGACATGGAGGCGGCCATGCGGGCGGCCGGCGTTCCTCTCTTCTCGCTGGAGAACAACCTGGCCGGAGGGTCGTTCGACGTCCTGGCCTTCAACCTGTCGGCCGAGCTGGTCTATACCAACGTCCTCAACATGATCGATCTGGCCGGCGTGCCCGTCCACGGGGTCGACCGCTCGGCCGACGACCCGATCGTGGTGGCCGGCGGGCACTGCGCCTTCAACCCCGAGCCCCTGGCCGACTTCGTCGACGTCTTCGTGCTGGGTGACGGGGAAGAGGTGGTCGGTGAGATCAACGAGGTCATCGCCGCGGCCAAGGGGTCGGCCCCGGCCCCGGCCGATCGGGAGGCCGTCCTCCGTTTGCTGTCCCGTGTCCCGGGGGTCTATGCCCCGTCCTGTTTCGAGGCCCACTACGAGCCGGTGTCCGACCCTCCCTCTTCCGCCCAGGGCGACGCCGCAAGCGGGGACGGAAGCGGGGAGGCGGACGGGAAGGTCTACGCAGCGCTGCCCCGACTGGTTGCCACCGCCCCCGTCCATCCGGACACCCCGGACCGGGTCGAGAAGCGGACCATCGCCGACCTCGGCCAGTGGCCGTACCCCAAACAGCAACTGGTCCCGCTCATCGAAGTGGTGCACGACCGTCTCAACGTGGAGCTGTTCCGGGGTTGTACCCGGGGCTGCCGGTTCTGCCAGGCCGGCATGATCACCCGCCCGGTGCGGGAGCGGCCCGGCGACCAGGTCCGCACCATGGTCAGCGACGGCCTGGCCCGCACCGGGTACGACGAGGTGGCCCTGACCTCGCTGTCCAGCGCCGACTACTCGGGCATCGAGCAGACCGTCGCCACCATCATCGACGATCCCTCCTGCTCCGGCCAGGTGTCGGTGAGCCTGCCCAGCCTTCGGGTCGACGCCTTCACCGTCGGGACCGCCGCCCAGATCCAGAAGGTGCGGCGGACCGGCCTCACCTTCGCTCCCGAGGGAGGGACCTGGCGCATGCGCCAGGTCATCAACAAGCTCATCCGTGAAGAGGATCTCTACGCCGCGGTGGACGCCGCCTTCAGCCAGGGGTGGAGGCGGGTCAAGCTCTACTTCCTCATCGGCCTGCCCACCGAAACCGACGAGGACACCCTGGGCATCGTCGAGCTGGCCTCGCAGTGCGTGGCTGTCGGCCGCCGTTACCACAAGGGCGTCACCGTGACCGCCTCGGTGGGAGGCTTCGTCCCCAAGGTGCAGACGCCGTTCCAGTGGTTCGGCCAGAACACCATCGAGGAGCTGACCCGCAAGGTCCATCTTCTGAAGGACGCCGCCCGGGGGGTGCGGGGGCTGACCATCCGCTGGCACGATCCGAAGGCCACCGCGGTGGAGGGGCTGATGAGCAGGGGCGACCGCCGGATGGGACCTGTCATCGAGCAGGTGTGGCGCAACGGCGGCACCTTCCAGGAGTGGTCCGAGTACTTCGACCTCGACCTGTGGACCGACGCCCTGGCGGCCAACGGGATGTCCCTCGAGGACATCGTCTACCGCCACCGTACCGAGGACGAGGTCCTGCCCTGGGACCATCTCTCGGCCGGTCTGCACCGCGACTTCCTCTGGCAGGACTGGCTGGATGCCCTGGCCAACCACGGGCTTCCCGACTGCCGGTGGACCCCCTGCTACGACTGTGGGGCCTGCACCGGTTTCGGGATCGAGCACGTGGTGGCTTCGGCCGTTGCCCCGGCCGGCGGGAGCCAAGGCACCGGGCAGGATCTCTCAACGGGAGGGCAAGTGCCGGTACGATTCCTGGCCACGGCGCCGTCCGGCGCCGGCTCGGCCACCCGGCCGAGGCAGAGCACCGGTATTGGGGTCGGAGAGGGGAGAGGCTGAGGTGCGGGTCCGCATTCGCTTCGCCAAGCTCGGCAAGATCCGTTTCACCAGCCAGCGGGATGTGGCCCGCCTGTGGGAGAGGGCGCTCCGGCGGGCCCGGCTCCCTCTGGCCTATACGGAGGGGTTCTCACCCCGGCCCCAGCTCAGTTTCGGGCTGGCCCTACCCACCGGATGCGAATCGCAGGCCGAGTACCTGGATGTGGCCCTCGATGGACAACGGGCCGAGGTCGAGGGAATTGACGCCGATGCCTTTCCGGAGCGTCTGGCCACCGCCCTCCCGCCCGGCATCGACATCATGGCGGTGGCTCCGGTCGAACGGAGCTCGGGCTCCCTGCAGCAGGTGGTCACCTCCTGCGAGTGGGCGATGAGCTTCAGCGGCGTGTCGGAGGAGGGCCTCGAAGCCCGGGTGGCCGCCCTGCTGGCGTCACCTTCGGTCCTCATCACGAGAGAGCGAAAGGGCCGACAGGAGCAGGACGACCTGCGTCCCTCGGTGCTGGCCCTCCGGGTGACCGGTACCGGTAGGACGGCGGCCACCGGCGATCCGGCCGTCGAAGTGGTGGCCGAGTTGGCCACCCAGCCCCGGGGCGTGCGTCCGATCGAGTTGGTAAGGGGTCTGACCGCGGTGACCGCGGCCACCGAGGCGGCGATGGCTGGCCCACCGGTGCTGGCCCGGGCCTGCAGAACGCAACAGTGGATTGAGCGCGAGGGCATCCGTGAGGAGCCCCTCGCCACCGGTGGGATCACCGCCGGTGGCGCACGCGCCACGCACGCCTTGGAGCGTGCCTCATGAGAAGTCTTGAAAGGGAAATCGATGTCAGATGCAACAACGGATCGGCCGGCCAACGGCCCGGCCACTCCTACCAAAGTCCCCTCCGTTACGTCCGACGACGGCGGGTCGGCTCCACCCAGCAACGGCACGGGTGAGCTGAACCGGGAGGAAACCACGGCGAGCCGGGTCCCACCGGACTCACCCGGCCAGTCCCCGCCCGCTCCCGGCGGCCAGGCCCGGCGGCGACGCGGATCCCGGGGCGGCCGCGGGCGCAGCCGCGGGGGATCAGCCGGAGCAGCCGGGGCCTCCGGATCAGTGGGATCAGGCGGGGGGCCGCCCGCCATCGATCTCGACGGTGGGTTCCCCGCGTCCGACGAAGCCGGATCAGGAGGCTCCGACAGGTCGGAGACCTCCGCCCTGAGCGGTACGCAGGACGAGGGTACCGCCGTCCCGTCGGCCGCCGTTGCCCCCACCCTCTCGCCCCGACCGGTCCCCGAGCGTCCGAAGATCGGCGACAGCCGGCCTGCCCGTCCGCCCTCGCCGGGCACCACCCCGGCCACCGATGGGGGAGGGGCACCGGCCGGAGGCCGGACCACCTCCTCCCGGGGTGACGGCCGCTCCGGTGGTTCGGGATCCACCCGGTCGCGAGGGCGGGCAGCCCCGGCCGGAGCCACCGCCGAAGCCGCCGCCCGCCCGCCCAGCGGCCCCAAGCCGGCAGCGGGGTCGGCGCCCCGCGGCGAGGGTCGTCGGGGCGGCCGCGAGCGTCGCGGCAAGGCGGTCGGTCGGTACATGATCTGCGTGCACGTGCGTCCGGAGACCACCCAGATCGCACTGCTCGAAGGACGGACCTTGGTCGAGCACTACATCTCGCGGGCCTCTGACGACGCCACCCAGATCGACGGCAACATCTACCGGGGTCGTGTCCAAAACGTGCTGCCCGGCATGGAAGCGGCTTTCATCGACATCGCCACCCCCAAGAACGCCGTTCTCTACCACGGCGATGTGCGTTACGACACCGATGACGTGGAGACCGGCGGCTCGGCCGGGCAGCCCCGCATCGAGCAGCTCCTGCGCCCGGGCCAGACCATCCTCTGCCAGGTGACCAAGAATCCCATCGGCGCCAAAGGGGCCCGACTGACCCAGGAGGTCTCCATACCCGGCCGGTTCGTGGTGCTCGTCCCCAACAGCACGGCCTACGGCATCTCCAAGCGGCTCGACGACGCCGAGCGCAAGAGGCTGCGCCGGATCGTCGACGCCATCCGGCCCGAGGGCCACGGCCTCATCGTGCGGACGGCCGCCGCCGGGGCCAGTGCCGAGGAACTCGGCAACGACGTTGACCGTCTGATCGAACAGTGGTCGGCCATCGATGCCGCCGCCCGCAAGGGACAGGGACCCGCCCTTCTCTACCGCGAGCCGGCCATCGCCGTGCGGGTCATCCGCGAGGAGCTCAATCGTGAGTACCGAGCCGTGGTCATCGACGACCTGGCCCTCTACGAACAGGTCCGTGACTACGTGGGTGCCGTCAATCCGGAGTTGGCCGACCGGGTCGAGTTCTTCGATCCCGAGGTCGAGCCGCTGCCCGTTTTCGAGAGGTACCACGTCCACGAGCAGCTCCACAAAGCTCTCGACCGCAAGGTCTTCCTTCCGTCGGGGGGATCCCTGGTCATCGACCGCACCGAGGCCCTCACCGTCATCGACGTCAACACCGGCAAGAACGTGGGGACCACCAATCTCGAGGAGACGGTGTACCGGAACAACCTGGAGGCGGCCGAAGAGGTGGCCCGCCAGCTCCGGCTGAGGGACATCGGAGGGATCATCGTCATCGACTTCATCGACATGGAGATCCGGGAGAACCGCGACAAGGTGGGCAGTGCCCTGCGTGCGGCCCTGGCCAGAGACAAGACCCGTACCCAGGTCTTCGACATCTCGGAGCTGGGCCTGGTGGAGATGACCCGCAAGCGGGTGTCCGAGGGTCTCATCGAGTCGATGTCGACCACCTGTGAGGTGTGCGAGGGTCGTGGCATCATCCTCGACGACCCGGAGCTCTAGATCCTCTGGTGTAGGATCTCCTCCTTATGTACGCCGTCATCAAAACCGGAGGCAAACAGGAGCGGGTGGCCGAAGGCCAGACGCTTCGGGTTGAGTTGCTCGGAGAAGCCCCAGGGGCGGAGGTCTCCTTCACCCCGGTGCTGGTGGTCGACGGCGAGACCGTGCTGGCCACCCCCTCACAACTGGCCGGATCGTCGGTCACCGCTACCGTGGTGGGCGAGGAGCTGGGGCCCAAGGTGCGGGGCTTCACCTACAAGAGCAAGTCCAACCAGAGCACCCGCTGGGGACATCGCCAGCGTTACTCGACCATCGCCATCACCTCGATCAGCGCCGCCGGCTAACCAGCCCGCAGCGGTACGGATCCGGCCGACTGGCCGGTAGGAACACAGGAGTCATCACCATGTCCAAGACCAAAGGCGGCGGTTCGACCCGCAACGGGCGGGATTCCAACGCACAGCGGCTGGGGGTCAAGGCCTTCGGGGGGACGACCGTGCGGGCCGGGGCCATCCTGGTCCGTCAGCGGGGGACCAAGTTCCACCCGGGCGAGAACGTGGGCCTCGGTGGCGACGACACCCTCTTCGCGCTGACCGACGGCACCGTCCAGTTCGCCAGCCGGAAGGGCCGCAAACTGGTCGACGTGGTCACCGGCGAGTAGCCATCCGGCCGGCGCCGGCGTCCGTGCCGGCTTCTGTCGGTCCTTTAGGCGGTACGCTCCCAGCCCATGTCCGCATCCGGCAGCGCGTCCCGGCACGTCGACGCCGACGATCCCGTCCGCATCCTGTCCTTCGACGGGTGCGTCAACTTCCGTGACCTGGGCGGGTACCGGACCGGCGACGGCCACCGCATCGGGTGGCGGCAACTGTTCCGGGCAGACGGCCTGCACCGTATGACCGTCGACGACGACGCCCGCCTGCTCCAGCTTGGTCTGGCCACGGCGGTCGACCTGCGAACGGTCGACGAGGCCGAGCATCGCGGTCGGTTTCCGGCCGATCGGGTCCCGGTGCACTACGTGCACCTCCCCCTCATGGACATCCTTCCGGCCACCGAGGAGCTGCCGTCGTGGCGGGAGGCGTCCTATGTGGCCGCTCGCTACAGCTACATGGTGTCGGAAGCGGCGCCCGCCCTGACCCGGGCCATCGAGGTGCTGGCCGCGCCCGATGCCCTCCCTGCCGTTTTCCACTGCAGCGCCGGCAAGGACCGGACAGGGGTGTTGTCGGCACTGATCCTGGGCTTCCTCGGGGTGCCCGATGAGACCATCGTCGAGGACTACGCCCTGAGCGGGCCGGCCATGGTCGACCTGTTGGCGCATCTCAAGGCTGAGTACCCCGATGCCGCCGAAGCGGTGCAGGAGCACGCGCCGGCCATTCTGCGGGTCATGCCGGCGTCGATGGAGGAGTTCCTCGCCCAGATGCGAGGGACCTACGGGAGCTTCGACGCACTGGCCGAGCAGCTCGGGGTGGTCGACGCGGTGGATCGGCTACGTGGGACGTTGCTCATCCCCGCTTGAGCCGGCGGCTCTCGGGGCCGCTGACGCTCCATCGGTAGGATCGCTCACATGGCCGGGTTCGTCGACGAGGCACAGCTCCATGTGAAGGCCGGCGACGGCGGGGCGGGGGCGGTGGCCTTCCGGCGGGAGGCGCACGTGGACCGGGGCGGACCCGACGGGGGTGACGGTGGCCACGGCGGCAGTGTGTGGTTGGTGGCCACCACCAACCAGTCCTCGCTGCTGGCCTTTCGTGACCATCCCCATCGACGGGGGGGAGACGGCGGCCACGGCGGGGGCAAGAAGAAACACGGCGCCCGTGGAGCCGACCTCGAGGTTCCGGTCCCGGTAGGCACCCGGGCCCGGGCCTCTGACGGGTCGCTGCTGGTCGATCTGGCTCACGCCGGCGACAAGTGGTTGGCCGCCGAGGGTGGGCGAGGGGGGAAGGGGAACGCCAGTTTCCTCTCCAATCGCAGGCGGGCCCCCACCTTCGCCGAGCAAGGGGAGAAGGGTCATGAGCAGTGGTATGACCTCGAGCTGGCCCTGGTGGCCGACGTGGCCCTGGTGGGCTTCCCCAACGTCGGCAAGTCCACCCTCATCTCCCGCATTTCGGCGGCCACCCCCAAGATCGCCGACTATCCCTTCACCACCCTCGAGCCCCACCTCGGAGTGGTGCGGGGCGACCACGGCGCCGACTTCACGGTGGCCGACATTCCCGGTCTGGTGGAGGGGGCAGCCGAGGGCAAAGGGCTCGGCCACCAGTTCCTCCGGCACATCACCCGAGCCCGGGTGCTGGTCATCATGGTGGAGCTGGACCCGGTGACCGGCATCGATCCCGCCCACCAGCAACGTGTCCTCCTCGACGAGCTACGGCGGTACCAACCGGGCTTGATCGAGCGGCCGCGCTTGGTGGTCGGCACCAAGGTCGACGTCCTAGCCGGCGCGGCCGAAGCGGGCGGGACCGACGCCGACCGGGCCGAAGCCGGTGGGGCCGACGGGGTGGGAACCGAATTGAACATCTCGGCCGTGACCGGCCAGGGGATCGGTCAGCTGGTGGGGAAGCTTGCCGTTCTGGTGGCGGAGGCCCGGGCGGCCGAGCCGGTCGACGAAGGCACGGTGGTCATCCACCGGCCGGCTCCGGAGGGGTTCACTGTGGTGCGCATCGGTGAAGGAGCGTTCCGGGTGGAGGGCCGGGTGGCCGAGCGGGCCGTGGCTCTCAACGACGTGACCTCCGACGAGGCCGCCGATTACGTGCAGGGGAGACTGCGGCGGATCGGCGTCGACCGCGCCCTGGCCCGAGCCGGTGCCCGCGACGGCGACGTCGTCCACATCGGCGAGCTCGCCTTCGTCTGGACCCGTGACCAACCGGAGTTCACCGGCAACGCCGGCACCCGGCGCCGCCGATCGTGACCATGGAAGGGTCTCGCGCCGACCCCGCCAAGCGGACAGTGGTGGTCAAGATCGGGTCCTCCTCGGTCACCACCGGCTCGGGGCGGGTGGACACGGCAGCCATCGACAAGCTGGCCGGCGAGGTGGGTGAGGCCCGGGCCGCCGGCGTCCGGGTGGTGGTGGTCACCTCCGGGGCGATCGCCGCCGGATGGACCTCGCTGGCTCCCGACCAGCCGCGCCCGGCCGACCTGGCCACGCTGCAGGCCGTGGCCGCGGTGGGGCAGCACCGGTTGATGCAGGTGTGGTCGGACGCGCTGGAAGAGCGCGGCCTCATGGCCGGCCAGGTGCTGATGGCACCGCTCGACTTCGTACATCGCAGCCAGTACCTCCACGCTCGACAGACCCTCGGGCGACTGCTCGACCTCGGGGTGGTCCCCGTGGTCAACGAGAACGATGCCGTGGCCGACGAGGAGATCCGGTTCGGGGACAATGATCGACTGGCCGCTCTGGTGGCTCATCTGGTCCGGGCCGACCTCCTGGTCCTGTTGACCGACACCGCCGGTCTGCTGACCGAGGACCCCGCCGAACCCGGGGCGGGTCGCTCATCGAAGAGGTGGTCGAGATCGACAAGGAGCTCGAGCGCATCGCCGGTGGCCCCGGTAGCCAGGTGGGGAGCGGCGGCATGGGCTCGAAACTGGCCGCGGCCAAGATCGCCGTGTGGTCGGGGGTGGAGGCCGTCATCGCCGACGCCGCCCGCCCGGGCGTCCTGTCCGAGGTCGTCGGGTCGGCCCCCGGGGTGGGGACCCGGTTTCGTCCCCACGACCGCCGCTTGCCGGCGCGCAAGCTGTGGATCGCCTTCGCCATCGGTTCGTCGGGCACGGTGGTGGTCGACGCCGGCGCCCGCCAGGCCCTGGTCGACCGCGGTCGATCGCTTCTCATCGCCGGCGTGGTCTCTGCTCGGGGCCGGTTCACGGCGGAAGACGCCGTGGAGATCGCCGGCCCGGACGGTGCCGTCTTCGCCAAGGGCCTGGTCCAGCTCGACGCCTCGCAGGTCAACAGCTGGGCCGGCCGCCGATCGGACGGGCTGCCCGAGGACGTGCCCCCCGAGGTGGTTCACCGCGACGATCTCGTGGTGCTGGACTGAAGGCAGCCACCCGAAGTGCGGACGGCCCTCTACCTCCGGAGAGGAAGGGCCTTCAAATCCGGAGCTGGGCGGCGGATCCCGACTCAACAGATTCGAACGCACTGGACCATGTCCGCCTACCCGTTCCGGTAAACCTTTTTCTCATAATTGTTCAGAATTATCGGGTGTTAACGATAATTCTGGCCAATTTCCCGGGAGAACTACCCACGGCCCCCTCTCCACGGCCCCCCTTGGTGCCCCTCCGCTCCGGTGTCGGACCTGTCCGTCCACAGCTGTTGGCCCCGGCTGGCGTCACCACTCGGTCCGCGGCTACGGCGCAACCGACCCGGCCCGGCCGGCCACCGGCCCCGGAGCGCCGGGGAGGTGGGAGCCGCAAAGTACGCTGACACGGTGGAATCCACATCCGTTCCCTCGATGGTCGAGCTCGGCCAACGTTCATGTACGGCCAGTCGGGTACTGGCCCGGACCTCCTCGGCGGTCCGCAATGAGGCTCTCCTGTTTGCCGCTGAGCTGCTGGAACAGCGGGTCGAGGGCATCCTGGCGGCCAACGCCGAGGATGTGGCCCAGGCCGATCGGGCGGGAGCCGACGCCACCACCGTGGACCGTCTCCGGCTCGACGGGGCCCGGGTGGCGGCCATGGCCGGAGGGCTCCGCAAGGTGGCGGGCCTCCCCGATCCGGTCGGTCAGGTGGTCGACGGATGGGTCCGTCCGAACGGGTTGGCCGTCCGGCGGGTCCGGGTGCCGTTGGGGGTGATCGGTGTCATCTACGAGAATCGTCCCAACGTGACCAGCGACGCCGCCGGGCTCTGCCTCAAGTCGGGTAACGCAGCGATGTTGCGAGGATCCTCGTCGGCCTTGGCTACCAATCGGACCATCGCCGCTGCCCTCCGTGACGGGCTGGAGAAGGCGGGCCTGCCCGCCGACTCGGTGGTTCTCATCGAGGAGACGAGCCACGCCTCGGCCGTCGCCTTCATGCAGTTGGAGGGCATCATCGACTGCCTCATCCCCCGCGGTGGACCGTCGTTGGTGGCGTCAGTGCGCGACCACGCCCGGGTGCCGTTCGTCATCGACGGAGCCGGCAACTGCCACGTCTACGTGGACCGTGCTGCCGATCTGGCCATGGCCGAATCGATCGTCGTCAATGCCAAGACCCACCGTCCCGGGGTGTGCAACAGCGCCGAAACCGTTCTCGTGCATCGGGAGGTGGCCGACGCCTTCCTGCCCCGGATGGCCACCGCGCTGGCTGGTGTCACTCTGGTCGGCGATGAGGCCACCCGGTCGGTCCTGCCCCGAGTAGAGGCAGCCAGCGACGAGGATTTCGCCACCGAGTTTTTGGATCTCACTCTGGCCGTGGCCGTCGTTGACGACCTGGATGCCGCCATCGACCACATCGCCCGCTTCGGGTCGGGCCACTCCGAAGCCATCGTGACCGCCGACCTGGGCGCAGCCAACCGATTCACCACCGAGGTCGACGCGGCCGCCGTCCTGGTCAACGCCTCCACCCGGTTCATCGACGGCGAGGAGCTGGGCCTCGGAGCGGAGATCGGCATCTCGACCCAGAAGCTGCACGCCCGGGGTCCGATGGGTCTGACCGAGCTGACCTCGGTCAAGTACGTGGTCACGGGTGACGGGCAGGTGCGGCCATGACCGAGGTCACCGAACCGGTCGATCCGGTCGAGGGGATCCATTCCGGTTTTCCGGTTGCCGGCCCCCCCCGCTTCGATTCGATCGACGGGGTGCGGCGCGGTCTGGCCGACGTGCACTACCTGGCTGACGACGGGATAGCCGGGGTCGTCTTCCTGGCCGACCGGCTGGCCAAGCCGGTGCTGGTCGAGGGCCCGGCGGGTACCGGAAAGACCGAACTGGCCAAGTCGGTGGCCCTCCTCACCGGGAGCCGGCTCATCCGCCTCCAGTGCTACGAGGGTCTCGACGAGTCCAAGGCCCTCTACGAGTGGAACTACAAGAAGCAGCTCCTCCGGATCCAGGCCGATTCGGGCTCGTCGTGGCGCGACCTCGAAGAGGACATCTTCTCCGAAGAGTTCCTCCTGACCCGGCCGTTGCTGGAGGCCATCCGCTCGCCCGAACCGGTCGTGCTGCTGGTCGACGAAGTCGACCGGGTCGAGCTCGAGACGGAGGCCCTCCTGCTGGAGATCCTCTCCGAGTACCAGGTCTCGATCCCCGAGCTGGGCACGGTGCGGGCCACCCAGATCCCCCTGGTCTTCCTCACCTCCAACAACACCCGGGAGCTGTCCGAGGCGCTCAAGCGTCGCTGTCTGTATCTGCACATCGACTATCCGCAGCTCGATCGCGAGCGCGCCATCATCGAGACGCGGGTGCCCGGCATCAGTCAGGCCTTGGCCGATCAGGTGGCCCGGATCGTTCGCTCCATCCGTACCCTGGACCTGAAGAAGGACCCCTCGGTGTCCGAGACGCTCGACTGGGCGCGGACCCTGGTGGTCCTGGGGGTGGAGTCGATCGATGCCGAGCAGGCTCGCGACACCCTCCACATTCTGTTGAAGTACCAGTCGGACATCGATCGGACAGCCAAGGAGCTGGCCGGGGTAGAGATCCCGGACTGAGTACCGCACCGGTCGTGCTCGATCTTCTCACCGGTTTTGTGGCCGAGCTGAGGGCGGCAGGTATTCCCGTCTCGCTCACCGAGCACCTCGACGCAGCCGAGGCCCTTCGCCACGTCCCCCTGGAGGACAGGGAGGCGGTCAAGTACACCCTCGGGGCCAGCCTGGTGAAGTCGTCGTCCCACTGGCGGGCCTACGAGACGGCCTTCGAGATCTACTTCTCGCTGCGGGGCCCGGAATACCGGATCAGCGAAGAGGGAGCCGATCCCGCCGACCCGAGCACGGACGGTCCCCAATCGGCGGGAACCACCACGCCGTCGGGGGAGGGACGGGGGGGCGCCGGCCAGGAGGGCATGACGGCCGAAGAGCTGGCCGACCTCCTCTATTCCGCTCTGCTGGCCGCCAACCCGGCCATGGTGGCGGCGGTGGCCCGCCAGGCGGTGTCTCGCTATGCCGGCATGGAAGCCGGTCGACCGGTAGGTGGCACCTACTACCTCTACCGGACCCTGCGAAACCTCGATCTCGACGGAGTTCTCGACCGGCTGGTGGACCAGGCCCGGTCGCAGGCGCCGCCACTCGACCAGGCCGACGCCGGGGGTCAGGGCGGACCACCCATCACTCTCACTCCGCTGGAGGAGCGGCTCCTGCGCGACGAGTACCAGGCGCGCATCGACCAGCTCCGCAAGGAGATCGAGGACGAGATCCGACGGCGGCTGGTCGCCGACCGGGGCAGCGAGGCCCTGGCCCGATCGGTGCGCAAACCCTTGCCCGAGGACATCGACGTCATGCACGCCACCCGTGACGAGCTGGTGGCGCTGCGCAAGTCGCTCCAGCCCCTGTCCCGCAAGCTGGCGGTCCGCTTGGCGCGCAAGCGCCGTCACGGGCGCAAGGGCGCCCTCGACTTCCGCTCCACCGTGCGGCACTCGCTGTCGACCGGCGGGGTACCGGTCGATCCCAAGTTCCGCTACCCCCGCCCTTCCAAACCCGAGATCGTGGTCATCGCCGACATCTCCGGTTCGGTGGCCAGCTTCGCCCGCTTCACCCTCCACCTGGTGCATGCCCTGAGTGCCCAGTTCTCCAAGGTGCGGAGCTTCGTCTTCATCGATGGCATCGACGAGGTCAGCGATTACTTCGACGGGGTCGACGACCCCGCCGAGGCGGTGCACCGGATCAACACCGAAGCCGATGTGATCTGGGTGGACGGCCACTCCGACTACGGGCATGCCTTGAGTGTCTTCTGGGAGCGATGGGGCGAGGAGATCACCCCGCGCACGAGCGTGATGCTCCTCGGTGATGCTCGCAACAACTACCACGCCTCCCAGGCCTGGGTGCTGAAGGAGCTGCAGAACCGGGCCCGTCACGTCTACTGGCTCAACCCCGAGCCCCAGGCCTACTGGAACTCGGGCGACTCCATTGTGGGCGAGTACGCCGTCCACTGCGATTCGGTGGTCGAGTGCCGGACACTGCGGCAACTCGAGCACTTCGTCGGCCAACTGGCGTGACCGATCGACTCGGATTCGACGGACTGGCCGGGGCCGGCCACAGACCTTCGCCGGTAGGGCCACCCGACGGCG
Organism: uncultured Acidimicrobiaceae bacterium; assembly: GCA_963813525.1. Classification (GTDB taxonomy): domain Bacteria; phylum Actinomycetota; class Acidimicrobiia; order Acidimicrobiales; family RAAP-2; genus Bog-756. The sequence continues at coordinate 1,821,416 of CAWEZI010000005.1, forward strand.
TCCGCACCCAGTCGCTTCCTCCACCCGGGGCCACCCGGATCGTCCTGATCCGCCACGGTGAGGCGGTGTGCAACGTGTCGGGTGTCTGCGGCGGGATCGTGGGTTGTCGGGGACTCACGGCGCGGGGCAGGGAGCAGGTCGACGCCCTCTCCGGCCGGCTGGCCGAAAGCGGTGAACTGGCCGGCGCCGACGCCCTCTATGCCAGCATCCTGCCCCGGGCCATCGAGACAGCCGAACGGTTGGCACCGGCGCTGGCGGGACGGCTCGGTCCGGGATCGTCGTCGCCCCGACCGGGCCCTCGCGGTCTGGTCACCGAGTGCGACCTGTGTGAGCTCCATCCCGGCGAAGCCGACGGACTGTCCTGGGACCAATTCATCACACGGTTCGGTCCGGTCGACTGGGACAGCGATCCCGACCGGACCATCGCTCCGGGCGGTGAGAGCTGGACCGGCTTCGTCCGTCGTGTCGACCGAGCCCTCGACGTCGTGGCGGACCGGCATCCCGGACAACTGGTGGTGGTGGCCACCCACGCCGGAGTCATCGAAGCGTCGCTGCTGTCCAAGCTCCCGGTGGCCGGGGGCCGGGACGGGGCCCGGCTCCGTCTCCGCACCGAGCACGCCTCCCTCACCACCTGGGAAGTGAGCGACGGACGCTGGCTCCTGCTCGGCTACAACGACGTCGCCCCGCCCCCGACGCCGATCCCGACCGCCGCACTGGACGCGGTTCAGCAGGCGTAGTCGTTGTCGTAGTTGGTGCTCATGCCGCCGTCGGGGTAGGGGAAGCTGGGCGAGCTGTACTGGACGATCTGCACCGGGCCCGCCGGCAGGAGGGCTCCGGGAATCTGGCTTCGCACGTTCTGGCAGGTGACGGCCGGGTTGATGTCCCAGTCAGCGGCCCAGTAGGGCACCTCGGGTTGGTAGTCACCCACGATCTGGTTCCAGTCGCCGGGGCTGGCGTAGATGCCGGCACTGTTGATGCCCTCGGCGTGGAGACCGTCGATGGCCCCCTGGACCAGGGAGGCGTTGGCGGCCAGGTCGCCGGACCACCCCGCCCCGGGCTCGATGTCCAGCCACCAGGCCACCGAGGTGTTGACGCCGACCCCCTGCGCCTGGGTGAAAGCGTTCTGGGCGGCCAGGAACCCGTAGTTGCAGGCCGCGGGCGAAGCCCGGGACGCACAACTGCCGTCACTGCTCGAGGCGGCCGTGCCGTAGGTCAGGTAGGTGTAGAGGTTGAGCCCGCCGCCTGCCCACCTCGCTTCCGAAGCCAGATAGGGGTTGAGGCCGAACGACGCCCCCGCCACCTGGACGATGCCCACCGTGTGGGGGGCGGGGGGATAGTTGTTGGCCTGGTAGTTCGAGATGTCGTACCCGTAACTGCCCGCCGGGTACGACGAACCGGTGAAGTTTCCGCTGGCGTCGGCCTGGGCCATGCCCACCACCGGTCTGGCGAGAACCTGGGGCGCCGAGCCCCAGTAGGTGGCATCGCCGTAGGCGGTCACCGCCCCGTTGCTGTTGGTGAACCAGTAACCCCTGCCGTTGGCCGTGGCCGTCATGGCCACGATGGGTCGGCTCTGGGGAATATTGCCGAGTGACCCGTAGAACGGTGCGTCACCGAAGGCGAAGACACCGCCGTCGGCCGCGGTGAACCAGTAGCCATTCCCGTTGGTCGCCACCGCCATCCCGACGATGGGCCGATTGAGAGTGATGTTTCCGGTCGACCCGTAGAAGTGGGCGTCACCGAAGGAGAAGACACCTCCGTCGGCGGCCACCATCCAGTAGCCCTTGCCGTCGGGGGTGGCGGCCATCCCCACCACCGGCTTGTTGAGCACGGTGGCCCCCATCGACCCGTAGAAATGGGCGTCACCGAAGGAGAAGATGCCGCCGTCGGAGGCCACCTCCCAGTAGCCGCCGCCGTTGGGCACGGCCGCCATGCCCACCACCGGCTTGTTGAGAGTGATGTTTCCGGTCGACCCGTAGAAGTGGGCGTCACCGAAGGAGAAGATGCCGCCGTCGGAGGCCACCTCCCAGTAACCGCCCCCGTTGGGCACGCCGGCCATGCCCACCACCGGCTTGTTGAGCGCGTGCCCACCCATCGATCCGTAGAAAGGGGCCCCCCCGAAGGAGAAGAGGCCCCCGTCGCCGGCCACCAGCCAGTAGGCCGACACCTGGGTGGTGGCACTGGGGGTGGCGGCCGATGCGGTGTGCTGCGCGGTGGCCACGAGTGGTCCGAGCACTACCAGGCCGAGCAACAGAACGGCGCCCACAGTTCTCCGCATCGCCTGCTCCCCTCGCCATCGGCTTCGGACAGGGGAGCGGGAACGCGAGAAAGGCATCAGGAGGCATCTCCGTTGATCGGAATGTGGCCGCCAGGTAACACCAGCGGTGGTGGCGAGCAGCGCCGGCCAACATGCGAAGGGGGCCACCGGGCGGGCGGGGCGCGTCCATTCTGCTTCTGGCCGGAGGGAAGGTCAATGACCTTCAGGTGACAATGGACCCATGAGGGGCGGTACTGGCCACCGGGTGCCGGATCCCCGTGGCCCTCCTCGACCGAGCCCGGTCAGGCCGACAGCAGTTCTCCTACGGCAAAGGCCAGGTCAAGAGATTGACGGGCATTGAGGCGAGGGTCGCACGTGGTCGTATAGCGCTGGTGGAGCTGGCCCTCGACGATGTCCTCCACGCCACCCAGGCATTCGGTCACGTCATCGCCGGTCAGCTCCACATGCACCCCGCCCGGCCAGGTCCCGACGGCGCGGTGGGCCCGGAAGAACCCGGTCAGCTCACCCAGGATGTCGTCGAATCGCCGGGTCTTCTGCCCCCCCTCGGCGGTGAACGTGTTGCCGTGCATGGGGTCGCACACCCAGACCACCGGGTGGCCCTCGGCGCCCACCGCCCGTAGGAGAGGCGGCAGGGCGTCGTCGACGGTGTCGACCCCCATACGGGTGATGAGGGTGAGGCGGCCCGGAATCCGGCCTGGGTTGAGCCGCTCACATAGCCCGACAACCTCATCGGGAGTGGCCGTCGGGCCCACCTTCGAGCCGATCGGGTTGTGGATGCCCGACAGGAACTCGCAGTGGGCACCCTCGGTCTGGCGGGTCCGCTCGCCCACCCATAGCATGTGCGCCGAGCAGTCGTACCACTGGCCGGAGAGTGAGTCCCGACGGGTCAGGGCCTCCTCGTAGTCGAGGATGAGCGCTTCGTGGCTGGTCCAGAAGTCGACCTCGTGGAGGGAGTCCTCAGCCACCAGGTCGATGCCACAGGCGGCCATGAAGCGGAGGGCCCGGTCGATGCCCTCGGCGATGCCCTCGAACTGCTGCCCTTCGGTGGAGGAGGCCACGAACTCCTGGTTCCAGGCGTGGACCTGGCTCAGGTCGGCGAACCCCCCCTTGGTGAAGGCGCGCAGGAGATTGAGGGTGGACACCGACTGGTGGTAGGCGGCAACCAGCCGCTCGGGGTCGGGAACGCGGGCCGATTTTTCGGCCAGGTCGTCGTTGACCATGTGGCCGCGGAACGAATCGATGATCTGGTCGCCGACCTGCTCGGTCGGCGAGCTGCGGGGCTTGGCGAACTGTCCGGCGATCCGGCCGACCTTAATGACCGGCACGCCCGCCCCGTAGGTGAGCACCACCGCCATCTGGAGGATGACCTTGAGCTTGTCGCGGATGGCGTCGGCGCTGAAGTCGGAGAAGGACTCGGCGCAGTCGCCCGCCTGCAGCACGAAGGCCCGGCCTTCTGCAGCCTGGCCCAGGGCCTTGGTCAGGTGTCGGGCTTCGCCCGCAAATACCAGGGGGGGTAGCCCGCTGAGCCGGGCGTGGACCCGTTTGAGATCGTCCTGATCGGGCCAGACCGGCTGCTGAGCGGCAGGGCGGGTCCGCCACGAATCGGGGGACCAGATGGGCGGAACCGGGCGAGGGGGCACTCCACCAGCGTAAAGCCTTCCGACCTAGGCTCGGCGCCATGTTTCCCTTTCGCTTCGGTGTCCAGCTGTCGAGAGCCGCTTCGGGGCCGGACTGGCGCTCCCTGGCCCGCAAGATCGAGGACCTCGGCTATTCGACCCTGTTCATCCCCGACCATTTCGACGACCAGTTCGGCCCGCTGGTCGCCCTGACGGTGGCGGCCGAGGCCACCACCACCTTGCGGGTGGGTTCGCTCGTCTTCGGCAACGACTACCGCCACCCGCTGGTCCTGGCCAAGGAGATCGCCACTCTCGACCTGTTCTCCGAAGGTCGGGTCGAGTTCGGACTGGGGGCGGGGTGGATGACCACCGACTACGAGCAGTCGGGCATACCGGCCGATGCGCCCGGCATCCGCATCGACCGCATGACCGAGAGCCTGACCGTCATGAAGGCGCTGTGGTCGACCGGCAAAGCGACCTTCGACGGGAAGTACTACCAGCTGGCCGAGGCGGTCGGTTCTCCCGAAGCGGTGCAGCGTCCCCATCCTCCCGTGATCATCGGAGGGGGAGGCAGACGGGTCCTCGGTTTCGCCGCCCGGGAGGCTGACATCGTCGGTGTCAACCCGAGCCTGGCCGCCGGCTACATCGGTCCGGAGGTGCTCGAGACCACCGGGTCCGACTACTACCACCAGCGGGTCCAGTGGGTGCGGGAGGCCGCCGGTGCGCGGTTCGACCAGCTCGAACTGCAGTGCCTGACCTTTCTCGTCCAGATCGTGCCCAACCGCGAGGAGGCCCTCGCCGGACTGGCCGCCGCCCTTTCGGTCACGCCCGATCAGATTGCCGGTTCGCCGGTGGCCATGATCGGCTCCGTCGACGAGATCACCGAATTACTGCGCCAACGCCGACAGCTGTTCGGGTTCTCCTACATCGTGGTCCATGAAGCGGAGATGGAGGCGTTCGCACCGGTGGTCGCCACTCTCGCGGGCACCTAATGGGCGAAGCGGGGACCACCCGCATCGGACTCTTCGGGGGGACTTTCGATCCCGTGCACACAGCCCACCTCGAAGTGGCCGACGCTGTGCGTCGGGCCCTCGGTCTCGACCGGATGCTGCTGGTGGTGGCCAACGAGCCCTGGCAGAAGGAGGGGGAGAGGGCGGTGACGCCGGCCGAGGACAGGTGGGCCATGGTCGAGGCGGCGGTGACCGAGTGGCCCGGGCTCGAAGCGTCGCGTATGGAGATCGACCGGGGCGGTCCGTCCTACACCATCGACACTGTTCGCCAGCTCAGCGAGGAGGAACCCGGGGCCGACATCATCCTGGCCGTGGGGTCCGACGTGGTCGGGGGTCTGACCAGCTGGCACGAGGAACGGGCCCTGCGGCCCCTGGTCACCCTGGCTGTGGTGGGTCGGCCCGGGTCGCCGCCGGTGGAGGCGCCACCGGGATGGAAAACGGTGACGGTGCCGGTTGCCCCCTTCGCGGTGTCGAGCACCGAGCTGCGGGACCGGCTCGAATCGGGGCGAACGGTACGAGGACTGGTTCCCGACCCGGTGATCCGTTGCATCGAGCAACGGGGTCTGTACGCTACGAGGAGATGACCGTGGGGACCCGGCCGGACGAGTCAGACACCAGCACAGAGCCAGTCCAACCCCCTCCCACACCAGCCGAAGCCCCTCCCGCAGCGGACGAACGGCCTCCCGGTCCGAACGATCCTCCTGTTGGCCCCCTTGCCCAAGCCGGGGCGGTCGCCCCCACCGCTCCCACTGCCCCTGCGGCTCCCGCCGCCCCCACTGCCCCGACACTCCGGCGCCAGGCGCTGAGGGCCGAGCGGCGACAGCGCCGGCGCATCTCGCTAGGGTGTGCCTTGTTGATCACGGTGTGCGTCGTCATCACTCTGCTTATCGTCGCCTTCGCCCGCGACCGGCCGGCGCCGTCCCAAGTGATCTCGGCAGGGGTGGGCGTGGCCGCCGGAGTTCCGGCTGGCCGGCACCCTGTCACCGACGTCATCCCGCTCACATCCATCCAAGGCGCTCCGGCGTCACGAGGAGGCAACCGTTGACAACATCCAGTGTCGTCCCGCTCGTCGAGAAGGTCGAGCCGTTCGTTCCCGAGGAGTGCATTGTGGCGGCGCGTGCCGCTGATGCCAAGTCGGGCGAGTCGACCGTCATCCTGGCCATGACCGAGCTTCTGGCCATTACCGACGCGTTCGTGATCACCAGCGGTCGCAACAGCCGCCAGGTGCGGACCATCGTCGACGAAGTGGAGCTGCAGGTGGCGCAAGCGGCCGACCTCCGCCCGCTGCGGGTGGAAGGTCTCGATGACGCCCACTGGATACTGATGGACTACGGCGACTTTCTGGTGCACGTCTTCCTCGATGAATGGCGGCAGTTCTACGACCTCGAGCACCTGTGGGCCGACGCCCCCCGCATCCCGTGGTCGCCGAGCCAGACCTGAGCCCGTCGTGCGGGCCAGACCTGAGCCCGTTGTAAGAGCGAGAGGGGCTCAGCCGGCGGGTGCCTGCGGGGCATAGGCACTGCGATTGACCGGCCCGGGGACCTGGACCCCACTGGCCGTCGGCACCTCGATGGGCTGACCGGCGATCTGGAAGACGACGCCGGTGACCCCCGGTTGCTGGGTGGCGGTATAGACGACCTGGGCAATGGCCAGCGTCTGGTCGGTCCCCACCACCTGCACCGGGTTGGTGGTGAAGTCCACAGTGGCGATGCCACCGGTCACGGTGGCCTTGGCCGTCTTGTCACCGGTCAAGAAGCTCTGCAGCCCGAATCTCGACTCGGCATCAGTCGGGCCTTCGAGCAGGCCGTCGAGGATCTCGCTCAGGCTGGCCGGGATGGGTACATAGCGGGAGACGGCCACCACCCTCTGTTTTGGACCGACCATGTACATCGTCTCCGGCACCGACACCGTGGTCGGCGCCACCGCGGGCACGGTGGTCGGTGGGGCCGGCCGGAGCAGGTTGAAGGGAACGTCCGCTTTGGCGATGGCGGTGGGTGAAGCCGAGGCCGCCACCCCGCAGGCCGAAGCGCCCACGGCCACCAGGGTCAGAGCGGCAAGGCAGAGCCAGCGGCGGGCACGGATCGTCACGTCGGCGACCCCACTGTGTCGTCCGGAGAGAGGGGCAACTCGACCACGAAACGGGCGCCGCGCCCGGGGGCATCCTCGATCCACACCGAACCACCGTGGAGACGGACGTGTTCGGCCACCAGCGACAGCCCGAGCCCGGTGCCCTCGCTCGATGCTCGTTGACCGGACCTGCTGCCGCGGTAGAAGCGCTCGAAGAGATGGAGGCGCTCCTGGGGGGCGATGCCCGGCCCGTGGTCCTCGACGATCACCCGGATGGTGAGCGGCGGTCCAGCGCCGTCTGTACCCGCCGGATGTCGCTCGACGATCACCCGCGTCGCCCCTCCGGCGTAGAGAGCGGCGTTGTCGACCAGGTTGGCCATCACCCGCTCGAAGCGCCGTTTGTCCACCCGTAGGCGCACGCCCTCGACCCCTGGCCCGATCTGGACGGGCAGCTCCGAAGCCCGGTGGCCGTTGCTGCCGATGGCGGCGGAGGCGGTCACGGCCCGACGGACCAGCTCGCCGGGGTCGACCTCGTCGAGAGAGAGCTCGGCCGAGCCGGCATCGAATCTCGAGATCTCGAGCAGCTCGTCCACCATGCGGGTGAACCGGAGGAGGTCGCCGTCCAGTAGGTCCAACGCGCTCTGGGCGCGCGGATCGAGCTCGGCCCGGTGAGCTTCGAGGACACCGATTGTGGCTGACAGCGTGGTCAGGGGCGACCGGAGCTCGTGGCTCACGTCGGAGGTGAAACGGGCTTCCCTTTCGATTCGATCCTGCAAGTTGGCCGTCATCCGGTTGAAGGCAGACGCCAGCTCCTGGAGGTCGACGTCGTCTCCGGCCTCCACCCGGGTGTCGAGGTCCCCACCGGCGATGGCCACGGCCGCGTCGGTAACCTCGCTCAGAGGCCGCAACGCTCTTCCGGTGGCCCATCGCCCGAGCGCGGCTCCGGCCAAGGTGGTCACCAGAGCGGCCGCCCCCAAGGCGAAGGCCAGCGTGCGCAGAGTGCCGTCGAGCTCGGCCAAGGAGAACACTTCGAAGTAGGCAGCATGCACGGCAGGCAAGGGAACGCCGATGACCAGTTCGGGCGTGCCGTTGAGGTCGAAGACCTGGGAGGCGGGTGTCCCCGACAGGACGAGAGAGCGCTCGAGGACCGGCACCGCGCTCTCACTCACCGATATGGAAGTGGCATACCACTGACCGCCGCTGTGGAGCACGGACCGCGACCCGGGGAGGGTGTCCACCGACTCGATCAGCTGATTGACCTGCGTTCCCGGCGACCGCAGTGAGTTCTGGATCAACGACGCGTTGGCGAATGCCTGCCGCTGGTCGGCCGTCTGACGCTCGTTGAGGAAGCTCTGGCGGGCGGCGAAGTAGGTGATGCCGGCCATGAGGGTCGAGAGGGCCAGCGCGCCGATGGCGAACGTCGCCGTGACCCGTGCTCGCAGGCCGAGCCCGGCGGAAAGACTGGTTCGCCGGGTAGATGGGGGAGGGGCGGGGCCCGCCCGCTCCTCATGGTGGGCTGACGGCGCAGGGCGGAAGGATCCGGAGACCGGGCGCGGCTCAGCCGATGCCATCGGTCACACCGCCAGCTTGTAGCCCATCCCCCGGACGGTGAGGATGAAGCGGGGATTGGCCGGGTCGGGCTCCACCTTGGTTCGCAGTCGGCGCACGTGGACATCCACCAGGCGCCCGTCACCGAAGTAGTCGTACCCCCAAACCTGTTCGAGCAAGTGCTCGCGGCTCAGGACCTTGCCGGGGTGGTCGGCCAGCTCGCACAGCAGGCGGAACTCCGTCCGCGTGCAGTGGACCTCCTCACCTGCTCGCTTGACCACGCCCGCTTCCGGTTCGATCTCGACGTCCCCGAAGCTGAGGATGGAGTCACCCGAGTTTTCGGAACGGGAGCGGCGGAGGAGAGCGCGGATCCGGGCAGCCAGCTCCTTGGCCACGAACGGCTTGGTCACGTAGTCGTCCGCCCCCGCTTCGAGACCGGCCACCACGTCGTGGGTGTCGGAGCGGGCGGTCACCATAATGACGGGAACCGTGCTCTGGCGTCGGAGGCTCCGACACGTCTCGAAGCCGTCGATGCCGGGCAGCATGAGGTCGATGAGGACCAGCTCGAAGGGGTTGTCGCGGAATCGGGACACTGCGTCCTCGCCACTCGAGGCCTCCTCGACCGTGTAGCCCTCATCCTCGAGGGCCAGGCGCATCGACGACCGGATCCGCTCGTCGTCCTCGACCACCAGGATCCGGCTCATGATCCGATCATCCCACGCTTGACCTCCCCGCTCGAGGTCGAGCGGGGAGGGAGGTCAGGAGTTGAGCCAGATCTGGGTGGGCCAGATGTCGCCGCCAAAGAAGGGCAGGGCCTTGCCTCCGGCCGGCGTGGTCGGGTTGGCGAAATTCTCGACCTTGGGCTGGGCCCCGATGGCCCACACCGTCCGGTCGTACCAGATGTAGGGGATGTCCTTCCCCATGAGCTTGGTCACCTCTTGGTAAGCGGCCACCCGGTCGGCCTGGTTGGAGGACTGCCGGCCCTTCTGCAGGGCCGTCTCCATGGCCGGATCGGTGTTGCGGGCCATGTTGATGGCGAAGCCCGGCGTGGTGGCGTTGGTGGGGCTCCAGAAGATGTAGTTGAGGTCGGGATCGACGGCGTTGAACTGACGCCACACCTGAGCCTCGAAGGTACCGAGCAGGGCGGTGTTGATGATCTGAGCCTGTTGGATGGGGGTGAGCGAGACGGTCATGCCGGCCGCCTGCAACTGGGCCTGGAGGAACTCGGCGATCTTGGTGGTATTGGAGTCGGGCGTGTGATTGAGGGATACCGACAACGGCTGACCGGTGTCTTTCTCCACCTCCTGGACCAGCTGCTTGGCCATCGATGGGTTGTACTCGGGGAACCCGTTGTCGGCCACGTAGTAAGGAGAGCCGGGGATGAACGGCCCGTTGGAGGTGGGATTGACTCCCTTGTCGATGACGGCCACGTACTCCTTCGAGCTGATGGCATAGGCCGCCGCCTGACGGGCCTTCAGATTGTCGAAGGGCGGCTTCGACAGATTGAGCAGAAGGCACCCCATGTCCGGTTCGCCGATCGTGTTGTGGCTGTCATCGATGTAGCCGAAGGAGCTGTTTGCCCGGAGGGCGATGATGGCGTCGGCTGTGTCGGTGTGCATGATGTCGACCCCGCCGGACTGGAGAGTGGCCAGAAGCTGGTCGGGATCGGGAATGGGTTTGTAGGTGATGCTGTCCAAATAGGGAAGGCCCGGACGCCAGTAGTGCGGGTTCTTGGTGGCTGTGAAATGGTCGTTCGGGATCCAATCCTGGAACACGAAGGGGCCCGTGCCGATGGGATTGGTCTGGCTGTTGGAGTTGAGCCAGTTCGGCTCGGCCACGTAGGCGATCTGACCGCCGATGCCCCCGCACAGGTAGTAGTCGAACGGGACCCAGGCGGTCTTCATGGTCACGGTCACCGTCTGCGAGTTGACCACCGAGACATTGGAGATGGTGGTGAACTCCGGACCGGTCAGGCCCGAAGCCTGTTGGGCGGCGATGTTGGCCGCCAAGGCGGCGGAGTCACACGGGGTCCCGTTGTGGAAGACGAGATTGGGTCGGAGGGTGATGGTCCACACCGTGTAATCGGCGTTGGGGGTCACCGACTGGGCCAGGTAGGGCTGAGGCGTACCGTCGGCCCCGGTGATCATGAGGGGGTCGAAGACCGTGCGCGCATAGAGGATGCCCACTTCGTCGAAGGTGCCCTGAGTGGTGGAGAAACCCTTTTCCTCAGCGTCGACACCGAAGATGAGCTGCCCGCCCAGTTTGGGTGTCGCCGTCGAGACGCCGTTGGGGTGGCTCGTGCCGGTGGAAGTGGACGGGGTGCTCGAACCTGAGCTGCAAGCATCCAGCAGGCCGCCCGCGGTCCCGATGACGGCCAGGCCCGCCCCGGCGGCCGCCCCTCGGGCCATAAACGAGCGTCGGTCGATGCGGTCAGACATGTTCCCCCTTAGGGCCGTGGCCGGAGGGTTGGCAGACCCGCCGGCCCCTTTGAGATGGAGCTGATGTCGCACGAAAAGCCGCCGGTGTCATGGGCAACCTTCCAAATGGGGCGAAATGCTCCGTGCGACGCCCTGACGTTAGCCCTGTCGTCGCAGGGACGGGGGGCAATCGACCGACCGTCTGTCCCTTGGGACCCGGGCCGGCCTCCCCGATGACGAGGGACGGTGCCCATTCCAAAGGGTCCGGCCCGGTACTGTTTTCGTGTGCCGTGGGAGATCGATGGGTTCCGCCGGTCAGTGGGCGGACTTTCACCGGCGTCGGTGAGGGCCTACTCGTCGGACATCGAGCGCTTCGCCCAGTGGGCGGCCCGGGGGGGCACCACTGAACCCGCCGATGTTGATCGGATCCTGCTGCGCCGCTACCTGGCCTTTATGGCCACCCGGCGCTACGCCCGGTCCTCCATCGCCCGAACGGCGGCCTCCCTGCGGTGTTACTTCCAGTGGTCGGTGAAGCGGGGTCTCATCGCCGCCGATCCGTCCCGCAGCCTCTCCGCCCCCACGCCCGACTCGCGACTGCCCCGCATCCTCGGCCATGCCGAGCTGACCCAGCTGCTCGATCCGGTGCGCCCCGCTGCGGCCACCGCCCCCGGTCCGGAAACCGGCACCGGTCCGGAGACGGCCCGCGGTCCGGAAACCGCCACCGCCCCCGGTCCGGCCACCACCACAGTCGTAGCCATGGCAGCCGACCGCCGTGACGATGCGGTGCTCGAGTTGCTCTACGGCAGCGGGATGCGGGTGGCCGAGCTCTGCGGGCTGGACGTCGACGACATCGACATCCAACGGGGAGTGGTGACGGTGACCGGGAAGGGATCCAAGCAGCGCCAGGTCCTCATCCACCAGCAGGGCGCCCGGGCCGTCCTGACCTGGCTGGACGGCCCCCGGTCGGTCCTGGCCGGCCAGGAATCCTCCGCCGCCCTCTTCTTCAACCGGCGAGGCAGTCGGCTCGGACCCCGGGACGTGCGCAGGATCATCGACCGGCGCTCACCGGTTCCCACCCACCCCCACGCCCTCCGCCACAGCTTCGCCACCCATCTCCTGGACGGCGGGGCCGACCTGCGGGTGGTCCAGGAACTGCTGGGTCACGCCAGTCTGCAGACCACCCAGGTCTACACTCATGTAAGCAAGGAACGATTGCTCACGGTCTATTCGGGAACACATCCAAGGGCGTAAGGGGACAATTGGCGACGCAACGGGAGTCGGCGGCAGGGCATGGGATCGATGCCCTATGGACCGAGTACAAAAAGACCGGAGCCCGTGCATTGCGCGATCAGCTCATCGTGCACTACTCCCCGGTGGTCAAGTATGTGGCCGGCCGCGTCTCTGTAGGCCTTCCCCGTCACGTGGACGAAGCCGACCTGGCCAGCTACGGGATCATCGGGCTGATCGATGCCATCGAACGCTTCGAGCCATTGCGGAACATCAAGTTCGAGACCTACGCCATCCCTCGGATCAAGGGAGCGATCATCGACGAGCTTCGCTCCATCGACTGGGTTCCCCGGTCGGTTCGGGCCAAGGCGCGCGCCGTCGAGCAGTCCTACTCCAAGCTCGAGGCCACACTGCACCGCACCCCCACCGACGCCGAGGTGGCGGCCGACCTCGAGATGACCGACGCCGAGTTCCAGACGGCACTGCGCAAGATCTCTTTCGTGGGGGTGGTCGCCCTCGACGAGGTCTTCCGCGGCGGCGATCGAACCGACCGGTCGACCCTGGGGGAGACCCTGCCGGACAGCACGGCCGGACCGGGGGACACCTTCGAGGTCAAAGAGACCAAGGAAGCCCTCATCCAGGCCGTCAGTCAGATGGCCGACCGGGAGAAGACGGTCCTCACCCTCTACTACTACGAAGGTCTGACCCTGGCCGAAATCGGCGAGATCCTCGGGGTAACCGAGTCACGGGTGTGCCAGATCCACACCAAGGCGGTCCTCCAGCTGCGGGCCAAACTGGCCGACCGGCCGGAGGGACGGGGGAGGCGGACCGACGGTCCCGGCCCCAAGGCATCCCCCCGGGGGGCGTCGGGCTCAGCCCGGGTGACCACCACCACTGCCAGCTGACCACCACGACTGAGCCACCGGGCCGACTGAGCCGCCAGGCCGGCTGAGCGGCAACGCCGCCGGGGCCCGGGTGGAGCCCCCGGGCTGGTGTGACTACCATGGAGCAGTCCCGTCAACCGGCGGGACGACCAGTCGGACCTCTACCGCACCCGACCGCGTCCACGGTCGCCCCTCGCCAGGGGCGCTGCGGTCGGTGAACATCAACCGTCACAAGGAGCAGTGAAATGGCCGTCGTCACCATGAAGCAACTGTTGGGCGCGGGCGTCCACTTCGGACACCAGACCCGCCGCTGGAACCCCAAGATGCGCCGGTTCATCCTCGGCGAGCGCAACGGGATCTATCTCATCGATCTGCGCCAGACGATGAAGGGGATCGAGGAGTCCTACGGGTACATCCGGGACCTGGTGGCCGGGGGCGGCACCATCCTCTTCGTCGGGACCAAAAAGCAGACCCAGGGCCCGGTGGCCACCTACGCCGACGCCTGCGGGATGCCCTACGTAAACGAGCGCTGGTTGGGTGGCATGCTCACCAACTTCCAGACGGTGTCGGCCCGGGTGAAGCGCATGAAGGAGTTCGAGGCCATGCAAAGGGCCGGCGACTTCGACGCCATGCCCAAAAAGGAGGCGCTGCGTCACGTCCGTGAGCTCGAGAAGCTGCAGCGGAACCTCGGAGGCATCCGGGGCCTCGACCGGTTGCCCGAAGCCATCTTCGTGATCGACACCAAAAAGGAGCACATCGCCGTCACCGAAGCCAACAAGCTCGGTCTGCCGGTGGTGGCGGTGGTCGACACCAATTGCGACCCCGACGTGATCACCCATGTGATTCCCGGCAATGACGACGCCATCCGCTCGGGCACCCTGTTGTGCCGGGTGGTGGCCGACGCCGTCATGGAAGGCCGGTTCATCGCCGAGCAGCGCCCTGCCCCCGCCCCCCCAGCTCCGCCTACCCCGCCGGCGGCGACCGCGGCACCGCCCATCCCCCCACCGCCGCCGGCCACGGCCACCAGCGCCGCCCCGGCTCCGGCCAGCGAGGCCGCGCCCGCCCCGGCTGCGGCCAGCGAGGCCCCGCCCGCTCCGGAGCCGACCAGCGCCACGCCGGCACCCGCCCCGGAGCCCACCCCCGCTCCCGTCCCGGCCACCGAGGCAGCGCCCGAGCCGACGTCCGCTCCAAGTGAGCCGACTGCCACAACAGTGGAGCCCGCCCCGGCAGACCAACCGGCACCCGTCGCTGAGGGGTCGACCCCAGACGGGCCAGCCGAGGCGCCACCTGCCGCACCGGCGACGGCTCCCGACCCCGGCGACCTCAGCGCGGCGGCGGCCGGCGGGGAGGCCTGACCGTGGCCTCCTTCTCTGCCAAAGACATCCAAGCTCTCCGTCAGAGGACAGGGGTGGGCATGCTCGACGCCAAGCGCGCCCTCGAGGAGAACGACGGGGACATGGACCAGGCCATCACCTGGCTGCGCACCGAGGGTCTGGCCAGCCAGGCCAAGCGGGCCGATCGTGAGGCATCGGAGGGTGCGGTGGCCATCGGGCGGTCCGAGGGGGTCGCCTCCATCGTCCAGTTGCGCTCCGAGACCGACTTCGTGGCCAAGTCCGACGCCTTCGTGGCCCTGGTGCAAGCCTTGGCCGATCGGGTGGCGGCCAAGGGCGAGGGTGCCACCGACGAGCTCGCCGACGAGCTCGAGCGACTGAAGGTGACCCTCAAGGAGAACATCTCGATCGGCAGGGTTGTCCGTATCGAGGCCCCGCCGGCAGGAGTGGTCGACTCCTACCTTCACCTCCAGGCCGGCCGTGGCGTCAACGCCGTGGTCGTCGCTCTCGACGGTGGCACCCAGGAGCTGGCCCACGACGTGGCTACCCACATCGCCTTCGCCCGACCCACCTACATCTCGCGGGACGACGTCCCCGCCGAGGATGTGGCCGCCGAACGGGAGACGGTGGAGAAGATCGCCCGCAACGAAGGCAAGCCCGACGCCGCGCTGGCCAAGATCGTCGAGGGCCGTTTGGGTGGCTGGTACAAAGAGCGAGTCCTGCTCGACCAGTCCTACATCAAGAACGAGAAGCAGACCATCGCCAACCTGCTCGGCCCGGCCACGGTGACGCAGTTCGCCCAGGTCGTCGTCGGCGACTGAGGCAACTGTGGGTGAACCGCGGCGCGTCGTCCTGAAGATGTCGGGGGAGGCCTTGGCCTCCTCCGCCTCGGACGAGACCATCGATGCCCACGTGGTCGAGCGTCTCGCCGTCGAGATTGCCCAGACCCGTTCGGAGTTCGACCTCGAGTTGGCCGTCATGGTCGGTGGTGGCAACATCTGGCGCGGGACCACCGGGGCCGGGGCCGGTATGGACCGGGCCACCTCGGACACCATGGGCATGCTGGGCACCGTCATCAACGCCCTGGCCCTCCAGGACGCCCTCGAACACCACGACCAGCCGACCCGGGTCCTGTCGGCCGTGCAGATGGCCGAGGTGGCCGAGCCCTACATCCGCCGCCGCGCCATCCGCCACCTCGAGAAGGGAAGGGTGGTGGTGTTCGCCGCCGGCATGGGGAACCCCTATTTCACGACCGACACCTCGGCTGCCCTGCGCGCCGCCGAAATCGAAGCCGACCTGCTGTACAAAGGGACCCACGGCGGGGTGGACGGGGTGTACACCGCCGATCCACGGCTCGACGCCACGGCCACCCGCTATGACGAGATCTCGTTCATGGAGGTGGTGGCCAAGGATCTGCGGGTGATGGACCTGACCGCCATCACCTTCTGCATGGACAACGGCCTTCCCATCCGGGTCTTCGACCTGATGGAGCCGGGCAACATCGCCCGAGCCCTGGCCGGCGAGTCGATCGGCACTCTGATTCGATGAATTACCAGGTGATGACCCTTCCCAGGTCGGTGATGACCCTGCTGGCTACGCTGGGTCGCTGATGGACGACGACCTCATCAACCTCGTTGTCGCCGAGGCACGGGAGAGCATGACCAAGGCCGTCGACCATACCCAGGCCGAGTTCGGATCGGTCCGCACCGGCCGGGCCACGCCGGCGCTGGTCGAGCATCTGAAGGTGGACTACTACGGCACCGACACCGAACTGCGCCAGATGGCCGGTTTCAGTGTTCCCGAGGCCCGACTGCTGGTGGTCTCCCCATACGACAAGAGCTCGCTGCCCGCCATCGAGAAGGCCCTGCAGGGTTCCGACCTCGGAATCACCCCCTCGAACGACGGCACGGTCATCCGATTGTCGTTCCCCATCCCCACCGAGCAGCGACGCAAGGAGCTGGTCAAAGTGGTCAAGCAGAAGGCGGAGGACGGGCGGATCGGTGTACGCAATGCCCGCCGCTCGGCCCGGCACGAGCTGGACACCATGCAGAAGGAGGGAGAGCTCTCCAACGACGAGCTCGACCGGGTCGAGAAAGACCTCGACCGGATCACGCATGAACACGTGGCGGCCATCGACAAGCTGTTGGCCCACAAAGAGCAAGAGCTCCTCGAAATCTGAATCGGATCGGGCCCCGGCCCGGTCGACAGGAGGACACAACCGACGTGGACGACGTCCCTGACGGGCGAGACGACGATGTGACCGACACCGACGAAGCCGCGCCGCGCCCGGAGTTCACCGGACCCTCCACCGACCGCATCCGCATCGTCGGCGCCGAACCGGCCGGCGAGGCCACCTCGGTCCTGCCCGCCGTCACTCGCCAGGACCCCTCGGCCGACGACCAAGAGGCGGTCGGAGGTTGGGACCAGGGCCCCGCTGGCGGAGGGGACGAAAGGTTTGGTGAATCCTCGGTCCGTCTCACCGGTGAGCCGGGCCAGGCCGACACCGGTTCGGCGGTCAGCCCGGTCGTCCCGGGCCAGACGGCCGTCCCCAGCACCGGGCTCCCGCCCACCGAACTGCCCCACTGGACCGAACCGCCTACCGGGCAGGTGCCGGCCGTGCTGGCTCGCGACTCAGCCGACGACACCGGTTCGACCCTCGGCGGACCATCGTGGCGGGAAGAGGACGCCGATTGGGTGGCCCACGAGGAGGAGTTCGAGCCGGCCATGTTCGGCGACGACGAAGTGGCCCTCGGCTCATTGGACGAGTCGGAGGGGTTCGACGTCGTCCGGCGGCCCTGGGAGTTCGATCTGGAATCATCGCCGCCGCTCCCCACCGGCACCGGCCGTCGGTCGCTGGGCGATGCCGACGAACCACCCGCCACCACCGTCGAGCCCATCACCGAACCGGTGGCGGCGGTCGGTCCGCTGGGCGGCGGGTCCGGCGATGCGGGGGTACCGGGCGACCTCCCGCTGGCCGGAGCAGGAGCGGCGGCCGAGGTCCTCTTTGCATCGCGTCGTACCATCGACCGGGAGACGGTCCTGTCCGACGACCTGACATCCGAGAAGACGGCCGAAAAATGGGGTGAGGCACCCGTGGCCGCCGCAGCCGCAGCCGCAGGGCCAACGGAGGGCGGCGAAACGGCTCCTCCGACCGGCTCTGACCGCCCGCCCGGCCAGGACGAGGAGTTCTTCGATTCCTCGCTCTCCCGTCCCACCGGCACCGCCAGGGTGGGACGGGCCCGGCGCAACGGCCTGCTCCCGGCCCGACTGCGGGCCAAACGCCCCGAAGACACCGAGGTGCCCACGGACACACCACTGGCCGCCGAGCCGCCCGGGGCGGCGGTGACCGAGGTGCCCGGCGTGGCCCGCAGGCGTGGCGGCGTGGCCGGGCTGGCCGCCGCCGACCGCGACGCCGCCCTGGCCGAGCCGGAATCCCCGGCCGGCCTGGCCGGCGCATCGACCATGAGTGACGTCGACATGGCGGCCACCGCCGCCGTGGCCGCCGGTGTGGCCCCTCGCCGTCCGAAGCGTCAGGGACCCGCCGATCGCCCGAGCGGCCGACGAGGACCCGAAGGCCCGACCGGAGGCGGGCCCCCGCCGGCACCCGGCCGTCGTCCCCCGGAGTCGAGACGGTCGGCCCGCACTCAGCCGGGCGGCAGCTCCATCGGTGTGCGGGTGGGAACGGGATTGGCGGCGGCCGTGGTGGCTTTGGCCGCCTTCAAGCTGGGCACGGTGACCTCCCTCGTCCTCTGTCTCGTGGTCGTCACTTTCGCCGCCGGCGAATGCTTCAGTGTGCTGCGCAAGGTCGGCTACCACCCGGCCACCCTTCTCGGCCTGGTCGGGACCATCTCGCTCATGATCGGGGCCTACGACAAGGGGGTGGCCGCTCTCCCCCTGGTTCTGGTCCTCATCACCGCCTTCACCTTCATCTGGTTCATGTGCGGGATCGAGAGTGGCTCACCGGTGGCCGGTACGGCGGCCACCCTGCTCACGGTGGGATGGATTTCGCTGTTGGGCGCCTATGCGGCCCTGTTGTTGTCGCCGTCCCTGTTCCCCGACCGCCACGGGATCGCCTTCCTCCTCGGCGCCATCATCGCCACGGTGGCCAACGATGTCGGGGCACTGGCGGTGGGCGGCTGGTTGGGGCGGCACCCGTTGGCTCCCTCGATCAGCCCCAACAAGACATGGGAGGGCCTGGTCGGCGGGACCATCGTGACACTGGCGGTGTCGGCCGCAGTGGTGGGAGCCATCCACCCGTGGACGCCGACCAAGGCGCTGCTGCTGGGCGCGGTCGTCTCGGTGGTGGCTCCCATCGGCGATCTGTCGGAATCGCTGCTCAAGAGGGATCTCCGCCTCAAGGACATGGGGACGCTGTTGCCGGGGCACGGCGGCGTTCTGGACCGGGTCGACGCCTTGATTTTCGTCCTCCCGGCCACCTACTACCTGGTCCGTGCCCTGAATATCGGCTGATCTTCGGGCAGGCTAGAGAGATGGCCACCGTGACCCCCCCGGGCTCCAATTCCGTCGTGGCCCCCAGCGGGAG
This sequence comes from uncultured Acidimicrobiaceae bacterium, assembly GCA_963813525.1. Lineage (GTDB taxonomy): Bacteria > Actinomycetota > Acidimicrobiia > Acidimicrobiales > RAAP-2 > Bog-756. Next base: position 1,840,334 of record CAWEZI010000005.1, read on the forward strand.
GGTCGGGCCCCTCGGGTCGACCGGCGGGGTCACCACCATCAGCGTGATCGGATCCACCGGTTCGATCGGCACCCAGGCCCTCGACGTGGCCGCCGGCTCTCCCGACCGTTTCGAGGTGGTGGCCTGCGGCGCCAACCGCTCGGTGGACCTGCTGGTGGCCCAGGCCCGCCGTTTCCGTCCCGCCGTGGTGGCCATCGCCGACGCCACCTTGGCCCTCGAGCTGGCCCGGCAGGTGCCGACCGGCACCGAAGTGGTGGCGGGGGAAGAGGGACTGGCTTCCATCGCCACGGTGGCCGATGTCGCCGTCAACGGGGTGGTGGGGTTCGCCGGTCTCACCGTCACCCTGGCCGCCCTGGAGGCCGGCCGACGGCTGGCCTTGGCCAACAAGGAGTCGATCATCGCCGGCGCCCCGCTGGTCCAACGGGCGCGGCGCACCCGGGGAGCCGAGCTCATCCCGGTCGACTCGGAGCACTGTGCCCTGCACCAATGCCTGCGGGCCGGCCGCCGGTCGGACGTGGCCCGGCTGCTGCTCACCGCCTCGGGAGGGCCCTTCCGGGGCAGGACCAAAGACGAGCTGGCCGCCGTGGGCGTCGCCGAAGCTCTCACCCACCCCACCTGGTCGATGGGACCCAAGATCACCGTGGACTCGTCCACCCTCATGAACAAGGGACTCGAGGTCATCGAGGCCCACGAGCTGTTCGGCGTTCCCTACGACGCCATCGACGTCCTCGTCCATCCCCAGTCCATCGTGCACTCCATCGTCGAATTCACCGACGGGGCGTCGATGGCCCAGCTGTCCCAGCCCGACATGCGCCTGCCCATCGGCTACGCACTGGCCTACCCGGACCGCCTGCCGGTGGCTTTCGGGCCGGTCGACTGGGCCGGGCTGTCGAGTCTGGACTTCGAGCCGCCCCGACGTGACCTCTTCCCCTGCCTCGACATCGCCTACCGGGCCGGCCGGGCCGGCGATCTGGCCCCGGCCTGGCTCAACGCCGCCAACGAGGTGGCGGTGGCCGCCTTTCTGGCCGGTCGTATCGGTTGGACGGCCATCGCCGAGGTGGCGGCGGCCGTCCTCGACCAGTACCAACCGCCGCCGCGTTCGGCGTCCGAGGGGAGCGGCGCCCAATGGCGGAGCGTGGAGGACGTCCTCGAGGCGGACGCCGCCGCCCGCCGGGCGGCCGAAGCGGTCATCAGCCGGCGGGAGGTGCTGGCGTGAGCGTCACCGACACCCTGGCCCCGGTGCCGGTCGGCCCGGTTCCCGAGCCTCCCGCTCCGGTGACTCCGCCGGCCAAGTCCCCCCGCCGCTTGGCGGGCGAGCTGCTCGGCGTCCTGGCCGTGATCGTCGCCCTGGCCGCCACCACCGGCCACCTGGACCTCCTCATCGTCATCCTCTCCATCATCGTCATCGTGATGATCCACGAGCTCGGACACTTCCTGGCCGCCAAGCACGGCGGGATGAAGGTGACCGAGTACTTCGTCGGATTCGGGCCCCGGTTGTGGTCCTTCAAGAGAGGCGAGACCGAATACGGGATCAAGGCCCTGCCTCTGGGCGGGTACGTGAAGATCCCCGGCATGACCAACCTGGAGGAGGTGGACCCGGCCGACGAAGGCCGTCTCTACCGCGACAAGCCCTTCGGGGCCCGCCTGCTGGTGGCCGTGGCCGGTTCAGCCATGCACTTCCTGATGGCCTTCGTCCTCTTGTGGGCTCTGTTCACCTTCGTCGGCGTGCCCAACCCCGATCAGGTGCAGATCCAGGGGATCAGTACCGTAGGTGGACGACCGGGTCCGGCTGCCGTGGCCGGTCTGCGCTCGGGCGACATCGTGGTGGCGGTGGACGGGAAAACAGTGGGCGGAAAGGTGAACACTCTCATCAGGGCCGTCAAGGACCACCCCGACCGACCGGTCACCGTGGTGGTCGACCGGGACGGCGTGCGCAAGACACTCACGGTGACGCCGGCCAACGGACGGGTCGACCACGAAGCGGGAGCGACGGCCCCCAAGGGCGACGGGAACGCCCCCTACGGAGTTATCGGGGTGAGTCTGGGCGACCCCACCCAACGGACCAACCCGGTCCACGCCCTGGCGTCGACAGGCGCCGGGTTCGGGACCTTGTTCTGGTCCTCCACCAGCGGGATCGGCCATCTCGTTTCGTTGTTCTCCCCCCATGGGGTGGCCCAGCGCTTCCAGGAGGTGACCAGCGCCAAGGCTGCCCACCAGGCGGCGGTCAACGGGACGCGACCACTGTCCACGGTCGGAATTGTGCAGACGGCCAACGACGCCGCCCAGGCCGGGATCGGCGAGTTCCTCTACTTCCTGGCCGTCATCAACATCTTCCTCGGGATCTTCAACCTCTTCCCCATGCTCCCCCTGGACGGAGGTCACGTGGCCATCGCCGTCTACGAGAAGATCCGTACCGGCCGACGCAAGGTCATGTACCACGCCGATGTGGCCAAGCTCATGCCCTTCACCTGGATGTTCCTCCTGCTCATAGGGATCCTGGTCCTGCCGGCGCTGGCCACAGACATCCTCCACCCCATCGCCAACCCCTTCGGCTGAGCCGGCGCAGCCGTGGCGGCGACCCGCCCTAGCATGAAGGCCATGGGACGAACGGCCTGGACCACCACCGAGCGCCGGCCGACCCGCCAGATCCGGGTGGGCACCGTTGCTGTCGGCGGCGACGCTCCGGTCACCGTACAGTCGATGACCACCACCAAGACAGCTGACGCCGACGCCACCCTGTCCCAGATCTACGCGCTGGCCGCGGCCGGTGCCGACATCGTCCGCTGCACCTGCAACGAGGAAGCGGCAGCCGAAGGGTTGGCCCGCATCGTGCCCCGATCGCCCGTTCCGATCATCGCCGACATCCATTTCCACCACGAGATGGCACTGGCCGCACTCGAAGCCGGCGTGCAGGGGCTGCGACTCAACCCGGGCAACCTGCGCAAGGAGGCGGAGATCAAACAGGTGGCGGCCGAGGCCAAGGATCGGGGCGTACCCATCCGCATCGGGGTCAACGCCGGGTCCCTCCACCCCGACCTCTACAAGCGGTTCGGGGGGGCGACGCCCGAGGCCCTGGTCGAGTCGGCCCGCATGGAGCTGGCCTACTTCGCCGAGGTGGGTTTCGACGACGTCAAGATATCGGTGAAGGCCTCCTCGGTCCCGCTCATGATCGAGTCCTACCGTCTGGCATCGGCCACCTTCGACCATCCCCTCCACCTCGGGGTGACCGAGGCTGGTCCACCGCCCGCCGGCCTCCTCAAGGGGACGGCGGGCATCGCCACCTTGCTGGCCGAGGGGATCGGCGACACCATCCGCTACTCGTTGACGGCCGACCCGGTCGAAGAGGCGCGGGCCGGTCGCCAGCTGCTCGAGGCGCTGGGCCTCCGGGAGCGTAAGGGTCTCGACCTGATCGCCTGTCCCAGTTGTGGCCGGGCGGAGATCGACGTCATCGCCGTGGCCCGGGCGGCCCAAGCAGCCCTCGAGGATCGCAGTCTGCCCATCCAGGTCGCCGTCATGGGCTGTGTGGTCAACGGTCCCGGTGAGGCTCGTGAGGCCGATTTGGGGATCGCCGCCGGCCGCAAGCGGGGCCATCTGTTCATCAAGGGGAAGATCATCCGGGTGGTGCCCGAGGACGAGATGGTCGACGCCCTGGTGGCCGAGGCGGAGAAGCTGGTGGCCGAGGGGGTGGAGGCCCGACTGGCGGCCGCCGACGCCGGCGCCGAGGCCGAGGCCGAGGCCGACCGCCAGGCCCTGCTCGACGCCAAGGGCTCAGATGCCAACGCCTCGGAGACCACCGTCGAGCTCATCCGCAAGAAGTTCGGGGGCGAGGCCGCCTCTGCCTGAGGCGGCCTCGCCGGTTGGTCGCTCCCTCCCCCTTTTCTCTATGGCCCGAGCGGGGCCACGGGGATGGGGCCCGAGCGGGGCCACAGGGATGGGGCCCGAGCGGGGCCACGGGGATGGGGCCCGAGCGGGGCCACAGGGTTAGGGTCCGAGCGGGGTCGCAGTGATACTGGGGATAGGGCCCGAAAAGGGGTCATAGCCTGGCGGGAACGGCCGCCGTCCGAGGTCGCGGCCGTTTACGTCTCGAGGGCCCGCTGCTATACTTTTTCACCTGCCGTTCGGTTGGAGTTGACGTGACGCTGTGAAAGCGTGGGCGGACAGCCCACGCTTTTGTTTTGGTCCGGAACGCCTTGCCGACGGCGCAGAGAAGGTATTAGCGACAGTGATGACAGACGACGTTCACCACCACGGACACAGGGAAGGAGGCAGTGCACATGGTCGAGGATATGACTGCCCTCTTCGAGCCCGTCCTCCGTTCTGCCGGCCTCGAGCTGGTGGACGTGGAGTTCCGGTCGGGCGTTCTTCTGGTCACGGTGGACCGGCCCGGCGGGGTCGATCTGGAGGCGCTCACTGAGGCCAATCGTGTGGTGTCGGCGGTGCTCGACGAACGCGATCCGATCCCGTCTCGGTACTCGCTCGAGGTGTCGAGCCCCGGTGTGGAGCGCCCGCTGCGCACCCCGGCCCACTTCGCCAAGGCCTTAGGCGAGACGGTCACCGTCAAGACCCGACCCCAGGTGCCCGGTGAACGACGCCTGCGTGGGCGATTGGTCTCGGCCGACCAGCAGGGCTTCGAGCTCTCGCTGGACGGACCCTGCGACGGGGACCATGCGACTGGCCTATAGCGATGTCGATCGGGTGCGGACGGTCTTCGTCTGGGGTCCCGGGCCGCGCCCGGAGGGCGGAGGACAGCGGGGCAGGGGCGAGGCGAAGCGGACGCCACGCCACACGGAGAAGAGGAAGCAGGTCACTACCCCATGAGCAAGCCCAATTTCGAGTTTCTCGATGCGTTGAGCCAGATCGCCCGCGACAAGGGCATTTCCGTCGACACGCTTCTGGATGCGCTGGCCAACGCCCTGGTGGCGGCATACAAGCGCCGTCCCGACGCGGCCGAGGAAGCGGTGGTCACCATCGATCCGGAATCGGGGGAGATCCGGGTCTACGGACAGGAGCTCGACGAGGACGGCAACGTCATCCGCGAGTGGGACGACACGCCCGACGACTTCGGGCGGATCGCAGCCCAGACGGCCAAGCAGGTCATCCTTCAACGCATTCGCGAGGTCGAGCGCGACCTCAAGTACGAGGAGTACGCCGGGCGTGAGGGCGACATCGTGACCGGCATCGTCCAGCAGACCGACAACCGCTACACCCTCCTCGACCTGGGCAAGGTCGAGGCCCTGTTGCCCCAGGCCGAGCAGGTGTCCTACGAGCGTTACGAGCACGGTGCCCGGCTCAAGGCCTACATCGTCGAGGTGCGCAAGACCACCAAGGGGCCCCAGATCGTTGTCAGCCGCAGTCACCCCGGGCTCATCAAGCGTCTGTTCGAGCTCGAGGTACCGGAGATCTCCTCCGGGGCGGTCGAGATCAAGGCGGCCGCCCGGGAGCCCGGTCACCGCACCAAGATCGCCGTGTGGTCGAACGATCCCAACGTCGACCCGGTGGGGGCGTGCGTCGGGGCCCGGGGCTCGCGGGTACGGATGGTCACCAACGAGCTGCGGGGGGAGCGGGTGGATGTGGTGCCCTTCTCCGATGACCCGGTGGAGCTCATCCAGTCGGCCCTGGCTCCGGCCCGGGTGCGCGAGGTGCGCCTGGACGACGAGACGGGCACGGCCACCGTGATCGTGAGCGACTACCAACTCTCTCTGGCCATCGGCAAGGAGGGTCAGAACGCCCGCCTGGCCGCCCGGCTGACCGGCTGGCGCATCGACATCAAGAGCGAGACCCAACTGGCCGAGGAGGAATCGGGCTACGCCGGTGAGGAGTGGGCCGAGGGCGAATGGATCCAGACCGCAGAGGGCGAGATGGTGTGGCAACCGGCCGAGGGTGGTACCGCGGTGTCAGCCAGCGAGTGGTCGCAAGGAGCCGAAGGGGCCGAGTCGGCCCCTCCCGCCGATGGCACGGTGCCGACGGCGGAGGCGCGGGCAGGGGCCGAGGACTCGGGAGCGGCGGGCACCGACCCGGCCTCCTCACCGGTCGAACCGGCCGGGGCCCTGGCCGGGGTGAGAGCCGAGGTCTCGGGGGCGGCCGGAGCCAGGGAGGGTTCGGGAGGGTCGGAGTCCGGCGCTGGGCAGTCCGGCGGAGGGGAGCCGGCATAACCCCCCAGCGGACCTGCATCGGGTGTAGGCGGACCCGCACCACAGACGAGCTGGTCCGGGTGGTGCGGACCGGTGCCGGGGCTCTGGCGCTGGGTCGGGATCTACCTGGTCGGGGCGCCTGGCTGTGTCGGGAATCGCCGGCCTGTGTGGACCGGGCGGCAGCCCGGCGTGCCTTCGACCGGGCCCTGCGTGGTGCGGTCGACGACGGGGAGATCGGGCGACTCTCGGGCCTGATGTGCTCCAGCCGAGCGGGGACGGGCCGACCGCCCTCGGAAGGACGGGGCTTGTGATGTGCGAGGATAGTGGGTCGTACGTGCGTGCCGGCATGTACGACATGATGGAAGGGCAGTAGCAGCCGTTGCCGAAGAAAATCCGGGTGTACGAGCTCGCACACGAGCTCGGAATGACCAACAAAGAGGCGCTTGATCTCTGCCTGTCCCTGGGCATGGGGGTCAAGAGCCACTCGTCGTCCATCGAGGACGCCCAAGCCGACCGCGCTCGCCGGAAGGCGGACCGCGAAGGCCTGCGCCGGCCGGTCCAGCCGGAAGAGCCGGCACCGCCGACCAAGAAGGCGGCGGCATCCAAAAAGGCGGCCGCCGCCAACGGCACGCCGGCAACCGACGATGGCGATGCCGAGCTGACCCCGGCGGGGGAGCGGGAGATCTTGTCGGGCGCCTCTCCCACCGCCCGTTCGCCCGGGTCGACCCCACCGGCGCCCGCACCGGTCAAGCGGGCCGGTGCCCGCCTGGTGACCAGCCGTCCCGCGTCCGAACAACCTTCGGCCCCGGCGCCCATGCCTCCGCGGGTTCCGGCCACCCCGGCTGCCCGGGTGGCCCCGACCCCTGCTGCGCCGACCGCCCCTCCGACGCCCTCCGTGGCCCCGACCGCCCCGGCTGCTTCGGCCCCGTCCGTTCCGGCCCCGTCTGCTCCGGCCCCGTCGGTACCGGCCGCCCCTCCCATGGCTCCGGCCGCATCGGCGCCGTCAGCGCCCACCGCACCCCGCCCGGCGGCACCTCCGCGACCGGCACCGGCGGCTCCCCCCTCGGCGCCGCCCCGCGCCCCGACCAGCGCAACCGGGCGACCCATCCCGCCACCTCCCGGCGGGCCACCTCGCTCGGTGACCGGTAAGCCCATCCCGCCACCCCCCGGCTCGGGCGGTCGCCGTCCGCCGGCCGGCGCCGCGCCGCTGCCCGGGCGGCTCCGGTGGGTACGGGGGACGAACCAGCCCGTCGGGCCCAGGCGGCGCCCGACCCGGTGCCGGACCCCGCAGCGGAGGACCGAGCAGCGGCGGGGGCGGTGGCTTCGGCGCCCGTCCGGGCGGAGGATCGACCGGCGGCTACGGCGGCCGTCCCGGCGGAGGGCCCGGCGGCCCTGGTGGTCGGGGCGGACCCGGCGTTGGTCGCGGTCGCCCCAACCAGCGGCGTCCGCGTCGTCGGCGCAGGAATCTGGAGGAGCTCGAGCCCACCCAGCTCACCGCCTACACCCCGTCGACCGCGCCGGTGCCCGACAGCGAGGTCATCATCGAACGGGGCTCGACGGCACGCGACCTCGGTCCCAAGCTCAACCGGTCGGCCGGCGACGTCATCCGCTTCCTGCTCCTCCAGGGGGAGATGGTCACGGCCACCCAGTCCCTGACCGACGACATGATCGACCTGTTCGCCGCCGAAATCGGGGCCGACGTCCGTCTGGTCGACCCCGGCGAGGAGCGCGAGGCCGAGCTGCTGGCCAGGTTCCTGGACGACGACGACGAGGACGTGGACGAGTCCGAGCTGCGGCCCCGTCCCCCGGTGGTCACCGTGATGGGCCATGTCGACCACGGCAAGACCCTGCTCCTGGACCGGATCCGCTCGGCCAACGTGGTGGCCGGCGAGGCCGGCGGCATCACCCAGCACATCGGGGCCTACCAGGTCGTCTGGAACGACCACCCGATCACCTTCATCGACACCCCTGGCCACGAGGCCTTCACGGCCATGCGGGCACGGGGCGCCGATGTCACCGACATCGTGGTCCTGGTGGTGGCGGCCGATGACGGCGTCATGCCCCAGACCATCGAGGCCATCGACCACGCCCGGGCGGCCGACCGGCCCATCGTCGTAGCCGTCAACAAGATCGATCGTGAGGAAGCCGACCCCAATCGGGTGCTCCAGCAGCTCTCGGAGTACGGGCTGGTTCCCGAGGCGTGGGGCGGCGACACCATCACCGTCGAGGTCTCTGCCCTCCAGAACCTGGGCATCGACGACCTGCTCGAGCAGATCGTGCTGGTGGCCGAGGTGGAGGAACTGGTGGCCACACCCGAAGGCCGGGCCCGCGGCGTGGTCATCGAGGCCGAGCTCGAGATCGGCCGGGGCCCGGTGGCCTCGGTCATCGTCCAGCGCGGCACCCTGCGGGTCGGTGATCCGGTGGTGGCCGGCGCCGCCTGGGGCAAGGTCAAGGCGCTGGTCGACGAGCACGGGGACCAGATCAAAGAGGCGCCCCCGTCCACCCCGGTCCAGGTGCTGGGCTTCTCCGACCCCCCCGACGCCGGCGACGAGTTCCGGGTGGCTCCCGAGCTGGCCCAGGCCCGCACCATCGGTGAGGCCCGGGCCCACCGTTACCGGGTGGCCGGACACGTGCCGGCGGCCACCTCGGCGCTGGGCGGCGCCAAGCTCGAGGATCTGTTCGAACAGATCCAGCGAGGCGAGACGGCCACTCTCAACCTGATCCTCAAGGCCGACGTGCGCGGCTCCCTGGAGGCGGTCACCGACAGCCTGCGCAAGCTCGAGCGGGAGGACGTCAAGCTCAGCTTCGTCCACCGCGGCGTGGGGGGCATCACCGAGTCCGACGTGGAGCTGGCCCAGGCATCGGCGGCGGCCATCATCGGCTTCAACGTGCGCCCCGACCGCCGGGCCCGGGAGATGGCCCAGAAGGCCGGGGTCGAGATCCGGCTGTACGAGATCATCTACAAGCTGCTCGAGGACCTCGAGGCGGCCATGCTCGGGCTGCTGGCCCCGGTATACGAGGAGATCGTGACCGGCGAGGCCGAGGTGCGCCAGGTGTTCAGGGTCCCCCGGGTGGGGGCCATCGCCGGCTGTTACGTGCGCGACGGTGTCATCACCCGCGGCTCGAAGGTTCGTTTCCTCCGCGACGGCGTCGTCATCTGGAAGGGCGCCATCACCTCGTTGCGGCGGTTCAAGGACGACGCCCGCGAGGTGCAGGCCGGATACGAGTGCGGCATCGGGCTCTCGGACTACCAGGACCTGAAAGAAGGCGACATCATCGAGACCTACGACGAGCGGGAGATCCCGCGTACCTGACCAACCGGGGCGCGTGGTCGGCGCGGCGGTGAGGTCGAAGGGGAGCAGCGGTGCCAGGTCGCCGGCATGACAATCGGGGCGCCGCCCCCTATCCAAGGTCGTTGCGGGTCAACCAGGTCATCCGCCAGGTGCTGGCCGAGGAGATCGAACGGCTGGCTGACGCCGACGAGCGTCTTCGCCTGGTCACGGTGACGTCGGTGGACACTGCGCCCGACTTGCGTCACGCCACCGTGTTCGTGAGCTCGCTGCCCGATTACGCGGCCGAGGCACTCGCTGAGCGCCGGGTCCAGTTGCAGAGGACCCTCGGGCGTCAGGTCCGCATGAAGCGCACGCCGCAGCTGGCCTTCACCATCGATCCGGCGGTGGTGGCCGGCGGCCGGGTGGAGGAGGTCCTGCGACGGATCCACCAGGACGAGGTCGACGCCGCCGGTGGCGACGGGTCGCCGGACCCCGAAGGATGACGCCGGTAGGGATCGACGCGGTCACCGGCATGGTGGTGGTGGACAAGGAGGCCGGCTGGACGTCCCACGACGTGGTGGCCCGCTGCCGGCGCATCTTCGGGCAGCGCCGGGTCGGACACGCCGGCACGCTCGATCCCGATGCCACCGGCGTGCTGCTGGTCGGGCTGGGTCGGGCCACCCGGCTGATGCGGTTCCTGACGGCGCTGCCCAAGACCTACCGGGCCGAGGTGGTGTTCGGGGTGTCTACCTCCACCCTCGACGCCTCCGGTGAGATCACCGCCACCTGGGACATGGAAGGGCTGGCCTTGGCCGACGTGCGGGAGGCGGCCCGGACGCTGACCGGTCCTATCGACCAGGTGCCCCCCATGGTGTCGGCGGTCAAGGTGGGCGGTCGCCGCCTCCACGCCCTGGCCCGCGAGGGCATCGAGGTCGAGCGGGCACCCCGACCGGTGACCGTCCACCGCTTCGAGGTCTCGCCCGGCCTCACTCCTGGCGTCTTCCGCATAGAGGTCGAGTGCTCGTCGGGCACCTACGTCCGTGTCCTGGCCGCCGACCTCGGCCTGGCTTTGGGGGGCGGTGCCCACCTGCGGGATCTCCGGCGCCTGCGGATCGGGTCGTTCACCACCGACGAGGCCCGGGCGGTCGACCAGCTCACACCGGCGATGGTGCTCACACCGGCTCAGGCCGTGCGGGATCTCGACCAGGTGGAGGTGGCCGACGACGTGGCCAAGCTGGTGGCCCGGGGTCTGGCCCTCGACCGGGTCCCCCTGGGCGTGACCGGCGACGGGCCCTGGGGCCTGGTCGACGCCACCCACCGGCTGCTGGCCGTCTACGAGGCCACCCAGACCGACCGGATCCGCCCGGCCGTCGTGCTCGAAGCGGCCGGATGAGGTCGCTCCCGGGGTGGGCCGTCACCCCAGCCGTCGGGGCGGCCCAGGTAACCTTCCCCCGGTGATGGAGATCGTGACCGACCCGTCGGCCTGTCGACCCCCCGCCGGGGGCACGGCGGTCACCATCGGGGCCTACGACGGGGTTCACCTCGGCCACCGGGCCCTGCTGGGCGAGCTTTCGGCCCGGGCCGCGGCCGACGGCCTGTCGACGGCGGTGGTCACCTTCGACCGCCATCCGGCCATGGTGGTGCGGCCCGAGTCGGCCCCCTGTCTTCTCTGTGATCTTCCCCAGCGGCTCGAGCTGCTCGAGTCGACCGGGGTGGACCTGGTGGTGGTGGTGCCCTTCGACCGGGAACGGGCCAACGAGACGGCGGAGGACTTCGTGACCCAGATCCTGGTCGAGGGACTCGACGCCCGACTGGTGGTGGTGGGCCAGGACTTCCACTTCGGCCACGGTCGCAAGGGGAACGTGGCCCTACTGGAGGAGATGGGGGCGGCGGCCGGGTTCGTCGTCGACGGGGTGTCCCTGACCGCTGACCGGCAGGGCGCCGACCGGCCCCGGGAGCCCATCTCCTCGACCCGGGTGCGCACGGCCCTGGCCGCCGGCCGGGTGGAGGAGGCCGCCGCCCTCCTCGGGCGGCCCCACCAGGTCCGGGGCGTGGTGGTGGCCGGCGACCAGCGGGGGGGGACCGAGCTCGGGTTCCCGACCGCCAACGTCGACGTCCCCGACGGGATCTGCCTGCCGGCGGCCGGCATCTACGCCGCCTGGTACGAACGGCCGGACGGGAAGCGCCACCCCGCCGCCGTTTCGGTGGGCCGACGTCCCACCTTTTACGGAAGCGACGGTCCGCTGCTGGTCGAGGCCTTCCTGCTCGACTTCAGCGGCGACCTCTACGGGGAGGAGGCCCGGGTCTCGTTCGTCGCCCGCCTGCGCGACGAGGTGGCCTTCGACAGTGTGGATGCGCTGGTCGAGCAGATGGGGCGCGACGTCGAGCTCACCCGGAAGACGCTGGCCGCCTCGCCCTGACCGCGCCGCTATTCGGCGACTGCGCTGTCCTGGTCGCCGAGCAGCTCAGCCCGGAGCTCGCGCTTCAACACCTTGCCCGCCGGATTGCGGGGCAACGGATCCGACCGGAACCAGAAGCGGGAGGGCACGTTGAAAGCGGCCAGGCTCTCGCCCACGAATCGGGCCAGCTCGTCGGCTCCCACGCTCTCGCCCGGCCGCAACACCACCACCGCGCCGACCTCCTCCCCGAGCACGGGGTGGGGCACGCCGATGACGGCGCAGTCGGCCACCGCCGGGTGGGCGAACAGGGCAGCCTCGACCTCGACGCAGTAGACGTTCTCCCCGCCGCGGATGATCATGTCCTTGGCCCGGTCCACGATGTGGACGAACCCCTCCTCGTCGATGCGGGCCACGTCCCCGGTGTGCAGCCATCCCCGGGTGAAGGAGGCCGCCGTCTCCTGGGGACGGTTCCAGTACCCCCGGACCACGTTGGGTCCCTTGATCCAGAGCTCACCGGTCCGGGTGGGATCGGGGGACTGGTCAGCCGGCGGCTCGTCCCCCGCATAGTCCTCGTCGACCACGGCGACGTCGCACACCGGGGCCGGCGGCCCCACGCTGTCGGGCTTGCGCACGTAGTCGTCGCCACTGTTCATGGTGGTCATGGCCGACGTCTCGGTGAGCCCGTACCCGTTGCCCGGTGCACCCCCGGGGAAGTGCTGCTTGATCCGCCGGACCAGGTCGGGCGGGCACGGCGCCCCGCCGTAGGAGATGGAGCGGACCGAGGAGGTGTCGCGGGTGGCGAAGGCGGGCGAGTCGATGACCTGCATGACCATGGCCGGAACCCCCCCGAAGATGGTGATGCGCTCGCGTTCGATGAGCTCGAGGGCCCGCTCCGGATTGAAGTGGTGCATCATGACCAGCTTGCCGCCGGCGGCGGTGTTGGACACCAGCACGGCGTGGCAGCCGGTGGCATGGAAGAGGGGGACCGAAAGGAGATTGGCGTTCTGGGTCCCTTCTCCGGCGCCGCCGACCGGCCCCGAGCGGCGCAGGGTCCCCATGGTGGCCACGAAGAACAGGTTCATCAGGTTGGACACGCTGTTGCGGTGGGTGCCGACCGCCCCTTTGGGCCGGCCGGTGGTTCCCGACGTGTAGAAGATGGTGGCGTCGTCGTCGGGGTCGATTTGGACCTCGGGAAGGGTGTCGTACGGGCCGTGCGGCCCGGTGACGTCGGTGAAGGGGATGACCGGGAGGGGCGGCCCGTCCGTGCGGTCGACCTGGGCGCCGGTGGCCACCCGCCGGCCCCCGGCCGGGTCGTGCTCCTCGCAGCACACCACCATGACCCTCAGATCGGGAATGTCGTCGAGGTGGGGGAGGATCCGCTCCCGCCGCTCCTCGTCGACGAAGACCAGTGCGGTGCCGGAGTCGCTGAGCCCGTAGGCCAGCTCGGGCCCGGTCCACCAGGCATTGAGGGGGACGACGACCGCCCCGACGGCGATCGAGGCCCAGAAGGCGATGACCCATTCGGGCAGGTTGCGCATGGCGATGGCCACCCGGTCCCCCTTGGTGATGCCGAACTGGTCGATGAGAGCGTGGGCCAGGGTGGCCACGGCCCGGTAGTGCTCGGCGAAGGTCAACCGCTCGTCCTCGTAGACGAGGAAGTCCTTGTCGCCGTGGAAGGCCGACATCTCGAGCACCGTCCGGAGGGTGGCCGGAGCGGACTTCCAGGTCCGGGTGGGAATGGACCGGATGACCAGGTCCTCCATCTCGAACGGCTGACCCGGGGCGGTGAGAGTGGCGGTGGCCTCGGCCCGGGTGGGTGGGGGCACGGATGCCGGGGTGGGCTCAGGCTCTGGTTCGGCCGGTTGGGCCATGGCTGCTCCTCTCTACGACGGCCACAGGGGACCGCTCAGGCCGAGTCGGTTCCGCAGAAGATGGTACGGCGGTAGTAGTCGAGCTCAGCCACGCTCTCGCGGATGTCGTCCATGGCCCGGTGGCCGCCGGCCTTGGGTGGGGCGCCGGCCAGAACCTTTGGATACCAGCGCCGGGCCAGCTCCTTGACCGTCGAGACATCGACCGAGCGGTAGTGCAGGTACTCCTCGATGGCGGGAAGCTGGGCGGCCAGGAAGCGACGGTCGGTGCCGATCGAGTTGCCGGCCAGGGGCACGGTGCGCGGGGAGGGCACGTGGGCTCGGATGAAGGCCAGGGTGGCATCACCGGCCTCCTCCAGGGTGACGGTGGACTTGGCGATCTCCTCCAACAGGCCGCTCTGGGTGTGCATCTTCCTGACGAAGTCGTCCATGGCCGCCAGGCGCTCGGGGGGGACGGCCACCACCAGGTCGGGGCCCTCGGCCACGATGCCGAGGTCGTCGTCGGTGACCAGCGTGGCCACCTCGACGATGACGTCTTTTTGGACGTCGAGCCCGGTCATCTCCAGATCCATCCACACCAGCACCCGGGTGACGCTACCGGATGGCCGACCATCTGTTTGACGGCTGGGTGACCGTCGATCAGCACGGCGTGCGGTTGGAAAAACTCTCATGGTGGTCGACCGGGGCGTTGCGCTAGCGTCCTCAACAATCGAGCGGAGGAGCCCGGCGTGTCCACGGCATCACAGAGCGACGTCGAGACAGTTTCTGCCGCTGGTCGAGCCGCGTCCCAGCAACCGGGGACGATGTCGGTGCCGGTGGTCCGTCTCGATCCCGACCTCCCCCTTCCGGGCTACGCCCGCCCGGGCGATGCCGGTGCCGACCTGGTGGCTCGGACCGATGTCACCCTAGAGGCTGGCGGTGGCCGTGCCCTGGTGCCCACCGGTGTGGCCGTGGCCATTCCGGACGGCTGGGCGGGCTTCGTCCAGCCCCGAAGCGGATTGGCGCTCCGCTACGGCGTCACCTGCCTCAACACCCCGGGTCTCATCGATGCGGGGTACCGGGACGAGCTCTGCGTCCTGCTGGTCAACACCGACCCGGTGACGGCCTACGACATCCACCGAGGGGACCGGATCGCCCAGCTGGTCATCCAGAGGGTCGAATCGGTTGCCTTCGTCCCGGTGACCGAGCTGCCCGACTCGGCCAGGGGACTCGGCGGCTTCGGGTCGACGGGTCGCTAGCGCCGATGGAACGGTTGTCCGGACTGGACGGAGGGTTTGCCTCCCTCGAGTCACCCACCTCCCACCTGCACATTCTCGGTGCGCTGATCTTCGATCCCGGAGAAGTCAGGGGAGAGGTCGACTTCTGGCGGATCAGGGAACTGGTGGCCGAGAGGCTCAACCGGGTGCCGCCGTTCCGCCAACGGCTGGTCGAGGTTCCCTTCGGGTTGCAGCACCCGGCCATGGTGGACGATCCCGACTTCGACATCGACTATCACGTGCGTCGGGTCTGCCTCCCCGAACCCGGCGGTCTCTGCGAGCTCGAGGACCTGGTGGCCGACGTGGCATCGCGACCGCTCGACCGGGACCGCCCGTTGTGGGAGTTCCACGTGGTCGAAGGATTGAGCGGGGGCCGGCTGGCACTCGTCCCCAAGGTGCACCACACCATCCTGGACGGCGTGTCCGGTGCGGAGGTGATGGCCGCCTTCTTCGATCTGTCGCCCATCCCCGCCCCCCGGCCCTTGTTCGGCGGTCACCGATCCCGAAGGAGCCAACCGGAGGACGGGGAGCGACCGGTGCGGGCAGCAGCGCCGGTGGGGCGGGGGACCGATCCCACCTGGTCGCCCGATCCCCTGCCGGGGGGCGGGGAACAGCTGCGCAGCGTGCTCGGGTCCCTCCCCGGCCAGGCCGACACGCTGGTACGTACGCTGTCCCGCACGTTCAAAGGAGCGCGGGGTCTGGGTGGCCGCGTGCGTCAAGGTGGCGAGAGCGCGCCGCCGTCACCCTTCGTCGCACCTCATACCTCGATCAACCGGGCCATTTCCGCCCACCGACGGGTGGCCTTTGCCGAGCTCCCGTTGGAGGAGGTGCGCCGGATCCGCCAGGTCCTCGGCGGAACGACCAACGACGTCGTGCTGACGGTGACGGCCGGGGCCCTGCGCCGCTTCTTCGATCAGCGCCACGAGGGGCTGGGGAAGCCCCTGGTGGCACTGGTGCCGGTGTCGGTGCGCAGCCCGTCGGAACGCACTGCGCTGGGGAACCGGGTGTCGGCCATGCTGGTCTCGCTGGCCGATGGGATCGAGGACCCGGCGGAGCGGCTGGCCCACATCACCGAAGAGACGAAGACGGCCAAGGAGCAGGACCGGCAGCTGGGGCCGGTGTTCGCCGGATGGGCCCAGACGCTGGTGCCGGCGGTGGCGTCCCGACTGACCCGCCTGGTGACCAATCTCCGCCTCTTCGATCACATGGGGCCGTTGTTCAACGTGATCGTCTCCAACGTGCCCGGTCCTGACGTCCCCCTTTACATGGCCGGCGCCCGGATGGTGGCCATGTACCCGATCGGTCCGATCATCGAAGGGGTCGGTGTCAACGTCACGGTGTTCTCGTATCTGGACTCGGTGTTCGTCGGGGTGCAGGGCTGCCGCGAGTTGGTACCGGACATCGACGTGATCGCCACCGGCATGCGGGGCTCGCTCGACGAATTGATGCGAGCGGTCAACCGCCGGCTCCGCCCGGTTCCGTGGTGGCATGGAGAACTCCCTGCCTGAACGTGTCCGGTGGTTTGACCTGGCCGGAGTGGGGTAGGCGTCATCCGCCTGCTGCTAGTGTTTAGCCCTTACGCGGACGTGGCTCAGTTGGTAGAGCATCACCTTGCCAAGGTGAGGGTCGCGGGTTCGAATCCCGTCGTCCGCTCGAGAGAAGGACCAGGTCACGGCGATGTGAGAGGCCTGAATTCGGGCCTTGGTGTGCTCTTCGATCTCGGGATTACCACATCCCTACCACTATTTATTCGCGTTTTTTCGGCATTCGGTCGTTGACCCGTTTATTTTGCAGGTGAGGGTCAACGGTACGGATCCGAAGGTTTCGGAATTCGGTCGTGACAGAGGTATGCACCTCAAAGCCTCACTCATCGACACGCCGAAGATTGCGGTTTGGATCAGGAGGGACCGCTATGACGACACTTCAGGATGCGATCAATACTGCTGGTCAGGATCAGTATCTGGCCGTCGTGTCAACGTTACGTGCTGATCAGACGATCCAGTCCTCCGTCGTCAATGCGGGCATTCTTGCTCATCCGATCACGAGTGTCGACGTTGTCGGTTTCGTTACATACGGCAAGACGAAGCTGGCCAACCTTCGTGTTCGACCTCAGCTGTGCATCACCTTTCGGGCTGGCTGGCAATGGGTGGCCGTCGAAGGCAGGGCCGAGTTGATCGGACCCGACGACGCGCTGCCGGCTATCGACGCCAATACGCAGCGCCTGCTTCTGCGAAAAGTGTTTACTGCGGCAGGTGGTAGTCACGACGACTGGGATGAGTACGATCGCACGATGGTTGAACAGAGACGCACAGCGGTGCTCGTGAGTCCTTCGAGGATTTACAGCAACTGACCCTCATCGGTCCTCTGTGTCCATCCCTGTTCGCGATGCGCAGCGGGCGCATCGAAGGAAGTCAATTCTGGCGGAGGCAGGTGCGCATATGACACCACGGAGCCCCCTATGGCAGAGTGACGCCATGAACAAGCGAGAACTGGCGAAGGCGGTCGCCGTCCAAGCGGACATTGACCTGAAGACGGTCACAGCCGTGCTCGACGGCTTCACCGACGTCGTCACGACCGTCGTCTCAAAGGGAGAACCGGTCGCCATCTCCGGCTTCGCCAAGTTCGCCAAGGTCGAGAGGCCGGCCCGTTTGGGCCGTAATCCGGCGACGGGGGAGCAGATCCGGATCAAGGCGTCGAAAAAAGCCAGGATCACACCGGTGAAAGCCTTCAAGGACGCCGTTATGGTGCCAAGTGGAGCTCCCAAACTGAAGAAGGGCGTCTACCCCACCCACGAGGCCGCAGTGAAGGAGGCGGGTACGGCCACGGATGCGCCGACCCGGCGAGCACCGGCCAAGAAGGCTGCTACCACCCGTCGGTCGCCCGCCAAAACGGCTGGGCGCCGCTGAGACTGTTCTCGTCACCTCTTGGCTGATGAGGGCCACCATCTGACTGAAGCTGACCCACCACCGGTGGCCGCACCGGTCCGGCGGGCCGCGCCATCTGCCCGTCAAGGGTGGATTTGTGGCCCAGCGGGGCCTCCGAGGTGTTTGGCCAGCCAGTCGCCGGGGGTGTCCCACCTAACCGGTGTGTCCTCAACAGGCGGTCGGGGACAGTCGAAGAGCGGGATGCGGCCGGGTTATCGGGATGGTCCGTGGCTAAAGATATCGCGCCCTGATGGTCATCGGGTTGCGACGTAGAGCGTCTGGGCACCGTGGCCCACGAGGCGCTCTCGGTCGAACAACTGCGATGTCGCGAGCCCGAACCCGAGTCGGTCGATGCGAGTACGCGCGTCCAAGCAGATCCACTCCCCGGACGGGATCGCCTCGAGATGGACCGTGAGGTCCATGTTGATAAACAAACACCGGTCGAGTGGAAGCACGCTCGAGACGCCATTGCCCGAGCCGGCAACAACCATCACCCGTTGCAGTCCGGTCGGTTCTTCGTCGGGCAGAAGCAGATAGCGCATCCGTCCCCAGATGGTCGCTGGCCCAGCATCGGCCCAATCGCCGGTGACGTGTCGCCACTCGAGCGAGTGAAAGTAGCCGCCGCCCCGGCCGGGCCGCAGATGGCCCGCATTTTCCCCAACAGCACTGATGGGCACTATACGGGACCTCGGCCAATAACGCACCGCTCGACCGATGACGTCAGATCCTTTTGGGTGAATGTCGGGTCCGATAGCGTGTTTGGGCAAGAGGCCAGGAGGTGGACATGTACGAAGCGATTGTCGTTGGCACGGATGGATCTAAGCGGGCGGATCGGGCTGTCGACGAAGCGATTTCGCTTGCGAAATTGTCAGGCGCCAAACTCTACGGCGTGCACGTGATTCGTCCGTTGTCCACGATGGGCAGTGAGTTCGAAGCTTCAGCAATAGCTCTTGACAATCAGGCACGACAGGAGGAGAGCGAGCGCATTCAGAAGGATCTGCTCGCAAGGGCGAAGGATCAGGGAGTTACCGTCGAGGTACAAACGTTTGACGGTGATCCTGCGACTGCGCTGTTCAATGTTGCAGAGTCAGTCAACGCCAATCTCATCGTCGTCGGAAATCGGGGAATGACGGGGGTAAGACGCTTTGTATTGGGGAGCGTTCCGAACAAAGTCGCTCACGGAAGCACCTGCAGTGTCCTGATCGTCAACACTGACCGGACGTAGTTGAACAACGATGCCCCCGCCTTTTGAAGATCAATGATCTCCACATCAACCGAGATCATTCGCGCAGGTGTTGCCGTGGTCGTTGCTGTTGGTTCCGTCCGGACAGATTGTGGCGGACCACTTGACGCCCGCCAGTTTGGTGCCTGTCATGCTGGCTCCGGTTAGGACAACTGCCGTGAGATTGGAATTGGACAAATTTGTCCCGGTTAGGTTGGCCTGCGACAAGGTGGTCGAACTGAGATTCATACCTGAGAGATTTCCGCCCGACAGATCGGCTCCACTAAGATCGGCGGACTCCATGGTGCCGCCAGCCAGATCTATCCCGGCCAGCGTTGCCCTGATTAGAGTCGCCCGAGAGCCGATGAGGTAGCCGTTAACCAGGGCCCAACCGCTTGGAAGCTCAGCCGGGATCCCGATGTCTCCACCGGAGGCCACGAGCGCCAAGTCCGCGCCGGACAAGTTGACGCCAGTCAAGTCTGTGCCAACTACAGAGGCATCGATCAGTTGAGCACTGGCGAGGATGGCATCCGACAGATCGGCCTTTGTGAGATTGGCATCCGACAGATTTGCGCTACTCAGTTCGGCGCCAGACAAGTTGATTCCGGTCAGCACCGCACTGGAGAGATTCGCGCCATTGACGGTGGTGTTCGTCAGATCGGCATCGGTCAGGGTGGCAGTGGACAAGGTTGCATCGTTCAGCGAGGCATTAGCCAGCTGGGCTCCAGCGAGATCGGCACCTGAGAGATCGGCGTTGGATAGATCAGCTCCAGTCAGGTTGACGAAAGCGAGATCGGCTCCGGCGAGGTTGGCATATTGGCAGTTGGCTCGTGGTCCGATCGCGCAATCAGAGCTCGACGGCGGCGGGGATGCGGGGTGCGTGGTGCTCGGCGGGACAGAAGTTGTTGTTGAGGTGGTCGAGGAGGAGAAGGGAAGACGAGTCTTGCTGGCGGGGGCGCGAGTTGCCGTGGCCGAGGTGGAAGAGCATGCCGCAAGAAGACATCCTCCACACAAGGCCACCGCCACCGCCACCGCCGCTCTCCGCCACACGTAATCAGGGTAATCCTGTCTCGATTCGGGGGCGGTGGGCTCGTGTTCCGCAGTTCTCGCTGTCGTATTGAACACTCCCTACCTGCACTGTTACAATACCACAAGAGTAAAGTAACAGACTGAGGATCCAAGATGGCAAAGCAACGCGTGATTGGTTACACCAGAGTCAGCACTGCGGAGGGGTTCGACAGCATCGGTTTGGACGTTCAGGAGGCTGCCATCCGCGCCTACTGCAAGGCTGAGAATCTGCGCCTGGTTGCGATGGTGAGCGACCAAGGTCGACCGGGTTCCAACGGGCTGGACGACCGTGTGGGACTGGCTGAAGGTCTGGCGCTGATCGAGAGGGGAGAGGCGAGTGCCCTTCTCGTCTACAGGCTCGATCGCTTGGCGCGAGACCTGTTGCTGCAGGAAACGATCCACGCTCGGCTCGAAACCAAGGGAGCATCAGTCCAGTCGGTTTCCGAGCCGGCTGCCGAAGGAGATGACGCCATGAGGGTCCTGGTCCGCCAGCTTCTCGGAGGAATCGCACAGTACGAACGAGCGGTGATCCGAGGCCGGACGATGGCTGGACGAGCAGCGAAGGTCGCCGGTGGGGGATATGGAGGGGGGCGACCTGCATATGGCCTCAAGGCACAGGCAAAGGAGCTGGTAAACAACCCGGAAGAGACGGCCATCGTTGAGAAGATTCGATGTCTCAGACAATCAGGTGCTTCATACCGCCAAATATCTGCGTCTCTTGCTGAAGATAAATTAACGACTCGTTCTGGAGGGAAGTGGAATCCGAACCAAGTTCGGCGCATCGCGCACCGGCAGATTGCCGGTTGACGTCGCCTTTAGACCGTGCGCGGATTGGTGCAGATCAAACCTTGGAAACGTGAGACTACGCACAAGCGGCACTAGCGGGGTCTAGCCAGAATGGTCGTGCCCGGATCAGTTCGGTACGGCCGTGACCGAAGGCCCATCGACAGGAGCCAATCTCAACCGATCGTCGGCATAATGAGGACTTTCGTTCTCGGAGATGAGACGAGCGACCAGATCGTCCGGTTCGGAGCAGAGGTTACCCCTACCAAAGAGACCCTTGCGAGTGTCTCGTCCGGGGGTGCGCCGTCGTGAGACCGGTGCCCTCGACATCCAGTCGGGCGAGGAGGGAACATATCCGGGCCGGGTAAGAACCCCGTCGCAGATCCGGCACCACAGAGGAGAGCGATCGTGACCCGCCACACCACAGGACCGCCGCCTAAGGCGGCAGGGTCACCGCCTGAATTCAGGCGTGGCGGACTTATTCGGCTCACACGCGCATTCATCGAGATGAGAAGATCTTTGTGGTTTAGCTCAGGAGGAACTGCCATGACGACACTTCAGGATGCGATTGACACCGCTCGCCAGGATCAGTTTTTGGCCATCGTGTCAACGCTGCGTGCTGATCAGACAATCCAGTCCTCTGTCGTCAATGCCGGCGTTCTGGCCCATCCAACCACCGGCGCCGATGTTGTCGGTTTCGTTACATACGGCAAGACGAAGCTGGCCAACCTTCGTAGTCGACCGCAGCTGTGCATTACCTTTCGCGCCGGCTGGCAGTGGGTGGCGGTCGAAGGTAGGGCCGAGTTGATCGGCCCCGACGGCCCGCCGCCGGCTATCGACGCCAGTGCACAGCGCTTACTTCTACGGACCGTGTTCACGGCGGCAGGCGGTAATCACGACGACTGGGATGAGTACGATCGCACGATGCTTGAACAGCGACGCACTGCGGTGCTCGTCAGTCCTTCGAAGATTTATAGCAACTGACGCTCACAAGCCTTCTGTGTTCATTCCCGTCGGCGATGGGCTGCGCTCGGATCGAAGGAAGTCAACTGTCGCCAGACGGAGTTCGCCAGTCCGTCCTCGAAGCCAGGCGGATCTCCGACCCCTTTCGGAGAACTAGCTCCGCAACTCGACCACCCTTGCCGTTTCCTGCCTCTCGGCTGTCTGGCCTGCCCTCCAGGCCGCATCGAGTCCCTCCCGCAGGCGCTCATCGAGAGTGGCCAATAGGCGACCGCATCAGAGAGGTTGGCTCCACTCTGTTATCGGCATCGGCCGCTCTCAAGGAGTCGCAGGTCACGGCGGTGCGAGCGACTGAATTCGGTCCTCCGTGGGCAGTCTGAGGCCACGAAGGACCACCACGTGCGTACTGCATGGTTTGAAGTCGCACTCCCGATGGCTCTCACATGCTCCGTGCGGATGACGTTCGGATCGGCCCACCACGCGTCGGTGTCTAGAGCTTTTTAAGGTTTGGTGAGACGGTTAACCCAGATCGGTATCGTCGTTCCCGCGATACGGAGACGGACGAACGTCTCATGCGGCGTTCCGTGCAGCTTGATCTTTCACGTGTTCCTTGTGCATCGCATGGAGTTCGGCGCGAGAGAATCGTCGGCCCTTTATTTCGGGGTGACAATGGCGGCACACGCGGTAGGTCGTCCCAGGGTCCGTATCGGATTGCTTGACAGTCAGATCATGGTGACCGATGCGCCAGCACCTTTGAGTGTGGCAGTTTATCTTCCGGTAGCCCACGACAAAGATGGCCAGGATTCCAAAGCCGCCGGCGAAGCCGGACCAGAAGCCGTACCAACCGCCGGATTCGTTGTAGGTGCCAGTCCACACGAACACGTTATGGAAGAACGAATCAATGCCGTGCATCAGCCATGCCATCCCATCGCGTCATTCTCACCAACACTAACCTCAGTCGAACAGGGGACCGTGACTTTCATCGGCCGAGTCCCGGAGTCGCCCTCTACGACGGTTGCTGATTCGTTCTCCTATGGGCCTCTTAGGCGGTGGATGTCCCCTGATCTGGTTGGGCCGGCCCATTTCCGGCCGCTTCTGCGTCTGCTGCTGCATCCACCGCGGCTACCTCGGACGGGGTGGCACCGAGTCGGCTCTCGACGTCGGCCAATCGGTCACTGATTACAGACAAACGCTGGCCAAGGTCGGCGTGTCCCTTCCTTAGCTCCTCCTTGTTGGCGTCCGTGTGCTCCTTTACAAACACGGAGGCCACAGTGGCGGTGAGCACGCCAATGAGACCAATTCCCACCAGCATGAGGACAACAGCCACGGCACGACCTCCGGCGGTGACCGGATACCGGTCGCCATAGCCCACGGTGGTCACGGTGACGATGGCCCACCACAGGGCGTCGGGATAGTCGTGGATATTGCTCCCCTTGGCCGTCTCCTCGAAGAGGAGGACCAACCAGGCCCCGAGGATGAGGGTGCCAGCCGCGGCAAGCAGCACTCGGAAGAGGCTGTGGTGCTTGAGGATTGTCTCTACCCTCAATTCCCCCTCGTAGACAAGAAGGCTCATTTTCTCGATCCCGACGAAGTGCCATCCCTGAAGAGGTGGCACCACAACAGTCGCCGGCTCTACCCATCGTCGCCTGAGATATCCGCGCCGATCAGGAGTGACCACGAGGCGGACTACGTACTCCACCAGCAGAATTGCCCAAAGAACGAACAGAGTGCCGACGAGTGCGGTAGAGGCCGAGCCATTCACGTCGGTGGTGAGAATGACGATGGCGATGACCAGCCAGGCGATGGCGAGAATGGCCAGCGGGTACTTGGTGGCACTCTCAATGTCGTCAACGAGGTCGTGGCGCCCGCCCGACGGCTTGGCGCCGGCAACGGTCTGGCGGCGTCGCTCCTCCTTGCGATGTTTCTCTTCAAGCCGTTCCTGCTCCAGCATCTCCAGTCGCCGGATGCGCTCTATCGAGGATGGTTTGTCCATCTCCTTGGCCCCTTCTGGCGCACTGCTCGGATGGGTATGGTCCGCCACAATAAGACGAAGTTAGTGGGTGCCCGCCCATGTTGAGGGGATTCCAGCTGCCGAAATGCTGCCGATCCAACGTCGCGCATGGTTGCCACCGGCTCGCCGACACGGAATCGTCCCGGTGGTTCCATCGATCCATTCAGTAGTGCAAGCAGGTCAGTACGTTAGTTGCCCATTTGCGCGAAGCTCCAGGTCGTTGCGCGATGCGCATCCGGCGTTGTCGGTGACCCTCCTTGGCCCGCAGGAGGGTCGAAGGTGCAAGCAATGACCTGCTCCGGCCTTTGGCGGCGTGCCGTTCAGCCTGCCGTGACCTGGTAGATGGTGAACGGATCGCTGACCCAGAGCCCACTACCGGGCACGAAAGCCAGGTTACCGTAGTACTGGGACGAAATGCCGCTGAACAGGTCGGAGTAGACCGTCGCCGTCCCTCCCGTGGTGATCCGACCCAGCCCCAGATCGGTGGTGAACCAAAGGCTCCCGCCTGGCCCATTCACGAGTGCTCCGGGCCGGGACGCACTGGGCACCGAGTACGTGTGGGTGTGACCAGCGGTGGTGATGCGGCCGATGGCGTCGGTAGCCGCCGAGCTGTCGAACCAGAGCGCGCCGTCGGGTCCGGCCACGATGGACGTCACCGGGTCGAACCTACCGACTTTGTAGTCGGTCACCGCCCCGGTGCCGGGGTCGAGTTTGCCGATCGTCCCTGATCCGCTGACCGAGAACCAGAGGTCCCCGTCGGGTCCGCTGGTGATGGCGATTGGAGTGCCGATCCCCGAACCGGTGTACGTGGTGACCTGGCCCGTCGATGCGATACGGCCAATGCCCTGCTGGTCGGTAAACCACACGGCGCCGTCGGGACCGACCGTCAGGTTCTCGGGAGAGTCGATGTCGGGGTCAGAGAACACGCTCACTTTCCCGGTCGTAGTGATCCGCCCGATCGATTCGTCACCGGCGAACCAGAGGCCGCCGGGGCCTGTGATGATCGACACTGGATCTTCGACCGCGCCGGTCGAATAGACGGTGGTGACGCCCGAACTGCTGATCCGGCCGATCTCGTCGACTTGAGGCATGGTGTACCAGAGCGCACCGTCGGAGCCCCGGGCGATGTCCGCCGTGGCGTCGATTGAGCTGGAGTAGTAGCCGAAGGTGCCCGACGCGACATTGAGATCTGCCACCTCGGGCCCACAGCACAAGTCGCCGACCCAGATCCCGCCCGCTGCCGACGTGATCGAATCAGGAGCCTGAATCTGGCCGCTCTTGTACTCGGCCACCTGCCCGGCGCTGTCGATTGAGCCGATCACGCCGTTGTCGGCGAACCATAGATCGTCGTCGGGTCCGGAGATCAGGCTCGAGGCCTGGTACGGGAAAGTGGAGACCTGGCCTACCTCGGTGATCCGGCCGATGGTGTAGGGGTTTGTGAACCACATGGCCCCGTCGGGACCTTCGGTGATGTCACCCTGAGGGTCGATGTTGGAGCCGGAATACTCGGTGATCTCACCAGACGCACTGATTCGGCCAATCGAGTCCTCGTTGGTCCACCAGATGTCGCCGCCAGGCCCCGAGGCGATCGAGGTGGGGTCATCGATGGCAGCACCGACGTAGTACGTGAACTTTCCGAACGGCGTCATCTGCCCGATGGCGTAGGTCGGTGATCGTCCGTCGGGCACGTTGTGAGCGGTAAACCACAGGTCCCCGTCCGCCCCTTCAGTGATGTCGCCGGGTTTGTCCTGCCCGTTGGTGACGAATTTCTTGACCACCTGACCCGAGGTGTTCATCGCCTCAATCGAGTTTCGCGAGGCAGTAAACCAGAGGTCTCCGGCCGGTCCCGAGGTAACGGCGATCGGGCCCGGCGATGGCCCTCCCGTCGGATAAGCGGTCATGTTCCCGGAGTTGTCGATTCGGTCGATGGTGTCGGTGCCGTCGCCGCCGACGAACCACACCGCGCCGTCGGATCCGGTCGTGAAGGACGCGCCGGGAATTTCACCGAGGAAGGCTGTCACCTCCGGAGCCGCCGCTCCGGCAACGACCGCCGATGGCGCCACTGCTTCCGCCCGGCCCGTGCCGAGCGCCAGCCCGGCAATGACCACTGCCGTGGCCAAAAGGGCGAGCCAGCAGGTCTCAGCTCTCCGGCGCGTCCAGTTGACACGGCTGCTGCGCACGTACCCAGCGATGCCCACGGCCCCTCCTGCCCCTAGGATCGATTCCGTAACTCGCTTTCCGGCACACCCTACCCGACGCCCGTGCCCGAGCACTATCCGAGGACTGACCTCGTGGCTAGCCAGTTGGGGTATCCAAGTCGAGCTTGTCGAGCGCTCTGCCACCGGCTCGGATCCGGCGCTAAACGTGGTGGGGGTGTCATCCAACTTCAGTTGCAGGGCACGTTCGGTGTCGCGGACGTGACTACGGAGGCCGTCAGCTACCAGAACTTCCTCAACGCCGCCATGCCGACTCAGATGGCCCGGGTCTCCATCTGCTCGAACCACCCAGCCGGAGATCAGAATGCAGACAGCGAGACCCCGTCGACCGGGACGTCGAAGAGGTGCTCAAGTCGTGCGCCGCGGTGCATGACAAGGCGCCCATTCACCGACAAGAAACTCGCACGCGGCAGACTTCGCGCTGGGGCTCGTCATCGGTAGCAATGTCGGCTGTCGTCGTGATCTGATGTTCGGGCGCCAGAGCCGTCAGCCTGCCGCGCTGGAGCACCAGCCCGCCGACGATGGCCCCGGCCACGAAGATCAGGGACGACCACAGGAATGCCGTCGTATAGCTGTGGAGGGCGGCTGCCTCGATGTTGGCCGGGTTCAGGGCCCGACCCACCAAGTAGGCGCTCGCAGCTGCGGCGGCCAGTGTGTTGAGCAGTGACGTGCCGATGGAGCCCCCAACCTGTTGGGCCGTGTTGAGGGTGGCTGACCCCACGCCGGCGTCCTGGGGTGCCAGACCGAGAGTGCCGGTGCTGAACGAGGGGGCAACGCTCAGGCCGAACCCGAAACCCAAGACGATGAGATAGGGAAGGACGTGGCTGACGTACGAAGAATGCAGTCCCACCAGGTGGAGCCCGTACAGCGCCGCGGCAGCCATGAGCAAGCCGATTGGAACGATCGGCTTGGGACCGAATTTTGGCAGGAGGATACGGTTGGACACCTGGGCCATGGCGGCCAGGGCGGCCACCAGGGGGAGGAACGCCACGCCGGTCTTCACCGGACTGAATCCCAAAGTGTCCTGCAGGTAGTAGGTGAGAAACAAGAACACGCCGAAGAGCCCGATGCTGGCGAACAGCATGGCCAACATGGATCCGCCCCTGGTCCGGTTGAGCACGACCCGGGGCGGGAGCAGCGGGTACCTGGTCCTGGTCTCGAAATAGGCGAATCCAGCCAGGAGGACCACACCTATGACCAGGAACCCGATCGTGTAGGGATCGGTCCACGAGGTGGTTTCGGCGTGAGAAAAGCCGAAAACGACAGAGAACAGCCCGCCGGCTACCAGGAATAGGCCGGGCAGGTCCAACGGATCGTGGTCAGCGCCCTCGTCGTTTTTCAACCAGAGCAGGGCACCGACGGTGGCGGTAGCGGCGAACGCAAGGTTGACGAACAGCGTCCAGCGCCACGACGCGTAGGAGGTGAGGATGCCCCCGAGCAGGAGTCCCAGCGCCCCGCCTGCGCCGGCGATGGCGCCGTAGATCCCGAAGGCCTTCCCTCGCTCCGCCGGATCATTGAACGTGGTGGTCAGGAGGGCCAGCACCGAAGGGGCGAGCAGGGCGCCGAATGCGCCCTGCACGGTTCGGGCGATGACCAACATGAGGAAGTTGACGGACGCCCCACCGAAGGCCGACGCGACGGCGAAGCCGATTAGTCCGGTGATGAGGGCCCGCTTTCGTCCCACGATGTCGCCGATCCGACCGCCGAGGAGGAGCAGGCTTCCGAAGGCAAGCGAGTAAGCGGTGA
This sequence comes from uncultured Acidimicrobiaceae bacterium, assembly GCA_963813525.1. Lineage (GTDB taxonomy): Bacteria > Actinomycetota > Acidimicrobiia > Acidimicrobiales > RAAP-2 > Bog-756. Next base: position 1,868,190 of record CAWEZI010000005.1, read on the forward strand.
CGATCCACTGTCGGTCGGCGTTGGAGAAATGCAGATCATGCTGGGCGGTGGGCAGGGCGATATTGACGATTGTGCTGTCCAGAATGACCATCAACTGGGCGACCCCCAGCACGGCGAGGATCCACCACCGCCTGGGATCGCGGGCGACATGGTCGGCGGTCTCGTCTAGGCCCCCCCGTTCCACTGTCATCAATGTGGTCATCAGATCCTCCGTGCAGGGGGGAATCGAATCGTTATCCTACCGACGCACAGAAGAGCCTGCCTATGTCGCAGGGCACCGAACGTGGTGGTTCCGTTTCCCCACGATGGCTAACAAACGGCGCACGTTGTCGTGAGCTTCACGTGAAGAGGCAGCGGGGACGCAAAGGTAGGTCATGATCCCACAGCGGGTTGAGCGACGACCGGTGCTGAGGCGGTGGGGTCCGGGGTGTGATGGTGCTCGATCCAGGAGAGCCCGGCGGCGAAAGCAACGCCGGCGACCGCCAGAAACGGGGTGAGGTCAGGGAAGGATTCCAGCAGCCCGACACCGGCGGCGGCACCGAGCAGGATCCCGGCGATGGCGAAGACAGCGCCTTCGTCCGGTCGTCGGCCCGTGACGGCGGTGGCAACCATGCCGGTCAGAGTGCCGGTCACGTAGGTGGTCCCCGCCTTGGGATCGCCCAGAGAGCGGGCGGCAGCACCTTGGAGACCCATCGCAAACGTCACCGCTCCGAGCAAGGTGAGCTGCTGCCAACCACCCGGATGAGCACCTGCGGCTACCCACCAAGCGGCGAAGAGGGCCAGGACGACGGCCTCGACAACCAGGAGGGCGCTGAGACGACGAGTCCCCAGGCGGCTCTCTCTCCCGCTGGGTGGGGTGAGTCTGGAGCCGGCGCCGACCCCGGCCACGTAGCTGAGGAGGGCTGTGGCGCAGTGCTGGCCGAGCGTGGCGTTGCCCTTGACGACCGCCAGACTGATGAAGATCAGGTTGCTGGTCATGATGCTGGCGAACACCCCGCCGAGACGAAGGAACGAACTCACATCAAGGGAGCCACTGGCAAAGGCGAGAGCCACCAATGCAGTGTCGATCCCGACGGCCGTGCGCCTCGTATCTGAATGGAGGCGGCCAATTAAACTCCGGGGCTTTGAGGGCATCACGCTCCCTTGACGATCGCTTTATCTCCCGACACCGTCGGATCGGCTTGGTCGATGCCGAGAGCTACCCTCAGCGTCTTCTGGCGATGGCGCGCTCCGGTCACCACTTGGCCAGGGATCCGTGTCTGGACGGCATGATGCTGCCTCTCGCCGCCGTTTCACTGGGTTGCCCGACAACTCCCGCCTGGGGCAGCGGTCGGGACGGGGGGGGTCGGCACAGGGGAGGGAGTCAGTGTCGAGGCTCGCTCCCACCTCGCGCCGGCCCTGCTCAACTTCCCGTCGTCCTCGGTGCAAGGAGGGATGGCGCCGGCATTCGGGAGGCGTCCTCTATACGGCGGCCACAATTGGCACCCTCAATCCCTCCTGGTGATCACTGCCGGCGTCAACAGAATACGCGCCAGAGATGGTCGGTAGCAGGATACGACCTCGCACCCCGCTCGTCGTTCAGCCCTCGAATAGGTCGGTGAGCTCATCAGCGTGGTCCTCTTCCTCCTTGAGGATTTGCTCGATGAGTCGGCGGGTGGTGATGTCGGCATCCCCGAGCCAGCGGACGATTTCCGTATAGGCCTCGATGACTATGCGTTCCCCAATGAGGTTCTCGCGAAGCATGCCCTGCAGGTCGGTCCCCTCGTCGGGGGCGGAGTAATCGGTGACGGCACGTTCCTTCATTGTGGCGGGGTTCATGTCAGGTGATCCGCCGAGTTGATTGATCCGGTCCGACACTCGCTGGAAGTGTCCGAGTTCTTCGGCTGCATGATCCACGAACAAGTTGGACACCTGCTCCCGGTTGATGCCCTGGGCCACGATGGCGTTCTGTGTGTAGCGCAAATAGCACACCATCTCGCTGGCGACAACCTGGTTGAGCACCGTGATGACCCGGGCGACGTCGGTGGTGTTGGATGGGGTGACCGGCCCCTGCGTGAGGTGCTGGCGAGCCTCATCGCGGATGCGGGCGAGGTCGACAGCGAAGCTCTCCTTCATGCCCATGGAGGGTTTTTCAGTGAGTGTCGTCATTCGTTCTGCTCCTTTTTTGATGCGTTCTGTTCAGAGGCTGAGAAACCTGTTGAGATCCTTTCTTGCACTCTTCGTCAACGAGTTCTGCCGTAGACGGGGGCGTGCCTCCGCCTTAGGAGAACGTGTGATCTGCGGTTCGACATCAAAGGGGGCCGACCATGGTCTTCGGGTCGACGACCCGGTCGAACTCGTCGGCGCTGATGTTTCCCCAGGCCAGAGCGGCCTCCCGCAGGGTGACACCGGTATCGGCGGCCTTATGGGCGATCGCACTGGCTTTGTCGTAGCCGATGACCGGGGACAGAGCGGTGACCAGCATCAGGGACCGGTCCACATACTCTCCGATCTTGGTTCCGTTGAGCGTCGTTCCGACGATGCAGTACTGGCGCAGCTTCTGGCAGGCGTCGCCGAGGATCCGAGCTGAGTGCAACACGTTGTTGATGATGATCGGGCGCATGGCATTGAGCTCGAAGTTGCCCTGGCTCCCGGCGAAGGCCACGCAGCTGTCTTCGGACAGCACCTGGATGCAGACCATCACCATGGCCTCGCACTGGGTCGGGTTCACCTTCCCCGGCATGATCGACGAGCCCGGCTCGTTGGCCGGTATGTTCAGCTCGCTGATCCCGCAGCGTGGCCCGGAGGCGAGCCAGCGGATGTCGTTGGCGATCTTCATCAGCGGCACGGCCAGGGCCCGCAGGCCGGCGCTGGCGCCGACCATGGCGTCGAGTCCGCCCTGGGCGGCGAATTTGTTCGGCGCCGTCGTAAACGGCTGGCCGGTCAGCTCGGCGATACGCCCGGCTGCATCGGCAGCGAACCCGGGCGGGGCGTTCAAGCCGGTCCCGACGGCGGTGCCTCCCATGGCCAGTTCGTACAGCCCCCCCAGGGCCGACTGCAGCCGGTCGAGACCCTGCTCGATCTGGGTGGCGTAGCCGGACCACTCCTGGCCGACGGTGAGCGGCACGGCGTCTTCGAGGTGGGTGCGACCGATCTTGACGACCTCATGCCACTCCCGGGCCTTGGCGGCCAGGGCCTCCTGGAGGCCCTGGGCGGCGGGAACCAGGTGACCGGTGAACTCCTGCACCGTGGCGATGTGCATCGCCGTCGGGAAGGTGTCGTTGGAGGACTGGCCCATGTTGACGTGATCGTTGGGATGCACCGGGGTCTTGGCGCCCAACACGCCTCCCAGCAGCTGGATCGCCCGGTTGGAGATGACCTCGTTGACGTTCATGTTCGACTGGGTCCCCGAGCCGGTCTGCCAGACGTAGAGCGGAAAGCTGTCGTCCAGGTCACCGGCGATGACCTCGTCGGCCACCCGGGCGATCAGGTCGGCCTTCCACCGGGGAAGGCGTCCTGCCTGACCGTTGACCATGGCCGCTGCCTTCTTCACGTACCCGTAGGCGTGGTAGACGGCGTGGGGCATCCGGTCGTCGCCGATCGAGAAATGGACCAGAGACCGCTGGGTCTGCGCCCCCCAGTACCGGTCGGCGGGCACATCGATCCCGCCCATCGAGTCGGTCTCATGACGCGTCCCGGTGGCATCGATGCCCACGGGCAGGTCGAGTATCTCCGGTGCCTTCTCGTGCTGGCCGTTCGAGCTGCGCCCGGCGGGGCTGTGTCGGTCCGGGGTGAGGGTGGTGCCAGGCGAGGACTTGCCGCCGGAGGACTTGTCGGAGGCGGCCATCATCCGGCCTGCCCGGGTCCGTAGACCGGTTCCCACATGGCGTCCTGGATGGCCTGGACGACGTCGTCGGGTCGTACGGTGGCCACATCGTCGTCGATGGCGGCCTGGACCACGGCGGCGGCGACGATGGTGGACGAAGCCCGTAGGTGGGCGACCGGGGGGAGCAGGAGGGCCCCCGGTTGGCTGGGGTCGACCTGGCCGGCCACGGCGTCGGCCGCCGCCACCAGCATGTTGGGAGTCACGTGCTTGGCACGGGCCACGATGGTGCCCAGGGCCAGGCCGGGGTAGAGCAGCGCGTTGTTGGCCTGGCCGATGTGGCAGTCGACGCCTTTATAGGGAACGGGGTCTACCGGGATGCCGACGGCGACCAGCGCCTTGCCGTTGCTCCAGGGGATGACATCCGAAGGCATCGCCTCGATCCTCGAGGTCGGATTGGAGATCGGTAGGATGATCGGTCGGTCGACACCGGCACACGTGGCGTCGATGATCGCCTTGGTGAATGCCCCGTGGACGGTGGAGGTGCCGAGCAGGATGGTCGGCTTGACGTGCTTGATGGTCGTGAGCAGGTCGGGAGTGGTGTCGCTCCACGCCTTGATCTCGGCCGCCGGCCGGGCGTAGGGCTGCTGGTAGTTCCGCAGGTCGGCCATGTCGTCGATGAGCAAGCCTTGCTTGTCCACCAGCCAGACCTGGCTGATCGCCTCTTCCCGGCTGGCGCCATTCTGGATCATGGCATCACGCAGTGCGTCGGCGATGCCGCAACCAGCGGTCCCCGAACCGAATACCACCAGGCGCTGGTCACGGAACGACTGGCCGGTGACCTTCAACGCGGAGGTGACCGAAGCCAGCACGATGGCGCCGGTGCCCTGGACGTCGTCGTTGAAGATCCGGTAGGTGGCGGCGTTATCGTCAAGGATCCGCCGGGCGTTGCTCGGACCGAAGTCCTCGAAATGGTAGAGGGCATTGGGGAACATCTCGCTCACGGTCGATAGGTACAGTTTGATGAAGTCGTCGTAGGCCTTCCCGGTTGTGCGCGAATGCCGGTTCCCCAGATACAGCGGGTCGTTGAGCAGCACCTGGTTGTCTGTACCGCAGTCCAAGCCGACGGCGATCGTCCGGCCGGGATGGATCCCGGCCGCGCCGGTGTAAACGGCCAGTTTGCCGACGCAGATGGCGATCCCGTTCACGCCCCAGTCCCCGATACCGAGGATCTCCTGGGCGTCGGTGACCACGATCAGGTCCACGTCATCGGGGCCCAGCCCCAGTCCCTCGAACGACTCCCGGATCTGGTCCTGATGATCGATGGACAGATACACCCCACGCGGGCGGAGGTAGTCGTGCGAGTACTGCTCGATGGCGTCACCGACGGTGGGGTCGTAGACGATCGGGTTGAGCTCCACCAGGTGGTCGACCAGCAACCGGTAGAAAAGCACCTCGTTGGTGTCTTGCAGGCCCGCCATGAACAGGTTTTTGGCCAGATCGGTCGGTTGATTCTGCAGCTGCGCGTAGGCCCGGTCGGCCTGCTGCTCCAAAGTGGACACGGCGGCCGGCAGTCGCCCGATCAAGCCGTGCTTGGATCGGTCGGAGAGACTAAAAGCTGTCCCCCGGTTGATCAACGGATCCTGAAGCACGGCTGGTGTCTTTCTGGGCATGAGAAATGGACCTATTCGCTAGGAGAATCGGGCATACCGATCTCGTCTTATGTTGTCTACGTGTTGGCTCCGATGCTGTTGGTTGATTGAGTAGTTCATTGAGCAGAACGGATTCGTCGAACAGCCACATTGCAAGGACGTCGCATCCCTTCGGGCGATGGACCGGCCACCGGTATGGCGTCGACCACAAGGTCGTCGATCTTCACCGGCTGTTCCCGGACGTTTGCAGGACGCGTGCCCTCAGCAAGTTCTCCTTGATGAGGTCGGCAAGTTGCAGCGTGGCCTCGTGACAGGCTTTCGAGTAGCGCGTGAACTGTGGAAAGCCGTGGGTCAGGTCGGGGTGGTGGACGTAGGTCACGTCGTTGCCATCTGCTGCGAGCTTCTGTGCGTAGGCGAGACCGACGTCGCGTAGTGGATCAAAGCCGTTTGTGACAAGGATCGTCGGTGGCAGGTCGGCGTGAGATTCGGCGTTGAGTGGCGTGACGTAGGGGTGGCGGCCGTCGTCGGAGTTCTTGAGCAGATTGCGCACCATCTCATAGATGCCGTTCGTCTCGAGGTAGAGGCCGGTGCGATTCTCGCTGCCCGACAGGGTGTCACCGGGGAAGGCTGCCTCGGGGAAGAGCGGGACCTGGAGAGCGAGCGCCGGTCCGTGCTCATCGCGTAGTTTGAGTGCGATCACGCAGGTCATGTTGCCGCCGGCGGAGTCGCCACCAACCGCGATCTTGTTGGCGTCGACGCCCTCCTCGTCGGCGTGGTCGAACAACCAGCGCACGAAGAACTCGATCTCATCGATCTGGGTCGGGAACTTGGCTTCAGGCGCCAGCTGGTAGTCGACCGTGTAGGTGAAGATGCCGGCGCGCTCGGCGATGAGCCGCATCGGCACCTCGAACTCATCGAGGGTTCCATAGGTGAAACCGCCGCCGTGGATGTACACCAGCGCGCCACTTGGCGAGCTTGATGGTTTCGTCGGGGTATGACGGCGCACCGCCAGCGAGCCGTGTGGCCCGGGAAGCACGAGCGTGTCGACCGAGCCGATGTCCGGCCACGGCCCTTCGCCGAGGACCGTATGATCGCGCCGCCCTTGGGCGATCGACACGTCGGCGCCCAGAGTCGGTCCGTTCGGCAGCCACTGCTTCAGCTCAGGGTCGAGTGTTCCACGAGACACCGAGTCGGGGATCGAGTCGCGATCGTAAATGGGCATGGCCGGCCTCCAATCGGGTTCGCAACACCACCAGTTGGCGGACCAAGCGCTCTGAGGTGTCTGACTTATGGGATCAATTCTCGAGCTGACTGCTGCAATGTCTTTTGGTTGTGCCGGTCACTGATGCACCGTCCTGCTGGCCAGCGTTCGGCTAGCTACTCAGGCTTAGGAGGAGTTGATGAAACCGTCGCCTGGTACACGCCCTTGCGGTTGTATCCTTTGTGCCCTCATTGAACCGTTGTCCCCTGCGACCAAGCCCGAGCCTGCAGGACATTGCATCGATCCGATCGGCATCGGCACCCATCGTCTATCGCCGCTTCGGTTTGGCGGCGGCCATCCGCTCGTGGCCTGCGGGTAGCCGGCGAAGGTTCGAGGGGTTCTGGAACTCCCGTTGAGGCGGTCCTGTTCCCGGAACCAGGTCATCAGCGCACCGCGCTCTGTTCGGTCCGTGGATTCCGAACACCTCACGGGCTACCGAGTGACTGTACTGTCGGGGACACCCGCGAACCACCAGCGCGCCTCGAGGTGGGGGGCAGCAAAACCTTGGCCCGGCCTTAGGGCCAACGGCAGGAACTCGCCACCCGCGGTCATGCATAAAGACCTCCACAACGCCAAAATTGTGGAACTGCATTCCTAGGTACTTCATGTCCCCCGGCCAAATTTCATCGTCGCGCCCGCGGCCGCTCTTGTCTACCGTGAGGGCCCGATTTTTTCGCCCGGGACCGGCCCCGAGCGTACGAACTGTTCAGAAGACCAACGTCTCTAGCCCTCAGCGGAGCTCGGCTGAGTGGTTCGGAATGGCCCACTGGAGTCGGGTAGGCGTTGGTCAACGAAGCCCGCGGGCGGAGATCAATTCTGAAAGCTAAACCCGCTCCGGAGGCACGGGGACGTCCGGGCCGGGGCTGGGCACGCCCGACACTTCCCCGCCAACCGGCCCCGCCGAGGTGGCACTCACGAGGGCGCCGTCGTCATCGCCTCAAACCTACTCAGCAGCTCCGAGAAGTCGCAGGTCCATCACAAGCGCTATACAGGGATTTCACAGGACCGACTGGCACTCTCATGGGTATCTCACGAGAGGAGAGCCACTATGAGCGATCACGAGGCAACGAACCCCGCCGAGGCCTATCCGGATGGCCCCAGTGAAACATTGGAGGAGGCGGTCGCCGAAGGCCCAGTGGCAGGGGGTGCCGTGCCGATGAGCCCCCCGCCGGCGCCTCCACCCGGTTTGCCGACCTCGGCGTCCTCGGCGCAACGGGTGCGCTGGCCCAGAGTGCGAGGCCTGCTGTCGAACCGCAGGAGTCGATGGATCGCCGCCGTTGTTCTGGCTTGTTCGGTGATCGGCGTTTCCCTCGGTCTGGCCACCTCCTCCTCGGCGACAGCGCCATCCCCCTCGGCTTCCGCAGGGCCGCTCGTGTCCGGCACCGGTGCTGCTGGCGGTCACGCAACAGGTGGCGGGGGCTCCAACGCCCGCTCGGGACCGGCCTCCGGAGGAGCATCCGGCACCGTCGAGAGCGTGTCCACCACGGCCTTCACCATCACGACTTCTGCCGGTCAGGACGTGACAGTCGACGAGGCGTCTTCCACGGCCTACAAGAAGGAGTCGAGCTCGACCTCAGCCACCGCCGTCACCAAGGGTGAGACCGTCCTCGTCCTGGGGAAAACCGACAACACGACCGTTGCGGCCACTCAGGTCATCGTGCAACCGAGCGGGGGAGGATCTGGGACTTCCGGGGCGGCAAAGGTGGTCCCGTTCCAGCGCGGTACGCCGACCACGTCGAAGCAGGCGGGTCAGATCCCAGCCAGCTATAGCGAAGGGACGGGGACAATCGTCAGCGGAACGACAGCGAACAAGGCAACGGAGGTTGCGCTCACCGCCTACCCAGGGGGAATCGTCGACCGTGTCGTAGAGCTGAGCAACGGCGAGTACGAGGTCCACTACATCGGCGTCAACTGGCCGCATCACGTCTTTGTCAACCAAAAGTTCACGGTCGTAGGGGCTGACTAATCGAGATGTGATCCGAACTACGAGCTGGAGAGACGGCGATCGGCGACCTCAAGCCAGTCGGCCGTTGGCACTGTGATGGCGAGCCGGGTCCGGAGCGATAGGCGGATGTCGCTCGACCAGCCCGGCTCAACGAAAAAGTACTTATGCCACCTGGCAGTGATCTCAAGGAGTCCTCAACTTCTGGTGAAGTTCGGACGACCGCTCGCTGCCATTGAAGTGTCCTTGATTTCGCCACCGCCATCCAGAGGTTTTGAGGAAGCCGGCGTGGGAACCGATCGTGGACCCACGGCGCCGAGCCTCGGCCAATTGAACCGACAGTCGGCACTCTCCCGATCTCTCTTATCGGTTGTAGCGTCGACAGGGTGGAGAACGACCTCTGGGAGAAAGGGGCGGCCTGGTGGCAAAGGAACTACACAGAGGGAGCTGATCCCGAGTACGAAGAACAAATCCTTCCGTTGGTCGAGCATTATGCCCGTGGACCCCAAAGAGTATTGGACATCGGTTGCGGTGAAGGGCAGGTTGCCCGACGTCTGGCGAGTCAGGGAGCGGAAGTGGTTGGTTTGGACGTAACTGACTCGCAGATTCTCGCGGCGCGCGCCCGAGGAGGACTTTCAGGGTACCTGCAAGCTCCTGCCCATCGGCTTCCGTGTGGTGACGCTACGTTCGACACAGTCGTGCTGTGCTTGGCGATCGAACACGTGGTGCTTTTCGAGGATGCCATTCAGGAAGTTGCCCGAGTGTTGACGCCGGGGGGTCGGTTCCTGTTACTTCTGGTTCATCCACTTTTGCAATCGCCAGGCAGTGGTTGGGTGGAGGTCATCGATTCTGATGAACACTTTTGGCGGATCGGCTCCTACCTTGATGATGACATCGTCACAGATCAAGTCGGGCCAGGGATACATCTATCGTTCATTCATCGGCCTCTCAGCAGATACGTTCATCAAATGGGGAGATGTGGGCTGCTGATAGAGGACATGGTGGAACCATCGCCCCCTTCCTCCGTCATTCTAGAAACTGGCGGGTATCCGAACGGAGGATCTATCCCGCGTTTACTGCTGTTGTCCGCTCGTCGTTTGTCGCGAATCGACTGAGGCGACGATTGTCGTTCGATCGTAGAAGCGATCCAACGACCGGCGCCCACCGCGGGTTCTATGGTGCAGCTTCACGGATGAAAGAGTTGCGGTGGGATGGAAAGCGGAGATCTCATCATCAAGCCACCTCCCAATGCGGCCAGCTCCTCCAATCGAGGCCTCTTTTCATCGGTGGGATCTGGAAGCGGGCCGTGAATGACGAGACCTGCGAGGAAGTCGGCCCGTCCGACTGATGACGAGCAACAATGTGCACCATCCGGGCGGTTCGTAGGCACAACCGCAGGCTTGACAAAGGAGCCGAGGCCGCTTTCGATTTTTCGCCGGCCCGGGCAGTGGGTCGGAGATCGACGGTGTCGGGTGCGTCGATACGACCGGAGCCACGGGAGTGACGACCGTCGAGACGGCAGAGCCGACCAGCTGGCCGCCTTCGAGACAACCGGAGCCGTGGCCGTGGCGACTGTCGAAGCATTGGAACCAACCAGCTGGCCGCCTTCGGGACAACCGGAGCCGTGGCCGTGGCGACTGTCGAGGTATTGGAACCAACCAGCTGGGTCGCCTTCGAGACGACTGGAGCCGTGGCCGTGGCAAGCGCCGATCCAACCCCAGGGTCGCCGTCCTAGAGGACCGGAGCTGCGGCAGAGGCAACCATAGAGGCGATTGAGCCGGCGGTACTGACAACCGAGAAAGCAGGACCGACCAGCTTGGTCGCCGTCGAGACGACGCGAGCCGCGGCAGTGGCGACCCTCGAGACGATTGGAACCCTTGCATTGACAACCGTCGAGACGGCAGATGCGACCAGCTGGGCCGCCGTCGAGACAACCGGAGCCGTGGCAGTGGCGACCGTCGAGGTAGTGGAGCCGACCAGCTGGGCCGCCGTCGAGACGACGAGAGCCGCGGCAGTGGTGGCCGTCGAGGTGACGAGAGAGGGCCTCGCACGACGAGAGCCGCGACGGTAGCAACTGTTGAGACGACTGGTGCCGCTGGCGTCGAGAACCGTCGAGGCAGCAGGACCGACCACCGGGGCCGTCGGTCTGGACTACCGGAGCCGCGGCAGTGGCGGCCGACGGTAGCAACTGTTGAGACGACTGGAGCCGCTGGCATCGACAACCGTCGAGATAGCCCGACCGACCACCGGGGCCGTCGTTGAGACGACCGAGCCGCCGGCAGCGACGGCCGTCCGTAGCAACTGATGAGACGACCGGAGAACTCGTAGAGGTAACAGCCGAGGCAGCAGGACCGACCACCGCGGCCGTCGTCGAGACGATCGGAGCTATTGCACCAGCAACTGTCGAGGTGACAGGAACAGCAGATACAGCCCCGGCAGCAGCAGCAGTCGAAGACGCCGCCGGGACGAAGGGGCTGCTCATAGATGACGGGACCGATGTCATTGCACACTGCCGCTCAACAAGGCGAGGGCCATCTTCTCGTCGACCCTCGAACGCCCGTCAAGCCGCACCGCCTCCCCCGGTGCGGATGCCATTGTGGAGCTGACGCCCCGGTACTCCGTGGGCCCTACTGGTCCTGGACCCCTCAGGATCGACGCCGAGACGGTCACCGGCTATCTCAGCGATTACGGTCGCAACGGAACTCAAAAACACCAATCGTGCTGTACCTTTTTGGAGAAGTTGCAGATAACAGATCGGCGCTTGTCCATAACACCACAACACGGATCGAGGGACTCCTGAGGAGGAGGGTGCGCGGCCACGTCAAGGAGACGCCGCGGAAAATCGGCAATCGAACGGCTGGTGGACCGCTATGCGGTGAAGACAGACAAGGACAGCGGCAAACGGAACTACCGGGGTCCGACGCTACGTGCTCGAAGTCGTGGCGCCTGTCGAATGCGTCTCATAGGGACCAAGCGGGTTGGCTCTTACCGTTCATCGACCAGATCGTACCGCTGACGTCGGGAGACGGTTCGGCTCTTCCACCAGGGCCGCTCGCGGCGGGAAATCGGAAGACCGTCGCATGGCCGGCTGGTCCCAGCCGCAGCACCCAAATCCCACAGGCCATACTCATTATCCACAGCTCACGCTCATTGTTCACAGACGACACTAATTCTCCAACAAAAACAACAGAATTCGTTTATCTGAGGAGGATCCAGGGAACATCAGAGGGCTGTGCGGATAAGTACCGTGCTGCGTTGGGCGATTCGGGCAGCTCTCGGATTAGTCGGGACGATCTTCCTCGTCGTCGTGTTTCGCGGGAGTGCCTCCGCAAGCACCCTTTTGGCCCCAGTCAGCTCCGTTGTGACGGCGGTGTCAAATGCGCTGCCGGCACCTGTCTCAACATCGACGGCAGCAACCGACGTCGCTTCGGCGGCTCCCTCCGCGGAATCGCCGACGACGCAAGCCGTGCCATCGACGACTGCGACAACGACACCAGCACCGTCGAAGTCGAACGCATCCACTCCCGTCGTCCCTGCGTCGTCTGAGACGGCGACTCCGGTCATTTCCTCGGCTCTTGTCACTTCGGCTGTTTCCTCCACGAGTGCTCAGGTCGTCTCAACGGTGAGCTCCACGAGCGGTCCCGTTGTCCCGGCGTCGTCGACGGCGGCTCCGGCTGTCTCTGCGGCTCCCGTCACCTCGACGGTTGCTAGTCCTCCGGTCGTCTCGACCGTTGCCACCGCCCCGCCACCAGCCGTCTCAGCGGTTGGCGCGGCCACGGGTGGTGCGGCTGTGTCGACGGTAGCCCGTACGAGCGGTCCCGTCGTTCCGGTGTCGTCTCAACCGGCGAATCCGGTTGTCTCGTCTGCTCAGGTCGTCTCGTCTGCTCCTGCTACCTCGACGACGAGCTCCCCACTCGTCTCGACAGTTGGCACAGCCCCCCCTGCTGCGGTCGTCCAGCCCCTGGTCTCGACGGTTGTAACGAGCGCTCCGGCCGTCCCGTCGTCGTCTCCGAGGGCGAATCCGGTTGTCTCGTCTGCTCCGGTCGTCTCGTCTGCTCCTGCTACCTCGACGACGAGCTCCCCACTCGTCTCGACAGTTGGCACAGCCCCTGCTGCGGTCGTCCAGCCCCTGGTCTCGACGGTTGTAACGAGCGCTCCGGCCGTCCCGTCGTCGTCTCCGAGGGCGAATCCGGTCGTCTCGACCGATCCCGTCGTCTCGGCTGCGGCCTCACTACTCGGACCTGCTGCGTCGACGATCGTCAGCGCAGCGGCTCCAGTCGTCTCAACGGTCGCCACTGTCACAGCTCCGGTCGTCTCGACGACAGCCCCATTGCTCGGTCCTGCTGCGTCGACGATCGTCAGCGCAGCGGCTCCAGTGGTATCAACGGTCGCTACTGCCACAGCTCCGGTCGTCTCAAACGCTGTGGATGCCGTGGGTCAGGCTGTCTCAACCGTTTCCACCCCCGTGGCTCCGGTCGTCTCGACCGTTTCCAACCTGATCGGCCCTGTCGTCTCGGCGGTCACCACCCCCGTGGCTCCGGTCGTCTCAAACGCTGTCGATGCTGTGGGTCAGGCTGTCTCAACCGTTTCCACCCCCGTGTCTCCGGTCGTCTCGACCGTTACCAACCTGATCGGCCCTGTCGTCTCGGCGGTCACCACCCCCGTGTCTCCGGTCGTCTCGACCGTTACCAACCTGATCGGCCCTGTCGTCTCGGCGGTCACCACCCCCGTGTCTCCGGTCGTCTCGACCGTTACCAACCTGATCGGCCCTGTCGTCTCGGCGGTCACCACCCCCGTGTCTCCGGTCGTCTCGACCGTTACCAACCTGATCGGCCCTGTCGTCTCGGCGGTCACCACCCCCGTGTCTCCGGTCGTCTCGACCGTTACCAACCTGATCGGCCCTGTCGTCTCGGCGGTCACCACTGCTACGGCTCCGGTGGTCCCAACGCTGCCTGCGGCCTCGACACCGTCAATCTCCGTCCCACCCCCGGCTTTTACTCCATCCGTGTCTCAATCTCTTCCGTCCGTGCCCCAAACTCCGGCCCTGCCTCCGTCGATGCTCACAACGAGCCCCCCGGTCACGGTTCCTGTCGTCACAGACACCTCTCCACCAGGGCGCTCCTCAGCCGGGACCGGGCAGGTGCTCATCGCTAAGCCGCCTTCACAAGGCGCCGGCATAGGTTTCACCGGCTCGGAGGCAACCGGTGCCTCGACTTCCCGCGCGCCAAATGGCCAAGAGCTCGTAACCACTACGGTGACCAGTCCTTCCTCGGCGCGGGCTGCTGGGATTGCTCCGACGGGTTCAGCCGCCTGGTCGCGTGCCGGTCCCGGCGGCGAAGGCACTGGGTCCGGGGAGGTCGTGGCGGCAAACGGCCGGACTCCTGGCGGGGGTGTGCCTCCAGGGCCAGCTCCCGCGCCGTTGCCAGTGCCGAGGCTTTCCGGGTCATCCTCGTCGAACGGGCAGACCGGTTCGAGCTCGCAGTCCTTCGGCCGGACTGCAGCGCCGTCCTATCTGGACGCTTTGGGCTGGAAGAGGGCACTGTGTGACCGGGATCACGACCGGTCCATCCGAATTCTCTCAGTGCTTGGCCGTCCCGGGTAGGGGTCCCCAGGGCCTCTACGAGGCAGCGCGGGCCCGAAAATGCGGGCGTTCCCAGGAGCCGTCTCTGACGGCGACGGGTCGTTCCCACATTGACGCGAGCCTGCGATCATTGCTTCCGGCATCGGACGGTCGCTGCCGATGGTCTGTTCTTCTCGCAGTGAGGTTGTAAGGCCAACAAGGCCTTGAACCTCATGCGTCGAGGCCATCGGTTCCGGCACGACACCGGGTCCGCCTTCTCCGTGCTCGCCACGGGGCAGGCGCGACGGGTTGTTCGATCGTCTGCACCACGGTCTGGACCCACGGTCGCTGTCGTGCAGATATTCGGCAGTCTGTTGGCAGTTTGAGTGGAGCTTTTTGCCATAATCAAGATGGCATGGTGAAAGATACATTTGAACAGTGCCCGGTAAATACGTCGACTGGCAGGTGCCGAGAAGTCTGATATCAATCTGACCGCCTCGTCAGATTATCCCTTGTAGAGACCCATATTGGGGTCAATCCATCAAATTCCAGCCGATATGGCTGTCCTATTTGCGCGCCCTTTTTTAGATGAATGAGAGAACTCGAATTTCAACAAATAAAGTGTTGACAAGATTCCGATAAGACTTTAAAAGTGGAAGGAGAGGGCGTCCGCCCTCGGACCTCCAGGAGTCTCCCTGGGGGATCACACAAAGCCAGAAAGGAAGAAAACTATGAGCGAAGGACTTTCGTTGTCCGAGCTGGACATGGAGCAGGCCACCCACCTGCCTCCCCGCGAGGTGATGTGGGGTTGCCGCAGTGGCAGCAGCACCCATGTCCAGGTAACCAACGTCGGCAGCTTCGACGGCAATGGCGATGGGAACACCTCCCAGAGCGGCCTCATCAACGTGTCCGCGCTGAACGGGAACCTGGATGGTGACCTCAACGCCCTTTCCATCCTCTAGCGATGGACGTCACTTCTTCTAGAAGTGATCTTGCTGAGGGGGTGGCCTTCGGGCCGCCCCCTCAGTCGCGCGTAACCGGGCTCGAGCAGCACTCAGGCTCCCACCCCGCTCTGAAGTGCGACGATGCTTCGTCTGAACCGCCCTCCTGGCGTGGCCAGTTGCAGCTCCGGGAAGGGACACAGCTGCTCGGCCAATATGAAGGCTCTGCCTACGAGCAGTCCACCTACCTGGTCCGCCGAGATGATGGCCAGGTCATCCACCTCTCGCGTCTGCTCTACCTCGTGGCTTGCCTGCTAGATGGCGAACGCGGCCTCACGGAAATTGCAGAAACATTGAGCACGCAACTCGGCAGACATGTCGTGGCCGACAATGTCGAGTACCTCGTCGAGAAGAGGCTACGGCCGTCGGGCCTCATCGCCAGCCCTGCCGATGGGGACTCGCAGAAGGTCTTGCCGCGATCGTTGCCACTGTTGGGCCTGCGCTACCGCAAGCGTGTCATCCCGGCCCGGCTGCACTGGGGGGCGAGCACGGCCCTCCAACCGCTCTTCTGCCCGCCCCTCGTCCTCCTTGTGCTCGCCGGTCTCGTGGCCACCAATATCTGGCTTTTCGGCGCCCAGCGCAGCGCCCTCACCGCGGCCGCCCGCCAGCTCCCGTTTCACCCCAACCTGTTCTTGCTCGTGACGATTCTGGTGATCTTCTCGGGGTTCTTCCACGAGCTCGGCCATGCCACAGCCACCAGGTATGGCGGTGGCTCCCCAGGCGTCATGGGTATCGGGATCTACCTGGCCTGGCCAGCCTTCTACACCGATCTCACCGATTCCTACCGGCTCAGCCGGGCCGGGCGCTTGCGGGCCGACCTCGGCGGCGTCTACTTCAATGCCGTCCTCATCGTGGCCGCCGGTATCGCCTACTTCTTCACCGGTTTCGGCCCGCTGGCCATCTTCATCGTCCTGTCACAGGCCATGGCCATGTATCAGTTCCTGCCCTTCATCCGCCTGGACGGCTACTACATCATGAGCGACCTGGTTGGAGTGCCCAACCTCTTCGCTTACCTCGGGCCCGTGCTGCGGAGCACGTTCCGTCACTCCGACCCCGCTACCAACGCCCAGCTCCTCCTGCTGAAGCGACGTGCCAGGATCGCCATCAGGATCTGGTCAGTCATCACCGTCGTCTTCCTGACCTTCAACTTCGTAGCGCTCGCCGTCCTGGCACCGATCCTCCTCCCGGCGGAATGGGCTTCCATCCACCTTCAGGGCCAAACAATGGTCGAGGCCTTTGCGAGGAACGACGTGGCCGTGGGCCTCAACGAACTCGTCGATCTGGTGGTCGTGGCCATCGCCCCGCTGGGCCTCCTGTTGATTGCCGGCATCTTGATCCGGCGGGCCCTCCAGACCATCAAGAAGCGGTGGCCGACCCACCCGAAAACCACCGCTGCTTTGGCTGTGCTCCTTGCCGGGGTGTTGCTCTTCCAGGGCCAAGGGTTGATCTCGCGATTGGCGGCCCAACCCGCATCTTCGGGCTCGACGACGATGGCCGCCGAGGGAGGCCAGCCAACGCCCGCGGAGGGCAAGGCACCGCGCTCGGCCGCGGTCCGGCCGGCGCCTTCGCCTTCAGCCCTCGTTCCGCCGGCACCCTCGCCCTCGCCCTCGGGCGCTCCCCTGAACGCCTCGCCCTCGGCACCGGACCGGTACCACGTGGTGCAGGTAGGCGACACCCTGTGGGGGATTGCCACTCAATACTTGGGGGACCCCGAGCGATGGCCGGCGATCTTCGACCTCAATGTCGGACGTCCGCAACCGGATGGGCGCACCCTGGTCGATCCCGACCTCATCTACCCGGGGTGGCGGCTCGAGCTCCCGGGTTCACAACCGGCGGAGGCACTCGACCCCCAGCCGCATCTTCCGCCGAGCCGGACCGAAGGCCAGGCCGTTGTTCGACCCTCCAATCCGCGGCCTGAGCGAACCGGGGTCGAGCTAGCCCTTACGGCGGGCCTCGGTCAAAGGTTGCTGTGGCCCGGGAAATCGAGCAGCATCACGCCGTCGAAGACCAGGGTGGCAACGTGCTGCTTTCGTTCCATCGAGTGCCTCCTGGACCCTTCCGAATCTATGGAATATGTGATTCGCAGTGTCGCCGTGCGATCCTTCAGGCCACCGCCGTCTTTCCAGCTGGACGCCCCGAAGGTGAGAACCTCTTGATGGCCTGAGCGAGGGACTTGCACGGAAGCACCAGTTGGAACGTGGTTGGGGCGTGGGTACGGAAAGTGGCTCAGTAGTGACGATTCTCTGCCCCTTGTTGGAGAGGTTGGCACAACCGGGTCTCGAGTCCGGCGCCTCGTAACAACCGGCGATCCTATTCCCGCCTAAAAGTCCCCACTCGGAGACCGTCTGCCTCGGGTTGACGTCGATCTTTTGGGGCACCGATCCCTGCTGGCAACCTGGCTGACATCCGTTTCCACCCAGCCAGCAGTGAGCCGACCGGGGACTGTCACGGGGGCGATGAGCCGGCTGATGCGCGACGATTCGGGAGGTGTGCGACTAAAAGGGTTCGAGAGCGGTACGGGTGCGAGAGATGAGGGATCGGCCGGGGGCGCGCCGTCGGGCTCTGGAAAATGAAGCTGCATGATGTGGTCGTGCCGGTGCCGAAGCAGGTGTGGGATTCAACCAACGGAGGAGCCAGATGGCCGATTTTGAGCTACCAGCGCAGGGGCTTGTGCTGGGTCACTTCATCGTATCGGATGACGTCGAGCGCTCTCGGCGCTTTTACACCGAAGTGCTGGGCGGCACGGTGGTCTTCTCGGGAGACGTGACCTATGTAGCACTAGCCAACAGTTGGATCATCATCAATGTCGGCGGAGGTCCGACCGACGACAAACCCGAGGTTACTCTCGAGACGCCTCGCGATCCCGATCGGGTCAGCAGTTTTCTCAACATCCGGGTCGCAGACATCCACGCCGTGTACGCCGAATGGAGTGCTCGGGGTGCTCAGTTCCTGACGCCGCCGAAGCAGCACCAGTACGAGATCCGTTGCTACATCCGTGATCCCGACGGTCATCTGATCGAGGTGGGCCAAACCACCGACCCCGAGGGTGACTGGTCACCGTGGTTATGAAGAGTCCACATGTTGGCCGCAGGCCGTCGCCGATCGGGTGCAGTCGAAGACTTCAGACGCCGTGAGAAAGGAACACAGTCGGTTATGGTGACCGCGGTCATCGGCAGTGGAGGAATCGGATCGGCCATAGCCCGCGCTCTCGCCTCGGGTGGCGAGATGCTGCGGCTGTCGAGTGCCGACAGTGGATCGGTGCAAGAGCTGGGTGCAGAGATCGGTCGAGCTGCGGTTGTCGCCGGGGGCAACCGCGACGCGTTGCAGGGCGCCGATGCCGTCGTCCTCGCTCTGCGGTTTGCCGTGTTGAAGGACGTCATCGACGAGATCGCTGGCTCGCTCGGCGACAAGCTCGTAGTCGTTCCCAGCAATCCGCTGGCCGTCGACGCACAAGGTCACATCTCGCACCTCCTGCCAGAAGGTCGATCCTCTGGCGAGGTCGTAGCCGGGTGGTTGCCGGCCGGTGCGTGCCTGGCCATGGCATTCGGAACCCTTTCGGCGGATCTCTTCGAGTCCTCTAGCAACCGGTCTCCGGAACGGGCGGTTCTCTTCTACGCAACTGACGACGACCATGCTGGCGAGGAAGTCGAGCGGTTGATCCGAACGGCCGGCTTCGAGCCGGTGAAGGTGGGCGGGACCGTACAGTCGGGTCGGCTCGAGGTGGGTGGCGACCTTCACGATCTGGTAGTCGGCCCGGCAGAGGCGCGGTCTTTGATGAGTGTGGCCTGATCGCTTCGCTCCCTGGCCTGACCGGCTATCCGAGCCCTATGTCTTCGATGTCGGCACTGGGAGCGATGTCAGGGAGGCGGAGCATGCGGAACGAATTGGCAAGACCGAGGAGTGATGCTATTGCAGGCACAAGCAGGGCCAGCTGCAGCGACAGGTTACGGGCGCGAGTGTTGATAGCGAGGACTTCAGCCTGAACCGTTTTGGGCTCGTCGGCGATCTGATGCTGGAGCTGAGTATTGCTCATGATCTCCGCATCGTGATTGAGCTCAGTGGAGATCTGCTGTTGCTGTGCGGGGGGAATCGCCGGGTTGGATTCAGCCATATGAGTGAAACTCAATGCCAGGGCCCACAGCATGATTCCGCCGGCCAGAGAGAGTCCAAAGGAGAGCCCAAACGAACCTGCGGCCGAATTCACGCCTGCAGCTTCGCTCACGCGATCCTCCGCGATGGGGGCGAGAGTGAAGTTATTGAGTTGTGAGACAAGCATGCCCAGACCCGACCCGGCAATCGCCAACGGGATCACCAGGTACCATCCAGAGTCCACTCTCGGCACAAGCGGGATGATGCCGACCATTCCGGCAGCGCTCAGGGCAAAACCGGCGAGGACAATCTGGCCCGGTCGCCATCGGCCCTTCTTGCGGCCGGCAAGTATGGCCATTCCGAACATGGACAGCGAAAGGGGAGCAAGGGAAAGCCCGGCCTCCATGGCGTTGTATTCGAGGGTCATCTGCAGGAATAGCGGCAGGGCGATCATCGCTCCACCCAGCGTGATTTGCTGAAGCATTTGCTGCGAAACACCGATCCGGAAGTTCAAGTGCTTGAACAGATCGGGGTCCAAGAGGGTTGGTTTCCCGAGCCGCTTGCGATGGACCAACCAGTAGGCGAGCGCCGCCAGTGTCACCGCACCGATACCCATGAGCAGGCCGACGAACTGTCCACCCTCTTGCCAGACGAGGATACCGAGCACGATACCGCCCATGCCCACAACGGAGAGAACAGCACCGACAGAGTCGATATGGCGTGACCCTGTGTAGGGGACATCCTTGATCAGGCGAATCTGACTCAAAACGACGAGGATGATGAGAGCTTCGAGTCCGAATCCGACCCTCCATGACAAGTAGGTCGTGAGGAACCCACCAAGTAGGGGACCGATAGCGGCCGCGATGGCGGCGGATGCGCCGACAAGCGCATAAGCACGCTTCTGAGCTCCCCCCGTGAAATTGCCGTGGATGAGGGATTGCATTGCCGGCAACAACAGAGATGCACCCAATCCACCGATGATCGCCCAGAAGATGATGATCGTGCTCAGATTGCGCGCCACCGTCATGGCAACCGCGCCGACGGCGTAGGCCAGAAGACCGATGATGTAGGCCCGCTTTCGCCCCATGAGGTCGCCCGTCTTGGAGTTTGTCAGGATGAAGGCCGCAGAGATGAGGGCCTCGAGCGCGATCGCCGACTGAACACCGCTCGCCGTCGTGTGCAGGTCCCTGATGACTGCTGAGATGGACACATTCATCAGCGACGTGTCGATCACCAGAACGAACATGGCCATCGCCAAAAGAAGGGCCAATCGGGGGCTTCCCTCGTCCGGTTGTTGAGGTTGGGAGTCAGAAGCAGTGCTCATGACGAAGAGATCCCTTCGCCGGGGGTGTGCGAGGACCCGATGGGAGGTAATGCCGCCGCAACTGGTCCGGTTGTGATGGCGCCGTCTCCCGCTTGTTGCCACGTGGGGAGCTCCGCAGCCGACGGCCATCCTGGTGCAGTCCCGACAAGCCCCACGCGGTGGGACCCGAGATCGAGGACCCGCGAAGCCGACGGTACGCCAACAGCGACCGCTCTACGCCGCAGGCCACGAGAGAACGGGGTCACCTGTTGAAGCTCCCTTCTTCGCGCCCAGCTTAAAGAAGTCGACGCCAATTGCAATAGGTGAAGAACACTCGACGGAAATCCCTTGTCCGTACTTTTATTCAGAGAAGACTTGTAATTTAGAGAAAATCGGCGTCGGGTGGCGCGACGCCCGTCCTCCGCCGGGTAAGCGTGGCTCGAGTGCTGAGGCCAACGATGAATCACCGAGGCGAAAGTTGGATTCTCTTTGCGGGAATCGTCCGGATCTTGGGCGGAATCACGGAGGTCTTCGATGCGATTTGGCCATTTCGCTACCACGGTGTTTTGCCCGCCAATCTCGAGGCTGCGATTTTCGGCCACACTCTCGAGACCTACGGATGGGTGGACCTGGTTGTCGCAGCGATTGTGATGATCTGCGGATTCCTTGTGGTTGCTGGCTCTGGCTTTGCCCGCCGGATCGGCATGGCCGCCGCAGTCATTGTCGGTATTGGTGCCATTTGGTGGATCCCCTACTACCCGGTATGGGGATTCGTCTACATATTCATTGCCGCTCTCGTGACCTCCGCGCTTGCCGCCTACGGCGGCGATCGTGAAAGTCTGCGGGAGCCGACGGTGGCCTGGTAGATTTGTGGCTAGCAAGTCCGCTGATCTAGCCGGTGCTCGGTGGTTCGTCTCACACGTGAAAGTACTTAGGGTGCGGAGGTTTCAGACGGCGCTGTCTAGTGCGACTCGGGCCAGAGGCTGATGGCGGTTCTCCTGGCTCTGCTTGCTGCGTTTGCCTTCGCATTCGGAACCGTTCTTCAGCAAAAGGGAACGCTTGAGACACCCGCTTTGGGCGATGACCATCGTTTCCTTGTCCAAATCCTGACGCGCCCGGTATGGCTGGCCGGCGGCGCTCTTCAAGCTGGAGGATGGGTCTTACAAGCTGCGGCTCTTGATCGTGGCCCGTTGGTGGTGGTCCAATCACTTACGGCAACCAGTCTTGTCATTGCCTTGCCGCTCGGAGCACGTCTAACCAATCAGCAGATCAGCCATCGGGTGGTCATTGGAGCGGTGGCCATCATCGCCGGAATCGTGCTCTTTTTGTCTGTCGGGTCGCCCGAAAAGGGCATTTCGCATCCCGCTCCCGCCGCTTGGTGGTCGGCAGGAATCGCGGGGACTGTTGTGTTGATCCTCCTGGCCAGACTAGGTAGTGGTAGGACCGGGGCAACCAGGGCGCTGCTGTTCGGATCGGCTGCCGGTGTCGGCTTTGCCCTACAGGCGACAGTCACCAAGGAGTTCATGACGATCGTGGGAAGCGGCATCGGGGTTCTGTTCTCCAGCTGGGAGATCTACGTCCTGGTGGCCACCGCGGTCGTGGGATTCGCACTCCAGCAGTCCGCTTTGAAGACAGGCGTCCTCGCCCCGGCTATGGCGTCCAGCAACGCAGTGACACTGTTCGCCAGCGTCATCTTCGGCATCACCGTGTTCGAAGAGAAACTGTCGAACGGTAGCGATCGGCTGGCTCCAGCCCTTATCGGTCTGGCAGTGGCCCTCATCGGCGTCGTGTTGCTGGCTGGGACCAAACCACCTCAATCATCCGAACCGGCTCCCTTCACTACTCAGGTCTCGCGACCTGATCCACCCATGCCCGGTTGACGGCGGTGCGCTTTGAGGCCCTTCCTCCCCGAGGACCTTCATTCACCGATCCCCGGCGATGGTTTTGGTTGAGGCGATGCATCAGAGGTCACCGAGGCCACGTGGGGATTTTGGCGTGAGGCACCGGGACTGCGACAACACCTGCCGGCCCGACCGAACGCCCCCGTGGGGTGTGGCTCCTTCCGGGACCGCCGCTGGTACCGTCATAGCCTTCGGCCCTACGGTCGGGTGAAGTAGATGGGGAGATCCGAAGGCGGTGGCTTCCGATGCTGAAGCATGTGCCCGGAGTCCGGATGATCACCGGATACCAGCCACGATGGCTGCTCAAAGATCTGATGGCCGGTCTGGTACTCACCGCCATTCTGGTGCCCCAGGGGATGGCCTACGCCGAGCTGGCTGGGTTGCCGGCCATCACGGGCCTCTACACCTCGATCCTTTGCCTTGTCGGATATGCAGCGCTGGGACCATCTCGCATACTGGTCCTCGGGCCCGACTCGTCGCTTGGCCCCATGATCGCAGCCACAATCCTCCCTCTCGCCGGCGCCAACGGAAGCCCAGCCCGCGCTGTAGCACTGGCATCGATGCTCGCCATCCTGGTCGGCGTCATGATGATCCTGGCCGGGGTGGCGAAGCTTGGCTTTGTGGCCGACCTGCTCTCCAAGCCGACTCAGATCGGCTATATGACCGGTCTGGCCCTCACCATCCTGGTAGGTCAACTACCCAAGCTGTTCGGGTTTTCGATTCACTCCGACACCCTGATCGGGGACATCACCGGATTCGTGGACGGGGTCCGGTCGGGAGAGACCGTGACTGCGGCCGTCCTCATCGGGTTGTTCGGACTAGCGGTGATTCTTGCTTTCCAGCGTTGGCTGCGGAGGGTCCCCGGGGTGCTCGTGGCCGTGGTGCTGTGCATCGGCGCGACCCAGTTGTTCGATCTCTCGGGTCACGGGGTCGACCTCGTGGGCACGCTGCCCCAAGGACTTCCTCCTTTCACGATCCCGAGTATCTCCGCATCGGACCTCGGACTGCTCGTTGCCGGAGCGCTCGGGATCTCGCTGGTGGCCTTGACCGATACCATCTCGACGGCGTCGGCCTTCGCTGCACGGAGCGGGGATGAGGTGCAGGCCAACCAAGAAATGATCGGTATCGGGACGTCGAACGTGGCCGCCGGCCTCTTCCAGGGATTCCCGGTCAGCACAAGTGGCTCGCGCACGGCGGTAGCCGATCAGGCCGGGGCCAAGACACAGATCACTGGACTGGTGGGTGCTGGGGTGATCGTGCTCATGCTGGTTGTGGTTCCCGGACTGTTCCGCAACCTCCCACAACCGACACTGGCCGCGGTGGTAATGGCGGCGGCCCTGTCTCTCGCCGACCTGGCGGGGATGAGGCGGCTGTGGAAGGTGCGCCGAACCGAGTTCGCTCTTTGCATAGCGGCCTTTTTGGGGGTAGCCGTCCTCGGTGTGCTTCCCGGAATCGCCATCGCTGTGGGACTCTCCATCCTTAACGTGTTCCGCCGATCCTGGTGGCCCTACAGCACCAGTCTGGGCAGAGTGGAGGGAGTTCCCGGCTTTCACGACGTGCGCTTCTACCCGGATGCCGAACGAATCGAGGGCCTCGCCGTCTTTCGGTTCGATGCACCCCTCTTCTTCGCCAACGCTCGGGCCTTCCGCCAGCAGGTCCGGGAGTTGGCTGCCGCCGAACCGCGACCTTGCTGGATCGTGGTGGCCGCAGAGCCGATCACCGATGTGGATACGACAGCAGCTGACATGCTTGAGGATCTTGACGAGAGTCTCAACGAGCAGGGGATATCCCTGGTCTTCGCTGAGATGAAGGATCCGGTGCGCGCCAAGATCGAACGTTACAAGCTGACTCGGACGATCGATCCGACGCACTTCTTTCCCACCATCGAGTCAGCCATTGCGGCCTTTCCCCGAACATCGCAGCTCGATGCCGACGGGCCGGGTGAACAGCCACGTGAATAGTGCGGAAAGGTCAAGCGTCGCTGGAGAGGTCGTCCTGACACCGAAGTGGCCGGCATCCTGAACAGTCCGGATGCGGAGTTTGGTCAACGACACCCGTCGGCGCGACTATGACGTGGAGGGGGACACTCACATCATCAGTAGAGCCAGGGGAGCCGGCACACCGGCCAACGAGTTTGACACTAGGAGGTGGGAGATGAGCACGTCGGTGGGCCCCGAGGCCGGTTCTCTTGGTCTGGCTCGGAGACGCGAGCGTGTCCTGGCGCTGGGTTCGCTCGGTTTTGGTCTGCTCCTGACGGCGGCGCTCGTCGATTTCGTCGTCGGGAATCTCGGCTTTCTCGTCCTTGCGCTTGTCGGACTGGCGACCGCTGTCGGCGGTCTGTGGTGGGCGATAACTGAGCGGGTGCCTCGTCGGGCCTTCGGCATTGCCGGAGGCATCGTCGGTCTGATCCTGGTGGTTCTGGCCATATTTCGGACGACGCCGGCAGCCGATCACCCTCTGTTCCGTCTTGCCCTTCTGGCCCTACTGTTGGCAGCGACAGTTGGCTGCGGAAGGGCGGCCCTCGAGGGTGATCTCCACGTGCGTGATGTTCGCAGACCGGTAGCGGTCAAACGGTCTCAGCATCCCGTGCTGATCTGCAACCCGTGGTCGGGCGGAGGCAAGGTTGCCAAATTCGGTCTTGCCGACCAGGCCAAGGCCCTCGGGGTCGAAGTGATCATGCTGGATCATGGCCTCGACCTCGAGAGGTTGGCTCAGGACGCCATCGCCGGCGGAGCCGACTGTTTGGGCATGGCCGGAGGGGACGGCTCGCAGGCCCTGGTCGCCTCCATCGCCATCGCTCACGACCTTCCGTTTGTGTGCGTGTCAGCCGGCACGCGGAACCATTTTGCACTCGACCTCGGGATCGACCGGGAGGACCCCCGTCTCAGCCTTAATGCCTTTCGTGATGGCATCGAACGCCGCATCGATTACGCCACCGTGGGAGATCGACTCTTTGTCAACAATGTCTCCCTCGGCATCTACGCCACCATTGTTCAGCAGGAGGGATACCGCGAGGCCAAGTCGGAGACGACCAAGGCGATGTTGCCCGAGATGCTGGGCCGTACGCAAGAGCCCTTTGACCTCCAGTTCACCGATCCCAGCGGCGCCGAGGTCGATGGTGCCTTCTTGATCCAGGTGTCCAACAATCCCTATGTCCTCGGCGCCACCCTTGATGCTTCACAACGCCGGCGGATGGACACCGGAAGGCTGGGCATCGTAGCCATATCGGCGAGGACGGGAAGCGAGGCCGCGGAAGTCGTCGCCCTCTCGGCCCTGGGCCAACGCCGTCGGAGCCGGCACTGGCACGAGTTCACGGCCACCCACTTCGAAGTCCGGTCTCGGTCCGCTCGCGCCTACGCCGGCATCGACGGCGAAGCCCTAGAACTCTCGACCCCGCTGGAGTTCCAGATCCATCCGCGTGGACTGCGGCTACTGGTTCCCGAGGGGAATCTCACTGCTGTCGAGAAACGACAGGCCAGGGATGTCTCGTTCACCGACTTGCTCGCCATCGCCCGGGGCAAGGACCCGCTGGCCTCCGTTGAGACATGAAGGCGGCCCGTCGAAGATGTCTGACCAGATGGACGGAACGGCGCCGACGAAAACAACTACGAGTACGGGGTCGGGATGTGGTGAAGCAAGCCACTCGGCTCCTGATAATCGCCGGGTTCTTGACGTGGCGGAAGCTCTACCGCCCCCCGGTGTTTGAGAGCCTCGTACGGGATGTTGCTGAGCAGGTGGGAGATGACGTTGAGACGGGCTCTCTTCTTGTCGTCTGAGTTTACGACCCACCACGGCGCCCAATCGGTGTCGGTGGCGGCGAACATTTCGTCGCGGGCTCGTGAGTACTCGGACCACCGCCTATAGGAGAGCAGATCCATCTCCGACAATTTCCAGATCTTGCGGGGGTCGTCAATCCGGCTCTGAAGTCGCCGAGTCTGCTCGTCGGGGCCGACTTCTAGCCAATATTTGAAGAGCAGGATGCCCGAGTCCACCATGGCCCTCTCAACACCAGGGGTCATCTGCAGGAAACGCTGGCTGTCTTCGGGGGTACAGAAGCCCATGACCCGCTCGACGCCGGCCCGGTTGTACCAACTGCGGTCGAAGATCACGATCTCGCCGGCGGCCGGCAGGTGCGGCAAATACCGTTGGATGTACATCTGAGATCTCTCTCGATCAGTCGGAGCGGGGAGGGCGACGACTCGGAAGACTCTCGGGCTCACCCGCTCGGTGATCGCCTTGATTGTCCCTCCCTTGCCGGCGGTGTCGCGGCCTTCGAAGACGATACAGATCTTGGCCCCGGTGGCCTTTGCCCACTCCTGGACAGCGACAAGCTGTTCGTGCAGACGCCGTAGTTCGGAGGTGTACTCATTGCGCTTCATCTTCGGGCTCGTTTCGGAGGGAAGAGCGCCGGTCGACTCGGAGCGGTGAGAAGGACTTTTTGGTCTCTGGTGGTTTGCTCCCTCGCCTGTTTTCTTTGCCACGCTGATGCCTCCGGCTGGATCCGGGGTCCGCCACGAAGATGAGGATTACCTGACCGATGGTTCTCAGCTTTGATGTACCGAATCACTGACGCGTCGATCTTCATCGACCGGGAGTCTGTGAAGAGCCTGCTTGTGGCACCTCTTACGTCTGAATATACAGGACCATCGGTTGTAAGGGACTGCCGCCAGTAGCCGCGCAGCTGAGCCGGGTGAGGACATCTGCGCAATGATCGCCACCAGCGCCCCGGGCTCCTTTGTCGTGGGCTTGTTGTGGGTCACCCGGAGGTCAGGCTTGGTTGGCGACACGTGAAGCTGTCAGGCCTCGGGCGGCGTTCAGGATCCCCACGTGAGTGAAGGCTTGAGGAAAGTTCCCGAGCAAGCGATGGCGGCCCGGGTCATATTCCTCCGAGATGAGTCCGACGTCGTTGACCAAAGCGACAACCCGTCGGTAGATGGCCGTTGCCTCGTCGACCCGGCCCATCAGCCGCAGACAGCCGATCAGCCAGAGGGTGCACGGCAGGAACATTCCCTCGCGTCCCGGGAGCCCGTCCACTCCCGATTCGTTCTGGTATCGGAGGACGAAGCCGTCCTCAGTGAGGTGCTGTTGGATGGTCTCGACCGTTCGGACCACTCGTTCGTCGTCAGCGGAGAGGAATCCGACGAGCGGCATCATCAGCAGGCTGGCATCCAGTTCGACGGCTCCGTAGAACTGGGTGAACGCCCCGATTTCGGCATTCCATCCCTTCTCGCAAACCTCGGCATGGATCGCATCTCGGATGGCGCTCCACTTGTCGGCAGGTCCCTCCAGACCGTGGACTTCGACACCCCGAACGGCACGGTCGAAAGCGACCCAGGCCATGACCTTGGAGTGGGTGAACTGCCGACGGGGACCACGGACCTCCCAGATTCCGTCGTCAGGATCGGACCAGTGGTCGACGAGGAAACCCATGATCTCCACCTGAATCCGCCAGATGACCGGGTGCACAGGAATGCCGTGGGAGCGAGCCCGGTCGATGGCGTTCATGAGCTCTCCGTAGACGTCCAGTTGGAACTGCCCCGAGGCGGCATTGCCGATCCGCACCGGCGACGATCCCTCGTAGCCGGGGAGCCACTCGAGCTCCAATTCGGTCAGGCGACGTTCACCGGCTGGTCCGTACATGATCTGCAGTTGATCGGGATCACCGGCGGCGACCCGTCCGAGCCATGCCAGCCAGCTCTCTGCTTCTTCGCGCAGGCCCGATTCGATCAGGGCTTCCAGCGTGAACGCCGCATCCCGGACCCAGCAATAGCGGTAGTCCCAATTGCGCACGCCGCCGAGGGATTCCGGGAGCGATGTCGTCGCCGCGGCGACGATGCCACCCGTCGGACCGTAGGTCAGCCCCTTCAAAGTGATGAGCGACCGCAAGGAGAGTTCTCCCCACTCGCCATAGACCGGCAGAATTTTGCCACACCAATCTCCCCAAAACTTGGTCGTCTCATCGAGGGCCCGCGCCGTATCAAGCACGAAAGGGGGTTCCTCGTGAGACAGGTACCAGGCGAGGACAAAAGCCACCTCATCCCCAGCATGGACCGTGAACTTTCCTTCGTGGTGCATCTTGATGCCCTTGAGCTCGATGGGGGAGTCGAGAACGAGGGCATTGGGCCCGGCGATGGCGATGAGACCACGGTCCGTGCGCCGCACCCACGGGACGTCGTACCCGTACTCGAAGCGCATGACCAGCTCGGTCCGCATCTGCACCTCGCCTTCAATGCCCCGCACCATCCTGACAACTCTCGGGTGATGATGCCGGGGAGGCATGAAGTCGATGACCTGTACGACACCGCTGTCGGTGGTGATCTCGACCTCGAGGATCATCGATCCGCCCCGATACCGACGCACGTGGGAGGTGACCGGTTGGTCAGCGACAATCTGCCAGCGGCCGTGCTTCTTATCTCCGAGCAATTTGGCGAAACAACTCCCTGAGTCGAAGCGAGGGAGGCAAAGCCAATCGATGGAACCATCTCGTCCGACAAGCGCGGCAGTCTCGGTGTCGCCGATCATGGCGTAGTCCTCGATGGCCTGAGTCATTTCCGCAGCCTGAGCTCGAAGGGTCAAATAACCCGCTCCTTTCTCGTCGCCCCCCGGGGACGCACCGTATTTTGTCATCAATGACGGATAGGCACCGGGGCCTCGAGCCGGGGCGATCGATCAGGGGAGCTCAGACAACAGGGGAGCGAGAGTCCGTAGGCATGGGGGCCGTTCTCCGTGGGGCCGACGCCGGACCCCGAAACAAAACAACGGAACGGGCGTGGGCGCACACGGGTCCCCTGGCGAGAAGGCTTCCCCGGCGGCGGGGTGATAGTCGAGGCTCCCACGGGGTACATGAATCCGTTGTGCGAGTCACCCTGCGGCAATGGTCCCGGGTAGGGACTCCCCGGTAAGGAGAGGTGAGAAGACATGGCCAAACCGATTCTTGTCGTAACACGGCCGCTGCTGAAGGAGGTCGAGGACCGTGTCGTGCGGAATTTCTCGCTCCGGCAATCGACCGGGGAGCCGGTAACCAACGACCAGCTCGTTGCGTTGTCTGATGGGGCGTCGGCCATTCTCACCAGTCCGTCGGTCCCCTTGAATGCCGATTTCTTCACCCGCATCCCGTCCTCGGTGAAGGTTGTGGCCACGATGTCGGTCGGTTACGACCACATTGATCTTGCCGCCGCCAAGCGGAAAGGCATCCCGGTTGCCAATACCCCGGGCGTGCTTACCGACGCTGTCGCCGACGCCACCGTCCTGCTGTGCTGGCGGCGTCGCGCTACTCCTACGAAGCGCAGGAGTTCCTACGATCGGGAGAGTGGGAGAAGACGAAGCCCCTCACTCTCCTGGGCCGGCAAGTGACGGGTAAGACGCTGGGAATTTACGGGATGGGTCATATCGGGCAAGGCGTGGCAGACCGCGCTCGAGCCCTCGGAATGAAGATTCACTATTCGAACAGGTCCGAGCTGCCGGCCGACCGGGCCAAGGGCGCCGTCTTTCATGCGGACCCCAAGGACTTGCTCAGCGTCAGCTCCTTCCTTGCCCTCCACGCCCCGGCTACTCCGGAGACCCATCACTTCTTGAACGCAGAGACCATTGCCCTTCTGCCTCCAGGTGCGATCGTCATCAACACGGCGCGTGGAGAACTCATACGCGTGACCGATTGAGATGGTGCGAACAAGTGCCATCGACCGTTGACGATGGTCCTGCAGGCTCGCCAACAGGTCAAAAGCAGATGGCGCTCCATCCGGGCGCCCTTCGGGTCGGGGCCCTTGGTGCCGGCGCTGGTCAGCCGCGCCCAGCTCCTCCTAGCGGTGAAGGCGGGGGTGGCCGCCGGTATTGCCTGGGCAGTGGCGCTGGTGTTCAATCCGCACAGTCGGCCCTATTTCGCCCCCCTGGCCGTCATCCTCATCGTCCAACCGACCGTCTACGACTCGCTCTCGCGGGCCTTCCAACGGGTCGTCGGGGTCGTTCTGGGGGTGGGCGCCGCCCTGGCTGTCAGCCACTTCCTCGCCCCGAGTGGCTGGAGCATTACCATCATCGTCTTTGTCGGGCTCCTGCTGGCCTGGACGGTCCGGCTGGGCCCCCGGGGCGTCGTGCAAGTCCCGGTCAGTGCACTCCTCGTATTTGCAGTGGGCAGCGCCACGCCAGGCTACGGAGGCAGACGGGTGGAGGAGACCCTGATCGGCTCGGCCATCGCCGTCATGGCTGTTGTGGCGAGCCCTTCGGCACCGTCGCCGGAGCGAGTCGTCTCAGACGCCCTGGCACCGCTCCATCGTTGCCGCCACATCCTCTTGGAGATCGGGTCGGCCATCGGCTCGCGTGGACCCTCGAACAGGCCGAGCTCTGGAGGAAAGAGGCGTTCGGATCGGTCGAGACCGCCGTCAGGGCGAGGCGCGAGCACGAGGGTCATCAGCTGACCGCCCGCTGGAACGCACGGGCCCGTCGAGATCGCCGTGTGCTCGAGAGGGCCGACGAGGCCTTGCGCGTCGGAGAAAGGGTGGCCGTCCAGACACGGTCGATCGCCCGAGCCCTGGTGGACGGGGCGCCAGATGCTCGTCCGATGCCCGGCGTCGGGGCCATGCTCGTCGCCACCGGTTCGGCCATTGAGGCCTACGTGACATGGGTTGGGTCGCCGGACGAGCCTGCCGACCGGCAGCGCCTGTCCGATGCGGTTCGTCTGGCGGGCGAGACGTTCGGCCGAGCGGTGGCCGGAGCCCAGCGGCGGTGGGGAGACGATCCGACCCGGTGGCTGAGCATCGGCACGATCCTGGCCATGAGCCAGAGGATCCTGGCCGAGGTCAGCAACCCGCTCGAGTCGACCGACGAAGTGGCGTAAGGCCCCGACGAAGCGGCGTAAGGTCAAACAGGGGCGGTTGGAATAGCCGTTTGGCCTTCCCCCCAGCCGGGTATCTCGCAACCACCTCGGCCGGGTCATGGCGTTAGGAGGGTTGGACACCCAGTGCGCGGCTGGCGCGGTGGCGGTTGATTGTTCCCAGGATCGCCGCACAGCGGCTGACCAAAGACCCACAACCAGGGAGGTTGCCATGCCATATATCACCGTCGGTCAGGAGAACTGGGCCCCGGTAGAGCTGTACTACGAGGACCACGGTTCCGGCCGGCCGGTCGTGCTGATCCACGGATACCCTTTGGACGGCCACTCCTGGGAGAAGCAGCTGCCCGTCCTGCTCGACGCCGGTAGGCGGGTGATCACCTACGACCGACGGGGGTTCGGGCACTCCAGCCAGCCCACCACCGGCTACGACTATGACACCTTCGCTGCCGATCTCAAGGCCTTGGTCGACCAACTCGACCTGCGTCAAATGGTCTTGGCCGGCTTTTCGATGGGCACCGGGGAGGTCACCCGCTATCTGGGCACCTACGGCTCGGACCGGGTGGACAGGGCCGCCCTTTTCGGACCGATCCCACCCTTCCTTCTCCAGACCCCCGACAACCCGTTGGGCGTGCCTCAGAGCGTCTTCGACGGGTTTCGAGAGATGATCAAGAAGGACCGCTACGCCTGGTTCAAGTTCTTCTTCGACAACTTCTACAACGTCGACAAGCTCAGGGGCACCCGCATCAGCGACGAAGCCTGGAATGCCAGCTTCCAGGTGGCGGCGGGCTCGTCCGCCTACGCCACATTGGCCTGCGTGCCGACGTGGTTGACCGACTTTCGGGCCGACCTGCCGAAGATCGACATCCCGCTGCTCGTCGTCCAGGGCACCGAGGACCGGATCCTTCCCATCGACGCCACCGGCCGTCGGCTTCCCGGGCTCGTGAAGGACATCCAGTTCATCGAAGTCGAGGGAGGCCCCCACAACATCGGCTGGACGCATCCCGACGAGGTCAACGATGCCCTCATGAAGTTCATCGGCTAGTCCACGTCGACACCAACAGCAGTCCTTAACGGGCCCGGGGATCCCGTCCAGAGCCCGGCGGCTCCGGGGTTGACGCTGGGTACCGAGAGGAGATGCACATGACCAAGACGGTTGCCGACGCGCTGTGGGAGATGCTGGTCTCAGCGGGGGTGCGACGCTGCTACGGCATCGTGGGTGACGCCCTCAATCCCACGATCGACGCCTTGCGGCGCAATGGTTCGATCGAATTCGTTCACGTACGCAACGAGGAGTACGGCACCTTCGCCGCGGTGGCCGAGGCCTCGCTCAGCGGCCAGCCGGTGGCCGTCTGCGGCACATCCGGGCCCGGCACGGCCCATCTGATCAACGGACTCATCGACGCACGCAAGGAGCGGGCTCCGGTGATCGCCATCGCCGGTGACGTGGAGTCATCGCTGATCGACACCGAAGCCCTGGAGGAGCTGAACCCGTAGACGTTCTTTGCCGCGGCCGCCCTCTACATCGGCAGGCTCGTGAACCCCGGCCAGGTGCACAGCGTCGTGGGCAGCGCCATCACGACGGCCATCGCCGAGCGTGGGCCGACCGTGATCTCGATCCCGGGCGACGTGGCCTCGGCCGACGCACCGCCAGGAGCGCGGTACGTCCCCCGACCGGCCGCCACCTTAGGCTCAGCCTCTGCCGCCGACCTCGAGGCCATAGCGGCACTGGTCAACGAGGCGACGACGGTGGCCATCTTCGGCGGCGACGGATGCAGGGAAGCACAAGCGGAGGTTCGTGCTCTCTCCCAGAAGCTGGCTGCCCCTGTCGGCTACTCCATCAAGGGCAAGCAGTGGCTGGAGCATGACAACCCCAGCGCGGTGGGCATGAACGGGCTCCTCGGCTACGGCGGTTGCTGGGAGGCCATCAACCACGCTCACGCGCTGCTATGTTGGGCACCGACTTCCCCTTCTCGGACTTCCTCCCGCACAAGGACGTCAAGGTCATTCAGGTCGACCGTGACCCTCGTCACCTCGGCCGGCCGCGTGCCGCTCGAACTCAGTGTGGTCGGGGACGTGAAGGCGACGCTGACCGCTCTGGCCCCTCTGGTCGAGGAGAAAGCGGACGACAAGTTCCTCCGGAGCCACGTGGACAAGACCGAACGGGCCAACAAGCGGCTGCAGCACTATGTCACCCGGGGGCCCAGGATCAAGCCGATCAGACCCGAGTACGTCGCCGCCGTTCTCGACGAGCTTGCCGACGATGATGCTCTGTTCTTCGCCGACACCGGGACGCCGTGTATCTGGGCCGCCCGTCACATCCACTACGGGCCCCGGCGTCGGCTGTTCGGCTCGTTCACCTGGGCGTCGATGGCCAGCGCCTCGCCGAACGCCTTCGGTGCCCAGTTGGCCTTTCCCGGTCGCCAGACCATCGCCCTGTGCGGTGACGGGGGCTTCACCATGCTCGCCATGGGCGACCTTCTGACGGAGGTGGAACGAAAGGCGCCGGTGATCCACATCGTCTTCAACAACGCCATGCTCGACTTCGTGAACATCGAGCAGCAAGAGGCGGGCTTCACCCCCTTCGGGACAGAATTTGTGAACCCGGACTTCGGCAGGGTTGCCGAGGCCTGCGGAGCCAGGGGTATACGCATCGAGGAGCCCGGCGACGTCCGCCAGGGGCTGCAAGCCGCCCTCGGGTACCGGGACGGACCGGTCGTGGTTGACGTGCTGGTCGATCGCTATGCCCTTTCCCTGCCTTCGCATGTGCCCGCGGAGACTCTGAAGGGGTTCACGCTCAGTCTGGCCAAGCAGGCCCTGACCGGAAAGATGGACGATGTCATCGAGACCGTCGAACACAACGTCCGCTTGGTTTGAGGGTCCCCGACCTGAGGAGGACGTCCTTAGCAGAGAGGCAGGTGGACTCCGCTACTTGTGGGGATCGGACCGGTCACGACGACGGGCTGACACCGGTCAGAGGGGCCCGAAGCCCGATGTCATTGAGCGTGCCCAGCCAACCGGCGTCACCGTAGTTGTCCACACTGCCGTTGGCCGCCACCAGCCAGTAGCCGCGGCCGTCGGGGAAGACGCTGATGCCGATGACAGGGGCATTGGCCACCAGACCCCTCCCCGGTAGCGAGCCGAAGAAGCCGGCATTGCCGAAAGCAAAGACCCCGCCGTCCCGGCCGGTCAACCAATATCCGCCACCGTCGGGCGTGGTGGCCATGGCGGTGGCCCGGTTACCGCCGAGGGAGCCGGCCATCGAGCCGTGGAAGCGGGCGTCGCCGAAGGAGAAGACCCCACCGTCCGCCGCCACCAGCCAGTAACCACCACCATCAGGTGTGGCCGCCATACCCACGATGGGCGCATCGAGGCGCGCTCCCCCCATCGATCCGTAGAAGTGGGCGTCACCGAAGGAGAAGACGCCACCGTCCGCCGCCGCCAGCCAGTAACCACCACCATCCGGTGTGGCGGCCATACCCACGACGGGCGCATCGAGTCGCGCTCCCCCCATCGATCCGTAGAAACGGGCGTCGCCGAAGGAGAACACCCCGCCGTCCGCTGCCGCCAGCCAGTAGCCATCACCGTCCGCTGTCACCGCCGTCCCCACGGCCGGCGCGACCAGACGGTGACCACCCATCGAGCCGAAGAAGCCGGCGTCACCGAGGGTGAACATTCCGCCGTCGCCGGCGACCGCTTCGAACCCCTGCGAGCCGGCGGCGGGGAGGGTGGCCTCCTCGATGAGCGTCTGAGGGGTGAAGTTGTTGGGATCGGCGACGGAAAATCCGGTGGCGAAACACTGTGCCCCCCGCTGACAGGCCACACCGTAGAGAACGCTCACTGCGTTGACGTCGGGGCTCTCATCCACTGACCACGCGCTGCCGTCCCAGCGCTCGATGAGGCTCTGCGGGTTCCCACCCTTTTGTTGACCAGCGGGCACAGAGAACGCGCCCACCGCCCAGCACGCGCTGGCCGACAGACAGGTGACATTGGCCAACGTCCCATAGTTGGCCATGGTGGTGGGTGCAACCGACCAGGTTGCCCCGTCCCATCGCTCGGCCAGCGGTTCGCTGAAGTGGCCGGCGGCGTTCATGGTTGACCCCACCGCCCAGCACTCCGTTGATGCGACGCAGGTCACGCCCGTCAACGCCGCGCCCGTGGGGCTTTGCCGATCGGCAAGAGTCGAGCCTGACCACGTCGATCCGTCCCAGTGGAGCATCCACGGCACAGTGCCCTGGGACTTGTACAACAGGTTGGGAAGTACGTCGCTGTCGAATGGGTTGGCCGACGCGGTGCCGACCGCCCAGCAGTCCGTGGCGTTGGTGCAGCTGACCGACGAGAGCTGGTCGTCGCTCTGTCCGGAGGCAGGGAGGGCTGCCATCGTCCAGGACGACCCGTCCCAGTGGAAGGCGAGTGACCCGATCACGTCTCCGGAAGTGGGGTCCAGCGTGCCGCCGACCGCCCAGCAGTTATTGGCCGCGGGGCAGCTCACCGAGAAGAGCAGTCCACCTATGGACGGCGTGGCCGCCACTGACCAGCCAACGCCGTTCCAGTGTTCCATGAGGACGTTCGGGTCGTTCCCCTGCAAGAGGGTCTGCTGGCCACCGACACCCCAGCAGTCTGTGGAGGTCACACAGCTGACGTCGTAGAGGACGGATGCCTGCTGGCCGGCGGGCTGGACCCCGGACACGTCCGACCACGAGGATCCGTTCCAGCGTTCGGCCAGGGCGAGGGGCTTTGCGTTCTGAACCTCGGGGATGATGGCACCCACCGCCCAGCAGTCCCAGGCATCGGCGCAGGTCGAGTTGAGGAGAAGCTGAGTGGTCTGCGGGTCCTGGGCCCCCCCGTTGACGACGACCCAGCCGGTGTATGCACCCTGAGCGGCGGGCGCTCCCAAGCTGGTGATCACTCCACCGACCATCACCAGGATGCCCACGGCCGCCAAAAGACGGACGTGCCGACGACGAGACCGCATGGTCATAGATCGACGGTTAACACCCTGGCCTTGAGTGTTCAATGATCGTTCACACGCGGGCCTTCGACCCTCATGTGGTCGGCGGACGCCGACCCATCGACGAGGCCACCCGAGGCTCATGAGCCGCCGACGCCCCGAGGGTTGTCCCCGAAGAGAGTCGGACCGGAGCTCAGGCGGATCTCTGGCAGCCGGGGGAATGACTGCGGATCACGTCCGCCGACGGGTGGGGCTCGACTCCTGGGCCGGCATGGCGTTGGTCGTCGGTGGCGGGTAGGGCACGCCAACATCCTCGGTGCCGGTCAGGGCGTTGATGACCGCCTGCTCAGCCACCGAGGTGTCGCCGAGCGAGGTGGCCGGCAGTGTGGGCACCGACGTGGTGGGGATGGCCAGGGGTAGGGCCTTGGTCAAGTCGCCGGTGGTGGCCCGACGCCAGGCGCTCAGATTGGGCACCTCGACGCCGAAACGGGTCTCGATGAACCGCAGCAGTGAGGTGTGGTCGAAGAGGTCCGGGCAGTACCACCCGCCCCGGCTGAACGGGGACACCACCAGGCAGGGGACCCGAAAGCCGAGGCCGATGGGACCGGCGATACCGCTCGCCGCCGACGGCAGGGGAGAGACGGTCAGGTACTCGGCGTCGGTGCTGGCCGGCGCGGTGGGGGGCGGCACGTGGTCGAAGAAGCCACCGTTCTCGTCGTAGGTCACGAACAGTACGGTCGACGCCCACACGTCGGGGTTGGAGACAAGGGTCGAGAGCACCTGGCTGGTGAGGTACTCGCCGTACTCGGGAGGCGCCGCCGGGTGCTCGCACTCGGCCAGCGGGGGCATGATCCACGACACCGAGGGGAGCGTGCCCGCCGCCACATCGGCCACAAAGGAGGCCGGATAGGTGGGGGTGATGCCGTTGGCCACCAGCTCGGGACTGGCCGACGCCCCCCAGTACTGGGAGAAGTAGGGGAAGGGGCTCAGCTCCAAGAGGGCGGTGGGATCGTTGTAGACCTTCCAGCTCACCCCGCCGGCCGATAGGGCTTCGGGCATGGTCTCCCAACTGAAGGCGCCGTAATACTCGGCCCGGTCGCTGTACGTCTCGACGACGGGTCCGCCGTGGGTGCCGGCAGGGTCGATGGTGCCCGACACCGCCATGACCCGGTTGGGGTCCGTCGGGCCGAGGACCGAGCAGTGGTACCGGTCACAGATGCAGAAGGCGTCGGCCAGGGCGTAGTAGAAGGCAAGGTCATCGCGGGTGAAGTACCCCATGGTGACGAATCCGTTGTCGGGCCCGTCGTTGGCGCTGGCGACGTGGGTCGAGACGAATGCGTCCATCGCCCCCCCGTTCCAGCTCTGGTGTTGGGGTCCCCAGGCGTGGGTGATGTCGTTGGTCGCTTCGCCGTTGTCAGTGGGCGGGTCACTCAGCAGATGGAACGGTTGAAGGAAGCCAGTCGGGTCGACGCCGGTGCCCGGCGCGTATCCGAACTGGTCGAAGATCGGGTATCGCTTGCCGTCCACCCGCTGCTTGAGGACCCGTGGGTCGGAGAACCCCGCCACCCCGGAGAGGGTGCCGAAGTAGTGGTCGAACGAGCGGTTCTCCTGCATGAGGATGACCACGTGCTCGATCTCCTTGAGCCCCCGGGCCGTCGACGGCTCGGTGGCGGCCGCCGCCTCGATCAGGCGGCCTGCGGGCGATGACAGGGCCAGGCCGGCGGCGGCGGTGCTGGCAGCCAGGAACGTCCTGCGAGAAATAGGTCGCCCGCCACCGGTGCGGGAGCGTTCCTTCGATTCGTCCATAACGCCGTCTTCCTCCGTTCGTTCCCATTGCCACACCAGGGCCGTACCCACCCTGTGTCACAGCGGTTTTAACGGCAGGTGAACATTCGGTGGATGGCACGTGACCTGTTGACTGTCAGAACCGAAAGGAAAGTCACTACCTCTGGAGGCTCATGACATCACCGTGTACTGGGAGCCGTCCCGAAACTGCAGTTATCCGACCCGAGGGAACGGCAGGCGGATCAGTGCCGCTTGGCCATCCGGCCGCTGCGCTTGAGCGCTGCATCGAGCAGGGCCTGAACGGCCTGGCGGGCGGACGTCGCAATTTCCGGGTCATGGTGATCCATACGGCCCGCCAATCCAGCCCCGTCGTAGATGAGGTGGAGCTGGCGTCCGAGGCCGACCGGGTCGGTAGCGCCCGCTTGCTCGGCCAGATCGGTGAACATGGCCCGGATCCAGGCCCTGAACTGGTCAGCTGCCTGCTCGACGAGACCTCCTGAGGGTGCCTCGGCGGAAGCGGCGGTGAACGCGCAGCCATTGAAGTCCGGTTGTCCGTACTGCTGTGCTTGGGCCTCGAAGACAGCCAGGATTTTCTGGCGTGGATCCTCGACCTTGTCGATCGCCTCGGTGAGCCTGCTGGTCGTGAGGTCGTGCCGTGAGGCCAGGTAGGCGGCCACCAGCTCTTCTTTGCTGCCGAAGAGGTTGTAGAGCGAAGCCTTGGCCACCCCGGCCCGCTCGATGATGCGGTCGATGCCGACGGTTTGGACCCCGTCGGCGTAGAAGAGCTCGTTGGCCGCGTCCAGCAGTCGCTCTCGGGCTGAGCCTCGATGCTCGGTGTGAACTGGTGCAGTGCTCACGTGAGGCGACCTCCTCTTCAGACAGGTCTGTCTATTGTATGGCGGGTTGGCCCGGAAGTGGCGGTGATGTCCACCCGGTTGGCGTAGAAGGCCACGTGGCCCTTGATTCTGGCCACGGCGGGGAAGGGGTCGTCGTAGTACCAGACGGCAGCGCTCAGGTCGGTTCCGTCCCCGTCGACGATGTCGTAGTAGGAGGCCTCGCCTTTGTAGGGGCACCAGCTGTGGTGATCGCTTTTTCGGAGGTGGTTCTGGTCGACGTCGTCGAGCGGAATGTAGAGAACGGGCGGGTAGGTGGCCTCTCGCATCTCGAGGGCCCGGTCGGTTTCGGCCATCACGATCGCTCCGCTTCGGACGACGGCGTGAGACGGCGACCGTTCCAGGGTGATGGGGTGGTCGGGTCCAGGTGTCTTGCGGGAACGGGTATCGGTCATCGGGAGACCTCCTCGGTCGATGGTTGGGTGTGGGAACGAAGGCGGACCAGGTTGACGGTGGCCAGGACGGCGAGGAGGAGGACGGCCAGGCCGTACTCGTAGCTGGTGGCGACCAGGCCACCGCACCGGACGACGGCCACACCGGCGGCGACGGCGGGAATTCCCAGGCCGAGGTACGAGACGGTGAAGAGCACGGACAGCACCCCGGCTCGCTGGTCGGGATGGGCGAGGGGAGCCACGAGGCGGATACCACCCTGGAAGCCGGCGCCGAAGCCGACTCCCGCGATAGCGGTCCCGAGGAAGAAGCCGATAGGGGAGTCGGTCCAGAGGGAGACCAGCACCGCCGTCACGCCCGCAAACAGAGTGCCGGTGCCGATCAGCATGACGCTGGGGGCCGGGGTGCCCCGGAGCATGTAGGTGGTCAGCGCGGCCTCCCCGGCCAGGACGCCGAGGCCCAGCCCGGCGAGGACGACCGAGGCGGAGCCGACCAGGTGGTCGATCAGGCTTGGTCCGAGCGAGCCGTAGAACCCAGCGAGGGCCCACACGGCGAAGAGCACCGGCCCGGCGACCAGCATTGGTCGGCGGGTCTGAGCGGGGAGAGAGATCTTCGGGATCAGCGACCGCCACGCCCCGGGTGCCCTGGGGCTGGTTTCGGGCAGCGAGAACACGCCGACCGCCTCGATCACCAACGCTGCGACCAGGACGAGATAGATCAGACGGGTCGGCGCCGGCAGCAGCTGCACGGCAAAGCCCGAGAGGAGCGCACCAGTCGCCGTTCCGAGCCCCGGCGCGGTGGCATTGGCCACTGCGCCGCGCTTTTGGTCGATGTCGAGCATGGCGGCACCGATGGCACCGATGGCCGAGCCGGCGGCCAGACCCTGAACGATCCGGGCCCCGAGAAGGGCGGCCACGCTGTGGGCGTCGACGAAGACCACCAAGGCCAGGATCTGACCGACGATGCCGACCAGCAGAACCGGGCGCCGTCCGATGTGGTCGGAGAGCCGTCCGACGACCAGCAGAGCTGAGAGGAAGGCGAGGGCGTAGACGCCGAAGACGACGGTGGTGGTCAACGCCGAGAAGCCCCACGCTTTTTGGTAGGTCACATACAGCGGGGTGGGTGCGGATGAAGCGGCAAGGAAGGTGACTGTGATCGACGCCAGGCCAACCAGTCGGAGGAGCGGCTGCCTCCCCTTCGGCTCGACCACCGGGACATGGCTGGGGATGGGGCACTCGGGCAGAGCGAGTACCGGGCTCATGCCGCTGTCCGCCCGCCGTCGACGGCCACGGTTGCTCCTGTCATGTAGCTCGCCTTTTCGGAAGCCAGGAAAGCGATGACCTCGGCGATCTCTTCGACCTGGGCACCCCGTCCGAGCAGAGTGGCCTTGCCGAGCTGCTCGATGAGGGGTGCTTTGTCGGATGTGCTGTACACCGGCCCGGCCGCCACGGCGTTGACCCGTACGCCCCGGGGGCTGAACTCGGCGGCCCAGGAGCGGGTCATGGAGCTGAGAGCCGCTTTGGTGGCCCCGTAAGCGGCTCCGCCGGCGAGACCGATCTGGCCGGCCATGCTGGCCAGGTTGATGATGCTCCCCGAGGACCGTTCGGCCATGGCCGGAGCGATCGTGGCAACCAGGAAGTACGCCGAGCGCACGTTGCCATCGAACAGGTCGTCGAAGGCAGCCTCGTCCAGATCGGCGGAGGGGCCGAACCATGAAGCTCCGGCGTTGTTGACCAGGACGTCCACCTCATCGACGGCGTCGACCAGAGCTCGTACCGCGGCCAAGTCGTTGAGGTCGGCGGCCACGAAGCGTGCACGGCCCCCCTCCGCCTCGATCGCCCGGACCACCGCCTCTCCGCGCTCGGGGTTGCGGCCGTGGACGACGACGTGCCAGCCGTCTCGGCCCAGTCGGAGGGCAGTGGCCCGACCGATGCCCGAGGTCGCCCCGGTCACCAGGGCTTGGCCCAATCCCCTGTGAGCCGTGCTGCTCTCTCCGCTCATGAGCCTCTCCCTTTGGGTAGACCTGTCTGTCCATTTCAAGATAGACAGGTCTGTCCAATCTGTCAAGAGGGAGTGGTACCGGAACCGGAGTGGCGCTCACGGGGCTGGCGGCGATGGCGGGCGAGGGCCGGGTTGGGCTCGGCGGTTGGCAGGAGGGGAGGAGGGAGGTCCGTCGAGGCCGTCGGCGGGGTACTCCGGTGTGCGGGAGAAGCGACCGCCAGCCGCCGACGCCGAGGCGGCCGGCAAGCGTTTACCAGCCAGGGTGACGTCGTCATGACGCCCTCGACCAATCCAGCACGAGCCGGACCGTCTATGGGAGTGTGAACCATGTTTGTAGGCCGGGACCTGGCGGCAGTGGTTGGCGCGCTCTTGATCCTCTTCGGCGCCTGGAGCGTGATCGGCACCGTCGTCGTCCCCCGCCGGGTCCGGAGCTGGCTGACCCGGGGGCTGGCTATCGCCGTCGGCGTCACCTTTCACTACGTAGCCGACCATTTCGACTCCTACGAACAGCGCGATCGGATTCTGGCCGCCCAGGCCCCGATCCAACTCATTCTGCAGATTGTCGTGTGGCTAGCGGTCTTCGAGGTCGGCTTCGCCCTCCTGCTGTGGCCGTCCATGGGCGACGCCGGCCTGGCGGGTGCCTTCGAACTGGCCGGCTCCTCGCTCTGCACCCTGGGGTACCTCGCCCCCCGCAGTGGCGGTCCCACCGGCCTGGCCGACGTCGCCTCACTGGTCGGTCTGGGTACGGTGGCCCTGCAGATCGGCTACCTCCCTACCCTCTACGCTGCCTTCAGCCGGCGCGAAGCGCTGGTGACCATGCTGGACTCCCGAGCCGGGGTGCCGTCCTGGGGTCCCGAATTGCTGGCACGTACCCACTACGGCTTGGGCTCCGGGGTGTCGGCCTTGGGCGAGCTGCCCGCCTTGTTTGACGAATGGGAGCGCTGGTCGGCGGACGTGTCGGAAAGCCACACCACCTACCTTCCCCTTGTCAACTTCCGCTCGCCGCGAATGCTCTCCTCCTGGGTGACTGCTCAGTTGGCTGTGCTCGATGCCGCCGCTCTCTATTTGTCTTTACTCCCCAACCCCTCCGGTGCAATATCGGCTCGGCTCTGTCTGCGTGGCGGCTTTACCTGCCTGACGGAGATCGCCCGCGCCCGCGGCTTCGCCGTCCCCGACGAAGCAGACCCCAATGAAGGAATCGACCTCACCTACGACGAGTTCGTCGATGCCATCAGCCGCCTGGCCAAGGTGGACTTTCCCCTGGAGCGGGCCAACGAGGAGGCGTGGCTCGACTTCGTGGGCTGGCGGATCAACTACGAGGCGGCGGCCTACGCCATCGCCGAGGCTGTCGATGCTCCGCCGGCGTTGTGGTCGGGGCCTCGCCGACGCCCAATGCCGGCAATCCCGCCGCATCGGCCGGCGACGTTACGGGCGGGGAAGCCACCCCTGAAGGCCCCGTAGTGGAAGGCACATGCATCCACGATCACTGGGGGCGCTCCCGGATGACCTCAGCCGGGCTCTTGTCGTCACGGAGCCCGAGAAAGCGCGGCTGTCGCAGCCGGCCGTCACTCGTCCATTCGGCGAATCCGATCTGAGCGACGAGCTCGGGCCGGGTCCAGTGCGCGCCGCGGGGGACCGGTCGTGCGTCGACAAACGCCGGCTCGGCCGTTCCCAGCTTCCGTAGCCGGACACCGAGGTCGTGGAGAGTCTCCTTGGTGTAGCCGGTGCCGACCTTGCCGGCGTAACGCAGGGAGCCCTCCTTGTAATAACCGACCAGCAGGGCGCCAAAGTCGGTGCGGCTCCCACCGGGATCGGTGTAGCCGCCGATGACGAACTCCTGCTCCCAGACACACTTGAGCTTCAACCAGTCCTTCGACCGGCCGGCGGCATAGGGGGAGTCGGCTCGTTTGGCGATGAGCCCCTCCCAACCGGATTGGCAGGCCGCGGCGAACCGCCGCTCCGAGTCGCCCTGCCAGGCCTCGGTGTGCTGCAGTGCCGCGCTCGACCGCAGGGTCTTCGTCAGCCGGGCGCGCCGCTCGATGAGTGCTCTGTGGGTGAGATCCTCTCCGTCGATCTCCAAGAGGTCGAAGACGCAGTAGACGACCGGGTACTTGGCCACCTGTTCCGGAGACGGCGTGCTCACGCCGAGTCGCTGTTGCAGTCGGGTGAAGGACGTCTGGTCGGCGTCGAAGGCCACCACCTCGCCGTCGAGCAGGAGCTCCTGGGAGGACTGAGCCGCCACGGCGGAGCGGACCTCGGGGTAGGTGGAGCTGAGATCCTTGCCGGTACGCGACTCGAGTCGCACCTCGCCGCCCACTTTTCGTGCGGCGCAGCGTTCACCGTCGAGCTTGCGCTCCAACAGCCAATCGTCACCGAAATCTCGACGGTCGGTCAATGTGGCCAGCATGAGGGGAATCACCATCTCACTATCGTTTCATGTGGCTGTCGGGGCGCAAATAGAGCCGGTCCTCAGAGCATGGTCGGAGACGAGGTCACCACCACAACAGCCGTTCAGAGCCTCCGTGCCGGACCACGGATCACCGGTCCTAGCCCAAGCCGGACCGGCCGGAGCGGTCGGGCAACTGGCCGGCTATAGGCGGAGGTTGCCGGGTGATCGGGCCATGGGGCCCATACGGCAAAATGAACGAAGAGATGGTCCCGAAAGGAGGGCGCCGTGCCAGCAAAGGGAAGTGCGGAGTGGAAAGGTGACGTTCCCACCGGGTGGGGCACCTTCACCGCCGGTGACACGATAAGCGGGGGATATACCTACAAGTCACGCTTTGAGGACGGCCCGGGCTCGAACCCGGAGCAGCTGATCGCAGCCGCACACGCCGCCTGCTTTTCCATGGCCCTGTCCAACATTCTGGCCCAGGCCGGAAACCCGCCGGAATCGGTCCACACCGATGCCACGGTCACCCTGAGACCGGTCGATGGCGTACCCACCATCACCAGGATCGACCTCGTCACCGTCGGAAAGGTGCCGGGCATCGACGAGCCCACCTTTCTGGACCAGGCGTCGGCCGCCAAAGCCGGGTGTCCGGTGAGCCGGGCCTTGGCCGGGGTTCCCGAGATCACTCTGCACGCCTCGCTGGTCTCGTGACCGACGCCTTCATCCTCGGCGGCGTGCGGACGCCTTTCGCCCGCTACGGCGGGTCTCTGTCTCACTTCCGGACCGATGACCTCCTGGGGCAGACCATGGTGGCCGCTTGCACCAAGGTGGGTGTGCCACTGGAGCGGATCGAGGACATCACCGCCGGCTGCGTCAACACCGCCCACGAGGGAATGGGCGATGTCGGGCGGTGGGCCGCTCTGGCCGCTGGCTTTCCCGACTCGGTCCCTGCCGCCACTGTCAATCGGTTCTGTGCCTCGTCGCTCACCGGGGCGATCAACCTCGCCCACGCCATCCGCAGCGACGAGCTGGGCGTCGGGCTGGCCGGGGGGGTGGAGTCCATGTCCCGTTCCGGCTGGGCCCAAATGAAGGGCGATGCGCCCTTCAGCCCGCGAGGGCCGGT
The DNA here is from genome assembly GCA_963813525.1 of uncultured Acidimicrobiaceae bacterium. Taxonomy (GTDB): domain Bacteria; phylum Actinomycetota; class Acidimicrobiia; order Acidimicrobiales; family RAAP-2; genus Bog-756. Next base: position 1,913,057 of record CAWEZI010000005.1, read on the forward strand.
CCTCCTGCTCGACACCATGTGGGCCGGTGCCGGCGGCCCGCCCAATCCGGTCCTCCTGGCCCGCAATGCCTACGTGGAGATGATCAAGACGGCCCAGAACGTGGCTGACCGCTATCACCTCACCCGGGAGGAGATCGACGCCTTTGCCCTCCGGTCCCACCAACACGCCGCCGCCGCTCGAGACTCCGGTCGGTTGGCCCTCGAGATCCATCCTGTCGAGATCCCCGCCACCAGGCACGAGCCCGGTCGCCTGTTCGAGCACGACGAGGGCATCCGCGGCGATACCTCGCTCGAACAACTGTCCGCACTCCTACCCCAACCGAACACGACCCAGATGACGGCGGGCAACTCCTCGGCGCTCAACGACGGCGCCTCGGCCATCGTCCTGGCCAGCGGTCCCGCCGCCGAGTCGCTGGGCGTTGCCCCCATGGCCCGGGTGGTGTCGTCGGCCACCTATGCCCTCGATCCGCAGTTCATGGGCATCGCTCCGGCCTTTGCCATAGCCAAGGCCCTCGATCGCGCCGGGCTGGCGCCCACCGATGTCGACGTGTGGGAGGTCCATGAGGCATTCTCCGCCCAGGCCCTCGGCGTCCTGCGGGAACTACCGAACCAGCTCGACGGTTTTGAGGTACCCGACGACCGGCTCAACCCCAACGGCGGGGCGGTGGCCATCGGCCATCCCTTCGGGGCGTCGGGGACCCGCTACGTCCTCACCCTGGCCATCGACCTTCAAGTTCGCAAGGGTCGCTACGGCGTCCTGGGCGTGTGTGTCGGATCGGGTCAGGGAGTGGCTCTCGTGATCGAGAACCCTCAAACCACTTAGGCACCTGAGGCTCGCCCACTGGACGTGCAGTGAGCGCAATCCTGGAGGTCTGGTCTTTTCAGCGGGCAACCGCAGCACAGCAACCTCAGCACAGAGATAGGAACTCCAGCGGGGAGGTCACATGACCGTCACCACGATTGACCCATCGACCGGACAACCACTCGACCACTACGAAGAGACGACCTCCGAGCAATTGGACTCCCTCCTCGACGAGGCCCGGTCGGCATACCTCGGTTGGCGTCAGCTGACGCCGGATCAGCGTGCCGAGGGTTTGGGCCGACTGGCCGGCGAGCTACGAAAGCGCAAGGAGGAGCTGGCCATGCTGGCCACCCTGGAAATGGGCAAACCGCTGGTGGAGAGCCGCGCCGAGGTCGAGAAGTGCGCATTCTGTTGCGAGTGGTACGCCGACCACGCACCCAGGCTCCTCGAGCCCGAGGTGGTCCAAACCGAAGCGCTTCGGAGCCAAGTCGTTCCTCAGCCTCTGGGCGTCCTCTTCGCCATCATGCCGTGGAACTTCCCGTACTGGCAGGTGGTGCGGGCTCTCGCCCCCGCGCTGGCCGCGGGCAACGTGGTCCTGCTCAAGCACGCCCCCTCCACGACCGGCTGCGGGCTGGCCCTGGCCGATGTCGCCCGTTCGGCTGGCTTGCCGAACGCCGTTCTTTCCGTGTTGGTGGTGAGCACCGAGCGCACGGCCGAGGTCTCAGCCACGGTGATTGAGGACGACCGGGTAGCAGCTGTCACTCTCACCGGGTCGACGAGAGCGGGGCGATCCGTCGCCGCCGTTGCCGGTGGGGCGCTCAAGAAGACGGTCATGGAGCTCGGTGGCAGCGATCCTTTCGTGGTGCTCTCCGACGCCGATGTCGATGCTGCTGCAGCCTGGGCGGCGCGCAGTCGATTCCAGAACACCGGGCAGTCCTGTATTGCCGCCAAACGGATTGTGGTCGAGGAGCCCGTTGCCGACGTCTTCGTCGGCAAGCTGCTCGAGCAGGTAGGCACCCTGAAGCTTGGCCCACCGACCGAGCCCGGCGTGACGGTGGGACCGCTGGCCCGCGAGGACCTGCGCGACGCCGTCGAGCGCCAGGTCCGCCAATCGGTTGACCAGGGTGCACGCATCCTGGCGGGTGGCCGGGTGCCGGACGGACCGGGCTTCTTCTACGAGCCGACGGTCCTCGATCAGGTCCGGCCGGGCATGCCGGTGCTCGAAGAGGAGGTGTTCGGCCCCGCCATCCCCGTACTGCGGGCGGGTGACCGGGCAGAGGCGCTCGAGCTCGCCAACCACAGCAGCTACGGCCTGGGCAGCGCCGTATGGACCGCTGACCTCGAACGGGGAGAGGCGTTCGCCGCCGGCATCGAAGCTGGTCATACCGCGGTGAACGGGATGACGGTGTCCGATCCCCGCCTTCCCTTCGGTGGCGTCAAGGACTCGGGCTACGGCCGCGAGCTCTCCCAACACGGCCTGTTCGAATTCGTCAATTTCCACACCGTGGTGGTGAACACCGCTGACGGGCCACGGGGGGACCGCCGTACGGCCAGCGAATAGGTACGTGCCGGGCACTGCAACTCCGAGTAGCAGCACCTTCTGGCCCACGTCCTGGCCTCGCTTACAAGATCTCTCAGGTCGAGTAGCGGCAGCGGGGAGCGGCTCGGTTCGATACCGGTTGTCACCCTTCACGCAACGATGAGCTTCGGATGGGACGCCAGCGCCATGCGCTGTTTCCCGGCAACTGAACGACGGGGATGGCTACGCGCGGAGCCCTGTCGCAGACCGAGATAAAGTTGGCCGGGAAGCACCGCCAACGGTGCCACGTCCCATCGGCTCGCTCGCTTTGCCGTAGCGGCTTCGTCGTCCACTGAGCATTTTGTGACCTGACCTCATTCGCGATCGGTAGTTGCACGAGAGGAGTGCGCTGATGGATCTGGCGTTCGGTGCCCTGGGCCGCTGGGTTGTCAAGTTCCGATGGCTCATCATCGCCATATGGGTCGTTGGCACGGTCTTCGCCGTCAAGTCCCTTCCCTCGCTCAGCAGCCAGGTGAACAACGACAACAGCCAGTTCCTGCCGGCGACGGCGCCGAGCAATCAAGCGGCTGTTCTGGCCCAACCCCTCATCGGCTCCTCCAGCCAATCCCCGATACCGGTGGTGGCGGTCACCTCGGATCCCCCCTTGACCACCAGCGATCAGACGTCCCTGCGCCAGCTCTCGGCGGAGCTGGGCAAGGTGCCCACCGTCGAGAGCGTCCGGTTCCTAGCTGAATCGCCCAGCCGGAACGCCGCTCAGCTACTGGTGACCTCGTCGACAGAGCCGTTTGGTCCGACCGGACCGAAGACGCTGGTCGACGATCTGCAGTCGGCTCTCGGTCGGGCTGACCTGCCACCGCACCTCCACGTCGAACTGGCCGGCGCCATCGTCACCGACGTGGCCAACAACGCCCAGTCGAACAAGCAGGGCAATGCCATCCAACTCTTCTCGATCCTCTTCATCATCGTTCTCCTGCTGCTCATCTTCCGATCGGTGCTGGCCCCCTTTGTCACCCTCATCCCGCCCGTGTTGGTACTCGGGCTCTCCGGATCGTTCATCGGGGCCCTCGGCGCCCACGGGCTCAAGATCTCCTTCTTCACCCAGATCCTGCTGATCGTGCTCATCCTCGGCGCCGGGACCGACTACGGGCTCTTCTTGGTCTTCCGAGTGCGCGAGGAGCTGCTGGGGGGACTGCCACCCAAGGAAGCCGTCGCCCTTGCCGTAAGCCGGGTAGGCGAGTCGATCTCTGCCTCGGCGGCCACCGTGGTGGTAGCCCTCCTCACCCTGCTGCTCGCCAGCTTCGGCATCTACCACGATCTGGGTGTGCCCCTGGCTATCGGAATCGTGGTCATGCTGGCGGCGGGCCTGACCCTTCTGCCCGCCCTACTCTCCGTGTTCGGCCGGGCCGTCTTCTGGCCGTCGAAGACGGTGCCTCGAACCCACGCCGACGGGGTCTGGGGGCGGATCGCCGGTCGTCTGGTGCAGCGCCCGGCCCTGACCTTGACCATCGGCGTGGTCATCTTCGGTGTGCTGGCGCTGTTCGCCACAGGCTTCAAGCCGGGCGGATTCGGCGGCGACATCACCCCGCCGGCCGGCACCAACGCGGCCAAGGGCTACGCCGCCCTCGCCGCCAACTTCCCGCAAGCCAGCTCCAACCCGACCAACGTGGTCATGCAGTTTCCCAACTCGGTCTGGCAGGACCCCTCGGTCCTGGAGGAGGCGACCACGGGCCTGCGGGGTACCGGTGACTTCACCCAGCTGGCCGGTCCTCTCGATCCCAACGGCACTCCCATCACCCCTCAGCAACTGCAAGCGCTCCACGCCCAGTTGCCCCCGCCCAAAACCCTGGTCGACGCCAACCGGTTGACCCCCCCGGTGGGCATTCCCACCCCTTTGTACAACGCCTATCTGGCCACCGCCCAATACATCAGCACCGACGGGTCGACGGTCCAGTGGGAAGCCGGCCTCACAGCCGGTGATCCGAGCACGACCGCCGCCCTCAATGCTGTGCCGGCCATCCGGACCGCCGTGGCCGGCGTGGCCCACAGAGTCGGAGCCACCGCCAACGGGGTGGCCGGTGAGGCTCCGGCTCTCTACGACGTGAGCAACATCTCTGACGGTGATCTCCGCCACATCGTCCCCGTGGCCGTGCTGGCCATCGGCATCGTGTTGGCCCTCGTCCTGCGCAGCCTGATCGCGCCGATCTACCTCATCCTCAGCGTGGTGCTGTCCTATCTGGCTTCGCTCGGGATCTCGGTGATCATCTTCATAAAGTTCGGCAATTCGGGTGGAATCGTCTTTCTCTTACCCTTCCTGATGTTCATCTTCCTGCTGGCCCTGGGTGAGGACTACAACATCCTGGTCATGACCCGCATCCGCGAGGAGGCAAAGAAGGGCCCGTTGCGTTCGGCAGTGGTGAGGGCCGTGGGGGCCACGGGGCCGACCGTGACGTCGGCCGGTCTGGTGCTGGCGGGCACCTTTACCGTGCTGGCCGTGGTAGGCGGAAGCGGGTCGGGCAACGGTCAAATCCGTCAGATCGGCTTCGGCCTGGCCATCGGGATCCTTCTCGATACATTCGTGGTGAGGACGGTGCTCGTTCCCTCGACCGTGGCGCTGCTCGGTCGCTGGAATTGGTGGCCTTCGGCCATGGGGCGATTGACTGCCACTGGTGGTCCGACCGACCAGGCCATCGTTCGGAGTGGGCCAGTCGGCAATAGGACCGACAGCGGTGAACCGGCACCGCGCTCAACTGATCAGGGTCAGCCCGTTCCTCCGGTGTAGGGGAGAGTCGAGCCGATCCCCAGTCATCAGTCGGATCGGGTCAGCGATCCATGGTTGCAGCTACCGCCCCGGGGGTGGTGGCCAAGGCGCCGTAGGGGTGACCTCGATGGACGATCGGTGTACGCAATACCCGCCCCACGTCGCCAGTCGTCAGGGTTCCGACAAGCCGCCCGCCCTCCCAGACGAGCGCACTGTGGCTCGGTAGCGACGAGAGTTGACCGACAAGAGGAGCAAGGGCAGCCCCCGGCGAGGTCTGGGCCAGACCGGCCAGCGGCCACGCCACATCAGACGCCCTCGTCGAGCGCCACTGCTCTGCCGGGACACGGCCGAGCTGGTCGAAGCTCAGGAGTCCGGTGACCTCGCCGTTGAGGTCCACCAGCGGGCAGCGATCGAGGTGTCCGGGGCCCATGTACCGCTGGACGAGGTCGTCGAGCGTTGCGTAGGCCGGACCGACCGCCACCACCGGATTCATCACATCGCCGACGCGCACACCATCGAGCGCCAAGGTGAGGCGCACCGCTCCGCGTTCCTGACGGCTGGCTGCGAGGACGAACCACCCGATGAGTGCGAGCCAGATGCCGTTGAGCGGGAACGCCGGAATGAAGAAGAGAGCGAAGATGCCGATTCCGATGAGCGCAGCGCCGAAGAATCCGCCAACCCCCGCCGCCGCATCCGTGGCCCGGAGACGATCCCCCCAGTGACGCCACAGGCCGGCGCGCAGCACCCGTCCGCCATCGAGAGGGTAGGCCGGAAGCAAGTTGAACAGCCCCAGCAGGAGGTTGGCCCCGGCCAGCCACCAGAAGGCAGTCGCCACCAGCATGGAGGCGCCCAGCACGCCGAAGCCGAGCGCCAGTAGTCCGAATGCTCCCGCCAACGAGGCGCTGGCTGCGGGACCGGCGATGGCGATGCGCAGCTCCGATCGGGCATCGGGAGCATCACCGTTCAACTTGGCCACCCCGCCGAGCGCCCACAGGACGATGCCGTCCACGGTCATCCCCCTTCTTCGTGCCACCACGGCGTGGGACAGCTCGTGGCCGAGGAGGCTGGCCAGAAACAAGACGGCAGTGACCAGCGCCGCCGCCCAGTAGAGGCCGGCACCCAATCCGCCAACCGCGTCGCGGAACTCCGCGGCCAGACCGAAGACGATAAAGGCCAGGATGACCCCCACACTCCAGTTCAAGCCCACCCGGGTTCGACCGACCGTGCCCAGGTGAATGTTTTCCTTCATGCCACCAGCATGCCGTCGAACAATAAGGCAATCCTGTGAGATTGCTGTGAGTATGCTGTGTCCTGGGCGGCTGTCCGGATCACCAGCTATCCGTGCCCGAGTGGGCTACCGGCTGACCGGGCCCCGGACCCGCCGGTGCCCCGGAGAGTCCCGTCGCCCGGGAGGGTGAGCGCAGGGATGAACAAAGCGAGTCACCGACCTGCACGATCTCGGGCTGGGTGGGCCTGACCGGCGATCACGTCGGTCACCTCGTTGAGCAACGGACGACGATCGAGGTATCGATCGAGATTCTCCTTGAACAGATCGGCCTGCCGACGGAAGCGCCCGCTACCGCCGGCCGCATTGTGCGGGGTGACACGGATCGACGGATGGGACCAGAAGGGGTGATCGCTCGGAAGCGGCTCCGTCCGGAAGACGTCCAGAACGGCGGCCGACAGGTGCCCGGAATCGAGGCTCTTGATGAGCGCATCGTCATCGACCAGTGTTCCCCGGGCCACATTGACCAGCAGGCTGCCGGGCTTGGTCAGATTGAGGAAATCGGCGTCGACCAGGTTCTCTGTCTCTGGCGTGGCCGGGGCGGCCAGAACAATCACGTCGGCCAGTCCCACCACCTGGTCGAGCTGGTCAGGGGTGACGGTTCGCTCGGTGGGGTCGGTCGGTGACGGGTGCCGCCGGCAGCCGATCACCTTGACGCCGAACGCTCGTGCTCGATGAGCGACCTCGGTTCCGATCCCTCCCAGCCCCACGATCAACCATGTCGAGCCCGAGACCTCGTGCCAATCGTGTATCTGCCAGCGGTGCTCGAGCGCCTGGCGTCGCCACTGTTCGGCGTCCTGGAACTCGTCGAGCACCGATCGCACCACGAACTCGGCGATCGGCAAGCTATTGACATGGGCGTTGGTGATCCGAACCCCGTTGGCCACCAGCGTCCCGAACACCGGATCGTCGAAGCCTGCGCCCGGAGATTGGAACCAGGCCAGACCGACGCTCTCGACCATGAATGAGAAGAACAACACCAGCGGGGCGCCCTCTCGGAACAGGTCGGACGTACCCCAGGCGATGTTGGGTTGCGCATCCTCCCGGGCGATCGACCGTCCGTCCGGGTCACCGAGGCTGCCGTCCTGGTTCAGCAAAAGCCAGTCGACCTCCGGACGGGAGAGGTCCGCACCGAAGGAGCGGTACGCCTCGGCCGTGAGGAGGACTTGCACCAGCCCAAGTTAATCACCGGCGTTCGTGAAGTATCTGATCGGTTGCCGATGCACCGAGCGTGAGGAGAGATCTGGGGCAACGCCGATGGCCGGCTAGTGAGGCCGGCTGATGGGGAAGTGTCGGGCCAGCTCAACCCGGGCGGCGTCGTCGATACGCACGCCGGCCGATCGGATGTTCTCGGCCAGGTGCTGTCGGGTCCGGGTGCCGGGGATGAGCAGAACATTGGGTGCGAGATCGAGCAGCCAGGCCAGCGCCACCTGCGCCGGGGTGGCGCCCAGCCGGGCCCCGAGGTCGACGAGGACGGGACTGGTGAGGACGGCGTTCTGAATGCCGCGGGGCCAGCCCAACGGGCAGAACGGTACGAAGGCGATGCCCTCCGAGGTGCAGCGGTGCAGGAGCTCCAGCGAGCTCTGATCGGCCAGGTTGAACAGATTCTGCACGCACACGATGTGGGTCTGGTCGACCGCTCTGCGCAGGTGTTCCATCGATATGTTGCTCAACCCGATCCCGTCGATCAGCCCTTCGTCACGGGCCTTCACCAGAGCAGCCAGCTGCGCATCGAAGCGGTGACCCGGCCTCGATCCGTCCATGAGTCGCAGGTTCACCGCGGCCAGCCGATCCACACCCAGTGTCAACAGGTTCTCCTCGATGCCGGTGCGCAGTTGATCTGGCTCGTCGTAGGGCAGGACGGCACCCGATTCATCACGACGCGCCGCTACCTTGCTGACGATGGCCAGGTCGCTCGGGTAGGGGTAGAGCGCTTGGCGGATCACTTCGTTCACGGTGGCCGGCCCGTAGTACTGCGCCGTGTCGATGTGGTTGATCCCGCTCTCGATGGCCGCACGGAGCACGCGCACCGCTTCGTGGCGTTCTCGAGGCGGCCCGAAGACGTTGTCGCCGGCCAGTTGCATGGCGCCGTATCCGATCCGATTCACCTGGGACCGACCGAGCGCGAATGAACCGGCTGCTTCGACGTCTGATTTTGTGTCCGTCACGGGGCTTACTCCGAAGATTCCGTTGGCGGCCCGTCGAAGGCGGCCGAAAACAGGTAGCTGGTGGCAACACTGCGGTACGGTCGCCACTGCTCTGCGACGGCCACTACCTCGGCCTGGCTGGGGAGGTGGTCCAGCTCGTAGGCCCGCTGGATGGCCTTTCGGAGGGCGAGGTCCCCGGGCAGGACCACGTCCTCTCGTCCGAGGGCGAGGATCAACGCCCCTTGGGCTGTCCACGGGCCGATCCCGGGGATGGCCGTCAGCGCGGTGACGACGTCGTCGTCGGACAGCGTGCTCAGAGTTGTGGGGTCCAATCGACCGTCGGCGAAGTGCTCGGCCAGGTCGCGCAGGGTGGCCACCTTGCGCCAGGACAGACCAGCCTGGCGCAGACTGTCCTGTGGCACCTCGAGCAGGTCGGCCGGGGACGGAAGATGACCACCGAAGAGCGTCTCGATGCGCCCCAGGGTTCGGCGGGTGGCGGCCACCGATAGCTGTTGGCCCGTGACCTGGAACAGCAGGGCGCCAAACAGGTCCATGGCCGGGAGTTCAGCCAGCCACCCCTGGGGGTCGAAGGTAGGCCGGGCGTCGATGATCCGGGCCAGAACGGGGTCGGCCTTACGGAGGTGGGAGCGGGCCCGGTCGAGCGCCGTCTCGCCTGGGGGCCCGCCCGGAGTCCGATGCGGCCGGTTGGCCGACTGCTGGCCGGCTCGATCAGGTGCCATAGGCGGGGAGAATGGCTCCGCTGATGGGCGCGGCCGCCTCACTCACCAGGAAGGCGACCACTTCGGAGATGGCATCGGGGGCGACGGCGTGGGCCAGGACCTCCTTGGGGAACGAAGCACGTGCGGTTGCTGTGTCGAGCAGCTGGGGGGCGATGCTGTTGACCCTAATGCCGAGGGGCCGCAGCTCGACATCGAGAACACGGGTCAGGTGGACGAGGGCGGCCTTGCTCACCGAGTACGCCGCCATACCGGCCGAGGGCTCCAATCCTGGTCGGGCGGCGATGTGCACGATGGAACCCGACCCGCTCTGCTGCATATGGGGAGCGACCGCCTGGCTGAGCCACAATGCCGAACCGAGGTTGACGTCGATCATGAGGCGCAACTGGTCCGGCGTCGTCGTCAACGCCTCTCCGGTCTGAAACGCGCCGATGGTGTTCACCAACACGTCTGGAGGGCCGACGTCGTGAACGATCCGTTCGACCAGTGGAGCGGCGGTCTGTGGATCAGTGGCATCGACCACCTGGCGGGTGATGCCGTCGGGAAGGCCTTCCATGCCGCGCTCGTTGCGGTCGACCCCCACCACGGTCATGCCGCGGCCGGCAAGCTTGACGGCCGTGGCCAAACCGAGCTCGCCACCGGCGCCGACCACGATTGCTACCCGGTCCACCGGGTGTCCGTCATCCGTCATGCGATGCCTCCACTTGTGTGATCCGTCGGAGCAGTTGTGTGCCGACACTGGTTGGGTACCGAACGTTGGGTCGAGGGTCTATCGATTGCGTGGTCAAGCAAGTTATTATTGGGCATGGCCACTCTCAAGCCGCTCTCTCCGACCGAGGAGGAGCTCTGGCGCGCCGTGATGCGAATTGTCAAAGTCATCCCCCGACATCTGGACTCCGACCTGATCAGAGGCGCTGGCCTGACGGCGAGCGAGTACACGACGATCATGCATCTTTCCGAAGGTCCCAATCGGGAGCTGCGGATGGCCGACCTGGCTAGCGCCACCGACTTGTCGGCGAGTCGGATGACCCGGCTGGTGGACGATCTGCAAACGCGTGGCCTGGTGACGAAGACGGCGAGCTCGTCTGACGCCCGGGGCAACGTGGCCAGGCTCACGCCCCGGGGCATGGCCAAACTCAAGTCGGCGTGGCCGGTTCACCTGGCCAGCGTCCGGCGTCGTTTTTTGGACTGCATCGATGCGGCGGACATCGACGGGGTCACCAAAGCGCTGGCCGAGGTGGCCGTCCACCTCGAAGACACGTCGGACCCACAACCAGTGCGGAGCTAGGTCCTCCGGTTCCCGACCGGTTGACTGCGGGCGGCCAGGCCGCGATCGACGCAGGGTCGACCGAGCCATGGGTTCAGAGCCTTGTGCCGAGTCGAGAAGTGCGGACGATGTCGGCCACATCAGGAACGGCACCGGGCCAGGGGCGCTGCCCTGCCAGGCCAGGGACGTCCGGCCGATGGGCTGAGCACCCGCCTCCGTGATGCATCACAGGCCCGCGCTGCACGCCTCGGGGGAGGCATCGGTTCACCAGTCACGTAGGGCTCCTCTCGTGCCAAGCAAGCTCGTTCTTCCCTTCTGTGCACCGGAGTCTAAAAGAAGTTGCTTGCCCACGCAAGATCAACGCGGTAACGTGCCCTTGGTCATGGCCGTCGATACGACCCTGACAACTGTGCAGGTCCGAGAAAGGAGAGTTTCGTGAGCTCGACTAATTCTGGTGCCTCAACGGTGCCGGTACTGCCTGACTATGTCCCCATCCCACCGTCCTCACTGGGTCCGCCCCTCAACCAGGATGGCTATTACGTCGGGCGAGTCGAACGGAACCTGTTCTGGGTAACCGACGGCACCTACCAGTCAGCATTCCTCGCCACCGATGAGGGAATCATCCTCTTCGACGCTCCGCCCACAATCGGTCACAATCTTCGCCGGGCGGTGGACCAGATCGCCGAGGCCGAGGGCGTGGGCAACACCGTGACCCATCTCGTCTACTCCCATCACCATGCCGATCACGCCGGTGCTGCCAACCTCTTCGGTGACGACCTGGTGCGGATCGGCCACGTGGAGACCCGACGCCTGCTCCTGCGGGACAACGATCCGACCAGGCCGGCGCCCGAGGTGACCTTCCAGGACACCTACACCCTGAGGGTGGGCGGGGAGCGAGTAGAGCTGGCCTTTCGCGGGCCGAACCACACCCCCGACAACATCTTCATCCACTTTCCCGATCACGACGTTCTGATGCTCATCGACATCGCCAACTCGGGTTGGGTGCCGATCTACAACTGCAACCTCAGCGAGGACATTCCTGGGTATATCGATGCCGCGGCCACAGCGCTCACCTACCCCTGGAAGACCTACATCGGTGGACATCTGGGAAGGCTCGGGACACGCGAGGACATCGAGCTTCACCAGGCCTACATCGCCGACATCGTAGAAAGCGCCAACGGGGCGCTGTCCACGGTCGACCCCACCCCCTACTGGGCCAACTACGGAGAGAACGTCTGGGCCGCCGTCAGGGGCTATCTCGATGAGGTGACCGATACGGCGACTGCACCTGTCGTCAAGAAGTACACCGGTCAACTTGCCGCAGCCGACATCGAAGAGTTCACCCGGAGCACGACCTTCATGATCATGCAGTCCCTGCGGCTCGACAAGGGTGTCGGCTCACAAGTGCACCCCTGATCTCGAGACCGACTCGACCCGAGGTAACTCGAAGACCAGCGGTTCGGCCACCGGATGGGCGACGGGACTGGGCAGTGCCACGACGCCGAGGGAAGAGGTCGGACCGAGCGGTCCCGCCTGGGCAGCCGCCATCGCTGGCGGCCCAGGTAGGTTGTCGATCACCGGACAGGACGTGGCCCGGTCACCCGTGAAACCGCGGCGGGGGGCGGTGCCCGGGTGGATGTGGGAGCCTGACGTCATAGGGGGGAGCGAACGATAAAGGGGAGCGAACGCCATGTCGATGATCGACTACGACGCCAAGCCGGTCACTCCTCAGGTTTTACTGGTCGGACACCGGGCGTCCTCTGTCGGGTACAGCATCCGCGACTTTCTCAGCCGTAACGCGGTCCCCTATGAGTGGGTCGACGTGGACGACACCGAGCGGGTCGGAGCCTTGCTCCCGGTGGGGGAGAGGGGCGCGGACCGGCTTCCCGTGTGCATCCTCCCCAACGGTATGCAACTGGCTCCGGCCACTCTGGAAGGTGTGGCGGAAGGACTGGGCATGGTGTTGGCTCCGTCACTGCCGGCCTACGACTTGACCATCGTGGGCGCCGGTCCGGCCGGGCTGGCCGCCGCCGTGTACGCCGCATCTGAGGGTTTGCAGGCCGTGGCCATCGAAGCTGTCGCGCCCGGAGGTCAAGCGGGGACGACCTCCATGATCGAGAACTATCTCGGATTCCCCCAGGGGATCAGCGGGAGCGAATTGGCCACGCGGGCAACAGCCCAGGCCAAGAGATTCGGGGCCGAAGTTCTTCTCGCCCGGCGGCTGGCCGACATCACCCGGGAGGGCCCTGGCTATGTCGCCCATCTTTCCGACGGCACAGCGGTGCCGTCACGTTCCGTGCTGGTGGCAACCGGTGTGGACTGGCGTCGCCTGGAGGTTCCGGGCATCGACGAGCTCCTTGGCTCCGGCGTGTACTACGGTGCCGGCCCCAGTGAGGCGATCACCTGCAGCGGGTGCCGGGTGGCCATTGTCGGGGGAGGGAACTCCGCCGGTCAGGCGGCTATCCGCTTCTCGCGTTACGCCTCCCAGGTGACGTTGCTGGTCCGGGGTCGCTCGCTTGAGGCATCGATGTCCCAGTACCTGATCAGCCAAGTGAAGGAACGGGGAAACATCGAGGTTCGGACAGACACGGAAGTGGTCAGCCTCGAATCGGATACGCGCCTGCGGGACCTGATGGTCTCGTCAGGAGGCACCGTGTCCCGGCTGTCCGTCGACGAGCTATTCGTTTGCATCGGTGGAGAGCCGCGTACCCAAGGGGCGGCCACGGTGGGACTTGCTCTCGACGGCGCCGGATTCGTGCGCACCGGCGCCGAACTCAGCTCGTCGGCCGGTGCCCTCGACGGGTGGTCGTTGTCTCGTCCACCCTTGCCCCTCGAAACGAACCTGCCGGGGCTGTTCGCCGCCGGCGATGTCCGAAGCGGGTCGATCAAGCGCTGCGCCGCCGCCATCGGCGAGGGTTCCATGGTGGTGGCCCTCGTGCACCAGCGCCTGGCTGAAGTCGGTGGTGAGTGACGTGGACAGGTCACCGGCCACCGACCTACCCGGGGACCCGTCGGCGGCGGGTCCGAGCGAGGAGGCAGAGGCGGAGTTCTCTCGCCCAGCCCCACCAGAGCGCATCGGCGCTGTAGCCGGCGCCCTCGAAGGCAACGGCATCACCGGCATCGTGGTCGACTCCGCCGAAGAGGCGAGAAAGGCTGTGCGGTCCATCCTCCCGGTGGGCGCCGAGGTGTACAACAACACCTCCCGCACGCTGGAGGAGACCGGTGTGGCCGAGGACATCGAACGGTCCGGGCAGTATCAGCCGCTTCGCCCCCGTCTCTACCAGATGGACCGTCAAATGCAGGTTCGCGAGATGCGGCAGCTCTCTGCTTCACCCGATTGGGTCGTGGGCAGCGTCCACGCCCTCACCGAGGAGGGCACACTTCTCATTGCCTCCGCCAGCGGGAGCCAACTCGGACCGATCGCTTCCGGAGCGGGTCACGTCCTCCTCGTCGTCGGTGCGCAGAAGGTCGTTCCCGATTTCGACACAGGACTGCGGCGCATCTACGAGTACTGCTTTCCTCGTGAGGATCAGCGGGCCAGGCAGGCCTACGGCGTTCCCAGCGGAGTGAACAATCTCCTGGTCATCAACAAGGCAGTCGCCCCGGGCCGGATCACCGCCATCCTGGTCAACCAACCCCTCGGGTTCTGAACCGGGTGCGCCTGCCCTCGGCGCCGACAATCAGCCGTGGAGCCGGTGGGCCAGGCGGGGAACCGGCCCCCCAATTCGGGCCAGGGAGCGGGCCGCCGGAGAAACTCTCGGCCGTAGCCCATACGCCACTGTCGGCCCGCCGGCAACAGGGGTATAAATAACGCAAGTGCGGCCGCGGTGCGACGCTGGCGACGGGTCACGAGGTACAGACGGGTCACGAGATACAGACGGGTCACGAGGTACAGACGGGTCACGAGATACAGACGGGTCACGAGATACAGACGGGTCACGAGATACAGAGGTGAACCTGGATGAGCTCACAAGCTCTAGAGGGGGTGCGGTCGAAGCCGACGACTAAACCCTGCTTCGACTGCCTCGACGAGGCGATCGCCACCGATCGCCCGCTGGCCTCCGCCCCCCGGGAGGTGGCCTTCTGGTTGATCACCTACGTGTTCGCCATCACCATGCTGGGGACCACCCTGCCCACCCCTCTCTATGTCATCTACCAGAGCCAGTGGCATTTCTCCTCCGGCGTGGTGACCTTGATCTTCGCCGTCTATGCGGCGGGCGTGCTCACCGCCCTGCTCTTCGCCGGACGCTCCTCCGACCAGGTTGGACGCAGATACGTGCTCGGAGCCGCCCTCGCCTTCAGCGCATGCAGCACGGTCGTGTTCATCGTGGCTCCATCCGTCGGCTGGCTGTTCCCCGCCCGGATCCTGTCCGGCTTCTCCGCCGGTCTGATGACAGGCACCGGGACGGCAGCGCTCACCGAAATGCTGGGACGCAGAAATCCGCGGCAGGCCACCCTGGTGGCCACGGCGGCCAACACCGGTGGCCTCGGGCTCGGCCCTCTGGTCGCCGGTCTGTTCGCTCAGTACGGTCCGGACCCGACGGTCCTGGTCTTCGAGGTGTATCTGGGTTTTTTGGCGGTCGCAGCCGTCGCAGTGGTGGTGGTGCCCGAGACGGTGACCACGCGTCAGAGACTGACCGTTCGCTTCGGCGGCTTCGATTTCCCTGAAGTGGGAAGGGACGAGTTCGTGGCCGCCGGCGTGGCCGCCTTCGCCAGCTTCAGCCTGCTGGGGATATTCAGCGCGCTGGCACCCACCTTTCTCGGCGATGTTCTGCACCAACAGAGCCACGCCGTCGCCGGCGCCGTCGTGTTCATGATCTTCGGCATCGCCACTGTCACCCAGCTCATCGCCGGGCGGTTCGACTACCGCAAGGTCGTGTCGTTTGGGCTGGCGCTCTTCCTGGTGGTCCTCGCCCTCATCGTCGCCGGGTTGTCGCAGGCGTCGCTCTACCTCTTTCTGGCCGGTACCGCAGTAGGAGGAATTGCGGTGGGCTGCGTCTTCATCGGCAGCCTTTCGACCGCCAACCGTCTGGCCCCGCCCGAGCGGAGGGGTCAGGTCATCTCTCTGTTTTTCGTATTCTGCTATTTGGGGCTCGCCGTCCCTGTCATCGGTGTTGGTATCGCCGCTGAGTACTTCGGCCTATTCCGGTCGGTTCTGGCCTGTTCGATCGCCCTGGCCGCCCTGTCCGCCTTCTCACTTGCCGCACTGCGAAAGAGCCGACCGGCCAGTGCGGAGACAGTCGGAGGACGGAGCGCTCGATAAACGGCGGGCCGTCGAGATCTTCGTGGACACCGCGCCGCAGTCGCTCGAGGACAGTGGCTCGAGGACAGTGCCCGGGTGGTCGGGGGCTTCGGTGCGGCTGCAAAATGTGCTGGGCCCCGGAGCCGGGTGGCGGAACCCCGCTCGACGGGGCCCAGCGGGGAGGGAAGCTAACGGCGCAACGCCGGGTTGCCGCAATTGGGTGCTGACCTGGGCCATCGGCGTTTGCCCAGGTCGGTGTGGGTATGGTGGCCACATCCCCGACGCTGGTTCTGCTTGCTTTCTCGGTTGACCGGCGCGAAAACTGAGAATCGGTGAAGGCGGATTCGTGAGGAGCCCCGTGGCGAGCAACCACCGGCTGTTGGAAGCGATCAAACGAGTCGAGCAGACCGGCGAAGAGGCGCAGCGGGCCATTGGCGAAGGGGTCGTGTCGATCGACAGAGCCCGGGACCAGCTGGTCGCCGGTGTGGCCGTTTCGGAGGTCGTAGACGACCTCATCGCCCGAGGTGGTCGGGACGCTCGTCTGAGGTCCTCGGCCGCAGTCGACGCCTTCGAGCACGCCGTCATGGTGTACCGAGTCGGCCTGATCCGTGCCATGGTCGACGAAGAGAATTTCGAGCTTTTCCGAGGTCGGCCGGCGTATGGGGGTGTCGAGACAGATGATCGCCCGTTTGTACCGCTACGACGAGTAGGCCAGCCCACCGGCAAGACCACCCAACCAAGATCACTCAACGAACGTTGTGCTCGGCAGTCTGACCATGACAAGAAGTAGGCCGATGGGGAAAAAGTAGGCGATGGGGAAATAGGCAGCGGGCCCGTTGTGTTGCCAAAAGGGGCGGTGGCCGGCTGCAGGAGGTGCCATGGCGATCGAGGTGGATGTGGCGGAGGACCTCCACGACGATCTTCGCCCTGTAGAAGGCCGGCACCGAATTCGACCTGGTCGTGGGCCCGTCGATCGGGGCGCCCACGGACACCCACCTGTCCACCACCTCGGTGCTGCTCACCTCGATGTTTGATTTCGGTGAAGCGACGGTACCGATGGAAGGGGCATTTCTGTCCACTGCAGCGTGGCTGCGTGAGTCCGAACGGGAGTCAGGGCTATGAGTGTCTCCGTCGTCACCGATTCTGCCGCGTCGCTCCCGCTCACAGCTTCGGAACGGTTGGGTGTCGGCGTGGTGCCGATGACCCTCGAGCTCGGGGGCCTGGTCTACGCCGACGGCGACCTTTCCCCTGAGGAGCTCGTGTCCCGGGCCGCCCACGAATCGGTCAGCACCTCGGCCCCCACCCCGGGGGCCTTCCTCAAGGCCATGGCATCGGCCAGCGAGCACGAAGAACCAGGTGGTCAGGTCCTGATACTGACCGTGTCTTCGGCCATGAGCGCCACCTACCAGGTGGCCCGGATGGCCGCCGGCTACGTCGACGACGCCGAGGTGCGGGTCATCGACACGGGGACGGCGGCCGGAGCACAGGGCCTGGTGGTGATGGCGGCCGCTGAGCTCGCCGCCTCCGGGGCGACGATCGGGGACGTGGCCAGGAGAGCCGAGCGGGTCGCCTCCCGGGTCCGGCTGATGGCCTCCCTCGCCAGTCTCGACTACCTGGCCTGCTCGGGTCGGGTGCCGGGAGCCGCGGCCTGGGCGGGACGGTCGCTGGGCATGCGGGCCATGTTCGAGTTCGTCACCGGGGGCGTGCGACCCCGGCTGCCGGCCCGGAGCGAGCGAGCCGCCCTCGACCGCATGGTCAGCGCCATGGTCCAGTCCCGACCCCGAGACCCGTCGGGTGCCGTGTTGCGGGCTGCCGTCCTGGAAGCTCGGGCCGGTGGCTCAGCCCAGCAGCTCCGGGGACTGGTCCTCGCCGCCGAGCCGGAAGCCGAAATCTTCGAGGCTCCCTTCAGTTCGGTCATGATCGCCCACACCGGACCGGGCCTGGTCGGCCTGGCCTGGTGGTGGGAGGCACGAGACAGTGCCTTGGTCACCTAACCGGGTTGTCGGTGGCGCCCGGCCACCGGCCAGGGACGGCGGGACATGAACACCGAGGTTGCCCCTGCTGCCGGCCCGGCCCCGAGTACCACGACCACACCGGAGTCGGACCAGGAGCCGGAGGACACTGCTCCGGCCAAGCCGTGGAAGCGGCGATGGACCTGGATCCGCCGTGGGATCACGGTGGTGCTGGTGGGGGCGGCTGTCTGGTTCCTGGCCCAGCGGGGGACCGAGCTCCGCCACGCCGTCGACCTGCTGCGGCGGGTCGATTGGCGACTGATCGGCTTGGCCGTTCTGTTCGAAGCCGCCTCGATGGTGGTCTTCGCCCGCCTGCAACGGTTGTTGGTCCGGGCCGGTGGCGTCAACCTGTCCCTTCCCACCATGGTGGAGATCACCTTGGCCGGCAACGCCATCGCCGCCACTCTCCCCGGTGGGGTGGCGTGGGCAGCCTCCTGGGCGTTCGGACAGCTCCGCCGGCGCGGGGTGAGCCGGTTCCTGCGGGTCTGGGTGTTCCTGGTTGCCGGGGCGCTCTCGAGCTTCGCCTTGTTCGTGGTGGTGGCCGTGGGTATCGAGGTGGCGGGCAACCGGGGACCGGTGGCCGACCTCCGCTGGGCGGCGATCAGCCTGGCCGGCATCCCCATCGCCGTGCTGCTGGCCGCGCTGGCCAGCCGGAGCCATGTGGTGAAGCGGGTCGAGACCCGCCTTGTCGCCGTTGTCAGGCGAGTGCCGGGGGGCGGGTTCGTGCTGCGCTCGGTTCGGTCGCTGCTCGGTCGCCTCGACGAGGTCCACCTGAGCCCACTGCACTGGGTGGAGGTCCTGGGCTTGGCCATCCTGAACTGGCTGTACGACGCGGCCGTCCTGGTCTGCGCCCTGCTGGCGTTGCACGTGCATGTTCCCTGGCGGGGCGTCTTCGTGATCTACGGGATCACCCAGATCGCCGCCTCCTTCCCGATCACCCCCGGCGGGGTGGTGGTGGTCGAGGGAAGCCTGGCTGCCTTGCTGACTGCCTACGGGGTGCATCCTCAGCAGGCGCTGGCCACGGTCGTCCTGTACCGGCTCGTGAGCTTCTGGGGCGTAGTGCCCATCGGCTGGGCCGTCTGGGTGGGATTCGACGTCATGCAGCGCCGCGGACGGACCAGTCGGCCCCATCCTTGGGCATTCCATGCCGGTCGGGGGCGAGATGAGAAGACCGGCCTGCTGCCCGAGCCCGTGGCCTGCGACGGCTGTGGCGAAGAGGCGAGCGAGGGGACAGAACGGACGAGCGAGCGGACATGGAACGCAGGGAAGGCCTCCTCGCCAGCGGGGTGATCACCCGGGCTCCTCCGAGCCGTCCGCCGGGTGGCGCCCTGGTCGTGAGCCTCCGGAGGTTGCCGCCGTTGGCCCGGTGGCGACCGGCTCCGGCACGATGGGCGCTGGCCATCCTCTGCGTCGGTCTGCCCATCCTCGAGGTGGCCACCGTTTTCGTCTTCCTACCCGGCTCGAGCCCCAACCTGGCCCCACAGGCCAGTGCGGTGGCGCCCTTCGGCATCTTCCACGATCTCCGTTGGCTCAGCGTCTACGCCAGCTCGTGGCCCACCTTCGGGGCGCTGGCCATCGGTGTCCTCCTGGCCCGGGGGGCGGTCACCGCGGTGTGCGTGCGCCTGGCCTGGCCGGCCGGTGCGCCACCCCCTCGGATGACGGCGCTGCTGGCGAGGGGTGTGGGCGCCACCGTTCTGGCCGCCTTGTTCCTCGTCCCGAGTGTGGCTCTCCTCTTCGCCCTGGCCGTCGTTCCCGTGTCGTGGCTTTTTATCGCAGCCGTGCCGCTCGCCCTGGCTGTCGCTCTGGTGGTCAGCCCGATTGCCGTCACCGGGGGGTGGTGGAAGCATCCGATCCCGCTCCGTGCCGTGGGGTGGGTGGCTCTGAGCTTCGCCAGCCTCACCGCTGCCGCCGCCGTCGTCGCCATCGCACCCCCGTGGGCCGCTTTCGTCGTGGCCGCGTTGTCGGGTGCCTTCAATGCTCGAGCCTGGGTGGGAATGGTCAGTGCCGTCGTCGAGCACCGGCATTCCGATCGGGTGGTGCCCGCCGTTCCGGTGGCGCTGGCTGTGATGGTGGGGGTCGTCGCCGTAGGCAGCGTGAGCGGATTCTCGCACGCCACCACGGACCACAACGCCGGCTCCCTCTCTTCCTATGTCGCACCGAGGCCGGGAGCCCAAGCCGTGCTGCTGGTCAGTGGCTACGGCTCACACTGGAATGGGGCACCGACCCATCCGGTGCCGGGGCCGTTCTTCGAGCAACGTTTCTCCTACCGTGGCCTCGGCCCATCGGGCCGCCCGCTGGCCTACGCCAGTACAGACACCGTGCAGACGCTGCAATCCCTCGATGCCGAACTGGCCTCGCAGGTGGACGTCTTGGCCAGGGCCACCGGACGACGGATCGACATCGTGGCCGAGAGCGAAGGTGCTCTGGTGGCCAAGAGCTATCTCGTCTCGCACCAGCATGCGCCGGTCGGGACCGTGGTGCTGGCCAGCCCGCTGTTGGCTCCGGGCCGGGTGTCGTATCCGGTGGACGGTTCGACGGCGGCCTCGGGGTTGCCGTCCCGCGACGCCCTCGGGCTGTTGAGTCGTGCGTACCAGTCGGTCGCACCCATCGACCTCAGCCCCGAGAGCCCGTTCCTGAAGTCGGTCGACCAGCTGGCTCCCTTGTTGCAGTCCGTGCTGGCCTGTCCCGCCCCCGGCGTCCGCCAGGTGGCCGTGCTGCCGCTGGCTGACGCCACCGCCGCCCCGGTTCAGTCCACACTGCCCTTCCCCTCGGCGGTGGTGCCCGCCTTCCACGGGGGTCTCATCGGCAGCCCCTCGAGCGATCGGATCATCGGTGCCGCCCTGGCCGGACAGGTCCCGGTCACCAGCCCCGGGCTCCGGGACCTCGAGAGGGCCATCGTCCTGGCCGCGTCGGCCTGGCAGGACCCGACCCTGGTCCTGTCGGACTACTCCCGTCCACCCCCCCAGGGACAAACATTGTCCGCCACCTGCAAGGCGCTGGCCGGCGCACTTCGGTCGTGACGGCCTGGCCATCGGTCGTCTGCTGACCGCCTGTCCAATCCCAGCAAACAATTGGGATTACGCTCCAGAGGGTGGTATTGGAACACGCCGGCGGCCTTCACCGGACCGAGATGACCCTGCTGACCGAAGACGAGGTTCGGCTCCGGGTATGTCGCTTGAGTCACCCGACGGGTGCTGATGCCGTCGTGGTCGTGGCCCACGGCTTCGCCTCCAGTCTCGACCATCCCGATGTCCGCTCTCTGGCCGAACTGCTGTTCAGCGCCCATCTGGATGTGGTGACCTACGACGCCCGAGGCCATGGGCAGTCCGACGGCCGCTGCGGCGTCGGGAGCACCGAACACCAAGATGTTGCCTGTGTCGTCTCACATGTGGCTGCTGCAGGCACTCCCGTCCTCGTCGTCGGCGTCTCCATGGGGGCGATCGCCGTGGTCTCCTACCTGGCCGGCATCCAGGGACAAGATCCCGCCGTGGTCGGGGCGGTTCTGGTCAGCGCACCGTCGCGCTGGAGGATGCGGCCCAGCGCGGTGGGTGTTCTCAATGTGGTGCTGACCCGGAGCGCCGTCGGCCGCTGGGTGGCGGGCAGATGGCTCGGTGTTCGCATTCGCCCGGGTTGGTGGCCGGGCGAGACGCCGGAATCGGCCATGGGTCGGATCGGGATCCCGGTTGTCGTGGTCCACGGGGCCAACGACCGCCTGCTGGCATCGTCCCACGCTCACCGCCTGCACGGCTCAGGCGCCTCGTCGAATCGGCTCCAAGTGGTGGAGGGGATGGGCCACGGTCTGGACAAGGACGGACAGGGTGCGGTGCTGGACGCGGTGCAGTGGCTGTTGGCGGCCCCCGACGAAACCGACCTCATGTCGAGGGCCGGGTAGCCGGCTCAGTCCCGATCGAAGAGCAACCGGGTACGCAGTGTCCGCCGGAGATCGTCCCGAGGGGGAAGGGCGTTTCCGGCCAATCGTTTGGCGATGAGCGGACCGGCCACGCACACGGCCAGAACGCCGCCTCGCCAACCGCGGCGACGGACAAGCACCGGTGCCAAAACGAGGTAGGCGGCCAGGCAACCGAGCCCGGTCTGGTGAACCAGTCGACCACCGGCCAGCCCGGCAGCCAGAACGGCGGCCCCTTCCGGCGCGGTAGCCAGTGTGGCCCCGAGGGCGGGGGAGATGCCACGACCTCCGGCCCCGCCCAGCAGCGGCGACCAATTGTGTCCGGCGATGGCCGCGCCGGCGGCGACGGCTGACAGAGCGGGTCGCCTCCTTCCGGCCAACAGAGGCCCCACCACCCCCTTGGCCACATCCAGACTGCCGGCCACGGCCAGAGGCCCAAAGCCCGAGACCTCGTACAGGCCGGTGCCGGAAACGGTGCCCGAGCCGCGCGTCCTGAGATCGACCCCGGCGATCAGGCGGGCGGCGAGGCCCGAGAAGGGCACGGCCCCGGCGGCGAAGGAGACGAGCAGGACTGTGCCCGCAGGAACGGTTCGCCGGCCACCGGGACCATCACGCCAATGCATCACCGGCCGAGGCGGGCTCCGGAGCGCCGATGGCCCCGAACCGCACGGCGATGCCGGCCCTGCGCATGGTCTTCACGAACCAAAGGGTGGAGAGGACGATGCCGCCGCCCATCAGCACCCAGGTGACAAGGGTTCGCTCGATCACGAAGGCGTGGAGCGAGGAGGCGAGGAGCAACCAGAGCACGAACCCGCTGTTCACGAGCAGGACGAGCGACCAGAGAAAGGAGACCCGCACGAAGAACCGCCGGACGTGCGGCCGCCCCATCAGCTCTTTGTCCAGGGGGCAGAAATCGTGGGCCAATCGCTCGACCAGAGGGCGGTCGGCCACCGCGGTGACCAGGAACAGAATGGCGACAATGACAGTCCCTGCCGTGGGCTGGACGAAGTAGAGAAACGCACTCTTGGTCAAGAAACTGATGGCAGAGCGTACGGTGAGCAGCCCGAGGCCGAGAGCCAGGAGGGCCGGGATCCGCTCCCGCCGTATCAGCCGGCGGCCAGCCGCCGCATAGGCCCACACCAGAGCGAAGATGAGGGCGCCCCGGAAGCCGACGAACGACAGCGTGACGTAGAACAAAACGGCAGGCCCGATCGAGCCCTCTACCAGGGACGGCAGGGCGTGGCGCACCATTCGCTTGATCGAAGGAAGATGGAGTACGCCGGCGGGAGAGCTGGAACCCGAATCGATGACTGGAGGTTATCGCGCCGGGCAATCAGATCGCACCCGGCACCGGATCGGTTCAGTCTGTGGCTGCCCAGGAGAAGAACCGGTCAGCCGCCCCTTGATCCTCGAAGAAGACCTCGATCCTGGACAGAAGATCGTCCGGGTCGGACTCGAGAAGGTAGATGTGGTGCCCCCGGTAGATGCCGCCCCGGTTTTGGGCCTGGGCGTACTGCAGGGCGGTGATGTGCATCTCGCCGACCATCCAATCGATCCACTTCAGCACCTCGAATGTGCCTCGCGACACCTCGATCAGCTTCCCCATGTGACGTCTCACTTCGTCGGGTCCGTGGAACACGCCGGCGATCGGACTACTCCCAGGAACGGTGTACACGACGCTCGGCGAGAGCAGCTGGACGGCCTCGTCGAGCTGATTCGAGGAGTAGCTCATGAAGAACCGCTTTGCGTTGACCAGACGCTGGGGCTCTTCGGAGGGCGCCATTCCGTGATCTTAGAGGAGACCCTCGGCCGTCCACTCGGCCAGCCAGGTCCTGACCGATGTGCACCTCGTGTTCTGATGGCCAGAACTCCCGCACGCGCCAGCAGAACTGACAGATCTATCGTCAAATCATCGTGGCCGCAGCACATGCTCGCATCAAACAGAGGCTCGCCGAGTGGAGGCGATCCGCGGTCGGAGACGTCCGAGGATGACGGCAGCGGCAACCGCGACGCCGTCCCCTCAGGTGGTGGTGGTTGGCGGATCGTTGGTGGGCCTGTCCATGGCCATCGCCCTGGCGCGCCGCGGCCTTTTGGTCACCGTCCTCGAACGAACGCCGCGTGCAGGCTATGAGGGTGGCGGAGGGCTGGGTGTCGACGTGGGTCTGTTGACCCGGGTCACCGGGCTTCACGGCAGCCCACCGGTCTGCCAAGGAGTTGATCGGGCGACCACGGCGTGGCCGCTGCTGGCCAACTGGCTCGAGGACCATGCCCGGGTCGCGCCCGGTGTCGAGGTCCGGCGGGGGGCCGAGGTGATCGAAGTGGGGGAGCGATGGGCACGCACCTCTGATGGGCGTCGGATCGAGGCCGACCTGGTGATCGGGGCCGACGGAGCTCGCAGCACCGTGCGCCGCTGGGTTTCGCCCGATCGACCCGATGCCGTCTATGCCGGCTTCGTGCTCTGGCGGGCCATGGTGCCCGAGGCCGAGCTCCCGGGAGCCATCCCTTTGCTCCGTCCGGACGAGCCCTCCCGCGAGTACTACTCGGGGCCGTACCGGCTGGTGACCTACCCGGTGCCGGGCCCAGACGGTTCGAGCACGCCGGGGGATCGGCGGCTGAACCTGGTCTGGTACGACCCAGCCCGCTCCGACCTGCTCGCCCGTCGCGGCCTGCTCGACGGTGTCACGGTCCACGGCACGCTGGGCACCGACGATGTGCCCGAGCCACTTCGCCGCGAGCTGGAGATCGTGGCCGACCAACGCTGGCCCACGCCGTGGCGGGAGGCGCTGGAGATCGCCCTGCGTCGGTCGCTGGTCTTCGCCACACCGGTGGTCGAATACTGGCCCGATCGACTGGTCCGCCGTCGGGTGGTTCTGGCCGGTGACGCGGCCCACGCCGCCTCGCCCATGGTGGGCGGTGGGTTCCGCCAAGGCCTCTATGACGTGGACGCCCTCGCTTCGAGCGTGCAACCTCGTCGCCCTATCGACTGGGCCGACCTGACCGCCGCCTACGAGGAAGGCCGGTTGCTTTCTGCCCGGGCCCACGTCGAGCGCAGTCAGGCGGCGAGCGCTCAGTACCTCGAGCGCCAGGACCGGATCTGACCTTGGAGATCGGGCTCGAGGGCGGACCGCAGGGCACTGGAGGAAGAGCGCACCTGCGCCGGATAGGGTGACGACGGACCGGCCCTTCGGGCGTCACCCCGTGAAATCTTGAGGCGTTATGGACCACCCACTGGAGCTCGGCCTCGATACCTTCGGTGACGTCACCGAGACGGTTGATGGAGAGACGGTTTCCTACGCACAAGTGATCCGCGATGTCATCGAGGAGGCGGTGCTGGCCGACGAGTTGGGCGTCGACTTCATAGGGGTCGGCGAGCACCACCGGGATGACTTCGCCATCTCGTCGCCAGAGGTCGTCCTGGCCGCCATCGCCGGTCGCACCCACCGCATCCACGTGGGTTCTGCGGTGACGGTGGTGAGCTCAGACGACCCGGTACGCGTCTTCGAGCGATTTGCCACCTTGGACGCGGCTTCGCACGGTCGTGCGGAAGTGATCCTCGGTCGCGGTTCGTTCACCGAGTCGTTCCCGCTGTTCGGCTACGAGCTCAGCCAGTACGAAGAGCTGTTCGAGGAGAAAGTCAACCTGTTTGCCGAACTGCTCACCGAACAGCCCGTGACCTGGCACGGACGCACCCGATCGGGCTTGGCCAACCAGAGGGTTTATCCGAGGACCGAGTCCGGACACCTGAAGACCTGGATCGGTGTGGGAGGGAGCCCCGAGTCCGTTGCCCGAGCGGCTCGCTACCGGATGCCGCTGATGTTGGCCATCATCGGCGGCGCGCCCGAGCGGTTCGTGCCCTTTGTCGACCTCTATCACCGAGCCCTCGAGGCGCTGGAAGCGCCGGAACTGCCGGTCGGGGTGCATTCGCCGGGCTATGTCGCCGATAGCGATGAGCAGGCGCGCCATGAGCTGTGGCCCTACATGAAGCAGGTGCGCGACCGGATCGGCGCCGAGCGCGGGTGGGGACCGATGCAACGGGCACAGTTCGACCATGACGCCGGACCGGACGGGTCCCTCTACGTCGGCTCGCCGGAGACGGTGGCCCGCAAGATCGCCACCACTGCCAAAGTGCTCGGTCTGGCCCGCTTCGACATGAAGTACAGCGCCGGGCGGCTACCTCACGCAAAGCTGATGCGGAGCATCGAGCTGTACGGGGAGCAGGTGAAGCCGCTGGTTCGTGACATGCTCGGCTGACCGCACATGGGCGTATCTCCGTCGACAAGGAGTCATGAGGAGCGAGAAAGGAACTATGAGATGACGGGAAGTCCGACGGGTGCCAGTTGTATCTCTGAGTCCGGTATGACCGGTCGATGGCCCAGGCCCGCTGGTCGCTGAATGCCCTCGCCGTTGGACATTGTGGGCATCGCCGGAAGTCTGCGAGCGGCCTCCTACAACAGGGGCCTCTTGCGAGCGGCCGCTGAGCTGGCCCCCGCCGACGTCGCCGTAGAGATCCTCGATCTCGCCGCACTCCCTCTCTACAACCAGGATCTCGAGAGTACCGGGCTCCCTGATGCGGCGGCCGCCTTGCGGGAGAGAGTGGGCCAGGCCGATGCACTTCTGATAGCGACCCCCGAGTACAACCACACCATCCCGGGGGTGATGGGCAATACCATCGACTGGCTCTCGAGACGGCTTCCGACCAGTCCGCTTCGCGACAAGCCGATTGCCGTCATGGGTGCTGCCCGCGGCGGCGGCTCCGTCCGGGCACAGGCCGCGCTCCGGGTTCCGTTGACTCATGCGCGTGCTCTCGTTATCGACGGACCGGTGGTTGCGCTCTACAACGCCGACCAACTGGCCGGCGATACCGGAGACCTGTTCGACCCGGATGCCCGGGAAGGCGTAGCCGAGTTGGTTGACGCGCTCGCCGCAGTGGCACGGAAAGCGGCACAGGATGCACAGTCGTGAGCATCTGGCGAGTCGATGGATGGCGCGGGCGGACCCCGCCCATGGAGACCGTTTCGAACGAAAGATGAGTGCGCCATGAGCGATCCCCCCCCTTCCGATCCGGCGGGCAGCAGCGGGGTCCCGTCCGATCCGCCCAACCGGCCGGAGGACGCCGGTGACCGGGTTCTGCTGATCCTGGCCATCGACCACCGCGACAGCTTCGAGCACGGCCTCTACGGGCTCAAGGACCCGATCTCCTCCGCCCAGGCGGCCCGGATGAGCGCTGACAAACTCCTTGTCTACCAGGCACTGCTCGAGGCGCTACCCGACCTCCCGGCCGTCGTCCAACCGGCAATCCTGGTGGACGAGCAATACGGTGCCTCGGTCGCCGAGCTGGCCTCGCACGGGGAGGGCGTCGTCAGCCTGGCCATGCCCATCGAGAAGAGTGGCGAGCAGTGGTTCGAGTTTGCCTACGGCGACGACTGGATGGCGCACGCCGAGTTCTACGCCACTGATCACGCCAAGGTCCTCGTGCGCGACAACCCCGGGTTCGATCCCGCCCGACGCGAGCAGCAAGCGGCCAAGCTGGCGCAGGTCTCGCCCTGGGCCTGGTCGAACAACCGGTCACTGATCATCGAGCTCTTGATCCCCGCCACCGACGCCGACAAGGCGGCGGTAAACGGTGACACCACCCGCTACGACGACGAGCTACGCCCCGGTCATACCGTGGCGGCCATGGAATATCTCCAGGACCACGGGGTGGACCCGGCCATCTGGAAGATCGAAGGGCTCGATCGCCACGAGGATGCCGAGCGGATCGTGGATACGGCACATCGTGGGAGCAGGAGCGCCAACTGCATCATGCTCGGCCGCCACGCCTCCCACGAGCAGCTGGACCATTGGATGCGGATCCTGGCGCCGGTCCCCGGATGGACCGGCTTCGCCATCGGCCGCAGCATCTGGTGGGACGCTCTCCACGCCCACCTCCATCACCGGCGCACGGCCAACGAGGCCCGGCGGCGCATCCGCGATGCCTACCTCGACTTCGCCCGCTTCTACGTCGACGCCCGGTCGGGAAATTTGATGGAGGACCTCGACCCCGACTTCTGGTGATCGGGCGAGGATCAGGCCGTCGATTGTGAGTCCACCTCGCGCACGCGTTGGGCAAGAGCCTCCAGCAACTTGCGCACCACGGGTGGCGCTTTCCTCATCAAGGTGAGCAGGTCCTCTCGATCCAGCTCCAGGACCTCGAGGTCGGTGGTAGCCGTCACCGTGGCCGAGCGCGGCTTACCGTCGATCAGCGAAAGCTCACCCACCACATCGCCCGGCCCGAGGTGGGCGATCGGTTTGCCGTCCCTGGTCACCTCGGCCCGACCGGTGGCGATGACGTAGGCGAGGCCGCCAACCGCGCCCTGGCGCGTCATCACCGTCCCTTTCGGGAGGTCGGCCGCCACCGTGAGGGCGGCGACCTGGCCCAGCTGACGCTTCGTGCACGTCGAGAACAACGGCATTCGTTCGAGGAGCTCGATCTTGCGAGCCCGCCCCAAGGTGCCGATCACTCTGCCACGATAGCCAAGAGCGCGGTCCGGGGTCGGGCTACCGCTCGTCGCCTAAAAGCGCATCCCCCCCGACAACATGTTTCGGCCACAGCCGCGCCGGGTAATCCTGGGCCACCGAAAAAGGGGGACGGATGACCGCGCCGGCCGACGCAGGCAGCGACAGTGGGGAGATGAGCGACGGGGGCCTCGGCACCGTCGGTTGGGGCGTGGAGGAGGCGCAGGCGGCGGGAGCCAAGGTGATCGCCGCGCTGGCCATCTTCGGAGACCTGTTTGCCATGCTGGGCGATGCCGTCTGGTCGACGGGAGGGGCCGTCGTCCACCGACGGTTCTCATGGGCAGAATTCGCCGAGCAGAGCTGGTTCCTCATCTCGGTGACCGTCCTCCCCACCATCCTCATTGCCATCCCCTTCGGTCTGGTGCTGGTCCTCGAAGTGGGCGGCCTGGCCGTTCAGATCGGTGCAAACGCCATCGTCGGTGCCGTGGACGCCATCGGCATCGTGCGAGAGGCGGCCCCGGTCATCACAGCCATCATCCTCTCGGGGGCGGGCGGCTCGGCCATCTGCTCCGACCTGGGATCGCGCACCATGCGCGACGAGATTTCGGCCATGTGGGTCATGGCCGTCGACCCCATCGAACGTCTGGTGGCTCCCCGGGTGCTGGCCACGGTGGTGGTAGCCCTTTTGCTCAACGGGATCGTGGCCTTCGCCGGCATCATGAGCGGCTATCTGGCCGCTGTGTACATCCTCCACACCAGTGCCGGTGGGTTCCTCAATTCGTTCAGCACCTTCGCCCAGCCCGCCGATGCCATCGAGTCGATGTTCAAGGCGGGACTCTTCGGCCTGTTCGCCGCCGTGGTCGCCTCCCACCAGGGCCTGAACGCCAAGAGAGGCCCCGCCGGAGTCGGTGAGGCCGTCAATCGCTCGGTGGTCATCACCGGTATCGGCCTTTTCATCCTGAACCTGCTGGTGACCGACGTGTTCCTGGCCATCGTTCCCCCGAGGATTCTCTGATGGGGACCCCATGACCGACATATTGCCTGCCCCCGAAAGGCGCTTGACCAGACGGGCTCCAGCTGCCGTCAGCCGACGAGTGGCATTCCACTCGGTCAACATCGGCTACCGGGTCCGCAACCGGTTCGTCTGGCTCGGGGAGCTCCTGGTGTTCATCGGCAAGGTGGTCCGTGCCATTCCGACCGTCCTGGCCCACCACCGCAGGGAGCTTTGGCGTCTCATCGCGGAAGTGACCTTCGGGGGTGGCGTCCTGGCCATCGCGGCCAGCACGATCCTGGTCTCCGCACTTCTGGCGTCGGTGGTCGGGGTCCAACTGGGGGTCGAGGGACTGCAGGGCCTCAACATCATCGGTCTCGCCCCCCTGGCCGGTCTGCTTTCCGCCTTCGCCAACACACGGGAGCTGTCGCCGTTGCTGGCCGGCTACGGGCTTGCTGCCGTGATGGGATGCAGGTTCACCGCTCAACTCGGGGCCATGCGTGTGAACGAGGAAATCGACGCGCTGGAAGTCATGTCGATACCGGCCATCCCCTATCTGGTCACCACCAGGCTTCTCGCCGCGCTGGCGGCGGTCATACCCCTGTACCTGTTGGCTCTGTCGGGCGCCTATCTGGCCACCCAATTCGCGGTTCTGACCATCGCCCACCAGGGATCGGGAACCTACCTTCACTACTTCTACCTGTTCCTCGATCGGCGCGACGTGATCTATTCGGTGGTGAAAGTGGTGGTTTTCGCTGTCCTGGTCACCATTATCCACACCTACTACGGGATGACGGCGTCGGGGGGCCCCGAAGGAGTGGGTCGGGCCGTGGGACGGGCAGTCCGCACCAGCACCGTGGTCATCGCCATCTCGGACATGCTGATGACCCTGCTGTTCTGGGGGGTGTCGGTGCCAGTGAAGGTGACCGGTTGACAGTCACCGCTCCCGAGGATCTCGGGCCCGAGGCGATTCCCGTTGACATCATCGATCCCTCCCGCAACTGGTCGTGGCAACTGGTCGGGCTCGGAGCGGCGTTTGCTGCCGTGCTGGTGGCCGTCGTCGTCGTCGTGCTCGCATCTTTTGGCGGCGCTTTCTCGACCTACGCCACGGTGGAGGCGGAGCTGCCGGCCGCTTCGACGGCGGTGGCCCTCGGGGCACCGGTGGAGTACCGCAACGTCACCGTCGGCACTGTGGAAAGCCAGGGGCGTTCGGTGCCCGGCGGATTCGTGGTCCTCACCCTCCACATGCAGACTCAGATGCTCTCTGCCATCCCGGCCCAAGTGCGAGCGACCGAAACGCCGGTTTCCTTCTTCGGGGACCCGTATGTCGAGCTCCTGTCGCCCTCGTCTTCCGGCTCCGCCCGGTTGCGTGCCGGCGCAGCCATCCCCGCCCTGCAAACGGGGCAGACGGGATCCCTGCAGGCGACGCTCGGGAGCCTCGACTCCCTGCTGATCAAACTGCACCCGGCCGAGCTCGATGCCGCCCTGACCGCCCTGGCCAGTTCCCTACAAGGCAACGGAACATCGCTCGGACACAATCTGGTCAGGGCCAACACTTATTTCCGACAGATGCTCCCCCTCTGGCCCACGGTCGTCTCCAATCTGAACATGCTGGTTCCGGTGGCCAACCAGTTCGCGGCCTCCACACCGGACATCCTGCAGATCCTGGCCAATCAGACGATCACGGCCAAAACCATCACCGACCAGGCCTCGGGGGTCCGCAGCGCCATCGGGGGTGGCGAGATCCTCAGCGGCGAGGCCTCACAACTCCTCACCGCCATCCAGCAGCCCTTCAACATACTGACGGCGGACTCGGGCCCGTTTCTGACGGCCATCTCGCAGAACCCGGACGAGATCTCGCAGCTGCTCCACGGCCTCGATGCCTGGGCCAACGCATGGGTCTCGGCCGAAAGCTCCGGGCCCTATCTCAACTTGACCCAGACAGAAGTGGTGGCCAACCCGGCAGACCTCGGCCTGGCCGTCCTGGGCGGGCCACAGGCCGCTGCCTACCTGGCCGGCGGCTTGGGGCCCGGGTACGTCAACCCGCCGACGTACTCATCTGCCGGCACCCTCCTCACCGACAACTCGTCGGGCTCCTCCGGGTCGGCGTCCACCATGGCCTCGGTGACGGACACGGCTCCGGTCCTGTCCGAACCGGCGCAGACCCAGGCGGTCTCGGAGATCGTCTCGGCCGTCAGCGGTTCGGCTCCGTCCTCGTCCTCCGTCTCGACCCTGCTGCTGTCGCCGGTTCTCGAGGGTCTGGTCACCCGCTCATGAGAACGCACCATCCCCGCCCTGGACTTCCGGGCACGGTGGTGAAGGTGGTCGTGTTCATCGTCGTGTCGGCCATCCTCACTTCGATCGTGATCTCGACGCTGCTCGACGTGAACACCCAGGCTGCCACCGGTTACGTCGCCCAGTTCTCCAATGCCTCCGAGTTGCAGTCGGGCGACACGGTGCGCATCGCCGGCGTCGAGGTCGGCAAGGTGGGCGCGGTCACGCTCCAGGGCGATCACGCCGACGTTTCCTTCAGCGTCGACAACTCTCAGCACCTGACCACCACCTCATTGGCCGCCATCCACTTCGAGAACCTCCTGGGCCAGCGCTTCCTCGCCATTCTCCCGGGGGACGCCCCGGGCAGACCACTGCCGCCCGGCGGAGTCATCCCTGTCTCACGTACCACCCCTGCGATCGACCTGACGGCGGTCTTCGACGGCTTCCAGCCCCTGTTCTCCGCACTCTCACCCGACCAGGTCAACGAACTGGCCGGGTCGATCATCGACGTCTTCCAGAATGAGTCGGGGACCATCTCGAACATCGTGGCCGAAACCGCTTCCCTGACCCAGAATCTGGCCGACCGCCAGCAGGTCATCGACACCCTTCTCACCAGCTTGTCGACCCTCCTCAATACCGTGGGGGTTCACGACACACAGCTCGGCCAGCTCATCGGCAACTTCGACACCCTGATGAGGGGTCTGGCCGGCTCGCGGGCACAACTCGGATCGGCCATCGACAACCTGTCACTGGCGGAGAGCACCACGAGCGCCTTGGTCAACCAGGCTCAACCCAGCCTCAACCAGGACATCCAGGGTCTGTCGGTGGCGGTCCAGTCGCTGTCGGCCAACCAGCAGGGGCTCAACGGCGTCCTCCAAGGATTTCCGGGTCTGGTCGGCGCCCTCACCAAGATCCAGAGCTCGGGTAACTGGATCAACGTCTACCTGTGCAACCTGACCATCAACGTGTCCGGCCAGCTCAATATCTCCCTCGTCCCCGGGGTCAGTCCCACCAACCAGTACCCCAATCCGGTGACCCTGCCCTCGGGACCCATCGGCGACCAGGCGACGCACACGGCGAGCTGCTCATGAAGCGATTCCGCGAACGCAATCGAGCCACCACGGGCCTGGTGGGAATCGTGGTCGTCACCGTCCTCATCGTCGGCGCGTTGCAGTTCCCCAAGCTTCCCCTCATCCACAACAACGCCACCTACCAAGCTGATTTCTCCAATGCCGGAGGCCTCGCCTCCGGAGACATCGTCACCGTTGACGGCGTCCAGATCGGCTCCATCACCGCCATGACCCTCGAGGGTGACATGGTCCAAGTCACCTTCACCGCCGCATCGGGGACCCGCCTGGGATCGACGTCGTCGGCCGCCGCCGAGGTGCTCAGTCCCGTGGGTACCGAGTACATGCAAGTCACGCCCTCGGGCTCCGGTTCGATCCGGGGTCCGATTCCCGTTTCCCGGACCAGCGTTCCTTACAACCTGGTCACCGCCCTGTCGGGGCTGGGATCAGAGATCCAGCACTACAACATCCCGCAGCTGGAGAATGCCCTCAACGTCGGCAGCCAGGATCTGAACGGGACCGAGGTCAGCCAGACCACGAGCGCCTTCCGGGGTCTGGCTGCCATCTCCCGGGTGATCGGCAACGAGGGAAACTCGTTGGCCACCATCGTCACCCAGGGAGCAGCACTGAGCAAGGTCCTGTCCCAGCGCAGCCATCAGCTGTTCGATCTGTTCGGTCAGAGCGACCTGGTGCTCTCTGTGCTCCAGCAACGGCGTGCGGCCATCGATCAGCTGCTCGGTGCGACATCCACACTGAGCGCGCAGATCACCTCGATCCTGTCGGTCAACCGACCGGCACTCACCACCTTGCTCCAGGACCTCCAGTCGGTGTCGGCCGTTCTGGCCAAGGACAGCAATGACTTCGGCCAGGCCATCCCCGTTCTGGCCGCATTCAGCCGATACTCGGCCAACGCCACCGGCTCGGGCGCCTTCGTCGATGTGGCCGTGCCCACGCTGCTGGTTCCCGACAACCTGGCCGTCCAGTGCTCGACGGCGGGGGCCTACCCGAGCACTAATCCGCAAGTGGGGTGCCGGCCGTGACGTCGCCCATCTACGGGCTGGGAACAGCCAGCCCGGGGCGGAGGAGGATCCCTGTCGGTGCCGTCCGCCTGATGGCCATGGTCGCCGCCGCCCTGGTGGTCGCCCTCATCGGCCTGGGCATCTCCGCCCTGGTGACCGGTGGTGGATCCTCGACGACGATCTCGGCCAGATTTGCCACCGCGCCGGGTCTCTACGTGGGCAACTCGGTCGACGTCCTGGGCATGCCGGTCGGGACGGTCACCAAGATCACCCCGGGCCCGAAATACGTGACGGTGGTCATGCAAGTCCCCGCCTCCACACCCATACCGGCCGGGGCTGACGCCCTGGTCATGGCTCCCCAGGTGGTCAACGACCGCTACGTACAGCTCAATCCCGGCTACACGGGCGGAACCCGGATGGCGGACGATGCCGTGATCCCGATGGCGCGGACGGCAGTGCCGATCTCGGTCGACGGTATCGTCGACAGTCTCGACCAACTGGCCCGGGCGCTCGGACCCAACGGGGCCAACGCCCACGGCGCTCTGTCCGGCTTCGTCGCCAGTTCGGCCCACGCCTTCGGGGGGGATGGCGCTGCCCTGCACTCGACGCTGACCTCGTTGGGCCAGGCCCTCGGCGCCCTTTCCTCCAAGAGCCCTCAGCTGACCGCTCTCTTCGACAACCTGGGCAATCTCAGTCAGGTGGCGTCCCAGTACACCGGCACCTACCAGGCCTTCGCCAACAATCTGGCCGCGGTGAGCACCGACCTGGCCGCCGATGACAGCAACATCGGAGCCGCCCTGGCCAACCTTCAGCGGGCCCTCGCCGCTCTGGCCCAGTTCACGGCCACCAACTCCTCCGCTCTCGGGACCAGTGTCACCAACCTTGACGCCTTCGCCGGCGCCGTTGCCGCCAAACAGCAGCAACTGGCCCAGGCCTTCGAGGCGCTTCCGGTCGCCCTGGGCAACATCGCCGAGGCCACCGATCCGAACGCCGCCGGGGGACCCGCACTGCGGGCCCGGCTCGATCCGACGGGAGACTCGCAGGGGTTCTCCCAGTCGGTGTGCGGCAACCCGCTCCTTCGTCTTCTGCTTCTCTCGATCGACCGGACCCAGGACAAAATCCCGACGATCGACCTCGACTGCGGGGTCAACGGCCTGTTGGCCAATCTCCCCACGCCGCCCGGTGCGTCCTCGGGCCCCGACCTTTCCGTCGGCGCCCTGGTCGGAGGCAAGCCATGAGCGACG
Source organism: uncultured Acidimicrobiaceae bacterium (assembly GCA_963813525.1). Lineage (GTDB taxonomy): Bacteria > Actinomycetota > Acidimicrobiia > Acidimicrobiales > RAAP-2 > Bog-756. The sequence continues at coordinate 1,947,844 of CAWEZI010000005.1, forward strand.
AGCCCCTGGCCCGGCCCGTGGACCACGATGGCCCGAGGGGGGCTGAGGGGCATCCGCCATCCAAACCGTCGGTGGGCCGGTCCTGGGCGAGAAGGTCGGTCGGCGCGGCCCTGACCTGTGCGACCGCCCTCCTGGTCAGCAGTTGCGCATTGAGCTTGCAGTCCCTTCCCAAGGTCAGCGGGGTCAGCACCGCCACTTATCCGATCTACGCGGCGTTCTCCAACGTTCTCAACCTGCCGGACGACGCCCAGGTCCGGGTGGGGGCGCAGGTCGTCGGACAGGTGGGAGCCATATCCACCAAGAACTTCCAGGCCGACCTCACCCTGGACGTGGAGCAGTCGGTCCACCTGCCGGTGGGCACGACGGCACAGGTTCGTTTCGACGATCCCCTGGGCGATGAGTACGTCCTGCTGCAGCCGCCCACCAATCCTGGCAATGCCAGCCAGGTGAACATCCGGTTCCTGAGCCGCGGGGCGCGGATCCCCGAGAGCTCGACCAGCACGGCACCCAGTGTCGAGGACACCTTCGGTGCACTGTCCCTCGTTCTCAACGGCGGCGGGATCAACCAGCTCCAAACCATCATCGGTCAGCTCAACAACACCTTCAACGGCAATCAGGTACCCATCCGCTCATTCCTGACCACCATCGACAACGGGGTGAGCTCCCTGTCCGACGGGAAAGCGGCCATCGATGGCGCCCTGGCCTCCATCTCGAGTCTGAGCAGCAAACTGAACGGAGGGCGCCGCACCATCGCCACCGGCCTCAACACGATCGGCCCGGCCATCGGCGTGCTGGCCGGCGAGAACAAGCAGATCTCCGGGCTGCTTCAGCAGTTGTCCAACCTCGGGGCGGTCGGCTCCGAGATCGCCGCCCAAAGCGGGCAGAATGCGGTTGTCGACGCTCACGACCTGTTGCCGGTGGTCCAACAGCTCGATTCGGTGTCGTCCCAGTTGGCTCCCGATCTCAGCGCACTGGCCGCCTTCGAGGCCGAGACCCCGAAGATCGCGCCCGGTGACTACCTGCAGGTCAACGCCATCATCAACGTGGATCTCCCCCCAGGGGAGTTCGAGCCCACCCTTTTGAGCTCCGAGCTGTCGGCCGACGGTTCGGCACCGACGGGTTCCGTTTCCCAACCAATGGAGGGAAGACAAGCAGTATCTGATCTTCTCGCCGCCAGTGTCTGGTGATGGAGTGATGAAAAGCAAGCTCCTGCCCCGGATGATCGCATTGGCAGTGGTCATCTTCCTCGGCGTCTATTACATCGTGTTCAACGTGATGCAGTACCGCCTGACCTCCCAACCGTTCCCGGTCACCGTGGTCATGCCGAGTGCCGGTGGCCTGTACTCGGGGGCCGATGTGACCTACAGGGGCGTGCAGGTCGGAAGAGTGACCGCCCTCGATCTTGGACCGACGGAGGTGTCGGTCAAACTGGGGATAAACGCCGGACAACAGATCCCCGACAACGGACCGGTCCGGGTCAAGGAACTCTCGGCTCTGGGCGAGCAGTACCTCGACCTGCAGCCCCAAAGCCCATCCGGACCCGACCTGCACTCGGGATCGGTGATCCCCGCCAGCCGGGTGGTCCTTCCCACGCCGATCGGCACGACGCTGGTCGACCTCAACAAATTGCTCCAGAGCGTCAACCCGCAGGACCTTCAGACCGATGAGACCTTTCTGGCCAGCGCCTTCGTCGGTACCGGCCCGGACCTCCGGACGATCATCGTGACCGGCCAACGGCTGTTCAACGCCCTTGTCGCCGCCCAGCCCGAGACCGTCAACCTGGTGGTCGACGGGCAGACAGACCTACGGACGTTGGAAGCCACCGACGGTGACCTGGCAACCTTCACCCAGGGCCTGGCCTCGGTCACCCGGCAGCTGCGTGACTCCAATGGCGACGTGCAGGCACTCATCCGCAACAGCCAGAAGGCCGAGAAACAACTCAATCCGTTCCTGGCCGCCGACAGCACGCAGATCACCGCCCTCGTTGCCAGCCTGGGCACCGACGCGCAGGTGACCGCCCAACACAGCCAGGACACCCAAGCCCTCTTCGCCCTCCTTCCCGTCGTCTCCCAGGACCTGGCGTCGGTGGTGGGGAACGGGGGCGTTCACGGTGAACTGGCCTTCAACACCGAGGATCCTGTCTGCCCCTACATCCTCGGCGCCCTGATTCCGGGGCCGACCCAGGCGGTGACCAGTCCCGATCTGACCAACAACTGCACCACAGCGGCGCCGGGAATGCTTCAGCGTGGCGCCAACAGCATCCCGGGCTTCTCCGGTGGCTGAACCGGCCGGTCACGGGTGGCCGGAGACGCCCGCAGTTGGCCAGCCGGGCGGTGGTGCCTGCCGACCAGGTTTGGTCCCGCCCGCAGGCGGGCATAAAGCCTTTGTTACCGACGGGAAACTTAGCCCGCCGGACGTACGCACTGGCCGGAAGGGGGGATGGTGCGAGGAAAGCCTGGGGGGTTGGTGAACAGAGAGCCGAGTCGGGTTTGGCTCGTCCCAACGAAGAAGGCATTGGTGGGCGTGGCGGCGCTGACCATCGTCGGTGCTGTTGTGACGTCACCTGTGTGGCTGTCGTCGACCCTTCCGACCCAAGCAGCAGTGGGACACGGCTCGGGAGTGGGCCATGCGCCGGTCGCCGGCACGGCAAGTTCGACGCTCGGGGGGAGTGGCAGCCGATCGGCAAAGACCGCTGTCGTGGCCAGCAAAGCCAGGCCGGGCAAAGCGAGGTTGACCTCTTCCACCCTTCCCAGTGACTGCGTGCCCAATCCTGCCGGGCCCCCCACCAGCCCCTACCAGCTCGGCCTGGTGGGAACGGCAGCCAACGGCTCTCTCACGGCGGGACCGGCCACGGTTGCCAACGTCAATGCCAAGTTCTGCGGGATCGTGACGCTTGTCAACGGAACGCCCCCGTGCGCCGCCACCGGGACGGTCAACTCTCCCATCAACGGTCAGATGTACGGACCTCTGTCCGTCGTGCTCACACTGGTCCCGGGGATGACGCCGACCATCGGGTTCACCGCCAACCCGGGGACGATCACCGGTGGATTCAGTTGCACCTCGTCGCAGAACGGCCTGGCCGTCTCCCTCAACGCCCGGGTCAGTGGCAGCACCGCACCTCTGTTCGGGGTGTCCTGCACCGTCGGCCCCCTGGACCTGCCGCTCACCGGGGCGGTGACCGGACCCCTCAGCGCCGCCCACGCCACCCTGGGCAGCAGCGACTTCACCGTGCCGGCCCTGACCCCGTCACCTTCCTGTCCGGCTTCGGTGGCAGCCAACATCGACGACATCGCCGGGCTGCCGCTGCCCCCCGGGCGGGCCAGTGCCAATCTGCCGGTCACCGCATCGCTCTATCAACCGCTGGCGCCTTAGCCGCTCAACGCCGATGAACAACAGGTCTGACACCCAACAACACTCAACCAAGGAGGACCACAGCACCATGTCAGAGCTCACCACCACCAATCAGAGAAAGAGAAAGAGGGAGGGATCACCCACCATGTCACACCTGAAGAAAACCATCTTCGCCATCGTTGCCACCATGGCGCTCGCCTTCGGTATCGCCACCGCGGCCTACGCTTCGCAGCCGGTTGGCACCACCATCACCGGTAACCTGGCATCGGGAACGAGCGTCACCTTCAAAGGAGACATCGACTCGGTTCCGATCACCGTCAGCTGCACGACCTTTACTGTCACGGGCAAGGTGACCAGCGCCTCGAAGACCCTGCCGCTTTCGTCTCCCCCCACCATCTCGGGGTGCACCGATAGCTCGGGAGGAACCGACACCATCACCACCTCGGGGTCGTGGTCAGCCACCCTCACCGCAAAGGCACTGACCCTGAACGCTCCCAAGGACGGGGCCACCTTCAAGTCCAGCATCCTGTCCGGTTGCACCATCACCGCCTTCCCCAAGAAGGCCGGCAAGATAAAGGGCAAGTACAACGGGTCGAACACCGACACCGTGACGAACGCCAAGGTCGCCACCTCAGGCTCGGGATGCACCAGCACCACGGCCACGTCGTCGGCCGTGGAGGTTCTGAGCCCGGCTCCCGGCAAGCCTCCCTGGTAGGCAGGAAAGGATTCGGGCCGTACCGGCAGAGTCGATGGGCTCGCCACCAGTGAATCCCACAGTGGGTGGGCGGTGCGCACAGCACCGCCCACCCGCCGCGGGGTCCGAAGGTACGGGCCGGGTTCAAGCGATGGCGGGCAAGACGGGCAGGAGAGGTGTGCGGTTGTCGTCAATTCTCGTGGTGACGGTGATGGTGGTGGTGGTTCTCTTGGTGGTCAACACCTCCGGCTCCACCCGCCCGAGCTCACCTCGAAGGAGCTCCGCCGAGGCGCGCCCCGCCCTCGACCCGGTCACCAGGGCGGCACCGCCGGCCCGGGCACCGGGATCGGCCCGGGTGAGCGCCTATCTCGCTGACCTGCCCCGGGCGGAGAGCGCAAGCTCTGGTCGACTGGCCGCACAGACCCCGGGCATGCCGGCGTGTAATCCGCCCCCCATACCGGCGGCCACCTACCCGCCGGGGGCACCCTACGGTGTCCCCTTCCTGGCCGCCATCACCAACGGCCAGGTCTTGGCCGGGTACGACGAATGGACCGCCAACAACCTGGTGTGGAAGGCCGACCACATGAGGTTCGCCCTGTACCCGTGGCAGTCGAAGATCTACGACATCACCGGGTGGGTCACCGGGCTCCTCCAGCTCCCGAGCCTGACGGCCCAGATCGCCCCCCAGGACGTCGTCTTCTGTGACCAGGGGGGGGCCAGTTGTCTGAGCGCGGACTGGCCAGCGGGGGAGTGCGTCCAGATACAGGCCCAGTACGGGCCGTCCCCGGCCAGCAAGACGCCCCCGCCGGCGTTGGGGAGCGCTCACCCCGAGGGCACCTCCTGCAGCGACTACTCGACCCCGACGTTCGAGTGCTTTCCCTACGTGGTGAGCCTGACACCCTCGGGGACGACAACACTGACCGTGTCGGGCGTTCAGCCCGACGGCGCCCTCGATGCCACGGTGAACACCGGGGCGGTGACGACGGTGGGCGAAGTCCCTCCGCCGCCGTCGACGTCCACGTTCTCGTGTCAGGCCGCCCCGGCAACCCCCACCCTGTCGACCAAGGCAGGAGGCCTGCCGGCCACGGCACCCCCTGCGCCTACCCCCCCGGAAACCGACTACAGACCGTTGCAAACGGCGCCCCTGCCCATCACCGGGCCCCTGACCGGCTCGACCAGCACCCTGGCCACCAATGACTTCTCGGTGCCGGCATTCGTTCCGAACGCCACCGGCGCCACTCCGTGCACCGCATTCCTGGCCGACAGCCTCAACACCTACGCCGGCGGATGGAACGCACTCTTCAAGGATCAGGGCGAGGGCCTCTACTACCTGAATGGCGGCACGAACCCGACGGCGGCGGCGCCGGGGTGGGCGCAGTTCTCGGCCACCACCACCGTGGTCAGCGTCGGCCTACCCACGGGACCACCGTCCGGGTTCAGTTTTTGAGACCCGCAGAGCCCGTATTCTCGGTACCCTGAGCGTGAAGAGGAGGAAGACCCGTTGGGAAGAAAAGGGGAGGTGATCCTCAAGGACGAAGCACCACCGGTGGAGGAGCACGTCCCCGAATCTGACCCGGTCATCTCGATCCAGGGAGTTTCCAAACGATTCGGGAACCACGTCGTCCTCGAGGACATCAGTTTCGACGTGCCACGGGGGAAGACCTCGGCCATCCTCGGACCCTCCGGTACGGGAAAGTCCGTTCTCCTGAAAGTGGTCATCGGACTGCTGCGGCCCGAGGCGGGTCAAGTGTTCATCGATGGCGATCCCATCATCGGAGTGCGCGAGAAGGAAGTCCTGCGGATTCGGCGGAAGATCGGCGTGCTCTTCCAGGACGGTGCCCTTTTCGGCTCGATGAATCTATTTGACAACATCGCCTTCCCGTTGATCGAGCACACCAGTAAGACCGACCGGGAGATACGAAACGTCGTTCTCCAGAAGGCCGAGCTGGTCGGACTGGTCAATCACCTGCACAAGCTCCCGGGCGAGGTGTCGGGGGGCATGCGCAAACGGGCCGGCCTGGCTCGGGCGCTGGTCCTCGAGCCGCAGATCCTCTTCTTCGACGAGCCCGACTCGGGCCTCGACCCGGTGCGCGTTGCCTACCTAGACGGACTCATCAACAACGTCCACGAAGAGACCGGTGCCACCTTCTTCATCATCAGTCACAACATCGAATCGGTGAAGAGGACAGCGCACTACTTGGGACTGCTGTTCCGTTCGAGGTTGGTGGGCTTCGGATCGAAAGAGATGATGACAACGTCGAAAGTCCCGGTGATCGAACAGTTTCTGGCCGGCCGCCCGGAGGGACCGATCGGCATGGACGAGATGGCTGACGCCGTGGAAGAGATCCCAGACCCCGACGACGACGCTCCACCCGCGTTCCCGTCCCCACCGACCCCCTCGTTGCCGCTGGTCGACACCGCACCTCACAGTGTCGAAACTGCCGCTGGCAATGGTTCTGAACGGACGATCGCAGACCCGAGCCCCGTCCATGGAGGTCGGGTCCTGTGAGATCCGAGGACCAGGACCATCAGTCGGACAGAGGAAGACCATGACTATCAGTCGGAAAGAGGAGGAGTCGGCATGGTGATCGACGATGTCAGTGTGCATCGGACGGCCAACGAGGCAGCGATGAACGGCGGCTCTGTCAGTAGCGAGGGCCCTCCGGAAAAGCCCAAGGGAAAGCCGACCAAGAAGTCGAAGCAGAAGTCGGCCAAGAAGGGCGGCAAAGCAGGCACAGCGCTGAATTCCGGCTCCGATGAGGATCGAGGCTCCCCTGGATCTTCGGGAGGAACCGAGCCCGTGGGGCCGACCATGGCCCCCACTTCTGTCGGTCGCCTGTCCGGTGAGCCCGACGTCCGGGTCGGAGGCGACAGCGTGGGCGGGAGCGCTGTGACCGTCGATGTGGATGAGCTCGATGTGGATGAGCTCGAAGTGGATGAGGCGCTGCAGGAGGAGCCGGTGGGACCAGAACCCGTTCCCGAGCCCGGAGTGACCGGTGCTGAGGCTTCAGCCGTCGACGATGACATCCGGTCGACAGCGGAATCTCGCCCGTCGAGGCGGCAACGGTGGATGCACTCCAAGGCCGCGCTGCTGGCGGCTGGTGCACTGGTCGTGGCCCTGGCGGTCGGATTGGCACTGAGCCTGTCGGCCTTGGGCAATCAGAACGCTCTGGCCAGCTCGCGTACCAGTGCGCTATCGGCTGCCAGGACATACACCGTTGAGCTGGCCAGTTACAACTACCGTGACCTCGATCGCGACTTCAGCACCGTGGCTGCCAATTCCACTCCCTCCTTCCGTCGCACTTTCGCCGAATCGAGCGATGCCCTCAAGTCCACCCTCAGCCGGTACAAGGCAACGGCGGCGGCCAAAGTGGTGTCGGCCGGGGTTGTTTCGGCCAGCACGTCCCGAGCGGTGGTCCTGGTGTTCCTCGACCAAAATATCGCCAACTCGACCCAGACCAAACCCACCACCGATCGGAGCCAGGTGGAAATCACGCTGGTCAAATCGAGTGGCCGCTGGCTCGTCGATCAGGTCACATTGCTCTGACCGGTTGGCATCGGGTTCGGCCCGCATCCGGATGTTTGGTCGCGTTTGGGTACGGGTATCGTCGCCTCGGTCCACGGAGGACCATACCGAATGGCGACGTACGCGCCCGGGAAAACAAGGGGGTCTCACCATGTTGCGCAGGCAGAGTGCTCGCCGGTCATCACCAGGTCGGTTTTCGGTGGCGGCATGGGCGGCGGTGCTGATGATGATCGTGAGTCTGGCGTTCGTGGTCGCTGCTCCGTCGGGACCGGCCGGGGCCAAATCCAAGCCACCGGGACTGCCTCCTAGCCTGGCGCAGTTCGCCAATTGCCCGGTCGGGGTGACCGGGGTGGCTACCTGTCTCTACTCGTCGACGACCAGCACGACATTCGAGATCGGGTCCACCACCATCACGTCGTCCCTTCCTACCACCCTGTCGCTCGGTCTCAGCTACACAAAGTCGGGCCAGCCCGTCGTCGTCCTACCTGACAACGGGACCCAGGCCCTTCAGTCGCCAGCCGTGCCCGTTCCGGGTGGGTTGACAGGTATCGGCTCGTTGGGCGGGGGGGAGCTGGCAGTGACGGCGACACCACAACTGGTCGGGACCCCGACTGTGAACCTCGCCGATCTCCTCGGCGGCAACGGCCCCGGGCTGACCCTTCCGATCGACGTATTGATCAGCACGCCAACCGGGCTGCTGGGGTCGGACTGCACCCTTGGAGACGCCTCAGACCCCATCACACTCAACCTGACCACCGGCTCCACCAACCCTCCCTCGCCGAACACGCCAATCAGCGGGAGCACGGGTACGACAACGAGCACACCCAAGGGGTTGATCACGATCAGCGGTATGACGCTGGTGGACAACTCATTCGCCGTGCCCGGAGCCGAAAACTGCGGTACTGGCGGTGTGCTGGATCCCGTCATCAACCTCCAGAAGGGCCTGCCCTCGGCGGCGGGATCGAACACGGCCATTCTCTCCGGCTCCTCCTACACTGCTCCCGCCAAGCTCATCAAAAAGCACCTCACGTGACGCTCGTCGCTTCCCCACCGACCGGGCTGTCGATCTGACGAGGGACACCCCCGTGGAGCCAGACCGACGCGACGGAAGTAGCGCTCCGACTCCAATCGTCAGGAGGCTTCGGTCTGGCTGCGCCTGAACTCGTCGAGCATCCGATCTAGCCGGTCGCGCAGCTTGGTCTCGACTTGACGGCCCATGGCATCGGCAAGCTCGGCGTCCACTGCCTCCTCAGCCAGCGGACGCAGCTGGCGGACGATGTCGGTCAGGCGTGGCAAGTCCTCGGGCGGAATGATGTCTCCTACCGGGTCGAAGATGTGGGTAGCCACCAACTCCACGAAAGCGGCGGCGACCCGGTCGATGTCCTCACGCAAACGCGCCCCGAGCGCCAGCACCGCCGACAGAGGGACTCCTGCGGACACCAGTTGGGCGCCCACGTTCAACAGGCGTGGCTTGCGAACCAGGAAGGCCTCCCCGTCAGTCTCGATCACGCCCAGGGCGAGGGCGAAGGCGATGGCATCCTGGTCGGTAACAGCCTCGCCGTACAGCGAAGTGAGCTCCTCGGCGGTCATCGTCGTGGGGATCTCGTTCGACCAGGGCTCGGCCAATGCCGCCTCCAGTCCGAGCACATCGCCGACGTTCTGGCCGGACTCCCAGGCGTTGAGCAGCTCGCTGATGTTCGAGAGCGTGTAACCGCGATCGAGCAGCGGGGTTATGACTCGCAGGCGGGCCAGATGGAGGTCGGAGTAGAGAGCCACACGACCTTGGCGCCGGGCCGGCGGAAGCAGGCCCCGGTCCTGATAGGCGCGCACGTTGCGCACCGTGGTGCCGGCCAGGCGGGCCAAGTCGTCGATGCGGTACTCGACCGCCCCTTTGGTGGTATCAATCTTCACATCGACGACTGTACCATTCTGCTTGACACTTACAGTAGTCAATGTTACTGTTGGCGATGGTGAAGATGACCGTGGACCAGGGTCACCAAGTCCCTTCGCCGTAGAAGCTTCCCTCGCTCCTAGGCAGAGAGCCGTAGAAGCTTCCCCTTCGCCGTAGATAGAGAGGAGCGAATCATGAGGGCAATCCTCACCGACAGCCCCCAACGGGGCCCAGGGGCAGACGAGGCCGACAGGGGCCACGACGGTGGCCCCGACCGCGATGACGTATTCACGTCGATGGTGGCCAGGCTGTCGCGCCAGTCGGTCGACAAGCATTTTGACGCTTTCGCCGACGTGGATTGGGAATCCCCCGAGATGGCTATCAGTCCCGAAGACCCGCGCTTCGTGTTGTGGCCCTCCGACCCCTTGGCCGCCACGGACTGGTATCGCTCTCAGTCCCCGGAGGTTCGCTCGCGCGTGGCCCTTCACCGGGTGGCCGCAGCAATGCGCATTGGTTGGGAGTTCGAGAACGTTCTCCAACGGGGCCTGCTCGAATACGCTTTCTGGCTCCCGAACAACCGCCCGGAGTTCCGCTACATCCACCACGAGATCGCCGAGGAATCACAGCACACGATGATGTTCCAAGAAGTCATCGACCGAAGTGGTCTCGACGTCGGCGGCATGCCCCTGGTCATCAAGCTCGCCTCGCGACCTGTCGTGTGGCTGAGCCGCCTCTTCCCGGCTCTGTTCTTCCTGTTCGTGCTGGCCGGCGAGGACCCGGTCGACCACCTGCAACGCCAGCAGCTGCGCTCCGGCGACACCCATCCGGTGATCGAGCGCATTATGCGGATCCACGTGACCGAGGAAGCGCGGCACATCTCCTTCGCCCGTCAGTACCTGAAGCGCACCGTTCCACGCCTGGGCTTCGTGCGCCGAACGATCCTCGGCTCGACGGCTCCCTTCCTCTTCGGGACCATGAGCAGGCTGATGTGCTTCCCGCCCACCAGCCTGGTGCGCACCTACGGGGTGCCCCGCTCGCAGCTTCGGAGGGAGCTCCGATCCGGTGCGGGTCGCCAGCTGCTGCGCGACTCGGTGGCCAAGCCCCGCAAACTGTGCGCCGAACTCGGGCTCATGAACCCGGTTGAGCGTTGTGCGTGGCGACTCATGGGAATTTGGGACGAGGACGCGGCTGTGCAGAGCACGAATGCTCGAGACGGCCGGGGCGACACGACCGAAGAGTGAACCCGAGGTGCGTCTCGCGGTTCGTCCTGCTTCAGCCATCATCGGGCAGGTGCGGATGATCCAAGGTCAGTTGACCTGTGTTGGCGTCGAAGTCGAAGAGCTCTCCGTACCGCCCCCAGTCGACTGCGATCTTCAGCTGCTGCCGAGCCTCTTCCTCTGAGAACCCTCGACGCAGAAGGTCGAGGAAGAACCCCTCACCGAGATTTCCGTCCTTTGTGGCCTCGAGGGCGCTGCAGATCGCCCGGACCAGGGGAGCCCGCTCCCGGGCCTTTCGGGCAAAGATCTGCTTCGACTCCAAGATGTCGGCGGCGACGAAGACCCGACCGTCGTCGGTGACGTGCAGGTCGGCGTCCTCGACCTCGGCCAGGCCCAGGACTTGGGCGGCGTCGACCAGGGGGAGCAGGTCGTCCACCTCGAAGGTGAGCTCGTGGGCCAGCTGGGGCAGGTCCTCGCGCCCGCCGTGGGCAACCAGGATCTCGAGAAGACCGGACATTCCCCCCACGGTGGCCTCGGGGAGCGGAGTGTCGGTGGGGGACCCCTCACCTGGAGCGGCCACGGTCCAGATGTGCGCCGGCGGCCGGGTATCACGTCCGGTCATCAGACCGTAGATCTGGTCAACCAATGCCTGGAACTTCTCGTCATGACGGTGACGGGGCTGAGGAAAGATGCACTTGATTTCGGTTCGGATGCGGCCGGGATTGGCTCCGAGGACGAAGATCCGATCGGCCAGAATGACCGCTTCCTCGATGTTGTGCGTGACGATCAGCATGGCCTTGGTCGGGAAGTCCTTTTGCTGCCAGAGCCGGAGCAGCTCGGCTCGCAGGTTCTGGGCAGTCAGGACGTCAAGAGCCGAGAACGGTTCGTCCATCAAGAGGGCATCGGGCTCGACCACCAGTGCCCGGGCAAAACCCACGCGCTGGCGCATGCCCCCGGAAAGCTCTTTCGGGTAGGCGGACTCGAACCCGTCCAAGCCGATGGCGTCGATAGCCCGTTCGGCTCGCACGCCGCGTTCGTTCGCTCCCACCCCGAGCGCTTCGAGCCCGAGCTCCACGTTCTGGCGCACCGTCAACCATGGAAGCAGGGCGAAGCTCTGGAACACCATGGCCACGCCGGGGTTGGCTCCGTTGAGTGGCTGTCCCCGGTAGCTGACATTCCCTGATGTCGGGGAGATCAGCCCGGCGATGCACCGCAGGAGAGTGCTCTTCCCCGAGCCGGAACGTCCGAGCAGAGCCACGGTCTCTCCCTCCCGAAGGTCGAGCGAGATGTCGTCGAGCACCGGGAGCGGGCTTCCATCGGGCGAGACGAACGTCTTGGTGACGTGGGAGACCTCGATGATGGTGGTCGGATCGGCGCTTGCCCCCGGAGCCTGCCGGGTGGAGGTGGTTGTCATCGCCGACCACCTTGTCGCGGCCGGATGACTCGGGTCAACGGCGATGCGGTCACAGCGCGAATCGGGCTTCGGCCAGGCGGTATAGGCGCCGCCAGAACAGCCGGTTGACGATGACGACGAAGGCGCTCATGACGATGCCGCCGGCGATGAGAAGGGCAAACCGTCCCTGGATCGATGCGGTGGCGATGTAGTTGCCGAGCCCGTAGGCGTCGAGCGTGTGGTGGTGCCAGCTGACCAGCTCGGCCACGATGGATGCGTTCCAGGCGCCGCCGGCGGCGGTGATGCCCCCAGTGACGTAGGCGGGGAAGATGGCGGGAAGGATGACCTGACGCCAGCGCTGACGTCGGGTGAGCCGCATGGAGACCATCATCTCGCGCAGATCGTTGGGTATCGAGCTGGCCCCGGCGATGACATTGAACAGGATGTACCACTGTGCGCCCAGCATCATCAGCACGACGGCCCCGTAGTCCAAGGGGATGCCCAGATCGATGAAGATCAGGGTGGCGAAGGGAAAGAGCAGGATGGCTGGAAAACTGGCCAGGACCTGTACCACCGGTTGGGCGTAGCGCGACAGCTTGGCGCTCATCCCGATCCGCACCCCGATGGGCACCCATATGAGCGTGGAGAGGATCAAAAGGACCACCACCCGGGCGAATGTGGCGAAGCCGAGGGCGACCAGGCTGGGGAACCGGGCGAAGCCCAGGTGGGAATTGAGGTAGACCAGCCCGAGGACGGCCACCGCGGCCGAGGCGCCGAGGATCACCGACCAGAAGATGACATCGCCGACCTGGCGTTTCCGGATATCGGTGCGCAATGGATACTCGGCCAGTCCGAATGGTCGGGTGATCCGATCCAGCCCCCGTCCGACAGGTCGGCTGATGTGGCCCGCCACCCGGGGGAGGGATGAGCGACGGAGGAGATCGAGGATCACGCTCTTCGGTTTGTCACCGGATTCGGAGCTCTCGAGGCGGAACTTGTCGGACCAGGCGACCAGCGGCCGGAAGACGAAGAAGTTCGTCCCGACAACCAGGATGACCATCACCACGATGGCGATGGTCACCTGGGTGTAGGACCCATGGGCCACAGCTGCGGCCATGTAGCTGCCCATCCCAGGCAGGCTTTCGGATATCCCCTTCCCCTTGACGAACACGGTGACCGCCTCCGATGCCGTCAGGAAGAACCACCCGCCTCCCATCGACATCATCATGTTCCAGACCAGCCCGATCATCGAGCTGGGCACATCCAGCTTCCAGAACCGCTGCCATTTGGTCAGCCGGTACATCCGCGCCGCTTCGTCGAGCTCGGTGGGCTGTGAGATAAGCGAGTGGTAGAAGCTGAACGTCATGTTCCAGGCCTGTGATGTGAAGATCACGAATATCGACGCACACTCGAGACCGAAGAGGTTGTCGGGGAAGACGGTGATGAAGAAGGTCAGGGCCACAGGAAGAAAGACGAGGATCGGGATGGACTGGAGGACGTCGAGAATGGGGACGAGGACCTTCTCTGCTCGCCTCAACCGAGCGGCGGCGGTGCCGTACACAAGTGCGAACACCGTCGAAAGGGCGAGGGCGATGAACATCCGGAGCAGCGACTGCGCCGCGTAGTAGGGCACGTTGGCGATGTCGGTCGAAACGATGACCGGTGTGCGGCCCGGGGTGAAGTTGACGGCCACGGACTGGCCGAGTCTGACCACCGCGTACAGAACCGCGACGATTCCTGCCCCGACTACCGCATCCACCCAGCTGAGCCTGCGTCCGCGCAGGACCTCGCGTATCGGGAGGGACGGCCGAACCGTCAAGAAGTTCCCGCCTGGGTCGGCACGAGGCGAGAAACGAGCATTCTTTGCAATCTATCGACGCTGGCGCATTACGGATCTGTCAATAATCGGCATTGCCCGTAAATCTTCCGTCAAACCCGTACCTGTCCGGGCTGGCCAGGCGTTAGAACGGAATGATCCCGGCAATCGGAGCACCAACAAGGAGGGGGGGGATTACGACAAACACGAGAGGATTGACGCTATGACGATGACCACTGTCGATCGTAATTCGGTCGACGAGCCCTATGAACCGGACAATGAGGATTCGCCCTCAGGGGAGGAGGGTGACCCGCCAGAACCGAGCCCGGTCGCAGCCCACGCGGGCCCTGCCGGTCGTGCCCGCCCAAATGGCGTGTGGTTCGGCCCGAAGACGTCCGATTCGGACGAGCGGAAGTTGATCGCCTTCCTCGGTTCGCACAACGGCGTAGCCGTTTTCCAGTGGCCTCGTGACGCCCACCGGGCCCAACAGTACTTCGACCTTGGCATCCCGTGTCTCTGGTTGATCCAGAAACCCGTCGATCTCCCTCCCGCCCGGAGTAGGAGTGAAGCATGGCTTCCCCGTACGGCCAGCGACCTCCAGATCCACGCATGTCTGCAGAGGTTGTGCGAGTGGTCGGCGATGCAACGTTCGGCAGCACCACTCGAGCTCGAGGACAACGGTTGGCTCCACCTTGGGAACCATGGCCTCCAACTCACGCCCCCCTGCTCGCGTCTGGCCGCAACCCTGATTGCCCACACGGGCGAGGAGGTCGATGACTCTCTCCTGGCCGAACGCTCTATCTGGCCGGCAGGCGCCCGACGGAAAGAGTCGCTCGATTGCCAATTGGGTCACTTGAACGAGGACATCAACGCACTGGGGCTCGAGGTCATACCGACGACGGACCACGCCCATCTGCTCCGACGGTGCAGGGGATGACCACGGCAGAGACTGCCTTGTTCCGTACCGCCCGACGAACACCGATCCTCACTCCGCTGCAAATCAATGTCTGGAGGAAGCATGACCACCGCAGTGGCTGCTCAGAATGTGCCTTTTCTCTTGCTCCACGCGGCGTCGACAGTTGTTGTCGTCTGGACCGTGATCGACGTGGCCCGTCGACCACGGACAGCGGTGCCGCCGGGTCGGAAGGCTGCGTGGATCATCGGTTCGATCGTGGGATGGTTCGTCTTCGGCCTGCTCGGAGCTGCTGTCGCCGTCGTGTACCTGGTGGGACCCCGCAGGCGGCTGAACGCCGACCGGTACGAGACGACGAGGTTTCGCTGAGATCGCCGATATGCGCTGGCGTTCGGCTCGCCCGGATGGAGGTGGGGGCCCTGCTCCTCACTCGAAGTTCCACCCGCCACTCGAGAACCTAAAGGAGACACCGAAATGTGGAATCGATTGATGCTGGCCCTTGACCAATTCGACTCCGGCAAGGTCGCCGTGAATTTCACGATGGGCCTCGCCAGTGAGTCACAAGCGCGGGTGCGGGTGCTTCACATCCGCGAATTATCGAGGAGCGTGCGCATGCCACCGCTTGAGTCGTTGGCTGACGCCCAAGAGCTGGTGGAGCAAGCGGTGCTGAACCTGCGGATGGCCGGATTCAGTGCCGACGGTGAGGTCTGTTCCACACGCGACCTGCACGTCGCCAACCGAATTGTGGAAGCGGCTACGGATTGGAATTGCGAAGCGATCGTCCTCGGATCCTGTCGGTATCGGGGAATCAATCGATTGCATGCGGGTGGTGTCAGGGAGAGGATCCTACGGCTCTCGTCTTTGCCCTTGATCGTGGCTCCGATGCCTCTCGGCTCCGGCCTGCCCCGAGCCAGGTGGTCGGTAGGCTCTCCCGTCTGATCGGCCAGACCGGCGGCCGGCCCAGGATACGACGAAGACGGGCACTATTCCGTCTTCCTCGGTGTGGGTGGTCTGAAAGTTCGGCCGTCAATCGGTGATTAGCCAAATGCTGCTGCCAGGGGATTCGTGTTGGGCCCCTTCTTGGCATGGGCGATAGCCACGGACGGGAGGCCCTTGGAATGGCAGCTGGCCAGGATCGAGGCGGCTGATCTCTGGGTCAGGACAGAGAAGGTGGTCATCGCCCCGCCATCGGTGCCGGAGAACGAGCCCGTTCCACTGCTCGCACCGCCACCACTGGCCGGGATATCGGACTTGACAAGACCATTCGCCGCTGCCGAACCCCCGACACTAGTGACGGTGGTGACGGTGTTGGCCGAGGACAGTTGGGGAGACGTCTTCCACCTGGTGGTCAGCGTTCCCGTTACCGTCGTGACAGAGGGGTCACCGAGGGGGCCGACCAGGGCAGTGCAGCCGTTTTCGGCACCATGGACGTCGGAGAGGGTACCGGACACGCTTCCACTGTTCACGGTCAACCCCGCGACATTACTTCTGCAATCGGTGAGCTTCGCCTTTATCGTCGTGACCGTTGTGCCGGGCGGTTCGCTCGAGGTGACCGTCGGGCTGAACGCCGCCGAGCCGCTCACATGTTCGCAGGAGACTACGTTGTTGGCGGCGTTGACAATTGGCGCACCGGCGCTTGCCATGCTCCCGGTGGCAACGATGAGACCCGCTGGCACAGCAGTGGCGGCGGCGATCAGTAACAGCTTGCGAATCATGTTTGCACTCTCTTCCCTCGTTCAAGCTCGCTGATTTCGTACGACGACGTCTGAGATGTCCAGACGTTCGACGGAATGCGGTGTGGCTCAGATGGTCCCGTCGGGAGGTGTTACGGGCCAAAGGCCTCCCGGGATTGAACCCTGGCAGAGGTATCTCCCGCCCTCTGCTGCATGGCGCCGGCTCGCTCGGGAGTGCGACTGAGCCAGGTGGAGCGGCGGAAAGCAGAAAATCTGCCTTTTTTTCAATCCAATTGGGATCCCAGACGTACTACCCAGATGACGAACGAAATGAGGTCGTCGTATGAGAGGAGCCAAAGGAATGCGGATGGGGACGAGGATCAAGGGCCCGGGTCGACTGTCGAGGCGGAACTCACGTTGGCTTGTGGCAGGGGCACTCGGGCTGATCGCCCTGGTGGCGGCAGCATGTGGCTCGAGTGGGGCTGCGACGACTGCATCCAAGGCACCTAGCGTTGCCAACGCTAAATCTTCGACTCCGGTGTCGGTAACGACAGCCAAGAACAGCAAACTCGGCACCATTCTGGTCGACCAGGCCGGACTGACGCTGTACACGTATACGTCCGACAGCAAGAATATGAGCACCTGTACCGGCGCGTGTGCGACGGAGTGGCCACCGTTGACGTTACCGGCAGGTACAACCAAGGCGTCGGCAGGACCGGGTGTGACCGCCTCGAAGCTCGGCGCGTTCACCCGTCCGGGAGGTGTGGTGCAAGTGACATTCGATGGGATGCCTCTGTACCGGTTCTCCAGTGACACCATGCCCGGTCAGGCCAATGGACAGGGTGTCGAAGGAAAATGGTTCGTGGTTTCGGCCACCGGTGCGCCGGTCACAGCGTCGACGCCATCCACGCCGGCAACCAGTTCTGCTGTGCCGTCAACCACCAGCACACCGGTTGCCGCGCCGCCGGTCGCCTCCTCCGGCCAGATGGGCTCGCCGGCTCCGGCCACAGCACCTGCGGCCCCTACACCTCCGGCCACTACACCTCCGGCCACGGCCCCTCCGGCCACCGCCCCTCCGGCCACTACACCTCCGGCCACCGCACCTCCGGCCACCGCACCTCCGGCCACCGCCCCTCCGGCCACCACGCCGACGACCCAACCGGCTGGGGGAGGATATGGCTACTGAGCAACCCATGGAAACCATGAACCGGACCACGGCCCGATGACGATGGTGACAGAGACACTGGACGATGAGCTGGCTCCAGCAACGGCGGGGGCGCCGACCCTGACGGAGATCCGCGCCGGGGACTCCCATCTCTACGTGCCATCCCTCGTGCTCGCCGCCGTCACCGCCTGGCTGCTCTGGACGGGCCTGACCACACTCGAGCGCAGCAACGGACTGTGGTCAGGCCTGGCGGCCGGGCGCGCCGAGCTTGTCGCTCCGGCGGTGGTGGCACTGATTGCACTGGCCCTCGTCTGTGAACGGCGGTGGCCTGCCGAGCGCCGGGGCGTGCTCGCCCGTGGCCATCTCCACGACGGAGGGTTCTTCATCTTTCATGTGGTCGCCGTGGTCCCGCTCATGACACTGCTCAGCGTGGCCTTCGGTGAGTTGATCGTGAGCCACGCCGGTTGGATTGAGGTCTCATGGACGTCCGCTTGGCCCCGATGGGTGCTCCTGGGGGCCACCATCACACTCATGGACGCCAGCAATTGGTTGGCACATTGGGCCGACCACCGGTTCACACCCCTTTGGCGCATGCATGCCCTGCACCATTCTCAAGAGGAATTGAATGTCCTCACATCGTTTCGGGCTCATCCACTCAGCCATCTGCTGGGGTTCTTCTTCGCCGCGATTCCAGTGATCGTCCTGATGGGAAATCAAGGAATGGCTCCCGAGCTCATCACCGCCTACGTGTGCTTGGGCACGCTTCCTCACGCCAACCTCCGCTGGTCCTTCGGACCACTGGGGAAGATCTTCGTCAGCCCCGCCTATCACCGCCTGCACCATTCCATCGATGGGCCTAACGGCTACAACCTGGGTGTCGTGTTGACCGTTTGGGATGTCCTGGCCGGCCGTGCCCTGTTCCCCAGTCGCAATGCGCCCGTGGCGCGCACTGGGTTGGCGGACCGTCCATTGTCGACCGAGCAGGCTGCCGGCGACCGTTGGCACCCCGAGGTGTTTCTCGCCCAGCTGGCGGAGCCTTTTGTCGTCCGCAGTTCAGGCCGTGGTTGAAGCGTGAGAAGTGCAGTGAAAGCCCCGTCGGCGGGGACCGTTTGGGAGCCAACCCCGGATATCGACAAACTCGCATACTTCGATGACGACCCCGCTGGCGTGGGGGGAGTCACGGAGGTCAACCGCCGAAGGGCACGCCTCTACATCCCTGCCTTTGTGGTGGCCGCAGTTACGATCTGCATGGCTGTGGCCGGAGCGCATGACCTGGGTAACGCCGGCACGCTTTTCGCCGCCGTCTGGGAAGGCTGGGCACGGATGCTCGGACCCGTCGTGCTCGGATTCGTAGCTGCGGTGCTACTACTGGAAAGAGTGCATCCGGCCGTCCGTCGGCCCTTCCTGACCAGGGGCCACTTTCAGGACTTCGTGTACCTCACCGCCTATGCAGCCGTTGTCGTTCCTCTCATCATTGTCATCGACCTCGGATTCTCGCTGACCCTCCAGCACGCAGCACCGTGGCTGAGTGCACCAAACCTCGGCCACGTCCCTCGGTTGGCCATCCTGGTCCTCGCCGTTCTCCTGATGGATGCTTTCAACTGGCTCGCTCATTGGTCCAACCATCGTTGGGGTGCGCTCTGGCGCTTTCACGCTGTTCACCATTCGCAGGAGGAGCTCAGCGTCCTCACGTCATTTCGGGCCCATCCGCTGGTGCACACCAGCTTTTTGATCTCCGTCATACCGGTCGTTGTGCTTTCGTCCAACGCCACCATCCCGGCAACGGTGATCACGGTGTACATCTGCCTCAGCTCGTTGCCCCACGCCAATCTTCCGTGGACGTTCGGCCCGGTGGGGAAGGTCATCGTCAGTCCCGCCTACCACCGCCTTCATCATGCGTCCACGGGACGCATCGATCTGAACCTGGGCTCCGTGTTCACAATCTGGGACGTTGTGACCAGGAGGGCTGCGTTCCCTGTCCGGGGGGCCGAGCCTATTGCCACCGGCCTCCATCGGCGTCCAGTCCCGATCGAGCAAGCGCGACCGGCGTGGGAACCGCTGCATGTACTCGGCCTGCAATTGGCTGATCCGTTCCTCGTGGTGCCGGGTCGCTCGGTACAACCACCCGCGGAAGAGGAAGGTGGCGTGGCCTCGAGAGACGAGCTGCGCACGCGGCCGTATGGGACGCCCGGCCGACTGTGGTCTGCGGGACCACCGGCCGGACATCCGGGGGTGTCGGGCACTGTCGTCGACCTGACTCGCAGATGGGACCCCGAAGACCGACCACTAGGAGGCAGACAGCATGCTGACTGAAGCTCTGAAACCACACGGAATTGCCGTATCAGGCGATCGCCGAACAACCCTGCTCCTTGCACCCGTGCGGGGTCCGGTGCCTCTCACGCTCATGGTGCTTACTGCACTTGCTGTCGCCGCTTCCGGCGCCATTCACCTTTATCTGTGGGACATCGCCTACCGCCACGTAGCAACGCTAGGTCCGCTCTTTCTGGTGCAAGCGTTCAGTGCCTTCATCGTGGCGGTAGCTCTGATCGGTGTGAGGCGAGTTCTCGTGCTCGCCTGCGCGTTCGTCCTGATGCTCGGCACACTCATCGGATTCGTCCTGGTGCTGACAACCGGCCTTTTTGGGTTCAAGTTGGGATTCGTCTCCGGCTGGGCCTATCTGACGATGAGTGCGGAATGCGCGGCGGTGGTGCTCAGCGCGGCGACCGGCTTCGTCCTCTGGCGCGGAGCCGCCTGACTTTTCGCAGGTGTCCGAGGGATCTGGACAAAGGGATCGCCGAGGCTGGCCTGGTCCTTCTTGCCGGTCTGCCCCTCGTCAGCATGAACGGGGACCCGTCCCGCAGAACGTGTGGCGCATCCCCGGCCCGATCGACGACGGCCCGGAGACACGGAATTGGCAATCCACTTACAGTTGGTCCCGGACACCGTAATGAGAGCGACTGGAGCGCGGCATGGCCAAGATGATCTACGTGGCGAATGTGTCCCTCGACGGCTACGTCGAGGACGTGTACGGCAGGTTCGACTGGACCGAGCCCACTGACGAGGTCTTCACCTTCATAGCTGAACTGGTGCGCCCCTTCGGCACCCACCTCTATGGACGGAGCATGTACGAGACCATGGCCGTGTGGGAGATCGACCCCGCCCTTGCAGCCCAGTCGGAGATCATGAGCGACTTCGCCCACAGCTGGCAAGCGGCCGACAAGATCGTTTACTCGACGACGTTGCGCGCAGTCTCGACCAAGAGGACGCGGCTCGAGCGCCGCTTCGAACCCGATGCGGTCCGGGAGATGAAGGCGTCAGCGGCGAGCGATGTGACCATCGGGGGTTCGATCCTCGCAGCGCACGCGTTCAACGCTGGGCTGATCGACGAGTGCCAGCTCTTTGTGTATCCGATGCTCGTCGGTGAAGGAAAGCCCGCATTCTCCGGCGACGCCCGCGTCCAGTTGGATCTACTGGAGGAGCACCGATTCGGCAACGGTGTCGTGAACCTGCGCTATCGCATCCTGAACTGACCTCCATTCGGAGGTGGATCGGCCGCCGTCGATTCGGCGATCCAAGAGTAGGCAGGTGGTTGAGCTCGCCTGCCGGCTCATGACATCTCTCCTGAGATGGGCTGGACTCCGTTTGGCCGCGCCGAAGGGCAGAGTGCAGATGCAGCGGTTTGTGCCTGAACCGCACATCCCACGGCTCGGGCACTTCCAAATAAACAGGCCACGGCTCCTGTCCGATGTGTGCCCTACCACGGCTGAGGGCTGCGGTATCTGCGATGGCTGAGTGCGTCGCCCTACGGAGCCTCTTGGCTTTGGGCACTCCTCCGAACCCGCTGGTACTGCGCCTAGTTCTACGGCGGACGAACAAGGAGAAGAGCCCGATGGCGGTATTCAATGGCGTGTTCCCGATCCTTCCCGGTAACGAACAAGGAGGAAGGGACTTTGCGGCCGGGTGCATGGGGGAGCGCCGCAAGGGGTTCGAGGCCCAGGCGGCTAGGACGGGACTTGCCCGGGAGACTTGGGCTCTGCAGGAGACCCCGATGGGGAGCTTCATGTTGGTGTGGTTCGAGGCTCCGGACATCGAGAAGGCATTCACGGAACTCGCCACCTCGGGCGACGAGTTCACCATCTGGTTTCGTGGCCAAGTCAAGGATGTGACCGGCGTCGACCTGGGCGCTCCACCGGAAGGCCCGCCCCCCGCCGTACTGGTCGACTGGACCCCCTGAAGAACGACCTCTGCCCTGTAGGGACGTCACCAGCAGTGAGGGCTACCCACCAGCTGAGGGTCGTGCTATCTCTGCTCAGAAGCGGTCACTGATCCGGTCAGCTAAGTGCCGGTGTCATCGCACCATGTCGTACCCTCGGACCCCCCGCCAGTCTGAGAGTCTCTTGACACTGGGCGAGCGACGCTGCAGGTCACCGGAACGTCCGCTGATGTCACAGTGACGCGACTCCAATTTCGTTTCTAGTCAACATCTAGCCGGGCAGATCCTCCGGCCGTTTCTTGGACAGTTGACCGGACAAGAGGCCTGTGGATTGACCGACCTCGATCATGTAGCCATCCGGATCGCGCATATAGCAGCGGATCTCGGAGCCTCGATCGATCGGAGGTGTAACAAATTCTGCCCCGCGCTCGCTCCATTCCCTGTAGCAGGCGTCGATGTCCGCGACCCGCAGATTCAAGAAGATCGACGTCGTGTCGTCGGGCTCATAATTGACTACCGAGATGTCGGGCTTGTCGGGTGTAGGCCCGCCACCGGGGTTCATGATGATCCAGCTGTTGGCGAGTTTCACCATGCATGGGTTCTCCTCTAGAACTACCTTCCCGCCCAGGACCCGCGAATAGAAATCGCGTGATTGGGCGACTTTCCGCACCGTGATAAACAAGGTCGCGATGATCCCCTCAGAGGGAACCGGCAGATTCTCATAGTCAATGTACGGAGACTTATCGGCCATCACGTCATTCCCTTCTGCTCGCTTTGAGCCCATTTCCATCTGTCCGCCAACGGCCGTCATCGTGACGCGGGTTTCTCCGCCGGGACCTGTCACCGCGTACGGCCCCGTAGTAGCGAAGAAAACAGCGTCGTGGGGCTGGCAGACGCTGTGCCTGCCGACAAGGCGTGGTTGCCGATAGAGAGACGGTCACCACCCCCCATACAGAAGCGAACCCGCCAGTGCCGCCCTCAGACTCCTCCTACGCCGAGTGCCCATCGAGTCGCACCCTCCGCTTCCGAGTGCGTTGATCGCAGCACCCACAGTAAGAGGTTTAGCACTGTCCCGTAGCTCCCGCCATCGCCATTGGGATAGGTGGTATTCGGTGGCGCTACCTGCCTCAGGTACGACCCAGGACTGTGATCGAGTAACACATTCGTTTCGTTCATCTGACCCATCTACAGCGGAGTGGCGGCAGGAGTCGCTATCGATCTCTACGCGATTGTGTCGACGTGCTCGACGTGCAGGCCACACCCAACCAGTGCGGTAACTATGGCATCGTGGTTCCAGCTAAAGAACCTGAAACAAGCGGTACTGCCGTCGGTCCGAGCAAAGAGGGCACAACGTCCGTCAGCCTTCACAAGGGCAATCTCATCGAGCGGCGAGTACCACTCCGACCGCAGAGGAAATCTGGCGATGAGCTCCACCCCATCTTCTCCGATGGAGATTTGGGCAAACGGCCAGCCGGTGGCGAGAATGCCAAAGGCCGTTGGTACGGACAGGCGAACTCCCATGAACGTGTGTTGGGCCACCACTGATCGATGCTACTGGTCGAGGACAAGCGGTTGGCTCGCAACTGACCTCGATCACGCCGGGTTGGTGAGGGCCGTCCCGGTCCGAGCTGCCATCGAATGCCAAGGGCGTCAAAGACCCACCCCGCTCAAATCCGAAGAGCCGGTTATCTCCTAGGCAGCGAAGGTCGCCGACCCGACTGTCGAACCATCGGAGGCGACGATCCGGGCCGATTGGATGTGACCCACCGAGCTGGGTAGTTGGGAGGCCCACGCGCCGTAGCCGTCCTCGAGGCGGAAGGTCCCAACGACAACGTCCTTTCCGTCTGCGCCGGTAACCTCGCAGGTGACGGACCCGTTTACGGCTGCGTCGTGGACCGTCATCAGCACCCAACCCGGTGATCCCCCGACGGTGGCTACCGTTCCGATGTCACGGGTGTCCGACGAGAGCGTGGCTGTCGCACTGGCTACGTTGGCTGGATACGAGTTCGTCGCCACTGACGCTCCGGGATTGGCTATCCACCCACCGCCGAATCCCAGCGCGATGCCGACTGTCACGGCCGCCGCCGCTACCGCTACCCGAGCCCTGCTGGACAGTCGGGACACAGATCCACCGAGTCGCCTCCGGGCGATCGTGCTCTCGGGGTCGGGCACGGACACCCCTAGACGCTCGAACAGCCTGACTTCGAGCCCGAGTGGGGGCTCCACCTCAGGAGCCAGATGAAGGAGGGTGTCAGCGGTTGCCGAAAGTCTCTCCGCCTCAACCTGGCATCGCTCGCAGCCCTCGAGGTGTGCCAGTACCCTGGCGCGCTCGTCACCGGGCAGTATGCCAAGAGCCAACTCCGCCAATGAGGCCTCGGTATCGCCACAGACACCCTCGTTGCCGATGTCGTCGGTGCTCATCACTGCCCCCTTTCGGAACTGGTCGGTTCCGTCATTGCTGCCCGCAGTTTGGACATCCCTGCTCGGATCCGGGTCTTCGCCGTTCCCAGGGGGATCGACTCCAATTCGCTGATCTCGGCGGCAGTCTTTCCCCAGACGGCGGCCAGCACGAGTGCGCGTCGTTGCTCCGTGGGAAGAGAGGTAAGGGCGGCGCGTAGTGCCGGAACTGCATCACCGGCTATGGCTGCTTCCTCGGGCAGCCCCTCATTGCTGATCGAGCCCCGTGCCAGGAACTCGTCCGGGTCGACGGGGATCGCCCGCCGTAGGCGAAGGGCATCGATGGACAGATTGCGGGTGATGGTCAGGACCCAGGTGGTAACTGAGCCGCGACGGGCGTCGAACACCGGCGCGTGCCGCCATACGCGGATGAGCGCCTCCTGCGTGACCTCCTCGGCAGCCCCGGAATCCCCGAGCATCGAATAGGCCAAACCGAACACCCTCTTCTGATACCGCCGCACGAAGGCGACCGAGGCCGCATCGTCTCCTTGGGCCACTCCGGCCAGGAGCGCCTCGTCGCTCGCTCCGGTCGTCGTGGACATAGTCAATTGTCCCATCGCTTGGTTATACGGGCCAGGCACCCCAAGAGATTGGATGTGGCCGATATTTCTGGTCCGGATGTCCCTCAGCCCGATCGAGCTGGTATTTCACCTTTGGGCCCTGCCCCAAGCCCTCCTCCGGTCTGCCCATCAGAGCCGATCGGGCCCCCTCTCTAGCTGAGGAGCGGAAATGGACACCCCCGGCAATCCTTGGCGGCCCTTGGCCCGTAGATCCCTGCCAGAAGACAACGTCCACAGAGGAGAGAAAAATGAGTCCACCAGACATGAAGTACGAAAAGGGAAAGAAGACCGGCCTCCGAGGGAAGCCGGGGCGACTGGCCGGAATCGCCGTCATTGTTGCAGTGGCAGTTGGTGCTCTGGCCTTCGTTCTGACCCAGTCGTCATCAGCCCAGACGGCCAGCAAGGCAGCCGGCAGCTCATCGGCTTCAAATGATGGAACCTCGTCGCTCGTCAGCGCACAACCCTCAACCCAACAGATGTCTCCGGTGGAGACGATGACCCGCGGCAGCTTCGGGAGCATTTTGGTGACAGATTCAGGTGCCACGTTGTATCGCTATACGCCCGACAAGCCCAACACGCCCACCTGCACCGGCAGCTGTGCCGTGGCTTGGCCCCCTGACTTGCTGCCAGCTGCAACGACGTCCGTTCATCCTGGCGGTCCTGCCGGATTGGGCAGCGTCATGCTGTCCGACGGTCGCCGTCAGTTGACCTACAACCGCATGCCCCTCTACACGTTCGCCGACGACAGTGGGACCAGTGTCAACGGTCAAGGAATCGGCGGTGTCTGGTTCGTTGTGCACCCCAATACGACGGCTCCTAAAACAACCAGGACCGCCGCCGCGCCCGCCCCCTCGGTTGCGCACAGCTCATCGGGAGGCGGCTATGGCTACTGAACTCCACCCTTCTCGGCAACCGGCCGGAGAGCCCGATAGAAGCCCACTTCAAAGAGCGGGCCGTCCACCGGTCTCTGACCGGCTTCGTCTCTTGGAGTCGGAGAGGGACGACCAGCCGGCTGTCGGCAATCGTAAAACGGCCATCAGATCAGCCCTGACCGCCGGGGGAGTCGAGAGTGGTTTGCTCGCCAACCTCGTGTTGATTGCTGCGGCGGCCACCGTCGCCGTTTCAGCTGCGGTGCATTTGCACCTCTGGAGCTCCGGATACCGCCACCTGCCCACGGTCGGACCGTTGTTCCTTGTGCAAGCGGTGGGGGGTTTCATCCTCTCTGCAGTCCTGATCTTCACCCGTCGGGTATGGGCAGCAGTACTGTCCTTCGGATTGATCTGCGCCACCCTTGCCGGATTCTTCATGGCTGTCTATGTAGGCCTGTTCGGTTTCAGAGACTCATGGTCGGCACCGTTCGCCGGCATGGCCTTCGTCTACGAGGTTGTCTCAGGCGTCCTACTTCTGCTCGGGAGCACGCTCTGTGTATTTCGGGGTCGCGAGCGAATCTGACCTGGCGACGCCCCGCATCCGGCAGCACTCGGGAGCCGAAATGAGGATGAGCAACCGAGGCGAGTGGTTGGCGGCTCGGTTGCCCGTCAATCGCTTCTGATACGACGCCAGTAGCCGATCCGGCTGGCAAGACCTGTGTGCGTCACAGCGGAGTCGACGAGGCGAGTGCCCAATGGTCTGCGCAGTGCGGCATCTACGCGTTTGACTCGACGCTATGCGTGAATCGGATCTCTCAAAATCGCCAAGGCAGAGGCGATCGCGGCACGGAGGCCTTGTATCTCTCGATCAATAGCCAACAGGTCAGGACCATTTGGATTGCCCGCCTCCAATTCCAGGACCTCCCCGGCATTGCCAAAGGACCGGGCCATCTGACGAAATCGCACATCGAGGTCACCAACAGGGCATCGATGGTCCGGCATCCATCCGAGGGCATCGTCCGACGCCGCTCTGAGCTGGTCGCTAGCAAACAACAACCCAGTGGGGCCTGATTGGGTCATTCTTTGTGCCACCTCAATAACCGACAGCAGCGAGTCGAGGATCGGAGACACCTCAGATTCCCACTGTTCGTACTCCCTGTTGAGGCTCATTCTATTGACCCGTCCACTTGGTTCACAAGCGTCATTGCGATGGTTTGTGATGGTCTACGAATCAAATGCAGGCGGCGCAGCAGTCCGACGCCTCCTGTGGGGCTTGACGGATGCCTTCCGGTATTTCCTATTGGTTCCCAGTTTGGCCCATCGGTAAACAAGTATTTGGGTCCGCACATACGGAGGAACCGGGTTTAGAGTCGGAGCCTGTCTCCAAATCAAACCTGCATGTCGCAGGCATCGTCCACTCCAGCCTAGTTGTCGCCTGGACCAAGGGACGCAGCTTGTCCCACAGCTGATCAAACTCCTCGAAGTTGGCGACTGAAGCTCGCATGGTCCCTTTGCAAGCGTGCGCCGGGTCATGTGATGGCATGATGGCGTGGTAATGCCGCGTCAGTCATGCGCCCGACAACACTGCGGTTGGTGACCGGGGAGAAACCGAAGTTCCGCTGGTGGGTCACGCGGGACTTTCCCATTCGGCTGAGTCGTGCGGTGCTCTCTCCGCTGGCATCGCCGTGGCCACACGTAATCATCGATTCTGCCCACGGCCAGCCCCGCATGTGTGGCCTGGCCGAACCCCGTCCGCAGTCACCGAAGCCCCAGCCCTCCGTGCATCCTCAGGCCATCTACTTCGGTATGTGTGCCTGGGGCAATGGCCTGGACGAGGCATCTACCGAGATATTCCAGGTGATCAGGGCGAAATTCTGGGTGCGACGCCCAGTTGCGACGTGCGTTGTTTACAGCAATTACGCTCTATACGCTGCGGTACTTACAGGGGAAGGCGATCGAAATGGCCCAGCAGGCAGCGTCGGACGTGCAGTTCTCGCCTCGCATGGTGGACAGCCTGATCGATGCCGTGCTCATCCTGGAGGACCAGGGGCGACTTATCTACGCCAATCCTGCCGTCGAACGGCTCCTGGGGTGGAATGTGGCCTTACTCTTCGGCGCCCCTCTCACCGACTTGCTGCCCGAACGGCTGCGCGCAGAATCGGTGACGATGTTCAAGGAGTGGATGGCCACAGACCCCCCCCTGCGCAGTCCGGCCCCGATCAGGATGACGATGCTCCGCGCCGACGGATCCGAAATACCGGTCGATGTCGGCGTCTTCCTCGTAGCCCCGGAACAGGGATCTCGACTTGTGATCGCCGCCTTGTGGGACGCCAGTGGGCGAATCGACATCGATCGTTACCAGCGAGTTGCCGATGATCTTTTGACCTTTCTGGCGGGGGCATCGGGGAGCACGGAGGAGATCGTTCCCCAGCTTCTCGCCATTCTGGCCACAAGCCTCGACTTCGACTTCGCCACCGCCTGGGGATGGGACCCCGATTCGGAACTCCTCCACTGTGATCACGTATGGCGAAGCAGTGAGTCTGAATTCAGCGCCATTTTGGCCGCCTCCTCTGGCATGACCGTCCGTCCCGGTGAAGGGTTGGCCGGCCTGGTCGTCAGCTCCGACGAGCCGATCTGGTTCAACGAGCTCACCGACGCTCCACACCTGAGGCGCCACGAGGGGATTGTCATCGACGGTTTGAATAGCGGATTCGTTTTCCCGATCCGCACGAAAGAGCGCCTGCTAGGTGTTATCGAACTCTTAACCAGGGCCCGGCGACAACCGGACACGCCGCTCTTTGACGCGGTGGCCGAGGTCTGTGCCCGGCTGGGCGAGTTCATCGAGCGTCTCGAGCTCGAGTGGGAGCGAACCAACCTTCTCGCCGAGCTGGGGAGATCGAAGGCCCAGCAGGACTTTCTGCTGCGGGCAAACAGAGCCCTCGTGGAGGCGAACGGCTTCGAAGATACGGTTCTCAAGCTGGCCGAAGTCGCCGTACCAACCCTCGGCGATATCTGTCTCATCGATGTCCTGGACGCAAACGGCAGCCTCGTCCGTTTGGCCGCACGGCATGCTGATCCGGCCCGCCAGAGCCTGACCGATCAACTGGCTGCCCACGCTCCCGAGGTCGCCGGTACCCATCCTGCCGCTCTCGCTGTTCGGATGCGCGAGTCGCAGTGGTCGGTGGATATGGACGAGCGTTTCATGCGGACCACGACCAAGGGGGACGATCACTACGAGCTGACTCAGCTCTTGGGTTTCGAATCGTATGTGTCCGTTCCCCTCCTCACAGAGAACGAGGCGATCGGAGCACTCACTCTGGTGATGGCAGGTTCAGGGCGGCCACTTGGGAAGAACGAGCTTCTCCTGGCGGAAGCCCTTGCCGGCCAAGTGGCCGCCGTCATCGAGCAGGCCCGCGTCTTCGATGAACAGTCCACCATCGCCCGGCGTCTGCAAAACAGTCTCCTTCCGGCCGGCATCGGCCAGGTCCCTGGTATCTCGGTCGCAGCCCGCTACGTCACAAGTGATCGTGGCGCCGAAGTCGGCGGCGATTTCTACGATGTCGTCCCTCTCTCCGATGACGAGGTGGCATTGGCCATCGGAGATGTCGAGGGTCACGACATGACCGCAGCCACGGTCATGGGGCAGCTACGGAGCGCGATGCGCGCCTATCTCATGCTCACACACGACCCGGCAGCAGTCCTCTCACTCCTTGACACCTATGCAGCCGGGCAATCGGCTCGATTGGCCACTGTGGTACTTGCTGTGCTCAACACCAAGAGTGGGCGGATGCAAATGGCGTCGGCCGGCCACCCACCACCGATCCTGTTTGACGGCCGGGCACCGGCAGCGCCCCTGATCCTGCGACCCGGTACCCCCATCGGAATGGGTAGAGGCGGGTACGACGTGGAGAGCCTTGATCTTGGGTCCGGGGTGAGCCTCGTCTTCTACACCGATGGACTGATCGACGAGGCCAGACCAGGTGCCGAAGACTTGATCCGCGGTCTGGCCCAGTCACTCGAGAAATGCGCATCTGGTGGATGCCAAGTACTGGCCGATGACATTCTGATGTCGCTCACCAGCTTGCTGACCACAGCCGACGATATCGCTCTCCTGGCTGTGCGATGGCCAGCCCTGGGGGCCGGTACCTCCTACGATCCGGCTTGACTCCGCTCATCGGGCGCCGGCCGGCCATTTCGACTCGGTCGTCCCAGTGTCGGTCGATGAAGATCCGGATGTCTGACCCTGTCAAGAACGTCGCAGCATTGCTGCAAGCGAAACAGTGACGGGGGCCGTTATGGATGGCCAGGCCGGAGGGGAGATCGGCCGCTGACCGGTTACCTTTCGGCCATTCCACACCAGGAGGGACCGACGGGGGACGTCTGATTGTGGCTCGGCGGATGGACGTGGTGTCGGTGGGGCGGTGCCGGAAGGTGCAGTATCCTTTGGGGGCAGAGTACGTCGACCGTTCGGTAGTGAAAACAGGCCGTGGACAGGCCTTCCAATGCGCTCACCGAAACGGCTCCTCCGCCACCACGATGGCCCCAATCAGAGAGAGGTGCAGGTGAAGGATACGTTTAGCGTTTCCGTGGAGAGTCAGGATTCGAGCTACGTCGTTTCGGTAACGGGTGAGGTCGACGTGGCCACCGCCCCCGACCTTCGTGACCGGCTGCACGAGGTGATCGCCGATGGACCGGTGGTGCTGGTGGTGGATCTTCTCGGAGTGACCTTCATAGACTCGACCGCCCTGGGGGTTCTGATCGACGCACTCAAACGATCCGAGGCGATAGGGGCTGCCATGCGGATCGTGGTCTCCGAACCAAGGATCCTCAAGGTCTTCACCATCACCGGCCTCACCGATATTTTCGTTATCCGAGCTTCCCGCGAGGAAGCGGTGGCTGGGTGAGAGGAACTTTCCGGCGGAGGTGAGGGAAGGGCCGTTACGCCGAGGCAACGGAGCGGCGGATGATGCTGGCGGCGTAGGTACGTCGAGACGCCGCTCGGCTACCGCTCTCCTCAGTCTTCTCGGATCACTCCCCAACGGGGCCGGGAACGCGCATTTTGTCAGCCTCCTTTGCCCCTAGCTAGACGGTGAAGGACCTGCGCTAACATTGCTGGGGGCAGGACACTTTCCGGCGGTCCTGGTGAGCCAACCCAGGGGAGGCGCAGTTTCATGAATTCGGTCACCGGGGCACCGATGGGGATGATGATGGCAACGGGGTACTCGGTCACGACCGCGGCCCTCCCGCCCGTGTGCACTCTTCCGGCCTTCACCGACGGGCTTGTGGAGCGGAAAGGCCGGCTCATCGACACCGGGTTCGCACATCCCCGGGAGCCAGTCCCCCGTGACGGACAACCCCTTTCCCAGCTAGGCGCAGGCCTGGTCTCCACGTCGACGCCTCGAGGGTCCGATGACAGTGCCATCCTGGGGATGCGATGGACGGAATAGAGAACGGATTGGCCGCTTCGGTGACGGGCATCCGGGACCGGTCTGGTCTTCTTACTCTCACCATTACCGGCGAGCTCGACATCGCCAGTGTGGGGGCGGTTCAGGAAGCAATCGAAGAGATCCTGACCGACGAATGTCGGCGGGTGGTCTTCGAATTGGGCGACCTGACCTTCATGGACAGTTCGGGTCTGGCCCTGATGCTGCAGGTGTCGAAGAAGGTCGAAATGGTCGAGGTCCACCACGCCACACCCATTGTCCACAGAGTGATCGAGGCGACGGGCCTCGATGAGATTCTGGGCCTCCAGCCGTGATCGTTCGGCGCTCGTTCGGTCTAGACCGGACATCGGTGGCCGCAAGCAGGCGGTTCGTCGTTGACGCGCTGAATGACCTCCCTGACGACATTCGAGAATCGGCGGAACTGATGATGTCGGAGTTGGCTACCAATGCCGTGGTCCACGCCGGTACGGGTTTCGAGGTCTGCATCGAACGCACAGCCACCTTCTTACGAGTCGACGTGACTGATGTCGGACACGGAGAGCCGCGATTACGGGCACCGTCGGTGAGCGAGCCCCACGGCCGGGGTCTGCAGATCGTCAAACAGCTCTCCGACCAGTGGGGGTCTCTCGAGGATGCAGACCACTCAAGCAAGACGGTGTGGTACCTCGTCCGGCTGGACTCGGGTCCGATATCCGAGCGCGAAGAACGTACCTCCGAGAGACAGCGGGGCAGGGCCTCCGGCGACCGATCCGGACAGGTTGAACCTCAGCATGCGCAGTCCATAGAGGATCATTCCGGTCCCGGTCCCGGTCCCGGTCCCGGCACCGGCGACGCAGGAAGGACTCGGGCCTTTGGGCACCGGCACGCTCGAGGTCGAGCGTCGGGCTCGACCAGCCCTCTGCCCCGCCGAAGGAGATGCCGTCTGGGTAGGCGATCGGTATCGGGGTTGAGCCCGGCAACAGCGGGCAGCTCCTGATCATCCCTGGAGCGTTGCCCAAAACAGCGGCCGCCCGCGTCGATGCCCCACCCCCGGTTGGGAGTGGGGCATCCGAACGCAACCCACCCGTCGACCAAGCGCCGGCAGCGCCCGGTCAACGGAATAGACGGATCAGAGATCCATCACCGTGCCCTTGACCAGGCTGAGGGCACCCTTGGACGTGACACAGGCCCTGGCGCTCACTGTATCGTTCACCGCTGGAATTCCCGTTCCACTGGTGGAGGCGGCTGTGACCTTTCCAGTGAAATCGTACTCCGTGGAGCCCTTCTTGCAGCCACCCTGTCCCGGACTTGTGACACTGGCGTCTCCGACGGTGGTTGTGGCCTTGCTGCTCTTCCAGGTGATGTTGCCTCCGGTGGCCAGAGTGGCGGCTGTTCCGCTGGCGGACTTGTAGCCCTTACCCCCCGACGGTGTGCACTTGCTGATGGTGACAGTGCCGGAGTCGGATCCCTTGAGCTTGCTACAGGTAACGCTGCTTGAGGCAAACGCGGGTCCTGCGCTACCTAGCGTAGTTACTGCCACTGAAGCCGGAATAGTGATGGTTGCTGCCAACGCAACCATGGTCAGAATTCGGCGCATGATTCCCTCCCGTGTCGAACACCGAACAGAACTCTTCTGTTAGGCCTTGTCCAACGTTCGTTAGACGGGAGACACTTACCCCGCCACCGGTATAGCTCAAACATGGCGTCGTCCACCGGCGTGCGGCCGGTCAACAGCCACGAAATTGGCGGCGTGGGTGTCTAAAGTTGAGCGCTCGCATGTCGACTTGGATTTTTGCCCAGAGCCTTCTGTTCTTTCGTGACTGGCGGTGGTTGTAGGTCCGCTCGTCGTGGTGTGGGGGGATTCAGCCTGGTCGTCCGCTCAGCCTCGTGGGGCCACCAACCTGTTGGCCCGGGCCACTGTCCCGAACCACGATGCGCTGGGTTTGGGACGGCGGGCAAATGTCACCCGATCGACGCTGTGGAGTCCGAACTTGGGTGCAAATCCGTGGGACCACTCAAAATTGTCGAGCAGGCTCCACACGAAGTACCCGCGAATGTCCACTCCATCGTCGAGGGCGCGCCGCACGCCCCGCAAGACTTCGGTCAGATAGGTGATGCGCTCGGCGTCGTCGTCGGTGGCGATGCCGCTCTCCGTCAGGAGCACCGGCACCCCGGTCATGGCCGCCGCTCGCCGAGCGCAATACTCGACTCCCTGGGGCCAGTACTCGTAGCCCATCTGGGTGGTGGGCACTCCCGGTTCGTTGGGAGCTTGACCTTCGGCCCCGAAGTGCACACGCGAGTAGCACTGGACGCCGATGAAGTCGTCGTCCTCGATGGCCCGAAAGAAACGGTCCTCGAGGATCTCGCGGGCGGCCTCGAGGACGCTCTCCCCGCCGGGGTCGGCCACCATCTCGTCCATGGACAACGTCAGGCCGACGGGGAATTCGCCCGGCCCCGATCGTAAGGCGTCGACCCCCAGACGGTGTGCTCGCACTACGGCTTCGTTGACCGCCAGATGGCGGGCAAAGCCGTCTTTGAACTCGGAAGAGGAGGACTCGAGGTTGTAGCCCCTGGCGCCGATGAGGTTGAGTTCGTTGAGGGTGCACGCCCAACCGATGAGGTCACCGAGATGACCCCCGGCCCGAGCCACAAACCGGGCGAATGTCTCCGGTGCATCGACTGCCTCCCACCCGCCGCGGGCGTTGAACCAGGTCGGGGTGGTGAAATGGTGAAAGGTCACTACGGGGTCGATGTTCCGTTGGCAACAGGCCGCGCAGATCCGGCGGTAGTGGTCCAGTGCGGCTGTGGAGAACTCGCCCTCGGCCGGCTCGATGCGGCTCCACTCGAGGGAGAAGCGATAGGCCCCGAGCCCCATGGCTGAAACCAGCGCGATGTCCTCGGGCCACCTGTGCAGCGAATCGCATGCGTCCCCGCTCGACTCGGCATAGCCGGAGTCAGGCTGGTGCTCCCGTGCCCATGAGTCGTTGTTGACGTTGCCACCCTCGATCTGATGGGCTGCGGTCGCCGCGCCCCAGAGGAAGCCTTCCGGGAAGGTGATGTCCGGAGTAGCAGGATCGGCTCGGGTCACGACCGATCACCGTAGCGCCCGATGGTTGGCCGGCCAGCGAGCGGTGGCGAAGGCCCTCGGGCGGGAAGGGCACCGAATCCTCCGGACCGCCGTGTGGGAGTTCGGGAGCTGGCCCGCTACAGAAGCTGCCGGCCTCGAGCCTCCCGCCGAGCGGCATTCTCCTGCAGAACGAGCGAATAGCCGGATCGCAGGCCCGTGGCGTTGCGACCCTCCCTCTCGGCGAGATCGACAAAACCGGACCTGACCTAGTATTCCACCATGCCTGGATCCGATCCGACCGCCGCCAGCTACGACCCTGAGGCCGTCCGGGCCAAGTACCTGGCCGAGCGGGACAAGCGGCTGGTGGCCAACCGTGCCGACATCCGCGACCTGCGCACCGATGCGTATTTCGCCCGCTACCGAGACGATCCTTTCACGCCATTTATCCAGCGTGATCCAGTCGCCGACCAGGTCGACGTCGTAATTGTGGGCGGTGGGATCGCCGGGGTTCTGGCCGGGGCACATCTCCGCAAGGCCGGCCTCGACCGGATCCGCATCATCGACCAGGCGGGCGGCATCGGGGGCACCTGGTACTGGAACCGTTATCCGGGCGTGATGTGTGACGTCGAGTCGTACATCTACCTCCCCATGCTCGAGGAGCTCGATTACATCCCCACCAAGCGGTACGCCTTCGGGGCGGAGATCCGCCACCATCTCGAGGCCATAGCCGGCCGGTTCGACCTGGTGGACGATGCGCTCTTCCACACCGGGGTGACCGGCGCCGAATGGCAGGAGGAGTCCGATCGGTGGCAGATCCGCACCGACCGCGACGACGTGGTCAGCTGCCGCTGGTACGTGCTGGCCGTCGGGATCCTCAACCTTATGAAGCTGCCCACCATCCCGGGTATGGAGACCTTCGCCGGGCACTCCTTCCACACGGCGCGGTGGGACTACGACTACACGGGTGGCGGCCCTGATGAGCCTCTGACCGGCCTGGCCGACAAGGTCGTCGGCCTCATCGGCACCGGCGCCAGCGGCATCCAGTGCGTGCCCCCGCTGGCCGAGTCGGCGGAGCACCTCTACGTATTCCAGCGCACGCCGTCGGCCATCGGCGAGCGGGGAAACAGGCCTACCGATCCCGACTTCGCCCAAGGGCTGGAGCCGAGTTGGCAACGAGCCCGAATGGACAACTTCCAAGCGATCATCATGGGTCGGCCCGTCGAGGGTGACCTGGTCGATGACGGGTGGACCCATCACTACGCCGCCGTCCAGCACCCCCCACGGACGGAGGGGATGACGATGGCGGAATACCTGCGCAGCGCCGAAGAGTTCGACTACACGATCATGGAGGTACACCGGAACCGGGTCGACGAGCTGGTAGCAGACCCGGCCAAAGCCGACATCCTCAAGCCGTACTACCGGTACCTGTGCAAGAGGCCATGCTTCCACGACGAGTACCTGCCGGCCTTCAACAATGGCAACGTCACGCTGATCGACTGTCCAGGCGGGATCGAGCGGATCACCGAGCAGGGCCCGGTCATCGAGGGGAAGCAGTACGAGGTCGACTGCATCATCTATGGCACCGGCTTCGAGGCGGAGCTCACGCCGATCTTCCGACGGGCCGGCCACGACATCGTCGGCCGTGGCGGTGTCACCCTCGCCGGAAAGTGGGCCGACGGTGCCGCAAGCCTTTTCGGGATGATGAGCCGGGGCTTTCCCAACCTGTTCATCATGCCGGCACCTGGACAGCAGGCGGTGGTGACCGTCAACTACACCCAACTGGCCGTTCTCGGCGCCGAGTTCATCGGCGGTGTGGTCGGGCAGCTGGAGAAGCGGGGCATCGAGATGTTCGAGGTGAGTGCTGAGGCCGAGGAGGCGTGGACAAAGGAGATCCTCGACACCTATGTGGACAGCAGCGCTGTCATGTCGGCCTGCACGCCCTCGCGCATCAACAACGAGGGCCATCCCGAAGCCTTGAACCCACGCAACACCAACTACGGCCGGGGCTTCGGAGACTGGTTCGGCTACCGCGAACTGCTCGAGGAGTGGCTGGCGACCGGAGACCTCGAGGGCCTTGAGCTCAAGGTTCGGTCGACGGCATCGTGAGCGGGCGTCAGCGGGTTGCCGTCGTGACCGGCGGCGGAGGCGGGATCGGAGCGGCCATTGCCGAGGAGCTGGGCCGTGGTGGTTGGTTTGTCGTGACCCTCGACCCCCTGGTGACTCTCGATGGCTCCGAGCGGTTGCCGGACCAGGAGGACACCACCGCCGGTCGTATCGTGGCTGCCGGAGGATCTGCCCGGGCCTCGTCGGTGTCGGTGACCGACGGCCCAGCCGTCCGCAGCCTCTTCCAGGAGCTGGCCGACGAGCATGGCGGACTCGACGCCGTTATCAATGTGGCCGGCATCACCCGGCAGACCTACTTCGGCCGAGGAACCGAAGAGGACTGGATGGCAGTCCTGGCCGTGCACCTCGAGGGCTACATCAATGTGCTGGAGGCCGCCTTGCCGCTCATGGCCGCCGCCGGGTACGGCCGCGTCCTCGGGGTCACCTCCGGATCGGGGTGGCGGGCTGCCGATGCCGGCGCCTACAGCTGTGCCAAGCGGGCCGTTGCCGCACTGACCTGGCAACTGGGGCGACAGGCCCCACCGGGCGTCACCGTCAACGCCATGTCGCCCATCGCCGCCACCCGGATGATGGCCTCGGCCCTGGAGCGGGCTCGCAAGGCAGGCCGGTCGGGCGGCGGCGGGATCTCCTTCCTGTCGGTGGCCGGCCCCGAGGACCTCGGGCCGCTCGGCGCCTACCTGGTCGGTGAGGAATTCGGGTGGTGCAGCGGCCGGGTCCTCTTTGCCGGCGGCTCGGAGGTGGCCATCGTCGACCAGCCCCGTCTTCTCGAGGTGGTGCGCACCGCCCAGGTGGTCTCCCTGGCCCGGGTACTGGAGGCTGTCATCCCCGGGGCCTTTGCCAAAGCGGAGGCCAGCCAGAACAGCGAGGGAGGCGGCAACCCCCGGTTCGGTCCCATTTTCACCGAGCCGGCCCCCACCGAGGTGGCCTCGCCGCAGGTGCGATCCTGTGCCCTCGTCACCGACCGTACGGGTTTGGCCGCGTCGCTGACCGCTGCGCTCGAGGCACGCTCCATCACCTGCCACCGCCTCGACAACGCTCACACCTTCGAGGCCGCAGCCAAGTCCCTGAGCGCCGCCGCCGAGAGCGCTGGGCCCATCGATGCCATCGTCGTTGCTCTTGCCGCCGGTCCGGCCACGGCTGCCTCGGCGGAAGGGTGGGAGCGGGTGCTGGCTGAACACCGCGACATCGTCGCCCACATCCATACTGACGCCGGATGGGCCCGTGCGGCGGCCGACTATGCCGCCGCTGCCGGTCGTCCCGTCCGGCTGGTCACCCTCACCGATGCCGTCACTACGGAAGGTCGCAGTCGAGCACAGGCCTCGGCCCAGCACGCCCGGGTCGCCTCCGGTGCGACGGAGGGGCGGGTCACGGCGTTCGCAGCCAGTATCGAGGCCTCGGAGGCGGAGGCCGGCCCGACGGTGGGGGAGCTGGTCGCCCACGTGCTCAGCGATCCCGAGGCTACGGCTCTGGCCGGTGCCGAGCTGGCCATCGGCGCTGGGTGGCTGGGCCTTCGCAGTCATCCCCGACCGATCGGCAGCATCACCTACGGCGGTCCCGCCCTCCCCGATTGGCTCGACGCCACGCTCAGGGAGGTCGTCGGGACCGACGGACACCTGCCGTCGGGAAAGGCCCGATGACCGCCAGGCCTGCCCGGGTGGTGGATGCCCACGTGCACATCTGGGATCCTGCCCGCACCGACTGGTACCCGTACCTGGCCCATCCCCCGCCGCAGGAGACCGGTGATGCATCGAGGATGTACCGCCGCTTCGATGTCGACACCTATGAGGCGGAGGCGACCGGGTGGAATGTCGAGAAGTTCGTCAACGTGGCTGCCGCCACCGGCGGTCACTCGATCGACGAGACCATCGAGCTCGACGGGCACGCTCATTCCCGGGGGGGTCCCGACGCCATCGTCGGCGGTCTGCCGCCGACCGAGTCGGTGGCTGAGGCCACCGAGCTCCTCGACCGACAGATGACAGCGTCACGGTTTCGTGGGGTCCGCCCCATGGGTCGGTACGAGGGACCGCTCCCCGCCGCCGGCGTACTCCGTGCCCTGCAGGAACGGAACCTCCTGTTCGAGCTGATGACCCATCCGGACCAGCTGCA
The DNA here is from genome assembly GCA_963813525.1 of uncultured Acidimicrobiaceae bacterium. Taxonomy (GTDB): domain Bacteria; phylum Actinomycetota; class Acidimicrobiia; order Acidimicrobiales; family RAAP-2; genus Bog-756. The sequence continues at coordinate 1,986,302 of CAWEZI010000005.1, forward strand.
GGAGGCAGCGGCCCAGCTGGCCGGCTTGGACGACCTGACAGTGGTGGTCGAGCACACCGGATGGCCCCGTTCGAATTCCGACGCCGAGCGTGCCCTGTGGAAGGTGGGCATGGATGCGCTGGCTGAACTCGGTGACAACGTCGTATGCAAGCTCTCCGGCCTGGCCATGCCGTTCGGCTCGATGAGCGTCGATGGCTTCGCCCCGTGGCTGGAGTACGCCATCGAGGCCTTCGGTGACGACCGGTGCATGTTCGCCAGCAATTTCCCCGTGGACTCCATGTACGGTACTTTCGACGAGCTCTACACCGTGTTCACCGCGGTGACCGCCGGCCTCGACGATGAATCCCGCCAGAAGCTGTTTGCCGGCAACGCGGAGCGCATCTATCGCTTGTAGCGGGTCACATCCCGCGTGAGGACGGAGAAGGTGGTTATGGCAGAGATGACACAATTCACGATGGGCGCCCAGGCACGCTGCTCCGACGGCGACTGTGGCCAGGTGACCCAGGTGGTGATCGACCCTGTGGCCCGGGCCGTCACCCATCTGGTGGTCGAACCCAAGCATCGGCAGGGACTCGGACGTCTTGTCCCTCTCGATCTGGTCGAGGATGCCACCTCTGATGAGGTCCGGCTCACCTGCACCACGGAGGATTTCGAGAAGCTCGACTTCGCGGAGGAGAGCCAGTTCCTTCCTGCCAGTGGTGGCCATGCCGACTACACAGCAGGTCAGGCCCTCTCTCAGCCCTATTACGGTCTGAGCGGAGTCATCGGCGACGTCCCCGAGGTGGTCACCTACGACTCTCTTCCCCTAGACGATGTGGCCGTACGACGGGGTGAGCAAGTCGATGCCACGGACGGCAAGATCGGAATCGTCCAGGGGTTGGTCATCGATCCTCGGACCCACCACGTCACCCACGTCCTTCTCCAGGAAGGTCACCTCTGGGGGCGCAAACAGGTGGCCATTCCGATCGATTCCGTCAGTAAGGTGGACGCCGGCATCCGACTAGATTTGACCAAACAACAGGTGGAGGATCTGCCGGCCGTCGGAATCGACCAACCCTGAGCGGCTGTTACCACGACCACCGGGTCCGGCGGCGCAGGACCCGTGTCAGTCGGTCACCCAGCGCCCGCGCAGGTCCTCGAGCCAGGGCGGCAATTCGATGACGGGATCGGGCAGAGCGTCGGCACCCCGCAGCTCGAGCAGGCGCTTGAAAGATGCCGGATCGTCCCCCCAGCCCCGAGGATCCCCCATCATGACCTCGAAGAGAAGTGCTCCCTCCGGTCCGGCCTCAAAGGGACCGAAGGCGGCTCCTTGAGGTAGTTCGATGTGGGTTCCGGCCGGGCATCGGCGATGGCCACACAGGATCTCTCCCTCGAGGACCATCACCACATGTGGGCTGAGATGTCCGTGCCGCCGCTGGAGAACCCCCGGGTCCCATCGGGCGTAGAGCGACAGGTAGAGCGGATCGGCGGAAAACGCCAACCACTTTTCCCATACTGAAGCGACCGTGCCGTCGGACAGCCGTACGGCGCGGACCTCCTGCCAGGGGACGTCTGGATCGTCGAGGTGGCGGAAGATCGGCTCGAGTCCGGCACCCTTTGGCCCGTCTACATCGCCCACGGTCGATCACCCCATCCGATGGTCGAGTGGTTCGGGCCCTCCGACCGTCCAGTGGAACGTCGAGATTCGCTGAGCGGTCGCTTATTGGGGTGCAAGGTCGTTGAGGCAGGTCCCACCGTCGTTGTTGCTATTGGTCTCGTCAGGACAGGTGGTGTCCGACCAGACGACGCTGTCGGTGCCCTTCGCCGTTTGCATGGTGGCGTCGCCCAAGTCGGCTTCCGTCATGTCGGCGGAAGCGACATTGGTGTCACTCATCGCTGCGCCGGCCAGGTCGGCACCGTTCAGCTCTGTATTGATCAAGTAGCCGTGGTCGATATCGGCACCGCTCAGATTGGCGCTGTCGGCTGAGGCATTGGTCAGGTCGGCGGTGGTCAGATTAGCCAGTTGCAAGTCGGTACCGTCGAGGTCGGTGCCGACCATATATGCGCCAGTCAGGTTGGCGCCCTGCAGATCGTCTCCGGCCAGATCATCATCCTTCAGGTAGCAGTACTGGAGAGCGGCATCGGGAGTGAAGTTCGAGCAATCCTGTGACTGCCCGGCTTTCACCTTCTTGGCCAAAGACCACCCACCCGACCCGGAGATATTGGAAGCGCTTACCCGGATGAAGTACTTCTGACCGTCTGTGAGCCCGGTGATCGTGCAACCCAGTGCCCCGTTGGTGGTGCAGGTCGCTGCGCCGGGCGTGGCCTTGGCCGTGTACCCGGTGATGGTCGAACCACCATCAGACCGTGGCGCCATCCACGAGACCATCGCCCCTTGCTCGACAGGGAGGGCGACGACGCCCGAGGGATGGCCGGGTTTCTTCGGCGCCTTGGCGTAGGCAGGGGCGGTCATCACCATGGCCGACACTGTGGCGATGACCAGGGTCAGGACTCCGAGACGTCCGAATATCGTGCTCATGGCTCCGCCACCTACCCCGGACGAGGTCTCCGATGGGACTGGTTCCGCTGCTGGTTGTTTCACTACCAGCACCCCCTGTGCCCCTCACTTGACGTAGACCCATGGTGGACGGGATTGACTCTGGTGTCAATCGATACCCGGTCCCACGTGGCCAATAGGGAGGTTCACCACTTCATCGCATCAGCGAGGTGGGGCCAGACGGTCGACGACCTCGCGGCTGGCAAACGGAGGATGCACTAACTGAAGTGATCGGTCCACTTCGAGCCGTCCCAGTACCGTTGTTGACCAGGGGGCCCGCCCGGTGCCGGAAACCAGCCTGCGGGCGGGAGGTCGGCCGACGGGGGAGGGGTAGCGGGTGAGCCGGTTGGCGACGCCGCAACTGTCGGCATTCCACCCTGGATGAAATCGCCGAACGACGGGATCGGGGCCTGCTCGAGGTCTGACTCTGTCAGCTCTGTGGGAGAAGTCGACTCGGGTGGCATCGACGGAATCGACGCACCGCCCGGAGGTTGGACGTATGGGTTCGGACTGGGGAACGCCGGTCCGGGGCCGTACCGGCCGGGCTGGCCGTAGCCACCGGCCGACGCGAACCTGGCTCTCAGCATCTCCACCTCGCTGGTGATCGGCCATTTGGAGAAGGCGAATACGAGAACGAAGATGGCACCGACCAGCGGGACGAAGGTGATGAGGATCCACCAACCCGAGTAGCCCGCCTTGGTGACGATCTTGACGGCGGCAATGATCCCGATGACGAGGAAGGCAAGGTAGATGAACAGCAGGACTCCGAGGCCGGCGAAGAGTCCGGTGGCATTGCAGGTTTGCTGTCCCCCCGATTCCGTCACGCAGGTCACTGCGACCGAAAGCGCCCCGGTCGACCACAGATGCACCAAGGATTCGATCATCTCACTCTCCGATCGCCATTTCGTCGACTGTTCGACTGGGACCAGCCGTCATCTTCGAATTGGTCTAGTACAACCACCTACCGAAGACCCGGATAGGCGCCCTGCTTCCAGCCGACCAAGGGCCAACACCAGCGGCCGAGGCCCTCTGCGTAGTGAACCAGCTCAGTTCAACGCTCCAGCCACCTCGGGCTTGGCCACAGCGGTCTTGAGGAGCCTGTCGATCTCGTTCACTTCCAGGGGACGAGCGAACAAATAGCCCTGCCCGATATTGACATTCTCTGCCTGGAGCAGCCTTCGTTGATCATTGCTCTCGATCCCTTCGGCCACCGTTTCGAGATCGAGCACCTTTCCGAGCTGAACCAACGTGTGGACGATGGCGGCAGATTCCTTTGTCTTAGCAACCCCCGATACGAAGGACTGATCGATCTTCAGCACGTCGATCGGAAATTGTCGGAGATAGGCGAGCGACGAGTATCCGGTACCGAAGTCATCGATGGCCAGGCTCACCCCGAGCGCCTTCAACAGCTTGAGTCGGACCACGGTGGCTTCGACATCGTGCATCAAGGTCGTCTCGGTGAGCTCGAGAATCAACTTGCCCGGGTCGAAACCGCTCGCCATCAGGGCGTCTTGCACGTCATCGATGATCCGGTCCCGTTCGAGCTGGACGCCCGAGATGTTCACCGAAAGAGCGATCAGGTGGTCACGACGATGCCACTCCGCTCCCTGTCGGCACGCTTCGGAAAGCACCCACTGCCCGACAGGGATGATCAGGCCGGTCGATTCGAGGACGGGAATGAAGTCATTGGGCTGGACCACCCCCCATTGGGGGTGACGCCACCGCAACAGGGCCTCCACGCCAATGAATGTTCCGGTCGAGAGATCGACGGTGGGCTGATAGAGGAGGAAGAACTCGCCGTTCTCCAGAGCATGATGGAGGTCCACCTCGATGGTCCGGTGGTTGTCGACGGCCTCTTGCATCGATGGCGAGAACGCCATCGCACAGTCCTTGCCGCTGGCCTTCGCTCGATAGAGGGCAATGTCGGCGTCTCGTAGGAGCTCACCCGGTTGCGCCCGGTCGCCCTCTGCGATGCCGATGCTGGCGGTCACCTGCAAGGGAACATCACTGGCCGAGATCGAAAAGGGAGTTGCCAGGATGTCGCGGACCCGTTCAGCCACCACCTCCGACCCTGCTGCCATCGAAGCGCCTTCAACCAGTATGACGAATTCGTCGCCCCCGAGCCGACCCACGGTGTCCCCTTCTCGAACTGCACCGGTCAACCGGGCGGCCACCCCGCTCAGCAGCTGATCGCCCGCTTCGTGGCCCAAGGTGTCGTTGATGTCCTTGAAGTTGTCGAGGTCGAGGAAGAGCGCTGCCGCCGGGGTGTGTTCACGGCGCGATCGCGCCAGCATCTGTTCGGCCCGGTTGAGGATCAACGTGCGGTTGGGGAGTCCGGTGAGGGCGTCGTGGAGGGCGGCGTGGGCCAGGCGATCTTCTGCATCCTTACGACGGGTGATATCCCGCAGGTCGGCCACAAACCCGGCCACGTCGGGGTCGGCGGTCAGATCGGTGATGGCTGCCTCGAACCACAGCCACGTACCGTCGGCCCGACGCAGGCGGATCTCTTCGTTGATGCCGGTCCCTGACTCGCCGGCGGCACCCATGGCGGCACGAAGCCCGGTCCTGTCGTCGGGATGCACCAGGACCCCTCCGTGGAGATTGGCGACGTCGCTGCTGGGGTAACCGAGCAGCGTCTCGAATGCCGGGCTGGCGTACTGAACAGACCCGTCCCCCCCGGCGACCAGCACGATGTCGCTGGAGTTGTTGACGAGAGCAGAAAAGCGGCGTTCCGACCGGCGTAGCTCAGCCTCGAGTGCTTCACGTCGGGCGGTGCCCTGTCCCAGCAGGTTGATCACCAGCAGGGCGCCGAGGAGACCCAGTGCCGCCACTCCCTGGACCACCGGTTCATGGATGATGGTGGGAGCGATGTGAAGGGTGATGGCTACCTGGCCGGCGGTCATACAGATGGTCGTCCACAACAGACAGGGCACGGTTGCCTTTGACCCGAAGACCTCAAACGCAGTAGCGGCCCCGAAGAGAAAGCCGATGGACAGGATGGGGCCCCAACCTGTGCAGTAGGCGACCAGGGCGATGACCGACATATAGATGGCGATGTAGCCGCTCCTGTACCACGGACGGCCGGACTCCTCCCAGACGGCGGAGTAGACGGCCCGAATGAGGCCACTGCCGATCAGGAGGGCGATGTAGAGCCAGTAGGGCTCGAGGGCGATGATATGAAGCCTCCGGAAAAGGCAGAGGGTGGCGGCCACCAGAGGCAGAGCAAGAACGGTGGGGTCAGCGATGTTGGTCCGTAGCCGGGTCACGAAGCTCGAAGACGAGGCCGCGGTGTCTTCGCCGAGGGGCAAAGGTTCCATGGGACCAGATATCGGCAGCTCCGACCGACGACTTGATGTCCAGGGGCAGGGACCGGTCCAGTCGGTCACGCCTGTGCTCCCTGTTCACCTGGGCCTTTTCTGCGGGATGGTTACAGCGGCGAGGACCGACGAACTGCCCACGACGACACCGGGCCGACCGTTTGTCCTCACCCTACGGGGCGTCTCCCGGTCAGCTGGGCGGTCCCACCAGGCCGTTTGCGCGAGCCACCGACCCGAACCATGACGCGCTGGGCTTGGGGCGGCGGGCGAATGTCTCCGGATCGACGCTGTGGAGCCCGAACTTTGGCCCGAACCCGTTGGACCATTCGAAGTTATCGAGCAGGCTCCACACGAAGTAACCGCGTATGTCCACGCCGTCATCGAGAGCGCGCTTTACGCCGCGCAAGGCATCGCTGACGTAGGCGATGCGCTCGGAGTCGTTTTCGGTGGCGATTCCGCTCTCGGTCAGAAGAACCGGTATGCCGGTCATCGCCGCCGCCCGGCGGGCGCAGTGCTCGACCCCCTGTGGCCAGTACTCGTAGCCCATCTGGGTGACAGGCACGTTGGGATCATTGGGAGCCTGACCCTCGGGGCCGAAGTGCACACGCGAATAGCACTGGACGCCGATGAAGTCGTCGCCCTCGGTAGCCCGGAAGAACCGGTCCTCGAGGATCTCCTGGGCCGCCGCCAGTACCTCCTCTCCGCCCGGCGCAGCCACCATCTCGTCCATCGACAATGTCAGGCCCACGGGATAGTTGCCGGGTCCCGACCGCATGGCCTCGACCCCCAGCCGGTGCGCCTGCGCGATGGAATCATTGACCGCCAGGTGGCGGATGAAGTCGTCCTTCACCCCGGGTGGGGAGGATCCGAGGGCGTAGCCCATGACGCCTATGAGGTTGAGCTCATTGATGGTGCAGGCCCAGCCGATCAGGTCACCGAAGTGGGCGGCGGCTCGGGTGACGAACCGGGCGAACAGCTGGGGTGCGTCGGGGGCCTCCCAACCACCGCGTCTGGTGAGCCAGGTGGGCGTCGTGAAGTGGTGGAAGGTCACTACCGGTGTGATGCCCCGCTCGAGGCAGGCCCCGCAGATCCTGCGGTAGTAGTCCAACGCGGCGTTGGAGAACTCGCCTTCGGCAGGTTCGATTCGGCTCCACTCCAGCGAGAAGCGGTAGGCCCCGAGCCCCATCGCCGCCACCAGTTCGACGTCCTCGGGCCAGCGATGCAATGAGTCGCAGGCGTCCCCGCTGGACTCGACGCATCCGGAGTCCGGGTTGTGCTCCCATGCCCACCAGTCGTTGTTGACGTTTCCGCCCTCGATCTGGTGGGCCGCGGTGGCCGTTCCCCAGATAAAGCCCTCGGGGAAGGCGATCTCCGGCGTGGCACTATCGTTTTGGTTCACGGCCGGTCACTGTACCGCCCGCGCCGGTGAGCGTCCTTGGATCCGGCTTTGGCGACAGGGGGCTCGGATCCCGACGGCCCGGGACCGTCCGACAGATGGAACGATTCCCGTCGGTGGGCGGAAGGCTGTGCCGGTGCGGCCATCGCCCAAATGACCAATTCGGCGGTGAATCGGACGGTTCCTCACCTACCATGGTGGCGTTGGGCGAGGGCGCAGGTGTTCGGCGAGACATGGTTGGACTGATGCCTCATGGCTTTTGAGAAAGGGGTGGGCGATGGGGGCTGACCTGGACGGGTCGGGACGGCTCAGCAGGCAGGATCCGTCGGTTCTGGCCAATGACCGGCTCCGGCTGTCCTCAGATGAGCGGGTCAAGCGGGGGAAGTCAGCGCGTCGAGCGGCTCCTCGTTCGAGCCATGCTCGTCACCAACGACCGGTAGACAGCCGTAACCCCATCGAGTTGCTGGAGGAGCAGGCACAGACCCGGGTGCCCGAGCTCGTCCCCATCAGATATGGGCGCATGCTGGTTTCGCCATTCGCCTACTTCCGGGGAGCAGCCCTGCCCATGACGGCCGACCTCGCCGCTGCCCCCACCTCCGGCCTGATGGTACAGATCTGCGGGGACGCTCACCTTTCCAACTTCGGCATCTTCGGATCCCCGGAACGGCACCTGGTCTTCGATGTGAACGACTTCGATGAGACCGCCCCCGGCCCCTGGGAATGGGATGTCAAACGCCTGGCCACCAGTCTCGAGGTGGCCGGTCGCGATGATGACTTCTCGTATCAGGAGCGGGAAAGCATCGTGCGCGCCGCCGTCCGTTCTTACAGAAGAAGCATGCGGGAATTCGCCGGGATGTCGATGCTCGATGTGTGGTACGCCCATCTCGATGTCGAGAAGCTGTTGCCTCGGTTTCAGGGGCTTCTCGATGCCAAGAAGACCCCGAGCGTCTGGCGGGCCATCACCAAGGCGCGAGCGCACGACAGCCATCAGGCATTCGACAAGCTGGCCCGCACGGTGGGCGGCGAGCCGAGGATCGTGAGCGACCCACCGCTCATCGTGCCCATTGAGGAATTCGGCGTGGATATCCATTCGGCCGCCGGCGGGGAATGGCTACAGAACATGATTCGCTCCTACGGTCGGACTCTTCAGCCAGAACTCCGACACCTTCTTGACCAACACCGGATTGTTCATTTGGCCCGCAAGGTGGTGGGTGTCGGGAGTGTGGGGACCGACGCCTGGATCGTTCTCCTCCTAGATCACACACACCGCGAGCCCCTGTTCCTACAGGTCAAGGAGGCGGAAGCTTCCGTCATCGAGCGATTCACATCGAAATGCGTGCAGGCCAACCACGGACAGAGAGTCGTCTACGGACAGCGGATGATGCAGGCCGCCGGCGACATCTTCCTGGGCTGGGAACGCGACACCAGGGACGGAAAAGTGCGGGATTACTACATCCGCCAACTTCGGGATTGGAAGGGTTCAGCCGACATTTCGGGTATGACGCCGGCGGGCATGAACCTGTGGGGTCGCATGTGCGGTTGGACCCTGGCCCGGGCTCACGCCCGCACGGGGGACCGGGTCGCTATCGCGTCCTACCTCGGCAGCTCTGATGTGTTCGAGCGGGCCCTTGTCAAGTACGCGCAGTCCTACGCAGACCAGAATGAGCAGGACTACGCGGCGCTGCAGACGGCGGTCCGTGCCGGTCGGGTCGTCGCTGTGCCGGCTTTGGAAATAGCCTGATGCGAACCTGAGCGACGGCGGCGTCGATACAAAGGGGGACACGGGTGTGATCGATTCCAGCTTCGTGGCCGCGCTCTCGACCGTCCGTAAGGATATTCATCAGTATGCGCCGAGCTGATACCGGACGATGAGAGTCCGGCCCCAACCCGGCGGAGATGACGCCGCCCCGGGCCGGGGCGTGGGCGAGCCACGCTGGCCGATGGCTCTGGCCGTCCTGGCCGCGGGAGCGCTGCACGCCGTTCTTCCCACCCAGCTGAGACAGTTGCCTCCCGAGCTGTTGGGAGACTCGCGGTGGTGGTATCTGGTGGTTGTGGCCGTGCTTCTCACTGCGCTCATCATCGGTGATCCCGGACGGATCGATCGCCCGTCCCGGTGGCTACGGGTCCTGACCATCGCCCTGATCGCCCTGATCTCGGCCGACAATGCTGTCCAGGCCGGAAGGTTGGTGGCCAGCATCCTCAGCACCAACCCCTTCACCGAGGATGCCAACAAGCTGTTGATTGCCGGCGGTTCGATCTGGTTGGCCAACGTGATCGGCTTCAGTCTTTGGTACTGGGAGGTGGATCGGGGCGGTTCGGTAGCTCGGTCCAGGGGTTCGACGACCAAGCCCGCCTTCGTCTTTCCCGAAATGATCAACCCTCAGTTCGTCGAGAAGGACTGGTACCCAACCTTCGTGGACTACTTGTACCTGTCATTCACAACGGCGACCGCCTTCAGCCCCACCGACGTGTCGGCCGTCAAACCGTGGGCGAAGCTGTTGATGATGCTCGAAGAGGCGATCTCCTTGCTCGTGGCGATACTGGTGGTGGCCCGCGCCGTCAACATCCTCAAATGAACGGAGGAGGCGGCGCTCGGGGCCTGGCAGCCGCGGCAACATGGATGGGACGCAGGCTTAGGCTGGCGGCGTTCGAAGGGGACCGGGTAGGAGTGGTGGATTGACCAACGACCAGGGGAGTCACTCCAGGATCACCGAGTGGACTGCCTCTGCCCAGCGACTCGAGAAGGATGATCCCGGACGGGTGACCGGAGCTGCCGACGACCTCCGCGCCTGCGCCGACGAAGACCATAGACGTGGTGCGCCGAGGGGCAAGGCCTACATCAGGAGGCTTCAGGAACTGACGGTCGACCATCCGGAGCTGGGTATCGCCGTGTCCAGGGAGCTGGGTTTGGAGCACATCGTCGAGGACTTGCTGAGTGGGATGACAGTGGAGGGGGTTCCGGGCATCGGAGCGGACGGCCGGCCCCTGACACCGACCTCGCGTCATCGGACCCGTCGTCGTGGTGGGTGGCTCCTTGCCTTGTCGGCGATCGTTCTCCTGCTGGAAGCGATCGTCGCTGGCGGCGTGGGGTCGATCCTGCAGTACGTCTGGACGGCGGTGGGGCTGGGCCTCTTCTTCGCCGGGGGCTACCTGGTGATGCTCAAGGAGTGAATGGAGCTGGCCGAATCGCCGGCGGACGATGCCAATCGCTCAGCCGATCTCACTACCGCGTGCGAATTGCTGTCGGCCGCGCCCGACCCGCCGGGAACGAAGACAATGGCGGCGACCAGCACAACCAGGCCCACTACCTCGGTCGCCCATCCGTGCCGCCTGCGTTCCCCCATCGGTCGTCTCCCTCATCTCCGTGCCGTCGAAGCTCGGCCACACCAGTCTCGGCAGCCGGGCCGATGATCTTTAGAGATGAGGACGACGTCGATGGCCTCCCATTCCTCCTGCCCCCTCGACCGACGGATCAGCCGTACGCAGCTCAGGATCCCGGTGGGCCGGTGTCACTGGTGGGGATCGATCCACGGTGGCGGGCCAGTCTCGATGCGAGGAAGCGACGAGGCGACGCGTCCGAAGCGATCGGCGGACTCGGCCCACTCCCGGTAGGCGGCAGTGATCTCATCGTGGGTGCGCGCCACAAAATTCCACCACATGACTACGGGTTGGCCAAAGGGGGTCCCCCCGATCAGCAAGGCACGGGTCGGCTTCTGCCCGGTGGAGAGCCTGCACTCGTCGCGGCCGGTCCCGAGGTAGGCGAAATGGCCGGGCTCGATCGTCTGGTCCTCAATCAACAGGGCGCCGGAAAGGACGACGATCCCATATTCGTAGTCCTTCCGAAGGGGCACGACGGTCGATGCGCCGTACAGCTCGAGGTCGAGTCCGACGTGATCAGTGTCGCGGCGAGCGGGGGACTCCGAGTCGATGAGCTCCCCCACCAGCACGGTGGCGACGGCCTCCACGAGGTCGACCTTGGGCAGATCCGAGTGGTGTGCGAAGGCGGCATCTCCGTCCCGGGTGGCCCTCGGCTGGGCGATCCAGAGCTGGACACCGTGGAGCTCCCCGGAATAGCGGCCCGTAGCCTCTTCGGAGTGGGAGACCCCCCACCCCGCTGTCATCAGGTTGAGCTGCCCTGGTCGGATGATCTGTTCAGAGCCGAGGCTGTCTCGGTGAACGACCTCACCGGATAGGAGCCAGGTGACCGTTTGCAGCCCCATGTGGGGATGGGGGGCGATATCCACTCCCCGGTCGGCGGTGACCGTTGTCGGGCCCATGTGATCGACGAAGCACCAGGCCCCGACTGTCCGTCGTTCCCTGCGGGGTAGGGCCCGGCGCACTGGGACCGACCCCACCTGAGCCAGGCGGCTCGCACCGATCTCGACCGTGGCCTGTTCGGGCCTGTCCGAGCCGCTTTCGGGGAGTGCGTCGTCCACGTGCACCGGACCACTCATTCCCTCTTCTTACCCCGATCAGGCGTGGGATGCGACCCTTCAGATCATCAGGCTCCGGTGCTTCTGGCGGACAAGGAGATCAGCCGAGCCGGCCAGGTCGGCTTGAACCCGTCGCTGGCCCTCGAGGAGCTCCTCGGCCCAGATCATTTGCAGGGTGGCGCGCACGCGGTCGCCGCGTTGTCGGGCGCGTGCGTCGTCGAAAGCCAGATGGAGCACGTCCTGCAAAGTGTCATCATGAACGGGTGGCGGATCGAGCGATTGGCGTCGGGCCGCCAGCACGTCGCCGAACTCTTCGTACCAACGATGGCTGGACGCATAGGAGTCGCGAAGAACGGCACCGGCGGTATCGACCGACTCCAGCTCCGGCAGGCCTGGCGCCGGGGGATCTACCGGAAGCGACGACAAGGCGTTGGCGGCCAGTCTGATCCGGTTCGACCCGGTGAACAGGTTGGACACCGTCTCTACCGGCACCACTTTGGCCCCACGCTCGGCCAGGTACTGGCGGAAGGCGTCGTCGAGGCGGAGATAGGCGCGGTGGGACGCCCGTAGTCCCGGGCCGGTATCAATGCTCTGGCTGGTCGTCGTCAGCCGCTCGACGGCGTCGGACAGATAGCCCGAGCTGGCGACGAAGGCGTCGGCGAGGGCGCGGCCGAGGGCGGCCGTGGCCCCCCGGGGCCAGAAGAGGAGGCCCACCACGATGCTGACCGCACAGCCGATGGCTACGTCCTCGATCCGGGTCAGACCCACCTTCCACCCGAGCGGGTCGATGATGTTGAACAGGATGACCACCACCAGGGTGAAACCGGCCTGCCCGGCGGTGAAGGAGACCATCGACGGAGCCACCCCGGAGAGGAGCACGGCCAGAGGGAGGAGGACCCACAACAGAATGGTGTGGTTGGCCACGCCGACCATCACGGCCGAACCCACCACGACCCCTACGGCCGTTCCCCCTATTGCCCGCAGTGCCGTGGCACCGGTGCCGAGGGCATTGGATCGGAGGACCGACAGCGTTCCCAGTACCACCCAGAAACCATGCTCGACATCGGTAATCTCGACGACGGCGACGGCAATGGCCAGGCCGACAGCTCCGCGCACGGCATTGCGGAACCACACCGATCGAAACGAAAGATGGGAGAAGATCCGGCTCGGGACGGGGCGGCCAACGTTGGATTCGTCTGGTCCCAACCGTCTGTCGGCGGGTGGCCGTGCTCCGGCAGCCTCGAGGGCGGCATCGGCCACCATTTCGGCGGCGACGCCCAGAGCCCGCGCATGGAACGTCGGATCCAGCACGGGGGCGGTTCCATCCTCATCGTCGTGCCCCCCGGACGTCGTCACGCTCAGGTCGTCGGCCTTGTGGTCCATCGTGTGGGGATCGATCAGAACGGATACCGCCGCGCTGAGCTCGGTGGCCACCACCTGGTCGAGCTGCTGGATCGACTCCTGAACAGCGTCGACCACCGTCGGGTCATCGACGGGGTGGCCGGCGCCATCACAGATCAGTGAAGCGCTCAGACGGAGGGTTTCGGCCACCGCTCCGATCACTGCGCCCACCGCCGGCAGAGAGGTCGAAGCAGTGTCTGGCGCAGCCAGCATCTCGCTTCCGGCCACCCACTCGATCCGACCGACCAGTTTGGCCAGGGCAACGGCGCCGCCGGCGGCCCCGGTGGGTGGGTACGGCGTACTGCTGAACCGTTGCCGGAGCAGCAGTAGCTCCGATTGGACCTTGGACCGGGCCTGGGCCTCGGCCTCCGCTCTGCCATCCGCTCGGGCCTGGGCCAACTGGCTCACGGCCAACGCCGTCGCCGACAGCCTGCGCCGGAGGTCGTCGTGCCAGGGTGGGGGCCAGACCAACATGCACGCCGGAATAGCCAGGATGCCGGCTATGGCCCAACCGACCAGTCGAGGACCGACCGCCGAGTTGGGCGCGGCTACGGCGACAGGGAGCACGAAGACCAGGAGAACGGCGGTCGACGCCGTGGCTATCGTCGCTGACGCGATTCCGGCAAAGAGAACGGCGAACCCGATGACCGCCATCGTCGCCACCGCCGCGATCTTGTGGGTGGAGGCGACCGTGCCCAGCGAGATGAGAACGACGCCGATCACGAAGACGATGACGTACGAGTCGAGTCGGCTCCGGGGGCGGCCCTGGAAGTCCACCAGGAGGAGGAGCGAGAACGAACCGAACGCCGCGAACAGGCCTACTTGCGGATTGGAGAACAGGAGATGGGCGAGGCCGAAGGCAAGGGGGATGACGACTGCGGCCCGAACGGATCGCTTGACGGTCAGGAACTCGGGGTCCTTCGATCTGACCCACGCACGGGCGCCCGCCGGCGGCGGACGGAGGGTCGACGCCGAGGCAGAGGCGGCTTGGGTCATCGATCCGGTGCCCACCCCTTCGGCGCTGGCCGGTCCGCAAGCAGCACGAGGGCGAGGCTACTTGGATGGCCTACCCGCCCGGGCCATGTGGATGTCCCCCGGCCCTGCTGGGCACACGGGCGCTATGCCGACGAGAGTCGATCTTGGATCTGGGGGCCGTGTGCGGTCAGAAAGACCAGAGCCTCTTCCATGCCGACGACGTGGCCCTGCGCCACGAGGTCCTGGTAGGCCCGGTCCCCTTCAGCCGCTTTGCGGACCATGATCCCGCGGTTGTAGCCGATCCGGGCGATGACTTCGTCGACGAAGCCGGTTCGGTCGGCGAGACCGTAGGCACCGAGCAACAGCCCCAGTCTGCGGATCCGGTCGGGAGGGTGCTCCCAGCCGAGCATCCTGGTCACCGACGGCCCGTGGAGCGGGACCCACTGCCAGGCGACGAAGGCCAGATCCGACACGGCCCTGCCGGGGCCGGCCAGATCCCAGTCGATGATTCCCTTGAGGCTGCCGCCCTCCAGGACGACGTTGTAAGGGGCGAGATCGTGGTGACAGACCAGCTCGGACGGTCCGAGCGCGGCGGGACCGGCGTGCCAGGGCACTACCCCCTCCGGCCGGAAGTCGAGCACGGCCCGGTGATAGTGAGCGGTGGCCGCCCCGACCTGCTCGAGCAGGTCATCACTACGAATCGGTTCGGGCCAGGGGAGCGACCACCCCACCGTGGATCCCGGGAGGTAGGAGAGGATCTCTCGCCCCTCGTCGTCGAGACCGAGAGGCTCCGGCGCCAGCTCGAAGCCACGGTCACGCACGTGGTGGAGGAGAGCCTGAATGGTCGGTGTCCACGGCCCTGCTGTTCGCCGTACTGTTTCGCCCACCCGCACGACCGCGTTGAGCGTGCCGCCGGTCAGCGGAACCTCCGGCTCGGTCACCCGTGTCCCAGCTCCATCGCCGCTGTGAGCCCGTCGCCTTCCCTGCCGTCGGAACCGACGGCTGACCGCCGACGGCGGCAGGCGATAACCAGGCGAATCGTCAGGACTCGACCAGGCCCGCCACCTCGGCCACGTCCTCGGCCGACAGGTCGGCGACGGTGGAGGAGGCGTTCTCCTGGACTTGAGCCGGGGACGTGGCTCCGGCGATGACCGACGAGACCACAGGATGGCTGGCCAGCCACGAGAGGGCCAGGCGGGTCAAGGTCCATCCCCGCTGTTCGGCGTAGGGGCGAAGCCGATCCAGTTTGTCGAAGTTCTGTGACGTAAGGATGGATTTGAACCGGCTGTCGCCCAGACGGCTGTGAGTTGGCGCCCCTCCTTCCCGGGTGACTTTGCCGGTCAGGAGGCCCGAGGCGAGAGGAAAGAAGGGAAGGACACCGAGTCCGAAACGATCTGCTGCGGTCGTCACCTCGACTTCGATCTCCCGGCGCAGCAGGCTCCACTGGTTCTGAACGGACACGAAGGGTGCAAGGTGAAGTGTGTCGCTGGTCCAGTGGGCGTCCGCCACCATCCAACCGGAAAAGTTGGAGCAGCCGATGTAGCGCGCTTTTCCGGCGCGGACCACGGTATCGAGAGCGTCGAGTGTCTCGGCGATGGGCGTCTTCGGGTCGGGGAAGTGCAGCTGGAGAACATCGACGAAGTCAGTGCGCAGCGCTCGGAGGCTCGCTTCCAGGGAGCGGATCAACTCGGCGCGCGAACCCCGCGCCTCGATCCCCTGTGAACCGAACTTGGTGGCGACCACCGCCTGGTCTCGCCGATCGCGCAGGGCAACCCCGAGGAACTCTTCGGAGCGCCCCTCACCGTAGGAGCGGGCCGTGTCGAAGAACGTGACTCCGGCATCGAGTGCGGCACTCACCACTTCGGTGGTCTGACCTTGGTCGAGGCGTGCACCGAAGTTGTTGCACCCGAGTCCGGCCAGTGAGACGGTGAGCCCCGATTTGCCCAGTCGCCTCGATTCCATCGTCCCTCCGGTGAGCCTCTAGACCGCCACGCAGCCTATCTTCCCGGGCTGAGTCGGATCTTAGGGAAGCGTCTCGACAGCTTCGGCGTCGAGCACGATCTGACCGGCCGCCAGGTTCTCCTCCAGGTGGGCCAAGGTCGAAGTTCCGGGGATGAGAAGAACGTTGGGTGCCCGGTGTAGCAGCCAGGCCAGGGCCACCTGGGCCGGGGTGACGGCGAGTCGGCGCGCCGTGGCCTCCACCGACGGGGCGGCCAGGACGGACTTCTGAGGGTCGAAGGCCGATCCCAGCGGAAAGAAGGGAACGAAGGGGACCTGATCGGCCCGGCACGCTCCGAAGACGTCCTCTCCGCTCGTATCGGCCAGGTTGTAGGCGTTCTGGACGCAGGCGACGGTGATGGTTGACCGGGCGGAACGGTATTCCTCGAGATCCACGTTGCTCAGTCCGATGCCCCCGATCAATCCATCCTGACGGAGGGACTCCATGAGCTCGATCTGTTCGCCGATGGGGACGTCCGACTCGGGATGTCGACGCAGGTTGACCACGGGCACTTGCTCGATGTCGAGAGCGGCCAGGTTGGCTTCGACTCCCGCCCGCAACTCCTCGGGGCGCTGGGCGGGCAGCCACTGGCCTTGATCGCCCCGTGCCGCACCGACCTTGGACACCAGAACCAGATCGTCGGGGTAGGGATGAAGTGCATCTCGAATCAAATCGTTGGCCACGTCGGGACCGTAGAACTGAGCGGTGTCGATGTGGTTCACGCCGGCCTCGACGGCGCGCCGAAGGACGGCCAAGGCGGTGTCTCGGTCCTTCGGTGGACCGAAAACCCCAGGGCCGGGAAGTTGCATGGCGCCGAAGCCCATGCGCCCCACAGGATGAGCACCGAGCAAGACGGTTTCTGTGGCCATGGATGCCGGTATACCCGCAAAGTTCCTCTTTCCCTGCCGATACAGGCCATCGGGTCGGGCGCAGGGACGGTTACCATGCCTCACATGAAAACGGTGGGTCCGTCTGCGGCCCGCCGACTGGCGCTGGCCCTGGCCGCCGGGCGAGTCGGCGTGGGTGGGGTGGCCGTGCTCGCCCCCCGGGTGGTGGCCACGCCGTGGATCGGGGAGCGAGGGAACGATCCCCTGGCCGCGGTGCTGGCCCGCGCCCTGGGCGGACGCGATCTCGCTCTGGGGCTGGGCGTCCTCATGGCCTCCCGTCGAGGTCAACCTCTGAGGGGCTGGGTCGAAGCCGGGGCCTTGGCCGACCTGGTTGATGCCGCAGTGACGCTCGCAGCCTTCGGGCGTCTTCCCAACCGTGGGAGGTTGCTGGTGCTGGCAGCCGCCGGCGGTGCGGCGATGGTGGGAGCGGTTGCGGCGCGGAGGCTGTGAGGTGACCGGATGAGGCTCGAAAGCAGGGTCATTGATGAGCTGAGGATCGACCCGGGCGACCCGGCCAATCTGGACAGTCGAAGCACGGTCTCGACGGCGACAGAGTGGCCGGGGGCCGAATCGTCGGGCGCCAAGAAATTGGCCGAGGACGACCTTAGGCTCTTCGTCGAAGAGCTCGAGTCCTCCCAGGAGCTTCTTTGGGCCAGCGGAACCCACGCCTTGTTGGTCGTCCTCCAGGCCATGGACGCTGGCGGCAAGGATGGAACCATCAAGCACGTGATGTCGGGGATCAACCCTCAGGGTTGCCGGGTCGTCGCCTTCAAGGAACCCTCCACCGAGGAGCTCGAGCACGACTTCTTATGGCGCTGCGGCAAGGAGCTGCCCGAACGGGGCATGATCGGGATCTTCAATCGCTCCTACTACGAAGACGTACTGGTGGTCCGGGTCCATCCGGAGCTGTTGGGCGACGCTTATGCCGGCGCCGGTGGCCAGCCACCGGTGGACGTCTGGTCAGGCCGCTACGAGGACATCAACGGGTTCGAGCACCATCTGGATCGCAGCCGCACCCGGATCGTGAAGATCTTCCTCCACCTTTCGAAGGAGGAGCAGAAGGAGCGGTTTCTGGATCGTCTCGATCACAAGGACAAACACTGGAAGTTCTCCGCCTCGGACGTGGCTGAACGTGCCTACTGGAACGCATACCAGTCCGCCTACGAACAGGCACTCACTGCCACGTCCACGCCCTGGGCTCCCTGGTATGTGGTGCCGGCCGATCGCAAGCACCTGTCGCGTGCCCTGGTGGCCGGCGTCCTGCTCGATGCCATCGACGGGATGGGCCTCCAACTTCCGGCCATCGATGCAGATGAACGTGCCCTGCTAAAAGAGGCCCGAGACAACTTGCTGGCCGAGTGAGCCCGCAGGCCGGCCTGTAGCCGAGTCGGGACCGCTACCGAATGGTGGCGGGCGTATGACGGCTCAGCCAGTGCTCGTATAGGCCAAGCGCTCCCGGCCATCAGATGACGACGACCGAGCGGAGCACCTCACCCCTCTCCATGCGGTGGAAGGCCTCTTCGACGTCACCCAGCCCAATGGTCTCGGAAACGAATCGATCGAGATCCAGTCGGCCCTGCAGGTACAGATCGACAAGCACGGGGAAGTCTCGCGACGGGAGACAGTCGCCGTACCAGCTGGGCCGAAGCTGACCTCCTCGCCCGAAGAAATCGATCATCGGCAGGTCGATGCGCATGTCCGGAGTGGGCACACCCACCTGGACCAGCGTGCCGGCCAGATCTCGGGCGTAGAAGGCCTGCTCCATAACGGTGGGATTCCCCACTGCCTCGATGCACACGTCGGCACCATCTCCTCCGGTCAGGTCCCGGACGGCGGCCACGACGTCCTGGTGCGAAGCGTCGACCACGTCGGTGGCTCCGAACTGCCGGGCCAGTTCGAGTTTTCCCGCGTCGAGGTCGATGGCGATGATCTTCGAGGCACCGGCCAGTCGGGCCCCGGCAACGGCCGCACAACCCACGCCCCCGCATCCGAAGACCGCCACCGAGTCGCCGGGGCCGACCTCGCCGGTCAGCAGGGCTGACCCCAATCCGGCCATGACGCCGCAGCCGAGCAAGCCGACGGCTTCGGGTCGGGCCGACGGGTCCACCTTGGTGCACTGGCCCGCCGCTACCAGGGTCTTTTCGGCAAAGGCCCCGATTCCCAGCGCGGCCGACAAAGGAGTCCCATCGTCCAGGGTCATCTTCTGCTCGGCGTTGTGGGTGGCGAAGCAGTACCACGGACGACCCCGCCGGCAGGACCGACACTGTCCACAAACGGCTCGCCAATTGAGGACGACGAAATCACCGGGCTGCACCGTGGTGACCTCGGAGCCAACCTCCGCTACCACGCCGGCAGCTTCGTGCCCGAGGAGAAAGGGGAACTCGTCGGCGATCCCGCCTTGCCGGTAGTGGAGATCGGTGTGGCAGACGCCGCAGGCCTGCACCCTGACCACCACTTCACCGGGCCCTGGATCAGGTACCACGATGGTGGTCAGCGAGACGGGTTGGCCTTGTGCCCTGGCCACGACACCACGTACTTCGGTCGCCATCTTGTCCTCCTCGTCGGCACTTCGTCGCCGGTGGCAACCTTCGTCGCCGGCGGCTCCGGCTGGGATCATAGAAGGCACGGTCCAACCGCTATCGCCCCGCTCATTTGCTTGGAGGCGGCGAGCTCAGCGATGACGGTGATCTGCACCTCGGCCGGTGTGGGTTAGTGCACTGCGGCTGTCTCCGAAGCGGAGACGGGCGAGCGTCCCCTGCCCGCGGTGCCAGGCCGAGCCGGTCGGGAGCCACTTCTGGCCTATCCTCTGGGTAGACCCGTAGACGCGGGTGACGGCTGACGACGGGTGGGGGAGCGCATGAAGAGGCGACCGAGTACCAAGTGGTTGGCGGTCATCGGCGTGGTTGGCGCCGTGGCGGCAGGAACGACGTTGGGTCTGGTGGACGCCGCCGGTGCATCATCCGGTACTGCGAAACCGACGGCGGCGTCGAGTCCGGTGACCACGGCCAGCTTCACCTTCAGCGTGTCCGTCACCGGTCTGACCGCTTCGGCCGTCACGGTGACCGGCTCCGGCCAAGCTGACCTCACCGATCACGCCGTGTCTCTGGCCGTGGACGTCCCGGCCACGGTGGCCAAGCTCATCCCCGGCGGATCAGCATCTCCAGAGACGATCGACGCCGTGCTGTCCGGCGACACCGTCTACGTGGAGATCCCCAGCCTCGCTTCCGTCGTCGGTGAACCGTGGATTTCCATCAGTCTCCCGTCGAAGGCGTCGTCGGCCCTTCCCGGTGTCTTCACCAAGGTGGCGTCGGCTCTTGGCAACGTCAGCTCGATCATCGACTTTGCTCAGGCCCACAAGGCCACGGTCACGTCACTACCGAGCACCATCGTGGACGGCGTCGAGGCGACCGGCAGCAAGATCGTTGCCACCGTCTCGAAGAAGAACGGTGCCCATACCGTCACCGCCGATGTGTGGGCCGACCCGTCGGGTCGCCTGGTGCAGGCCACGGTGACGGCCTCGGGCGGCGGTCAAGGGAAAGTGGGCGTGACGGCCACAGTCGATGTGACCGGTTACGGAGCACCCGTGACCATCACGGTGCCCCCACCGTCTCAGGTCAAGGCCATTCCGCTGTCCGCCATCGAGATGCTCATCGGACACCACCCGGGGTCGCACGCCGGCCAGGGGTTCGCCCACAAGGCCGGCGACCGCAGCGGGCACAGCTGGAGCGGGCACAGCTGGAGCGGGCACAGCTGGAGCGGGCACAGCTGGACAGGGCATCCTCAAGCGGCCTGAAGAGACCAGCTCTCCGTCGTCCTGAGCAGACCGGCTCTCAGTTGTAGAGGGCGTTTTGTTGCACGGCAGCATCGATCAACGTGTGCTGCTGAGACGTCGACAGAGGCTTCGGAGCCGTCTTGGCCGATGTCGCCTTCACGTTGACGTCCAGGGCCACAATGGCCACCCGGGATCCGGCCTGCCAGGCGACCAGATACTCGGGGTTGTTGCTCGCCGTTGCGAATGCCGACGATCCCAGTTGGCTGGGAAGTGCGAAGTGCGGGTCGGTCTGAATCTGCTTACGGGCCGAGGCGAGAGCAGACGCAGCGGAGGTGGAAGACGAGCACTCCAAGGTATCGGAGATCATGGCCGTATCTCCTGCGGTGTCCTCGTAGACCACCTCGTCGGAATCCGAGCATCCTTTGGTGTCGGTCACCTTGGTCTTGGTCGCCGGCCGGAACGTCTTCGGAAACCCGACAGTCTTGGCGTACGAGGCACTCAGGACCGACGTCTTCGCGGTCGATGATGCGGTCGATGATGCGGTCGGCGTGCTCTGGCCGGACACCACGATTCCCACGACCACTCCCACCACGACAACTCCACCGCCGATTGCCGCAACGACCTTGGGACGGGTCCACGAAATTTTGCTCATGGACGACGACCTTAGGACGGCCAGATAAGAGCCCGCTAAGCCTTTCCACCATGGGACACCCAGTTGGTGCCATGGGTGGGATGGTCCGGTCCCGTCCGAGGGTTGAGCTGATCACTGCCGGTCGCCGCTCGTCTCGTGGAACTTGAGTCTTGGTAGGAGTGGGTCGACCAGATGTGCTGTGGTGATCCGTTGGCTCCGGCGATCCTCCCGATGAGGTAGCTGGCCGCGGTGGGAATGCTTGGCGACCGATGGAATCCCCGAAAGAGACGTGGCACGGAAAGGCGGACCGTCGGGGCAGTGGAACCGACTCGGGGGCGACCAGAACCAAACCGCTGCCACCGGGACGAGATTTCTTCGCCGCGTGGCCAGGTGCCCACCCTGATGGTCATTCGGGGCAGTCGGCCGGGTCCGCCTGAACCCGGCCCGTGAGGTGGACGGCCGAGCATGTCCTGGTCAGCCCATTTTTTGGATGGTGACACCGCGCTCCGCCCAGGTCAGGCCCATCGGGGGCCGGAATGGCCCTCATGGGTTGGGCCGCGCCAGCGTCATTCACAGACGACTCACAGGCGCCCAGAACGTGGCTCACATGCCGCCGAGGTTTGATGCGTCATCGCCCCTGGGCGGGCAACAGGGCTCGTTCGGGTTTGGGGCGAAGGGCAGGACCAACGGTGAGCGAGGCCTAGATGCGATTTGGACCCAAAAAATGGTTCAGGAGGAGGCGGACCGGGATCGGCATAATTGTCCTGGTCCTGGTGGCCGCCGGCATCGGGGCCGGCATCACCGCGCTGTTCACCTCCAACAGTTCGAGCGCCACGCCGGCCATCACCACCACCACCAGCGTCCAGACGGTCGCCACCGGGACCATCACCAAGATGGTCTCCTCGTCCGGCACGGTTGAGCCGGCCCAAACGGCGGATCTCAATTTCGCCTCCTCCGGGCGGGTCACCGCTGTCGACGTGACGGTGGGGCAGACGGTCACCGATGGGCAGACCCTGGCTACCATCGACGATTCCACGCTGGCCGCCACCTTGGCCCAAGCCCAAGCGACCCTGGCCAACGACCAGGCCCAACTGACTACGGACCAGGACAACGATGCCTCGGCGGCCCAGATCGCCTCGGACCAAGCCCAGATCGCCTCGGCCGAGACACAGGTCACCAGCGCCCAAACCGCTCTCAACAACGCCACCTTGACCTCGACCATCGCCGGAACGGTGGCCGCCATCAACCTCACCGTCGGGCAGCAGGTGTCGGGAACAGGCACATCCTCGTCGACGGGATCCGGTTCCGATGGGTCGACCGGATCCGGTTCGTCCGGCTCCTCGTTCGCCAACAGCGCCTCTGATGCGGCCAGCTCGTCCTCGTCCTCGTCTTCGTCGAGCTCGTCCTCCTCGGCCCAGATCGAGGTGGTGTCGACCGGAACCTACATCGTCAACGCCACCGTCGACAGCTCCGACGTGAGTCAGGTCAAGGTGGGCGATCAAGCCACCCTGACCGGCACCGGCGCCACTGCCGACGTCTACGGCACTGTCGCCTCGGTCGGCTTGCTGGCCACCAGCACCTCGGGCGTTTCGTCCTTCCCGGTTGTCGTCGACGTCACCGGCAACCCGTCGGGCCTCTACGGAGGAGCGACCGCCACGGTGTCCATCATCACGGAGGAGCTCCAGGACGTGATCGTCGTACCCACCACCGCCATCCACTACAGCGGCGACAGCACGACGGTCTCCCTCGACTCCAACGGGACCAAAGTCAGCCGGGCGGTCACTATCGGCGCCGCCTCCGGCACCGATACCCAAGTAACCAGTGGACTGGCGGTAGGCGACAAGATCTACGTGACCGAAATCAGCTTCCGCGGCGCCTTGGGCGGTGCGACCCGCACCGGTGGTGCCGGTCTCTTCGGCGGTACCGGTACCGGTGGCGGCGGCTTCGGCGGCGGCGGTGGCTTCGGCGGTGGCGGCGGCGGCGGCTTCGGCGGCGGTTTCGGCGGCGGTTTCGGCGGCGGGGGCGGTTTCGGAGGATGACCGGACCGGCATCAGGCAACCCGGATCAGACGGGCAACCTGGACGACACGGCTGAGGTACGGGTGGAGGCGACCGGCCAACACCCGGCCGTCTCCTCGGCGGTCATCCAGGTCCACGATGTGTTTAAGACCTACAGCAGCGGATCGCTGGAGGTGGAAGCCCTGCGCGGCGTCTCCTTCGACATCTCTGCCGGTGAGTACGTGGCCGTCATGGGTCCGTCGGGTTCGGGAAAGTCGACCCTGATGCACATCCTCGGCTGCCTCGATGTTCCCACGTCGGGCACTTTCTTCCTGGCCGGCGAGGACGTGAGCGCCATGTCCGAGGAGGAGCTGGCTCATGTCCGCAACCGTCGCATCGGATTTGTGTTCCAGCAATTCAACCTCCTGCCCTCCCTCAACGCGTGGCGCAATGTCGAGCTCCCCCTGGTCTATGCCGGTCTCTCCCGCCCCGACCGGAAGGAACGGGCTCTGGCGGCCCTCGACCGTGTCGGTCTCGCCTCCCGTGTGGAGCACCGTCCTGGCGAGCTCTCCGGTGGCCAGCAGCAACGGGTGGCCGTGGCCCGCGCCCTGGTCACCGATCCGGCCCTGATCCTGGCCGACGAGCCGACCGGCAATTTGGACAGCCACTCGGCCAAGGACGTTCTGGACCTGATGGACGAGCTCCACCAGAGCGGGCGCACCATCGTCCTGATCACCCACGAACAGGACGTGGCGGACACGGCCCAACGGACCATGCGGATCCTGGATGGCCAGATCCTCACACCGGAGCTGACCGACAGCGGGGTGTCCGCGTGAACGTCCTCGAGACCCTCCGCACCGGCCTCGAAGCTGTCGTCTCCCACCGCCTCCGGTCCAGTCTCACCGTGCTCGGCATCATGATCGGGATCAGTGCCGTCATCCTCACCGTCGGCTTGGGTGAAGGAGCCCAGCAGCAGGTGGGTTCCGAAATTTCGGCGCTGGGCTCCAACCTCCTCACCGTCTCGCCGGGGAGCACCACCTCGAGCGAGGGGATCCGGGGCGGATTCGGCTCCGCTTCCACCCTCACCGTTTCCGATGCCACCGCTCTGGCCTCCAAGACGGTGGCCCCCGACATCGGAGCGGTCGCCCCCACCACGACCGAATCCGAATCTCTTGTTGCCGGGACCACCAACTGGACCACCACGGTGGTCGGGACCGATCCGTCGTGGCTGACCGTGCGGGGACGGTCGATCACCGAGGGTCGGTTCATCGCCGGCCACGACATCAGTACCCGGGCCGACGTGGTGGTTTTGGGATCGACGACCGCCGAAGAGCTGTTCAGCGCTCGAGATCCGGTGGGGCAAACGGTCACCATCAACGGGGTGCCCATGCAGGTGATCGGGGTCCTCAACACCGTCGGGTCCACCGGCTCGTCGTCCACCACCTCGGACCAGGACGACCAGGCCATCGTGCCCATCACCACCGCCTCGATCCAGCTCTTCGGTGGCACAAGCCGGAATTCGGTGAGCGATATCTTGATCCAGTCGACCTCGTCGTCCACCCTGTCCGCCGCCTACCAGGAGGCCGACGCCGAGCTCCTCAGCCTCCACGACATCACCGACGCTGCCGACGCCGACTTCACCATCGAGTCGCAGCAATCGCTCCTGAGCACGGCGACATCGGTCGACAAGACACTCACCGTCCTGCTCGGAGGGGTAGCCGGTATCTCGCTGCTGGTGGGGGGGATCGGCGTCATGAACATCATGTTGGTGTCGGTGACCGAGCGGATCCGGGAGATCGGATTGCGCAAGGCCCTCGGTGCCACCCCCCGTGCCATCCGGCGCCAGTTCCTGGTCGAGGCCTCGGTTCTCGGGATGGTCGGAGGGATCCTGGGCGCCGGTTTGGGCCTGATCGGAGCTGTGGTCCTACCCCATTTCATCTCCGACCCGATCGCCATCTCGCCCGTCGCCACCGTCGGAGCCATCGTCGTAGCCATCGGCATCGGTGTCGCCTTCGGGGTCTATCCGGCCAGCCGCGCAGCCCGACTCGCACCTATCGATGCCTTGCGGACCGAATGACGTCCACCAATGTTGCAGCACCACACATCAACTCCAGCGAAGGAATGGGAATGACACACTCACCGAAATCACCGTCCGGCGACACCACGGATCGTCGCCCACTGGGAGCGAGAGGTCGCCGAGTGGCAGTCCTCGCCGTCCTGGCCGTGGGCGCCGTCGCCTTGGCTGCCTGCGGTTCGTCGTCCTCAGCGTCGACGACGTCGACCACGAAGGCTCCATCGACCACCGGTGGTGGTTCGGGTGGTGGCGGAACCGGTGGCGGTGGAACAGGTGGCGGCGGAACCGGCGGGCGCCAGTTTCCGGGGGCCGATGGAACCATCGCCGCCATCAACGGGACGTCCTTGGAGGTGCAGGGCACGACCGGGCAGACAACGGTCAGCTACACCGGGAGCACCACGTTCGACCAGACCGTGACCGGGGCGGCCTCCGATGTCACCGTGGGCTCGTGCATAACCGCCTTCGGCAAGCCGACCTCGTCATCGTCCAGCAAGGGAGCGGCTTTCGGCGGGCCGGTCACGGCCACGACGGTCTCGATCACCCAACCGACCTCGGGCAGCTGCTCGACAGGGTTCGGGGGGTTCGGGGGGTCCAGAGGTGGTGGGGGAGCAGGGGCCAGCGGTGCGCCCTCCGGCGGCTTCGGTGCAGGAGGAGGCACCGGGCACACACCTCCGGGCGGGGGCAGGTTCCGCGGCGCCGGCAACTTCGGTACCGCCTCAGGGCTGGTCAACGCAGTCAGCGGCTCGTCGGTGACCGTCACCGAGACCAACCCGCAGACCAAAAAGACCAGCAGCGTCGTCGTCACTCTGACGTCGTCCACCACCTACACGCAGCGACAGTCGGCTTCCGCTTCTGATCTGGCCGTGGGGAAGTGTGCGGAGGCGAGGGGAAGTGCCAGCACCACCGGAGCGATCAGCGCCGATTCCATCACCATCTCGACACCGGGCGCCAACGGCTGCACCGCCGGATTCGGTGGGTTCCGGGGCGGCGGAGCGGCCGGTGCCGGGTCAGGGACGCCGCCCGGTGCTTGAGCAGGCCGACGAGCACGTCGGGGAGCGCCGACTGACAACCGGGCCGGACGCGCCGCCCTCGGGCGGCGGGTCCGCGCTCGGTCTTCCGATCAGCGAGGAGGTGGCCCGAAGCTCCGGCCGGTTCACTCGGTTTTCACCCTTTCGGGTGGTGATCCTGGTGGTCCTGGTGGTGGCGGCTGTTGTGGCCTGGGAGCTCACCCGCGGCTCAGCCCCGGCTTACCGTACGGTCGCGGTCGGGACCGGAACGGCCGTCCAGACGCTCGATGCGGTGGCAACCATCACCCCGGTCAATCAGGCCAATCTCAATTTCAACGCGTCCGGAACGGTCAGTGCTGTGAACGTCTCAGTGGGCCAACAGGTCACCGCCGGCCAGACGCTGGCGTCGTTGGATGTCACCTCGCTGCAGGCCGGGGTCACCTCCGCCCAGGCCAACCTGGCATCGGCCCAGGCCACCCTGGTCAGTGACGAGGCCACTCAGAGCGCCCAGTCGTCGGCGACGACATCGTCGCCCACCACTTCGGGAGCAACCGGGTCGACGCCGGCTTCCGAACAGTCATCGAACAGTGCCGGGCGTCCGTCCGGTTCGGCCACCACAACCACCACCACGCCGGCCAGTTCGGGACAACCGACCAAACCCAGCCAGCAGATCACCGCACTGCAGCAGAACCTGGCGACCGACCAGCACCAGGAGGACCTCGACGCCTCCCGGGCCACCGCCGCCCTCGGTCAGGCGACGACAGCATGCGAGAGCAACGCGGCAGCGCCGTCGGGGAGCGCGGGCTCGTCGGGCTCGACCGGTTCCCGGGGGTCGACCGCCACCACTACGACGACCACCGCCGCCACGGCAACCACCTGTGCCGCCGCACTGAGTCAGGCGTCGGCCGCCCAGGCCGCCGTCTCCACTGACATCAAGAAGGTCGACAAGGACGAGAGCGCCCTCACCTCTGCCCTCGAGTCCTCGTCGGGCTCGGGTGCCCCGTCGGGCACCGGGTCCGGCTTCCCGGGCAAGACGGGCACTACCAAGGGGACGACGACCGGTACCACCACCGCAACCACGACCGCAACCACCACTCCCGCCAAGACCAGCTCGGCCGGGACGGGCTCCTCGAGCTCGCAGAAGGATGCGGCCTCCGCCACTACCGGCGGCGGCTCGTCGTCGACCGCGTCGGGTGGTTCGGGATCTCAGACCAAGAAGGTCGTCACCTCGCAGCAGTTGGCCGTGGACCAGGCGGCCATCGACACCGCTCAGGCCAACCTGTCGGCCGCCCAGCAGGCGCTGGACGACGTGAACCTGGTCAGCACCATCGCCGGCACGGTGGCCTCGGTGTCGATCGCTCCCGCCGACACGGTGACCGCCGGGGGAAGTTCGGGCGACGCAGCCATCGTGGTCATCGGGTCGGGATCGTCCTACGACGTGACCACCGACGTCGCCGTGGCCGATGTCGGGAAGATCGCCGTGGGGCAACAGGCCCTGGTCACTCCGGATGCCACCAGCTCCGTAGTCAACGGCAGCGTTTCGGCAATCGGGGCGGTGGCCAGTAGCGGCACCAGTGTCACCTATCCGGTCACCATCGCCATCGATGCCCCCGACCTCGGTGGACTGTCCGGATCGCAGGCCAACGTGTCCATTGTGGTCAAGCGGTCGGTGAACGTGACGACGGTTCCGACCTCCGCGGTGCACACCATCGGCACCATCCACTACGTCACCGTCATCGACAAGAACACGCCCAAGACCGTCCGCGTCGGCCTCGGCACGGTGGGCGATACTTTGACGCAAGTGACCTCGGGAGTGACCAAAGGTGAGCTCGTTTCGCTGGCCGACCTGGCCGAGCCGGTACCATCGTCGTCGACCAATACGACGACGGGCCGTTTCGGCGGTGCCCTCGGCGGTGCCGGCGGTTTCGGGGGCGGAGCCGGCGGCTTCGGCGGCGGGTCCTTCGCCGGTGGGGGTCGATTCAGCGCATTGGGCGGGTGAGGGGTGTGACGGTGCCGTGGCCGGCGCAGACACAGCCCGGTCCGATGACCGGGTGGACCCGTCGGCGGCACCCCATCTGACCGGGTGGATGGCGGAACAGGGCGGGAGGCGGAGCATGACCAGCAGGATCTCGATCGGGGTGGGGGTCGCCTTGTCGGTGACCCTGGCCGTCGGGTTGGCTGTGGCCTTCCCCTCGGCGTCCGCATCTGTTCCCCCTCGTGCGGCCACGACAGCGGCCAGCCCCGACGGGACCTACGCGGTGGTCGACGCCGCCGGCGGTGTCATCACCTACGGACAGGCCGGCTACCACGGGGACATGCTGTCCAGCGCCCTCAACGCTCCCGTGGTGGGCGCCGCGGCCGATCGTGCCGGCGGGTACTGGATGGACGCATCGGACGGGGGAGTGTTCGCCTTCGGCGACGCCCGCTTCTACGGCTCGATGGGGGGCACCACCCTCAACCGGCCGGTCGTGTCAATGGCCGCCACTCCCGACGGACGCGGCTACTGGCTGGTGGCCGCCGACGGCGGGATCTTCTCCTTTGGCGACGCCCGCTTCTACGGCTCGATGGGGGGCACCACCCTCAACCGGCCGGTCGTGTCGATGGCCGCCACTCCCGATGGACGCGGCTACTGGCTGGTGGCCGCCGACGGCGGGATCTTCTCCTTTGGCGACGCCCGCTTCTACGGCTCGATGGGGGGCACCACCCTCAACCGGCCGGTCGTGTCGATGGCCGCCACTCCCGATGGACGCGGCTACTGGCTGGTGGCCGCCGACGGCGGGATCTTCTCCTTCGGCGACGCCCGCTTCTACGGCTCGATGGGGGGGAAGGCCCTGTCTTCCCGCGTTGTGTCCATGTCGGCCACGCCCGACGGTGGCGGCTACTGGATGGTCGGCCGGGACGACTCCGTCTACGCCTTCGGGGACGCCACCTACAGCGGCGGCGCCAGCTCCCCCCTGCACCCGCCGCTCTATCCGGCCTTCGCCTCCCCGACCATTCCCCCAGCGGTGGCCATCGTGGCTCTCCCCATCGGTGCCCAGGCCGCCCACAGCGGTGGCGAGCGGGTGGCCTTCCTCGGAGATTCCCTGGCCTGGTACGAGGGCTACTACACCTCGGCCTCCTATACCGGCTACCGAATCGACAACGGCTCGGTTCCCGGTTGTGGGGTCACCGACGCAGCCGCCATGCAGATGTGGGCCACACCGGGCGTCGATGTGCCCAGCCTGCCGGCCTGCGCGGCGTGGGTCGCCCAGATGGAGTGGGTTACCCGTCGCTACCACCCCGACGCGGTGGTCATCCAACTCGGCTACTGGGAAGAGCAGACCCGATTGTGGGGCGGGCGCTACGTGAACCTGAGCGACGCGGCCTATGCCGCCTCCATAGAGGCCAACCTGGAGCGAGCGGTGTCGATCGCCCACGCCGGCGGGGCCGGCGTGATCCTGAACACCTCTCCCTATTTCGGCGATGGCACACCCAATTGGATCGTGAACGACTTCAACACCCTGGTCGACACGGTGGCCGCCCAGAACCGGTCGTTCGTCACCGTGCTCAACGTGAACGACATCCTCTCGCCGAGCGGGACGTATAGCCGGGACGTGGGCGGATTGCCCGCCCGAGCCGCCGACAACGTCCATCTGACGATGGCCGGGGTGAAGGAGCTCATCGATCCGGTGCTCAACCCGATGGCTCTGGCGGTGGGATCGGCCGTCTACCGGGGCGACAGCTGACCGGGACATGCGCCCGGTCGAGCGCCGCAGGCGGGCCGGTCGTAGGGCCGGTCAGGAGAAGTGGGTGGTCGGCCGAACCAGTCGCTGTCCGTCGATGGTGATGTCCACCCTCTCGTTGTAGAAGGCGATCAGCCCGGCGATCGGCTGCAAGGCCAGGGTGGGGAAGTCGTAGGCCCAGGCAATGTCGGGCACCGATTGGCCGTCGAGAGCCAGTGACCAGTAGGCGCTGGTCGTCCCCTTGTACGGACAGGAGGTGACGGTGTCGCTGGGGACGAGATGATCGAACCTCACCTCGGTGCGGTTGAAGTAGTAGCGGGTCGGCAGTCCGGTCTCGAAGACCATGACCGTGGAAGATGAGCGAGCCAGGTCCACCCCATCGACTTCGACACCGACCGTGCGAGTGGACCGGAGGGCGTCAACCCGGGCATAAGGGTTGCGGGGATGGACGAAGACCTCTTCGTCCTCCTCGAACCAACTGTCCAGGGCGGACCAGTCGAGATGGACGGTGCCGGCGATGCCCTCGATGGGCGAGTGGGTGAAGAGGTGGGCGGCGCCGGGTCGATAGCCGGTCTCCCCACGTATCCCGTGCCGAGCGGCCGTCCCCACCAGTAGGTGTTGCTGGTGGTTTTCATCCACCAGCACACCAGCATCGACGTCGGCTACCGGAAGGTAGTACTGGGGGAAGTACGACCACTCCCAGACGTAGAGGGCCGCCATCGTGTCCACCACCACCCGACCGTCCAGGAAGGCTCGGATGCGTCGGGGTACCGGCTCGACGTGTTTGACGGGAGCGATGGCCTGCGGGTAGTCGTCCAAAGCTTCCTGCTCCTTCTCCGGATCAAGGCGGTCAGGGCCAGGCAGGCCCTGCGGTCATCGTAGGCACCGGCCATGGGCGATCATCCCCTCTGCCCGGCGCCGGGGTGGAGGTGTCCTTGGGCAGTGGTCAGGTAGGGTGGAGCATCACCGATTGATCCACTTCCGGCCAGCGCCGGGGAGCGGACCCGCCGGCGACGCATCTCACAACCGACCAGCATCGTGCAGCAGGGGTCGGTTTCCCAGGTGTTCCGTACCTGGATCATCTCTCTGGGCTGGTCCTTCACCGTATTTTGCTGCAGGGACTGACAGAGAGAAGGCCACATGCGCCAGACACCGGGCACCGCAGCCACCGGATTGGACCGGCCGGTGACCACCGGTCCGCAGGACTTCGCCGAGCTGTCCCGCCGGGTCCGCGAAGCCGGGCTCATGACCCGACGACGTGGCTACTACGTCATAAAGATCGCGGCCACTGTGGGGGCTCTCGGCGCTCTGGCGGCCACCGCCATCGTGGTCGGCAACAGCTGGTGGAACCTGCTGGTGGCGGTCGGACTGGCCTTCGTCCTCGCCCAACTGGGGTTCATCGGCCACGATGCCGGCCACCGTCAGGTGAGCGGGCACCGGGCCAGGAACGACCTGATCGGTCTGGTGCTGACCAACCTGCTGACCGGTGTCAGTTTTGGCTGGTGGCTGACCAAGCACAGTCGCCACCACGCCCACACCAACCAGCCCGGAAGCGATCCCGACCTCACCCCCGGCGCTCTCGTCTACACCCGGGAGGAGATGTGCGCCCGCCGTGGCCTGGGCCGCTGGCTGGGTCAAATCCAGGTCGCCTATCTGGTCCCTCTCCTGTTTCTGGAGGCGCACAACCTGCACCTATCCAGCGTGATGGCCGTCGGTCGCCGTCGTGACAAGGCGGCCCTGGCCGAGGGTGGACTACTCCTGGCCCATGTCCTCCTGTTCTTCGTGGCTCCTTTTCTGATTCTTTCCCCGGTGCGGGCCCTGGTCTTCGTGTTTGTCAGCCAGTCCCTGTTCGGCTTCTACCTGGGAGCGAGTTTTCTGACCAACCACGTGGGGATGCCTACGCCGGAGCGGACTGCCGGGCTCGGATTCCTCCACCAGCAGGTGCTGACCTCGCGCAACCTCCGGGGGCCCCTGTTCACCACCTTCCTGTTCGGTGGTCTCGACACCCAGATCGAACATCACCTGTTCCCGACCATGCCCAGGGCCAATCTCCGCCGGGCCCGCACGCTGGTCCGTGCTTTCTGTGACGAGCGGGTCATCGCTTACGCCGAGGAGTCGCCGTGGCGGGCCTATCGGAACGTGTTCCATCACCTTCTGGTCACCGGGGCTCGCTGAACTGGTCGGCCGGCCTGGTTGGCTGACCTGGTTGGCGCCGCCGTCGGCTGACGTCGTTGGCTGACATCGACGCTTGACCTCGGTGCAGACGGAGGGGGTGGTAGACTCACCGTGCTTGGCATCTGCCAGTGTGGCCCGTTCGAGTTAGCGACCGAGTCAGCCTTTCGCACTCGAACGGAGCTTTCCATCCTTAATTTTCTCGATCTCGGGGTCGACGCGAGCGTCGTCGGCCGCCTCGAGGCTCTCGGTATCAAAGAACCGCTGCCGGTCCAGGCAGCTACCATTCCCGACGCCCTGGCCGGCAAAGACATCTACGGGCAGGCACCCACCGGCTCGGGCAAGACCCTCGCTTTCGGTCTCCCCTTGTTGGCATCGTCCTCAGGGGCGGCACCCGGTCGCCCCCGGGCCCTGGTTCTGGTGCCCACCCGCGAGCTCGCCGACCAGGTCTGCGGCGTTCTGTGCTCGCTGCTCGGCAAACGGTCACATCGGGTGGTGGCTGTGTTCGGCGGGAGCAGCTACACCACCCAGCGTCGAGCCCTCCAACGAGGTGTCGACATCGTCGTCGCCTGTCCGGGACGTCTGGAGGACCTGATAGCCAGGGGCACTGTCGACCTCAGCGATGTGCGGACCGTGGTACTCGATGAAGCCGACCGGATGGTCGACATGGGCTTCGTCAAGCCGGTCTACCGCTTGATCGATCAAACGACAGCGGACCGCCAGCTTCTGATGTTCTCGGCCACCGACGGCAAAGCCGTCGAGGCCATCAGCCGCCGGTACCAGAACCACCCGACCCGGTACCAGGTCGAAGCGGAGCCGAACCTGTCGTCAGAGGTCACCCATCTCTTCTGGCGGGCACCGCGACCGGAACGGGTCAAGATCACTGCCCAGCTGATCGCCCAGCACGGCCGGGCCTTCGTGTTCTGTCGGACCAAGCAGTCCGCCGACCGGGTGGCCCGCCAACTTCGGGCCGCCGGGGTGGATGCCACCCCGATCCACGGCAATCGGAGCCAGCCCCAACGAGCCCGTGCCCTGGCCGCCTTCGCCAGCAGCCGGACCCGCGCCCTGGTGGGCACCGATGTCGTGGCCCGCGGCATCCACATCGACGATGTCCCGTGCGTCGTGCACTTCGATCCGCCTGCCGACGCCGAAACCTACGTCCACCGGTCGGGACGGACCGGACGTGTGGGGAACACCGGCACCGTGGTGTCGTTGGTCCCCGACGAATCCCGTGACGACGTACGCGCGCTGCAGCGGGTGCTGGGTTTTCCCCGTACCCTGACCATCCCCTTTCAGGACGGGCCAACGGCTTCCTCGCCGAGCAGGCAGGACGGCCCACCGGCCGTCGAGCCGAGGAAGCCGGATGGCCCACCGACCGCCAAGTCGAAGAAGCGGGACGGCCCGGGGTCGTCACGGGCGACCGGGCGGGACGGTCGAACCGCGGCAGGCCGGGTGACCGGCACGGTCAAGTTCTTCGACTCGCGCCGCGGCTACGGGTTCCTGTCGCGACCAGACGGAGACGATGTGTTCGTCCACCAGTCGCGGGTCAGCGGGATCGGTGATGGCCGCGCCAGCCTGGCCAAAGGTGAACAGGTCTCTTTCCAACTGGCCACGGGTCGGCGTGGCGACGAAGCCCACGACGTGGTTATAGCCGGCCGCAGGGCCTCGTGACCACCAGCGCCGCAGCAGCCACCACGAGCCCAGCTACACCGGTAGCACCCTCTGCACCGCCCCCCTCGCCCCTCTGGCACGAACGATTGGTGACCCTGGTCATCGTGATCGCTCCCGTGGTTGGCCTGATCTGGGCGGCCGAACGCTTCTGGCACCACGGCATCGGCTGGTTCGACCTGGGTCTCGGGGCAGCCCTCTATCTGGTCACCGGATTCGGGCTCTCGCTCGGATTCCACCGCCTCTTCACCCACCGGAGCTTCAGGGCTCGCCGTTGGCTCCGCATCTCACTGGGCGTCGCCGGGTCGATGGCGGTGGAAGGGTCTTTGATCAGCTGGGTCTCCCACCACCGCCGCCATCACGTCTACGCCGATCGAGTCGGCGATCCCCATTCGCCGCACACGTGCGCCAACGGTCCCTTCCGTCGCCTACGCGGTCTGAGCCATGCCCACGTGGGATGGCTCTTCTCCGGAGCCCAGTCGGATCCCGCCCACTGGAGCAGTGATCTGCTGGCCGATCATGATGTCTGCACCATTTCGCGGCTCACCCCTCTGTGGATGGCTCTTTCGCTCGTACTTCCTTTTGGGATCGGCTGGGCGGTAACCCAGTCGCTGACCGGGGCGCTTCTGGCCCTCCTGTGGGCGGGCGCAGTGCGCATCGCCCTGCTCCATCATGTGACGTGGAGCGTCAACTCATTGGGTCACATGTTCGGGAATCATCCGTACCGGTCCTCGGATCACAGCGGAAACATCCGGCTGCTGGCCCTGTTCAGTTTCGGTGACTCCTGGCACAACTCGCATCATGCCTTTCCGGTCTATGCCCGACACGGATGCGACCGCCATCAACTCGACCCCTCCGCCTCCCTACTACGAGGCTTCGAGCGTCTGGGATGGGCGACGGATGTCCGGTGGCCCGTCCCCGAGCGGCTGGTACGAAGGTTGGCGTCGACCGTTCAGAAGCCGTTGTCACCCGCCCCGATCGGTTCAGGGGGCACCCATTGACCAAGTCACGGACGACCTCGGGCAAGCGCCAGCGCCAACAACAGCAGCGGGAGAAGGCGCAGGCCAAGGTGGAGCGGAAGGCGGCCCGGCAGGCCTCGGAACCCGAGGAGCTGACACAACCGGTCGAGTCGAGCGAGCTCGAGCTCATGGAGCAGCTCGCCGTGCTTCATCGCGCGATCGAAGCGGGCGACCTGTCCTATCAGGAGTTCGAGGAACGACGCGAGCACATCCGCCAGCAGCTCGAGCAGCTCGATCCACAGAAGTGATGATGACACCGCCACTCCCGACACGACAGAAGGGTCACCATGCCTAGGCGCCAGCCCGACAAGGGACAGGACAGCCGCGCCCCTCGCCCGGAACGGACCAAGCCCGAACGGCGTATGCCCGTGCGCCAGGTCGAGGAGGAGGCCCTCCAGCTCCGGCAGTCCGGCGCCTCCTATTCGGCCATCGCCCGTCGGCTCGAACTGCGACGGGCCACCGATGCCCACAGCGCCTTCATTCGGGCGGTGCGCACCCGCGACGGTGAGGAACAGCAACGGTTGGTGGCCGACGAGAACATGCGGATCGACCAGCTCGAGCTGCGCATCCGGGAACGTGATGCGGGCCAGCCGGACAAGGTCGAACGCCGACTGCTGGCCGCCGCCAGCCTCCGTTCCGCTCTCCCTTAGCCAGCGCTGAACACCACGCGGTGGCTCAGTGCCTGGCGTAGGTGAACATGGCGACGGTGGAGGGAGGCGAGTAGCCAGACCCGTCCATGATGCTGGCCAAGGTCTCCACGCGAATGGCGACGGTGGTCCCCGGTTTGCCGGGAGGAGCGACGACATCGATGATCGAAGGGTTTCCACCGTCGTCGGTGTCGGGGGGGTTGGAGAACACGGTTGCCGTCTTTGAACCGAAACGGACACCGCGCACGAACCCGAGATCGGTGCCGTGCAGGATGACCTCCGTTCCACCACCGGGCGGTCCGCCCTTCGGGCGCAACGAGGAGAGGGTGGGGTCACCCGGGGCGTAGTAGGTGAAGGTATCGACGGCCGGATCGGCAGACGAGCATCCGGTCGGTGAGCAGACCTCCACATCGTCCACGCCCACCGGCGACGGGGGAGTGACGAACCGCAGCGTCGAGCCGTGCAGGGAGAGGGTGGTGGTGAAGACCTCCGACGGGCCAGCCGGTGTCTGATCGAAGAGGTCCACGCTGGTGGCGGCGCCGAAGTCAACGCCGGTGATGGTGAGCGTCGTCCCGCCGGTGGTCGGTCCGGCCGAGCGCCGAGTGCCTCCTTTCAACCCGGTAACCGTCGGAATCGGGGCGTAGACGACTTGGGCGACTGTGCTGGGTGGCGTCCCCGATGCCAGATCACCGATGTTGGCACTGGCCAGTGTCTGCACGGTGAGCGGCAGGGTCAGGGGCAGGGTGGCGCCGGGTGGAGCGGTGGGAGCGTCGAAGGTGAGCTGGTCGGGGCTGATCGATGTCAGGTCGGGACCGGGAGAAACGGCAGAACCGGTAGAAGACGAGGCGTTGGTCCACGTACCGACGTTGGTCCACAGGTACCCGAGGATGTCGAAGCCGGAGCCGTCCACAGTGACCTCGGAATGGCTCTTTGCGCCGATGTACTGCTGCCCATCCGCACCGACCTGGGCGGTCACCGAGGTGATCACCGGGTTAGCCAGGTAGTCGTACTCGGTGGCCGCCGCTGCCGTCTCGCAGTCGCACCCGGCGGGGGCGGGAAAGTATCCGTTGGCATCCGCCGCGTACTTCCCCTGGTAAGGGGGGAGGATGGGTGACGGCGTGCTCGAACCACCGGGGCCGACCACCACCACCTCGACCTGACAGACGTCAGTGGTCGGATCGGTCGGGGTGGCGCACCGGGTGGCCGCCGACTCGGCCGGGGCGGTGGCCGTCATCTCGTCGTCCGAGATGACCAGGAAGGTCGGGGCCGGCACCGAGCCGAAGGTGACCTGGCTGGCCCCGGTGAATCCCGAGCCGTGGAGGGTTACCGTTCCGCCCGACGCGGGCCCGCCGGTCGGCCCGACCGACAATACGACCGGCACCGGTTGGGTTCCCGAAGTGGCCACGTAGCGGAGCAGGCTGTGGGCATCCGGTTGACTGCTCGCTCCGCCCACCAGGGTGACCACTACCTGGTAGTCACCGGCCCCGCTTCCACCGCTGCCGTGCGGAGCCAAGCGGGACCCCGGCGGTACCTTTACGGTCAGTGTCTTGGCGTTGACCACCTGGACCGGACTGGTCTTGCCGGTGCTCGCCGGCAGTCGTACCCCTCCCACGGTGACCGAAGCCACCAGGGGCCGGCCGTGAGCGGCGAAGCCGGATCCGTGAACGGTCACCACCGGAGCGGACCGCCCTTTGCCGCCGACCACCGGAACGGTGCTCGGGTCGAGGGCACTGACCGCGGGGGGACCGGGGTCCCCTGCTAGAGAGCACAGGGCTGCGGCCAACCCGGCCGTTCCGTTAGGACCGGTCCAGCGGGGTGTCCCGAGCCCGCTGGCCATGTCGTAGCCCACCGTGGCCGGATAGAGCCCATCCGTTCCGGCAACGATGCTGTTGGTACCGGTGGTGATGTCGTTGAACGAGGCGGCGTAGGTGCCGGGGTTGCTGGCCACCGCGTAGAGCAGAGGGAGGGCGAAACCGAGCCGGCTGCCGGTCGGCTGCCCCCCTCTACAGGCCATGGTCGACTCGGTGTCGATCAACATGGCGGCCCACAACGGCGCCGCCGACGAGGTCCCACCGGCGGACGTCCACTGCCCGTTGTAGAACACAGTGATGGCACCGGCGACCGGGTCGGCGGCCGCGCTCACGTCGGGTACCTCCCGACAGCTAGCCGCTTGTCGGGCACAGAATTGGGCGCTGGGGCGATCCTCGGCAGCGGCAACCACCGTCGGATTGGCGAATCCGGGCACACCACTGTCGACCTGCCAGGGGGGTGCCTCCCATGACTTCGAGATACCGCCGCCCCCGCCTCCTCCGAACGGGCCGTCGTTCCACACCGATTCCACCGGGGTCGACCCCGACGACACGGAGGTGCCGCCGACCCCGAGCACGAAGGGCTGACTGGCCGGATCATCGACGGACAGGGACGGCGGTACGGCGCGGTTGAATTTCACCCCACAGTCACTGGACCCATCGTCGCCGGCTGCCGACACCACCGTCTGTCCCTGGGCAGCGGCCTGTTCGAACAGGATGTTCTCGATGGCCTGGACGCCCGGCTCATCCGACTGCATGTCTGTTTCGCACAGTCCGACGCTGGTGGAGATCACCGAGGCCGAATCATCGTCGATGATCCGGCTGAACTCGTCGAGCGATCCGGCGGTGGTGTTGGGCGCTTCGTAGACGTCGATCTGAGCGCCGGGGGCCAGCGCGGACACGTTCTCGATGTCGAGCGCGGCCTCGCCCATCACTCCGATTCCGGCCGGTTGGCCGCCGTCCACAGGGATGACGTGCAGGCGGCCGGACATGGCCGTCGCCTCGGTGGCACCGAAGTAGCAGGTGTCGAAGGCGGCGATATCCGACGGTGAGAACGGCTCGAGCTCGTAGACGGCGATGGTCTGGCCGTTGCCGTCCGCCCCGGACTGGTAGAGGCCGTCGGCGCCGTAGAGGGCGGCGAGGGCGTCGTCGGTGAAGATCCCGGAACCGGCGTCCGCCTGGGCTGCGGCGCAGGCGTGGGGCGCGAGCTGTGCTGAACCGGTT
This sequence comes from uncultured Acidimicrobiaceae bacterium, assembly GCA_963813525.1. Classification (GTDB taxonomy): domain Bacteria; phylum Actinomycetota; class Acidimicrobiia; order Acidimicrobiales; family RAAP-2; genus Bog-756. The sequence continues at coordinate 2,024,987 of CAWEZI010000005.1, forward strand.
CCCGTCTGGGAGTGGTCGGCCCCGGCTGAATGGGTCACGACCGACCGATCGTCCAGCGATATCGGCCCTCTCTGGGTCAGGTCGTCCAGGCCGACCACGCTGGTCACCGAACCCGCCACCGAGCGCGGCAACCGTGCAGGAGCAGCGGCCCGGCGCCCGGTGGTGCCGTCGGCCAGTCGCACCTTGGACAGACGGGTGTGGAAGAAATGCTCGAGCTGACCGGCCGTGCCCCTCACCGTCAGGAAGAGACCGTCGACCGAGGTCGGAGCCACCGACAGGCCGGCCTTGCCGGCCAGTGTGCGCAGGTCGGCGGCGCCTGTCGGACTGCCTCCGAATCGCTGGGCGAAGGTGCCCCGGGCCAGTCGTCCACCGCCCGCCGCCCCCCCCGCCGACACCTGGTCAGCCAGGTCGGACAGGGCGCCCAGGTGGCGGGGCCGCAGCACGACGTCGACGCTCAGCCGTTGGGTCGGGTCCACCGATCCCTCCGACACGGCCCCGGCCGGCAGGGCGGCAGAGGAGCCGACGGCAACCAGTTGCGAAGGGGCAGCTTGCGATCCCACCGGATGCGATGCCACCGCCTGCGATCCCACAGGTTGTGATGCCACCGCGGCCACAGGCACCGATGCCGGCTGTTTGGCGGTGGAGGCGACCAGCGCAATCGTGGAAAGCACGGCCACAACGACGACCCCCGCCCGGATGAGGTTCCTCACGTCATACCCCGCCAGTCCACATGCGACTTCCCCCCGTCAGCCACCCCCAAGCCTAAGCCAACCATGTGGGCATGTCACATCGCTGACCAGGTCGGCTACCGGTCGGGTGGGGGGGTGGCGGGTGGCGGGAAGGTCGCTCTGCCCGCTATGGACATCCGACGGAGAGGTCTTCTAGGCTCATACCTCGCGGGGCAGGGGTTTTGGCGCCCCTCCTCTGGGGGGAAGGTACGAAAGTGATCGACGGGATCCGTCACGGTCCGGTGGTATCCAGAAGCAGGGCCGCGGCCCTTTGGCGTGCCGCAGGGGCGCAGGTTGCCTGTGGGCTGGCCCTGGTGGCGGCGACAACGGTGGCCACCATTCCTCTGGCCACGTCGGCTGGCGCCTCGGGTCCCACCATTACGGCGGTCACCTTCAGCGGCACTCCCACCTCGCCCTCCATCACCTACTGGGGATCGGGCTTCGGCACCGAATCCGACCTCGGGGCGGCGTCGCCGGCCGCCTGCGGCTACAGCGGTTCGAACTATCAGAACAACATCGATTTCTCGGACAACGGCTGGACAGCAGGCGTCGGCTCGGGCGGGGGCGGTGACTGTGTCGGTCTGATCATCTCGTCGTACTCCGACAGCCAGATCACCTTCACCCTGGGGTCGGGATACACCCTGGCCGGCGAGTACGATCCCGTCGAAAACGGCAACGCCTACTCGGCGCAGGTACTGGGGGCCACCTTCAGCGGGACCGTCCACTACCCGTCCACGACGACGGACAACGGCCCCTTTGCCTACGTGACCGACGCCACTGCGGGCACGGTGAGCGTCGTCGATACCACCACCCAGACCGTGGTCGGCAACCCGATTACCGTCGGGACCACCCCCGAGAGCGTGGTGGTCACACCCGATGGGGCCGACGTCTTCGTGGCCAACGGCGGCTCGGGAACGATTTCGGAGATCGCCACAAATACCAACGCGGTGGTCGACACCATCACCCTGTCAGGGGTCACACGCCTGGCCCTGGCCCCGGGAGGCGCCACCCTTTACGCCATCGCCGGCGGCTCGCTCTATCCGATCGACCTGGCCACCGACACGGTCGGCTCGTCCATCCCCGGCGTGTCGGGTGGAAGCAACCTGGCCATCACCCCGGACGGCACCAAAGCCTTCGTGGCCACCGGCAACACGGTGGTTCCGGTCGACCTGGTCAACGACACGGCAGGCAGTGCCATCACCACCGGTCTTTTCACCGGCCCCTTCCAACTCGCTATGTCCCCGAGCGGCGCCACGGTATACGTGGAAGGTTTCGGGTCACCCCCCTACGAGACCGTCATCCCCATCTCGGTGGCCACCGACACCACCGGGTCGGCCCTCGACGCCTGTCACTACGACTCGGGTGGACAATTCGCCATCTCGCCCGACGGATCGACCCTGTGGGTGGCCTGCAACGGGTCCGGTTCGATCGAGGAGATCGACGCGGCCACCTCGACCGACGTCGGGACCTTCACCCTGGGCGAGGGCGCCTCCGATGACACGGGCGGTGTCACCGTTTCGCCCGACGGGGGAACCGTCTACACCGTGGACACCACCGCCCAGAACGTCGTCCCCTTCGATGTGACCAGCCTGGTGGCCGATGTTCCCATCGCCACCGACTCGGCCAGCGGTTCGGACACGCTGGGCATCACGCCGGACCTGGGCCCTTCGGCTGCCCTGTCGGCCACCACCTCGGGGATGACCACCACCTTCGACGCCTCGGCCTCGGTGCCGGACACCTCGCCCATCGTCTCCTACAGCTGGAACTTCGGTGACTCCGACACCGACGTGACGACCACCTCGAGCGTCGCCCACACCTACGCATCCAACGGGAACTACATGGCTTCGGTGACGGAGACCGACGCCGCCGGCGCATCCACCACTCAGGACTACACCGGCCAGACGGCCAGCCTCGAGGGCTCTGGGGCCGCCGAGGCGTCGGCTGCGGTGGAGATCGCCACTACCGATTGTGACGATCAAACCACCTGCGGAGCAGAGGTGGTCAGTCCGGGCACGGCCAATTCGCCACAGCAGACAGTGACTGTGGACGAGGGGGCTCCGGGCTCCTCGTCCCAATCGTTGTCGGTGACATCGGGTCCCGGTGATCTGGCCTGCAAGGGCAACCACTTCATGGCTCTGGATGGGGTGACTTCCTATGACTCGACCTACACCCCGACCGGGAACGTCACTGTGACCGACGTCATCGCCGTCCGTTCCGCTCGAGGAATCCAGATCTGCTTCGAAGGCCCCGCCCCTCCCCCGAAATACCTCAAGAAGTGCAAGACGATGCCCGTGGCTCCGTGCGAGACGCTGACTACGGTGCCGGGCGGGGTGGAGGCCACCATCTTGGTGCCGGCCGGCGACCCCCGGTTCCGTGTCGACGGGGTGGAGACCCTGACCGAGGCCCCCAGCTCGGTGTCCTCCAAGGGGGTGGTCGGGAAGACCATCTCCGTCAAGGGCAGCGAGCTGCTCGGTCCCCAGGGCTCCAGCGAGCCCGCCGTCGCCTTCACCTCGGTCAGTGGTTCGACCCTCCTGGCCAAGATCGCGTCGTACAGCGCCACCACGATCGTGGTCGACGTTCCGTCGGGGGCCGCCACCGGCCCCATCTCCGTGGCCTGGCCGAACGAGACGGTGGTGAGCGACGGGTCGGTCAAGATCTCCTCACCGAAGTAACGCCGCGAGGCCGGCTCAGCGGAGTCGGTTAGCCGCCCTCCTGTAGTGCCTCGGGCACCTCGCCGTCCAAGTCGCCCGAGGCGATGGCGGGAAGATCGGCGATACTTTCCATCAGATGTCGCTCCCAGGCCTGACGGATCCGGGTGAGCAGCGGCGAATCGCTTTCGATGCGAGACAGGTCGACGTCGAAGGAGTCATGGACGTAGATGCCGAGGTCATAGGGCGGCCCGACCGACAAGTTGGCGCGAGCGGTGCTCATCATCGACCCGAGAGCGATCTTGGTGGCCGTTACCAGGTCCACCTTGGCCCCGACCGCCAGCTCCAGCAGGAATTTGCCGTACTTGCTCTCGCCGATCTGGAGGAACGGGCGTTCATCCGAGACCCGGATGTAATTCCCCTCTGGATACACGAGCAGGATGTCGGAGGGCTCGGTCCCCACCTGCCCACCGATGATGAATGTGGCGGTGCCATCCGCTCCCACGTCGGCTAGGGCCCGCTTGTGCTCGTCTGCGACTTCACGGCTCGTGCGCCCGAGGTAGAGGGCCGCTTCGAACAGATGATCCACCGATGCCAGGCTCTCGTCGGCCCCACCCAGGTCTCGCTGGACGCGATCGAGAACTTCCTGGGTGGTGGCCAGGTTGCCGGCGGATTCGATGATGAAGGTCCGGTCCGGCGCGGGCTGCAGCACGTGGAGCTTGCGGTAGGTGCCGATGTCGTCCACGCCGGCATTGGTCCTGGTGTCGGCCAGAAAGACCAGGGCCTCGTGGTGCCGTATGGCCAGGCAGTAGGTCACGGTGTCCACGGTATCCGGCCGGTGCTCGGCGTAGTCGGACCGGTGCCCGACACAGTTCGGCGCGGCCCGGCGGCTCAGTTCGGCTCGGTCATCGTAAAGCCACCGCGGCCACCACGAAGACGGCATAGCCGATCACGATGAGGACGCCCTCCTGTCGGGTCAGACCCCGGCTGATGTAAGCCATGAGCAAGCAGACCACTGTCAGACCCACATACCAGGCGGCAATCAGCACGCCAGCGCTCCCGGTGGTTCCGAGGCTGAGAAAGACCCCGGGAAGGAGCAGCCCGATCAACACATTGAGCATGTTGCTGTTCATCGCTTCGCTGAGGGTGGCTGCGCCCCGGCCGCGGAGGGCCAGGTAGACCGCTCCCACCGCGTTGGGCAGACTGGTGACGGCGGCCAGGACCACGCCGCCGACCACCAGGCTGGACACCCCGAAGTGACGTCCCAATGTCTCAGCGGCGCGTTCCATCACGATGCTGGCCAGCACGACCACGGCCAGACTGGCCAGGGCGACCGTGGCATCGAGCCGCCCCCCGGCCACCGGATGGATGCCGAGGGCGAGCTCCTCCTCTTCCTCCTCGATGACGCCCCGCAACCAGTCGACCTGGCGTGGCGCCAGTCCCAGGCGGAGGAGACCCCCGGGCGACAAGGCCGACACCAGTACGTAGGGGACGACGACCACCAGGACCAACACCAGCCCCACGCCGGCTCCCCATCGGGTGGCGACGACCAGAAAGGTGACCAGGGCGACCCAGGCCCCGACCGTCCCTTCCACAACGATCACCCGCCGATGAAGAGCGATCCGGCGGGCCACGATGGCGCCGACCCCCAGGAGGGCGGCCAGGTTGAACACGTTGGAGCCCAGCACAACGCCCGTGCTGACCGTGGCCTGACCGTGCGCCGAGGCGCTGATGGCCGAGGTGATCTCGGGGGCGTCGGCCGCCAGGGCCACCACTAGTCCCAGCGTCGCTTCGGACAGATGGAGCCGGTTGGACAACCGCTCCAACCGCGAAACGAGAAGGAAGCTGGCCCCCAGGGCCACCACCGCTGCCAGTGGAAAGGCAACACCCGACGACCCGATGGAGGCGATCATGTCGGTGTCGCCGGCCGGTCGCCGGTCACCCGGGGGTCGACCTCCCCGACGATGGATGGGTGCTCGACCGGAAGAGGGCCGACGTGGTTGGGCATGGCGGTCCTTCGGGGTCGGCGGAACGTGCCGACCCGACTTCCCGGCGCACCACCGGCGACGTTAGTCGACCGAGGTCGACACGCCGATGAGACCGCCGAGCCGGTCCCTTACGGGGGAGGGGGACATGGCGTCGTCGACGGTCGGCCGGGTCCGCGTCTTGCTCGATGGCGGCGCGGAGGGTGAGGGAAGGCGCCAGAGCTCGGGCGGTCGAAGTCAGCCAGGTCCGTCCACACGAGGTGTGGCCACAAAGACGGGAATGATCCGCTCGGTCTTCTCCTGGTATTCGGCGTAGGGGGGATAGGCGGTGACCGCCCTACGCCACCAGGTCTCTCGCTCGTCGCCCTCGAGCTCCCGGACCTCCATGTCAACGGCCTCCGGCCCGTCCTGAATGGCCACCGCGGTCGGGTCCGCCTTCAGATTGTGGTACCAGACCGGATGGGTGGGGGCACCGCCCATCGAGGCAACGAGCGCGTAACGCCCTTCATGTTCGACTCGCATGAGCGGGGTCTTGCGCACCTTGTTGGACCTGTTTCCCCGGGTCGTCACGATGATCACCGGGAGTCCGGTGTCCAGCAAGGTGTTGCTGCTCCGGCCCCCGGAACTCTCGTACTCCGCCACTTGGTTACGCACCCATTCGGATGGGCTCGGTTCGTATTGGCCGGCAACGGGCATGGACCCGATCCTATGGGATGGCGAGCTACTTCTTTCGGAGGCGCCTGATCCCCCGACGCACGGTGCTCTCCTCCGACGAGGGTGGTTGCCCCGACGTACGACGCGACGAGGCGTACCGAGCCGATGTCTCCCATCGGGGATCGTCGAACAGGTCGACCCTCTGGGTGTCCGAGAAGATGACGGAGGAATCGGCCCACGACGTCGATTGTGAGGAGCTTGAGCGCTGTCTGACCATCCCGTGATTCTAGAGAGCAGACCCAGGCGGTTGGTGGACGGTCCCCACCGGGTGCGAGAGGCCGGCCTCAGCCGGGCGAACGGTCAGCCAGCCCATTCCCGTGGCGGGGCCCCCACGGGAATGAAAGCATGGTGCTGATCTCACCGTGGGGCGTGACCAAAGGAGGGTTATGTCTGAGGATCAATCCGAAATCAACACAGAGGTTTCACCGAGCGGTACAGGATGCGTCGAGTGCCTAGCCGCCGACGGGTGGTGGTTCCATCTCCGCCGATGCGCATCGTGCGGGCACATCGGGTGCTGCGACTCGTCGCCCAGCCAGCATGCCAGCCACCACGCCCGTAGCAGCGGCCACACCATGATCAGAAGCTTCGAGCCGGGGGAGGAGTGGTTCTGGAGCTACTCGACCCAGGAGTTCTACGACGGTCCGGAGCTGGCTCCGCCCGAGCACCATCCGACCAGCCAGCCCACGCCCGGCCCGGCTGGACGGGTGCCGGCCGACTGGCAGGCTCACCTGCATTGAGCCCCTCCCCCGAATCGGCCGGCGTGGCCAACGCCCGGCGCTTCCTCGTGAGCTACTCCGGCGACGAGCTGGACGAGGTCGTCCATCTGCTGTCCGACGACGTGACCTACACCGTCCCCGGGCACATGGCACTGTCCGGGGTCTTCCGCGGGCCCAAGGAGGTCAAGGACCATCTGAGCCGGCTGCGGTCGTTCTCCCTGTCCACCATCGACGTGCTCCAGTGGGTCGACTGGTTGGTGGGGGAGACCCATGTCGCCGCCCTCCAGTACGCCCAGATCCAGGCCCACGGAGCCGTCTACCGTGGGCATCAGCTGTACCTGGTCGAGGTGGACGCCCACGACAAGCTGTCCGACATCAAGGTCTTCTTCGAGGACCAGGAGGCGGCCGAACGCTTCTTCGGCCCCTGACGCGGCGGCAGTGGTCAGGCCTACGAGGTGGGCGACCCTGCCACCGCCATGTGCATGGGATGGCCTTCGTCCGAAGCAACCCGCTCGAGGTGGATCTTTCTTCCGTACACCGTGGCCAGGGCCAGGATGGCCGAGCCCAGAAGCAGCCCGCCGGCGATGTTGAGGGACAGGTTGAGTCCGTGGCCGAAGGCACCGTAGGCGGCGGAGACCACCTCGTTGACGATGTGGGTGATGGCGTGGTTCTTGGCCGTGGCCTGTTTGGCCTCGCCCTGATAGGCACCGGTGGTCACCGCCGACACCACCAGCGACTGGTAGGCCTTGGGGATCCCGATGGCGGTGAGCCTGCGCACCAGGTTGACCGTGAGCTGTCCGTTGATGATCGATCCGAGCACGGCCACGCCGACCACCGCTCCGAGCTCGCGGAACGTGTTGGTGGCCGACGAGGCCATCCCCGAGTGTTCGGCCGGCACCGAGCCCAGCGACGCCGACGTCACCGGCACCATGGCCATGCCCACCCCGACACCGGCGATGAACATGGTCCATCCGATCTGGCCCACGCCGGCGGTCGGGGTGATCCTGGCGTTGGTCAGGAGGATCCCTACGCCGGCCAGCAGGCACCCGGTGGCCATCGGGATGCGCGGACCCCACACCGCCACCCACCGTCCGGTGGCCAGTGAGGCCGCCACCATCCCCACGGCCAGGGGGATGAAGTTGAGGGCCAGTCCCAGCGGCGACTTCTGGCCCACCACCTGCAGGTACAGGGCCACCATGAAGAAGATGGAGAAGGTGCCGAAGTAGGCGGTGAAGGCGATGATGTTGGCCCCGGTGAAGGTCGGTATCCGGAAGTAGCGGACGTTGAGGACCGGGTTTTTGGCTCGTAGCTCGGCGGCCACGAAGGCGATGGCCATGACCAGGGACAGCCCGAACAGGCCGAGGATCCATCCGGTCCGATAGCCGTGGGTCTCTCCCAGGATGATGGCGAAGGTTCCCGAACCGAGGGCCAGGGCGCCCAGCAGGAACCCGGGGAAGTCGAAGCGGGCCTTGACCGGGTCGGAGCTTTCGGGGAGCACGATGACCGCACTTGAAAAAGCCAGTGTCCCGAAGGCGACGTTGAACCAGAAGATGGCCCGCCACGACCAGCCATAAACCAGCAGGCCGCCGATGAGGGGGCCGAGGGCCAGGCCGAGGCTGGAGACCGCCGCCCAGATGCCCAGCGCCCGGGCCCGGATGGCCCTGTCGGGGTACAGGTGTCGGATCATGGACAAGGTGCCCGGTTCGGAGGCGGCCGCCCCCACCCCCATGACCACCCGACCGGCAATGAGGACGTCGGTGTCGGGGGCCACGGCGGCGATGACCGATCCGGCGATGAACACGGCCACCCCGGTCAGCATGACCTTCTTGCGGCCGAGCAGGTCACCGATGGTGCCGAAACTGAGCATGAGGCCGGCGAAGGTCAGCGCGTAGCCGTTGACCACCCACTGCAACTGACTGACCGAGGCGTGCAGGTCGCTCTGCACATGGGCCAGGACCACCGTGACGATGGTGTTGTCCAGGAATGTCAGGAAGAGGACGAACAGCAGTGTGGCCAGGGCCAGCGACGTGCGGCCGCCGGCCGGCCCACCCGTGCCGACCCCGACCGGAGCTGTCACTGCCTGCGTGGCTTCGGCCATGGCCCTAGTCGACTACAAGGCCGCGCCGGAGAGTGGGATTTTCAGCAGGTGGGTCGGTTGAAGGGTCATGGCTCCTCATCAATTGCCCCATTTCCAATGGCCCCAATCATCGCCCGATCCCGACCGATCCGCCACCCATTCCCCCGCCCATCCGCCCGATCCGACCGATCCGCCCCGATCGATTCCCCGGTCAGGAGCCCGACGGGGGATAGAGCGGCGTGAGGGTGGCGAATCCGATCTCGAAGGCGCCGAGGTCGTCGGTGTAGGAGGTGGAGGTGGATGCACAGTCGATGGTGAGGGTCTTGCTGGCGTCGCCGGACGCCGACATCACTGTGGTCACCTGACCGCGTACGCCGTTGCCGGCGCAGGTGGGGACGTTGAGATTGGCCTGCAGGGGCTTGGCGCCGTAGGAGCGGGCGATCAGGACAGCCCGGTGGGCGGTGACCCAGCGCTCGACGAAGGGAACGCCTTGGGCGAAGTCGGGTGTCGACCCGTTGTCGATGCCCTGGCTGGCGGCCAGGGCCGGCACCCCGAGGGTCACCGCTTCCCGGGCCGCCCCCACCGTTCCCGACACGCCGGCCAGGGGACCGATGTTCTGGCCGAAGTTGATCCCGGACACCACCAGGTCGGGTCGGAACGACAGACCGTGGTGGGCCACCGCCCAGATCACCGTGTCGGCCGGATAACCGTGCACGGCGGTGGCCGGATAGCCGCTGGCCGTCTGGGCGGTTGACGTGACCAGGGCTCCGGCACTGGCCGGTGTGGTCTTCCCACCGGTTCCGCTCTGATTGGTGAGCGGCGCCACCACCGTGACCTTGGTATGGGGAAGAGTCCTCAGGCCCTGTACGACGGCGTTGATCCCTGGGGCCCCCACCCCGTCGTCATTGGTGACCATGATGGTGAGAGTGCTGTCGGCACTCGAGGTGGCCGTGGTCGTGGTGGTTCCCGACGACGATGACGAGCTGCAGGCGGCCAGGGCCAGCGGGACCGCCACCAGCAGCAGGGCCACTGTGCGGTGATGCGATGGTGCCGACATCTTGACTTCCTTATCCGTGGTGAGCGCCCTTGGGCGCAGTCATGGTGGCACATGCATCGTGGCCAATGGTGCGATCAACGTCTACGGTTGCCCACCGTGGAGGGGACAGGGGGGATCGAGACGGGTCGGCTCCGGCGTCGCACGTGTTTCCGGTTTTCATTCCCGAACAGGCGCGTCGCCACCGGCGGATCCGGTCACCCACCAAGGGGTGGGTCCCGCCCCACCCTCCTGCCGGTGGCCGTGGGTGCAGTGGCCTTGGCCCTGATAGCCGGTTGTTCCACTACCACGTCCTCCACCACGACCACCACGACGTCGCCGGTGTCTGCGCCGGCCGCCGGGTCGACAACCTCGTGGAGACCGCCGGCCTGCCACCGACCCGTGGCTGCCCCGGTGGCGGCCACCCCCGTCCCGGGTGTGCCGTCGGACTGGACCATCACCTCGTTCGACGGGACGAAGATCCGGGCCCACTGGTTCCCGGTGGCCGGTGCCAGCCCCGCCCACCCGGCCCCCACCGTGCTGATGGGCCCCGGCTGGGGCGAGTCGGGGGACACCGATCAGACGGGAACCGGCCAGGCGTTGTTGGGCGGCATCGACATCAGTGCTCTCCACCAGGCCGGGTACAACGTCTTGACCTGGGACCCCCGCGGGTTCGGTGATTCGACCGGACTGGTCGAGGTGGACAGCCCTGCTTTCGAAGCCAAGGACGTGTCCCGTCTGATCGACTGGGTGGCTATCCGTCCCGGTGTGGAGCTCGACGCACCCGGTGACCCCCGGATGGGGATGGTGGGCGGTTCCTACGGCGGGGGCATCCAATGGGTGACGGCCGCCCAGGACTGCCGGATCGACGCCATCGTGCCCACCATATCGTGGCACTCGCTCGGTACCAGTCTCCTCAAATCGGGAATCTACAAGGCCGGATGGGGGAACCTTCTGCTGGCCGGTGCGGCCTCCGCTCACCTCGACCCGCACATCCGGGCGGGCGCCGCCCAGGGCAATGCCACCGGGACCACCACGGCGGCGAATGAGGCATGGTTCCTGGCCCGCGGGCCGGGCGACCTGGTCAAGGACATCCACGTCCCCACCCTCATCGTGCAGGGGACGGTGGACACCCTTTTCACCCTGGACGAAGGCATCACCAACTACGAGCAGGTCAAAAAGGACGGCGTCCCGGTGTCGATGGTGTGGTTCTGCGGTGGCCACGGTGTCTGTCTCACCAACCAGGGCAACCCGCAGGTGGTCCAGGACGAATCCATCGCCTGGCTCAACCGTTGGGTCAAGCGCGATCCAACCGTCGCCACCGGACCGCCGGTGGACATCATCGATCAGAACGGTGTGCGGTACGCGGCCAACACCTACCCGTTGCCCACCATCACCCCGCTCAGTGCCACCGGGAGCGGGACGCTGCCTCTGGTGGCCACCGGGGGTTCGGGTCCGGTGACCCTCGCCCCCTCGAGCCCGGCGAACGCCAGTCCCCTGGCTTCAGTGGTGCCCGGCATCCTGCCGGCCCGGGCCGCCAACGCGGTCAACGTCGAGGTCGACGGCACCGCACGGACCTCTCTGGTGGTCGGTGCACCCGCACTGTCGCTCACCTACAGGGGTACCACCCCAGCCGGTGTCCGTCCGACCCGCATCTTCGCCCAGTTGGTCGACGACACCACCGGGTTGGTCGTCGGCAACCAGGTCACCCCGGTGGCCGTGGTGCTCGACGGTCGAGACCACACCACCACCGTCTCGCTCGAATCGGTGTGCCAGTCGGTGGCCCCCGGTCAGACGCTGACCCTTCAGCTGGTGGCCACCACCGTGGCCTATGCCACTCCCCGGCTGGGCGGATCGGTGGTCTTCAGCAAGATCTCGGTCCACCTTCCGGTGGCGGCCGCGTCGGCCGTGACCGTTACCTCGAAGTTGTAGCAGTCGGGACTGCGAAGCCCCGGCGTTCGGGTCAACGCCGCAGCAGGAGACCCCGGACATAGGCCGCCTGGCCGACGTGCTGCAGATCGTCGGCCACCACGCTCATCAGCCGCACGCTCATGGTAACCGGAGGGTCCCAACGGTCGTCGACCACCCGGTCCATATCGGACGGGTCGAGGTGGCCAAGGAAGGCCACCGTTGTGCGGTGGACGTCCTCGAAGTAGCCGAGCAGGAGATCGGCGTCGACGGCCACCTCGGCCACATCGGCCGGGCCGTGGCCGAACCCGGTGTCGGCAGGATCGAAGGGCAGTCGGTAACGGTCGGCCCAGCCGGCTGCTATCCACACTTGTGGGCCACCGCGCAGGGGGGCGACATGGTCGTCTTGGATGCGGGTCAGGTGCCAGACCAGCCAGGCGATGGAGTTGGACTCCTCGTCCGGACGGTAGGCCAGCTCCCCGGGCGAGAGACCGGTGACGGCGGGGTACACCGCATCACGGATCCTCTCGAACGCGTCGACCAGCACGTCGATGCTGGTCACGCTCAGCTTTCGTCGACCTCGTGCAGGGCGCCGTAGCCGCCGCTGATGGCGGCCATGATGATGGCCTCGAAGTCCTTGTCGGTGAGGATACGGGGCGTGCCCAGGGACGACGCCCGCCAGTACAGCTCGGCCAGCCACTCGAGGAGCTCCAGTCGCTCGACGGCCTCGTCCATGGTGGACCCGTAAGCCACCGACCCGTGGTTCTCCATGAGGGCGGCGTTGCGGCCCTTGAGGGCGGTGATGACGTTCTGGGCCAGTTCGGGCGAGCCGAAGGTGGCGTAGGGGGCCGTCCTCGGGGCACCCCCCAGGCTCAGGCAGCTGTAGTGGAGGGCCGGAAGTTCCTCGCAGCAGCAGGCCACGGCCGTCGACGCCATGGCGTGGGCGTGGGTGACGGCCAGGGCGTTGGTGGCAGCGTAGATTCCGGTGTGGAGGGGAACCTCGGAAGTGGGGGCGAGCTTCCCATCCACGACCTTTCCGGTCAGATCGATGACCGTGATCATGTCTGCCGTCAACTTGCCCAGGTTGGCCCCGGTGGGTGTGACGGCGACCAGGTCGCCGTTACGGGCGGAGATGTTGCCGGCCGTACCGATGACCAAGCCCTCTTCGGCGAGGTGTCGGGCGGCACTGGCCACTGCCTCTCGTTCATCGGCCAGGAGCAGATCGCTCATTGGTGGTTCCTCTCTCGGACGGCGGGCCCTGCGGTGGGCTCGGAGGTCGGAGGAACAATAGGTCGCCACTTGCCCCTCCGTACATCCGGCTGTCGCCCGCCACTACCCGTCCCGCCGGTACCCGACGTCCGGTCGGAGCGGAGCGACTCGGAGGGCACCGGTCAGAAGGGGGGTGGGGTCAGCGCGCCGTCGAGGCGCCCCAGGAGCTCCCGCAGGCCAACCGGACCGGCCACGGTGACGTCGGCGCTGGTGGCGAGGGTGGGGGGCGATTCGGCCGACAGGACGGCGACGGCGAAGGTCCGCACGGTCGGGTCGGCCGCCTCAAGGTCGTGGAGAGCGTCGAAGCCGGCCAGGTCCCCGGAATCGTCGCCGGCGAACAGGACCCATTCGAGCGATTCGGCCATCTGGCGGACTGCGGTTCCCTTGTCGACGGCGATGGGCATGGACAGCTCGACGGCCAACCGGCCCGGGTGGGCTCGGAGACCGGTCTGCCGGGCCAAGGCGGCGCTCACCTCCTCGACCCGGGTGCCCAACTCGGGGTGGCCGCGGTAATGAAAGGTGAGTGACAGGCCCTTGTCCTCGATGTCGACGCCGTCAGGGAGGAGGTCGGGGGCCAGGAGCAGGGCCTCCCGCACCGTCGACGTCCAGCGTTCGGCCTCGTCCACCACGTGCACCCGACCCGCTTCATACCGTTCGATTCCGCTGAGTCCGATGAGCACCGGTTGCGGGGTGATGTCGCCGAGCACGCTGCGCAGAAAGGAGACGGGCCGGCTCGAGATGATGGCCACCGTCGTCATCTTCGAGCGGAGGGAAGCCAGCAGCGCACCGATGCCAGGCAGCGGCCGCGCCTCCGAGGGCGCCGGGACGATGGCGGCGATGGTCCCGTCGAAGTCGAGGAGCACCCCCCGGCTGACTGCTCGCACGGCCGAGTCGATCAAGTCATCCTGAGTTACGGCCATGGTGTCCATACCTCGAGGGTTAGGGGACGGGGCGGGGGCAGCGGCTGGACTGCGCTAATCACCGGTGCCCGTCACACGTTCGAGGAGGGCGTCCAAGACAGGGACCTGACCCCGCACCAGCTTGGCCCGGGCGGCATCGGTGTCGACCCACTCGGCTCGATCCATCTCCGGCACTTCGATGAACCGCCCCGATCCGCGGGGCCACTCCATGGGGAAGGTGTTGCTTCGGCCCCCGGTGGGATCAAATTCGGCCGCCGCCACCCACACCGCCACCCATTTGCCGTTGGGTTGGCGGAACTGACCGAGCTCGCGGTAGTCGACCGGTGGAGGGGGGGACCCGATCTCCTCTTCGAATTCACGGATGGCGGCGTCGAAGGCCAGCTCGCCCGGGCCGTATTCACCCTTGGGGATCGACCATGCCCGTTCGTCCTTGCCCGCCCAGAACGGACCGCCCATATGTCCGATCAGGACCTCCAGCGTCGACCCCCGATGCCGGTAGAGAAGCAGTCCGGCGCTCCTTTTTGCCACGGGGGTCACGGTAGTGGAGCAGCGCTCGCTCAGAGGGCACCAAATCGATGTGGGCTGGACGGGTAATCGGCCAGCCCGGTGATCATCCGGCCTGGTAATCAGCCGGCCCGGTGATCATCCGGCCTGGTAGTAGGAAGCGGCGTCGCCCTGCACCGACACACTGGGACGACCATCGAGCCCGACCGGGACGTCACCACCCGTGGTGACACGCTGAACCTGTCTGTGCTCGGTCCCGTAGTCGTAGATGGCGTAGTGCTGGGTCGAACGGTTGTCCCACACGGCGACGTCGCCCGCGTTCCAATGCCAGCGGACAGTGTTCTCGGGTCGGGTCACGTACGCCTGCAGCGTGCGCAGAATGTCAACCGATTCGGTAGTCGAATGACCGACCACCTTCTGGGCGAAACCGCCCAGAAGGAGGGCATGCTCGCCGGTTTCCGGATGGATGCGGACGACCGGATGCTCCGTCTCGAACACGGTGGAGACGAACCTGCGCACGTGGTCGACTTGTTCGGGTCGCATGCGGCGGGCGGCGGCGGCCACGTCCACCCGGCCGTAATCCTGACCGTTGGTATGAATGCAACGCAGCTGTTCGGCCATGACCCGGATGCTCGGGCGCAGGTCCTTGTAGCCGGCGACCGTGTTGGCCCACAGCGTGTCGCCGCCGACCTCGGGGATGACCATCGCCCGCAGGACCGAAAAGGTCGGTGGCCGCTCGACGAAAGTCACGTCGGTGTGCCAGTGGTTGGCCGCCGCCCCGGCCCGCGAGTCGAGGTCGAAGAGGGCGGCGTCGGCCTGATTGGAGGGCAGCGTGGGGTGGGCGCGGGTCACCGGTCCCAGACGGCCGGCGAAGGCCAGCTGCTCTTCGGACGTGAGGTGCTGGCCCGGGAACAAGGCGACCCGATGTCCGACGATGGCCGCTCTGATCTGTCTGACGGCGTCTTCGGACAGATCCGAGGCCAGGTCGATTCCTTCGACGACGGCCCCGATGCGGGGGGTGAGTGGCCGAACGGTGAGTGAGGGGACAGCCGGTCGTGAGGCGACGACCCCCGGGTGTGTGGTCATGGGTGAACTCCTCATAGTCGGGATAGTCGGGCCCGGACCTATTGTCGACGGTTTCCATCGAGTTTAGAGGAAATTGGGTCGCCCCACGCCTGAACGTTGCCGTCGGGCACGGTCGCCGCCGTCGGGCGCACCTATCGGCGGGTGCTCGCCGAGATTCGACCGGTGGGACAAGCTCCGGTCCCTGTACCGTTGCTGGTGAGCGCCTCGGCCTCTTGGGACCGGGCGACGGCGGCGGCCCTCGGGGCCGTCAGGCTGAGGAGGACGCAGGTGGCGATGGTCCGGCGGGCCTGTGCGGTGGGGGCGGTTTTCCGTTCGGCATTCCACAACCCGGTTTTGCGCAGGGTCGGATTCGCCTACGCGCTGTTCGGGGCGGCGGAGTTCGGTGTCTGGATCGCCCTGTTGGTTTTCGCCTACGGCCACGGCGGTTCCACCGCCAGCATGGTGATGGTGCTGGTGCAGCTGATTCCTTGCATCATCTGCGGGCCCTTCTTCGGGGCCGTGGCCGATCGTCAACCACCCGGACAGGTCCTGCGGGTCGGCTACGCACTGCAGATGACGTCGATGGCGGCGGTGGCCGTGGCCATCGGCACCGGCGTCCCCGCCGTGGTGGTCTTCCTGCTGGCTCCGCTCACCTCCCTCAGCCTGACCGTCACACGGCCGCCCCAGGCCGCTCTTCTTCCGGCCATCGTGCGCACACCCGAGGAGCTCACCGCGGCCAATGTGATCAGCGGCTGGACCGACGGCGCCGCCGCCCTGGTCGGCCCCGCAGTGGTCGGTGTCCTACTGGCCTGGCGGGGGGCAGGGTTGGCGGTGGCCGCCATGGCCGTCATGAGCGCGGGCTCCCTGCTGCTCATGGCGGGCATCGACGGGCCGACGGCCGCCATCTCGTCCGACGGGGCCCCGGAGCGGCCGGGCGATGAGACAAGCGAGGGCCGGTCGGACATCGACCCTCGGTCCCGCCGAGCCGGCGCCTTCTCCTCCATTCGTGCGGCGGCCAGGGTCAACGCCGAAATGGCCACCCGCCACCCTCAGGTCAGGGTGCTCCTCACTCTGCACACCTTCTACTTCGTGCTCATCGGATCGCTCGATCTGCTCTGTGTGGTCCTGGCCCTGCGCTTCTTGCACATGGGACCGGGCGGAGCCGGATTCCTCAATGCCGCACTGGGCGGCGGTGCACTGCTGGCCGGGTTCGTCACCGCCTTCCTGGTCGGTCGGCGCCACCTTGCCCACACCCTGATGATCTCGCTCGCCCTGGCGGTGACCGCTCTGGCGGTCATCGACGCCGTCCCCCGGGCGGCGCCGGTCATCCTACTCATCGGCACGGTGGGCCTGGCCGG
Organism: uncultured Acidimicrobiaceae bacterium; assembly: GCA_963813525.1. Classification (GTDB taxonomy): domain Bacteria; phylum Actinomycetota; class Acidimicrobiia; order Acidimicrobiales; family RAAP-2; genus Bog-756. The sequence goes on from CAWEZI010000005.1 coordinate 2,041,912, forward strand.
TGCCGTCTTCGATGTCACCAGTCGGACCCTCTTGCAGCGTTCGGCCCCCTCTGATGCCATCGCCGGATCGTTCTCCATCCTCGAGGCCCTCATGGACCTCGGACTGGCCCTCGGAGCCATCCTGGTGCGGGTGGCATTGGCGGTGGGGGGAATTCGGGCAGCGCTGGTCGCACCGGCTGCCATCACTCTGGTCCTGATGGCCGCGGTGTGGCCGAGGTTGAAGAAGATCGATTCGTCGGCCACGGTGCCACAGGTCGAGATCAAGCTGCTGCGGTCGATCCCGCTGTTCGCCTCCCTACCGGCGCCGTCCATCGAGGGCATCGCCCGAGAGCTCGACCGGTTGGCGGTGTCCGAAGGAACAGTGGTGATCACCGAGGGTGATCGGGGCGACTGCTACTACGCCGTGGCCGACGGCCAGCTGGTCGTCTCCCGTCAAGGGCGCACCCTGCAGACGGTGGCCCGAGGTGATGGCTTCGGGGAGATCGCCCTCATCCAGGACGTACCGCGCAAAGCATCGGTGACCGCGGTGACCGATGCCCTGCTCTACGTCCTGGAGAAGGAGCCCTTCGTCCAGACGGTCACCGGCCATGCCCCGACCGCATTGACAGCGGGTTCGATCATCGCCAGCCACCTGGGGGAGGACAGGGCGCCGCCCGCCGGCGGGGCGGAAAGGGAACCGGACGCCAGCGGGTGAGGAAGGCCGGAGCCCGATCAGGGGTCACCCGGCGCAGTGGGCATATCCGCTGGTTGGCGGTGCAACCAGGCCAGGAGATCTTCGGGGGCCATGGCACCGGCCTTCTGGTAATAGCGGCGTTGCTCCCCGTCGTCGAGTACCTCGGCCCCGGCCCCCGAAGTACCGCGTCGAAAGAATGCGGCCGGGTCCTTCAGCACGCCGTCAGGGGTTGCCGAACCGAGCGAACCGGCCCGCATGCTCTCGAACGATGCCGCTGCCACCAGTTGCGGCCAGGTGTCCTCAGCGACCTCGATGCCCAGGTGGCCCGCCAGGCGCCGCATTTCGCCGCCCAGATCGCCACGCAGATCGTCGTAGTGGACGAGCACGATGTTCGGTTCGCTCCGCCGGGTCCAGGCCCCGCGGAGGTGAGCCATCACCCCGGGCAGTGAATCGAGGGAGACCCGCGGGTCGGGATCGTCTTCGATCCACGCTACGAGCCACTGGCGGAGGGGGAGCCGGTCGGGCCGGGGCGATGGGGGTGGAGGCTGACCGAGCAACCGACGCATGTGCTCCCGGTCGAGGTTGTCACTCTGGTGGTACATCGACACGGCCATGTCGAGCGGATGGCGTCCGGTGACGATGTAGGTGACCCGCGGGTCGGCGGGCAGACCGTCGAGGGGGGTGTGACTCTTGATGAACCTGCGGTGCGACTGGGCCGCCAGTTGGGCCAAGACGTCGGCGCGGGGTGTGATCAGCCAGTCGAGCCACGGCGAGAGGTTGTTCAGCGCGTCGGGGAGATCCTGAGTTTGGAAGATCAACAGAGCGCAGATCATCTGTACCCAGGTGGTGCCGCTCTTGGACCGGGTGCTGATCACGATGTCGCCCTGCCTGAACGGGAAGCCGACCCACCGGGCACTGTCCTCCTCGGGGGACGTGTAACGAATCGGGTCGCCGAGCACCGGTGGAGATTAGGTCAGGGTACTGTCCCCCCGATGTTGGACTGTCCCCCCGGCGTGGACCTGTTCCTCCGGCGGGAACCTGTCCCTCGGTGATTGTCCTGCCCCATGGTGTTGTCGATCGTCGGCCTGACCGTGGAAGCGAGCGAGGAAGACCTCTCCTAGCGACCCTTCAACTTGTCGGCCTCTTCGTCCACCTTGTGGGCTGCTTCGTCCACCTTGTCGCCCACCTTGTCCACCGCGTCCTTCACCTTCCCCTTGGCCCGGTCGATCTTGCCCTCCGACTTCAACGAGTCGTCGCCAGTCAGGTCGCCGACCGCCTCCTTGGCCCGTCCCTTTATCTCATCTGCAGTAGCCATGACCATCCTCCTGGTTGGATCGGATTGTCGATGACCGACCCCTACCCCGGGGCCGTGCCCCCAAACAGTTGAGCTGCCAGACTGACCGGGTGTTGGTCCATCTGGTCGACGGTACCTATGAGCTGTTCCGTCACTACTTCGGGCAGCCACCGCGCTCCGGCGACGACGGCGAGGAGATCGGCGCCGCTCGGGGGGTGGTCCTCACGGTGGTGGGCATGCTGGCCGACGGGACCACCCATATCGGCGTGGCCACCGACCACGTGGTCGAGTCGTTTCGCAACGATCTGTGGCCCGGGTACAAGACGGGGGAGGGCATCGAGCCGGCCTTGCGATCCCAGTTTCCGATCGTGGAGTGGGCCCTCGAAGCCCTCGGCGTGACAGTGTGGCCGATGGTCGAGCTCGAGGCCGATGACGCACTGGCTTCCGCCGCCTCGGTGGCGGCTTCCGACCACCACGTCGACCAGGTGGTCATCTGCACACCCGACAAGGACCTGGCCCAGTGCGTGGTGGGAAGCAGGGTGGTCCAACTCGACCGGCGTAAGGGAACGGTGTGGGACGAGGCCGGGGTGTGGGAGAAGTTCGGCGTAGCCCCCGGTTCCATTCCCGACTGGTTGGCCCTGGTCGGCGATTCGGCCGACGGCTTCCCCGGTCTGGCCGGGTGGGGCAAGCGGTCGGCCTCGACCGTGCTGGCCCACTACGGCGGCATCGACGAGGTGCCCGACGACATCGACCAGTGGGACCCGGCGGTACGCCAGGCCGTGCGCGGTGCGGCCAAGCTGGCCGCCCGACTGGCCGATGAGCGGGAGGCGGCCGAACTCTTCCGCCATCTGGCCACGTTGCGGGTCGACCCCTCGCTGCTGGCTACGGTCGACGCCCTGCGCTGGCGGGGTCCGACCGCTGACGTCGACGGTGTGTGCCGTCGGTTCCGGGACCCCGGACTGGCCGCCCGGGTGGCCGCCCTCGTCCCGTCGGTATGACCTCGGGGGTCAGACGGCGCCGAACACGCGGCCGAGCTCGGTGGGTACCGGCGTGTCGAGTTGTGCGTAGGTGCACGACGCCGGGGCCCGATCCGGGCGCCACCGCAGAAACGAGGTGGCGTGGCGGAAGCGGTCGACCTGCAGGTGGTCGTAGGACACCTCGGCCACCAACTCGGGTCGGAGAGCCTCCCAGCTGAGATCCTTACCCCCGGTCCAGCGGCTCTGGCCTCCCGGCACGCGGCCGCCGGGTGCACCTCCGGTGTGCCACGGGTGGGCCGACAGGGCGTCCTTCCGATACGGCTCCAACGTTTCGACCAGCTCCTGGCGGCGGGCCACGCTGAATCCGGACGCCACCCCGACGTGGTGCAGAACGCCGCTGTCATCGAACAGGCCGAGCAGGAGCGATCCCACTCCGTCGCCCGCCTTGTGCCAGCGGAAACCCCCGACCACGCAGTCGGCCGTGCGCTCGTGCTTCACCTTGATCATGGCCCGCTTGTCGGACTGGTAGGTGAGGTCGGCCGCTTTGACCACCACACCGTCGAGGCCGGCGCCTTCGAACCTCGAGAACCAGTCACGGGCCACGTCGATCTGATCGGTGACCGGGGTGAGATGGACGGGTGGCTTGGCTTTGGCCAATGCCTTCTCCATCCGCTGTCGTCGTTGGGTGTAGGGCTGGGCGCGCAGATCGGCGTCCCCCAGGGCCAACAGGTCGAAGGCCACGAAGGAGGCGGGCGTCGATTGGGCCAACAGGGCCACCCGCGATGCCGCCGGATGGATGCGTTGGGAGAGGGCATCGAAGTCGAGGCCGGAGGGACCGACGATGACGATCTCCCCGTCCAGGACACAGCGGGACGGCAGATTGGCCTGGAGGGCTTCCACCAACTCGGGGAAGTAGACAGTGAGTGGCTTCTCGTTGCGGCTGCCCAGCACCACGTCGTCCCCGTCGCGGAACACGATGCACCGGAACCCGTCCCACTTCGGCTCGTAGTGGAGGCCCTCGCCCTCGGGCAGCTCCCGGGCCAACTTGGCCAGCATGGGTGGAACCGGCGGAACCACGGGGAGCGTCACCAGGTCATCGTATCCACCGGGCCCGGGCGGCGGAGGGGGGACTCTTCAGGCGGCGTGCCCGGAGGTCCAGGCCAAAAGGTCGTCCACCGGGAGAGCGTTCATGATCCTTTCCACCGGCACCCCGACACGCGCCGCCTGTTCACACCCGTAGCGCTGCCATTCGAGCTGACCGGGGGCGTGGGCGTCGGTGTCCACCACCACGACGCAACCGGCCGACAAGGCCAGGCTCAGGAGCGGCTCGGGTGGGTCCAGCCGCTCGGGCCTCGAGTTGATCTCGACCGCCGTTCCAGTGGCGGCGCAGGCATCGAACACGGCCTCGGCGTCGAAGGTCGAAGGAGGGCGGCCCCGCCCGACCAGGAGCCGACCGGTGCAGTGCCCGAGGATGTCGGTGTGCGGGTTGGCGATGGCCCGCAACATCCGCGCCGTCATGGCTGCGGAGTCCATCCGCAGCTTCGAATGCACGCTGGCCACCACCACGTCCAGCTGGTCGAGCAGATCTTCGTCCTGGTCGAGCCCACCGTCCTCCAGGATGTCGACTTCGATCCCGGTGAGGATCCGGAAGGGGGCCAGTTCGTCGTTGAGTTGGGCGACTACGGCCAGCTGCTGCCGCAGGCGTTCGGGATCGAGCCCGTGGGCCACGGTCAACCGGGGGCTGTGGTCGGTGAGTGCCCAGTATTGGTGCCCGAGGTCCCGTGCCGCCCGGGCCATCTCGTCGATCGGGCTTCCTCCGTCCGACCAGTCCGAATGGCTGTGACAATCGCCCTGGAGTCGTGCCAACAAAGCCTGTCCGTCGGGGCTGAGGGCGGCCGGCTCCACCTCCTCCAGTTTCTCGAGGTAGGTCGGGGTCCCTCCGCCCACCGCTTCGACGATGACCTGGGCGCTGGTCTTGCCCACCCCGGGGATCTTCTGCAGGCGGGCCGATCCCATTGCGGCCAGCTCGGCAGCGGGAATGGCGTCGGCGGCGGCGGCGGCGTTGCGAAAGGCCCGCACTTTGTACGACTCGGCCCCTTCCCGCTCGAGCAGGTAGGCGATGCGGCGCAGAGCGGTCGTCGGCTCCACCGGTGCTATTCCTTTTTGGCTCGGCTGGGAGACACCCGCGGTGGCTCGTCGGGCTGTTTCGGATACTCGGGCGGCCAGGGGGCGTCGTGGAGCCCGTCGGCCCGGTCCCGTTCGACCATGTCCAGCAGAGGTTGGAGTGACTGCGGTCGTTGACCCATGGCCGCCCAGGGGTCCCCTCGCTCCCGTACCCGCTCGGGCACGGTACGGATGGTCAGTTCTTCCGGATCGACCGTGTCGACGTCGTCCCACGCCAGCGGCGTCGACACTTGGCCCCCGACCCGGGGTCGGGCAAACCAGGCACCGAAGACCGTCTTGTGAGGGGCATTCTGATTGAAGTCGACGAAGATCCGTGCCCCCCTTTCCTCCTTCCACCAATTGGCGGTGATCAGTGCGGGGTGCTGGCGTTCGAGCTCGCGGGCCAGGGCCACGGCCGCCGCTCGCACTTGAAAACTGTCCCAGCGCGGCTCGAGTCGGACGTAGACGTGGATGCCGCGATTGCCGGTCGTCTTGGGATAGCCGGCCATGCCGATCTCCTCCAGCAGGGTCCGAACACATCGTGCCGCGGCGCGGACGTCATCGAAGGTCGTTCCCGGCTGCGGGTCGAGGTCGATGCGGAGCTCGTCGGTATGGTCGGGGTCGGTGGCCCGGTAGGGCCACAGGTGGAGACCGATGCAGCCCAGGTTGACGGCCCACAGCACGTGGGCGATGTCGGCCACCACCAGGGCCCTCGATGTGGTGCCGTTGGGCGTTGTCACCACAGTGGTCTCGAGCCAGGCCGGGGCGCCGGCCGGCACCCGCTTCTGGAAGAAGGACTTGCCCCCGGCGCCACCAGGAAACCGCTGCAGCAGTGCGGGCCGATCGGTGGCTGTGCCGGCCAGGGCGTCGGCCACCTCGAGGTAATAGGAGACCAGGTCGAACTTGGTGGCTCCCAGGGCCGGGAAGTAGATCTTGTCGGGGCTCGAGATCTCGACGCTCCGATCGGCCACGTCGACGACCCGGACGTCCTTGGTGGCCACAGCCCCACGATATCGGTCCGGGTCCGAGGTCGGCCGGTACACTGCGCCACGTCCGACCTGCCGTTCGTAGGCCGAAGGCGCCCGACCACGGGCCGGCTCGGTCGTGGGTCCGGTGCCGGGCCCACGGACGGGGAGGAGAGGAGCCGGCATGACGTCACGATTGGCCAGCGACAAGGAAGTCGACACCTGGCGGGACGAGGGCTGGGTCCTGCTCGACGGAATCGTGGGCAGTGACGAGATCGATGCTGTTCTCGACGATCTGCACGACACTTTTCCCACCAACGACGAGTACCGGCGCGACCCCGAAGGGGAGACCGAGCGCCGCCTGGGCCGCCCGGTCAAACGTCCGGAAGTCTTCGTGTGGCCCGACGAGGGCCCCGGGTTCCGTCCAGACCAGCAGCGGTGGTCCGACATCTTTCCGTTCCGGGGGAAGGGTGCGCTCAACCGGCTGTGCGTCCACCCGTCGATCATCGATTTTGCCGAACGGGCCCTCGGCGAGCCCGACATCAGGCTGTACCAGATCCACCTCACGGCCAAGTACGAGGGGATCACCAACTACGAGCAACCCATGCACACCGACCGTAACCATTCCTGGTTACCGGCCGTCGGGGTGTCGCCGTGGTGGAACCTCGAGGGGTTCCTCTATCTGTCGGACGTGACCGAGGCAGACAACCCGACCCGTGTGGTCTCTACCGGCGACTCGACCGATGTCTCTCCCGCCACCCCTGTTCTCATGCCCCATACCTCTCCTGATATCTACGCCGCCGAGCGCCAGGCCGTCGGCGTACGCGGCTCCTACCTCGCCTACCGCTCCGACGTCTTCCACCGGGGGGCGCCGTTCGGCGCGCCGGGGACGGCCCGCTTTGTGATGGCCCTGGCTTTCAAGAGGGCGGGCCAGGACTGGATCGGCTACGACCAGGCCCAGTCCCGTTCGACGGGACGGGAGTGGACCCGCTTCGTGGAGCGGAGCACACCCCGGCAGCTCGAACTGTTCGGCTTCCCGCCGCCCGGCCATCCGATCTGGACGGAGGCCCTCCTGGACGAGACGGCCCTCCGCTATCCGAAGCTGGACCTGTCGCCGTGGAGGGACGGGCTGGCCTCTTGAACGGCCGGTTGTTCCACCGGTCACCGACCGCCCACCGCGGTGTGACCGCCGGTGCCATGACGGAGGCGCCACCGCCGGTGCCATGACGGAGGCGCCACCGCCGGTGCCATGACGGAGGCGCCACCGCCGGTGCCATGACGGAGGATCCTGGAGGGTGACGGAGTAGCCTCCCCAAAGGCTGCTGTCGACCGACCGGGCGCGCACAGCCTGCAGACGCACAGCCTGCAGACGCACAGCCTGCAGACGCACAGCCTGCAGACACACAGCCTGCAGACACACAGCCTGCAGACACACAGAAGGAGGAGCAATGTCCCTTTTCCAACGGGCACACGACATCGTGCAGGCCAAGGCCAACAAGGCGCTCGACGCCGCCGAGAAGCCCGACGAGATGCTCGACCTCTCCTACGAGCAGATGCTCGGGCAGATCACCCAGGTCCGTCGGGCCCTGGTGGACATTGCCGCTTCGCGCAAGCAGATCGAGTTACAGGAACAACAGCTCCAGCACACGGTCGACCACTTGCAGGACCAGGCCAAGGCCGCCCTCGGCCAGGGCAAGGAGGATCTGGCCAAGGAGGCGCTGACCCGCAAAGCGACCGCCCAGGCCCAAATCGACGGCATGGAGCCGCAGCACCAACAGCTCACCGATCAGGAGCAGAAGCTCGAACAGACCCTCAACGCACTGCAGAAGCGGGTCAACGATTTCCGGTCACAGAAGGAAGTGCTGAAGGCGCAGTACACGGCGGCCAAGGCAGTCAGCTCCGTCGACGAGAGCACTGCCGGAATTTCGAAGACCTTCAACGACTCGGGGGCGACTCTCCAGCGGGCGCAGGACAAGATCGCCAACATGCAGGCTCACGCCGGGGCCATGGACGATCTCCTCGAGTCCGGTGTGCTCGAGGACGTCGGCGGCGGCGGCACCGATGACATCCAGAAAGAACTGGATCAGGTGGGGACGGCCAGCCAGGTCGACCAGGAGTTGGCCGCCATGAAGGCGGAGCTCGGACCGGCCGCATCACCTCCCCCCGCTCTCCCCAGCTGAGGATCGGACCGGCTGCGCGCTGAGGATATGAACGGTCCAGCGGACAATAGGTCCGGCTGAGGGACGGTTGGCTGGATCGGATTGCATGATAGAACTCTCTGCGGTTATGTTGGCACCATGACCGAGACGGCCGCAGGGCCATGACCGAGACGACCGCAGACACCAGCGACGGAGCCGGCGTTCCGCCCCGGGCCGAGCCCTCTGTCGAGGGCGGCAACAGGTTCGTCGACGCGGCCGGCCTGGTGGTCGACGAGGCCAGTGGCCAGAAGGTGGTGGCCCACATCGACGTAGGACCCTCCCAGCACACGCCGTGGGGAATCGTGCACGGCGGCGTGTACGCCACGGCCGTCGAGTCTGCGGCCAGCATCGGTGCGTGCCGGGCCGTGGAAGACCGAGCGCTGATTGCCGTCGGTTTGACCAATACCACCCACTTCCTCCGGTCGATCACCGCCGGCCGGGTTCGGGTGGAGGCAGTTCCCCTCAACCAGGGGAGGACCCAACAGCTGTGGCGGGTAGACATCACCGACGGGTCGGAGAGGCTGATCGCCCACGGGGAAGTCCGACTCCAGAACGTCGCCCCCACGGTCCGGTAGCGGCCGCCGGGGAGCACTAGTGTTCGCCCGTGGCGCGGGCCTGTGGTCGGGGGTGGAGGAAGGCGGTCGCCGTGTTGATGCTGGTCTGCGGCGTCGGAGGATTGGTCTCGACAACCGCGGCCACAGTTACTGCCTCCTCCGTCGGCGCGGCGTCACCGGCCACCACTCCCACCGGATCGCCGGTGGCCGAGCACCCGGGGGCCGATACCGGAGGGCCTGCCGCCCTGGTGGATCCCGATGTGGGCACCGGGGTGGGTCCGGTGGTCCCGGGCAACGTGAGCGAGTACCCGGGGGCGTCGGTTCCGTTGGGCATGGTCCAGTTCAGCCCCGATACCTGGCCCGATCGCCAAGTCGCCACCGGTGCGGGCTACGACTACGCCGACTCCCAGATCTCCGGCTTCAGCCTGACCCATCTGTCCGGCCCGGGCTGCGCCATCTACGGGGACATCCCCATCCTTCCCGTCGACGGTGGTCCACCCAGCTCACCCGACAACGCCCTCCAGCCCTTCTCCCACAGCAACGAGCACGCTTCGGCCGGAAACTATGCAGTGCGGGTCGGTCCAACGGCCGGGCCGACAGTCGGTGTCCGGCTCACGGCCACCACTCGCACTGCCTTGGGTCAGTTCACCTTCCCTTCCGCCCCTTCTGCCTCGCCGGCGGCTGCTTCCGAGGCCGGCGACACCCTCCTCTTCAAGGTCAGTGATTCGGCCGCGGGCTCGAGTGGTTCCGAGGTGCGCCTCGTCGGTGACGACGAGCTCACCGGCTCGGTGACCAGTGGCAATTTTTGTGGGATCCCCGGCAACTACACCCTGTACTTCGTGGCCCGGTTTTCGACTCCCTTTGTGGCCAGTGGGACCTGGCAGGGCGGGCCGCCGGGCCCGACGGCCAGCTGCACGGGCACGGCCGACGTCAGTTGCGGGGCCTGGGTCAGCTTCCGGCGCCCAGGTGAGACGGCCGGCCAGACCGTCGTGGCCAAGGTGGGCGTCTCCTACGTGTCGGCGGCCGGAGCGGCCGGCAATCTGGCCACCGAGGATCCGGGGCGGGACTTCGAGAGGGTATCGCAGGCCGCCACGGCGGAGTGGAACGGGCTGCTGGGCCGGATAGGCGTCCAGGGCGGCACGACCGACCAACGGCGCATCTTCTATACCGCCCTTTACCACTCGCTCCTCTTCCCCTCGGTGTTCAGTGACGACGACGGTCGCTACATCGGATTCGACCATCGTGTCCACACCTTGAGCAAGGGTGACGTGCAGTACGCCAATTTCTCCGAGGGCGACATCTACCGGTCCGAGGTCCCCCTGCTGGCCATGTTGCTACCCGGTCCGACCTCACAGATGGTCCAGTCGCTCCGACGGGACGGATCACAGACCAAGGGGGGCTTCCTACCCCGGTGGGCCATCGCCGACAACGATGCCGCTCAGTGGGACGGCGACTCGGCCGATGCCATCATCGCCGACGCCTACGCCTACGGCGCCCGTCACTTCGACGTGAAGGAGGCGCTGGCGGCCATGGTCCACGGGGCGACGGTGCCCGAAAACAACGGTCTGATCGTGGAGCGGCAGAACCTGGTGCAGTACAAGGACAATGGTTGGGTGCCGCAACTCAGTTACGACGTCACCTCCTATCCGTACACGGACGGAGGCTCGGAGACTCTGGAGTACGCGGTGGACGACTTCTCGATCGCCCAGGTGGCCAAGGCGGCGGGCGACAGCGCGGTGGCCTCGACCTTCGCCCGCCGTGGTCAGAACTGGCAGAACCTGTTCGACCCGGCCACCGGTTACCTGGCTGCCCGTCAGGCCGACGGCAGCTTTCCCCCGGGGCCGGCGTTCCAACCAGCCAGCCCGGCCGACCAGGCCCAGGGCGTGGCCCAGCAGGGCTTCGAGGAGGGCAATGCCGTCCAGTACACATGGGCCGTGCCCCAGAACCTCGCCGGCCTCATCGGGCTCATGGGCGGAGACCAACCGGCGGTGGCCAAACTCGACACGTTCTTCACCCAGCTCAACGCCACTCGCTTCGCCCCTTACGACTGGGCCGGCAACGAGCCGGGGGAGTGGGTCCCCTTCGACTACGACTACGCCGGCCAACCGTGGGCCACCCAGTACCTGGTGCGCCGGATCATGACCAAGCTCTATGGGTTGACCCCCGCCGGCGAACCGGGCAATGACGACCTCGGCGCCCTGTCCTCGTGGTACGTGTGGAGCGCACTGGGCCTCTATCCGGAGACCCCCGGAGCAGCCAACCTGGTGATGGCCAGCCCGCTCTTTCCGGAGGTGCGGATCGCGGAAGGCAACGGGCGTGTCCTGACGGTCACCGCAGCCCACGCCCCCGACCAGTACATCCACAGCGCCCACCTGACCCTGGGGACCAACTCCTCGGCCAATTGGGACAAGCCCTGGATTCCGGCGACGGCCCTGGCCGAGGGAGCCAACCTGGCCGTCGACCTGGGGACGGTTCCCGACAAGAAATGGGGCACCTCGCCGACGGCTGTCCCTCCGTCCTTCGGCGGGGGAGCCGCACCCGCCGTGGGTTTCACCGTGCCGGGCGGAGCGGTCACCGTCGACGCTCACGCATCGACGTCCTTCACCTTGGGCGTCCAAGAAGAGCGGCGCCGGACCACAGCCACCCCGGTGACGTGGCACGTCGCCTCCTCCCCGGGGACGGCCGACGTCTCGCTCTCCCCGTCATCGGGGACGATCGCGGTGACGGGGGATCGGGCCACCGTCTCGGTGGGGATCGATGCCGGTGACCCCGGAACCTATCCGGTCACCTTCAAGCTCCAGCAAGGATCGGCCGTCCTGCCCAGCCTGACCGTCGACGTCGTCGTCTCGCCCTGACCATGTCTCGACCCATCGTCAAGACCGGTGGACGGAGGATCACTCTGGTCGTCACGGCCATGGTGACGGTGACGGTATTGCTGACGGCCTTCGCCCTGTCGCCCGCCGCCGCCGCCACCCCGGGATCGTCCAACACCGACACCAGCCCGGTCGATCTGTCCACTCCCATCAACGTGGCCAACGGCACGCCCCACCCGTCAGCTGTTGTTTCGGAGGGTGACGCTCGCTTCGAGGTCCTGAGCCCGACGCTCATCCGTCTCGAGTACTCGCCGTCACGCACCTTCGAGAACAACCCCACTGTCAACGCCGTGGACCGACGGCTTCCCGTCCCGAGGTACACCGTCACCCGGGCCAATGGGTGGGTGGTCATCCGGACCGACCGGGCCGTGTTGCGCTACAAGATGGGTTCCGGTCCCTTCACCGTGTCCAACACCTCCCTCCGGTTGTCGGTCGACGGCCGCCTCACCACCGTGGCCCCGACGTGGGACTGGGAGTGCACCTTCGGTCAGGTCTGCCAGGCCGGGGCCGCATCTTTGGGCGGAGGGTCCAGCCTGGGCCAGACCTTCAACGGGTACCAGAGCACGGCCGGCTACGCCGGCGACTTCCTGACCAGCGGGGCCAGCGTCACCTGGAACGTCCTGGGGGCCGCAGCCGGCCCGTCCCAGTTGGCCATCCGCTACACCAACCTGCCGACCCCGCCCGTCACTCCCCTCACCAGCACCATCGACCTGGAGGTCGACGGTCATCTGCGCCAGATACTGGCGGCCACCCCGACCACCACCGCCGAGCCCTGGTCGACGCTCACCGCCAGCGCCGACCTGGTGGCCGGGACCAACACCGTGCGGCTGGTCAGCACGACGACCGACAGCTTCGATCTGGGCATCGACACCCTGTCCATCGGCCCGGCCGGGTCGGCTGTGCCCACGCCCCCGCAAACCGGCCCTCTCGGTGGGTGGATCCGCGGCTTCGACACCGACACCTACAACGAGAACCCCACCTGTGGACCCGGTGAGGTGGGTGCCACCTGCCAGGCCGGCATCGAACCACTCAACACCGACGGGTTGCTGGACACCGCCGGTTGGCGCCTGCTGGACGACACGGACACGGCCGTCTGGACCGGCAGCGGGTGGGTGAAACCCCGGCCGGCCGACGGAGACCTCCAGGACGGTTACCTGTTCGCCTACGGGCACGATTACATCGGTGCCCTGCACACGCTGGACCAGCTCACCGGTCCGGCACCGCTACCCACCCGCAACGTGTTCGGGGTGTGGTACTCCGACTACACCCCCTACTCGAGCGCCACCATCGAACGCACGATCTACCCGGCTTTCGCAGCCAACCACGTTCCCCTCAACGCCTTGTCCCTCGACACCGATTGGAAGGCGCCGAACGACTGGAACGGGTGGGAGTGGAACGGCCAGCTCTTCCCCGACCCCACGTCGTTCTTGCGCTGGGCCAAGGATCGGGGAGTCGAGGTCACCTTGAACGTGCACTCGAGCATCGACGACAACGATCCGCGGCTGCCCGAGGCCCAGCGCGTCGCCGGCCACCCTCTCGCCTCGTCGAGCTGTACGAACGGTCCCTGCAAGGTCTGGGACTGGAGCTCGGAATCGCAAGCCGAGTCCAACTTCACCCTGCAACAGAGCTTCCAGAAACAGGGAGTGGCCTTCTGGTGGCTGGACTGGTGCTGTGACAATTCGATCGTGTCGATGCCCGGGGTCACACCCGATGCGTTCATCGACCATCTCTACGCACAGGACATGGACAACCTGGGCGAGCGGGGATTCGTCCTGGCCCGTATCGGAGGCTCCAACGCCGATCCCGAGGAGGTGTATCCAGCCGGTCCGTGGTCGGATCACACCTCGACCATCGCCTTCACCGGCGACGCATGGGGGACGTGGAACACCCTGGCCGCCGAGGCTGCCCTCGTCCCCGACGAGGCCACCATCGGCGAGCCGTACGTGAGCAGTGACATCGGCAGTTACCTCGGGCCACCGCCCACCCAGTCGGGGGCCGACCCGCCCGACCTCTACGACCGCTGGGTCCAGCTGGGCACCTTCCAGCCCATCCTCCGTCTCCATTCCAACAACGAGGACCGGCTCCCGTGGCAGTACCCACAGCCGGTGCAGGCCATCACCGAGTCATTTCTGCGCCTGCGGGAGGCTCTGCTCCCCTATACCTACACGTTGGCGTCCGAGGCCAACCGGTCGGGCCTGCCGATGACCCGGCCTCTCTACCTCGACTACCCCGATCAGTCCTCGGCCTACCTCCACCCCACCGAGTACCTCTACGGACCGGACATGCTGGTGGCCCCGGTCACCACCCCGGGCAGCGTGGCCGCCTCGACGGTGTGGTTCCCCCCGGGCCGGTGGGTCGACTTCTTTACCGGCGCCACCTTCACCGGACCTTCGTCGGCCACCCTGGACGAGCCGCTGGGCCGCATGCCGGTCTTCGTACGCGCCGGCGGCATCATCCCCGAGCAGTCGTCCATTCGGGGAACGGGCCCGGCGTCGTCGCTGACCATCACCGCCTACGCCGGCTCGAGCGGGTCGTTCAGTCTCTACGACGACGCCGGCACCGGGCGCGGCTACGCCGAGGGTCAGAGCACCGAGACCCTGATCACCACCTCTTCGTCCTCTCCGGCCGGCGGCACGCGCTCCACCCGGGTCACCATCGGGCCCGCCCGTGGCCACTTTCCGGGAGAGCCGACGGACTTCACCTACCGGGTGCGTGTGGCCGATCTCTCTCGTCCGGCCTGGGTCACCCTCAACGGACGGCGACTGACGGCGAGGGCAGCCGGCGCAGGCGGCCCTTCGTGGTCATACGACTCGTCTACGGACACGGTGACCGTGATGGTCGGGGCCGGCACCGCACATCGCACTGTCACCGTGGTGGCCGGGGGAGCGTCCACGGTGGCCCGGGCCGAGCCTCCGGTCGCCTCCTGATTCAGCTGGTGGTGGGACAGGTCAAGCCGAAGCCGCTCAGAACAGGCGTGGGCACCACCGGGGTCTGGCTGGTTCCGGGGCATCCCACCTCGGCGCTCCCGAACCCGATCACCGTCCATGTCCCGCCGGACAAGGAGACGATCCCGTAACCGGGTTGGACGTCGACATCGTTGTTGGATGCCGGGCCGATCCGGAAGAGCACGTAATTGGGATTGACCGAGGAGAGCGACGACGAGGTGATGGCCCAGGTCCCTGCGGTGGGACCGTGCGCCGTTTCGTAGGCGGTGATGGCGGCGGTGGCTGCGGCCGGCACGCCGGTTCCCGACGGCGCCGTGGTGGTCGAGGCAGGCACGGTGGTCGAGGTGGTCGTCGTAGTGGTGGTGCACACTTTCTTTCCGGCGGCCACCGCGGCCAGCAACTTGGCTTTCGTGTTGGTCCCGTAGACGCCGTCGACGCTGAGCCCGTCGGATGTTTGGAACGACCGGATGGCCCGGGTGGTAGCCGGGCCGGCGATCCCGTCGACGGCCCCCGAGTAGCAGCCCACGGCCAGCAGCGCCACCTGCATGCTCTTTACGGCGGTGGCAGACAGGCCAGCGGTGGTGGTCGAGGTCGTCGAGCTGGAGGTGGTCGTCGAGCTGGTCGAGTTGTTCGAGCAACCGGCCACGGTGGCCGCTCCCGCCACAACCATGACGACCACCGCCGCCCACCAGCGCGGCGAGGCTGGCCGGCTCCGGTTGCTGGCGTCCCTCGCTTCCACTGGTCCTTTGTTCACGCCGATGCCTCTCCTGCTCGTCTGCCCACCATCTGTGATCAGCTCAGCCAACAGGTGCGTGCGGTCCATCTGCTGTGGAGGGGGCGTCTACGGGAGGGGGACCGTCGCTCCGGTCGGCCTTCAGCTGCTGGAGGAAGACCTCGTAGACCAGGAGGAGGACGCCGATGATGATGAAGCTGAGCCACGACACGCTGACGATGAAGAGCAGTACGGCGGCCAGCACCGCACCCCCCAGCTGAAGAGCATCGGCGTGGGACGACGCCCAGGCCAGCCCCTGTTGGCGCCGCTCGCCACTCAACGCCGCCACCATCGTCCGCCAACCCCGGGCGACGAAGGAGCGGATGGCCACAGCCCAGCTATAGGGGCCGCTCAACAAGGCCACCACCAGGATGGCCAGGGCAATTCCCAGGATCCATGCGGTCAGCACGAAGAAGCCATGGAGGAGGTCGCCCAGCACCAACTGGGCGACCTGCGGGCTGTTTGCCTTGCTGGCCAGCGCACCCTGCGAGTGTATGACCACCCGCCGAAGAATGATCATGAGCAGGATCGTGCCCACCAGCAGCTGGACCAGGGTTCTGCGCCGCGACACCGACAGCCACAGACTCAAGGCGATGAGGATGAGAGTGATCAGGGGCAGAAGGATGGCCAGCCGGTCAAATGCCTTCACCCCGCGCTGAACGGTGTCGAGGCTCTTCGATCGGACCAGGGTGATCTGGCCGAAGTTGGAGGGCAGTTGGACGCCGAGGGCTTTGGACAGCTTGTTGACGGCGGTCTGCGGCAGCTCGGCGGAGGTGATGGTCGGAAGCTTGACGTTCTTTCCGGTCAGGCTGGAGGCCAGTCCGGAGACCTGCCCCAGGGCGTTGTTGATCACAGGAACCGTATTGAGGACGATGTATCCCCCCGAGGTGGACAGGCTCTGGGTCTTCTGACCGCGCAGGACGGCCACCAGCTCCTGGTGGGTGGAGGTAAGGGTGCTGATCCAGATCTTCTGAAAGCGCTCCGAGCTCAGTACCTTTGCCAGTTGGGCCGACACGTAGCCTTTGGTGGCGTTGGTGATGGGTCCGGCGGCAAAGCTGACCTTGTCCGGCAGCGCCTTCTTCAATCGAATCTGCAGATGGAGCTGGACGAAGAGCTGATCGGTGGCGCGGGTGGCCACCGCCGCGTCCACCTCGGGATGCTCGAGCACCGGACCCACCGTTGCTACGAAGGTGTCGGTGTTGAGCACCGTACGGTGAGCCCACACCACGGTGGTCGAGAGCACGACGAGAAGACAGGAGAGCACGACCAGAACGGCCACCACCGCCCGGCGGAAGCGTCTCTTGCCTGTTCTGCCGGATCCCTTGGCGGCTTCCAGCTCCTCCTGGAGGGTCTCGAGCTCGGCCTGCATGCGGGCCAGCTCCTCCGCCGTCGACTCGGCCCCCGGCTCCCCGGCAGGCGGTGACCCGGTCGAGTCGTCGGGACCGTCATTCATCAGGTGTCGACGCTACACGGGTGGGTGCGGATCGTCGTTGATCCTCACTGCCGCAGCGGGATACGCCGGACCGAGGTGTAACGGGTCCCGCCGGGCGAGGGCTCCGAAGCCACCAGGTCGAAATGGGTGACCTCGAACGAAGCCGAAAGGGGCACGGGAACAGGCGCCGTCGATTCTGTCGTCGCCGGGTGACGCCCTCGGGATCGGGCCAAGGTGAGATGTCCCACGAAGGGCGGCTCGTCCCTGTGGGCGAGAGGGATGACGGGAACGGTGGCGGTCCGGACTGCCTGGGCCAACCGGTCGAGCCCGGTCACCGGGAGATACAGCACCCGAGAGTGGTTGAACCACCCCGTGGCCGGACCCACCTCGCACGCGACCGGGCCGGCCACCACAGGAGCGACGGCTGTCAACGCAGCGCTGAGCTCCGGGATGACCTGGTTGTCGACATCACCCAGGAAGCGCAGGGTGACATGCCATTGACTGGGATCGACCAACCGGACATGGGGTCCGGCTGGCAGGGCCAAACCCTTGATCCGCCGCCGGGTGGCGTCGTCGGGCCACACGGCCACGAACATCCGCATAGGTGCAGTCTGGTTCGCCCCAGCTCGGCAGAGGTGTTGCCCTCGCCCGATGGTTAGAATACGATACGACGCGGATCGTAATTAGGGCGGCCACATCACACCCGGCCCAGCCCCACTCGTGAGACGGACCAATCCCGAAACAACCATGCCCGAAAAAGGAGACCGTCATGCCTGAACTCGATCGGAAGTGGTGGACGCTGATCGCCGTGTGCACGGCCACGTTCATGCTCCTCTTGGACATCACCGTCGTGAACGTGGCCCTGCCCGACATCCAGAGGTCGCTTCACTCGACCTTCAGTGACCTCCAATGGGTGGTGGATGCCTACTCGCTCACCTTGGCCGCCTTCCTTCTGACCGCAGGGGTGATCGGCGACATGTTCGGCCGGCGCGAAGTGTTCGCCATCGGCCTGGGGGTTTTTTCCGCCTCGTCGCTCCTCTGCGGGTTGTCCACCTCCTCTCTCATGCTCAACCTGGCCCGGGCGGCCCAAGGGGTGGGGGGCGCCATCATGTTTGCCACCTCGCTCGCCCTTATCGCCCAGGCCTTTTCCGGTCGCGAAAGAGGGACAGCCTTCGGGATCTACGGCGCCGTCATCGGAGGGGCGGTGGCTGTCGGACCGCTGGTGGGCGGTGCCATCACCAGTGGCATCGGTTGGCGATGGATCTTCTTCGTCAACGTGCCCATCGGCGTGCTGGGCATCTTCGTGACGCTGGCTCGCATTCAGGAATCCCGGGATCCCACCAACAGGCGGGTCGACTGGATCGGATTCGTTTCGTTTTCCGGCGCGCTGTTCATGCTGGTCTTCGCTCTGGTCCGCGGCAACGACGACGGGTGGGGGAGCACGCTGATCGTCGGGCTCCTTGTGGGGGCGGTTCTGCTACTGGTCGTGTTCCTGGTAGCCGAGTGGCGTCAGGCCGATCCGATGTTGGACCTCACTCTGTTCAAACGGCCGGCCATGGTCGGGGTGTCGCTGGCTGCCTTCACCATTGCCGCCTCCATCTTCGCCATGTTCTTGTACCTGACCCTCTACATCCAGGACGATCTGGGCTTCGGGCCTCTGGCCGCCGGGGTGCGCTTCTTGCCCATCACCATGCTGGCCTTCATCGTGGCTCCTTTCGCCGGCAAGCTGACCGTTCGGGTCCACGCCCGTTATCTCCTGGGCACCGGCATGTTCCTCATCGCCGTCGGGTGCCTCCTCATGGCCACCACCCATGCCTCTTCGGGATGGACGATTCTCCTTCCGGGCTTCGTGGTGTCCGGCATCGGGATCGGGACAGTCAACCCTGTACTGGCCTCCTCGGCCATATCGGTGGTGCCTCCGCAACGCAGCGGAATGGCCTCAGGTGCCAACAACACATTCCGACAGGTCGGCATCGCCACCGGTATCGCCGGACTGGGAGCGGTGTTCCAGTCCCAAATCGAGAGCCGGACCCTGAGCGCATTGCACAGCTCGCCGTCCGGGCAGGCTGTGATCTCCCACGGGGGCGCCGCACTGCAGGGAGCGTTGGCTGGGGGAGGGGTGCGCCAGGTGTTGCCATTGATTCCGTCGGCCCCGGCGCGCACCGCCCTTCTCGATGCGTACCGCATCGGATTTTCGGCCACCCTCGATCATCTGATGATCATCGGTGCCGTCATCGCCTTCATCGGCTCGATCGCCTCCTTCGCCCTGGTCCGTCAGCGCGACTTCGTACCCAGCATCGGCGCACCTCCTGCTTCAGATCCGACGTCCGAGACGGTGGATGCCGTCGAACCGGCCGGTGCACGAGGATGACCGTCACCAGCGACCGACCTGCACTGGCCGCCGAAACCCCCGTGAGGAGGAAACCGGGGCGGCCCCGCGACCAAAGGGTGAGCTCGGCCATCACCGCTGCCGCCGTGCGCCAGCTGGCTGACCTGGGGTACGCCAACGTATCGATGGAGAGCGTCGCCACCGAGGCCGGTGTGGCCCGGGCCACCATCTACAGGCGCTACCGTGACAAGGCCGATCTGATCACCGCCGCCATCGCCGCCAACATCTCGGCCCACCTGGTCACCACCTCGACCACCGATCCCCGTACCGATCTCATCGAGTTTTTGGAGGAGTTCGACGCCCGGTTCGCCGAGAGCTGCCTCGAGGTGGTCGGGACCCTCATCGGCGCGCGCGACGATCCGGGGGCGATGGCCCTCCATCGGGAGCGTGTTGTCGCTCCCCGCCTCGGCTACGCCCGAAATCTGCTGGAACGGGCCCGCCAGCAAGGCCGGTTGCGTCCCGACGCCGACCTGGATCTGGCCATCCAGATGCTGACCGGGTCGGTGTTCGCCCGACGGATAGCAGGAATGGCGTCACCGCCGGGCTGGGCGGCCCGCGCCGTCGACGCCGTCTTTGCCGGCATGGGGAACCAGACTTCCGCTGCCTCCGCCGTCCCCTGACCCGGTCGTGGCCGACCGTGGGTCAGGTCACCGACAGAGCGCACAGAGGCCGAGCACGTCGACCCGGTGACTGTGCGGCTCGAACCCTTGGGCCTCGGCCAGAAAGTCGAGTTGGCGGGCGATCGTCCGCTCGAAGGATGCGGTCGGGGTGATGTCGCTCACATTGCCGCAGTTGGTGCACAGCAGATGGTGGTGGTGCTCGGTGAGGTCCTCGGCCAGCTCGAACCGGGCGTACTCGTCGTTGGCCGCCACCCGCCGGATGACGCCGGCCGTTTGCAGATCGACCAGATGTCGATAGGCCGAGCTCCGGGGTAGATCGGGTAGGCGGTCGGCGATGTCGCCGATGCTCACCGGCCCGCCGGCTGCCGCCAACACGTCGACCAGGGCCCGCCGGCCCTCGGTGTAGCGCTGGTCGACCCGGCGGAGGCGGTCCTCCACCTGGACGTGGAGTTCGTCGCTCATCTGGTCGGTGGACGTCATAGCCCTGTCGTGCTCCCTCGTGCCTTCTGCACCTCCCACCACTGTACCTTTCCGCCCCGCAACCGAGAATGAGACTGAGTCTCAGTCTTATGGTACAGTGCCGGCCATGATCCGAGCCACAACAATGAAGGGCCCCGCCCCCGGCAGGCTGCGAGGAGGTGCGGCGGCCCTGGCCGTCGTGCTGGCGGTGACCGTCGGCCTCGCCGCGTGCGGCAGCAGTACCCCGGCGTCCTCGCCCGGCGTCATCAACGCGGTGGGCGCCGAAAACCAGTACGCCAATGTTCTTGCCCAGATCGGCGGGCGTTACGTCCACGTCTCGTCGATCCTCGACAATCCCAACACTGATCCCCATACGTTCGAATCGAGCCCGGGGGTGGCCAGCGAGGTCAGCGACGCCCAACTGGTGGTGCAGAACGGCGTGGGTTACGACGACTTCATGACCAAGATCGAGTCGGCCTCGCCCAACCCCGACCGAAAGGTCATCGTCGTCCAGCACCTCCTGGGCCTGCCCGACAACACCCCCAATCCGCACCTCTGGTACAACCCGGCCACCATGCCGGCCGCGGCCCGGGCCATGGCCCACGATCTGACCGAGCTCGACCCGTCCCACGCGTCGTACTTCGCCGCCAACCTGGCGACCTTCGACGCCTCTCTCAAACCGTGGCTCGATGCCATCGCCGCCTTCAAAGCCCGCTATGCCGGCGTGGCCGTGGCCACCACCGAACCGGTGGCTGACTACCTCCTCCAGGCGATGGGGATGGACAATGTGACACCGTTCCAATTCCAGGCGGACATCATGAACGGCGTCGATCCGGCACCCCAGGACATCACTCTCGAGAACGGGTTCTTCACCAAGCACCAGGTAAAGGTGTTCTGTTACAACCAGCAGGTGGTCGATGCGCTCACCGCCTCGATCCGCGACCATGCCGTGGCCGAGGGGATTCCCGTGGTGGGCGTCTACGAGACCATGCCCACCCCCGGGTACGACTACCAGACGTGGATGTCGGCGGAGGTCAACGCCATCGATAGAGCGGTGGCCGACAGGGTCTCGACGGAGCACCTGTGAGCGACACCCGTCGGTCCGGTCGGGAGGCCGAGGTCCTGAGCGTCGAGGGGATCAGTGTGTCGCTGGGCGGGCGAGAGATCCTCAAGGACGTGAGCTTCTCGGTCACAGGTGGCCAGTTCACCGGGATGATCGGCTCGAACGGTGCCGGAAAGACCACCCTGCTGCGAACCATCATCGGTCTCCAGCGACCGAGTGCGGGACGGATCGAGCTGCTAGGCGCTGAACGGACACGGCATGAACGGACCGTTGGCTACGTTCCCCAAAAGGTCCTGTTCGACCCGGACATGCCCCTGCGGACCCGGGACCTGGTGGCGTTGGGACTCGACGGGCACCGCTTCGGCATCCCGCTCCGTTGGAAGAGGCGGGCCGAGGCGGTCGACGAGATGCTCCACGCGGTGGGGGCCGACCACTTCGCCGGGTCGAGGGTGGGCCTGCTCTCCGGCGGCGAGCAGCAGAGGGCACTGATCGCCCACGCTCTGATCAGTCGACCTCCCTTGTTGCTACTGGACGAGCCGCTGGCCAATCTCGACCTCCACAGCACGCAGGAGATCGTCGAGCTACTGGGGCGTATCGTCAAGGAACAGAACGTCGCCGTGCTTCTCACCGCGCACGAGATGAATCCCCTTCTTCCGGTCATGGATCAGATCGTGTACCTGGCCGACGGTCGGGCGGCCAGCGGATCGGTCGCTGAGGTGATCCGTCCGGACGTCCTGACCCGGCTCTACGGACACCACGTCGACGTCATACACGTCCACGACAGGGTCCTGGTCATCGCCGGCCACGGGACCGGGGACGACGCCGCACCACCCGTCGACCTCACCATCGAGAGCGACTGACCGACCGTGCACCGGATAGTGACCTGGGTCTTCGAGCCGGGGCTCTTCTCCAGTCAACCGGTTCACATCGCCCTGACCATCGGGGCTGCGGCCGCGGTGGTTTCGGCCGTGGTCGGGGTGTTCACCGTCCTGCGCGGCCAGTCCTTTGCCGGCCATGCCCTGACCGATGTGTCGGCGGCCGGCGGGTCGGGTGCCGTGCTGGTCGGGGTGAGCCCCTTCGCCGGGTTCGTGGGATTCGGTGTGGTCGGGGCGGCGGTCATGGACATGATCGGTGTCCAGCGGGTGCGTGGTCGTGACCTGGCCACCGGCATCGTCCTCGGTGCCTCGATCGGTCTGGCCGCCCTGTTCCTCTACTTCGACACCACCTCGGGGGCGGCCAACGGGGCCACCCAGCAGATCCTGTTCGGGTCCATCTTCACCCTTGGCGCCGACACCGTTCCCGCGGTCATCGTGTTCGGGGCCGTCTCGCTCGGGATCATGGCCATGATCTTCCGGCCGCTGTTGTTGATCTCGGTCGACAATGACCTGGCTTCGGTGCGGGGCGTTCCCACCCGGGTTGTGGGGTTGCTGTTCATGATGGCCCTGGCCGTCTCGGTCGGCTTGTCGTCTCTGGCCATCGGCGCCATCTTGTCGACCGCCCTGCTGGTGGGCCCGGCGGCTACCGCCCTGCGGCTCACCGCCCGCATCGGCTGGACCGTCCTCGTCGCCTGTGTCATCGGGGTGGGCACCACCTGGGCGGGCGTGCTCCTGGCTTACGACAGCTACGACTGGGGGAGCAGTCATCAGGCCATTCCGGTCAGTTTCATGGTCGTGGCCCTCAACCTTGTTCTGTACGGCATGTCGGGTGTCGCCCTGGCCCGGTCACGGCGAAAGAGCCGGGACCAGGCACAACCAGACGCCAACCCGGCCGTCGCCACCGACTCGCACCGATGCGCCAGCTGACCACGACGATGTCGGTTCCATCCGGGGGTCGATGATGTTCTCCGGTTTCATGACCAATGCCTGGGTGGTGGGCACCATCGTGGCCGTCGTCGCCGGCGTGGTCGGCTTCTTCGTCGTCCTCCGGGGAACCGCCTTTCCGGCCCATGCCATCCCCAACGGGGCCTTTGCCGGGGCGGCGGGAGCCAGTTTGATCGGGGTCAACACGCTGGTCGGTCTCGGGATGTTCGCCGTCCTGACCGCTCTCGGGATCGGTTCGCTCGGCCGGAAGGCCCGCAGCGACGTCTCGACCGCACTGGTGCTGGTGATGATGCTGGCTCTCGGTGCCCTGTTCCTGAGCAGGACCACCGAGTACGAGCCGGAGATCTATTCGCTCCTTTTCGGTGAGATCCTGGGTGTGAGCAGCACTGAGCTGCTTCCCGTGGCCGGGCTGGGGGCGGTGAGCATCGCTGCCGTGGTCGTCCTCTATCGGCCGCTGATGGTCTCGTCGATCGTCCCCGAGATTGGTGAGACCCGGGGCATAAGTGCCCACCGTATGGAGCTGGCCTTCCTGCTGGTTCTGGCCCTGGCCACCACCATGACCGTTCCCGTGGTCGGAGCCCTGCTCATCTTCAGTCTGATGATCGGCCCACCGGCCGCCGCCCGATCCTTCACCGACAGGCCGCTGGTTGCCCTGGTCGTCTCGGCGGTGCTGGCCCTGGCCACCATATGGAGCGCCATCGCCCTGTCCTATCTGTCGAACTGGCCGATCGGGTTCTTCGTCGGTGCGTTGGCCGCGCTCTCTTACGCCATCGGTCGGGTGTGGCGGGCACTGGCCCACTGAGCCTCACCCGGGGGCGCGGTGGTAGATCAACTCGACCAGAGGGGCGTGGCGCTCACGAAGGGAGTCCTGCAGGGAGGGCCGTCGGCTACCACCATTTCCGGCAGGTCATCGGCCGCTCGGGGAACGGCGACCACGGCGGCCGAGCGTGTTCCGTAGTCATCGGTGTGCACGCAGCAGGCCAGGGTGGCCGCCCGACGGATCACGTCGCCCACCATCGTCGTCTCAGCATCTGCCCCGGGCGGCAGAGTGTGATCGGACAGGACTTCGAGAACGGTGTCGGGCAACGAACCTCCGGCCGATCGGGCCGTGGCCAAGCGTGATCGGACCAGGTCGACCTTGAGCGAAGGTTGGTCCAAAGGCACGTTCTCCAGGACGTGGAGGCCCGGGGCCAGCTCGTGGACCACGGGAGCCCGGTCGGAGGCCAGTTCGACGTAGAACAGGGCGCGTCGGTCGCCAGCCAGCAGCCAGGCCGGGTTGTACTGGCCGGGCTGGACGGTCCGGCACAGCGAGGCCACCCCGTCGGCGGCGGACGATGCGGCGGCCACCATGAGGGGCAGCTCGCCCCGCGAGCGCTTGGTCGTGTCTCGTCCCCCCGGCGAGGGACTGTTGGTCAGGCCGACGACGACGCCGCGGTCATTGGTGGCCAGCCAGGTGCCGCCGGCCAGGTCGTCGCGCCCGCCGAGGATCCTCGGTGCCGTGCCCCTCAGTACGCAGAGCGAGCTCGCCGGTCGGTCGAGCCGCTCGTCACGATTGGCCGCCACCACCAGGGGATGTTCCGCCTCGGGCTGCCAGGCGAAGATGAGGAGGCACATGGCGGCCAGGGTACCGGGCGCGCTCGGTTCCTCAGCAGGGGGGAGAGGGAGGAAAGGTGCGCTTGGTCTCCGCCTTCACCGCGGAGCCGCCGACGTGGCTGTCCGGCGGCCGGCCGCTGTTTCCCCCGATGTCGAGCTCATGACAGCGACTCGTCGAGGTCACCGAGAGAACGGATGAGCTCCTGATTGGCCGAGTAGTCGACCGGGCAGGCGATGACCGACACGGTGGGCTCGGCCAGCGCGGCGCGCAGAGTGGGAAGCAGCTGGTCGGCGGCACTGATCCGGTACCCGCGTGCCCCGAAGCTTTCGGCATAGGCCACGAAATCCGGATTGCCGAAGGCGGTATCGACGGCGTGACCCACCTCGAGCTCCATCTTCCAGCTGATCAGCCCGTAGGCGTCGTCGACCCAGATCAGGATGACCATGGCCACCTTCTCGCGGAGGGCGGTCTCAATTTCTTGGGAGTTCATCAGGAAGGCGCCGTCGCCGGTGGCCACCAGCACGTTGGCCTCAGGCCGTGCCACCTTGGCCCCGATCGCCCCCGGCACCGTCCACGCCATGGTCGACAACCCGTTGGAGATGAGACAGGTGTTGGGCGCGTAGGTGGGGTAGAGGCGGGCCATCCACATCTTGAGGGCTCCTGTGTCCACCAGGACGATGTCGTCCCTGGCCAGAGCCGCTCGGGTGTCGGCGACGATGCGGGCCGGTGCCAGAGGGAAGCGATCGTCGAGGCGACCACGCTCCATCTCGTCGGCCAACAGCCGGCGGATCTGTTGGTCCTCACCCGACGGCGCAAACGTGCGGTCGGTGGCGGCGGAGAGGGCATCGAGGCTCTTGCCGATGTCGCCCTGTAGGCCCACGGCCACGTTGTAGTGGCGGTCGACCTCGGCCGGAAAGCGGTGGATGTGGACGATGTGCTTGTCGCCTGCCGGATTGATGCGGACCGGATCGAATTCCTGCAGTTCATAGCCGACGGTGATGATGACGTCGGCCAGGTCGAAACCGAAGTTGACATAGTCATGGCGCATGAACCCCACTGCCCCGAGGGCCTGTGGGTGGTCGTCGGGAAAGACCCCCTTGCCGTGGAACGTGGTGGCCACCGGAACACCCAGCCGTTCAGCGAACCGGCGAAGGTTGTCGCCGGCTCGGCCGCGGGTTGCCCCGTGCCCGGCCAGCACGATGGGGTTGACCGCCTCCTCCAGGATGGTGACGGCGCGCCCGATCTGTTCAGAGGATGGTTCGTCCGGTCGGGGAATGTTTATGGGCAGGGGCGTTGAGCCGTCCGGGGACGGCGCCACCTCGACGTCTTCGGGCATGGCCAGGTAGACGGCGCCCGGCCGCTCGGTCTGGGCCAACTTGAATGCTTTCCTGACCATTTCGGGGACGGCCCCCGGTGTGGCGATCAGGGCCGCCCATTTGGTGACCGGCGCGAACATTCCCACCAGGTCGACACCCTGGTGGGACTCCTTGAAGCTGCGGTCCATCCCCACCTGGGCCGAGAGGGCGATCAGCGGTGTCGAGTTGGTGGTGGCGTCGGCCGTGCCCAGGAGGAGGTTGATGGCCCCCGGGCCGAGCGTGGCCGAGCACACACCGGCCCGGCCGGTGAGGCGGCCGTAGGTTTCGGCCATAAACGAGGCACCCTGTTCGTGACGTACCAGCACGTAGCGGATGCGGGAGCGGGACAGGGCGTCCACGAAGTGGATGTTCTCCTCGCCCGGTATCCCGAAGACGTGGGTGACGCCCTCGTTCTGCAGGCACTGGACCAGGAGGTCGGCCGTACGTGCCGCGCTACCGGACATGGGTCAACTGTAGGAGGGTGGGCACCGGTCCGCCTCCGCCTCGGGCTCGGGTTTCGGGCGCGGGCTGGGTGCCAGTGTGGTCAGGCCTCGGGCCCGGTGCCGGAGGGGCTCAGGGACGGAGCACCGTGCCCGGTCGTCGGCCGTTGGCCACGGTCACCGGCTGACCGTCGACCCGGACGGGGACCCCGTTTACGAGGGCGTGGGTCATGCCCACCGGGTGGTCGGCAGTGAGTCGCTCGCCGTGGGCCGGAAAGTCGACCAGGCGACGGATGGGTCCGGGTGCCACCGTGTCGGGATCGAACACCACGACGTCGGCCGCTTTGCCGACGTCGATCGAGCCCCGGTCGTCGAGGCCGTAGACCCGGGCCGGTTCGGCGGTCAGCTTGTGAACGGCGTGCTCGAGCGTCATGACCTGGCGCTCGCGGACCCAATTCCCCAGAAGGTCGGTGGCGAAGCAGGCGTCGCACAGCTGGCTCACGTGAGCGCCGGAATCGGCCAGGCCCAGCAGCACGTCGTCTCTCGGCAGCAACCAGGAGATGGCCTCCTGGTCGTCGTTGGCCAGTACCGACCAGAAACGGGTGGTGAGGTCGTCGGCCAACGAAAGGTCCAGAAGCACGTCGAGCGCGGTCACACCCATCTCGTCGGCCACATCGACCACCCGACGGCCCTCGAGATCCGGCCGGGTGGTCGACTCGGCTACCGACAAGGAGGCGGTGTTGAACAGGCTGAAGCCACCGGATGTCAGCTGCTGTTGGGTGGCATCCCGCCACACGGGATCGCGGTAGGCCGCTTTGCGGTCGACGGTGGGCGCATCCATGAGAGCGGCGAAGTTGGGGAAGGTGTTGAGGGAGAAGGGTTCGGACAGGTTCATCTGGAACACCAGCGGCCGGCACGAGACCTGGGGCCACACATCGACTCCCGAGGCCCTGGCCGTTGCGTGTTCGGTCATCACCCCCCGGTGGTAGTCGGATCCGGCGAAGGTGAGCAGAGCCGTCCAGGTGAAGGGCCGACCGATGTGCCGTTGCAACTCGAACATGGCGCTGTTGGACAGCACGCCGCCGGGCAGGAGGGCGGCCACCCCCTTGTTGCGTCGGCGCAGAGGCTCGAGCAGGGCAGCCAGCTCGTCGAAGTCGGCAACCCGCGACGGCACCGGTCGGCCGTGGTCCCCGTTGTGGGTCGGCGACCAGCTGGTGGCGAAGCCCATGGCTCCGGCGGCCAGGGCTTCGTCCACCACC
Source organism: uncultured Acidimicrobiaceae bacterium (assembly GCA_963813525.1). GTDB lineage: Bacteria > Actinomycetota > Acidimicrobiia > Acidimicrobiales > RAAP-2 > Bog-756. The sequence goes on from CAWEZI010000005.1 coordinate 2,069,757, forward strand.
CCGACCATGGTGGCCAGCTCGTCACCGGTGGCGGCTCGTTCGTAGGCCTCCGGGCCCATGGTGAAGAGGCGGACAGCCGTGTGGCCGACATAGCAGCCATAGTTGAGGGTCACCCCGCGTCTCTCGATGGCGTCGAGATATTCGGGGAAGGTCTCGAACTCGCTCCAGGGGACTCCGGCCATGAGGGTGTCGAAACTCATGTCCTCGACGTGTTGCAAAGTGCGGACCAGCATCTCGACACCTTCGGGTCGGATGGGCGCCAGCGAAAAACCACAATTGCCGGCCACCACCGTCGTCACCCCGTGGAAGGACGAAGGGGTGAGGTCCGGGTCCCAGAAGACCTGGGCGTCGTAGTGGGTGTGAATGTCGATGAAGCCGGGAGCGACGATCTGGCCGGACGCATCCAACTCGGTCGAGCCTGACAGGCCCTCGCCGACGGCCACGATGGTGCCGTCGGTCACAGCCACATCGGCGGTTCGGCCGGGGGTGTCGTGGCCGTCCACCAGGGTGCCACCGCGTATGACGATGTCTCCGTCCATCCCACCTTCTTTAGCGCTGGCTGCGACACCCACCTTCCGAGGAATGGATGCCGTCGATGGGGTGGATTGTCCTGTAGTTGGGCCCGATTGGCAAGCGGATCGGGCGTCGTAGTCCTCGGCGGGCCGGAGGGTCTTCCGGCGGCCTGCCGGTAGGATGCCGTTCACGATTCGATTGGGGAGGAGCGAGCCCTATGGCCGAGCAGTCGAACGATCAGAGCAACCCACCGGTCGCCTCCCCCTCCGACGAGATGGTCGACGAGGCGGGACGGGAGTCGTTTCCAGCCAGCGATCCGCCTGCGACCTGGTCGGGCGGAGACTCCTGGGTCGAGAAGATCGGGGACTCCACTTAACGCTTCCCAACCGGGACGGGCGCCTGCGGGCTCCCGGACATCTGAGCGGGGGCACAGGAACACCACCTGGGCAAAAGAGCCCACCGCTACGCTTCGGGGGATGCCGACCGGTGCCCTCCCTGCGGTCGTACGCGGTGGCAGTTCTCGGCCATGAGCGTCGTCCTCTTCGTCGTCGGCGTGGTCGTCGTTCTGCTCACCGCGGCCAGCGTCCTTTTCACCATCGTCCTACCCCGGGAGCCGCGGGGATTCGAGCGGTCGATACTGGTCGTCAACCGCGGCGTGCGGCTGGCCTTCCTGGCCCTGTCCCGACTGGCCCGAACCTTCGAAGGGAAGGACGCCCTGTTGGCCCCCACCGCACCGGTGGTGCTCATCGGCCAGCTGATGTTCTGGGCCGCCGGCTTCATCCTCGGCTACGGGCTCATGCTCTACGGCACCACCCACCAGCTTGGTTCGGCCTTCGCCCAGGCTGCCGGGGCCGTGTTCACGGTGGGGACCATCGATGTCAGTGGTCCGGCCAACGCGGCGGTAGATATCACCGCCGGTGCCACCTGGGTGGTGATCGTGGCCCTCCAGATCGCCTACCTGCCCGCCCTCTACGCCGCCTTCAACCGTCGTGAGGCGCTGGTCTCGATGCTCGAGAGCCGGGCGGGCCTGCCGGCGTGGGGTCCCGAGGTACTCGCCCGTCAGCAACTGGTCGGCATCACCGACACCCTTCCCGATTTCTACGCTGCCTGGGAGGCGTGGTCAGCGGACGTGGCCGAAAGTCACACGACCTATCCGGTCATGCTCCTGTTCCGCTCGCCGGAACCCTGGTTCTCGTGGCTCATCGGTTTGTTGGCCGTCATGGACGGGGCCGCCATGCACCTGGCCCTGGCCCCCAGTACGGCATCCTCGCAAGCGCGCCTTTGCCTGCGCATGGGATTCACCGCCCTCAACCGCATCGCCAAGTACCTCCGATGGGAGGTCGATCCGGACCCCCGATCCCCACGGCCCCATCACCTTGACCTTCGCCGAGTTCGACCAGGCGGTGGCCATGCTCCGGGACATCGGCTTTCCCATGGAGAGGAGCGCCGAGGAGGCCTGGGTCGATTTCGTGGGGTGGCGGGTCAACTACGAGTCGGTGGCCTACCGGCTGGCCGATCGTCTCACCGCGCCGCCGGCGCCCTGGTCGGGGACCCGGCGACATCTCGGATCGGGCCCGGTGGCTCCTCGCCGCCCGCCCCAGCGCTCGGCCAGCGCCTTGGCCGCCCGCCGGCCCACCGTGGTGGTGGCGCCATCCGCCCACCGGCGGGGTGGCTCTTCCTGACCTGGGCCGCGGCCATCGGGAACCGTGCGCCCCGGACTGCCCGGAGCATTACCATGAGGGCAAGCGAAGGGAGGCTCGATGAGTGACCGTCGACAGCTCAAGCAGGAGACCCGCTCGGTGCTGGCCGGACTGGGGGCCAGTGCTGACGAGGTGGCCCGGTCACTCGCTTCAGCCGGGGTCAACGGCGTCCCCAAAAACAACAGGAGCTGTGCTGTAGCCATATACCTGAACGCACTGATGGGGTCAGATCGCCGCGTGCGATCGATCAAGGTGGGCCATTGTTCGCTGTTCATCGAGATGGCCTCGGCCTCGGGAACCCGGCCGGCCGGACGCCTCCAGGTGCAACTGCCCAAACCTGTCCGCCAATTCGTGGCCGCGTTCGACGCCCACAGCTATCCGGCCGTCACCCGACTGCCCGGCGCTGACTGTTCGTCACCGTACGAATGCCGACCGACCGGAGCCGTCGGCCCTTAACCCGAGTCGTGATCCCCGGCCACATCCAAGGTGGCGAAGCGCACCCGTTGCAGGCCTCGACGTTCTCCCAGGCACCGTGGTGGCCAGGTGTCAGGTCAAACAATGCGACCGATCCGTCGAGGTGACGAGGCAGTCGTTCGCCATCACCGCGGCTCTCGAGTGCCCGCAAAAATGTCGCGGCAATATCAATCGAGGTAGTCAACAGCTCGGTGCCGGCCAGTGGCAGGTGCATTCGGGCGTCCTGGGCAGGTTCCATTTCGCTATACACCTCAATTCAGTGTGATCGGATCAAATTGATCAGTGTGATCGGATCAAATTGTACGGTCCCCGTCTTGGCGGTTGACGAGAGTTAGCTGTCGCAGACCGCGATAGTGGGGTGTGCTCCTGGCGAGCATTCTCCGTGGCAGCCGGGGGATCAACCACTGGCGGTGCGTTATCCGTTCAGATCTCAAGCACAGCAACCGCCGCCGCTGTGCAAAACTCTCAAGCGGTGGCGAACCGTAAGCGAAAGAACATGAGTTTCGGTGACAGGGCCTTCGAGCGCCTCGGGCGTCGGATCTGGCCTATAGGAATCTCGCTACTCTTCATCTTGTTGGGGTCGCTATACATCTTTCAGTGGGGATCAGTTGTTGAACACATTCCGAAGCTGTGGCTCTCGCCTCAAGATTTTTGGATCACCTATTTCAACTCAAGCCAGCTAGTTCACGGCCATTTCGGCGCCATCTACCAAGCCAACGTGAAGTTCGTGGAGTTCCCGGGGATATTGGTTGCCCTGGCGCCACTCGGGGCCTTGAGCGGCGCATTTCACACTTCTGCTTTCGAGATCACAAGGTCCGGCGCTGTACCTGCGCCCGGGTTTGTTGTGCATGTGCGCGGCTTGAACGTTCCTTTTCTGAATGCGCAGTCAATTCGCGACGGAAAGAACTTGTACGTCTTGCAGCCGCAGTGGACAATAGCCGCGGACGTTTACGCCTTACTGCTGTCTTGCATAGCGCTGTTTGCGTCCGATGCGCTCGCTGAACGACTACGGGTCCCAAATAATCGTCGGGCCGTTTTGTGTGTGGCCGAAGCCGTGTTGCTCTGGAATGTGACCGTGCTCTGGGGACATCCCGAAGATGCAGTCGCTGTCGCTTTGGCTGTGTACGCCCTTATCTTCGCTCTGGACCGGCGGTTTGTGGGCGCAGGCTGGCTTTTTGGCGCGGCTCTGGCATTTCAGCCATTGGTCCTGCTGATGCTGCCCGTCCTCTTGGCTATTGCCTGGCGCCGATACGTCGTCGGCATGGTCATCCGGTCCTTACTGCCGACGGGGGTGCTGATCGCCGCGCCACTTCTCTCCAACTTCGGCGCGACGGTTCACTCATTGGTCGACCAACCGAGTCCACCTGGGGTGAATCACGTGACGCCTTGGACCGCGTTGTCACCGAACCTGGGGGGTGGACTGGTCGCCGCCGGTCCCATTCGGTTGTTGGGTCTCCTCGTCGCCACCGGTCTCGGATTCTGGGTGTACCGGCACTGGCTCGAGCGCCCCGAACTGTTGGCCTGGTCATGTGCCGTGGGCCTAGCGCTTCGTTCGTACACGGAATCGGTGATGACTCCGTACTACGCATGGGCAGCGCTGGCCGTGGGAGTGGCGGTGGCGGCCCGATGCAGCGCTCGCCGATTCGGGATCGCAATCGGTCTGGCTGTGGCGACCACGGTTACGGCGCAATGGATGATTGGCTGGTTCCCGTGGTGGGCTATTCAAGTGACGGGTCTAACCGCCTTGCTCGCTGTCACATATGCACCGGCGTCACTGCAGGTGGCGCGTACGACGTCGGCGCCGGAGCGGAAGCGTGTGCCGGTAGGCGCACAACCGGACCGAGTATCAGGCACCGACATACAACGGCCTGGGAGGGGTGCCGTCACGAAGCAGTCTGGTTCCAAGACCCCCAACACGCGTGCACCGGCACAAGCTCAATCATCCTCCGCTGCAATTCGAGCGATGCAGAAGGCGGCCAAGAGCGAGAAGGCGAAGTCGAAGACGGCCGCCGACACGAGGAAATCCCCGAATACCACGACCGCTCGTAAACAAAAACGACCACCAACGCAGAATTGAGGCCTGCCAGCGGACGGCGGCCAATTTGCCCATAGGTACCTGGTTCCGGATAGGTACCTGGTTCCCGGCCATCCAACTTTCGCGAGCACGGGCGTTGCGAGGCCGTCAGACCCCGCTGAAATAGCCAGCCAACGTCGACTGTCAGGGCGAAACCCAAGCAGAGTTGAACGAGTCGTGGTGGCCGATCCGTCGGATCTCAGCCCGCCGTCGTGGGTGCCGCCCGTGGCGTGGTCACCAGGCCCAGCTGTTTGCACGTCGTGAAGAGGTCGGCGGCCGCGGCACTGATGGCGGCCGTGTCGTGGGACGTGACAGCCGAGGCGAGGCGTTGACCGACCGAACGCAGGTGGGCACTGTCCGCCCCTCGGGCGTAACGGGCCATAACGGCGAACTCGCTGAATTGCGTCGGGCTGTCGTGCCAGGCCCGTGCGTAGTTGCAGGGCGTCACATTGAGCGATCCTGGCGGTGGACCGGTCGCCGACGAGCTTCCGGTGCTGGAGGAGCACCCACCGAGCAGCGCCACAACCACCAGCACCCCCAGTCCGAGGCTCCGGGCCGCGGAGGAACGCCTGGGCACGGCTATCGCCCTCGATCGGCGAGCTGAGGGGCCCGATCGACCCGATCGGCCCGATCGGTGGGCCGACGGGTCTGTTGGGTTGCCGATGGTGCCCGCTCGCTCGGGGAGTGGCGCACTCTCCCCGGATAGGTCAGCCATCCGAGCAGGCACAACTGACCCGCCAGGATGAGGAAGAGTGACCACTTGGCATCGATGGCGATGTGCAACCACCAGGTGAGCCACACCGCCAGAGCGCAAGCCGAACCGAGTCGCCACCAGGGCAGCCTTGCCGCGCTGATGGGCGCCAGGGCCAGGGTCGGAGCCAAGAAGTAGGGGAACAGCTCGGGCTCGAAGGCCCTGAGGGCGAAGAGCATGGCCACCGTCCAGATTACGAGGGCAGCTCCCTGTCGGCGGCTGGCCGGCAGGTACCGGGCCAGCACGATGGCCGCCGGAATGGCGACCAGGGCGACCGCTGAGCGGATGTAGGCGGCCACCCCCGGGTCGAGGTTCCATGTGGGGCTGATGTATCCGAAGACGTCATAGACCTGCTGGTGAAAGAGCTGCCGCAACGTTACGGTTGGATCCGCCACCACAGGGACGATCAGGAAGGCCAGCGGCACCGCCACGATGGGGCCCAGTGCGGTGAGCCATTGCCGGCGCTTGAGGAAGATGAAGGCGATCGGTATGGCCAGAAAGGCGAAGGGCTGGAAGGCGAGGGCGACCCCCAGCCACCACCCGGTGGCCCGCGGGCGGTCCTCGAAAGCGGCGGCGATGCCGTACAGCATGGCTCCCAAGGCGATCAGGTCCTCGGGGTGACCGCTCAAGGGGACCGGTGGCAGTGTGATGGCCATCACCCCGAGAACGGTGAGGCGACGACGGAGATCGGTCACCCCCATGCCGCTGAGCCACCGGTCGCAGGCACAGATGGGGAGCGCCATCCCACCCAGGTACAGCGGCCCGGCCACCCAGAACGCCGTCGGGTACAGGACTGCGCTCGGGTAGGGGAACGAGAGGCCGAAGGCCGCTCGGGCGATCGGTGCGATTGTGACCTGCAGAGCGGGGGCTGTTTCGAGCGACCGGTCGAGTACGTAGATGTGCCCGTAGCCGCCGGCGAAGGTCGTGTAGGCGGCGTCGGCCCAGTTCTGCCAGAAATCGCCGTAGCTGGCCACCCCAAACCACTCGCCGAACCCCTTCATGACGGTGGCATCGAGCATCGAGAATGCCATGGCGCCGATCACCCCCACGACGGACACCCCGAGGGCCAGCTTGCGACGACCGAAGGCCTCGGCCACCGCCACCAAGGGTCCCCGCCAGCTCCCTCTGCGGCGGGCGCACGACACGATGCCGAAGGCCAGAGCGGCGAGTAGGCAGAGCCAGAAGACGATCCATTCGACATCGACACCACCGTTGGAGACGGGGACTCCCCCCGCTGGGAGACTGCCGTACTGCTGATGGGCGACGGGCACCGTATTCTGCGGGTCGATGTTGGCCGTCGACCGGGAGCTGATCTCGATGAGAACGGCCACGTTGCCCCGGATGAAGGCGGCGACCACCGCTCCCTTGTACGGGGAATGCGGTCCGAACGCACACGAGCCCGACGCAGAGCCGGGTATCTGGCGGATGGGCGAGGGCGAGCCGGTCGGGGCGCCGCCGGCCGACGAGCACAGGTCGGCCGCGTCACCGAGGGGGTTCTGCAGGCGAGCCTTGGCCAGCGAGGTCGACGACACCAGGGTGATCAGCAGGCTGTAGGCCCCGTTCACCGAGTTCCATTTGGCCGCCGCCACATTGGTGGTCGCCGTCGTGCCGGCCAGACGGGTGGCGTTCCGTCGCAGCGAATTGACGTACGACTGGCTGTCAGCTGCAGGAAACGCCTGCCAGTCGTTGCCGGGGTTGGCTGTCATGAATCCCACTAACAGCGGATCACCGGCAGCCACTGCGCCACAGTCGGGTGGGCAGTGCGGCACCCCCTCCCTGCTACCAGCGGCCGGCGCCGGAGCCGTGCCAGATGTGCCAGCCGAGGCATCGGTGCCAGCCTTCGTCGATGTGGCCGCCGTGGCCGGTGTGGCCGTGGCCGTGAGGACCAGCAGCGAGAGCATGGTCCCGGTGACGCACACGAGGGCGACGATCAGAGCTGTCGATCGGGCGAGGAGTGACCGCCGTGGTCCACCTGCACGGAGTGCTCCGCGTCTACCGGAGATCGCCGTCATTGCCTCACGCTATCGCCGCTCCGTCGTCAAAACCGGAGCCATCACTCGAACGGGACCCACCAGGTAGAGGATCCGAAGCTGCTTTGCAGCCGACGTGGCGGCAATTGCGACGTCGGGCAGTCCGGTCCCTCGAAACTTGTCTGGAGAAGAAAACTTGTCTGTCGGAGAAGATGAGCAGGACGGGACCCGGGCCCGGCGAGCTCGCCCCGCTTCAGGTGCATTGTTCCAATGTCGGCGTCACGAAGTGCTCGACCGGTTGGAAGAGCGGTGGACCGTCATCCCGTCATCTCGGCACCGGTCAATTTCGGCGCCGGCAAAAATATTTCTGGACTCCGGCCGCGGGGTCGATTGAGGTGTCGGGAGGACAACCGTTCTTCCGGTCACGCTGGACTTTCCGACCGTCCTCGCGCCCAGACCACTAAACAAACGTTTGGAAATAGTCAAATTTTAGGATGCAATCACCGATCGCGTGTGTTAAACCTCCAAACACTGTCGCGGCGGGGATGCTGTTTGAGACCCCATCGATAGAGGGCCATCAGGTCCGTTGGAGCGTGCGGTCTTTCCGCACTGGGGATGGGGAGTCTTAATGTCATCGAATGAGCTGTTCTCCGATGAATCCGGCACGCCTGCAGCGCAGCGTGCCTCGACCGCGTCGAAGCATTCGTCCGGCCGCAACCTCGGCGTCAAGGGAGTGGGCCGCCTCATCTTCGGGCTCATCCTCCTGGTCGGAACCTTCGCCGGCATCACCGTCGAGGCAGTGATCGCCGCCTCCCCGGCGAGCGCGACCACCATCACGCAGTGCACCGCGCCGGCCACAGGCGGGACCGCCCAGACCTTCGTCGAGGGCACGGCTGCCACCTATTCGGTCGCCTGCGAAGGCGAGTCGGGGGTGTCGGGCACGACCGCCTATCCGTCGTCCATCACCATCGCCTCGGGCGCCCTCCCCGTCTCGGGCGATCTCACTTTGGCGTCGGGGGCAGGGTGCGCCCAGTCCACGTCGGGCTCGGGCACCACCGAGCAGTACATCCTCACTTGTAAGATCACCGGTACACCGACGGCCGCCGACGCCGGGACGTACCCCCTCACGTTCGCTGCCACCGCCTCACCCAATGGCGGCAGTAACGCCACCTCGGGCACCCTCACCCTGACGGTGGCCGCGCCGACCATTACCTGCATCGACCCCGCCTCGGGCGGGACGGCGGCCACCTGGCACGAAGGCGTGACCTCCTCCTACACCGTCGAATGCGAGGAAGTGAGCGACATCTCCGGTGTGACCGCCTATCCGTCGTCGATGGCCGTCGCCAGCGACACCCTGCCGGGCGATAGCAATGTGAAATTCGCCACATCCACCTCGAGCTCCCCGGCCTGTACCACCGGCACCTCCGGCTCCGGTACCACCGAGGACTACATCCTCGAGTGCCCCTTCTCGGGGACACCCAGTGCTTCTGACGCCGGCACCTATGCGGCCACCTTCACCGCCACCGGAGCCGGGGGCGTGGGCACCACCACCTCCGGTGCGCTCAACATCACCGTCAACGCCCCCACCGTCACCTGCATCGACCCGGCCTCGGGCGGGACGGCCGCCACCTGGCACGAGGGCGTGACCTCCTCCTACACCGTCGAGTGCGAGGAGCAGAGCGGCATCTCCGGAGTGACCGCCTACCCGTCTTCGATGGCCGTCGCCAGCGACACCTTGCCCGGCGACGCCAACCCGACCTTCGCTACCTCGACCTCCAGCAGCCCGGCCTGTACCACCGGCACCTCCGGCTCCGGCACCACCGAGGAGTACATCCTCGAGTGCCCCTTCTCGGGGACACCCAGTGCTTCTGACGCCGGCACCTATGCGGCCACCTTCACCGCCACCGGTGCCGGGGGCGCCGGCGCCACCACCTCCGGTGCGCTCAACATCACCGTCAACGCCCCCACCGTCACCTGCATCGACCCGGCCTCGGGGGGGACGGCTACCACCTTCTTCGAGAACGCGGCCAACAGCTACAGCGTCGAGTGCGAAGAGGCGAGTGGCATCTCCGGAGTGACCGCCTATCCGTCGTCGATCGCCATCGCCTCCGGTTCCCTTCCCGCCGACGGCAACCCGACCTTCGCCACCTCCACCTCGAGCAACCCGGCCTGCACAACGACCACCTCGGGATCCGGCACCACCGAGGAGTACATCCTCGTGTGCGCCCTGGCCGACACCCCGACCGGGGCAGATGCCGGCGCCTACCCGTTGACCTTCACCGCCACCGGTGCCGGGAGCGTGGGCACCGTCACCTCGGGCACCCTCACCGTGACCGTCGCTCCGCCGACCACGACCTGTACGGCGCCGGCCGCCGCCGGCACCTCCACCTCCTGGGTGGATGGCACGGCGGAGAGCTACTCGGTGGCCTGCTACAGCTCCGGGTTCCCCTCGGCCAGCCCTGGCAACTATCCGGCCTCGATCACTCTCAACTCCGGCACGCTGCCGTCGGCGGCCACCGAGGCCACCTCGACGACCAGCTCGCCGGCCTGCACCCAGTCCACTTCGGGCTCGGGTACCACTGAGGACTACATACTCACCTGCCCGGTGGCCGAGAACCCGACCTACAGCCAGAACGGGACCTACCACACCACCTTCCTGGCCACCGGCGGGGCCAACGGGGCCCCCAACGCCACCTCCGGCACCTGGACCCTGACCGTCTCTCAGCCGGCTCCGAGCTGGAACACCAGCGGCACCTACGATGGGAACTACTTCTCGGCCGTCAAAGGCGTGCCGTTCTGCTTCGACCTCGAAGTCAGCGCCGGCCAGGTCGGTCCCACCGGCACCAACCCCGGATCCACCGGCTCGCTGCCCTTGACCAGCCTGACCGCCGGCACCACCCCGGCCAACGTTTCCAACTACTCGATCCGGGACGTCAACCTGGCCGCCGGCACCGCCCAGATCTGCGGCACCAACAACAATACGGTGGCCAGCGCGCCGGTGACGATGGCCCCGGTGGCTACCAACTCGGGCGGCTCGGCCACCGACTCCATCCCGCTGTGGTCGCAGAACGAGTGCACCTGGGCGTCGAGCGGGGCCACGGTCTCCATGTTCGACCCCAATCAAGACCTTGAGCAGTCCGGGTCACAGTCGGCCTTCGGCCAGCCCATCACCAACGGGGTGACCGCCGGAACCACGTTGGACGAACCGACCTGCGCCGGAGGTGTGGGGGTCTCTGCCTCCGGCGGCCTGGGCGATGCCTGGACCATGAACACGGCCAATCCGCTGCCCACGCCGACCGACTCCAACCCCTCGGCGGCCCTCGGCGATCTGCCCTCGTCCAACCTCGACCTGGCCAGTGCCACGAAAGGTGCGGTGGGGGGCTGCTACGGGGCTACCAACATCCTGGCCTCGACCAGTACCTCAGCGTTCGGCACGTCAACGGCGTCGATGACCCTGCCCAGCACTTGGGCCAACGGTGGGGACTGCGCTTATGGTTCCCTGGGCTCGAACTCGGCAGGAGGCAACACCGATACACCGGCTCTGAGCGGGCCGACCGGTGACGCCGCCTGTCCGCCCAGCCAGGCGGACGTCAACGCCGGCTTGGTCAACTGCGGTGTCATCCTCTCGTCGGGCAACGACGAGAACGGGTCGACCAACTACTCGTCCCTGGACCTCTTCTACAACGGGCAGCCCGTGCCCCAGACGCCCACGGCCACCCTCTCGGCCGCCGCGGCACAGCCGGGCGACACGGTGAGCGTGACTGGTGGGACCAACTGGTGGGGCGCCCGCGACGGAGCGCCCAACGCCGGCCCCTACGGTGACTTCCAGAACGATGCCGCCAACTTCTATCCGGTCAGCGCACCGCAGGTCCTCATCGGCACCAGCCGAGGGACAGCCGTGCCGGTGGTCAACTCCACGGTCACCATCGGGGCGGTCTCCTACGCCTGCACCGGGGCCGAGTCGACCACCGTCGGACCCAACCCCTGCAGCCTGACCGTCGGAAGCCCGTCAGGTAGCTTCCAGCTGCCCGCTGGTCTGGCTCCTGGTCAGTACAACGTCTACATCGACGAGTCCAACACCACCCCGCTGCCCGGCAACGGTCCGAACGACAGCTACCAGACGGCCCGGGGTACAAACCTGGGCACGGTCGAGGCGGCTGCCCCGATCAACGTCGAGGGTGTCATGGTGGTCAAGACCTCCACCACTTCCTATGTCGACGGTGGCTACAGCGCAGCCGGCGACACCATCAACTACACCTACGCGGTGACCAACACCGGACCCGATCCGGTCACCGGTATCCAGGTCAACGACAATCTGATCCCGAGCGCCGACATCAGCTGCCCCAGCACCACGCTGGCCGGCGGGGCGTCGGAGAACTGCACCGGGACCTACACGGTGACCCAGGCCGACGTGGACGCCGGGTCGGTGACCAATACGGCCACCACAACGGCCACCAGCGTCACCAACGAGACCCTGACCTCGGCACCGTCGTCGGTCACCGTCGAAGGCTCTGACGCCACGTCGACCCTGAGCCTGACCAAGTCAGCGTCCACCACCTACTCAGACAATGGGTATGGAGCGGCCGGCGACGTCATCAGCTACAGCTTCGTGGTCAAGAACACGGGGACGACGACGGAGAACGGCATCGCCATCAACGACGCCCTGGTGTCCAACGCCGTCTGCCCCGACAGCTCGCTCCTCCCCGGAGCCTCGGAGACCTGCACCGGCAGCTACACGGTGACCCAGGCCGACGTGGATGCCGGGTCGGTGTCCAACACGGCCACGGCCAGTGGCACCAGCGTGCAGGGCTCGGTCACCTCGAACTCCTCGTCCGTGACGGTGAAGGCCTCCGACCACACATCGAGCCTGAGCCTGGTCAAGTCGACCAGCTCGGGGGGCTATGCCTCCGCTGGTGACACCGTCGGGTACAGCTACGACGTGACCAACACGGGAACGACCACGCTGTCCGGAATCGCCGTCAGCGACAACAGGATCGCCGGCGTGAGTTGCCCCGATGCCTCGTTGGCCCCGGGAGCTTCCGAGATCTGCACCGGCACCTACACGGTGACCGCGGCGGACATCACCAACGGATCGGTGACCAACACGGCCACGGCCTCGGCCACCGATCCCTTCGCCGCCGCCATCACCTCGAACTCCTCGTCGGTGACGGTGGACCGGACGCTGTTCGGTATCCAAAAGGCGACGACCTCGCCCGGCTACGGTGCGGCAGGCGACACCATCCCCTACACGTACGTGCTGACCAACAGCACCCCGGGAACGCTGAGCAACATCGTCGTCACCGACAGCCTGATCCCCAGCGTCTCCTGCCCCTCGTCGTCCCTGGCCTCGGAGGCCTCGGAGACCTGCACGGGCACCTACACGGTGACCCAGGCCGACGTGGACAACGGCTCGGTGACCAACACGGCCTCGGCCTCCTCCACCGACAGCGAGAGCAACGTGGTTGATTCCGGCTCCTCGTCGGTCACCGTTCTGGCCTCGTTTGCCACCTCCTCCCTGAGCCTGGCCAAGTCGACCAGCTCGACGGGTTACGGGGCGGCGGGCGACGTCATCCCCTACAGCTATCTGGTCACCAACACGGGGACGACCACCGAGAACGATGTAGCGGTGAGCGACAACCTGGTGGCCAGCGTGAGTTGCCCCCACCCGACCTTGGCTCCCGGAGCGTCGGAGACCTGCACCGGTAGCTATACGGTGACCCAGGCCGACGTGGACGCCGGATCGGTGACCAACACGGCCTCCGCCAGCGCCACCACGCCCGATCCTCACACGGTGACGTCGAATACGTCGTCCGTCACGGTTATGGCGTCGAAGGCAACATCGACCCTGAGCCTGGTCAAGTCGACGTCGGCGCACGACTACACAACGGCCGGGCAGGTCCTGAGCTACACCTACAAGGTGACAAACACGGGGACGACCACCGAGAACGATGTCGCCGTGAGCGACAACCTCATTGCGGACGTGACCTGTCCCGACGCCTCGTTGGCGCCCGGACAATCGGAAACCTGCACGGGCAGCTACACGGTTACCCAAACCGACGTAGACAATGGGTCCATCAGCAACACGGCCACAGCCAGCGCCACATCGCCACCCAGTGCTAACCCTGTGGCTTCCGCACCGTCGTCGGTGACCGTGTCCTACTTCGGGATCACCATCACCACGCCGTCGCCGCTGCCGACGCTGACGCTCGGAACGCCCTATAGCAAGCAGTTGGAGTACAGCGGAGGGCCCAACGGGCACAAGATCAAGTGGAAGGCCGACGCCGGGTTGCCAAAGGGCCTCAAGCTGAGCGCCGCCGGTCTTCTGCACGGTACCGTCCAGGCCAAAAACGTCGTGCCCGGTACCTACACGCTGAGCGTCCAGGTCACAGACGGCCCAGGCCTCAAGGCTGTGAAGAACTTCTCCCTGACCATCGCATCCTGAAGCAGTTCGAGGCGCTCAGAGGGTGTCGACGGTGAGCCTGTTGCTCCTGTCGACACCCTCAAGAGTGTGGGTCCTGCTGGTGGTGCCGTGGCCGAAGCTCATGGGGACATCAGGGAACAGCGGCACCAGTCATTCACATCAGGCGGCCACTTCGATGATCAATGAGTCTGTCCAAACGAACCGAGCCTCACGACGGGGGGCATCTCACAGTGAGGAGACCACCGCCGAGGGTGACAGAGCCGAATTTTCGGTGTGAGGCAACAGAAAATCCAGTTGATGGGCAAGAGTGCATCTACTACCATGTAAACGGCGCGGCGGACAATGTGGGGGCTCCCCGTCGTCGAACTTATTTCATCCCTGCACAAAAATGAGGAGCAGCAAGTGATGAACTTACGATCGAACAGGCGGAGCGGAAGTCGCTCCGCACTGGCGAGGATTGCGGTGGCCGGTTCCATTGCCATGGGGGTCATTGCCCTCACGGCGACGGCGAGTTCAGCCGCCTCCCTCAGTCCTCAGTCAGCGAAGCCGGCCGGGGGCGCCGGAAAGATGCACAACTACAGCAACACACTGAAGAAGAACACCAACGGCTGGTGCGACGGAGCTGGCGACGCGCCCTGTGATGGTTTGGCCGGAGACTACGGCACGATCGATATCGTCTCGCATACCTTCACCAATTCGGGGGGATACGCGAATGGCCCGCTGGCCGGACCAGGTGGACAGAAGTTCTACGCCCGCATTTCGGGCGGCCAGGACGGGGGTACCGAAGGTATCTCCGGATGCACGCCCACCGGGACCGAGAACTGTTCCGGGCCGTACACGCTTTGGGGTCCGAAGAACATTCCGCACCCCACGGTGTTTCCGACGAACGGGTTCTCCACGTCGATCAAGATCTATCTGGACACCGCGTGGGCCAATACCTACCCGGGCCAGCTAGTGGGCTGGGACAACGCAGTGAGCAACACTTCTGGCGGATTCCTCCAGGACCAGACATTTGACATTTGTTCGCAGACCGGTGGTTTCTCAATCACCACCGCCTTCGGCTCCGGAGGTTGCAGCGTGCAGCCGGCGACCATCACCACCAGCGGCTGGTACACCTTCAGCGAGGACTTCACCTCGCAGGCGGGTGAGCTCTACGATGCCTATTCGATCCACAACTCATCGTCGACGCAGGTGTTCAGCCAAGTTGTGGATACCGGTCTCGCCACGTCTGGTGTGGGTGGACCCCGCTACGGCTGGTTCCCCGATGAGGACGTGCTCGGCCTTCCCATTGCACAGGTGTCCGTGAGACAGAACTGACCGAATGGCACATCCCACGCCGACGTTCTTGTTTGCGTGAGAGGCCTCACCGCCTGCCGGTAGCTACCAGTCGGTACGACAGCAACGAGCCCGTCCCACGGGTCCGGATCTCCGGGCCGTGAGGCGGGCTCGTTGCCTCTGATGTGAGCGGTGCCAAGATGCACCTCGCCTCCTCTTCGTGCCTGTGGGCCGGGAGATCGACGAACATGGCCACCGTGAAAGCACTCCATTGGAATCATCGTCGGCTCGGCGGTTTCCATGGCCGGCAGTTCTGAGCGCGAAGTCGACGTTCATGCGGTCCAGCTCCGGTCCCCCTCACGGGCCGCCGCCCCCGGCTCAAGTCGGCGGGACCCCCCGGTAGGATCGCTGGATGCGCAGGGGAGGCCGAGTGTCGAGTTCGCAGTGACCCCATCGAGGTTCTGCCCGTGGACTGGTCGTGCTCGTCTTGGAAAGGCGGTACCGTGACCACTCCTCGGGGTTCGGAGCTGCCCGAACCCTCTCGTCAGGGCGGTGACGGTCACCAGGGGAAGAAGAAGCGGCAGCGCACGGGTTTACGCCGCTTCTGGCCGGTGGCCCGTTATTTCCTCGGCATCGGCGTCCTCGTCCTAGCGGTGTGGGTCTTGAGCTCACATACCGACGAGCTCTCCGGTCTCTCCACCGCCCTCGACGACCTCAACTGGTGGTGGATCCCGTTGGCGCTGGTGGCCGAAGCACTCTCGTTCGTTTGCTTCACCGGCATGGAGCAGAAGCTGTTGACCAGTGGCGGCGTCGTACCCCCTTGGTTCCCTCTGCTCCGCATGACCTTCGCCTCCCAGGCCATCACCAACTCAGTTCCGGCCGGCAGTGCCGTCTCCGCCGTGTACGGGTTCCGATGGTTCCGGCGCTTCGGAGCTGACGACACGGTGGCCGTCTGGGCCATGGTGGGAACCTTCATCGGCTCGATGGTCGCGCTCTCGCTGCTGGCCGCCGCAGGCTTGGGCCTGGCTACCAGTGAGGGTGCTTCGCTCGACCTGATACCGGTGATCATCGGCGTCCTCGTCATCGCCATCGTCGTCGGAACACTCTTCGTCTATGAGCGCCCACTCTTTCTGGCGCTGACCTGGGGGATGCGGGCGTCGCAGTCGATTTTCCGCCGTCCCCGTGGCGACACCGCCGCCGACGTCGACCGGATCGTGCGGAGGGTCACGTCGGTACAGTTGGGGTGGCGGCAGGTCATGATCATCGTCCTGTGGGGTCTGGGCAGCTGGATCTTCGACTGCATGTGCTTCGCCGTCATGTTCCTGGCCATCGGCACCACCATCCCCTGGAACGGGCTCCTTCTGGCCTATGGTGCCGGCCAGCTGGCCGCCGCCCTCCCCATCACCCCCGGCGGATTGGGGGCGGTCGAAGGGTCGATCACCATCGCTCTGGTGGCATTTGGCGGCGCCCATGTGACTACGGTCGATGCAGTGCTGCTCTACCGGCTGGTCAGCTTCTGGCTGGTCCTGGTGGTCGGCTGGCTCCTGTGGGGTGAGATGGCCCTTGAGGTGCGACGTGGCCGGTGGCCCCGTCACGCTCTCGAGTCTCCTGTCGAAGTGACCCTGAACGCCACCCCTGAACCGGTGCCCACGCTGGTTGCCGACGGTTCGACGGAGTCGGGCTCGTGAACACGTCGGTCCGCCACGGTGGTGAGCGACCCTCCCTGGTGGCCCGCCTCTTGGTTGGGTGCCTCGTGGCGGCCTCGCTCGGTGCCGGGTGCACCTCGGCCCGCGCCGACCTGGGTACGAGCGACAGCTCGTGTTATCTGTCGCTACCTGCGGCCACCAAGGCTGTGGGACCGCATAGTCGTCTGCTCGGGGTCCATCTCTTCACCCTGGACGAACTCCACACGAAGGCGCCGAAGCTCTACGCCCAGATTGCTCCCCACCACGCCACTACCCAACGGGTCTGCGTCATGGCCTTCTCCGGTCACTTCACGTCCGATTCGGTGTCAATGCCGCACGGTCGATCGGCGGGTCCGGTGGCCCTCGCCGTCCTCTCCAGTCCGTCCAACCATCTACTGGGGACCGTCATCTTCGAGCAACTCCCGCTGCGTTTCGCTCATTCACACATCTGATCAGAGGCGACGGGTCGGCCGCCGCTCCCCGTTTTCGGTGTCGGCCCCCCCGTTTTCGGAGCCCTGATCCCTGCCTTCTTTTTTGATGAACGGTAAGTTTCACCGCCTACAGCCGATATTCTTTGGTTTTCGATATCGGGTGTAGACGTTAAAACGGCCAGTTCCAAGAATTCCAACAACCAGACGGAGCCTTCGCGTCGGCCTTGGCTTGGCGGCCCTCATCGCCGCCACAGGGCCGAGTCTCATCGCAAACCGGTCAAACCGAAAATCAGAGGCCCCGCGGCACCGGCTCGTGGATCACCTCGATTCCGGTCGGATGATCGACAGCAGGATCAGCAGGATCAGCAGGATCAGCAGGATCAGCAGGATCAGCAGGATCAGCAGGACCAGCAGGACCAGCAGGACCAGCAGCAGGACAGGTGGCGCCGCGTCGCTGTCCGGGGTCCGATGAGACGCTTCTGAAGGCATCGACTAGAACTGTTGCCAACGAGGGCGCCGGCACGCGGGTGAACCGGGCTGAACGTACGGAGGTCATGTCATGGGGTTGATGGACAAGGTCAAGGCTCAGGCCACAGTTCTGGCCGACAAGGCTCAGACGGGCTTGCAGCAGGGTCAGACCAAAATTCAAGAGATGCAAACGGGAAAGCAGGTTGACCACCTGCTTCGGGAGCTCGGTGCGTATGTCTTCTTGAGCGAACGAAACCGCACGCAGCCTGACAGCGAGTCCAAGGTGGCCGGAATCATGAGCCAGCTCGACACCCTCGAGGCCGCCGGCATGCCGGTGACGATCACCCCCGAAGGGGGAGTGGCCCCGGCCAGTGGCTCCACGCCCCCGACCGGAGCTCCGGCCGAGAGTCCGGTCCCCCAGCCAGGCACCACATCGGGGGGCGGAGGAGCCATTCCGACCTCGGGGGACAACCTCCCGAGCTGAGGGCCACGATCCCGGGGCACCGTCAGTGGGCCGCTCGGAGTGCCGCGGCGTGCTGGCTGTCTACCGGCTACGAGCGATACCCGCTACGACGTGGTCGGGGTCTGCTCGCTGGTGATGACGGCACCCGCAGGGGTCTGGAACAGCGATGCAGCCGGAGTTGACGAGTAGTTGGTGATCTCGAAGCTAGTTGGGTTGCCCGCCACCCGCACATAGCCGAGGACGTTCTGAGGGGTCGTGCAGATGGTGCTGGTTCCGGACACGCCGGGCGCAACGAAGTCGACGCACTGCAGGCTGAATCCGTTGACGGCCATGGTCGAGGTAGAGACCCGGTCCCCAGCGATACCGGCGGCCA
This sequence comes from uncultured Acidimicrobiaceae bacterium, assembly GCA_963813525.1. Lineage (GTDB taxonomy): Bacteria > Actinomycetota > Acidimicrobiia > Acidimicrobiales > RAAP-2 > Bog-756. Next base: position 2,088,355 of record CAWEZI010000005.1, read on the forward strand.
GCGAGAAGTCCTTGAGGAAGCTGACCCAGTGGGCAGGGGTGTAGAGGTCGATTAATTGGCTCTGCTCTTTGGCGGTGGAGGCACCGAGTTTCTGGCAGGACCAGCTCGAACTTCCTCCCGATGACGGTGGAGTGCACGAATAGCTTCCCGATGAATTGACGATGAGGTTGAGGCTCGGGCTCGAAGCGCCGCTCGGCGTGTCGGAGAACGAGAGGCTGTTGGGGGGCTGCACGGCATAGACGATGGTGGCCGGCGAACTACCGGTGGTCTTGTATGTGACGGCGAAGGCGGACGGTGCACCGTTCTGGACCTTGTTGGTGAAGGCATCGATTGTGGCCTTGTTGCCTTCCACGTCGTGCGCCGCATTTTTGGCATCGTTGATGGCGGTGCAACCTCCGAGGGCCACGGTACCCAGGACGGCGACGACCAGGCCGAGGCTGAGGATCCCCACCCGGTGGCCAGATTTCTTCTCGAGTCTTCTCGAAGCTGTCATTCGTCCGCCTTCCGCATTTTTCCGCCTCCCGTTCGGCATCCCGCCCCCTCCAGAGGAGAATGCCTTTCGAGGCGAGGATAGGCCGCTGGGTGTCGAAGAACACGGCAATTCCGGTTTGGACACTCTTCCAAAGAGGGCTGGCCCTCGGCGCTCCAAAGAGGGCTGGCCCTCGGCGCTGGCTCAGGTGCCTGGCGTACCGGCCGGGGGGGCCACCGGTGTCGGGTCCTTCAGATTGGTCGACGAGCCGAAACAGAGGAAGACCTGGTGCCCCTGGCTCACCACCGGCACGAACTTCGTGCCCTTGACCTGGACGAACGAGGGACAGATGGGGAAGGTCTGGGTGGTGTGGGCTCGGGTCCAGTTGACAGTGGCGGTGATCCCGCCGGCGGTGAAGTCGGTGATCTTGTTGGTCTGAGCGATCAGGTTGGCCTGGGTCAGGTCGGAGCCGGCGGCGCGAACGCCGGCGGCCAGGAGCGCCGCAGACTGCCACCCCTGCATGGCCAGTTGGCTGGTGACGTAGTTCGGTTGGTACTTCTTCATCACCGACAGGTACTGCTCCATGCCGGGGTACGAGCCGGGAAATGCGGCCACGGCCGAGAAGGGAACGAAGCCGTTGGCGTCGACGTAGACACCTTTCATCAGATCGCTGTACTGATCGAGGAGAGCTTGGTCGTAGCCGTTCAACCACAGTTGGCCCATGGAGAAGCCGTACTGTTGAATGGTGCGGGCCAGCGTGACGTCGTCGGTGTCTTCGATGCAACTGACCAAGAAGTCCGATCCGTGTTGACGCATCTGCTGCACGGCCGAGGTGAAGCTACCGCCGAGGGAGGCGTCAAAGTCGGCGTAGCTCACCTTGATGCCTGCCTTGGTCAGGTCGGCTGCGGTCGTGGTGCAGGCCGGATAGGAACCGGGGATCCCCGGGCCGTAGCTCACCATGGCCACCGATGTGGCGTGATCCTTCTTGAGCAGGTAAGCCACGGGAGGGGCGAGAGCGTGGTAGTCCAAGGTCGAGCCGCCGGCGGCAAACAGGTTGTCAGGTCCGGCCCAGTTTCCGCTCACGTTGTAGCCATAGGTCGGCGTACCCGTCTGGGCGAAGAGATTGGGGGTGAACCAGAAGGTGGAGATGAAGGCGGCGAAGACGTTGTCTTGTTCGAGGAGGGTGTGAGCCAGCTGGGAGAAGGTGGAGGGGCTCCCTCCGTCGTCGAGGTTTTCGGCCAGGACCAGTTTGCGTCCGTCGATCCCGCCCGCCTTGTCGACCATGGCGAAATAGGCCTGGACCCCGGGGATGAAACTGGCGAAGTCGCCGGCTCCCACACCGGTGCGGGTGGCGATGGCCCCCACCCTTATCTGGGTGGAGGTAACGCCGGTCGTCGTGTTGGCCGTCGTCGACGACGGCGACGGCCCGGTAGTGGTTGTCCCAGTGCCCGTCGTGGGAGTCGTCGCCGCCGGCGAATTCGAACACGCCGCCACAGTGATCGCCGCCAGGAGCGAAACGCACCCGACAGAGGCCAGACGCCGCACAGCCGTACCCGTCATGGTCATTCCCCCGTGTGTCGTGTGACTTCTACCGCGCCCCGGCCAACAGACTAGGCAGCCCCGGTCGATTCTCGAGCACCATTGAGGGCCGCACGACCGCCACCCGAAGGCCGAGCCGGTGGCTCAGGTGCCGGACAGCTTCGAGACGACCGGACCGAGGGCCTCCCAGCTGTCAGCCTCGATCGACCAGTAGGAGATCCCGTACTCCCGCCGTCGCCACTCGAGCTCCTCGGCCATCTCGTCGAGGGTGCCGAGGAGAGCCAAGGGGACGTGGAGGGCGTCCTCGACGGCGATACCGAAATGGGGGGCCATGGCGTCGGCCAGGCCCGACGCGTCGTCGGTGATCACGACGAAGCCGATGAGGGCGTTGAGCTCGAGCTCGTCGAACCGTGCGCCGGCCGCCTCCTTCACCCAGGCCACCTTCTGGCGGGTCCGATCGGGGGAAGCGTCGGGCGCCGTCTCCGGACCGCCGGTCCCTTCTCGCAGGTTGACGTTGATGCTCACGATGTCGGCGTGACGGGCGGCAAAGGAGAGCACCCGCCGGCCACCACCACCGATGATCAGGGGCGGCCCCGGTTGCTGGACAGGCCGGGGGAGGAGTGTGCATTCGCTGACCTTGTAGTACCGGCCGGCAAAAGAGAAGGGTCCGTCCGTACGCAGGAGACCCTGGAGTACCTGGACGGCCTCTTCAAACCTTTCGACCCGGACCCGTGGCGTGTCGTAGGTGATGCCGGCCTGCTCGTAGTCGGTCCGCATCCAGCCGGCGCCCAGGCTGAGCTCGAATCTCCCCTCGCTGAGGACGTCGAGGGTGGCCGCTTCCTTGGCCAGGACGACCGGATGGCGATAATCGTTCCCGAATACCAGGGATCCCATGCGCAGCGAGGACGTGGCCGCCGCCACCGCGGCCAAGGCCGGGATCGGGGCCAACTGGTCGCCGAAGTGGTCGGGCATGAGCAAGCTCGAGTAGCCCAGGTCCTCGGCCCGGCGGGCCTGGTCCGCCCACGAACGGGCTGACCCGTCGGGCGAGGTACTGAGTTGCGCGGCAAAGCGGAATTTTCGATCGTGGGCCATGGGGTTCATCCTGCCTCATGCGACGGCGGTGGTGCACGGGCGGTGCTTGGCGGATCCACGGTGTCGGCAGCCCTGCCTGGGTACGCTCGTCCTTGTGCGTATCGGAGTACTGACCGGGGGAGGGGATTGCCCCGGTCTGAACGCCGTCATCCGGGCGGTCGTCCGTAGGGGGACCGAAGAGCACGGCGATGAGTTCGTGGGATTCCGCGACGGATGGCGCGGGCCACTGGAGGGCGACACGATGCCGCTCGACACGGCCGCCGTACGCGGCATCCTGCCCCACGGAGGCACCATCCTCGGGTCGAGCCGCACCAATCCGTTCGCCATCGAGGACGGCCCGCGGCTAGTCCTCGACACACTCGACCGTCTGGGGATTGAAGCCCTGGTGGCCATAGGAGGAGAGGACACGCTGGGCGTAGCCACCCGGCTGGCTGCCGCCGGTCTCCGGGTGGTGGGCGTGCCCAAGACCATCGACAACGACCTGGGGGCAACCGACTACACCTTCGGTTTCGACACTGCCGTCATGATCGCCACCGAGGCCATAGACCGGCTCCACACCACCGCCGAGAGTCACCACCGGGTGCTGATCGTGGAGGTGATGGGCCGGCACGCCGGGTGGATCGCCCTGCACTCGGGCATTGCCGGTGGTGCCAACGTGGTCCTCATCCCCGAGCTCCCTTTTGACATCGATGAAGTCTGTGCCCTCATCGAGCACCGGTTTGCCAGTCATTACGCCCCGATCGTGGTGGTGGCCGAAGGCGCCGTTCCGGTGGAGGGAACCCTTCCGGAACGAGGTGGAGAGGTCGACGCCTTCGGTCATGTCCGGCTGACCGGCATCGGCACCCTGCTGGAGTCCGAGATAGCCCTACGCACGGGGAAGGAGGCACGGGCCACAGTGCTCGGGCACGTCCAGCGGGGGGGCACTCCGACCGCTTTCGACCGGGTGCTCGCTACCCGCCTTGGTCTCCACGCCATCGATGGGTTGCACGACGGAGCCACCGACCAGATGGTGGCACTGCACGGAACGGCAATCGATCTCGTTCCCCTGTCCGAGGCGGTGGGATCGCTCAAACGGGTTCCTCCCGAGCGCTTTGCCGAAGCCGCCGTATTCTTCGGCTGACCTGGCTGGCGGGAGGAGGGCTATCGGCTGAGGTCGGATCCCCGACCCTAGGATGTCGGCGATGAGCGAAATCGTCGACGGCCCCTCGCTGGAGGCAGTGGTGGCCCTGTTGAACAGGTCGGGTGCCGCCGAAGAGCCCAACGAGGACATTGCCGGGCTGACCATCCTCCTTCATGGACTGCAGTGCGCGGCCATCCTTCGCCGCCATCATCCCCAAGATCCCGAGCTGCAGCTGGCCGGGCTGCTCCACGACGTCGGCCACCTCTTGGCACCGGGCCGGGAGGACGTCCACGGCCGGGCTGCCGCCGATTACCTCCGCCCCCTCCTCGGCGAACGGGTCGCCGACCTCATCGACGGTCATGTGCCAGCAAAGCGGTATCTGGTCACCGAGGACCCCGCTTATCGGTCCGGGCTCTCGCTCGGGAGCCGGCGCACCCTCGAGATACAGGGAGGACCCATGTCTCCCGACGAGGTCGCCGCCTTCCGCTCGTCGCCCCATCTCGACGAGATCCTCGAGCTTCGACGAGCTGACGACATGGCCAAGGATCCCGCCGGCGTCATCCCGACCCTGAACACCTGGTTGCCCGTTTTGGAACGGGCCTCCCGGTGATGCCGGTGATCCCGATCAGGACATCCCCCGCTGCCGGCGGAATGGACAGGATCTTCTGATCATCCCATCGGCGTGGACGTGGTCGTCGCATGGTTGTTGCCCATGGGTTCGGTGGCCCAGGCCCTTCGGTGGGGGATAAACGACCGATTCCTCAGTGGACGATGCCCCGCACCTCCCGACCCCTGGTCCTCAATCAAGGCCATGTCAATCGACGCCGTGTCAATCAACACTCTGTCAATTAACAGCCTGTGAACTGGTCTTTTATCCGGGAGAGCCGGGTGGGGAGCGCCCGGTGGCGCCCCTTCCGTGGCACGCACACCGGCCGGAAAAATGAGGTGGAGGGTGTTGGCGGGCGTGCCGCTTAGAATCGTGCCGGCGGGGGGGAATCGAGTTCGGATGATCGACATGGCCCACGCACACGAGCGAGCACCCGGCATGACAGAGCCCCCTATTGACGGTGGGGCCGACCGGCGGTGTCGCCCGCCCCTCGGGCGCTGATGGTCTATATCCTGGCGACGGCCAGTGCCCTGGCCAACGCGCTGACCAGCATCCTCCAGCGGATGGGCGTCGAAGATGCCCCTGATGACTCGACCCTCCGCCTCAGTTTGTTGACCCATGCGCTCAAGCGAGGCGTCTGGCTCATCGGCTTCGCCTTCATGATCGCCTCGTTCCTGTCGCAGGCGGTCGCCCTCCACCTCGGTGATCTGAGTCAGGTGCAGCCGATCCTCACTACCGAGCTTCTCTTTCTCATCATCATCCTGGCCACCTGGTTCCGATTCCGCATCGGACTGCGCGAATGGCTGGGCTGTTTGGCCGCAGCCGGCGGTCTGGCTGGCTTCCTCCTGTTCGCCCAACCAACCGGCGGCAATCTCGTACCCTCGGCGCGGGGTTGGATCCTGGCCGGCTCATTGTGCGGAGGCCTCGTCTTGGTCGCCATCATCCTTGCTCTGCGGGGGCCGCGTTGGTGGCGTGCCGCCATGTTCGGCACGGCCGGAGCCATCGGGTTCGCCTTCACCGCCGCCCTCATCAAGACTGTCGGCGACATCGTGGCCGGCGACTGGGTGCAGATGTTCTTCCACTGGCAGACCTACGGCCTGGCCGTCTGTGGTGTGGCCTCGTTGTTCCTGGCCCAAAACGCTTTCCACGCCGGTCCCATCGCCGCCTCCCAGACCGCCCTGGTCCTGGTCGACCCCCTTGCCAGTCTGGCCATCGGCATAGGACTGTTCGGAGACAACCTGAGGACCTCCGGCGCTTTCGGTCCGCTGGAGGCACTCTCGCTGCTGATCATGTTCGCCGGTGCCGCATCGATTGCCCACTCGCCCCTGATTTCGGGGATGAAGGGGGACGATGACCGTTATGCCGAAATGCTGTCCTTGCGGTCGCGGTCCAAGCGCCTGGTGGAAGCGGTCCAGGATCAGGTCTCCGTGGAGGTGTTCGAGCATCTGCCTCCAGACGTGATTGAGCACCTTCCCGCCGAAGTCATAAAGAACCACCGCTCGGACTGACTCCGGAATCAACGCCGGGCTCGTCATCAATGCCGGTTGGCGGAGATTGGCGGCCAACGTGCCGGTCACAAACCTTGCGGTCGGTTGACGAAGCGCCCGGCTGTCGGCGAATAGAACCAACGTCCCCCTGCCTTGGTTCCTCCGTCCACCGGGATGTTGTGCCCGGTCACGTAGGACGAGAGGTCGGAGGCGAGGAAGAGCGCCACCCGGGCCTGGTCCTCCGGCCATCCCAGTCGACCCACCGGTGCCCACGACGGCCACAACCGGTCATCGCTTCCCGGACCGGCCAGATAGTCGACCTGCGGGGTCTGGGTCAGGTCGGGACCGATCCCGTTCACCCGGACACCGGCCCGACCGACCGACACGGCCAGGCTGGTGGTGAAGTGGGCGGCCGCCGCTTTCATCGCTGCGTACACGGGCTCGGCCGGAAACCCTCTCATCCCTTCCACCGAGTGCACGTTGACGATGGACCCCTGTCGTTGCTTGGTCATGGGACCGATGAAGGCGCGGGTCACGGCCAGGATGTGGAAGAGGTTGATGTCGTACATCGCTTTCCACGACTCGGGTCCGGACTCCTGGAACGGGACCAGCGGTCGGTAGTCCCCGACGTTGTTGATCAGCACGTCGACCCGTCCGTGATGGGTGAGCACCTTGTCGGCCAACCGGTCTACCTGCTCGAGGTCGGTGACGTCGACCACGTGGGCCCGCACCGTCCCGCCGGCTTCCTCGATGGCCAGCCGGGTGTTGTCGGCCCGGCCGGCATCGATTTCGGCTATCTCGACCGCTGACCCGTGGGCGGCGAACAGGCTGGCGATGGCGGCGCCGATGCCGTCGCCTCCGCCCGTCACCACCGAGACGCGCCCCTCGAGTAGCCGGTTCCAGTCACCGATGGGGGCGACGTCGGTTCTCCTCTGTGGCGTCATAGCCGCTCCTCCTGATCTGTCCACCCCCGCTCATCTGTCCACCGCCACCGGGGAGTCTCTGGTCCCATCCTGTGGCGCCGGAGGTCACGACGGCGACCGGGGTCAACGGTGGTACCGTCGCACCCGGCTGCCTCCGTGGCCGTGGGCACGGGAGGTGGACAGAGGGTAGCGGGGCTGGCACTTTCCGGGGCCGACATGGGGTGCGCTCTCTAGACTCGGACGTTCACGGCTCGGAGCAGGAGGAGGAATGGTGACAGGCATCTGCGAGGGAAGGGTGGTCGTGATCACCGGGGCGGGGCGGGGCATCGGCCGCCAGCACGCCATCGAATTCGCCCGGCAGGGGGCCAAGGTGGTGGTCAACGACGTGGGCGCCGAGGTGGACGGTACCGGTTCCTCGGATGGACCGGCCGGTGAGGTGGTGGCCGAAGTCAGGGCGGCCGGCGGCCAGGCGGTGGCCAACGGCGACGACGTCGCCGACTGGGACGGGGCCGAACGACTCATCGCCACGGCCATCGACAGCTTCGGCGCTCTCGACGTGCTGGTCAACAACGCCGGCATCCTGCGCGACCGGATGCTGGTCAACATGACCGAGGCCGAATGGGACGCGGTCATCCGGGTCCACCTCCGGGGGACGTTCGCACCGACCCGTTGGGCGGTCGACTACTGGAGGAACCGGGTGAAGGCAGGAGAGGCAAATGACGCCCGGATCATCAACACCACCTCGCCGTCGGGCATCTACGGCAATGTGGGGCAGACCAACTACGGAGCGGCCAAAGCGGGCATCGCCTCGATGACGGTGATCGCCGCCATGGAGCTCGGCCGCTACGGGGTGACCGTCAACGCCATCGCCCCGGCTGCACTGACCCGGATGACCGAAAACCTCGGCTTCGGACAGTCCGACTCCGGCAGGTTGCCGGACGCCTTCGATCCCAACGACCCGGCCAACATCTCACCGCTGGTCGTCTGGTTGGGGAGCGGGGCGTCAGCCGGCATCACCGGTCGGGTCTTCAACGTCCACGGCGGGAACATCAGCGTGGCCGAAGGCTGGGTGGCCGGGCCAGGGGTGGACAAGAAGGACCGATGGGAGAGCGCCGAGCTGGGTGACGTGATCCCCGGTCTGGTGGCAGAGGCGGCACCCAACGCCGACATGCTGGGCCGGCGGCCGGTGTGAAGGTCGACCCGGAAGGGGCGGGGTTCGACCCGCAGCGGCTCGAGCGCCTGACCGTCCACTTCCTCGATCGTTATGTGGAACCCGGCAAGATCACCGGCTGCCAGATCGCCGTGAGCCGCGGCGGCAGGCTGGCCTACTGGCGGTCGTTGGGTTTGGTCGACCGGGAGCGGGGTCGTTCCGTCGAGGACGACACCATTTGGCGCATCTATTCGATGACCAAGCCGATCACCTCGGTGGCCCTCATGCAGTTGTACGAGAGGGGCCTGTTTCAGCTGGACGATCCTGTCCACCGTTACATCCCGGCCTGGCGACATCTGACGGTCGGTGATCTCCAGCCGGACGGATCCCTCTCCATCGTCGAGCTGCAGCGGCCGGTGTCGGTACGAGACGCCTTGACCCACATGACCGGCCTTCCCGGGAGCGTGGTGCCCGGTCATCCCGCCGACACCCGGTTCAACGAGGAGGTGCATGCCGCCCGTCACGGGATGACCCTGGAGAAGATGTGCGACCTGCTCGCCGATTTCCCGCTCAAGTTCCAACCGGGCACCCGCTGGAACTACGGCGTCTCGACCGACGTCTGCGCCCGGCTGGTCGAGATCCTGTCCGGCGATCGATTCGACAGCTACCTCCAGCACAACCTGTTCGATCCGCTGTCCATGCCCGACACCGGGTTCTCGGTACCGGAGGAGTCGGCGGACCGGTTGGCCGCTGGTTACCGCTACCGGGCCCATCATGCCCCCGAGCTCATGGACGACCCGGCCCGCAGCTCCTACCTGCGGCCGCGGTCGTACCTCTCGGGTGCCGGGGGACTGGTGGCCACCACCGGCGATTACCTCCGGTTCTGCCAGATGCTTGTCGGCCGCGGCGAGCTCGATGGGCACCGGGTCATCGGCCGCAAGACGCTCGAGCTGATGACGACCAACCATCTTCCCGGCGACGGTGACCTTGCTCAGCTGGCCACCGGCGGGTTCGGCGAGGCGGAGTTCGACGGATTCGGTTTCGGGCTCGGCTTCGCTGTGGGCAGGGGCCCCGCCTCCACCGGTATGGCCGGGTCCACCGGTGAGTACTCCTGGGGCGGCGCCGCCTCGACCGCCTTTTGGGTCGACCCGGTCGAAGACCTGACCGTCGTGTTCATGACCCAATTGTTCCCGTCCTCGTCCTACCCGTTCCGCGCCCAGCTGAGAGCCCTCGTCTACCAGGCTCTCGCTGACTGAGCAGGCCTCAGAGGCGGAAGTGCTCGAAGAAGGCCCAGATGACGTCGGTGGCATTTATCTGGAAGGTGGTGAACCCGGTCACTGAGCTGATCTTCTGGCTGAATTTGCTACCCGGCCACGCATGCCCGCCGCCGAGGATGATGTAGAACTCGACCGCCGTCCCGGGTGGGCATACATAGCGACGCAGGATGACCTGGCTGGCTATCCGGGTGTCGGTGGAACGGGGGTCACACCGGTCTTTGGCCGCCCACGTCTGCACGTTGGCCGGAAAGCCGGGGCCGTGCAGGTTCACCTTGACCGGCACAGTGGTGGCGGGGGACGCCGAGGACGTGCCACCCTGCCCGTCCACGCGGTTGAGGGTGGCGGTGCCCACGCCGCCGTTGAAGAAGAGGATCGGGTCGGCCGTCCCGTTGAAGGCCAGGACGGGGACCGCTCGGGCCGGGGTGCAGGGCTTGGGCACGATCAGGCCGGACACGGCGGCGATGGCCGTGAAGCGATCGGCCATGGTGCAGGCCAGCAAGGAAGCCATGAACGATCCTTCAGAGAGCCCGCTGGCGTAGACCCGGGAGGTGTCGATGCACAGGGTGGACTCGAGGTGGTCGAGCATGGCCGTCACGAAAGCCAGGTCGGGGTTGGGGTGGGAGGTGGCGGAATAGTCCCACTGCACGGGGGTGCCCGTCCCGTTGGGGAAGACGGTATCGAACCCGTCCCTCTGGCCCAGAACGCCGAACATGGTGGTCAGTGACTGGACGACCGCTCCTTCGACCAGACCGTGGAAGTTGACCACCAAGGGCCGCGGGATGGCCCTGGCCGAGGTCGACGAGGTGCGGTCGGTCGGGCTCGGTGTCGAAGGTGAGGGTGTATCGAGGAGGTACCAGCGGGGCACGCCCCCGACCTCGATGGTCTCCCGTTGATTGGTCACCGGCCCGCTCGGGGCCAACCCGCACCCGGCCGAGGGGACCGGCGCACCGGGGGTCACCGTGGCATTGGTGGCCGAAAGGGTTGACCGGGTGGACGAGGAGGCGGATCCGCCGGCGTCGGACGACGAGCACCCGGCAAGGCACAGGGCGACCACCAGAGTGGCCCCGGCGAGCGCGACGAATGAGCGAGACGGGTGGGTACGCATGGCGTGTAGCGAATCACACAGGCCGGCGTCGTGCAGGGTCGCCCGTGGTTGCCGGCGTTGACGCCGACCCGACCTGGTCCGGCCCGCCATGGCTGTCGAACAGCACCGGTGCCTCGAATGCCGCCCGACGGGCGGCCCGGCGCAGGGTGGCCAGAACGGCCGACCCGACCAGCAGGATGCAGACGAAATTGGTGATGGCCCGCCCAGTGTCCCACTCGAGAGAGGTGGTGGCGTCAAAGATGAGATAGCGGTGGATGTTGACCGCCAATGGCCCACCGGGCAGGTAGGCGATCGTGCTGTGCGGATCGACGGTAAAAGGCCAGAAGGAGAGATTGAGCATGAAGCCGAACAGGTAGCCGGACAGGGCACCGTAGAAGGCCAGCATGACAACCTCCCTCCGACCAGTGGCCGGAGGGAGCAGACCGGCGAAGAGACCGACCCAGGCGCAACCGAACATCTGGTAGGGCATCCATGGCCCAACGCCACCGGTGATGAGGGCCGAGGCGAACAGGGTGGTGCAGCCCAGGGCGAAGCCGAATCCGGGGCCGAAGACCCGCCCGGCCAGCACCAAGAGGAAGAACACCATCTCGATACCGGCGGTCCCCGCCCCCAACGGACGCAGGGCTGCTCCGATGGCTGACAGGACGCCCAGCATGGCGATGGCTTTGGCATCGATGCCGCCGCTGGCCAAGTCGGCGAAGACCACGGCCACCACCAGAACCAGCAGGACGCCGAAGAGCAGTGGGGCCATGGCACCGTCACCGAAACCGCCGGGAGCTACCACGAACGGCCAGAGGAAGGCCACGCACCCGATGAAAGAGGCCATGACGATGACCGCCCGTGAGCGCACACCGATGCGGATGGCCGCCATCCGGTCCATCAGCTGGCCGGTCTCAGAGCGCAGGCCACCTGATCCACGGTGAGGACCTCGACCGGGGCCAGAATCTTGGCCACCTGGGGGGCGAACGAGGGTGATGCCACCATCACCTCCGGAGCCGATCCGTCGGCCACGATCTCGCCGGCCGCCATCACCAGCACCCGGTCGGCCACCGCCGCCACGAACTCGACGTCATGAGTGGAGACCACAACCGTTCGACCCTCGCCGGCCAGCCGATCGATGATCTCCACCAGTGCGTGCTTGGCCTTGTAGTCCAGCCCCCGTGTCGGCTCGTCGAGGAGCACGATGGTCGGCGAGGCGGTTAGCTGGACGGCCAGAACCAGCGAGAGCCGCTGGCCCTCGGAGAGGTCCCGCGGGTGCATGGCCGGTGGGATGCCCGGGCTCAGCCAGTCGAGCAGGGCCTGGGCGGTCAAGGGTGAGGCGCCATCCGACTCCCGGTCGGCCTGCTCGCACTCCTCGGCGACCGTGTCCATATAGAGAAGATCGGCCGGCGTCTGCGGGACGAGACCGACGATGGCCCGTGCCTTGGCCGGCGCCAGTGATTTCGGATCCGCACCCTCGACATCGACGGTTCCGCTCTGACGCGGTCCGGACCCCTGGATGGCCCAGAGGAGCGATGACTTGCCGGAGCCGTTGCGGCCCATCAACGCCGTCACCTCACCTGCTCTGAGCGCGACATCCACACCCCGGACAGCGGTGACCGCCCCGTAGCGGACCGTGATGTTGCGGGCCCGCATGATGGTGCCGGCGACGCGACCGTGGGTGGTCGGGCGCCGGGGCGGAACCGGTCGGTCGCCCATCCGCTGGCGCAGCGGCGGGGCCAGTCGACGGGCGTCGCGCACCGACAGTGGAAGCGGATCCCATCCGGCCAACCGGCCGAGTTCCACCACCGGCGGTGCCACCTGGGTCGACCGGAGCATGGAGGCCGGAGGCCCGGTGCACACCGAGCCGTCGGCCATGACCTCGATGATCCTGTCGGCGTATTGAACCACTCTCTCCAGCCGGTGCTCGGCCAGCAGGACGGTCACCCCCAGGTCGTGCACCAGACGGGTGATGGCGGCCAGCACTTCCTCGGCGGCGTGGGGATCGAGGGCCGAAGTGGGTTCGTCGAGGACCAGGACCCGCGGGTGTGCGGTCAACACAGATCCGATGGCCACTCGCTGCTGCTGTCCCCCCGACAACTGGAAGAGAGGCCGCTCGCGCAGCTCGGCGATACCCAGCAGATCGAGCGTCTCCTCGACCCGCTTGCGCATGACCGAGGGCGGGACGGCCAGTTGTTCCATGCCGTAGGCCAGTTCCTCCTCGACGGTATCGGTGACGAATCCGGACAACGGGTCCTGGCCGACCACTCCGACCACGTCGGCCAGCTCACGGGGCGGATGCGTTTTCGTGTCGCGCCCGTCGACCAGCACCCTTCCGGCCAACGTCCCGCCGGTAAAATGGGGCACCAGACCGTTGACCGCTCCGAGCAGGGTGGACTTACCCACGCCGGTCCGTCCCACCACCAGAGCCAGCTCTCCCTCGTCGACGGCCAGGCACACGTCGCGCAGGACCGGAGAGGAGGCGCCGGCGTAGGTGACCGATACGTGGTCGAACTCGATCATGCCGGAATTCCGACCGGTGGATCCGAACGAGCATCCTGGTCCCTCTGCTCCGACCGGCGGTCGACGCCGGCGGGCTCGACCGCCGGTGCCGAGCGGATCCGACGAACCGGTGGGGGAGCGGCCACCGCGGCCAGGGCGGCGATGAGGATGGCCACGGCCGGAACCAGCGGCAGCGACGGCCAGGTGAGCGGAGTGACCGACGGGTTGAGAGCGGCGGCGCCGCGGCCGGCGCCCACCACGAACACCAGGGCGGGGACCAGACCGCAGGCCACCACGGTCCATTCGGGAAGTTTCCATGGATCCGGCCGGTACTGGCTCCGGCCCACGCGGCGACTGCCGCACACCAAGCCGGCACAGCAGAGGACCGACCCGACGAGCAGGGCGGGCAGCCCGACCGTCCCCGGCGTGGCGCTATCGAGGAGGCCGTAGGCGCCGACGCACAGCCCCGCCATTCCGCCCAGCATGAGCAGTCCGGTGAGTCGTCGGGCCCAGCGGGGGGAGGTGCCGGTACGGCCGTAGCCGCGTGAGTCCATGGCTGCCGCCAACCGCAAAGAGCGTTCGAGGGCGTCCTCCATGACCGGAATGGCGATGCTGCGCAGCGCGTGCAGGCCGCCAGCCGATCCCCCGCGCAGTTTTCGGGCCCGGCGGACCCGCTGCACACTGTCGACCAGCTGAGGAGCGACGCTGAGCGAGACCACCACCGCCACGCCGAGCTCGTAAAGGGCGCCGGGCAGCACCCGCAGGGCCCGCTTGGGATTGGCCAGCGCGTTGGCCGCCCCCAGGCAGCACAGGAGACACCCCAGTTGGAGGCCGCCGTAGAGGGCCTGTACCGTTCCGTCGAGGGTGACCGGACCGCCGATCTGCACCCCGGCCGCCCACGCGGGGAGTGGGATGTGGGGCAGGGTGAACAGCACGTGCGTGTGCACGGTGTCGACGTCACCACCGAAGACCGAACGGAACACCACCCGGATGGCGATGACGCTGCCCGCCAGGAACAGGTAGTACTTGAAGGCCCGGGCCCACGGTGCATCGCTGCGTCGGTTGGCCACCACCACGCCGAGCACGCCGAGGATCAGCAACAGGAGTAGCGGATCGGTGGTGCGTCCGGCCGCCACTGCCAGCCCGATGGCCCAGCTCCACCAGGCGACGGGATGGAGGGTGCGCGGCACCCGACGGGCACCGGTCAGGCTCCAGCGGTGGGTCCGCGTCGACACCGTCAGCCCACCCGCCGCCGACGTAGGGCGATGACCCCTGCCGTCCCGGCCAGGGCGACGATGGCAATCCCACCGAGGATGAGTCCGAGGGGTGAGTCTGCCGGCTGTCGGGCCAGGGTCGGAGCAACGCTCACGATCTTGACGGCGTTCCCTGATGGGGTGCGTCCCGATCGCTCGGCCGCCTTGGTGTGGCCCGGCTCGGCGGGAGACGTCCGGCCACCCGAGCTGCGGGCCGAGGCCGAGCCGGAGGATGGAGGTGAGCTGGCTCCACCAGAAGCGCTCGTCGAAACGGCCGCCGGCGCGGTCGGGGTCGGCGTTGTCGTCGTCGGTGCCACCGGGCTGGCTTGACCGGCGGGGGATGTCGTCTGAGCCTTGGCGGCCGACCCGCTGTGGGCCCCTCCCGCCGTCCCGGCCGCGGCGGATGGCGCGGTGGCCGTGGGCGCCGGAACGGTGGTGGAAGTCACCGAGTACTGCGTGGCACTTCGGATGGTGTCGGGTGAGGGCAGCGGCTGGACAGCCCCTGACGCCCCACCGAACACCCAGTACTCGACACTGCCGGCCTGGGGCTCGAGACCCATGGCACCTACCGTGCTGTAGGTCCAGCCGTTGTTCCCGCTGTCGGCGTACCAGAACGACCAGTAGGCATTGGCCGGCGGCGTGGACTGGCAACTGTCGTCGGGCGGATCACTGCCGATCTGGCAGATGAAGGCCAGCCCGTAGGAGGCCACACCGACAGGATTGAACCGGGCAGTCTGGAGGGCATAAGCAGCGGTGGCGGGCAGGGTGCCGGCGTCGCAGACGGTGTCGATCGGACCGGACCAGGTTGCGTAGTTGACGGCCACGATGACCCCGGCCGAACAGTCGACAGTGGGATCGGCCTCGGCCACCGGGGTGGGTGCCACCAACGGGACCGAGAGCCAGCCCACCAGCGCTCCACCGATGCACAGCGCTGCCAGCAGCGCGGCGGCGCGTCTTCTCGTGGCCGAGTTCATGACGATGTCGTGACCGGACCGTCCCTCGAACTACGCCGGCCGGGCCAGGCCGGCCACCATGCCGACCACCGGTTCGTTGAGGGCTGTGCCACCGGTCGACCCGTGGAAGCCGGCGTCGCCGAAGCTGAACACGCCTCCGTCGGCGGCCACCAGCCAGTAGCCCAGGCCGTCCGGGGTGGCGGTCATGCCCACCACCGGCTGGTTGAGCACCGAACCACCCATCGAGCCGTAGAAACGGGCGTCACCGAAGGCGAAGACGCCACCGTCGGCGGCCACCAGCCAGTAGCCCTTGCCATCGGGGGTGGTGGCCATGCCCACGACGGGCTTGTTGAGCACCGTCCCGCCCGTCGACCCGTAGTAGTCAGCGTCGCCGAAGCTGAACACGCCTCCGTCGGCGGCCACCAGCCAGTAGCCCCTGCCGTCGGGAGTGGCGGCCATCCCCACCACCGGCTGGTTGAGCACCGTCCCGCCTGTCGACCCGTGGAAGTTGGCGTCGCCGAAGCTGAAGACGCCCCCGTCGGAGGCCACCTCCCAGTAGCCCCTCCCGTCGGGAGTGGCGGCCATCCCCACCACCGGCTTGTTGAGCACCGTCCCGCCCATCGACCCGTGGAAGAGGGCGTCGCCGAAGCTGAAGACACCTCCGTCCGAGGCCACCAGCCAGTACCCTCCGCCGTCCGGAGTCGAGGCCATGCCCACCACCGGCTGGTTGAGCACGGTGCCACCCATCGACCCGTGGAACGTGGCGTTACCGAAGGTGAAGATGCCCCCGTCGGACGCCACCTCCCAGTAGGAACGGCCCGAGGGACCGAAGGGGAACGTCAGACCGTCCAGAGCCGGTATGGCCTGGTAGGTGGAAAGCAGGTTGGCCGGTGCCGGAGCGGGCGGGAAGAAGAAGGCGCCGGACCCGCTCCCCGAGGTCAACTGGTAGGAGAGCAGAGCCGATACCGGATCGGTAGCGCCCTGGACGAACGGCGCGCTCGAGGGCGAGAGGCCGAGGGCGATGAGCGACTGGATGACCAGGGCCGTCGAGTCGGGGTCGGTCGACTGCGGCTCGGCCTCGGTGTTCGGGTACTGGGACCATCCCCCGTCGGGGTCCTGGGCTTCCGTCTGGAAGGCCACCGCGCCAGCTCGGGCCGCCGGGGTCAGCGCCCCCTGGGCCACCAGTCCATCGACGGCCAGGGCCGTCGAGTTGGTGTCCGGCCCGGCGAAGTCGACGGGCTGCCCGTCGCAGGGGTTGAGGGCCATGTCGGGAAGCGTCCAGCCTCCGCCGGGGCACTGTTGGTCGAGAAGCCAGGTGACCGCCCTTCCCGTCTGCGACGGGCTGTCCACCCCGGCGGCGGTCAGGGCGGCCAGAGCCAGTCCCTGGTCATAGGTGCCGGTGTAGTAGTTGGTGAGCTGGGGCTGGGTCCCGAAGAGGCCGGTGTTGGGACCACTCGTCTGCTCGGTGGCCAGCAGACGGCCCACCAGGTTGGTCCCCCCGAAGGCCTGGGGGTTCTCGCCCAGGGCCTCGGTGTCGAGGATGAGCAGAGCGAGTTGGGCCGGACCGTCGGCACCTTCCTGGGTGACGTACTGGTCCACATGGGACGATAGATAGGTCAGGGCCGACCGGGCCAGGGGCAGGTCGGTGTTGGCCGCTGACAGGGCCAGCACGCCCTGGGCGGTGGCCGACAGATCCGCCTCGCTGGCGCCAGGAGCGGTGGGGATGAATCCCTGCGGGTTGAATTGACCGGCCAGCCACAGGGCCGCCGACCGAGCAGCGACCTGCTGGGGAAGGGCCGGTAGCGGTGCGGCTGTGGAGGTCGAGGAGGTGGACCTCGGGGAGGCGGCGCCGGCCAAAGAAAGGGGCACGAAGCCGGCCAAGACGGTGATGGAAGCCACCAGTGCGGTGGCCGCCAGTCGACGGGTACGGAACATGATCTCTCGCTTTCCGGTCCAGACCCGGAAGCGTCACGCACGGACTGCCGCGGAACCTCCGAGCCCCGGTCCGTGTGTCTCGACAGTCGGAGCTCACCCACCGCTATGGAATCCCGGCTCACGGCGGTTCCTTTCGGAATCGCCGCCTACGGTTGCGGACCAGCGCCGGCGTTCGACCGGCTTCCCCATGGCGGTGGCCTTGTAGGTGGTGCGTGGTCACGGTAGCACGGCCGATCGCCTTCGTCGCCGGCCGTCTGGGTCACTGCTGGTCGGCGTCGCAGGCCGGCCGCCCTGGGCGGCGGAGCTACCGTGCCCGGTTGACCGAATCGGGGTCGGGGTCGACACTGAGGGTGGGGCCCGCCAGGGCCGACAAGGAGCGGACGAAAATGGGATCGTGGAGCAGGGCCGAAATCGAGGATGCCTTCGCCGACTATCAGCGCAAGGCCGCCGAGGCCGGTAGGTCGGGCGACTGGCGGGAATGGGCCGACCAATTCACCGAGGATGCCACCTATATCGAGCACCATTTTGGCACGTTCGAGGGACGGGAAGCCATCTCGGCCTGGATCAGTTCGTGCATGGCCGATTATCCCGGGCGGGACATGCCTGAGTTCCCCATCGAGTGGTACATCATCGACGACGAGCGAGGTTGGGTGGTCTGCCAGGTATGGAACCGGATGCGTGACCCGGGCGACGGGTCGGTGCACCAGGAGTACAACTTCACCCTCCTCAAGTACGCCGGCGGAGGCCAATGGTCCTACGAAGAGGACGTCTACAACCCGATGCGGTTCGGGGCGATGGTGGCCGGGTGGGAGGAAGCAAAGAAGAAAGCGGGCGCGTAGAACCCTGTCTCATCAGGAGCCGGCACCGAGATGCAGAAGACGAAGAAGCATCGCTCAGCGGCTATCGGCGATGATGCTGTCAAGCTTCTGCAGCGGATCATGACAAGGAAGTCGCGCTGGCAGAGCCTTTTGGGGGGTCGGGAGCGACGGGGAGCGAGTCACTGTCTCGGGTCGCCCTCACTGGGAGGATGATCGCCGGTGGCTGCGCTTGGGTGACCGCCGGTCCCAGCGAGGTTGGATGACCCGACTAGGGCCCAACCGGTGCCGCTCCCGGTGGAGGAGCATGGCCGACGTGCTTGTAGACGAAGAAGCCAGGTTGGGAGTACAGCGGCTGAAAGTTGTTCTTGAACCACGATGTCAGTTCCGCTGACCACGGAATATTTTGCCCACTCTTTGCCCCGACCAACACCACATCGTTTGCCCGGTTCAGCCACTGACCCCACAAGGCGACGAACGATTCGGGGTAGGGACCGGGATAAGGCGGGGGATGGCTCGGGAAGGTCGCCTCCCACAGGCCGAACGGATCTACGACGGCGGGACATCCCTCCTTGGCGGGATCGAAGCGATCGGCGAGGATGGTGACGGTCACGATGTCGGACACGACACACGCACCTGGCGGTGTGAGCCGATTCACGATGGCACCTGGCTCTTCGGGGCTAATCGAAAGATATCCTCTCGCATAGCTGACCTGCTCCGGGACGAGCACCGCGATTGCGATGAGCGAGATCACTGCGGGCACGATGAGGTCACCCAGGCGGCCAATGAATCGGGTGTCGAGGGTTTGTAACGCGCTGATCGCCCGAGCGGCACAGCTTCCGATCAACAGGGCCACGAAGGCAGCAGGGAAGTACGCGTAATGATCGAAGTAGGAACTTGGGGCGAACATCACTGTCGTCGTGATTACGGCGGAGCCCAGTATGAACCAGTCTGCACGTTTATTCGAACGGGCAGACAACCCATAGACAAGGGCCACAAAGATCACGAGAACGACAACGAAGCAGAGGGCCAGGGCTGTCTTTGAGTGGAGGTACGATATCCCCCAAAAGCCGGTCAATGTCAGCAGGCGCACGCTGCTCGAGGCCCCCGCCGTTGCCGAACCAGTGTGAGCCAACTGAGTGACGAACACGTCGTGGAAGAAAGCGTGCGGGGCAAGGAGGAAAAAGGGCAAGCAAGGTACGATGAACCCCGCGATCGTGCCAAACACAAGTATTCGAAGGTCTTTCCACCGCGGCAGGCAGACCGCAAACGCCACCAGAATGGGAATAATCGCCCATATCTTGATGGCACCAGCGAAACCGAAGGCGGCGCCGGCTAACACCAGCCGGCGGGAGGAGGCGAGTTCACCCCCGGAGAACATGGCGATCATGCCAATGAGGCAGAAACAGACGA
Source organism: uncultured Acidimicrobiaceae bacterium (assembly GCA_963813525.1). Taxonomy (GTDB): domain Bacteria; phylum Actinomycetota; class Acidimicrobiia; order Acidimicrobiales; family RAAP-2; genus Bog-756. Next base: position 2,107,974 of record CAWEZI010000005.1, read on the forward strand.
GATACGGCTCAAGCAGCAAGCTCTGGTCTGCCGCCACTGCCAAGGGGAAGCACGCTAGAGCGGTGCCTGCCATGATCATGGCCCCGACACCCCGGTTGCGAACTGCGATCGCCGCCAGACCGGCATTCAGCGCCGTGATAAGGACTGTGACCAGGCGAGCCCCTGCCATGGCGTCGCGCGTGCCTATGGCGCGCCCGAGGGCGGCGACTGGGGTCATGAGCAGAGCGACGCCGGGCGGGTGCAGCAGAACGAAGTCCCGGTACGGAAGCACACCATTCACGAGGTGTAGGGCTGCACCTAGGTACACGCCGTCGTCATACGGGTTACCGGTCGAATAGTGATAACCGAACAGCACATTTGGGAGCCACAGTTGGTACGCACAGACCCCGAGCGCCACTAAGCCGGGCACAACCGCCGCCGCGACAATGAAAGGCCTCGGCATTGCTCTGCTCACCGTTGCCGGTGCCTCCGTTGCAGCTGCCTCCGTTGCCGGTGCCTTCTTTGCCGGTGCCTTCTTTGCCGGTGCCTTCTTTGCCGGTGCCTTCTTTGCCGGTGCCTCCGTTGCCGGTGCCTTCGTTGCCGGTGCCTTCTTTGCCGGTGCCTTCTTTGCCGGAGTCGACAGATCTGTCGTTAGAAGGCCTTTGACCTCATCGAACGTCGCGTCAGCTGAATACCGCATTTTTTCGACACAACCGCACATCGGACACTTAGTATTTGAATACGCTGGGGCGGCGGTGAGGTAAGCGCGACGACATTTCTTGCAGCGAATCGCTTTATACAGCCCCCGACACTCCGAGCACGTGAACGAGTGGCCATTCCGACGGACTTCACACCGTGAGTGACAGCTTCTACAGGTCAGGTACGCAACGCCTGAGGGGGCCTTAGCCACTAGCGGAGCCTAGCTTTGATCTACTGGCGTTCAGCGAGCTACCGGCGAGTCGTGGTCGCGCAGCGGTGCCCCTCGTCGCACCGGCGTGAGCTTGACCAGACTCAGGCCCGTGCAACTACGAAGACGGCGAGCCGTGGAGACGATCCAAGAACTCCAGCGACGCACACGTCAATGGCGCCCACATCGGCGGGGTACACCGGCACAGAAGGAGGCCGCCGCTACCCCCCAGGGGCGACCGCTCACAGAAGACCCCGACGGGGAGTGACCGTCGGTGCTGGCACGTTTCATCTCGGCTCAGTTCAAGCATCGAGTGACCATGGTGGGCGACGGCTTTTGACTTGGCCGGGGGCGTCGTTTGTGGGACGGACCGGACCTGCTTTGGCTTGACGGCCAGCTCGTCGACGTCGGACAGACCGGACCCGATGCGGTTCGGGGCCATGGTGGCCGGGTGGGAGGAAGCAAAGAAGCGGGCCGGAGCGTCGTGATCTTGGCTACGGTGCATTCGTGGACGTACGACGACTGGGGAGGACCGGTCACCGTTCTTCGGTAGCCGTGTTCGGAGCGGCTGCGTTCTGGGACGCCGATCCTGATCGGACGGCCGCCGCCTTCGACGAGGCCCTGGCCGCCGGGGTCAACCATCTCGATGTAGCTCCCCAGTACGGCCGGGCCCAGGAGCTTCTCGGTCCTCTGATCCCGGCCGTGCGCGACCGTCTGTTCGTGGCCTGCAAGACGCTCCGGCACAGTGGCGATGGGGTGCGGGCCCAGCTCGACGAGTCATTGCGGCTGCTCCGCTGTGATCATTTCGATCTCTACCAACTCCACGCCGTCACCGACCTGGAGGAACTGGATGCCCGGTCGGGGGCGGTCGAGGCCATCCTGGCCGCCCGCGATGAGGGCCTCTGCCGGTGGGTGGGCATCACCGGGCACGAGCTGACCGCTCCCGCCGCCCACCTCGAAGCCCTTCGCCGCTACGACCTGGACACGGTGATGTTCCCGGTGAACCCCCAGCTGTGGTCGGACCCCACCTACCGGAGGGATGCCGAGTCCCTGCTGGCCTACGCCGCCGATGGCGACGTGGGGGTGATGGCCATCAAGGCCGCCGCCGCCCGACCGTGGGGTGACCAGCGCCATGATGCCGGTACCTGGTACCAGCCCTACACCGGGCCGGTCGAGGTGGAACGCGGGGTACGTTTCGCGCTCTCGACCCCCGGCGTGCATGCCTTCTGCACACCGGGGGACACCGGTGTGCTCCGCACCGCTCTGGACGCCGCCGGCCGCTTCGCCCCGATGAGTGACCTCGAACGCCAGGAGGCCATCGCCTCGGTGGCCCACGAGCCCAGCATCTTCCCGATGCCCGCCCTCTGACCACGGTGGCAGACGGAACGCCGCTGCCCGCCGGCGCACCGTTCACCGTCGAGTCACCCGTGCAGGGAACGGTGGTGGCGGTCCCCGTCACCGTCGGGGACCGGATCGAACGGGGGGCGCCGGTAGGGATCGTCGAGTCGATGAAGATGGAACACGTGGTCCGATCGCCGGCCCCGGGGGTCGTGCTCGACCTGGTGGCCGAGGTCGGCCGGGTGGTGGCCGCCGGGGCCGGCCTGGTCGTCATCGAGGTGGCCAGCACCGAGAGGGCCAACACCGAGGTGGCCGACACCGAGGAGGGGATCGTCGCCGGTCACACCCCGGCCGAAAAGCCGGACGGAGATCCCGCCGTCATCCGCGCCGACCTGGCCGAGCTCAGCAGCCGCCGCCACCAGACGGCCGACGAAGGCCGGCCGGAGGCGGTGGCCCGCCGCCGCGCCCACGGTCGGAGGACGGCACGCCAGAACATCGACGATCTGTGCGATCCGGGAAGCTTCACCGAGTACGGGTCGCTGGCCATCGCCGCCCAACGCGGGCGGCGAGACATCGAGGAGCTCGTAGCCCGTACGCCGGCCGACGGGTTGGTGTCCGGGATCGGGCGGGTCGGCGCCGACCGGTTCGGCGACCGGCGAGCGGCGTGCGCCGTCCTCTCCTACGACTACACCGTGTTGGCCGGGACCCAGGGTCAACAGAACCACCGCAAGAAGGACAGGATGTTCGAGCTCATCGAACGGCTGCGCCTTCCGGTCGTCCTGTTTGCCGAGGGCGGCGGCGGCCGGCCCGGTGACACCGACTACGCCACCATCACCGGTCTGGACACCCAGGCCTTCGTCCTCTTCGGTGGTCTGAGCGGCCTGGTGCCGATGATCGGGATCGCCTCGGGTCGCTGCTTTGCCGGCAATGCCGCCTTGCTCGGTTGCTGTGACGTGATCATCGCCACCCCCGACGCTTCGATCGGGATGGGGGGACCGGCCATGATCGAAGGTGGAGGGTTGGGCGTCTACCGACCCGAGGAGATCGGACCCCTCGATGTACAGGTCGGCAACGGCGTGGTGGACCTGGTGGCCGAGGACGATGCCGATGCCGTTCGATTGGCCCGTTCCTACCTGTCCTACTTCCAGGGGGTCGTCCCGTCGTGGACCTGCGCCGACCAGCGCCGACTGCGCCAGTCCATTCCCGAGGACCGACGGCACCTCTACGACCTACGAGAGCTCCTGACTACCATGGTCGACAACGGGTCGCTCCTCGAGCTACGGGCCGGATTCGCGCCGGGGATGGTGACGGCACTGGCCCGCATCGAGGGCCGGCCCCTCGGCCTGGTGGCCAACGATCCGGCCCACCTGGGCGGGGCCATCGACAGTGACGGCGCCGACAAGGCGGCGCGGTTCCTCCAGCTGTGTGACGCCCACGACCTCCCCGTCCTCACCCTGTGCGACACGCCCGGTTTCATGGTCGGGCCGGAGGCCGAAAAGACGGCCCAGGTCCGGCACTTCAGCCGCCTCTTCGTCACCGGCGCCAGTCTCACCGTGCCGTTCATGACCATCGTCCTCCGCAAGGCCTACGGGCTGGGTGCCCAGGCCATGGCCGGGGGGAGCTTCCGATCACCTCTCTTCGTGGTCGCCTGGCCGACCGGGGAGCTCGGTGGCATGGGGCTTGAAGGGGCGGTGCGGCTCGGCTTCCGCCGCGAGCTCGAGGCCGTCGAGGACCCGGTGGCCCGGGAGGAACTGTTCGAGACCATGGTCGCCCGCGCCTACGAGCACGGCCGGGCGTTGAACGTAGCCACCACCTACGAGATCGACGACGTGATCGATCCGGCCGAGTCACGTCGGCGGGTGGTGGAGGCCTTGCGAGCGGCACCGGCACCGCCGGCACGAACCGGTAAGAAGCGCAACTGCATCGACACCTGGTGACCGGCCTGGCCCGGGGCTCACTCCCGCCGGCAGGGGCTCACTCCCGCCGGTCGGGGCTCACTCCAGCAGGCCGGGGCTCACTCCAGTAGCGCGTGACGCTCGGCCCCGGCCTTCTTGACCTGGTCGTGGCCCGGTCCCCCTGCCGTGGGAGGCTCGACCTGCCCGCCCCATCCGACCAGGGCACCGAAGGTGGCGGTGACCGAGGCCTGCAGCGCCCCCAGGTCGTAACCGCCTTCGAGGAACCAGACGGTCCGGCCGGGAGCCGGGGCGTATCCGGCCACCACCGGGGCCAGACGGGCGAAGTCGCCGGCCGACAGCGAGAGGTCGGCCAACGGGTCGGCCCGATGGGCATCGAATCCGGCCGACACCAGAACCCAGGACGGCTCGAAGGCGGCCACCGCCGGGCTGACCAGTTCATCGAAGGCGCGTTCCAGGACGTCGCCGGTGGAGCCTGGGGGCAGGGGCACATTGAGCGTCGTCCCCCGGGCCGAGGGCCCGCCGACGTCGCTGGCCCGCCCGGTCCCCGGATAGCACGGCCACTGGTGGGTCGAGACGTAGAGCACCCGGGGCTCGTCCCAGAAAAGGGCCTCGGTCCCGTTGCCGTGGTGGACGTCCCAATCCACGATCAGCACCCGTTCGCCGGCCTCGACCAGCTGGGCGGCGGCCACAGCGACATTGTTGAGGAGGCAGAACCCCATCGGCCGGCCGGCCAGAGCGTGGTGGCCCGGAGGCCGCGCCGCTACGAACGCCGCACCGTCACCGGCTTTCCGTAGCGCCTCCACCGCCACCAGACCGGCGCCGGCCGACTGGCGGGCCGCCTCCCACGATTCCGGCGTGGCGTAGGTGTCCGGGTCGAGCGGTCCCGCCCCCTCCGCGCAGTGCCGACGCAGATCCTCCAGGTACTCAGCGGTGTGGACCCGCTGGAGCTCGGACACGTCGGCCGGTCGGGTGGCCAGCACTGACAGATCGCTGCCCAAGTGGAGGTCCTCCACTCCGCGCATGACGGCGCCGACCCGTTCGGGTCGTTCCGGATGAGAGCGACGGGCGTGCGCCTCGGCTTCGACCGGTCCGACCACGATCAGCATCGCTTCCAGTGTGCCCCGAAAGCAGAACCGGCGCGCCGGCAATCGGCCGGTGGATCAAACCGAGAGAGCCTGTCCAGTGGCGGCCCGCATCCAGTTCCCCGTGTTGCCAGACGCCTAGTGTGAGGCGATGCCGATACAGCCTCGGTGCGGCCGGGCATGATCGCTGCCGCCGCCACCGGCGTGACCGCGCAGACACTCACCACACTGGTCCTCATCGCCTTGGCCGCTGTGCTGGCCCCTCTTCTCTCCGAGTTGACCGGGCGTCTGGCCGTCCCGGAGATCGTCATCCAGATCGGCTTCGGCATCCTGATGGGTCCCTACGTGTTCAACCTGGCGCACGTGGACAACGTGATCACCGGCCTCTCCGACCTGGGACTGACCTACCTCATCTTCCTGGCCGGGTACGAGCTCGACCTCGACCGGATCCGGGGGAAGCCCCTGGAGCTGGCCGCGGCCGGATGGGCCTTATCCCTGGCCATCGGCATGGCCGCCGCCTTCGCCCTGGTGTCGGCCGGGCTGGCCCGGGACACGGTCGTCGTGGGCCTGGCCCTGACCACCACCGCTCTGGGCACCCTTATCCCCATCCTCAACGACGCCGGGGTCATGCCGACCTCCTTCGGCTCGTACATATCGGCCATAGGCACGGTGGGTGAGTTCGGGCCGGTGGTGGCCGTGGCCCTCCTGCTGACCAACAAGGAGCCGGTGGTCACCTCGCTGCTCCTCCTCCTGTTCGTGGCCGTGGCCGTGGTCACCGTCCTGGTGGCGGCCCGCGATCAACCGCCGAGCGTGGTGTCGTTTCTCAGCCGAACCCTGGAGTCGAGCGCCCAGCTGCCGGTGCGCATCTCCCTGCTGCTCATCGTGCTTCTGGTGCTGCTGGCCGAGGTGCTCGGCCTCGATGTGTTGCTCGGGGCCTTCGCCGCCGGCGTCGTTATTCGCCTGTTTTCGGCGGGCGGAGAATCCGCCGCCATCAAAGCCAAGCTGGAGGCCATCGGCTTCGGGTTCCTCATCCCCATATTCTTTGTGGTCAGTGGCATCGAATTCGACCTGCACGTGTTCATCCACCACCCCATCTCCCTGTGGCGGGTGCCGGTGTTTCTGGCCCTCATGCTGGTGGCCCGGGGGGTGCCTGTCTTCCTGCTCTACCGGAAGGTCCTCGAACCGTCCCAGCGGATGCCAATGGCCTTCTTATCGGCCACCGGACTGCCGCTCATCGTGGTCATCACCAGCATCGCCCTGGAGGAGGGGCGCATGCTCGAGGTCAACGCCGCCTCGCTGGTGGCCGCCGGGATGCTGTCGGTCATGCTCTTCCCCCTCCTCGGGCTCGGGCGATTGCGCAAGGCGGGCCTCACCGGCACCGCCGAGAGCGCCGCGGCAGAGACCTAGACATCCCACGGTCGCAATCTGTCAAGCGGCCCGGTCGCGTCCGAGGTAAGCGCGATGACCCCATGCAGTCTCCTCGTCGTAGTTCGTCGCGCTGGCAAGGCATCCGTGGAGTATGCCCACCAGTCGGTTGCCGACGTGACGGAGGGCGGCATGGTGGGTGTCCCCGGCGGCCCTGCGGTAGTCGTAGAAGGCTCGAGCTCCTGGTGAGGCGGTGAGTGACGCAAAGGCCCAGTAGTAGATGGCATCGGCCAGTCGCTTGTTGCGGACATGACGGGCAAGGACGACTCGTTTGGTGCCCGAGGCCCGGGTAATGGGCGACGTGCCGGCGTAGTTTTTGCGACACTTGGGGGTGGCATACCTGTTCGGCCCATCGCCGAATTCGCCGAGCACCCGGGCGCTGAGGATGGTCCCAAGTCCTGGCAGGGATCGGACCACCTCGGCATCCGGGTGTTGCTCAAAATGGACTTCGAGCTCCTGGGCCAGCTCGCCGACCTGGGTGTTCATGGTGGCGATGACCGCCACCGTGGCCGAGACCGACGTTCCCATGGCGCTGGCCACCAGAGCCGGGCCCTGCAGCTGGGGTGCCCGCAGGGCGGTTTGGATCTCTTCGGCCCGCTGGTCGACCCGGCGCTGGCGACCACCTCGCTTCAGTGCGGCGGCAATCTTGGAGCGGGACAGCCCAGCCCCGAGGGTCGGGGTAGGAGCCGCCTTCAACACCTCGAGGGCATCACCGCTGGTCAGATCGTCGAAGGCCACCAGGGCAGCCGGGTAGAACTCCCGCAGAGTGGAGCGCAAGAAGTTGGTCTGGCGTCCCCTCGACCAGATCATCGTCTGGTGGGCCCGGGCCAGCACCTTGATGGCTTCGGCCAGCTCGCTGTCCCCGGCCACCGGTCGGTGATTGTGGCGGTCGGTCCGGACCATGTCGGCCAGTACCTTGGCGTCCCCGGGATCGGACTTCGCCCCCGAGCTCGAGTGACGGTCTCGATAACGAGAGGTCGACATCGGGTTGACGGCGAACACCTGGTAGCCGGCGGCCACCAGAGCCCCGACGAACAGCCCCCGGTCGGTCTCGATCCCGATCACCACGTCTTCAGGCTCTTCGGCGTGCGCACCCACCATCTCGTGGAATCGGGCGATGCCTTCTACCCCTTCGGGTAGCCGACCTCCGGCCAGGCGTTTGCCGTCCTCGTCCTGGACGAACACGTCGTGGTGGGCCTCTGCCCAGTCCACTCCAACAAAGATCATCTACCTCGCTCCTCTCCATCGACGGTCACTACACGCGAGCCCGAGGACTCCAGCAGCTTCCTAATGGATCAGTGCTCGAGGCACGACATCCCACCAGCCGTCCGAGGAGACCTCACCGACCAGCAGGGGCACGATCTAGGCCTAGGGCTCAACGCCCTGAGTCGCGCAGTGCTCACCTGATGGCGGCTCGGTGACCAGCCTCATCCTCTTAACGAATGAAGTGGTTGATCCCCATTAGAGCCGCCATCCTCGACCGGCCGGCACCCGATCGCAGGGAGTTCCGGCAACCCCCGTCAGGGAGTGGGGCGTTGGACGCTGAACCAGTCCCGCGCCTCGAGATAAGGGGCGAAGGCGGTAGCGATGGTGTCGATGTCGCCGGCGGCCTTGGGCCGCTGGAGCTCATAGACATGGGGAAACTCGAGCCACCCGATCACGTGCTGCCACAGGCGCACCGCCTCGTCACCCGCCGGCGGATTGACCAGGACCGGGCCGAACAACGCCTGGCCGTCGTCGAACACCAGAGTGGGCACGCCGAATCCTCCCTTGGCCACCACCGTTTCGTGCTCGGCCAGCACCTCGTCCCCGGTGGTCGGGTCGTCCATGGCGGCCCGGACGATGCCCGGATCGAGGTCCATCTCGGCCAGTAGCTCCTCGGCCACCTCTGGTCGATGGGGCTTGCGTCCCTCGACATGGAGGGCGTTTCCCGCCACCCGGTACCACCGGTCGAGCAGGTCCATGTCGGTGCGGCGCAGGTAGGCCCCGATCCGCATCATCGACCAGCCATAGGTCCAGTCGCGCTCCCACGGGTGCTTCTTTCCCTCGACCCGGTTGACCTCCTCGAGGCTGAAGAAGCGCCACCGAACCTCGAGCCCGGTCTGGGCCCGCACTTCGCGGATCCACAGCGAGGTCTGGAAGGCGTAGGGACACATGATGTCGAGGTGGAAGTCGACGGCGGTGGGTGGTGCCGTGGTGGGTGGTGACGTGGTGGGTGGCGACGTGGTCATGAACGTGCTCAGAAGTGACCGAGAACCGGATGGGGAACGTAGAGCTCCTCGAGACGGGTGACCTCGTCCTTGGTCAGCTCCAGCTCTTCGGCAGCCAGAGCGTCTTCTAGATGCCCGGGCTTGGTGGAGCCCACGATGGGGGCGGTCACCCCCGGTCGCTGGAGCAGCCAGGCCAGCGCCACCTGGGCAGGGGAGACCCCGCGCTCTTTGGCCACCTCGGCCACCCGCTCGACCACGTCGAAGTCGGTGGGCTGGCTGTACAGATAGTCGGTGAAGTTATCGGTGTCGGACCGAACGGTGTGGTGTTCCCCGGTGCGGCTGCGGTTGCCGGCCAGTACCCCGCGGGCCAGAGGGCTCCACGGGATGACTCCGATGCCCTCGTCGAGACAGAGGGGAATCATCTCCCTCTCCTCTTCGCGATAGATGAGGTTGTAGTGGGGCTGCATGGATACGAAACGGGTCCAGTGGTTCAGGTCGGCGACGTGCTGGGCCTTGGCGAACTGCCAGGCGAACATGCTGCTGGCCCCGATGTAGCGGGCCTTTCCCGCCCGCACCACGTCGTGGAGCGCCTCCATGGTCTCCTCGATCGGCGTGCGGGGATCCCACCGATGGATCTGGTAGAGGTCCACGTACTCCATGTCCAGACGGGCCAGCGACGCGTCGATGGCCGAGAGGATGTGTTTGCGGGAGAGCCCGGCTCCGTTCTCGCCGGGAGTCATGGGCATGAACACTTTGGTGGCCACCACCACTTCGTCGCGGCTGAGGAATTTGGGCAGCAAACGTCCGGTGGCCACCTCGCTCGCCCCGTGGGAGTAGGTGTCCGCCGTGTCGAAGAAGGTGATCCCTCCCTCGACGGCGGCCCGCACGATGGGCTCGGCCTGTGTCTCGTCGAGTGCCCACGGCCTCTCGCTGTCGTTGCCGTAGCTCATCATTCCCAGGCAGACCCGCGATACCCGCAGACCGGTCGAACCCAGATTGGCGTACCTCATCGCTACCTCCGTTCCGTCCCCCAGCACGGCTGCCCCGACTGACCTTAGGCGTCCGGTTCGACCGTCGCATCACCGACCCGGTGGCGGAGTCATGACAGCATCTGGGGATGCCGCTCCTGGTGGTCCGCCATGCGCCCGCCGGCAGACGGAGCGCCTACAAGGGTGACGACCGCCAGCGCCCCTTGTCCCCGCGGGGCCAGGCCTGGGCGGCGGCCTTGGTCCCCTTGCTTACCCGGTTCGAACCCCACGCGGTGATGAGCAGCCCTTTCGTTCGCTGCGTCCAGACGGTGGCCCCCACCGCCGAGGCCCTGGGCCTGGCTGTCGAACCGGTGGACGCCCTGGCCGAGGGAAACGATGCCGAAGGGGTGGCTCTGCTGGAGCGAGTGGCCGGTCAGTCGGTTGTGCTGTGCACGCACGGGGACGTGGCCGTTGCCATGCTCGGGTCCCTCTGGCCCGACCCCACCCGGTCGCCGCCATCGAACCTCAAGCTGCAGAAGGGGGACGTGTGGGTCATCGAGCCGACGGGCTCGTCTCTGCAAATCGTGGACCACATCCGGCGGACCAAACCTCCTCCACCGTCGGAGTAGCAGCCCGTCGGGCACGGGCCGGCCAGCAACGCCCGGGCCGGCCACCAACAGAGCTAACGACGCCGAAGAAAGCGGGTAGGGGAGTGGCCCGCCACTACGCTGTGGTGGAGATGAGCGACCTGGTCCGGTTCGATGCTGGTTCCGTCGGGGCCTTCCGGGTGGTCGATCGAACCTTCGATCTCGCTACGCGGACCGTCTCACTCGGGTACGCCTTCGATAGCGGACAGACGTTCACCGAGACGATCACCTTCGAGACCCCTACCGTCGGTGCGGTCGACGTGGACGCTTCCGGTCTGCAACGGGCGTTGCTCCACCTGCACATCGCCGCCGGTACCAGTTACTACAAGGCCGCTGCACCCAGCCAGATCATCCTGGATGCCGATCTCAGTCCCACCGAGCTGGCATTTCATCAACATCTCTACGACGAGGGCCTCCGCGAGTTCGCGGTCACCAACGGCCTTCCCGTTCCCCTCCCCCAGGATTTGCGACCGCACGCTCTCATCGAAGCGGCGGGGCCGATCCGTTCCGCCCGCCCGGGGGGCCTCGTGGTTCCCATCGGGGGCGGGAAGGACTCGATGGTGCTCATCGAGGCGCTGGCCCCCCTCGGGCCGCGGCTGTTCGCCGTCGATCCCCACCCTCTGGTGGTCGAACTGGCCCGACAGACCGGACTCGATTTGGTGGTGGTGCGCCGCCGGCTCTCACCCGAGTTGTCCCGTCTCAACCGTGCCGGGGCTCTCAACGGACACGTGCCCATCACCGCCATTGTCTCTTTGATCGCCGTGGTCGGAAGCTTCCTCTACGGGTACGACACCATCGTGATGGCCGTCGAACGCTCGGCCAGCGAGGAGACCACGGTGGTCGGCGGGGTCCCGGTCAACCACCAGTACTCGAAGAGCCTCGACTTCGAGCGGCTTCTGGCCGCAGCTGGTGTCGACCGCCATCGACCCCGCCATCGTCTACGCCTCCGCCCTGCGTCCCTACTCGGAATTGGCCATCGCCCGTGCCTTTGCCCGGCTCACCCGCTACCACCCCACTTTCTGCAGCTGCAACACCGTCTTCCGCCGGTCGGGCCCGGTCGGGGACGGGTGGTGCGGCGACTGCCCCAAGTGCCGGTTCGTGGCCCTGGTCTTGGCCCCGTTCCTCGACCGCCCGGCCGTCACCGCCATCATCGGCCGTGACCTGTTCGACGACCCCCGACAGGTGGCCGGGTTCGCCGCTCTCATGAGCGATGACGACAAACCGTTCGAATGCGTCGGAGAGCGACGCGAGTCGGCTGCCGCATTCCGGATCCTCTCGTCTCTCCCCGGCTGGAAGGATGCCCCGGTCGTCGTGGCCCTGGCCGAGCGGGCCCAGGCTCTCGTGTCCGATGACGATGTAAGGGAACTCCTGACCCCCCGCGCCGATCTGGCCTTTCCCCTGGGTCCTGATCGCCGCGGCGGTGGAACGGCTGCTGTCGGAGGAAGGATGACCCTCGACGAGCTCTGCGCCCGACGGGTGGCCGTCTGGGGGATCGGCCACGAGGGCCTGGCCATGGTCCGGCTCCTCGGCCGAACGGGGGGTGCTTCCCATCCTCATCGATGACCACCCGGAGGCGGCCGCCGCCCGGCTCGGCCCCGAGCACAGCGGTGGCGTCATCCGTCCCGATCAGATCGAGTGGGCTGACATCGATGTGGTGGTCCGGGCTCCCGGCGTGAGTCGCTACCGCGCCGAGCTGAGTGAGGCCACCGCTTCGGGGGTGTCGGTGACCACGGCCATGGCCGTCTGGCTCGAGGACTTCGCCGACGCCCCGGTGGTGGCCATCACCGGCACCAAGGGCAAGAGCACCACGGCCGCTCTCACCGCTTCCATCCTCCGGGCCGAAGGCCGCGACGTCGCCCTCATCGGCAACATCGGGGTACCGGTGACCGACATGTACGGCCGTCCACCGGCCGACGCCTACGTGGTCGAGGTGTCCTCCTACCAGGCCGCCGAGGTCACGGTGAGCCCGGGCGTGTGCGTCCTGACCAGCCTGGCCCCCGATCATCTGGACTGGCACGGCGGTGAGGAGGCCTACTACCGGGACAAGCTGCGCCTCATCGAGGCGGGTCCGCCCGGTGTCGTCGCCGTCAATGCCGCCAGCGACGAAGCCGTGTCGCGCACCGACCACCATCCTCACCGGATCCTGTTCGGACCGGCTGGTCGGGTCAGGGTCACCGAGGACGGCGAGGTGACCATCGACGACCGGCTTGTGGCCCACGCCTCCGACATGGCTGTCCCCGGACGGCACAACGTCTGGAACCTGTGCGGAGCCATCGCCGGCGCCCTGCTGTTGGAGAACCGGGTCCCGACGATCGGACGCCATCGCCACCGCCGTGGCCGATTTCGAGGGACTGCCGTCCCGGTGCCAGACGCGTCGGCCAGATAGAGGGGCTCACCTTCGTCGACGATGCTCTGGCCTCCAACCCGTTTGCCACCGAGGCCTCGCTGAGAGCCTTCCCCGACCGCCCGCTGACCGTCATCCTCGGCGGGGCCGACCGGGGGGTAGACCCAGGAGGACTGGTGGAGGCCATCGTCGACCGCCGACCGGAATCCGCGGGTCGTCGTGCTGCCCCCGGATAGGCAAGGGTGGCTCGAGATCGCTGACCACCCGGGCCGCCGGCTCGGCATCGGCGATGGTGGTCGAGCGTCGCCCCGACCTCGAGGAGGCGGTGCAGGTGGCGGTGGCAGCCACCCCCGCCGGTGGTGTCGTGCTCTTCTCACCGGCCGCACCGACCCCGGACGGGCGAGGGCGGGTACGCCGAGCGCAGCCGGCGATTCGCCGCCGCTGCCGGCATTGCCCCCGAGCCGGGGAGGCTGCACCCGAGTCCCGGCGTAACGGGTGCGGACCGGTGAGGATTGACAGGGAGCGGTCGGGAAGCAACGGTGGTCATCGGTCGATCCGTCCCGCCGCGCAAGCGATCCTCAAGGACGGGTGTGGAGCGATCCTGAACAGTGGAGGAGCATCGACATGACCCAGATCACCATCATCGAGGACGAAGCCCGGACGGTCGAGGCCACCGTCGACCCGTCCCGGGGGACGTTCCTGATCGAGGTCGACCACCTCCCCGAGGCTCTCGGCTGGGAGCTCAAGGCCTCCGGGTTGTGCCGCCAGGACACCTGCGTTCCCGTGGTCGACATGGGACGCGGCTGAAGGTGGGGGAGCAGACTCGACCTGGTCGAGGTGGCCCGGGCGCTGGGCCGGCCGGCCGTCGTCGACGTGGATGCCGGGGTGGTGGCCGTGTCCCTGCCCGCCGAGCTGCGCCGGCAGGCCCTCGACGACCTGCGGGCCCCGGCCTTCGACCCTCCCTGACCTCGACGGGAAACCGCCATCGGCTCGACGAGTGGCTGGGGGTGAAGAAGCTGCTGGTCACCTTCTCCAGCTGGTGCGGATGCCGTTACGACCTCCCCGGTTGGCAGGCCCTTCACGACGAGCTGCGCTCCGGAGGGCTTCACCGTCATCGCCGTGGCCATCGACCAAGCGGCCGACGATGTCCGGCCGTGGACCGAGGGCATCACCATGCCCGTGCTCTACGACCCCAACCATCTCCTCACCGAGCTGTACGCCATCTCCAACGTGCCCACCGTGGTGTGGATCGACGAGGATGAACCGGCATCGTGCGGCCCAACGGCAGCGCCTTCGGCAGCGACCTGTTCGTCGACTTCACCGGGGTGAGCGTCCGGTCCCCACCTCGACGAGCGTGCGTCGCTGGGTGCGCGACGGGGATCGTGCCGGTCACCGACGACGAGGCCCGCCAGGCGGTGGGCGATCTCTCCGCCGACGAGGTGCTGGCCCGGCTGCACTTCCGGGTGGCCGCCGAGGCCCACCGGCAGGGCGACCACGAGGCGACCCGGCGACACGTGGCCACCGCTTCCGCGCTGGCCCCAGACGACCTGACCATCTGGCGGGCGGGCATGCCCCTGATCGGCGAGGACCCGTTCGGCGACGACTTCCTGGCCCGGTACGAGGAGTGGAAGCAGCGGGGCATGCCCTACCACGGCCTGTTGCCGGTAGTGGCGGCCCCAGCCGGCGACCTGAGCGACAGTGCTCCCGGCGAGCGTTGGCCTGCGTTCGCCTACGTTGGGTCCGATGATCCGCTACGACGTCGGAGAAGACAGTGTGGCCCGCCTGGTCCTCGACCGGCCCGAGGCCAAGAACGCCCTGACCGTCGAGATGCGCGACGAGATCGTGACCCGGGTCCGTGAGGTCCGTGCCGACCGGGAGGTCCGGGCCCTGCTGATCACCGGGGTCGGGGACGCCTTCTGTGCCGGCATGGACCTGCGCCAGTCGACGGTGGCCGGCTCCGGGGGTGCGGAGTTCAACCCCCGGGACACCAGCGAGGCCTTGCGCAACGGCGTGCAGGCCTTCATCCGTGAGCTCTGGGAGCTGGACAAGCCCACGGTGGCCGCCGTCAACGGGACGGCGGTGGGCCCGGGCGCCCATCTGGCCCTGGCCTGTGACTTCGTGCTGGTCTGCGAGCAGACCCGCTTCGTCTGGTCGTTCGCCCGATGGGGCCTGGTGGTCGACGCCGGCGGCGCCTACCTCCTGCCCGCGTCTGGTCGGACTGCCCCGGGCCAAGGCCATGGTCATGCTGGGCGAGGGGGCCAAGGGGCCGAGGCGGTGACCCTCGGGCTGGCCTACCGGTGCCTGCCGTCGGTCGAGGAGCTCGAGCGCGGAGGCCGTCGAGCTGGCGGCACGGTTGGCGGCCGGGCCGGTCCGGTCGATGGGGCTGTCCAAGCAGCTGCTCAATGCCACGTTCGAGACCGCCCTCCCCGTCTCGCTCGATCGGGAGGCGCAGGCCCAGGCCATGGCGGCGGTGTCGGCGGAGATGGCCGAAGGGATGGCAGCCTTCGCCGAGAAGCGGAGCCCGGACTTCCGCTCCGTCCGCTGACGCCGGTCTCACCCGCAGGCGCCCCGTCCACGACGCACGGCATTCGGCACGGTTAACCTTCTGCTGAAAAGCTGATTCTCAGGTGGCCGTGGCGAGGCCCGAGCGCGGGAGCCGGACGTGGACGACACCGAGTAGGATTGGGACCGGCATGGAGACCGAGACTCTGGCCGACGGCTTCATGGACGTCGGCCTCGCCGCCAATCCCCAGACCCTTCTACCGGCGAGGCGCGGGCCAAGGGGCCTGTGGTGGCCGGCGTCTTCGGCCCCCAGGTGGTGCGCCGGGGCGCCGTCGAATACGCCCTGACCCACCCCGAGGAGTTCTCATCGGGCATGGAGGCGGTCGACCTCGGCCAGTCGGTCCCCCTCATCCCGCTGCAGGTCGATCCGCCGGACCACCGCAAGTACCGACGGCTTCTCGATCCCATCTTCGCTCCCCGCCGGATGAACCTGCTCGAACCGAAGATCACCCGGTTGGTCAACGAGCTCATCGACGGCTTCATCGACAGGGGCTCGTGCGAGTTCGCCACCGACTTCGCCATTCCCCTGCCTTCCTCGGTGTTTCTGGCCCTGGTCGGGCTCCCCCTGTCCGAGCTCGAGTCGTTCCTGGCCATGAAGGACGGCATCCTGCGGCCGTCCGGAACGATTTCGAGGAGATCCAGGCCAATCAGAGGAAGGCGGCGAAGAGGGTCGAGGACTACTTCGCCGAGGCGGTGAAGGACCGACAGCAGAACCGTCAAGACGATCTGTTGAGCATGTTCATCGACGCCGAGGTCGAGTCGGAGCATCTGACCACGGACGAGATCCTGGGGATCTGCTTCCTGTTCATTCTGGCCGGTCTGGACACGGTGACCGACTCGCTGGAGTGCTTCGTGGCCCGGCTGGCCCAGCACCCGGACGAGCGGACGCCAGATCGTCGACGATCCGTCGATCATCCCCTCTGCCGTCGAGGAATTACTCCGATGGGAGACCCCGGTGACCACGGTGGCCCGGGTGGCCACCCGCGACATAGACCTCGGTGGTTGTCCCATTCACGCCGGTGAGAACGTCGGGGTGGTGATCGGGTCGGCCAATACCGACGAGGAGCCGTGCCCGGCTCCGATCAGGTCGATCTCAACCGGAACGACAACCGCCACCTGGCTTTCGGAGGGGGAGTGCACCGTTGCCTCGGTTCCCATCTGGCTCGCCTCGAGTTGCGGATCGCCCTGCGCGAATGGCATCGCCGCATCCCCGAGTACTCCATCGCCCCAGGGACCGAGCTCAGCTACAGATGGGGCTTCGCCACATCGAGGAGCTGCCCCTCATCTTTGGTGCCGGGAAGTGACCGCGGTGTGCCGGTCTGGCCGGGGCTGCCACGCGTCTGAACCCGGGGCCGACTGACCGTGGATCTCATCCTCACCGACGATCAGGAGCTCTTCCGCGAGACAACGCCGGAAGTTCCTGGAGGACAGCTTTCCCCTCGCCGCCGTCCGCCTCCTGGCCGAGGACCTGCCCCGGCGGGTTCGACGCCGGATGGTGGCGCCAGGGCGCCGAGCTGGGTTGGGTGTCGATGCTGGTCTCCGAGGACCACGGCGGCGGCAGTGTGTCCGGCCGGGGATTGAGCGATCTGGCCCTGGTGGCCGAGGAGATGGGTCGGTTGGTGTCACCCGGTCCTCTGGTTCCCACCAATGTGGTGGCCGGGGCTCTGTCCCGGACGGGGTCGCCGGCCCAGGCCAAGCAGTGGGTGGGCGATCTGGTGAGCGGGGTGACCATCGCCAGCTGGTGCATCGGGGGTTCGTTGCCCGGCGTCGGTGCCCCAAGCGGCGGATCGGGTGGGGCGGTGACGGCACGGCCCACCACGGGAGATGGGTTGGTACTGGACGGCACCAGCCGGCCGGTGGAGGCGGCCGGTCAGGCCGATCTGATCCTGATCACCGCACCGCTGGACCAGACGGACACGGTGGTGCAGTGCATCCTGTCCGCAGATACCCCGGGTCTGACCGCCGAGCCGGTCCGCAGTGTCGACCTGATCCGCCGGTTCGCCCGTCTCCGTTTCGAGGGCGTCGAGGTGGCCGGTGACGACGTGGTCGGTGACCCCAGCTCCACACCGGGCGCCGTGGAGCGTCAGTTCGAGGACGCCGTGGTCCTCCAGTGCGCGGAAATGGTCGGCGCCATCGATCGGGTGTTCGCCTTCACCGTCGAGTACGCCTCCGACCGCTACTCGTTCGGGCGACCACTGGCTTCCTACCAGGCCCTCAAGCACCGGTTCGCCGACATGAAGATGTGGCTGGAGGCGTGCCACGCCACCGCCGTTGCCGCCGCCCGCGCCGTCGACGCCGGGGAGCCTGAGGCGGCCGAACTGATCAGCGTGGCCAAGTCGTACATCGGCGACCACGGACCGATGATCGTCCAGGACTGTGTCCAGATCCACGGGGGCATCGGAGTGACCTGGGACCACGATCTCCACCTGTACCTCCGCCGGGTGGTCGAGGACCGGGTTCAGTGGGGCACGCCACGCGACCACCGCCACCGTATCGCCGACCAGATCGGCCTCTAGGAGCGACGATGGAAAACTCCACTTCGACCGAGCTGTCGTCGACCGAGGATGTCGAAACCTTCCGGCTGCGGGCGCGCCAGTGGCTGGCTGACAACATGCCCCGTCTGGCCCCGGGGGAGACCAACTTTCAGTTGGCGGCCGAGGACGAGATGGGGGAGCGGGCCCGCCGGCTCCAGGGCCTGCTCTTCGATGGTGGCTTCGCCGGTCTCTGCTATCCGGTCGAGTACGGCGGCCAGGGCCTTACCCGTGCCCACCAGCATGCCTTCACCCAGGAGTCCCTGCCGTACCAGATGCCCACTACCCTCAACGTTCCCACGCTGTCGATCCTGACCCCGACACTGCTCGATTTCGGGACCGAGGAACAGAAGCAGCGCCACATCCCGGCGGTCCTGCGGGGCGAGGAGATCTGGGTCCAGTTCCTGTCGGAGCCCAGTGGTGGTTCGGACCTGGCCGGCCTGGTCACTCGGGCGACCCGCGACGGTGACATCTTCGTGCTCAACGGGTCGAAGATCTGGAGCTCGGGCGCCTTCCGGGCCGATTACGCCATGTGCCTGGCCCGCACGGATGGCAGCGTGCCCAAGCACCAGGGATTGACCATGTTCATCCTCAAGATCCACCAACCGGGCATCGAGGTGCAGAGGATCACCCAGGTCAACGGGATCGCCGAGTTCTGTCAGGAGTTCTTCGATGACGTGGCCGTGCCCGTGGCCGACGTGGTTGGGCACGTCAACGACGGATGGACGGTGGCCAGCCGCCTCCTGTTCCACGAGCGTGACGCGGTCGGGGGCGGGTCCCCCTATGTGAGCGGTAGCCCGATGGGCGGAGGGGTCCAGGGGGGTATCCGATCCGACCTCTCCGACCTGGCCCGCACGACCGGTCAGGCCGACGACCCGGTGGTGCGCCAGCTGGTGGCCGAGGCCCGGGTCAACGACCGCGTCCAGCAACAGCTCACCGCCCGGGTCACCACCGGCATCCGGACCGGCGCCTTTTCCAACCCCGCCGGCGCTATCCCCCGCCTGTTCTCATCCACCAACACCGAGCGCCACGTCGACATCGGGTTCGAGATAGCCGGTCCGAGCGCCGGGGCGTGGGACGCCGACGACCCGGCCGGCCGGTGGGCCGACCTCTATCTCATTCGCCAGAACGGCAGCCTCGGGGGCGGCAGCAATGAGATGGCCCGCAACATCATCAGCGAAAGGGTACTGGGCATGCCCCGGGAGTACGCCGCCGATCGCGACAAACCCTTCGACGAGGTACGGCACAACCGCTCACCGGAGCGGCCTCGCTGAGATTTGGCGGAACGGCCAGGCGGCTACGTCGAATGCTTCATTGATTCGGATCGTCAGTGCCATCATGACGGGCGGTGGCCGTCCGGATGGGCGGCGTCAGGCGGCGCTGGGTGGCGGCGGCCGCTCGTTGCGCTGGCGGTTGTGCGGGCCGCAGAGGATCCGGCCGTTCTCCTGGGTGGTGAGACCACCTTGGGCGTAGGGAACGATGTGGTCGACCTCGAGGTCGTGACGGGAGCCGTCGCAGTAGGGGTGGGTGCAGCCCCTGTCCCTTATCTCGATGGCCCGGCGGGTGGCCCCCATGAAGAGGCGGGACTTCATCCCCACCTCCACCCGGCCCGGCGGGGTGAAGACGGCCCGCTCGACGATGGCCTCGTCCAGCCAGGGTACGAGGGAACCAGGGGTGATCACCTGGCGGCGGGACAGCTCGCACACCCGGCCGGCCAGTGTCGGGTAGTCGACCAGCACGGTGAAAAGGGGAAGCGGGCGGCGTCCCCCGGCCGGGGCCGTCTTCGACCGGGTGGCCATCTCGACCAGGGCGTCAGCCCGGCGCTGGCTGGAGGTGCGGGGAAGGTCGAGCGGGGTGGGATCGCGTCCGAGGGTCTCTTTGGCCGCGGCCCAGTCGGCCTCGAACAGTGCGTGCTCGATGCGGGTGAGCTCGTCGGCGACGATGGCCCCCGAGATGGGGTCGAGGGTTATCTTGCCCAGCCACGTCCCCTGGAAGCTCTCGGCCAGGTAGACGTCCCTCCGGTTCCGGCATTCCTCCGCTGTGGCCTCGGTGCCGTCGGGGTCGGCCAGCTGCTCCCAGTAGGCCAGGGCCCGGGTGAAGGGCTCGAAGCGCAAGGTGCGGGCCTGGTCGCAGAGGAGGGCCTGGTCACGACAGAGGGCCTCCTCGGTGGCCGCTGTGCGCACCGAGAGGACGGCGTCCAGGTGGTGGGCGGTGATCTCCCCTCGGGCCCAGGCCGAAGCGAACAGGGGGAGGCCACAAAGACCCCGGCCCCGACGCACCTCCTTGCGGGCCTGGGTCCGGGGCAGCCGGCACTCGGCCGCCAGCCAGGACTGGCCGGTCAGCGCCCCGTCGGCCGTCCAGTCCCCCGAGGCCTCGAAAGAGGCGGTGGCCGCCGTGGTGAAGGACTCCAGCTGGGCCAGGCAGCGGTGCAGTTCCTTGATCGAGGGGCCGTCGGCCACAGCGGCCGGATCGGAACCCACCAGGTCATCGATGGCTTCGCTCAGGACACAAAGATCCATGCCCAGAGTCCATCACCGGGGTGTGACAGCGGAGCGTCTCCGGGGGACCAGCGGAAACGGTGGAAAGCGGGGCTCAGCCCCAGCGGCTCAGCCCCAGCTATGACAGGGCGCTCAGGCGGCGTCCAGCTTCATCATCTCGGTCAGGTTGCCGCCCATGATCTTGGCCACGTCGTCGTGCTCCAGGCCGGTGAGCTCATCGACGAAGGTGAGCGGGTCGGCCAAGCCTTCAGGGTGGGGGAAATCGGAGCCGAAGAGCACCCGGTCGGCACCGAGCAACTCCACCAGACCGATCGGATCCTCCTCGTGGAAGGGGTGGACGTAGATGTTGCGCTTGAACACGGCCACAGGGTCCTCGTCGAAGCTGTGCGGGGCTGTGGTGTAGGCCTGCTCCATGTCGCGCAGCAGTTGACGGACCCAGTTGCTGCCATTCTCGACCGGCGCGAACCGGATGTCGGGGAAGCGCGAGCACAGTCCGTGCCCGATGAGGGATGCCACCGTGTCGGTAATGGCCCGTCCCCCGTGACCGATGATGGACACGAAGCCCGAACCTCCCTTGAAGGGTGTCATCTCGCTGGTGATCCCCTCCCACTCGTTGAGGTACCTCTGGTAGCCGCTGTCGGAGGCGTGCATGCCGACCGGGATGCCCGCCTCGTCCACCATCCGCCAGAAGGGGTCGAACTCGGGAAGCGCCGGCGAGCGGGGTCCCATGAATCCGTAGACCGGCGCCGGACGGATGAGAACGATCCGGGCCCCCCGGTCGAGGACCCACTCCAACTCCTTCATGGCTTCCTCCACGATGCCCATGTGGATGACCGGGGTGGGAAAGATGCGGTTCTCGTAGTTGAACGTCCAGTGCTCGAGCATCCACTGGTTGAGGGCGTGGACCACGGCGTGGGTGGCCGGCGGGTCGCCACGCAACCGCTCCTCCAGCAGACTGGCCAACGTAGGCCACATGAGGGCGCGGTCGAGACCGAGCTCGTCCATCAGTTTGAGCCGGGGCTCGGGCTCGCGGAAGGCGGGGAGGGCCTCGATGCCCTTGCCCAGGATCTCGCGACGCGACTTGCCCTCGGGGTTGCCGTGCTTGAAGTACTCCTCCTGAGCTCCGGGCGCGGCCACCCTTTCGAAGGTCGGATTGGGGATGTACTCACTGATCTGGCCTTTGACGGCGATTTTCGTGCGCCCGTTTACTTCGACGTACTGGATGAGTCCGGCGTACTCGGGCGGCAGGAACTTGGTGAAGGCGTCTGTCGTCTCGTACATGTGATTGTCGGCATCGAATACCGGGTAGTCCAGCGATCGTGTGGCCACGGCCATGCTCCTTTTGTCTCAGCCCGCCCCTCTGGCCACAACGCTAACAGCCCCGGTTGCCGAGCGGAAATGGCGTTTGCACTACCATCGCTCCGTGCGAGTGACCGTCGATTGGGACCGCTGCGAGTCCAATGCACAATGCGTGGCCGCGGCCCCCGATGTCTTCCGGGTGGACGACGACGATGTCCTCCACGTGCTGCAGGAGGAACCGGGCGAGGAGCTGCGCACCCAGGTGGAGGCGGCTGTCCGGGCCTGTCCGATGATCGCCCTGAGCATCTCTGACTAGTGGTGCCATCTGTGGCTGGCCGGCGCAGGAGGCCGGTCGACCCGGGCCTGGACGTCGGACAGCTCCAGGGGTGGTAAGGATGACGGCGTGACCACAGACTTGGTGGCAGAGGAGGGCATCCCCTACGGAACCCGGCTCGGACAGATGGCCGAAGCCGGGGGGGACGCAACGGCGGTGGTCTTCGTGGCCGAGGACGGTGACGAGCAGGCGATCACCTGGCAGGAGCTCGAACGACGTTCCAACCAGATGGCCCACGTCCTGGCTGACCAGGGGCTGGGGGTGGGCGACCGGTTGGCGGTCTGCCTCCGGAACTCCCCCGAGCACCTCTACACATCGTTTGCCGGTTGGAAGGTGGGGGCCACTGTTGTGCCCATGCGCTGGGACCTTCCGACGTGGGAGAGCGATCGCCTGCTGGACGTCTTGAACCCGGCGGTGACGGTGGGTGCCGAACAGCTCTCCCTGGTTCATGACAGCCGGACAGCGCCCGACAGCGCCCTTGCGCCGGTGACCGCCCCTCAGGCCTGGGGAGTGTGCAGCTCCGGCTCGACCGGCACCCCCAAGGTCATCGTGCAGAAGGGCCCGGCGCTCTATGTGCCCTCGATCAGCTTCACCTCCTCGGTTGTGGCGTCCTACGGACCGATGGAGAAACCCCAGATGGTCCTGTGCCCGGCGCCGCTCTACCACACCAACGGTTTCACGGCTTTCCGAAATCTGCTCGGAGGCGACGCTGTCGTCCTCATGGAACGATTCAACGCCGCCGTTGCCCTCGACCTCATCGAACGCCACCCCATCACCGGATTCATCGCCGCCACGCCCATGCTCCAGCGCCTGGCGCAGGTACCCGGCATCGAGGCGCGTGACCTGTCCGGCTTGAGCTGGGTCCAACAGGGTGCCTCCCCTCTTCCTCTGTGGCTGGGCCACTTCTGGATCGAGAAGGTCGGACCCGAGCACTTCTACATGTCCTACGGGGCGTCCGAAATGATCGGCATCGTGGTCTGCAGGGGCGACGAGTGGCTCGACCACCCGGGGACGCTGGGCCGTCCCATGGGCGAGACCGAGATGCGTGTGCTCGGACCAGACGGCGAGCAACTGCCCCCCGGCGAGATCGGTGGCATCTTCCTGCGCCAGCCCACCGGACCGCTGGCCGACTACGTGGGCCGTGACGTGAAGCCGATGGACTCGACCATCGACGGTTTCAGCTCGGTCGGTGACCTCGGATGGGTCGACCAGGACGGTTATCTCTACATGGCCGACAGGCGGGTGGACATGATCGTGACCGGTGGGGTCAACGTCTTTCCGGCTGAGGTCGAAGCGGCGTTGAGCGAGCATCCGGGCATCGCCGATGTGGTCGTCATCGGGCTCACCGACCCCGAGTGGGGACGACGGGTGCACGCCATCGTGCAGGCCGAGGACCCCTCTCTGGGAGCCGACGGGGTGATCAGCTTCGCCAAGGACCGTCTGGCTCCCTACAAGGTTCCCAAATCGGTCGAATTCGTCGACACCATCCCCCGGAGCGAAGCGATGAAGTTCAACCGGGCGGCGCTGGTGGCCGAACGCCAGGGACCCGGCGTCG
Organism: uncultured Acidimicrobiaceae bacterium; assembly: GCA_963813525.1. Taxonomy (GTDB): domain Bacteria; phylum Actinomycetota; class Acidimicrobiia; order Acidimicrobiales; family RAAP-2; genus Bog-756. The sequence goes on from CAWEZI010000005.1 coordinate 2,131,569, forward strand.
ACGAACCGGCGGCCGACGGCGGAGGATGAGATCCTGGCCCGCTGGTCGGGAGGTATAGCGTGGCCCGGCTTTGCTGCAGGCCGACGAACAGCCCTGCGAGGCGAACTCCGCGAACGACGCGAACACCACGAACAGCAGAGAACGGCGACTGGAAGAGGAGGGGTTGAGACATGCCCGACGGGAAGTACATCAGTTACGAAGAGTTGGACGAGGGAAAGATCGTCCGCATCCTGCTCAATCGGCCGGAGACCCGCAACGCCCAGAACCGGGGACTGCTGGTGGAGCTGGATGAGGCCTTCCACCGAGCCGAAGAGGACGACAACGTCCGTGTCGTGATCCTCGGGGGCGTCGGCCCCCTGTTCTCCTCGGGCCACGACATGGGGTCGAAGGAGGCCCGGGCCGAGCATGCGCCCGGTCCCGATCAGCACCACTCGGCCACCGTCAACGGCGCCACCCGCAAAGGGGCCGAAGCGCGGATGCTGCAGGAGTGGCACTACTACTTCACCAATACCCTGCGGTGGCGCAACCTGCGCAAGATAACCGTGGCCCAGGTGCAAGGAACGGTCTACGCCGCCGGGCTCATGCTCATGTGGGCCTGCGACCTGATCGTGGGCGCTGACGATGTGCTCTTCGCCGACGTGGTCGGGACCCGCCTCGGGATGTGCGGGGTCGAGTACTTCGGGCACCCCTGGGAGTTCGGCCCCCGCCGGACCAAGGAGCTCATGCTGACCGGCGACGCCATCGACGTGCACGAGGCCCACCGGCTGGGGATGGTGTCCAAGGTGTTCCCTGCCGACGAGCTGTCCGAGCGCACGCTGGACTACGCCCGACGCATCGCCGAGCTGCCCACCATGACGGCGCTGCTGATCAAGGAGTCGGTCAACCAGACCGTGGACAACATGGGCTTCTACAACTCACTGCAAGCCTGCTTCACGCTTCACCAGCTCAACCACTCGCACTGGGCGGAGATCCACGAGAGCGGGTACCCGGTGGCCCTGGAGGAGGACGGCATTCCCAGCTGGCGTGATGCACCACCGGTGCGACTGGCTGTCGAAGACCAGGTGGAAGGGCCCGTCCCGGCGCGCTGAGCCGTCCGGTCGGGTCAATTCTTTCGTGAGGCTCCGTACCACCTACCGTCAACCTGACGCGGGGCGCTACCGGGCCCCCGGCGGCGCCTGGCACGTGCCCACTCTCGACACGCTCTTGTCGTCGCCCCGCCCGGCCGAGGCGCTGGCCGTCGTCGACGGCGATGTAGAGATCAGTGCCGGCCGGCTCGACGCGTTGGTGGGTGTGGTGGCGGGAGGCCTGCAGGCTGTGGGCGTGCGGCGCGGCGACGTGGTCACCTGGCAGCTTCCGAACTGGTGGGAGGCACTGGTCCTGTTCCGGGCCTGCTGGCGGTGCGGGGCGGTGGCTGCCCCCATTCACCACCAGGTCGGTCCGGCCGAGGTTGCCCGCGTGCTGGAGGATCTCGATCCGGCGCTGGCGCTGAGCGCGGCCACGCTGCCTCTGGCCGGGCTGATCGATGCCGTCCGGGTACGGGACGGCGACGGGCGCTTTGACCACATGCTGAGCAGCCCGCCGGTCCGGACCAGTGGCGCACGGGGCTCCGACATGGCCGTCATCCTGTTCACCTCGGGCTCCACCGGCGCGCCCAAGGCCGTACTCCACACCCACAGGGGCCTGGCCTACAAGGCCCTGTCGATGACCCGGGCTCACGGCCTGAACGCCGGTGACGTGGCCCTCATGCCCTCGCCCCTGGCTCACGTATCGGGACTGTTGAACACCATCCTGGTGCCCGGGACGGCCTCGATGACCGCGGTGATGATGGAGAAGTGGGACGCTGAGCGCGGTGTCGAGCTGGCCGGCGCCTACCGGGCCAGCTTCATGATCGGGCCGCCCACCTTGTTCGTGGGGATGATGGAAGTTCCCGACTTCCGCTCCCGTGTGGCCCACCTGCGGGTGGTGTCGTGCGGGGCCATGGGGGTGACCCCCGAATTCATCGACACGGCGCGGGAGGCATTCGGGGCCACCGTCAAGCGCACCTACGGCTCGACCGAGGCGCCCACGGTGACCACCACCACCTGGCAGGAGAGCGCGGCACGCGGACGGGACACCGACGGACACTCGGTGGGCGACGCCGTCATTGCCGTGGTGGAGCCGGGAACCGTTCGTTCGCTCCCCGTCGGCCAGCGCGGCGAGGTGCTGGTTCGTGGACCCGAGCTGTTCGTCGGGTACGGCGAGGAGGAGCAGACCGCAGCGGCCGTGCGCCGGGGGTGGTTCGCCACCGGCGACCTCGGCACCCTCGACGAGGGGGGTTGGCTGACCATCGTCGGGAGGCTCAAGGAGCTGATTATCCGTGGGGGCGAGAACATCGCCTCGGCCGAGGTCGAGCGGGTCCTCGAGCGCCATCCCGATGTGCGCCAAGCGGTGGTGGTCGGTTGTCCCGACCGGCGGCTGGGGGAGCGGGTGGCAGCTTTCGTGGTCGGGAGCGAGCGGGTGGACGTGGACGAGTGTCGCCGGTGGTTCGCCTCCCAGGGAGTGGCGCGGTTCAAGACGCCCGAGTTGGTGGTGCACCTCGACGAGATCCCCCTCCTCGGCGTGGGCAAGCCCGACCGCCCCACTCTGCGGGCCCGGGCGGCGGCGCTGGCCGAGGCCTAGCCGGCAACGGGGTCGCCATCCGGCGGCTGGACGGCCCAATCCTGCCTGGAAACGGGCCCAATGGGGGCCGGTATCGGCGTAGATGGCAGAATCACCGGAACGCAGGGGCGACAGAAAGGAAAGGTGGCGTGGGATCGGGAATCGTTTCGTGGGGTGTGTACCTGCCGTACTGGCGGCTCGACCGCCGGCGCATAGGCGAGGCTTTCGGAGCCGGCGGCGGGCGCGGAACGCGGGCTGTCGCCTCCTACGACGAGGACACCACCTCGATGGGGGTGGAGGCCGGCCGGCGGGCTCTCACCGTTCCCGACGTCCCCGAGCCGGGCGCCCTCTATTTCTCCACCCCGGCCCCCGCCTACCTGGACAAGACCAACGCCACCACTGTCCACGCCGGTCTCGGGCTGGCCTCGAGCGCCGGAGCCTTCGACCTCTGCGGTTCGGTGCGCTCGGGGTGGGCCACCCTCCAGCTGGCCGCCCTGGCCGGCTCCCAGGATCCCACCATGGCCGTGGTGGCCGACTTGCGCACCGGGCTTCCCGGCAGCCAGGACGAGACCCAGGGGGGGGACGGGGCGGTGGCCTTTGTCTTCGCCCCCACCGGCGGCGTGGCCGACCTGCTCGGCCGGGCCTCGGCCACCGACGAATTCCTCGACCGGTGGCGGATCCCCGGGGAGTCGGGCTCGCTCCTGTGGGAGGACCGCTTCGGTGAGGAGGTCTACGTGCCCCTGGCTCGGTCGGCCTTCGAGGGAGCTCTGGCCCGGGCCGGGCTGACGGCCGGTGACGTCGACCACCTGATCGTGGTGGGGCTGCACGCCCGTGCCGTGGCTTCGGTCAAGAAGGCCCTGGGCGTGGCGGCCGACGCCCTGGTGCCCGACCAGAGCGGCAAGATCGGCAACCTGGGTGCCGCCCAGGGGGGACTGGCCCTGGCCGACGTCCTCGAGCGGGCCGCCCCCGGGCAGGTGGTGGCCCTGGTCGAAGTGGCCGATGGGGCTGACGCCGTGGTCCTGCGCACCACTGACGCGCTCCCGGGCGCCCAGGCGGCCCGGCGGGCGGCGGGCCTGGCTCCGGTGGCGGACCTGTTGGACGAAGGGCGCTCCGACCTGGCCTACCCGGTGTTCCTGTCGTGGCGGGGCATGGTCCACCGCGAACCTCCCCGCCGTCCCGATCCGGAACGGCCCGACTCGCCGGCCATGCACCGGACCGAGGGGTGGAAGTTCGGGTTCAACGCCAGTCGGTGCCTGGTGTGCGGCTTCCGCCACCTGCCCCCCACCCGGGTCTGCCTGTCCTGCCAGTCGGTGGACAAGATGGAGGCGGAACGCATGGCTGACCTGCGGGGAACCGTGGCCACCTACACCATCGACCGGCTGGCTTTCAGCCTCTCGCCCCCTATGGTGGGAGCGGTGATCGATTTCGACGGCGGAGGCCGCTACCGGGGTGAGATGACCGACGTCGACCCCGACGCGGTGGCCGTCGGCACCCGGGTGGCCATGACCTTCCGCCGGCTGTACAGCGCCCAAGGTGTACACAATTACTTCTGGAAGGCTCGCCCGCTGACCGGGGACACCACCCACGGATCGGCCGGCACGAGCGACAGAGAAGGAGAACCGCAGTCATGACCAGTTCGGGTATTCGGGACCGGGTGGCCATCGTCGGGATGGGATGCACCCCCTTCGGCGAGCTCTGGGACAAGGGGATCAACGACCTGCTGACCGACGCAGCCGTCGAGTGCATGGGCTCGGCCGATGTGGCCATCGACGCCATCGACGCCTTCTGGCTGGGCACCCTGGGGTCGGGGAACTCGGGCATCACCCTGTCCAAGCCGCTCAAGATCGACTACAAGCCCGTCACCCGGGTCGAGAACTTCTGTGCCACCGGATCGGAGGCCTTCCGCAACGCCTGCTACGCCGTGGCCTCCGGTGCCTACGAGCTGACCATGGCCATCGGGGTCGAGAAGCTCAAGGATTCCGGCTACTCGGGCCTGACCGGTATCCACCGGGTGGGGGACGGGACCAACCCCCAGCTCAGCTCACCGGCCGCCTTCTCCTTCCTGGTCCCCGCCTACTGCCACAAGTACGGCGTCGACCCCGAGGAGATGGGGCAGGTCCTCAACCGGATCGCCTGGAAGAACCACCGCAACGGGGCAGTCAACAAGCGGGCCCAGTACCAGAAGGAAGTGTCGCTGGAGAAGATCGCCGCCTCCCCGAGGGTGGCTGGCCAGCTCGGCGTGTTCGACTGCAGCGGCGTGAGCGACGGAGCCGCCGCCGCTCTCATATGCCGGGCCGAGGACGCCCACCGGTACACCGACAACCCTCTCTATGTGAAGGGCCTGAGCCTGGTGGCCGGCCCGGCGGCCGGGGCCATCGACCCCGACTACGACTACACCACCTTCGAGGAGGTCACCCGCTCGGCGCAGGACGCCTACGCCCAGGCCGGTGTGGAGGACCCGCGGGCCGAGCTGGCCATGGCCGAGGTACACGACTGTTTCACGCCCACCGAGCTGGTCCTCATGGAGGACCTGGGCTTTGCCGACCGGGGCACGGCGTGGAAGGAAGTAATGGCGGGAACCTTCGACCGCGACGGTGAGCTCCCGGTCAACCCCGACGGCGGCCTCAAGAGCTTCGGCCATCCGATCGGGGCCACCGGCCTGCGCATGCTGTTCGAGTGCTGGCTCCAGCTCCGCCAGCAGGCGCCGCCCGAGCGGCAGATCGCCACCGTCACCGAGGGTGGTCGCAAGCTCGGCCTGACCCACAACCTGGGCGGGGCGCCCGGGGAGTGCGTGAGCTTCGTGGGCGTGGTCGGCACCGAGCCGTCCGACTGAGATGGGTGGCGGTGCCCACGGCGACCCGTGGGCGGAGGACGAGGACCAGGCCGCGTTGCGCCAGTTGGCCCGCGAGGTAGCCGCCCGCGAGATCGCACCCCGGGCCGCCCACCACGACGAGACGGGAGAGCTGCCGACCGAGGCCATCGCCGCTCTGGCCGCCGCCGATCTCTTCCGGGTGACGATCGGCGAGAAGTGGGGCGGTCTGGGCATGGGCGACGTGGAGGCGGCCATCGTCTTGGAGGAGGTGGCCCGGCACGACGTCTCGGCGGCCATCTGCTGCCAACTGGCCTACAACGGGCCGCCCCGTGGCATCGAGCACCTCGGCTCGGACGCGCTGAAGGACCGTTGGCTCCCGGCGGTGGCCGACGGTGATGCCATCGTGTCCATCGGCATCACCGAACCCGACGCCGGGTCGGCCGTGCAGGAAATGCGCACCACCCTGGTTCCCGACGGGTCGTCCTGGCGGCTCAACGGCTACAAGAACTATTCGACGCTCGGCCACGCTGCTGCGGGCGTGCTGGTGTGGTGCCGGTGGCCGGGTGGCGAGGGGGCCCGGGGTATCGGTGCTGTGGTGGTACCGATGGACCGAGACGGCGTAGCGCTCACCGGGCGTCACAAGGGGATGGGCATCCATGCCGCCACCGAGTCGGAGATCGCCTTCGACGGGGTTCTGGTCACCGAGGACGACGTGCTGGTGGCCGGCGACCCGTCCTCTAACGAGCCATTCAAGCTCCTGCTCTCCCACCTCAACCACGAGCGATGCGGCAACGCCGCCATGTGCGTGGGTGCCGCCCAGGGAGCACTGGAACGGTCGGTGACCTACATGCACGATCGGATCATCGGCGGACGGGCCATCGCCGAGCTGCAGGGTCTCCAGTGGAAGCTGGCCGACATGGCCGTGGCCCTGGAGGGGGCGCGCCTCTTGCTCGGCCGAGCGCTCAGGTTGGCCGGCCCGGGCGGGACGCCGCCGGCCCTCGAGACGGCATTAGCCAAGACGGCGGCCAACCTGGCGGCCAAGTACGTGTGCGACGAAGCCATCCAGATCCACGGTGGCTACGGCTACAGCCGCGAGTACCCGCTGGAACGGGCCTATCGGGATATCCGCGGACTGTGCATCGGTGCCGGCACGGTCGAGGCGCAGCGCAACTACATCGGCTCGAGCATCGTGGCCGGCCGGACCACCTCGTCGCCGGGTTGGATCCCGCCGGCGGGGTAGCTGGACAGCACGCACACAGTCGTACTTGCCCCGGTGAGGCCGGGCCACCAACCGGCCGGCGGGGGTAGTCTTTCCGGCGTGTCCGCGGTGGTTGCCGACAATGATGTCCTTACGCCGACATTCGCGCCGGATGCGGCCGAGCGGAACCGGCTGATGGACGCAGCGCTGCACGTCATGCGCCGCAACGGGTTCCAGGGGGCCAGCGTTCAGGACATCCTGGACCGGGCCGGCCTGTCGACCCGCGCCTTCTACCGGCAGTTCCGGTCCAAGGACGACTTGCTGCTGGCCATGTTCCGCACGGCCTCCGACCCCGATGTGGACCAGATCGCCCGCAGCGTGGCCGAGGCTCCGACCGCACTGGGAGCCGTGCTGGTCTGGGTCGACCAGATGCTGTCATTGGCCTTCGATCGGCGTCGGGTACGGCGCCTGGTCATCTTCAACACGGTGGCCCGACAGGCGGACGGCTACGAGGACGAAGAATGCTCGCTGCGGGCCCGTCTCGTCTCGCCCCTTTTGAATGCCCTGCGCCAGGGAGCGGCCGACGGCTCGTTCCCGGCTTCCGATCCGGGGCCCGATGCCGACGTCCTGTTCGACCTGATCTGGAGCGTGGCCCACCCGCAACGTCGGGCCGGGTCGGCGGACCGGTCGGCGGCTACCGCCACCGTGCTGCGCTTCTGCCTTCCGGCTCTCGGGGTCGACGTCACGTCGGGCTGAGCGGCGAGGGGGCCCGACCGCTCGGGTCACCACCGAGGGCGTGGCTGCAGAGGGAGGTGGCGGGGTCATCGGGAGTGAAAACGGCATTGTCGCTCCTTCGACGCCTGGTGTACCGTGAGGCGCCACGACGGGGAAGTGCGGTCGTGCCGTCACCTTCGATCAGGAGAGCCCGTGCCAACCGACGCTGCGACGCCCACTCAGCTGGCGGAGTTCCGGCGTGCGCTGACAGCGTGGCTGGCCGACAACATCACCCCCGATGTGGTCGAAGCCGGACGCGAAGGCTATGAGGACGAGGAGACCTTGGAGGTGCTCCGCCGGTGGAACCGCGCACTGGCCGATGCCGGCTGGGCCGCGGTGGCCTGGCCCGCCGAGTACGGCGGCCGGGATGCTTCGGTGGCCGAGCAGCTGGCCTATCACGAGGTGATGGCGGCGGCCGACGCGCCCGGACCGGTCAACGTGATCGGCGTGGCCAACATCGCGCCGGCCATTCTCGACACCGGTACCCAAGAGCAAAAGGACCGCTTCCTCCTCCCCATGCTGCGGGGCGACGAGATCTGGTGCCAGGGGATGTCCGAACCCGACGCCGGATCGGACCTGGGTTCCCTGCGCACAGCGGCCGTGCTCGACGGCGACCAGTTCGTGATCAACGGTCAAAAGACATGGAACAGCCTCGGCCACCACGCCGACTGGTGCCAGCTCTATGTGCGCACCGATCCGACCGCACCTAAGCACGCCGGCATCAGCTGCCTGCTGGTGGACATGCGGACACCGGGCATCGAGGCCCGTCCGCTGCGCACCATGACCGGCGACAGCATGTTCTCCGAGCTCTTCTTCACCGACGTGCGGGTGCCGCAGAGCGCCCTGCTGGGACCACTCAACCAGGGGTGGAAGGTGGCCATGACCACTCTCAGCTACGAGCGGGCCGGTGTGGCCAAGTTCCACCTCAGCCTCAGCGCCCGCTTCACCGACCTGGTCGAGGAAGCCCATCGGGCCGGTGTGATGGTGAGCGCCGTCGATCGCGACCACCTGGCCAAGCTGTACAGCCGCATCGCCTGCCTGCGCTGGTCGACCACCCGCGAGCTGGAGAACGTCGGGCGGGGTGGCCGTCCGTCGCCGAGCATGGGGAGCCTGGCCAAGCTGATGTGGGCCGAGATCTCCCAGGAGCTGGCCGGTCTGGCCATCACCCTGCTGGGGCCGGCTGCACTCGATGGCAAATGGGCCAAGAGTCTCGAGGGGTCACGGGGATCGTCGATCGCCGGGGGCACGACCGAGATCAACCGGAATATCGTGGCCGAGCACGGACTGGGACTTCCCCGGTGACCGAGGAACATCCGACTGAAACGGGGAGCGACACGTGACGGCACTGATCGACTATGAGGGGCGACGGGTGGTCGTCAGCGGCGGTGGCGGAGCCGGAATGGGGGCTGCCGTTGTCGGCCAGCTGGCTCCGCTCGGTGCCGAAATCCACGTCATCGACCTCAAGGAACCCCCCGTCGATGTGGCCGGCTACCACAAGACCGACCTGCGGGACCCCGAGGCCATCGCCGGTGCCGTGGACGCCGTCGGGGGTCGGATCGACGCACTGTTCAACTGCGCCGGCCTGCCCGGGGGACGGTTCTCCGATCTCGACACCATGCTGGTCAATTTCGTGGGCCAGCGTCATCTGGCCGATCTGGTGGTCGAGCACATGGAACCGGGCGGGGCCATCGCCAACATCTCGTCGGGTGCCGGGGCGAGCTGGATGGCCAATGTGGAGAAATGGAAGCCCCTGGTGATCACCGAGGGCTTCGCCGCCGGCAGGGAGTGGCTGGAGACCCACCCCGAAGAGATCGCCAGCGGCTACGCCCCGTCCAAGGAGGTCATCTGCGTCTGGACGGTGTGGCGGTCATTGGCCTTGGCCGAAAGGGGGATCCGGATCAACTGCACGCTGCCCGGTCCCACCGACACGCCGATGATGCCCGACTTCGAGGAGCAAATGGGCAAGGAGTTCATGGACAACTACCCCATCCCGCTCGGTCACCGGCAGACCCCTGACGAACAGGCGGCACCGTTGGTCTTTCTCAACTCCCCGGCGGCGTCGGCCATCACCGGCGAGGCCATCCTCACCGACGGTGGCACCATGGCCGCCCTGGCCGTGGGCACTCTAGACGTGTCCGCCTTCGGGTTCTGAGGCCGGTGTCGGCAGCCACACCGGTCGGTTCGACCCCCGCCCATTCTGACCGGACCGGTCACCCCGACCCTTTCGACCTGACCGAAATCGGACCGGGACGCTTTACCGCCGGCAGCGTCGGCGACCCCGCGGCCTATCAGGTCGTCTACGGCGGACAGCTGCTGGCTCAGATGATCCTGGCCTCCGACCGGGTGGCCACCGACAAGGGCGTGGCCTCCATCCACACCCTCTTCGCCCGAGGCGCCACACCCACCAAGCCCATCGAGATCGACGTCGACGTCATCCATGACGGCCGGACCATGGGCAGCCACTCGGTCGTGGTCCACCAGGGGGACCGAGTGTGCGCCCAGGGCCTGGTGCTGCGCCGGGCTGACGGCCCCGATCTGATCCGCCACCAGCCGCCCCTGCCCGATGTCGACGGGCCGGAGCAGGCGCCGCCCGCCTCTCAGGCCGGCCTGGCTGCTCCGGGAAGTGAGCTCCGGGTGGTGGGTGGGGTCGATACCGGCGATCCGGACGGCCCGGTGGGGCCGGCCGAGCTCTTCGTCTGGGTCCGGCTTCCCGAGGCCGACAGTGACCCGGCCCTGGCCCAGGCGCTGCTGGCCTACGGCACCGATGGCTTTCTGATCGGAACGGCCATGCGCCCGCACGCCGGCATCGGTCAGTCGATGGCCCATCGGGCGATCGCCACCGGGGTGGTTTCCCATACCCTGACCTTCCATGAGCCCGTTCCCACCGGCACCTGGCTGCTGATGGCCCACGAGGGGGCATGGGCCGGTCGGGGCACAGCCTACGGTCGGGCCCATGTCTTCACTTCGGAGGGCACGCTGGTGGCCTCCTTCGTCCAAGAGAGCATGATCAGAGACGCCCGATGAACTTCCGGGCTGAGGAGGAGAAACCATGACAACGACCCTCGACCCCGCCGCCATCACCGGCGAGTCCCGGATGCTCATCGACGGTCAGCTGGTGGAGGCCGAGACGGGCAAGCGCTTCCCCAACGTCAATCCGGCCACCGAGGAGGTGCTGGGAGAGACGGCCGACGCCGGCCATGCTGACATGGACCGGGCTATCTCCGCTGCCCGACGGGCCTTCGACACCACCAGCTGGTCGACCGACAAAGAGCTGCGCAAGCGCTGCCTGTTCCAGCTGCAGGAGGCCCTCGAGAGCGAAGTCGAGTTGCTTCGATCCGAGTTGGTAGCGGAGGTGGGGACACCGGTTCTCCTGACCTATGGTCCGCAGCTCGACGAGCCTTTGTCGGAGGGGCTGACCTGGCCGGCCCGGTTCATCGACGACTTCGCCTGGGAGCGCGACCTGCCCGAAGGCAAGGCCTTCGGCATGCATAGCTGGCGGCGGGTGCTCAAGGAGCCGGTCGGGGTCGTTGCCGCCATCGTGCCCTGGAACTATCCCTTCGAGGTGACCATCAACAAGATCGGCCAGGCGCTGGCCACGGGCAACACCGTCATCCTCAAGGCCGCCCCCGACACGCCGTGGAACGCCACTCGCATCGGCCGGCTGGTGGCCGAGCGCACCGATTTCCCCGACGGCGTTTTCCAGGTGGTGGTCACCAGCGACAACGAGGTGGCCGAGGATCTGGTTACCGACCCCCGGGTCGACCTCATCTCCTTCACAGGATCGACGGGGGTAGGGCGCCGCATCATGGAGAAAGGCGCTCCAACCCTCAAGCGTCTGTTTCTCGAGCTGGGGGGCAAGTCGGCCGACATCGTGCTCGAGGACGCCGATCTCGAAGCCAAGCTCAGCTCGGCGTGGGCGGTGTGCGTCCACGGCGGACAGGGGTGCGTGATGCTGACCCGCATGTTGTTGCCGCGGTCGCGTTACGAGGAAGGCGTCGCCCTGATGGCGGAGGGCTTCCGCAACGTCCCCTACGGCGACCCGACCGATCCCTCCAATTTCCAGGGACCCCAGATCAACGCCCGCCAGCGCGACAAGATCCTCGGCTACATCGAGCAGGGTCAGAAGGAGGGTGCTCGGGTGGTGGTCGGTGGGGGACGCCCCGCTCATCTGTCCAAGGGGTACTACGTGGAGCCCACCTTGATGGCCGACGTGGACAACTCGATGACCATCGCCCAGGAGGAGATCTTCGGACCGGTGCTGGTGGCCATTCCCTTCGACGACGAGGAGGACGCCATCCGCATCGCCAACGACAGTCCTTACGGACTGGGATGCGGCGTCACCGCCGGCTCCGATGAGCACGCCATCGCTGTGGCCCGGCGCATACGGGCCGGCTCAGCCATGATCAACGGGGGTCTGTGGTACGGCGCCGACGCCCCCTTCGGCGGATACAAGGCCAGCGGCATCGGTCGCCAGAACGGTTTGGAGGGGTTCGAGCAGTACACCGAGACGAAGACCATCGCCGGTCCGCTGCCCGACTCCGGGGGAGGAGCCTTCGGTTCAGCGTAGGCGCCACTCGATCCGTTTGCCGGAGGTGAACGCCGATTGACCCTCGGCCAGCAGGGCCGGGTCGGTGCCTATGTTGGTGAAGAGGAAGGCCTGATCGAGGGCCTGACGGCGGGAGAGCTCCAAGCCGGTCCACAGGGCCCGAACGGTGCCCCCGATGGCCAGGGCAGGCTGGTCGGCTATGGCCCCCGCCGCCCACGCCGTCGTGTCGCGGAGCTCGTCCATCGGCACCACCTCGGAGACGAAGCCGATCTGGTAGGCCCGGGCCGCCGACATGCGCTCGTGGGCACCCAGCAGGGAAAGGCGGACCACTTCCTGGAAGGGCATCTTGTGCAGCAGGTTGATGGGCTCGAAGGCGGCCGGCATGCCGTAGGTCACATGGGGATCGAAGAAGGTGGCGTGCTCGGCGGCGATGATGAAGTCGACCTCGCCGAGGATATAGAAAGCACCCCCGCAGGCCATGCCGTTGATGGCGGCGATGACCGGTTTCCACAGGTCGTTCGTTTTGGGGCAGACGGCCTTGCCCGGATCGTCGAAGTCCCAGGGTGTGTTGTAACCGGGAAGCTTCCCCGGCGGAAGGTCGTCGAAATTGCCTACGTCGGCCCGGTCGAGCCCCGTGCAGAAGGCCTTTTCGCCGCTGCCGGTTATGACCACGCAGCGGACGTCGTCGTTGGTCCGGAGCATGGCCCATAGCGAGCGCAGCTCCCGCTGCATGGTGGTGTCGAAGGCATTGAGCGCCTGGGGGCGGTTGAGAGTCACCCAGGCCACGCCGTCAGACTCGTCGTACAGTAAGGACTCGAACTCGGGCATGGCGGTCATGGTATCGGTCGAGGTCGAGGTCGAAGGACAGGTCGAAGGACAGGTCGAAGGACAGGTCGAAGGAGAGGTCGAAGGACAGGTCGAAGGAGAGGTCGAGCAGACGTCGGAGCAGACGTCGAGGTCGAGGAACTAAGCAGACGTCGAGGTCGAAGGAGACGGCGCCCCTGGTGCCTCTCGGGTCAGTCGCAGTGGTCGGCGGGCGGGGGAAGGTCGAGTGCCGGATTACGGTCGAAGAACCCGACCGGCGCCAGGTGGAACCCGCAGTACTCGACGGGCATGACCGGCCAGTCCTCCGGCCGAGGCGAATGGGTGACACCGAAGGTGTGCCAGGCCACGATGTCGGTACCCAGGAGAGGGCGATCGGCGCTGGTCCACCGAGGCAGCCCCTCGCCGCCGGGGTGCTGGTTGGGAAAGTCGCCCGCCGCCCGACGCTCATCGGCAGAGTAGGGGGTGACCCAGAGGTTGTGCCGGGCGAATCCGGCCCGCCTCCCGACGGACGATTCGGGCCGGGCATGCAGGGTCGGGGTCGAACCAGGGACGAGCTTATAGGCCACCGGACGTCCCAGTCCGTTGGCCGACTCCGGGTTCACGAAGCGCCAGTGCCTCGCACTGGCCGCGTCCACGTCCCGTCGGGCGCCCAATTCCGACTCGAGCCGGGTGGCCTGCTGGCGGAACCCGTTGCCCCAGGGATTGTCCTCGCCCGGCTCCAGAGTTTCGAAACTGATCTCGTATGCCTCGTTGAGCGGACCGTCCACGTTCATGTCGAGACGGGCGCAGAACAGGTGCTGATGGAGGGGGGCGGCCAGGCCCGGGGCCACCTCGGTGGCGAACGGGGTCGGTTCGCCCGGGACAATGGCCTGGGTGGACATGATGCCGGTGAGCTTGACCTCCAGTTGGATGGTGCCGTCGAGGTAGAAATACCAGTAGAAGCCGTACTCGTAGTTGCCCACGGTGGAGATGGAGGAGACCACCAGGCGGCGTGAACGACGGACCTCGACATGCCCGGTGTTCATGTCGTTGTGCTTCCACAGGATCCCGTAATCCTCCTCGTGGATGCAGATGGCGTTGGTCACCACGTAGGGGTTGCCGTGTTCGCTGGATAGGACGGCATCGAGGTAGGCGATGGATCCGAGGCAGTCACAGCCCTGGGTCAGCGAGTTGGCCATCCGACCGAGGCCCCACTCACCCACGTCGAAAGCGTTCTTCCATCCATGCAGCGCACCGGGATCGCCGTAGGGGACGACCATCTCGCTTATCGAAGCGCGGTAGACGATCGGACGGGTGCCGTTGCCTTCGTCGTACCCGATGGTGTGGAGGACGAGACCCTCGAGCGGGTCCAGAGACACCCGGAGGGACCATCCCTGCCAGGTCAGGTGGTTGCCGGCCAGGACGAAGCTCACCCCCTCGGGCTGCACGATGTCCAGTGGGCGGAGGTCGGTCCGCCACGGTTGGTTGTCCTCGGGCAGGTAGCTTCCCGGGTCCTCGGGCATCGGGACGACACCCAGATCGAGGACCTCGAGCACCTCGCCGCGGGCCCCGTCGACGGTGGCCACTACACCTTCGATCGGTCGGGCGTAGCCGTTGTCCGACGGCTTTTCGCGGTAGAAGCAGACACACCGGGAAATGCGCCGGCCCTCTTCGATGGGCCGGTCGAAGTTGCCGGTGGGCCACGGATCGATCTGCACTTTGTCGAAGTCGGTGATGCCCCGGCGGCGCATGGCCTCCTGCCAGGTGGGATCGGCGCGGAGGGCGATGGTGGCGCGGTAGGCGTCATCGAAGAGCAGGGCCGGGCAGGCCCCCTCGCGCTCGGTCCAGCTGACGATCTCTGCGCCGGGCAGGGCGACGACAGCCTCTATGGCTCCGCTGCTGGGCCCGGGGACAAAGGTGACTCGGATCCGGCGGGGAACGGGGTCGCCGGGCGAGAAGCTCTCGACGGCCGCTTTGCCGGGCTCGTCCACAGTGACCAGCGAGATGCGGGCGTGCTCGTCGAGCTGCCCCTCCGCCCGCACCGCCGCCACCGCCACCTCCACCTCGTCCGACCGCAGAGGATCGAGGGGGTGCGCAACAGGCTCGGCCACTGCTTCGGGTCTCGACTCGACGGTCACGGTCGACCCGCCGGGCAGTCGAGCCGGTAGGCCCACACGTGGGCGGTCGGGGCGCCAACGACCTTCCCGCCCCTCGTCCTCCTCTGTCGCATCTCCGTCCTCTCCTTCGCCCGCCCGTCCACGGGGCGCGCTCTCACCCCGCTCGGGCAGCGCCGACGCCTGGCACAGTAGTCTCTGCGGCGATGACAGAACGTACCCCGACTCCGGTTCGCGGGGTGACGAGCCATGCCGAAACGGGGCCCGACCGGCCGGCGTTGGTGATGGGGGACGTAGCACGTACCTATGGTGAGCTCGATCGGCGAGCCCGTCGCCTGGCCTCGGTACTGAAGGAGCGAGGCGCTGGTCCCCGTCGGCCTGTGGCCGCCGTCCTCCCCAACGGGATCGAGGCCTTCGAGCTGGCCGTGGCCGCAGCCATGCTCAATTCTCCCTACCTGCCCGTCAACTGGCATCTCAAGGCCGATGAGCTGGCCTACATCCTCGGCGATGCCGACGTGGCGGTGGCGGTGGGCGAGGCCGGTGTTACCGACGAGGCGTTGACCGCCGCCCTGGCCCAACACCCGGCCGGTTCCCTGTTGGTCGGAGCCGACTACGAGAAGGAGATCGAGTCGGCCACACCTCTCCCGGGCGCAGACAGCGGTGCGGGCCCCGAGCTCATGTTCTATACCTCGGGCACCACGGCCCGGCCCAAAGGGGTGGTCCACACCAGCCAGTCCGACGACAGCGGGAGGGTACGCGGCATGGAGGGCCAGGTGGCCCTGTGGGGGTGGACGGCGGACGACGTGTACGTGATGAGCGGCCCCTCGTACCACGCCTCCCATCTCGGGTGGGGATTGTGCTCGCTCTACGTGGGGGCCACCACCATCATCACGTCGCATTTCGAGGCACGCTCGTTCCTGGAAGAGGTGGCTCGCCATGGCGGCACCCGTTCGTTCATGGTGCCGGCCCATTTCATCCGCATCCTGGAGATACCCGCAGCGGAGCGAGCGACGTTGGACGTCTCATCTTTTGCTCTCATCGTCCACGCCGCCGCGCCGTGCCCGGTGGCCGTCAAGTTCAAGATGATGGAGGCGTTTCCCCATGCCGCCATCCACGAGCTCTACGGTGCCAGTGAGGGGGGCGCCACCAAGATCTCCCCCGAAGAGTGGCGAGCCAGGCCCGGAAGCGTGGGAAAGCCGTGGCCCGGTGTCGAGATCCGCATTCTCGACGACCAAGGCAACCCGGTACCCACCGGCGAGTCGGGCATCATCTACATCCGGCCGCCCGGCCCCCAGAAGTTCACGTACCGCAACGACGACGAAGCCACCAGCCGGGCGTGGCGCGACGACGCATTCACCGTCGGGGACATCGGGTTCCTCGACCCGGAGGGCTACCTGACCATTACCGATCGGGTGTCGGACATGGTCCTGTGGGGTGGGGTCAACATCGCCCCGCGCGAGATCGAAGAGGTTCTGTTCGAGCACCCGGCCGTGGTCGACTGCGCCGTCTTCGGCGTCCCCGATGAGCGGGACGGCGAGCGGCTCAAGGCCATGGTGCAGGTGCGGACAGAGGTCACCACCGACGAACTGGCCGTCCATGTCGAATCGCGGCTGGCCCGCTACAAGGTTCCGCGAGAGTGGCAAATAGTGGACGAGCTTCCCCGCGATGCCAATGGGAAGGTGCGCAAGCGCCTCTTGCGCCAAGCCCACGTGGCGGGGGAAAGGTAGATCAGTGCTGCGTCCCGAAGTCGATCGTCACAAGTGCGTGGGATCGGGCAACTGTCTGTTCTGGGCGCCCGCCACCTTCGATCTGGACGACGAGGGGGTGGCTGTGGTCATCGATCCCGACGGCGATGACGGGGACCGCATCCGGGTGGCCGTTGACGGTTGTCCGTCAAAGGCTCTGGCGCTGACCCTTTCCGACTCGGCCGCACCCAGTGCCGATCCGGTGGCGACTCAAGCAGTTGGAGAGCCGGCGGTTGGCGAGACAGCGGTGGGTGAGCAAGCGGTTGGAGAGCCGGCGGCTGGAGAGCGAGCGGTTGGAGAGCGAGCAGAGGAGGACCATGGCCATCGCCCTGTCCGATGAGCACGAGGCCCTGAGTCGGTCGGTCCGTGGATGGCTGAGCACCCACTGCCCGTCGAGCGTGCCCCGGACCCTGCTCGACGCCGACACCGAGGAGCTCCAACCGATCTGGAAGGCAATGGTCGCCGAGGGATGGCTCGGCCTGCATCTGCCCGAAGACGTCGGAGGGCAGGGCTTCTCTCTCTTCGAGCTGGCCGTCGTGCTCGAAGAGACCGGGCGGGCCATGGTGCCCGGGCCGTTCCTGTCCACCGTGGTCACCTCCACCCTGATCGCCGAGGCGTCGCCGTCTTCGCCCCTTCTGCGTGGCCTCGTCGACGGGAGCACCCCGGCCGCTGTCTCGCTCGGGAGCACCTGCCTCGAAGTGGTGGGTGGGGGAGAGGGCGAGGAGATCACCGTTGCCGGAACCATCCGCCCGGTGTTGAGCGCGTCCACGGCGTCGGCCGCGCTGGTGCCGGCCCGCCGAACGAGTGGGGAGGTGGTGTGGTGCCTCCTGGACCTGACGGCGCCGGGCGGAGGCACCGTGGTAACCGCCCTGGCCAGTCTCGATCCGACCCGCCGTGTGGGCCAGATCGAGGTCGACGCCGTCCCGGTCGCTCCCGACCGGCAGTTCGGCTCCCTCACCTCCGATCGGGTCCGTCAGGTGGCCGCCAGCCTCATGGCCGCCGAGCACGCCGGCGGGGCACGGTGGTGCCTCGACACAGCCACCGACTACGCCAAGGTCCGGGTCCAGTTCGGACGTCCCATCGGACAGTTCCAGGCCATCAAGCACCGGTTGGCCGACATGGCCATCCGGATCGAGCAGATGACTGCGGTGGCCTGGGACGCCGCCCTGGCGCTGGGAACGGGAGACCGTGACGCCGCCGCCCTGGCTGCGGCCACTGCCGGTGCGCTGGCCCTGGACGGGTACGCCGACAGCGCCAAGGAGTGCATCCAGATTCTCGGGGGCATCGGCTTCACCTGGGAGCACGACGCCCATCTCCATCTCAAGAGGTCGATGGCCGACCGCCAGCTGATGGGTGAGCCCGACACCTTCCGCCGTCAGGTGGCGCAGGAGGCCGGACGGGGGGCACGGCGAGCGCTGGTGGCCGAGCTTCCCGACGAGGCCGAGGTCGTGCGGGCCCAGTTGGCTCCGGTGGTGGCCGGCCTGGCCGCCCTCGAAGAGCCCCAGCGCCGCCGGGCCCTGGTCGATGCCGGGCTGGTCATGCCCCACTGGCCGTCACCATGGGGCAGGGGAGCAGGAGCGGTGGAACAGCTGGTCATCGACGAGGAGCTGGCCACGGCCGGTGTCGGTCGACCCCACATCGGCATCGGTGCCTGGGCCCTGCCACCGATCATCTCCCGGGGGACGCCCGAGCAACGGGAGCGCTGGGTGGACGCAACCCTGATGGGCGACCTCCACTGGTGCCAGCTGTTCTCCGAGCCGGGGGCCGGCTCCGACTTGGCCAGCCTGGCCACCCGGGCCGAGCCCACCCAGGGGGGCTGGTTGTTGAACGGCCAGAAGGTGTGGACGTCGATGGCCAAGCAGGCCGACTGGGGCATCTGTCTGGCCCGCACCGACCCGGCCGCTCCCAAGCACATGGGCATCACCTACTTCATCGTGGACATGCACACGCCCGGGCTGGACATCCGGCCGCTACGGGAGCTGACCGGAGCGGCCATGTTCAACGAGGTGTTCTTCGATGACGTGTTCGTCCCTGACGACTGCGTCATCGGCGACGTCAACGGTGGTTGGGGATTGGCCCGGCTGACGCTGGCCAACGAGCGGGTGTCGATGTCGTCGGGAGCGACCTTCGGGATCGGCGTGGAGTCGCTGCTCCGGCTGGCCCAGCACCGCGGGGCTGAACTGACGCCCAGCCTGGAGGTCGCGCTGGGTGGTCTGCTGGCCGAGGCCCAGTCGCTCCGGTTGATGACCCACCGCTCCACCTTGTCCGCCTTGGCCGGCACCGATCCGGGTCCGCAGGCCAGCTTGCGCAAACTGCTGGGCGCCGAGCACGAGCAGCGGGTCCAGGAGCTCGGGCTGGCCATGCTCGGGCCCGAAGGTGCGACCCTGGACGGGCGGGCCGGTCGCTGGGGCCTGGGCATGCTGGCCACCCGCTGTCTGACCGTGGCCGGTGGAACGAGCGAGGTCCAGCGCAACGTGATCGCCGAGCGGCTGCTCGGACTTCCCCGCGACCCCGAACCGTCGGGTTGAGCGGGTTCGCTACACCACGCCCCGTCCGACCAGTTCGTCGAGCTCCGCCTCCGACAAGCCGACCAGATCACACCAGACGACGCGGTTGTCAGCACCGAGACGCGGCGCTCCGGTGGGAACCGGCATCGGCTCACCGACAAAGCGGGGAAACGGCGCCTGCTGCCGAATGGTGCCGAGCACCGGGTCCTCCACAGCGATGATGTCACCGCGGGCCGACATGTGCGGGTCTTCGAAGATGTCGGCCGCGCTGTAGGCCGTGCCCACCGGGACATCATGGGCGATGCAGGCCGACTCGACGGCCTCGGCCGTCAGCCCCCCTGTCCACGCGGCCACGATCCCGTTTATCTCGTCCCCGTGGGCGGCCCGCCCGGCCAAGGCGGCGAAGCGGGGGTCGGCCAGCAGGTCGGGTCGGTCCATGGCCCGGCACAGCCGCGCGAAGTTGGCGTCCGAACCGGCCACGATGCACACGTAGGCGCCGTCGGCCGTCGGATAGTTGTCGAGGGGGGCGGAATGGCGGAGGCGGTTGCCTTCGCGGGAGCGGACCACGCCGAGCTGGTCGTAGCCGGCCAGGGTCCACTCCAGGACCCGCAAGACGGCTGCGTAAAGAGGGGCGTCGATGATCGTGCCCACACCACGCTCCCCGGCGGGGCCGTGGCCGTGGCGGTCACGACGGTACAGCCCGGCCACTGCGGCCATGGCCGCGAACACGCCGGTCAGGTAGTCCGAGATGGTCACGCCCGGTCGGACCGGTGGCCGGTCGGGCTCCCCGGTCAGATGGAGTAGGCCGCCGTAGGCGATGCCCATCCGGTCGAGGCCCGGTCGGCGTGAGTAGGGCCCGTCCTGGCCGAATACGCTGATCCGTACGTACACCAGCCCCGGATCGAGGTCGTCGGGACCGATTCCCCACTCCTCCATGGTCCCCGGCCGGAAATTCTCGCAGATCACGTCGGCCTGGGCGGCCAGACGACGGAACAGATCCTGGCCCTCCTTGGTCCGCAGATCACAGGTGGCACTGCGCCGGCCCCGGCCCTCGACGGCCCAGAAGAGCGAGTAACCGTGCGGCGCATCCTCGTCCTCGCCCACCGGGGCGAAAGGGCCGATGGTGCGCATGAAGTCGCCGCCGCCGGGCAGCTCGACCTTGATCACCTCGGCACCCAGCTCGCCGAGCAGTCCAGCGCAGAAGGGTGCCGAAATACGCGTTCCGACGTCGAGTACCCGTATGCCCGACAGCGGCCGGTCGTCGTCTGCCGGTCCGCTCCGGTCGGAGCCGGTTGGATCGGCGCTCAACCGACCGGCCGGTCCCCGCGGTCGCGGTCGGCGAAGACGTCCTTCAGGGAGGAGCGTGCCTTGCGCTCCTCGAGGGCGCGTCGGGCGGTGTCGGTGTTGTGCATCCAGTGATGGGCCATGAAGTGGTACTTCCACGAATCGGACTGGCCCATCAGCTCGGCTACCTGGTTGATCGAGTCCTTCATGACCTGGGCGGTCACCGGCGGGACCAGCGAGATCCTGTCAGCCAGGGCGCGGGCCCTCTCTTCGAGCTGCGCCCGGGGGACCACCTGGTTGACCAGACCCAGCCGCCAGGCCTCCTGGGCATCGATCTTGTCGCCCGTCCACAGGAACTCCTTGGCCTTGCGGATACCGAGCTCCCACGGTTCGACCAGCAGTTCCACACCGGCACCGGTCATCCGCAGCACGGGATTGGAGAAGACGGCATCGTCGGCAGCCACGATGAGATCGCACATGCAGGCCAGCATCAGACCGGCGGCCACGCAGCTCCCCTGCACCGCCGCGATCGTCGGCTTGCGGAAGTCGTGGATGCGTTTGCAGCGGTCGAAGTACATGACCTTCTCGTGGTACATCTTGCCTTCGGGGGTGTCCCGCATGAGCTGCCACTCGTCGGGGTCGTCGTCGCTGAGCAAGGCGCCCAGGTCGTGTCCGGACGAGAAGTGCTTGCCCGCGCCGGCCAGGATCACCACGCGGACATTGTCGTCGGCATCGGCTTCGTCGAAGGCGGCGTCGATCTCGTCGATGAGGCGGGTGTCCTGCGCGTTGGCCACCTCGGGGCGGTTCATGGTGATCGTGGCCACCGTGCCCTCCACCCGGTACACGATCGATTCATAGCCCACGGGTGCCTTCCTCCTCCTTCTCGCCGGCCCGGTCCCCTCAGCTCCTGGGGAGACCGAGCACCCTTTCGCCGACCAGGGTTCGCTGTACCTCGTTGGTACCGGCGAAGATCGACGACGCCTGATAGTAGAGCCACGACCGCTGCCACATGCCGTCGCCAGGGTTGTCACTGGCTCCCTGCCAGAGGGGGGACGCCGGACCCAGCAAAGCCATGGCCGTTTCGTGCAGTCTCTTGGACATCTCGCTCCAATAGAGCTTGAGGGTGCTGCCCTCCGGCCCCGGTGCCTCGCCCTTTTCCAATCGGGTGAGGGTCCGCCAGTTGAGGAGCTGGAACAGCTTGACCTCGATGTAGGCCTCGGCCACCCGTTGGCGTACGTCCCAGCTGTCGAACCCGTCCGGCCGGCCGGCAGCCAGGTTGAGCAGGTCCCCGAGCAGTTGGTAATGGATGCCCAGCTGCCGCGGATTCACTCCCCGTTCGTGGGTGAGGGTGGAGTTGGCCACCGTCCATCCGGCCCCTCGATCCCCGATCTGCCGGCTGTCGGGGACGAACACACCGTCCAGTACCACCTCGTTGAACTCGGCATCACCGGTTATCTGCACCAGGGGATGGACCTCGACCCCCGGGCTGTGCATGTCGACGACCAGACAGGTGATGCCTTGCTGGCGCTTGGGGGCGTCGGGATCACTGCGGGCCAGGCACAGACCCCAATCGGCGAATTGGGCGTACGAGGTCCACACCTTGGTCCCGCTCAGAAGCCAGCCCCCGTCGGTCCGCTCGGCCCGGGTGGCCAGGGAGGCCAGGTCGCTGCCCGCCTCGGGCTCGGAGAACAGCTGGCACCAGAGCTCCTCGGCCCCGAGGATGGGAGGCAGCCACTCCTCGCATTGGGCCGGCGTGCCGTGGGCCAACAGCGTCGGCGCCACCAGGTTGATGCCGATCCGCCCCACCAGCTCGGGGGCCCGGGCCCGGGCCATCTCTTCGGTGACCAGGAAGTGCTCGGTGGGTCCGAGCCCGCGACCGCCGAGTTCGACCGGCCAGGTGATGCCCACCCATCGGTCGGCCGCCAATTTGGCCTGCCAGGCCCGCCCGAAGGCCACCACCTCGTCGAGATCAGCAGACCGGGAGGGTGGCTCCGCTCCGTAGGCCCAGGGGAGATTGGTCACCAGCCACTCGCGCAGCTCGGTCTGCAACTCCTGTTGGGCGTCAGTGATCCGGAGGTCCATCGGGCAGCCAGCTTGGCACAGCTGCCCGGTTCATCGGGACGGCCTACCGTCCGGCACCACGGCTCCGGCGGGCCGACCCTATGCTTCGTCGCCGTGGACTTCGAGCTCTCCTCCGACCAACAGGACCTGCGGGCGGCGGCCGTCAACCTCTTGGACGACCTTGCCTCCCCCGAGCGGGTCCGTGGGTTCGTGGGCCCGGGCCTGATCGGCTTGCAGGCCCCGGGCGCGGCCCAGACTGCCGGCCCGGGCGCCGGGTTCGACCACACCCTGTGGTCGGCCATGGCCGAACAGGGTTGGATGGCGGTCGAGCGCCCGGCCGACGAGGGTGGCCTGGGACTTTCCCTGGTCGAGGTGGCCGTGCTCTGTGAGGAGTTGGGCCGGCGGGCCGCGCCGGTGCCCTACTTGGAGACGGTCACCTGCCTCGACGCTCTGAGCCAGACCCGAACCGATGATGAGCTCACCGAACCAGCGCGGCACGACTCGGCCCAATGGATGGACCGGATGGCCTCGGGGGAGACCATCGGCTGCGTGGCGTGGTCGGCCGAGCCCGACGCGGTCACCGCTCGACAGGATGGCCAACAGTGGCGGTTGAGCGGCCGGCCCGAACCGACCCACTATGCGCCGGTGGCCGATGTGGCGGTGGTCGTGGCCGACGGGTCACTCTACGCCCTGGCCCTCGTAGACGACCTCCGACCCAACGCCGAACCGGCCATGGACCGCACGCGCCCTTTGGGTTGGCTGGTCCTCGACGACACCCCGGCCCACCGAATCGGGTCGGCCGCCGGCGTCGAACGCCTTACAAACCGGGTAGCCACGGCCTCGGCAGCCGACGCCTTCGGTGCCTCGGCCCGGGCCCTCGAGATGAGCGTCGAGTACGCCAAGGTGCGCCGACAGTTCGGGCACCCGATCGGAAGCTTTCAGGCGGTCAAGCACCGACTGGCCGACGCCCTGGTCGACGTCGAGGGCATGCGGTCGAGCACCTACTACGCGGCCTGGTGCGTGGCCACCGGTGACAGCGAGGCCGCTCTGGCCGCGTCGATGGCCAAGGCCTGGTGCTCGGACGCCTCCCGGCGGGTGACAGGGGCCGCCCTCCAGGTCCACGGGGGTATCGGCTTCACCTGGGATCACGATCTACATCTCTTCCTCAAGCGGGCCCAGCTCGACGCGTCTGGGTTCGGCGACGCCGCCTGGCACCGCGATCGGGTGGCCGGACTGCTGGCCGGGCGGTTGGCTTCAGGGGTGAGTCCCCTGTGACCGGCCCGCACACCGGTCGCTCGGATGCGATCCGAGAGGTTGCGCAACTGGAGGAGGCGGCTCGGACACTTCGGGCTGAACTTCGCTTGATCGAGGCCAAATACCGCCGCACACGTTTGGCCTTGGAGAAGGGCGACAACTGCCCGGAGGTATTTTCAGCCAGTGGTGGGGGAATTTCCCGCAAGCGGATCACGGATGCACTGGAGTCGTACGAACAGCAGCAGCACCGCACCCGGACCGCCATCGTGGCGGTCGCCTTGGCCGAAGGCATGAGCGTGAGCGGAATCGGACGAGCCTGGGGCTTCTCCCGACAGCTGGCATCGCGGTACGCCAGAGAAGCCGCCGATGTTGTTCCCAAGCCGACGCGGCGATGACCGCCCCACAGTCTCCTGCACACGCTCAGCGATTTTCGCTACAAGGGAAGGTCGCTCTGGTCACCGGTGGAAGCCGCGGGCTGGGCCGATCGATGGTCCTCGGTTTCGCCGAGGCCGGGGCCGACGTGATCATTGCCAGCCGCAAGATCGACGCCTGCCAGGCTGTTGCTGCAGAGGTCGAAGCCTTGGGCCGACGAGCCCTGCCCGTCGCTGTCAACGTGGGCCGGTGGGAAGAGCTCGACCGTCTGGTGGACGTCGCCTATGAGCGATTCGGCCACGTCGATGTCCTGGTCAACAATGCCGGCATGTCTCTGCTCTACCGAGCGCTCGAGGAAGTGACGGAGACCATGTGGCAGAAGGTGGTTGGCCTCAACCTCATGGGCCCCTTCCGTCTGACTGCCTTGATCGGTCCCCGCATGGTCGAGGACGGTGGGGGATCGATCATCAACATCTCGTCCACCGGATCGATCCGACCGGCGCCGTTCATGCTCCCCTACGACGCCGCCAAGGCCGGTCTCAACGCCCTCACCGTGGGCTTCGCCCATGCCTACGGCCCGACTGTGCGGGTCAACTGCATCATGGCCGGACCGTTCTTCACCGATGTGGCCGAGCACTGGGATCTCGAGGCTTTCGAAAAGGCGGCTCAGGCTCGTCACGCACTCGGCCGTGGCGGCTTGCCCTACGAAATCGTCGGAGCGGCTCTTTACTTCGCCTCCGATGCCTCGAGCTATACGACGGGGGCTGTGCTCCGAGTCGACGGGGGGATTCCCTGAGCCGGTGACCGGCCGGCGCCGTTCGGTGCCTTGTGCCTATCCGTTCATCGACGGCCCGCCTGCGGTCACCGAATCGGTATCGGTCCCCGAGCGCAGGACGGTGCCCGGAGTGGCTCCGGTGAGGTCGCCGTGGCGCACGATCTCGGTCCCGTTGACCACGACGTGCTCGATTCCGTGGGCCTCGGCGTAGAGACGGCTGGCTCCGCCGGGAAGGTCGTCGCGGGTGTACTCGGACCCATGTCCCACTCGCTCAGGGTCGAGAACAACCAGGTCAGCAAAGAAGCCCTCGGCAATCCGCCCCCGATTGCGCAGCCCGTACAGTCGTGCGGGCACGTCGGTGAGTTGATGGATGGCGGCCTCCCAGCTCAACAAGCCTCTCTTCCTTACTCCCTCCCCGAGCATGGAGGTCGAGTACACGGCCCCGCACATCATGTCGAGGTGGGCGCCGGCGTCCGATCCCCCGACTACCGCTCGGGGGTCCTGCCACACCTTGGCCCGCAGCTCCCAGTCGGCCTCCGATTCGGGGATGGGGGGACGCAAGCCGGTGCGCAGGTCATCAGCCAACACCACTCCGATGAGAGCGTCGAAGGGGTCGAGGCCCCGTTCGGTGGCAACGTCGCCCACCGTGCGCCCGGCCAGGCCGTCGTTGGCCTGGCTGAAGGTCTCTTCGATGATCAGCACACGCCAGTTGGCCAGAGCGGCGAGGATCCCGGCCTCCTCGGAATGGGCGGCGGTGTCGAGGACCCTGCGAACGGCGGGATCGGCCAGTCGTGCCATGCGCTCCGGAATCGGTAGGGCGAAAACCTCCCGCCAACCCGGTAGGCCGTCGAGGACGGCACCGTGCTCGAAGGAAAGCCGGATCTTCACAGTGTGGGGCAGTGTGAGCGCGACCACCGTGGCCCCCCTTCCGGCCGCCACTGTCGACGCCTGCAGCTGACGCTCGCACCCCTCCGGGTTGAGGGCCGATACGCCGAGAACGTTCCAGTTGGCCGGACGGTTGGCCAACAGCGAAAGGCTGGCCATGAGCTCGACTTCGTCGTCGCTGAACCCGTTGATGCATCCGGGCAGGATGAGCTCGAGCGTCGTGCCCGGATGGGCGGCCACCGAGCCGCACAGGGCCTCCAGCTCCGACCGGCTGGCCGCCCGCGACGGCACGGGTTGTCCGTCGCCGTCATTATGGGTGTGGGCCTGGGAGGTGGAGAAACCGAGCGCTCCTTCCTCGAAGCAGGTCCGCGCCAGCGCCACCATGGCCGCCACCTGCTTCTCGTTGGCCACCGTACCGACGGCGTCGTCGCCCATGACCGCTCGCCGAAGCGTGGAGTGGCCGACCAGAAATCCGGCATTGACCCCGATGGCACCGTCGAAGCGCCCGAGCCATTCGCCGAACGAGTGCCACGACCAGTCGAGACGCTCGAGTGAGGTCAGCGGCATGCCTTCCACCCGGGCCATCATCCTGGCCAGATAGTCAGTGTGGGCCGGCTCGGTGGGGGCCAGCGAGAAACCGCAGTTTCCCCCGATCACGGTGGTCACGCCATGGAGCGGGGAGGGTGATGCCGAAGGATCCCACGAGAGTTGGGCGTCGTAGTGGGTGTGGAGATCGACAAACCCGGGGGTGACCAGGAGCCCGTCGGCTTCAATGGTGGTGGAGGCGGGGTCGTCGATGCTGCCGACGGCCACGATCCGCTGGTTCAGCACCCCGACGTCGGCTCGGCGCGGTTCCGAGCAGGTGCCGTCCACTACCGTCCCTCCGCGCACCAGCAGATCGAGCATCACTGTCCTTTCATGGCGCTACCGAGGATGGCCTTGGGCCGGGTGAAGGCGAGCATGCCCTCGGTCCCAAGCTCGAGTCCGAAGCCGGACTGTTTCCATCCGCCGAACGGTGCCCGGAAGTCCATGGCGCCCGGCCCGTGGCTGTTGACGAAAACCGTTCCCGCCTGCAGTCGGTCGGCGACATCTGCGGCCAGCGTCTCGTCGTCCGTCCAGATCGAGGCACCCAGACCGAAGGACGAGTCGTTGCCGCGGGCAATGGCTTCGCCGATATCGTCGTAGCCGAGCACCGGCAGGGCCGGCGCGAACTGTTCCTGCGCCACGATATCGGCGTGGTCGGGCGCTCCCGCCACGATGGCCGGTGACACGAAGTAGCCCCCTCCCTCGGCGTCCTCGGGCCGCATCGAGGCCGGACGGTGGACGCGGGCCCCCAGTGCCGCCGCCTGCTCCAGCATCTGCTCGACCCGCCGGCGTCCTGACGCGTGATGGACGGGGCCCATGGTCACCCCTTCGGTCAGGCCGTCACCGACCATCTCCTGCGACGCCCGCTCCACCAGAGCCTCGACCAACGAGTCGACCTTGCCGTGGGGGACGTAGACCCTCTTGATGGCCGTGCATACCTGGCCGCTGGTGATGAAGGCGGCATCAAAGAGGCGACCGGCCAGATCAGCATCGATCTCGACATCGGGGGCCACAATGGCGGGGTCGTTTCCGCCCAGTTCGAGGACCAGCGGGGTGAGACACACGGCGGCCTGCGACATCACCGCTCTTCCGGTGTCCACCCCGCCGGTCAGGGAGACCATGCCGACGCCGGCGTGGTTGACCAGGGTCCGGCCGATCTCCGGGCCCGGCCCGTTGACGGCGTTGAGCACCCCTGGCGGCAGCGCACTGGCGAGGGCGGCGGCCAGGGCCAACACTGCGGTGGGACACGTGGGGGGTGTCTTGACCACCACCGTGTTCCCCACCAACAGCGCCGGCAGTGCCTTGTTGGCCAGAACCGACAGTGGCCAGTTGAAAGGCAGAATGGCGGCCACTACCCCGAGGGGCTCGCGCACGACGCGGTTGACTCGCTGCCCGTCGATCCACGTTCTCTCGGCCAGCGCATCGTCGACCAGGGGGGCGAAGGCGGAACCCATTCCCCCGATCGTCCCGGCATCGAACTGCGATTCCCATAGAACCTTGCCATGCTCTCTGGTCAGCAGATCGGCCAACCCTGCCGACTCCACGAGTGTCGCCGCCGACTGGGTTGCCCGGCAAACCAACGCGGCCCGCTCGGCTCGGGAAAGTGCCGCCCAGCCCGACTGGGCGTGGCGCGCCGACTCGACGGCTCTGTCGACCTGCTCGGTGGACGCGGTGGGCGCCTCGAACACAATCTCGGCAGGTCGAGCGGGATTGTGGACGGGGTAGGTACCCCCGTCACCCCGGACAACCTCGCCGTCGATGATCAACCCGACGGCAGCGGCATCATCGATGGTCATGGCCACCTATCATCATTCCCTCCCGTCCCCTCAGGACGGCCCCGAGGGAGGACAGCCCCGGGGGGATGCTACCCATCTACTGCCGATGACGTCCGATCTGGGCACATCGGAGCGACGCCTGCCAGCATCCCGGGGGCGCTGGCGCTAGCGTGCCGAGTCGATGGTTGATCAGGTTGCCGCCGGTGAGCGGCCGAAACGCCCGACGTTGCTACCCGACCCCGCGCCGAGGGCGGTCCGTGTCCCTATCATCTCGGTGGACGACCATCTCATCGAGCCACCTGATCTGTTCGAGGGACGGGTCCCCGCCCGATTGGCTGATCGGGCCCCGCGCATCGTCGAGGGCTCCTCCGGTGACCAGTTCTGGCTCTACGAGGATCGGCAATATCCCAACATCGGGCTCAACGCAGTGATAGGGCGGCCCAAAGATCAGTGGAGCATGGAACCCGCTCGTTTCGAGGACATGAGACCGGGCTGCTTCGACATCCATGCCCGGATTGCCGACATGGATATCAACGGCATCTGGGCCTCCCTCTGCTTCCCGTCACTGGTCGCCGGCTTCTGTGGATCGGTGTTCTTCCGATCAGACGATCCGGAGCTCGGACTGGCCTGTCTGCGCGCTTGGAACGACTGGCACGCCGATGTATGGGCGGCGACCTATCCGGAGAGGATCATCCCGCTCCAACTCCCGTGGCTCAAGGACGTATCCCTGGCGGCCGACGAGGTGAGGGTCAACGCCGAACGTGGGTTCAAAGCGGTGAGCTTCCCCGAATTCCCCGCTCAGCTGGGATTGCCGTCGATCTTCACCGACTACTGGGACCCACTGTTTGCCGCCTGCCAGGAAACCGGGACCGTGGTCTGCCTCCATACGGGGGCTTCGTCCTGGGCGCCGCTCCCGTCGCCGTCGCCTCCCTTCGAGCTCCTGCCGACCTTGTTTCCGGTCAACGCTCTTATCGCCGCCGGCGAATGGCTCTGGTCCGGGGTCCCTCTGCGCTTCCCCGATCTCTCGATCGCCATGTCGGAAGGTGGAATCGGCTGGGTCCCCATGCTCCTCGATCGGGTCGACTACGTGTTGGACCATTCGGCATCCGGAAGCGAGAGCGAATCGTGGCCGTCCAATCTGCGTCCGAGCGAGGTGCTCAGACGCAACTTCTGGTTCTGCACCATCGATGACCCGTCGCTGGTCCAGCTGCGGCATGTCATCGGTGTCGATCACATCATGGTTGAGAGCGACTACCCACATGCTGATTCGACGTGGCCGGATACCCAGGCTGTGCTCGAAGCCACCCTGGGTGGGATCGGCGACGTCGAGCTGCGCATGATCGCGGCCGGCAACGCGGCCCGCCTGTTTCGTCACCCTCTGCCCGTCAGGGACGACTGGAGAGCCGGCTGAAAATCCGTCGCCGGCGCGGATTCAGCGGGCCGATCGGCTCATCCGTCGAGGACGGTCTCCTGTTGGATCTCGACGGTGTTGCCGGCCGGGTCGACGAACCAGATCTGGACCACTGTTCCTTGGGCGCCGCGTACAAAGGGGACGCCCTCACGCTCGAGCTCAGCGATGGCCTGGTCCAGGTCACTGACGGCGAAGCAGACGTGGGGGCCTGTGGGTTGGATCGGCCCGCTACCGGTTGGCGCGTCGACCAGGTGGAGCTGCACGTCGCCGGCCGAAAACCAGTGTCCCTCGACGCCGGCAATGTCGGGGCGGGCCTCGTCGGGCAGGCTCAGAAGGCGGCGGTAGAAGGCAACCGAGTCGTCCAGGCTCCCGGCCACGTTGACACTGTGGTGCAGCGTTCGGGTGACTTTCATGGGAGGGTCCGCTCGTCCCGCAGTGCCCCTCTGGCGTCATCGGAGCCGATGATCCTGGTCATGGCGGCCAGCCTTCGGGGATGACCACGCCCGACATCGTACGGGGGTCGACGGGCTGGTGCGTCTTGCCGGCTTCGTAGACGGCGAAACAGAGCTGGAGGGCCTTGACCCCTTCGGCCGCCGTCAACGCAGCCGGTGTCCCGTCGACCAGGGCGTCGACAAAGTTGATCGACGCCCGCTTGAACCCGGTGCCCCAGTCGGCGTCGATCCCGGGAATGGCGGTGGTCGTCATTTCACCCTGCTTGCCCTGGTAGAGAATCAGAGCCGGGAGGTCGAGCATCTCGCCAGTGCAGCGTGTCACCCACAGGCAGCCCTCGTCCCCCTGGATCTCGAAGAACTCGTCGGCCCCGTAGTAGGCGCTACGCATCCACATTTTGGGGGCGTACATGATGTCCATGGTGCCGAGGATGCCCGGGTCCTCGTACTCAAAGATGGCGGCGCAGGGCTCGAAGAAAAAGTCGCGCCGGCGGACCGCGGCCTGCACCGACACGACGTCCTGGTCGAACAGCCACAGGGCCATGGCGTACTTGTGGATCACGTCGTCGAAGAGATGCCCTCCTGGGCTGCTGTCGGTCAGCCGCCAGACGTAGCCGTCGGCCTCCAGACCCGCCTGGAAGGCCGAGTCGGTCTGACCGACCACAGTCTTGATGCGCAGATGGCTGGGCTGGCCGATCGCTCCTTCGGCCAGCAGACGCTTGGCCTGCTCCAACGGTGGATAGTGGCGATAGCACTCGCTGACCCGGAGGATGAGACCTGCCTCGTCGGCGGCGGCAGCCATGGCCTGGGCTTCGTCGATGGTGTTGGCCAACGGTTTCTGGCAAGAGACGTGCTTACCGGCAGCCAGGGCGGCCAACACGTGGTCGTGGTGCAGATTGGTCGGCGTCAGGATCTCCACGGCGTCGATCGACGGGTCGGCCAGCATGGCATCGAGGTCGGTGTACACCGACCGCGCCCCCCACGCCTCTGCGGCCGCCGCAGCGCGGCCCTCGAAATGGTCGCAGACCGCCACCACCTCGCATCGCGGGTCTTCGAGGTAACCGGCCACGTTGAGAACGGCGATATTGCCCGCTCCTACGATCCCGATCCGGACCGGATCTGTCCCTGACATGGCCGTCAGGTTAGGCCACAGGGCGGCCGGTTCACGATTCCGCGTTCACGACGACCCCGGATAGCCCCCACCACCGTAACGTCGGTCGAGCTCCTCGTAGTCGACCGCCCAACCCTTCCGGGGGAGGGCGTCGGTGAACTCGACGATGCTCGGTTTTTTGTACGAGGCGATATGGGCCCGGCAATGCTCGATGAGCTCGGCCTCGGACACGGTCGTTCCGGGCTCGAGCACGACGACGGCCAATACCCGCTGGGTCCATCGTCGGTCGGGCACGCCGATGATGGCCGCCTCCTTCACTGCCGGGTGCTGGAGCAGGCACCCTTCGACCTCGGCGGGGTAGATGTTCTCCGCCGCCGATTTTACGATGCGGGTGAGAGGAGCCACGAAGCTGAGGGAGCCGTCGAGGTGGCGACGACCGAGGTCCCCGGTGTGCCACCAGCCACCCCGGAACCTCTCCGCGTTGAGCTCCGGCCGGTTGTGGTAGCCGTTGGTGACGATGGGCCCACGGGCCACGATCTCGCCCGTCTCGCCCTCGACGACGTCGACCCCGTCAGGGTCGACGATCCGGACCTCGGCCAACGGGGAGGGACGTCCGCTGGTGCCCTCGGATCCCACGCCAAAGGCGTTGAAAGTCAACATGCCGGTCACTTCGGTCTGCCCGTAGCCGGCGGGATGGGTTCCCCATGGGCTGTCATCCACCCGGACCATGGCGTTCCAGGCCGGACTCCCCCCAAAGGTACGGAAACCAGACAGGTCGTAGCGCCCTTGGCCGTTGACCTTCATCACCTCCTCGGCGGTAGGACCCATGACGAAGCCGTAGTTGCAGCCCTCGGCCTCGATGACTCGGCACAGCTCCTCGGCGTCCACCCTGCGGGTGAGGACGTTGGTGCCGCCCATCTGGAAGGTGGCGAAGGTGGTCATGAGGGTGGCCATGTGGAACATGGGCCCGGAGTTCAAGTAGACGGATTCCTCTGTGATCCTCTGGACCATGGCCACCAGGATCGCTTGGGTGATAATGGCCCGATGGGAGAGCAGCGCTCCGTTTGGCGTACCGCCGAAGGCGCCGGTATAGAGCTGGATGACAGGGTCGACCGGGGTGACCGTGGTCCGGTCATCATCGTGGTCTGACCAACCGGCCCCGGCCTCGAGGAAGGAGTCGTAGCTGTCGGCGGCCAGCGGGTCGTCGTGGACCAGCCAACGCGCCTTCCCCGTCCAGCGGGAGCGGGCTTCGGCCACGGTGTCACCAATCTCCTCGCGCTGCCACACGACCACGGTGGGCGCGGCGTCCTCGAGCACGAACACCATCTCCGCCGCGCTGAGCCGCCAGTTGGCGGGAACGA
Source organism: uncultured Acidimicrobiaceae bacterium (assembly GCA_963813525.1). Taxonomy (GTDB): domain Bacteria; phylum Actinomycetota; class Acidimicrobiia; order Acidimicrobiales; family RAAP-2; genus Bog-756. The sequence goes on from CAWEZI010000005.1 coordinate 2,164,029, forward strand.
CGACTGCGCCGATTTTGGCGCAGGCCAACCACGATTCCACCAGCCGGTGGCAGTTCTGGCCGAGCCAGACCAACCGTCCCCCGTGGGTCATGCCCGCGCCGAGCAGCTGGCGGGCCAAACGGTCGGTGCGCTCGTCGAGCTCGGGGTAGGTGATGCTCGTCGTGCCACACACCAGGGCCCGGGTTCGCGGCCGGCTGCGGCGATGCTCGGCCAGCACGTCGGGGAGCGTCAGAAAGGCGCCTGCCGCCGCGGCATCCGATGAGGGGGGGACCGGGTCCGCACCAGCGCCTGGGGGCGTCACGGACTCACCGGCCTCACCGGGCTCACCGGGCTTCCGGCGGGGCGGGGACCTCCTCCAGGCGGGCCCGGAGTTTGTCCTTGACCACTTTGCCGGTGGCGTTGCGGGGGAGAGCTTCAACGAAGTACCACTGACGGGGCACCTTGTACTGGGCCAGTTCTTCGAGGGTGTGGGCTCGAAGGTCGTCGCCGGTGGCCTGCTGGCCGGGTCGGAGCACGACGAAGGCGACCACGTCCTCCCCGAGGACCGGATGCGGCACGCCGATGACAGCCACCTCGTGCACAGACGGATGCGACTCGATGGCGTGCTCGACGTCGGTGGGATGGATGTTGTTGCCCCCCCGGATGATGACGTCCTTGCTCCTACCCACGATGTAGAGATACCCGTCGGCGTCCAGTTTTCCGAGGTCGCCGGTGATGAGCCAGCCGTCCACCCAGGTTCGGGCCGTGGCCTCCGGATCGCCGTAGTACTCGCGGGATCGGCCGGGTATGCGCATGCGAACCTCGCCTACTTCGCCGGCCGGCCTGTCGTCCCCGTTTTCGTCGACGCAGTGGATCTCCGCCGGGGGAGCGGGCTTGCCGACCGATCCGGGACGCTTGACGGCCTCGCCGGGCGGCATGATGCAGTAGACGGAACCGGCCTCGGTCATGCCGTAGTTGTTGGACACCAGGGCGGTGGGCATGCGCTCTTGCAGCCGCTCCAGGACGAAAGGGGCCAGTGGGGCGCTACCCACCGAGCAGATGGTCACGGAGCTCAGGTCTGCCTTGTCGAAGCGGGGGTTCTCGAGCAGCAGGGTGGCCATCGCCGGAACCAGGAAGACGGCCGATGGCCTCTCCGATTCGACGGTGTCGAACCATTGGTCTGCGCCGAACCGCGGTTGGAAGATGACCCGCATGCCGAGCTTCATGGGCGTGTACACAAAGGAGATGCCGGCAAAGGTGTAGGGCGGACTGGCGTGCATCCACCCTTGTCCGCTCCACGTCGGCTTGCTGAAGGGGACCAGCGAGGAGTTTTCGTGGCGGACGGCAACGCCCTTGGGATGGCCCGTGGTCCCCGACGTGTAGAGGATGTCGGCCAGATCCTCGGGCTGCCGAGGAACCTGGAGGTAGGACGCATCAGGGTCGAGCGCCTTCGACCAGGCGATGACGCCGGGTGGGTCGTCCACCTCGACGGCGTCCACACCCTTGGCCCCCGAAGCTGGCGGCGCGGCGATCACCAGACCGGGGCGCCCGTCGTGGTAGCGGTCGACCAACGACATCTCCGTCACGGTGGCCGCCGCACCCGAGTGGTCGATCATCCGCGCCACTTCGGGCCGGGTCAGTTGCGGATTGAAGGGAACGGCCACCGCTCCCGCCCGGTGAACGGCGGCGTAGGTCACCACCCAGCGCAGAGCGTTGGTCGGGTCGAGGTGGATGGCCACACGGTCACCGGGGGCGAGTCCGGAGGCCAGAAACCCCCGAGCAAGCCGGCTGGCCTGGGCATCCCACTCGTCGAAGGTGAGCGACCCGACACCCACCACCTGATAGGCAACCTGGTCGCCGAATGCGAGGGCCACCGCGTGCAACTGTTCTGGGAGTAGCTGTGACACTGCGGTCTCCTACCCCGACGGTCCGGCTATTTCTTGTTGCCGAGCAGCGGGTGGGCAGGCATCCCCACCGGTTGGAGATGCTGACCCAACACCTCGTGGAAGTGCTCGGCCACCTGGGTCGGGGTCCATCCGCCCTCCTGCCACATGGTGGCCACCTGACGCGGGGTCTGGAAGATCGTGTAGCCGAAGCCTGTACGCCCGAAGACCTGGCCATTGACGTCAGCGGCGGCCTCAGAGGCCAGGAAGGCGACCAGCGGCGCGTTGAGTGCGGGGTCCTGATCGGGAGCGGGTGCCTCGTCGTCGCCCAATCCCTTGGTCATGCGAGTGGCCCCGGCGGGAGCCATGGCGTTGACGGTGATTCCGTACCGGGCCAGCTCCACCGCCCAGACAAAGGTCATGCCCATGATGGCGGCCTTGGCCGCGCCGTAATTGGACTGGCCGAAGTTGCCCCGGAGTCCGGCGGACGAGGTGATGTTGACGATCCGGCCGTAGCCGGCGTCCTTCATCAGAGGTGCAGCGTGTCGAGCGGTGTTGAACGTGCCCTTCTGATGAACGGCCACCACGGCGTCGTAGTCGGCCTCGTCCATTTTGACCAAAGTTCGGTCGCGGACGATGCCGGCGTTGTTGACGAGGATGTCGATCGTCCCAAAGGCGTCAACGGCGGTGGCGATGATCCGACCGGCGGCCTCGAAGTCGTCGACGGGATCGCGGCTGGTCACCGCCTTTCCGCCTCGACTGGTGATCTCGTTGACGACCTCGTCGGAGGGGTCCTCGTCGGTACCCTCGCCACTCAGTGCCACTCCGATGTCGTTGACCACTACCGATGCGCCCTCAGAGGCCAGGCACAGAGCGATGTCGCGTCCGATGCCGCGGCCCGCGCCAGTAACGACCGCTACTCGTCCTTCCAGCAAACCCATCGGGCCACTCTATGCGAACCGCGACCAATGGTGAGAAGGCGGACTTTGTGATGCGGCTGACTCTCACCGGCGTTCTCCCGCCCCCGGGATGCCGGCTGTAGCATCCCGTTGTTCGCCGGGCAGGTGCCCGGTCTTTTGTCCGGGAGGTCGCGTGCGTATTGGTCTGTCGGCAGAGAGCGCCGCTGTGGCGGTGGGCCGGAGTGCCTCCGGCGTGATGTGCCGAGCGGCCGAGATGGCGGACCGCCGGGGTGAGAGATGACAGGCGACCCGGTTAATCCGGGTGGAAGGGTGCGTGCGCGCATCGAGGAGCTCGGCCTCCGCCTCCACGGTCCACACCCGCCACATGATCCCCTCGACTCGGTTGTCGTCCATGACGGGGTCGCCCGGACGTCGGGGCAGCTCCCGAGGATCGACGGCCAGGTGACGTGCGTCGGAACCCTGGGCCAGACCGTGACCGTGGAGGAAGGTGCCGCCGCCGCAGCCGTCTGCGCACTCAATGCGCTGGCCGTCTTGGAAGCGGAGCTCGGTACTCTCGACCGTGTGACCCGGGTGCTCTCGGTGACCGGTTATGTGGCATCGGCCCCTGATTTTCACCGACAGCCTGATGTCGTCGACGGTGCCAGCGCGGTACTCTTCGACATCTTCGGCCCCGCAGGACGCCACACCCGGTCGGCCATCGGCGTGGCTGCACTGCCGCGAGGGGGAGCCGTGGAGATCGAGGTGACGGCAGCGATCCAGGCGTAAGTGACGACGACCGTCCGACTGGCGGTGCCTGCCCTGCCGGTGCCTAACCGGTCAAGTGTCGGACCGGTCAAATGCCTAACCGGTCAAGCGTCGGACCGGTCAAGTCAACGAGAACCGAGGAGAGACAGTGGACGAGACGGAGATCAAATCGGCCCTCACCGCACTGGGTGCGGCGACCCTTGGCGAGTCGGGAGCCCGAGGGATGCCGTCGCGGATCCGGCCCGTCTGGTCCGGGGCAGTCCTGGCCGCTCCGGCCTTCCCGGTTTCGTGCACCCCCGGAGACAACCTGGCCATCCACGTGGCTGTGGCCCGGGCTCCGGAAGGATCGGCTCTCGTGGTTGATGTGGGAGATGTGGCGGCCCGTGGCTATTGGGGCGAGGTGCTCACCACAGGGGCACAGGCCCGAGGTCTGTCCGGACTGGTCATCGACGGCGGCGTCCGCGACGTAGCCGCTCTCGAAAGGCTCGGATTCCCTGTCTTTTCGGCGACGGTATCCCTTCCGGGAGCGACCAAGGAATCCAGGGGAACAGCTGGACTTCCGGCCACGGTGGCCGGGGTTCCGGTAGCGGCCGGCGACTGGGTCGTGGGCGATGTCGACGGCGTCGTGGTGGTGTCGGCCGACAAGATCAACGAGGTCATCTCGGCCGGGCAGAAGCGGGAGGCGGCCGAGGCCGGTTACTTCGAGGCCTTGCGCCAGGGTTCGACGACGCTGGAGCTCTTGCATCTGGACGACGCCATCATCCGCGGCGACACGACCTCCTGAGCGCATTGCGTCCGTTCACCACGGACCACTTCGAGCGAAGGGTCCCCACTCACACTGAGACAGGTATCTCCGACCGCCGGGGTCGGCGGCCCGGCGTTCAGTGGGTGGTGTAGTTGATGGGTCCGGAACCCTTGACCCCAATGGCGAAGCAGAAGCAGTGGATGGACGCATTGTCACTGATAGGCCGGAGACTGTGCACCTCATCGGGCGGAATGTGAACGAGATCGCCTTGGCCGATCTGCCGATCCTCGCCTGAAATAGTCATGATTCCTCGCCCGCGCAGAACGTAATAGAACTCGTGGGTGGGATGGGAGTGGGGATCGACATATCCGCCTCCCTCGACGACGAACTCGTTGACCAGCTCGAGGAATCCACCGTCGGTCTGCTCCTTGAGCTCCCGCGACTTCACCATCCACCACACAGGCACCGTCCCGTTGTGCTCGACGACGGGAGCGACGTCCTCGATGTTGCGCACGTCCATCACCATGTGGCCTCCTCTGTCCTTGGTGCTGCCCTGTCCGTTGGTGCTGCCCTGTCCGTCGGTGCTGCCCTGTCCGTCGGTGCTGCCCTGTCCGTCGGTGCTGCCCTGTCCGTCGGTCATGTCCCGAACTGCTCGGACGACTATCCGAGGTCGGCCTACCCGATGTTAGGTTGAATCGTCACATTAGATCCTCACGGGAGCGCACGACATGGCCGAAACCGCCCGTCAGATCAAGCCGGTTGCCTTGAGTGCTGAGGCCTGGGCACCGTTCGGATGGTTGCCGGTGGCGGACACCGACCCGCGCGATGGCCAAGCTCGACTCGACTTCGCCTGGCACGACGTCCACGCCAATCTGATCGGGCACCGTCGCGACGAGGTGCCGGCGGTGCCGGGCGGGCTCCTCTGTCAGACGCTCTTCCGTCACGTCACCCACACCCAGGTGGTCATGCCGCTGGACGTGGCCGCCGTCGTCGTGGTGGCTCCACCGGATATCGACATGACGGTGCCGGGGGACGTCGACCAGGTGAATGCCTTCACCCTTCCGATCCTGGCGCCCATCGTCCTGCATCGGGGCACCTGGCACTGGGGCCCCTATCCGATCGGGGCCGAATCGGTGGAGCTCTTCAATGTCCAGGGACTTCGCTATCGGGAGGACAACGTCAGCGTCGATCTCGAGGCACTCGGCGCTCCCCTCGCCATCCTGATGGACTGATCCTGCCTCGCCGGGGAGCGGCCTCGGGGGTCATTGGCGCGGCGTACGCGGCCCTCCTAGCCTCATCCGGATGCGTCCCGCCTCCGACAACAGCCGGCCATCGGCCGGGTGGGCGCCTGATCTCCGGTCTTCGACGCCGTGACGGAGGTGGGTGCGTCGCTGAGCGACGCCGTCGAACGCCACGTTCGTTCCGGCGATGCCGTCCACGTCATGTTGGGCCACAGTCGATGGACGGCAGCGGCCCGGGAGATGGCAAGGCAGCACTGGGGGGAAGAGGCTGGGTTCACCCTGATCATGACCAGCCTCGGCGCCTTGGGCGCCCTCTTCTTCCGGGGGGGCATGTTGGCCAAGGTCATCACCGCCTACTCGGGCAACAGCTTCCCGTCGTATGCGCCCAATCCCATCTTCAAGGCGGCCTACGAATCAGGGGAGGTGGGGCTCGAGCACTGGTCCATCCTGACCATGGCCCAACGTCTGGAGGCGGCCGCCCGGGGTCTCCCGGCCGTGGTGACCGGCTCCATCGCCGGATCGGACCTAGCCGCCAACTCGAGTTTCGCCACCGTCGATTCCCCCTTCGGCCCGGTGGGCCTCCTGGCCCCGCTGGTACCGGACGTGGCCCTGTGCCACGCCGCTGTGTCCGACGGCCGCGGCAACCTGGCCATCAGTGAGCCGATGCTCGAAGGGGTGTGGGGGGCCTGGGCGGCCCGCCGCGGTGTGGTGGCCACCGTGGAGCGGATCGTGGATGACCTGGACGGGCTCGGTCACCGCGTCCGCATTCCTGCCCATCGGGTCCTGGCCGTGGTCGAGGCCCCGTTTGGGGCGCATCCGGGCGGCTGCTACGCGCCCGGCCTCCCGGTCGACTCGTACGGCGAGGACATTCCCTTCTGGATCGCCGCTGCCGCCGCTGCCCGGGGTGATTTCGACGACTGGGCCCGTCAGAACCTCCTCGATCCGCCCGACCACGCCGCCTATCTGCAGAGGATCGGTGGCAACCGTCTCGACGAGTTGCGCCGGCTCTCGGATCCCGAGTCGTGGCGCCGGGATGCGGAGGCCAACCCCATTCCCGAGGACGAACCGGTCAGCGACTGGGAGGTGGCCGCTGCCCTGGGAGCCCGCGAGGTGGTGTCGATGATCACCGAACATGGCGCTGACGGCGTTTTGGCCGGCGCCGGTGTGGCCAATCTGGCCGCCTGGGTGGCGGTGGGCCGGGCCCGGGCCGCGGGCCGGACAGTGTGTCTGACTGCCGAGCTGGGCCTGTGGGACTACACCCCGACGCCGGCCGATCCCTACATCTTCAACCACCGGGTGTTTCCGGGAACGTCCTTGCTGGCGGACGCTTCAACCGTCCTCGGCATGGTGGTCGGCGGTCCCGGGACCACGACCATTGGATGCCTGGGTGCAGCCGAGGTCGACCAGCGGGGGAACATCAACTCGACCCGGTTGGGTGACGGCCGCTTCCTGGTCGGCTCGGGCGGTGCCAACGACGTGGCCAGCCGAGCAGCGGCCTGCGTCGTCATCACCTTGGGACGGCCGGCGAGGCTACCGGAGACGGTGGCCTTCATTACCGCACCGGGGGAGAGGGTGACCCGGGTGGTCACCGATCGCGGCATCCTGAGCAAACTCGACGGTCGGATGCGGGTTACCGCTGTTCCGGCCGGCGAAGGTCCGTTCGACGAGCGGGTCCGAGCCATGGTGGCCTCGTGCGGATGGGAGCCCGACGTGGCACGAGAGGTGGTCGAGCTCGATCCGGTGACCCCCGCCGAGGCCCGGGAACTGAGGGAATTCGACCGCCGGCGACAGTTCCTCCGGTGAGCCCGGCCGAGCGACCGGGTATTCCTGCGGTGAGCACGGCCAAGCGGCCTGGCCGTCCTGCGGATCCCGTCTCGGTCGATGATGCCTACCCAGGAGGCGGGTCGTGGGTCGTCGGAATTATGCGACAGTCCTGCTCGGGCTATGTCAGCTACGGTTGACATCGATAACATTCGTGTCATAGAAACAAGCGAACGTTTGGCGGGGTCATCCACCTCGGTGGTTGCCGGCTCAACGAGTCCGTACACATGCTCCGGGTATAGATTCCGGATTGGAGAAAGAGTGGCCATGGGGGAACACCGGGGGAAGTGGGTAGTATGGGGCGCTGTGGCGCTGGCGGCTGCCATAGTCGTCGCCGGATGCTCATCGTCGGCCAGCACGCCGACGACGACCACTTCGACCTCGTCGACGGCGTCGACCTCGTCGACGGCGTCGACCGGCTCCACGTCGGCGGATGGGCCCGGGGTGACAGCCCACTCCATCAACGTAGGTGCCATTTCCACCCTCACCGGGTCGATCGCCTCCGACTTCAACGGGCTGTCGCCGGGCATTGAGGCCTACTTCGACATGGTCAACGCCGCAGGGGGCATAAACGGACGGAAGCTGAACCTGGCCTACAACCTCGACGACGGTGGCCAGGGCAGCCAATTCGACCAGCTCACCCACACGCTCATCGACCAGGACCACGCCTTCGCCGTCATGGTTGCCTCCTACTGGTTCACTCCCAACTACTTCGTCGAGACCAAGACGCCCACCTACGGCTACAACGTGAGCGGCAACTGGGCCAACGCTCCCAACCTCTTCGGCGCCGGTGGCAACTCGCTGCAGGTCTACAGCGCGGCCATCCCCACGTACGCCTACCTGCTCAAGCAGACCCACTCGAAGTCGGTGGCGGTGATCAGCTACGGACCGGCCATCACCTCCTCCTACGATGCCTGCAACACCGCCGCCACCGATCTGGCCAAAAACGGCTACCACGTGAGCTATGTCGACACGGGCGCCCAGCTCGGGGGCAGCTACTCGTCCGCAGTACAGCGCATGCAGCAGACGGGAACCGACATGATCATCTCCTGCATGCAGGAGTCGGACAACATCACCATGGCCCGGGACATCCAGGAGTACGGGCTCAAGACCGATCAGCTGTGGGAGAGCGGCTACGACCGGTCGTTGCTGGCCCAGTACAGCAACCTCATGCAGGGCGTCTACTTCAACCTGTCGGGCACCGTCCCCTACGAGGCGGGGCAGAAATGGCCCAGCGTGTACACGGGCATGGCCACCTACCTGAAGGAGATGAACAAGTACGAGCCCTCCTTCACCTACAACGGGGTGGCCGTCCAGGGCTGGCAGTCGGCCGCCCTCCTGGCCGATGCGGTCCAAGCCGCTGGCAACAACCTGACCCAGGCCAACATCGTCAACATCACCAACCACTTCACCAACAACACCAGCGGCGGACTGTCCACGGTGACCAACTGGACGCTGGCCCACACCACGGTCACCTACCCGGGTTGCAGCGCCTTCGTCCAAGTCAAGGGTAAGAAGTTCGTGCCCGTGTTCGGCAAGGGCAGCAGCGTCTTCGTGTGCTTCAACCAGAACGCCAAGGACCCGGTCCCGGTCCCTGCGCCGGCAGGCACCCCGGGCGGATGACGCCCCCCGCCGCCGGTCCCGAGTAGGAGGCGGCGCGGGAGTGGAGCATTTCCTGGGCTTCGCCATCCCTGGCATTCCCTACGGCTGCACCTATGCCATGGTGGCCGTGGGGCTTGTCCTCACCTACCAGGCGACAGGTGTCTTCAACTTCGCCTTCGGGGCCCAGGCCTACATGTCGGCCTTCATCTTCACCCTGCTGGTCCAGAACGAGAACCTGCCCATCTGGGCCGCCTTCATCATCTCGGTAGTCATACTGGCTCCCGTCTTCGGCCTGGCCCTGGACCGCTACCTCTTCCGTAAGATCCCGAACGCCAACACCACGGCCAAGCTGGTCACCGGCATCACCCTCTTTGTGGGCATCCCCGCCCTCTTGCCGGTCATCTTCGGGAGCAACAACCAGTACAACCCACCGAGCATCTTGTTCAACCCCGACGTCGTCTACTTCCGCATCGCCGGCACCCCGTTCAACGGGATCTACCTGAGCGCACTGGTGGCCACTGCGGTGGTTCTGCTCGCCCTGGTGGCCCTCATGAGGTTCACCAACCTCGGCCTCCAGATGCGGGGGGCGGTGGAGAGCCGGCGCCTGGTCCAGCTCGACGGGGTCAACGCCGGCCGGGTGGTGGCCTCGGCGTGGGCCATCTCCAGCCTGATGGCCGGTTTGGCCGGGGTCCTGCTGGCCCCAGCCACCGGTCAGCTGCAGGCGCAGGATTACGCCACGTTGATGGTGGCCGCCTTCGCCGCAGCCGCCTGGGCGGTTCTGCGGTCGATGCCTATCGCCGCCCTGGTCGGGATCATCGTGGGCATCACCGACACCGTCCTCCAGGGTTATCTTCCCCCGAGCAGTGTGTGGTCCTCCGCCGTTCTCTCCTCCCTGCCTTTCCTGGTGCTGATCGCTGCGCTGCTCATCGTGCCCGGGCTGCGCAAGCTGGGGGACGCCAAGGACCCCCTGGCCTCCATCGACCCCCCCACCCCGCCCACGACGGCGGCCCTACGGGCGCCGCAGCTGGATCGCATCATCCGCATCCTCTGGTACATCCTGCTGGCCGCCTTCATCGTCTCCATGCTGACCTGGATGCCGAAGACGTGGGAGAACGTCTTCAACTCCGGTTTGGCCTTCTCCCTCATCTTCCTTTCCATCACGCTGATCACGGGCATGGGGGGACAACTCTCTCTCTGCCAGGCGACATTGGCCGGTGTCGGCGCCTTCACCGCAGCCCAGCTGGCCAACCACATCGGGCTCAGCCTCTTGGTCGGCGGTCTGGTGGGATCTGTTGCGGCCGGTCTGGTGGCAGTCGTGCTGGCCGTCATGTCCCTCCGGCTGCGCGGTCTGGGTTTGGCCCTCATGACCATCGCCGCCGCCCTGTTCTTCGACAGCGCCGTGTTCCCTCAGCTCTCGACCAGCAACGGTGCCCCCATCAGCGTCCAGTCGAAGTGGGTGGGACTGGGGATCCTGAACCCCGACGGCCACGCCTTCTTCGTTCTGGCCATGCTCGTCCTGGTGGTCTGCGTCGTCGGAGTGCTGCTCATCCGACAGGGGACCACCGGACGTTATTTGGCCGCCATGCGGGGCAGCGAGACGGCAGCGGCGGGGATGGGCATCAACCTGACCTGGCAGCGGGTAGTGATCTTCGGCCTCTCCGGAGTGGTGGCCGGGCTGGGCGGGACCCTGCTGACCATCCAGCAGCAGTCGGTGAGTGCCGAGGGCTTCAACTACGAGTTCTCGTTGGCTTTCGTGGTCATCGTGGTTTCCACCGGCGTAAGCACGGTGGAGGGGGCTATCAACGCCGGCATCGCCTTTGTGGTCATCCAGCAACTCCTGACCTACCTGCCGGCCCGATTCGGCGGGAACAGCCTGGTCTTCGTCCTCTTCGCCTTCGGGGCCATCAACTACGCCGCCCACCCGGAGGGGGTGCTCGAGTTCTCGAAGCGGCGCTGGACGCTGCGCATGCAGAACCTGTTCTTCAAACCGGCCCCACCACCGGCCGTGCCCGCCGGGGGTGCCCTCCTCGGGGCCTTCGGGAACGGTTCCGACGCGGTGGCTGCCGGTTCCCCCCGCCGGGGACCGTCGACGCCGGGCCCCGGGTGGTCGACCGTGGCTAGCGACGCCGACACGCTGCTCCGGGTGGCCGACGTTACCAAGACGTTCGGTGGGGTCACCGCCGTCGACAGTGTGGCCTTCGCCGTCAACGCCGGCGAGAGCGTCGGGCTGGTCGGTCCCAACGGTGCCGGCAAGACCACTCTGTTCAACTGCATCTGCGGGCAGATCCAACCCCAGCGGGGGAGCGTCGAGCTCGCCGGCCAGGAGCTGCTCGAGATGCCGACTTACAAGAGGGCGCGTCTCGGGATCGGCCGGACCTACCAGCGGGTCGAGATCTTTCCGGACATGACCGTGCGCGACCACCTGGTGGTGGCCGAACGGGCACGGCGTCGTCAGGGGCGGCTGTGGAAGGACCTGTGCAACCGCAGTGCGCCTACACCCGAGGAGTGCGCACGGGTAGACGCCGTCCTCGAGCTGGTGGGCATCGAGAGCCAAGCGGATGTGCCGGTCTCGTCGCTGGGCCTGGGTTCGTGCCGGCTGGTCGAACTGGCCCGGGCGCTGGTAGCCGATCCGGTGCTGCTTCTGGCCGATGAGCCTTCTTCGGGGCTCGACATCCACGAGACCCGGGAGCTGTCCCAGGTCCTGCAGATGCTGCAGAGGGAGCGGGGGATGGCGGTCCTGCTGGTCGAGCACGACTTGAACATGGTCGCTTCGGTCGTGGACCGCACCATCGTGATGAATCTCGGCGCTGTCATCGCCGAGGGGACCTTCGACGAGGTCATGTCCGACCCTGTCGTCCGACAGGCCTACCTCGGATTGACCGCGTGAGCTTTCCGACCGGTAGGACCGGGCGGCAAAGCAGCGCAGCGGGGTCTGGGTCGGGGTCGGCCACGGTGGAGGCGCCGAACGCACTCGATGTCGCCCATGTGAGCGCCAGCTACGGGCCCTACCGGGCCCTGTTCGACGTGACCTTCAGCGTGCCGGCCCGGGGGATCTCCGCTCTCATCGGTTCCAACGGTGCCGGAAAGTCGACCGTGTCCCGGGTGGTGACCGGACTACTGCCCAGCACCAGCGGGACCATTCAGCTCAATGGCGACCCAATCACCGGGCTCCCTGCCTTCAAGATCGCCCGGGCGGGAACGGCTCATGTGCCGGAGGGGCGCGGCATCTTCGCCAGCCTTACCGTCGAGGAGAACCTGCGCCTGGTGTTCCGCCAGCGAGGAGGACGTCGCTGCGTACCCGACGCACTGGCCCGGGCCTACGAGGCCTTTCCCGCCCTGAGCCAGCGCCGTGGGCAGGCCGGGGGGACCTTGTCGGGCGGGGAGCAGCGCATGCTTTCCCTGGCCAAGGTCCTGGTCCTCCCACCCAGCTTGCTGGTCGCCGACGAGATATCGCTCGGGTTGGCTCCGGTAGTCATCGACGCCGTTTACGACGGGTTGCGCCAGATCAACCAGGCGGGCACCGCCCTGCTGGTGGTCGAACAACAGGTGGATCGGGTACTCGACCTGGCCGGCACTGCGGTGGTCCTCGAGCACGGTTCGGTGGCCTACAGCGGTAACGCCGACGGCGCACTGGCCGCGGTGGAACAGGTCATGGCGGCCCGGGGCGAGCAGGGTCCGGCCGCGGCGACCTCCGCCGGCGTGGACTGGTCAAGGGCCAGTGCCGCCCCGGCGCGGGAGATCGGTGGACGACACCGTAGGCTTCGGGGACGTCACGCCAACGGAAACCGGGCCGGTCCGGACCCGACGACGGAGGGAGAGGAGCCACAGTGAGCGGTACCGAACGGGACGCCGTCATCGTCGATGTCATGCGCACCACCCTGGGAAAGAGAGGGGGCGCACTGGCCAACTGGCATCCGGCCGATCTCCTCGGCTTCGCCCTCACCTCGTTGATCGACCGCACCGGCGTCGATCCGTCCATCATCGATGATGTCATCGGGGGATGCGTGACCGAGGTGGGCGAGCAGAGCACCAACGTCACCCGCAATGCATGGGTGTCGGCCGGGCTTCCCCAGAGCGTGCCGGCCACTACGGTCGATCGGCAGTGCGGTTCATCCCAACAGGCCATGCAGTTCGGCGCTGCCGGGGTCAAGGCCGGCCACTACGACCTGGTGGTGGCCTGCGGAGTCGAGTCGATGAGCCGGGTGCCGCTGGCCTCCAACGCCCGAGGTGGAACGGGCCCGTTTCCGCCGTCCTTCCTCGAAGTCATCGACGGCCGTCTGTGGGCCCAGTTCCGGGTGGCCCAGGTCCTGGCCGACCGGTGGGACGTGAGTCGCGAGGAGATGGACAAGTACTCCCTGGAGAGCCACCGCCGGGCGGCAGCCACCTGGGACTCGGGCGGCTTCGCCGCCGAAGCGGTTCCGGTGCCCATAAAGGACGAGGACGGCGCCTTCACCGGCGATTCGCTGACCACCGACGAGGGCATCCGCCGCAGCGGGTCCGTGGAGTCGATGGCCGGACTGGCACCGGCACAGAGCTGGGAGCCGGATACGGCACCGGACATCACGGCCGGCAACTCGTCCCAGATGACCGACGGTGCCGCCGCCATGCTCATCGCCGAGCGATCGCTGGCCGAGCGACTGGGTCTGCCCATCCGCGGCCGGTTCGCCCATGCCACGGTGGCTGCCGACGATGCCGCCATCGTGCTGTCCGCCCCTGTGCCGGCTACGGAGCGCCTACTCGAGCGGTCGGGGATGAAGGTCGACCAGTTCGACGCCATCGAATGCAACGAAGCGTTCGCCGCTATTCCGCTGATGTGGAACCGGGCCTTCCATGCCGACCCCGAGCAACTCAATCCGTGCGGCGGCGCCATCGCCATCGGGCACCCGCTGGGTGCCAGCGGCGTGCGTCTGGCTGCCACCCTTCTCAACCGGCTCGAGGCCACAGGTGGTCGCTACGGATTCCAGACCATGTGTGAAGGCGGGGGTCAGGCCAACGCCATGGTCATCGAACGGCTGGCCTGAGCAGCTCTTCCTTCGGCAGCTCTTCCTTCAGCGGTTCTTCCACTGGGGGGTGCGCTTTTCGGCGAAGGCCAGTGGCCCTTCGACGGCGTCCTGGCTGGAGAACACCTCTTTGGAGATGGCCGACTCGATCCGGTAGGCCTCCTTCATGTCGACGGCCAGGCCGGTGATGACTGATTCTTTGGTCTTGCGCACGGCCAGCGGTCCGTTGGCGGTGATACGCCGGGCATAGTCGAGGGCCCGATCCATCACCTTGGCCGGTGGACAGACCTCGTTGACCAGTCCCATCTCGTAGACCCGTCGAGCCGAGATCTGGTCGGCACACAAGAGGAGCTCCATGGCCGCCGGGTAAGGGATCTGGCGGGGAAGCCTCACCGTTGTCCCCCCGCCGGCGAACAGTCCCCGCTTGGGCTCCATGACCCCGAAGGTGGCGGTGTCGGCCGCCACCCGCAGATCACAGCCGCCCAACATCTCCATGCCCCCGGCCACACAGGTCCCGTTGACGGCGGCCACGATCGGCTTGTAGAGCTTGACGTTGCGCAGCACCGCTTTGACCCCGTCGTCGAGGCGGTAGCCGTCGATCTCGGAGACGCCGTCCTCCTTCATCTGGGCCTGGAGGCGGGTGATCTGGGGGATGTAGGTCTTGAGGTCGGCCCCCACGCAAAAGTCGGGCCCGACCCCGGTGATGACCGCCACCCAGGCATCATCGTCGGCGCCGAACCGCTCCCATGCCCCCCGGAGCTGGGCGAAGTGTTCCATGTCCAGCGAATTGCGGGCCTCGGGTCGGTCGATGGTGATGCGGACGATGTGATCGTCGCCCGTGTCGTAATGGATGCTCATGGGTTGTCGGGAAGGCCGGACCTAGGCGTCGGTCTTCCGCTCTCCGATCTTCTCGAAAGTGCGGGCCACGGTTCCGAGGTCGACAATTCCGGTGCGTGGTTCCTGATCCGGCCGCCGTCGCGACACCGTCGAAGTGTCCACCGTGCTGGCCTCGGCCCGCAATGCGCCCACCGTGCACTTCTGGCGAGGCCGGACCACGAAAGGTTCGTAGTGGAAATGGCGCATGGCGTTGAGGTGAGTGATCTTGTCGATCTCCTCGTCCTCCACCTGGGCCAGGTACTTCATCAGCGCCTCGGGGGAGTGGGGCCAAGTCGAGTCGGAGTGGGGGTAGTCGCATTCCCAGGTGATGTTGTCGATATTGAGGTATCGGCGGTTGTCGACCCCGAAGGCATCGTCGATGAAACAGGTGATGACCCTCTCCTTGAACAGTTGGCTCGGCAGGTAGTCACCGAAGTCCTGACCGGTCCAGGCACGGTGGTGCTGGTAGACGTAGTCGAAGCGCTCGAGGGCGTAGGGGATCCAGCCGATGCCCCCCTCGGACAGGGCGAAGCGGAGATCGTCGAACTTGCGCAGCACCGGCGACCACAGGAGATCGGCCGCCGCTTGCACCGTGTTCATCGGCTGCAGGCTGATCATCACGTCGATGGGAGCATCGGCGGCGGTGATGATCAACTCGGACGAGGACCCGATGTGCATGCACACGACCATCTCCTCGTCGGCGCAGGCCGTCCAGAACGGGTCCCAGTGGTCGCTGTGGAAGGAGGGCCACCCCAGCTTGGCCGGGTTCTCCGAGAAGGTGACGGCGTGGACGCCCTTGGCTGCCATCCGGTGTACCTCGGCCGCTCCCAGCTCCGGGTCCCACATCACGGGCAGGGAGAGCGGGATGAAACGACCGGGTTCTGCGCCGCACCACGCCTCCACGTGCCAGTCGTTGTAGGCCTGGATCATGGCCAGGGCCTCACCGGCGTCGGTGGCGGCCCGGCGGGCGAAGAGCTGGCCACAGAACTGCGGGAAGGACGGGAAGCACATGGAGCCCAGCACCCCGTTGGCGCTCATGTCGCGGACCCGCTCGTGGACGTCGTAGCAACCGAGCCGCATTTCGGTCAGCGAGCTCGGTTCGATGCCGTACTCGTCAGGAGGCCGCCCCACGACGGCGTTGAGGCCCACATTGGGAATCTCGCTGCCGTTGTAGTGCCAGAAGTCGGTTCCGTCCTCACGATGGATGAGCTGAGGGGCCTTGTCCTGGTAGCGGGAGGGGAGCCGTCCATCGAACATGCCTGGCGGCTCGACCACGTGGTCGTCCACGCTGACCAGAATCAGATCTTCGGTCCTCATTTGGCTACCTCCCACCCCTCGCTACGGTTACGGCCGAACTGTCCCTCGTTACCGGCTCCGGGCACGACCCAACGTCGGCTGGCACGGCCCCCGATGATGATAGGCGGGCCGGCCAGAACCCACTGCCATCGCCGTCGGTGCCGCCGATCACCGGTGGGCGGTGACCACTCTCCGCTCGCCGGTGGTCACGGTCACCGGGGAGTCGGCCAGGTCCTCCTCGGGACCGGCCGGCTCGTCGAGCCGGGCGTAGGTGCGCGAGCCGTCGACCAGCTCGGCGATGAGCGCCGTCCACTCCGGCCCCTCCCGCGAATACACGGTGGAATAGGCGATCACCCGCGCCGTTCCGTCCGCCGGACGGGCGAGGGGCACCGTGGGGGGAGCGTCGGTGTCGGCCGTCGCCGTGGTGGCCGGGGTCGACGGGCCCGGACGGGTGGAGAGCAGCGCCGCGCTGTGGCTGGTCATGTGCATGCCCACCCCGCTCACCAGCCCGAGTGAATCAGGATCGTGCCGGAGAACCTGGGTCATGGCCGCCAGTGCATGGGTCGAGTAGTTGCTGCCCGGTCCACCGTGGTAGGGGAGGCCCCCGGTGACGGTGAGCGGGCGGTCGTCCCCGGGACCGATGCCGAGGGCGTCGCGGGCAAAGGAGAGAGAGCTCCCAAAACAGGAGTAGAGGTCGAGGTGGGCGACCTCGTCGACCGAGAGGCCCCCGGTGGCCGCCGCCATGGCCTGGGTCATGGCTTGGGCCATGGCCGGCGAACGCCACGGCTCGGGTCGGGTGGCCATGGTGGCTGGATCCTCGGCCACGGCGGCTCCCCGCAGGTACACCCTCCGGTCGGCGGCTATCCCTAGGGCGTCGGCCTCGGCCTCGGTGGCCACCAGGACGGCGGCGGCCATATCCACGTCCATGATGGCCGTCATCAGCTTGGTGTAGGGCGAGGACACCATGCGGTTGGACGGCGACGGCGTGATGATCTCGTCGGCGCTCCGGGCCGTGGGGAACCAGGCCTGGGCCGGCTGGGAGGCGGCCACCTCGGTCAGGGGCGCCATGAGCCGGCCGAGCTCCCGACGGTGATCGGCAGGGGAGATGCCGAGGTGGATGCGACGGGCCGTATCCAGGAGGGCGAAGGTGAGATAGGCCTGGTAGATCCCGTGGCGGGCCTCGTCCTTGTCGATGGATATGGGGAAGGGCTGGGGTTCCTCGGGCGGATGCGACCAGGCCGGGTCGGGAACATGGCGACGGGTGGCGAGAGCCTCCCCTCCGACGATGAGGGCCAGGTCGAGCTCCCCTTTGGCCATGGCCGCCGCCGTCTCGCCCAGCAGCCGGACAGGGACCGATCCTCCGAGCCCGGAGTAGCGGGAAACCGCGGGAGCGGCGCCCAGCCGTTCGGCCAGCCGGCCGCAGGGATCGTCGTACTCCCACGATTGGCAGTAGACCACCTGGATGCTGTCGAGTGCGGCGACGGCCGACGGGCACCCGGCGTCATTGGCCGCCTCTCGGGCCAGCGACTCCCACATGTCGAGAGGTTCGGGCGCGGGCTCCTCGTGCCAGGTGCGGCGGGCTACCCCGATGATGCACGCCGCCCGCGGATCCACGGTCACGTCAGGAGAGGCGGGCCTGACCGGGCAGCTTCACCGCCCGGTCGGCGATGATGTTCTTCTGCACTTCTGTCGAACCCCCGCCGATGGTGCTGTAACGCTGGAAGGCGTAGAGCCGGGTCCACTTCCCGCGGTCGACCGCATCCGGACCGCCCCGGGCCAGGACGCCGGCCGGCCCCAGCAGGTCGACCGACAGGGCAGCCAGGGTCTGGGCCAGAGCCGACCACTGGAGCTTGGCGAAGGGAACCTCGGGCCAGTTCTTCTCGCCCTTGATGATCTTGCTCAGGGCCCGCAGCGACAGCAGCCGGGCGAACTCGATGTCGGTCCAGGCCCGAGCCACGCGGTCCCGTAGGGCGGGATCGTCGAGGGCTGTCGGATTGACCGACCGTGTCGCGGTGACCATGGCCCGTAGATCGGCGGCCAGGATCGAGATCTGTCCGGCGATGCCCACCCGTTCGTGGCCGAGGGTTCCCATGGCCACCATCCAGCCCTCGCCCTCCCCGCCGAGTCGGCTCTCGAGGGGGATGACGGCGTCGTTGAAGAAGACCTCGTTGAACATCTCCTCGCCGGCCATGTCGCGGATGGGTCGGGCTTCGATGCCGGGAGTATGCATGTCGATGATGAAAGCGGTGATGCCGTCGTGCTTGGCCCCCCGTTCGATGGCGGTGGGATCGGTACGGAGGAGGAAGAGTCCCCAGCGGGCCAGGTGGGCGGTGGAGATCCAGATCTTCTGGCCGTTGACCACATAGGCGTCGCCGTCCCAAGTGGCGGTGGTCCGCAGGTTGGCCAGGTCGTTGCCGGCATCGGGCTCGGAGAAGCCCTGGCACCAGTGGTCGGTGGCGTCGAGGATGGAGGGCAGCCAACGCTCCTTCTGCTCGTCGGTCCCCCAGGCGATGATCATCGGGCCGATCTGCCACAACCCGTTGGGATTGAACAGGCCGGGCGTGCGGTATTCAGCCATCACCTCCGAGTAGATGATGCGCTGCATGGCGGTGGCGTTCCTGCCCCCGTACTCCTCCGGCCAGCCCACGGCCGCCCACCGCCCGCCGTTGAGCAGGCGCTGCCAGGCCGCCCGCCGGGCCTGGGACTTCTCGCCCGACAAGGAAGAGTCGTCGGCCAGCTCCTCGCTGGCCAGAAAGGGCGGCAGGTACTCGTCGAGCCAGGCCCGCAGCTCGTCACGGAACGCTTCGTCTTCGGGTGCCAGTGCAAAGTCCACGGCACAGGAGGTTAGCCGCAGCACTCAGGGGGCGACCGCCCTCGGCTGTCGGCCGGCCCTCTACACTGTCCGCCGACCGCCCAGATCATCGATGCCACCCCGGGGGTAGACCGTGGATTTTACGTTCGACGCCGAACAGCTCGCCTTGCAGGACGTTGCCCGGCGGGCCATGGACGACGTGGGGCCCGAAACCCTGCGGGAGCTGGCAGACGATCCGGCCGGTGTCACCCCCGAGGGGTGGAACCGCTTGGTGGAGCTCGGTTGGACCGGACTCCTGGTTCCGGGTGAGGGAGCCGGGCTGCTGGAGATGGGCATCGTCCTCGAGCAGATGGGGCGGGTCCCGCTGCCGGGGCCGTTCTTTTCGTCGGCGGTGATGGCCACGCTGGCCGCTAGAGCGCTGGGAGCCGACGGATTGTTGGGGGATCTTTCCTCCGGCCAGAAGCGCGGAACGGTGGCGTTGCACGAGCAGGGGAGTGGCCACCCCCTCTCGACGGTCAGGGCCCGGGCGCGACGGAAGGGCTCGGGTTGGGTGGTGACCGGAACCAAACCCATCGTCCCCGACGGCCACACCGCCGACTGGGCCATCGTGGTGGCCCTGGCCGAAGAGGGAACCCGTTCCTTCCTTCTCCACAGTCCCCAAGCCGAGGCGGTCCCCTCTCTCGATCCGACCCGCAAGCTGGCTCGTCTGGTGCTCGAGGAGGAGCCGGTCGAACCACTGGGACCGGCCGGCGACCAGACGATTCTGTGGCGCCAGGTATGGGACGACATCTGTGTCGGCCTGGCCGCTGAGTTGATCGGGGTGTCCGACCGCGCTCTCGAAGAGGCGGTCGAGTACGCCAAGGTGCGGGTCGTCTTCGATCGTCCCATCGCCTCGTTCCAAGCCGTCAAGCACAGGATCGTCGACATGTACCACTCGTTGGAGATGGGACGGGCCGGCGTTCACTTCGCCGCCTGGGCCGCCGACACCGGGGCTCCCGAGCGGGGCCGGGCCGCCGCCATGGCCGCCGCCTACACCTCCGAAGCGGCGGTGCGGGTCACCGGCGACAACATCCAGGTCCACGGGGGGGTGGGGTTCACCTGGGCCAACGACGCTCACTTCCTCTTCAAGCGGGCCAAGCAGAACGAGGTCCTTATGGGTGGCAGCAGCTACGAGTGGCACCGCCTGGCCGCCATGTTGGTCGATCAGCCCGGTGTCCTGGTCGACCAGCACTGATCCCGACCGGAACCGAGCGAAGATCGCCCGGGCAGCGTGCTCGCCTTCCACCTCTTTCTGCCCCAGATGCGCCTCTCGCCGGAGGCTCTGGTGGCCCGAGCCGAAGCGGCCGAAGAAGCCGGCTTCGAGGGTCTCGCCCTCATGGACCACCTGGTCACCCCCGGGGCACCGGAACATCCTGTTTACGAGGCCTTCACCACGGCCACCTGGCTGGCCGCGGCCACCGACCGTCTGCGCCTCGGCCATCTGGTCCTCTGTGACGCCTTCCGACATCCGGCCGTCCTGGCCCGTCAGGCGGTGACCCTCGATCATCTGTCGGGGGGCCGTTTCGAGCTCGGGATCGGGTCCGGCTCGACCCCGGCAGAGTTGGTGGCCTCCGGTTTCGGGGTGCGGAGTGCCGCCGTTCGTCGACGCCGGCTCCAGGAGACCCTGGAGTTGCTCACCCGGTTCTGGACGGGCGAACCGGTCGAGTTCGAGGGTGAGTTCTTCACCGTCGAGGGTGCTCGGCAACTACCTGTTCCCCTGGGCAGGATCCCTCTGCTGATCGGGGGGACCGGGCCGGAGACCCTGGCCCTGGTGGCCCGCTACGCCGACTGGTGGAACGTGCCCATGCATCACCTGGACCGGCGCACCCGGGCCCGGTCCGCCATCGGCTCGGCCCACGTTTCGGTACAGGTCCTGGTCACCCTCATCACCGACGAGGGCCGGCGCACCGAGACGGTCGAGCTGGCTTCTCGCCGATTCGGGCGGATGGGCGAAGAGGCCCACGTGGTGGGGAGCGGACCCGAGATCGTGGAGCAGCTGCAGACACTGGAAGCCGAAGGGGTGGAGAGGGTCTACGCCTGGTTCACCGACTTCGCCCCGTTGGCTACCTTGGCCGCCTTCGGCCAGCAGGTCATTGCCGCCGTGAACCGATCATGACCGCCATCTGACCTGACCTGACCCGGGCACCGCCGCCGGTCCCTGCCGGTCGTCGGTCAATCCCGGTCGAGGACCCTCTTGGCTTTGTAGCCGGCGCGTGGAATGGTGTCGCGGGACAGCACCTCGAGTGTGGCTACCACGCCCAGGGTCTCTTTGATGTTCGCCCTTATCCGGTCGGCTACTTGATCTCGGATGCCGTCGTCCTCGGTGGCCATCTCGACCCTCACCTCGAGTGGCGCCGGACCCTCGTCGGGCCGGATCACCTGGTACTCGAGTGAGGGCTTGGCCACCAGCGGCTCGGTGCGCAAGGAGGCTTCGAGTTCGGACAGTTGGAACCGGGTGCCCTGGCAGCTCAGAAGGTCGGCGAATCGTCCCCCCCACAGTCCGCGGATCGACGTCTCGCCGCAGGGACAGGGCTGGCGGAGGATGGCGCACGCCTCCTCCAGGTCGTAGCGCAGCAACCCGTTGTCCCGGTCGAGGGTGGTCACCGTCAGGTTGCCCCATTCGCCGTCGGGTACCTCCCGGCCCGTCGTGGGGTCGACCGCCTGCACGACGGCCCAGTCCTCGTGGATATGGGCACCGGGTGACTGACCGCACGGACCGCCCACGTAGGCGTAGCACTCGGCCCCGGCGGTCATGAGGGGCATGCCCCCGCGACCCAGTCCGAAGCCCGGTGGAGCGCGCAGTCCGGTCAGTCCCGCATCCTCGAGGGGGATCCCCAATTTAGTGGCCACCTCGATGAACCGCCCGGTGGCAAAGCCCATGAAGGGAATGTCGGGTGTGACCCTGGTCCAGAACCGGACGGCCTGTTCGGCCAGTTCGTCGGTGTCGGGCGGGGGCACCCACAGGGAGAGCAGGCCCATGTACTCATAGGTCCCTTGCAGCATGACCCCGCCCCCATAGAGATAGGCGGGATGGGCGTGGGTCACGATCATCCCGGGCCGGTAACCCATGCGCCACCAGTTGCGGGCGCCCGACTCGTACTCGACCCACAGGTCCCGCCGTGTCCATACCGTGATGGTGGGCTGTCCGGTGGTGCCCGTCGAGGTACCCAATCGCACAGCCTGGCGCGGGTCGGTGAACCGGTAGCCCCCCCAAGGGGGGAGGGACGCTTCGGAATCGCGCAGGTCCTGCTTGACCGTCGAGGGCACGGCGGACAGATCGTCGACCGAGGATATGTCTCCAGGGGCAGCCACCCCGGCGGCAACGAGCTTGTCGCGGAAGAGTGGGACCGGTCCTCCGAGGATGCGGTCGATCATCCGACCCAGACGTTCGTTCTGCAATTGCCGGCGCTCGTCGGTGGACATGGCCTGTTTGGCCGGATCCCACAGGGTCTGCCCTTCGGGACGGGGGAGCGGTCCGAGGCTCCCCGGTCCGAACGGCGGGGTGGAGACGACGACCTCTTCGCTGCTCATGCCGGTGATGGTAGCGACCCAGGTGGCCGGCGCGTCGCCCGGGGTGGCCTACGTCGTCCCGGTCGTCCCTGTCGATGGCAGCGAGGCTCGAGTGGTTCCAGCCCAGTCGGGGGCAAGACTCAGGTCGGAGGCATGCCTTCCAGGATGGCGGCCGCCTCGTCCGCCCGGGCCCGAAAGGCCTCGGTGGGCTCGGTCCCCGCCTCCAGCACGCCGGCCACGTGTTCGAAGAAGATGCCGACCAGCAGACTGACCATCATCCGGGCCATAGCCGGCTTGCCCTCCGGTGAGGTCAGTGGAGGCTGGTGCCCGTCGAGCCACTGCACGAGCGACTCCCGGGTGGCAGCGAACAGGTCGCCCCCCACTGCGAAGGCAGTGTCGTCGCCCCGCATGACCTCACCCATCATCAAGCGGACGAAGTCCTCCACCTCGAGCATCGAGCAGAGGATGTCGTAGAGGAGATCGCCGAGGCCGGAAACCGGTTCACGTGCCACCGAGGGGAGGGAAGCGGCGGCGAGGCCGTCGATGAACCCGCGTTCCTCGAGCACAGCCACCAGCAGGTCTTTCTTGGAGGGGAAGTAGTGGTAGAGCGACGCCACGTTGAGACCGGCCGCCGCCGCCAGGTTGCGCATGCTGGTGCCGTCCACGCCCTGTTGCGACATCAGGGTGAGGGCGGTGCTCAAGATGTGCTGGCGTTGGGTCGATCCTGACGGACGTACGTTGGGTTCGCGGGGGGCAGCCACCCCACCATTGTGGACCGTGACGAGGGTCGACAGCGGGACTAGGATAAACGAACGTTTGATATGCTGGTTGTGAACAGCTAAAGATCCCGTTCCGCCGGGGTCAGGCAAAGGGGAAGAGATCCGATGTCGACGCATCTCGGGGAAGCCGCTGACCAGGTCGAGCCGCTCGAGCGGTTCGACCCCTTCGAGCTCCAGGACACGGTGTCCGGATCCATCCGGGATCCGTATCCGCGGATGGCCGAGATGCGCCGCCAGTGCCCTGTGCATGTGGGTCCGATCGACCTCGGTGATGGCGCCGACGAAGTGGACCCGTCCGTACCACCCCCGGTGACGGTGTTCGGGTTCGACGAGACCGTCCAGGTCCTCCGGGACAACGAGACGTTCTCTTCGACGGTCTACGAGGGGATCATGGGCACCGTGATGGGTCGGACCATTCTCCAGATGGACGAGCCCGAGCACCGGCTGCACCGGGCCCTGGTCTCGCCGACCTTCCGTTCCAAGGTGCTCGAGCAATGGGAGGGTGACCTCGTCCAGCGTGTGGTCAACGAGCTGATCGACCGTTTCGCCGGTGCAGGGAAAGCCGACCTGGTCCAGGAGCTCACCTTCAACTTCCCCGTACAGGTCATCGCTCAGATCCTGGGCCTGCCGCGCTCGGACTTCCCCATGTTCCAACGCTGGGCCATCCACATCACCAGTGTCGCCTCCAACTGGGATCGCGGCGTTGCCGCCTCGGACGCTCTGCGCGACTACTTCGCCGATGTTCTGGCCGAGCGCCGGCTTCATCCGGCCGAAGACCTGATCAGCGAGTTGGCGGTGTGTGAGGTCGACGGTCGCCGACTGGGGGACGAGGAGATCTACTCGTTCCTCCGCCTGCTCCTGCCGGCCGGTGTCGAGACCACCTATCGCGCTTCGGGCAATCTCCTCTACGGCCTGCTGACCAACCCTGATCAATTGCAGAAGGTCAAGGACGATCGATCCCTCATCCCCGATGCCTTCGAAGAGTCGATCCGCTGGGAGCCCCCGGTCACCATCATCCTCCGCCGCGCCATGCGGGACACCGAGCTGGCCGGCGTTCCCATCGCCGAAGGCGCCGACGTCGCCCTGTTGCTGGGTGCGGCCAACCGCGACGAGCGAAAGTACGAGCACCCCGAACTGTTCGATCTGTTCCGCGCCTCACGTCAGAGCGTTGGTTTCGGATTCGGGGTCCATGTCTGCCTCGGCATGCACCTGGCCCGGATGGAGACCAGGGTGGCCATCAACACCCTCTTCGACCGGCTCCCCGACATCCATCTGGATCTCGAGGCCGGCGAGGACCTGCACATCAAGGGCATGGCCTTCCGCTCGCCCATTGCGCTGCCGGTGGCCTTCACCCCCGTCTGAGATATTCGGCGTCCGCACCGGCGTCCGGTTTCCGGCTCCGGTGGCATTGTTAGGGTGACCCGATGCCTGTGTGGTTGACCGACGACGAGTACCGGGTGCTGTCGGCGGCCTGCGATCGACTGATTCCCCCGTCGGGCCCGATTCCCGGCGCGGCCGGCGCCGGTGTGCCCGACTACATCGACCGTCTTCTGGGTGCCTTCTCGTTCGATCCACCGCGCATCTGGGCCGGTGGCCCCACGTCGGGGCGCCACGGGGGCTCGGCCGACTTCGGAAGGTTCCAGCCTCTCTCCGCCCTCGACGAACTGGCGTGGCGTATGCGTATCGAAGGATCGCAGGGCCGCCCCGAACGCGAGTTCAACGGTCCGGTGGTGGGGCTCCAGCAGCGCTACCGCGAGGGCCTGACCGCCCTGGGTCCCGACTTCACCGCCGTCACTCACCGGGAGCAGGAGGATCGCCTCCGTGCCCTCCCCGACTTCGTGGAGCTTCTCTACGGCCACACCTGTGAGGGGATGTACGGAGCACCGGAGTACGGAGGCAACCGGAACCTGGCCGGGTGGCAGGCCATCGGATTCGCCGGTGACGTACAGCCGCGGGGATGGACCGATGCCGAGGTGGCGGATCCATGACCGTTGACGCTGTCATCATCGGGTCGGGCCCGGGAGGGGCCACCGTGGCCGACGTTCTCACCGCCGCCGGCTTGACGGTGACCATCGTCGAGAAGGGACGGAATCACCTCCTCGATCCCGACGACCCGACCCGTCCGGCCTTCGACTATTCCAACGACGAGATCAAGTTCCTCAACCGGCACTTCCTCGGTCCGGACCCGTTGATCGAGCCGCGCACGTTCCGTAGCCATCCGTCCGATGGTGACCGGACCCACGTCGGCGAGTTCAACTCGGTGCCCACCACGGTCGGCGGCGGCGGGGTCCACGCAGACGGAAAAGTGCCCCGGTTCCGTCCCGACGACTTCCGGGTCCTGTCGGTCTTCGGCCCGCAGCCCGACGCCGACGTGGCCGACTGGCCCCTCGACTATGACGAGCTGGAGCCTTCGTACGCCGAGGTTGAACGCTTGATCGGCGTGGCCGGAACCGAAGGGGCCAATCCCTTCGCCGCCCCCCGGTCGGGTCCCTTCCCCATGCCGTCGGGTGCTCCCATGTTCGGGGCCACCCTGTCCAGCGCGGCCGCCACCCGGCTGGGCTACCACCCCTACCCGGCGCCCACCGCGGCCAACAGCGTGCCCTACGACGGCCGACCGGCCTGCAACAACTGCGGGTTCTGTGCCTACTTCGGGTGCCCCATCCACGCCAAGGGGGATCCGGTGGCCATGCTCCTCCGGGCCATGTCCAGCGGTCGGGCCGAGTTGCTGGCCGAGACGTTCGTCTCGCGCATCCGTACCGAAGGGCGGCGGGCCACGGGCGTCGATGTCATCGGTCCCGACGGGGCCACCCGCTTCGTGGAGGCACGGCAGGTGGTGGTGGCGGCCGGCGCCATCGAGACCCCTCGTCTTCTGTTGCTGTCCGGCTTCGACCATCCCCTCATCGGGCGGTACCTGATGACCCACTTCCAGACCATCGCCGCCGGCTCACTGCCTTTCGCCACCCACGCCGATCGGGGACGGTCGGTGACCCATGTCCACGACGACATGATCGTCGGCGACCAGGCCAGTCGTGAGGCGGCGGCCGCCGCCGGTCTGCCCTGGCTGCGTGGGGGTTTGGTCGAGCACAGCGGGTCCGGACTTCCCATCATGGAGGCCAAGCACACGCCGTGGGGCGAGAGGCATCGGCCGATGATGGAACGCTCGCCCATCCGGGCCCGGTTGTGGGCTTTCATCATGCAGGGTGAGGACCTTCCCTATCCCGACAACCGGGTCGATCTCGACCCGGTTGTCCGTGATGCACGCGGCTTTCCCGTGGCCCGTGTCACCTACCGTCCGGGACGTCACGAACGGGTGGCCTCCGATCACTACGGGCCCCGACTGGCGGCCATCCTGAAGGAGATGGGAGCCGAGTGGACATCGGTGTCAACCTCGCCGGGCACCGGCAACGCCTCGTCGCCCTCGACCATCCCCGAGAGCAGGCACAACATGGGAACCGCCCGTATGGGCACCGATCCGGCCACATCGGTGGTCGATCCCGAGGGCCGTGTGCACGGGTTCGACAACGTGGTGGTGGCGGACTCGTCGGTCTTCGTCACCTCGGCCGGCTACGGTCCGACCCTCACTCTGGCTGCTCTGGCGGCCCGGGCCGCCCACCGCATGGTCTGACCGGGCCGTACCGATTCCGTTCGACGCCGTCGGCGCAGTCCACGCGGCGCAGTCCACGCGGTTCAGCCCACGCGGTTCAGTCCACGCGGTTCAGTCCACGCCCCGGGTGAGGAGGAGGGTGCCGGCGATAGGACCGCCGCCGTTGCTGACCGCAGCTACCTCGGGGAAACGGTCGCCGCCGCGCAGGACCTGACGGTCCCCGCCCTCGCCCCGCAGCTGGACGCAGGCCTCGTGGATGAGCCCGAAGCCGTGGAGCCGGCCGCCGGACAGCTGTCCGCCTGCGGTGTTGAGGGGAAGGACGCCCGCCCGTCCGATGGCGGACCCGTCAGCCACAAAAGGCCCGCTCTCGCCGCGTCCGCAGAAACCCAGGGCTTCCAGCCACACCATGGCGAGGATGGAGAAGCCGTCATAGAGCTGGGCCACGTCGACGTCGTGGGGCTGCAGATCGGTCCTCTCCCACATCGAGGCGGCCGCATCACGAGCGGCCATCGAGGTCGGATCGGCGTACTGGTCCCAACTGGCGCGACCCCGGAGGGCGGTACCCACCGCGTTCACGTGGCAGACGGTGCGGGGAGCGTCGGGGGCGTAGTCGCGGTGGGAGACCACCAGAGCGGTCGATCCGTCGCAGGGTGCATCGCAGTCGTACAGGCAGAGGGGAGTCGAGATCATCCGGGCATCGAGGTAACCGGCCAGATCGAGGGGATCGCGATAGATGGCTTTGGGATTGAGGCCGGCGTTGCGCCGGCCGTTGAGAGCGATCTGGGCCAATTGCTCCCGGGTCAGTGAGAATTCGTGCATGCGCCGCTGGGCCACCAGAGCGATCCAGTTGACCGCCGACACGGCCCCGTAGGGGAGTGACCACTGGAGGAAACCCGAAAATCGCGGCACACCGCCGCCCCCTCCACCGCCGCCCCCGATTCCTTGGCGTCCGCCACTGCCCTGGGCGGTGGCCTCCGAAACCGTCCGGTAGACGAGCACGTGGCGGGCCAGTCCGGCCCCCACGGCCAGGCAGGCGGCGATGACGGCTCGCATCTGGCCCGGCCCTTCGCCGCCCCCGTCGTGCCAGTCGAGCTCGAGACGCAGAGCATCCTGCACCTCCGGACTGCTCGGCCCGGCGAACCCGGCCGTACCGGCACCCATGCCCGGATAGGTGGCCAGCCCGTCGATGTCGTCGCGGGTCAGCCCGGCATCTTGGATGGCGGCCAGGCACGCCTCCACCGTTATGTCGATGTCGGACCGTCCGAGTGGCCGGCCTATCGCCGACTGGCCGATCCCCGAGATGACGGCCTGGCGTTCGAGAGGTTCGCTCACCTCAACCCTCCCGGTCGGCGCCCGGCGCCGCAGACGGCCGGAAGAGAGGAAGGTAGACGTCATCGTTGTGCTCGAATACGACTTCGAGAGCCATCCCCGCGTGCACCTGGTCGAGTTCCACATCGACCAGGTTGGTGGTCAGTCGCACGCTTTCCTGCTCATCGATGGCCACCAGACCTATGAGGTAAGGATCACTTCCTGGTATCCACTGCTGGATGTTGCAGGTGTAGGCGACCAGGGTGGCCTTGCCGCTCACCGGCTCCGGAGACAGATCCCGGGACAGACAGGTGGGGCACACCGGTGACGGCGGATGGACGTAGGTGGCGCAGCTGTGGCAGCGCAAGAAACGGAGTCGCCCGTCGGCCCCGCTCGTCCAGAAGAATTGGTTGTCCTGATCGATGCGGGGCAGGAGCCGGAAAGCCGGGCCTCGGGCCAGCACCCGGTCAGCTTCGACCATCGAGGACCTCGGGATTGGCGATGTGGAGAGGTCGGGCGCCGGCCATCAGCCGGCACAGGTCCTCGGCGATGGTGGCGGTGTGATTCGACTCGGTGTCGAAGGTGGCACCCCCTATGTGAGGCGTCAGCACGACCGACCCGAATTCTGTGAGGGGGTGATCGACGGCCAGCGACTCACCCTCGAAGTGATCGAGTCCCGCTGCTCCCACTTTGCCTGATCGCAACGCAGCCACCAGGGCGTCGGTGTCGTGAAGTTGGGCCCTGGCCGTGTTGATGAAGACGACCCCGTCCCGCATGGCATCGAACTCCTTGGCACCGATCATGCCGGTCGTCTCGGGCGTCACCGGGGCATGCAGAGAGATCACGTCGGAGCGCGTGAGGAGCTCGTCCAGGCTGACCGTCGGCTCCTTGGCGTAGGGGTCGTAGGCGATGACTTCGAGCCCGAGTCCCCGGAGGCGCCAGCGCAGGGCCCGCCCGACGGCGCCCAAGCCGACCAGGCCCGCCGTGCGTCCGGCCAGTTCCCAGGCTCGGAAGCGTTGGTAGGGGATCGTCCCGTCCTTGTAGATCTCGCCCCGGCGGACGTCGGCATCAGCGCCGACGACACCTCGGGTGGCCGAAAAGAGCAGGGCCACGGCCAGCTCGGCCACGGCGTTGGCATTACGGGCTGGAGCATGAAGCACAGGAATACCGGCCGCGGTGGCCGCAGGGACATCGACATTGTTCGGATCACCCCGGCAGCTGCACACGGCCACCAGGGGCTGCTCGAAGAGGGCGCCCGCACAGCGATCGCTCTCGACGACGACGATGCGGGCATCTTCGGCCGCTACCCGCTCGGCCAACTGGTCGGCGTTGTATATCCGCAGGGAGGGCTGATCGAGCCACGAGTCAAGGGTCAGATCGGCCAGCTCCTGGAGGAGGGTGAGCCCGGGGCCCCTCACCGCCGCGGTCACCAGGGCTCTTGGTCGTTGTTCGGGCATCGAGCTGCCAACTCCTCGTTCGTGGTTCTCCGTCGTCCCCCGACGCCGGGCACCGGCCAGGGGACCGGTTCTCGTCCATAATGGCTTGTCATGACGAAAATGTCAGGTTCGTGAGGCGTCCGCCCGGAGGGGATTGCACCATCGGGGTCGACGTGGGCACCACTTCGGTCAAGGCGGTGGCCGTCGATGCCGACGGGATCGTGGTGGCCAGGACCCGGGTTCCCCACCGTGTGCTGACGCCCAGCGCCGACCATCTCGAGCACGATGTGGCCCGAGCCTGGCGTCGGGGGCCGAGGCGCGCCTTTGCCGCCGTTTCCGATGAGCTCGAGGGGCCCGCCGCCGGGGTGGCGGTCACCTCGATGGTTCCCTCGATCACCGCCGTCGACCGGCGGGGGCGGGCCCTACTCCCTGGCCTTCTCTACGGCGACGTCCGAGCGCGCGTTCCGGGCGCCGAGGGGGCACCGGTCGGGCCGGCCAGCGACCCTGGCGACGAGCGGGACCAGGGCCGGCGCATGCTCGAGTGGGCCGTCCGCCAGTTACCCGGGGCCCATGGCTACTGGAACTGCCAAGCCATGGCCACCCACGCCCTCACCGGAGTGCCGGCCGTGGACATGGCGGCGGCCATGTCCTTTGGGGATCTCTTCCGACGGGGTGGTTGGGACACGGCGGCCCTGGCCGAACTGGGCCTGGTGGAGGACCAGCTGCCGGTGATCGGTCCGATGGGCGGTGGTATCGGCCACATACCGGGAACAGAGACGGCCTTTGCCGGTGGGTCGATCGACGCCTTCTGTGAGCAGATCGTGGCCGGCGCCACCAAACCCGGTGACGTCCTGGTCATCTTCGGGGCCACCCTCATCGTGTGGGTGGTGACCGACCAGTTTTCCGAAGCGCCCGGGCTCTTGAGCCTGCCCCACACCGTTCCCGGCCTGTTTCTCACCGGTGGACCCAGCAACGCCGGGGCTCTCTTCGCCGACTGGGTACACGCCCTGGTGGGGAAGCGGCAGCGGCGTTCGACAGGACCCCAGCCGGTCGGGTCGGATCATCAGCGGGGCGGTGATCCCGCCCAGATTCCGGTCTGGCTTCCCTATCTCCGTGGCGAGCGCACGCCGTTCCACGATTTCCGATTGCGGGCCAGTGTGCACCGACTGGACATCTCCCAGGGACCGGAGGCGCTCATCCGGGGCGCCCATGAGGCCAGCGGTTTCGTGATCAGACGGATGATCGAGCGCTCCTCTACGGCGGCCCACCGCATCGTGGCCACCGGCGGTGGGTCCCGCTCGCTGGCCTGGATGCAGGCGGTGGCCGATGCCACCGGATTGCCGGTGGACACGGTCGAGGTCTCTGAAGGAGCGGCGCTGGGGGCGGCTTTTCTGGCCCGGATGGCAGCCGGGCTCACCTCGTCGTTCGAGGCCGCCGCCGGATGGTCCCGTGTGGGGCGGAGAGTCGATCCCGACCCGCAGTGGACCGCCGCCGCCGACCAGCGCTACGAACAGTTCGACGCATTGGGCCCCGGGTCAGCTTGAGCACCGGCTCAGCGTTGAGCACCGAAACGGGTTGACTCAACCCGTGGGGAGGTCCGATGCACACGGGCAACCGTGACCGATCGGACCCACGAGTAACCCAGTCGTCTGGCACCGGTGCCCCATCAGGTCAGATTCCCGCCAGCGCCGCAAGGGTCTTTCAGACTGCAGCGCGGTCCCGATCACCGTTGGGGGTGAATGCGGCCTTGAGCACGCCGCTCGACCCGGGGCGGGCCAGGGTGTTGAGCGCACCCCACCAGTCTTCGAGGGGGAAACGATGGGTGAGCATCGAGGTGATGTCGATCCGGCCCGACTCCACCAACCCGAGGTAATGGTCGATGGCGTGGCGCCGTACTCCTTCGAACTCCTCGATGGCGAAGGCGTTGGACCCGATGATGGTGAGCTCCTTGAAGTAGACCGGTGTCCATTCCCAGCGCCCCGGCACGGCCACTCCGGTGTAGACGAGGCGCCCGCGCTCGGCTAGCACGCGCACGCCAACCTCGAGTGTTTCGGGTCGGGCCACCGAGTCGTAGACCACGTCGATA
Organism: uncultured Acidimicrobiaceae bacterium; assembly: GCA_963813525.1. Classification (GTDB taxonomy): domain Bacteria; phylum Actinomycetota; class Acidimicrobiia; order Acidimicrobiales; family RAAP-2; genus Bog-756. The sequence goes on from CAWEZI010000005.1 coordinate 2,195,710, forward strand.
TGGCCGGGTTGGGTCATCGGAAGGCCGTCGAAGGCGCGGTGCAGCGGGGCTCCCGACCACTCGGCCAATCGCTCGACGAGCTCCAAACGGGGCTCGTGGGCGAAGACCTCCGCTGCGCCGAAGGCACGGGCCATGGTCTCTTGCGCCGGGAAACGGGCCACCACCCCGACTTCGACGCCGGGGTAGAGCGCACGGAGAATGGCTACGCTGCTCAGCCCCAGGGCGCCGGCTCCGAAGACGAGGACCTTCCCGCTGGTGGGTGGGGGGTGGCGGATGATGGCGTGGAAGGAAACCGAAAAGGGATCGGCCAGCACGGCCGCTTCGTCGGAAATCCCGTCGGGAACCGGGAAGAGCATCGACGAGTGGCCGGCCAATTGCTCGGCCCACGCCCCGGGGGCACCGGTGACGACCCCGATGTGGACACCCGGTCCGATGTCACCCTTGGTGAAGGACCAGCACAGGTTGAGATCGCCGGCCTGGCATGCCGGGCACAGTGGCGAGATCCCGCGCGGCGCGCAGGTCAACCACGGATTGAGCACCACCCGCTGCCCGACCTCCACGCCTCGAGCCTTGGGGCCCAGAGCGGTCACCTCGGCCACCACCTCGTGTCCGGGAACGTGAGGGATTGAGGAGAAGGCAGCCATCGGATTGTCGATGTCGCCGTCCTCGAACTCACCCAGGACCAGTTTGGTGTCCGAACCACACACCCCCGAGAGGATGGGCCGGGTGACGACCCAGTCGGGATGGATGGGCTGGGCGTCATCCATCTCGTGCAGGCCGAACGGAAGGGCAGCCAGCCGCTGCTCGATCTCATCGGTGGGTGCCGGCCGCTTCTCGTGAGGATCGGGGCGCACCCCGAACACGAGCGCCTTCATGATTCGTTCGATGTGGCCGGGTCGGGCATTGCGTCGACCATGGCCCGCATGCCGACCACGAAACCCTCGAAGTCGTCGGTCTTCATTTTCACCACTGCGCTCATGTCCGGGAGGTAGTGCTCGAAGCGGTCGCTGGCGATGCAAGCCACGATGCCGTCTGCCACTTCGTCGGCCGGAGTCAGAGGGCCGTTGTAGAACGGGGGGTCGTTGTCGGGTTGGTCCCAGATCTCCGTGTCGATCGAACCCGGCAGTACCAGCCGCACGGCGATTCCGGTTCCCACCAGGTCGGCGTAGAGCGATTCGCTCCAGCCCACCAGAGCGAACTTGGCGGCACTGTAGGCGGGCTCGCCGGCGATGCCCATCCGGCCTCCCAGGCTGGACACGTTGACGATGGTGCCCGAGCCACGAGCAACCATACGGGGCAGGAGGGCCAGGGTGATGGCCACGGGCGAGAAGTAGTTGACCGTCATCACCTTTTCGACCTCGCCCATGGTGAGGCGCAGCGCCGACCGGCGCATGGGAATGCCGGCATTGTTGATGATCACGTCGAGGGGTCCGAGCTCGTCCCAGATGCGACAGCTCAGGGCGGCTGCCTCCTCCGGGTCGGCCAGATCAGCGGCCCACGCCCGTGATCGGGGGGCGTAGACCCGGCACTCCTCCACTACCGCGTCGAGGCGGTCTGCCCTCCGTGCGACCAGGGCCACTGTGGTTCCGGCCGCGGCCAGACGGCGTGCCGTGGCCGCCCCGATGCCCGACGAGGCCCCGGTGACCAGAGCGATCGGCCCTTCTGCAGTCATGCCACACCCACCCGGTGCATCTCAATCGGCGCGACGGGCATCGAGATCATCAGATGACATTAGGCGCTCCCATCCGGCCGGCGGCGGGTCGAGCCGCCAGTACTGCTCGGGAGTGTTGGCGTCCAGGCGTTCGGACAACAAGTGGTCGCGCTCCAGCGGTCCGACCTGGCTGGCGTAGAGATGGATGGCCTTGCGCTTGGCCGCCATGTCCAGTTCGACAGGCACCACCGCCGGGGTCGGCCACAGCCCGCTGCGGAACAGTTTCGAAACCCGCCAGGCCATCAGGCCCGGCAGGTGCTTGTAGCCGGCGTCCTCGTAGCAGAACCAGAGTGCCCCGGCTTCGCCGCCGCCGGCCGCAGCTTCGGTCATGGCGGCACGGGCGGCCAGACCGGCGTCGTGGGTCAGCACGTGGTCGGGGTTGGCCAGGCCCATGGGCAGGAAGACGGCACTCGGCTGGAGATCGTTCAGCACCTCGCGCAGGCGCGGTGCCACGTCGGCCGGAGTGGGACGTTGGTCGACCGGCAGGTACTGGTGGTCGGGGAACTCCAGCCAGACCGGTGTGGCCCCCAAGGAAGCCATGGCGGCGCGGTCCTCCTCCCGTCGCACGCCCACCACGTCGTCACCGGTTTGAAAGCCGCCGGCGGCGTCCCAGTCGGTCACCTCCGCCGGGTAGGCCGGCGGCCGCCCTCCGAGCACGGTGATCACGGTGCTCCCCGGATAGCTGGTGAGCAGGTGGGCGGCGCCGAGAGCGGCATCGTCAAAGTGAGGGGAGACGACCACGATCTTGCGCCATGCGGACCCATCGATGGCTCCCCATAGCTGCCTGGTATCCATTGCCGCAGAGTAGTAGCAGAGCAGAGTAGAAGCGGAGTGGTCGGGCTCCGAACCGGAAACGGCCGATCACCCCAGGGCGCGCCGGATGAACCCCGCCATCCCCACCGCCATCAGCACGACCAGCGATGCCACCGCCACCACGAAGCAGACCCAGGTCTGGATGTGGGGGACTTGGGGCGCCATCAGGCCGCGCAGTCCCTCGCTCACGTAGGTCATCGGGTTGAGAGCCGACAGCACCTGGAACCAGCGAAGGTTTCCGAGTGAGGGCCAGGGGTACTGGCTCGAACCGGTGAAGATGAGGGGGGTGATGACCAGGGTGAGGGTGACGCTGATCCTGTTGGGGGGGACGTAGGTCCCGAGGATGAGGCCCATGGCCGCCCCGAGCAGCGAGCCCAGGATGACCATCGACACCACGGCGACGCCGGTTGATGCCTGCCACGGTATGGCACCCAGGATCCAGACGCCGACCGGGAACATGACGGCCGCGGCCACACAGGCCCGGAGGGCGGCGAAGACCACTTTCTCGATGGCTACCGCACCGATGGGCAGAGGAGCCAGCAGGCGGTCTTCGATCTCGTTGCTGTAGGAGAACTCGATGACCAGGGGAAGGGCGGTGCTCTGCAGTCCGGTCAGGACGGCGGCCAGGGCGACCAGGCCGGGAAAGAGGACTTGTTCGTAACCCGGCCGTGCGTAGCCGAGCTCGGTGAGCACTTTGCCGAAGACGAAGAGAAGGAAGAGAGGCTGCAGGATGACCTGGGCCAGAAAGACCGGGAACTCGCGGCCGGTGACGAACAGGTCGCGGCGCAGGATGGCCATGAAGGTGCGCCCCGGGCCCCAGTGGAGTTCCTCAGGGGCCGGCCCCGGCGGCGCCGATCGACTCACCTCGACCGTCATCGCAGACTCCTCCCGGTCAAATGGATGAAGACGTCCTCGAGGTTGGGTTCACCCAGGCGGACGTCGGTGAGCCTTCCTCCCGCGGCCCCGATGGCCTGAGCCACCGGTGCGACGAAGGTGGCCGCCTCGCCCCGGACGTAGATGCGCAGCCGCCAACCGTTGCCGCCCGGGTCGTCCAGGTGTTCTATCTGACTCACCCCGGCCAGCGCGGCGATGGTGGTTTCTACGCCAGCCGTGTCCGTGCCGGGTCCCCAGTCGATGGTGCAGTCGAGGGTGCGCTCACCCGTCATGCCTCGCACCAGGGCCTCGGGCGTATCGAGGGCCAGCACAGTGCCATGGTCGATGACGGCCACCCGGTCGCTCAAGGTGGCAGCTTCGTCCATGTCGTGAGTGGTGATGACCACGGTGGTGCCGCTTCGTTTGAGTTCGGCCACCTTTTCCCACAGGAACAGGCGAGCAGCGGGATCGAGGCCGGTCGAAGGCTCGTCGAGGAACAGCACGGCGGGGGAGTGCATGAGAGCGCGGGCGATCATCATGCGCTGGATCTGACCACCCGAAAAGTCGTCGGGGCGGCCGTTGGACCTGTCGGCCAGCCCGAATTGCGCCAACAGCTCATCGGCCAGCGCCAGCCGGCGTGCCCGCGGCACCCCGTGATAGCTGGCGTGGAAGAGGAGGTTCTGGCGCACGGAGAGGGAGCGATCGAGGTTGTTGGCCTGGGGGACGACGCCCAGCACCCGCCGCGCTCCGACCGGATCGCCCACCACATCGACGCCGGCCACGGCGGCGTGGCCGCGGGTCGGACGGATCCGCGTGGTGAGAATCCCGATGGTGGTCGTCTTGCCGGCACCGTTGGGCCCCAGGAAGCCGAAGACTTCACCGCGTCGGACGTCGAAGCTGACGCCGGCCAGGGAATCCTTTGGCGCCTTGGGATAGCGCTTGACCAGATCGACCACCTCCACGGCCGCCGTGCCACCGCTCATGTCGGGGGATCGCTCCTCATTGGTCTCGTGGCTCATTGGTCTCGTGGTTGACCGCCCACGGATGGGCACGACAGGATGCCTGTGGCGGACGACGATACGGTACAGGCGGAGCACCACTCGGGTTCCGGGGGCAGGTGACGCAACACCGGGAGCCCGGCTGGCCCGGTCCGAGCCACAGAGAGGGATCAGGAGCGATGGCAATGAGCGCGGTGAGCCGCTGGAACCCCTTGAAGGGGTTGGCCCGTTCCTGGGGTCATTTCGTCCGGCGACCGCGGGCCACCCAGATCCGGACCCTGGTACTGGTGGGTGCCGTTCTGGCTGCCACCGTGGCCTGGGTGGCCACCGCCCCCTCCAGCGCTTCGACCAGTTCCTCGTCGTCGACCCAGAGCTCAACGGTCAACGGCACCGGCGGCGGCGCCACCCCGGTGAGCCAAGCCAGCACCTCGACCCGTGGGGTGACCAAGAAGAGCATCAATGTGGTCTTCCCGGTGGTGTCGCTCAATTCGCTGGCCGGCCAGGAGGGATTTGCCGAGGACGCCGAGTACGGCGAACAGACCAAGGCCATCCAGCTCTACGTCAATCTCATCAACCGTTCGGGAGGCATCAACGGGCGGAAGATCAACGCCATCATCAGCAACTTCGATCCCGCCAGCGAAACGGACATGCGGGCGCTGTGCAAGACCTGGACAGAGGGCTCGCCCGCCGCTTTCGCCGTGTTGGACGGGCTCGGGGCCTGGACGGGCGACAACCAGTTGTGCGTAGCCCAGGAAGGTCACACTCCCTTCATAGGCCAGTGGACAACGGTGACCAACTGGACCAACCAAGGATCCCCCTATCTGTGGTGGACCGGTCCCGACCAGGCGACCATCCTGCAGACCGTGGTCAACTGGGGGCTGAGCGCCGACCTGATCGGCGGTGCCATCAAGGTGGGCGTCATAGCCGGCAATCGGGCCTCCGATCAGCTGGCTCTGAATGACTACCTCCTACCCGCCCTGGCCCGAGCCGGCGTCACACCGGTGGTGGAGACCATCGACGCCGACCCTTCGGACACGGCCACCACCGACAGCCAGGCGCCACTGGCCGTGCAGCAGTTGCGCAGTGACGGTGTCACCTCGATCATTCCCTTGATCCCCTTCAATGTGTTCTATCCGGTGCTCCAGGCCGAGACCCAACAGAAGTGGTTCCCCAAACTCCTGCTCAGCGATTACGAATCGTCGATCCAAGTGGCGCTCGGGCTGCTTCCCATTCCTTACGCCGACGCTCTCAACGGCCAGGAGGGGGTGACCACAGAGACGCTCGGCGGCATCGACGACGACCGACCGCAGAGCCAAGGGGGGTACGACCCCGGCCTGCGAGCCTGCTGGGTCCCGTGGCACAAGGCCTATCCCCAGGTCCCTCCGGGTGACATGGAGGACTTCCTCGAGGAGCAGGGACCGGTCGCCGCCTGGTGCCAGGTCATCACCCTGTTCGCCAAGGCGGCTCGTGACGCCGGGCCCGATCTCAACCGACGGACCTTCGTGACCGCCATGTCCAAGATCACCAACTTCCCCGGCACCTGGGCCCCCATTCTGAGCTACGGGCCCAACAAGCACTACGGCCCGGTCCAGTATCAGGTGGTTCGATTGCACATCAACTCGCCGGTCTCCTCTCAGTGCAAGCTCCCCAAAAACAAGGTCCCGCAGTTCACCTGCTGGGTGACCGTCCAACCTTTCGCACCGCTCCCTACCGGCTGACTCCTCGAAACGACCCGCCCGAAAGGACATGCCTCAAATGACGTGGTGGCAGACCGGCGTCCTCTACCAGATCTATCCGCGCTCGTTCGCCGACTCCAACGGCGACGGGACCGGCGACCTCGGCGGCATCATCGAGCATCTCGACTATCTGGCCTGGTTGGGGGTGGACGGCCTCTGGTTGAGCCCCATCACGGTCTCGCCCAATGCCGACTGGGGCTACGACGTGGCCGACTATCTGACGGTCGACCCCGATTTCGGAAGCATTGAGGATCTGGACCGTCTGATCGTCGGGGCAAGGGAGCGGGGGATGGTGGTCCTGATGGACCTCGTTCCCAACCACACCAGCGACGAACACCCCTGGTTCCTCGATTCCCGGTCATCCCGAGAAGCGCGCTATCGGAACTGGTACGTGTGGGCGGACCCGAAGCCGGACGGGTCCCCACCCAACAACTGGGTCTCCAGCTTCGGTGGCCCGGCGTGGCTGTTGGATGAGCGGACAGGGCAGTACTACTTGCACAATCATCTGCCTGCCCAACCCGACCTCAACTGGTGGGACGACGAGGTCCGGGACGAGTTCGACCGCATCCTCACCTTCTGGCTCGATCGAGGAATCGCGGGCTTCCGCATCGATGTGTGCAACATGATCATCAAGGACGCCTTGCTACGCGACAACCCGCCTGCTACCGAAGACGACACCTTTGACGAGCAGTTGTTCGGTCAGCGCTCTGTCTACAACGCCAACCGTCCTGAGGTTCACGACGTTCTCCGTCGATGGCGGCGAATCAGCGATGCCCATCCGGAGAGCATCCTGGTGGGCGAGACACCGGTCGAAGGGGCCGAGGCTCTGGCGGCCTACTACGGAAACGGGCGAGACGAGCTGCATCTGGCCTTCAACTTCCCGTTCATCAGCTCGCCACTGGACGCCGGCTCCATGCGCTCGATCGTCGAGACGGTGGAGGAGGCATTGCCACCCGGCGGGTGGCCGGCGTGGACCGGATCGAACCACGACATGTCGCGGTTGGCCTCCCGGTGGGCGGACGGTCATCCCGATCGCGCTCGCGTCGCCGTGCTGATGCTCCTCTGCCTGCGAGGTACGCCCGTTCTCTATCAGGGCGATGAGATCGGACTCGAAGACGTCGTGGTTCCCCATGAGCAGATGCGCGACCCCCTCGGGGTCCTCTATTGGCCGGCCTACGCCGGACGCGACGCCATGCGGACGCCCATGCCCTGGCGGGATGTCGACGGCGGCGGGTTCACCACACCCGGGGTTCGTCCCTGGTTGCCGTTCGGTGACCTCGAGGCCGCCAACGTGGAGGCCCAGCGAGGCGATCCCGAGTCGATGCTCACCTTCACCCGCGACCTCATTGCCCTCCGCCGCCACACGCCCGACCTCCAGACGGGCGACTATCGGTCCCTGGACGCCTCGGCGGCCACCTGGGCCTGGAGTCGCGGCCAGCACATCGTGGTCGTGGCCAACATGTCCGACAAGGACGGAACAGTGGACGGGGTGAGCGGAAAGGTGGTCTTCGCCACCGATCGCCGGCGCCACGGCTCCTCGTTCAGCGGCTCGGTGAAGCTGCGGGGCTGGGAAGCAGTGGTGGTGGAGCGTTCGGTGGCGGATCCCTCCGATCCCTGATCCCGTTCGATCTCGGATCAGCCCGGGTGACCGGCTTCGGCCGGGACGGTCACCAGCCGGCCTCGCCGGCCAGCCAGGTCAATCCACCGGCGAGGTGCCGGAGGTAATCGACGTTCTCCCATGCATGGGGGAAATGGCCGAGGGACGAAGAGAAGACCCGTCCGGCTCCCTCGGTGAAGCACCACGAGAGGGGAACCCCGAAGTCGGGGAGGGTGATGGTGCTCGGCTCTCCGCCACCGCCGCCACCGCCGTCACCGGTCAATTCCGCCGGCCGGGCGGCCAACAGGATCTGGGCGTCCGGGCGCAACCCACGGAAGAGGTAGACCTCGTCGTGCCACGCCCACGACGGCCCCAGGTGGCGGACGGCAGGATGACCCGGCTCCAGGACGTCCAGAGTCATGTCACGGGTCCATGGGTGACCGTCGAAGCGGGCGCCCACCAGCAGGCGGTAATCGTCCCATCCGTAACAGGAGTCGGTGGCCGAATGTACAGCCAGCACCGACGTGTGCCCGGCCCGCACGCCGTCGAGCAAAGCAGCCCTCTGGTCTGTCGACCACGGGGTCTCCCCGATGGTGAACAGAGCCACCACCCGGGCCTGCGCTACCTGATCGAGACCGATGTCGCGCACGTCGCGTACCCGCTCGCACACCAGCCCGGCCGCCTCGGCCACTTCGGACATGGCCGTGGCCGACTGATCGAGTACACCGTGCACACCGGCCGGCCCGTCGATGTAAGGAGCAACTTGCGTGACGTAGAGCAGCCGGGGCTCGGGCATCCGACGGATCCTATCGTTGTGCTCGCAGATCCTTCCGGTGAACGCTCTCCCCATCGGGCCCACCCGGGTGCCGTCCCTCCCACTACCGTGTCCCTGGTGAGGAGCGGGGTGATGTCCGTGGCGAGGAGCGGACCGACAGCACTGTGAACATCGGTCGAGCGACGACCCGGATGCTGCTGGGTCTGGTCACCGTCCTTGCCGGCGCCTGCGGTCTCTGCGCCTGTGGTGCCGGGAGCACGGGTGCGGGAGCCGGAACCGGACGAAGCGGGTCCGCTCCGCCACTCAGCCCGACCGAACTGGCCGACGGCGCGGCGCACGCCTGCATCGTGTCCGGAGGTGTCCAGCCCCAGGTGGCCTGGTCCCAGATGCGCAACCCGATCCTCACGTCGGCTGCCGCCGGGGTCAAGGACGAGGCACTGGTGTGGAGCGGTAACCAGTGGCACATGCTCTTCAGCTACGTCACCGACCACCCGTCTTCCCCGGGCGGCGTGGTGTGGGACATAGCCACCGCCACCAGCTCCGATCTCCGGCACTGGAGCGCCGTCCATCCCTGGCCGGCCCAGCCCGGGGTGCTCGGGGTGGCCTCACCCGACGTGGTCCGCGACCCGGGCGGTGGGTTCCTGGTCACCTACCAGTCGGATCCGGGGTCCGGTCAACCTCCGGGCACCCAGTCGCGGCTCTTCTACCGCACGTCTCCCAATCTGGTCACCTTTTCGCCGGCCCATCCGCTGGCCGCCTCGTTGGCTCCCTCTCCGGGTGACCGGATGATCGACGGTGCCTTCGTGTTCACCGGGCATCAGCTTCTGGTGGGATTCAAGTACTCGTCACCCGTGCAGCCGGACATCTTCGAGTTGGCCCGATCGACAACGGGTCAGCCACAGGGCCCCTGGCAACTGGTGGGGCGACCCGACATCCAGGTGGAGGGAGGCACCATCGAGAACTACGAGTTCGTGATGGCTCTCGGCCACTGGCGCCTGGTGGCCACCTCCAACAACCTCGACCAGCCCTGGCTGTTCACACTGGCCGGCAATCCGGCCACGGCCACCGGGTGGCTGCAATGGACTGGCGGCTACCAGCTCGTCGTTCCTTCCGAGGCATTCAACAGCGGGCCGGGACTGTCGAGTATCGACTACGAGCACGCCAATTCCGCTTTCCTGTGCGACGCGGCCACCGTGCCCGGTCACTTCGCCTATCTCCTTTATGCCGGCAGCAACGAGCTCACCCAGTTCGGAGGGTGGGGTCATGCTGCCATCGGTGTGGCCCGCAGCACCGACCTGGTCCACTGGCAGGTACCCCCGGGGTGAACCGACAGGTGCCGCCCGGGTGAGCAGCCGTCTCGTGGCTGTGACGGCACTTCTGCCCGGTCAGCAGCTGGAGGAGGCACCTGGATAGAGTGACGGCCATGTCATCACGACCCCGCCCGACCCGGAGCTGACCACCATGCAGATCACCATCATCGGCGGGGGCAGCTACCAGTGGAGCCCAGAGCTACTGGCCGATCTCCTCGGTACGGCTTCGTTGCACGGCTGCCACATCGTATTGGAGGACGTCGACCCGCGGCCGCTGGAGAAGATGGTTCCCCTGGCCCAGAAGGTCAACGATGCGCTGGGCGCCGGAGCCACCATCGCCTCGACCACCGACCAGAAGGCAGCCCTGGAGGGCGCCGACTTCGTGATCGTGACCATATCGACCGGTGGGTTCGAGTCGATGGCGGCGGACTTGGAGATACCGGCCCGCTACGGCATCCGCCAGTCGGTGGGGGACACCGTGGGCCCCGGCGGCATCAACCGCTCGCTGCGCAACATCCCCGTACTGGTGGGTGTGGCCGAAGACATGGCCACGGTCTGTCCGGACGCCTGGTTGCTCAACATCACCAATCCGATGACCTGCCTGACCCGCTCGATCTGCCGCCAGACCCCGATCAAGGCGGTCGGCCTCTGTCACGAAGTGGGCAACTGGTCGATGGATCTGGCCATCGCCCTGGGCAAGCCGGCCGAGGCGGTCCGCCCCACCGTGGCCGGGGTCAACCACTTCCCGGTTGTCACCGCCCTCGACGTGGAGGGCCAAGACGGCTTCACCATCTTGCGCGACATGGTGGACGAGGCCGGCGGTCTGGACGCCCTCGCTCCCGGTCCCGACCGGCCCGAGGCCGACACCTTCTCTCGGCTCGATTTCGTGCAGCGCCACGCCCTCAAGCTCACCATGCTGGACATGTGGGGGGCTCTGCCGGCTGCCGGCGACCGGCACATCGCCGAGTTCGTCCCCTGGGTCCTCACAGAGGAGTCGGACTGGGGGGCCCGCTTCAACATCGAGCTGACCTCCATCGCCACCCGCCAGGCCCACCAGGACGGGTACATCGCTGACGTCGACGCATGGCTGGACGGAAGCAAGACGTTGCAGACATGGGCCTCGGGCGAGCTGCCCGCCCTGGTCATCGATTCGCTGGTGACCGGTCAGGCCCGCCAGCTGCCCGTCAACGTTCCCAACGCCGGCCAGGTGCCCGACGCGCCGGGCGAGGCGGTGGTGGAGTCGATCTGCGTGATCGACGGCGATGGCATACGCGGCCGGGACGTGGCTCCACTACCCAGCCCCTATGCCGAGCTGGTGCGCCGTCACGTGGCCGTGCAAGAGATGACGGTGGCCGCCGCCCTCGACGGCGACCGCACGCTGGCCGAGTCGGCCTTCTTCCTCGACCCCCTGGCCGGGCGCGGCGATCTTCAAGAGACCGAAGCCATGATCGGCGACCTCCTGTCGGCCACCGCCACCTGGCTCCCGCAGTTCGCGCACTGAGGCCGGCGACCGATCGAGATGGAACCCGGCCCACCCCACCCCTGACCCAGGAGGATCCCATGCAGGTCGGTTTCATCGGACTCGGAGCCATGGGTCTGCCCATGTGCGGCCATCTCCTGGAGGCCGGGCATCAGGTGACGGTCTCCTCCCGGAGCCCGGGGCCGGTGGCCGAGGCGGTGGCACAGGGTGCGGTCGACGGCGGCGACCCCCGGGGCGTGGCCGATGCCAGCCAGGTGGTGATCCTCTGTGTACCGAGCTCTCCCCAGGTGGTAACGGTGGTGGAGGCCATGATGCCGGCACTCGGCCCGGGAAAGGTGGTGGTCGACTGCTCGACCATCGATCCGGATGTGACCCGGGCCCAGCACGAGCGGGTCACGGCCACCGGCGCCGGGTTTCTCGACGCCCCTTTGTCGGGGGGGACAGCGGGGGCGCACAAGGGAACGCTCACCTTGATGGTCGGCGGCGACGAGGCCACGCTGGAGACGGCCCGCCCCGCCCTCGAGCCCTTTGCCGGTCTCATCGTGCACGTCGGGGGGACGGGGATGGGCCAGGTGGTCAAGCTCTGCAACAACATCATCTACGCCGCCCAGATGGTGGCCACGGCCGAAGCCACCGCACTGGCCGTCAAGTCGGGTGTCGACCTCCACAAGCTGCTCGAGGTGCTCGAGCACTCGACGGGTGACTGCGTGGCCGTGCGCACCCGGCTTCCGGTGGCGGGCGTGGTGCCCGAGAGCCCGGCCTCCCACGACTGGCAACCGGGGTTCATGACCGATTTGATGGCCAAGGACCTCGACCTGGCCCTCGGCTACGGCGCCAGTGCCGGCGTACCGCTCACCAGCGCGGCGTTGGCCCGCCAGGCCCTCACCGCGGCCACGGCCGCCGGTTACGGACGCCAGGACTTTTCGGCGGTGGCCAAGGTCATCTTCGCCCTGGCCGCCCTGCCGTGAGCCGTGCCGTGAGCCCTGCCGTGGGCGGGAAAGGCGGCGGCGGGCAGGGCCCACCTGCCGGCGCTCTCAACCCCCCGGCCCTGATACTGGCGGCCGACCATCGGGGGCGTGGCGTCATGACCATCGAGGACTACAGCCTCTATGTCGCGGCCCTGCGGGCCGCCCTTCCGCACTGCGACGGCATTCTGGCCACGGTCAAGCCATTGGCCGACCTGGCTGCTGCCGGCGACATCGGCTCCCACCAGCGCACCTATCTCTCGCTCAACCGGACCGGGTTGGCCGGCTCGGCCTTCGAGCTCGACGACCGTCTGGTGGCCAGCGTGGGACGGGCTGCCTCCGACGGGTGGTCCGGCGTCAAGCTCATGACCCGTGTCGATTACACCGACCCGGCCGGAGCGGCCGCCCTGTCCCTGCTGGGCCAGGTCATAGAGGAGTCCCGCGCGGCGGGTCTGGAGGCGCTGATCGAGCCCGTGGTGTGGCGGGACGGCCGGATGTCGTGCGCCACCGACGACATCGTGCTGGCTGCGGTCATCGCCCACGACATGGGTGCCCCGCTCCTCAAGGTGCCGGTTCCCGACGTCCCGGCCGGGGAGGCCCGGATCGCCGCCGTGGCCCGGGTGGTGGCGTCGGTCGGGGTTCCGGTTCTCTTCCTCGGGGGCCCCCATCGTGAGGAGGCGGGCGATCGGCTCCTCGACGAGGTGGGGGACGTCATGAACGGTGGCGCCGCCGGATTGGCCATCGGACGGACGGTGTACCAGGACCCGGCTCCATCGAGCGTGGCGAAGAGATTGGCCGAGGTCGTGCACGGCCGGTGATCCTGACCGTCGACATGGGCACCACCGCCACCAAGGTGGCCCTGTGGGACGTCGACGGCCTGGTCGCCCTGTCCTCTGCTCCGCTGACCACCCGTCATCCGGCACCGGGCCGGGCCGAACAGGATCCGCACACATGGTGGTCCTCGGTGGTGGGCGCATGTGCCGATGTCAGGGCAGCGGCCACTGACCGATGGAGGTCGGTCGAGGTCGTGGGTTGCACCGGCGCCCGACAGACCTTTGCCTGCGTGGCCGCCGATGGCGACCCCCTGGGCCAGGGCATCGTCTGGTCGGACGGACGGGCCGACGTCGAGGCCACCGCTCTCAGCGGAGGGGCCGACGGGGAAGGGCCGCCGCCCTCGGGGATCGTGGTGGACGGGGGATCGGTGGCGGCCAAGCTGGCCTGGCTGGCCGCCCACGACAGCGAGAGATGGCGGGCCAGCCGTTGGATCCTCACCCCGCGTGACCTCGTGGTGTGGCGACTGACCGGCCAGGTGGTGACCGACGTGACCATGGCCTCCCGGTCGGGGCTGTACGACCTCGACGGTCGCTTGGTGACCGCCTTGGCCGGTTCGGCGGCCCATCTCCTCCCCCCGGTGGTGGACCCCGGTCAGATGATCGGCGGCCTGTCGGCCGATGGGGCGGCGGCCCTGGGACTGGCGGCGGGGACGCCGGTGGTCGTCGGTCCCGCCGACCGTCCCGCCGAGGTGGTGGGAGCCGGCGCCGACCCGTTGTGGCCCATGGTCAGCTGGGGGACCACCGCCAATGTGTCGGTGCCGGTGGCCGGTCTCCCCTATGCCCGGCCGGCGGGAATCGTCCTGTCACGAGGGGCCGAGGGCGGGTGGCTCCTGGAAGGCGGGCTGTCGGCCGCCGGCTCGCTGCTGGCCTGGCTCGGGAGCCTGACCGGCCGGCCGCCGGAGGAATTGGGCGACCTGGCCCGCTCGCGCCCACCGGGCGCCGCCGGCGTCACGGCCACGCCGTGGCTGGACGGAGCGCGCGCCCCGTGGTGGCAGCCCACGGCCCGGGTGGCGCTGATCGGACTCGACTCGACCCACGGTCCCGCCGACCTGGCCCGTGCCGCCGTCGAGGCGGTGGCCTGGGAGGTAAGCCGCTGTCTGGACGCCATTGGTTCGGCCGGCCCTTCGGCGCCCGCCGCTGTCGGTCTGGCTCTCGGTGGCGGCGGCGGGATCCTGCCGGTGTGGCGCCACGTGCTGACCGGGATCACCGGCCTGCCGGCGCGTCGTCGCCGCTCGGGACAGGCCGCCTCGGCCGGGGTGGCCCTCGTGGCCGGACGGGCCGTCGGTCTCCCGGTCCGGCTGGACGATCTCGATCCGGTCATCGACCGGGACGAGCCGGATCCGGTGGTGGTCGAGCGCTACGCCGGGCTGCGCTCACGGTCGGACCGCGTGGCCCGACTGGTCATGGCCCTGACCGGCCCTCCAGAGGACCGGGAGGGTGACGGCCGAACCGCCCACGACGACGTTCGGTTGCGGAGGCCGGGGTGCGGGTGACGCTGGCTTACGGCGTCGAAGGCCTGGCCGTGGATGTGCCCGACGATGCCGTGGTTGTCGAACCCCGGCAACCGGTGGCCCTGGTGGACGAGGCGGGGGCCGTGCGCGAGGCGCTGCGGTCGCCGGTGGCCGGCCCGCCGCTCGGGGAGCGCATCGGCCCCGATGACCGGGTGGTGGTGGTCTTTCCCGACATCACCCGCCCGATGCCCAACACCACGGTGCTGCCCCCGCTGCTGGCCGAGCTCGAGCGGGCCGGGGCCGGGCCCGAGCGGGTGACCCTCCTGTGCGCCACCGGTACCCACCGGGCAGCCACCGCCCAGGAGATGACCGAGCTGGTGGGCGCCGAGGTGGCCGCTCGCTACCCGATTCACGACCACCGGGCCGACGACCCGGACCACGTGAAGGTGGGCGAGGTGGACGGCACCGCCGTGCTCCTCGACCGGCGCTACGTGGAGGCCGACGTGCGCATCCTGACCGGCTTCGTCGAGCCCCACTTCTTCGCCGGATGGAGCGGGGGGCCCAAGGGGACCTGCCCCGGACTGGCCGCCACCTCCACCATTCTCGAGGCCCACAGCCCGGCCCGGCTGGCCGATCCCCGGTCCACCTGGATGGTCACCGATGACAATCCGGTCCACCAATTCGTGCGGGCCGCCACCGACCTGTGTCCACCCGATCTGTCGGTTGACGTGACCATCGACAGCCGGCGGCGGCTGACCGGCGTCTTCGTGGGCGACCTGCCTGACGGCCACCGTGCCGCCTGCACCTTCGCCGCCCGGACGGTGACCCAGGAGGTCGAGGGCCGTTTCGAGGTGGTGCTCACCACCAACGGTGGCCACCCGCTCGATCGGAACCTGTATCAGGCGGTGAAGGGCATGGCCGCCGCCGAGCGGGTTGTCGCCGACGACGGTGTCATCGTGTTGGCCGCGGCCTGTCCCGACGGGCTACCCGACGATGGACCGTTCGCCCGCATCCTGCAGCGGGCCACCAGTGCCGAGCAGCTGCTGCGCCCCGAGGGGCCAGGGGAGCTGGACGGCTGGCAGGCGCAGGTCCTCGGGCGGGTGCTGACCCGGGCCGAGGTCTGGGTGCACTCGGCGGGACTGTCGGACGCCGCTGTGCGCACGGGTCTGATGGCGCCGGTCGGCGACCTCGCCACTGGGGTGACCGAGGCATTGACCCGTGGCGGTCCCCGGGCTCGGTTGTGCGTGCTGCCCCGGGGTCCTCTCACCGTGGCCACCCCGACGGCGTGAACGGAGCCGACCCGCAATGGGGCTTGCAGTGACCATGTGTCCCGAACGATCGATTGGATAGTGTGGGGCCTCCATGCCCGACAAGGTGCTGTTCGACTTCGCCGTCCCCGATGAGCTTTTGCAGGAGGCGGTGGCCAAAAGCCGTGATCCCGAAGTCATCGCCGACCTCGCCGTCATGCCCGGCACGGGCGAGGGCAAGCCGCCACCCTTCATCGGGATCCTCCGCCAGAGCGGCTTTGCTCCGCTGGTCCTCCTCACCATGGCCGCCCTCGTGCCCGGGACCTTCGGCAACGGCATCTCCCTCATCGGCACCAACCTCGAGCACTCCTTCCATATCCACGACGCCGCCCTCGGGGCGGTCACCTTCGTGGCCGCCGTGGCCCAGCTCCTGTGGGCCGTCCCTTTGGCCCTGTGGGCCGACCGGGGTAGCCGCAAGGTGGTGGCCGGCGTGGCTCTGCTGGTCTTCTCCGTGTTCGCACCGCTCATGGCCCTGGCCCCCAACGTCTGGGCCTTCACCTTCACCTATCTGATCGCCTCGGTCGGGTTCGGGGTCAACAACACCGTCCACAACTCGTATCTGTCCGATCAGTACCCGACCGAGGGGCGGGGTCGGGTCTTCAGCTGGCACAACCTGTCCGACCCCCTGTCCCAGACCGTGGGCATCCTGATCTTCGGCTTCGTGGTGACCGTGGGCCACAACTGGCGCTGGGGGATGCTCGTCGCCCTGGCCGGCATTCCCATCGGGCTGGCCCTGTTCACCCTGCACGAGCCGGACAAGGGCGAGAACGAGGCCAGCCACATCCTGCGTTCCTCGGGGATGGACCTCCACACCCAGCAGGGCGATGCCCCCCGGGTCCTGCTGGGTTCGGCCATCACCCGGCTGTTGCGGATCAAGTCCATCTACTTCGAACTGGTGGCGGTGGCCATCCTCGGGTTTGCCGGCACGGCCGCCCCCCTCTTCGGCAATCTCTACTTCGTCCGGGTCTGGCACCTGGACACCGCCAGCCGTAGCGAGGTCTACTCCATCATCGGTCTGGCCGCCTTCCTCGGGCTCCCGTTCGCCTACATACTGGGGGACCGGTTCTTCCGCAAGGCTCCCGAGCGCCCCCTGGCCATCGCCGGCATCTGCATCACCGCCTACGGCGGGCTGTACGTGGCCTCCCTCTACATGCCCAAGCTGTGGCTGGTGGTGCTGTTCCAGTTCCTGGCCAACGCATCCGTGTCGCCCCTGGCCATCTGCATCTTCCTCACCCTGGCAGCCACTGCCCCGCCGGAGATGCGCACCATCTGCTTCGCCATGTTCGGCGTCTATTCGCTGGTCTTTGGCGGCTTCACCGGGGCGGTCATCCTCGGCGCCATCAGCGATGCCGTCGGCTATCAGAACGGCCCCACCGTGGCCCTGACCCTCATCGGGCCGGTCTGCGCCATCGGCGGGATCCTGTTGCTCATCGGGTCCCGCTACGTCAAACGCGACATCACCCTGGTCATCGAAGACGTCCTCGAGCGTTACGCCGAGGGCCAGCGACGCCAGGCCGGGGGGGCGGTACCCGCCCTCCAGGTCCACAACCTCGACTTCTACTACGGGACCAACCAGGTCCTGTTCGACATCAACCTGGATGTCCACGAGGGCGAGATGGTTGCCCTGTTGGGAACCAACGGCGCCGGCAAGTCGACCTTGCTGCGGGCCGTGTCCGGTCTCGATCATCCCCATCGGGGGGTCATCCGCATCTTCGGGGTCAACTGCACCTACCTCGAACCCGAGCAGATCATCGACCAGAACGTGGGCCTTCTGGTCGGGGGCAAGATGACCTTTCCCGGGCTCACCGTGCGGGACAACCTACGGATCGGCGCCACCTCGTTGCGGGGGAAGGGAGCCCAGGCCCGGTCGGCTCTCGACGGGGCCGTCGACCAGTTCCCCGAGCTGGCCGGCCGCCTCGACCAGCATGCCGGCACCCTGTCGGGTGGTGAACAGCAGATGCTGGCTCTGGCCCGGGTGATGATGACCCAACCGAAGCTCCTGCTCATCGACGAGCTGGCTCTGGGTCTGGCCCCCAAGGCCGTCGACCGGCTGATGGCCATCGTGCGTGAGGTCAACGCTCAGGGGACCACTGTGATCCTGGTCGAACAGAGCGTGAACAGAGCCATGAGCCTGGCCGAAAGAGCCATCTTCATCGAGCGCGGCGAAGTGCGGTTCGACGGGCTCACCGTCGATCTGCTCGAGAGGACCGACCTCCTTCGTCCGGTGTTCCTCGGAGCTGCCGTGACCGGGCTCGGCTAGCGGAACGCCGTGTCCGTACCCAGTTTTGTTCTGGTCCAAGGGATCATCACCGGCCTCGGCTACGGCCTGCTGGCCATGGGTCTGGTGCTCATCTACCGGACCAATCGGGTGCTCAACTTCGCCCAGGGCCAGCTGGGAGTGGTGGCGGCCGTCTTCCTGGTCAAGTGCTTCTACAACTTCGGCTTCAACTACTGGTTCGCCCTGGCCCTGGCCCTGGCCCTGGCCGCCGCAGTGGGTGCCTTGAGCGAACTGCTGCTCCGCCGGCTGTTCGACCGGCCCAGGGTGCTGGTCATGGTGGCCACCATCGGGTTGAGCCAGGTCCTGTTCGTCTTCACCGCTCTGCCCTTCATCCGGCCCTCCAACCTGTACAAGGCGTTCCCGGTACCCATCAGCATCTCTTTCAGCATCGGCACCTACCTGTTCACACCGGGCCAGGTGCTGACCCTCATCGTGGCTCCGCTGGTGGCCATCGCCCTGGCCGTGTTCGTGAAGTGGTCGCGCTGGGGACTGGCCATGCGGGCCATGGCCGAAAACGCCGATTCGGCCCGGCTCTCGGGGGTCTGGGTCCGGCGTACCTCCACCGTGGCCTGGACGGTGGCCGGGATTCTCTCCGCCTTCACCGCCATCCTGGCCTCGCCCGGGCAGACCTCGTCGCTGACCCAGGTGCTCAGCCCCGAGCTCCTTCTGCTGGCCCTCACCGCCGGCATGGTCGGGGCCATGGTCAACCTGACGGTGGCCTTCGTGGCCGCCATCGGCATCGGGGTCATCCAGGAGATCCTGGTGTGGAACCTGAACAGCACCTCCCAGGTCGACCTCATCCTCTTCGCCCTTGTGATGGCGGTGCTGCTGGTACGGATCGCCTCCCTCCAGACGGGCAACCGCCGAGAGGAACGTTCCAACTGGCTCGAGGGCACACGCACCCAAATGCGCAACGACAGTCCCCTCCGGCGCAAGGTGGGAGGGGTCGGCGTGGGCGCCGCCCTGGTGGTGGCCGCCCTCTTGCCCCTGGTCATCAGCGTGGGCAACTCGTTCCTCTTTTCGCAGATCTGCATCTACGCCGTCATCGCCCTGTCGCTCACCGTCCTCACCGGATGGGCCGGTCAGGTCTCGCTGGGCCAGTTCGGGTTGGTGGCCATCGGGGCCCTGTTGGCCTCGCACCTGGAGACCAGTCTCAACTTCATTCCCCTCATGCTGCTGGCCGGGGCGGTGACCGCGGTCATCGCCGTGCTGGTCGGTCTGCCGGCTCTGCGGGTGCGGGGCCTCTATCTGGCCGTGAGCACGCTCGCCTTCGGCCTGTGGTTCATGGGAGCGGTGCTCGGCAGCCCGTGCTGGTCGCTTCCTTGGGTGCACAAGGAGCTGTGCACCGGACTGCCCAATCCTCAGTCCACCCTGCTGTCGGCGCCGAGCTTCCTCGGGATCGGCCTGTCGTCGGCCCGGGCCTTCGCCTGGTTCTCGCTGGGGCTGCTGGTGGTGTCCATCGTCATCGTGCAGCTGTGGCGGGATCGGGGGGTGGCCCGCCGACTGATCGCCGTGCGCGACAACGAGACGGGGGCCGGCGCCATGGGCATACCCCTGGCCCGCACCAAGCTGCTGGCCTTCGCCCTGTCCGGTTTCATGGCGGGCTACGCCGGCGTCTGTCTGGCCTTCGCCACCGGACGGATCTCGACGGCCACCTTCGACCCCACCTACTCCATCCTGGTCGTCTCGATGGTGGTCATCGGTGGGCTCGGCTCCATCGACGGAGCGGTCCTCGGGGCCATCTACCTGGTGGGGTTGCCGGCCATCTTCGGGACGACCTCGACCATTCAGTTCCTGACCAGCGGACTGGGCCTGCTCGCTTTCATCCTCTATCTCCCGGGAGGTCTGTCCGAGCTCCTCCACCGCCTGGGTGACGTGGCCACCATGGGCGTCGAGCGACTGAGGCGCCACCCGGAGGACCCGCCGGCGGCGAGCCCTCTCGACATCCCCCTCGAGCCCGTGGCCAAGGAGGTGGCCGGGTGAGCCCGGCCGACGGCACCGGAACCGGGGCCACCGCCGAAGGACAGGGGGCCGGCCCGGCCCGCCTGGACATGGAGGAGGTCAGCGTCTCGTTCGGCGGGGTCCGGGCCGTCGACGGCGCCGCACTGTCGGCCGAACCAGGGGCCATCGTCGGGCTGATCGGGCCCAACGGATCGGGAAAGACGACGATGCTCGATGTCATCTCCGGCCTGGTCACTCCCCAACGCGGCTCGGTGCGGCTGGACGGCGAGAGCCTGGTCGAGTACCTACCCGAGGAGCGGGGCAGCCTGGGCATCGTCCGCTCCTTCCAGGACTGCCGTCTCTTTCCCGAGCTCAGCGTCGAAGAGGTGTTGTGGTTGACCCAGGACGCCCGGCGGCCGGTGAGCGTCCTGTCGTCGACCCTGCAGATGCCCTGGGCCCGGCGCACCGAACGGAACAAACGGGCGGCGGCGGACGACGTCATCCGCTCGTTCGGGATCGAGAGGTTCCGACGTCACCCGATAGCCCAGCTCTCGACCGGGACCCGGCGGGTGGTGGATCTGGCCTCCATCGTCCTGGCCCGTCCCCGGCTGCTCCTTCTGGACGAGCCGACCGCCGGCATCGCCCAGCGGGAGGCGGAGGCGTTCGTCCCTCTGCTCAGGCGGCTCCACGAGCTGGCCGACACCACCATCGTCCTCGTCGAGCACGATGTCCCCCTGGTGTTCGCCCTGTGCACCAAGGTGGTGATGATGGAGACGGGACGCATCGTGTCGGTCGGGACCCCCGACGAGGTGCGACGGGATCCGCGGGCGCTCGCTGCCTACCTGGGGGCCAGCGAGGAGGCTCTGGCCGTTTCCGGAGCGGTGGCCCCTTCGGCTCCGTCGACCCCGGCCCAAACGAACGGCTCGTCGGCCCCGTCCCAAACGGACGGCTCCTCCACCTCCGTCTCCGACCCCTGAACCGAGGGCCTCAGCGCCGAGGCATGGCCGGCCCGTAGGGGACGTCCCCCCGCAGGGTGACCCGGTGGGCGATGCGGGTGGCGTCGCCGTAGTCGTCGATGGCGTAGTGGAGTGTGGCCCGGTTGTCCCAGAAGGCCACCGACCCGGGCCGCCAACGGAACCGGCAGGTCAGCTCCGGCTGCTGGCAGTGGCGGTACAGCATGTCGAGGATGGCGTTGCTCTCGTTCTTCGACAGCCCGAGGATGGTTTGGGTGAACTGCGGATTGACGAAGAGTCCGTTGCGTCCGTTCTCGGGGTGGGTGCGCACCACCGGGTGGATGGCCGGTCGCAGTTTCTCGTAGAACTCGCCCTGCCATTCGTAGCCGCCCCGCTCGTCGACGTCGGCGGCGAACCAGGGATCGAAGTGGATGGCCACCAAGGTGTCGCACATGGCTCGCACCGGATCGGCCAACCGGTCGTAGGCATCCTGCAGGCTGGCCCAGGTGGTGTCGCCCCCGAAGTCAGGACACTCGAGCATGTAGAGGATGGACCCGAAGGCCGGCTGTTGGAGGAAGGTGATGTCGGTGTGCCACCAGTTGGCCCGGTCGACGCTCCCGTCGATGGCCAGCACGTCGGGGTGTTCGGCCAGAGGTGTGATGACCGGATGGCCCTCGGTGACCGTGCCGAATTGGGCGGCGAAGTCGGCCTGTTGGGTCGGGGTGAGCTCCTGGTCGCGGAAGAAGATCACGTGGTGGTTGTTGAGCGCGGCCCGTACCTGGGCGATGGTCGGCTCGCTGAGTGGACGCGAGAGGTCGAGCCCACCGATCTCCGCGCCGATGATGGGCGAGAGCGGACGGATGTCCAACTCGGTGGCGACGGTCACAGCGGGTTCTCCATGACTCCAGTGTGCCCCAGTGTCCGATGAGGCTCAACCGGTGGCCGTGTGGCAACGTGGGCCACCGACGTCCGGGCCGCATGGTCCGGCCCCTGGTGAGGGAGCCACGATGACCGACAGCTTTTCCCAGCCGCGTAATTTCTCGCCCTGGTTCCAGGTGGTGAGCCGGTTGATGGCCACCTCGGAGGCCGATGGTCTGCCCGTGGGTGACCTGTCGGGGTTCGACCAGTGGCGGGCCCGCTTCGACGCCCGTCTCCAGCGCGCCCTGGCCCCGTGGCCGGTGCCGGTCCCGCTGAACCTCGAAGTGACCGACGAGACCGAGACCGACGACGACGGGTCCGCCCTGGGCTACCGCCGCCAGAGGATCGTCTTCGACACCGAAGACACCATGTCGGTTCCCGCCTACCTGCTGATCCCCGACGGCCGCCAGACCCCGGGGACGGCCGTGTTGGCCGCCCATGGCCACGGTCCGGGCAAATCGCGTGTGTGCGGGACCGAGCCGGGCGACCCGCCGGGGGATGACTACGCCGCCCAGCTGGCACGTCGGGGCCATGTCGTGCTGGCCCCCGACCTTCGGTGCTTCGGCGAACGGGCGGACTGGAACCCACCCGACCACTACGGCTGCGACACCAACCTGGTCCATCAGGTGATGGGGGGGTGGTCGCCGCTGACCCAGAACCTGTGGGATCTGGCCCGCGCCCTGGACGTGCTCGAGGCCCATCCCCTGGTCGACCCGGCTCGCATCGGCATGGTCGGGTTTTCCTACGGGGGGACGGTCACCCTGTTTCTGGCCGCCTGCGATGCCCGAGTGTCGGTGGCGGTGGTCAGCGGCTACTTCTCGTCCTGGGCCGAGTCGCATAAGGTCCCGTGGAACATGTGCGGCTCGCAGGTGCTCACGGGCATGTTGGGTCAGATGGAACACGCCGACCTGGCTGCGCTGGTGGCTCCCCGCCCTCTCCTGGTCCAGTCGGGGGACCAGGACATCCTGTTTCCGGTGGCCACCGCCGACGAGGCGCTGGGTCGGGTGCGCCCGGTCTACGACAGGCTCGGCGCCGGCGACCGCCTGGCCCACGACGTTTTCGCCGGCGAGCACCAGTGGAACGGTCCGGGGGCCTTCCCCTTTCTTGACCGCTGGCTCCCACCCACCTGAGGGTGGCCAGTCCACCGTTCTGAGGGGCGGCCGGTCCTACCCGTCCTGTGGGACCAGTGGCTGGCCCCACCGCTGGTCATGGCCGGTGTGCCCTTCAGTGATGGAAGGAGAGGAGACGGGCCGAGTCGGCGTCGAGAAAGACGGTGGCGCGAGGGGTCCGCTGGAGGATGGAGGCCGGGCAGGCGGTGGTGATCGGGCCCTCGAGGGCGGACCGGACCGGCTCCGCCTTGCGGGCCTCGGGCACGATGGCCAGGACCCGCGCCGCCCGGAGGAGGGCGGGAATGGTGACGGTCACCGCCTGCTCGGGCACGTCGTCGTCGCCGGCAAAGTGCCCTTCGTTGACCTGCTGACGGCGGCAGGCGGCGTCGAGCACGACCACCTTCAGGTCCCGAGGGTCGTCGAAGTCGGCCACGGGTGGGTCGTTGAAGGCCAGGTGCCCGTTCTCACCGATGCCCAGGCAGCACAGGTCGAGAGGGTAAGCGGTGAGCAGGGCGGCGTAGCGTCCGCATTCGGCCTCGGGAGGGGCCAACCCGTCGATGTAGTGGGCGGCCAGGGGTGCGGTGGGCTCGACGATGCGCTGGCGTATCCACCGCTGGAAGCTGGCCGCATGGTCGGGTCCGATCCCCACGTACTCGTCCATGTGGAAGACCACCACCTGGTCCCAGGGCACGCCGGGGGTAGCTCCGACCAGAGCCTCGACGAAGGCGATCTGGGAGTTGCCGGTGGCGAACATGGCGTGGGCCACGCCCTTGTCGGCCACCGCCGCCCGCAGCACGTCGGCCGCCTGGTCGGCGGCGGTCCGGGCCATGGCCGCCGTGGTGTCGAAGGGACGCACGTCGGCGCCCCGGCCGTCACCGGCGCCAGCGTCACCCGTGCCAGCGTCACCCATGGCAGCACTGTAGGGGAGGAAACGGGAACGTCCAGGTGACTTGCGCGCTACGGTGCCGGTCGGGCACGGTAACTGACCGTGTCGCGGCCAGTTCGGCCCCAGGCGCCGGACCGGTGTCCGGGCCGTTTGACCATAGGGAGCACGGGGAGGAGCCGAGGTGGCAGACGACGACATCTTGAGCACGATCATCGGAAAACCGACCGGGACCAAGGTGGTGACCGTCGAACGCGGCCAGTTGGCCCTGTTCGCCGACGCCGTGAAGGAGAAGAGCCCCGTCTACCGCGATCCGAGGGCGGCAGCCGAAGCCGGCCTGGCCGGCATACCCGCTCCCCCCACCTACCCCTTCGTCATGGAGAATTTCGGTGCCTACCCCGAGCTGCAGGCCGACGATGGGCCCGCCGGAAACCCGATGGCCGAGGTGCTCGGCCCTCTGATGGCCAAGGGTGGGATCATCCTGCACGGTGAGCAGGAGTTCACTTATCACCGCCCCATCTACGCCGGCGACGTGCTGGTCGGTGAAGGTACGGTGGCCGACGCCTACCGCAAGGAGTCCAAGGGGAAGACCATGACTTTCGTGGTCGTGGAGATGGCATGGCGTGATCGAGCGAGCGGCGAGCCGGTCTGTACCTCGCGGATGAACATCATCCACCGCATCTGATGGCCGAGGCGACGGCGGGGTCCGCGGAGGACGTGCTCCTCCGCCACGATGGCGGCGTGGCCTGGATCACCCTCAACCGCCCGGAGGCCGGTAACGCCATCACCTGGCGCATGCGCAATCAGATCATCGACTGGCTGGAGGAGGCGTCGGCCGATCTGGCCGTGCGTGCCGTGGTGCTGACCGGGGCGGGGGAGAAGGGTTTCTGCACCGGGGCCGATCTCCGGAGCCAGGAGCCGGGGCCGGCCCGTCCCGAGGGTGCTCCCGACCGGGCGGTGGGACAGGCGTCGCGGCTCATCCGCAACGGGTGGCAGCGACTGATCAGCGCCGTGCTCGACTGTGAGAAGCCGATCATCGCCGTCGTCAACGCCACCGCCGCCGGCGGGGGGATGAACCTGGCCTTGGCCTGCGACCTGGTCCTGGCGGCCGAAGAGGCTGCTTTTATCGCCGTGTTCGTGCGCCGGGGCATCGCCCCCGACGCGGGCGGCGCCTATCTCCTGCCCCGTCTCATCGGCCCCCAAAAGGCCAAGGAGCTGTTCTTCTTCGGTGATGACCTCCCGGCGTCGGAGGCAGAGCGCTTGGGCCTGGTCAACCGGGTGGTCCCCCGTACCCAGCTGATGACCGAAGCCGCGGCCTGGGCCGAGCGGCTGGCCGCCGGGCCGACCAAGGCCATCGGGGCCGCCAAGTACCTCACCAATCGCTCGCTCGAATCGGACCGGTCGACCGCTCTGTGGGACGAGGCCATCGCCCAGGAGCTGGTCACCACGACCGAGGACTGCGGGGAGGGTCTGCGCGCCTTCGCCGAGCGCCGATCGCCCCAGTTCAAGGGGTGGTAGCGGTGGTCCCCTCCCACTTCTCTGCCAGCAGGTCGACCCACCGCTTGCCGGGCCGGATCGGGGCCTGACCGTGGCTATCGGCCTGCTGGACGAGCATGAGGAGCTGCGGGCCTCTCTGCGGCGTTGGATCGAGTCCTTCTGTCCCCCGGCGGTGACCCGGGCGGCCCTCGACGCCGAAGCCGACAGCCTCCCTCCCTTCTGGCCGGATCTCGGTGCCCAGGGTTTCCTGGGCATCCATCTGCCCGAGGAACACGGAGGACAGGGCGCGGGAATGATGGAGCTGGCCGTGGTGGTCGAGGAGTTGGGGCGGGCGGCGGCACCGGGGCCATGGTCCACCACCGCCGTGGTCGGTGCGGTGGTGGACGGGTGCGGGAGCCTGGCCCAGGCCAAGGAGCTGCTACCCGGTCTGGCCGATGGCACCACGCCGGCCTCGTTGGTGGTGCCGACCGGATCGCCCGACGGTGCGGCCGTCGAGCGCCCCGGCCTGACCGGCACACTGGACGGCCAAGGGACCCTGAGGGTCAGCGGCACGGTCGACCCTGTCGCCAGTGGGGCCGTGGTCACTCTGGTGTTGGCGCCGGTCGCCGTCGGGAAGTCGGTGCAGTGGGTTGTGGTCGAACGGGACCCTTCGGTCACCGTCCACCCGCTGACCAGCTTCGACCCCTCCCGTCGCTCGGCTCGATGGACGCTCGACAACACCATGGTGCCCGCCGAGCGGGTTCTCCCCCAGGCCACCACCGACCACATCCGACAGTGGTCCCTACTGGTGGCGTCGGCCGAGGCCGCCGGGGGAGCACGGTGGTGCCTCGACAGCGCGGCCGAACACGCACGCACCCGCCAGCAGTTCGGGCGGCCCATCGGGCAGTTCCAGGGGGTCAAGCACCGGCTGGCCGACATGCTGGTCGGCGTCGAGCAGGGGGTGTCGGCCACCTGGGACGCCGCTCTGGTTGTCGACGCCGAGGGAGTCGCCCACCCCGGTGCCGGCCCGGGCCCTCAGAGTCGATTGGCTGTACCCCTGGCTGCCAGTCTGACCCTCGACGGCTACGTCGAGGCAGCCAAAGGAGCCATTCAGGTGCTCGGTGGGATGGGGTTCACCTGGGAGCACGACGTCCATATCCATCTGCGTCGGGCCACCACGCTGCGCCAGCTGGCCGGCGGGACGGCGCCCCTGCGGGCGGAGGCGGCCCGTCTGGTCCTCGACGGCCATCGGCGGACCATCGCCGTCGACCTGCCGGCCGAAGCCGAACCCCTCCGGCGCGAGATGGCTGTGGCGGCGGCGGCTGTGGCCGCCCTGGAGGACACGGCCGACCAACGTCGGGCCCTCTACGACCACGGACTGCTGGTTCCGCACTGGCCGGCACCCTGGGGGCGGGAGGCCGGTCCCGTCGAGCAGCTGGTCATCGACGAGGCACTGGCCGACGCCGGCATCCGACGGCCGAACCTGGCCGTGGCCGCCTGGGCCCTCCCCACCATCATCGCCCACGGGACGGCGGAACAGGCCGAGCGCTGGGTGGCCCCCACCCTGCGCGGCGACGTCATCTGGTGCCAGCTGTTCAGCGAGCCGGGGGCCGGATCCGATCTGGCCGCCCTCTCGACCCGGGCCACCCGGGTGGCCGGTGGGTGGTCCCTGACCGGCCAGAAGGTGTGGACGTCGGTGGCGGCCCGGGCCCACATGGGTATCTGCCTGGCCCGCACCGATCCGGACGCTCCCAAGCATCAGGGCATCACCTATTTCCTGGTGGACATGCAGTCACCGGGCATCGAAGTCCGGCCCCTGCGCGAGATCACCGGCGCAGCTCTATTCAACGAGGTCTTCTTGGACGAGTGCTTCGTACCCGACGCCAACGTGGTCGGCCAGGTGGACGGCGGATGGCGGTTGGCCCGCACCACCTTGGCCAACGAACGGGTCTCGCTGTCATCGGACTCCGCCTTCGGCGGTGCCCTCGAGGGGGTGCTCGGGCGCATGGCCGCCCAGCCCTCCCGGCACGATCCGGTCACCCTGGATCGGCTGGGTGGACTGTTGGCCGAGGCCCAGTCGCTGGCCCAGCTCGGGGTGCGGGCCACGTTGCGCTCCCTGACCGGCCTTCAGCCCGGATCGGAATCGAGCTTGCGCAAGCTGCTGGGCGCCGAGTTCGAGCAGCGGGTCCATGAGTTCGGGCTCGACCTCTGCGGCCCCGACGGGGCGGTGACCGAGGGGGAGGCGGCGGTTTCGGCTCACGGGATGTTGCAGAGCCGGTGCCTGACCATTGCCGGCGGGACCAGCGAGGTGCAGCGGAACGTGATCGGCGAGCGCCTGCTCGGACTGCCCCGTGACCCCGAGCCGGGGCGATGACGTCGGGCCGCGGCCCGAGGGGCGGTCGGGGCCCGGTCCAAGGTGCCCGGTCTAAAGTAAGGACAAGCCAGGACGGAGGTCGGATCGATGGGTGACGCAGTGCTCTATTTCGAGGACGTGGCCGAGGGCGACGAGGGCCCGGTGCGGTCCCACGTCCTTACCCGGACCGACCTGGTGGCCTACGCCGGAGCGTCGGGCGATTTCAACCCGATGCACCACGACGAGGTCAAGGCCCAGGCGGCGGGCCAACCCAGTGTTTTCGGACACGGGATGTTCTCGATGGGCCTGCTCGGGTCGGCCATCAGCGACTTCGTCGGGCCCGGCAAGGTGCGTCGATTTCAGGTGCGGTTCGCCAAGCAGACCTGGCCCGACGAAGAGCTGCGCACCCGGGTGGTGGTCACCGCGAAGCGCAAGGACGGCGACGACAATCTGGTCGATCTCGATGTCCGGCTGGCCAACGCGGCCGGCGAGGAGAAGGTGGTGGGCGAGGCTACCGCCGTGGTGGCCAGCCGCTCCTGAGCTGGTTCCCTAGAAGAAGCTGAACTTGGGGATGCCCGAGGAGACGCCCTTGAACAGCTCTGCCTTGGCTCCGGCCAGTTCCTCGGGAGTCCACATCGAGTCGCGATGGATCTCGCCCACCGGGTGGAATCCACCCATGGCCCAGACGTTGCCGCCGAAGACGACGAAGTTCTGACCGGTCACATCGCTGGCCTCGTCGGAGGCCAGGAAGGCGACCATCTGAGCGATGTTACGGGGATCCCACTCGTCGAAGCCTTCGCCCGCTTTGGCCATCTCACCGAAGAGGTTTTCGGTCATGCGGGTGCGGGCCCTGGGCGAAATCGAATTGACGGTGATCCCGTAACGCTCGAGCTCGCGGGCCAGGACCCAGGTCATCGAAGCGATGCCGGCCTTGGCCGCCGAGTAGTTGGCCTGCCCGGCGTTCCCGTAGAGGCCGGCCTCCGACGAGGTGTTGATGATGTGGCCGCGCACCTGCTCGCCGGCCTTGGCCCGCCCCCGCCAGTACACGGCGGCGTGGCGGGAGGGGGCGAAATGGCCCTTCAGGTGGACCCGGATGACGTCGTCCCAATCGGACTCGTCCATGTTGAAACTCATCTTGTCGCGCAGGATCCCGGCGTTGTTGACCAGGATGTCGAGTTGGCCGAACGTGTCCACGGCCTGGTCGATGAGTTCCTTGGCCCCCGACCAGGAGCTCACGTCCGAGGCGTTGACCGCCCCGTCGCTGCCGCCCTTCTTGATCAGCTCGACGACCTCTTCGGCGGGGTGCTTGTCGCCCCCCCCTCCGTCCACCGAGGCACCCACGTCGTTGACGATCACCTTGGCTCCCTCGGAGGCCAGCAGAAGAGCCTCTTCGCGCCCGATGCCCCGCCCTGCGCCGGTCACGATCGCTACCTTGCCGTCGAGCATTCCCATGTCGTCCTCCTGTATCCACTGTCGGCAGCTCGTGCCGGAACCGGGGAAGCATGGCCGAAACTCGGCCTCCAGGCAAGACAGGCACCGAGTCAGCCACCCCAACCCCGGTCGGGATGGCCCCCGATGGTAGTTTCGGCCGGTTCGACCGATGGGAGAGCGGAGAAGGGTGTGATCGGCCAAGTCCAGCCGGCTGACCAGCCCCACCAGGGCACGTCCGAGGACCATCTGTCCAGCGTGCGCCTATGAGGCCGGGCAGGGCGGCTGCTCCCGGCCACACCCGGTTTGCGGCCACGTGGGCCATCAGCAGCACCATCATCTTTCTGCTCATGTTGGGTTGGGCCCTGGCCACACCGTTGGGGGCTGCTCCCGACGAACCCACCCAGATAGTCAAAGCAGCGGCCGTGGTGCGGGGCGAGCTCCGAGGTCAGCCGGTGGCCGGCGCGCAAAAGGCGTTCCGCATGGTCACTGTCCCCGAGGCGTTCTCCGATGTGAACGTGGCCGCCTGCTTTGCCGGTAAGGAGGCGGTGCCTGCCGGTTGCGAGGGCAAAATCCCCGCGTCGGGGGTGTCGGTCAGGGCCGCCACCTACGTGGGCCTGTATCCGCCTCTCTATTACGCCGTCACCGGTCTTCCCACGCTGGTGTGGTCCTCGGGATCGGCCATCTATCTGATGCGCGCCCTCTCGGCCCTGGTGGCTGCCCTGCTCTACGGCCTTACCCTGGCCATGGTGGCCCGGTGGAGCCGGGCCCCGCTTGTGGTCAGTGCCCTGGGCCTGACCCTGACCCCGCTGATCGTGTTCCTAGGGGGGGTGGTGAACCCGAGCACGCTGGAGATCGCCGCGGCCACGGCCACCTGGACAGCCGGGCTGCTCCTGGTCCTCGATCACGCCGACCGACCCCCCGCCGGGCTGGTGGTCGCCTTCGCCGTATGCGGGTGCGTTCTCGAACTGGTGCGGGGCCTGTCCATTGTGTGGATGGCCCTGATCGTCCTCACCCTGTTGGCCGTGGCCCCCAAAGCGTTCTGGCGACTGATACGTCAACGGATGGTCCAGATGGCCGGTGCCCTGGTGGCGCTGGTGGCGGTGGTGGCCGCCGCCTATGTGGTGGCCGTCGGGGCTCTGTCCATCACCAGTTCGGGCCAGCCCATACCGGCCCATACCTCGAAAGTCAGCGCTCTGATCCTGTTCGCCAAGGACAACCCCCAATACGCCCGACAGGCGGTAGGGATCTTCGGCTGGCTCGACAGCCCCTCGCCGCTTCTGGTCTTCCTACTGGCCGGGGTGGCTTTCCTGGTTCTGATCCTGGTGGCTCTGGCCACCGCCCGACCCCGCCAGTCGTTGGTGTTGCTGGCCCTGATGGCGGTGTGCTTCCTGGTGCCGGCGGCCATCGTCGTACCCCACGCCGTGCGCACCCTGACCATCGACTGGCAGGCCAGGGACGGACTTCCCCTCTACGTGGGGATCCCACTGCTAGCCGGGTCGATCGCCGGTCGGCGGCGTCCCTTGCCACCGGCGGCGGTCCGGGGGATGACGGTCGCCTTCGTCTCGGTGATCGTCGTCGATCAGGTGGTCGACTATTTCTGGGCCCTGCGCCGCTACACGGTGGGGACCTATGGCGGGCTCGACCCGTTCCGTCACGTACGCGGCGGTTGGACACCGCCGGTCCCGGTGGCCGTCCTTCTGGCTGGGTTCGCTGTTGTCGCCCTTGTCTACGGATGGTGGCTCGTCCACCTGGGGAACGGGATGGCCCACGGGAGAGGGGTAGGGACCGGGGCGGAGCTGTCCGACACTCTCGGGGCAGGGATGCCTCTACCTTGAGACGACCGGTCGGAGCGGACCGCGGCAACCGACAGAGTCAGGTGGGGGAGAATCTCTGCCCGGGTGGTATAGAACTAATCGACCTGTGGTCTTCGTCCGAGGAGCGGTATGGATCAGCGGAGCAATGCGCATTTGGCGGTCCGCTCCCCGTACAAGCACCGACGAATGGTGGCGGCGGCTGCGCTGGCCCTCGTGGTGGTGATCGCCGCGGTGGTGGCCACCATGGTCCACGCCGGATCCACACCGGTGGGCAAGCCCTCCGTCCGTTCATCCCGCCATGGTTCGGCCTCCCACTCGGGCAAGCGGCGCCACGCCGCCGTCCAACCGGCCACGTTTCTCGGGTCGGACGGGGTCGAAGCGCGCTGGGTGATCGCCGAAAACAACCGACCGGGCACCACCGGGTGGAAGATCCCCCCCGGAACGCCGGCCAATCAGATCCAGGGATTCGCCAACCTCAACTACGCCGCTGCCGGTCAGACAGTCCAGCTCTACGTCTCGACACCGTCTCCCACGTTTAAGGTTGTCGCCTACCGGATGGGCTGGTACGGCGGAACCGGTGCACGAGAGATCTGGTCGTCATCCGTGGTGGCCGGCCACCAGCAACCGGCCTGTCCGCTCACGACCGGTGTCAACATGGTCAGCTGCGACAACTGGACACCTTCGCTGTCCATGCCGGTGACCGGTGCCTTCGTCCAGGGTGATTATCTGCTCAAGCTGACCGGCTCCGGAGGACAAGAGGGGTACATCCCCCTGGTCATCTGGGACCCGACCAGCCAGGCGACCTACCTGCTCGTCGCCCGCACATTCACCGAGCAGGCATGGAACACCTACGGTGGGTACTCCTTCTACCAAGGTGAAGGACCGTGTCCTCCCGGCTCAGGCAGTTACCCCGTGTGTAATCGGGCCCGTGTCGTATCGCTCGATCGGCCCTATGGGTCGGGGTACGGCGCATCGGATTTTTTTGGAAATGAGTTCCCGCTGCTCGAATTCTGCGAGGAGCACGGACTCGACGTGACGTACGTGACCGATGTCACCCTTGACGCCTACCCCCAGATTGCCCTCCACCACAAGGCCATCCTCTCGCTGGGACACGACGAAGCGTGGTCCTACAACGAGCGAGAAGCGGCCCAGACGGCGGAGGCACACGGGGTCAACGTGGTCTTCTTCGGCGCAGCCGCCGTGCTGCGCCATGTCCGGTTGCAATCGTCGCCGCTGGGCCCCGACCGCGAGGAGGTGGACTACCGGGACTCCTCCGAAGATCCGCTCAACGGTCAGGGCAATCCCAACGAGGTGACCGGTAACACCTGGTCGTCACCCCCGACCAGCTGGTCGGAGATCCCCTTCGTGGGCGAGAACTACAGCGGCTATCTCACCGGGACCAACACCGTCCCCTTCGTCGTCTACGACAGCTCGGCGTGGATATTCAAGGGGACAGGACTGACCGATGGATCGCAGATTCCCGGGGTGATCGCCTCGGACATCGACCACCAGAGTCCGGGGGAGCCGGCCAACCTCCAGGTCCTGGGTCATTCCCCGATCCCTCTGCCGTTGATCTATACCAATCAGGGCACGTGGGGGAACCAGACCTATTCCGACATGACCTACTACACGGACCCGCAGAGCCATGCCGGCGTGCTGGACACCGGGACGGTCAACTGGATCTACTCGATGCGGCCGTGCCCCACCCCGGCGGCCGGCTGTCCGGCCCTCACCGTCCAGAAGATCACCGGAAACCTTCTGTGGCTGTTCGGTCAAGGGCCCGCCGGTGTGACCACGCCGTCGGTGGGCAATGGCGCTGCTGTACAACCGGCGGGCTCTTGAGCCCACCCGCCTACTCAGGGACCCAGCTGCGTGAGGAAAGTCTGCATCCCGACCCGGCGCCGGTCGGGTCGACCTCGTTGGGCATCACCAGCGTGGTGGTCCGGGTGGTGGCGTCGGTGGCCGTGCTGCTCGGCCTGGGCATGCGCGCCTGGTTCCTCTTCCACCGCCCGGTCAACAGCGACGAGGCCATCGTCGGGCTCATGGCCAAGCAGATCCTGCACGGCCACTTCTCCGCCTTCTACTGGGGGCAGACCTACGGCGGAGGAGAGCCCTATCTGGTGGCCGTCCTGTTCGGCATCTTCGGCACCAGCGTCTGGGCCCTCCGAGCGGTTTCCGTCCTTCTCTCGGTGGCGGCGGCCCTTCTCACCTGGCGGATTGTCCGCCAGCTGGTGGTCGATCCGGCTCTGGCCGTACTGGCGGGAGCAGCGGTCTGGGTTTTCCCGAGGATCGCGCTGTCCGCCTCCACCTTGGAGCTCGGATTCCGGGGTCTGACCACGGCGTGCGGCCTGGGTCTGTTGCTTGTGGCCCTCAAGATCCAGAAGGGTGACGACCGGCTGACAGTTTTCGCGGGGCTGGGTCTGCTGACCGGTGTCGGTTGGTGGAGTTCGCCCGAGGTGGTCTATTACGGTCTGCCCGCTGGTGCGCTGGTGGTCGTGGCCATCGTCGGTGACACCCGGATCAGACGGGGCCGGCGCTGGCTCATCCGCCTGATGGCGGCCCTGGTCGCCGCGGCTGTCGGTGCGCTGCCTTGGCTCTACGCCAATGCCAACTCCGGGTTCAGCTCCCTGCGGACAGGAGCCTTCCAGGTTCCCCCTGGGTCACCCGACTACACCGGTCGGCTGAAGACCTTCTTCGAGTACAGCTTTCCGATGCTGGTGAATCTGCGGAACCGGGGGAACGGAGCTTGGCTATGGGGTGAGAAAGTCGGCCTGGTTGTTCTCTGCCTGTTCCTTGTGGTTCTGACCGCGGCGCTGGTGATGTGCGCACTGGCGGGGGTACGGGCACTCATCCTTGCTGTCGCCGTGGTGCTCTTCCCCTTCCTCGTGGTCCTGTCGCCGACCAGCTGGTTTTGGCAGGACGGCCGCTACGTCGTCTTCGTCGTTCCGATGCTGGTCATCGTTCTGGTGGTCGGGTGCGCTGAGGCGGCTCGACGGGTGGCCCGGGCCAGGGGCGGAGCGCAGCGGGGTGTGTCGCTGGGCCGGTTGCTGGCCAGCGGTCTGTTCGCACTGGTGATGGCGGTGAGCGTCTTCAATTTCGGCGCTTTCGTGAATTCCCTGGACACGGTCTTTTCTGGCTGGACAAACCCGGACGCTCCTACCGCCCGAGCGATCGCCGATCTCGAGGCCAGTGGCATCCACTACGGCTATGCCGATTACTGGGTGGCGTACCGGGTTGATCTCCTGAGCGATGGACGGCTCCAGATCACCACGGCGGGCGCCGATGACGACCGTTGGGAATCACTCGACGCCAAGGTGAAGATCAGTCCGAAGACGGCATGGTTGTTCGTCCCGATGACCGCGGCAGGGGTGACCCAGTTCGCTGATACACCGGGGATCGAGGGACCGGGAGGCATCGATGAACCCGAGTTCCTGTCCGCCCTGGGACGACTGGGCGTGCCCTACCGGATCGTCGACACCGGGCTGATGCACGCCGTGATTCCCGATCGCGCCGTGACCCCGAAGGAGATCGGATTGCCCGGCAGCTGAGCTCGATCCGGTCGGTGACCAGCGTTGAGCAGAGGAGCCGGACAAGAGCGCGGGTGGCGCATTTCATGAGCGTCGGAGCGTCGCCCTGCGTCCTCCGAGTCGACGTTTCCGCAGAGTAATGTGGCCCGATGCGAGAGGACGTGGCTGATCCCGCATCGGAGTCCTCAACGATCCTGTTGGACGCCGATACTCCCGTGGCTGTGGGAGACGCCGAAGGTAACAGTCAAAATTATGAGGGGTCGCGTCTGGTAATTCGGATAGGCGCAGCCTTGTTCGCCGCCCAATTCGTTGCGCTCCTCATCTACTCATGGGTTCAGTACCACCGGTTCGATCTTGGGATCGATTTCGCCACCATGGACCAGGCGACCGCCGAAATATCCCATGGGAATCTCAATCCCTACTCGACCATCGTGGGCTCCTCGTACCTCGACAATCACTTCGGGCTGATCATGTGGCCCATCTCCGCTCTCCTCGTGGTCTTTCGTTCGCCCTATCTGCTACTCGTCATTCAGGACCTCTGTCTTGTCGGGACCGGATTTCTGACATTCCTGTGGGCATCGGAGATAATCGCAGCGCGAGCGATTTCGAGACGCTTCGGGTACGGAATCCTGGCGGTAGCCGTCGTCCTTCTGCTGATCGATCCCCTGGTGTACTACTCGGCCGCCCTCGACTTTCACTTGGAGGCAACGGCCACCTTCTTCGCCGTGTTCGCCGCCTACGACATCTGGAAAGGCCGGAACCGTCGGGCCTGGATCTGGGTCGCGGTCTGCCTCCTGTGCGGCGACCTTGGTGGCTTGTGTATCGCCGGCATCGGTATCTCCGCTCTGTTGGCCGGCAGAGCCTCGCGGCGAATGGGCGGAATGCTCATTGTGGTCGGCGTCGTCTGGGTGGCAATGATCGGCGCACTTCACGCCAATCAAGGTTCCTTTCTCAATCAGTACGCCTATCTGGCCGGCCGTGCCACACTACCTACCGGATCCGGAGCTCTGGTGGTGCTCGGGGGGATGATCACCCATCCGGGTCGGCCCTACCACGCCTTGGCCAGCAAGGCGCGACTGATCTGGAGATGGCTTCCACCCGGGGGAGTCATCGGCATCATCACGCCGTGGGGATTCGGCGTACCCGCCGTCGTGCTTCTCAGTTCGGCTCTCCAGGGGGACGTCCTGTTCATCGGTGAACCGTTCCAGCAGTTCGCGGTGGTCCCATTCGTGTTGATCGGGTCTGTCACGCTGCTCACCGCTCTGGCAGCCAGTCGCGTTCCCCTCTTCGGGTCATCTGCTCATTGGGTCCGTGCGTGGTCCAGCCATAAAGCAGCACGACGGCTGGTGGCCGGCCTTCTCCTCGTTGGCATATTGCTCGGAGGAGTTCGTTACGCGCACGAGTATCTTGCAGAGTCATTCACCTCCAATGCCACCGGTGACATCCTGCCTTCAACGGAAGGAGCCGCCTTGAGCACGGTGCTGGCAAAGACTCCTTCCGACGCCGAGGTCATCTCTTCCATCGACATCGTGGGACGGCTGAGTGCCCGAAAGTACTCCTTTATCTACCTGAATACCACCAGCCCTGTTCCGCTGCGGGCCAAGACGGTCGAGCTGGTGATGGACACGGCACACGATCCCTTCATCTCCGGGCCGGAACAGGAAGCGGCGGCCCAGTACCTCGAATCGCGTTTTCACGCGCGCACCCTTCTTCACCGAAACGGGGTGTGGGAACTCGGGTGGTCCGGTTCACCTCAGCATTCCTCGGTGGTGATCCCGTAGTCGAAGGCCCGGCGTCGCCGGTTCTCAGCCCTTTGTCGGTCATGGGAACTCCTTGCGCGGACTCGGCATCCTGAAGCCGCCAATGCCGCCGGGCTAACCTTCACCCGGCATCTGACGGCGACGCAGACCCAGAATCGCAAAAGGAAGGTTTCCCCAACCCATGCCAGAGCACCACCTCGAGCCCAAGGACTACAAGACCCTGTCAGTCATTGTGCCCGTGTACAACGAGCGCTCGACGGTGGCGGAGATCATCCGGCGCATTCTGGCCGTTGACGTGCCTCTGGTGGTCGATCTCGTCGTTGTCGACGATGCATCGACCGACGGCACCGACAAAGTGCTCCAAACCCTGATGAACTCGTCCGTGCGTGTCGTCACCCACCAGAAGAACATGGGAAAAGGTGCCGCCATCCGGACTGCGCTCGAGCATGTCCATGGAGACCTCATCGTCATTCAGGACGCTGACCTCGAGTACGATCCCGACGACTGGCCCCGGTTGCTCGATCCGATCCTCAAGCACAAGGCGGCGGTGGTCTACGGAAGCCGATTCAGCGGTGAGCGCAAGAACATGCTGGTGCTGCATTGGATCGGCAACCGGTTCTTGTCCCTGGTGACCAACGTGCTCTACTCCACGACGCTGTCCGACATGGAGACCTGCTACAAACTGTTTGACCGCCGGGTCCTGGACAACATGGTATTGCTGTCGAACCGCTTCGATTTCGAGCCGGAAATTACTGCCAAAGTCTTGCGACGCGGCTATCGCATATACGAGGTACCGATCTCCTACGCCGGCCGGGAGCCCGATGAGGGGAAGAAGATCACCTGGCGAGATGGGTTCGGAGCGCTCAGGGCCCTGGTCAAGTATCGCTTCAGCACGAAGTACTGATCATTGGTCGTGACGAGAGTGGACGATGGCACTCGGTTGCAGGGCGAGCCGGACTCTCCGGTGCCACCGACCATCCCGCACTCTGCGACCTCAAGACGACCACTGGTGCCCGCTTGGTTTCCCCTGCGTCCTCCGACCAGGATGTCGGCGGCCATCAGGCGGATTCGCCAGCGCACCCCGCCTCTTGCCGGGCCGGCAGACGTTCGGTGGTGTTACCGATTGCTGCTCGGTCGCGAAGCGGAAACCCATGGCCGTCGTGGCTACGTCGATCTGGTCACCGATAATGCGGTATCCCGGGACGAGCTGGTCTCCTTCTTCGTGTCTTCATCGGAGTTTCGCGATCGGCTGTCGGAAAAGTTCGGTTTCACCGATGGCATTCCCATGGCCACGTCGATCGGCGATCTGACCATCTACGTCGACTCGGACGACACAGCCATCGGGTCCTTTCTCCGGAAGAATGGTTACTACGAACCTGAGGTGACGGCAGCGGTACGGAGGTACTTGAAGAATGGAGAGTGCTTCGTCGATTGCGGCGCGTCCTTCGGGTACTTCTCTGTGCTGGCCGGAAGCATCGTCGGCGCCGAGGGCACCGTCATCTCGTTCGAACCCGGACCACAGAACCAGTCGTTGTTGCTCCTCAATCTCACGGCCAACGGGATGGACGCCGCCGAGGTGTACCAGGTGGCGCTC
The DNA here is from genome assembly GCA_963813525.1 of uncultured Acidimicrobiaceae bacterium. GTDB lineage: Bacteria > Actinomycetota > Acidimicrobiia > Acidimicrobiales > RAAP-2 > Bog-756. Next base: position 2,233,596 of record CAWEZI010000005.1, read on the forward strand.
AGCGACGAGGTAGGGATCTGGCGGTATGGGAGGTCGGGCGCAAACGGGGCCATCTCCTCCTTCGACGGCGACCCGGCCCATCTGGGGGGATATGACCTGGTGCGGTCGACGACGCTCGATCGCCTGGTCGGTCACAGAAAGATCGACATGATGAAGGTTGATGTCGAAGGAGCCGAAGGTCGCGTCTTCCGTGGCGCGGAAGATACCTTGAAGCGTTGGGCGCCCACCCTCGTGTTCGAGTTCTCCCCGCCGTCCCTCGCCGTCACATCCGGTATGGACGGCGAGGAACTGCTTCGGTACCTCCATGGGCTGGGTTACTCAGTCGATATTGTGGGGCCCGATCTCGACGTCCCTCGACCCAGGTCGGGGACGGAGATCATTTCTATCTTCGACGATTCACCGGGCGATCACGTCGACCTGATTGCCTGGAGTCGGTAACGGACGCCAAAGGGACTCTGCTGCGCTCGACCTGTTGAGGGAGGAGCGCAGCGATGGTCCACGCTCCGATCAGAGTGGCTTCCGGGCGAGCAGCGCCAGCAGATAGCATTCGTCGGCCTTGTAGAAGACGCCGTAATTACGGGCCAGAGCCTGGATATCGAACTCATTTCGAGAAGCGGAAGGGCCGCCCCAGTTCAAGCCGCGTTCGGTGAGGACGGCGAATCCTGCACCGGTCACCTTGGCCCGCAACTGGTCCAGGGTGTACTCGACCTTGTGATCGGGGTCGATGAACGAATCCTGCTGAAGCCGGCAGAGTCGTCCGTTGGGAGTGTCGATGGCCAGGTATCCACCGGGCCTGAGGACACGCAACGCCTCCCTCAAGACGATGTCGCCGTCCGATTCGGTCACGTGCTCGATCGACTGACCGCTATAGATCAGGTCGACGGACCCATCGTCGGCGAACGACAGATCAGCCATCGACCGGTATTCGTAACGAACCTTTCCACGGTCGGTATCCGAGGACCCGAACCGTTCGGCGTGGTAGAGCGGATGGCGGTCGTCGGGCGGGAGATCGACCACCACCAGCTCCTCGAAGTCGTAGGGATACCCGAGGACCACCAGGGCGCCCCACGGATCCGAGGTGTGCCCACCCCCCAGGTCGACGATGTGGCGAGCGGGTGGCAGTCCTACGATGAACTCACAGCGACTGGCGTGCAGTGAGCTGTGCAGACTGGCCGGGCCTACTTCCACGGTCGTGCGGAACTCACTCGAACATCGGATCCGGTCCAGTACGTCCGAACGGGACAGAGTTCCTGCGGCTACCGCCCCAGCCTGCTCGGTCCATGCCGGTTCATCCGGCTCCCGCCGAAGCAAGACGTTGTAGGCCATCCGAACGCCCTGGCGCGGAGGAAGCTGCCCATAGGAGAGACCGGCCAGCCTCGTAGCTTCGCGGCGGACCTTTCGATCGATTCGCTTCAACTGCGAGGGGATCCTGGCCAGTCCACCGCCGGTCACATGGCTCCTGTCGTCCGTCGATCGGCTCTGGTCGCTCACACCGTCTCCGTTCCCCGTCGCTTCGGGCCCGGTGAGCCTATAACGATTCGTCGGCGATCAGATCAAACGTCGACGACAGGAGTGGGCATGCAACTCTCGTCCGGCACGGCTGCGCCCGGCCCGGCACTTCGCCGCAAAAGACCTGCTAGAAGGGCACGTCAGATTGAGAGCCCGACCTCTGGGTTGTTGTTCGGGTGTGACAGACTTGGCCGGTAATCGTCCCTGTGGAGCAAAGGACGGAGTCGTGGTGAATCTTGGAAACGAGCGGATCTGGCACCGAGGGGCACGGTGCACCGTCGGCGTTGTTGTTGCCGTTCTCATGGGGGCCTGGTTGGCCTCGCCTACCGTTGCCGCATCACCCCCGTCGAGTGCCAAGCTCCAGCCAAAGGCCGAGGTAGCAGCTCAAGTCACGACCGCTACCGGATACGACATGGTGGCCGCCGACGGAGGCGTCTTCGTGTTCGGCGGAAAGTTCTTCGGTTCGCTGCCAGGGCTGGGCGTCCACGTCAGCGACATCGTGGGAATCGTCGCCTCTTCTGATCTCAAGGGCTATTACCTGGTCGGAGCGGACGGCGGTGTGTTCAGTTTTGGGGATACCCAGTTCGAGGGGTCGCTGCCCGGTCTCGGTGTCCACGTGCACAACATTGTGGGCATCGTCCCCACGTCCGATGATCGGGGTTATTTCCTGGTGGGTTCCGATGGGGGGGTGTTTGCCTTTGGCGACGCATCGTACGAAGGTTCTATGCCCGGCCTTGGCAAGCGGGTGAACGACGTATCAGCTATCGCCTCGACCCCGTCCAACGCGGGCTATTGGGTCGTCGAGAGGGATGGGGCCGTTACCAACTTCGGTAACGCACCGAACGTCACCGATGGTTTGCCGCTCGTCGACTTCAACGACTCCCCGGCGTACATCGACATCGCCTCGACGGACGATGGGCGGGGCTACTGGGTTCTCGACTCCTTCGGAGAGGTGTGGGCCTTTGGCGATGCCCTGTTTCTCGGGGAGGTGCCGACGGTGCACGGCGGTAAACCCGTGTCGCTCATCCCCGCTCCTGCGGCTGACAATCAGGGTTACTGGATCATCGGATCGGATGGCGGTGTGTACGCATTCGCGGAGGCACCGTTCTTCGGCTCACTGCCCGGACTGGGTGTTGTTCCCAACCTGCCGGTGGTGGGAGCCGCACCGACCTGAGCCGACACCTGACGGCGACGCTACCCAGCAGGTAGGTAGAACCTGCGCAGCAGGTATTCGAACCCGCCCTGCGCTCAAAAACCGGCGGCTCCGACAATCGGCCCGTTCAGACGGGTGTTGCCCATCGAGCCGTAGAAGGGCGCATTTCCAAAGGAAAAGATTCCCCCGTCGGCTGCCACCAACCGATAGCCGGACCCGTTCGAGGTGGGGGCGATTCCGGTCACCGGCGCCTCCAGATAGTGACCGCCCATGGAGCCGTAGAAGGGGGCGTTGAAGGCAAACACACCCCCGTCCGACGCCACCAGCCAGTAGCCACCTGTGGCCACGTCGACGGCTGTGCCCACGATGGGCGACGCCAGGGAGCGACCGCCCATGGAGCCGAAGTACTGAGCGTCGCCAAAGGTGAAGACCGATCCGTCCGAGGAGACCAACCGATAACCGTTGCCGTCGGCCGTCACCGCCATTCCTATGACCGGTGCCTGTTTTTGGCCGCCCCTCGATCCTTTGAAGGCCGCGTCCCCGAAGGCGAAGACCCCTCCATCCGATGCCACCAGCCAATAGCCTTTGCCGTCAGGGGTGGCGGCCATCCCCACGATGGGCTTGTTGAGCCGGATCCCACCCATCGATCCGTAGAACCTTGCGGCCCCGAAGGCGAACACCCCTCCATCCGATGCCACCAGCCAATAGCCTCCCGTGTTGGCGTCGAGGGCCATACCGACCACCGGTTCGTTGAGGCGGATACCCCCCATCGAGCCGCAGAAGGGAGCTCCGAAAGCGAAGATCCCTCCGTCCGAAGCGGCAAGACGGTAGCCACTGAAGGCGGCTGAGGGAATGGTGCAGGCCGGAACAGACCCGGGAGCTGGGGTGCCCCCCGCATTCCCGGTGAGTTGCGGATCGTGGTGAAACTCGGGCCACGAACCGCTGCCGACGGCCAGAGCACCATTCGAACCGGGGATCTCGTAGTGCTCCACCTGCCCGAAGCACTGCGAGGTGGGACAGCCGTAGCCGGCGACGGTGATCCCGATGGTGCCGTTCGGGTCATCGGTGACCAGTGGCGAATTCTGTACGCCGAGCACTCCATTTTGCGGATCGGCCGTCCCGTTGAGGACCGCCACCTGTTGATGCGACCGACCGTCGAAGATGTCGACCCCCAGGGTTGTCGGCACCAGAATGTCTTGATAGCCGTCGCCGGTGAGGTCGGCGGTGGTGACCGAGCCTATGACCGCTCCTGTGGCCGGGGCGTGCCAGAGCGGTGCCCCGGTAGCACCGTCCAGTACCCAGACGCTTCCGCCGCCCGACGGGGTCGCCGTCCCCTCCACAACGTCCATTGACCCGTCCCCAGCCACATCCGCCAACGCCGGGCTGCTGAAGGTGGAGCCATCGAGCCCGGTGGACCATTGGAGGCCACAATTGGAATTGAAGGCCATCACCTTGTCGGTGTCGGAGGCTCCGGCAAAGTACGAACCTGTTCCCAGGACGATGCCGGTACGGCCGCCGCCCAAGAAGCCACCGACGGCCGGCGATGAATCCATCGTCTGGTTGGTGTCGTAATGACAGATCAGCCCGCCCTGACCGTTCAAGATGCGAAGGTGACCGCCCTGCGGGTAAATCTGCCCGTCGGCGAACCCTGCCGTCTGGTCACTGCCCTCGACGATCTCGGTCCGGCCCGTACCGTAGAGGTCGGCCAGGGCGGCGGTGGAGAACACGCTGTCAGAGGTGAAGAACGGCCAGCCGGGCAGGGTCGCCCCGTTGTTTGCGTCGAGCGCGTATTCCTCCTCGTCCAGTGATCCGGCGACCACGCCGAGCCCTCGGCCGGCGAGCGGCCCGACGCTGAGCGATGCCTGCACTCCGTGGGCAACCTGGGCGTCGGTGCTCTGTTCCACGACCTCGCTGTGCCACAGCACGTTGCCGGCCGGAGCGATGGCCTGATAGCCGCCTTGGCTGGGGTAATCGGCGTTTCCCGACCCGACGAACACCGAATCCAGACCGCCTGCCCCGATCACCGCCGCCGACGGAGTCGAGTCGACCGGCACATGGAGCGAGACCGGCCACCCCGGCACTTCGGTCCCGTTGGAGAGATGGAGGGCATAGACCCTGCCGGCCCGGTCTCCCACCACCACCGCAGGACCACCCCCGTCGAGAGTGGCGACAGTGGGGGAGGATTCGGCGATGGCCCCGCCGGCATCGCCGAGCGATCCCGTGGACCACTCCAGCTGCAGGTTCAGAGTGCCCGGTGCGGCGTTGGCGGTGGCGGCGTGGGCAGGGACCAGGCCGCCGAGGGCGGTTGGGGAGCCGAACACGGTCAGCCCCACGGCCAGCACCAGGCCGGCCGTCAGTCGAAGGCACAGCCTCGGACCTTTGGGACATCGATGATGGTCAAGTCGACGGTCAGCGTTCATGTTGACGTCCAGTTTCATAGCATCGATCCTCCTGCTATGTACTTCGGGTCAGTCCCTGGAAATATCGACGCCGCCGATGGCCTGGAGCACACCATGTCCGCTGGTCAGGATGGTTGTCGCGTGGCGAACTGTAGCCCCCACCTGGCCGTGGGCGAGCCCGGTCGGGGAGCCCGACGAGAGTGGGGCGAGAGAGTGCGGCGAGAGAGTAGGGCGAGAGAGTGCGGGCGAGAGGATTCGAACCTCCATCCCCGAAGGGACCGGGACCTAAACCCGGCGCGTCTGCCAGTTCCGCCACGCCCGCGTGAGGATCAGCCTACCGACGCCCACGGTCCGGCTCCTGGACCGGCGGACGCCGACCACCGGATGCTCACGGGACCGAGCCGGGGGCCTGGCTATAGTCACGCTGTGCCGCCAGCGCAGTCGCCCTCGCCCTCGGTGGCTCCCCTCGAGCCGAACCCCGTCCCCGACACCGCCGGGCCCGACCCGAACGACCGGGCCCGCTACATGGACCAGGTGATGGCCGAAATCGACGCCGAGGTCAAGCGGCGACGCGCTTCGGGTGATCTTCCCGCCGGTCTCGAACGGGAGCTCGATGAGCTCTTCCTCGAATTCTCACCGGTGGGGCTCCAGGGCAAGGCGCGATTGCGGGAGACCCTGGCCCTGGTCGACGGGTCCGCCTACGTCGACACAGCCGTGCCGGTTGCGTCGCAAAAGGCGGTGGGGAGCACCGTCAAACGTCTCATTGCCAAGACGATCGGCTGGTACGTCGGCTTCATCGTCCATCAGATCGTCAAGTTCGCCTGGTCGGTGTCCCGGATGTTCCATGTGGTGGTCGACCACATCGAGGATCTCGAAGCCGCTGTCGACACCCAGCGCACCCCCGAGCTCCCCGACAGCGCCGTGCCGGCCACCGATCCGGGCTCGAGCTGGTGGTCGGCTGAGGCGGTGGCGGCCCTGGTGGGCGTCGAGGGCCGGGTCCTGCACGTCGAGTGTGGCAACGGCTCGTTGGTGGACGCACTGCTGAGCGCCGGCGTCGACGCCTACGGGGTGGAACCCGACGAGCGGGCCATCGAATCGGCGGTGGAGAGGGGCCTCGACGTCCGGTCGGAGTCGATGCTCGGCCATCTGGAGGTGGTGGCTGACGAGGCACTCGCCGGCCTGGTGCTGAGTGGCTCGGTCCAGTGGCTTCACCCCAACCAGAGGAGCCGCCTGGTCGACCTCATCGGCTCGCGCCTGGCTGTCGACGGCGTTCTGGTCATCCATTCGTCCACGCCCGAGTCGTGGCTGGCCGGTGGTTCGCCGCTGGTGAGCGATCTGGCCCCCGGTCGTCCCCTCCACGCCGAAACCTGGGGCCACCTGCTGGCCCCGAGAGGATTCGGACCAGCCACCGTGTGCACCGGCGGCGAGGACCGTCGGCTGGACAAGGTGACATCCAAGGGCGCCGATGCCGCCGCCATCAATGCGGCCATCGACGCGGTCAACGCTTCACTGCTCGGTCCTACCGAGTACCTCCTCGTCACCGTTCGGGAGCGGTGACCGCCGTTCACCAGTTCGTCCCCGCACTGCTGCCCAGGGACGCCACCGGCGACCACACCCTGGCGCTGCGGGATACCTTGCGCCGTGCCGGGTGGGACTCGGAGATCTATGTCGAAGCGGCTCATGACGAGCTCCAGGACGAAGCCACCTACTTCGAGCGCTACGCCGAGCGAGCCCAGCCCGGCGACATCCTTCTCTACCAGTTGAGCACCGCCTCGCCCATCGCCGAATTCCTGCTGGGTCGTCCGGAGCCCCTGGTCCTCGACTACCACAACATCACGCCGACGGCTTTCTACCTCGGGTGGGAGGACAGCACCGGCGAGAAGGTGGCCCTGGCCCGACACCAGGCCGCCGCCCTGGCCCCGCGTGCCACCCTGGGCATCGCCGACTCGTCGTTCAACGCCGCCGACCTGGAGACCATGGGCTGCACCAACACCGCCGTCGTGCCCATCGTGGTCGAGGTCGAGGGCCCCGGCTCGCGGGTCGATGAAAGGGAGCGGGCCCGGCTGGGCGCCAGACACGGCGACGCCACCGTGCTCCTCTTCGTCGGACGATTCTCTCCCAACAAGGCCCAGCACCTCCTGGTCGAAGTCCTCTGGCTCTACCGGCGCTGGTACGACCCCGATGCCCGCCTCCATCTGGTGGGCCCGAAGGTGACCGCTCCCTACGTGGAAGCCGTGTTCGGGTTCGCCGACGAGCTGGGCCTGTCCGACGCCGTCCACCACCGCCACGATCTGTCGGAGAGCGAGCTGGCCGCCTGGTACGACGACGCCGACGTTTTCGTGTGCCTGTCCGAGCACGAGGGCTTCTGCATCCCCCTTCTGGAGGCCATGCACGCCGGTCTTCCCATCGTGGCCTATGGGGCCGGTGCCGTCCCCGAGACCCTCGGCGACGCCGGCATCCTGCTCGACACCAACCGCCCCAGCGCGGCAGCCTCCGCCGTTCACCGGGTGCGGTCCGACGCCACCCTGGCCGACGCGTTGGTGACGGCCGGTCACCGACGGGTGAAGGCCTTCGCCCCGTCACGCACCCGGGACCTGTTCGTCGAGGTGCTCGGGCCACTGACCGGCACCGGGGGCGTCGGGTCGTGAAGCTGGCCTTCGTGACGCCCCGGTACGGGCTGGACGTGATCGGGGGGGCGGAAGCGGCCGCCCGCATGCTGGCCGAGCGCCTGGCCGCCCAGCCCGGGTGGGAGGTCGAGGTGATGACCAGCTGCGCCCTGGATCACCTCACCTGGGAGAACGTGGAGCCGGCCGGTACGTCGGTCCTCAACGGGGTGACCGTCCACCGCTACCCCACAGCCAGCCGCCGGCTCATCGAGTACTTCACCCTCGACGGACGACTGCGGGTGGCCCCCGGGGCCGCCACTCTGGCCGACTCGCGCCGGTGGGTCGCTCTCAACGGTCCGATGTGCCCCGGATTGGTCGACGCGGTGGCCGGAACCGACGCCGACGTCGTGGCCTGCTATCCCTACCTGTTCGCCACCACCGTGGACGGCATCGCCGTGTCCAAGGTCCCCACCGTGCTCCATCCGGCGGCCCACGACGAGCCCGCCATCTACCTGCGCGCCTTCCGCCAGAGCTTCCGGGACATCGACGGCCTCGTCTACCACACCCGTGCCGAACGAGACCTGATGGAGCACGTGTTCACCATCGGCGCACGTCCGCAGATCGTGCTCGGACTGGGTGTCAACGACCCGGCCGGCGCCGGGCGGCCCGGAGGGGACGTCCTCGGCATCGGCCCGCGCCCGTATCTCTGCTACCTGGGCCGGGTCGACGAGCACAAGGGGTGCTCGATGCTGGCCGAGTACTTCACCCGTTACAAGGAGCGCCACCCCAGCGACCTGGCCCTCGCCCTGGTCGGGCCGGTGTCGGACAAGGCCCCCCGTCATCCGGACATCGTGGTGACCGGCACAGTCTCGGAGTCCGACAAGTGGGACATCCTGGCCGGCGCCACGGTCATGGTGAACCCCTCGGCCTACGAGTCGTTCTCGCTGGTGCTGTTGGAGGCGTGGACGTTGGGTGTCCCCGTGCTGGTGAACGCCGCCTGTGCGGCAACCATGGAGCACTGCCGGCGGTCGGGCGGGGGCCTGTGGTTCGACTCCTACCGGTCCTTCGAAGTGGCTGTGGACCGATTGGCCGAGGACCCCGCACTGCGGTCACGCCTGGGCGAGAACGGCAGGGCCTACACCGCTCGCTACTACCGTTGGCCCTCGATCATCCGCCGTTACGTCGGGTTCCTCCAACAGGTGATGGCCCGGGGCCACCGGATTACCACCGGAGCCCGACGGCTGTCCCTCGAAGGGGGCGGTCCGGCTTATGTGCGGGAGGCATGAGGAACCAGGATGAGGCCATGACCGCCGAACACCCCGACACCTCCGGAGAGCCACCGCCGGAAGGCGGCGACCCCGGCCACCGGCCGGGCTGGCCCGAAGAGGACCGACTGGCCGACGACGAACTGCTGGCCGCCTTCGACCGTCGGAGCCCGCAGGGCAGTCTGCGCTGGGGATTCGACGATGCGCTGCGCCGAGTGGAACAGCCCGACGTGGACTCGGCCGCCGGCGCCGCACCATGGCCGGGCCTGCCCGACGATCTGTGGGAACGGGGGCGGTCGGCCCGTATCGGCCAACGGTTCGTCGGGGACGTGGCCGGCGTTCTGGCCGACATCCTGGCCGCCGACGCCCGGGCGGCGGCCGATGCGGCGGTCACCGCCGTCAACGGCGATCGGTTCGTCGCCGCCTGGGACGCCCTTCGCTTCCTGGCTGCCCGGGTCGAGCTCCTCGAGTCCCGGACCGACCCCGTCGGTCTCGAAGCGGCCGAGTGGCCCGGCCCGGTCCCGGACCCGAGCCCGTGGGTCGACCAGATCGTCGGCTGGCTGGGCCCGGTCGCCGACGCCGCCCTCCCGGTGATCGTGGGTGAAGCGGGAGAAGGGGCACTGGTCGAGGCCGTGCACCGCTCGGGTCGCGCCGTGGTCGGCGTCGAGCCTCGGGGAGGGGAAGCCTGGCGGGTCATCGACGCCGCCCGTCCTGCCGACACACCGACCCTGTCGGTCATCCTCGATGAAGTGGAGGCCACCCTGGCGAGGATGCCGGCCGACAGCGCGGCCGGCATCGTGTTGGCCGGGTGCGTGGACCGGCTGGACCTGCCGGCCCAGGTCAGGCTGGTGGAGGAGTCGGTCCGGGTCACCCGGCCGGGGGGGACGCTGGTCGTTCTGGCCACCGACCAGGGATGGTGGGGGAGGGAGTTGGCGGCGCCGGCCCGCGACCTGGCCCCGGGGCGGCCCCTCCACCCCGAGACCTGGATCATCCTCCTTCGACGGGCCGGAGCCTCCCAGCCGGTGTGGCACCAACCTCAAAAGGGCACCCTCCACGCCATCGTGGCCCAGGTGGAACAGTGAGCGGCGTCCATCTGTTCGTACCCATGCTCCACCGGCACGACGCGGTGGGTGAGCACACCCTGGCCCTGTGGCGCCGGTTGCAGGCCACCGGAACGGATTCGACCATCTACACGGAGATTCCCGACCCGCTCACCGCCGACCTGACCCGCAACTATCTGGACTACGAGTCGGATGCCGCCCCCGGCGACGTGCTGGTGTACCAGTTCGCCACCGAATCGGCCATCGCCGGTTGGTTGGCCGGCCGGCCGGAACCGGTTGTCATCAACTACCACAGCATCACCCCCCCGGGGTTCTTCCGGCGCTGGAACAACGGGATCACCCGGTTGCAGGTCGGTGCGCAGCTCGAGCTGGCGCTGCTGGCGCCGCGGGCCACCCTGGGCGTGGCCGTGTCGCGGTTCGACGAGGGGGAACTGGTGGGGGCGGGATGCGCGCGGACCACGGTCATCCCGGTGGCCAACGTGGCCGATCCGCCCATCGAGCCCGACCCGACCGCTCTCGACCGGCTGCGGGCCCGGTCCGCCGGATCGGAACCGGGCCGTCAGTGGTTGTCGGTGGGGAGGCTGGCCCCCAACAAGGGTCATCAACTGACCATCGCCGCTCTCTTCGTGGCCCGGATGACTTCCGATGCGAACGCCCGTCTCACCGTGGTGGGTGCACCGACCGAACCGGCCTATGCGGAGGCCCTGGCCGGTTATGCCGCGTCGCTCGGGTTGGCCGAGGCCGTCGACTTCGTCTCCGGCATCAGCGACGGCGAACTGGCCGCCCACTACCGGTCGGCCGACGTGCTGGTCATGCTGTCCGAGCACGAGGGATTCGGCGTGCCTCTGGTGGAGGCCATGGGCCACGGGCTGCCGGTTGTGGCCTTCGACGCCGGCGCCGTGCACGAGGTGCTCGACGGGGCCGGCGTGCTGGTCGCCAGTCGGGAGCCACGTCAGGTGGCCGAGGCGGTCGACCGGGTCGTGGGAGATGGGCAGGTTCGTGCCCGGCTGATCGAAGCGGGCAAATCCCGCTTCGCCGCCCTGGGCCTGGCCGACGCCGGGGACCGCCTGGTGACAGCCGTGATGGACGCCGGTCGGGTGACCACCCCGGCTTGACCCGTCGGGGCGGCCGGGCAGCCACTCCGACCGGCCATGACCGGGTCCGGGTTGCGTCCTCGGAGAGGCCCCAGCCACTAGGCTGCGCCCATGAACGATTCCTACCCGACGATGCCGCATGCCCCGGGAGCCCTGGGCGCGGCGGCAACAGTCGACATGAAAGCAACCGCCGATATCGGCCCGGGCTCCGACATCTTCCAGCGCCTGTTGAAGGAGAGGATCGTCTTCCTCGGATCGGCCATCGACCAGAACACCGCCAATCTGGTCTGCTCGCAGCTGATCCTGTTGGAGGCCGAGAACTCCGACCGGGACATCTCCGTCTACATCAACTCACCCGGTGGGTCGGTCACCGACGGCCTGGCCATCTACGACACCATGCAGTACGTGAACTGCGACGTGCGCACCATCTGCGTGGGCCTGGCCGCCTCCATGGGCCAGTTCCTCCTGTGCGCCGGCACCCCGGGGAAGCGGTTCGCCCTTCCCCACAGCCGGATCCTCATGCACCAGCCCTCGGGCCAGATGCAGGGCCAGGCGGCCGACATCGCCATCCAGGCCGAGCAGATCATCTACCTGAAAAGGATGATGGCCGAGCGGATCGCCTTCCACACCGGCCAGACCGTGGAGCGCATCGAAGCCGACTCCGACCGTGATCGCTGGTTCACGGCGGAGGAGGCCCGCGACTACGGCTTCATCGACGAGGTCATCCAGAAAGACGCCATGGCCGTCCCGACGGCCAGCGTGGGGGCTGCCGGCAAGTGAGCCTCAGCGTCGAGCGGCCCGCATCGGGACCGCCTGAGCGCACCCCAGTCATCGGGGGGAGCACCCGCTTCATCCCCGGGCAGAGCCACGACCGGATCACGGTCGTCAACGGCAAGGTGCAACTTGGCCAGCGGCTCAAGGACCTCTGGACCAACCGCGACCTTCTCATGCTGCTGGTCCGCACCGAGCTCAAGGTCAAGTACAAGGACTCGGTGCTCGGTTACGCCTGGTCGATGCTCAACCCGGCCCTGGTGTTGACCATCTACTACGTGGTGTTCAAGATCATCGCCCGCAACCACCAACCGCACTTCGCCATCTGGCTGTTCGCCGGACTCATCGTCTGGAACCTGTTCAACGGATCGGCCATGGGTGCGACCGGCGTGGTGGTGGGCAAGGCCGGAATCGTCAAGAAGGTGGCCTTCCCGCGCGAGCTCCTGGCCCTTTCGGTGGTGGGCGTCAACATGGTGTTGTTCGCCATCCAGGTGGTGGTGCTGATCGGCGCCCTGCTCCTCTTCGGCATCACGCCCGACTTCTCCATGTTGGTGGTGCTCCCTCTGGCCTTCGTGGCCTTGCTGGTGTTCACCGGGGCAATGTCCGTCTTCCTCTCGGCCGTCAACGTGTACCTGCGGGACACCCAGCACCTCACCGAAGTGCTGTTGATGGCCTGGTTCTGGGGCACCTCGATCGTCTACACCTACGGCCAGATCTTCTTGTCCGGCTACCAGAAGACCCACCCTGCTTTGAAATGGATCCAGTACGTGTACCTGGTCAACCCGATCACCCCGATCGTCATGACATTCCAGCGGGCCATCTACGGAAAGACCCAGTACACGTGGACTCCACCGGGCACCAAGACCCCGCTCACCTACCACGTGCTTCCGACCTGGGGGGTCGGCACCTATGCCGGTCTGGCTGGCGCGGTACTGGTCGTCAGCCTGGGCCTGTTCCTGGTGGCCCTGATCATCTTCGGCCGGCTCGAGGGCAATTTCGCCGAGGAGCTCTGACCGGTGGCCGTCGCCATCGAGGTCAAGGAGATCTCCAAGCAGTTCCGCCTCTACGACGAGAAGCACACATCGCTCAAGGAGCGGGTCATCCACGGCGGCAAGATGCCGTTCACCCCGTTTTGGGCGCTGCGCGACGTGACCGTGGACGTGAACCAGGGGGAGACCTTCGGCATCCTCGGTCGCAACGGGTGCGGCAAATCCACTCTGCTCAAGTGCGTGGCCGGCATCATCAAGCCCACCTCAGGTGAGATCCGCGTGCGGGGCAGCCTGGCCGCCATGCTCGAGCTTGGCGCCGGATTCCAGCCCGATCTCTCCGGGCGGGACAACATCTACCTCAACGGCTCGCTCCTCGGCCTGCCACGATCCGAGATCGAGAAGCGGTTCGATGACATCGTGGCCTTCGCCGGGCTCGAGGACTTCATCGACAACCAGGTCAAGTTCTATTCCTCGGGCATGTATGTCCGACTGGGTTTCGCGGTGGCGGTCAACGTGGAGCCCGACGTGCTGCTGGTCGACGAGGTGCTGGCTGTGGGTGACGCCGCCTTCCAACGCAAGTGCCTCGATCACGTGAAGAAGTTCCAACGTGAGGGCCGCACCATCGTGGTGGTGAGCCACGCCACCGACACCATCCGTCAGAACTGCGAGCGGGTCATGGTGATGAACCACGGCAAGGTGATCACCGTCGACGATCCGGGCGAGGCGATCCGGGTGTACATGGCCGACCTTCTCGGCGTGGGCACGCTCGAAGGCTCCGAGTCGGGTGGGATCGAGGGCAACGTCCTTGTGATCGGCACGGTTCAGGCCGAACACGGCGGCAGCGGGGCCCGCACCCACATGTACCCGGGCGAGTCGCTGACCGTCACGGCCGACCTCGACAGCCTGGCCGCGGTGCCCAACGCCATGGCCACCATCGCCATCCACGACGACAAGAACGAGCTGGTCTTTGCCTCCGACCCGGACGATCCCGGATGCGAGATGGATGTTCCGGAGGGCGGGGGGACCGTCCGTTTCTACTTCCCTGAGGTCCCCCTTCTGGACGGCACCTACTCGGTCAGCGTCGGTGTACGCAGTGCCACCGAGACGGCCATCTTCGATTGGAAGGATCAGGTGACCCAATTCGAGGTGGCCAATCCCGGCCGGTCCACCGGTCGGGTCCGTCTTCCCGTAGACGTGAGCTTCAGGCTCCGGGGCTCCGGGCTCACCGGCGAGGTGCCGGTGGTGAGCCCTGACTTCGGGCCGCTGGCCGGGTGGGAAGAGTCCGCCTCGTGACGGTGACCCGCATCGACCAGGTCATCCCCTCGCTGGCCAGCAGGGATGCCATCGGCGGGCACACACTCCAGCTACGCGACCTCCTGCGGGACCGGGGCTACCACTCGGACATCTATTACGGCAACGCCACCCCCGACCGGCTCGACGAGGGACTGCCGGTGAGCCGGCTGGGTGACCGGTCGCCGGGCGACCGGGTCCTGCTCTATCAGCTGTCGATCGGAAGCGGCGTAGCCGACATCTTCCGCCAACGTAGCGAGCGCAAGTTCGTCAACTACCACAACATCACGCCGGCCGACCTCATCGAGGGCTGGGCGCCGGCTGTGGGCGAGGAGGTGCGATGGGGCCGGGCCCAGCTGCGCGACCTGGCCCCCATCACCGAATTCGCCATCGCCGACTCCACCTTCAACGAGCGCGAGCTGCGGGACGCCGGCTACCGGTCGACGACCACGGTGCCGCTGCTGATCGACCTCGATGGGTTCGCCGGAACTCCGGACGTCACCCTGGCCCGGCGCCTGACCGCCCAGAAGGAACAGGGCGGCGCCGATCTGTTGTTCGTGGGGAAGGTGTCTCCCCACAAGGGCCAGCACGATCTGGTCAAGGCCCTGGCCGCCTATCGGCGCCTCTACGACTCCCGGGCCCGTCTTCACCTGGTGGGGGGAGCCATCAGCGACGAGTACCGCACGGCGGTGGAGCGGTTCGCCGTCGAACTGGGATTGCTCGACGGACTGGAGTTCGCCGGCTCGGTCACCCACGAGGAGCTCATCGCCTACTACGCCGCCGCCGACGCCTTCGTCTGCCTCTCCAACCACGAAGGCTTCTGCGTGCCCCTCCTCGAGGCCATGTTCCATCGCCTGCCCATCGTGGCCTACACCAACAGTGCCGTCCCCGAAACCGTGCAGGGTGCCGGTGTGGTCCTTCCCAACAAGGAGCCGGCCAGGGTGGCGGCGGCCATCGACCGGGTGGTCAACGATGCGACCCTGCGGTCCGTCCTCGCTCAGGCCGCTTCGGCGCGGGTGACCACCTTCGCCCTGCCCCGGGTGAAGGAGCACTTCGCCACGGCCATCGAGGCAGCCTGCGCGGCGTGAAGCGGGCCTATCGGTCGCGCCCGCTGCTTGTGGCGGGGACACCATGAAGGTGGCGTTCGTGGTCCCGCGCTACGGCCCGACGGTCATCGGAGGAGCTGAGTCGGCGGCCCGGGCCCTGGCCGAGCACCTGGTGGCCTACAAGGGTTGGGATGTGACTGTCCTCACCAGCTGCGCCGAGGACTTCGTCACCTGGGACGACGTCTTTCCTCCCGGGGAAGAGTCCATCAACGGAGTGCGGGTGGTGCGGTTTACCGCCACCGCCGGCCGCCACCCGTCGTTTCACCCTCTTTCGGCGTCCCTTCTGGCCGATCCCGCCGGTGCCTCGCAGGCCGACGCCCAAAAGTGGGTCGAGATGCAGGGGCCGGTGGTGCCCGAGCTGATCTCCGCCGGCCAGGAGGCCCGGGTCGAGGCTCTCATCTTCTATCCCTACCTCTACTACCCGACCGTTCGCCTCATCGAGCGGGCCCGGGTGCCCACCGTCCTCCATCCGGCCGCCCACGACGAACCGGCTCTCCGCCTCCCTGTCTTTTCTGCCGTGTTCGGTGCGGCCGACGGGTTGGTCTTCCAAACCGAGGCCGAACGGGACATCGTCCAGCATCTCTTTCCGGTAGCCACCCATCGTCAGATCCTGCTGGGACTGGGCGTCGACGACCGGACGGGTGCACCCGGCCCGGGCGACGCCTCGTCACCGGGCGACGCCTCTTCACCGGGCGACGCCCCGTACCTGATCTGCCTCGGCCGGGTCGACCGGCACAAGGGGACGTCGATGTTGGCCCGACTGTTCAAGGCCTACAAGGACCGCCACCCCGGTCCCCTGCGACTGCTCCTGGCCGGTCCGGTGGTCGACGTCCCAATCGAGCACCCCGACATCGAGGTGCTCGGGCCGGTGACCGACGAGGACAAGTGGCGGCTTTTGGCGGGAGCCACGGCTCTCGTCTCCCCTTCCCCCTGGGAGGCGTTCTCGCTGGTGGTGGCTGAAGCATGGAGCGCCGGGACCCCGGTGGTGGTCAACGCCGCCTGCGCCGCCACCGTCGAGCACTGCCGCAAGTCGGGTGGGGGACTGACCTTCGGGGGATACGCCGAGCTCGAGGCCGTCCTCGACCTCCTCACCACCGACGGAGGGGTCGGCACCGGGCTGGGGAGGCGGGGCCGTGCCTATGTCGACCGGTGGTTCCGCTGGCCACGGGTCATCGACCGCTACGCCGCCTTCGTGGAGGACGTGGCGGCCAGAGGCTGGCCCTCAGATCCCCCGTCCCAGCGGGCGCGGCCCGGCCTGGGCCACGAAATGGACGCCGAGCACGACCGATCCCGGACGCACCCGGAAGACGCTGTAGTCGCCGACCGGTAGCGCGGTCGACACCGGCTTGGCCTGGTGGTGGGCGATGAGGGTGGTCAATCCGGGAAGAGAGGGCGAGGCCACCAGCAGCACCGAGCCGGAGGGCCCGACAGCCACCGTGTCGCCGCTGGCGTAATAGAGGGAGCCGTGCAACTCGTTGTAGAGAAGCAGGTTGGGGTGGATGAGGGCGATCCGGTCGTCGGGTAGGGACCAGCCGGCGTTCCGGTAGATGTTGGCCCCACCGTCGATGGTGTCGAAGACCACGACGTCGCCGGACCGGACCCGGGGGCCGAGGGTGACCAGGGCGGCGTCGACGGCGTCGGCCGCCCGAATGGCGGGACGGGTGTCGGCGTACGGTGCCTGGTAGCGAGGTTGGACCAGCCACACTCCGTTGGAGGCCAACAGTTTTTGGGGGAGGACGCCGTTGCCGTCCAGAAACCGTTGGGTACCGATGGCCAGCACCAGCACGACACCGAGCGAGGTGACGACCAGCCAGCCTCGGGAGGGGCGCCGACCGGGGGCCGACTTTCGGTTGAGAGAGCCGAGGGGAAGGAGGAGGAGGATGACGGCCGCAGGCAGGTAGGCCAGGAGATATCCACCCTTGGCGAACTCGACCAGGGTCACCAGCAGGACCGGCGGAATGATGGCGGCACCCAGGATGACCGAGCGAAGCTGGTACCACGGTCGCCGATGCATCCCCACCCCGCGGGAGACTCCGTCCTCCGACCACGCCGACCACATGCGGTCCGTCTCGCCGGTTGGCAGCAGGGCCCGCACGGCCAGGGCCAGTCCGGCCAGAACGGTCAGGACGGCCAGCGGGGCGAGGCAGACGACGGTGTAGCCGGCGAACGTCCCGAAGTTGAGGGCGCCGGCCGACCAGTGGACGAAGATCGATGAGGCCTGGGCCGCGCCGTTGGTCTCGATGCGGGTGGCCCGCGCCCAGGCGGCGAAGCCGCCCGGTTGACTGAGCGACAGCGGCACCAACCACACGGCCACCGCGGCGGCACCGGCCACGATGGTGCCGACCAACTGGCTCCACCGTCGAGTCGAGGCCACCACGGCGATGAGAGCGAGCACGGCGAACGACTCGATGATCGACTGGCGGAAACCGGTCAGGAGACCGAGAGCGACGGCGGCAGCCAGCCCATGCCAACTGCCGGGCCGGGCCCGCCAGGCCAGGATGATGAGGAGCGGGCAGGCGACAAGGTCGAAGGAGTAGGTGGCCACGATCGATCCGCTGAACCAGGCGAACGGACAGGTGGCCACCACCAGTCCGGCGGCCACACCGACCCAGGGGCCGCCGAGGTCCCGGCCGGCGACGACGGTCAGGCCGGCGGCGAGTGCCGATGCCAGCGCTGCCACCAACACCAGGCTGTGGATGGTTCCCACCCCGGTAACGGCATGGACCAAGCGACCGGCCATCACGTAGAGCCAGTAGCCGGGAGGCTGGGGCCGCCCGTGGGTGACATCGAAATGGTCGACAGCCGCCGCGTACTGGGCGGAGTCCCAGTCGGTCGGCCCGTTGGCCGCCGTGGCCAGCCGCAGGACCAGGGTGGCCAGGGCAATCAGCAGGGGAGCGGCCAGTCCGCTCCGTGACTGTCGTTCTCGTCGCCGCTCGATCCGGGACAGGGTTGGCGGCGCAGCCTGTACCGGCAGGGGGGCCTTGGACACGGAGCGGGGCGCCGTCGTCGCCACAGAGTCCATGATTCAGGGTACCGATGCCGGACCGGTCGCACGGGGTATACCCGGCACGGCCGGGCCCATACGGCGCCCATCAGGGAAAACGCTCGACTCGCGAACTTCGATTCAGTTCCGGGGCGGATCGGTCGATAGAGGGAACGGGTAATGCCGCCCTGCGAGGGCGCTGGTCCGCGGTGCGACTCCCCGGGGCCGGTAGCCTCCGCCTCTCCGGCCCATTGCAGAGGAGCAGCCGCATGGACAGAGCACATGACGTAACGCGGATCGAGCGACGCCCGGACAACGGAGGGCGGGGGGGGCGTACCGATCATCGTGGAAGAATTCGTAGCCGAGCAGTGGCCAGCCTGGCCGGGTTGATCGTCCTGGCCATGGCCGGCGTGCTGCCCGGCGTGGCAGCGCCGCCCGCATCGGCAACCGCCTCGGTCGCCCACGTCGCCCCTTTGCCACTGCAGGAGACGTGGTCGCAGACGCTGCCGGACGGCGGGAACCCGGTGGCCCAGAGCTCGCCCAGCGAGGCCACCCTCGACGGTGGTGGTCCGTCGGTGGTGGTAGGGGACCGCGCTGGCAACCTGTGGGCCTTCCATCTGTCCAACGGGACGGCGGTCCGGGGATGGCCGGCCCACACGGGAGCCCCCATCGACTCCACCGCCTCGGCCACACCCAACGGTTCCGGTACCGACACGGTGTTCGTGGGGGCCGGAAACGCCTTCGACAATTCTCGGGTGGGCGGGTACTACGCCTTCAACAATGCGGGATCTGAGATCTGGCATCAGAACGCCTCCGATTCCCTCGGCAACTACGGCGTCCAAGCGGGGCTCTCGGTGGGGAACATCGGCGGGGTCAACGGCGTAGTGGCCCCCTCTCTGGGTGCGCTGGAGTACGCCATGAACGCCTCGACCGGCTCGGTGCTCCCCGGGTGGCCCTTCATCACCGCAGACAGCGGGTTCACCACGCCGTCGCTGGCCGATCTGTACGGCAACGGGCAGACCGAGATCATCCAGGGCGGTGATTCCTCGCCCGGCCTGAACTACACGGCCGGCGGGCACCTCCGCATCCTGGGCGGGAGCGGGAACCTGCTCTGTGACTACAACACCAACCAGACGGTCGATTCATCGACGGCGGTAGGCAACTTTCTGGGCGGCGGCCAGGTGGGCATCGCCTTCGGCACCGGTAACTACTACTCGGGAGCCTCGGACACCAATACCCTGTTCGCCTCGGACTCCCACTGCAACATCGTCTGGCGCACCAACCTGGGTGGGAACACCGTGTCCAGCCCCGCCCTGGGAGACATCGAGGGCGACGGCAATGTCGAGGTTCTCGAGGGAGTGGACACCGGTTCCAGCGGACTGGTGTGGGCTCTCAACGGGGCAAACGGGTCCCCGCTTCCCGGTTGGCCCAAGGCCACGCCGGGTCGGATCATCGGCGGCGTGGTCAGCGCCGACCTCACCGGAGGTGGCTACAACGACATCCTGGTCCCCACGACCGAGGGCCTGGTCATCTTCGACGGACGGAGCGGTCAGCAGGTGGCCACTCTGGGCAGTGGCACCCTGGCCCTCCAGAACTCGCCCATGGTCAGCATCGACCCCAACGGGACGATCGGGATCACTATCGCCGGTTACAACGATGCCAGCCAGGGAACCATCGAGCACTTTGAAGTCGTCGGCTCTCAGGGTCGCTCGTTGGGCCAGCGGTCCTGGCCCATGTTCCACCAGAACCCGCAGTTGACCGGCTGGCTGAACAAGAATCCTCCGGGCCAGCTCAATGAACCGATGGTGGGCATGGCCGTCACCGGCAACGGAGAGGGCTACTGGAACGTGGCCTCCGACGGCGGCATCTTCTCCTTCGGCGACGCCCGTTTCCACGGCTCGACCGGGAACATCCGACTCAACAAACCGGTGGTGGGCATGGCCGCCACGTCGGACAGCAACGGCTACTGGCTGGTGGCCTCCGACGGCGGGCTGTTCGCCTTCGGCGACGCCCGTTTCCACGGCTCGACAGGGAACATCCGACTGAATAAACCGGTGGTGGGCATGGCGCCCACCCCTGACGGCAAGGGCTACTGGCTGGTGGCGTCGGACGGTGGCATCTTTGCCTTCGGCGACGCCCGCTTCTACGGCTCGACAGGCAACATCCGTCTCAACCAACCGGTGGTGGGCATGGCTGCCACCCGCGACGGCAAGGGCTATTGGCTGGTGGCGGCCGACGGTGGCGTCTTCTCCTTCGGCGACGCCCACTTCTACGGGTCCACCGGCAACATCCGGCTCAACCAACCGGTGGTGGGGATGGCCGCCACGCCTGATGGTCACGGCTACTGGTTCGTGGCCTCCGACGGTGGCATCTTCTCCTTCGGCGACGCCCACTTCCACGGCTCGACCGGCAACATCCGACTCAACAAACCGGTGGTGGGCATGGCCTCCAACCGGGGCACCGGCTACTGGCTGGTGGCCTCCGACGGCGGCATCTTCTCGTTCGGCGACGCGCCGTTCTACGGATCGATGCCCGAGGTGTTCGCCAAGGCGGCGGAAGGCTCCGACTAGGTCGCCGGTGACTGTCCGGCCGGACAGGTCGGCCGGACAGGTCGGCCGGACAGGCCGGACCGGGACCGGTACCGACAATAAGCAGCGTCGGACCGGCATGACCAGGGCGCGGTCCGGGTCGAGTGAGGTCGAGGGGAGAGGTCCAGTGGGGTCGAGGGTGGGTCGAGGCGATACAGAGTCCACCGGACACAAAGAGGGCCGCACTACGGTGACCCACCGAGGTGCGTGAGGTGTCGAAGCCCGAGGTGCGTGAGGTGTCGAAGCGATCGAGGGCAGACGGTGCCCGGGTCCGTCATGGCGCGGGAGTCGGCGTGCGTCTGGCGGCTGCCGCCGTGGTGTGCACGATGGCATCGGCGGTCGGGGTGGTCGCTCTGGCTGCCCCCGCCTCGGCCTATCCCTCGCCCACGGTGTCGTTCGAGGGCCACGGATGGGGATACGGCCAGGGGATGGGCCAGTGGGGCGCACTGGGGTACGCCCTCGGGGGGACCGGGTACACCTCCATCCTCGACCACTTCTACGGCGGCACCAGCCTGAGCACCCTGACCTCGGGCCAGGAGTCGACCGACGTGCGGGTGGCGCTCACCGAAAACGACGGCAATTCGGTCATCGTGACCTCCGGCTCGCCCTTCTCTGTGGCCGGATCGTCGATCAGTGTTTCCGGTGGGCAGGCCGTCTTCATGAACCCGAGCGGCAGCGGGTGGCAGGTGTTCGTCGGACCGGGCTGTGGCGGCCCCTGGACATTGCGGGGCACTCTGACCAACCCGACCGCCGTCCCGAGTACCAACCCCGGCCTCGGCGACCCGGCTACCGCCACGGACGCGCTCCAGCTGTGTCAGAACGGCGGCAACCTGACGATGAGGGGATCAATCGAGGCCACCTACAACTCGGACGGTTCCGCCCGCACAGTCAACATCCTCCCCCTCGAGCAGTACGTGGCCGGCGTGGTGCCCAACGAGTCGCCGGCGGGGTGGGGAACCCTCGGCGTGGCCGGTCCCCAGGGACAACCGTGGGGATTCCAGGAGCTGGAGGCCCAGGCGGTGGCGGCCCGCTCCTACGTGATGGCCAATCCGGGGTCCTACGGCGGGTACGCCGACACCTGCGACCTCGACTGTCAGACCTACCGGGGAACCCGCAACGAGAGTGCCATCACCGACCTGGCCGTCACCGACACAGCCGGGCACGTCATGGAGTTCCCCGGGGGCCGAGTGGCCACCACCCAATACTCGTCATCCACCGGTGGCTACACCGCACCAGGCCTCTTTCCGGCCGTAGTCGACACCGGCGACGCCGTCTGCGTGCCCGACGCCTGTAACCCCAATCACACCTGGACCACATCGGTGGCGGTCTCCTCCATCGAGGCAGCCTGGCCCCAGTTGGGCACTCTCGAGTCGATCAGCATCACCGGACGCAACGGGTATGGCGAGTGGGGGGGTCGGGTGACGGCCATGACCCTCATCGGCTCGGCTCACAGTGTGTCGCTGACCGGCCAGCAGTTCGCCGCCGCCACCGGCCTGTTGTCCGACTGGTTCACCACCAACGCCACCCTCGGGGCCCCGGCCGTGGGGATGACGGCCGGCCCGGCCCAGGCCGGCTACTGGCTGGTGGCCTCCAACGGTGACGTGGCCGACTTCGGTTCGGCCAGCTTCGAGGGGTCGGCGGCCACACTGGTCCTGGCCCGCCCGGTGGTGGGGATGGCCGCCACCCCCGACGGCCACGGCTACTGGCTGGTGGCCTCGGACGGCGGGGTGTTCAGTTACGGCGACGCCCACTTCTACGGCTCCACCGGCAATATCACCCTCAACAAGCCGGTGGTGGGGATGGCCGCCACCCCCGACGGCCACGGCTACTGGCTGGTGGCCTCGGACGGCGGGGTGTTCAGTTACGGCGACGCCCACTTCTACGGCTCCACCGGCAATATCACCCTCAACAAGCCGGTGGTGGGGATGGCCGCCACCCCCGACGGCCACGGCTACTGGCTGGTGGCCTCGGACGGCGGGGTGTTCAGTTACGGCGACGCCCACTTCTACGGCTCCACCGGCAATATCACCCTCAACAAGCCGGTGGTGGGGATGGCCGCCACCCCCGACGGCCACGGCTACTGGCTGGTGGCCTCGGACGGCGGGGTGTTCAGCTTCGGCGACGCCCGCTTCCACGGGTCGACCGGCGGCATCGTGCTCAACCAACCGGTGGTAGGAATGGCTGCGGCCGCAGGTGGCAACGGCTACTGGCTGGTGGCCTCGGACGGGGGGCTCTTCTCGTTCGGGGACGCCCGCTTCTTCGGTTCGGCCGCGGGGTAGCCCGCGGTGCGGCGTGGCACCCGCTCCTGGCGGGCCATCGTCTTCGCCCCGGTGGGCGATGGTCAGACCCGACGGCGCGGATCGGATGCCTTCCGCCTCGGCGCCGCCGTACTGGCTGTGCTGGTCTGTTGGCTGGCCACCAAGGCCAACTCGAACACCGAACACACCATTGCCACCACTCTGTCCTCGCCACCCGACGGAATCCGGTGGCTCGTCTCCACTATCTGGTGGGTGGCGTCGGTCGGGACCATCGCCCTGGTGGCTGTGCTGGCGCTGGTATCGCGCCGATGGTCGGCCATCCGTGACATCGCCCTGGCCGGCGTGGGCTCGTGGTTGGTCTGTGTCATCCTCGACGCCATCGTCGGGCCCACCGGCGGCAGGCCTCCCGATCCGTCGTTGCACGGTCTGGACCTGACCTTTCCCGTGGCCCGGGTGGCGGCCACGGTGGGAGTGGTCACCGCCGCCCTTCCCTACCTGAGTCGGTGGTTGCAGCGGACGCTCGAGACGGTCACCGCTGTTCTGGCGGTGGCCGTCGTGGTCAACGGATCGGGATTGCCGGTACCGGTGCTGGCCAGCGTGGCTCTGGGGTGGGGGGTGACCGCCCTGGTCCATCTCGTCGTCGGATCCCCCCTCGGTTTGCCCTCACCGGACGAGATGGTCCTTCTGCTCGGCGATCTCGACATCAACGCCCAGGCGGTGGAACCGATGCCCCGGCAGGAATGGGGAGTGGGGCGGTTCGCCGGTCAGGTCGATGGCGACCCCGTGGACGTCTCCTACTACGGGCGCGATGCCGCCGACGCCCAGTTCCTGGCCAAGGCCACCCGCTTCCTCTTCTATCGAGACTCCGGTCCTACCCTCACATTTACCCGACGACAACAGGTCGAGCACGAGGCCTACCTGACCCTGATGGCGGGACGGGCCGGGGTGCGGGTGGCGACGGTGCTGGCCGCCGGCCCGGCCGGGCCGGCCCACGACGCGCTGTTCGTGACCCGTCCGCCTGACGGTGCCCGTCTGGCCGATTTTGCTCCCTATGTCCTACCGTCCCCGCCTCCGGGAGACGGCGACAGGGGAGACGGCGATGCCAAGGACGGCGATTGTAGGGACGGCGATTGTAGGGACGGCGATGACGCCGATCCGACGCCGGTGGTGGACCCGGCAGCTGGCGAGGACCAGGCGCCGACCGATGATTGTCCGCCGCCCCCGCCGATCCCAGCGGCCACCGTCGACGACGTCTTCCGACAGCTGGGCGCCCTGCAGGCGGAGGGGATCGCCCACGGTGCGCTGTCGGGCGAGACCATCGTGGTCGACGACCAGGGACGGACCGGGTTCGTCGATTTTCGGGCGGCCACCACCGTGGCCACCGATGACCAGCTGCACCGGGACACGGCCGCCGTTCTGGCCGCCGTGGCCGCGGTGGCCGGGCCGGAGGACACTGTGGCCGCCGCATTAAGGGCGCTGCCCACCGAAGCGGTGGTCAAAGCTCTGCCCTTCCTTCAGCGGGCCGCCCTCGACACGGTGGCCTCCCGGTCCTTACGAGGGAGGAAGGCGGCGCTGGTCGCCCTGCGCGAACAGGGTGCCGCCGCCGCCGGAGTCGAAGTGCCCAAGCTCATCGAACCCCGGCGGATCAGCTGGGTCACCCTCCTCCTGGTCATCGGCACCCTCATCGGGGGATGGGCCCTGATCGGCGTGCTCATCAACGTGGGCAAGTCGTGGAGCACGATCACCGGAGCGGATTGGGGCTGGGTTGCGGTGGTCTTCGTCCTGGCCCAGGCCGCCTATCCGGCCATCGCCATCACCACGGTGGGATCGGTGACCGACCCCCTGCCCTACGGTCGCACACTGGCTCTCGAGCTGTCGGACACCTTCGTGGCTCTGGCCGGCGGATCGATGGCCGTTCTGGCCACCCGGGTCCGGTTCTTCCAGCAGGAGGGGTACAGCCCGACGGTGGCGGTGAGCTCGGGTGTGTTGGTGTCCACCGCCAGCTGGATCGTCAAGGGGGCGCTGTTTCTCATCGCTGTCCCCCTGGCCCTCGGCAATCTTCACTTCACCGATTCGGAGGAGAACAACACCAGCGGCGACTCCCACCTGGTCTTCCTCATCGTCATCGCCGTCATCGTGGTCGGGGTGGCGCTCGGCCTGGTCTTCGCCGTCCCCCGGTGGCGACGGCTGGCGGCCGCCAAGTTGCGGCCCAAGGCGTCGGAGGTGTGGGACCACCTCAAGATCCTGGCCACCCATCCGCGCAACCTGGTGGAGATCTTCGGTGGCAACGTCGCCGCCCAGCTGTTCGTGGCCATGGCCCTCGGCGCCTCCCTCCATGCTTTCGGGCAGCACCTGGGACTGGCCACCCTTCTGGTCGTGCTCACCCTGGGGTCGATGCTCGGTGGCATCTCGCCCGTTCCGGGAGGGATGGGCGTGGTCGAGGCCGGCATGATCATCGGCCTGACGGCGGCCGGCATTCCCGAGCAGGACGCGGTGGCCGCCGTATTCGTTCAGCGGCTGTTCACCGCCTACCTGCCACCCATCTGGGGCTGGTTCGTGTTGGTGTGGATGCGCAAGAAGGAGTACCTGTGACCGGCGACCAGCGTTCGGCGACCGGCGACCGGCCAGCACGACCGGTCAGTCCGACCCGGATGCCGGGCCCGTGGTTGACAGGCCGGGAAAGGAGCGCAGCCGGCCCAGGGCTCCGAGCTTCCCGACGTTGACGCCGACGTCGGCGGCGGTCAACATCCGCAGGTCGCCGCGACCGTTGCCGTAGGCCCACAGTCGGGTGGGCGCCTCCTCCCGCCCGTCGATCCACGCACGCAGCCGACGGACCTTCTCCTCCCCCCGACAGTTGAGCCCCTGGTAGCGTCCGCTCAGAATCCCCCGGTCGTCGACGGCCAGGCGGGTCCCGATCGTCCCGTCGGCGCCCAGCTCGGCTGCCGCAGGTCGTAGGTAAACCTCGAGAGAGGCGGACACGATGACCACGGCATCGCCCCGCCGGCGGTGCCAGTCGAAGCGTTCCCGCATATCGACCCGACCGTGTCGGGCCAGGTGCTGGAGGGCGAATGTGGCGGCCACCTCCTCGATGCGATCGACGGACAGGCCGG
This sequence comes from uncultured Acidimicrobiaceae bacterium, assembly GCA_963813525.1. GTDB lineage: Bacteria > Actinomycetota > Acidimicrobiia > Acidimicrobiales > RAAP-2 > Bog-756. Next base: position 2,259,778 of record CAWEZI010000005.1, read on the forward strand.
CCAGGACCTTTTGGAAGAGCAGCTCCTTGGTTCGGTCTGCCGCCGGCCCACTGGCCAGTGCCGCGTAACCGAAGCGGGGAGCCAGGGCCGCCGATGCGGCCAGTACCGACCGACGGCCGGCCACGGCGCACAGGAAACCGAACACGCTGCCCCCATCGGTCAGCGTGCCGTCGAAGTCGAAGGCGGCCACGTCGGACATCGGTGATCGACCGGCGGAAGTCAAGGGCCCGGGGGGTCGAGGGGAGACCCCCGGCGCCCCGCCCCGCTGGCAAAGTGAGCTGCGCCGGAGGCGGCGTCGGGCGAGGCCAAGCTGTCCAGACCCCATCGCATCTCGGCCCGCAGGGCCTCCTGGAGGGGAAGCCCGGTCTGGGTCAGCGCCGACAGGCGGTCGTTGCGCATGCAGGTCTGGGGCAAGGCGGCCAACTCCGTTCCCCAGGCCACCGCCCGGGCCAGGGCGGTACCCGTCGGCACCACCCGGCTCACCAGACCCATGGCTAGCGCCTCGTCGGCATCGACAGCCCGTCCGGTCAGGATGAGGTCGAGGGCCCGTCCTTGGCCGATCAGCCGGGGGAGCCGCACCGTGCCGCCGTCGATGAGGGGCACCCCGAAGCGTCGGCAGAAGACACCGAGGACGGCATCCTCGGCGGCGACCCGTAGATCGCACCAGACGGCCAGCTCGAGGCCACCGGCTACCGCGTACCCCTCGATGGCGGCGATGACCGGCTTGGACAGCTGCAGACGGGTCGGGCCCATGGGGCCGGGCCCGTCCTCCGACACCCGGTAACGGTCGCCGCCGGCCAGTGCCTGGAGGTCGGCGCCGGCACAGAACGTCCCGTCCCGTCCGGTCAGGACGGCGACGGCCGCATCGTCGTCGGCGTCGAAAGCGGTGAAGGCGTCCAGCAGGGCACGGGCCGTGTCGGGGTCGACGGCGTTCCGCCGCTGCGGGCGGTCGATGGCCACCACGGTGACCGGCCCCTGGTGGGTGATGTGCAGGGTCGTCATGACCACAGCATGGTGGAGCGGAGAGGCAAGAGCCAGGTCCCGGTGGCCCGACCTGTCCGAGGGCGGGCGTAGGGCCCCGAAACTCGACTAACTCGGTCGACTATTCCCGGGTGAGCGACTAACCTGGGCGCCGACGCGATCGCGGTTGACGCCTCGGTCGACAACCCATGGACCATCGGACATCAAAAGGAGCCATTCATGGCCATTCGACTGGGTGACGAAGCCCCGGACTTCACCGCCGAAACCACACAAGGAACCATCAACTTCCACGAGTACCTGGGAGACAGCTGGGGTGTGCTCTTCTCCCACCCCAAGGACTTCACACCGGTGTGCACCACCGAGCTCGGTGCCTTCTCGAAGGCCAAGGCCGAGTTCGACAAGCGGGACACCAAGCTGATCGGGCTCTCCGTGGACGACGTCTCCTCCCACGGCAAGTGGGCCGGGGACATCGAGGAGACCCAGGGCCAGGCGCTCAACTTCCCCCTCATCGGCGATGAGGACCGCAAGGTGGCCGACCTCTACGACATGATCCACCCCAACGCCAACGACACCCTGACCGTGCGGTCGGTGTTCATCATCGGCCCGGACAAGAAGGTCAAGCTCACCCTCACCTACCCCGCCTCCACCGGCCGCAATGTGAGCGAGATCCTCCGGGTGCTCGACTCCCTGCAGCTGACAGCCGACTACAAGGTGGCCACCCCGGTCAACTGGGAGGACGGCGAAGACGTGATCATCGTGCCGGCCGTCTCCGACGAGGAGGCCAAGGAGCGCTTCCCCAAGGGTTTCAAGGCCATCAAGCCCTACCTGCGGGTCACTCCTCAACCCAACCGGTAGCCGCCGGGCGGGCCGGGCTGACCGCCCGTTTCGCGCAGATCGGTCGGATCTGTCCCCGGGGGACGGTCCGACCGATCGACGCGCCGCGGTCCTTCATGTCCTGACCTGGACCCTCACCACCGGCGATCCTGCTACCATGGCAGAGCCGTCGTGTTCCGTCCGTCGGCCGATACGAGAATCTCAAGGGCGACTCCTTCCATGTCAGATAAGCAGTCCACCATTGCCGAATACCGTCTCCACGAGACGGACACCGGTTCGCCCGAGGTGCAGATCGCCCTACTCAGCGGGCGCATCACCCACCTCACCGAGCACCTCAAGGTGCACAAGGGCGATCATCACACCCGGCGTGGCCTGCTCAAGCTGATCGGTCGGCGCCGACGACTACTCGATTACGTCCGCAGCAACGACGTCGAGCGTTACCGCGAGATCATCAGTCGGCTGGGACTCCGCCGTTAGACGGTCGCATATCTTCCGCCCGGCTTCGGCCGGGCGGTGGCCTATCCGGCCCCCGAGAAATGGGGGGACCGGGCGGGCACACGGGTCGGCTGGTGCCGGCTCGCAGCAGGGCCGGTCGCCACTCCAGTGGGTCCGGGTTGAGAGAAGACAAATTGGGCCTCCGGCGAGGTCAGTCACCAGTTGCCGATCACTCACGTCGTGGATGACACGCTGTGGATGAGGAGTGGTCGACAACTGGGAACTGGCTCAGGGGGGTCCCCGAGCAACCAAGGAGCGTCATGTCAGACGCCATTACCGTGTCGGCGCCCATCAGTGGCACCGACCGCACCCTCACATTCGAAACAGGCAAGTTGGCCCAATTGGCCGACGGCGCGGTCGTCGGGCGGATCGGAGACACCATCCTTCTGGCCACGGCCACCGCTGCCCGTTCGGTCAAGCCAGGAGCTGACTTCTTCCCGTTGACGGTCGATATCGAAGAGCGCGCCTATGCGGCGGGCAAGATCCCCGGATCTTTCTTCCGACGGGAGGGGAAGTCCTCGGACCAGGCCATCCTCACCGACCGGTTGATCGACCGCCCCCTGCGGCCGTCCTTCCCCAAGGGCTTCCGCAACGAGGTCCACGTGGTCGGCACCATCTTCGGGGCCGACCAGGTCAACCCGCACGACGTGCTGGCCATCAACGCTGCCTCGGCCGCCCTCATGATCTCCGGGATCCCCTTCGAGGGACCGATCGGGGCGGTCCGGGTGGCCTACTCGACCGACGGGCAGTGGATCCCGCACCCCACCTTCGAAGAGGGGGACGAGTCGACCTTCGAGCTGGTGGTGGCCGGCCGGGCCCTCACCGACAACGAGGACGCCGACATCGCCATCATGATGGTGGAGGCCGGCGGGTCGGAGCGCTCGTTCCAGTACTACGACGAGGGAGCCCCCCAGGTCACCGAGGAGGTCCTGGCCGACGGGCTGGAGGCCGCCAAGACCTGGATCCGCGAGTCGATCGTGCTCCAGCGCCAGATGGTCGAGGCCTACGTGACCGCCCGCGGTCCCATCCAGCCCATCGAGTATTCGACGTTCAACGACTACGAGGACGACGTTTGGGAGCGGGTCGAGGCGGTGGGCACCGGACTGGTGGCCGCGGCCAACACCATCGTGGCCAAGGCCGAGCGCAACGCCGCCCTCGACGAGGCCGGCACCGCCATCCGGGCAGAACTGGCCGATGAATTTCCCGAACGCGACGCCGAGGTCAAAGCGGCCGTGCGCAGCCTGACCAAGAAGCTGGTGCGCAAGCGCATCGTCGAGGAGGGTATCCGCATCGACGGCCGCACCACCACACAAATCCGGCCTCTGTCGGCCGAGGTGGACCTGTTCCCCACAGCCCACGGTTCGGCCCTGTTCCAGCGAGGCGAGACCCAGGTGCTCAACGTGACCACCCTGGGCATGCCCCGGATGAACCAGCTGCTGGACACCATCACCCCCGACGACCACAAGCGGTACATGCACCACTACAACTTCCCCCCCTTCTCCACCGGCGAGACCGGCTTCATGCGCGGTCCCAAGCGCCGGGAGATCGGGCACGGGCTGCTGGCTGAGCGGGCCCTGCTCCCGGTCGTCCCCTATGAGGAGGAGTTCCCCTACACCCTCCGTCTGGTGTCCGACGTGCTGGCCTCCAACGGCTCGACATCGATGGCGTCGGTGTGCGGGTCGACCCTGTCGCTGATGGCGGCCGGCGTTCCCATCAAGGCACCTGTGGCCGGCATCGCCATGGGTCTCGTCTACGACGAGGGCGCCTACGTCACCCTCACCGACATCCTGGGGGCCGAGGACGCTTTCGGCGACATGGACTTCAAAGTGGCCGGGACCAAAGATGTGGTCACCGCCCTGCAGCTCGACACCAAAATCGACGGGCTACCCCTCGACGTGCTGACCAAGGCCCTCCTTCAGGCCAAGGAGGCCCGCCTGACCATCCTCGACGTGATGGCCGGTGCTATCGACGAGCCCCGCAGCGAGGTGGCCGCCTCGGCACCGAAGATCGTCTCCTTCGAGATCCCCATGGACAAGATCGGCGAGGTCATCGGGCCCAAGGGCAAGGTCATCAACACCCTCCAGCAAGAGACCGGGGCCGACATCGCCGTCGACGACGACGGCATGGTGGGCACGGTGACCATCGGAGCCAAGGACGGCACGGCGGTGGCCGAGGCCAGGCGCCGCATCGAGACCATCCTGGATCCGCCGCTGGCCGAAGTGGGGGCCACCTACCAGGGCAAAGTGGTCAACATCACCAAGTTCGGCGCCTTCGTCAACATCCTTCCCGGTCGCGACGGCTTGCTGCACATCTCGAAGATCGGCCAGGGCAAGCGGGTCGAGCGTGTCGAAGACGTGCTCGAGCTGGGCCAGCCGGTCGAGGTCCGGGTGGACGACATCGATCCCCAGGGGAAGGTGTCCCTGTCCATGGCCGGCGAGGCACCGGCCCCGACGTCCGGGTCAAGCGAGCGCAACGGCCGCGGCGACAGCGGTCGCGGCGACGGCGGACGTGGTCGTCCGGACCGGGGCGACCATGCCGATCCCGACGGTCGCCCCGACGGTGGGCGCCGGCCGGCCCGGACGGCCAGCCCGCCCAGCGGAGCCGCCTCCTTCGAGGATGCCTTCGAAGTCGAGCTGGTCGAGGAGTTCGGTGATCTTGGCCCCGCCTCTGTCGAGTCGTCGGAGCGCCCCAGCGGGGGTGGCGGGGGCGGCCGAGGGGGTCGCCGCCGTCGTTGAGCACCGGGCTCGACCGGACGGTCGTCCGGTGAGCGTCCACGTGAGCCGGACCGACCCGTCGACATGATCCGGACCGAAGTGCTTCCGTCGGGCCTGTCGTTGGTCACCGAGCGGATGGACGACGTCCGTTCGGTGTGCATCGGCTTCTGGGTCGGCACCGGGTCGCGTGACGAAGGCGACGGCGAGGCCGGCGCCTCGCACTTTCTCGAACACCTGCTGTTCAAAGGGACAGAGACCCGCTCGTCTTCGGACATCGCCGAAGCGGTGGACGAGGTGGGCGGTGACTTCAACGCTTTCACCACCAAGGAGTACACCTCCTTCTATATCCGGCTTTTGGCCGAGCACATGGACCTCGGTCTCGACATCCTGTCCGACATCATGTGGCGACCGGCTCTCCGCCCGGCCGACCTCGACGCCGAGCGGCAGGTCATCCTGGACGAGATCCTGATGCACGCCGACGAGCCTTCCGATCAGGCGGCGGAGGAGAGCTCGGCCGCCCTCTTCCCCGATCATCCGCTCGGGCGGGAGGTTCTCGGCAGCCAGGCGTCGGTATCGGCCATGACAGCCACCCGGATCCGGGCCTTCTTCGAGCATCACTACCGTCCGGCCAACATGGTGGTGGCGGTGGCCGGCGACGTGGACCACCACGCCGTGGCCGCCGGGCTGGAGGAGCGGTTTGACGGCGGCGTCGGTGGCCGGGCCCCGATCCGAGAGGCGCCCGGGGACAAGGTCGAGCCGCTCCGGGTCACCCGTCGGGGGACGGAGCAGGCTCATCTGGTGCTGGCCGCCCGCTCGGTGTCGCGGTCCGACCCGCGCCGCTATGCGCTGGCGGTGCTCAACCATGTGCTCGGTGGCGGGCTGTCCAGCCGCCTGTTCCAGGAGATCCGCGAGCGTCGTGGCCTTGCCTACTCGGTGTGGTCGGAGAGAGCGGCCTACGGCGACGCCGGATCGGTGAGCGTGGGGGTGGGCACCGCTCCCGAGAACGTGGCCGAGGTTCTCGACATCATCACCGCCGAGCTGGCCCGATTGGGGGCCGAGGGAATCACCGAACGCGAGTTGGTCATCGCCAAGGGGAACCTGCGGGCGGAGACCCTGTTGGCCTGTGAGGACTCGGGGGCACGCATGAGCCGCATCGGCGCCGGCCTCCTCCTGCACGGGGAGGTCCTGACCGTGGACGAGGTCATGGCCCGGGTGGAAGCGCTGACCCTCGACGAGGTGGCGGCGGTGGCGGCCGAGGTGGTCGACGCCCCCCGCACGCTGTCGGCTGTCGGGCCATTCGAGGAAGCCGACTTCGACCGCGTCCTCCTGCGGCTGGGCTGAGCGTCCGTCCCGAGGGAGCTGCGGCTTCCCGGGCGCTGGCCAGCACCGACGATAGGGTGACGGCCATGCGAGTCGGCGTTGTCGGTGCCGGGGGACGGATGGGCCGACAGGTGTGCCTGGCTGTTGCCGCCCATACCGACCTCGAACTGGTGGCGGCTGTGGATCCTGTCTACGCCGGCCAGCAACTGGCCACCGTGGTCGGCCCCGAAGGCGGTGCCCTCACCATGGCCGGCGAGCTGGATGCACTGGGCAGAGCCGACACCCAGGTGGTGGTCGACTTCACCCGGATCGAGGTGGCCCGCCAGACTCTGGCCTACTGCGCCGATGCCGGCATCCACGCCGTGGTCGGGACCACAGGGTTCTCCGAGGAGGACCTCGATGCGCTGGGACGCCGTTTCGCCGGTCCGGGCCGAGGGAGCCCCAACTGCATCGTGGCCGCCAACTTCGCCGTCGGGGCCGTATTGATGATGCGCTTCGCCGAGTTGGCTGCACCCTGGTTCGACGGTGCCGAAATTGTTGAGCTCCATCACGAGAACAAGACAGACGCCCCGTCAGGAACGGCGCTGACCACGGCTCGTCGCATGGCCGCGGCCCGGGGGTCAGCGGGATCGGGCCCGTTCCCACCCGACGGGACCCTCCACGCCGTGGTCCCCGGAGCACGGGGGGCCGAGGGCCCCGGTGGTGTGCGGATCCACGCCGTGCGGCTGCCCGGCCTGGTCGCCCACCAGGAGGTCATTCTGGGATCGGCGGGGCAGACCCTGACCGTCCGTCACGATTCGACCGACCGGGCTTCGTTTATGGACGGGGTGGTCCTGGCTGTCCGTTCGGTTGCCGACCGCCCGGGGCTCACCGTCGGCCTCGACCCGCTGCTCGGTCTCTGAGGTCGGCCGGACAGGTGGACACCACCCGGGAGCGGATCCTGGAGGCCACCTACAACTGCGTGGCCCGGCGGGGGCTGGCCAAGACCACCATCGAGGACGCCGCCCGCGAAGCCAAGGTGTCGCGGGCCACCGTCTACCGGACCTTTCCGGGAGGCCGTGACGAACTGATCACTGCCGTGGTGGGGTGGGCCACCGTGGCCTTCTTCGCCCGCCTCTACGAGCAGGTTCACGACGCCGCCGGCCTCGAACAGGTGATGGAGCGGGGGATCATGTTCGCCCACCGGTCGATCGTCGAGCATGAGGTGCTCCAGCGGGTCATGCAGACCGAGCCGGAGAAGCTCCTGCCCGCCCTCACCGTCGAGAGCAATCGCATCCGCCAGGGGATCGCCGAGTTCCTGGTTCCCTATCTCGAACAACGGGGTGTGGCGGCGGGAGTGGACCTCAACCAGGCCGCCGACTTCCTGGCCCGGATGGTCCTGTCCTACATGGCGTCACCGGGTCGATGGGACCTGGACGACCCCGAACAGGTGGCCCAACTGGTTCGAGCCGAGCTCCTCCCGGGGGTGGTGGCCGGCGCCGGACCGGCGGGGGCCGGACCGGGGGCCCGGGGGGCCAAGCGTTGACAATGAGACAAAATACGACCTAATGTTCCAGGCGTGGATGATCGCGGGAGAGCGCTGCAGGTGGTGCCCGAGCAGGCCTCCGCCGGGGTCTGGCCGGTAGGCGAGCACTCCTCTCCCCGGCGGGTGCGGATCGTCGATGCCACCCTGGCCTGCCTGGCCCGGTACGGGACGGCCAAGACCACCGTGGATGACATCGCCCGTGAGGCCGGGGTGTCGCGGGCCACGGTGTACCGGATCTTTCGAGGCGGCCGTGAGGAGATCCTGGCCGCGGTGGTCGACACCGAGATGGCCCGCCTCTTCTCCGCCTTGGGCGTGCGTCTGGGCGAGGCCACCGACCTGGCCGACGCCCTGGTGGGCGGCATCGTCGAAGCCTCCAGCCGGATCCGTGGCCATGCCGCCCTGGCCTACCTGGTGGAGCACGAGCCGGAAACGGTTCTCGGCCACCTCGCCTTCGACGAGTCGGACCGGCTCCTGTCGACCGCGTCCCGGTTCACCGCGCCCTTCCTGGCCCGGTGGATGAGCCCGACCGAAGCAGAAAGGGTGGCCGAGTGGGCCACCCGCATCGTTCTGTCCTACACCATCAGCCCGTCGGCCTCCATCGATCTGACCAAACCCGGTCATGCCGCCCAGCTGGTCAACACCTTCGTCTTACCGGGGATCTCTGCACTGCAGAGCGCCGATGAGACGCCGACCATCGATATCACCCCGTTCCAATTCCGACCGTCCACGCCATCAGACGACTCCCGTCAAGGAGGCATGCCATGACCACCGAAATGAGCAGCACCGAGGACATCATCGGCCGAGCCGAAATTGACGACTTCGAAGCCATCCTCTCGGTGGTCGGAACCGAAGAGGCCGACGGTCGCCATGTGGTGCACTCGGACTACGACTCCATCTTCACCTGGGACTACGAGAAGGGTGCCCGGCCCAAGCTCAACAAGCTCTACGAGAAGGCCAAGAAGGCCCAGTGGAACGGCGAGACCGACCTGCCCTGGGAGATCGAGGTGGACCAGGAGAGGCTGGTTCGGGAGCAGGCCGAGGCCACCGGTGGGTTCGGCGCCGGTTTCGATCTGACCGGGACGCCGGTCGAGAAGTGGAGCGACAAGGAGTGGCTGGCCTTCGGGGTGGAGAGCCAGAACTGGACGCTGTCCCAATTCCTCCATGGCGAGCAGGGCGCCCTCATCTGCACGGCCAAGATCGTGGAATCGGTTCCGTGGATCGACGCCAAGTACTACGCCTCCACCCAGGTGATGGACGAAGCCCGCCACGTGGAGGTCTTCGCCAAGTACCTCGACGAGAAGCTGTCGGGCCACTATCCGCTCAACGCCCATCTGGGCATGCTGCTGGACGACATCATCGGTGACTCGCGGTGGGACATGACCTACCTGGGCATGCAGATCATGGTCGAGGGCCTGGCCCTGGCCGCCTTCGGCTTCATGCACCAGATGACCGGTGATCCGCTGCTCAAGCAGCTGCTGCGCTACGTGATGGCCGACGAGGCCCGCCACGTGGCCTTCGGCGTCCTCAGCCTCGAGGAGTACTACAGCGAGCTGACCTCCGCCGAGCTCCGCGAGCGACAGGAGTTCGCCTTCGAGGCAGCGGTGCGGATGCGCGACCGATTCCTCCAGCAGGAGGTGTGGGCCCGCATGGGTATCGATCCCAAGGCCATCGTTCCCGTGGTCCAGCAGGCTCCCGAGCGCAGCCAGTTCCAAGCGCTGCTCTTCTCCAAGATCGTCCCCAACTGCCGAAAGCTCGGTCTCCTGGATGCGGCCGACGGCTGGCTCCGCACCAGGTTCACCGAGCTCGGGGTCATCCAGTTCGAGTCGTGGGTGGACACCGCCGAGGAGGCCGACGCCATGGCCGCCGCCCCCCCCATGGAGCGACTCGCCTCCTGAGGCCAGGGTGGCGCCCGGCGCCGCAGCATCGGTGGCCGGTGCCCTATCCGGCCTGACCGCGGGCGGCTGGTAGCCTGCCAAACCGTGACACAGTCTGCGGGCGTCGTGCCCGCCCCGGTTGCCTGATCTGTGATGCCCCGCTTCGGTTCGGTGATCACCGCCATGGTCACCCCCTTTGGTGGTGACGGCACCCTTGACATGGACGCCGCCGCGGCTGTGGCCCGCCATTTGGTCGAATCGGGTAGCGACAGCCTGGTGGTGGCCGGAAGCACCGGTGAAGGCCCGGTGCTCGGCGACGAGGAGCGCCTCGATCTCTTCCGGGCGGTGGTGGGAGCCGTCGACGTGCCGGTGATCGCCGCCACCGGGTCCAACGACACGGCCCACTCGGTGGCCCTGACCAAGGCAGCCAAGGGCTGCGGTGTCCACGCCGTGCTGGTGGTGACGCCGTACTACAACCGCCCCTCATCGGCAGGGCTGTCCGCCCACTTCCGGGCCGTGGCCGCCGCCACCGATCTACCCATGATCCTCTACGACATCCCGGTCCGGTCCGGTCGACGGATCGGGCCCGACCTCACCCTCGAGCTGGCCCGCCAGGTGCCCACCATCGTCGGCGTGAAGGACGCAACCGGCGATGTGGCCGCCGCCGCCGTGGTGATCGCCGAAAGCCCGCCCGGGTTCGACGTCTACTGCGGCGACGACTCGCTCACCTTGCCCTTCATGGCGGTGGGTGGTGCGGGCATCATCAGCGTCGCCGCCCACTGGGCCGGTCGGCTCTTCGCCGAAATGGTCGAGGGCTACCGCCAAGGGCGAGTCGAGCGAGCGACGACCATCAATCAGCACCTGACCGACTCCTACCGGTTCGAGTCGACCGACGAGTACCCCAATCCGGTTCCGGCCAAGGCCGCCTGTCGGGCCCTCGGACTCCCGGTCGGCCAGTGCCGTCTCCCCAACGCACCCGCTCCTGCCTCACTCGACGACCAGGCCCGGGCGCTCCTGGCCACGCTGGACCGGCTCGAGCCGGCGCATCAGTCGGTTGCCTGACGCCGGCCGCCGCGACCGGGCGCAGCGCCGCCCGGGCGCGCCCGCCAAGGCGGCATCGGGCACCAAGAGCGCATCGGGCGGCAAAGCCGCCTCGGGCGGCAAGGCGGCGTCGGGTGGCAAGGGCGGGTCAACCGACAAGAGCGGATCACGGGCCAAGGGCGGGTCCAGCGGCAAAGGATCCGGCGGCAGATCCGCCGTGGGCACCAAGGTGCCATCCAGCGCCAAGGCGCCCCCGGTGGCCAGAAAGAAGCTCGGCGTCGACGACGTCCGTCTGGTCTTTCTCGGTGGCCTGGGGGAGATCGGAAGGAACTGCGCCTGCATCGAGGTGGGTGGTCGGATCCTCGTCCTCGACGTCGGGATCATGTTCCCCGATCCGGACATGCCCGGGGTCGACCTGGTGCTGCCCGACTTCACCTACCTGCGGGAGAACGCCGAGCGGGTCGATGGGATCATCCTGACCCACGGCCACGAGGACCACACCGGGGGACTGGCCTTCCTCCTACGCGACTTCACCGCCCCCATCTACGGCTCCGAGCTGACCCTGGCCCTGGCCCGCAACCGGATCGATGAAGCCGGACTGACCGACCGGGCCCAGTTCGTACCAATCCGGGACGGCGAGCGCCGACGCATCGGTCCCTGCGACGTTGAGTTCATCCCGGTCACCCATTCGGTTCCCCACGCCTTCGCCGTGGCCTTCACCACACCTCAGGGCGTCATCCTCCATTCGGGTGATTTCAAGATCGACCTGCACCCAGTGGATGGCCGCCGTACCGATCTGGCCCGGATGGGGGCATTGGCGGAGGATCCCGGTATCCGCCTCCTGTTGGCCGACTCGACCAACGCCGAAGAGCCGGGCTTCACCGCCTCGGAGTCCACCGTCGGAGCCACGCTACGCAGCGTGTTCCTGGCTCGACCCGACCGGCGTTTCGTGGTGACCTGCTTCGCCAGTCACATCCATCGCGTCCAGCAGGTGGCGGACGCCGCCATCGCCGGTGGTCGGTCGGTGGCCACCCTGGGCCGGTCCATGGAGAAGAACGTGACCCTGGCCCGGCGGCTCGGGCTTCTTGACATTCCCGACCGGTCGCTGGTCGACGTGGAGGACATCGACGAACTCGACCCCGGGCAGGTATGCGTGATCTCGACCGGGTCGCAGGGCGAACCGATGTCGGCCCTGTCCCGGTTGGCCACCGGCGAGAACCGGTTCTTCGCCCTGCGCCCCGATGACGTGGTCGTGATCAGCGCCCATCCCATTCCCGGCAACGAATGGTCGGTGGGCCGGGTCATCGACAGCCTCACCCGTCTGGGGGTCGAGGTCATCCACTCGGGAGTGGAGAATGTCCACGTCAGCGGTCACGCTCGCCAAGGTGAACTGGCCACGTTGATGTCGGTGACCCGGCCCGACTTCTTCATCCCCGTCCACGGTGAGTACCGGCACATGGCCAATCACGTCCGCCTGGCCGCGTCGATGGGGATCGACGGCAACCGGGTCCTGCTCTGTGAGGACGGGGACGCCGTTCGCCTGGACGCCACCGGTTTGCGGCGCGACGGGACCGTTCCGGGCGGCTATCTGTTCGTGGACGGCAGCTCGGTCGGCGACATCGGCCACGGCGTCCTCCGCGACCGGATGGTCCTGGCCGAGGAAGGTGTGGTCATGGCGGTGGCTACCGTCGACCTGCGCCGGTCCGAAGTGGTGGGAACCCCCCAGATCGTCACCCGCGGTTGGGCCTATGACCAGGACACCAAGGCCCTGCTGGACGAAGCCGGTGATCAGGTGACCAAAGCCCTGGAACAGGCCCTCACCGCCGGGAGCACCGATCATGAGCACCTGAACCGGGTGGCTCGCAAGGCTCTCGGCCGTCTGGTGGGCGATCGGACCCGGCAGCGTCCGATGATCGTTCCGGTCATCGTCACCGTCTGATCAGGCCCGGGCCGGTGTCCCCGAAACGGGGACTGAGCGGGACTACCCTGTTACCCACTGTGACGACCGCCACCAAGCGGGCGGGCCGATCCGGGACGCCACGGTCGAAGGGAGGGACCGCGTCAGCGGCCCGTTCGCGCCCGTCGAACCGCAAGAAGTCCGCGCCGACGGTCACCTCGCGCCGGCGGGCCGGGTCCCGGTCATCCGGCGGAAAACCGCAACGGTCGGGGATGTTGGCCTCGGTGGGTGCGATCGTTTCCGGCCACGCAGCCGACCTGTGGGGCGTGATGCTGGTCACCCTGGGGATCCTGACGGCGCTGGCCTTCTATGCCGATGCCCTCAACGCGGCCGGGCACTATGCCCGGTTGGGCGTCGGTGACCTGCTTGGGTGGGGGCGCTTCCTGGTCCCGCCGATCACGCTCGGCGTCGGACTGCTGCTCCTGGTGGGCCGGCGCGGTGAGGAGGGTGAACGCACCAGTCGCGAGCCGGCCCGCGCTCTGATCGGCGCCACCCTCACCCTGTTGGCGGTGGCCGGCCTGGCGTCGTTGGCCGGTGGTTCGCCTCCTCTTTCCAGTGCCACCGCCCAGCTGTCGGCGGCCGGCGGCTGGATCGGCGCAGCGATCGGCAACCCCTTGGGCTCGGCCCTCGGCGGGGTGGGCGCCACCACGGTGCTGCTGGCCGTGGTGGTGGTGGCCATGATCGTGCTGACCGGCGTGTCGGTCAGCACCGCTGCCGCCGGCGCCGTCGGTGCTGTGCGGTGGGGGGTGAAGGTGGCGTCCGGGGGCGACCGACGTCCCGGGGAAGGGGATCCCGACGTCGATGAGCATCCGACCGATCCATTCGGTCGGACCACGGCCACAGCTGATCCGGAACCGGTGGTGGACCTGGTCCCGAGCCACGTGTCCGAGCCGGAGGAGGACGAGTCGCCGGAGGTGTCGGCGGCCGATCCGGTGGTCGACCCGATCGAACCGCCACCCACCGCACCGGCGTCGGCGGGCACCCCCCTCGAGATGAAGCTCGGGCCGACGGTGGGGGAGTGGCGGCTGCCTCCGGCCACCCTGCTCAAGCACGCCAAGCCCCACACCGTCGACCAGCGGGAGGTGGACGCCGGGGGAACCGCCCTGGTGGCCGCCCTGGCCGCCCACGGCGTCGACACCCGGTTGCTGGGCCGGACGGTGGGGCCCAGTGTCACCCGCTACGAGCTCGAACTCGGGGCCGGGGTCAAGGTGGCCCGGGTCACCTCCCTGTCCAGGGACATCGCCTACGCCATGGCGTCACCCGACGTGCGCATCCTGGCTCCCATCCCGGGCAAGTCGGCCATCGGGGTGGAGGTTCCCAACCGCCGCCGCGAACTGGTGGCCCTCGGCGACGTCCTCTCGTCGCCCGAAGCGGCCAAGGCCGATCATCCCCTCGAAGTGGCCCTCGGACGTGACATCGCCGGTCGTGCCGTCATGGTCAATTTGGCGGAGATGCCCCACGTGCTGGTGTCGGGGGCGACCGGGTCGGGCAAGTCGTCGTGTATCAACTCGCTGCTGACCTCGATCCTGACCAGGGCCACACCCGACCAGGTACGGCTCATCCTGGTCGATCCCAAGCGGGTCGAGCTCGGCCAGTACAACGATCTGCCTCATCTGCTCACCCAGGTGGTGGTCGACCCCAAGAAGGCGGCCAACGCCCTCAGCTGGGCGGTCACCGAGATGGAGCGCCGCTATGACCTCCTGGCCGAGGTGGGCATGCGGGACATCACCGGCTACAACGGTGCCTTCGACGACGGGGAACTGGCCGACTACGAGGAGGCCTACCAGCTGCGGATGCGGGGCGCGGGAACCGACGAGGACAGCGCCGGACAGGCCGACCAGGACCAGCCGGCCCATTACTCGCGGTTGCCCTTCATCCTCATCGTGGTGGACGAGCTCAACGACCTGATGATGGTGGCTGCCCGCGACGTCGAGGATTCGGTGTGCCGCATCGCACAGATGGCCCGGGCCGTGGGCATCCATTTGGTACTGGCCACCCAACGTCCGTCCGTCGATGTGATCACCGGGGTGATCAAGGCCAACATCCCCTCGCGGCTGGCCTTTTCTGTGTCCACCCAGGCCGACAGCCGGGTGATTCTCGATCAGGGGGGTGCAGAGCGGCTGATCGGCAAGGGTGACATGCTCTTGCTGTCGGCGTCCTCGTCGAACCCGCAAAGGCTCCAGGGCCCGTGGGTGAGCGAGGAGGAAGTCCGTGCCGTGGCCGCCCACTGGAAGAGGCAGAGGCCCATGGAGGTGGTGGCGGGGATCGAGGAGGTGGTGGGGAGCGGTGAGTCGAGGTCGGGAGACGATGACGGTGACGACGATCTTCTCGAGCAGGCCATGGACCTGGTCGTGCGCTCGCAGCTGGGTTCGACCTCCATGCTCCAGCGCAAGCTCAGGGTCGGGTTCGCCCGCGCCGGTCGGCTCATGGACCTGATGGAGAGGCGTGGGGTGGTGGGCCCGTCCGAGGGTTCAAAAGCGCGGGCTGTGTTGATGACCCCCGAGGAACTGGACGCCCGCTGAACCGGGGGCTCTCCGATCACGCCGGCTCCGAAGCGGCACCGACCGGTGCGCGGGAGATGGGCGACATGGTGGCGGACTCCGGCTCGGTGCCGTTACCGCCGTCGCCGACCCACGACATCACAGCCGGAGCTCACGATGGGTTGCCTCCTCCACCGGCGCCGCCGGCTGCGGCCACGGGAGGAGAGGTCGCCGGCCCTCCGGCTCCAGCCACCGCTGTAACAGCCACTGGTGTAACAGCCAGCGCTGAGGCAGCCACCGGGCGGCACAGGCACCGTCGCCGGGAGAAGAAGAGGTCGTGGTGGCGGTGGGTGGTGGTGGCTGTCGTCCTCGTGCTCGGGGCTGTGGCCGTGGTGTCCGGCATCCGTATCAACCGACCGCTCTCCTCGCCGTCGCTGGTCTCCACCGTGCCGGCCTCGTTGACCGTACCGGGCCTGGCCCCGGGCCTGCCGTGGCCGGTGGTCGGTCAGGGCGCGGTGGCGGTGCCTGCCCTCGGCTACGCCCACCAGTCGGGACCGGAGCCGCCCGTTCCCATCGCCTCGCTGACCAAGATGACCACCGCCGTGCTCATCTTGCGGGACCACCCGCTGGCCGCCGGTGCCAGTGGCCCGGTCATCACCGTCACCCCGGCTGACGCACTGCAGTACGACGTCGATCTGGACAATGACGAGTCGAACATCCCCATCCAGGCGGGAGAGCAGCTCACCGAGCTGCAGATGCTGGAGGCCCTGCTCAACCAGTCGGCCAACGATGTCGCCTACAGCCTGGCCGTGTGGGACGCGGGGAGCGAGCCCGCCTTTGTGGTCAAGATGAACGCCTTGGCCGCATCGTTGGGCGCCACCCACACCCACTACGTCGACGCCAGCGGGTTCGACCCGCAGTCGGTGTCGACGGCGGCCGACTGCCTACGCATCGCCGCCGCCGGCATGGCCATCCCCGCCTTCGCCCAGGTAGCCGGGATGGCTACGGTCACCCTCCCCCTGGTCGGGACGGTGCACAACATCGTCACCGAGATCGGGTCGGACGGTGTGGTCGGCGTGAAGTCGGGCTACACCTCCCAGGCGGGCGGGTGCATGGTCCTGGCCGCCTATCGGATCGTCGGGGGACGGAGCGTGCTGGTGCTGGCCTCGGCCCTCGGACAGACGGTCCCCCAGCCGCCGCCGCCCAAGAAGGCCTCGACCCACTCGTCCGTTACCACCCCCAGCTCCTCGACGACCACCACCACCACATCGCCCTCCTCCACCACCACCACGTTGCCCTCCTCCCCCTCGCCGACCACGACGACCACGGCGCCGATCAACCCGATGGCCTACATGTACCCGCTGCTCTACGCCGGGCCGGTGGCCGAAGGGCTTCTGGACGCGGCCACCGCCGCCGTCGTCCCGGCGCCGGTGGTCACCGGGGGCCAACGTGTGATGACAGCCGTGGTCACCTGGAACGGCCGGCCTCATACGGTGGGGGTGGTGACCACCAAAGGGGCGTGGCTCATGGGGTGGCCGGGTCAGAAGGTGACGTCGGCCGTCACTGTCCGCTCCGTACCGGCGGGCGCTCGGCAGGGCACCACGGCCGGACACGTGGTCTATGTCCTGGGCACCCAGAAGGAGTCGGTGCCGCTGACCCTCACCGCCACCCTGCCCGAGCCGACCTGGTGGTGGCGTTTGATGCACGACTGACCGACCCGCCGACCTCAGCCACCGATTCCGTCGGCCTCGACCCCCGCCGAGTACCGTGTCGGTGTGCGAGCACGAGCGCCCGCCTCGGCGGCAAACCTTGGACCCGGTTTCGATACTTTGGCCATCGCGCTGGACAGATATGTCGAGGTCGAGGTCGAACCGTCCCCACGCCTGGTGGTCCGGTCCGAGGGCGAAGGGGCCGAGTTGTCCGACGACCCGTCCCACTTGGCGGCCCGGGTGGCCATCGACGTGGCCGGCACCGACCAGCTGGCCATCACCGTGCGGTCGCAGATCCCGATGTCCCGCGGACTGGGATCGTCGGCCGCCCTGGCCGTGGCCGCGGCTGCGGCCGCCGGAGCCGACGACCCCCTGGCTGTCGCCGCACGCATGGACGGGCACGCCGACAACGCGGCGGCGTCGATGGTCGGCGGATTGGTGGCGGCGGCGCGGGTGAAGGGCGGGGTGCGTGCCGTCCGCCTGGCGTTGGACGTCTCGTTGGCCTTTGTGGTCATCGTCCCGGAGTTGCACCTGGCGACGTCGCGTTCCCGCCAGGCCCTTCCCAACGAGGTGAGCCGCGAGAGCGCGGCCTTCAACCTGTCGCGGATGGCGCTGCTCATCGCCGGTCTGGCCGACAGCCGGGTCCTCATTGCCGAAGCCACTGAGGACCGACTGCATCAGGACTACCGGAGCCCGTTCTTTCCGGCCGCACCCCAACTTCTGGCTGCCATGGCCAGCGGCGGTGCTCTGGCCGTGTGCTGGTCCGGCGCCGGTCCCTCGCTGGTCGGCATCTGTCACGGATCGGAGGCACCCGAAGTGGAGGCGGCGGCGGCGGCCGCCCTCAAGGCCACCGCCGTCGAGGGCCAGGTGCTCATCCTCCATCCCGACATGCACGGGCTGATCGTGGACGGCGAGAGCGGATCCGGGGTGTACGACTTCAACGCCGACGGCTGACCCGTTGGCTAGACAGTCGGATAGATAATTGTGCCTACCCAACCTTCGAAAGACCTCCAGGTGGTGGCCAACCCCCGCCCCGGGCGCGCCTACCAGGTCACCTGCGTGAGTCCCGAGTTCACCTGTCTGTGCCCCCTGACCGGCCAGCCGGACTTCGCCACCGTCACCCTCACCTACGTGCCCGGTCCCTCGATCGTGGAGCTCAAGTCGCTCAAGCTCTACCTGTGGAGCTACCGCAACGAAGGTGGGTTCCACGAGGACGTGACCAACCAGATCCTCGATGACCTGGTGGCGGCGGTGGCACCGCGGCGGATGACGGTCACCACCGACTGGCTTGTCCGAGGGGGAATCCACACGGTGGTGGAGGCATCCCATCCCTAGAGGCGGGGCCTCCCACTGCTAACGGTGGGGCCTCCCTCGCCAGGCCCGTATCCTGGGACGGTGACCACGACCGATTC
The DNA here is from genome assembly GCA_963813525.1 of uncultured Acidimicrobiaceae bacterium. GTDB lineage: Bacteria > Actinomycetota > Acidimicrobiia > Acidimicrobiales > RAAP-2 > Bog-756. The sequence goes on from CAWEZI010000005.1 coordinate 2,278,120, forward strand.
CGGAGTTGAGCCCGAAAAGGGGGCGGGCCCGGGGCCGACCGATCGGCCGCGGACGTTCCACATCCGGACCTACGGGTGCCAGATGAACGAACACGACTCGGAGAGACTGGCCGGCGCTCTGGTGGCAGACGGTCTGGTGGCCACCTCCGACTTCGACAGCGCCGACGTGGTGGTCTTCAACACGTGCTGCATCCGTGAGAACGCCGACAACAAGTTCTACGGACACCTCGGGAACCTCAAGACGATGCGGGAGAACCGGCCCGACATGCAGATCGCGGTGAGCGGGTGCCTAGCCCAGATGGACGGTGAACGGGTCCGCCAGCGGGCGCCCCACGTCGATGTGGTATTGGGCACCCACAACCTGCACCGTGCCCCCGAACTACTGCGGCAGGCGGCCCAGTCGGGCCCGGTGGTCGAGATCCTGGACGGACCCGTGGTGGGCACCGACGGGCGGTCCACCGCGGCGGAGGGATCCGCCCTGACCGCGGTGCGGGATGTTCCCTACGCCGCCTGGGTCACCATTCAGACCGGCTGCGACAACTCGTGTGCCTTCTGCATCGTTCCCGCCGTGCGCGGACCTGAGGTGTCCCGCAGGGCGGACGACCTGGTGGCCGAGGTGCGGGCCCTGGCCCGAAGAGGGGTGACCGACGTCACCCTGCTCGGGCAGAACGTGAACTCCTACGGCCGGGACCTCACCCGTCGTCGACCCCTGTTCGCCGAGCTTCTGCGGGCGGTGGGTGCGGTCGAGGGGATCCGGCGGGTGCGCTTCACCAGCCCCCACCCGAAGGACCTGCGGCCCGAGACCATTGCCGCCATGGCCGAAACCGACGCTGTCTGCAACCACCTGCATCTCCCCCTGCAGTCGGGCAGTGATGCGGTGCTGTCGGCCATGCGCCGGGGGTACACGGCCGACCGGTATCTCGGTCGTCTGGCCGCGGCCCGGGCCGCCATCGACGATCTGGCGGTGACCACCGACATCATCGTCGGCTTTCCGGGCGAGACCGACGATGATTTCGAACGCACCCTCGAAGTGGCGGCCGAGGCCTCCTACGACAGCAGCTACACCTTCATCTTCTCGCCCCGCCCGGGGACCCGGGCAGCAGCCATGGGTGAGCACTTCGTGCCCGGCGAGGTGATCGCCGAACGGTTCGAACGTCTCCGGGTGGTGGTGGAGAGATCGGCCCTCAACCGCCACCGTGCCCGGATCGGTCGGCTGGAGGAGGTGATGGTCGAGGGCCCTTCCAAGCGGGATCCGTCGGTGATCACCGGGCGTACGGCGCAGAACAAGCTGGTGCATTTCGGTCCCCCCGACGACGGAGGGGTGGCCGAGGGTTCGTACGCCGACGTGCGGGTCACCGGGGCCGCCCCCCACCATCTGACCGGTCGGCTGTCGGCGGTGACCGCCCGCCCGTCACACCGGGTGCTCATCCCCGTCTCTGCCGGCTGACCGCGGGTTCCGATTGACGGCCGCCTCAGACCCGGAGACCGTCGTGCTTCCTCCCGTGGTGGCCCTGGTCGGACCGACGGCGTCGGGAAAGTCGCGCCTGGCCCACCAGGTGGCTGTGCAGTCGGCGGTGTCCGCCCCGGGCCCGACGGTGGAACTGGTGTCGGTCGACTCGATGGCCGTCTACCGGGGCATGGATATCGGCACCGCCAAGCCCACCAGCGCTGAACGCCGTGCCGTGCCCTATCACCTGATCGACGTGGTCGACCCGGACCAGGACTTCTCCGTGCAGCAATTCCAGGCGGTCGGCCGTCGCGCTCTGGACGGCATCGCCGCCCGGGGGAACGGAGCCCTGCTGGTCGGAGGGACCGGTCTCCATCTGCGGTCCCTGGTCGACGATCTGGCCTTCCCCGGTCGGTATCCCGAGGTGGCTGCGCACCTGGAACGTTCTCTGGATGACGCCGTCGCCGTCGGGGACGGTGCCCTCGACGTCCGCCTGGTGCAACTTCATGAACGTCTGGTCGCACTGGATCCGGTGGCCGCCGCCCGGGTCCAGCCGGCCAACCGGCGTCGGTTGGTGCGAGCCCTCGAGGTGTGCCTGGGTGCGGGGCGCCCGTTCTCGTCCTTCGGGCCCGGGCTCGAGCGCTACCCGGCCACGGATGTCACCCTGATCGGTCTCCGCTGCGATCGGGCCGAACTGGACCGCCGCATCGCCGACCGCTTCGCCCGCCTGATGGACCATGGACTGCTGGAGGAGGTGCGCTCACTGGCGGCCCGCCCGGCTGGCCTGTCCCGCTCGGCCCGCCAGGCCCTCGGCTACCGCGAGCTTCTGGCCCACCTCGAGGAGGGCCTCCCCCTGGAGGCAGCTGTGACCGAGGCGGTCCGGCGGACCCGCGTCTTTGCCCGACGTCAACTGGCCTGGTTTCGCCGCGACCCCCGTATCGTGTGGGTGGACCCCGAGGATGACCTTGTCGGTCCGATCGTGGCCCTGTTCAGGAATGGTCCCTGCTCCCGGGCCGCGGTGGGAGACTGTGAGAAGCCACCATGAGCCTGAACACACCGGATATGCCCACCTTGTCCTTGACCAAGCATCACGGCGCCGGCAATGACTTCCTGGTCCTCATCGATGTGGCCGGCGTCACGCCCCTGGGTCCGGATCTGGTCCGTGCTCTCTGTGACCGTCGGTTCGGCGTCGGAGCCGACGGCGTCATCCGGGTGCTCGACGGTGCGGGTCGTGCCGATCTGGCCATGGAGCTCACCAACGCCGATGGCAGCGGGGCCGAAATGAGCGGCAACGGCGTGCGCTGTCTGGCCCAGGCGGCGGTGGAAGCCGGCCTGGTGTCGCCGCCCGCCTTCACGGTGATGACGGTGGCCGGCATCCGCACCGTGGAGTACCGCGCCGAGGGGAACGCCGGTTCGGCCGAGGCGTCGGTGGACATGGGTGCGGCCCAGCTCGGGCCCGACCAGCCTCCCCAATACGGCGCCGACAAGGTCCGCCGGGTCGACATGGGTAACCCGCACCTGGTCCTTCTCGGTCCCGACCCGGCCGAGGTCGACGTGGCCGGCATCGGCCGTCGCCTGCAAGGGGAGCACGACGGGGGGATCAACGTGGAGTTCATCGCCGTCGTCCCCGGTGGAGAGGCCCTCACCCTCCGGGTGTGGGAACGGGGGGCGGGGGAGACCCGGGCGTGCGGGACAGGTAGCGCTGCCGCCGCTGCCGCGGCGCGGAGTTGGGATCTCGTCGGCGACGTGGTCGACGTCCTCAATCCGGGCGGAACGCTGCAGGTCACTTTGTCGACGGCCGGTGTCCGTCTACGTGGTCCCGTGCACAAGGTGGCCGAGGTGACGGTGGACGTGGGCCAGATCATGGAATCGGCTCCGGCGTGACGCCCAACGATTCGGCTTTCACCGACACACTCATCTCGCGGACGGTAAGGGAGCGCATCGTCGTGGTGGGGGTCACCGTCCCGCCGGCAACCTCGGTCCACACCGAAGCCGGTCTCGACGAGCTGAGCCTGCTGGTGGCCACGGCCGGCGCCGACGTGGCCGCCCGGGTGGTGCAACGCCGGACCACCCCCGACCCGGCCACCTACATCGGTCGGGGGAAGGCCGAGGAGCTCCTGTCGGTGTGCCTGGCCACCGATGCCGACACCGTGGTCTTCGACGACGAGCTCTCCCCGGCCCAACAACGCAACCTGGAAAAGATCCTGGGTCGAACGGCCATCGACCGGACAGCCGTCATCCTCGACATCTTTGCCCAAAACGCTCGTACCCCCGAGGGTCGGGCCCAGGTCGAGCTGGCCCTGCTGCGCTATCGCCTGCCGCGCCTGCGGGGACGGGGACGGTCGCTCAGCCAGCAGGCCGGTGGCATTGGCACCCGGGGTCCCGGCGAGACCCAGCTCGAGGTCGACCGCCGGCGGTTGCTGTCGCGGATGGGGCGCCTCGAATCGGATCTCCGCCGTCTCGACCGCACCCGCCACACCCAACGCCGTGGCCGAAGCCGGTCGCGGCAGCGAACGGTGTCGCTGGTCGGCTACACCAACGCCGGAAAGTCGACCCTTCTCAACCGGCTGTGTGGGTCGGACGTGCTGGTCGAGGACCGACTGTTCTCGACCCTCGACCCGCGTACCCGCCAGCTGGACCTTCCCGGCGGCGAGACGGTGCTGGTCACCGACACCGTGGGGTTCGTTCGGAAGCTTCCCCATCAGTTGGTCGAGGCCTTCCGTTCGACACTCGAAGTGGTGGGCGAGGCCGACCTCCTGGTGCACGTGGTGGACGGTTCGGCCTCGGACTTCGAGGGCCAGATCGACGCCGTCCATACCGTGCTGGCCGAAATCGGAGCCGACGGTCTGCCGGAGCTGCTGGTGGTCAACAAGGCGGACGTCCTCGCCTCGGCCGGCCAAGCCGCCGGCGAGGAGGCTCGTCGCCTGCTGGCCGCCCACAGCGGGTCGGTGGTGGTATCGGCCCGCACCGGCGAGGGCATGGACCATCTCCGACAGGTCATGGGCGATCGCCTCCGGGTGGGTGACCGGGTGGTCGAGCTGGTCATCCCCTGGGCCCGTGGCGACGTGTTGGCCGCCGTTCATCGCGAGGGCGAGATCGTCGGGGAGCTTCCCGGCGAAGGCTCGACCCGTGTGCAGGTGGTTTTGGACACCGTCGGGCGCTCGCGGTTCGCAGAGTTCCTCGGATCGTGAACCCCGAGGGCACCCTGTCCGACCGGCCGGTCCCCTTCACCCCGCCGGCCTACCCCTACGACCGACTGGCCGTGCTGGCCGGCCGGGCCGAGGAGAAGTTCGCCGGCCGCGGCGGCCTGGTCGACTGTTCGGTGGGCACCCCCTGTGACCCACCACCCGGTGCGGTCATCGAGGCCATGGCCCGTTCCGGGGCGGAACGGGGATATCCGTCGTCGGCCGGTTCACCTCTCTACCGGAAGGCGGCGGCAGACTGGCTCCTCCGTCGTTTCGGCGCAGCCCTCGATCCCGACGACCAGATCGCCGCCTGCGTGGGGACCAAGGAGTTGGTGGCCTCGACCGCCCACTATCTCCGGCTGCGGTGGCCCGAGCGCGACACCGTCCTCTACCCCGACGTGTCGTACCCGACCTACGCCATGGGAGCCGTCCTGGCCGGGTGCCGGGCGGTGCCCATCGCCGAGTCGCCGGCGGGCGGGACGGACCTGTCCTCGGTGGCCGAGGGTGACGCGTCGCGGGCCCTGATGCTGTGGACCAATTCGCCGTCCAACCCGACAGGGGCGGTGACCGACCCCGTCCAGGCGGTGGGCTGGGCCCGGGACCACGGGGTGCCCCTGTTCTCCGACGAGTGCTACGCCGAGTTCACCTGGGACGGTCCGCCCCGGTCGGTGTTGGAGTCCGGTCCGGCCGGCGTGGTGGCCGTCCATTCCCTGTCCAAGCGGTCCAATCTGGCCGGTGTGCGGGCCGGTTTCTTTGCCGGTGACGCCGACCTGGTGGGCTATCTGGCCGACGTCCGCCGCCACGCCGGTCTCATGGTGCCCGGCCCCGTCCAGGTCGGAGCGGCGGTGGCCTTGGCCGACGACGCCCACGTGGAGGAGCAGCGGCTGCGTTACCGTGAACGGCTCACCTTTCTGGCCGGGGTACTGGGAGCGGCCGGCCTACCGGTGGCCCTCCCCGCCGGAGGCTTCTACCTGTGGGCCGCGGTGCCCGAGGGGTTCGTCGATGGATGGTCGCTGACGTCGTCGTTGGCCGATCGAGCCGGTCTGTTGGTCAGCCCGGGCGAGTTCTACGGCGGGCACGGGGCCGGCCATGTGCGCATCGCCGTGGTTCAATCGATGGAGCGCCTCGAGCTGGTGGCCGAGCGACTGGACGGTGGGACGATGACACCGGTTGGGTGGACCGAGGCTCACCGTTAGGAAGGCGGGGAACGCTCGGCGGAGTCCGGTGGGCATCGGCGTCCGCCGGTCCCAGGGGTAACGTCTTTCCCCATGGCCGATCTGCGATCCCAAATAGAAGAACTGTGGCTGGGCGCCGACGGGCTGGGCCCGGACGACGCCAACGCCTTGGCGGTGGTCACCGAGGTCATCGACATGCTCGACACGGGCGCGGCGCGGGTGGCCGAAGTCGACCCGATCACCGATCAGGTGGTGGTGCATGAGTGGCTCAAGCAGGCCATTCTCCTCCTGTTCCGGTTGCGTTCGATGGAGACGCTCGAGGTGGGGCCGTTCGAGTACGCCGACAAGCTGCCCCTCAAACGGGATTACGCGGCGGCCGGGGTGCGGGTCGTGCCCGGGGCGTCGGCCCGGTGGGGATCATTCCTCGACCGAGGGGTGATCTGCATGCCCAGCTACGTCAACATCGGGGCCCGGGTGGGGGCCGGAACCATGGTGGACACCTGGGCCACGGTGGGGTCGTGCGCCCAGATCGGCGAGCAGGTGCACCTGTCCGGCGGGGTGGGGATCGGCGGTGTGCTCGAGCCGGCACAGGCCGCACCGGTGGTGATCGAGGACGAGGTCATGATCGGAAGCCGGTCGATGATCACCCAGGGGGCCCGGGTGGGACGCGGGTCGGTGCTGGGCGAGGGCACCATCCTCAATCCCTCGATCCCGGTGATCGATGCCGAAACCGGCGACGAGCTGTCCCGTGGCCAGGTCCCTCCGTGGTGTGTGGCGGTAGCCGCTTCGCGCCGCCGCCAATACCCCGGCGGGGAGTTCTTCCTCCCCTGCGTGCTGGTCATCCGGCGGCTCTCCGAAGGCGAGCGCCACGACAAGGCCCAGCTCACCGACATCCTGCGCCAGCACGGCGTGTCGGCGTGAGCGAGGGGATGCCCGACGGCCTGCTCGGTCTGGCCACGGCCCTGGTGGCCATACCCTCGGTCAGCCACCACGAGGGGCCCATGGCCGACGCTGTGCAGGCCGCCCTCGAGCTCTGCCCCTGGTTGAAGGTGGAAAGGGTGGGGAACAACGTGGTGGCCCGCACCCAGCTCGGTCGTGAGACGCGGATCATCCTGGCCGGTCATCTCGACACGGTGCCACCGGTGGGCGGCAACGAAGAGCCCCGGGTGGAGGACGGGGTCCTCCACGGCGTGGGGGCGGCCGACATGAAGGCGGGGCTGGCCGTGTTCCTCCACGTGGCCGGCGGCCTCCCCGAGCCGGCCGTCGACCTGACCCTCTGTCTCTACGTCTGCGAAGAGGTCGAACAGCGGTTCAACGGGCTCCGCCTGTTGTGGGCCGAGCGGCCCGACCTCCTCGAGGGCGACGCCGCCATCCTGGGTGAGCCCACCGGCGGCGCCGTCGAGTGCGGCTGCCAAGGCGTGCTGCGGATCCGCATCGAGATGCAAGGGGCGCGGGCCCACACCGCCCGACCGGGCGCCGGTCGCAACGCCATCCATCGGCTGGGCCCGATCCTCGACGCGCTGGCCGGCTACGCCAGCCGCCACGTGGTCCTCGACGGCTGCGAGTACGTCGAGCAACTGCAGGCCGTCGATGTGAGCGGCGGGGTGGCGGCCAACGTGGTACCGGATCGGGCCACCCTGCTCATCAACCACCGCTTCGCCCCCGACCGCACGGCCGAGGAGGCCGAGGCGTCCATCCGGGATCTGCTCGCCCCCCACCTGGAAGGGACCGACCGGTGGGACCTGGTCGAATCGGCCCCGGCGGCCCCGCCCGCCCTTGACCATCCCGTGCTGGCCGGGCTGGTGGAAGCAACCGGTGCGCCTCCCCGGGCCAAGCAGGGCTGGACCGACGTGGCCTCGTTTTGGGCCAACGGCGTCCCGGCCGCCAACTTCGGACCGGGCGACCCGCTGGTGGCCCACACCCCGGGTGAACGGGTGAGTACCGGCGAGATCGAGCAGGCCGCTTCCGTCCTGGACGCCCTTCTGCGGACCGACCGGTAGGGTCGGGCCCATGCCCGTGCCCACCCGCCGCCTGGGATCCGGTGGTCTCGAGGTTTCGGCCGAGGGCCTCGGGTGCATGGGCATGAGCGAGTTCTACGGCCCGGGCGACGAGAGCGAATCGGTGGCCACCATCCACCGGGCCCTCGAGCTCGGGGTCACCTTTCTCGACACGGCCGACATGTACGGACCGTATGTGAACGAGGAGCTGGTGGGACGGGCCATCGTCGGGCGCCGGCACGAGGTGGTGCTGGCCACCAAGTTCGGCATCGTGCGGGGACCGGGGCCGACCGACCGTTCCATCCGGGGCGACCCGGCCTACGTCGAACAGGCCTGCGACGCTTCCCTGTCCCGACTGGGTGTCGACCACATCGACCTCTACTACCAGCACCGCGCCGATGGAGGGGTGCCCATCGAGGAGACGGTCGGGGCCATGGCCGACCTGGTGGCGGCCGGAAAGGTCCGCTACCTGGGGCTGTCGGAAGCCACGCCCGACACGTTGCGTCGGGCCTCCTCGGTCCACCCCATCGCCGCCCTCCAGAGCGAGTGGTCGTTGTGGAGCCGCGACATCGAGGCCGAGGTGGTGGGCACGGCCCGCGCCCTGGGTATCGGCATCGTGGCCTACAGCCCGCTCGGCCGGGGCTTCCTCACCGGGCAGATCACCTCGCCCGACGACTTCCCCGAAGGCGACTTCCGTGCCCATCACCCGAGGTTCGTGGGGCAGAACTTCGCCCGCAACATCGAGCTGGTGGGCGAAATCGAGCGGCTGGCCGCCCAACTCAGTTGCACGCCCGGTCAACTGGCCCTGGCCTGGGTCCTGTCCCGGGGCGACGATGTGGTGCCCATACCCGGTACCAAACGCCGCACCTATCTCGAGGAGAACGTCGGGGCCCTCGAGGTGGTGCTCGGCCCTACCGACCTGGCCGCCATCGAGGAGGCCTTTCCGCTGGGGGCGGGCGCCGGCGACCGTTACGCCGACATGAGCGCCATCGGCGTCACCACGCCGCCGACCTGACCGGGGAGCAGCCGGATCACAGCCGGCGGAGGACGGTCACCACCTTGCCGTAGATGGTGACCTCCGCCGGATCGAACTCCATGGGTGCCAGCCGTGGATTGGCGGGGGTCAACACGACACGGTCCCCGTTCCGCCCGTAGGACTTGACCGTCGCCTCGTCATCGGGGATACCGGCCACCACCACGTCCCCCTGTTCGGCCTCGGGCTGCTGGCGGACCACGACGCAGTCGCCGTCGAGGATTCCGGCGTCGATCATCGAGTCGCCCCGCACCTTGACCATGAACAGGGACCCGGTACCGGTGAAGTCCTCGGGCAGCGGATACAGCTCCTCGATGTTCTCCTGGGCCAGCACGCCGGTGCCGGCAGCCACGTCGCCCACCAACGGCACGTGCCGGACCGGGCGGGCGTCGGCCAGGATCTTCGACGACGGGTCGTAGCAGACCTCGATGGCCCGGGGTTTGGTGGGGTCCCGCCGCAGGTAGCCCTCTCGTTGGAGAACGGCCAGGTGGGCATGGACGGTCGAGGACGAAGCCAGTCCCACCGACTCGCCGATCTCCCGCACCGAGGGTGGGTACCCGCGGTCCCGTACCGCTCCGGCGATGCAGTCGAGGATCTGCTTGCGTTTGGTGCTCAGTACCTGGGCCATCGGTCCCCTTGCTCCTGGCGCCCCGCAGCGGGCGAACGTGTGTTTGCACGGAGACCGTAACCGGTGGGGCGGCGGAAAGCAAACATCCGTTCGCCTAAACACTTGACAGCGAACAGATGTTCGTGTTGAGTGGTGCCCATGGCGAACACAGGTTCGATTGACTGCTCCGGTGGCACCGGCACCTCCAGAGGATTGGCCACCCCATGGCGGTGACCTGGGAGTGCGTTCCCGATGCCTGGCCCCGCACGGGGGGCGAGGGAGGATCGGGACTGCGGCTGGTCGAAGAGGGGAGTGCGCTCCCGGCCGGAGTGCGCCGGCGGGGGGTCCCCCTCGAGGTCCGGCGCCGTCGCACCTTGTTCGCCGTCATGGCCGGTCTGTTGCTGGCCCTAGCTCTTCCGCTGAGTGGAACCGGTGGTCACTCCCACCCCACCGGTTCCACTCGGGCGGAACCGGTGGCTCCGGGTGTCTATGCGGTCCAGCCCGGTGACACGCTCTGGACCATTGCGGCGAGGCTGGACCCGTCGGCCGATCCCCGTCCCCTGGTGGTGCAGCTGGCCGCCCAAACCGGTTCGGAGACCGTGGTGCCGGGCGAGAAGATCGACCTGCCCTGAGGTGGTGAGGCGGGCCGTCGGGGGAGCGGCGCGACGGCGTGATCGACAGAGGCCGGCAGTAGCCTCGTCATGTGCGGTGTCCGTGGTGCCTTGCCGATCATGACCGAGTGGTGGATTCGCGGGTGGCCGAGGACGGGGCGGCCATCCGTCGCCGGCGCGAATGCATCGGTTGCGGCAACCGGTTCACGACCTTCGAGCGGGTAGACGAGGTTCCTCTCATGGTCATCAAGCGCTCCGGCGCCCGCCAGCCCTTCGACCGAGGGAAGGTGGTCGACGGCCTCCGGTCGGCCACCAAGAACCGCCCGGTGACCGAGGAACAGCTCGACGTGATGGCCGCCGAGGTGGAGGACGAGATGCGGGAGGTCGCCGACCCCACCACCGAACAGGTGGGACTGGCTGTGCTCGAGCGCCTGCGGGAGGTCGACGAAGTGGCCTATCTGCGTTTTGCCAGCGTCTACAAGGGATTCGAAGGGGCCGATGACTTCCGACGCGAGGTGGGGCTCCTGACCAAGACGACCGCACCCAAGGGTCAGGACAGCTAGGAGGTGGCTGCCGCACTGATGGTCGATGTCCCGGATCGAGCTCTGGCCATCTACGCACATCCCGACGACTCCGAGGTTTCGTGCGGGGGAACGCTGGCTGCCTGGGCCAAAGCCGGTTGCGCGGTGACCGTGCTCGTGTGCACCGACGGAGGCAAAGGATCGTCCGACCCGGCCAGCGAGGAGCGGGACCTGGTGGCGCGCCGGGCCGGCGAGGCATCGGACGCCTCCGTACTGCTCGGGATGTCGGCCCGCGAGAACCTCGGCTATCCGGACGGCGAGCTCTCGGACGGCCCCGCCTTCCGTGCCGCCCTGGTGGGGGTCATCCGGCGGGTGCGCCCTCAGATCGTGCTCTGTCCCGATCCGACGGCGGTCTTCTTCGGCCAGGAGTACTTCAACCACCGGGACCACCGCACGACGGGATGGGCGGCTCTGGACGCCGTCGCACCGGCCGCCGCCCTCCCTCACTACTTCCCCGAAGCCGGGCCGGCCCACCAGGTGGAGACAGTCCTGCTGTCGGGCACCCTCGAACCCGATGTGTGGGTCGACATCACCACCACGGTGGACCTGAAGGGCGACGCCGTCGGCTGTCACCGCAGCCAATTCCCCGACGGGGTGGAATGGGCGAGGACGGCGGTGAGGCTGAGCGCCGAGGATGCCGGTCGCCAGGCCGGCGTGGCCTTTGCCGAAGGATTCCGTCGGCTCCACCTCGGTGGCTGACCGCCGGACTCCGTTTTCGGGCACTCCGAGTTCCGCCGAGCCCGGACGTCCCGTCGACCGGATCATCCTCCATGTGGACATGGACGCCTTCTTCGCATCGGTGGAGGTTCTCGACAATCCTTCGCTGGCCGGTCTGCCGGTCATCGTCGGCGGCTCGGGACGGCGCGGCGTGGTGGCCGCCTGCACCTACGAGGCGCGCATGTTCGGCGTGCATTCGGCCATGCCGTCGACCGTGGCCCGCCGCCTCTGTCCCACGGCCGTGTTCGCCGAAGGACGGTTCCACCGCTACGTGGAGGAGAGTCGGCGACTGCACGACATCTTCGAAGATGTGACGCCACTGGTCGAAGGCATCTCGCTCGACGAGGCTTTCTTGGATGTGACCGGCGCCCGCCAGCTGCTGGGAGACGGACCGGTCATCGCCCAGTCCATACGTGAGCGGGTGCGCGACGAGCTCGCACTGTCGTGCTCGGTGGGTGTGGCCCGCAGCAAACTGATGGCCAAACTGGCGTCAAAGGCAGCCAAGCCGGTAGCCGACCGGTTCGGCATCAGGCCCGGTCCGGGCGTTGTGGTGGTGCCGCCCGACGAGGAGCTCGCCTTCCTTCATCCCCTGCCGGTCCGGGCGCTGTGGGGAGTCGGACCGGTTACCGGTCGGCGCCTCGACGCTCTCGGTATCGCCACCGTCGGCGACATCGCCGCCCTTCCCCCCGGTGCACTCGAACGCTACCTGGGCACGTCGCTCGGGGCCCATCTGGCCGGTCTGGCCCGGGGTGACGACCCGCGCCCGGTGGTGGTCGAACAACCGGCCAAGTCGATCGGGCACGAGGAGACTTTCGCCACCGACATCCGCGACCGCCACGAGCTCCACCACCATCTCCTGCGCATGGTGGACGCCTCGGCCACCAGCCTACGGGGAGCCGGTCTGGCCGCTCGGACAGTGAGCATCAAGGTCCGATTCGCCGACTTCACCCAGATCACCCGCGCTCATTCGACGCGGGCACCCATCGATACCGCGCCGGCCATCGGGGCCGTGGCCGACACTCTTCTCGACGCGGTCGAGGTGGCTCGCGGAGTCCGCCTGCTGGGCGTGTCATTGAGCAGCTTCGGGCGGGCCGAAGAGGGGTTGCAACTGAGCCTCGATCTCGATTCCGATCCATCCCCGGGAGCCGACCCCCCCGACACGCACGGCCCACATCCACGGACCGGGAGGTCGGCTCCGGGCCCCGGTGACCCGATCGAGAGGGTCCAACGGTCGTGGGGCCCCCTGACCACCGCGGTGGATGCCATCCGGGCCCGGTACGGCGGCTCGTCGGTCGGCCCGGCCTCCCTGGTGGGGGCCGACGGCCTGCAGATCCGCCGACGGGGAGATGCGCCGTGGGGACCGGCGTCCCCGGGGGAGGGGGAGGGACCCTCACCCGGGGCAGATGGCGTGTCACCCCCTGCAGATGAAGGGTGACCGGCCACCTACTAACATGAGGGGTGGTGTTTGGTCATCGGCGCTCGGATCTGGGGACAAGGTCGGCTGAGGCTGTGCGGTGCTTTCAGACCGGGAGTGCGCGATGATGACTAGGGAGATCAACACTGGCAGTCAGAACGGGTAGAGGGGACGGACCGTTGCCGCTCTCTGAGCACGAACAACGCATACTGCACGAGCTGGAGCAGTCCCTCTATCAGGAGGACCCGGATTTCGCCGAGCGGGTGCGTTCCGAGACCGTCTACCGGCACGCCGGTCGGTACTGCATCTGGTCGGCGCTCATCTTCGTGGCCGCCCTGGTGTTCATGTTCTTCACCTTCTCCCGCTCCGTGATCCTCGGCTTCGCCGGCGTGGTCGTCATGTTCCTTTCCGGTGTGGTGTTCGCCAACAACGCCAGGCGTATGGGGAAAGCCGGCATCGACGACATCTCTCGGTCGTTGCACAGCCGCAACATCAGCAACACCGTCCACGATCCGCGTGACTGGATCCGTGGGCGTTTCCACCGCGACGACTGATTCGTCGTTGGCGGACCCCGCGACCGATGACGGTCTCCGCTCCGGGACCGGCCCCTGTGTTCTCGCTGTTGACGTCGGCGGCACCAAAATCGCCGCCGCCGTGGTCGACGAGGGCGGCAACCTCATGGTCGAGGCCCACGCACCCACCCCCCATTCCGACGATGCCGAGGCCGTCTTCGGGGCCCTGATCGATGTCGTCGAGCAGGTCGTCGGCCCACACCGCCCGGTGGTCTGTGGGGTGGGGTGCGGCGGTCCGATGACAGCCGGGGGAGAGCGGGTGTCCCCTCTCAACATCGGAGCGTGGCGTCATTTCCCGCTGCGCCGCCGGCTGGCCGACGCCCTCGGGGTGCCGGTCTACGTCGACAACGACGCCAAGGCCCTGGCCCTGGGGGAGGGTTGGCGGGGTGCGGCGCGGGGAGTGGGAAATTTCATCGCCATCGTGGTTTCGACCGGGATCGGGGGCGGCATCGTTCTCGATGATCGGCTGTTGGACGGTGCGGCCGGTAACGCCGGGCACATCGGCCATGTGGTGGTCGAGCCCGAGGGGCGGGCCTGCGTCTGCGGTGGCCGCGGCTGTCTGGAGGCGGAGGCATCGGGTTTGTCCATCGCTTCCTTCACCGGCCGCCCTGCCGCCGAGGCGTCCAGGGAGGTGCGTCGGCGGACCGGTACCTTGGTCGGCCGGGCGGTGGCCTCGGTGGCCAACCTCCTCGATCTTCAGCTGGCCGTGGTGGGCGGCTCGGTCGCCCTCGGGTTCGGTTCCCCGTTCTTCGAAGCCGCCCAACAGGAGATCGACGTGCGATCGCGCCTCGAATTCTCGCGTGGGACCCGGATCGTCCCGGCCGGACTGGGCGCCGCCGGCCCCTTGGTCGGAGCGGCCGCGGTGGGGCGCCTTAACCTGGTCGGCAGGAGACAGGGCACGGTCCGACCGTGACGGCGCGACGTCCGAGGGGGGTCACGGTCCGGGCCGCCTGGCGTTCGGCCCGCGCCGTTCTTCCACGCCCCGATCTGTGGTGGACCACCCTCGGTGCCCTCTACCGCCTCGCTCCACCGGCCTGGTGGAGCCGATGGCCACACCTCCCCGTTCCCGATGGACGCCTCTGGGATTTCCGCATGGTCACCGTGTACGGCACAGTCGACGCCGACCCGTCGCCGGAAGACGTGATCTCGTATCTCGAGTGGTGCCGTCGTACCCGTCCACCGTCGAGAAGGCGATGGCGAGGCCACCCGCCGTCGGACAATCGCCTCGGCCGGGGCCAGCCAGGCTAATTTTCGTCGTGATGGATCGGCGTTCCAAGCCCCCCGGAAAGAATGCGACCAAGCGTCCGGTCGCCGGCACGACCGAGCCGGTGCGTTCGCCCATGTCACCTTCGCGGCGGGCCCTGGTCCTCAACGCCACCTTCGAGCCGCTGGGCATCGTGTCCTCGAGGCGGGCGGTCCTGTTGGTCCTCGACACCAAGGCCGAGCTCGTCCACACCACCGAGAGGGTCTTCCGAGCCGAACGGATCGCCGTGCCGGAGCCGTCGGTGGTCCGGCTGGTCCGCTACATCCAGGTGCCCCGCCACTACCGGGTGGCGGTCAACCGTCGGACAGTGTTCGCCCGCGACGGATCGCGGTGCCAGTACTGCGGGTCGGCCGCCGAGAATCTCGACCATGTGATCCCCCGCAGCAAGGGTGGCAGCCACACGTGGGAGAACGTGGTGGCCGCCTGTCGTCGGTGCAACACCCGCAAGGAGGACCGCCTACCCCACGAGGCCGGTATGGTCCTGCGCTCGACGCCGGTGGCGCCCCGTCATCGGGTCCAACTCCTGGCCCTGTGCGGCGGCGGTAGCGAGGACTGGGACACCTATCTCGGTACCGGTCCCGAACGCCGCCATCAACAGTTGACTGCCTGATCGGCCGTGCCCGCACCGGCGCCGCTCACCGGGTGGCGCGTCGATGACCGACCGGGTTCTGCCGGCGAGATCCACGCCCGGTGGCCGGCGGTCGAGGACGAACCTACCAAAAGGGCCATCGCCGTCTGTCGGGTGAGCCGTCCGTCGGTGGTGCTCGGGTCGACCCAGCCCGGGTCGATCATCGATGGTGACCGGGCCGCGTCCGTTGGGGTCACGGTGGCCCGTCGGCGATCAGGCGGCGGGGCGGTGTTGGTGGCGCCCGACGATCCGGTGTGGATCGACGTGTGGGTTCCCGTAGCCGATCCGCTGTGGCACGGGGACGTGGGCCGGGCTTTCGACTGGCTGGGCGACACCTGGGTCCGGGCCCTGCAGGCACTGGGCGTTCCGGGCGTCTCGGCCCATGGCCCGGGTGCGCTGGCCACGACCCGCTGGTCCGGACTGGTCTGCTTCGGCGGGGTCGGCGCCGGCGAGGTGGTCACCACGGCCGGGTTCAAGGTGGTGGGTCTGGCCCAGCGGCGTAACCGGGACGGTGCCTTGTTCCAGAGCGCCTGCCTCCTGCACTGGGATGCGCAGCCGATGGCCGACCTGCTGGCCCTGCCCGATCCCGACCGCAGGGCGGCCGGACGCGAGCTGGCCGGTGCCGCGCGGGGAGTGGCCGACCTCCGGCGGGCCGCCGGCATCCTCGGCCCGGTGACACCGGAGGACGTGGTCGTCTCCTTTCTCGCCGCCCTGCCCTGAACGGCCCGAGGGGCCGTCGGGGGTCAGTGCCTTTGCCGACGGTGGCTTTGCCCTGCAGCTAGTGGCTTTGTCGTGCAGCCGCCTCCGCCCCGCCGTCCCGATCCGGGGTTCCTTTGGTCCACTTTTCGGCCCTTTTTGTGACCGGGTGGTTGACCGGTGGGGGGGTGGGGCGTAAAGTGGCGCAAAGTGGTGTGAAAGGGAGGAATCCGACAGACGGATTCTGAGCACTGCGGGGAGCGCTGTGGGAGCAATCACCGGTGGCACGGTTTTTCGGCAGGTACGAGCACTCACTCGACGAAAAGGGAAGAGTGATCCTGCCGTCCAAGTTCCGGGCGCCCTTCGAGCACGGGGGCTACCTGAGCGAGTACCAGGACGGTTGCCTGGCCTTGTGGACGCCCGACCAGTTCGAGTTGCAGATGGAAGCGATGCTGTCCCGGGCCAGCGAGGTTCGCAGCGACCGCAACCTGGTGCGCCTCTGGGCCTCGACCTCGCACGAGTTGGAGATCGACAGACAGGGGCGGATGGCCATTCCCGCCCGGCTGCGGGAGTACGCCGGTCTGGGGAGCGACGTCTTGGTGCTGGGGGCGATCGACCGAGTGGAGCTGTGGAACCGGGAGGCCTGGGACGCCAAGGTCCTACCCGAAGAGGAGCGCCTCACCCAGGGCGACGACGCTTGAGCGGCCCGGTCCTCCTCCAGGTCGTGCCGGTCGAAGACGGCGTCGGAACCGTCGACGACGGCGCCGACGGTCCGTCCGTCCATCCGGCCGGATCGGCCATCGAACAACCCTTTTACCCTCACCAGACGAGACCTCATGAAAAGGGCGTCCGATGGACCATCTCCCGACCGTCTTCTCCCCACGTCTCCCCGCTGGACACGGCGACCGCCCCCCGGCGGACGGAGAGCGACCAGCCCGGTCGACGAGCGACGCCCTATGAGTCCGGGCTCGCCGCCGTGGCCCGCCATGACGTGCACATCGAACGTGTCTGGCCCATGCGCAGTCCCCCGACTGGACCCCTGGAAGCAACCTCCTCCGCTTACTTCCAGCGTGAGAGTCGCGGCACTCCACCCGCAACCGTCGTGCCGGTCGGGGGACTGCGGATGAACCAGGCATTCGAGCATCAGCCGGTCATGACCGCCGAGGTCGTCGACTTGTTCCGGACGGTACCGCCGGGCCTGATCGTCGACGCCACCCTGGGCGGAGGGGGACACGCGGCCGCTCTTCTCCAATCCCATCCGTCCATATCCATCCTGGGTATCGACCGCGACCCCCAGGCCGTCGAGGCCGCTACCGAAGTGCTCGCCCCCTTCGGTGACCGGGCCGTGGTCCGCCGTTCGCGGTTCGACGCACTTGGTCGGGTGGTCGGCGACGTTCATGACCAACTCGGAATTCCCGTCGACCGACGGGGGCTGAGTGGGGTCCTCTTCGACCTCGGAGTGAGCTCCCCCCAGCTCGACGAGGCCGGTCGGGGATTCTCGTACCGACGCGACGCCGCCTTGGACATGAGGATGGACCCGACATCGGGTCGCACCGCGGCCGACGTGGTCAACGACTACGACGAAGACGCTCTGGTCGAACTGTTCATCGACAACGGAGAGGGGCGCTTCGCCCGCCGCATCGCCCGTGCCATCGTGGCCGCGCGACCCCTGACCACGACCGGCCAGTTGGCCGACGTGGTCAAGACCGCCATTCCGGCCGCCACCCGGCGTACGGGTGGCCATCCGGCCCGTCGGGTCTTTCAGGCTATTCGCATCGCCGTCAACGAGGAGCTCGGCCAGTTGGCCGCGGCCCTCGAGGAGGCTCTGACCCTCCTGCAGCCGGGCGGGCGCTGTGTCGTCATCTCCTATCATTCGGGTGAGGATCGCCTGGTCAAGTCGTACTTCGCCCGGATGGCCACCGGCGACTGCCACTGTCCACCGGGCCTACCCTGCGTGTGCGGGGCCGATCCTCAGTTCCGGCTGGTGACCCGCGGTGCCCGGCGGCCGACGGCCGAGGAGATCGGCCGCAACCGTCGAGCGGAGGCCGCCCGCCTGCGGGTCATCGAGCGCCTGCCGGTTACCGAGCGCCGTTCCGAGGCCAACGGCGAAGTGGCCTGATGGTACCGTCGTCTCCCGCCACTGCCCGCCGCGCCGCACCGGCCACACCGCGTTCCGCCCCGGCCCGCCCCCCGCTGCGGGTCATGGAGCCCACCCCCCGCCGGCGCCCAAAGCCCAACCGGGTCCGGCGGTCGACCATGTGGCTCTCCGCCGTGCTGGTCATCGGCAGTCTTCTGTCCGTGGTGGGGGGGGACGCGCTGGTCACCCAGGGCCAGGTCCACCTGGCCTCCGAACAGAGCGCCCTGGCCAGTGCTCTGTCCGCCCAGAAGTCGCTCCAGGTGGCGGTGGCCGAAAAAGCAGCACCGCCGGTGGTGGTGGCCCAGGCCAAGAGCCAGGGCCTCATCGTTCCCCCTCAAGTGGTCTACCTCCCCGAGGTACCACTCAACGTTCCGCTCCCCGCTCCCCAGACCGCGCCCCTATCTAGCCGGTGAGTCCCTCTCTCCTGCTGGGCCGGCGCTCCCGCGCCATGCGTCTAGTGGTGGCCCTGGTCTTTTTGGCACTGACCGTGCGGCTGGTGGCCGTACAGGAGCTCTCCCACCAGCACTACGCCCTCCTGTCCACCTCCGAACTGACCCAGACGGTCACTATCCCTGCCGTCCGGGGAGGGATCTATGACCGCAACGGCGAGGTGCTGGCCGAATCGGTGACCAAACAGACTGTGGTGGCCGATCCGCTGCTCATCACCCATCCCGCCGCCACCGCCGCCGCCCTGGCGCCAGTTCTGGGCATCCCTGTCGACCAACTCATCGCCGAACTCACCGGGCGCTCCGGTTTCGTCTATCTGGTCCGCCGGGTGTCCAACGCCGAGGCGGCCAAGGTGAGCGCCCTCGACCTGACCGGGATCAACCTCATCCCCGAGTCCCAGCGGGTCGAACCCGACGGCCAACTGGCCCAGCCGGTGGTGGGCACGGTGGGTTGGAACGGCAACGGGACCTCCGGGCTCGAATACCAGTACCAGTCGATGCTGGCCGGACAGGCCGGTTCGGAAGACCTGTTGGAGTCGCCCGACGGGGTGGCACTGCCCGGGGGCAGCGACCGGTCGGTGGCCGCCCGGGCGGGAACCGGCATCGAGCTCACCCTCGACGAGTCGGTCCAGTACGTCGCCGAGCAGGCGCTCGGAGCCGAAATCGCCGCCTCCCACGCCTACAGCGGGACGGCGGTGGTCATGGACGTGAAGACGGGCGACATCCTGGCCATGGCCGATCTCCAGGCCACCAGCGGGACGGCCACCACCGGGGCCGTGGCCGATCCACCGCCGGCCCCCACGGCGGCCAGCCCCACCACATCGGGGGCCACCCTGGTGTCGGGGGCCGACACCCTGCCCAAAGGGGTCGAGGAAGCTCCCTCCAACTCAGCCGTCACCCAGGTCTACGAACCGGGCTCCGTGTTCAAGCTGGTCACCTTTTCGGCCGCCCTGGCCGACAATCTGATCACGCCCAGCCAGTCCATCGACGTGCCCGCCGATCTGCGCATGGGCACCTACACCTTCCATGACGCCGAAACGCACGGCAACGAGCAGTTGACGGCGGCCAACGTGCTGGCCCAGTCGTCGAACATCGGGACCATCGAGATCGCCCAGCGGCTGGGCGAAAACGACCTTCTGGCCCAGATCAGCAACCTCGGTTTCGGGCACCCGACCGGGCTCAACTTTCCCGGCGAGTCGGAGGGGCTGGTGCCCGGGGCCGACAACTGGACGCAGACCTCGATCGGATCCACCCCCATCGGGCAGGACGACGCCGTCACCGCCCAGCAGATCCTCGACGCCTACAACGCGGTGGCCAACGGAGGGGTGTTCGTAGCCCCCCGCCTGGTTCGTGGCACCATCACCTCCTCGGGCACGGTCAGCCCGACCACGTCGTCGCCGACCCACCGGGTGATCAGCCCGGCCACCAACGCCCAGCTGGTCTCCATGCTCGAAGGGGTGGTCACCTCGGGAACCGGCACGGAAGCGGCCATCGACGGTTACACCGTGGCCGGCAAGACCGGGACGGCCCAGATCCCCAATCCGAGCCATCTGGGTTACATCTCGGGGGCCTACGTGGGTTCCTTCGCCGGTTTCGCGCCGGCCCAGGACCCGGTGCTGTCGGCCATCGTCGTCCTCGACCATCCGACCCCCATCTACGGGGGGGCGGTGGCCGCACCGGTGTTCTCCACCATCATGTCCTACGCCCTGCACCACTACGAGATCCCCACCACGGCGGCGGCCACCACCTCCTCGTCGAGTTCGGCCATCGGCGGCACGGGTAGCATCTCCGTGCCGGCCGGGGCCACGACGGAAGGGCCGTAGGTGAGCCCTGGTCGTGGCCATATCTCCCGTTCCCTCATCTGGAGCCTCCGGAACACCCACCTGTGCTGATGACCTCTTTGATCCACGACATCGACGTCGTCGGTGTGCGCGGCGATCTGGCGGTCACCGAGGTCCGGGGTGTCGAGTTCGACAGCCGACGGGTAGGGGAGGGGTCGCTGTTCTGCTGTGTCCCGGGACTCCGGTCCGACGGCCACCGCTTTGCCGCCGACGCCGTGTCCCAGGGCGCCTCCTGTCTGCTGTGCGAGCGAATCCTCGATCTCGACGTGACCCAGGTGCAAGTGGCTCCGGGCTCCATCCGGCCGGCCATGGCCCTCCTGTCGTCGACCTTCTTCGGCCATCCGGCCCGGTCCATGACCATGGTGGGGGTCACCGGCACCAATGGAAAGACCACGGTGACCCATCTGGTGGCCTCGATCCTGGAGAGAGCGGGCTATCCGACCGGCATCATCGGAACCTTGGGCGGCGAACGGACGACCCCCGAGAGCCCGGTGACCCAAGGACTGCTGGCCGGATTCCGAGACGAAGGACGGCGGGCGGTGGCCATGGAGGTCTCCTCCCACGGTCTGGCCCAGAACAGGGTGGACGGGATCGTCTTCGACGTGGCCGCCTTCACCAATCTGAGCCGCGACCACCTGGATCATCACGGCACCATGGAGGAGTACTTCGCCACCAAGGCCCGGCTGTTCGAGAAGGGGCGAACCAGGACGGCGGTCATCGACGTCGACGACCCCTGGGGCCGCCAGATGGCCGAACGGGCCTCGGCCGACCGGGTGGTGACCGTACAGCGGTCCGACGCCACCGACATCTCCCTGTCCATCGGTCGGTCCTCCTTCCGGTGGCGGGGACGGTCGGTCACCGTGCCCCTGTCGGGGATGTTCAACGTCGACAACGCCCTGGTGGCCGCGGCGATCGGCTACTCACTGGGCATCGACGTGGACCTGGTGGCCGAGGGTCTGGCCGCAGCCGCACCGGTTCCCGGTCGGATGGAAGTGGTCTGGCCGGGACCCCCTTTTGCCGTGGTCGTCGACTACGCCCACACGCCCGCCGGGCTGACGGTGGCCCTGGCTGCAGCGCGCCACCTGGCCTCGTCGGGTCGGGTGGTCAGCGTGTTCGGGGCGGGCGGCGATCGTGACCAGGGCAAGCGGGCGGCCATGGGAGAAGCCGGTGCTCGCGGTTCCGAGCTGGTGGTCCTCACTTCGGACAATCCGCGGTCTGAGGATCCGGCGGCCATCATCGACCAGGTCCGTTCGGGGATCGGGACCACCGCCCAGGTGGTGGTCGAGCCCGACCGGGCCGAGGCCATTGCCACGGCCATCGGCCGAGCTGCGGTCGGCGATGTGGTCGTCATTGCTGGCAAGGGTCACGAAGTCGGTCAGTACCTTGCCGATCGGGTGGTTCCCTTCGACGATCGGGTCCAGGCCCGCCGGGCCCTGGCCGATCGGGGGATCGGTACCGACAGCACCGACAGCACCGGCGGCACCGGCAATACAGGTGGTGGAGACCGGTGATCTCGCTCATGACGTCGGGAGGGGTGGCGCTCTGGGTGGCCGTCCTCTCCACGCCGGTACTCATCCGGTGGTTGATCAAACACAACATCGGTCAGCAGATCCGCGAGGACGGTCCCCAGGTCCACGTGGCCAAGGCCGGTACGCCCACCATGGGGGGCATCGGGATCGTGTGCGCGGTTGTCATCGGCTATCTGGTGGCCCATGCCATACCGGGGGTGACCTTCTCGCGGTCGGGTGCACTGGTCATGCTGGCCCTGGTGGGGGCGGCGCTGATCGGTTTCGCCGACGACTGGATCAAGGTCCGCAACCGCAGGAGCCTGGGGCTGAACAAGCGGGCCAAGTTCGGCGCCGAGGTCGGACTGGGCGTTCTCTTCTCGCTACTGGCCGTGTATTGGGCCCACGCCGGAACCACCTTGTCGTTCACCCGTTACGACTCGATCGGCTTCCACATGGGAACCGGACTGTGGGTGGTGTGGGCGACGGTGGTCATCGCCGCGTCGGCCAACGCCGTCAACCTCACCGACGGCCTCGACGGCCTGGCCGCCGGATCCTCCACCTTCTGCTTCGCCTGTCTGGCCATCATCGGCTACTGGCAGTACCGCCATTACGCCATCTACCACGTGGCCAACGCGCTGGATCTGGCCCTGGCTTCGGTGGCCCTGGCCGGGGCCTGCCTCGGCTTCCTGTGGTGGAACGCGGCGCCGGCCAAGATCTTCATGGGGGACACCGGATCGCTGTCCATCGGCTCGGGTCTGGCTGCTCTCTGCCTGCTCATGAACCTCGACCTCCTACTGGTGGTCATCGGGGGCCTGTTCGTCATCGTGACCCTCTCGGTGGTCATCCAGATCATCAGCTTCCGGGTCTTCCACCGCCGGGTCTTCCTCATGGCGCCGCTCCACCACCACTTCGAGCTGATGGGCTGGCCGGAGACGACCGTCATCGTCCGTTTCTGGATACTGGCCGGGCTGTTCGCCGCCCTCGGCCTCGGCATCTTCTACGGCGACTTCCTCTCGGTCACCAAGCTGACGTGAGGGGAGACGGGTCGGGGATGGACAGAGTCAACCAACGGGTCAGGGAACAGGAGGGTCGGAGATGACGACAGCGGGGTCGGACATGACGAGAGAAAGCAGCCTCCACCACCCGGGCGGCCCGGTGAACGAGGCTTTAGGGATGGACGGCACCGCGGCGACGCCGGCAAGTCTGTCGGCGCTCGGGCCACCACGGAGGGATGACCATGGCTGAGCGCACCTCCACCGGCACGGCCACACGGGTGCGGCGGATGCCGACAGTGCCCCGCCCGTCCCGGTCGGCATCGTCCACCGCCACCGTCACCCCCTTGTCCGCCCGGAGCCGGCCGGACATCCGACCCGAGCGTACGACCGGCGTTCCGCGGATCAGTACCTCCCGCTCCCTCGCCCTGGTGGTCGGTGTCCTGTGCGTTTTCGGTCTGATCATGGTGGGGTCGGCGTCGCCGGTCATCTCCCTCGGTCTCTACGGGTCCCCCTGGGCCATCTTCATCCGCCAGACGCTCTACATGGGCGTCGGCGCCTGCGCCCTGCTGCTGGCCGCCCGCATGAACTACCGCGTCTGGCGCAAGATCCGTGGTCCGCTTCTGGTCGGGTCGCTGGGACTGCTGGTGGTGGTTCTGATGCCTCACATCGGGGTGACGGCGGGAGGTTCGTCGCGCTGGATCGGGGTCGGGATGCTCCAGATCCAACCGTCCGAGATCATGAAGCTGGCTCTGGTCGTCTTCGCTGCGGACCTTCTGACCCGTCGGGTCCATTGCGCGGCTGATCCGAAGATGGTCATCGCACCGGTTCTGGCCGTGCTGACCATCTCCGGCCTGCTCATCCTCAAGCAACCGGACATGGGAACAGCGCTGGTGCTCTGCTGCATCGCCTTCGGCATCCTCTTCATGGGCGGTGTCCCGATGATGCCGATCATGAAGATCATCGGCGGGTTCGGCGTGCTGGCCCTCATGGTGGGCTTGGCCGACCCGTACCGGCGCGACCGGATCCTCTCGTTCCTCAATCCGGGGGCCAACAAGTCGGGTACCGGTTACCAGGTGTGGCAGTCCCTGATCGGGCTGGGATCGGGTCATATCTTCGGCCTGGGCCTCGGGGGTGGCCGCGAGAAGTGGGGGACACTGCCCAACGCCCATACCGACTTCATCTTCTCGGTCGTCGGAGAGGAGTTGGGGCTGGTCGGGGCTGTCGTGCTTCTTGCCCTGTTCTTCGCCCTGGCCTGGTTCGGACTGCGGACGGCCACCCGGGCCCCTGACCGGTTCGGCAGCCTGATGGCCGTGGGCATCACCACCTGGATCACCAGCCAAGCGGTGATCAACATCGGCGCGGTGATCGGCGTGCTCCCGGTGACCGGGATCCCCCTCCCCTTCATCTCCTTCGGCGGTTCGTCCCTCATCATCACCATGGCCGCAGCCGGCATCCTCATCAACATCGCCTCGCAGGAGCGCCTGGCGCCCCGTGCCGAGGCCCCCCGCCGGCGACCGTCCCGCCGGTGAGCAGCCGGCGGTACGCGCTGGTGGCCGGGGGTGGGACCGCCGGTCACCTCCAGCCCGCGCTGGCCATCGCCGAGGCGCTGGTGGCGGCGGGTCACGAGCGTGAGACCATCGAGTTCGTGGGATCCCGACGCGGCCAGGACGGCGACACTCTCGCCGGCCGGGGATTCCCCTTCACCCTGCTTCCCGGCCGGGGCATCGTCCGCAGCCTGCGTCCCCACGACCTGGCCGCCAATGTCGGGGCCGTTGTCGGCCTGGGTGTGGCCGCGGCCGAGGCCGTGGCCTTGGTGGCCCGGGCCCACCCCCAGGTGGTGGTGTCGGTGGGGGGCTACGCCAGCCTTCCGGCGTCGGTGGCCGCTGTCGTCCTCGGGGTACCCCTGGTGCTGGTCAACGTCGATGCCGTCCCGGGCGCGGCCAACCGGTTGCTCGGTCGCTTCGCCCGGGCCAGTGCCGTCGGATGGCCGGGGACGCCCCTGCCCCGGTCGGTGGTGACAGGGACGCCGATACGACCGCTCATCGCCGCTGTTCGTCGTGGGCCTGCCGACCGACGACGGGCCCGACGTGAGCTGGGACTGCCCGAGGACCGGGCCACCGTGGTCTTCTTCGGCGGGTCGCTCGGGGCTCGGCGGATCAACCAGGCGGCGGTGGGGCTGGAGGCTGAGTGGCAGATCCGTGGTGACCGCTCGATGTACCACATCGTGGGACGGAGGGATTGGGAACAGTGCCTGTCGCTGGCCGGTGCGTCGATGGCCGGGTCGCCCGACGGTCAGCCCGACCACACCGAAACCCGACTGGCGGCGGTGCGGGGCCCCTATGAGGAGCGGATGGACGTGGTCTACAGCGCCGCCGACCTGGTGGTGTGCCGGGCCGGCGCCATGACGGTGGCCGAACTGGCGGCGGCCGGCGTGCCCTCGGTGCTGGTGCCGCTCCCGGGCGCACCGGGTGACCATCAGACCGCCAATGCCCGCGTCCTCGAAAGGGCCGGAGCCGCGGTCCTGCTGCCTGACGCTGAGTGCGAGCCCGACGCCGTCGGCCGGTTGATCGACCGGCTTCTGAGTGATCCCGACGGGCTGGCCTCGATGGAGAGGGCGGCGGCGGGGCTGGGCCATCCGGCGGCGGCGTCGGCCGGGGCGGCCGTGGTCGAGAGGCACGCCCGGGCCGGCACCGGGAGCCGGCAGTGAGCCCGGCAGTGGCCCCGGCCGGGCCCCTGGGCGGCGCCGGTGAGCGCCGGACCGTGCACGTGATCGGTATCGGCGGCGCCGGCATGAGCGCCATCGCCACCGTGCTCCACGCCATGGGCCACACCGTGACCGGTAGCGATCTTCGGGCCTCGGCCGTCACCGAGCGTCTCACCCTCGCCGGTGTGCCGGTGGCCATCGGCCACCGTGCCGACAACCTGGGCCCCGCCGATCTGGTCACCGCCTCGCCGGCGGTGGCCGACGACAATCCCGAGCTGGTCGAGGCCCGACGACGCGGCATCACCGTCCTGACCCGGGCCGAGGTCCTATCGGCGGTGGCCGCCCTCAAACGTTGCATCGCAGTGGCCGGCACCCACGGGAAGACGACCACCGCCTCGATGCTGGCTCTCGAGCTGGTCGACGAGGGGATGGCACCCTCCTTCCTCATCGGTGGCGACGTCAACGAGATCGGGACCAATGCGGTGTGGGACGACGGCGACCTGTTGGTGGTCGAGGCCGACGAGAGCGACGGCACCTTCCTGTCGCTGGATGTCGACATCGCCGTGGTCACCAACGTCGAGGCCGACCATCTCGATCACTACGGATCCTTCGCCGCCCTCCGTAGTGCCTTCGAGGAGTTCGTGGCCCGAGCCCACCAGCACCGGGTGGTGGGCGGGGACGACCCGGTGGCCGCCTCCATCGGTCGGGCGGCCGGAGCCGACACCGTCGGGACCGCGCCGGAGTGCACCTACCGTGTGGTCGACATGACCCTGGCCCGCAGCTCGGTCTCCTTCGCTCTGGTGGGACCGAAGGGGACCGAATTGGGCCGACTGGCCGTTCCCGTACCCGGCGCCCACAATGCCAGGAACGCGGCGCTGGCCACGGTGGCCTCCCTGGCCGCCGGGGGCTCCTTCGACGGCGCGGCGCGGGCCCTGGCCCGGTTTGCCGGGGTGGCCCGACGCTTCGAGTTCCGGGGGACGGCCCACGGGGTCACCTTCGTCGACGACTACGCCCACCTGCCCGGCGAGGTGGTGGCCGTCCTGGGCGCCGCCCGGCACGGGGACTGGCGACGGGTGGTGACCGTGTTCCAGCCCCACCGTTACAGCCGGACCGCCGAGTTGGCTGCCCAGTTCGGTGAGGCGTTCGGCGACACCGACCTGGTGGTGGTCACCGATGTCTACGGCGCCGGCGAGCCACCGGTGCCCGGCGTGACCGGCGAGTTGGTGGTCGACGCCATCCGACGCTCCTCTCCTCAGGTCCTCGTCCACTACGCCCCCCGCCGCAGCCAGCTCCGCCAGACGGTGACGGCCATCCTCGAGGAGGGAGACCTCTGTCTGACCCTCGGGGCCGGCGATCTCACCGCCCTACCCGACGAGCTCATGGCCGACCCGAACTGGTGAGCGAACGGTGAGCACCCGCACGGACGACCTGGCCACACTCAACCTGGCCCTGGGCGGGCGCGCCCGTCGCAACCATCCGCTGGGCGCTCTGACCACTTATCGCGTCGGCGGCACCGCCTCCCTCTTCATCGAGCCGGACGACGAAGCCGAGCTGGTGGGAGTGGCTGCCGCCCTGTCCGGCCTGCGGGTCCCCGTGCTGGTGGTGGGCCGGGGCTCCAATCTGCTGGTGGCTGACGATGGCTTCGACGGCTTGGTGATCATGCTGGGGAGCGGATTCGAGGACCTGTCGATGGCCGGGCGTACGGTGCGGGCGGGGGCTGCGGTCAGCCTTCCCGTACTGGCCCGGCGCACAGTGGCGGCCGGGCTCACCGGTCTCGAATGGGCGGTGGGCGTGCCCGGCTCGGTGGGGGGTTCGGTGGCCATGAACGCCGGGGGGCACGGCGCCGACACGGCAGCCACCCTGGTGTCCTACCGGGCCGTCGACCTGACGTCGGGCGAAGCGGCCGACTGGCCCGCCGACCGGCTCGGGTTCGGCTACCGGCAGGCCAAGGTGGCGGCCACCGACGTGGTGGTGGCCGCTGTCCACGAGCTCGTCCCCGGTGATCCGGGGCGGGGCAAGGCGGCCATCGACGAGATCGTGCGATGGCGACGGGCCAATCAGCCGGGGGGCAGCAACGCCGGGTCGGTGTTCACCAATCCGCCCGACGACTCGGCCGGTCGTCTGATCGACGACTGTGGACTGAAGGGGTTCAGGATGGGCACCGCCCAGGTATCGCCCAAGCACGCCAACTTCATTCAGGCCGACGCCGACGGTTCGGCCGACGACGTTCATCGCCTGATCACCCATGTGCGAGAGACGGTGGCGGCCCGGTGCGGGGTGCGCCTGCAGACCGAAGTGCGCATGGTGGGGTTCACCGAGGCCGAGGGGGGAGCGCCATGAGCACGTCCACAGGGAGCGCCCCCAAGACCAGGCCGTCCATCGATCCCCGCATCCGCCAGCGTCGGGTCGAGGTCCGCCGCCGACAGGGACGCCGGCGGTTGCACTGGTTCGTCGGGGTGGTGGTGGTCGTGGTCCTGGTGGCGGCGGGGGTGGCCCTCCTCCACTCGCCCTGGTTCAGTGTCCGGGTGGTGACCGTGTCCGGCGCCCATCCCCACACCAGCGAGGCGGCCATCGTGGGTGCGGCCGGTATCGGGCACCACCCCGCCCTGATCAGCGTCGACCCCGGTGCCACCGCCTCACGGATCGAATCCCTGCCCTTCATCGCCACGGCCAGGGTGCAGCGGCACTGGCCCGACGGTGTGGTCATCAGCGTGACCGAGCGAGTGCCGGCCATCGCCATGGCCGGGCCGGGGCACTCGTGGTCGGTGCTGGACACGGAGGGACGCACCCTCGAGGTGGTCCCCAGCCGCCCGGCGGGACTGGTGATGCTGGTCGTGCCGGCGGCCAAGGGGACGACGGCACCGGCTCCGGTGGGGGGGACCGTGCCACCGGCCGGCTCGGCCGGCCTCACCGTCTGCCGTACCTTGCCGGCGGCCTTCGCCTCCCAGGTCACCACCGTCACCGAGGCGTCGGACGGATCGATCGATCTGGCCCTCAACTCGGGCCTCACCGTGCTGCTGGGGGTCGATACCGACCTCCCGGCCAAGTACGAGGATGTGGCGGCCATCCTGGCCCACGCCTCCCTGCACGGGGCCACCGCCATCGACGTGACCGTGCCCGCCTCGCCGACCGTCACCGGCTGAGGGGCCCGCGGAAGGCCCCCAGATGGTGTCCTCCCGGTGTCGACTGTGCTTGACCAGGTACTCCGCTGACCGTATCGTGGTCCTCAACTCGCCGGTTGGAACGGTTTCAACCTTTGGTCGAGGGTAAGGGATTACATGACCGTTCCGGCACAGAACAACTACTTCGCCGTGATCAAAGTGGTGGGTGTGGGCGGGGGTGGTGTGAATGCCGTCAACCGCATGATCGAAGCCGGACTGCGGGGTGTCGAGTTCATCGCCACCAACACGGACGCCCAGGCCCTCCTCATGAGCGACGCCGATCTCAAGCTCGACATCGGCCGCCAGCTCACCCGTGGTCTCGGGGCCGGGAGCGATCCCGAGGTAGGGCGCCTGGCCGCCGAGGAGCACCGGGCGGAGATCGAAGAGGCGCTGAAGGGCGCCGACATGGTCTTCATCACCGCCGGCAAGGGCGGCGGGACGGGGACCGGTGCGGCACCGGTGGTGGCGGAGATCGCCAAGAGCCTCGGGGCTCTGACCATCGGCGTGGTCACCCGGCCGTTCACCTTCGAGGGCCGGCGCCGTTCGGTCCAGGCCGAGCAGGGGATCCAGAACCTGAAGGAAAAGGTCGACACCCTGATCATCATCCCCAACGACAGGCTGTTGACGGTGTCCAACGAGAAGACGTCGATGGTCAACGCCTTCAAGATGGCCGACGAGGTCCTCATGCAGGGCGTACAGGGGATCACCAGCCTGATCACCGTGCCCGGTCTCATCAACACCGACTTCGCCGACGTCAAGATGATCATGAGCAACGCCGGAACGGCCATCATGGGCATCGGCTCGGCCACCGGTGAGGGACGGTCTGTCAACGCCGCCCGCGCCGCCATCACCAGCCCGCTGCTGGAGGCCTCGATCGAAGGGGCCCGCGGCATTCTCCTCAACATCGCCGGCGGGCCCGACCTGGGCCTGTTCGAGGTCAACGAGGCGGCCGAGATCATCCACGGCGTAGCCCATCCCGACGCCAACATCATCTTCGGCAGTGTGATCGACGAGGCCATGGGCGAAGAGGTACGGGTCACGGTCATCGCCGCCGGCTTCGAACGGTGGGAAGCTCAGTCGCGTGGCGGCGGCCATACCGAGTCGGCCGGTCGAGAGGACACCCGCAGCCGGGTGCTCGGCACCGAGAACGCCCACGAGGACATCTTCGCCACGCCAACCGACGAAGAACTCGACCTGGGCGACGACGACTTCGACGTACCCTCGTTTCTGCGCTGAGGCCCCCGTCGATCCGATTTGCGTCGTCGGGCCGGTATGGGCCGCCTGGAGCGATGCCACTCACGGTGACCTGCGCCCGGCTGAGGACGGCGGTCGGGGCCTGGCCCGGTGGGTCGGGCGGGTTGCCGGTGCCGTCTCCGGCGCCCACTCCGGCGCCGACGACGATGCGGGCCACGGCCCGGTGGGCCGGGTCCACTGGTTGACCCAGGTCCACGGGGCGGCAGTGGTCAGGGTCGCCGGGGCTGGCCTTCCGGACGACCGGGTGGCCGCCACGGTGGAGGCGGTGCACGCCGGCCGCGGCGACGGACTGGTGTCGGGGACGGGGGGCGACGCCCTGGCCATCCTCACCGCCGACTGTGCCTCGCTGGCCCTCGGCAGTGCCGAAGGCGTTTTCGGGGCCGTTCACGCCGGTTGGCGGGGGCTGATGGCCGGGGTGATCGAAGCGACGGTGGCCACCATGCGGGACATGGGAGCCGTCGAGGTGGTCGGCGCTCTCGGCCCCTGTATCCACGCCGAGTGCTACGAGTTCTCGGAGGCCGACCTGGCCCCGGTGGTGGCCGCCTACGGTCCTGGCGTGCGGGGCCGGACGACGGCCGGCCGACCCGCCCTCGACATCCCGACCACCGTGGCTGCCGCCCTGGCCGCCTGTGGCGCCGCCCAGACCGGGGGGCGGTCGGCCTGTACCGCCTGCGACGAGGGTCACTTCTCGTACCGGGGCCGCCGTGACACCGCCCGCCAGGCCCTGGCGGTGTGGTCGACCGACCGACCGTCAGCGCGGTGATGGCGGACGGATGGTTCGACCGGGCCGGTTTCGCCCAGCGGGTGGAGGCCGTCAAGCGCCGCATCGAGGGGGCTGGCGCTGATCCCTCGTCGGTGCGGGTGGTGGCCGTCACCAAGGGATTCGGACCGGAGGCGGTGGCCGGCGCGGTAGCCGCCGGTTTCACCGACATCGGCGAGAACTATGCCGACGAGCTGGTCGACAAGGCGCGCGCCGTGGCGGGGGAGGTTGCTCCGGTGTGGCACTTCCTCGGCTCGGTGCAGCGCAACAAGGTGGCCCGGTTGGCTCCGCTGGTCAGCTGGTGGCAAGCGGTGAGCCGGGTCGAGGAAGGCCGGGCCATCGCCCGCCGTCGCCCCGGTGCCACCGTGCTGGTGCAGGTCGACGTGGCCGGCCTCCCGGGACGGGGCGGCGTCGCTCCCGAGGAGGTGGCCGATCTGGTGCGGGCTCTGGGTGACGAGGATCTCGACGTGCGCGGCCTGATGGCTGTCGGTCCTCCCGGTCCGCCCGTGGGGGCACGGCCGGGCTTCACCCTCGTGTCGCGGCTGGCCGATGAGCTGGATCTGCCCGAGCGATCCATGGGTATGAGTGACGACTTGGAGGTGGCCGTGGCCGAGGGATCGACCATGGTGCGGCTGGGCCGGGCCCTGTTCGGCGCGCGTCCGCCGGCCCATCGATGACCGTCGCCCACCCGCCGCCCCGGGGCCGGTCGCTGCCCCGCAGGACCCGCTCCGATCGGGGCCGGACACTCCTCTCCGAGGGGCGTCCGGCGATCCACCTATCCCCGTAACCACGCACTACGCTGTGCCTAGGAGGACATCATGCCTGCTTCATTCATGAAGAAGACCATGGCCTACTTGGGCCTGGTCGACGACGACTACGACGACTACGACGACTACGAGACCCGCTCGCCGGTGGCTGCCGGTCGGGTCGGCCAGCGGTCGGCAGGCATGGTCGACGACATCGAAGAGCCGACGACCTCGATGCCCAGCCCGAGGATCCGCACCCTGTCGGCGGCCGAGGCGTCCGGCTCCTCGGCTTCGGCCCCTACCGCCGTCGGATCGCGCAGCGCGGTGTCGACCTCTTCTGTCCGACCCATCTCGCAAGAGACCTCCAGCGCCCGCGTCCACATCGTGGCCCCGGCTCGGTTCGCCGACGCCCAGGAGATCGCCAATCGGCTCATGAACAACCAACCGGTGATCGTGAACATGCAGAGTGCCGAGCGCGATCTCCAACGGCGGATGATCGATTTCTGCAGCGGTGTCACCTACGCCCTGTCGGGCGGCATGGAGCGGGTGGCTGACGAGGTGTTCCTCCTCACGCCTTCGAACGTCAAGGTCTCCGACGAGGAGCGCCAGCGTCTGGCCGACCGAGGGCTGGTGAACCCCTGAAAAGGGCTCAAGCCGTGTTCCCCTCCCACCGTTCGGGGCGCTGAGGCATGTTCGGCTTCATCGTCCTCATCCTGTACCTGTTCCTGCTGGTCCTGTTCGCCTACTCCATTCTGAGTTGGGTGGTGGCCATGGGGCGCACCGCCTACGACTCGCCGGTGCGCAAGATCCAAGACGTCCTGGCCCGGATCTGCGAGCCGATTCTGCGGCCCATCCGCCGGCTGATTCCGCCGGTCCGGGTGGGGGGTGTCGGACTCGATCTGTCGGTGCTCATCGTGTTTCTGGTGGTGTCGGTGGTCCTCATTCCGCTCTTCTCATCCTGATCGCCGCAATCCCTGGACCGGGCCAGCCCCGCCGCTAGCATGGTCGGCATGGATGCTTCTCAGTCTGCACTTGATTCACTGCGCACGGTGGAGTTCCGCGAGACCCTCAAGGGCTACCACCGGGACGATGTCGACGAGTACCTCGAAAAGGCCGCCGTCGAGGCCGAGGGCCTCCAGGAGCAGCTCCGCCAGAGCGGTGAGCGGTTGCGCCAGGCGGCCGAGCGAATCTCGCAACTGGAGCTGGCCCTCGACCAGCAACCCGAGCCCCTGCCGCCGGAGCCGGCCGAGCCGGACGACACCTTGCAGAGGACCCTGCTCCTGGCCCAGAAGTTCGTCGACGAGACCAAGGCCGACGCCGAGGCCCAGGCGGCCCAGACGGTCGCCGAGGCCGAGGCCAAGGCGAGGATGATGACCGAGGATGCCCGGTCGCAGGCGTCACAGATCGCCTCCGAGTCGGAGCAGAGGCTGCGCGACGAAATCTCACGGCTCGAGACATCGCGGTCGAAGCTGACCACCGAGGTCGACGCCATGTCCCGTCATCTGGAAGGCGAGCGAAACCGATTGCGGTCGGCCCTCGGCGACATCTTGCGATGGGTGGATGAGAACGTGCAGCCGGCGCGACCGCCCAGCGAGGCCGTCTCGTCGGAGACGGCCCCGGCGGACGACGGGGCGACGGCCGGTCCGGCCCCGGCTCCGGCCCCGGTAGGAGCTGCTTCGAGCAACCGCCCGGCGTCGCCCGAGGGAGGGGCTGCTCCCCAGGTCAGTGGTACAGGGCCCAGCGGGGAGGTCACCCAGATGAAGCCGGCCGGGGTCACCACCCGACCGGCCAACACCAACTCGCCGCTGCCTCTGTAGAGGCCCGGGTTGGACCCCCGGTCCATCGACCGGGGATGGGGGTCACGGTGGGCCGCTACCCGTCAGTGTGATTGGTGGCGGGCGCACCACCGCTATGGTCCCTGGGTCAAGTTCCCCCGGATTGCCGCATCCTGACCAGCACGGTAGGGTCACCCGCCCACCAGGTGTCGGGGATTGGTGTGGTCATCCGAGCCGATGGTCGCGATCAAGCGAGGGGACGCACCGCCAAGGAGGTCGATGTGACGGCAGCGAAGAAGGCAGCTCCCCCTTCAGCGAAGAAGGCTGCGCCGGCACAGAAGAAGGCGATGGCTCCAGCGGCGTCCAAAGCCTCTTCCTCGGTCAAGTCGACGGCCAAGAAGAGCTCGGCCGCCGGGGCGGGAGGGACCAAGCCGGCTGTAGCCAAGAAGGCGCCGGCCAAGAAATCGGCAGCGGGCGGTACCAAGAGCGCGCCGATCACCAAGGCGGCGCCAGCCACGAAGGTGGCCTCGTCCAAGAAGCCACCGGCCCCGGCCAAAAAGGCGGCGGCTGCCGCCACCACCACGACTGCGCCGGCGGCCAAAAAGGCGATCACCCCCAAGCCGCCACCAAAGAAGCCGTCGGTCGGCCCCTACGCCAAAGAGCCCAAGTTCCTCGAGGAGCAGCGGGCCCTCCTTCTCGAGGAGCGGTCGGTCTACTCCGGCCAGGCGGTCGATCTCCGGGCCGAAGCCGATTCGCTGGCCCTGGAGCGCGAGCCGGGCGACGTCCAGTTCGACGAGGAGTCGGGGGAGGGAGGGACGGTGACCGTCGACCGCGAGCGCAATCTGGCCCTGTCGGCCCAGGCCTCGGCGGCCGTGGAGGAGATCGATGACGCTCTCCGCAAGATCGAGCGCAAGAGCTACGGGGGATGCGAGCGGTGCCATCAGCCCATCCCCAAGGCCCGGCTCCGGGCGCTGCCCTTTGCCCGACTGTGTGTGGCGTGCAAGAGCGGAGGACTGTCACGGCGCTGACCGACCCGCCGGTCCAAACCAGGGAGCCCAGGGCGGCTCCCTCGGGCGTGCGCACACTGGCGGTGGCGGTCTGTGTGGCGGCCGGAGTGGTGCTGGTCGACCAGCTGACCAAGTGGTGGGCGCTGGACCGGCTGACGTCGGGCTCGATCCACGTGATCGGAACACTGGACTTCACCTTGTCACTCAACACCGGCGCTTCCTTCAGCCTGTTCCAGGGCAGGGCGGCCATCCTGGCTCCGGTGGCAGTGATCCTCATCGTGGTGCTGGGCGTGATGGCCTGGCGAGCTCCGAGCACCGGGCGGGCCGCCGTGTTCGGTCTGATCATCGGAGGGGCGCTGGGCAATCTGAGCGATCGGCTGTTCCGTGGGGATCACGGTGCCGTGGTCGACTTCATCGCCCTCCATTTCTGGCCCACCTTCAACGTGGCCGATGCCTGCATCGTGGTCGGGTGCGCTCTCCTGGTGGTGTCGCTGGTCCGAACGTCGTGGCGATGAGTGCGGTGACGGTGGTCGTGCCCGCCGCCCTCGAGGGCGTCCGGGTGGACAAGGCGGTGGCCCTGGTGGCCGACCTGTCCCGGTCTGCCGTCAACGCCCTCATCGACGGCGGCCGGGTGCACATCGACGGCACCGCCGTCACCAGCCGCCGCACGGTACTGCGCAGTGGCCAGGAACTGACGGTGGAGCCAGACGAGGCGGCCGCGGTGACCGTGCCCGAAGCCGATCCCACCGTCGCCTTTGCCGTCGTGCACGAGGACCCCGATCTCATCGTGGTGGACAAACCGGCCGGTCTGGTGGTCCACCCTGGTGCCGGGCACCGCACGGGGACGCTGGTGCACGGCCTGCTGGCCCGCTACCCGGACCTGGCCGCCCTGGCCATGGAGGCCGACATCGATCCCGAGCGACCCGGGATCGTGCACCGACTCGACCGGGGTACCTCCGGCCTGATGGTGGTGGCCCGGACGCCCGAGGCATACCGGACGCTGGTCGAGCGCCTGGGGGACCGACAGGTCACCCGCCGCTACGAGGCCCTGGTCATGGGCAGTGTCGAGGGCGACTCGGGGGTGGTCGACGCTCCCATCGGCCGGTCCGCCAGTTCACCGACCCGGATGGCCGTGTCCCGACGGGGGAAGGAGGCCCGCACCCAGTACCGGGTCGAGCAACGGTTCTATCAGCCGGCCCCGGCCACCCGCCTCGCGGTCTCCCTGGAGACGGGCCGGACCCACCAGATCCGGGTCCATCTGGCCGCCATCGGACACCCGGTGGTGGGTGACGTCGCCTACGGACGGGGTCGGGTCCTCTCGGGTGTGACCATCTCCCGCCCGTTCCTCCACGCCGGCGCCCTGGCCTTCGACCATCCGCGCACCGACCAGCCGGTGGCCTGGGAGGCGAAGCTGCCCGACGACCTGCAGGTCGAACTCGACCGTCTCAGCCAGTAAGCGACCCGGACCCGGCAGCCGACCCGGTCAGGTCGGGGTCAGGTCGGGGTCAGGTCGGCGTCAGGCCGCCTCGTGGGCCGCTTCGAGGACCTGGCTGTCAGCCAGGACCTCGAGCGCTTCGGCTTCGGCCTGGCGCACCTTGCGCACGCCGATGCCGAGGCGCTCGGCCGTGGTCTGCAGCGACGCCGGGTCGCTGCCGTCGAATCCGAACCGGTGCCGGATGACCTGGCGCTGGAGATCGCTCAGGCGATCGACGGCCTGGCGCACCAGATCGAGTGTGAGCTCGACGGCCACCTCGTCCTCGAAATCGTTGAGGTCGGTCGAGACCAGATCGCCGAGGGTGGCGGTCGAGTCGGTGGCGGCCGGTTGGTCGAGACTGGCCACCACCCGGGCCACCTGGGCCAGGTCGGCCCGCACCGAGGCGGTGGTGTTGGTGGCGTTGTCCAGCTCCTCGTCGGTCGGCGGCCGCTGGAACTGATGGGTCAGCTCCCACTGGGCGCCGTCGACCTGCTGGTTGCGCTCCGCCACCTCCATGGGCAGACGGATGGTGCGACCGTTCTGTTGGACGGCCCGCTGCAGGGCCTGTCGGATCCACCAGGTGGCATAGGTGGAGAACCGGAAACCGCGCTCCCAGTCGAACTTGTCGACGGCGCGCATCAGCCCGAACGTGCCTTCCTGGATGAGGTCGGGCAGGTCCACGCCCCGGTCCTGATAGCGCCGGGCCCAGTGGACGACCAGACGCAGGTTGGCCGCCACCATCTCCTTGCGGGCGGCATCGTCACCGGCCGCCACCCGCTTGGCCAGCTCGGTCTGAGCCTCGTGGTCGGGGAGCGGGTGGTGGTCGAGGTCACGCAGGAACAGACCCAGGCTGTCAGCGTCTGCGCTCCTGTTCCGGGGCGCGCCCGCCGAACGAGCGGGCCGCCCGGGGGTGCCACTCTCCTTGCCCTTTGCTGTCCGTGCCGCAGCCGGCTCTGCCGGCCCTCCTGCCCCTGCCCTGCTCTTCTCCCTACTCATGGTGCCAGTCGTCATCCCTCTCCTCAATCATCGTCACAGGGTCGACAGCATGTTTAACGCCCGTATGGTCCGAGACATTCCATGGATGTGATTCCACAGGTGGATCTACCCCGGGGGCCGCGCCAGCACACCGGGCTTGCCTTTTCCCTGTTCGGAGTGGTCGGCTATCGGGATGACGGCCGATAACCGGTGCTTCCTCGTCCGGCACGGTGAGACGGAATGGAGCCGGAGCGGCCGCCATACCGGGCGCACCGATCTTCCCCTCCTACCCGAGGGCGTGGCCCAGGCCGAACGGCTGGCCCCGGTGCTGAAGGAGCGCCCCTGGGCCGTCGTCCTCACCAGCCCCCTGCTCCGAGCCCGCCAGACGTCCGCCCTGGCCGGCTGGGCTGAGGTGGCCGAGGTCGATCCGGACCTGGCCGAGTGGGACTACGGAGCCTTCGAGGGCCTGACCACGTCCGAGATCAGGAGCGTTCATCCGGGATGGGACCTCTTTGTGGACGGTGCTCCCGGAGGAGAGTCGGCCGAGGATGTCGGCCGCCGGGCCGACCGGATCATCGCCCGGGTGCGGCAGGCCCCCGGTGACGTGGTGTGCTTCGCTCACGGGCACATTCTGCGGGTGATGGCCGCCCGCTGGATCGGCCTGCCGGCCACCGGCGGGGGGTCGCTCACCCTGAGCCCGGCTTCGCTCAGTGAGCTGGGTTGGGAGCGCGAGCGCCCGGTCATCGCTCTGTGGAACTGCGGTTGAGGGAGGCTGCTCTGTGTCACTGCGGCTGAGGGAGTTACTGCGGCTGAGGGACTGCCGCTGATGGCTGGGCCCGGAGAGGCGGCTCCGGGCAAAGAGCCAGCCACCCGACGGGCGGTCAGACGGCGCTCTGGCGAAGGGTCGGCACCCGGCCCTGGGCCCGGGCCACCATGTCCTCCAAGGTGTACGAGTCGAGGTGGGTGCGCATCCGCTCCCCGAGGTCGGCCCAAACGGTCAGCAGCACGCACTGCCCCTCGTGGTCGCACGCCCCGTTCTCGTGGGGAAGTCCGAAGTCGCCGGCCACGATGGGTCCGTCGACGGCCGAGACGATCTGGGACAGGGTGATCTCCTCGGGCGGACGGGCCAGGACGTAACCCCCGCCCACACCCCGCTTCGACCGCACCAGTCCGGCCCCTTTGAGGGCCAAAAGAATCTGTTCGAGATAGGGCTGAGGGAGCCCGGTCCGCTCGGCGATGTCGCGCACGGCGATGGGGCCTTCCCCATCCGTATGCAGAGCCAGAGAGAGGAGAGCCCGGCTGGCATAGTCACCCCGGGTCGAGACCTTCACGTTCCCATGCTATTGCGTAGAGGCCGGCGAAGGGCGTGGCCGGTCTGGCCAGGCCTCCGGCGGCTCAGCGTCCGCCCAGTCTTCCCGCCGCCAGATCCTCGGCCATGGCCCACCCGAAGGCCACCAGGCGTGCCCCGCCGTCCACGTCCACCCCCTCGAAGAAGACCCCGATGTCCTCGCCCACCGGGCCTTTGGGGGAGACGAAGTCGAAGCCACCGGCCTCGCATCCGTCGCCGGCCACCACGAAGCTCCGGTCATCGATCCGCCCGTCGGCGCCGAAGCGCTTGGCCAGCCGGCGACCCCAGGCCCGCTCCTCGCCGGTGGCCTTGTGATCGGCCCCGGGGACCACGTCGGTCAGCCCGGCAAAGGCCCGGAAGCCCTCGCAGCCCAGCAGGCGGGTGCCCACCAGCACGTCCTCGTCGGGAAAGGCCAACAGGGCCCGCCGGTACTTGTCACCCATCATGGCTCGCAGGACCGAGTCGGCCCGCGAGGTGCGGTCGACCGTGGCCAGGCCGATGAGCAGGGAAGGAGTCCCACCGATGCGCTCGAGCGTCGAGAAGGAGTAGCCCCGCAATTTGGTTCCTTCGCGCACCCGGGTGACCAGGACCCACTCCTCTCGCTGTTTGGAGAGGAAGCCGATATCGAAGCGCGGTTCTCTCTCGGCGCAGAGGTCGGCCATCTCGGCCAACTCGGCGTCGCTGATCGACGTGCAGTCCTTGGTGTCCACCTTTATCGACATGTGGCGTTCCGTACTCCTCGGTCTTCCTGCGGCTTCTGCCGCCGGCCCCGGTCTGCACCAGATTCCCCCGTCGTCCCGGCCCAGCCGGGTCGGCGGGACGGAGCTTGCGGGCCTCCACGCAGGAGCCGTCCCACGATTTTACGAGATTTGAAGCCCCCTGTCGTATCCGCGTGCCGGCCGGGCCCCTCCGCCGGGTGTTGTGGACCTTTGTCGACTAGGTCCGGATGGCGTTGGGCCCGAGCAGCACCCGGAGCTCGCCTACCAGGCCACGGCGGCTGTCGACGTTGAACTCGGGCGGCAGTCGCAGCACCTTCTCGCCGACGTGGAGGAAAACCGGCGAGTCTCCCGGATGCTCGCTGAAAAGGCGTTTGAGGCCTTCGACGGTGCGATCGGTGAGGGTGTTGACCGGGAGGGCGATGCGCAGGTCGGTCCGGCCGTCGGCGGCCAGCTCAGGCCGGCTGACCTCCATGCAGACCAATTTGAGGCGATCGTCACGCAGGTCCGCCCGGCCTTTGAGGACGACGATGGCGTCGTCGTCGAGCAGGGCGCCGTACTCGGCCATCGACTTGGGGAACACGAACACCTCGATCGAGGCGTTGAGGTCCTCCAGGACGAAGGTGGCCATGAGCTCGCCCTTCTTGGTGTAGCGCCGGGAGAGGTCGGTGACCACCCCGCCCACCGTGCGGATCTGCCCCTCGCCGCCGTAGCCGGCCGTCCCCCCCCGGGCCATGTCGGCCACCGGGTCGCCGTCCCGCAGCTCGGCCAGGGTGCAGTCGGTCAGGCGGGAGAGTGAGCCCTCGAGACCCATCAGCGGGTGGTCGCTGATGTAGAGGCCGAGCATCTCCTTCTCGAAGGCCAGTCGCTGCTCTTTGGTGAACTCGCTGTCGGGGATCTCGACCCGGGTGTCGGCGAAGCCGACGGCGCCGTTTTCGTCAACCTGTTCGAGCGATGCGAAGAGAGAGAGGACGCCGGCGTCGTGTTCCCTCCGGCGCTCGAGTGTCCTGTCGACGATCTCCTCGAAGGTGAGGCACAGACCCTGGCGGGGATGACCGAGGGAGTCGAACCCACCGGCTTTGATGAGCGACTCGATGGTCCGTTTGTTGAGCACCTGGGGGTCGACCCGCTGGCAGAAGTCGTAGAAATCGGCGAAGGGGCCACCGCGTTGACGTTCGGCCACGATGTGGGCCACCAGTCCTTCGCCCACGTTGCGCACGGCAGCCAGTCCGAAGGTGATGGCGCCCGGCGTTGTGGCGCCGCCGGTTGAGCCGTCGGGGCGGTCCGCTCCCCCCGAGGCGAACTCGGCCAGTGAGCGGTTGACGTCGGGC
This sequence comes from uncultured Acidimicrobiaceae bacterium, assembly GCA_963813525.1. Classification (GTDB taxonomy): domain Bacteria; phylum Actinomycetota; class Acidimicrobiia; order Acidimicrobiales; family RAAP-2; genus Bog-756. The sequence goes on from CAWEZI010000005.1 coordinate 2,318,225, forward strand.
ACCAGCACCTCGATGCCCATGGACCGGCACTCGGCCAGGTACACCGCCGTCTTGTCCTTGTTGTCCTTGACCGACGTGAGCAGGCTGGCCAGGTACTCGACGGGATAGTGGGCCTTGAGCCAGGCCGTCTGGTAGGCGATGAAGCCGTAGCCGTAGGCGTGGGACTTGTTGAAGGCGTAGTCGGCGAAGGGTTCGATGATGTCGAACAGGTCGGTGCCCAAGGACTCCTCGTAGCCGGTGGCCACGCAGCCGGCTACGAACTTCTCGCGTTCGGCCTGGATGAGGGCACGGATCTTCTTGCCGCAGGCCTTGCGCAGATTGTCGGCCTCGGACAGGTCGTAGCCGGCGATCCTCTGGGCCACCCGCATGACCGACTCCTGGTAGATCATGAGGCCGTAGGTGTCGGCCAGCACCTCCTCCAGGTCGGGATGGAGGTAGGTGACCGGCTGCCGGCCGTTCTTGCGGTCGGCATAGTCGCGGTGCATGTTGGCCGCCATCGGGCCCGGCCGGTACAGAGCAACCAGGGCGGCCACGTCGTCGAAGGTGGTGGGGGCCAGCGACCGCATGAGCGAGCGCATAGGACCGCCTTCGAGCTGGAACACCCCCGACGAGTCACCGCGGCACAACATGGCGAATGTGTCCGGGTCGTCGAGAGGGATGGCGTCGATGTCGGGCCGTGCCCCGGTCGAGGCCTCGATGAGATCGAGGCTCCTCTCGATGACCGACAGGTTGCGGAGCCCGAGGAAGTCCATCTTGAGCAGCCCGAGATCCTCGACACCGTGCATCTCGTACTGGGTGACGATGGGGGCGTTCTCCGGATCGTTCCCGTCCGGCTTGCGCTGGATGGGGACGTACTCGGTCAGGGGCTCGTCGGTGATGACCACGGCAGCGGCGTGGATACCGTCCTGCCGGCGCAGTCCCTCGAGTCCCTTGGCCACGTCGATGACCCGTTTGGCATCCGGATCGGCGTCGTACATGGTGCGCAGCTCGCCGGCGGCGGCGAACCCGTCCTCGTGCCCTTCGGTGCGGTCCAGACAGGCGGCCAGGGGGGTGTCCCGCCCCATGAGCAAGGGGGGCATGGCCTTGGCGATCTTGTCGCCGACGCCGTAGGGAAAGCCGAGCACCCGGGCCGCGTCGCGCACCGCGGCCCGTGCCTTGATGGTGGAGAAGGTGACGATTTGGGCTACGTGGTCCGCACCGTAGCGGTCGGCCGCGTACTTGATGACGTCGCCGCGGTAGCGCTCGTCGAAGTCCATGTCGATGTCGGGCATCTGGGCCCGTCCGGGGTTGAGGAACCGTTCGAACAGGAGGTCGTAGCGGATGGGATCGAGGTCGACGATGCGGAGGCAATAGGCGACACAGCACCCGGCGGCCGACCCCCGACCCGGACCAACCCGTATCCCGCGGGATCGGGCGAAGCGGATGAGGTCCCACACGACCAGGAAGTAGGCGGCGAAGCCCATGTCCCCGATCACGCCGAGCTCGTAGTCGAGGCGAGACATGACCTCGGCGGGCACCGGGGATCCGTAGCGCTCCTTGGCCCCTTGGACGCTCAGGTCCCGCAGATAGGCGGCGGCCCGGTCCTCGTAGGTCTCGCCGTTGAACTCCTCGGGCACCGGGAAGCGGGGCAGGTTGGCCCCGCCGAAGTCGATCTCGACCGATGCCCGCTCGGCGATGAGCAGAGTGTTGTCGCAGGCCTCGGGCAGCTCGGCGAAGAGGTGGCGCATTTCGGCGGCCGATTTGAGATAGTGCTCCTCGCCCTCGAACTTGAACCGTTTGGGATCGGCGATGAGGGCGCCGGTCTGGACGCACAGGAGGGCGTCATGGGCGACGTGGTCCTCGCGGTGGGTGTAGTGGCTGTCGTTGGTGGCCAGCAGTGGCGCCCCGATCCGCCGGGCGATCTCGACCAGGGCCGGGTTGGTCTTGTGCTGCTCGGGCAGGCCGTGGTCCTGGAGCTCGACGAAGAGGTTGTCCTTGCCGAAGATGTCCTGGAGCCGGGCAGCCAGCGCCTCCGCTTTGATCCGGTCGTCGGCCAGCAGGGCTTGGAGCACCACCCCACCGAGGCAGCCCGTGGTGGCGATCAGGCCGGTGCTGTGCCGGGCCAGCAGTTCCCAGTCGAGCCGGGGCTTGTAGTAGTAGCCCTCCAGGTAGGCGGCTGACGACAGCTTGAGCAGGTTCCGATAGCCCTGGGTGGACTCGGCCAGGAGGGTGAGGTGATAGTAGAGCTTCTCGCCCCCGGCCACGTCGCCGCCGGTGTCGTCGACCTTGCCCTTGCGTACCGGACGCTCGTGCCTCGATTCGGCGGCCATGTAGGCCTCGGTGCCGATGACCGGGTTGACGCCGGCCTTGCGACAGGCGGCATAGAAGTCGAGAACCCCGTACATGTTCCCGTGGTCGGTGATGCCCAGCGCCGGCTGGCCGTCGGCCACGGCCGCCTTGACCAGATCGTCGACCCGGGCAGCCCCGTCCAGCATCGAGAATTCGGTGTGGGTATGAAGGTGTGCGAATGAACGAGTGCCCAAAGCGCCGGATCCTTCCTGGGAGCGGCCGAAGCCCCCGTGAAAAGCCTTTCTCCACAGGGTGTGGACGAGTTACAGCGGTGTCATTCCGACCATAGCGCGGCTCGGGCCGCGGGCGGCGGGTTGGGGTGACCCCTTTCGGGACGAGGCGTCGTCGGGCTGGGCGACGGCCCGGTCACCGGAGTCAGAGATAGGTGCCGGGGCGGCCGGCGGAGGCGTCGGGTCCTTGCGGGAGGGAGCGTTGGCGCATCTCGTCGAGCTGGGCCCGGGCCGCCACCTGCTGGGCCACCAGCGTGGCTTGGATGCCATGGAACAGTCCCTCGAGCCAGCCCACCAGCTGGGCGTGGGCCACCCGCAGCTCCGACTCGGACGGCGTGGGCGAGTCGAAGGGGATCGACACCCTGTCCAACTCGGCCACCAGATCGGGCGAGAGCCCCTCGGCCAGCTCACGGATGGACTGCTCGTAGATCTCGCGCAGCCGGCCCCGACTGGCTTCGTCCAGAGGTGCCGATCGCACCTCCTCCAGAAGTTGCTTCACCATCGAGCCGATGCGGAGGAGCTTGGCCGGCTGCTCGATGGACTCGGTCCGTTCCTCGGCGGGGGTCACGGCCGTTTCGGCGCCCGGGTCCGGCCCCACGACTCCGGTCGGCGGCGACACCGAACCTGGTGTACTGCTCCGGTCGACGATCTCCGGCTGCAGCGGCTCGGTACTCGGGGGAGCCGTGCTCGGGGGAGCCGTGCTCGGGGAACCGGTGCTCGGGGACGAATCGGACGGGCTGGCCATGGTTAGATTTTGCCACTTCCGGCCAGGGCGACCAGGGGGACCAGCATCTCGGCGCCGGTCAGGGAGCCGTGCCGACTGGCCAGGCGGTTCTCGCCGGTGTCGGCCGGGTCGATGAAGGCAAGGGGCGCATGGGGGATCAGGGCCACGTCGCCGAGGCGGTGCAGATGGTCTTCGCCCACCACTCCTCCGAACACGCCCTCGTCGATGAGCTGGTCCCTCTCCCTGACCCACGTCGTGGCCCCGTAGCACTCGGAAGCCATGGCGGCCAGGTCGGAGACGGCTCCCGGTCGGACGTGCAGCCAGCGGAAGCGACCCTCTCCGGAGATGAAGGCCACCGCTTCCATGATGTGGCGCCCGAGCAGCTCGACCCGCGGCCCGACGTCGATCTGACCGTGGTCGGCGGTCACCACCAGGACGGCACCGGGCGGTAGTACCTCGACCACGTCGCCCACCAGGCGGTCGACAGCCCGTAGCTCGGCGTCGTAGTGGTCGCCGAGGCCGGTCCCGTGGGCCACCTTGTCGACGCCGTCGTAGTAGGCGTAGACGAAAGCCTCGCCGGCTTGCAGGAGGCGTCCCACTTCGACCGGCAACGACGACAGGACCCGGTAGCCGTGGAGCGGCGAGTTGCCGAGGTGGGCGGCGGTGAAACCGGTGCCGCCGAACTCGTACTTGGACACGACCGGAACGATCCGGGGTGCACCGGGAAAGGAAGGGCAGGGCTGGACCTGTCGGGCCGGCATCGAGCGACGGGCGTCGACGGCCCGGCCGCTACCCAACGTCCAGCGCAGGACGTTGAGGATCTCGTCGTCGACGGCCAGGCGATAGCCGAGGAGCCCGTGTTGATTGGGGCGGGTCCCGGTGGTGATGGAGGTCAGGGCGCAGGCCGTGGTGGTGGGGGCCACCGACGTGATGGCGCGGTCGATACCTTCGGCCCCGGAGAGGGTGGGGGCCAGGTGCGGTCGGGCCCGAAGCTGCTCCCACCCCAGTCCGTCCAGGACCAGCAGGACGATCTGTCGGGCGTGACCGACCGACGTCGGCATCCAGGGGTTCTCGTCGGGGCGGTTCCCGAGGAGGGCGGGCACGACATTGGCGATGCAGGCACCCTCGTAGTCGGGCAGGACGGGGGGCGGCGGCTCGGACGCCGGGGCCGTGGACGCCGAGGGGATCGGGGAGGCTGAGGGGATGGGGGAGGAGGACACTGAGGGTGACTGTAGGCGACGTCCGACGGGGACTCAGCTTCGGGGCAGCAGAGCCCGGACGGTCTTGTAGCAGTGCCCGTCACGGGGGGTCGAGAGGGCGGCCACCAGGTAATGGGTCTTGAAGCCGAGGGCGTTGGAGAGGTCCTTGCCCTGGAGGCGTTCCCGCCGGGCCACGTCGAGGGTGCGCTCGGCCTGGGGGTCCTCCACCGGGAGCCAGTTGTCGCTCCGGCCCCACCCGAAGCGGACCCAGACCGAGCGGTCGGCCACCCGCCGGAAGAGCACGGGTCCCTTGCTGGGCACGATGAGGGCCAGCGAGGGCCGGTGGCCTCGGAACTCCCAGTAGGGAGCCGAGGCTCCGGGAAAGCCGAGGACGTGCTCCTCCACCGGTGCCACCAGGCGGTGGAGAAGGTGACGGACCCGCCGACCGTGGAGCGTACCCAGGTGGCGGGGGAGGCCGACGGCCGTCACCGCCTCGGGCTGGGCCAGGTCGTCGCGTTCGGGCTCTTCGGCCAACCGGGCTTCGACCACGTCGAAGGGAGCCAGGTCCGGCCCGTGGTCCTCGGGCCAGACCACCCGGACCCGGACCAGGGCTCCCGATGCCAGGTCCACCCCGGTGGTGTCCTCACGGTGGCACGACAGCACCAGCAGGGTGAGGGCCGTGCCTCCGGCCACCTCGATCTGGGCCCGGGGCTTGAGGCCGCGGACCACCTGGCGGGCCGTCCCGCCACGCGGCGTGCGGGTCGAGTCGGCACTCATCGGGACTCCTCGGGTGACGACGAGACGGTGGCCGATGCCAGCTGGTCGGCCAGCGTCGACGGGTCGTCGGTCGGCAGCCGGCAGGTGAAGTGCTCGCACAGGTAGGCCCGACCGGACTGCCGGTCCTCCCACAGAGGCGAGGCGGTGGGTTGGCCCCAGGCCACCACCGCGTCGGGCAGCCACCGGCCCTGCACGGCGGCCAGGAGGTCGGGTCGGTCGCCGGCGATCACCACCTGGGTCCATCCCTCGGCCAGGCGCAGGGCGGTGAGAAGGGTGTGGGGAAAGGCCGTCGGATGGCGGGCCAGGAGCGGGCCCAGCATGTTGACCACCCCGCCGGCGGCTGCGGTGTAGCGCTCGGTGCCGGTGAGTGCACCCAGACGGGCCAGGGCCAGAGCGGCCACCGCGTTGGCCGACGGGGTGGCTCCGTCGAAGACGTCCTTGGTCCGCACGATGAGAGCCTCGCCGTCTCGTCCGGTGGTGAAGAACCCGCCGGCCTGGTCGTCGCCGAACAGATCGATGAGGGCGTCGGCCGTCTCGACGGCGCGCTCGGTCCAGGTGCTGCGGCCGGTGAGCTCGGCCAATCGGGTGAAGAAGTCGACCAGCCAGGCATAGTCGGCGGCGTAGGCCAGGTGACGGGAGCCGCCGGGGGAGCGCCAACTCCGCCGCCAACGCCCCCCGTCCCCCCGTAGGTGGTGGCAGAGGAACTCACCGATGGCCACGGCGGCCTCGCCCCACAACGGGTTGGAGGTGGCCGCCGCCGCCTCGGCCAGGGCCGAACCGTACATGGCGTTCCACTCGGTCAGAACCTTGTCGTCGAGACCCGGGCGGACCCGGGAGGAGCGCGCTTCGAACAGGAGGTGCCGGCCCCGCTCCACCGTTTCGGGCCCCACAGAGGGGCGCCCAACGGTCGTCGCAGAATGGTCTGGCCTTCGAAGTTGCCCGCCTCGGTGACGGAGAACCACCCGCTGACCGCCTCGGCCACACCTTCCGGGTCCTCGGTGGCGGCCACCGCCTCGTCCACCAGCGCCGGCGACCACAGATAGAAGCGCCCTTCGACCCCTTCGGAGTCGGCGTCCTCGGCCGAGTACACCCCTCCGGCCGGGGCGGTCAGGTCGCGGCTGACATAGCTCACGATCCCCTCGATCACCCGGAGGTAGTCGCTGCGCCCGGTGACCTGCCACCCGTGGAGGAAGGCCCGCACCAGTCCCGCCTGGTCGTAGAGCATCTTCTCGAAGTGGGGCACCAGCCACTGGTCGTCGGTGGCGTAGCGGGCGAAGCCGCCGCCCAGGTGGTCGTGGATGCCGCCGGCGGCCATGGCGTCGATGGTGACGGTGGCCATGGCCCTCGACCGGTCGGCGGCCGGGGTGCCCCGGTCGCGGAGCGAGTGGTACAGAAGCAGGTCGACCAGGGTCGGCTGGGGAAACTTGGGCGCCCGCCCGAACCCGCCCCACGCGGGGTCGAAACGCCGGGCCAGTTCCTCGACGGCGGGCGTGAGGAGGTCGGGAGGGCTGTCGTCGGGCAGAGCCGTCCGAACCGCTTGGACCACCGAGCGCGAGGCCACCGCTTCGGCCAGCTCGGAGGCCTGGGCGTCGACCTCGGTCCGCCGGTTCGCCCAGATGTCGGCTATGGCGGCCAGCACCGTCCGGAACGAGGGTGTGCCCGGTCGGTCATCGGGAGGGAAGTAGGTGCCGCCGTAGAAGGGCCGTTGGTCGGGGGTCAGAAAGACGCTCATCGGCCAGCCGCCCGACCCGGTGATGGACTGCACCGCCTCCATGTAGACGGCGTCCACGTCGGGGCGTTCCTCTCGGTCCACCTTGATGGAGACGAAGGAGGCGTTGAGCTGTCGAGCGACATCGGGGTCTTCGAAGGACTCGTGGGCCATCACGTGACACCAGTGGCAGGCCGAGTAGCCGATGGACAGGAACACCGGTCTGTCGTGGCGACGGGCCTCTTCGAATGCGTCGTCGCCCCAGCTGTACCAGTCCACCGGGTTGTCGGCGTGCTGAGCCAGGTACGGCGAGAGATCGCTGTCCGGGGTGTCTCTGATGAGCGGCAACGCGCGTCCTTGCCTGGTCCGGGGGAGGGTCGATGGTGACCGCCGTCAAACTTAGGGGCGGTCAGTCCTGCCCGTGCGCGTTTCCAGCCGACAGACCGCCCCTCTGCCCGACCAGAAGGGCGAAGCCCCGCCAGCGCCACAGGCAGTCCACCTGGGTCAGACCGGCCGCCCGCATCCAGGCCAACTGGTCATCGGTGGAGGCCAGACGGTCCTCGGGATCGTCGGCCGGCCGACCGATGAGCCGGAGGAACTCGTCATGCAGTTCGGGGGTGGCCGAGGCCACCACCTCGAGGTTGGCGAACAGACCGTTCGGGGTGAGCTGATCGGTAACCTCGACCAGGAGCTCTCGTTTGCGCTGGTCCTCGAGGTGGTGGATGGCCGACCCGGACACGATCACATCGAAGTGGCCCAGCGGTTGGATGGACCGGGCCATGTCCCACCGTCGTACCGTCACCCGCCGGTCGCCGGCGAATCGGCTCCGGGCCCGGGAAACCATGGGCGGGGACGAGTCCACCGCCACCACCCGGACCAGGCCGGGGCGAGCGTCCAGCGCCAGTGCCGCCAGCCTCCCGTCGCCACAACCGAGGTCCAGCAGTGAGGTGGGCCGGTCGGGGAGCACCGAGCGGAGCACGTCCTCGCCGGCCTGTCGCGGAGCGAGACGCTCGACCCGCCTCAGATAGCGCTCGACCAGGTGCTCGTCGCCCCAGCCGGCTGGGGGGAGGGGGTGGGGATGAGCGACCGGTGCCACCCGGCCATTGTGCCCCAGCGGACCGTGGGCCACACCCCTCCGGTTTCCGAGGTCTTAGGGTGGCAGGCCATGGAACTGCGACTGGACGGCAAGACGGCACTGGTGACCGGCGGGTCCCGGGGTATCGGGCAGGCCATCGCCCTGGCCCTGGCGTCATCGGGGGCGTCGGTGATGATCGCCTCGCGCAAGGCGGAGGGGCTCATGGCCTCGGCTGCCACCATCGATGCGGCCAAAGGCGGGCGGTCCGGCGAGGTGGACTGGCGGGTGGCCAACGCCGGCGATCCGGAGCAGGCCCGAGCCTGCGTCGAGGCCACTGTCGAACGCTTCGGATCAGTGGACATCCTGGTCAACAATGCGGTGACCAACCCCTACTACGGGCCCATCATCGATATCGACACGGCCCGGGCCGACAAGACGGTCACGGTCAACCAGACCGGCTACCTGGCCTGGGTGCAGGCGGCCTGGCGGGCCGGCATGTCCGCCCACGGGGGCGTGGTGCTCAATCTGGCCTCCATCGGCGGACTCACCGTCGAAGGGGGCATCGGCTGGTACAACGTGACCAAGGCGGCCGTCATCCATCTGACCAGCCAGCTGGCCGGTGAGCTCGGGCCCCTGGTCCGGGTCAACGCCCTGGCCCCCGGGCTGGTCAAGACCGATTTCGCCCGCGCCCTGTGGGAACCGGGGGAGAAGGCCATCGCCAGCCGTCTCCCCCTGCGTCGCCTGGGCCTGCCCACCGACGTGGCCAACGCCGCCCTGTTCCTCTGCTCGGACGCGGCGTCGTGGATCACCGGCCACACCCTGGTGGTGGACGGCGGGGCGCTGTGCATGCCCGGCGGCGGGCTGTCCTGAGACAGGCGCCTGGCCGGTCGACGGGGACAGGGGGGGCAATCAGGCCAGCTCGGACCGGCGGATCTTGCCGGTGGCCGTGCGGGGCAGCGAGGACACCAGCTCCAGCTCACGGGGGGCGGCCCACCGTCCCAACCGGGCACCTACGTGTTCACGGAGGTCGGCCAGCAAGGGAGGCGACCCGCCGGCCACCGGTACCACCCAGGCCACCACCCGTTCGCCCCAGTCGGGGTCGGCCCGTTTCCACACCGCCACCTGGTCGACGTCGGGGTGGGTGACCAGTGCCTCTTCGACCGGGGCCGGCCACACCTTCTCCCCCCCGGTGACGATGACCTCGGCCATGCGGCCGAACACGGTGAGCGTCCCGCTCGGGTCGATCCGCCCGGCGTCCCCGGTGGGCAGCCAACCCCCGGGCAAGGTGGGGTCGTCCCCGTCCCGGTAGCCGCGCGCCAGCATGGGGCCGCGCACCAGAATCTCGTCCACGGCCCCGAGGGTGCCGTCACCGGTCCGCAGCTCGACGCCGTCGAGGGGCACCCCGTCGTAGACGATCCCCGATCCGGTCTCGGTCATCCCGTAGGTGGCGACCACATTGGACGGGAGACCCCCCGGCGGGGCCGATCCTCCCAGGAGCACCCGGCGGTAGCCGGAGACATCGGTGCGCCGGAGGGCGGTGGCCACCAGCGACACCAGCGTCGCCCCCTCGGTGCCCATGCGTTCCACCTCGGTGGGGTCGAACCGTTCGCATACCGTGAGGGGGGTGCCGGTGAGGAGGGCCCGGGTGACCACCGACAACCCGCCGATGTGGGCCAGGGGCAGACAGGCCACCCACCGGTCGGCAGCAGGGTCGACCGACAGACGGTCCGAGGTGGACAGCGCCGAGGCGGCCACGGCGGCGTGGGTGAGGACGACCCCTTTGGGTTGGCCGGTGGTACCGCTGGTGGGCACGACCAGAGCATCGCCCGGCTCGACCGACCGGCCCGCCGGTCGACGGTGGCTCCCCTCGGCGTCGACCACCCTCCCCGGCCGAAGGCTGGCCATCAGGGCGCCGACAGCCGGAGGAGGAAGCCGCCGGTCGAGCGGGAGGACGGCGTGGCCGGCCTCCCAGGCGGTGACCAGGGCATCCACGAAGGCGGGGCCGGCCGGCAGGTCGAGAGCTACCAACTCCGGCATGGCGGTAGCCTAGCGACCGTACGAGTATTGACTCTAGGAGTAGATGGTCGAATGGTTGCAGCGGAGGGAACCGAGACGGCAGCCGGGGGCGCTGGGACCACGGTGGTGGGCCCGCCGGTCGATCCGGTCGAGCGGTTCCGGGGAGCGCCCGCCCCCGACTGGCAGAGCCGGGGCGACTACCGGGACATCCGCATGGAGGTGGCCGAAGGGATGGCCAAGCTGACCATCGCCCGGCCCGAGGTGCGCAACGCCTTCCGTCCCCAGACCCTGTTCGAGCTGGCCGACGCCTTCACCCGGGCCCGCGACGACCCCTCGGTGGGGGCTGTCATCCTGACCGGCGAGGGGCCCGACGCCTTCTGCTCGGGCGGTGATCAGAAGATCAGGGGAGACGACGGCTACATGGGGGACGATGACGTGGCCCGCCAGGGGATCGGTCGGCTCAACGTCCTCGACCTCCAGATCCAGATCCGACGGATGCCCAAGCCGGTGGTGGCCATGGTGGCCGGGTACGCCATCGGGGGCGGCCACATCCTCCATCTGGTCTGTGACCTGACCATCGCCGCCGACAACGCCCGGTTCGGCCAGACCGGGCCGAAGGTGGGCAGTTTCGACGGTGGTTACGGGGCCAGCCTGCTGGCCCGGACCATCGGGCTCAAGCGGGCCAAGGAGGTGTGGTTCCTCTGTCGCCAGTACGACGCGGCCACCGCTCTCCAGTGGGGACTGGTCAACACGGTGGTCCCGCTGGCCGACCTGGAGGCGGAGACAGTGGCGTGGTGCCGGCAGATGCTCTCGCTGTCGCCGATGGCCCTGCGGATGCTCAAAGGAGGATTGCATGCGGCCGACGACGGGTTGGCCGGTCTCCAGCAGTTCGCCGGTGATGCCACCATGCTGTTCTATATGAGCGACGAGGCGCAGGAAGGCAGGAACGCCTTCCAAGAGCACCGACCCCCGGATTTCGGTCGCTTCCCCCACCGTCCGTGACCGTCCCGACGGTCCGGCCACGGCCGTGACGAGGAACAGCCCGGCCACGGCCGACCCCCCCGGCCCGGTCATGCGTTGGGTGGTGGGGGCCCGGCCCCGGACCCTGCCGGCCGCCCTGGTGCCGGTGGTGGTGGGGACGGCGGCCGCCCATCCGTGGGCCGGGGCCCCGGTGGTCGGCGGTCCCCGCATACCGAGCGGCTGGTGCGCCCTCGGAGCCCTGGTGGTGGCCCTGGCCATCCAGGTGGGCACCAACTACGCCAACGACTACTCCGACGGCATCCGGGGGACCGACGAGAGTCGGGTGGGCCCTCTCCGTCTGGTGGGATCGGGGCTGGTCTCGCCGTCGGCCGTCAAGGCGGCAGCGGTCATCGCCATGGCGGTGGCCGCCGTGGTCGGGCTCGGGCTGGCCTGGGCCACTTCATGGTGGGTCCTGCCGGTGGGCGCCGCCTGCCTGGCCGCCGGCTGGTTCTACACCGGCGGTCCCCGTCCCTACGGCTACGTCGGCTTGGGCGAGGCGTTCGTCTTCGTCTTCTTCGGGCTGGTGGCCACGGTCGGGACCTTCTACGTGCAGACCCTGCGGTGGAACAGTCTCATTGTGTGGCTGGCCGCCGCCCTGGTCGGCCTTTTGGCCACGGCCCTGCTGCTGGCCAACAACCTGCGGGACATCGCCACCGACGGCCCGACCGGCAAGCTGACCCTGGTCGTGCGGATCGGCCGCCGGGCCGGGGGGCACCTCTATGTGTTCTGTGTGGTCACGCCGTTCATCGCCGCCACCTTGTGGGCTCTGGGCTCGTTCGCCACGGTGGGCGATCCGTGGCGAGCCGCCGCCGCCCTCCTCCCCCTGCTGGCCGTACCCCTGGTGGTCCCCCCGGTGAGGACGGTGCTCAGCGACGCCGCCGGTCGCGCCCTGCTCCCCGTGCTGGCCCAGACCGGTCGCCTCCAACTGGTCTTCGGCGTGCTGCTGGCCGGGTCGCTCTGGCTGTGGATCCGTTGAACGCCGCTCAGTTGTCGGTGGCTCAGTTTTCGGCGGCTCAGTCTGAGCCGACCCGGCCGGCCAGCCACCGCACCCGGTCGGCGATGTCCCCGGGCTGCTGCAGGTGCGGGGCGTGACCGGTACCGGGCACCACCTGATGGGTGGCGTTGGACCCGATGGAAGCGGCCAGTCGGCGACCGAGCTCGGTGAACTTGCCGTCGTCGGCCCCCGAGATGATGAGCACGGGAAAGGAAAGGGACGACAGCTCCTCCCACGACGGACGTTGGGTGCCGGCCCCGGCCAGGCGCAGGCTGGAGGCCAGCCCGCCCCCCGTGTTGGTGCACCGCTCCTCGAATCCGTCGGCCTCGGGGGGGATGCCGGCGAAAAGGGGTCCCGCCAGCCACCGCCGGAGGAAGGTGGGCACCGGCAGGCCGGCCTGGCCGTCGGGGGGATCCAGCTGGTCAGCCAAGGCAGCATCGGTTCGTCGCCGGTCGAGGCGCTGGTCGGCGTCCTCGATCCCCGCCGTGCCCGAGATGAGCACCAGCCCGGCCGTCAGGTCGGGTCGGGCCAGAGCCAGTTCGAGACAGAAGCGCGCCCCCATCGAGTACCCGACGTAGACAGCCCGTCGACCGGCTTCCCCGATGAGCAGGGCTCCGTCAGGGAGGCCGGCCCGGACCGAGGAGGAGTGACCGTGACCGGGCAGGTCGACCCGCACGATCCGGTGGTCGGCGGCCAGATGGTGGTCCATTCCACCCCATACCCGCCCGGTCTGAGTGAAGCCGTGGGCCAACACGATCCGGCCCGGGCCGTCCCCGGTGTCCTCGGCGTGCAGGTGGACCTCAGCCTGCGGGTTCGGAACGGGGTCGGAGAGAGGGGCGGATGACATGAGAGCGGATCACACCGGGGGGTGCCGGTGAGCGTACCGACCGGGGTCAGCCCGGCCGACAACCAGGCCGCCTTCGCCGCCACCCTGGTCGACGAATGGGTGCGGGGCGGCGTGACCCACGCCGTGGTGTGCCCGGGATCCCGCTCCACCCCTCTGGTCAGGGCGCTGGCCTCGCACGGGGCCATGGCCATCCATGTCCGGCTGGACGAGCGCTCGGCCGGGTTCACCGCCCTGGGCATCGGTCGGGCAACGGGCCGGCCGGCACTGGTGGTCACGACCAGCGGGACAGCGGCGGCCGAACTGCACGCCTCGGTGGTCGAGGCCGATCTCTCGGGCGTTCCGCTCATCGCCTGTACCGCTGACCGACCGCCCGAGCGGCGCGACGTCGGCGCCCCCCAGACCATCGACCAGTGGCATCTGTTCGGGCCATCGCCTCGGTGGTTCGCCGACCCGGGGGTGCCCGATCCCGCCGCTCGGTCCTCGTGGCGCTCGCTGGCGGCCCGGGCGGTGGCCGAGGCTGTGTCGGGCCCCCGCGGTCCGGGTCCCGTCCACCTCAACCTGCCCTTCCGGGAGCCTCTTCTCGGCGATCCGGCTTCCGGTGGCGGCATCGTCCCCGGTCGGGCCGGGGATGCGCCCTGGCACCGAGTGGAAAGGGCGGGGGGCCTCCCGGACCCCGCTGCCCTCGACCGGCTGGTGGGGGCCGGGCTGGCCCACCCGGGGCGGCGGGGGCTGATCAGCGCCGGTGCCGGTTGTGGCGATCCGGCCGCCGTGGTGGCCCTGGGGTCGGTGTTGGGCTGGCCGGTTCTGGCCGAGCCGCGTGCAGGCCTGCGATTTCCGGATCCGGGAGTGGTGGCCGCTGCCGACGGCATCGTGCGCGCCACTGGTTTCGCCCAGGCCCACTGGCCCGAAGTCGTCCTCCGCCTGGGCGAACGGTGGGCGTCCTCGGCGGTCGAGTCCTTCCTGTCCACCGCCGTCCAGCGGGGTACCACCGACATCGCCGTCGATCGGTGGGGGAGATGGCGGGACCCCGACAACGCCGCCGCCCATGTGGTCCCGGCCGACCCCGGACTCTTCTGCCGGGAGCTCACCGCTCTGCTGGCCGGGAGCGGAGCGGCCGGTCAAGGACCACCCCTTCCCGACTGGTCGGCGTCCTGGGCTTCGGCCGAAGCCCGGGCCCAGGGGGTCATCCGGTCGATGTGCGGTGCGGACCGATCCGACCCCGGGCTGACCGAGCCCGCTCTGGCTCACCGGCTCTTTGCCCGGATGCCGGCCGAGGGCACCCTGGTGGTCTCCTCCTCGATGCCCGTCCGTGACGTCGAAGCGTTCGCCGCCCCTCGACCCGGACCGCCTCGGGTGGTGGCCAACCGGGGGGCCAACGGCATCGACGGGGTCGTCTCCACGGCCCTCGGGGTGGCTCGCGCCTCTGCCGGCCCCACCGTCGCTCTGGTCGGGGATCTGGCCTTCCTTCACGACGTGTCGGCCCTGGTCCAGGGGAGAACCGCCCCGCCCCTGGTGGTGGTGGTGGCCGACAACCGGGGCGGGGGGATCTTCTCCTTCCTGGAGGCGTCGGCCGTCTTGGACGGAGCCTCCTTCGAGGCCTACTTCGCCACCCCCCAGGACAGTGATGTGGCCGCCGTGGCCCAGGGATTCGGCTGGACGGTCGACGATCTGGGCGAGGGGGCGACCTCCTTCGAGGAGGTGCTCGACGCCCGTATGGAGGCGGGCCGGGCCTCGGTGATCCGGGTGCGGGTTCCCGGTCGGGAGGAGAACGTGGCCGTCCACGCCCGTATCAATGCAGCCATCGCCGAGGCCGTCGAGGGCCGGGCGGTGGCGTCCGCGGGTCAGCAGGGCCGCGGATCGTAAGGGGGGATCGGGGTCGGCGCCACCGACGAGGTCAGCGTCACCCGGGCACCGCCCGGGGAGGCGGCCTGGTCGACCGCACCCGTGGTGGCCGTGGTGGTGGCGAAGGGGAGCTGGAGGGGGTTGCCGTAGGCGTCGAGCGGCGGCGTGGTCACCGTGCCCACCGCTCCGCCCAGGAACTGGCTGATCATCTGGGCGGCCTCCTCCGGCTCGACGACCTCGACGTCACCGGCCCCATCGGTTTCGGCGCCGGTGGTGGGCAACGTATAGGACTGCAGCTGGGATCCGGAGAAGGCGTGGTACCGCTCGGCCAGGGCGAACAGATCATCGGCGCTGAGCCCGTTGTCCTTGCTGAAGTCGTGGGTCAGCGAGTCGAAGAGGGAGTTCAACGTGAGTGGGTTATAGGTCGATTTGGCTTTGTCGAGGACCGCCTCGATGATCAGGTTCTGACGTTCGATGCGACCGATGTCCGACGTGGGGTCCGAGTTCCATTGGCCCTCTTGGTAGTACTGGAAGTACCGCGACCGGGACAGGGCCAGGGCCGTTTCACCGTCCAGCACCTGGCATCCGGTGGTCGGGATGTTCAACCCGGCGTTGTTGTAGCAGACCCCGGTCGAGCAGTCCTGGTCCCGCACCGGATAAGGGACGTACATGGAGATGCCGCCGAGGGCGTTGACCGCGTCCTCCACCCCGAAGAAGCCGATGACGATGTAGTGGCTGATGGGGATGCCGAAGCTGCTCTCGATGGTCTGGATCAGGGCGTTGGGCCCGCCGCCGAAGGCGGCGTTGATCTTGTTGGGCCCGGCCAGCGGGTTGCTGGACGCCATGCCCGACACCGTGACGTAGGTGTCCCGCGGGATGGAGAGGGAGGTGGCCGTGCCGGCAGCCGGGTCCACCCTCACGATCTTGATGGTGTCGCTCCGCTGACCGGCGGCGTCGGTGGGGCTACCGAACTGCTTGGCTTCGGCCGCCGTTTCGCCCGACCGGCTGTCGGAGCCGATGATGAGGACGTTGTAGGGCTGGCCACTGGCGGCGGCCACGCAGGCGGTGCAGGGACTGGACGAGACCTTGCTCCACTGGTAGCGGAAGTACCCGTACCCGCCGGCCACCAGCACGAGCAGAACCACCACCAGCACCACGGCCACCCGCAGGATGCGTTCGGCTGGCCGCCGCCGCCGGTGGGTGGCCTTGCGACGTTCCCGCCGCGACGGCACGGCCACCTGGCCCCCCAGGATGGGTCCGGGGAACTCGGCCTCAGAACCTCTTCTGCTCACTCGGGACGGAGAGGTCCGTGAGTGCCCGGTCGGTTGTCCCGAGGAGCGGCCGGAGGGCCGGGAGCCTGGGGGTGTCGATGGATCCGTGGGTGGCAAGGTGGGGGCAGGACGCTGGCATGGTCGGCCCGAGGCGGTCGCCGATGGACCGGCTCGGGCTGGTCGAGGGGCTCTGCCAGTTTCGCGCGGCACCTGCGTCCAGTGGTGGCACCCTGCATCCCTCGACGGGCGGGCTCACCCTGCATCCCTCGACGGGCGGGCTCACCCTGCATCCCTCGACGGGCGCGCTCACCCGTTGGCCGGTACCCACGAACCGTGAAATCCGAAAGGCACCCGGGCGGGCAGGTGGACGGTGGCCACCGGCGGCCCGCTGAAAGACGTGGCGTCCAGGACGACCACATCGCTGGCGTCACGTTCGGCGTCGTAGACCACAGTGAGGATCCAGCCCTCGTCCTCCCCCCGACCGTCGGCCGCCCGCACGAACACCGGTTCGCCCACCGAGCGATGGGGGCCCGGGTCGAACCGGGTCGACTGGTCGCGGGTCAGGTCGTACTTGATCAGGGCGGTCATGTCCGGATGGTTCAGGTCATCAGCCATCTGGGCGCAGTACCCGTAGCGGTGGGGGCGGCCGGCCACGGCGTCGTCGATGCGCGGGAACTCGACGGGGAGGTCGTCCAGGCGCTGCTCGCTGACCTTGTCGGCTAGCGGGTCGACGCGCCAGCGGGCCAGCGCCGGCCGGCCCGTGGCCAGGGGCTCGCCCGGTTCGGTGTCGAAAGCCCGGTCGTAACGGACCACATCCATCACCACCTGGTCGCCGTCGTCATAGGCGTTGAGCACGTGGAAGACGTAGACCGGGTCGACGGGGATCCAGTGGACGTCGGCTGCCGGGCCGTGCCGGGCCATGACGCCGACCCGGGCACCCGCTTCGGGCATCCACCGGAAGGGAAGGGAGCGACCGGCGGCAGCCAGGGCCAGATCGAACACGATGGGCAGGTCGAGGAACACCACCCGGGAGGCGGTCACCCCGAAGTCGTGCATCATGACGGCACGCGGTATGTCCACGGCCCGGGTCTGGACGAGGGCGCCGTCGGCGTCGGCGACGTGATACCGGAGGAACGGCGGACCGAAGACGTCGTATCCGAAGAAAACCAGCTCTCCGCTCTCGGGATCGCGTTTGGGATGGGCGGTCATGGGTGAGGCCAGTCCGCTGTCGAAGTCGTAGATGCGGGCGCGGTCGAGGCCGGCCGACAGAGCGTGGGGGAATCCTGTCTCGCACAGGGCAAGGGTGGTGCCCGCATGTCTGATGACGTGGGTGTTGGCCGGTCCGTCGATCGGCTCGCTCGGGCCCGGGGGCGGTGGCGTTTCCAGGGTGCCGGCCAGTTTGCGGGTCCTGACCCAGCGATTTCGGTACCCGGTGGCCGTGCCGTCGGCCAGCGAGATGGCATGGACCATCCCGTCGCCGCTGAACCAGTGGTAATCGGATTCGGCCTGCACGGCGGCCGGATTGGGACCGTTGCGGAGAAGGCGCCCGTCCAGATCGGGGGGAAGAACCCCGGTCACCGGGAGCGGGTGATCGTCGCTCCGCTCGACGTGCACCGGCGCAAAGTTTCCCTGGAGATATGGATTGGGCATGGTGTACCTGCGGCCGGGGGAACGGAGCGAACCGGTGCCGATGTGACCCGATCGTAGTGGTCGATGTACGGCCCGGTCGGCGGTGACGTGGCAGGCTGAGACGGTGGCTCCGCTCGTCGACGACCTCCGTTTCCGCGGCCTGGTTCATCAGATGACCGATCCCGGGCTCGAGGGGCGGTTGAACGGCGACACCCTGACCGTCTACAGCGGATTCGATCCGACCGCCGACAGCCTCCATGTCGGCCACCTCCTCCAGATGTGCACTCTGCGTCGCCTGCAACAGGCGGGTCACCGGCCCATCGCCGTGGCCGGGGGCGGGACCGGCATGATCGGCGACCCGGGCGGGAAGTCAGAGGAGCGCGCCCTGCTCTCGCCCGAGCAGCTGGCGGCCAACCTGGCCGGCATCCGCGCCCAGCTCGGACGGTTCATGGACTTCGACGGGAGCGGCGGGCACGGGGGGGCGCTGCTGGTCAACAACGCCGACTGGCTGAGCGGCCTGTCCCTCCTCGACTTCCTCCGGGACACAGGGAAGCACTTCACCGTCAATCAGATGGTGGCCAAGGACTCGGTCAAGTCGCGGTTGGCCCGTGCTGACCAGGGCATCTCCTACACCGAGTTCAGCTACATGCTGCTGCAGGCCTTCGACTTCCTCCACTTGTACGACGCCTTCGACTGTCGCCTGCAGATCGGGGGCAGCGACCAGTGGGGGAACATCACCATGGGGATCGAGCTGATCCGCAAGGTGCGCCAGGGTGAGGCGTGGGGATTGACCACCCCCCTGGTGCTGAAAGCGGACGGGACCAAGTTCGGGAAGACCGAATCGGGCACCGTCTGGTTGGATGCCGACCGGACCAGCCCTTACCAGCTCTATCAGTTCTTTCTCAACACCGAAGACGCCGTGGTCGGTACCTACCTGCGCTACTTCACCTTCCTCCCCCACGAGGCGATCAGCCAGCTCGACCAGGCCACAGCCACCCGGCCGGAGGGGCGTGCCGCCCAACGGGCGTTGGCCCGTGAGGTCTGCACCCTGGTGCACGGGGAAGGTGAGACCAGGCGGGTCGAGCAGGTGGCGGCCGCCCTGTTCGGTGGCGAGATCGGTGACCTCGACGAGAAGGACCTTCTCGAGGTCTTCGCCGAGGCCCCCTCGACCGTCATGGGGAAGAGCCGGCTCGACGGTAGCGACCTGACGGTGGTGGACCTGCTGGCCGAGACGGGGTTGGTCCGGTCCAAGAGCCACGCCCGCACCACGGTGGAACAGGGCGGTGCCTACGTCAACAACCGGCGCCAGACCGACGGCGACCGGAGCGTCGGGACCGGCGACCTGGTGGCCGGCCGCTACGTCGTGCTGCGCCGCGGCAAGCGCCAGTACCACCTGGTCCGCTTCGAGTAGGGCCGGGCCACCGCCGTACACTGAGCGGCGATGAGCGATCCGCCAGCACACGACCAACCCGCCCCGGTGTCCGAGGTCCGCCCGGTGCGCCTGACCACCGGCCTGCCCGACACGGTCCTGCCCGAGGAGCCGGCGCCCCTGGTGTCGGCCCTCGACGCTGCTCTGGCCCAACCGGGGGAGCGTCGGCGCCACGCCGTGGCCGACGTGGTCCGCTCGGCCCCCCGCTCCTCGACCGCGTGGGCGGCACTGGGCTCGCTGGCCCGGGACGACGTGGAGGCCTACGCCTGCTTCCGGGTGGGCTACCACCGCGGTCTCGATGCTCTGCGGGCGGCCGGCTGGAAGGGGTCGGGCCTGGTGCGCTGGGCCCATCCGTCCAACCGGGGCTTCCTCCGGTGCCTCGACGGTCTGCGCTCGGCGTCGGGAGCGATCGGCGAGCACGACGAGGAGGAGCGGTGCGCGCAGTTCCTTCGTCAGCTCGACCCGTCGTGGCGGCCCGACTGGACGGGCATCCCGGCCTAGTGGGCGCCCGGCGCCACCGCCCGGCAGTGGTCACCGCCGCCGTCTTGTTGGTGGGCAGCCTCACCCTGTGCGGGTGCACCCTGGCACAGGGCGGGCCACCGGCCACCCAGGTCACCAACTGGATGTCCACGTCGGCCGACGGTGCCGCCATCGGCCAGGTCGAGGTGGACAGCCAGAACATCGACCTGGCCCTGTCCCACCACGATCCTCCCTCCGAGATCAAGACGGTCTGTGCCCTCCTCACCACCGACGCCCAGACGGCCATCGGCAATCTCCCCTCACCCGACACCACCCTGACCGACGACCTCAACACGGCCTACGAAGACGCCGCTGCAGCCGGCACCGACTGTTACAACGGAGCCTCCGGGGGAGCATTGCTGCGGCGTTCGGCCGCCGACCGCAATAAGATTGTGCCCCTTCTGACCGTGGCCCTCGACCGGGTGGCCACCATCACCGGGCACACCCCGTCCACCTCGACCACCATGGCCAGCGACGCCGGTGACGACCCCTTTGGGAACTGAGGGTGCCTCTCCCCGCCGGCGCCATCGGACCCATCCCGCCCGGTCGCCAACCGGAGGAGTACGACAGGCTCCGGCGCCGGGTTCTCTGGTCGTTGCCCACCGGCCTGTTCGTGGTCGGAAGCCGAGCCGGCGGGGAGCGGAACCTGATGACCTGCAATTGGGTGATGCAGGTGGCCACCGTGCCCAAGTTGGTGGCGGTGGCCGTCGAGAGCGATTCGGTGACCCGCCGGCTCATCCAGTCGGGTGGGGGCTTCGCGGTGAGCGTCCTGCCTCGCTCCGAGCGAGCCGTGGTGAGGCGTTTCGTCAAGCCGACCGAGTCGGTGACCACCGACGCCGAAGGGGTCGCTCTCACCATGCAGGGCCAGCCGGTGCGCGAAGTGGCCGGCGGTCTGCCCCGGTTGGCCTCGGCCCGATCGTGGCTGGTCTGCGAGGTACGCCACCTCCTCGACTGGGCCGGTGACGGTCCCGAAGGTCAATCCAGTCACGTGTTGGCGGTCGGTGAGGTGGTGGACGCCGGCGAGGCCGAGGGGGATCCGGGTCCGGGGGACGGGGTTCTCCGTATGGAGGACACCCGTATGAGCTACGGGGGCTGACGGCGGGTCAGCTGACCTCTGTCCCGGGGGGTCGGAGGTCGATAGTCAGGGTCAGGATGCCCTGCTCGAGCGAAGGGACGGCATCACCGAGCATGGCAAAGTCCATGTAGTCGGCCTGGGCCTGTTGTTTGAAGCGTTGGCGGTCGGGTCCCTCGACGGGTGGTAGCCCACGAGATCGCACCGCCGCCGCCCGGGCCCGGAACCTCTCCACCATGGCCTGGGGATCGAATTGATCGGGCATGGCCCGATGGTACCGGGGTCGGCGGCGGCGCCACCAAAGGGAAGCTCCGCACTACACTGGACCCCGTTGGTGATCGGTCAACCCGGCGAGTCAGAGACCGAGTGACATGCCACCCCTGGTGGGGCAAGGAGTTGTTTCCGTGAAGAAGGGACGCCATCGGCGCTTCGAGGAAGCGCGCAGTCTGAAGAGGTCCGTGGCGACGGCCAACGGTCGCTGTCCCGAATGCGGAGCGGAGCCGGATGACACCCACGCGTCGTGGTGCCTGGCCGCCGAGGACGACTACGACGAGATCCTGGGAAACGCCCCGAAGGACTCGTCGTTCGCTGAAGACGATCCGCTGGCCGAGTAGTCGGGGCCCGACCGGGTTCGGCCACGCCGCGCCAAACGGCGTCGGCCCCGGCACCGGTCAGCGCCGCAGAGCCGGATGGGGGAGAAGGGTGACCCTCGCACGCGGCGCCATCCGCTCGTCGAGGTAGTTCTTGAGCAACTTGTAGACCTTCTTGCCCGCCATGGTCTCGAGCTCGGTGCGCATGCTCAGGTAGACGGGTTCATGGCCCACGAATGCCTCGGGATCCTCGGTGCACCACCAGTGGAAATCATCGCCACCCTCACCCCAGTGCCGCCGGTCCCACTGTCGGACGACGGAGGTGACCCTTCCGTCGGCGGCCGTCTCGTCCTCGCGACGGAGCGGGAGCTGCCAGCACACCTCGGGCTTGAACTCGACGTGGCTGCGCCCCTCGGCTTCGGCCGCCTTGTGGAGGGCACAACCGGCACCGGCCGGAAAGCCGGGCCGATTGAGGAAGATGCAGGCGCCGTCGACCATCCGGGTGCCGAGGTCGCCGTCGGGCAGCTTCTTGACGACCCCCTTGCGGCCCTGTTTGTGGAACTGCCAGATGTCGGGCGAGAGCGTCGCTGCCACCCGCTCCACGTTGCGAGCGTCCTTCTTGCCCGTGAAGTGCGCCCCGTACGAACAGCAGCCCTGCACCAACTCGGGAGCCGGCCCGGTCAGGACCCCTTGGCAGCCCTGACCGAAGATGCAGGTCCAGGGGCTAACCAGAAAGGTGATGTCGAATTGCCAGGTGCGTTCCTCGTCGGGGTCGTCGAAGCTGACCCACTCGTGAGCGTCACGGGGCGGCGCGTGCTTCCGGTTGGCTGACACGCCCTTATGATGACAGGCATGAGCGAAGACCGTGAGGACATCCGACCGGTGCTGACCGTAACGCCGGAAGCGCGCGCCACCGTGCTGGAGGTGTTGGCCAACGAAGCCGAGTCCGACACTCTGGCCCTGTGGCTGGAGATCAGCGGCGTGGCCGACGGCGCCTATGCCTACGACATGTACTTCCAAGCGTTGGGTGACGCCAGCGGTGGCGACGTGGTGCACGACGACGACCAGCTCCCGGTGGTCATCCCTCAGGAGAGCATCGACAGGCTCCAGGGCGCGACCCTCGACTTCGTCACCGATGCCGACGGCGAGGGCGGGTTGGTCATCGTCAACCCCAACACGCCGCCGGCACCCAGGCTGAGCGCCACCGCACCGGGCGGGTCGGTTGACCTTTCCGATCCGCTGGCGCAGCGGGTCGTCTCGGTGCTGGACGAGCAAGTCAACCCCAGCATCGCCGCCCATGGCGGACGGGCTGATCTGGTGGCGGTGGAAAACGCCTCGGTCTACCTCCGACTGAGCGGTGGATGTCAGGGTTGCGGGATGGCCAAGGCCACCTTGACCCAAGGGATCGAGGTCATCCTGCGCGAGGCCATCCCCGAAATTGCCGACATCGTGGACGTGACTGACCACGCCGACGGCACCAACCCCTACTACGAGCCCGCCCTCAGCTGACCTTCGTGAGGGAGTGACGGCGTCTGCCTGCTGACGCCCGGTTCCTTTCCCTGCATGCCCGATCGGGCCATGTGGGTCCGGTACGTTGCGTGAGGTGAATGCCCTGTTGATCACCGGAACGTCGCTGGCCGGTGTGATCATCGGTGGGGCCCTCGACCCGGTCGGACAGCGCTTCGCCGACCTCAGCCGGGCCGAGGACGAGCGCCGTCGGGCCCAGGCGGAGCAGACCGATGACCGGGGTCCGGCTGACCTAGCGGTTGACGGGGCGCTTGACCTACCGGCCGTCGGCCCGGACAATGTGCGCAACCTCCTGCCGGCTGGCCACGCCCCGAGCCGCACCGTAGGCGCTGCTCTGGTCACCGGTGTCCTCTTCGGTGCGGCCGCCTCCCATTTCGGGCGCGACGTGATCGTGGCCCCGTTCTGTGTCTTCTTCGCCATGCTGGTAGCGGTCTCGTTCACCGATCTCTCGCACCGTCTGGTCCCGCGTCGCCTCCTCTACGGCATGATGGCTCTGGTGGTCCCGCTGCTGGTGGTGACCTCGGCCGTGGACCACCGCTGGCACAGCCTCACCGGTTCGGTCATCGCCGGTGTCATCGCTTTCGCCGCCTTCTTCGCCGTGTGGTGGTTCGTCCCCCAGGGCATGGGCTTCGGCGACGTCCGCCTGGCCGGGGCCATCGGTGTCACCGTTGGGTACCTGAGCCTGCTGCATGCCTACGTGGCCTTCTTCGCCGGCTTCCTGATCGGCACGGTCTTCGGGTTGGTGATGGCGACCGTATGGTCGTCGGGGCGCAAGACCCGGATCCCCTTCGGCCCGTCTCTCGCCGTGGGCGCGGTGATCGGCATCCTCTGGGGAGGACCGGTGGCGCACTCCGTGTTCCATACCGGCTCCGGAGTCATTGCCGGCTCCTGAGTAGATTTGCGGTGATGCTTCGCTTCCTGACAGCCGGTGAGTCACACGGACGCGCCCTGGTGGTGATCGTGGAAGGCATGCCGGCCGGGCTGCTGGTCACAGCCGACGACATCGGGAAGGCCCTGGCCCGCCGCCGGCTCGGCTTCGGGCGCGGTCCGCGCATGCGCTTCGAGGCGGACGAGGTCACTCTTCTAGCCGGGGTGCGCCACGGGCGCACGTTGGGTTCCCCCATCGCCATCGAGGTGGCCAACACCGAGTGGCCCAAATGGGAGGAGGAGATGTCCCCCGATCCCGGCCTGCCCTCCAAGGTGCTCACCCAGCCCCGTCCCGGTCACGCCGACCTGTCGGGCATGCTCAAGTACGGGTTCAGCGATGCCCGCGACGTGCTCGAGCGGGCCTCGGCCCGGGAGACGGCGGCCCGGGTGGCGGCCGGCACCGTGGCCAAGCTCCTTCTGCGTCAGATCGGCATCGACATCCTCAGTCACGTGGTCCAGCTCGGTCCCGAGCAGGCCGATCTCGACGTCCTGCCCGTCATGGCCGACCTGGCCCGGATCGACGAGTCCCCGGTGCGCTGCGTCGACCCCGAAGCCGAGCAACGAATGGTGGCCGCCGTCAAGGCGGCGGCCAAGGAGGGCGACTCTCTCGGGGGTGCCGCGCAGGTCATCGCCTACGGGGTGCCGGTCGGGCTCGGGAGCCACGTCCACTGGGACCGGAAGCTGGATGCTCTGCTGGCCCAGGCGCTCATGAGCATCCAGGCCGTCAAGGCGGTGGCCTTCGGGGACGGCGCCGACCTGGCCGGGCGCCGGGGCAGCGAGGGCCACGACGCCATCAGGATGGCGTCAACCAGCGGAACCGACACCACCGAGCAAGCGGCGTTGACCGGCGGTTACGCCCGCGACACCCACCGGGCCGGCGGCATCGAGGGTGGCATCTCGACCGGTTCACCCATCGTGGCCCGGGTGTCGATGAAGCCACTGGCCACCCTCAACCGTCCCGTGCTGGGTACGGTCGACATCGTCTCGAAGGAGGCCACGGTGTCCTTCAAGGAGCGCACCGACGTCACCGCCGTGCCGGCCATGGGGGTGGTGGCCGAAACCATGATGGCCCTCGTGTTGGCCGGCGAGGCCCTGCGCAAGTTCGGCGGCGACTCGGTCGAGGAGTTCCGGCGCAACCGCACCGGCTATCTGGCCTCCCTGGGTGAGACACCGTCGGCGTCGGTGCCACCGGCGTCCGATGGTTGACCGGATCATCCTGGTGGGGATGATGGGGGCGGGAAAGACCACCGTGGGCAGCGCCCTGGCCGGCCGGCTCGGCTGGGGCCACTGGGACTCGGACGCCCAGGTGGTGGCGGCCACCGGGCGCACCGTGCCCGAGTTGTTCGCCGAACGCGGTGAGGCGGCATTCCGGGCCGAGGAGTCACGGGTCCTGGCCGAGGCCCTGTCGGGCCAGGACCCGGTGGTGGTCTCGGCGGCCGGAGGTGTGGTGCTGGCCGAAGCCAACCGGGAGCTCATGGTGCGCTCCGGTGTGGTGGTGTGGTTGCGGGCCGATCCGCAGCTGCTGGCCCGGCGGGTGGGGCGGGGTGAGGGCCGGCCCCTCCTGGGCGAGGACCCGCCCGCCCGCCTGGTCGACCTGGACGCCGTCCGCCGTCCGTTCTACGAGCAGGTGGCGGCGGTGGCGGTGGACGTCGACCGGCTGTCGGCGCCCGAGGTGGTCGAAGAGGTGCTGTCTTCCGCCCCCGTCCGGGCCCGGGGCATCACCGCCGGTCGTCAACAGTGAAAGTGGTCACCGTGGACCTCGGGCAGCGGGGCTATGACGTGCTTGTCGGTCCCGGCGCCCGTCATGAGCTGGCGGCCACCGTCGCCGCCGCCGTCCCCGATGCCCGACGGGCGGTCATCGTCACCCAGGCCGGCATCGACGTGGACGTGGACACCGGGCTCCCGGCCCAGCGGGTCGAGGTTCCCGACGGGGAGGGGGCCAAGTCGTTGCAGCAGTTGGAGGTGCTCTGTCGTGGGTTTGCCCGCGCCGGCATCGGACGGTCGGACGTGGTGGTGGCGGTGGGTGGCGGCGTGGTGACCGATCTGGCCGGCTTCGCCGCCGCCTCGTTCCATCGGGGCATGGCCTACGTGAACGTGGCCACCACCCTGTTGGCCCAGGTGGACGCGGCCATCGGGGGAAAGACGGGCGTCAACCTCCCCGAAGGGAAGAATCTGGTCGGGGCCTTCTGGCAACCGCGGGCCGTCCTGTGCGACACCGACGTCCTGGCCACCCTGCCCCAGCGGGAGTGGGCGTCGGGACGGGGGGAGATGGCCAAGTACGCCTTCCTGGGCGGGCCTGCCGGTTCGGGCTCCCTTCTCGATCAGTCCCTGCCCGATCAGGTGGCCCTGTGCGCGGCCATCAAGGCTGAGGTGGTGGCGGCCGACGAGCGCGAGGGCGACCGTCGCATGGTTCTCAATTACGGCCACACCCTGGCCCACGCCCTGGAGGCCAGTGCCTTCGACGGCCGGGACGGATTCGACCTCCGCCACGGCGAGGCGGTGGCGGTCGGCCTGGTCTTCGCCGCCCTTCTGGCCCGCCGGCTGGGTCGGATCGACGAGGCGGAGGTCGAACGGCACCGGCGTGTGGTCGCCGCCTTCGATCTCTCGCCCCACCTCCCCGACCAGGCCGACCCCGAGGAGCTGCTCACCTTCATGGCCCACGACAAAAAGGCCCGTCACGACCTCACCTTCGTCCTCGACGGCCCGCGAGGCATCGAAATGGTGGGTGGTGTCGACCAGGCCGAGGTGGTCGCTACCCTGGCGGAGATGCGAGGCCCGCCGCCCGAGGTTCGGTCATGAGCGCGGCCCCGACCGTGGTTCTCTTGTCCGGACCCAATCTCAACCTGCTGGGAGACCGGGAACCGGCCCTCTATGGAACCGAGACCCTGGCCGACCACGTGGCCACGGCCACCGATGCGGCTACCCGGCGGGGTCTCTCCCTCGAGCACGTGCACAGCAACCACGAAGGAGACCTGGTCGAGGCGGTCCACGCCGCCCGGGGCCGGGCGGACGCCATCATCATCAACGCCGGGGCTCTCTCCCACACCTCCTGGTCACTGCGCGACGCCTTGGCCGCCTTCGACGGGGTGGTCGTCGAGCTCCACCTGTCCAACCCGGCCGGCCGGGAACCCTTCCGTCATACCTCGGTCATCGCACCGGTGTCGGACGGATGCATCGCCGGGTTCGGAGGAATGGGGTACGACCTGGCCGTCGAGGCCGTGTCCCGGCTCCTGGACGCCGGCGCCGGTACCCGATGACCGGCGCGCCCAATTCGCTCCCGCCGCTGCAGGTGACCGGACGGCTCGATCGGCTGCGGGCCCGGTTCGTCCCCGAAGACGACGGGCCGGCGGTGACTGCGTTACTGGTTACCACGCCGGCCAACATCCGTTGGCTGAGTGGCTTCTCCGGGTCGAGCGGCCTTCTCCTGGTGACCGGCGACGGTGCCCTCCTGACCACCGACGGCCGGTATCGCACCCAGTCCCGCGAGCAGCTGGCCGCGGCCGGGGTGGGCCACGCCATCGACATCGCCGTCGGCGGCCTCCAGGTCCAGCGCCAGGCCGTGGCCGACCGGGCCGGCACCTCCGGGTCGGTGGGACTGGAGGCCGACGACGTGACCTGGTCGGGCCAGCGGGCGTGGGCCGGTGTCCTCGGCCCGGGTGAACTGGTGCCCACCCAGGGGATGGTCGAGGACCTGCGGGTGAACAAGGACCCCGCCGAAGTGGTTCGCATGGAGCGGGCAGCGGCCATCGCCGACCAGGCCTTGGCCGACGTCCTCCCCCTGCTGGCGGCGGCCGGCGGTGGGGGAGCGGAGGGCGATCTGACCGAGGCGCAGTTCGCCGCCGACCTCGACCACGCCATGCGCCTGCGGGGCGCCGAGGACAGTGCGTTCGAGACCATCGTGGCCTCCGGCGAGAACGCGGCCAAGCCGCACGCCCGGCCCGGCCGTCGACCCATCGGACCCGGCGATCCGGTGGTGGTCGACTTCGGGGCCATCTTCGACGGTTACCGGTCGGACATGACCCGCACCTTCTGGGTGGGCGGACCGCCGACGGGCGAGATGGCGGAGGTCTTCGAGGCGGTGGCCGACGCCCAGCGAGAGGGCGTGGCCGCCGTGGCTCCCGGGGTATCGGCCGGGGCTGTCGACCAGGCCTGCCGCCAGCTGCTCGAGACCCGTGGTTGGGCCGACAGGTTCGAGCACGGGACCGGCCACGGGGTGGGGCTCGACATCCATGAGCGGCCATCCGTGGGTCCGGGGTCGACTGCTATCCTCGACGTCGGCACCGTGGTCACCGTGGAACCGGGGGTGTACCTACCCGGTACGGGTGGGGTGCGCATCGAGGACACACTGGTGGTGACAGAGGACGGCCGCCGACCGCTCACCCATTTTCCGAAAGAAGTCGTGGTCTGATGGCCGTCTCCACCAACGATCTGCGCAACGGCATGACCCTCGACCTTTCCGAAGGGCTCTTCGCCGTGGTCGAGTTCCAGCACGTCAAGCCGGGCAAGGGCGGCGCCTTCGTGCGCACCAAGCTCAAGAACCAACGAACCGGGGCGGTGATCGAACGGACCTTCCGGGCTGACGAGAAGCTCGAGCAGGCCATCATCGACAAGCGCGAGATGCAATTTCTCTACCGCGACGGCACCCAGTACGTGTTCATGGACACCACCTCCTACGAGCAGTTGCAGGTCGAGTCGGCCCTGTTGGGTGACGCGGCCAACTACCTGAAGGAAGGCGACGACGCCGTTCTCCAGTTCTACGGCACCGAAATCGTGGGTGTCGATCTGCCTGCCGCGGTCGAGCTCACCGTCACCGACACCGAGCCGGGCCTCCAGGGTGACCGGGTGTCCGGCGCCCGCAAGCCGGCGACGGTCGAGACCGGTCTGGTCCTCCAGGTGCCCCTGTTCGTCAACCCGGGCGAGAAGATCAAGGTGGACACCCGTACCGGCGAGTACCTGACACGAGCCTGAGCGCGGGCGAAGAGGCGATCCTCCTACCCGCTACCCGCTCGTGACCTGACCATGGATCCCGTCCCCCGTCATCAGGCCCGCGAGCGGGTGGTCACCCTGCTCTACGAGGCGGACCTCAAAGGAGACGCGCCGACGGCCGTCCTCCAGGCGCTGGCCGTGGCCCCCGATCCCTACGCCACCGCACTGGTGGAGACGGTGGAGTCGGACAGCGACCGCATCGACCGACTCATCGGTGAAGCAGCCATCGGGTGGGAGGTCGACCGGATGGCCGTGGTGGACCGCAACATCCTGCGTCTGGCCGTGGCTGAGCTGTTGGCCTTCCCCGAGGTTCCCACCGCCGTCATTCTCAACGAGGCGGTCGAACTGGCCTCGGCCTATTCGACGGACGAATCCGGTCGGTTCGTCAACGGGGTCCTGGCCACGGTGGCCGCCCAGGTCCGGCCCTAGGCGCGAGCCGGCCAAGTCAACCGGCCGCCGGGGGTCGGCCATGTAAAACCGGCCGCCGGGGGTCGGCCATGTAAAACCGGCCGCCGGAGGTCGGCCATTTAAAACCGGCCGCCGGGGGTCGGCCATGTCCGACACCGACCGGGTATAGTCAAAGCCTGACCGTGAAGCGGGTCCCGTGAGGCCCGTACGGACAGGAGGAAGAAGTGGCCGAACGGGAGCGCAGTCACACCCGCCCGCGGGGTGCGGTGTTCGTCCCCCGTGCGCAGGTGATGTCGGAAGCCGACGTGCGCCGGGCCATCACCCGGATGGCCCACGAGGTGGCCGAGCGCAACCGCGGTCTGCACCAGGTGGTGCTCGTCGGCCTCCAGACCGGAGGGGTGGCCATCGCCCAGAGGCTGGCGGCCACCCTGATCGACGTCGAGGGGGCCACCGTCCCGGTGGGCACGTTGGATGTGGCCTTCTATCGAGACGACATAGGCCTGCGCCCCGTCCTGCCCGAAGCGGCCACCGACATCAGTTTCGATCTGACCGGCTGCACCGTGGTGCTGGTGGACGACGTGCTGTTCACCGGCAGGACCATCCGTGCCGCCCTCAACGCACTGGGTGAGTACGGACGGGCCCAGCGGATCGAGCTGGCCGTGATGGTCGACCGCGGCCACCGCGAGCTGCCCATCCGCCCTGACTACGTCGGGAAGAACCTGCCGACCCGCCGTGACGAGATGGTGGACGTGTCCGACGAGGGGGTCGCCCTCGGAGACCTGGTCGTCCGGTGAGCCCGTTCCCCACCCATCTGCTCAGCATCGACGACCTGGCCGCCGACGACATCACCGAGGTGCTCCAGGTGGCCGATTCCTTCGCCGAAGTGGGTCGACGGGCCAACCCGAAGGTGCCCACCCTGCGGGGTCGCACGGTGGCCACCCTGTTCTTCGAGGACTCCACCCGGACCCGGATGTCCTTCGAGACGGCGGCCAAACGGATGTCGGCCGACGTCCTCTCCTTCGCCGCCGGCTCGTCCTCTTTGAAGAAAGGGGAGTCGTTGCGCGACACCGTCGAGACCGTGGAGGCCATCGGCATCGACGCCATGATCGTCCGCCACGCCTCTTCGGGGGTGCCGGCCCAGATAGCCAACTGGGTGGATCACTGTGTGGTCATCAACGCCGGTGACGGATGGCATCAGCACCCGACCCAGGCCCTGCTCGATCTGTTCACCGTGCGCCAGGCTCTGGGTGGGGGCGACGAAGGGCTGGCCCGCTTCGAAGGACTGCAGGTGGTGATCGTCGGGGACATCAGGCACAGCCGGGTGGCCCGGTCGCAGATCGCGGCCTACGCCGCCTTGGGTGCCGAGGTCACCCTGGTGGCGCCCCGCACGCTCCTGCCCCCGTCGCTCGAGGGGTGGCCGGTGTCCGCCGTCACTCAGGACCTCGACGACGTGCTGGAGAAGGCCGACGTGGTGTCGCTGCTCCGGGTGCAATCGGAGCGGGGCAGCGGTGAATTCGTCCCCACCCTCCGCGAGTACACCTCCCAGTTCGGGCTGACCGCCCGCCGGGCGGCCGTGCTCCGGCCCGAGGCGATCATCCTCCACCCCGGTCCCATCGTGCGGGGCGTAGAGATCGCCTCCGACGTGGCCGAGCTGCCGGCCTCACTCATCACCGAGCAGGTGAGCAACGGGGTGGCCGTCCGGATGG
Source organism: uncultured Acidimicrobiaceae bacterium (assembly GCA_963813525.1). Classification (GTDB taxonomy): domain Bacteria; phylum Actinomycetota; class Acidimicrobiia; order Acidimicrobiales; family RAAP-2; genus Bog-756. The sequence goes on from CAWEZI010000005.1 coordinate 2,349,049, forward strand.
CCGTGCTGTTCTTGTTGCTGGGCCGGGTGCCGACGGTGGAGGGCTCCGGTGACTGAGGGCGGGCGACGGACGACGGGTGGGCCGCCCACGGTGCTCATCCGGGGCGGGTCCGTTCTCGACCAGGATGGTCAACGCCGGGCCGACGTCCTGGTGTCGGGAGGCCGGGTCGAAGCGGTGGCCGACTCGATCGAGGCCCGGTCGGGAGCCTTCGTCCTCGACGCCGGCGGCTGCACCGTGGCCCCGGGGCTGGTCGACCTGCACACCCATCTCCGTCAGCCGGGGCAGGAGGAGTCCGAGTCGATCGAGACGGGTGCCCGGGCCGCCGCCCTGGGGGGTTATACCGCGGTGGTGGCCATGCCCAACACCGAACCGCCGCTGGACACCGCCGAGGCCGTCCGCAGTGTCCTCGACCTGGCGGCCACCGCCACCGCCGAGGTGGCCGTGGCCGGGGCCATCACCCAGGGACGGGCCGGGGAGCGCCTGGCCCCGCTGGCCGAAATGGCCGCCCTCGGGGTGCGGCTGTTCACCGATGACGGGGCCGGTGTCCAGTCGGCCGGGCTCATGCGCCGCGCCCTCGAGTACGCCCGGGGCATCGGGGTGACCCTGGCCCAGCACTGTGAGGACTCCTCGCTGGCTGCCGGTGGGGCCATGCACGAGGGACCCTGGTCGAGCAGGCTGGGGATTCCCGGGGTGCCGGCCGCCGCCGAAGAGGTGATGGTCGGCCGGGACATCGCCTTGGCCCGCGACACCGGCGCCCGCATCCACTTCCTCCACCTGTCGACGGCCGGATCGGTGGCCATGGTGCGATGGGCCAAGTCCGAGGGTCTGCCGGTGACGGCGGAAGCGGCGCCTCACCATTTCACTCTCACCGACGGTTGCACCGCCGGGTACGACCCGGTGTTCAAGGTCAACCCCCCCCTGCGCCCGGCGGCCGACGTGGAGGCGGTGAAGGCGGGGTTGGCCGACGGGACCATCGACGCCATCGCCACCGATCACGCTCCCCACCCGCCCGAGCTCAAGGACCTCCCCTTCGACCAGGCGCCGCCGGGGATGCTCGGTCTGCAGACGGCCCTACCCCTGGCCCTGGGTCAGACCGGTCTCCCCCTGGCCCAGGTGCTGGCCCTGCTCAGTTGGCAGCCGGCGGCCATCGCCGGGCTCGACCCCTCACGAGGCGGTGGGCAGGGTGGACCGATCGTGCCCGGGGGCGCCGCCCATCTGGTGGTCATCGACCCCACCGCCCAGTGGACGGTCGATGTCGGCTCCCTGGCCAGCCGCAGCCGCAACTGCCCCTACGCCGGGTGGACGTTGACCGGCCAGGTCCGGCACACCGTGTTCGCCGGCGAACCGGTGGTGGTCGATGCCGAGGCTCAGCGATGAGCGGCCGGTACGGGACGGTCCACCGTCCCGAGGCCCACTTGGTGCTGGCCGACGGCACCGTCTTCGAAGGTGAAGCCATGGGGGCCGAACCTGACGGGGGAGTGGCCACCGGCGAAGCGGTGTTCAACACCGTGTTGTCCGGCTATCAGGAGGTGATCACCGATCCTTCCTATGCCGGCCAGGTCATCGCCTTCACCGCTCCCCATATCGGCAACTACGGGGTCAATCCGGTAGACGACGAGGCCGGCCGCCCCCACTGCCGGGGCGTGATCGTGCGCGACGTCTGCGACCAGCCCAGCAATTGGCGATCGACCGGATCGCTCGAAGACTTCCTGGTCCGGGCGGCGGTGCCCGGCATCACCGGCGTCGACACCCGCCGGCTGACCCGGCACCTGCGGGACCGCGGGGCCATGCCCTGTGCCTTCGGCACGGCCGGCGAGCAGGAGTTGGCGGCGGCGGCGGCCGACGCCCTGCCCACCGACGGGCGCGACTTGGTGTCCACCGTGACCACCCCCACCACCTTCAGCCGGGGTGACGGCCCCTACCGGGTGGTGGCCTACGACTTCGGCATCAAAGAGGCCATGCTCCGCCAGCTGGGGGCCATGGCCACCCTCACCGTGGTGCCGGCCTCCACCCCGGCCGCACAGGTGCTCGACCTCGCCCCCGACGGTGTCTTCCTGTCCAACGGGCCCGGGGACCCCGCCGCCCTGTCGCCCATCGTGGAGGAGATCCGCACCCTGGTGGCGGCCGGGACCACGGCGGTGTTCGGGATCTGCCTCGGCCATCAACTGCTGGCCACCGCCCTCGGTGCCTCGACCTTCAAGCTCCCCTTCGGTCACCACGGCGGCAACCACCCGGTGCGGACCCTGGCCACCGGGCGGGTGTCGATCACCTCCCAGAACCACAACTTCGCCGTGGCCGAGGATTCACTGACCCGAGGTGACGTGACCCACGTCAATCTCAACGACGGGGTGGTCGAGGGTATGGCCAGTCGCGACACGCCGGCCTTCGGCGTCCAGTACCACCCCGAGGCCGGACCGGGTCCGCATGACGCCCGCACCCTGTTCGCCGAGTTCCGGACCCTGATGGACGCCACCGGGGCGCGAGGAGGGTCCTGATGGGTCGCCGCACCGACATCGAGTCGATCATGGTCATCGGGTCGGGGCCCATCGTCATCGGTCAGGCCTGCGAGTTCGACTACTCGGGCACCCAGGCCTGCCGGGTTCTGGCCGAGGAGGCCTTCCGGGTGGTGCTGGTCAACTCCAACCCGGCCACCATCATGACCGATCCGGCCATGGCCGACCGGACCTACGTGGAGCCCCTCGACCCTGACGTTCTGACCTCGATCATCGAGAAGGAGCGTCCGGACGCCCTGCTCCCGACGCTCGGTGGGCAGACCGCCCTCAACCTGACCATGGCCCTGTCCGAGCGGGGGGTCCTCGAGGCCTACGGCGTCGAGGTCATCGGAGCCAACGCCGAAGCCATCGCCACCGCCGAAAACCGCGAGCGGTTCAAGGAGGCCATGCAGGAGATCGGCCTGGCCGTGCCCGCCTCGGGCTTCGCCCATTCGCTGGACGAAGCCCTGGCCATCGGCGACGCCATCGGCTACCCGATCATGGTCCGCCCCAGCTACATCCTGGGAGGAGCGGGGACCGGGATCGCCGCCACACGAGACCATCTGGTCCGGTTGGCCGCCGAGGGCCTCGACGCCTCGCCGGTCAACGAGGTGCTGGTCGAGCAGTCCATCGCCGGGCACAAGGAGTTCGAGCTCGAGGTGATGCGGGACGGGGCCGACAACTGCGTGGTCGTCTGCTCCATCGAGAACCTCGATCCCATGGGGGTCCACACCGGCGACTCGATCACCGTGGCCCCGGCCCAGACGCTGACCGACGTCGAGTTCCAGACCATGAGGGACGCCGCCTTCGCCTGCATCCGTCGGGTCGGCGTGGAGACCGGTGGTTCGAACGTCCAGTTCGCCGTCGACCCCACCGACGGACGCCAGGTGGTCATCGAGATGAACCCGCGGGTGTCACGGTCCTCGGCCCTGGCCTCCAAGGCCACCGGGTTCCCGATCGCCAAAATCGCCGCCCGACTGGCCGTGGGCTACCGGCTGGACGAAGTGGTCAACGACATCACCGGAGCCACCCCGGCCTCCTTCGAGCCGACCATCGACTACGTGGTCACCAAGATCCCGCGCTGGGCCTTCGAGAAGTTGCCGGGCGCCACCGACCGCCTCGGGACCCGGATGCAATCGGTGGGTGAGGTCATGGGCATCGGCCGTACCTTCCCCGAGTCGCTGCAGAAGGCGGTGCGCTCTCTCGAACAGGGCCGCGCCGGCCTCAACGCGGACCCGGCCGAGGAGCTGGACGAGGCCGTTTCCACCGCTGATCTGCTGGTCCGGGTGGCCACGGCCACGCCGGAACGCATCTTCCAACTCGAGACCTTGCTCCGACGGGGAGTCCCGGTGGACGAGCTGGCCTCCACCACCGGCATCGATCCGTGGTTCCTGTCCCAGATGGCCGAGGTCAGTGACGCCCGCATGTGGCTCGACCTGCAGGTCACGCTGGGGGTGACGGTCGACGATCTCGACCGCCGGGCCTGGCGTCGGCTCAAGCGGCTCGGATTTGCCGACCAGCAGCTGGCCTATCTGTTCGGCCCCCCGGTCACCACCGCCGACATCCGGGCGGCCCGCACCGAACACGGGGTGGAGGTGACCTTCAAGACCGTCGACACCTGTGGTGCCGAGTTCGAGGCCCACACCCCGTACCACTACTCGACCACCGAGGACGAGGACGAGGTGCGGCCCTCGGACCGCCCGCGGGTGGTCATCCTCGGGTCCGGGCCGAACCGCATCGGCCAAGGCATCGAGTTCGACTACTGCTGTGTCCATGCCTCGCTGGCCCTGCGGGAGGCCGGCTACGAGACGGTCATGGTCAACTGCAATCCGGAGACGGTGTCGACCGACTACGACACATCGGACCGTCTCTACTTCGAGCCGCTCACCCCCGACGACCTGGCCGCCGTGCTGGCCGCCGAGGAGCGGGCCTCGGTGGGAGACGGACGCCTGGTCGGGGTCATCGTGAGCCTGGGGGGGCAGACCCCGCTCAAGCTGGCCGCCTCGCTCCCTCCCGACATGGTGCTGGGGACGCCCCCGGCCGCCATCGACCTGGCCGAGGACCGCCAGCAGTGGAACCAACTGTGCGAGACACTGGGCATCCCCCAACCGCCGGGGGGGACGGCCGGCACGCCGGCCGAGGCGGTGAAGGTGGCCACCTCGGTCGGTTACCCGGTGCTGGTGCGGCCGTCCTATGTCCTCGGGGGGCGGGCCATGGAGATCGTCTACGACGACGAGCGGCTGGTGGCGGCGGTCGAGGCCATGTCCGGCCTGGGCGGGTCGCTCGGACGCGAGGGCGGGGTGACCAAGGACCGCCCGGTTCTGGTCGACCGGTTCCTGGAAGACGCGGTGGAGGTGGATGTCGATGCCATCCGCGACGCCACCGGCGAGGTGGTGGTTTGCGGGGTGATGGAGCATGTGGAGGAGGCCGGGGTCCATTCCGGTGACTCGGCCTGCGCCCTTCCGCCCCAGACGTTGTCGGCGGCCATCGTGGACGAACTGGAGCGTCTGGTCCGCACCATCGCCGAGGCCCTCCAGGTCAGGGGCCTGATCAATGTGCAGTTCGCCGTCAAGGACGAGCGGGCCTACGTGCTCGAGGCCAACCCGCGGGCCAGCCGCACGGTGCCGTTCGTGGCCAAGGCCACCGGTGTGCCGGTGGCCATGGTGGCCGCCCGGGTGATGGTGGGGTCGACACTGGCCGAGCTGCGTGAGGAGGGCCTGCTGCGCCCGCCGGTCACCGGCCACGTCTCGGTCAAGGAGGCGGTTCTCCCCTTCAACCGGTTCCCCGGGGTCGACACACTGCTCGGCCCGGAGATGCGCTCGACCGGCGAGGTCATGGGGATCGGATCCACTTTCGGCCTGGCCTTCGCCAAGAGCCAGATCGCCGCCGGCAACCGCTTGCCGGTGGAGGGCACCGTCTTCCTCTCGTTGGCCAACCGGGACAAAGAGGCCGGGGTGGCCGTGGCCCGACAGTTCCGGGCCCTCGGGTTCGAGCTGGCCGCCACATCGGGGACGGCCGCCCTGTTGGAAGCCGAGGGACTGCCCGTCGCCGCCGTGGTGGCCAAGGTGGGCGACACCTCGCCGGGCGTGGTCGACGCTGTCGATCTCATTGCCGGCGGGAAGGTACAGCTGGTGGTCAACACGCCCCGCGGCCGGGGGCCACGGGCCGACGGCCTGCACATCCGGGCCGCCGCCCTCGAGCACCTGGTTCCCTGCCTGACCACTATGGCCGCCGCCCGGGCGGCGGCCGCCGGCATCGCCGACTGGATCCGCCACCCTCTGTCGGTGCGCTCCCTCCAGGAGTACCACCAGTCGTGAGGAGATGAGCCCGCCGGTGCCCACCTCCCGTCGAACGACGCCGTCCGACGGCGGCGGGGTCGATCTGGCGGTGGCCGTCGGGTCGGTGGCGCTGCCCAACCCGGTCATGACGGCATCGGGCACCGCCGGGCACGGCGACGAGCTGGGGGCCTACTTCCCTCTGGGTGAACTGGGTGCGGTGGTGGTCAAGTCGCTGTCGGTCGACGCCTGGCCCGGCAACCCGGCACCCCGCCTCCACCCGACCGAGGCGGGGATGCTCAACAGCGTGGGCCTCCAGGGCCCCGGTCTGGAGGCATGGATCAGCGACGACCTTCCCCGTCTGGCCGCCACCGGGGCCAGGGTGGTGGCCAGCATCTGGGGTCAGCGGGTGGCGGACTTCGCCAAGGCCGGGTCGGTTCTGGCCGGGGTGGCCGGCCTCACCGCCGTCGAGGTCAACGTGAGCTGTCCCAACGTGGAGGATCGCCGCCGGATGTTCGCCCACTCGCCGGCGGCCACCGCCGAAGTCCTGGCCGCTGTGGCCGCCGAGTGCCGGTTGCCGTTGTGGGCCAAGCTCAGCCCCAACGTGGCCGATGTGGCCGAGGTGGCCGGGGCCGCCCTGGAGGCGGGGGCGGAGGCGGTCACCTTGATCAACACCGTCCTGGGCATGGCCATCGATGTCGACAGCCGCCGGCCGGTCCTCGGTTCGGGTGCCGCCGGTGGAGGGTTGTCGGGCGCCGCCGTCCACCCGGTGGCGGTGCGGGCCGTGTTCGATGTGCGGGCTGCCCTTCCCGAGGCCGCCATCATCGGGGTGGGGGGAGTGACCACCGGCGAGGAGGCCGTCGAACTGGTCATGGCCGGCGCGGCGGCCGTCCAAGTGGGCACGGCCACCTTCCGCGATCCGCGCGCCCCGCGCCGTATCCTTGAGGAGATGGAGGCCTGGTGTGAGAGCCGAGGCGTACGGCGGTTGAGCGAGCTCAGAGGAGTGGCCCATGGATCCCATGGATGAGGTGGCCGACGGCGGATTCCGGGCCCGGGTGGCCACCGCCGTGGCCGCCACCGGTCCGCTGTGCGCCGGTATCGATCCGTCGGCGGCCCTTCTCGAGCAGTGGGGACTGCCCGATTCGGCCGACGGCCTGCGAACCTTCGGACTCCGCTGTGTGGAGGCCTTCGCCGGCGCGGTGCCGGTGATCAAACCACAGGTGGCCTTCTTCGAGCGTCACGGGTCAGCCGGCCTGGCCGCCCTCGAATCGGTCCTGGGTGCGGCCCGCCAGGGGGGCCTGCTGGTCATCGCCGACGCCAAACGAGGTGACATCGGAACCACCATGGACGCCTACGCCTCGGCCTGGCTGGATCCGGGCAGCCCGCTATGCGCTGATGCGGTGACCGTCCATCCCTACCTGGGGATCGGCGCCCTGCAGCCTGCCTTCGAGCTGGCCGCTGCCACTGGTCGGGGGGTCGTGGTGGTGGTGCGCAGCTCCAATCCCGAGGGGCGTTCGCTCCAGCAGGCCGTGATCGATCCCCGACCAGCTGACGCAGACCGGACCTCGGTGGAGGACGCTCTGCTGGCCTCCATCGCCGCCCTCAACCACGGTCCGGCCGGGCTGACCGGCACGGTCGGTGCGGTGATCGGGGCCACCCTGGCACCTTCCCGCTTCGCCTTGGGCACGCTGGGCGGTGTCATCCTGGCCCCCGGCTTCGGCGCCCAGGGGGGGACGACCGAGACGGTGGCCGCCCTCTTCGCCGGGTGCCCGCCGGGAACGGTCCTGCCCAGTTCGTCGCGATCGTTGCTCGACAGTGGGCCTGATCAGCAGTCCCTGCGCAAGGCGGCCCTGACGGCCCGGGACGAGGTGAGCCGGGTCTTCCCTTAGTGCGTCTGTCCCTCATCCCATCTGGACGTGGGGTCAGGTGGCGGCCTCGGTCGGGAACCAGCCGACGACCCGAACCGAGAGCAGGTGCTCCTGATGGAGGTAGGCATGGCGGGCGGTGGCAACATCGCAGGGCAGGAAGGTCACTTGTTCCCCGGGCTGAAGCTGACCGACCCGGGAGAGGTCTGCGGCGATCACGCAGGCCACCACCGGGTAACCGCCCACCGTGGCGTGGTCGGGTCCGAGGATGATGGGGTTGCCGTCCGGGGGGAGCTGGACGGCGCCGGTCACCATCCCGAACGACGGCACGGCCAGGTCATGGGGTCGAGGGGGCCGACCCGGCCGGTCCAGGCGGACGCCCACCCTGTTGGAGTCACCGCCCACCGTCCACGGAGGATCGGCCAGGAGGTCGTCGAAGGCACCGGGCGGACGGTGGGGCCCGAGGATGACCCGGACCGGCACCGGGCGGCTTCGGGAAAGCGCATCACCGGGCCCCTCGCCGGGCAGCAGGCTGCCGCGGGGCCGGGTGGCCGGGCCGATGGCCAGCCGGTCGCCGACGGCCAAGGGTCCGGGCCCCAGTCCCGAGAGGACGTCGTCCGACCGGGCCCCGACCACCAGCGGTGGCTGGAACCCTCCGGACACGGCCACATAGGCGCGCAGACCGACCAGGACCCGACCCACCTCCACCACCTGACCGTGTCCGATCGGGGTCAGGGTGGCATCGGGCACCGGCCGGCCGTCCACACTGACCTCCACCCCGTCCGATGACGAGGCCACCACGGCCAGGTGGGCGTCGCCGCTGAACCGGAGCCGGGGGCCGAATGCTGTGACCTCGATGGTGGCGGCCCGGTCAGGGTTGCCTACCAGCCGGTTGGCCAGGCGCATGGCGTCGGTGTCGGCCGCACCAGCCGGGGGGACCCCGATGGCCGAGGTTCTCCGCCGCCCGCCGTCCTCGACCAGGCTGAGCAGACCGGGGGCGGCCACTTCGACGTAGCGCAGGCCGACGGCCGTCAGTGGTCGGCGGTCGTGCCTGGCTTCGGGGAACGAACCGGCCTGGCTGGGCGGACGGGCGGTGAAGCGCACGGTGTCACCGGCGGCCAGAGTGGCGTAGGGCGGGCGGTCGGGGTCGAAGAGGGAGAGCGAGCTTCGACCGACCAGCATCCAGCCTCCGGGCGTGGCCTGGGGGTAGATGGAGGCGAACCCGCCGGCCACCGCCACCGAGCCCGGCGCCACAGCGGCCCGGGGGGAGGGGCGGCGGGGGATGGAGGTCAGCGGTGGTGGCAGGCCGACCAGATAGGGGAAGCCGGGCGAGAAGCCGACGAAGGCCACGCTCAGATCGGTGGTGGTCATCAACGACACCACGTCGTGCGCCGTCACCCCGGCCAAGCCGGCTACCGCCACGAGGTCGGGTCCGTCGAAGACGACCGGTACCTCGAGGCGGCGCTGTCCCTTCCACCCGGTCCCGGCGCCGGCAACCGGGGACCGGTCCGGCTGCTCCTCCGTCAGGAGGTGACGCAACCACGCTCCGACGTCGTCCAGGTCGCTTCCCGGTTGCAAGGTGACGACCACACTGGCCAACCCGACGACGGTCTCGTCGACACCGGGCGGGGCCCGACCCTCCCGCCGTTGCCCATCGATCGCCGCGGTCAGCCGGTGGGCCCACCACACGTCGGCCACGCTGACCAACAGAGCGCGATCACCGAAGGGTGCGACGTCGGTGATCCCTGCCGGTTGTCGGAATCCTCTGCCCGTCATCGCCGCGGTGCGGACGGGTCGACAAAGGAACGGACGACGAACCCGGCTGCCTCGAGGGAGGCACGGACGGCAGCGGCCGTAGCGGGGGCGGTCGGTGCATCACCGTGGATGCACAGGGTCTCGACGTCGACGGATACCAACATCCCGTCGACCGATCGGATGGCGTCACCACCGGCCATGACCACCGCCCGTCGGGCCACGTCGGCCGTGTCGTGGATCAGGCCACCGGGACGGTCACGCGGCGCCAGCTGCCCGCTGTTCAGGTAACCACGGTCGGGAAATCCTTCGGGAACCACCCGGAGTCCGGCCCGGCGGGCGGGTGCGACGATGGCCGTCCCCGATTGGGCCACCAGGACGCCGCTCGTGTGACGGGACACCGCTTCGACCACAGCGGCGGCCATGTCGTCGTCCACGCCCATGAGGTTGTAGAGAGCCCCGTGGGGCTTGATGAAGGCGACCGCCCCTCCCACCGAGTGGACCTCGTCGTCGAGCACCTGACACTGCTCGACAATGTCGTCGACCAACTGCGCGCCCGACACCTCGACCCGACGTCGCCCGAACCCCTCGCGGTCGCGGAACGAGACGTGGGCCCCGATGGTTACGCCGCGTGCAAGGGCCGCCTCTGCGGTGGCCCGCATCACTTCCCTGTTTCCGGCGTGGAACCCGCACGCCAGACTGGCGCTGGTGACCGAGTCGAGGACCAGCCGGTCGGCGGGCGACGGCGTCTCGCCCTCGGCCAGGTCCGCGTTGACATCAACCGCCGGCATCTGCCCAGTATGGCCACAGCCGACCGCCGGCCCCGGACATGGGGGTCGGGCCGCCGCCGGCCCCGAAGGCGGTCCGGCGTGCGGTCCGACCTGGGAATGGGCGTGGATGAACTCCGCTCGCAGAGGCGCTATGGTCTCGACCATGCCGCAACCGCCCGCACTCACGCCCGAACAGCGCCAAGCCGCCCTGGCCAAGGCCGCCAAGGTCCGCCGGGAGCGGGCCGAGGTCAAAGAGAAGCTCAAGCTGGGTTCGATCACCTTGTCGGAACTTCTGACGACCGCCGATTCCAACGAGACCGTCGGCAAGATGAAAGTGCTCTCGGTGCTCGAATCTCTGCCCGGGCTGGGCAAGGTCAAGGCCCGGCGGCTGATGGACTCGGTGGGGATCAGCGAGAGCCGTCGCCTCCAAGGTCTCGGAAGCAATCAGCGCGAGTCTCTCCTGCGCGAGACCGCTCGCTGAACGCGCGACCCGTTCGCTGAACAAGACGCACGAGGACGGCGCCCCGCTCGGGGGCGATCCTCTTCTCTTCGTTCTGTTCGGGCCGGGGGGAGCCGGCAAAGGCACCGTGGCCCAACGCCTGGCCGAGGAGGACCCGTCCCTTTGGCTGAGTCGGTCGTGGACCACGCGCCAGCGGCGACCCGGTGAAGCGGACCAGGCCTATGTCTTCGTCGACCGACCGACCTTCGAAGACAAGGAGAGGGCCGGCGGGTTCTTCGAGTGGGCCGAGTTCCACGGCAATCTCTACGGGACACCGATCCCCGAGCCCGGGGCGGGCCGTGACGTGCTCTTGGAGATCGACCTGCAGGGTGCGCGTCAGGTCAGGAGCCTACGGCCCGACGCCACTCTGATCCTCCTCCTGCCCCCGTCGCCGGAAGACCAAGAGGCCCGCCTCCGGGCCCGGGGCGACGACGAAGGCTCCATCGCCCGCCGGGTCACGACCGGTCGGGAGGAGGCCCGGGCCGGCCGGTCCATCGCCGACGCCGTGGTGGTCAACGGCGAGGTGACGCAGGCCACGGCCGATGTGGCCGGTATAGTGGAAGGTCGTCGTCTCGCCGTCGGTCGAGGCATCACCTGATCTGACCCTGGTCATCTGATCCGACACCGTTGCCGGGGACCGTCCCCGGATCGCACGCCGACCCGAAGCTCAACCACCAAAGGATCCCGATGGCCCACAACCAGATCACTCTCATGGACCCACCCATCGAGGATCTCCTCGACAAGGTCGACTCGAAGTTCACCCTGGTGGCGCTGGCCTCGCGGCGGGCGCGTCAGGTGAACAGCTACTACAACTCGCTGGGAGAGGGCCTGGGTGTGGTGGTGCCCCCTCAGGTGGCTTCGGTGTCGGGCAAGCCCTTGTCCATCGCCTTCGAGGAGGTGGCGGCCGGAAAGGCGACCTACACCCGACCCGATCCCGAAGAGGTGGCACTGGCCGAAGCGGCCGCCCTCGCTCTGCTGGCCGGTGAAGAGGCGGAGGGGGAGCTGCCCGCCCCCGACGAGACTGTCGACTAGCCCGTCGAAGGCGGGCCGGGGGCGAGACAACGATGACGTTCGCAACCGCACAACGATGCGGTCTGGCGCCAGAGGAGTAACCGGGTGAGCGAAACGCGCACGGATGCTCCCTTTGTGGTTCTCGGGGTGGGCGCCGGCATCGCCGCTTACAAGGCGGTCGAGATCTGCCGACGGCTGGTGGATGCCGGCATCCATGTGGCCCCGGTTCTGACCGAACGGGCCACCCGGTTCGTGGGCAAGGTCACCTTCGACGCATTGGCCTCGGAACCGGCGCAGACCGGCTTGTGGGACCAGGCCATCGTGCTCCCCCACACCCGACTCGGACAGGCGGCCGATCTCATTGTGGTGGCCCCGGCCACCGCCGATCTGCTGGCCCGCTACGCCGGCGGTTTCGCCGACGACCTGCTCACCGCCACCCTGATCGCCTCCGCCGCCCCGGTTGTGGTCTGTCCGGCAATGCACACCGAGATGTGGGAGCACCCGGCTGTGCAGCACAACCTCTCGGTGCTCCGGTCCCGGGGCGTCGTGGTGGTGGAGCCGGAGTCGGGCCGACTGGCCGGCGGGGACAGCGGAACCGGACGCCTGGCCGACGTCGAGGTGATCGTGGACACGGCGCTCGCCATGGTCAGTGGGGGAGAGGGACGCCATCGGGACATGGTCGGTTCGTCTCACGCCACCGCTCCCGACCTGGCCGGTGTGCGGGTGGTGGTGTCGGCCGGTGGCACCCGCGAGGCCATCGATCCCGTCCGCTACATCACCAACCGGTCGTCGGGCAAGCAGGGCCACGCTCTGGCCGCGGCGGCGGTCCGTCGGGGAGCGGAGGTGGTGCTGGTGACCACCAGCGCGCAGCCGGTGGCCGACGGCGTGGTCGTCGATGCGGTCGAGACGGCGGCCGACATGGAGAAGGCCGTGCTGGACCGGGCCGGGCTGGCCGACGTGGTGATCATGGCTGCGGCGGTGGCCGACTTCCGGCCCAAGACGGTCCAGGCCGGCAAGATCCACAAGTCCGACGGCGTTCCCGACATCGTGTTGGAACCGACCCCCGACATCCTGGCCGAACTGGCGCGTCGACGGCGACCCGGTCAGATCATGGTCGGGTTCGCTGCCGAAACCGATCACGTCGATCAACGGGCACGGGCCAAGTTGGCCGCCAAGGGCGTCGACCTGATGGTGGCCAATGACGTGTCGGCGGCCCAGGTGGGATTCGACCACGACACCAATGCCGTGACCCTGTTCGGATCGGACGGATCGACTCACACCCTGTCGTTGCGGACCAAGGCCGACGTGGCCGAGGCCATATTGGATAGGGTGTCGACTCTGTTGGCCGGCTCGTGACCAGAACATCCCGACCTCAGCCCGCCCAACGCGCCGGTTGTCCGAACAGCCCCATCCTCTCCGCCCCCTTGGGCCGTTGCCCCCGACCAGATTGGATCCAGCCGTGAGTACCCGATACACCTTCACCTCGGAGTCGGTGACCGAAGGACATCCCGACAAGATGGCCGATCAGATCTCCGACGCTGTCCTCGATGCCTTGTTGGCCGACGACCCGGAGAGTCGGGTGGCCTGCGAGACCCTGTTGACCACCGGTCTGGTCCTGGTGGCCGGCGAGATCACCACCTCGACCTACATCGACATCCCCAAACTGGTGCGCAAGACGGTGCTCGACATCGGCTACGACGACGACGCCTACGGGATCGACGGCAACACCTGCGGTGTCATCGTCTCCCTCGACGAACAGTCGCCCAACATCGGCCAGGGGGTCGACAACGCCTTCGAGGTGCGGGCCGGAACCGGTGGCGAGGACCTGCTCAACGCCCAGGGCGCCGGCGACCAGGGGATGATGTTCGGCTACGCCTGCGACGAGACGCCCGACCTCATGCCTCTTCCGATCTGGTTGGCCCACCGGTTGGCCCAGCGACTGGCCCAGGTCCGCCGGGTCGGCGTGCTTCCCTACCTCCGACCGGACGGCAAGACACAGGTGAGCGTGACCTACGAGGACGGCAGGCCGGTGGCTCTGGAGACCGTTCTCATCTCCACCCAGCACGATCCCGGAGTGGACCTGGAAACCCTGCTGCTGCCCGACCTCCGCGACAACGTGATCAACCCACTGCTGCCACCCGAGCTCGACACCTCCCAGCTCCGCATCCTGGCCAATCCCACCGGGGTGTTCGAGCTCGGCGGGCCCCACGCCGACACCGGGCTCACCGGACGCAAGATCATCGTCGACACCTACGGAGGCATGGCCCGCCACGGTGGCGGGGCGTTTTCGGGCAAGGATCCCTCCAAGGTCGACCGCTCGGCCGCCTATGCCGCCCGTTGGGTGGCCAAGAACCTGGTGGCGGCGGGGGCGGCCACCCGCTGCGAGGTCCAGGTGGCCTACGCCATCGGCGTGGCCAGGCCGGTATCCGTTCTGGTCGAGACCTTCGGCACCGAGCGGGTCGACCCCACCCGGATCGCCGCGGTGGTCGACGAAGTCTTCGATCTTCGTCCGGCCGCCATCGTGCGTGATCTCGACCTCAAGCGCCCCATCTACAAGAAGACGGCGGCCTACGGACACTTCGGTCGGTCGGACAAGGAGTTCAGCTGGGAGGACACCGGTCGGGCGGACGACGTGAAGCAGGCTCTCGGACTCTGAACAACCCCTCGCCACCGGGCGGGACGCGCCTGGTGCGCGTGGTGCCCGACGTCCCGGCCATTCACCGCCGCTTCGACTACACCGTTCCGCTGGCCCTCGAAGGGGAGATCGGTGTGGGCAGCCGGGTCCGTGTCGATCTGCACGGGCGACGGGTGGGGGGATGGGTGGTCGAGGATCGGGTCGATCCGGTGGCCGGGGTGGAGGCCAAGCCGTTGGCCGCCTCGAGCGGGATGGGCCCCCCGGCGTCGGTGGTGTCGTTGGCTGAGTGGGCGGCATGGCGCTGGGCCGGGCCGCTGTCGTCTTTCCTGGGGACGGCGTCGCCCTCCCGGGTGGTCCGACGACCCGTCGTCCATCCCGATGATCCGACCGACGGTGGGCACCGCCCGACCCCGTCGTCCGGGCGGCCACCGCCCTCGCCCGGGGGAGGTTCGGTCACTCTGGTCGACGGCGTATTGGAAGGCCACGGTGGGGTGGCGGTGGTGCGGCTGGCCCCTGCTCTCGACGCCACGCTGGTGGTTCTCGAGCTAATCCACCGCTTGGGAGTCGAAGGCGTGCTGGCCTTGGCCCCGTCGCACGTACGGGCCCGGGCCTTGGCCGTCCGACTCCGCCGGGCCGGGGTGACGGTGGCGCTGCTTCCCGAACAGTGGGCGGAGGCCTCCGCCGGCCACGCAGCGGTAGTGGGCACCCGGGCGGCGGCCTGGGCCCCGCTCGACCGGATGCGCGCTGCGGTGGTTCTCGACGCCCACGACGAGGCCTACCGCGAAGAGAGGTCACCGACCTGGTCGGCGGTGGACGTGGTGGTGGAACGGGGCCGACGAGACCGTGCGCCGGTGGCCCTGGTGACACCGTGTCCGCCGGTGGTGTTGACCGAGAACCGTCCCCTGGTCACGACCACACGCCCGGTGGAGCGTCGGGGGTGGCCGCTGGTCGAAGTGGTCGACCGCACCGGAGACGACCCGCGCACCGGCCTGTTTTCGGAGCGTCTGGTCAACCGGCTGCGTGGGGTCCTCGACGAGCCGGAGGGAAGGGCGGTGTGCATCCTCAACCGGACCGGTCGTCTCCGCCTTCTGGCCTGCACCCAGTGCGGGGCGCTGGTCCGCTGCGGCCGTTGTGGCGGGGCGATGACCCAGGACGAGAAGGACGGTCCCCTCCGGTGCCGGCGGGGGGACGAGACACGGCCGCCGGTGTGCGCCGTCTGTGACTCCCCCCGGCTCCGCACCCTTCGGATGGGGGTGCGGCGGGCCACCGAGGAGCTCGCCGCTCTCACCCAGACAGAGGCGGTGGAGATCACCGCCTCCTCGGAACCGGGCCACGGTGACGGGTCGCCCCTGGTGGTCGGCACCGAAGCTGCCCTCCACCGTCAGAGCTGGGCCGACCTGGTGGCGTTCGTGGACATCGATCAGCACCTTCTGGCACCCCGGTTCGGAGCGGGCGAAGAGACACTGGCCCTGCTGGCCCGGGCTGCGCGCCTGGTCGGTGCCCACCACGGCCGTGTGCTGGTGCAGACCCGTCTTCCCGACCACGAGGCACTGCGGGCGGCGGTACAGGCCGACCCCGCGGTGCTGGCCGAGGTGGAGCGGCCCCTGCGCCGGACCCTCGAGCTCCCCCCCTTCGGGGCGTTGGCCACCGTCAGCGGCCCGGGGGCGGCGGCCTTGGCCGCGGACATCGGGGCAGCCGGGGGGGTGATCGTGTCGTCGTTGGGGGACACGCGGTGGCTGGTCAGGGCCGCCGACCACCAGCAGCTGTGTGACCGGTTGGCCGTCGTTCCGCGCCCGGCCCAACGGGTGCGGGTCGAGGTCGACCCTGTCGACGTGTGACGAGGTCGACCCTGTCGACGTGTGACGAGGTCGACCCTGTCGACGTGTGACGAGGTCGACCCCGTCGACGTGTGATGGGCCGGCGACCGCAGGACGTCTCCGGCCGAACCGAGCCCGTAGACTGTGGGCATGGCTTCCTATACCGTCCGGGTCTACGGCGATCCGGTGTTGAAGCAGCGGGCAGGGGAGGTCGACGAGCTCGACGGCTCGCTGGCCCGGCTGGTCGAGGACATGATCCGGACCATGTACGACTCGGAAGGGGCAGGGCTGGCCGCCCCCCAGGTGGGTGTGCAGAAGCGCCTCTTCGTCTACGACGTGGGCGATGGCCCCGAGGCCGTCATCAATCCGACCATCGTGGAGAGCGCGGGGGAGTGGTACCACGACGAAGGGTGTCTTTCCATCCCCGGCCTGCGACTGGGCATCGTGCGTCCCAACCAGGTGCACATCCGCGGCTTCGGTATCGATGGTGAGGAGGTTTCGCTGGAAGCTGACGAGTTCCTGGGTCGTGTGTTCCAGCACGAGGTCGACCATCTGGACGGCGTCCTGATGGTCGAGCGCCTCGAGGAGGACAGCCGCAAGCTGGCCATGAAGGTGCTGCGCGACCGGGCCCTCGGGTTCGACACCTCGGATATGGAGGCCAAGCTGGTGTCGGCCGGCAGCGAGCAGGAGGTCTGACCGGGCGCGGTAGCGACCGGTAACGTCGCCCCTCATGGCCAAATTGGTGTTCCTGGGCACGCCGGAGGCGGCCGTGCCGCCCCTGATGGCCCTGGTCGAGGCCGGGCACGACGTGGTCCTGGTGGTCAGCCGGCCCGACAAACGGCGGGGTCGGGGTTCGGAGCTGGCTCCCAGTCCGGTGAAGGCCGCCGCTCTGGCACTGGGCCTACCGGTGACCGATTCGCTCGATCGGGCCCCCGAAGCCGGCGCCGAATTGGGCGTGGTGGTGGCCTTTGGCCGCATCATCCCGGCCGCCGTGCTCGACCGCCTCCCCCTGGTCAACCTCCACTTCTCCCTGCTACCCCGGTGGCGGGGGGCGGCACCGGTCGAGCGGGCCATCCTCGAAGGGGACGCCGAGACAGGGGTGTGCCTGATGGCCGTGGAAGCGGGCCTGGACACCGGTCCGGTGTACGCCGAGCAGCAGATCGACATCGGCGAGGAGGAGACCGCCGACGAGCTGCGGGCCCGGCTAGTGGTCGTGGGGTGCGACCTTTTGGTTCGGTACCTGGCCGAAGGCCGCCGCAGTCTGCCGGTCCCCCGTGACCAGGCCGGCGTTCCTTCCTATGCCGACAAGATCGCTTCCTCCGAGCGTCAGCTCGATTGGGAGCGACCGGCCCTCGAGCTCCGCCGGGTCGTACGGATCGGTCGGGCCTGGACGACCTTCCGCGGCCGGCGGCTCACCGTCCATCGGGCCACCGGGGTGCCGGACCCCGCTGCGCCCGGTGGGTTGGCGGTCTCTATCGACCCGGTGCCCGACCCCGACGCCAGTCATCCTCCGTTGGCGCCCGGGGCGCTGATCGGGACCGAGGTGGTGGCCGGCCAGGGCAGCCGCCTCCGGTTGATCACCGTCCAGCCCGAGGGGAAGAGGCCGGTGGACGCCGAGGCCTGGGTGCGCGGTGCCCGAGTGGCTCCGGGCGAACGGTTGGGCCAGTGAGGCCGAGCCGGCATCAGTCCTGTGGGCGTCGCCCTTACCCGTCCCGAACGCCCAGCTTCCCACCGACCCACCATTAGGCTCGCAGCCGATGCCGAGAGCCCCGGAAACCCCCCTGCTGCGGGTGGCGCCGTCCATCCTTTCGGCCGACTTCGGGAGTCTGGCCGACGCGGTGGGCCTGATCGCCCCCGGGTCCGACTGGCTGCACGTCGACGTGATGGACGGTCACTTCGTGCCCAATCTGACGGTGGGGCCGCCGGTGGTGGCGTCCCTTAGGGAGCACACCGGATTGTTCTTCGACACCCACCTCATGATCACCGATCCGGCCCGCTATCTCGAGCCTTTCCGCGACGCCGGAGCCGACGGGTGCACCGTCCACGTGGAGGTGGGGCAGACCGCCACTCTCATCGGCCAGATGCGCGATCTGGGGCTCCGGGTGGGCCTGGCACTCAATCCGGACACCCCTTTCGAGGCGGTCGCCCCCTATCTGGACCAGGTCGATCTCCTCTTGTGCATGACCGTCTTCCCCGGATTCGGCGGGCAGTCCTTCATCGGCGAGGTCATGCCCAAGGTGCGCCAGGTCCGGAGAGCGGCGGCCAAGGCCGGCCTGACACTCGACGTCGAGGTCGACGGCGGGATCGACGAGAACACCGTGGTGGAGGCGGCCCTGGCCGGAGCCAATGTCTTCGTGGCCGGATCGGCGGTGTTCGGTCGACCCCACCCGTTGGAGGCGGTAACCGGTATCCTCCGGGCCGCCGTCGACGCGGTGGCGGCCGATGCCACCCCTGCTCAGGGATGAACGTGGTCGAGCCGGACGACGCCGCCTGGATGCGGCGGGCCATCACCGCGGCCGAACAGGGCCGCGGCCGCACCGCGCCCAACCCGTGGGTGGGGGCGGTGGTGGTGCCGGCCGTTGCCGACGATCAATGGTTGGCGGCGGCCACCGCTCCGCCTGGCGGGCCGCATGCCGAGGTGGCGGCCCTGGGCCGGGCGGGGTCGGCGGCCGAGGGGGCCACCCTGTATGTGACTCTGGAGCCGTGCGCCCACCAGGGTCGCACCCCTCCCTGTACCGACGCCGTCATCGCCGCAGGCATCCGACGGGTGGTGGTGGGCATCGAGGATCCCGACCCCCACGTCAGCGGGCGTGGACTGGCCGCCCTAAAGGCCGCCGGCGTGGAGGTGGTCGTCGGGGTGGAGTCGGCGCAGGTGTCGGAACAACTGGCCCCTTACCTCAAGCATCGGCGGACCGGGAGGCCATGGGTGGTCCTCAAATTGGCTGGCTCGATGGACGGGCGCACGGCGGCGCCGGACGGCACCAGTCAGTGGATCACCGGAGCGGCGGCGCGGGCCGACGCCCACCGGCTCCGCGCCCAGTCCGACGCAGTCCTGGTCGGGGCGGGCACCGTGCGGGCCGACGACCCGGCTCTCACCGTGCGGCTCCCCCCCGATGATCCCTACGCCCGGACCGAGGCCGATCAGCCGTTGAGGGTGGTTCTGGGTCGGGCCCCCGCCGAGGCGGCAGTGCGGCCCGCCCTCGAGCTCGACGGCGACCCGGTGGCCGTTCTCGACGAACTGGGCCAGAGGGGAGTCATCCAGCTGCTGGTTGAAGGCGGAGCCACCGTGGCCCACGACTTCCACCGCGCCGGTGTGGTGGACCGCTACGTGTTTTATCTGGCCCCGGCCCTGCTGGGAGGGGATGACGGCCGTCCGCTGTTCGCCGGTCCCGGTGCACCGACTCTCGACCAGGCCTGGAGGGGTCGCGTGCTCTCGGTGACTAGCCTGGATGGTGATTTGAGAGTGGAGTTGTCGGCTGCCGAGGGCTGAAACTCCATGCTCGAGCACCAAAATTGCCTAAGGCCAGCGCATTGTCAGCCGACATAAGAGGGAACCTTCATTCCACTCACAGGCTTGATGCGAGGGCAGAGTTGCCGGAGGACACGGTCGAGGACCGTGTCAGCACCAGGTAGAGCACGCACCAAAGGGAGCAGGAACGCAGCGCCGATGAACGCAGAGCAGATGCAGGCAGAGCGACCGAACAGACAGACAGAGGGAGACGGGGGTTCATGCCCTTCTCAGCAGTAGAGGACGCCATTGCGGCGATCGGACGGGGCGAGATCGTGGTCGTGGTCGACGACGAGGACCGCGAGAACGAGGGCGACCTGATCATGGCAGCCGACGCCGCCACCCCGGAGAAGATCGCCTTCTTTTTGGCTCATACCTCGGGACTCATCTGCGTTCCCCTCACCCCCGAGCGGGTGGAGCAGCTCGACCTTCCCCTCATGGTCACCTCTAATACCGAGGTGCAGCGCACCGCCTTCACCGTCAGCGTTGACTACCGCCACGGGACCTCGACCGGCATTTCCGCCGCTGACCGGGCCGCCACCATCAAGGCGCTCGTCGACCCGCATATCCGCCCTTCGGATCTCAACCGACCCGGCCACATCTTCCCTCTCCGCTATCGGCCCGGTGGCGTGCTCAAGCGGGCCGGTCACACCGAAGCGGCGGTCGACCTGGCCCGGGCGGCGGGGATGTCCCCAGCCGGCGTCCTCTGTGAAGTGGTCAACGAGGACAAGACAGGGATGGCCCGCCTCCCCGAGCTCACCGTCTTCGCAGCCAGGCACGGCCTCTGCATGATCTCCATCGCCGATCTCATCCGCTATCGCCGGCACAAGGACAAGCTGGTCCGGCGCATCGCCGATGCCCGTATCCCCACCGACTACGGGGAGTTCACGGTGTACGCCTACGAATCGGTCCTCGACGGGGAGCACCACGTGGCCCTGGTCAAAGGGGAGGTCAACGGCCAGCCCAACACCCTGGTACGTGTGCACAGCGAGTGCCTGACCGGCGACGTCTTCGGTTCGGCCCGTTGTGACTGCGGTCCCCAGCTCCACGCGGCCATGGCCGCAATCAGCGATAACGGTTCGGGCGTGATCGTCTATCTGCGCGGCCACGAGGGACGGGGCATCGGACTGGCCCACAAGCTGCGCGCCTACAACCTCCAAGAGGAGGGGTTCGACACGGTCGATGCCAACCTCGAGTTGGGCCTGCCGGCCGATTCCCGCGAGTATGGGATCGGTGCGCAGATCCTGGTCGACCTCGGGATCACCACCATGCGCCTCATGACCAACAACCCGACCAAGTACGGCGGCCTCGAGGGCTTTGGTCTCGATATCGTCGAGCGGGTGAGCCTTCAGCCGACGCCCACCGCCGAAAATATCGAGTATCTGCGGACCAAGCGTGAGCGCATGGGCCATCTGCTCGAGGGCCTCGATGACGTCCTCTGACCGGACGCTCATCCCAGCCGATGCCAAAAAGCGTGCCGCCATCCGGGTGGGGACCGTCGTCGATCCGGAGAGCGATCCCGCACCCTCCGGGCGGGGGATCCGGGTGGGGCTGGCCTGTGCCGAGTTCAACGGGGGCATCACCGATCGGCTGCTGACCGCCGCACTGGCTTCGTTGGAGGCGGCCGGCTGCGATCTGGCCGACGCCGTCGTAGTGTGGGCGTCGGGGGCGTTCGAGCTCCCGGTGGTGGCCCAGGCACTGGCCAGGTCGGGAGCGGTGGACGCGGTGGTGTGCCTCGGTGCCGTCATCCGTGGCGACACCGGTCACTACGATTTCGTGGCCGGGGAGTGTGCCTCGGGCCTGCAACGGGTGCAGCTGGACACCGGCATGCCTATCGTGTTCGGGGTCTTGACCACGGACACCGTCGATCAGGCGCTGGTCCGCTCGGGCCAGGACGAGAACAACAAAGGTCGGGAGGCGGCGGTGACGGCAATCAGGACAGCCAGAGCGCTCGACCAAGTGGCCGCCCTGTCCTCGGCCAGCCGGGTCGGCTTCGCCGTCGGAAAGAGCTGATGCTGCGCCTGGTCCTGCCCAAAGGATCGCTGGAAAGAGCCACTCTGGAGCTCTTCGCCGCTGCCGACCTGGGCGTGGTCCGCTCTTCCGAGGTCGACTACCGGGCCACCATCGACGATCCCCGGATCGCCGAGGTGCGCATTCTCCGTCCTCAGGAGATTCCCCTCTACGTGGCGGACGGACTGTTCGACATGGGCATCACCGGTCGCGACTGGGTAGACGAGCGCGGAAGCCAGGTGACCTCGCTGGGCGTCCTGCACTATTCGAAAGCCACCGCCAACCCCATCCGGGTGGTATTGGCGGTGGCGGCCGACTCACCTGTCTCGTCGGTGGCCGATCTGACTGAGGCGGCCCGGGGATCGGGTTCCACCGTGCGGGTCTCCACCGAATATCCGGCACTCACCCGGCGATTTCTCGACCAGCACAATGTGCCGGCCGAGGTAAGTCTGTCCTACGGAGCTACCGAGGCCAAGGTGCCCGACATCGCCGACTGCGTGGTGGAGATCACCGAGACGGGTCGGGCACTGCGGGCGGCCGGGCTCAAGGTCATCGAGACCCTTCTGCTGTCCCACACCGAGCTGATCGCCAATCCCCAAGCGGCCAAGGACCCTGACAAACGTCACCAGATGGACCAGTTGATGACACTCCTGCAGGGTGCCCTGGAAGCCAGGGACAAGGTGCTGGTCAAGCTCAACGTTCCCGCCGATCAGTTGGCCGGGGTGATCGAGGTCCTTCCTTCGCTGCGGGCCCCCACGGTGTCGGAGCTCTTTGGTGGTGGCGGGTTTGCGGTGGAGACGGTGGTGCCCAAATCGGAGATCAACACGTTGATTCCGGCGTTGAAGGACCGCGGCGCCACCGACATCATCGAGCTCTCGCTGTCGAAGATCGTCCATTGAGGATGACGGCGTTGACCGACACCGACGGGTACCGGCCGGTGGACAACCATGCCTGGTTCGACCTGGCACCGGTGGGCACGGCTCCGCTGGTAGGTGACGTGGTCGCGTTCGACGACGCGGCGGGGATGGGCGTCGTGGAGTACGGTCCCGGCCGGCGGCTGGACTTCCACTGCACGGCCATCACCGACGGATCCCGGTCCATTCCCGTCGGGTCGGTGGTCGCCTTCGTGATCACCCCGGGGCACCTTGGTCGCCTCGAGGCACGGTCGGTGCGCCCTCTGCCCGGGGTCATACCTCCCGGGGCGACCCTCGAGGGGACGCCTGTGGTCAGAGTGAAGGCCACCGGTGGTGGCGGTCACAGGGGGTCTGGTGGATCCCCGTCCGGAGGGGACCCGGAGGGTTCGGGTTCCGCAGGCCCGGGCTCGGCCTCTCCCGGCCCGGGTGAGGCGACGCCCCCCTCCGGGACGGCGGTCGACTGATCGCCGTCCCTGTCGTCGGGGCGGTCGCCCACCGGGGTGCTGTCGACCGTGGACGGGGGATCGTCGCCGTAGGGGTTCCCCAGGATGTCGCGGGCCATGTCGATGACCACCGCGCTGTCGGCATCCTCTTTTGTCACCACCCCGAGTAGGGGCGCGGCGAGCAGCCCGGTGACGATCCCGGTCTCCGCCATCGACTCGGCCTGGACGATGCTCCACTCCCACAGCCGGCGCACCATGTCCGGGCTCGACGCCTTCTTTTCGGGATAACGGAGCCAGCAGTTGACCGTGGCATGGGCCAGCCCGGTGGCTGCCGGAAAGAGCCAGATGAGCCGGTAGTTGCCGGTGGCGTCGATGACCACGGCGGCCACGTAGGCCAAAATCACACTGCACAGGTTGAACGGAGCCAAAAGGACGCCGAGCCGCTGACCGAGGCCACCGGCCCGTGGCAGTAGGCGCAGGAGCAGGGGGGCCATCACGATGATGTAGGCGCCGATGAACGGTGCTCCGATGTAGCTCAACACCACGGCTTGCCAGATGTGGGTGTCGAAGTACTGCACGCCGGCCAACACCGCTCCGACCAGCGGTGCGCCGACGGCCAGCTGCATGGGACTGAGCCACCGGCTGAGGGGAACACCGAGGGCGATCCCGAGGATGAACACGGGAAGTCCGGTGGCCAGACCGGCGATGGTTTGGGCGCTGGCTCCGGCGTGCAGGATCCTCTGAAAGAAGAGGATGGCGACGTAGGCGGTGGACCCGACGCCCGACCAGAACAGCAGCGATCCGGTCACCAGGACCTTGGCGTTGGGCCCGGCCAGGATGTCCCGGAGCTCGTCCCAGGTGGGCCGGGCCCGTTCGCGCCGGTCGGCGGCGGCGCCGTAGGTGGCGGTCGGCGCCTCACGCACCAGCAGGAGAACGGCGATCCCCACCGCCACCATGATGGCCCCCGCCACCTGGAAGGGAAGGTCCCAGGTCGACGGTTTGCTCTGGTTCCAGCTGGCGATGACCGTTCCCTTGATGGCCAGGCTGGCCACCGTGCCGAGGACGGTTGTGAGTAGAAGGGCTTTGATCCACCGACTGCGCCCGAAGACCTCGGGGACCACGGCCACATTGGTGAGGGTGAACACCGACGCCGCCTGTCCGGCCACCAGGATCATCGCCACCAGGGGCCAGTAGCCGGGCACCACGGTGAACAACCAGGTGGTCACGCCCAGCACGATCAGGCTGCCGGCCATGTAGGGGGTTCGTCGTCCCACCCGGGTGCGGGTGCGGTCACTCCACCTTCCCGCCAACGGATAGGTGAGCCAACTGACCAGCCGATCGGCGGTCAGGGCGAAGGTGACGGCCAGGGCACCCGACGCCCGCTGCTGGACGAACAGGGTGATGAGGACGCCCGACACGGCCAGGTTGGCGCGCGGCCCCACCAGTCCGATGGAGAGCCCGATGAAGCTGCGGACCCGGGAGGCGTCGATGCCGCCGGCACCACCGGCCGTCGTCCCGGTGGTGTCAGCCCCCTCGAGCGCAGACCCGCTCGACCCGGTCGGTTGCTCGGGGATGCCCTCGGGCTCCCCGCTCACCCTGGTCCGTGGCTGGCGGCATCGGGCGGAACACCCTCGTCGCCGGCCGATCCCCCGTTGACGCCGGCGGCCGTGGCCGCCTCTGCGCCAGCCCGTTGGGCGCCATCGATCTGCACGTAGGCCAGTCGGAGTTGGCTGAGGGCGTCTTTGAGCTGCTCCTCCGCCTCACCGAGCCGGCCTTCGAGTCCGTCGACCAGGCAACCCAAGGCATCAATGGCCAGCCGGGCCTGGGGGAGCAAGGGCGGCTGCTGGGAGAGGTAGACGGCCGACAGCTCGAAGAGGCCGTAGCAGTGGTTGGCCACCACCACCTCGACCGGTGAGTTGACCAGTTCGGCGCGCATGGCCGCCATCTGCTCGGCCAGCTCGGCTTCGTCCATGTCCTCAGCACCCGTCGGCCCCGGTCGGGATCGGGTCAGGTCGGGGTCGGCGCCCCCGCCTCCCGGACTCCCAGGGGAGTCCCGCTCGACCGGGTGTTCGCCGTCAGGTGTCCACAAAGAGCTCACGACTGGTAGCCTAAAGCCTGCAAGACGAGGAAGCGGAGTCTTCAGGTGAGGCTCCCACCCGGCCACGATGAGGATTTGTGTGTGCGCCGGGTCGACGGGAGGACATGTCGGCGAAAGCCGGCCTGTCCGGCTGTGGCGCCGCTCCTCCTATGGTGATCGCGGGAGGTCCGTGATCCGAAAACAGGGAGTGAAGTCGCATAGCAGCCACTGCAACCACCAATGAGACCCGCATCAACGATCGGATCCGCGCCCGCGAGGTAAGGCTGGTCGACCCCGACGGGGAGCAGCTGGGAATCAAGCCCCTCCCCGAAGCGCTGGCCATCGCGCGTCAACTCGATCTGGACCTGGTCGAGGTGGCACCGGGGGCCAACCCGCCCGTCTGTCGCATCATGGACTATGGAAAGTTCAAGTTCGATGCGGCTCAGCGTGCCAAGGAGTCGAGGAGAAAGGCGGTCCACGTCGGGATCAAGGAGATGAAGTACCGCCCGAAGATCGGACCCGGTGACTTCGATACCAAGACCCGACAGGTCGCCAAGTTCCTCGAGGAGGGTCACAAGGTCAAGATCACCATCATGTTCCGGGGTCGTGAAGTCTTCCACCCGGAGCTCGGGAAGAAGATCCTCGACCGGATCGCCGACCAGATGGACGGCATGGGCAAGCCGGAAGCGGTACCCCGTCTGGACGGTCGCAATATGGTGATGGTTCTGGCGCCGGACAAGCGGGCCAAGCAGTCGGCGGCGTCGAGGGGATCCCACGACACCAACGGCGCCGATCCCCATGTCGGGCGACCCTCGAGGCCGGATGCGGTCGAGGCACAGCCTTCGGGAAGCGGGCCGGTGGCCGACACAGCGGCGCAGGCGGGTACCGACACAGCGGCGGCTACGGACACAGCGGCGGTGAATGACACAGCGGCGGTGAATGACACAGCGGCGGGCAACGGAGCCCGGCCGGATGAATCGAGCCAAGGAGAGGGAGTCGGCGATGCCGAAGATGAAGACTGACAGTGGGGCCCGGAAACGAGTCAAAGTGACCGGTTCGGGTCGGCTCCGTCGGCGCAAGGCCTTTCGCTCCCATCTGCTCGAAGGCAAGTCGAGCGTGCGCAAGAGGCGTCTGGGGCGAGAAACCGATTTCGCCAAGGGCGATGCTCGGCAAGTCAAGAGGATGCTCGGCCTCTAGTCAGAGAACCGCCCGCCGATCAGCGGGCGTGACGTCGACTCCACGACGTGGGTCGACGAGGACGGACGGCGGCCGAGGCCGCCGCACCTGGGGCAGGGGACGTGGCCAGATGATCCAAGAGCCTCGTGCCGTGTCCGCCACACACATTCGAACAACCCTCACAGAAAAGGAGACCCCATGGCTCGTGTAAAGCGTGCAGTACACGCCAAAAAGCACCATCGTGCCGTCCTCGAACAGGCACAGGGTTACTACGGCAACAAGAGCCGCTCATTTCGAGCCGCCAACGAGCAGGTCATGCGGTCCATGCAGTACGCCTACCGCGATCGGCGGGCCCGCAAGGGCGACTTCCGTCAGCTCTGGATCCAGCGGATCAACGCCGCCGCCCGTCTCAACGGATCGAGCTACAGCCGGTTCATCGCTGGTCTTCACCGGGCCGAGGTGGAGGTGGACCGCAAGGTCCTGGCCGACCTGGCCGTCACCGAACCCGAGGCTTTCGCCTCACTGGTACAGGTGGCCAACGAGGCCCTGGCCGGTGCCCAGGCGAAGGCCGAGGCCGGTTCCTGAACCAGGACGCGCTCACAGCGACCCATCGTCGGGTTCGTCGGCTCCGGCAGCTCCTCCGCAAGCGCAGTCTGCGCAGCTCCGAGGGGGTCGTCGTCGTGGAGGGTGCAGAGCTGCTGGCGGCAGCTTTGGCTGCCGGCGTGCCGGTCGAATCGGCGTATGTGGCTCCCGACGGTCGCACCCACCCGGCGGTGAGCGCCGTGGTGGAGCGGGCCTTCGCCTCCGGGGCCCGGGTCTTCGACCTCGCCCCGGGTGTCATCGGGCGGGTGACCGACACGGTCACGCCGCAACCGGTGGTCGCCGTGGTCGCCTTCGAGCCGGCCGCCCTGGCCGACCTGGAGGAGGCGGGAATGGTCGTGGTCTGCATCGACGTGCGCGATCCGGGCAACGTAGGCACCATGATCCGCACGGCTGACGCCGCCGGGGTCGACGCCGTCGTCTGCTGCCAGGGGACCGTCGACCCGACCAATCCGAAGACGGTTCGGGCCTCGGCCGGGTCCCTGTTCCACATACCGGTGGTGGTCGGCGGGGACGGTCCCGCCGTGGTGTCGACCCTGCAGACCGCGGGGATGCGGGTGGTGGGTGCGGACGTGCGAGGCGGGGTCGACTACACCGCCTTCGACTGGTGCCAGCGGGTCGCAGTGGTGTTCGGGAACGAAGCGTCCGGCCTCGACCCTGCCACGCGCGCCGGTCTCGACGGTGGTGTATCGATTCGGATGGAAGGACGGGCCGAATCGCTCAATGTGAGCGTGTCGGCCGCCATTCTCAGTTTTGAAGCCTTGCGTCAGCGCCGGCAGTCGAGTGAGTGGGCCGGCGTCTCACCGGGGACAGGCGCCGTTCGCCCTACGATGCCGGAGATGCAGAGTGGGTCATCAAGCGGCGAGGAGGGGGGCAGGAGCCCGGGGGGTGTCCGGTGACGGTTGGTCCCGACGTCGGCGCCCTGGTGGAGGAGGCCCGAGAGGCCGCTGCCGCTGCCGGCACCACCGAGGAGATCCGCCAGGTTGCCGCCTCGGTTGCCGGCAAGAAGTCACCACTGGCTCAGGCGTCGCGGGCTCTCGGCTCCCTTCCTGCCGAAGACCGCAAGAGCCTGGGCAAGCAGTTGCACGAAGCCCGTGTCGACATCGAGGAGTTGCTCGAGCGACGGCGGTCGGAGATCGCCTTCGACGAGCTGGCCCGCGAAATGGCCGAGAACCGCATAGACCTCACCGAGTTCGTGCCCCCCTCCCTACCGGCGCAACCCCTGCGAGGCCACCTCCATCTGGTGTCACAGACCCGTGACGAACTCGAGGACGTGTTCGTAGGAATGGGATTCGAAGTGGCCGAAGGGCCCGAGATCGAAACCGACTGGTTCAACTTCGGCGCCCTCAACATCCCACCCGCCCATCCGGCCCGGACCATGTGGGACACCTTCTATCTCAACCTGGGTGCTCCGGAGTCCACGCTGTTGAGAACACACACCTCGCCGGTCCAGATCCATCTCATGGAAGAGGGGGTGGTCAACGGGACACTGCCCATCCATGCCGTCATCCCCGGCCGTTGCTACCGAAGGGACACCCCCGACGCCCGCCATCTTCCCGTGTTCCATCAGATCGAAGGACTGGTTGTCGACCGGTCCATCACCTTCGCTGATCTGGCCGGCACCATCGAGCTGTTCACCACCGCCTATTTCGGGCCCGACATCCACTCTCGCCTGCGACCCGCCTACTTTCCCTTCACCGAGCCATCGGCCGAGTACGAAGTGACCTGCACACTCTGCCGCGGCCAGGGCTGTCGGACCTGTTCCCAGACGGGGTGGATCGAGCTTGGGGGTTGCGGCATGGTCGATCCCGCCGTTTTCGCAGCTGTGGGGATCGACCCCGACGAGTGGTCGGGGTTCGCCTTCGGGTTCGGAATCGACAGATGCGCCCAGATGCGGCACCAGATCACCGACATGCGGGCGCTGACCGAAAACGACATCCGCTTCATGCGGCAATTCTGATGTCCGATCTGACGTCCGGACTCTGAGAGGACTCGGTGCGCGTACCACTGTCGTGGCTGGCTGACTTCGCCCCTCTCGAAGGGTCGCCGTCGGAGATCGCCGCCACCCTCGACGATCTGGGCTTGGTGGTGGAAGGGGTGGAATTGGTGGGGGAGGGCCTGGCCGATGTGGTGGTGGCCCGGGTTGAGAGCATCGACCCCATCGACGGTGCCGACAAGATCCGACGGATCGGCATCGACGACGGGAATGGCCCGGTCGAGGTCGTCTGTGGAGCCTGGAACTTCGAGGTAGGTGACCGCGTCGCTCTGGCCCCGGTGGGTGCTGTCCTGCCCGGAGGCGACACCATCCGCCGTCAGAAGCTGAAGGGTGTGGCCTCCAACGGCATGTTGTGCTCGGCCGGCGAGCTGAACTTGTCCGACGACTACGAGGGGATCATGATCCTCAACGACTACGACGGGGCGGAACCCGGCCGGCGCCTGACCGATGTGCTGTCGATCGAACCGGACGCGGTATTCGACATCGCGGTGGAAGCGAACCGTCCCGACGCCCTCAGCGTGGCCGGAGTGGCCCGCGACCTGGCCGCCCGGCTGGGCCTGCCGTTCGCCTTCCCGGTCGTCCCGACGGTGGAGGGGCGGCGAGGATTGGCAGTAGAGGACTTGGCCACGGTGGAGGTGGCCGACCGAGAGCTGTGCCCGCGCTTCAACGCACGGGTGGTGACCGAGGTTCGGCTTGCTCCCTCGCCCGACTGGTTGGCTCGACGGCTGTCGTTGGCCGGCATGCGGCCCATCAACAACGTGGTCGACGCGTCCAACTACGTGATGCTGGAGCTCGGCCAGCCCACCCACCCCTACGACCTGGACCGTCTGGCCGGTGAGGGGCTGATCGTCAGGCGGGCCCGGCCGGGTGAGACGTTGGTCACCCTGGACGGCACGGAACGCACCCTGGGCCAGCCCGGCCCAGGGCTCGACGACACCGGGCAGGACTGCCTCATCTGCGACGCCGAGGGAACGCCGGTGGGCATCGCCGGCATCATGGGGGGCGCTTCCTCCGAAATCGACGAGCGGACGACGCGGGTCTTGCTCGAGACCGCCTATTTCGAACCGATGGCCGTGGCCCGGACCTCCAAGCGCCTGGGACTGAGGACAGAGGCGTCGACGAGGTTCGAGCGTGGTTGTGACCCGCAAGGCATCGACCGCGCCGCCCTCCGTTTCTGCCAGCTTCTGGCGCTGACCGGCGGTGAGGAGATGGAGGTGGCCGAGGGATCAATCGACATCCGCGGCGAGCTACCCGCTCCGGTCGAGCTCACCGTCGGCCCGGCGAGCATCAACGCCCTGTTGGGTACTTCGCTTTCGGCCGACGCCATGGTCGACCTCCTCACGCCGCTGGGCTTCGTCGTCGAGCCAGCGGGAGCACGGGGAGAGGATGGCCTCCACGTGATCGTCCCGACCTTCCGGCCCGACATTCGGCCCGCACCCGAGGGCCGGGCCGACATCGCCGAGGAGGTGGCGAGGACGTACGGTTACCGGCGCATCGTCCGCCGCACCCCGTCGTGGCCGCAGCCGGGGCGTCTCTCGGCCTACCAGCGCGACCGCCGGCTGATCAAGGACATCCTGTGTGGCCTCGGCTGCAGCGAAGCGTGGACGGCCACGTTCGTGTCGGAGTCCGACCAGATCCTTTCCGGTTTCGATCCTCCCTACGTGGAGGTCACCAATCCGCTGGTCGAATCGGAGCGGTACCTGCGCGCTTCGATGGCCCCCGGTCTGATGCGAGCCCTTCTGTACAACACCGAGCGCCGACAGGGGAGCATCCGCTTGTTCGAAGTGGGATCGGTATTCCGGATGGTCGAGGATCCGGTGGGCGATCCCGAGGACGGGCCGCCGGTGGACGAGCCCGAACACCTGAGCGCTGTCTTCGCCCTCGAAGGCGATGACGCCTGGGCGGCAGCGACCGCTTGGCGGACCATCGCCGAAGGGTTGCGGATCAACGACTGGGTAATGGGTGACCAGCCCCACCTCGGTCCCGAGCCCCGGGTGCTCCACCCCTACCGTTCGGCCTCAGTGGCCAGCGTGGCCGTGAGGCAGACCGACGCCGGCCCGGCCGAACACCCCACCCTGGTGGGCGTGGTGGGGGAGCTCGATCCCTACCTGGTCGGACAGTTCGGTTTGCTCGGACCGGACGGTCGTCCCCGTCGGGTGGGCTGGCTCGACCTCGACCTCGGCGTCCTCCTCGACCGTGAACGAGTGCCTCGTCGATCCGAGGAGTCCCGGCCGATCAGCAGGTTCCCCTCTTCCGACATCGACCTGGCCTTCGTGGTCGATGAGCAGGTGCCGGCCGGCACGGTGGCCCGCGCCTTGCGCATCGCGGGCGGTGACCTGCTCGAGTCGGTCGACCTGTTCGACGTCTACCGGGGCCCGTCGGTGGACGACGGGTCTCGGAGCCTGGCCTTCCGGCTTCGGTTCTGTGCCCAGGATCGCACGCTGACCGACGACGAAGTGGGTGATCTCCGGACCCGATGCGTCGAGGCGGTGGCCCAGCGCCACGGGGCCCGCCTTCGTTAGGCGCCGCCACCCCGCCACCCGCCACCCGCACCCCCTTGCCGGACACCCTGTTTGTCCCCCTCCTTCCCCTGTGGTCGCCTGGCCTCCACCGGCGGTAAAGGGACTCCCTGGCAAAGGGGGTTGGGTTGGCAATGGAGAGCAGTCCGCATATTTATGCAACCGGGCTTGCATATTAATGCAGTAGTGTGAATATACTTGCAAAGAAAGCTCGGGGCATTCGAGGGGCGAGGAGTGAAGTGAGCGAAGAGCCGTGAAGGTCGGGGTGGCAGGCGCCTCGGGGTACGCCGGCGCCGAGCTCCTGCGCCTGTGCGCTTCGCATCCCGATCTCGAAGTGGTGGTGGCCACCGCCGGCGAGCACGTCGGTCAGTCGGTGGCTGTCCACACGCCCTCTCTGGCCGCCACCTTTCCCACGCTCCGGTACTCGCCGACCTCGGCATCGGAGTTGGACGGCCTCGACCTGGTGTTTCTGGCTCTGCCCCACGGTCGCTCGCAGGCGCTGGTGCCCGCCTTGTCGACGGCGGTGGGAAGGGTGGTCGATCTGGCCGCCGATTTCCGGCTGCACGACCCGGGGCTGTACCCCACCTGGTACGGAAGCGACCACCAGGCACCCGAGCTGTTGGGGCGGTTCGTGTACGGATTGCCCGAGCTCAACCGTCAGGAGCTCCAGGGGGCCGAGCTCATCGCCGTCCCCGGCTGCTACCCGACGGCGGCCATCCTGGCCCTGTCCCCGCTGGTGCGGGCTGGTGTGCTGACCGACAACCCTCCGATCATCGTCGATGCGGCCAGTGGGGTGTCCGGCGCCGGTCGGGCCTCGACCGATGCCCTCCACTTCGGCACGGTCGACGAGGATTTCGTGGCCTACGGGCTCCTCGACCACCGCCATACGCCCGAGATGGAACAGGGCCTCGGCGCCCACATCCTCTTCACGCCCCATCTGGCCCCCATGGTGCGGGGGATCCTGGCCACCTGCTACGGGCGCCCCGGGGAGGGGCGGCCGACCAGCACCGCCGAGGCCATGGCCGTGCTCCACAATGCCTACGACGGTGAGCCCTTCGTCGTGGTCACCGACGGGTCGCCGTCGACCAAGGCCACCAGCGGGTCCAATTGTGCCCACCTGACCGTTCGGGTCGACCCCCGCACCGGCTGGGTCATGGCCATCTGTGCTATCGACAATCTGATCAAAGGGGCAGCCGGACAGGCCGTGCAGTGCGCCAATCTGGCCCTGGGCCTGGCCGAGCACACCGGCCTGCCCGTGGCCGGGGCCTACCCGTGACCATCACCGACCCCGCCGGGTTCGTGGCCGCCGGTGTGGCCGCCGGGATCAAGGCATCCGGCGCCCTCGACCTCGCCCTGCTGGCCACAGAGGACGGCGTCCCGGTGCCCACCGCGGCCACCTTCACCACCAACCGGGCCGCCGCCGCCCCGGTGCGGATCAGCCGCTCCCACCTGGCGGCCAGCGGGGGCATGGCGGCGGCGGTGGTGGTCAATAGCGGCAACGCCAATGCGGCCACCGGCGCCGACGGTCTGGCCGACGCGGCGCGCATGTGCGAGCTCACCGCTGTTGGGCTCTCCGACCCCGACCATCCGCTGGCCCCCCATCACGTGCTGGTGTGCTCGACCGGACTCATCGGCATCCCTCTTCCCATGGAGGTGGTGGACGGGGGCATTCCCACCCTGGTGGCGGCCCGCCGCTCCTCGCCGGAAGCGGCGGCCGACGCGGCCGCCGGCATTCTCACCACCGACTCAGGCCGCAAGGAAGTCCTCGTGGCGGCCGACGGTTTCACAGTGGCCGGAATGGCCAAGGGGGCGGGCATGCTGGCCCCCCAGATGGCCACCATGTTGGCCTTTCTGACCACTGACGCACGCATCGAGCCCGGGCCCCTGACCGACCTCTTGCGTATCGCCGTTGCCGACTCCTTCAACTCGATGACCGTCGACGGCTGCACGTCCACCAACGACACGGTCATCCTCATGGCCTCCGGACGCGCCGGTCGGGCGGATCCCAACGTCGTGGTGGATGCGGTCACCGAAGCCTGCGCAGCACTGGCCGGTCAGATGTTGGCCGACGCCGAAGGAGCCTCGCGGATCGTCCAGATCCGGGTCACCGGAGCGCGCTCGGACGGGCAGGCCCACCAGGCGGCCCGGGCGGTGGCCGACTCGTTGTTGGTGAAGTGCTCGGTCAACGGGGCCGATCCCTACTGGGGACGGGTGGCCAGCGACCTCGGCTCGGCTGGGGTGGAGTTCGACCTCGATCGACTAGACATCGCCTACGGCGGGGTGACCGTCTGCCGCCAGGGGGTGGCGGCTGCCCACGACGCCGCCGCCCTGGCCGACCACATGGAGGGCAACCTGATCGACATCCACTGCCGACTGGGCCTGGCCGACGGCGATGCCGTCGTCCTCGGTGTCGACCTCGGCTACGGCTACATCGACGAGAACAGGACGACATCATGAGGCCCGACCACGCCCTCACCCCCGGGGACAAGGCGGCCGTCCTGGTCGAGGCTCTTCCCTACATCCGCCGCTTCTGGGGAAAGGTCGTCGTGGTCAAGTTCGGCGGCAATGTGCTGACCGCCAAGCCCGGCGACGATGCCATCGACCCGGAAGACGCGCTGGCTTCGTTCGCCGAGGACATCGTCCTCATGCGGTCGGTGGGGATGTTGCCGGTGGTGGTCCATGGCGGCGGACCCCAGATCGGCGAGCTGATGGCCCGGGTGGGGAAGGAAGTCGAGTTCCGCGACGGTTTCCGGGTGACCGACGCCGATACCATCGATCTGGTCCGGATGGTCCTGGTGGGCAAGGTCAATCGCGACATCGTCAGCTCGATCAACATCCACGGGGCCCTGGCCGTGGGTCTGTCTGGCGAAGATGCCAACCTGATTCAGGCCACAGCCCGTTCGGAGGTGCTGGGCTACGTCGGTGACGTGGTGCACGTCGATCCGATCATCGTCCATCAACTGCTGGCCCAGGGCCTGATCCCGGTGGTGGCCACCATCGGGACCGACCGGTCGGGGCAGGCGTTCAACATCAACGCCGATACGGCGGCCGGAGCGCTGGCCAGCGCCCTCGAGGCGGAGAAGCTGGTCATGCTGACCGATGTGACCGGTCTGCGCTCGGTGCCCGACGACCCGGCCACGCTCATCAGCCAGGTCGGTGCCGACGATCTCGATCGGCTCATCGCCGAGGGGGCGGCCACAGGGGGGATGATCCCCAAGCTCGAGGCGTGCGCCCGGGCGGTGCGGGCCGGCGTCGGGCAGGCGCACATCCTGGACGGGCGCACCCCGCACGCCCTTCTCCTCGAGGTATTCACCGATCAGGGTGTGGGGACCATGGTGAGCGCGCTCTGATGATCGGGTCCGACGCCACCGACGGCGGCTCCGCCGGCCCGGACGGGACCACGCCCTCGGTCGACCGATCCGCCCTCATGCACACCTACCCCGATCCGCCGGTGACCTTCGTGCGCGGCCAGGGGAGCCTGCTCTACGACGACCACGGCCGGGAGTATCTCGACTTCTTGTCGGGGCTGGCGGTGACCTCGCTCGGTCATGCCCATCCGGTGGTGGCGGCAGCCGTCGCCGAACAGGCGGCGACCCTGTCGCACGTCTCCAATCTCTTCGGCAACACGGTCGGGCCCGAGGTGGCGATCACGCTCGACCGTCTCATCGGAGGGGGGACGACCAGGGCCGGGGGCCAGGTCTTCTTCGGTAACTCCGGAGCCGAGGCCAACGAGTGTGCTCTCAAGTTGGCCCGTCGGTGGGCCGGCCCCGGACGCTTCGCGGTGGTCAGTACCTGGGACGCCTTCCACGGCCGCACGCTGGCTACGCTGGCCGCCACCGGTCAGCCGGCCAAGAGGGAGGCATTCACCCCGATGCCCGAGGGGTTCATCCACGTTCCCTTTGACGATCTCGGGGCCATGGACGAGGCCTGCGATCCCGAGCGGGTGGCCGCCGTCCTGGTGGAGCCGATTCAGGGTGAGGCCGGGGTGGTCGTTCCTTCGTCGGACTATTTGGGTGGACTGCGTGAGCTGTGCACGGAGCGGAACATCCTCCTGATGGTGGACGAGATCCAGACCGGCCTGGGCCGCACCGGCCGATGGTTCGGGTTCCAGCACCTGGGGATCGACCCGGACGTAGTGACCGTGGCCAAGGCTCTGGGTAACGGGATGCCGGTGGGGGCGTGCTGGGCCCGGTCGGAGGTGGCAGCTGCTTTTCACCCCGGAGACCACGGGAGCACTTTCGGAGGTCAACCTCTGGCCATGTCCGCCGCCCGGGCCACGCTGGCCGTGATGGAGGCCGAGGACGTGCCGACCCGAGCCCTGCTCGCCGGTGCCCGCCTGCGCAGAGGCCTCTCCGACATTGCCGGGGTGGCGGCGGTGCGAGGCGAAGGTCTCCTGGTGGCGGCCGTTCTCGACCAGCCCTGCGCCCAGGCCGTGTGCCAGTCGCTCCTGGAAGCAGGTCTGGTGACCAATGCTCCCCGACCCGATGTCCTCCGTTTCGCACCTTCGCTGCTGGTGGACGAGGCCACCATCGACCGGGCCGTCACCCTGGTGGACACGGCGCTGAACGGGCAGCGGCTGTCCGGTCCGGCAGGAGACGGGGGTTCCCATGAACGCTGACAACGAGGACGGGGGCCAGGTGGGGGCACCCGAGGGAACAGGGCGGAGCCGCCATGTCTTCGACGTCGACGATCTCGGTGGCGCCGGCATCGCCGCTGTGCTCGACCGGGCAGAGAGGGACCCGGCCGGCCTGCCCCGTGTTCTGTCCGGTCGTGGTGTCGCCCTCCTGTTCGAGAAGGCCTCCAACCGCACCCGCAACAGCACCGAAATGGCGGTGGTCGCCCTCGGGGGCCACCCCGTCTACATCCAAGGGCCCGAAGTCGGGCTGGGCGTGCGTGAGTCGCCGGCCGACGTGGCCCGCACCCTGGCCTGCTATCACGACGTGCTCTGTGCCCGGGTGATCGACCACGCCACGTTGGTGGCCATGGCCGGGGCGCTCGACGAAGCCGGGGTCGACGTCCCCGTGGTCAACCTTCTGTCCGACCGGGCCCATCCGTGTCAGGCCCTGGCCGACATCCTCACCCTGCGGGATGTCTTCGGGCCGCAGACCCTTCCCGACCGCACCGTGGCCTACGTGGGCGACGCCAACAACGTCTGGCGATCGTTGGCCAAGGCGGCGGCGTTGTGCCGGATGACCACCCGCGTGGCGTCACCGCCCGGGTTCGGGCCTACGGCCGAGGACGTGGCCGCCATCGAGGACATGGGAGGAACGCTTCTGGTCACCACCAATCCGGCGGAGGCGGTGGCCGGGGTGGACGCCGTCTATACCGACGTATGGACGTCGATGGGACAAGAAGCAGAGGCCGAGGAACGGAGGCGAGCGTTTGCCGGCTACACCGTGGACGAGAAGTTGATGTCCGTTGCCGCCACCCACGCCGTGGTTCTCCATTGTCTCCCCGCCCATCGCGGCGAGGAGATCAGCGCCGGGGTCATGGACGGTCCCCAGAGCGTGGTTTGGCCACAAGCGGCCAATCGCATGCACGCCATGCGCGGCTTGCTGTCCTGGCTGCAGGATGGGTCGGGGCGGGAGGACACCACGACGTGACCAAGCAACAGCGACAACACCGGATCACCAAATTGCTCGAGAGCAAGGCCGTGGGCAGCCAATCCCACCTGGTCGAGCTGCTGGCCGCCGAAGGCGTCGAGGCCACCCAGACCACGGTCTCCCGCGACCTCGAAGAGCTGGGAGCGTTGAAAGTGC
Organism: uncultured Acidimicrobiaceae bacterium; assembly: GCA_963813525.1. GTDB lineage: Bacteria > Actinomycetota > Acidimicrobiia > Acidimicrobiales > RAAP-2 > Bog-756. The sequence goes on from CAWEZI010000005.1 coordinate 2,386,167, forward strand.
GGTTGCCCGGGGGGGACACGGCCTATGCCTTGCCTGAGCTGCCTTCCCACCAGATCGCTCCCGAGGACCACCTTCGACGGGTGCTCGGCGAATGGGTGGTGGAGGCCGACTATTCAGGCAATCTGGTCGTCCTCCGCACCCCGCCCGGATCAGCTCATGTCGTAGGCTCGGCCCTCGATCGCAGCGGTTTTCCGGGGGTGATCGGGACGGTGGCAGGCGACGACACCGTTCTGGTAGTGGCATCGGAGACTTTGGGGGGCGCGGCCGTGGCTAACAAGCTGGCCGCCGTGGCCGGCCTGGATCCCAGCTGGTCGAACGGCCCCCCGCCGCACACCGAATCAGCACCGGATCGAACACCAAGCGCGAGACCATCGCGGGCAGGAGGGTGAAGTGAGTCAACGAGTCGTTTTGGCATACAGCGGTGGTCTGGACACCTCGGTAGCCGTCCGCTGGCTGCAGGAGAACAAGGGCGTGGAGGTGATCGCCGTCGCCGTCGACGTGGGCCAAGCGGCCGAGGCCGACGGTGAGGACTGGGACGCCATCAGGAACCGGGCTCTGGCCGCCGGCGCCGTCGAGGCCATCGTGGTCGACGCCCGGGCGGAGATGGCCGAGGATTTCTGCGTTCCGGCCCTCATGGCCAACGCCCGCTACGAGGGCAAGTACCCCCTGGTTTCGGCCATCTCCCGACCGGTGATCGTCAAGCATCTGGTGCAAGAGGCACGCCGCCACGGTGCTGCCGCGGTGGCCCACGGGTGCACCGGCAAGGGAAACGACCAGGTGCGCTTCGAGGTGGGCACCCGGGCCCTAGCCCCCGATCTCGAGGTGATCGCGCCGGCCCGCCTGTGGGGACTGTCACGGGAGGAGTGCGTGGCCTACGCGGCCAAATGGGACATTCCGCTCACCGTCACCGAGGAAAAGCTGTATTCGATCGACGAGAACCTGTGGGGCAGGGCCATCGAGTGCGGCGTGATCGAGGATCCTTGGAACGAGCCGCCGGGGGACGTCTACACCATGACCCGACCGACGGCCACCACGCCGAGAGAGCTAATCGTGGGCTTCGAATCGGGCGTGCCGGTATCGGTGGACGGGAACACGATGAGCCCCGAGCCGTTGATCGCCGAAATGAACAGGATCGTCGGTTCCTACGGTTTCGGCCGGCTCGACATGGTGGAGAACCGCCGGGTAGGGATCAAGAGCCGCGAGACCTACGAGTGCCCCGGCGCCCTGGCCCTGCTTCTCGCCCACGCCGATCTGGAGGACCTGACCCTCGAGCGGGATCTCCATCACGAAAAGGCCAGACTCGAGCCCCGTTGGTCGGAGTTGGTCTACGACGGTCTCTGGTTCTCACCCCTCAAGTCGGCCCTCGACGCCTTCATCACCGAGTCGCAGCGCCACGTCACCGGAGAGGTTCGGTTGGCCCTCGACACCGGACGGTGCTGGGTGGTGGGACGGCGAAGCCCGGTGAGTCTCTACGATCACGGCTTGGCCACCTATGACGGCACCGACACCTTCCGGCACCAAGACGCCGAGGGCTTCGTGAAGCTGTGGGGACTGGGCATCACCACCTGGGCGGCCATCCAGCAGAACCACGGCGCCGACAGCGCCGAGTCGCTGTCATGACTCTGTGGCACGGCCGGTTCACCACCGGGATGGCCGATGCGGTCATGGAGTACTCGTCAAGCCTGCACTATGACCGCGCCCTGGCCGCTGATGACCTGGCCGGCTCGCGCGCCCATGTGCGGGGCCTGGGTCGGGGCGGCCTGCTCGACGACGATGAAGTGGGCCGGCTGCTCGATGCTCTCGGGCAGGTCGAGAGCGAGCTCGAGTCGGGTGAGTTCATCTTCGCTCCCGGCGACGAGGACATTCACACCGCCGTCGAACGGCGGGTCACCGAGATCGCCGGTGACCTCGGGGCCAAGCTGCATACCGGCCGGAGTCGCAACGACCAGATCGCCACCGACCTCCGGCTCTACACCAAGCGCCAACTACGGGTGGTGGCCTCGGAGATCATCGCTCTCCAGGAGTGTCTGTTGATGAGGGCCAAAGAGGTGGGCGACAGCTACCTCCCCGGCTACACCCATTTGCAGCGGGCCCAACCGGTTCTGCTGGCCCATCACCTGCTGGCCCACGGATGGGCCCTGTCGCGTGACGTCGACCGGCTGCTGGCCACCGTCGACCGTCTCGATGTGTCGCCCCTCGGAGCGGGGGCCCTGGCCGGATCGTCGCTCGAGCTGGACCCCGACGGTGTGGCCCAAGAGCTCGGTTTCCTCTCCCGTTTCGAGAACTCGCTCGACGCGGTGTCCGACCGGGATTTTGTGGCGGAAGCCCTCTTCGATCTGGCCCTTCTCGGCGTCCACTTGTCCCGCATCGGCGAAGAGATCGTGCTGTGGTCCACCGACGAGTTCGGGTTTGCCGTCCTCGACGATGCCTACGCCACCGGCAGCTCGATGCTGCCGCAGAAGAAGAACCCCGACGTGGCCGAACTGGCCCGGGGCAAAGCTGGTCGGCTCATCGGCAACCTGACCGGACTTCTGGCCACCTTGAAGGGCCTGCCGCTGGCCTACAACCGCGATCTCCAAGAGGACAAGGAACCACTGTTCGACTCGGTGTCCCAGACCCATCTCGGCCTGGCCGCCCTGACCGGGCTGATGGCCACGGTGCGCTTCGAGACCGAACGCATGCAGCAGGCTGCGGACCAATCCTTGATCGCCGCCGTCGATCTGGCCGAGTGGCTGGTGCAGCAGGGCATGCCTTTCCGCCAGGCCCACGAGGTGGTCGGTGGACTGGTGCGGGACTCACTCGAACGACATGTTCCGCTGGCCGAGCTGGTCGAGGCGCACCCGGCTCTGGGCGCCGATGCCGTGCCTCTTCTCGAACCCGGTGTCGCTGTGACCCGACGGACCACTCCGGGGAGCGCGGGCCCGTTGGCCGTCACCGCGCAGCTCGAGCGGTTCGTCCACCGTTTGGAGTCGGACCGGAACCGTACCGGCATCGACACCGTTTTCGACAGCTGATCCGCCGGGAGGGACGGAGCGGTCAGACCGAACGGCTGTAACGCGGCACCGGCATCGGGGGACAGGACCTCGGTGAAACTCGTGCGGCCGGCTGAATCATGAAGGTTGCACCCGCCTGTCGACAGGGCATCGTCCTCCTGTCCGATGCGAGGGCGACATCGACCCACCGGCATCCCATGGAAAGCTGATGTGGTGATCGAGCTCATCCTCATCGGATTCCTCGGTGGACTGGTCACGGGCATCTCCCCTTGCATCCTCCCTGTTCTTCCGGTGATCTTCGCGGCCGGGGCGGCCAGCGGTCTGCCCGAGGAGGAGTCGATGCCGGCCAGCCCGGCTCCCGCTCAGGCCGAACTGGTCGGAGCCACATCCAGCGGGTCGCACCCGCGTGCTGTGGCCACCGTCCCCACCGTTCCCGCCGTCCCCGGGTCGGAGGCCGAGACGGTGGAGGGAACCGAGGGCCGACCACCGGGCCAGTCCGGGGTGGCGGCCCAGCTTGCCGACCGCCGCCGCCGTCGGCGGCCCTACGCCGTGGTCGGCGGGTTGGTCATCAGCTTCACCGTCGTCACCCTGATCGGGTCGTGGCTGCTCAGCGTGCTGGGGCTTCCCCAGGACGCACTGCGCTGGATCGGGTTGGTGGTTCTGGGCGTGGTCGGACTCGGTCTGTTGTTCCCGGCGTTAGGCGACCTCCTCGAGATCCCCTTCGCCCGTCTCAGCCGGAGCCGGGTGCACGCCCACGGGGGAGGGCTGGTCTTAGGCTTGAGCCTGGGCCTGGTGTTCGTCCCCTGTGCGGGGCCGGTTCTGGCCGCCATCACTGTGGTCGGTGCCACCCACCGCTTCGGGTTCAGCGCCTTCGTTCTCACCGCCGCCTTCGCCGTGGGCGCCGCCGTCCCTCTACTGATCTTCGCTCTCCTCGGCCAACGGCTGACCGGGCGGATGGCCGGGATCAGGACACGGGCGGCGGCCATCCGGCGGGTAGTCGGTGCCGTCCTGGTGGCGACGGCCCTTGTCCTCGCTTTCAATCTGACCGACGGCCTCCAACAGGCCGTTCCCGGCTACACCGATGCGCTGCAGAACCACATCGAGGGAAACCCGTCGGCCAGACAGGCCCTCTCCGGCGTGACCGGTAACCACACCGACGGATCGCTGAGCTCCTGCAGCCAAAGCAGTCCGACCCTGCAGGAATGCGGCCCGGCACCGGCTTTCCGGTCCATCACCAAGTGGTTGAACACGCCCGGGGGCCGGCCGCTGACCATCGCCGGCCTGAAGGGTCGGGTGGTGCTGGTCGACTTCTGGACCTATTCGTGCATCAACTGCCAACGGTCGCTTCCCCATGTCGAGGCGTGGGACAAGGCCTACGCTGCCGACGGGCTCACCGTGGTCGGGGTGCACACCCCCGAGTTCGCCTTCGAGCACGTGCCCTCCAATGTGGCCGCTGCCGCCAAACAGCTGGGCGTCGATTACCCCATTGCCATCGACGACGACTACGGGACCTGGGACGTCTACGAGAACGAATACTGGCCGGCCGAGTACCTCATCGACGCCACCGGCCACATCCGTCACGTGGACTTCGGTGAGGGCCTGTACGGCCAGACCGAAACCCTCATCCGGCAATTGCTCAAAGACGCCAACCCGAAGGTGGTTCTCCCCCCACCGACCGATGTGCCCGACCTGACCCCCACCGATCAGACCACGCCCGAGTCCTACCTGGGCTACCAGCGCCTCGAGAATCTGGATGACCAGACGGTGGAGGACGACGTGATGGCCAACTATCAGGCACCCGCTTCGGTTCCCCAGGACGAGCTGGCCTACGGCGGCAATTGGCTCATCGGCAGCGAGAGCTCGACCGCCGGCAAAGGAGCCGACCTGCTCCTCAACTTCCAGGCCAAGGACGTCTACCTGGTGCTCGGAGGCAGTGGGACCATCAAGGTCTCCGTCAACGGCATCCCGACCAAGACGGTCAAGGTCAGCGGGGTGCCCAGGCTCTACCAACTGGTGGGCCCGGGCTCCTATCAGCAGTCTCAGCTCTCTCTGTCGGTCTCGCCCGGGGTGCAGGCCTACGACTTCACCTTCGGATAGGGCAATCTGTCGTGAACAGATCCCTCGGTCCGGTCGTAGGACAGGGCAGAGGAGGTGTCGGACCGACGGCCGGTGGCCGTGGGGATGGGCTCCGGCCGCCTACAGCCATCACCCTCCCGGTGGGAGGATGAGGACGGAGGGGAATCGATCCGGTGGAATCGAAGACACGGTTGATCGCAGCTCCGTCGACCTCCCGGTGGGCAGCACTGGCCCTCGGCGTGGTCGTGGTGGTGGCCGCCGCCTGTAGCTCGGGGGCGGCCACGTCGACAACCACCACCGCTGTGCCTACGGCATCCACCGGAACGGCCGGCTCGGGGTCGGCCGTTGTGCACGTGGCCACCGTTGGGTCCCTGGGCACCGTGTTGGTCAGCCAGTCGGGTCTGACCCTCTACCGATACAGCCCGGACGGCACGGGTAAATCGGTGTGCACCGGTACCTGCGCCTCACAGTGGCCACCCCTCGTCCTTCCCGCCGGCACGACCCACCCTGCGACCGGGCCGGGCCTGGCCGCCGCCGACCTCGGTGTCATCGTGCGCTCCGACGGGTCCCATCAGGTCACCTTTAAGGGAATGCCCCTCTACACCTATTCCGGCGACGTCCGGTCAGGAGAGGCAACCGGCCAGGGACTGGACGGAACCTGGTACGCGGTGACGCCGGCGACAGCCGCCCCGACGACCGCCCCGACCACCGCCTCCTCCGGTGGCTACGGATACTGATCGCGCCAGCTGCGTCCGCAATGGGGATCACCAGCCCGCCGACGTCGACGCCGGCATGAGCGCGGCGGGTGAGGCGCCCTCGGACGACCAGCGGACCGATGCAGTCGCCCCTCACCCGGTTCCCACCCCGGCCGACGAGCAGGGGCTCAACCAGGCGTTCGTCGCCTATCGCCCCGAGCTGACGGCCCTGGCCCGGCGGGCACTCGGAAGCACCCACCTGGCCGAGGATGCCGTGCAGGAGACCTTCGCCCGGGCGTGGCGTTCGCGTCACCGATTCGACGCCACCAAGGGCTCCCTCAGAACCTGGCTGTACTCGATCGAACGGCACCTGTTGGTGGACCTGTCCCGCACCCACCATCGTCAAGAGATCCGGGACCGGCGTCTCGTTCCAATCCCGGAGGCTGTTGTTGACCAGGTCGAAGGGGCCATTGCCTCGTGGCAGGTGGAGGAGGCCCTCGGCCAGCTGTCGGAGCCGCACCGCGCCGTCATCGTAGAGATCTACTTCAAGGGGACGACGAGCAAGGAGAT
>CAWEZI010000005.1:2397500-3408083 GCA_963813525.1 uncultured Acidimicrobiaceae bacterium
GGAGAACTGTGGTTAAGGAACTCGGCAAAATACCTCCGTAACTTCGGGAGAAGGAGGGCCTCACTAGGATGACGAACTTCGCGTTCCGAGTCTGAAGGGGCCGCAGAGAATAGGGGAAAGCGACTGTTTACTAAAAACACAGGAGCGTGCGAAGTCGAAAGACGATGTATACGCTCTGACGCCTGCCCGGTGCCGGAAGGTTACGGGGAAGGGTTAGCCCTCGGGCGAAGCTCTGAACCTAAGCCCCGGTAAACGGCGGCCGTAACTATAACGGTTTGTAAAAGGGCCGTTATTAAACCCCGCTATATGCTGGAACATCCGAGTATCCGGTGGTACTCATCCATGTCACACCCGGCTGTTAAGGGTGATGCATGGGTAGTGAAAATCCATCCGGTGCGGACAATCAGCAGGAAACTGCCAGAAGTTGACAGGATCCTCAGAGACTGCACGCGAGGCCCTTCAATTGCAACCACCTCAGGTAACGCTGAGGAAGAAGCTTTGAGGGTGAAGATACAGTCCGACCCCCATGGCGACATGGGGAGCTAGGCAGAAATGACCTGGCCGCCTATGAGACTGAAGAACGAGAGTTCATCGACAGACTCAATAGGTAGTAACAAGAGTGCCTAAGGTAGGGATGCCCCTTTGCAGGCAAAGGGGTGCTGCCCCTCGTACTGGTGACAGTACGTGAGCAGTCGGCTATATGCTGGAAACTCCGTTGTATCCTCCACTACTCGTTGTTCTTTCTTTGGCGATACAGCCCTTTTGTATCGTCATGGAATGAGCGGCAGTAACAATGTGAGAGGTGCGGACAATCAGCAGGAAAGACTCTGGACCTGCGGATGGATAGCTGGTTTCGTCGATGGGGAAGGCTGCTTCAGCATCCCCATCTTCCGGAATCGGAAAACGAAGCTTCACTGGCAGGTACAACCACAATTTGTGGTTGCGCAGTCGGTGTCGAGTCGAGATGCTCTTGACGAGATTGGACGCATCTTCGGGTGCGGCAGGGTGTACGTGAATCGGAGGCACGATGACCACAGGGAGCAGTTGGCCCTGTACAGCGTGAAGAGGTTCGCCGACCTGAGGGACGTGATCGTTCCCCGCTTTCAAGAGCACCAGCTACGAACGTCGAAGCGTGAGAACTTCGGCAGTTTCGTGAGGGTTCTAAGTCTCATGGAGGAGCGCAAGCACCTCACTGTTTCGGGATTGATAGAGATCGCTGAAATAGTCGAGACGATGAACCGCCGTAAACCATCCAATGTTTTGAGAATCCTCAGAGACCATACGCCGACCATCTCATCAGATTTAAGGGTGAGATGAAGATATGGTCCGAGCCCTATGGCGACATAGGGAGGCCGGCGGAAACGACCGGCCCGCTAGTCAATCGAAGTGGGTTGATTAGTTGTAACAGAAAGAGCGAAATTCCTTGTCGGGTAAGTTCCGACCTGCACGAATGGCGTAACGACTTTCCTACTGTCTCAACCACAGACCCGGCGAAATTGAAGTACGAGTAAAGATGCTCGTTAGCTGCATCAGGACGGAAAGACCCCGTGGACCTTTACTACAGCTTGCTGTTGAGTTTTAGTTCATATTGTGTAGGATAGGTGGGAGACTTTGAAGCATTGGCGCCAGCCAGTGTGGAGTCAACCTTGAAATACCACCCTTTATGTGCCGGAACCCTAACCTCGGTCCGTGATCCGGATCAGGGACAGCGTCAGGTGGGTAGTTTGACTGGGGCGGTCGCCTCCTAAAACGTAACGGAGGCGCCCAAAGGTTTCCTCAGGCTGGTTGGCAATCAGCCGTCGAGTGCAATGGCACAAGGGAGCTTGACTGCGAGACCTACAAGTCGAGCAGGTGCGAAAGCAGGGCATAGTGATCCAGCGGTTGCTTGTGGAAGCGCCGTTGCTCAACGGATAAAAGGTACCCCGGGGATAACAGGCTCATCTTCCCCAAGAGTCCATATCGACGGGAAGGTTTGGCACCTCGATGTCGGCTCGTCGCATCCTGGGGCTGAAGCCGGTCCCAAGGGTTGGGCTGTTCGCCCATTAAAGCGGTACGCGAGCTGGGTTTAGAACGTCGTGAGACAGTTCGGTCCCTATCCGATGCAGCCGGAGGAGATTTGAGGAAGGCTATCCCTAGTACGAGAGGACCGGGATGGACGAAGCTCTCGTGTGTCAGTTGTCCTGCCAAGGGCACCGCTGATTTGCGACCTTCGGGTGGGATAAGCGCTGAAAGCATCTAAGCGCGAAGCCCGTTCCAAGATAAAATCTCCCACAGGGTCAACCTGGTAAGGCCCGTGGTTAGACGACCACGTTGATAGGCCGGAAGTGTAAGTGCGGCAACGCATTCAGCTGACCGGTACTAATCGGCCGAGGGCTTGGGAACTTGCTCGTGCTCGCTATGGAACGCTCAGGGTGACCGGTTAACGGTCACCGCAGAGCCCGGGGTCCGTCCTAATGGACGGTCCGGGCCTGGTGGGCGCACGATTTCCGGTGGCCATGGCGGCGGAGAGACACCCGTTCCCATTCCGAACACGGCAGTTAAGCCCGCCAGCGCCGATGGTACTTGGGGGGTAGCCCCCTGGGAGAGTAGGACGCCGCCGGGATTTCTCTGACAATGCCCCCCGTTAGCGGGGGGCATTGTCGCGGGTGGCCGACCGCATTCGGACCACAGGAGTGTCACCATCCTTGCCGACGAGGGACAATGATGGGCCGATGCGCCGCCTGGTCCTGACCGTCACCTGTCCCGACCGGACGGGGATCGTGGCCGCCGTCACCGGTTTCATCGCCTCGCACGGAGGGTGGGTGGTGGAGGCGGCCCAGCACGGCGACCTGACCACCGGGCAGTTCTTCCAGCGCATCGAGGTCATGGCCGAAAGCCTGCCCTTCGATGCGGACGAATTCGGTGAGCGCTTCGCCGACGTGGCGGCAGAGCTCCAGCTGGACTGGCATCTGAGCGACACCGACGTGCGCAAGCGGGTGGTCATCATGGTCAGCCGCGAGGACCACTGTCTGGCCGACCTGCTCCACCGTTGGCGCAGCGGGTCGCTGTGGTGCGATATCCCTGCGGTGATCTCCAACCACCCGGACCTGCGGTCGCTGGTCGAGTGGCACGGGGTCGACTTCGTTCATATTCCGGTGGACAAGGACAACAAGGCCGAGGCATTTGCCCAGGTGATGAGGGTTGTCGACTCGGTCGAGGCCGACGTGATCGTGCTGGCCCGGTACATGCAGATCATCCCGCCCGAGATGTGTGACCGCTATCCCGGACGGATCATCAATATCCACCACAGTTTCCTCCCCTCCTTCGCCGGTGCCCGTCCCTACCATCAGGCCTTCGAGCGCGGGGTCAAGCTGATCGGGGCCACCTGCCATTACGTCACCGCCGAGCTCGACGCCGGCCCCATCATCGAGCAGGACATCAGCCGGATCGACCACGGCGACACCGTCGATGATCTGCTGCGCATCGGTCGGGATGTGGAACGGTCGGTTCTGGCCCGTGGGCTGCGCTGGCACCTCGAGGACCGGGTGTTGATCAACGCCGACAGGACTGTGGTCTTCGACTGACCGGAGGCACCGGGACCGCCGGCACGGCTATCTGGTTCCCGCGGCCACCACGGAGTGGAGTCCACCGGGCCCTCCTGGTCAGAAAAGCTCGGCTCCCCAGGTGGATCCACCCGAGGTCCCCGGGGGGCAGGCGAAGAGGCCGCTACCGGTGTGCAGCAGGTACGAGCTGAGGGCGTCGTTGAGGGAGAGGCGGGTCTGGATGGGGATGAACTGGGCGCGCGGGTCTTTTTGGAAGCAGACGAAGAGGAGGCCGGCATCGAGCTCGCCCGACTGCGGGTCGACCCCGTCCACGAAGCTGTAGCCCCGCCGGAGGATGGCTTGGCCGTTGTTGGTGACCGGAGCCGCCTGGCGGATGTGGGCGTTTTCGGGGATGACCGGTTGGCCGGTGGTGGCGCTGTAGGTCAGATCGACCGCATCGAATTGGCCCGTCTCACCCAGCGGTGCCCCACTCACCTTCCTGCGGCCGATGGTCTGCTCCTGGTCGTGGAGAGTGCTGCGGTCCCAGGCCTCCAGATGGATGCGGATGCGCCGCATGACCAGGTACGACCCGCCGTTCATCCAGGGCTGGTCGCTGTGGTCGACCCACACGAAGCGCCCCATGGCGTTGGTGTCGGCCGGATCGAGGTTGTTGGTCCCGTCGTGGAAGCCCAGCAGGTTCCGCGGCGTGGGTTGGCGGCCGCCGGCCGAGCTCGTCCGTGCGAATCCGGTCTGGACCGAGCGCACGGTGGCTGATCCGAGGGCCAATCGGGTGAGCTCGTGGACGGCGTGGAAGGCCACCTGGGCGTCGTTGGCGCAGGCCTGGATGCAGATGTCGCCTCCGGTGAGGGTGGGATCGAGGGCCTCACCGGAAAAGGCAGGCAGGTCGACGAGGGCGGCGGGCCGGCGCCCGGCCAGGCCGAACCGGCCGTCGAACAAGGTGGGGCCGAAGCCCACCGTGATAGTCAACCCGGAGGCGGGCAGACCCCGGGCTTCGCCGGTGTCGGGTGGCGGTGCATAGGGCCCGTCCGGTCCGGCCAGCTCCTTGCCCTGGGTCAGTCGGCCGGCGGCTCTGGTCCATGCGGCCAGGAGTTGGGCCAGTCCGCCGGCGCTCTCGGCGGACACGTCGAAGGTGGCGAACACCATGCCGGTCTGCGCCGGAGTGGTGATACCCGACTGGTGGGTCCCTTCGAAGGCAATGGCGCCAGTCGTTGGGGCCGGCGGGGGCGCCGCCCCGGCCACGTCGGCGCCGGCGGCCACCAGGGCGGCCCCGGCCACGCCTGTGCCGGCCAGCAGCTGGCGCCTGGTCAACCTGGCGGTCATGACGGGGGCCCCGACGTCCCGAAGGGGACCAGGGTGGCGGCCAACTGGGCCAGCGGGGTGGCGGTGGCATCCACCTGCTGGGACAGGGACAGACGGGTGGCGGGCGTAAGGGAGGCGTCGCTCACCCCGTCGGGGGGTCCCAACGCCGCCACGGCGGCCAGCAGTTGGGTGAAATGGTCGCCCACCGTCCGGGTCAGCGACGGCGCCACTATCCGGCACAGCGGTTCGATGTCCGAGAATGCCTGGTCAGCGGCGTCCACGGTGGCGGCGATATCGACCGTGTCCCGATGTGAGTAGAGCTCTTCGCTGCCCGGGATGGCCGTCTCGTCCACCCAGCTCAACTCGTCGGCACCGGCCACGCCGATGGCCTCCGGATCGAGGACCTCCTTGGCCAGGAGGAACTCGGCCACCTGGGCCTGGGTGACCAGTCCGGAGGACAGGTCGGCCAGCGCAGCGGGGTCGACCCCCGACGTTCCTGACCACAGATCCTGCTCGACGGCGTGCAGTCCTCCGAACGGCTGCCCGGCCGCCAGGCCGGTGGACAAGCCGTCCAATGCCGACGTGTTGATGGTGTTCCCGCTGTCCAGAACCCGGATGTGGTCGAAATCGGCCTGGGCGGTGAGGTCGTCCATCTTGGCTGTCGGGATCTGCCCGTTGGCGAGGGCCGTGCCCAGCCGCCCGACCACATCGACCAGGGCGACAGAATTGGAGGCGATGATGGTGCGGAAGGCCCGGGTGGCCGCCGCCGCGGCCACCCGTTCGCTCTGTGCATCGGACCGCAGAGCTGCCGCCGGGGTGGCCGACCGGGCTGACCGGTGGGTGACCGAGTCCACGGCCAGATGCTGGTCGACCCCGGACGCGCCGCAGGCGGCCACCAGGGAGGCGAGCAGGGCCAGGCCGGCGATGGTGCGCAGGGCGGCCACCGTGCCGGTCATGTCCGACCCGCCGGTGCGCTCAGGAAACCGCCTGCCCGGCGCGCCGTCCCGTCCGCTGGGCGGGCCGGGCGACCCGGGGAGGAGATGATGAGCAGGGGCACAATCAGGCCCCAGGGTAGGGGAACGCCGACCTCGATCCTCGGCGCCACCGGGCCCCGGTCACCCTTCGGCCCATCGAACGGGAGGGTTCCCGGACCACACCACGGCCTGTTGGTGGCCGGGGTGGCCTGGCGACGGCCGGTACACTCGCATGCCATGCCCCCCCGAACACCCGGTAGTTCGCCGCGCCCGGCGAGATCCACCGGGTCGACCCGGTCATCAGGTTCGGGCCAGAAGCCCGCCGAGCGGGCCAAAGGTGGGCAAGGCGCAAGCAGGAAGCCCACCACCAGCAGGAAGCCCACCACCAGCAGGAAGCCCACCGCCAGCAGGGCGGCAAAGGCGCACGCCACCGGCAGGGCAACCGGCAAACCGGTCGCCCGGAAGGCGCCGAGTACCAGGGGGCGACCCCCCACCGATGGTGGCGCCCGTCGTGGCCGGCCGTTGAGTGGTGCCAGTTCCGGAGGCAAGGCCGCCGGCAGTGAGGGCTCAAGCCCGCCGCGCCGGGGAGCACCGAGCCTTGGGAGCACCAGACGCGGAGCGCCGTCGAGGCCGCGACCTGCGGGATCGCCGGCGCGGCGACCGTCCCGCTCGGAGGGAGCGGATCATCGGGAGGGGTCAGGACCTCCCCGTTCGTCGGTGGTACGCAAGGGGTGGGGGAGCGTGGCCCGCCGGGGGGCCAGTCAAGTCCGCAATCCAATGGACCGCGGAGGTTCGGACGGGAGGGGCCAGGACCCTCTGGCCGGGCGGGGATCGAACCGGGCGGCCGAGGAATTCGTCCCCGAGCGATGGTCGTGTGCCGACGACGACCGGGGGCGAGGCCCCACCGATCCGGAGGGGGGAGACCCGGCGGCCCGACCGGTCCGCCCGCCCGCCGAGCTGCCGCCCGACATCGCCAAGGAGCTGGCCACCGCGGCCGGTCCTCACTGGGGCGAACTGCGGGCCCGGATGACCGAGCGCATGGGGGCCGGAATCGGCGCCTACGAGCGTGGGCGCTACCGCGACGCGGCCCGCATCCTCAAGACGGTGGTCGATGCCATTCCCCGGGCCCCGTCAGCCCGCGAGCTCCTGGCCCTCAGCCAATACCACCAGGGTCATTGGAAGGCAGCCCTCCCCAATCTCGAGGCCTTCGCCACCCTTACCGGCTCCGTCGACCAGCACCCGGTGCGGATGGACTGCCAGCGGGCCCTGGGGCGGCACAAGCGGGTCGAGGCTCTGTTCGACGAGCTCCGTCAGGCCTCGCCCGATCCCGAGGTGCTGGCCGAGGGGCGCATGGTTCTGGCTGCCACCCGCGCCGACCAGGGAGACCTGGCCGGGGCGGTGTCACTGCTGGTCGATGCCGGAGTGGGGCGCGCCGTCCGGAACCCGGCCGAACGGCACCTCCGGCAGTGGTACGTGCTGGCCGACGTCATGGAGCGGTCCGGGGAACTGGCCCGGGCCCGCGAGCTCTTCGCCCGCATCGCCGACGCTGACCCGGACGCCTACGACGTGGCCGCCCGGCTCGACGCCCTCGGCTTGCCCACCGGGTCGCACCGTTCATCCAAGCGGTCTCGTGGTGGCCGGTAGGCTCGAGGCTCATGGATCTCGAACAGATACTGGGGGACGAAGCGGAGTCGCTGCTCGGTCATGTGGCCAAGGCGTTCGGGGCCGAGCAGCTGATCCTGCCCGGACCCGACTACCTGGACCGTGTCATCGTCGAATCGGACCGGTCACCGGCTGTGCTGCGAAACCTGGGCACGTTGTACAACACCGGTCGTGTCGGCGGCACCGGCTATCTCTCGATTCTCCCGGTCGACCAGGGCATCGAGCACTCGGCGGCGGCCAGCTTCGCCAAAAACCCGGCGTACTTCGACCCGGCCAAGCTGTGCGATCTGGCCATCGCCGGCGATTGCAACGCCATCGCCACCACGCTCGGCGGACTGGGCATCGTGTCGCGTCGTTACGCCCACAAGATCCCCTTCATCGTCAAGCTCAACCACAACGACTTCCTCAACTACCCCAATGCCTACGACCAGATCATGTTCGCCAGCGTGACCCAAGCCTTCGACTTGGGGGCGGTCGGGGTGGGGGCCACCATCTACTTCGGCTCGGACGGAGCCGACCGCCAGATCGTCGAGGTGTCGCGGGCCTTTGCCGAGGCCCACCGTCTCGGCATGTTCACCGTGCTGTGGTGCTACCTGCGGAACCCGGCGTTCAAACAAGGGGACACCGACTACCACCTGTCGGCCGACCTCACCGGGCAGGCCAACCACCTGGGCGTGACCATCGAGGCGGACATCATCAAGCAGAAGCAGCCGGTGAACAACGGGGGCTACAACGCCCTCAAGTTCGGGATGACCGACCCACTGGTCTACAGCGAGCTCACCACCGACCATCCCATCGACCTCACCCGCTGGCAGGTGGTCAACTGCTACGCCGGCCGGATCCCGCTCATCAACTCGGGCGGCGAGTCCAAAGGGGTGGACGACCTGGCCCAGGCCGTCCGCACCGCTGTCATCAACAAGAGGGCCGGCGGTGCCGGTCTCATCGTGGGGCGCAAGGCCTTCCAGCGCCCCACCGACGAGGGTGCCGCCCTCATTCATGCCGTACAAGACGTTTATCTCGACCCATCCGTGACCGTGGCCTGATTCAATAGCAGCCACGACCAGCCGATGCCGTCCTGGCAACCGGCTGGGGCTCCCCGAATGCACCTGTCAGCGCCCCGGAATCGGAGGGCCGCGGTAGAATCGGGGGAAATCAGTACGAAGAGGAGTACGGTGTCCGACACCACGACCGAACCGAAATCCCCTCAGGTGCTGGACCGCGTGGTCATTCGGTTCGCCGGCGACTCGGGTGACGGCATGCAGCTGGCCGGTGACCGCTTCACCACCACATCGGCCCTGCTGGGGAACGACCTGGCTACCTTTCCCGATTTTCCGGCCGAGATCCGGGCGCCGGCGGGCACCCTGGCCGGCGTCTCCGCCTTTCAGGTCCACATCTCCGACCACGACATCTCGACGCCGGGTGACTCGCCCAACGTGCTGGTGGCCATGAACCCGGCTGCCCTCAAGGCCAACATCGACGCCCTACCCAAGGGGGCCATCGTCATCGTCAACGTCGATGCCTTCGAGGAGCGCAATCTGGCCAAGGCCAACTACCCGGCCAACCCACTGGCCGACGGGTCGCTGTCGGCGTACACCGTGTACGAGGTGCCGATGACTTCGATCACCGCCGAGGTGTGCAAGGAGGCCGGCGTCAAGCCGCGGGACGCCGAGCGGTCGAAGAACTTCTTCGCCCTCGGCCTGATCAGCTGGCTCTACACACGGCCCATCGACCAGACCCTGACCTGGATCGGCGAGAAGTACGCAGGGAAGCCGCTGGTGCTGGAAGCCAATCTCCGGGCGTGCAAGGCCGGCTTCCACTTCGGCGAGACCGCCGAGCTGTTCGAGTCGGCCTACGAGGTCAAGCCGGCCAAGCTCGAACCGGGTGAGTATGTCAACATCACCGGCAACACGGCCACCGCCTGGGGGCTCATCGCCGCGTCGGACCGCAGTGGGTTGCCGCTCTTCCTCGGGACCTACCCCATCACCCCGGCCTCGGACATCCTGCACGAGCTGTCCAAGCACAAGCAGTTCGGGGTGCGTACCTTTCAGGCCGAAGACGAGATATCAGGCATCGGGGCCGCCCTCGGGGCCGCCTTCGGCGGCGCCCTGGGGGTCACCACCACCTCCGGCCCGGGCATCGACCTCAAGTCGGAGACCATGGGATTGGCCATCAGTCTCGAGCTGCCCCTCCTGATCATCGACATCCAGCGCGGGGGACCATCCACCGGTCTTCCCACCAAGACGGAACAGGCCGACCTGCTCCATGCCATGTACGGGCGTCACGGAGAGGCACCTCTCCCCATCGTGGCCGCCCGTACGCCGTCGCACTGTTTTGAGGCGGTGATCGAAGCGGCCCGGCTGGCCGTCAAGTACCGCACGCCGGTCATCCTGCTGTCGGACGGCTACCTGGCCAACGGGTCCGAGCCGTGGCGCCTGCCCGACCTCGACCAGCTCCCCGTCCTCGAACCGGCCTTCGCTACCGCCCCCAACCACACCGATCCCGACGGCACCCCGGTCTTCTGGCCCTACGTCCGCGACGAGGACACCCTGGCCCGGCCCTGGGCGCCGCCCGGGGTGGCCGGTCTCGAGCACCGCATAGGCGGCCTGGAGAAGGCCGACGGCTCGGGCAACGTGGCCTACGACGGCCCCAACCACGAGCGGATGACCCGGCTGCGGGCGGCCAAGATCGCCGGTATCGCCCACGACATCCCTCCCACCGACGTCGACGACGAAGAAGGGGCCGAGGTGCTGGTGGTGGGGTGGGGGTCCACCTACGGTGCCATCGCCGCCGGGGTGCAACGAGTCCGGGCCCGGGGCCACAAGGTGGCCCACGCCCACCTTGTCCACCTCAACCCCTTTCCGGCCGACTTGGGCGATGTGCTGCGCCGGTACCGGCGGGTCCTGGTGCCCGAGGTCAATCTGGGACAGCTCAGTCGCCTGCTGCGGGCCGAGTACCTGGTGGACGCCATCCCCTTCACCCAGGTGCAGGGCATCCCGTTCCGGGCGGCGGCCATGGAGGTGGCCATCCGGCAACAGATAGAAGGTCTGGAGGGGTCGCTCGACGAGGGCGCCGGTGACGGACCCACCTCGTCGGAGATGGTGGCACCCACCCCGACCGGCGGAAAGGCTCTCGACTGATGACCGATCTGGCTGACGCCCCTACCCCCGACGCCGTTCCGGCCACCACCCGCAAGGACTGGTCCTCCGACCAGGAGGTGCGGTGGTGCCCGGGGTGCGGTGACTACTCGATTCTGGCTGCCGTCCAGATGCTCATGCCCGAGCTCGGCGTGCGGCGTGAGAACACAGTGTTCCTGTCGGGCATCGGGTGCGCGGCCCGCTTTCCCTACTACATGAACACGTACGGTCTGCACTCCATCCACGGCCGGGCGCCGGCCATTGCCACCGGCCTGGCCACCACCCGTCCCGACCTCGACGTCTGGGTGGTGACCGGCGACGGCGACGCCCTGTCGATCGGCGGCAACCATCTCATCCACTCCCTCCGCCGCAATGTGAACATCACCATTCTGCTGTTCAACAACCAGATCTACGGCCTGACCAAGGGTCAGTACTCGCCCACCTCGGAGATGGCCAAGGTCACCAAGTCGACCCCGTTCGGTTCACTCGAGCAGCCCTTCAACCCGTTGAGCCTGGCTCTCGGGGCCGAGGCCGGCTTTGTGGCCCGGACCCACGACATGGACCGCAAGCACATGATGGAGGTCTTCCGTCGGGCCCACGCCCACCGGGGTGCCTCCTTCGTGGAGATCTACCAGAACTGCAACGTCTTCAACGACGGTGCCTTCGAGCAGATCACCGGCAAGGACGTCCGGGCCGACATGTTGATCCCGTTGACCCACGGCGAGCCCATCCGTTTCGGGGCCGAGGGCGAGCACGGCGTGGTCCTGCAACGGGACGGCACCGTCGACGTGGTCGAGGTGGCCGATGTGGGCGAGGACCAGCTGCTGGTGCACGACGAGCACCGCGACAATCCGGGACTGGCCTTCCAGCTCAGCCGATTGTCCCGCGGGCCTTACGAACCGACGCCCATCGGTGTGTTCCGGGATGTGGACCGGCCCGAGTACGGCGTGGAGATGGCCCGACAGATCGACGAGGCCACCGCCCGACGTGGTCCGGGGGACCTGGCCTCGCTGCTCCGCTCCGGGTCGTCCTGGACGGTCTCCTAGGACGGCAACGGCTCCGCCCGCGGTGTTGGACGGGGCATGGGCCAGGTACCGGTGATGGGAACCTTCGTGGCTCTGCTGCGCAGCATCAACGTCGGCGGGCGCAACCGGGTGGCCATGGGGGAGCTCCGGCGGCTGGCCACCTCCCTCGGTTTCCAGGATGTCACCACCTACCTGCAGAGCGGGAATCTGGTCTTCTCGGCTCCGGGCAGCCCGGCGTCGGTCGGCCGGGCCCTGCACGAGGGCCTGGTGGCCGAGCTGGCCGTGGACGTGCCCATCATCGTGCGGAGCCGTTCACAGATGGGTCGATTGCCCCGGACCAATCCGTTCACCGGCCGCCGGCCGGATCCGAGTTCGCTGCATGTGACCTTTTTGGGCACGGTCCCCGACCGACAGGCGCGGGCCGACCTGGAGGCCCGGGCCGGACAGTGGGGCGCCGACCGGCTGGTGGTGGAGGGCGCCGAGGTCTACCTGTACTGCCCGGGCGGCTACGGCGCCACCAAGCTCCACAACGCCTATCTCGAACGCCACCTGGGCACGACGGCCACCACCCGCAACTGGCGCACCGTGCTGGCGCTGGTGGAGGCCCTCGACGGCGTCGGCGGCTGACCGGCTCAGCAGCTGAACGCTGATCTCAGTGGGCGCCCGGGCCGGCGTAGGTGGCGTAGTCCCCGTCGCTGTTCATGACCATGCAGAACTGGGCGCTGGGACACGAGACGAAGGTCCCGATGCCCGGATAGTCGGTGGCCCCCGGGAGGATCTGGATCGGCGGGCTCCAGGTACTGCCGTTCCACGACAGGACAGATCCGCCCTCGTCGGCCGCCACGCAGAAGGACGCCGTCGGGCAGGACAGCGAGTCCAGTCCGCCGTGGGGATCGACGGTCTGTTCGGTCGACCAGCCGGTCCCCGCCGACCGCAGGGCGAAACCGCTGCCGTTGACCACCAGGCACTGTCCCGGGGTGGGGCAGGAGATGGCCGTGGGATCCGAGGTCCCGGACACCAGCGAGGACGTCCAGGGGACCGCCTCCTCCGACCAGGTGGACCCGTTCCAGTCGAGGACGCTGGCGCCCACCACCGCCGTACAGGACGCGCTGTCCGGGCACGAGACTCCGACCCGACCCGGCTGATAGAGCGACACGTCCGAGGATCCCCGACTTCCGGGCTCCCCGAACGACTGGGGAGTGAGCCACGTCCCGTTACGCACCATGGTGGCCTGCCCGGTGTTGTCCACGAAGGCACAGACCGACGCGGTCGGACAGGACAGGGCGTCGAAGCGCGAGCCGGTCCCCCCGGGGTCCGGCTCGTCGGGGTTGGCCGGGAGACCGGGGGAGGCGGCCAGGGCCACCGGGGGCGACCAGGTGGTCCCGTCTCCGTAGCTCAGGTGACCGGAGCCGTCGACGATGACACAGGACGGCCCCGACGTGCAGGCGATGGCCGGAAGGACCGGCGCGGTCACGGTGCCGGTGGCCGGGGCCGGGTAGTAGACGACGGGATCCGACCACGCCGCACCGTCCCAGGCAACGGCGACGCCCGAGCCGGCGGTCAGGGAGCCGCCGCTCGCCCCACCGCCCACGGCCACGCAGAAGGTGTCGGAGATGCACGAGACCGAGGTGAAGCCACCCCCGGGCGGAAGGGCGGTGAGGGTGTTGCTCCACCCCGGCGCCTGCACGGCGGGGGCCGGCACCGTGGTGGGGACGGCGGAGGGCGGTCCGGTGGTGGTCGGCGACGGCGGTGCGGTGGTGGTCGGATCGGCCGACCTGGTCTTCGGGTACTGCGTGGTCCGTGTTTTCGTCCCGGCCGACGATGCCGGGGCCGAGCAGCCACAGCCCACCAGCAACAGGGCGACGACAGCCATCCACGCAGCTCGTCGCCTGGGGCTGACCCACACCCATTTTCGAGACCGTCCCACCTGTGGCATCGAGAAGTCCCAAGGGTACTCGTCCCCTCGGTGCGCATCGGGGTAATCGGTGCGCCGACGCGGGAGGCCTAGGCGGTCAGGCTCCGCCCGCTCGACCCATCCAGGGTGCGAAAGACCATGCCGGTGCGCGGTTTGGGATGGAAGTAGGTGCTTTTGGGGGGCATGCGCCGACGGGCATCGGCCCAGGCGGTGATCTGGCTCACCGACACCGGGCGCAGGAGGACGACAGCCTGAACCGTCTCCTCGGCCACCGCCTCCACGGCCTCCTCCCAGGAATGAAAGAACTGGAGAACATGGTCGGGCAACTCGGCGATGACCAGGGCCACCATGGAGGAGTCGAGCTCGGCCCCGGCCGCCTCGGGCGTGCCGTCCTTGGGCATGAGCAGCCATGCGCCGGAGGGCATGATCAGAGCCAGTGCGTGCGACTGGCCGAGGGCGGAGGTGGTCCGCTCGTCGAAGTTGCCGGCCCGGGTCACGTCGAACCACGAGGAGAAGGCATCCACCAGATCGAGGCCTTCGGGCAGGCCGGACAGCCCGCGGTGGATGGGCCCGACCTCGAGCTGGTCGGGGGTCAGCTCGACCAACAGGGCCATCACCCTTCCTTCGCCGGCTCGGTCGGGATCATCGGCGCTCTCGCGCTGGTAGTCCAGGGCGGTCTGGTAGCGGTGGTGACCGTCGGCGATGACCACCGGGGCCTGCTCCACCGCCTTCGCCACCGCGCTGATGGTCGAAGGGTCGTCGACCACCCAGAGCTCGTGGCGGACGCCCTCGTCGTCGACAGCCATGGCGTCGGGCGGGGACGTGCGCAGGAAGGTGGAGGTCAGCCCCTGGCTCAGTGACAGGCCCCAGATGGGGGAGAGATCGGTCCGGGTGGCCCGCAGGAGGTCGAGCCGGTCGCTTCTGGCCTTGGGCAGGGTCTCCTCGTGCGGGAAGGTCTCGGCTGTGCTGTCGGCGTCGATGCCCAGCGCGCCGATCACCCCGTTGGTGGTCCGGCCGTCCGGGGCGGTCATCCGATAGGCGTAGAAGGCGGGGCGGGGGTCACGGACCACGATGCCGTCCTGCTCCCACTGTTCGAGTTGCCGGGCGGCATGGCCGTAGCGATCGAGGTTGGCCCTGTGGTCCGGTTCGGGGACGTCGATGTTGACGGCGTTGACACTGTGCCGGGCGGCCAGGAGGTTCCGCTCCTCCGGGCCGATCACGTCGTAGGGAGGGGACACGACCTGCGAGAGATCCACCCTGCCGGGGTCGTACCGGAGCCCGGTGAACGGCTCGAATCGGGGCATGGCCACTGCGTAGCACATCGCCGCGCCACCGTCGTCCACCGCCTCAGGCGTCGGACGCCACCAGTTGAGCCAGCGCTTGTGCACCGGCCGGCTCCAGGTGGACCTCATCGGGGGTGAACCATGCGGGGTGTCCGGACGACAGGGTGTACCAGTCGGCCAGTACCGCCACTCCCGGATAGCGGGCCACCCCCGCGGCCAGCACGGCGTTGTCGGCGGCCTCCCACGGTCGGGGCACGTCGACGTTGACGAAGACCACCCGCTTGACCCCGGCGGCGGCGGCCATCATGGCGTCGAAGTCGGCCGGTGTGACCGCCCCGTTGGTCCCCAGCTCGACGACGAGCACGTTGCCCAGCGTGCCGTCGGCCCGATGAGCGGCCACCACGCCGATGCCGGTGTCGAACTGGCGGCTGACCACCCCGTCGATGGTGGCCCCGGGGATGTCGATGGCCAGGTAGGGCTGGATGTCCAGCATGATCGAGTCACCCACCGCGGTGACCGGACCGGGGACCGGGGCCACCGACGTCGGGGTGACGGCCGCAGTGGAGGGCGTCGACGGTATGACCGCCGTGTTCGCGGGAGCGGTGGTCACCGAGGACGGCGGCGGTGACGGTGCTGATGTTCCCGACAGAGCGGCCGGTGGCGGCACCGGGCGGATGGCCCCTCCGGCCGTGGCCGCGGTGCGGCCGGGGGACGAGCGATCGACCACCGCCCAGGCCAAAAGGGCGACCAACAGGGCGACCAGGCCCACGGCGATGATCCGGTCGACCGGACGGATTTCCGACATCGTCCCAGTCTGTCCCGGTCAGGAGAGGGAAGGTGCGCATCCGCCGACGGATCGGCTCCGCCGCATGCGGAGCACTTCGCTGGACGCCCACAGGATCAGGCCGGCGCCGGCGAAGACCAGCCCGAGAACGACCACGTCCGACCACCCGCCGATTCCGTAGACCACGCCGGTACTGGCTGAGCCGATGGCCCCGCCCAGGAAGTAGGCGACCATGTAGCCGGTGTTGAGCCGGGAACGGGCCGAGGGTTGGATGGCGAAGATGAGATGCTGGTTCTGGATGTGCACGGCCTGGATGCCCAGATCGGCGAGGAGGATGCCGACGATCAGCGCCCAGAGGTGATGGGAGCCGAGGGCCAGCAGTCCCATCGACGCCACGATGAGGGCCAGAGATCCTCCCGACACCCAGCGTTCGCGGCCACGGTCGGCCAGACGCCCGCTGAAGGAGGCGGCCGCCGCCCCGGCCGCACCGAGGAGTCCGAACAGCCCGATGACCGCTTCGCTGTAGTGGTAGGGCGCAGCCACCAGGAGGAAGGCCAGGCTGGTCCAGATCACGTTGAAGGTGGCGAAGGCCAGGGCACCGAGGGCGGCACGGAGCCGGAGCACCGGCTCGGTGCGCATCAGGTGGACGACCGAGGCCAACAGCTGGGAGTAGACCATGGAGGGACGGGGCCCTTCCGGGGGGAGCCGACGATTCAAGACGACGGCCAGGGTGGCCACCATGACGCAGGCCACCACATAGACGGTCCGCCAGCCCGACACTTCGGCGATGAGCCCGGAGAAGGTGCGGGCCAACAGGATCCCGAGCAGGAGCCCGCTCATGACCGTGCCCACCACCCGTCCCCGTTGCTCGTCGCTGGCCAGCTCGGCGGCGTAGGGGACGAGGATCTGGGCGGCGACCGAGCAGAGCCCGGCCACGGCCACCGCGGCGATGAGGACGATGATGGAGGGCGCCGCCGCCGCCACCAAAAGAGCAGCGGCCGCCACCGACAGGATGGCCGGGACCAGGCGACGGCGGATGAGGATGTCCCCCAGCGGGACGATGAGAGCGAGACCAAGCCCGTAGCCCACCTGGGCGGCGGTGATGACCAGGGCCGTGCTTCCGGAGCCGGTATGCAGGTTGTGGCCGATGAGGGGCAGGAGAGGTTGGGCGTAATAGAGGTTGGCCGCCGAAATGCCGCAGGCCACGGCGAACAAAGCCACCATCCCGGTCGTCATGGACGTGGATCCGGCCAGTGGCGGCTGCGACCGACTGCGGTGGGGGATCGGAACGCCCATCGCTCCCAGGGTACGAGCCCGTCGCCCCCCGGGGACGCGGTCACTGCTTCGGGTTGGGTCTCGGGGGCTCGAGGGTGCTCGTAGACTCGTGGAGGGCGAGATGGACCAGACCAGGGGGAAAACCATCACAGACGCCACGGTGGCAGACGTCGAACAGGAGGGACTGGACCGGGTACTGACGGTGCCCAACGCCATCACTCTGGTCCGGTTGGCCTGTATCCCTCTGTTCCTGTGGCTTCTGTTCGGTACCTCGCGTCAGACCGATGCCGCCGTTCTGTTGGCCGTGTTGGGCGCCACCGACTGGGTCGACGGGTTCGTGGCGCGCCGGTACGGGCAGGTCTCGACGGTGGGCAAGATCCTCGATCCGGTGGCCGACCGGGTCCTGGTGGTCACCGCCGTCATCGCCATCATGGTCTACGGGGCGGTGCCCGTCTGGTTCGGAGCCGCCACCTTGGCCCGCGAAGTAGTGGTGTCGGCCGCGGTGCTGCTGCTGGCTTCGCTCGGCGCGGCGCGCATCGACGTCCTGTGGGTGGGGAAGGCCGGCACCTTCGCCCTCATGTTCGCCTATCCGGCCTTCCTGCTGGGCGACGGAACAGCCGGATGGCAGGATCCGATCCGGATCATCGCCTGGGTCACCGGGTTGATCGGTCTGACTCTGGCCTGGATCGCCGCGGCATCGTACGTCCCGGTGGCTCGTCGCGCTCTGCTCGACGGCCGGCGGGCCCGCATCCAAAGGAAGGTTGCATGAAAGCGGTCATCATGGCGGGCGGCGAGGGCACACGCTTGCGCCCGCTCACCTCCAATCAGCCCAAGCCCATGCTGCCCATGGCCAACATCCCCATGATGGAGCACGTGGTCAACCTGCTGCGTCAGCACGGGTTCGAGGAGATCGTGGTCACAGTGGCCTTCATGGCCAACGCCATCCGGACCTACTTCGGGGACGGCTCCGAGTTCGGTGTGCGCATGGTCTACGCCACCGAGTCGACGCCCCTGGGCACGGCCGGTTCGGTGCGCAATGCGCGCGACGAGCTCGACGAGCGGTTTCTGGTCCTGTCCGGTGACGTGCTCACCGACATCGATCTGGCCCAGGTGGTGGCTTTCCACGAAGAGCGTGGTGGCATGGCCACGTTGGCGCTCAAAGCGGTGGACAACCCCCTCGAGTTCGGCATCGTCATCACCCGCGAAGACGGGACCATCGAGCGCTTCCTCGAGAAACCGACATGGGGTCAGGTGTTCTCCGACACCATCAACACGGGTATCTACGTGCTCGAACCGGAGATCTTCGACTTCATCCCCGAAGGCGTTCCGGTCGACTTCTCGGGCGACTCGTTCCCGAGCGCGCTGGCCGCCGGCGAGCCCCTGTACGGGTACGTGGCCGATGGCTACTGGGAGGACGTGGGCACGCTCGAGGCCTATCTGAGCGCCCATCAGGACATCCTCGACCAGAAGGTCCAGGTGGACATCAACGGCTTCCAACTGCGTCCCGGTGTGTGGCTGGGCAAGGGTGCCGAAATCGACCCCAGCGTGGTCATCGACGGACCGGCGGTCATCGGCGACAACTGTGTGATCGGACCGGGAGCCCGGCTCGGCCAGTACTGCACCCTCGGCCGCAACGTCCGGGCCGGCGACAACGCCGTCCTCCAGCGCTCGGTGGTCCACGACAACAGCTACTTGGGCTCAGGGGTGCGCATCGACGGAAGCGTTCTCGGGCGCGGGTCGGATCTCCGCGACGGGGTCCGCTGTGAAGAGGGAGCCGTCCTGGGTGACGAATGCCTGATCGGCGGGCACGCCGAGATCAAGGCCGGGGTCAAGATCTATCCGTTCAAAACGGTGGAGGCCGGCGCCACCGTCAACTCCTCCATCGTGTGGGAGTCGATGGGCTCCCGGTCGCTCTTCGGCCGGGACGGCGTACGCGGTCTGGCCAACGTGGACATCAGTCCGGAGCTGGCGGTGCGCCTGTCGATGGCGTGGGCGTCGACGTTCGAGAAGGGCGCCACTGTCACCACCTCACGGGACACCAGCCGGGCCGCTCGGGTCCTCAAGCGGGCCATCATGGTCGGGTGCAACGCCGCTGGCGTCAACGTCGACGACCTGGAGGCGGCCACCGTCCCGGTCACCCGGTTCCAGACGACCTCCTCAGCCAGCAAGGCCGGCATTACCGTGCGCCTGGCCCCCGACGATCCGCAGTCCGTCGTCTTCCGTTTCTTCGACAAGGAGGGCATCGACGTCGACGAGACGACCCAGAGGAAGATTGAGCGGCTCTACCACCGCGAGGACTTCCGCCGGGTGCTGGCTTCGGAGATCGGCGACATCGGTTTCCCGCCCCGCTCACTCGAGCACTACACCGCCGCTCTCATCGACTCGGTCGACCTGTCGTCCGCCCGCGATGCCGGTCTCAAGTTGGTACTCGACTATTCGTTCGGCACCACCAGCTTCGTCATGCCCAACCTCTTGGCCAAGCTCGAGGCCGACGTGCTGGTGGTCAATCCCTACGCCAACACCGCCAGTGTGCTGAGCTTCGACAGCCGGAGGAGCGCGGCGCACGTTTCCGAACTGGTACGCGCCTCGGGCGCGCACCTGGGCGCGGTTCTCGACCCGGGTGGCGAGTACGTGGTCTTCGTCGACGATACCGGTCACACCCTCAGTGACGACGAGGCCCTTCTGGTCCTGCTCACCCTGGTCACCGAGGCCTATCCGTCGGCCCGGGTGGCCCTTCCGGTGGCGGCCAGCCGGGCAGCCGAGGAGATCTGCACCAAGGCCGGCGCCGAAATCGTGTGGACCAAGTTGTCGGCCTCCCACCTGATGGAGGTGGCCCGGTCGGAGAAGGTGACCCTGGCCGCCAGCCAGGCCGGTGGCTTCATCTTCCCCCGGTTCCTCCCCGCCTACGACGCCGCCGCCACCCTGGTCAACCTGGTGGCCCTGCTGACGGCGACCGGTGAAAAGCTCTCGGACCTGGTGGCGGCGCTACCTGCCGTGCACATCGCCCATCAGGCGGTGCACACCCCGTGGGACCAGAAAGGGACGGTCATGCGCACTCTGGTCGAACGCTCCCAAGGTCGCGAGCTGGTCCTGGTGGACGGCGTGAAGGTCATCGAGCCCGACGGATGGGCTCTGGTCCTCCCCGACCCCGAAGAGCCGTTCACCCACGTATGGGCGGAGGCCACCAGCGATGCGGCCGCCGACGCCCGGGCCAACGAGTACGCCGCCCGTATCGGACAGCTGATGCAGTGACAACGGCAGCGGGGTGGGGCCCGGTTGCCGGGCTCCGGCGCTCCCCGCCGGGGTCGGGTAGGGTCCGCAGCTATGAACGTGCCCGACGAGTTGCGATACTCCGCCGATCATGAGTGGGTCCGAACCGAGGGCGACAGGGTCAGGATCGGCATCACCGACTACGCGCAGGACGCGCTGGGCGATGTTGTCTTCATCGACCTGCCCGCGGCGGGAGCCAAGGTCGACGCCGGCGGGGTGCTCGGAGAGGTCGAATCGACCAAGTCGGTGTCGGAGGTGTACGCCCCGTTGACCGGGGAGGTGGTGACTGTCAATTCCGCTCTGGCCGACGCCCCTGAAGTGCTCAATGCCGATCCCTACGGCGAGGGATGGATCTGTGAGATGGTGCCGAGCAACCCTTCAGCCCTCGATGGGTTGCTCGACGCCAGTGGCTATCGTCAGCTCACTGACGGTTGATAACGGCAACCGGGCGGCCTGGCGAGCGAGGAGGTGGGAGCGGCTACCGTGGACCGCGTGTTCTGCACCAGTTGCGGCCACCGCAATCCGGCCGGCGTCAACTTCTGTTCGTCATGCGGCGCGTCCCTACTGACGTCGGCACCCGACACGTCGGTGTCGACCAGTCCGATCGACGATCAAGGAGACGGCCTCGATGACGAGTCACCGGTCGGCTTGGTCGAGCTGCCGCGGGGGGTGGGCCTGCTCATCGTCAAGCGGGGAACCGATGTCGGCGCACGCTTTCCGCTGGAGCCGGGGGTCACCCGGGCCGGAAGGCACCCGGAGAGCGATATCTTTCTCGACGACATCACCGTGTCCCGCCGGCATGCCGAGTTCGTGACCCAGAACCAGGTCACCACTGTTCGGGACGTGGGCTCGCTCAATGGTACGTTCGTCAACCGGGAGCGCATCGAGGAGGTGCGGCTGTCCAGCGGCGACGAGGTGCAGATCGGGAAGTTCAAGCTCTTGTACGTTTTGGCCACGGGCGAATGAGGACGGCGAACGATCGGCGTACGGACCGGGGAGCGGTCCGTTGACGTCCCGCTCCTATCTGTCCATCGGTGACGTGCTCACCCTCCTCCGACAGGAATTCCCCGACGTCACCATCTCCAAGATCCGGTTTCTGGAGAGCCAGGGCCTGGTCAACCCCGAACGGACTCCCTCGGGGTACCGCAAGTTCTACGAACACGACGTCGAACGCCTGCGCTGGGTGCTCCGTCAGCAACGGGAGCATTTTCTTCCGCTCAAAGTGATCAAGGACCGTCTGGAGGACGGCTCTGAACCGGTGGCCGAGTCGGAGGCGGCGTCGGCCGACGGTGCGCCGCAGCCGACGACCCATCCGACCGAGGAGCCGGTGCTGGTCGGACAGCGGGCCCGGGCTGCGGCCACCGATCCTCCCGCGCCACGGGACGGTCTGGCCGAACGGGTACTCCTCACCGGCACAGACGGCGCCCACCAGGTGCCGGCCTCGGCCGGGTCCGGATCGGCAGGGCTCGGGCTGGCCTCGGGGCCATCGTCGGCGCCGGCGGCGGAGGTGGCCGCCGGTTCGGCCGGAGTTCCCACGGCCGACCGACCGGCCTCGCCGGGGGTGACCAACGCCGTGACCAACGGAGGCGACGGCGCCCCGACCGGTGAGGGCGCCGAAAAACCGGCGCCCGAGACGGTGGCCCACACCCCCTCCGTCCCGCCGGCCCGCCGCTCGTCGTCGGCCCGCCGGGTGAAAGCCGAGCCGGTGGGGGCCGCTCTCGAGGTCCCGGTGGCCGAGGACCTGACCGAGGACCGGCTCGACGAGCCACCCACGGCGGTACCGGCTGCCCCGGTCGGGGACGGGACCAGCCTCTCGGTGGAAGAGCTGTCGGCGGCCTGTGGACTCGATGTGACCGTGCTCTGCGAGCTGCAGGAGTTCGGGTTACTGGTGCCGCGGACGGTGGGCGGTGTCTCCTACTTCGACGAGGAGGCCCTGGCCGTCGCCGCGGTGGCCGCCCGGTTCGCCCAGTTCGGCATCGAGCCCCGTCACCTGCGTCTCTACAAGAACGCGGCTGACCGCGAAGCCGGATTCGTCGAACAGATCCTCCTCCCCATGGTCAGGCAGAGGAACCCGGACGCCCGGGCCCGCGCTCAACAGACGGCGGATGAACTGGCCGGGCTCGGGCAGGAGCTGCGCAGCGCCCTGCTCCGCCGGGCACTGTCCGACCTCCTCGGGGTCTGAGCAGCGCCCGCACGCGGCTCCTGGTGGGCCGGGGCCCGATCGCACATCGGGCCGTCGGCGAGTAAGTTTGCGGCCATGGTCGAAGTGCGGCTTCGGGCAGTACGGGTGGACCTGCAATCGAACACGCCCGTCCTCCTTCTGCAGGAGTCGGAAGGGCTGGGCCGTACCTTGCCCATCTTCATCGGTGCACCGGAGGCCACGGCCATCGCCTTTGCCCTCCAGGGGATGGACACGCCCCGTCCCATGACCCACGACCTCATCCGCGATCTGC
This sequence comes from uncultured Acidimicrobiaceae bacterium, assembly GCA_963813525.1. Taxonomy (GTDB): domain Bacteria; phylum Actinomycetota; class Acidimicrobiia; order Acidimicrobiales; family RAAP-2; genus Bog-756. The sequence goes on from CAWEZI010000005.1 coordinate 2,420,117, forward strand.
TCGAGGCTGTCGGCGCCGACGTGCTGCGGGTGGTCATCACCGAACTCAAGACGGCCACCTACTTCGCCGAGATCGTGCTGCGACAGGCCGAGCGCGAGATACCGGTGTCGTCGCGGCCGTCCGACGCGGTGGCGGTGGCCGTGCGGACCGGCGCACCCCTCTTCGTCTCTGACGATCTCATGGACAGCGAGGGCATCATGCTGGCTGTCGACGAGGACGACGACGACGAGGATTCGGACGAGGAGACGGCCAACCCGGAGGAGCTGGTGGGGGAGTTCCGCAACTTCCTCGACTCGATCCGGCCCGAGGACTTCTCGTCCTGATCCCCTCTCGGCCATCATCCGGGCCCGCCCCCGACGCCCCGCCGGGCGCAACCCCACCACTGTGACCTCGGTCGAGGGAGTGGTGTCGGCGCGCCGGCGTCGCTGGTTGCTGATCGGTGTGCTCACCCCGGGCAGCATCCTTTTGGCTGCGTGCTCGTCGGGTTCCTCGTCCCCGACCAGCACCGGATCAACCAACACCACCGCCGGGTCATCGTCTTCCACCGCGGCGTCGTCGACGGCCCCGCCCTCGACCACCCCGGGCTCGACGACAACGGCGGTGGCCGGTTCCACATCCTGTGCGGCGACGGCGTTGTCCGGCACCATTGCCGGAAGCAGCGGGGCAGCCGGAACCATCGAGACCACTGTGGGCCTCCGCAACAACACCGCCACCGCCTGCGCCCTGGGTGGCTATCCGGGTCTTCTGCTGCTGGACGCGGGGGGAGCGGCACTGCCGACCACGGTGGTGCGCAAAGGGAGCTACAGCTTTACGGCCATGAGCCCGACCACGGTGTCGGTGTCACCCGGCGCATCGGTCTACTTCAACATCGGCTATTCGGACGTTCCGGTCGGCAGCGAGACGTCCTGTCCGAGCTCGGCCCAATTGGAGATCACCCCGCCCAACGCTTTCGACCACCTGGTGGTGGCGGCCACCTTGAGCCCCTGCGGCGGAGGGAGCATGACGGTGTCGCCGGTCTTTTCGGCCACCGGAGCCAACAGTCAGACCACGGCACCACCCGGCGGTTGACCGGGCCGGACCAGCACCCGCCCGCGTACACCGCCGGCCAGGATGAGATCGAGGGCCGGGTCCAGTGCGTCCAGACCGATCTGGCTGTGGACCATCGTCTCGAGGATCTGCGGTGGATAGGCCACCGCCAGTTCCTCCCAGACGGCCCGCCGTTCGGCGATCGGGGTGAGCACCGTGTCGACCCCGATGAGCGAAGCGGCCCGCACGATGAACGGGTAGATGGTCGAGGCCAGCGTCGCTCCTCCGGTGAGTCCGCTGGCGGCCACCGCTGCGCCGTAGCGCAGCGTGCGGAGGACAGCGGTGAGGGTGGCTCCTCCGACGCAGTCGACGGCCCCGGCCCAGCGCTCCGGTCCGAGGGTGCGCTCGGGGGTGACCTCCAGGTCGTGGCGACCGATCACTTCGGACGCGCCCAGTCCGAGCAGGTAGTCGCTCTCGCCGGTCTTTCCGGTGCTGGCCACGACCGTGTAGCCGCGGGAGGCCAGAAGGGCAACGGCCATCGAACCCACGCCACCGGATGCGCCGGTGACCAGCACCGGCCCTCCGGTAGCGGTCAGACCCATGCGCTCCAGCCGGTGCAGCGACAGGGCGGCGGTGAACCCGGCCGTGCCGATGACGGCCGCCTGCCGGGTGTCGATGGCTGCGGGGAGCGGCACCACCCAGTGGCCCGGGACGCGGGCCACCTCGGCGAACCCGCCGTGGTGGGCCACGCCGAGGTCGTAGCCCTGGACGACGACCGGCTGGCCGGGCCGGAGGGACGGGTCGGTCGACCGGCTCACCGTGCCGGCCAGATCGACCCCGGGGACGAGGGGTGAGATCCGGGCCACCCGGTTGCCGGCCCGGCTGGCCAGTGCGTCCTTGTAGTTGAGGGCGGACCACTCGACGGCGATGGTCACGTCGCCGGCCGGGAGGTCATCGGTGGTCAGTGTGGTCACCGTCGTCTCCACCCCGTCACCGTGGCGGGTGGCCACGAAGGCGGCGAAGGGCCGGGTGTCGGACGACGGCTCGTCCGGCGCGGGAGGACGGGTCATCGCGGGTACCGTACAGACTCGATGAGCACGGCGCCCCGGTCGGAGGAGGGGCGGGGGACCGAGGACCCGGCCACGGCTTTCGGCTGGTGGCCGTCGGCGTGGACGGCCTCGGTGGTGGCGGCGGGGAAGGTCAGCCGCGGCGGGCTCCACGCTGACCGGGGCTGGTTGTACTGGACGGAGAGCCGCCCGGACGACGGCGGCCGCCAGGTGGTGGTCGGGGTCCGACCCGGAACGGGGTCACCCCGGGACGTCTCGCCCGCCGGCACCAGCGTCCGCAGCCGGGTCCATGAGTACGGCGGGGCGGCGGCCACGGTGGCCGATGGCGTCCTGTTCTACGTGGACCAGGCCGACCAAAGGTGGTACCGGGTACCCGTCGACCGGGACGGACCACCGGAGGCTCTGTCCCCCGAGCCGTCCGCCGGGTCGGTGCGACACGCCGACGGCCGCCTGACCAGCTCCGGTCGGTGGTTGATCTCGATGGAGGAGACGGTGGACGGGTCGGCCACGGCGCACCGTCTGGTGGCGCTGGCTGTGGACGGGAGCCTGTCGGTGGTTCCGGTGGTCTCCGGTCCCGACTTCGTGTCCGCCCCCCGCCCTTCGCCCGACGGTCGTTGGCTGGCCTGGGTGGCCTGGGACCACCCGGCCATGCCCTGGGACAGCTCCGAGCTGTGGGTGGGGGTCCTCGACGAGTCGGCCGGAACGGTGGCGATGGGAGAGGCCCGCCGGGTGGCCGGGGGCCCCGGTGTGTCGGTGGGCCAACCCCGCTGGTGTGGGGACGGGGCCCTGGTCTTCGTCGACGACCGCAGCGGCTGGTGGCTGCCCTACCGGCTGGCCGCCGACCAGCTGGGGGGCGGAGACCGATCCGAGTGTCTGGTGGCCGGCGAGTCCGAGTTCCACGCCCCGGACTGGCTGTGCGGACAGTCGACGGTGGCCGAGTTGGCCGACGGATCGTTGGTATGCCGCCGGCGGGACGGCGGTGGCGATCATCTGGTCCGACTCCGCCCTCCGGCCCACCCGGGCTCACCGTGGTCGGTCGAAACCATCGTCCAACCGTGCCTGTCCATCACCGGGGTGGCCGTGGTCGGTGACGACGCTGCCGCAGGCGGGGACGGTCAGCGGATCTGCGTGCTGGGCTCCACCCCCACCGAGGCCTACGGGGTCTTCGACCTGTCGACCACCCCGGCCCGCCGGCTCTCGTCGGGGCCGGCGCCTTCCCGTCCCGCCGAGGTGTCGGTGGCCGAGCCGTTTGTGGCGCCGACGCCGAGCGGACCGGTGCCCGGGCTGTTGTTCAGACCGACCAATCCGGCTGTGCCCGCCCCGCCCTCCGGGCGCCCACCCCTGGTGGTGTTCTGCCACGGGGGGCCGACCGGTGCGGCCGAACCGGGATTCGATCCGCTGGTCCAGTTCTTCACCAGCCGAGGGCTGGCCGTGGCCTTGGTCGACTACCGCGGCAGCAGTGGGTACGGCCGGGCCTACCGGCGGGCCCTCGATGGGCGATGGGGGCAAGCCGACGTGGACGACTGCGTGCTGGCCGCCGAGGCGTTGGCGGCGGGCGGGGTGGTCGATGGCGCCCGGATGGCCATCCGGGGGACCAGTGCCGGGGGCATGACCGCTCTGGCTGCCCTCATTCGGTCCCGCCGGTTCCGGGGGGCCGCCTCCTGGTACGGGGTCACCGACCTGGAGGCCCTGGTGGCCGACACCCATGACTTCGAGTCGCGGTACCTCGACACACTGGTCGGGCCCTGGCCGGCGGCGGCCTCCCGGTACCGTTCGCGGTCGCCCATCCATCACCCCGACCGGGTGGTGGGAGCGGTGCTCCTGCTCCAGGGCGAGGACGACCCCATAGTTCCGGTCGATCAGGCTCGACGCTTCGCCGAACAGCTCGACGCCCACGGAGTAAGCAGACAGCTCACGGTGTTCGCCGGCGAGTCGCACGGATTCCGGCGGGCGGAGACCATCGAGGCGTGCCTCACCGCCGAACTGGCCTTCTACCGGGCTCTGTTCGCTCCCGACCCGGCACCGTCAGGCGCTGGCCAGCCCGCCTGACCGGTCGGCCGGGGACAGGGTGGCGGGAGGTTCCGGTGGTACCCTCGACCGTGCCGACGGACCGCCCGCCGAGGGGCAGGAGGGTTGCCCTGTCACCGCCCGGCGCAACCGTGTCCGCGTCCGGCGAACGGCGCCCCGTCCGGTGAAAACGGCGTGAAAGGGTTGGCCGCCCTTCCGGTCGTCCAGGCCACCACCCGGGCTCTGCGGGGACTCTCGCCCGAGGGGCGCGACGCACTCCTCTACGCCGCCTCGGCCCTTTTCGCCGGGGTCACCGGGCTGGCCGTGGGGATCTCCCTGTACCGACAGTGGGGCCAGTTGGCCGTGGGCCCCTATGCCCTGGCCGCCGTGATCATGGCCGTGGTGGCCTGGCGCCGGGGCAAGGCCGGCCCCGGCCAGGGCCAGGCAGGCCGGGCCGGCGACCAGGCCCGGCGCACGGCCCGGGTCATCGCCTTCCTCATCGTCCTGTTCGGGGCCACGCTGGTCCCCTTGACTTTGGAGGTGATCTGGCGCACGGAGGGAAACCCGGCCCAGCACGTCCAGCCTGAGGTCATCGTGGTGGAGCAGGCCGGGGCCCGCGCCGCCCACGGCAAGGATCCCTACCGGGTCATCGACCGCGACGGGCATGTCGTGATCCACGCCCACGACGAGCCCACCTACGAGCTCTACTACCCCTACCTGCCCGGCATGATCCTGTTCGGTTTCTCCTCGGGGTTCGGCAAGGTCGAGCCGCAGTTGACCGACGCCCGCATCCAGTTCCTGGTGTTCTCGGTGCTGGTGACCCTGTTGGCTCTGAGTCGGCTGCGTCCGCCCACCGATGCCCGGGTGCGGGCCTTCCAGGTGCTCACCGTCTTGCCCACCGCCGCCCTTCCCTTCGCCACCGGAGGCGACGATATGCCTGTCGCGGCCTTGATGCTGTTGGGCCTGGCCGCTCTCCAGCGCCGAAGACCGGTCCTGGCCGGGCTGGCCCTGGGGGCCGCCTCGTCCCTCAAATTCACGGCCTGGCCCCTCCTGGTGCTGGCTCTGTGGGCCGCCCGCGACCTCCGGTTGCACCGGGCGGTGGGCCGCTACCTGGTGGGGGCGGCGGCTGTCGTCGTGCCCGTGGTCATGCCCCTGGCCCTGGCCCATCCCACCGCCTTTGTCGACAACGTCATCCGCTTCCCCCTCGGTCTGGCCGGGGTGTCGTCCCCGGCGGCCAGCGCCCTGCCCGGCCACATCCTGGTGTCGATCTTTCCCGAGGCCCACAAGCCCTACGTGGTGGTGGTGGGGGTGGTGGGTGTGGCCATCCTGGTCCGGTACTTGTGGCGAAAACCGCCCGACAGTGCGGCCCAGGTGGCCACCGTCACCGGGTGGGTCATGCTCATCGCCATCCTGCTGGCCCCGGCCACCCGGGTCGGTTACCTGCTCTACCCGATCAACCTGTTCGTGTGGGCCTGGCTGCTGCGCCGAGCGGAGGATCCGGCCCAGCTCCAGGCCGACGGCGAGCCGGACGGCTCGGCCGACGGCGTGGTGGTCAACGGGATCCGCTCGGGTCCTCAGGTGTCGTCGGGGATCTCGAACAGTTCGACCGAGTACGGGGTCAGCCCAGTGGAGGTGGTCGGGGAGACGACCACGCCGACCTCCCAGTAGTACCCGTCACCGCTGCCGTGCTTGGCCAGCACCTCGTTCTGTTGGGACTGGCGCGACGCCCCGGAACCGACGTAGGTGGTGCTCCAACCGAGCTTGGGGAGCAGCGCCCGGTAGGCATCGACGACCTCGCCGGACGAGAGCTCGCTGGTGAGGTACACGGTCCGGTCGAACTGGGAGGCGTTCTGGTCGATGTTGAGGGTGCGGACCACCTTGCTGTCGGTGGGGACGGCCAGGTTGCCGAGCACGTCGGCCGGGGGCTGCCCGGCGCTGATGATCGAGCGCATGGCCGTGGTGGCCGGGCTCAGGTGCACGACGGTTCCGTTGGCTAGGGTCACGCTCCGTACCGTGACCGTCGGTGCGTTGCCCGAGAACACGGTCGAACCGACGATCCCCACGACCACGATGAACAGGGCCAGCCCGAGCACAATGAGGGCGGGTCCCTTGGCCGACACCGGGGTGGCCCGCACACCCGGGTCGACCTGGTCGGTGCCTTCGGGAGGGGGCGATGACACCTCGGGATCGGCGGTCACCATGCCCGCCGATGCTACCCCTCGCCGCCGGCCCGGAACTCCCGCCCGGACATCGGTTGGCCACCGCCAGTGGCGGCGTCGGTTCTCAACGTGAGGAGGCCTGGTCAGAGGCGGTTTACATCGCAGGCCCTATCCTTCACAATGCGATGTGCACGCCGGGCCACTGGGCCGGTCAGCGGAGGGGCACCCGATTCATTTCGGGCGAACGTCCTGTGTGAGTGGGGGGAAGTGGCCGGGTCTTCGACCCGGCCACTTTCACAACCAGCGCCGGCCCACCGGGCGGGGGGATCAGCCCGACCACCCCAGATGATCGAGCGGCCCATGCCCTCCGCCCAGGCGCCACGCCGATCCGCCGACCAGGGCGGCGTGCACGTAGTCCTTGGCCGTCCGGATGGCCACGGCCACGTCGTCACCGCAGGCCAGCCGGGCGGCGATGGCCGCCGACAGAGAGCACCCGGTGCCGTGGGTGTTGGGCGAGTCCACATGGGGGGAAGCCAGAACCGTGACCTCCGACCCGTCGAAGAGCACGTCCTCCACCTGATCGGGAGGGTGACCGGCCCGCCAGGCCACACCGGGGAGGTGACCACCCTTGACCAGGACCCAGTCGGGTCCGAGGGCGTGGATCCGGCGGGCGGCATCGGCCAGGGCGGCGGCGTCGCCCAGCGACCCGGGTTCGACCCCGGCCAGCAGTGCCGCCTCACCGAGGTTGGGTGTGGCCACCACGGCATGGGGGAGCAGCTCCTCCCGGTAGGCCTTGATGCCGCCCGACGGGAGAAGGGGGCGTCCGGTCGAGGCCACCATCACCGGGTCGACCACCAGCCAGGGGAGCAGGCCGGCGGCGGCCAGCCGCCCCACCACCCCGATGACCCCCACGCCCCCCAGGAGCCCGGTCTTGACCGCGGCCACCGGCAGGTCGTCCAGCACGGCGTGGATCTGGGCGGTGACCAGATCGGGAGGGAGGGGGTGGACGGCGCGGACCTCGCTGGTGTTCTGGGCGGTGACGGCGGTGATGGCCGTGGTGGCGAACACGCCGAGGGCGGCCATCGTCTTGATGTCCGCCTGGATTCCCGCTCCCGCCCCCGAATCCGAACCGGCGATGGTCAGAGCGACCGGGGGGTCGCCGGCCATGGTCACCGGCCGATGCGTCCCGCCGTCGGACTCGAGGCCTCGGCGTGGAACCGACGCGGGATCCGTCCGGCCTGGTGGGCCTCCCGCCCGGCCCGGACGGCGGCGCCCATGGCCCGGGCCATCATCCCCGGATACTGGGCCCGGGTCACCGCCGAGGCCACCATCACCGCGTCGCACCCCAGTTCCATGGCCTGACAGGCCTCGGAGGCGGTCCCGATGCCGGCGTCGAGGACGACGGGCACCTCGGCCCGCTCGACGATGAGGGCGATGTTGTGGGGATTGAGGATCCCGAGGCCGGTCCCGATGGGCGAGCCGAGAGGCATGACGGCCGCACAGCCGGCCTGCTCGAGACGTCGGGCGGCCACCGGGTCGTCACTGCAGTAGGGGAGGACCACGAAGCCGGCCTCCACCAGCTCCTCTGCCGCTCGGACCAGCTCGACCGTGTCGGGCAGCAACGTGCGGTCGTCGCTGATGACCTCGAGCTTGACCCAGTGGGTGTCGAAGGCCTCACGGGCCAGTTTGGCGGTGAGGACGGCTTCGGCGGCGGTGAAGCACCCGGCCGTGTTGGGGAGGATGCCGATATCGAGTTGGTGGAGGAGATCGACCAGCGAATGACGGGTGGACGGATCCACCCGGCGTACGGCCACCGTGGCCAGGGCCGTCCCCGACCCGACCAAAGCCTCCCGCAGCGATGCCGGACTGGCCATCCCGCCGGTGCCGAGGAGCAGGCGGGACGGGAGGGACCGACCGGCGATGACCAGTGGGTCGGTGTCCGCGGCGACCGGGGCCGACGCGGGGGAGAGGGCGGCATCCACCCGCTCCACGGTACCGGCTGAGGTCACCGTCGACCGCCCGGCTCAGCCCCCGGCCACCGCCGTCACGATCTCGATGCGGTCGCCTTCGACCAGGGGGGTACGGGCCCAGCAACTGCGGGGGACCACGTCGCCGTTGCGAGCCACGGCGATGCCGCGTGGGGACGGACACCAACGCGCCACGAGATCGGCCACGGTGGACGCCGACGGCTCGTCCCAGGGGGCACCGTTGACCTCGACCCGGCTCACCAGGGGTCCGACCCGTTGACGTCCGCCGTCGGTCGGTGGCCACGTGCACCACCGGCGGAGCGAAAGCGCCCCGGTCGGAAGGGGGCGAACAGCCCCACCCGGTCGTCGGCGTCGTCTCCCTCCTGGACCAGGCGCACCACCTCGAAGGAGGTGGCCGGGGCCTGCAGGATCCCGTTGCGGTAGGCCCCGGTGGCCAGGATCAGCCCGGGGACACCGGTGTGGCCCACGATGGGGGCGTTGTCGGGCGAGCCGGGGCGCAGCCCGGTGGTGGTGTCGGTGAGGGCGTACTCCTCCAGCGAGGGGATCAACCGCCGGGCGTCCTCCAAAAGGTCGCCGACGGCACCGACCTGGATGGAGAGATCGAAGCCCTTCTCCTCGACGGTGGCCCCGACCACCACGCTGCCGTCGTGGCGGGGCACCAGATAGCAGGTCCGCCCGTGGACGAGGCCGCGCACCGTCCGCTGCAGGACGGGTACCGCCTCGGGTACCTGCAGGCGAAGGGTCAGGCCCTTGACCGGCCGGACCGGCGGCCGCACGCTGTCGGGAATGCCGCCCAGGAGGCCGGACCAGCAGCCGGCGGCCACCACCACCGTGCCGGCCGTACAGGAGGACCCACCACCGGTCTCCACCCCGACCGCCCGACCGCACCGGACGGTGACGGCGGTGGCCGGGTTCTCGACCAGGTCGACCCCCTCGGTCCAGCAGGCGGCCAGGAGGGCTTCGACCACCCGCCGGTTGTCGACCTGGTGGTCGTCGACCAGGTCGGCCCCGCCCCGGATGCCCGGCGCCAGCAGCGGTTCGTGGCGGCGGCAGGCCGACGCCGACAGCGGTTGGGCCGACAGTCCCAGTCGCCGCCGATAGGCCAGGAGGTCGTCGGCGGCGGCCTGGTCGGAGGGGTCGACCGCCACCATCAGGGTGCCGGCCTCCAGGTAGTGGACGGGGACCCCGGAAGCGGCCTCGAGGGTGCGGGCGAAATCGGGCCATGCCCGCGCCGCGGCCAGGTTGAGAGAGGTGAGGGCGTCCTCCCCGAAATGGGCCTCACCGACGGGCGCCAGCATGCCGGCCGCCGCCCAACTGGCGGCGCGGCCCGGCCGCGGATCGATGACGGTGACCGTCATTCCCGCACGCGCCGCCTGCCAGGCCACGGCCAGCCCGATGACGCCGGCCCCGACCACCACCACGTCGGGCGAGGGGGGGTCGGCCATGCCGCCATGCTACGGCCGCGGTCGGACGGGACGAGGCCCGAATTGGCCAGATCATGACATCGGCGCGTGTACAATCTACGGACCACACATGGGCCAACGTCGTCCCGGGTGGGTAGGTCCACTTTCCTCGCTGGAGCGCCCAAATGACGACCGAACCCTCTACCTCCGCCCAGGCTCGAGGTGTCCCCGTAGCAGCGCCGGTAGCGACGCCGCGACGGCGACAGACGGCGACAGCCAGGGCGGCCGGCCCGACGAACACGATGCCGGCCCCGCCGGCAGACGGTCTCTACGACGCCCGCTTCGAGCACGACGCCTGCGGTGTGGCCCTGGTGGCCGACCTGCACGGCCGCCGCTCCCACGACCTGGTGGTCCGGGCTCTGTCCGCTCTCGAGCACCTGGCCCACCGGGGGGCCACCGGCAGCGAGGAGGACAGCGGTGACGGCGCCGGCATCCTCCTGCAGGTGCCCGACGCCTTCTACCGTGCCGTGGTCGACTTCGCCCTGCCGCCGTCGGGTCACTACGCCACCGGCATCGCCTTCCTGTCGCGCCACAGCGGTGAGGCGGTCGATGCCCGGAGGGCCGTGGCCAAGCTGGCCCACGAGGAGGGCCTGTCCGTCCTCGGATGGCGGGACATCCCCTTCCGGGACGGCACGCTGGGGTCGTTGGCCGAGGCGGCCATGCCTTCGCTGCACCAGGTGTTCGTGGCGCCGGGGCCGGACACCGCCCTGTCGGGACCCGACCCGGCCCTGGCCCTGGACCGACTGGCCTTCGTCCTGCGCAAGCGCACCGAGCACGAGATCGATTCCTGCTACATGGCCTCACTGTCGGCCCGAACCATCGTCTACAAGGGAATGCTGACCTCCCACCAGCTGGCCGAGTTCTTCCCCGACCTGTCCGACGAGCGGGTGGTCAGTGGTCTGGCTCTGGTCCATTCCCGCTTCTCCACCAACACCTTTCCGTCGTGGCCGCTGGCCCATCCCTACCGGTACATGGCCCACAACGGTGAGATCAACACGCTGGCCGGCAATCGCAACTGGATGCGGGCCCGGGAGGCGCTGTGCGCCTCGGACCTGATCCCCGGGCTGGAACGGGCTTTTCCGGTGGTCACCCCGGGGGCCAGCGATTCGGCCTCGTTCGACGAGGTGCTCGAGCTCCTGCACCTCGGAGGTCGGCCGCTGCATCACGCCGTGCTGATGATGATCCCCGAGGCGTGGGAGAACCATCCGACCATGGACCCGGCCCGGCGGGCCTTCTACCGCTACCACGCCGCCCTGATGGAGCCGTGGGACGGACCGGCGGCCATCGCCTTCACCGACGGCACGGTGATCGGGGCCGTGCTCGACCGCAACGGCCTGCGACCGGCCCGCTACTGGGTGACCGACGACGGGCTGGTGGTGCTGGCCAGCGAGGTGGGAGTGGTGGACGTCCCTCCCCAAAAGGTGGTGCGCAAGGGACGCCTGCAGCCGGGGCGCATGTTCCTGGTGGACACCTCGGCCGGGCGCATCGTGGACGACGACGAGATCAAGTCGGCGCTGGCCGCCGAGGAGCCCTACGCGGCCTGGTTGGATGCCGGCCAGATCGAACTGGAGGACCTTCCCCCGCGGGTCATGCTCACGCCCCAGCACGCCTCGGTGGTCGGCCGGCAGCGACTGTTCGGCTACACCAACGAGGAGCTCCGGCTCATCGTCGGACCCATGGCCAAGACGGGCGCCGAGCCCACCGGATCGATGGGAACGGACGCCGCCATCGCCGTTCTGTCCGACCGCCCCCGGTTGCTCTACGACTACTTCACCCAGCTCTTCGCCCAGGTCACCAACCCCCCGCTGGACGCCATCCGCGAAGAACTGGTGACCTCCCTCTCGTCCACCCTGGGGCCCGAGGCAAACCTGCTCGAGCCCACCGCCGAGTCGTGCCGCCAGATCGTGCTGCCCATGCCCATCATCGACAACGACGACCTGGCCAAGCTGCTCTACGTCAACGAGGACGGAAGCACACCGGGCTTCCGGGCCTTCGCCGTCGACGGCCTGTTCGAGGTGGCGGGTGGGGGTGACGCCCTGCGGCGGGCCATCGACCAGGTGCGCAGCCAGGTCAGCGCGGCCATCGACGGCGGCGCCGACGTCATCGTGCTGTCCGACCGCAACTCCACGGCCACCCTGGCGCCAATTCCCTCGCTCCTGATGGTGGCCGCCGTCCACCATCATCTTGTCCGGGACAAGACCAGGACCCAGGTCGGACTGGTGGTGGAGACGGGGGACGCCCGCGAGGTACACCACATGGCCCTGCTCAAGGGGTTCGGGGCGGCCGCCATCAATCCCTACCTGGCCTTCGAGACGGTCGACGACATGATCGCCTCGGGCACCCTCACCGGGGTCACCCCCCGGCAGGCCCAGAAGAACTTCATCAAGGCCGCCTCCAAGGGAATCATCAAGGTCATGTCCAAGATGGGCATCTCCACGGTGGCCTCCTACACCGGTGCCCAGGTGTTCGAGGCGGTGGGGTTGGCCGCCGACGTGGTCGACGAGTACTTCACCGGGACGGTCTCCCGTATCGGGGGAGTGGGAATGGACGTCCTGGCCGAGGAGGTGTCCGCCCGCCACCGGCTCTCCCATCTGGACCGGCCGACCGAACTGGCCCACCGGGAGCGGGAGGTGGGGGGCGAGTACCAGTGGAGGCGCGAGGGGGAGATCCACCTGTTCAATCCCCGCACCGTGTTCAAGCTCCAACACGCCACCCGGTCCAAGCGCTACGACGTGTTCAAGGAGTACACCACGGCGGTCGACGACCAGGCCGCCCATCTGGCCACCCTGCGCGGCCTGATGCGCTTCCGGACCGCTACCGTCAGCCCGATCCCGATCGACCAGGTGGAGCCGGTCTCTTCCATCCTGGCCCGCTTCTCGACCGGGGCCATGTCCTACGGATCGATTTCGGCCGAGGCCCACCAGACGCTGGCCATCGCCATGAACCGCCTGGGCGGACGGTCCAACACCGGCGAGGGAGGGGAGGACGCCGACCGCTTCACGCCCGATGCCAACGGCGACCTGCGCCGCAGTGCCATCAAGCAGGTGGCCTCGGGGCGGTTCGGGGTGACCTCCGAGTACCTGGTCAACGCCGACGACATCCAGATCAAGATCGCCCAGGGGGCCAAACCGGGCGAGGGGGGCCAGCTCCCGGGGCAGAAGGTGCACCCGTGGATCGCCCGGACCCGGTTCTCGACGCCCGGGGTCGGACTCATCTCGCCGCCGCCCCACCACGACATCTATTCGATCGAGGACATCGCCCAGCTCATCCACGACTTGAAGTCGGCCAACCCGCGGGCCCGGGTGCACGTCAAACTGGTGGCCGAGGTGGGCGTGGGCACGGTGGCCGCCGGGGTGGCCAAGGCCCACTCCGATGTGGTCCTCATCTCCGGGCACGACGGCGGGACGGGAGCGGCACCGCTCACCTCCCTCAAGCACGCCGGCATCCCCTGGGAGCTGGGACTGGCCGAAACCCAGCAGACCCTGTTGGCCAACGGGCTCCGGGACCGCATCGTCGTCCAGGTCGACGGGCAGATGAAGACCGGTCGGGACGTGGTCATCGGCGCCTTGCTCGGGGCCGAGGAGTTCGGGTTCGCCACCGCCCCGCTGGTGGTCTCGGGGTGCATCATGATGCGGGTCTGCCACCTCGACTCGTGCCCGGTGGGCATCGCCACCCAGGTCCCTGCTCTCCGGGCGCGTTACTCGGGAAAGCCCGAGTTCGTGGAGACCTTCTTCGAGTACATCGCCGAGGAGGTCCGTGAGCACCTGGCCTCCCTCGGGTTGCGGTCGCTGGAGGAGGCGGTCGGTCGGGTCGACCTGATCGATGCGTCGCGGGCGGTCGACCACTGGAAGGCCGCCGGTCTCGACCTGTCTCCCATTCTGGTCGAGCCCGACGTGCCGGCGGGCAGCGCCCGGCACTGCACCACCGAGCAGGACCACGGGCTCGACCGCGCTCTCGACCACGCCTTCCTCGAACTGTGCCGGCCAGCCATCGAAGGGGGGACACCCATGGCCGCCACTGTCGACATCAGCAACGTCGACCGTACGGTGGGTACCCTCCTCGGCTACGAGATAACCCGCCGACACGGCGGAGCAGGACTGCCCGAGGGGACCATCGACCTCACCTTCATCGGCTCGGCCGGACAGAGCTTCGGTGCCTTCGTGCCCAAAGGTGTCACCCTGCGACTGCTGGGGGACAGCAACGACTACCTGGGCAAGGGGCTCTCCGGGGGGCGGATCATCGTGCGGCCCCCCGACGAGTCCCCGTTCGCCGCCGAGGACAACATCGTGGCCGGCAACGTGATCCTCTACGGGGCCACCGCCGGCGAGATGTTCCTGCGCGGCCAGGTGGGCGAGCGCTTCGGTGTGCGCAACTCGGGGGCCATCGCCGTGGTCGAAGGGGTCGGGGACCACGCCTGCGAGTACATGACCGGTGGTCGGGTGGTGGTGCTCGGACCGACCGGACGCAATTTTGGGGCGGGCATGTCGGGCGGGGTGGCCTACGTCTTCGATCCCCTGGGCGCGCTGGCCGGACTGGTCAACCGCGAGACCGTCGAGCTCGAGGTGCTCTCCCCCGACGACCGGATGTGGCTGAAGGACAGGATCACCATGCACGGCGACGAGACCGGGTCCGAGATGGCGGCCCGGATCCTGACCGACTGGGTGAGCACGTCCGAGCAGTTCGTGACGGTCATGCCCAAGGACTACCGGCGGGTTCTCGAGGCCACCGAAAAGGCCATCGCCGAGGGCCGGTCGGTGGACGAGGCGGTCATGGCGGCAGCTCATGGGTGACGCCTTCGGCTTTCTCAAGTACGAGCGGGCCCTACCGGTCCGACGCCCGGTGCCGGTAAGGCTGCGCGACTGGCGGGAGGTCTACGAACCGTTCCCGGAGGAGGCGGCCCGTCAGCAAGGAGCGCGGTGCATGGACTGCGGCATCCCCTTCTGCCACGAGGGGTGCCCGCTCGGCAACCTCATTCCCGAATGGAACGACCTGGTCTACCGGGACGACTGGTCGGAGGCGGCCGACCGTCTGCACGCCACCAACAATTTCCCCGAGTTCACCGGTCGGCTGTGCCCGGCCCCGTGCGAAGGGGCCTGCGTGCTCGGGATCAGCGACGACCCGGTGACCATCGAGCGCATCGAGTACGAGATCGCCGAACGGGCCTGGGCCGAAGGGTGGATCGAGCCGGTGCGCCCGGCCACTTTGACCGGCAAGTCGGTGGCCGTGGTGGGTTCGGGCCCGGCCGGGCTGGCCGCCGCCCAACAGTTGACCCGGGCCGGCCACCGGGTGGTGGTCTTCGAACGGGCGGAGAGACCGGGTGGGCTGCTCCGCTACGGGATCCCGGCGTTCAAGATGGAAAAGGCGGTGATCGACCGACGGATCGAGCAGATGACGGCCGAGGGGGTCGAGTTCCGCTGTCGGGTGTCGGTGGGGGAGCCGGCGCCGGAGGTGGCCCAGGCGGTGGCTCCCGACGCCCAGGTGGTATCGGCCCGGTCGCTGGTGGAGGAGTACGACGCCGTGCTCCTGGCCGGTGGGGCCACCCTGCCCCGCGACCTGGACGCTCCCGGTCGTCGGCTGGAGGGGATCCACCTGGCCATGGACTACCTCAAGCCCCCGACCATGGTCCTCCACGACCGGTTGGCCCACGTTCCGATCTCGGCCGAGGGCAAGCACGTGGTCATCATCGGGGGCGGGGACACCGGGGCCGACTGCCTGGGGACGGTGCACCGCCAACGGGCCCTCAGCGTGCGCCAGCTGGAGATCATGCCCGAACCCCCGTCGGACCGGGCCGAGGACAATCCGTGGCCGACCTGGCCGCTCATCCTGCGCACCTCCTCCGCTCTCGAAGAGGGAGGCGAGCGGGTCTTTTCGGTGTCCACCGCCGAGTTCCTGGATGACGGCAACGGCCGGGTCCGGGCCCTCCGGGCCACCGAGGTGGAGATGGTGGCCGGGGCCGACGGTCGCCCGGTGTTCGCCCCGCGCCCCGATTCCGAGTTCGAGGTCCCCTGCGAGCTGGTGCTGCTGGCTCTCGGCTTCCTGGGCACCGAGCGCAACGGGGTGGTGGCCGAGCTCGAACTGGAGGTCAGCCCACGAGGGACGGTGGCCGCCGACCGGGAGTGGTCGACCAACCGGGACGGGGTGTTCGTCTGCGGGGACATGACCCGGGGCCAGAGCCTCATCGTGTGGGCCATCGCCGAAGGGCGCTCGGCGGCGGCGTCGGTCGATCGCTACCTGATGGGCCGCACCGCTCTCCCCGCCCCCATCGTGCCCGGGCAGTTGGCCCTGCGCTGAACGAGAGACGCCGGTCGGCCCCGGCCGGTGGCCGTCACCCGGGACGGGTGGCGCCGACCAATTCGGTGCTGCCGGCACTGTCGTAACGGACCAGGGCCCCGGTGTAGGGGGCGTCGATCATCTCCCCCTCGCCCACATACAGCCCGACGTGGCTGACCCCGGCCGGCCCGGTGCCGAAGAAGACCAGGTCTCCGGGCAGAACGGCCGCCCCGGCCGGCACCACCGGCCCGGCGTCGTACTGGTCCTGGGCCACCCGGGGGAGTGACACCCCGGCGGCCCGGTAGGCGGCCTGGACCAGCCCCGAGCAGTCGAAGCCCCCGTTGCCGGTGCCACCCCAGACGTAGGGGGTGCCGAGCTGACGGGCGGCGAAGGACAGGGCGGCCACCACCGTGACCGAGGCCGACGGATCCTGCTCGAGGGCCAGGGCCAGGGTGAGCACGGTGTCGGCGTAGGGAGCCGCATGGTTGTAGTCGAGGACGGCGCCTCGCAGGGTGGACGCCGAGGCGGCCCCGTCGGCGCAGAGCAGAGCGGCCGCCGTGTAGACGGCGTCCACCGGGTCGTAGGGCGACGGTGGTCGCGCCCCTCCGGGCCCGACGGTGGCATAGGCGGCAAAGGTCGGGGCTTCGAACTGCATCGGACCTTCGGCGCCGGCGGCGTTGGCGCCGGCGTGGACCCCGGGTGCGGTGGACTGGCCGCTCCCCGACTCGACCGTGCCGATGGCGGCCAGGACCGACCAGGCCAGGCCCGGACAAGTGGCGGCGGCCTGCTGGTACAGAGCCACCCAGGCGGGGGGCACGGCGGCCGCCGACGAGGGCCCTCCCAACGGCGAGGGTACGGACGATGACCCGTCGAAGGGTCCCGATCCGGTGGCCGCCGACACCACCACAAAGACCAGGCCGAGGGTGAGGGCGGCCACGGCGGTGACCACGGCCATGATCAGTTTTCCCATGGCCCGGACCTCGACGGCGACAGGCGACGTGGGTGAGCGCGGTCGCTCAGAAGAGGGGTGAGCGTGACCGCCCAGAGAGGGGACGGCGTGCCCCGCGATCGAGGGTGAGTCAGGAACCCTCGGGCGCACGTCCAGCCCACCGCCAGTTGAGCACCGTCGGCCGGCCCGATCAAGGGTCAGTGGGACTGTCAGGCCGGGGGTTCGATCGATAAGCTCGTCGAGCCGGATCACCCGGTGCGGGACAGGGAGGTACCGAGATGTTGAGCACCATGCAGGACGCCCCACTGTTGGTGAGCGGCATTCTCCG
This sequence comes from uncultured Acidimicrobiaceae bacterium, assembly GCA_963813525.1. Lineage (GTDB taxonomy): Bacteria > Actinomycetota > Acidimicrobiia > Acidimicrobiales > RAAP-2 > Bog-756. Next base: position 2,437,374 of record CAWEZI010000005.1, read on the forward strand.
ACACGGTCAGAACGTCTACGGGGACAGCCGGGTCCTCACCATCACCGGCCCTGACGCCTCGGCCACCGACGTCTCCTTCACCGAGGTGGCCGCCCGGTCGGAGCAGCTGGCCAAGGCCCTGGCCCGGATCGGGGTGGGGGACAGCGACCGGGTGGGGACCTTCCTGTGGAACAACCAGACCCACCTCGAGGCCTACCTGGCCATTCCGGCCATGGGCGCCGTCCTCCACACCCTCAACCTGCGACTCTTCCCCGAGCAGCTGGCCTACGTGATCAACCACGGCGAGGACCAGGTCATCATCGTGGACGACACGCTGGTACCGCTGCTGGCCCGGGTGCGCGACCAGCTGACCACGGTCAAGCACATCGTGGTGGCGGGCAGCGGTGACCGGTCGGCACTGGGCGAGACCCTGTCCTACGAGGAGATGGTCCAGGCCGAGGAGCCGGGCTACAGCTGGCCCACCTTCGACGAACGTCAGGCGGCGGCCATGTGCTACACGTCGGGCACCACCGGGAACCCCAAAGGGGTGGTGTACAGCCACCGTTCGACCACCCTCCACTCGATGGCCATCACCTCGGGATCCTCCCTCGGCATCAACGAGCTCGACCGGGTGCTGTCCATCGTCCCCATGTTCCATGCCAACGCCTGGGGAACGCCCTACGGCGCCTTCATGACCGGCGCCGACATGATCATGCCCCAGCAGTTCCTGCAGGCCGAGCCGTTGGCCGCCATGATGGCCCGCCATCGTCCGACCGTGTCGGCCGGTGTGCCCACCATCTGGAACGACCTGCTCCGCTTCGCCCAGACCCACCCGGTGGACATGTCGTCGATCCGCATCATCACGGCCGGCGGGGCGGCGGTGCCCCGCCAGCTCATCGAGCAGTACCAGGAGACTTTCGGCGTCGAGCTGATACAGGGGTGGGGGATGACCGAGACCAGTCCGCTGTGCGCCCTGGCCATCCCGCCCCGGGGAACACCCCCTGAGGAGGAGATCGAGTGGCGGGCCAAAACGGGCCGTGTGGTCCCCGGCGTCGAGATACGGGTGGTCGGCGAGGACGGTTCGGTTCTCCCCTCCGACGGGGAGTCGCTGGGGGAGTTCGAGGCGCGGGGGCCGTGGATTACCGGGTCCTACTACCGCGACCCGTCGCCCGAGCGCTTCCACGACGGGTGGCTGCGGACGGGCGACATCGGTACCCTCGACCGCCGGGGCTTCATGCAGATCAGCGACCGGACCAAGGACGTGATCAAGTCGGGCGGCGAGTGGATCTCGTCGGTCGAGCTGGAGAACGAGGTCATGGCCCACCCGGCGGTGGTGGAGGCCGCCGTCATCGCCGTGCCCGACCAACGGTGGAGCGAGCGCCCCCTGGCCGCCGTGGCCCTGGAAGGTGGAGCCGAGGTCGGACCGGACGAGCTGGTCGAGTTCCTGTCGGGACGGGTGAGCCGCTGGTGGCTGCCCGAGCGCTGGGTGTTCATCGACGAGATCCCGAAGACCAGCGTGGGCAAGTTCGACAAGAAGGTGCTCCGGGCAAGCTATGCCGAGGGCGCCCTCGAAGTCGTCGAGGTCGACGTGCCCCGACCGGGCTGACCGGACGTGGCCGACCCCGCGGAGATCGCCGAAAGGCTGGCCGGCATCGGTGAGGAATTGGCCGATCTGGCCCTCGACCGACTGCGCCTGGCCGCCGACCAGCTGCGGGCCGGTGGGGAGCCGGACCCATCGGTCACCGCCGAGGAGAAGAGGATCACCCGGGCCCGGCGGTCGGTCGACAAGGCGGTCGTCCTGTTGAACGGACAGCGGTCGTCGCCGGTGGACGACGGCCCCTGACCGGTTTCCCTCACCGTCAACCCTCGGGTCGGCCAGCCCGTACACTCGGGGCGCCGAGCACGCCGACGCTGCGGGCCGCCAAGGGAGGATCCATGGCCGACGACATAAAGCTCAACGGACATCACCGGGTCACGGTCGAGAAGATCTTCCAGCACCCGGTCAGCCACAACATCCAGTGGCACGACGTGATCTCGCTTCTCGAGAGCGTGGGCCAGGTCAGCGAGGGACACGACGGGCGCTACAAGGTGACCCTGGGGACGGAGACGGAAACGTTGGAAAGACCGTCGGGACACGACGTCAACGAGCAGATGGTCATCGACCTGCGGCGCATGCTGAAAGGCGCAGGGATCACGAGCGGCTAGACGGGCGGCGGTGCCGCCGCCCTCAGTCGGACGATCCCGAGCGGTCGGGGCCGATCCGGTTGAGGGCGTCGATGAGCTGGCGGAGCCGCCCGTAGTGGATCTTGTCGAAGCGGAACACCAGCCGGGGGAGATCCAGCCCGTCGGTCTCCGACCGTTCGGGGGGGAGCGGCTTGGACATCCGCATGACACCGCTGGCGATGATGTCGGCGAAGTCGCGGTTGAGCTCGGCCAGCTCGTCCCGGCGGGGGGCCACGACCAGACGGATGACCAGCAAGTCGCCCACCCATCGGCAGGACTGGTAGTTGCGGTAGAAGCCGAGGAGCTCGGCCGTGGCCACCTTCACGTCGTCGGTTATGAGAAACAGGGCCCGGTCGTCGGCCGAGACCAGGCCGCGGGGCTCGACCTCCTGGCTCATGAAGGTGTCCCAGCCCCGCCAGTAGGTTCCGCCGGGGACGTCGAGCAGCACCACCGGCGCCGGCTCGGCCTTGCCCGTCTGCAGCAGGGTCAGCAACTCGTAGCCCTCGTCGAGGGTCCCGAACCCGCCGGGCAGGACCACGTAGCCGTCGGACTCCTTGATGAGCATGAGCTTGCGGGTGAAGAAGTAGCGCATCTCGACCAACTTGGGATCCTGGGCGATGAAGCTGTTGGCTCCCTGCTCGAAGGGCAGCCGGATGTTGACCCCGATGGAACGGTCGCGACCGGCCCCCTCCATGCCTGCCGCCATTATTCCGGGACCGGCCCCGGTGACCACCATCCAGTCCTCCGCCGACACCGCACCGGCCAGGTCGCGGGCCGACCGGTAGGCGGGATGGTCGGGCAGTGTGCGGGCCGAGCCGAAGATGGTGATCTTCCGCCGTCGACGGAAGGGACGGAACACCCGGAAGGCCTCGGCCATCTCGGCCAAGGCCGAGTCGGCCACTTTGAGATCGATGACTTCGGTGCGGTCGGCGGCCAGGCCGGACACCGTGTCGAGCATGGAGCGGTAGAGGCGCCGCTGGGTGGCGGTCATCGAGGTGGCGTCCAGGGTGTCGAGCAAGGCGGCGACCGCGTCGGTCACATCACCGCCGGCGTCGGGCGACTCTGGCGGGGGTTCGGCCGGCACGCCCGTGTCAGTGACCGGCGGTACGACCGCTACCCACGGACGGGTGCGGACCGCCCGGCTCACCCACCCGTCCGTACAGGGTGGTCCGTTGGACCAACCGCCGCCCCTCGGCCGTGACCATGTCCTCGAACGCGGCGGCGTCCATCATCTGTCCGTGGCTGGCCCCCGCGGCGCGGGAGATGTTCTCGTCCATGAGCGTGCCCCCGAGGTCGTTGACCCCGGCCCGCAGGATCTGACGCACACCGCTGACCCCCATCTTGACCCAGCTGGTCTGGATGTTGTCGATCGACCCCCGGTAGGCGATGCGACCGACGGCGTGCATGAGCACCGTCTCGCGGAAAGTGGGACCACGGCGGGCCTTGCGCCCCAGGTACAGGGGGGTGGCCATGTGCACGAAGGGCAAGGGGACGAACTCGGTGAAACCACCGGTCTGGCTCTGGAGGTGGCGGGTGCGGACCAGGTGCCGGGCCCACGACCGGGGCTGCTCGATGGCGCCGAACATGATGGTCACGTTGGATCGCAGGCCGACCCCGTGGGCCGTCCGGTGGGCGAACAGCCACTCCTCGGTGTTGATCTTGTCGGGGCACAGCACGGCCCGTACCGGATCGTCGAGGATCTCGGCCGCCGTGCCCGGCAGGGTCCGGAGTCCGGCATCACGGAGGAGCACCAGATAGTCGGCCAGGGGCAGGCCCGAACGGCGGGCGCCTTCGGTCACCTCGAGTGCGGTGAAGCCGTGGATGTGGATGGTGGGTGAGGCCGCCCGCACCGCCCTGGTCACGTCCAGGTAGTACTCGCCGTCGAATTTGGGGTGGATCCCCCCTTGCAGGCAGACCTCGGTGGCACCCAACGCTTCGGCCTGCCCGACCCGGTCGGCGATCTCGTCCAGGGTGAGCAGGTAGGGGGCGCCGCGCAGGTTGAGGGACAGAGGCCCTTTGGAGAAGGCGCAGAACCTGCACTTGAAGGTACAGACGTTGGTGTAGTTGATGTTGCGGTTGACCACGTAGGTGACCTCGTCGCCCACCGTGTCGATGCGGAGCTGGTCGGCCACTTCGGCCACCGCCCGTACTTCCGGCCCCCGTGCTCCGAACAGCGTGACGATGGCGTCCTCGTCGACCTGCTGGCCCAGGGCTACCCCGGCCAGCACCTCACCCACGGCACTACCACTGCCGGCCAAGGGGGCCACCGGCAGGGGCTCCAAGTTCGGTTCGATGAGGCGAGGCGGGGGTGTCTCGCCACCCGAACACCAGGGGTGATCGCGGCCCAACCCTTCGGCGTCGGAGGCGTCGAGGACCGGGAACCGCATGGGCTCGGCCAGCCACCGCTCGGGGTCGAGGGCGAACTCCGGATAGAGGGTGAGCCGGGGGGCCAGGGTGAGCCCGGCGGACTCGGTGGTGGCCCGCAGCCTGTCGAGGGTCGGCCATCTGCGTTCGGGGTTCACGTGGTCGGCGGTGACCGGTGAGACCCCGCCCCAGTCGTCGATGCCCGAGTGGAGGAGGGGGGCCAGATCGTCCGACAGGTTGGGCGGAGCCTGAAGGTGGATGTCCGGCGGGAGGACCAGACGGGCCACGGCGATGGTCCAGTGGAACTCGTCCGGGGGGCAGGCCGGCCAGCGGTGCATGGCCGTGCCCGGCTTGGGCAGGAAGTTCTGGATGATGACTTCCTGGACGTGGCCGTGACGCCGGTGGCTGACGGCGATGGCGGCCAGGGCGTCGAGGCGATCGATCCGCGATTCGCCGATGCCCACCAGCAGGCCGGTGGTGAAGGGGATCTGGGCAACGCCGGCCGCCTCCAGGGTGGCTAGGCGCCTTTCGGGGGCCTTGTCCGGTGCCCCGCGGTGGGCGGTGAGTCGGGGATTGAGCGACTCGATCATCATCCCCTGGCTGGCTGAAACGGAGCGGAGGCGGATCAGGTCGTGCGGCTCGAGGGCGCCGGCGTTGGCGTGGGGGAGGAGACCGGTCTCTTCGACCACCACCCGACAGGCCCGCTCGAGGTACTCCACGGTGGAGGCGCACCCCTGTTCGTCGAGCCAGGCCCGGGCCATCGGATAGCGGTCCTCGGGCCCCTCGCCCAGGGTGAACAGGGCCTCGTGGCAACCGGCCTCCCGACCGGCCCGGGCGACGGCCCTTACCTCCTCGAGGGACAGATAGGGCGCCGACAGGCGGGCCGGAGCTTTGGCGAAGGTGCAGTAGCCACAGCGGTCGCGGCACAGCATGGTCAGCGGGATGAACACCTTGGGCGAGAAGGTGACCCGGTTGCCGTGGGTTGCCTGGCGCACGTCGCGGGCCCATGACTGCAAGGTCGGGAGGTCCATGTCCACCAGGTCGGCGCCACCCACACCGGCCGGGGTGCCGGCCACGGTCACGGGGGCGGAGCCAGGGTCGGCGGGCATCGGCGACACCTTATCGGGGGCGTCATCGGGACCCTCCGGAAAACACCGTGTCGCCGGCCGCCGACGTACCCACCAACCAGAGCACCTCGTCTGCCCGCACCCGGGCGGCCGGGAGGTCCTCGCCGGCCGCCATCCGGGCCAGGGGTTCGCTCTTCGATTCGCCGTCCACGGTGAACACCGCCAGTCGGGCCCGGGTCAGGCCGGGCAGGGTGAGGGTGATCCGATCGTGGAGGTTGTGGCCCAAGGGGTCGCGGTTGGCCGCCACCAGTACGGCCGGATCGTCGATGGCCAGGGCCACAGAGCCGGGAAACAGGGAAGCGGTGTGCCCGTCGGGCCCGAGTCCGAGGTGGACCAGGTCGAAGGCCCCCAGCGGTTCGAGCAGACCCTGGTAGGCGGCGGCGGCCTGGTCGGGTGGTCCGGCCGTGTACATGGGATGGTCCGAACGCACCGGCCCCACTTTGGCCAGCAGGACTTCGGTGATCATCCGGTGGTTCGAATCGGGATGGTCAGGGGGCACGCAGCGCTCGTCACCCATATAGACATCGACCGCCCCCCAGCCAGAAGGCGATGGTTCCCCCTGCCCGCTCAGCACGGCCAGCCGGCGGTAGCACGCCTCGGCCGTTCCGCCCCCGGACAGGAACAGCGAAAAGCCACCGTCACCGTCTCCGGCGGCGGCGGCCAGGCGGGTGGCCACCAGGCGGGCGAAGGCGTCGGGCACCGAGTCGACCAGCTCGACGCGTCCGGGCAGACCGCTCATTGGGGAAGCTCGGTGAGCCGCCCCCCACTCAGCTCGAGGTCGATGACCGGATTGCGCCACTCGTCGCCGGCGCTCTGGACCAGCAGCGCGGCCAGGTGGGGTCCCCAGGTGCCGGCCGGGTAGAACTGCATGGCCACACCCGGCTCGGACCAGGCGGTGAGGTAGGGGTCCACGATCCTCCAGGCTTGCTGCACCTCGTCGCTGCGGATGAAGAGAGTGGCGTCGCCCACCATGGCGTCGTGGATGAGGCGCTCATAACCGTCGGCCGCCTCGACGCCGGCAAAGGCGTCGGCGTAGGAGAAGTCCATGGCCACCGACCGGAGGTGGAACCTTTCGCCGGGCACCTTGGCCCCGAACTCCAGGCTGATGCCTTCGTCGGGCTGGATGCGGAGGATGAGGGTGTTGGGCCGGAGGTCGCGGCTGGTCCGGTGATCGAACAGGAGGAAAGGCACCTGGCGGAAGGTGAGGGCCACCTCGGTGACCCGGGCCGGCAGCCGTTTTCCCGTCCGTACGAAAATGGGGACACCGGCCCACCGCCAGTTCTCCACCCGTAGCCGGAGGGCCATGTAGGTTTCGGTCTGGCTGTCGGGAGCGACGTCCTCCTCCTGCCGGTAGCCGATGACCTTGGTGCCGTCGATCACGCCCGCCGTGTACTGGGCCCGCACCGCCTTGTCCACCGCCTCGTCGGGAGTGGGGATGTCGACGGCGTGCAACAGCTTGACCTTCTCGTCGCGGATGCGGTCGGCGTCGGTACTGGTGGGGGACTCCATGAGCGTCAGAGCCAACACCTGCATGACGTGGTTCTGCACGATGTCGCGCAGCGCCCCCGCCGTCTCGTAGAACCCGCCCCGGTGCTCGACGCCCAGACTCTCGGCCACCGTTATCTGGACCTGTTCGACGTAGCGTCGGTTCCAGATGGGCTCGAAGATGGCGTTGGCGAAGCGGAGGGCCAGGACGTTCTGCACCGTCTCCTTGCCCATGTAGTGGTCGATCCGGAAGATCTGGTTTTCTTCGAAGGCGGCGTGCATCTGCTGGTCGAGGGCCAACGCACTGGCCAGGTCCCGTCCGTAGGGCTTCTCCACCACCACCCGCACGAAAGAGCCTCCCTCGGCCGGTCGGGTGCAGGCGTGCTGGGCCAGCGCCCCAGCCACCAGGCCGAACACACTGGGGATGGTGGCCAGGTAGTAGAGGCGGTTGCCCCCGGTCCCGTTGACACGGTCGGCCTCGTCCAAGTGGTCCTTCAGCCGAGCGAAGGTGTCCGGGTCGTCGTACTCGCCGGCCACGTACTTGAACCCGTCGGTCAGCGTCTTCCATTTGGGGCCGCCTTCGGGGGTGGTTTCGGCCACGTGGGCCCGGAAGTCGTCGTCGGACCACTTGGTGCGGGCCACGCCGATGACGGTGAAGCCGTTGTCGAGGACCCCCCGGTCGGCCAGGCGGGCCAGGGCGGGCAGGATCTTGCGGGCGGTGAGGTCCCCGGAGGCACCGAAGATGACCATGGCCACCGGTGGGGCTTTGGACAGCACCGGCGGCAGCGTCCGCCTCTTGTTCTGGACCAGGGCCGCCGTTCCGGTGCCCTCGGTGGCGGCGTCGTCGGTGGCGGCGTCGTCGCCCTCGGTGTCGTCCGGGGCGGCGGGGGCGTCGGCAGCGGGGGCCGTGCTCATTTGGGGGTGGACGTCTCGCCGCCCTGGGCGCCGGAGGTGGTGGTGAAGGGGTGACCGCCGAACTGGTTGCGGAGGGCCGCCACCAGGCGGAGCCCGAAGGCGTCCTTCTTCCTGGAGGCGAAGCGGGCGAACAAGGCGGACGAGATGACCGGGGCTGCCACACCACGGTCGATGGCCTCATCGACCGTCCATCGGCCTTCGCCCGAGTCGACCACCACCGCCTCGATGTTCTCGAACCCGGAGCCGGGTCGCAAGGCCCGTTCGGCCAGTTCGAGGAGCCAGCTGCGCACCACCGAGCCGTAGCGCCAGATGGAGGCGATCTGGTGGAGGTCGAGGTCGAATTCGGGTGCTTCGGACATGATCTCGAAGCCCTCGGCGTAGGCCTGCATGAGGCCGTACTCGACGCCGTTGTGGACCATCTTGACGAAATGGCCGGCACCGGGGGGACCCACATGGGCGTAACCGCCCTCGGGGGCCAGAGCCAGAAACGCCGGTTCAGCGATGGCCACCGCCTGGTCGGTGCCCCCCACCATCAAGCAGTAGCCCTCCTTGAGTCCCCAGATCCCGCCGGAGGTTCCGGCATCCACCAGGGCGATACCTCGCGAGGCCAACTGGCTCACCAGCGGGGCCGTCTCCTTGTAATTGGAGTTGCCGCCGTCGACGATCACGTCACCCGAGTCGAACAGAGCGGCCAGTTTGGTGATGGTCGAGTTGGTGGCTTCGCCGGCCGGCACCATCACCCAGGCCACACGCGGAGCGGACAGTTTGGAGGCCACCTCCTCCAGTGACACGGCGGGCTCCGCCCCGATGGCCGCCGCCGCCTCCCGGGCTTGGTCGGAGAGGTCGAAGGCGACGACCTGGTGGCCGTGCTCGATGAGGCGCTGGGTCATGTTGGCCCCCATCTTCCCCAGGCCGATCATGGCGATCCTCATAGCGGTCTCCTCATTTTCCTCACGTTGTGTTGTGGTGACATCGGTGGTTCATGCCGTGGCCATGGGGCCCAACGGCGTGATCCGCAGGCTACGGACGACCGGCGAGCTGCCCGGCCTTTTCGGACAGCGACTGCATGAGCTCGTCGAACGAGGCGGCGAAGGATGCGACACCCTCGGACTCGAGCACCTGGGCCACATCTTCCATGTGGATGCCGGCCGAGGCCAGATCGGCGATGACCTGATCGGACCCGGCATAGTCGGTGTCGACGGTGCGGGCCACGTGCCCGTGGTCGAGGAAGTCGGCCACGGTGGCATCGGGCATGGTGTTGACCGTGTGGGGCCCGATCAGTGTGTCCACGTAGGCCAGGTCGGGGTAGGCCGGGTTCTTGGTCGAGGTCGACGCCCACAACGGGCGCTGGACCCGACCGCCCAATGCGGCCAGGGCCTCCCACCGCTCGCCGGCGAACTGCTGGGTGAACAGGCGGTAGGCCAGTCGGGCCTGGGCCACCGCCGCCTTCCCCCGTAGGGCCAGCAGGCGCTCGGCGTCGGGTGCGCCCGAGGCGGCCGCCTCGAGGCGGCGGTCGACCTCGGTGTCGACCCTGCTCACGAAGAAGGAAGCCACACTGGCCACATGGGAGAGGTCGCTTCCGGCCGGAGGCGGCCAGCGACTCCAGTCCGGCCAGGTAGGCCTCGATGACCTCGGCGTAACGGGTCAGGCTGAAGATGAGGGTGACATTGATGCTGCGGCCCTCGCTGATCATCTGACGAATGGAGGGAACGCACTCGGGGGTGGCCGGTATCTTGACCAGGGCGTTGGGCTTGTCGATGCGCTGGTGGAGGGAACGGGCGGCCCGGATGGTGCCTTCGGTGTCGTGGGCCAGGGAGGGGGCCACCTCCACAGAGACGTAGCCGTCACCCCCGTCGGAGGAGTCATAGACCGGCCGGAGGATGGTCAGCGCCGCCTCGATGTCGTCGACCACCAGGTCCCAGTAGGCGTCCTCGACCGACTTGGTGCGGATGAGTTCACGGAATTCCTGGTCGTAGGTGTCCTGACCGGAGATGGCCTTGGCGAAGATGGTGGGATTGGATGTGATCCCCCGGATCCCCTCCGCCACCAGACCGGCCATGGTGCCGTTCTGCAGCCAGTCCCGCCGCATGTTGTCGAGCCAGGGGCTCTGGCCCTGTTGTTGGTAGAGGTCGGTGAGTGTGGTCACGGCATTCCTTTCGGCCGGGGGGGAACGGTCACGGAGGGCCGATCAGGTCGAGCGCCCGGGCGGCCACGTTGTCGGGGGTGAAGCCGAACTCGTCCAGCGCCACCTGCCCGGGGGCCGAGGCACCGAAGTGGTCGATGCTCACGGTGGCGTCGGCGTAGCGGTCCCAACCGAAGGAGCTGGCCGCCTCGACGGCCAGCGCGGGGAGACCGGGGGGAAGGACCTCGTCCCGGTACGGGAGGGGCTGGAGGGCGAACAGCTCCCACGACGGGAAGGACACCACCCGGGCCGGCACCCCGGCCTGGGCCAGCAGGTCGGCGGCGGCCACGCACACGTGGACCTCGCTGCCTGTCCCGATGAGCACGACCCGGGGTTCGGCGTCCGGATCGGACAGCACGTAGGCGCCACGGGGAACACCGGAGAGGGCCCGCTCGGCCGTGGCCGCCAGCACCGGGATCTCCTGTCGCGTGAGGACGAGAGCGGTGGGCCCGTCGCTGTCGATAGCGACCCGCCAGGCCTGTGCCGTCTCGTTGGCATCGGCCGGACGGATGACCCGCAGGCCGGGCATGGCCCGCACCGCGGCCAGCTGTTCGATGGGCTGGTGGGTGGGTCCGTCCTGCCCGAGCCCGATCGAGTCGTGGGTCCACGAGTAGATCACGTGCACGCCGGACAGAGCGGCCACCCGTACGGCGCCGCGCATGTAGTCGCTGAAGACGAAGAATGTGCCCCCCACCGGGACGATGCCGCCGTGGGCGGCCATGCCGGTCATCACCCCGCCCATGCCGTGTTCGCGAATGCCGTAGTGGATGAGGCTCCCGCCGGGGTCGGCCACCGACTGGGCGGTGGCCCCGGCCATGGCCATTCCCGTGTTGCCGGTCAGGTCGGCGCTGCCCGGCATGAGCCCGGGGATGGCGGCGCCGGTGGCGTCGAGGCAGGCCTTGACCGCCTTGCGGGTGGCCATGGGCCCGTCGGCGGGCACAAAGGTCGGAAGAGCGGCGTCCCAGTCGGGTACACCGTGGCCCCGCTGGGCGGCCTCCCAACGCTGTTTGTCGCCCGTCCAGGCGTCGAACCGCTCACGCCAGGCCCGGCGGACGGCTTGGCCGCGGGGGATGCAGTCCCGGTACATGTCGAGGACTTCGTCCGGTACCCAGAAGGCCTCGTCCGGTGGAAGCCCGAGCAGCTCCTTGGTCAGCCGGATCTCATCGGGCGGGAAGGGGTCACCGTGGGCCTTGGCCGTGTCGGTGAGGTGGGGCGACGGGTAGCCGATGTGGCTGCGCAGGATGATGAGCGAGGGCCTGTACTCGTCGGCCTTGGCCCGGCCCAGGGCGGCCTCGAGGGCGTCGAGGTCGTTGGCCACCTCGCCCACGTTCTCCACCGACCACCCGTAGGCCGAAAAGCGCTCGCCCACGTCGTCGTTGTAGGCCAGCTCGGTCGGGCCGTCGATGGTGATGTGGTTGTCGTCGTACACGTAGATGAGGCGGCCCAGTTGGAGGTGACCGGCGAGAGAGGCGGCTTCGTGCGAGATGCCTTCCTCGAAGCACCCGTCGCCGGCGAACACGAAGACGTGGTGGTCGCAGACTTCGGGCGAGAAGTTGGTCCGGAGCCACCGCTCGGCGATCCCCATGCCCACGCCGTTGGCCACACCCTGGCCGAGGGGCCCGGTGGTGACTTCGACACCGGGGGTGCGACCGAGCTCGGGATGACCCGGCGTGCGGCTTCCCCACTGCCGAAAGCCGCGGAGATCGTCCAGGGTCAGCCCGTACCCGGTGAGGTAGAGCATCGAATAGAGCAGGATGGAGGCGTGTCCGTTGGACAGGACGAAGCGGTCCCGATCGGGCCAGTGCGGTTCGGAGGGGTCGTGCCGCATGATCCGGGTGAAGAGCACATGGGCCAAAGGGGCGAGAGCCATGGCCGTCCCGGTGTGGCCGGAGTCGGCCGCCCGGGGGGCGTCCATGGCCAAGCCGCGGATGACGTTGATGCCGAGCTGGTCGAGCCGGCCGGCGCCGCTGGGGTCGGCCACGGGCAGCAGCGGATCGGTCATCGTCGGCAACCCTACCGGTCGATGGTGACCTGGTCGACGACGGGGTGGTCGTCCGTATCGGGCTAGCGCTCCCGGAACAGAGCCATCGACGCGGCAAAGGCGTGCACGAAGTTGTGCCCGCCCACCGGGCCGATCTCGCCGGCGGCCAGGAAGCCGGAGACCGGGATGGTGCCGAGCGATCGTTGCAACATGCGGGCGTCGTGGTGGGCGTCGTCGAAGAGCCGGGTGCCCCGCCCGTTGCAACTGAACAGGAGGGCGGCGTCGGCCCGGCGACCCTCGAGCAGAGTGGACAGCTCGCGGTGGGCGGTCTCGGCGTTGCGGAGATGGAAGCGCACCGTGCTGCCGAGGGGGATCCGGTCGTCCACGGCCACCGCGCCGGTCGAACGGTCCACGCCGACCACCGAGCGCACCAGGAAATCGCCGGGCCCGGGCTCGGCCACATGCTCATCGATGAGCCGGCCGACCAGCAGCCCGTTGGACTCGATGCCGGCGATGTCGGGCGGGTCGAGCCCGGTCCGGATCTGTTCCACCAGGCACTCCATGGCCGGCGCGCCGGCGACCTCATAGATGACATTGCGGTCGGAGCGGGTCACGGTCAACGTCTGGCCGTAGGGGCGGCAGCCCTGGGACACCAGCGGCTCGACGGCCACCCCGCCTCCGAGGAGGATCCCGACCGCCCCTTCGGTGACCACCCGGTCTCCCACCACCAGTCGGCTGCCCCCCGGTCCGCGTCCGCCGGAGACGTTGCCCCCGACCACCGGGATCCCGGAGCCGGACTCCTCCATCCAGCTCACGAATTCGACGGCGGGAAAGGTGAAGGGATCGGCCAGCACGATGAGGGCGCTCGGGGTGAACCCCACCGGTTCGGGCCACCCGGCGAAATGCCACGTGTCGTCGGCCAGCCGGGTGGCCCGCAGGTGGACGGGAACCAGGGGTCCGACCTGGCCGGCCCAGAGGCTGATGGCCGGCGTCTCCTCGATCTCGCGTCCGGTGGCCACCACCGACTCGGCCGCGCACCCCACGATGGCCAGTGGCTGGAGCACGGCAGCCACGGCGGCCACGATGTCTTCGAGGGCACCGGCGTGGGGGCGGGTGGCCGTCACCACCACCAGATCCGGCCGCTCGCCCACCGCCTCCAGCACGGCCCCCGAAACCTCACCGGTGGCCTGTGACGCCACCGGATGCTGTGACAGGGCGTTGGCGAAAGCCACGGCGGCTCAGCCGCCGGTCGGTGCGAACCGGATGTCGAGCGAGCGGAGATAGGTGTGGAGGCCGGCGTCCTGTACCGGCACCAGGTGGGCCGGTTGTCCCGATTGGTTGTGGTGGCTGTGCCACAGGCCCGGCGGGGTGACGAAGGCGCCGGCCGGTTCCCAGTCGACGCGGGTGGGGTCGACGATGAGTCCGTCGGCATCGAGGTGGGAACCGATGAGCGAATAACACCCCGGGGCGCAGTCGAGGATCAGATCGACGGCCACACTCTGGTGCCGGTGGGGGCGCTGGACCCGACCGGCGGGCAGCACACCGAGCATGGCCCACAGGGTGTGGGTGACGGTCAGGGTCTGGGGGGTGGCGGTGTTGGCCAGAAGCACGCTGATCCGACTGCGCTCGGAGGCCGACGGGTCGCCTTCCACCTCGGCCAGCCGGGCCCGGGCGGCCGAGCCGTCGTAGTGGGTCGGGGCGAACCGTCTCTCGCCCGGCTCGGCGCCGAGGTAGCGGAGCAGGGGAGCATCGGTCACCCGGTAGAGAAGGGCATCGCTGTCAGTGTCGGTATCAGCATGGTGGACGGTGGTGCACCCGGCCGGCAGGGTCCAGAAGTCGCCGGTCGTCCAGCTCAGGGTGACCGCCGGGTGGGTGGGGGAGCCCTCGACCCGACTGTGCCCGGTGCCCCGGATGCAGGTGTAGAGCTCGCTGGTGGCGTCCGGTGCGGTGGCCAGCTCCTCGCCCGCTCTGATGACCACGAACGAGGCCAGAAGGCCCGGGGTGGTGGCCGGGTAGGGCACACCGAGCCGGTCGGCCAGGTCGACAGGGACCACCCGGGTCGGGCCCCCGTGGTGGAGGGCGGCGGGGAAGGTGTGCACCGGTACCGGGCTGATGGTGCCGGCGGCCAAGGGGTCGACGGCCGTCGAGTACTCGTAGAATAGGGCGTCGCCCGCCCAGTTCTCGTCGGCCTGGCCCATCAGCAAGGTGGGCCCCGGGGTGACTGCGGATCGAGCAACCATCCTCCCAGTATCGACCCGGTCGAGGGGGTAGCGTCACACAAGTGGTCGAGCCGCAGATCCAGGTGCCGTCCAACTGCGAGTTGACCCTGGGGATGACCTGCATCGACAAGGTCGAGCCGGGCCGGACCCGGTGGACGATGCGGGCCGACGAGCGGTTCGCCAATCCGGCCGGCATCGTCCAGGGTGGTTTCCTCGGGGCCATGGCCGACTCGGCCATGGGATCGGCCACGGTGACCTATGCCCGTGCCGCCGGCCGCCGGGTGATCTCCTCCAACGTGGAGATGAAGACCAGCTTCATGGCCCCGGTGCGGGTGGGAGCCACCCTCATCTGCACGGCTTCGGTGGTCTCGGGTGGCCGCCGGGTTGCTTTCGCCGAGGCCGAAGTGGTCGACGACGGGGGAACGGTGGTGGCCCGGGCCAGTTCCACCTACCTGTTCACCGACCGCCCCTGACCGCCCGGCACCCGGGCCGGAGCGTGGCTCGTCGGTGCGGCCCGAAGCCCCTGCCTATAGTTGGGGGCTAGCGACGTAGGCGCACGGTCGGGGCATCGGCCACCGTGCGAGCTTGCACGGACCGAGGAGGATCGTGGCCGGAGGCCGGAGGACGGGACGAGGACTGGGCGCCTTGCGCTCGACGGGGAGCGAGACGCTCCAGCTGATCATCGACTACGTCAAGCAGGAAACCCTCGATCCGCTCAAGGGTCTGGGTCGCTACGTGCTCTTCGGTGTGGCCGGTTCGGTGGCTCTGGCCATCGGCTTGGTCATCTTGTCGGTGGCCTTCCTGCGGTTCCTCCAGGGCGAGACGGATGACGCTTTCACCGGCAACCTGTCGTGGGTGCCCTACCTCATCTGCGCCGTCGTCGTG
The DNA here is from genome assembly GCA_963813525.1 of uncultured Acidimicrobiaceae bacterium. GTDB lineage: Bacteria > Actinomycetota > Acidimicrobiia > Acidimicrobiales > RAAP-2 > Bog-756. The sequence continues at coordinate 2,452,734 of CAWEZI010000005.1, forward strand.
GTGGCGGTGGCGGCGGTGGCCGTGTGGGCGGTGACCCGGGGACAGGGTCAGACGGCCGACGCCGGAGAGGAGAAGGTCCGATGAGTCCGGAGCCGATGCCGACGCCGACGCCGATCACCCGCGACGATATAGAGGCCAAGTTCCGCGAACTGACCGGCGAGGCCACCGACGAGGCGGAGTCGAAGCGCTCCCAGGCCCTGACCGTGGCGCTGGCCGTGGGGGTGGCCATGGTCGCCGTGGTCTTCCTCATCGGGCGGCGGAACGGCCGGCGCCGGTCGGCCGTCGTCGAAGTACGGCGGATCTGAGCGGTGGACACCTTCTTGCAGTACATCCAGGTCAAGGCGTTCGGCCGCGGCCTGAGGGGATACCACACCGCCTGGCTGGTGGTCGGGGTGGCCATCTGGATGCTCAACCGGGCGCGGCACCAGAGCGACGTCGTCTACCGCACGCGGCTCAAGCCCGGCGAGCGCCTGGTCATTTCGGCCTCGTCCGGCCCCCCTCCTCCCGTATCTGGCTGAGCGACATGGCAGCCGACGAGGATCGGAGCATCCTCCGGGCGGGCGAGCGGGTGCTCCTGTTGGATGCCAAGGACCGCCGCTACCTGATCACCCTCAAGACCGGCGCCACCTTCCACACCCACGTCGGCATCGTCGACCACGACCATCTGATCGGCGCCCCCGAGGGTTCCACCATCCTCGGCAGCACCGGTCGCCGGTTCGTGGTGGTGCGCCCCACCCTTGGCGATGCCGTGCTCAAGATGCCGCGCGGCGCACAGGTCATCTACCCGAAGGACTTGGGCGCCATCCTCATCGAGGCGGACATCGCCCCGTCCATGCGGGTGCTGGAGGCGGGGGTGGGCTCGGGGGCGCTGTCCATGGCCCTTCTGCGTGCCGGGGCCGAGGTGATCGGCTACGAGCTGCGCGAGGACTTTGCCGCCCAGGCCGCCCGCAACGTGGCCGCCCTGGTGGGAGAGGGCGCTCCGTACCGGGTGGAGATCCGCGATGTCTACGCCGGCATCGACGAGAGCGGGCTCGACCGCATCCTGCTCGACCTACCCGAGCCGTGGCGTGTCCTGGTCCATGCCGAAAAGGCGCTGCGCCCGGGGGGGATCCTGTGCGCCTACCTTCCCTCCATCAACCAGACCGCATCGCTGCGCTCGGCCATGGAGGACTCCCCCTTCGGGATGGCGGTCACCCTCGAGGTGCTCCACCGGACCTGGCATGTGGAGTCCCGCTCGGTCCGGCCCAACCACCGCATGGTCGGTCACACCGGGTTCCTGACCACCGCCCGGCTACTCCTCCCGGCCGACGCGGGGGACGGATGACGACGGACGGAGCCGGTCCGGTGGAGGCCACGCCTCAGGCCGGCCCGATCAGCTCTGTTCTATGAAGATGCACTCGCCCGGACACTCTTCGGACGCCTCGACCACGGCATCCTCCAGGTCCTCGGGAACGGCGGCCATACCGGCCGACCCGCCCGGCTCGCTCTTGACGTCGGCGCCCTCTTTGACGTAGGCGAGCCCGTCGTCGAGCAGCGTGAACACAGCGGGGGCGATCTCCTCGCAGAGACCGTCTCCCGTGCAGAGATCCTGGTCGATCCAGACCTTCATCAGTGACTTCGCTCCTGGTTGCTTTCCGGTTCCTCCGGGCGGCTGCCACCGCTCGACAGCGCGGTGGCTGCTCGGCGAGGTCGCGGCTCACCCTGGGCACCTTCGACCTCGGGTCCGGCCCTTTGCCCCAATGCTATCCGGAACCGGGCCCCCTTTGACTGACGGTTCGTCAGAAAGGACGGTCCGAGGGTCCCGACCGAGGGCAAATGACGCGTGGAATGGCAAAGGGCCGGTGTAGGGTCGCCAGCACGGACATACGACGAACGAGGTGATGCCAGCCATGGATTTCGATGACGGCGCAGATGCCGACCGGTCGGTGGATCCGATGGAAAGCGACGACCTCGACACGCTGCGCATCAGGGCCAGGGCTGCCGAGGAAGAGGTCACCGTCCTACGCCGGCGCCTGCAGGAGAGCCCCCGACGGGTCCAGACCCTGGAGGAGAAGCTGCTCGAGACCAAGGGCCAGCTGGCCCAAGCCATCTCGCAGAACGAGAAGCTCACCTTCACCCTGCAGACGGCCAAGGAGCACGTGGCCAACCTGCGCGAAGAGGTCGAGAAGCTGACCCAGCCCCCGGCTGCCTACGGAACCTTCCTGGGAACCAATCCCGACGGCACGGTGGATGTCTTTTCGGGGGGCCGCAAGATGCGGGTCTCCCTCCACCCGGACATCGATGCCGAGGAGATGCAACGGGGCGACGAGGTCGTGCTCAACGAGTCGCTCAACGTCATCCTGGCCCGCCAGGGCGAAGGCTCGGGAGAGGTGGTGGTCCTGAAGGAGGTGCTGGAGGACGGCCGCCGTGCCCTGGTCTACGGACGGGCCGACGAGGAGAGGGTGGCCGAGCTGGCCGACACCCTGATCGGGGTCAAGCTGCGGGCCGGCGACACGGTGCTGATGGAGTCCCGCACCGGGCTGCTGGTCGAGAAGCTGGCTCGTCCCGAGGTCGAAGAGCTGGTGCTGGAGGAAGTTCCCGATGTGACCTACGCCGACGTGGGTGGTCTCGACGATCAGATCGAGGCCATCACCGACGCCGTCGAGCTCCCCTATCTGTACCGGTCCCTGTACGCCGAGCACAAGCTGCCGGCGCCCAAGGGCATCCTGCTCTACGGCCCACCCGGATGCGGCAAGACCTTGATCGCCAAGGCGGTGGCCAATTCGTTAGCCAAGAAAGTGGCCGAGGTCACCGGCAACACCAACACCCGGAGTTATTTCCTCAATATCAAAGGCCCCGAATTGCTCAACAAGTACGTGGGCGAGACCGAGCGTCAGATCCGCCTGGTCTTCCAGCGTGCCCGCGAGAAGTCGGAGGAGGGGGTTCCGGTCATCGTGTTCTTCGATGAGATGGACTCGCTGTTCCGCACCCGGGGCACCGGGATCAGCTCGGACATGGAGTCGACCATCGTCCCCCAGCTGCTGGCCGAAATCGACGGCGTGGAGACGCTGAAGGACGTCATCGTCATCGGGGCCTCGAACCGCGAGGACCTCATCGACCCGGCCATCCTCCGGCCCGGTCGCCTGGACGTGAAGATCCGGATCGAGCGGCCCAACGAAGTGGCCGCCACCCAGATCTTCTCGCGCTACCTCACGCCCGATCTGCCGCTCGACGCCGACGAGGTCCGCACCTTGGGTGGTGGCGACCCCTCGAAGGCCACCCAGGCCATGATCGAGGCCACGGTGACCGAGATGTACCGCAACGACGAGGAGAACCGCTTTCTCGAGGTGACCTACCAGGGTGGGGACAAAGAGACGCTCTACTACCGGGACTTCTCGTCGGGGGCCATGATCGAGAACATCGTGCGGCGAGCCAAGAAGTTGGCCATCAAGAGGGCCATCGCCGACGAGACCCGGGGCATCCGCACCGATGACCTGCTGCGGTCGATCCGCCAGGAGTACAAGGAGAACGAGGATCTGCCCAACACCACCAATCCGGACGACTGGGCGAAGATCTCGGGGAAGAAGGGCGAGCGCATCGTCTACATCCGTACCCTGATCAGCGACCACGAAGAGACCAAGGGTGGCCGATCCATCGAGCGGGTGGGCACCGGTCAGTACCTCTGAGCGTGGGGCCAGGATAGGGTCGGCTTCGTGGCCATCCCCAAGGTCTGCGGAATCGAGACCGAGTACGGCATCCAGGTTGTGCACGGCGACCCCAACCCGATCGCCGCCTCCTCGGTGCTCATCAACGCCTATGCCCACGACGTGGCCCGTCAGCAGACCGGCTGGGACTTCGAGGACGAGGCCCCGGGCAACGACGCCCGGGGGTTCGCCCGCGAGGACGCCATGCCCCCGCAGGTGGAGACACATCTGGTCAACACTGTCCTGACCAACGGGGCCCGGTTCTACGTGGACCACGCCCATCCCGAATACTCGACGCCCGAGTGCCGCGACGCTCTGGAGTGCCTCCGCTATGACCGCGCCGGCGAGCTCATCCTGACCCGTTCGATGGAAGCAGCCGATCTGTCCGCCCACGACGGGTCGCATCTGGTCATCTACAAGAACAATTCGGACGGCAAGGGCAACTCGTACGGCGCCCACGAGAACTACCTCATGGACCGGGCCGCTCCTTTCACCCGCATCGTGAACGGGGTCACCCCCCACTTCGTGACCCGGCAGATCTACTGCGGGGCCGGAAAGGTCGGGTCGGAGACCGCCATCCACGATGGCGAGAGGGTCGACTTCCAGATCTCGCAGCGGGCCGAGTTCTTCGAAGAGCAGGTGGGACTGGAGACGACCCTCAAGCGCCCGATCGTCAACACCCGGGACGAGCCCCACGCCGACCCCCATCGTTACCGCCGACTGCATGTCATCGTGGGCGACGCCAACCTGGCCGAAGTGGCCACCTTCTTGAAGGTGGGGACCACCTCGCTGGTGCTGGCCATGATCGAGGACGACGTCACCGGCAGTCGCAGCCTGCAGCTGGCCGATCCGGTGACCGCCATGCACCAGGTGGCCGTGGACCGTACCTTCACCCGTCCGCTCCTGATGACCGACGGTTCCACGGCCACCGCGCTGGCCATCCAGTGGGAACTGTTCTCTCTGGCCCGCAAGTACGCCGACGACCGCGGCCTCGAGTGCCTCGGGGCCGAATCGATCGGTGAGTCCGTGCTCGCCCGGTGGGAGGCGGTCCTCCACGGCCTGGAGACCGACCCGATGTCGTTGTCCCGTCAACTGGACTGGGTGGCCAAGCTCCAGCTGATCGAGGCCTATCGGGCCCGCCACGGGTGCGGATGGGACGATCACCGTCTGGCCGCACTGGATCTGCAGTACCACGACCTGCGCCCGGCACGGTCACTGTTCGCCCGTCTGGACACCGAGCGTCTCATCGATGAGAGCGCGGTGGCGGCCGCGGTGAGCGAGCCGCCCCGGGAGACCCGTGCCTGGTTCCGGGGCCAGTGCCTCAAGAAATGGCCGGCCGAAGTGGTCACCGCCAACTGGGATTCCCTGGTGTTCGACCTCGGCACCGACCCGTTGCGGCGTGTCCCTATGATGGATCCACTGAAGGGAACGGCTGAATATGTCGAGGAATTACTCGAGGCGTGCGCGAGCCCGTCCGAGTTGCTGGACCGATTGAGCAGCTAGAGAGTAGGGGATGGCTGATCACAATGGCTGAACGAGAGCAAAAGAAGAAGACCACGACCGAACGGGTCGATGATGTGGTCGAGGAGGTCCCGGCGTCTTCGGCGGCCGGCGACAAGTTGAAGGCTGAACTGGACGACCTGCTCGACGAGATCGATGAGGTACTCGAGGACAACGCCGAGGAATTCGTCCGCAACTACGTGCAAAAGGGTGGCGAGTAGCGCCTGTGACCCTGCCCCTCTTTTCGACAACCGAAGACCCCGGGCCCGATTTTGCAGGACTGATCCGCAAGCTGCAGGTGCCTCTTCGCCACCCGGCCACTGCTGGCGCGGGATCGACCACGGCTGCTGCCGACTTCCGTCACGGGACCACGGTGGTGGCCCTGCGATCGGCGGACGGCATTGTCATGGCCGGCGACCGACGGGCCACCGAAGGTCACGCCATCGCCCACCGGTCGATGCAGAAGGTGTTCGCAGCCGACCGCTACTCGGCCGTGGCCATCGCCGGTGCAGCCGGCCCCGCCGTCGAGATGGTCCGCCTCTTCCAGACCCAGCTCGAGCACTACGAGAAGGTGGAGGGAGTGGTGCTCAGCCTCGAGGGCAAGGCCAATCAACTCAGTCAGATGGTGCGGGAGCACCTGCCCATGGCCATGCAGGGCCTGGCCGTGGTCCCTCTGTTTGCCGGCTACGACCTGACCCGCCAGACGGGCCGCATCTTCACCTACGACGTGACCGGTGGACACTACGAGGAGACCGAGCACAACGCCACCGGATCCGGCGGGCGGGACGCCCGTACCACCATCAAATTGGGCTACCGGGTGGGGATGGACCGCGACGACGCCGTCGAGCTGGCCATCGAGGCCCTGTACGAGGCGGCTGACGAGGACTCTGCCACCGGGGGCCCCGACTTGATCCGGGGCATCTATCCGACGGTGGCCACCGTGACAGCCGAGGGCTACCAGCTGGCCACCGACGAAGAGGTGGCCGAACGGTTCGCCACCCTCATCGAGCGACGACGGAGTGAGGGTCGCCAGCCATGACCATGCCTTACTACGTGGCCCCGGAACAGGTCATGAAGGACCGGGCCGAGTACGCCCAGAAGGGCATCGCCCGCGGTCGTTCGCTCATCGCCACCACCTACGACGCCGGCATCGCCATCGTGGCCGACAATCCGTCGCGCTCGCTCCACAAGATCAGCGAGATCTACGACCGGATCGCCTTCGCCGGTGTGGGCAAGTACAACGAGTTCGACCAGCTCCGCGTGTCGGGCATCCGCCATGCCGACACCAAGGGTTACGCCTACAGCCGCGAGGACGTCGACGCCCGTTCGCTGGCCAACCTCTATGCCCAGTACCTCGGTCAGGTCTTCACCCACGAGATGAAGCCGCTCGAGGTGGAGATCCTGGTGGCTGAGCTGGGGGTGGGGCTACGCCCTCCGCAGCTGTACCACATCGCCTACGAAGGCACCATCACCGACGAGGACCGGTACGCGGTGCTCGGCGGCGAGACCGAGGCCATCGCCGAGCGGCTCGAGCAGGACTGGAGGGAGGGGTGGGATCTGTCGGGCGCCCTGGGTGCCGCCGTGGGCGCCCTGGCCGGTGCCGACCGCACCCTGGCCGGGCGCGATCTCGAGGTGGCGGTGCTGTCCGACGGCAACGGGCGCCGGGCCTTCCGCCGTCTGGTCGACGCCGAACTCGAGTCCCTGTTGGTCTGAATCGTCACTTTTCGGGCAGCCCGAGGGTCAATTCACGGTTGAGGCACGGTTGAGCGCCCCGCTCACGGTACCGTGAAGGTAATGGACAAGCGGATCTACGGCTTGGAGAACGAGTACGGGGTCACCTGCACGCTGCGCGGGCAGCGACGTCTGAGTCCCGACGAGGTGGCCCGCTATCTGTTCCGGCGGGTCGTGAGCTGGGGGCGGTCGTCCAACGTCTTCCTCGAGAACGGTGCCCGCCTCTATCTCGACGTGGGCAGCCATCCCGAATACGCCACCCCCGAATGCGATGACATCTCCGAGCTGGTGGTGCACGACAAAGCGGGGGAGTGGATCCTCTCGTCGTTGGTGGAAGGGGCCGAGGCCCGTCTGCGTGAGGAGGGCATCAGGGGGGACATCTACCTGTTCAAGAACAACACCGACTCGGCCGGTAATTCCTACGGATGCCATGAGAACTACCTGACCAGCCGACGCGACGATTTCGCCCATTACACCGAGGTGCTCATACCGTTTCTGGTCAGCCGCCAGGCCTACGCCGGGGCCGGCAAGGTCCTCCAGACGGCCCGTGGTGCTGTCTACTGCCTCAGCCAGAGGGCGGAGCACATATGGGAGGGCGTGTCGTCGGCCACCACCCGGAGCCGGCCCATCATCAACACCCGCGACGAACCGCACTCCGACGCCGAAAAATACCGTCGTCTGCACGTGATCGTGGGCGACTCGAACATGAGCGAATACGCCACATTCCTGAAGGTCGGGGCCACCAGCATCGTGCTGCGCATGCTCGAGGATCCCTCGACGGTGATGCGGGACCTGACCCTCGAGAACCCCATCCGGGCCATCCGCGAGATCAGCCACGACATCACCTGCCGGCGCCCGGTCCGTCTGGCCAACGGGAGGGAGATGAGCGCCCTCGACATCCAGGGGGAGTACCTCCAGAGGGCCATCCGCTACCGCGACCGGCAAGGTCTTTCCCCCCAGGAGGACCGGGCCCTCGACATGTGGGAGCACTGTCTAAAGGGGCTCGAGGCCGATCCCCTGTCCCTGCACAGGGAGTGTGACTGGGTGGCCAAGTACCGCCTGATCGATCACTACCGGGCCCGTCACCGGCTCTCCCTGCACAATCCGGCGGTCTCCCTCCTCGATCTGCAGTATCACGACGTCGACCGGAACAGGGGCCTCTACTACCGGCTCCAGCATCACGACCAGCTCGACCGGATCTGTGACGACGCCGACATCGCCACCGCCATGTCCCTGCCACCACAGACCACCCGGGCCCGTCTGCGCGGGGAATTCGTGAAGAAGGCCAAGGAACGTCGGCGTGATTTCACCGTGGACTGGGTCCATCTCAAGCTCAACGACCAGGCGCAACGCACGGTTCTCCTGAAGGACCCCTTCAAATCCAAGGACGAACGGGTCGAGAAGCTCATCGCCGGACTGTGAACTCACCCTACGGGTGAGTTCGACCACGCTCCGGCCCCGACACAGCCTCGACCGTAACGGCCACCGACGGTGGGGTAGCGTCCTGGGTTCGTGGTCACCCAACCTCCCACAGACGCCTACTCCGCGCTCGAACACGGTCCGCCGACCGACCTGCTCGGCAGTCCGGTGGAACCTCCGCCGGTGAAGGGCCGCGGCTACCGGACGGTGGTCGAATGGGCCATCATCCTGATCGCCGTGCTCATTTGCACGGTGGGGTTGCGCACCTACGTCATCCAGTCCTTCTCGATCCCTTCCCTGTCGATGTACCCCACGCTGCAGGTGGGTGACCGGATCATCGTCGACAAGCTGAGCTACCACCTCCATGCCGTGCACCGGGGCGACATCATCGTCTTCCGACGTCCTCCTCTGGAGGATCAGGAGTACGCCGACCTGGTCAAGCGGGTGATCGGTCTCCCGGGCGAGACCATCTCGTCCGAGAACGGCCACATCTACATCAACGGGAAGAGGCTCAACGAACCGTGGCTCCCACCCGGCCCCGACAGCTACTCGGGTCCGCTCCCCGGCGACGCCCACCCGCAGTTCAACCTGCCCGGACCGGTCAAGATCCCGGCCGGTGAGTACTACGTGATGGGGGACAACCGGACGGACTCCGAGGACAGTAGGTTCTTCGGGCCCATACCCAAATCGTTGATCGTGGGTCGTGCGGTAGCGGTGGTCTGGCCCCTCGACCACATCAAGGGGCTCTGACCGTTCTCTTCGACTGGTCCGGCATGGCCTCGCCGCCGGTGGCTCTCCGATCCGGATCGGAGCCATCGGTGGGCTAGCGTCGCGGCCTGGTGTCATCCGACCTTCAGAAGGCCTCGGCCACGATCGTGGAGTCGCCGGCCGATTCGAGGCGTCCGCCTCTTCCGGTCCCCAGTCTCGAGATCCCTCCCCCCGGCCGGTGCCGGAGCTCCCCGTGGCCGGCGAGGCGTCGTCCCACCTGTCCGGACGGTGGATCCTGGAGTGGAGCCTGGTCCTGGTGGTCGCCCTCCTCCTGGCCCTCGGGGTGCGCACCTTTGTGGCCCAGATGTTCTACATCCCGTCAGGATCGATGCTGCCCACCCTCCAGGTCGGGGATCGCATCGTGGTGGACAAGCTGAGCTACCAACTCAACGCTGTCCACCGTGGGGACATCGTGGTCTTTCGGCGACCTCCGCTCGAGCAGGCGCCGTACGCCGATCTGGTCAAACGGGTCATCGGTCTCCCCGGTGACACCATTTCGGCCGTCGACGGACGGGTCTACATCGACGGGAGGCCCCTCAGCGAGCCTTGGCTGCCCAACCCGCCACCGCCCACGTCGCCGAGCCCACTGCCCAACGGGTTCAGCCTCAACCATCCCTACACGGTGCCGGCCGGCGACTACTACGTGATGGGCGACAACCGGACCGATTCCGAGGACAGCCGCTACTTCGGTCCCATCTCGGGAAACCTGATCGTGGGCAAGATGGCCTTCGTGGTCTGGCCCTTGGACGACACCGGGTGGATGGTGGTGCTCTCCCTGGGGGCGGGCGTGGTGGTGCTGCTGCTGCTGGTGGCGGCCATGACCGGCAGGCGAGAACGGACCACCGGCCCGGTTCCGGTGCACGGGCCGCCGCTGTCCGACGCCACCTGGTGACCGGCTGACCCCGGGCCCCCCCGGATCGGGACCCCAAGTACACTCGGGCCTGTGGATTTCCTGAGTCCGGCGAAGCTGTTGGTCATCCTGGTGGTGGCCCTGGTCGTGCTGGGCCCGGACAAGCTCCCCAAGGTGGCCAAGCAGATCGGCAGCCTGTGGGGCGACTTCCGCAAGTTCAGGGAGCGTTTGGAGTCCGACGTGCGCAACAACTTCCCCGACCTCCCGTCGACCGAGACCATCACCCACGCCGTCCGCTCACCCCTGTCCTTCCTCGACACGCTGGCCGACACCCACGGCGCCGAGAACGGGGCCACCTCCACCGCGGCCAACGGCTTCGAACCCCCCGAGGCCCAGGGAGACGACGTGCAGCCGTCGGCCGATGCCAACCGACCGGCGGGAATCGTGCAGGCGGCGGAGGAGACACCGGTCATTCCCGGGTTGATGATCAGCGACGCCGGTGGCATCGTCCACCAGGTTCGTTCGTCGGGGGGCGTCGTCCCCGACCAGCCCGGACTGAACTGACCGGGTCGGCAGTGCGGGCACCGGTCGGCTCGGGGTAGAGGGTCGTGGCCATTTCACTCAGACGTCGCAACGAGGCCCGCCCGTCGCCTGACTCGATGACCCTGGTCGAACATCTGACCGAGCTGCGCAAGCGGGTCCTGGTGTCGGCGGCGGCGTTCCTCATCGCCGGCGTGGTCGCCTTCCTGGCGTACCCGTGGATCCTCTCGTTCCTCCAGCACCCCTACTGCGAAATCTCCCCCCGCCGGTGCGGTTTCTACATCACCGCTCCGCTGGCCGGGCTGACCTTGCGGGTCCAGATCGCCGCCTACGGGGGGCTGTTCCTAGCCTCGCCGATTCTCCTCTGGGAGCTCTGGCGGTTCATCACCCCGGGTCTCAAGCGCAACGAGAAGCGCTACGCCATCCCCTTCATCCTGGTGTCCATCTTCCTGTTCGCCCTGGGTTGCCTGGTGGCCTACATCACCTTTCCCCATGCTCTGCGCTGGCTCGGGAGCATCGGTGGACCGAGCCTCACCGAAATCCTCGACCCCAGCAAGTACATAGGACTGATCGTCCTGCTGATGACCGTGTTCGGCGTCACTTTCGAATTCCCGGTGCTGCTGGTGTCGCTCGAGATCGCCGGCGTCCTGACCCCGGCCCAGCTGTCCTCGTGGCGGCGCTGGGCCATCGTCCTGATCGTGGTGGTGGCCGGGGTGATCACCCCCAGCTCCGATCCCTTCTCGATGATGGCCCTGGCCATACCCCTCTACATCTTCTACGAAGTGTCGATCGTCATCGGGAAGATCATCACCCGATGACCGCCGGGCGTGCCCGGGGTACCGCTCGGGACGCCGGAGGGGGGGCGGACAAGGGATTTCGGGAGCGGTTCGAAGAGCAGCTGGACTTCACCCTCGACGGCTTCCAGCGCCGGTCGATGGACGCCATCGACGAAGGCCAGTCGGTGCTGGTGTCGGCGCCCACCGGCTCGGGGAAGACCCTGGTGGCCGACTACGCCGCCGCCCGGGCCCTCGACGCCGGAGGCAAGGCCTTCTACACCACGCCCATCAAGGCCCTGTCCAACCAGAAGTTCGCCGAGCTGACGGCCCGCTACGGCGAGAACCGGGTCGGCCTACTCACCGGGGACGTCTCCCACCAGGGATGGGCGCCCATCGTGGTCATGACCACCGAGGTTCTCCGCAACATGCTTTTCGCCCGGTCTCCTCTGCTCGACGGTCTGGTGGTGGTGGTCCTCGACGAGGTCCATTACCTCCAGGACCCCTACCGCGGCTCGGTGTGGGAGGAGGTGTTGGTCCTCACCCCCCCCGGGGTGGTCTTCGTCGGCCTGTCGGCCACGGTGGCCAACGCCACCGACTTCGGGGCCTGGCTCCGCTCCATCCGGGGACCGACCCGGGTCGTCGTCGAAAACCGGCGTCCGGTCATCCTGCATCACCACTTTGCCGTGGCCGAGCGAGGGGGGGAGGAGCTCACCGTGCTTCCTCTGCTGCGTGACGGCAAGGCCAACCCGACCGGGGCCGTGCTGGATGACCGGGTGCGACGCCTTCGCCGGCATCGCTACCGGGCCCCCCGGCGCAGCGAGGTGATCGAGTACCTGGATGAGGCCGACATGCTTCCGGCCATCACCTTCATCTTCTCGCGGGCAGCGTGCGACGACGCCACCCGGCAGTGCCTCAACGACGGGATCCGTCTGACCACAGCGGACGAGCGGAAACGGATCCGCGAGCTGACCGAGGCGGCGGTGGAACGCCTCGACGACGACGACCTGGCCACCCTGGGGTACGGACCATGGTCAGCCGCTCTGGAGGCGGGGATCGCCCCCCACCACGCCGGGTTGGTGCCTGCATTTCGCCAAGCGGTCGAGCAGTGCTTCAGCGAAGGTCTGCTCAAGGTGGTCTTTGCCACCGAGACACTGGCCCTCGGGATCAACATGCCGGCTCGGACGGTGGTGGTGGAGCGGTTCGCCAAATTCCGCGGCGCCGACACCTCGGCCCTGACTTCGGGGGAGTACCAGCAGCTGACCGGACGGGCAGGACGCCGGGGGATCGACACGGTGGGCCATGCCTTCGTCCTGTGGACGCCGGCCACGCCTTTTTCGTTGGTGGCCCGCACGGCGGTCGCCCCGCCCCCGGATCTGGTGTCCTCCTTCCATCCGACCTACAACCTGGCCGTCAATCTGGTGCGGCGCTGGACCCGCCAGGAGGCCCACGGGTTGCTGGGTGCCTCCTACGGCCAGTGGCAGGCGCCGGCCGGGTCGGTCTCGCTGGCCGCCCAGCTCGACCGCCGACTGGCCATCCTGGAGGAGCGGGGCTTCCTCGAGGGGTGGCAGTTGACCGAGGCCGGTTTCCTGCTGGCCTCCATCTACCACGAGTCGGACCTGCTGGTCACCGACGGGCTGCGCCGGGGACTGTTCGACGGCCTGGATCCAGCCCTGCTGGCCGGGGTGGTGTCGGGCTGCACCTTCGAGGCCCGGCGGGCCGAGGACGACGCCGCGCCGCCCAGCCAGGGCGTGGTGGTGGACCGGCTGGCCGGGCTGGCCACCCTGGCCGCCGAGATACGGTCGGCCGAACGTCGGGTGGGACTGCGACGGACACGGCGGTCCGACGGGGGCCTGGCCCGCGCCGTGATCGCCTGGGCCCGGGGGGCCAGCCTGGAGGTGGTGCTCACCGGCACCGACATCGCTCCCGGCGACTTCGTCCGCAACGCCCGTCAATTGATCGACCTGCTCCGCCAGCTGGCCCAGGTCGCCCCTGATCCGGCCACCCAGACGGCCGCCGAGGCTGCCGTCGACCTCCTGCGGCGGGGCGTGGTGGGAGCCGACGACCCGGCGGCTGCGGGGTCCGCGCCTGACCTGTCGGTCTCGTCGTAGTGTGATCCGGGCATGTTCCCCTACGCCGTGGAGACCTTCACCGCCGCCGAGGAAGACGTCCTTCGTCGCTACGTCACCAACCTCGACCAGCCCGTCTTCGCGCTGGTCAATTTGCCCGAAGTGGTCAAAGGGGCACTGTTCGCCCGCTACTCCCGCTCGCCCAAGAGCCTGCGCCGACTCTTCCTCGACGAGTTCGTCGGCGAACTGGACATAACCGGTGACGCCACGGTCGACGCCACTGTCGGGCTGAGGCGGGCCGAGCAGCTCTACGAGAAGGTCTTCTTCGAGTACGGGGACGACTCGGTGGCCCAGCTGGGGGGGGTGCACCTGGCCTGCGAACAGGCTTCCAACGTGCTCACCAAGGTGCTCGAGCGGGGTCGCCTGATGGCCTACCTCGAGCAGTCCACCCGCTATATCGCCTACAACCAACGCCTCACCACCGGTCACTACCGTTACTACCGGGACCCGGACCTGCTCGACTCGCCGTTCGGTGCCCGCTACGTGGGTGAGATGGACCGGATGTTCGACACCTACGGCGAACTGGTGGACGAAGCCAAGGCCTTCCTGTCGGTGCGCCATCCTCGCCAGCCGGGCGATTCCGACTTCGTGCACCGCCAGGCCATCCGGGCCAAGGCCCTCGACGCCCTCCGCGGACTTCTGCCGGCCGCCTCACTGTCCAACGTGGGGATCTACGGAACGGGCCAGTCCTACGAGGCACTACTTCTGCGCATGCGCTCCCACCCGCTGCCCGAGGCGCGGCGCTACGCCACCATGATGCTCGACGAGCTCCGCAAGGTCATTCCCTCCTTTCTCCAGCGGGTCGACCGCCCCGACCGGGGGGGCGAATGGAGCGCCTACCTGGAGGGAACACGGCAGGCCACCGCTGAGCGGGTCGAGGCCCTCCTGGCCGACCCGGACCCCGACGGGGACCCGGCCCGCGGACCGAGCGGTCAACCGTCGGTCGCCCTGGTCGATTTCGACCCCGACGGCGAGGACAAGGTCATCGCCGCCATCTGCACCCCCCTCACCTCGCTGTCGGAGGAACAGGTGCGAAACAAGGTCGACGGGATGGGGGCGGAGGACAAGCGGTCGTTGCTACGGGCTTACGTGGGGGAGCGCAAGAACCGGCGGCACCGGCCGGGCCGGGCCTTCGAGCGCACCGGCTATCACTTCGACGTGGTCACCGACTACGGAGCCTTCCGCGATCTGCAGCGTCACCGCATGTTGACCATCGAGTGGCAGCCCTTGGGCATCAGGCTCGGTTACGACGTTCCCGACGTTGTGGCCGAGGCCGGGTTGGCAGACCGCTACGTGGCATCACTGGAGCGGTCGCGTGAGCTGGCCGAAGCGCTCGCCCCCACCTTTCCGGCGGAGTCGGTCTATGCGGTGGCTCTGGCCTACCGGATTCGTTATTCGATGCAGATGAACGCCCGAGAGGCGATGCATCTGCTCGAGCTCCGATCCGGACCACAAGGACATCCGAGCTACCGCTGGGTGGCCCAGGAGATGCATCGCCAGATCGGCGAGGTGGCCGGGCACCGGCTGTTGGCCGAGGCCATGTCCCATGTGGATCACAGCGTCGAGGACCTCGGCCGGCTGAGTGCCGAGCGGCGCGCCCAGGAGCGGCGCGATTCGCTTTCCGGCGCAGGAAATCCTGCAAACGTCTGACCTGGGAGGTTGTACAAAGGCGCAGGTGAGTGCCGGTCTTCGCTATTTGACGACCGACGGTGCCGATGGCCTATCGTGCGCCCAGTCCCACTGGCCCCGACAGTTGCCCCGATCGACTCCGGTCAGCGGTGCGGCTCGACGGCGGGATGCTGTGAGAGGCGGAGGGAGGCCCAGGGGATCGAGTAGAAAACATTCCCTCGAGACCGGCGGTGTGTACCGAAGGTAGCGAGGAAATGGTGCCAAAGACCCCTGGGTCCTACCGCCTGAGGCTTCGGCCACAGCCGGCAGGAAACACGACAGGCCCGCACCACACCGACCACAGCGACGGTTGCCGGGCAGGGACCATCCGGTCGGTGCACGGAGTCGGCGGGGAACCGTCTATGCTCCCGCCGAAGTCACCCGGTGTGACCCGCGACTCACCTCTGAAAGACCGAGATGGCACAAGAACTCGACGAAGTCGAAGGACCCGACGAGCTCATTGAGGGAGACCTCGATGAGCTGGTGGACGACGATCTGATTGCCGAGGATGGCCTGGCCATCCCCGACGATGACGACGATGCCGACGTGGTGGTGGACGAGGACGAAGACGTGGTCGTCGACATCCCCGAGGTAGGGGCCAAGGTGGCCACCAAACCGGCTCCGGCGGGGGAGGAGGCGGAGGACGAGGACGAGGAGGAGCCCGACGACGAGGACGTCGAAGCCAGCCTGGACACGATCCTCAAGGAGCGCCTGGTCGTCGAAGAGGTCGAGGACGACGAGGACACCGCCGAGCCCGAGGACCGCACCGGCGACGGCACCGAGCGGGTGCTCCCCAAGCAGCCCGGCGAATTCGTGTGCCGGTCCTGCTTCCTGGTGAAGCACCCCAACCAGCTGGCGGACCGGAAGAAGATGCTCTGCCGCGACTGCGTCTGACCATTGCGTCCAGCCGCGTACGACAGCTGCCTGTAACAGGAGCCGGTGATGGCCGATCCGCACGACGACGACCGGGGCAACGCCCTCAATGACCGCATCCTGGACGTCCTGGTCTTTCTGCCGGCGGGCATCGTGGTGGCCGTGGCCGACGAGATCCCGAGGCTGGCGGCCAGGGGTCGGGACCGGCTGGGTGTCCAGGTGTCGTCGGCCCGGGCTGTGGGGGCCTTCGTGGTCAAAGCGGGCAGAGACGAACTGATCCGCCGATCCGAGGGATTGTTGCCCTCCCGGCCCAGCCGTCCGTCGCCGGGCCCGGGACCGGCACCGTCGTCCCCCCACGGCCGGGGACCGTCGCCCTCCCCGACGTCCCGCACGCCGTCGGCCCCACCCTCGGCCACCGGTTCGGGCGGCAACGGACACGTCCCTCCCGTATCGACCCTGTCGATCCCCGGCTTCGACACGCTGTCCGCCTCCCAGGTGGTCCAGCGGCTCGACGGCCTCAATCGAGTGGAGCTGGTGTCGGTTCGGGCCTACGAGGCTTCGACCCGGGGGCGACGGACCATCCTCAACCGGGTCGACCAGCTCCTCGATGAGCGGTCCTGACCCTGGGCCCCGCCCGGTCCGGTCGGGCCGGCGGGACCTCCTGGAGTCGGTACGGGAGGCCACGGAAGCGGATGGTCCCCGCATCTGCGAGTTGGCCGACGAGCTCATCGCCACCGTGGTCGGACAGCGGGGCGGCGCCGAGTTGATGGCCGATGTCCTGCCCGGCGGCACCGACGGGGCCGGGTTGGGGGAGATCACCGGGATACTGGCCGACCAGGGGGGCCGGGTGGTGGTCGGCTCCCTCGACCAGGTGGTCGTCGGATTCGCCACCTGTCGGGTGGACGACCAGCGTCAGCCACCGGTGGGGCGACTCGGGGCCTGCTACGTGGAGCCCGACGCCCGGGGCGTGGGTGTGGGCCGTCTGCTCCTCGAGGCCACGGTGAGCTGGTTGGAGGAGCGAGGATGCCAGCAGGTGGACGGGCTGGCGCTCCCCGGCGACCGGGAGGCCAAGAACTTCTACGAATCGGCCGGGTTCAAAGCCAGACTGCTGACCATGCACCGCCGCCGACCCTGAGCCCCCGGTGGGAGTGGGGTGGTCAGGAGACCCGACGGCCCTGTCCGGAGCGAGCCGGGACCGGGCGGCGGGGCCCGGGAGGGGGTGGGATGGGGATGCCCATCAGTCGGGCCAACTCCGGTACGTAGCCGGATGCCTTACGGGCGGCGACCAGAAGGGACTCGTCCGCTCCGGTCGGTAGTCCCGCCGGCTTCACGGTGCGCCGCACCGGCGACTCGACCACCACCTCGAGGAGAGCCAACCACTGGTCGGGTGGTGTCTCGGCCGACATGGCCTGTCCTGCGGCATCGGCCAGCCGTACGGCCAGAGCGGCGGCCAGGCGGGCGGCCGGCTCGGGGGGACGGACCGAGGCGCGTACGGCGTCGACCACCCGCCCCTCGTCGAGAGCCGTGGTGATGCGTTCCACCCATCGATCGCGCAGCGCCTTCACCCTCTCGTCGAGGGAGGAGCGCAGGGCCGAGGCCATCTCGGTGCCTTCCTCGTCCAGGGTGACGGTGGACGAGGAGGCCACGATGGAACGCAGCTCACGCAACGACACGTCCTTTCCCGCGGCCCGCGCGGTCGAGGCCCGGTCTTTCCAGGTGGCCAAATTGATCACCGGGAGCAACGCTTCGGCCATGGCCAGGAGGGGACCCGGGGTGACCTCGGGGCGCTTGTCCTCCCGGGCCCGGGCGTTCTGTTCGTCGATGGCTTGTCGGACGGCGGGGATCCCCCCGCGCAACAACTGTTCGGCCACCGGGAGCTCTTCGGGTTTGAAGGTGGCCAAGGCGGCGTTGCGGTAGGTGGACGACGGCGCCAACCGGCGAGGGGCGTCGCGTCCCCGCGCCTCGCGCCCGCCGGGCCGGGCCGGGCCGGTACGACGGCGAGAGGGCGCCTCGTCGGTACCGCCGTCCTGGTCGCCCGAACTGCGCCGGGCACTGTCGCGGCGGGGAGG
Organism: uncultured Acidimicrobiaceae bacterium; assembly: GCA_963813525.1. GTDB lineage: Bacteria > Actinomycetota > Acidimicrobiia > Acidimicrobiales > RAAP-2 > Bog-756. The sequence continues at coordinate 2,470,737 of CAWEZI010000005.1, forward strand.
GCGTTCGGAAGCGGCCGCCCCCGATCGACGCTCGGACGGGCGCCGCGGCCCCGTTCCGGGGCCGTCGCCACGATCGCCGCGTCGGCGGGTCGACTTGGACGCCAACACCACGTTGACGTCCGGCCCGCGCGGGGGGGCGCCGATCACCTCGATGGTCTGGGTGGTCCGGGGGTCCTTGCCCTTGGGGGCGAGGAGAGCGGTCACCGTGGTGCCATCCAGACTGGTTTCGACCTCGGCCCGGAACACCGAGCCCACGCCCGAGCCGTCGGGCACCAGGGTGGACTCGACCGTTCCCCGCGGTTGTTTGGCCCCGACGGCCCGCCACGTCCACGTGGAGGGGTCCGTCTGGCTGGTCAGCTCGACTTCGATGCGATGGGCCATACCGGGCGACAGGCTACTGCTGTGGCCACCCGGGGCGGACGAAACCTGTGTCGACGGGGGAGTGGTGGGCCGGTGCCCGGACTAAGAAGCAAGTAAGAACGGCTCAAATGTGGGCCTGACGTCGGACGGGCCCGTACCATGGTGCAACAGTTCCGGACCGTGGTCCGACGACGACAGAGGCAGCATCCGGCGGACGGCCGTTGCTCGAGGAGGGGAGGCCATGGAGGCGACGGAGGCCAACGGCCCGACGGCCGGGGAGGACCAGCCGTCCGGTGGTGCCGCCCAGGAGCCGGCCACCCCCGTGTCCCGTGACGTCTTCCTGCCGCCCCTCTGGCGGGAGGACCATCCGGTGAGCGAACCCTCGAACGGGGTCGTCCCGGTGGCCCCCGACGGCAGCGACGGCGCCGGGCCTTCGGTGCCGTCGCCCTCGCCAGCCAGCTCGATGGTCCCCGTCTGGGGTCCGATCATTCCACCACCGGTGTCGGTCCAGCCGGCCCCATCGGACAGCCGCCGCCGCCTTCCGGGGTGGGCGTGGGCGGTGGTATCTCTGGTGGCGGCTCTGGTCGGGGCTCTGATCGGCGGAGGGATCGTGGCCGCTTCCGACCACGGCGACGGTTCGACCACGGTGAAGGAGATCTCCTCCGGACCGGCCCTCCTCAACGGTGTCACCAACATCGAATCGGTGATCGCCAAGGTGCTCCCGGCCATCGTGTCCATCGACGCAACCTCGCCACAGCCGGCCACCTCGTCTCTGTTCGGGGGGACCTCCAGCGGCGTGCAGGAGGACCAGGGGACGGGCATGATCATCACCTCGAACGGGGAAGTCGTCACCAACAACCACGTCATCGAGGGGGCCACCAAGATCACCGTGAACCTGTACGGCAGTCTCAAGGCCCTTCCCGCCACTCTCATCGACACCGATCCGACCAACGACGTGGCCCTGCTCCAGATCGACAACCAATCGCACCTGCCCACGGTGAGCTACGGCGACTCCGACGACGTCCAAGTGGGTGACGCGGTGGTGGCCATCGGCAACGCCCTCGGACTGTCCGCCGGTACGCCGACGGTGACCCAGGGGATCATCTCGGCCAAGGGCCGCACCGTGCAGGCCGCCGATTCGTCCGGCAACAACACCGAGACGCTGAGCAACATGTTCCAGACCGACGCGGCCATCAATCCGGGTAACTCGGGAGGGCCGCTGGTGGACAGTGCCGGCACGGTGATCGCCATGAACACGGCGGTGGCCTCCAACGACCAGGGCACCGGCGAAGCCCAGAACATCGGCTTCGCCATTCCTTCCAACAAGATCCTGCAGCTGCTACCGGAGCTGCGCAACAAGCAGATCAGCAACTCGAGCCAGGGCGGATCGGGCTTCTTGGGTGTCGAGATCGAAACCCTGACGTCGCAATTGCGCAGTGCCTACGGATTCGTACCCAGCCAGGGGGCGGTCGTGCTCGACGTGGAGTCCGGCTCGCCCGCCGACGTCGCCGGCCTGGAGGAGGGGGACGTGATCACCTCGTTGGACGGCAAGGCCATCACCAGTGCCGACCAGTTGGGGACGGCCATCCAGGCCGACAAACCGGGACAGGCCGTCACCATCGGCTTCTACCGCGGCCAGGCTCAGCTGACCGTGAAGGCCACCCTGTCCTCCACCTCGGACGCGTCGTCAGCGGCCGGCAGCTGACCGCCCCGTGACGGCCGGACGTCCGGTCCCATCGGCGTCCCCCCTACGCTCGAAGCTCAGAATGTCACTCCCGCCCCCCGCCATCGAGGAAAGACACCGATGATCGAATCGGTGGAACCGGCGCCGGCTGACTCCTGGCTCGGGGGAATGATGGCCCCGCGGGTCGAGCCGGACCGGGACGGGCCGCCTCCTGACCAGCACACCCTGACCCGCATCCTGCAGGCGGCCACCACCGTTCCCGACCACGGTGGCCTCCACCCCTGGCGTTTTGCCGTGGTCAGTGGTCCCGGCAAGGAGCGGCTGGCCGATGCCCTGGCCGCCGGCGTGCAGCTTCTCCAGGGGTCGGACGTACCCGACTCGGTGGTGGCCAAAATGCGGGGCAAGGCGTTCGCCGCACCGTGCACCATCGTCCTGATCGCCTCTCCCGACACCGGCTCCAACGTTCCCGAGTGGGAACAGGTGGTGTCGGCCTCGTGCACCGGTTACGCCATGGTGTTGGCCGCCAACGCCCTCGGTCTGGGGGCGGTGTGGAAGAGCGCGGCCGTGCTCGACACCCCGCCGGTGCGCACGCTGTTCGCCCTCACCGAGGACGAGAGGTTGCTGGGCTGGATCAACGTCGGCTCGCCCACCTCACGACCCAAGAAGCGACAGCCGGAGCCCCCTCCTCTCGAGGCGCTGATCACCGTCATCGATACCGACGAGTCCCCGCCGAGCCCGGCACCGTAGTCCTCCCTCTCGGACCGTCAGTGGCCGACCACCAGGCGGACGGCGCCGTGGTAGGCCGGCTGCCGGCGTAGCTGGCCGTGACGGTCGTCCCAGCGGCCGCTGGCCAGATCCTCGGTCAGCTGGTCGACGAAACGGGCCTCCACGCCGGCGCCGACGAAGGTCCACGCCGACTGGGCTTGGCGGACCTGGGGGTCGAGGAAGGCCTCCGGGCGTCCGTAGAAGGCTTCGGTGAACCCGTCGGTGCAGTCGAAGGGGACCGGCACGGGGAGGACCTCGGTGTCCGGGCCCAAACAGGCGAGCAGGTCGGGAACGGTCGGGTACCGCCGTGCCTCGGCCTCCAGGAGCTCGGGCACGTAGTCCATGAGCCAGAGGCCGGCGAGGAGGGTGGGGTCGAAGGTGAGCACGACCACCGGGCCGGCGGTGACCCGGCGCATCTCGGCCAGTCCGGCTGCCGGGTCCGGCCACTGGTGGATGGTCACCGTGGCCATGGAGGCATCCACAGCCGCGTCAGCCAGGGGGAGGGCACCGGCCACCGCCCTGATGACGTTGGTCGTCGGTGGCGGGCGTTGGGCGATCATGGCCTCGGAGGGTTCGACGGCTATCACCCGGCGGTCGACGGGCTCGTAGGAACCGGCACCGGCGCCGACATTGAGGACGGTGCGGGCCGGGCCCAACGCCCCGGCCACCAGACGGGCGATGCGTGGCTCCGCCCGTCGTCGGAGGCCGTAGCCGTGACCGTGGCGGGCGTAGTCGACGTCGCCGGCCGGGGGGACGGTCAACCCCAGCGGGCCAGGGGCGGTCCGAACCCGGCGTCGGCCGCGCAGGCTCCGCACAGGTCCATCCGGCGGGCTCCGGGTCTGTCCGAGGCCGCCACCCGCCGCCAGCCGTAGCGACGGGCCTCCTCGAGGCAGGCCGACTCCGACCAGCGGGGCGACGTGCGGGCCCCGCACCGGCCACAGGTGCGAAAGTAGGCGTCGTCGCCGTACAGGTCGTCCTCGTCGTAGAGGTCGTCGATGAGCTCTTCCGGGTCGAATTCCATGGCCTTGGTCCGCCTCCGAGGATACCGCCGCTGGGGTGGCACGAACGAACGGGAGGCCTTCGACCTCTACGATGGCGGCACCCGGGCCGGCCGGCCCGCGGTGGCCCGAGGGCAGTGGAGTACGGGAGAGGTGACGTGGTTGAAGCCAACGATTTCAACGGGAAGATCATCGAGGAGTTCCGCGCCCACGAGGGCAAGGTGGGAGGGGGCTTCGAGGGAGCACCGCTGCTTCTTCTGACCACCACCGGAGCCAAAACGGGAGCAGCCCGGGTCCACCCCATGATGTACCTCGAGGAAGGGGGCCGGCGCTACGTCTTTGCCTCCAAGGCGGGAGCGCCCACCAACCCCGACTGGTACGTCAACCTGGTGGCCCATCCCGAGGTGTCGGTGGAGATCGGCACGGACACCCTGGCCATGCGGGCCATCCCGGTCGAGGGGAGTGAGCGGGACCGGATCTACGCCGAACAGGCCCGGCGGTACCCGGGCTTCGCCGAGTACGAAGCCAAGACCGACCGGGTCATCCCGGTGGTCGCCCTCGATCCTCGCTGAGGGTCGCCGCCCCGGTTCGCCGCCGGAATTGGACAGTCCAGCCGGGCCGGACTCGCTAATATCGTCACCGTGACGAATTTGCCCGATAGTGACAGGTGCAGCTGGTGTCACCGCCCGTTGGCCCAACCGCCCGGTCCGGGCCGTCGACGGACTTTCTGCTGCCGGTCCCACCGGCAGCGAGCCTACGAGGCCCGCCGGCGGGCCGACCGATTCGGGTTGCCGGCCGACCAGGTGGTGGTGACCGAGGCGGACCTGCGGCGGTTGCACGATCGGCTCTATCAGCTCGAGACCGCCCTGGAGGACGTCGAAGCGGATCTGGCCGATGACGACTCGCCGGGCGCCGTACGGGCGGCTCTGGCCCATCTGGCCGAACCGGCCCGGGAACTGGTGGGCGTGGTCATCGAGCCGGTGCGGACATGAGCCCCTTCCGGCAAACCGCCGATAATGTATATTATGTCAAGTAGAAACGAATCCCAGGTCAGGCCCAAACATCGAACGCCTGTTTGCCAACTGAACGGTACCCTGCTTCACGTGGCACCCCGAGATGTGATGACGGCGACGGTTGACCGTGGGCTGACGCCGACGAGAGGGCCGGAGCGGGACGTTGGTTAACGGTGGGCGGAGCAGCCGGGAAAAGGTGACCGGTAACGTCGGCCGTTTGGGTCCCCATCTTTCCCGGGTGTCGCCCCTCCCCCGTGGTGTAGGAGCCATGCTTGATCGGGGTCATGTGGACGAGCCCGGAGACCAGCTGGGCTGTTAGCGCTGAGCGGTCACGGGGATCGCCGCCCGGTCATGTAGTGACGCCCGCCGCCCAACGGCGACAAAGCACGCAACGACGACAAGCAATTGGCAGACGAGCAGAAGAGGCAAGGTACGTGACCGTGTCAGGACCGGCTCCTACGGCACCCTTTGGTAGCCTTCCACGTTCCGGGTAGGAAAAGGCAGTCAATTGATCATTTCCTATAGTCGGCAATTTGTGTTCGTGCACATTCACAAGACTGCCGGCGAGTCGATTTCCGCCACCTTGCGGCCGGTCCTCGCCGATGAAGACCTCATGCTTCGTGGCACGGAGACGATGACTGCCAAGGGAGTCCGGCTCAACAAGCACAGCCCCGCACGTGATATCAGGACAGTGCTCCAGCCGGAGGCCTGGGACCGGTACTTCACCTTCGCCGTCGTGCGGCACCCTATTGAACGGACCGTCTCCCTCTACAGGTGGGCGGCGCAGCTGTCTCGGCCGCCGAGGTTGACCGCAGCCCAACGCCTCGGACTCCGACCGGCCCCCGAGAGTCCCGACCGTTCGCACAATCCGGAAATTCGGGCCTATCGGGAAACCGGCTCGATTTCAGAGTTCATACGCCATCCCCTGATGGACGGGACCCGGAGCATGATGCCGCAGTCGGCTTCGTTGTGTGACGAGGAAGGCAAGGTTCTGGTCGACTATGTCGGAAGGTTCGAGCGGCTCCGTGAGGACTTTGCCCACGTCGAGAAGGCATTGGGCCTCTCAAACCTGGCACTCAAGTGGCGAAACGCCTCTCAGGGGCCGCATCTGCACTTCGAGCGTCGGAATGCCGAGCGGTATGGCCGTGCGGAGCAGGCTGAGCTCTCGCCCGAGGACGTCGCTTATCTCGCCGCTCGATTCGAAGATGACTTCGAGCGATTTGAGTATGAGGTCTGAGGACGCCTCAGACGAATCCGTCCCTACCCCTTGTGGGTGCGTCGGTTCCGACCGTGGTGATCGGCAGGGAGTTTCAGGGCCGGTAGTCGAAGCGGCGGAAATCCTCCTCGTACCGCGCTAACAGGTAGGAACGGTCCTCTGGACTCAGATCCGTCGGTAGGTAGCCGTTCCGCTCCGATGGGTTCAGCCACGGCAGAGGGCGATCGGGAAGTCCGAGGTGGCGGCGCACGAAGCTGATGTCGGCGTCGATCCTTTCGTATCGACCCACGAAGTCGACGATCAGAGCGCCGTTCGGATCGCAGAGCGAGGAGCTCTGCGACTTCATCCCCGGTGCACCGTCCAGGAGGGGATGGCGGAGGTAGTCCGAGATGGTGTCGCTGTCGAGATAGGCGCGCACCTCCGGCCAGCTCTGCGTCTGGCGGTCCCGACCCGGGCGGTGGCCCCGACCGGCTGTGCGGTCGATGACCCGGCGGGACCATGGCTTGCGGGGCGGACGGGCCTGGGCCTCGATGTAGCGGTAGAGGGACAGCGCCCTGTCGATCGGGTGCCGGACGATGGCGAAGGTGAAGTAGCGCTCCCATGTCTCTGAGCCGACGTAGTCCCTGGCCTCGACGGCGGTGCTGTGCTTACTCAGTGCCTGTTCGGCCGGCGCGGCAGCCCGACCGGGTCCCTCCCGCACGGCGATGTCCTCGGGGGCAAGGTCCCGCAGGAGGGAGGCCGCCACCGATGTGCCGCCCGTCTTGTGAATGTGGATGAAGACGAATTGAGGGCTGTGGGCGATGATCACGGTGCTGGACTCTGGTGACCTGGAGGCGGGCCGGGGGCCATTATGGCCGGTCTCCGGCCAGCCTGACCGTGTCGGCCGGGGGTTGCTGACCAGATCCGGCCGCATGGCCGTGACCGGGGGTGGTCAAGACGGCAACCGACGGTGCCGATGGTAGGGGATGCCCGGACCGCCCCCTGAGCCCTTTCCTGCAGACACGGATGTTCGTACCAACCGCCTGGACGGGTGGCTGGCTGCCGTCGAACCCCGCGCCGCCTGGGCGCTGTGCGGGGTATCGGCCGTGGTGTGGATGGCCGGGAGCTGGCTGGCCGGATGGCGGGTCTCGGTCCCGGGCCTGCAGTTGTTCGCTGGGTGTGCCGCCTTGGCCGGGGCGCTCCTGGCCTCGGTCAGCGGATACGTGGCCATCCGGTCGTGGCGTTTGCGCCGCCGGTAGAGGCTGGGCAACGAGAGGAGAAAGGGCCGGGTCTGGAGCCATGGACGGCGTTTGGCGGAAAGCGGTCGTTTCGCTCGACAGACCCGGCGTTGGTCCATCGGCACGTCGGGTGCCGGACTTGAGGAATTTCTTTTTTACGTCATCGGGCGCCATCGGAGCCGGTTCTCCCCCTCGCTGCCCCTCCCTACCCCTCCCTCCCCCTAATAGGGCCTGGGTCCGCTCGCCGCATAAGATAGCGAGGTGAGGGACCTGAGCGGTCCCACGCGGTGAGGAGGAGACATGTCCGAGTTGGTGAAGACGACCATGGACTTCGAGGGGCCGGAACAGGAGCGCCTCTATCGCAAGCAGCGTCTGGCCGCCGGATTCCGGCTTTTCTCCAAGTTCGGTTTCGACGAGGGTGTGGCCGGCCACATCACGGCGCGGGATCCCGAACGCCTCGACCACTTTTGGGTCAACCCTTTCGGCATGCACTTCGGGCACATCCGGGTGTCGGACCTGATCCTGGTCGACCACAACGGCGTGGTGGTGGAAGGGGACATGACGGTCAACGCCGCGGCATTCGCCATCCACTCGCAGATCCACGCCGCCCGCCCCGACGTGGTGGCCGCCGCCCACTCCCATTCGATCTACGGGAAGTCGTGGTCTTCGTTGGGCCACCTCCTCGATCCGATCACCCAGGACGCCTGTGCCTTCTACGAGGACCACGCCCTCTTCGACGACTACACCGGCGTGGTCCTCGACATCGAGGAGGGGAAGCGGATCGCCCACGCCCTGGCCGACAACAAGGCGGCCATCCTCCGCAACCACGGATTGCTGACGGTGGGCCAATCGGTGGAAGAGGCGGTGTGGTGGTTCATCACCATGGAGCGGTCGTGCCAGGCCCAGTTGCTGGCCTCCTCGGCCGGCAACCCGGTGCTCATCGACCCGGAGATGGCACGGTTGACAGCCCGCCAGGTGGGATCGCACGTGGCCGGTTGGTTCAGTTTCCAGCCCCTCTTCGACCGCATCGTCCGGGAGCAGCCCGACCTGCTCGAGTGACCGCAGCTGGCGGCCGTTAGCTCAGGAGGCCCGGTGGGGACGATCGGGTGTGATGATCACAACGGGGATGGTCCGGGTGGCGTGGCGTTGGTAGACGTCGTACCGCCCATGGGCACCGGGGTGGAGAAGTGGGGCGAGGCCCCGGTTGGACCGGTTGACCAGCGGCCACAGCTGTTCCCTCTCCTCCGGTCCGGCCACGCGGGCGGTGGCGGCCATCACCTGCCGGCCGACCCGCACACTGACCCGCGGCTCGGCTTGCAGGTTCAACAGCCAGGCCGGTGACCGGTCGCTGCCCCCGTTGGAGGCCACCACGATGAGGTCGCCCCGGTCGCGGCAGTAGGTGAGGCCGTTGGTCCGCGGCTGGCCGCTCTTGCGGCCGGTGGTGGTGAGCAGCAGGGCGGGGACCCCGCCGCTGTGCTTCCCGATCCGGCCGTCGGACCGTTGGTAGACGTACTTGTGGATGCGCAGGTAGGGATCGACGAAACGGGTGGTGAAGATGCCACCCTTCACGTCAGGTCGGGTCCGGCACCGCGGGCGTCGAACGTGGGTACCAGCGTCCGTGCTGCCCTGGCCTCGTCGACCCGCCGCACCGGCGTGTGCAGGGGGTAGGCGGCCATCGTCCCGTCCGGCTCGTCACCGGCCTCGGCGGCGATGCGTTCGAGGGATTCGGCCAGGGCCAGCAGGGTCTGAGGGCTCTCGGTCTCCGTCGGCTCGATCATGAGCGCCTCATCCACGATGAGGGGGAAGTAGACGGTGGGCGAATGGAAACCTTCTTCCAACAGGCGCTTGGCCACATCGAGGGCCCGGACGCCGTGGGCCTGCTTCATCGAACGGGCCGACAGGACGACCTCGTGCATGCAGGGCCGATCGAAGGGCACGTCGTAGGTGGCCGACAGACGCTGGCGCAACCAGTTGGCGTTGAGGACGGCGGCCTCGGCCACCTGGCGCAGGCCGTCCCCCCCGTTGACGAGGATGTAGGCCAGAGCCCGGGCCAGGACCAGGGCGTTGCCGTGCCAGGTGTGCATCCGCCCGATCGACCGGGGCGGGGTCACCCATTGGTAGGAGTCCTCCTGCTCGTCCGAAGTGGTGAGGACCGGCCTGGGTCCGGGTAGGAAGTCGACCAGTCGCTCCGACACCGCCACCGGCCCGGCTCCGGGTCCCCCTCCCCCATGGGGGGTGGCGAAGGTCTTGTGCAGGTTCATGTGGACGATGTCGAACCCCATGTCGCCGGGGCGGACCACGCCCAGGATGGCGTTGAGATTGGCTCCGTCGTAGTAGAGCAGGCCGCCCACGGCGTGGACGGCGGCAGCGATGGCGGCGATGTCCTCCTCGAAGAGGCCGAGGGTGTTGGGATTGGTGAGCATGATGCCGGCCACGTTCTCGTCGAGGACTTCGTTGAGGGCGGCCATGTCCACACAGCCGCGCCGGTCACTGGGCACGGTCACCACCTCGTAGCCGGCCAGCGTCACCGAGGCCGGGTTGGTGCCGTGGGCCGAGTCCGGGATGATCACGGTCCGCCTGTCCGAGCCCTGCGCCTCGTGCCACGCCCGCATGAGGAGGAGGCCGGTCAACTCCCCCGCCGCCCCGGCCGCCGGCTGCAGGGTGGCCGCGGCCATGCCGGTGATCTCGCAGAGGGCCTCCTCCAGCGTCGCCAGAAGTTCGAGCCAGCCTTGGCTGAGGGATGCCGGGGCCGCCGGATGGACGGTGGCCAGACCGGGCAGTGCGGCCACCGCGTCACAGACCTTGGGGTTGTACTTCATGGTGCACGAGCCCAGGGGGTAGGCCCCCAGATCGACCGAGAACTGGCGATGAGACAGGCGGGTGAAATGACCGACCAGGTCACGTTCGGACACCTCGGCCAGGGGTACCGGCTCCGTCCGGAGGTGGTCGGCCGGCACCAGCTCGGTCAGGGGTACCGCGGGCACGCCGGTGGTGCGCAGCGACCATGCCGTCCGACCGGGATGGGAGAGCTCGAAGAGGGTGGGCTCGGCGGCGTGGCCGAGGAGAGGGGCGCTGTCGGCCTTGCCGCCGGGGGCTGCGGCGCTCATGCCACGGCCTTGGCCAGTGCCGTCACGTAGGCATCGATTTCGGCCCGGGTCCGTCGTTCGGTCACGGCCACCAACAGTCCCTTCTCGTCCTCCACGTACTCGGTATCCAGGGCGATGCCGGCCAGGAAGCCGGAGTCGGCCATGCGCTCGATCACCACCGGTGCCGGGGTCGGGAGTCGAACGGCGAACTCCCGCAGGACGGGTCGGTCGGTGGCGGCCTCGATGCCGTCGATGGCCAGTACCGCCTGGCGCGTGTAGTGGGTGGCCTGGGCGCACCGTCGGGCTATCGCAGCCAGACCCGACGTGCCGAGCCATCCCAGCTGGATGGCAGCGGTGACCGCCATCAGGGTCTGATTGGTACAGACGTTGGACGTGGCCTTCTCCCGACGGATGTCCTGTTCGCGGGCCCTCAGCGTGGTCACGTAGGCCCGGCGGCCGTCGACATCGACCGACTCGCCCACCAGGCGACCGGGTAGCCGGCGCACGTGGGCCGGGGCGCAGGCGAACAAGCCGAGGTAGGGGCCCCCGAATCCGAGGCTGGTCCCGAAGGCCTGTCCCTCCCCGACGACCACGTCGGCCCCCCACTCCCCTGCCGATCGGAGAACCCCGGCGGCCACCTGGTCTGCCCCCACCACCATCAGGGCCCCGACCCGGTCGCACAACTGGCGGACCGCCCCCATCTCCTCGATGCAACCGAGGTAGTTGGGGTAGCCCACCACCACGACGCCCGGCGGCTCGGCTCCCCCGTCGGTGGGCCAGGCGGTGGTCCCGCCGACCAGAGGAACGGTGGTCACCCGGTGGCCGGTCCCCGCCGCGCAGGTGGCCAGCAGTTGGCGCCAATGGGGATGGACCCCGGCCGAAATCCAGACCTCCTGGCGCCCGGAGGCGGCCACCCCAAGGTTGACCGCCTCGACCATGGCTGATCCGCCGTCGTAGAGGGAGGCGTTGGCGATGGGTAGCCCGGCCAGCCGGGCCACCATCGTCTGGAACTCGAATACGGCCTGCAGTACCCCTTGGGCCACCTCGGGTTGGTAGGGCGTGTACGAGGTGACGAACTCCGACCGACCGGCCAGGGCACGGGTCACCGGAGGGGTCTCGTGGTCGTAGGCCCCGCCGCCGGCGAAGCAGACCAGGCGGTCGGACCGGGCCCGGTTGCGTTCGGCGAACTCCTCCATGGTGGCCATCACGTCGGGCTCAGCGCTCCCGGCGGCCAGCTCCAGCCCGTGCTGGAGCCGGAGGGCAACGGGCACCACGTCGAAGAGCTGGTCCACCGAAGTGAGTCCGAGGAATTGCAGCATGCTCGCCACTTCGTCCTCGGTGTGGGGAATGTAGGTGGCCACAGGTCAGCCGCCTTCCGCCACCGCCCACTGGCCCGCGTGTACGAACGGGGTGGGGACGGCGGTGGCGGGCAGGGTGTGGCCCTTCTGGACGATGTCGAAAGTCATCGAAGGCTCGGTGTTGAAGTCGTGGTCGACGAAGGCCAGGGCGATCCCACGCTCGAGCATGGGCGAGAAATTGCCACTGGTCACTGTCCCGGCCCGGCGGCCGTCCCTCACCACCTCCGATCCCTGGCGCGGCGGACGGCGACCAGCGGTGGTCAGTCCGACCAGCCGGCGGCGTACGCCGCGCCGGCGCTCCTCGATCAGGGCCGGCAGTCCTCGGAACTCCTGTTTGTCCCAACCGACGACCCATCCCAGGCCGGCCTGGAGGGGAGTGATGCCCGGTCCGAGCTCGTGCCCGTGCAGGGGGAGTCCCGCCTCGAGGCGCAACGTGTCGCGGGCGCCGAGTCCGGCCGGTCGAATGCCGGTGGCCGAGAGGGCCGACCACAGTGCTTCGGCGGCGTCGGCCGGAACGGCGCATTCGACACCGTCCTCGCCGGTGTATCCGGTGCCCGCCACCACGCAGGGCACGCCGTCCCAGACGAAGGGCATCACCCCGAAGCGGGGGACGGTGGCGGCATCGGGGGCCACCGTGGCCAGCCGGGCCCGGGCGTGGGGTCCCTGGACGGCGATGATGCAGCGGGAGTCGGTCGAATTCTCTCCCCCCACGGCCTCCTCGACAGGGGCCGTGTTGGAGGCGTTGGGCATCACGTCGAACGTCCCGTCGGCCAGCCACCAGACGATGATGTCGTCCACCACCGAGCCGTCGTCGTCGAGAAGATGGGTGTACTGGGCCCGGCCCGGTGCCACCCGACGGAGGTCGTTGGACAGGGCCGACTGCAGGCGGTCGAAGGCATCGTCGCCCTCGACCCGCACCGTGCCCAGGTGGCTCACGTCGAACATGACCGAATCGGTCCGACAGACCCGGTGCTCAGCCAGGGTTCCCTCGCCGTAGGAGAGGGGCATTTCCCAGCCGCCGAAGGGAACCAGCCGTGCTCCGAGACGTCGGTGGACGTCGATCAGTGCGGTGTGCCGCAGAGGCCCCCCGACCCCGGGCCCCGACTGGTCGAGTGCCGTCGAGGTCTCACCCACGCCGAAAGGATATCGGGGCCGACGCTCAGGCTGTGCGGGCCACAGACAATGGGCGGCGGCTGTCGCCGGCCAGACCGTACTTGGCCAGGAGGGCGAGGGTGTCTCTCTGGTAGAGAACGGTGACCCGGACATCCGGATATAGCTGGCCCATGCGGCGGACCTTGCCGTTCTTTTTGGTGACCAGTCGCTGGTTGAGCGTGGTCACCTCCACGAACAGCCCGGGCTCCGGCAGCCAGAAGTCGGGCCGGAAGCCGGCTGTGGGTCGCCCGTTCTCGTTCCACTCGAGGGCGAATTCGACCGGCTCGTACTCCCAGGAGACCCCGTAGAAATCGAGGATCCGTGCGAAACGCCGTTCCGATTCGTGGGCAAATCGCGGCACCGGAAAGAAATCGCTGTCTCGAGGGCGCGGTGTCACCACCGCCACCGGGACACGTCGACGTCGTGTGCCTGACCTGTCAACGCTCGGCAACCTCAGCATGCAGCGACGGGGCGGCGGACGGGTGGTTGCTCGGGACCGGTGCGTCGTTGGCGGCGATCTCCACGATGGCGGCCTCGAGCTCGGACACCACGCCAGCCAACGGAAGGATGTTGAAGACCCCTTGGCCACCGGCCAGCAGGTCGACGATGTCGCCGTTGGAGTGGGCCAAAACCGAACGGTTCCCGATCAGGACCAGCTGGGCCGATGCCAGGTCCGCTCCCAAGTCGCCCCGCAGGCAAACGACTGCCTGGCGCGCCTGTTGCAGTTTGAGGCCGGCATCGAGAAGGCGCTTGATGACTTTGAGCTCGAGCACGTCACGATAGGCGTATCGACGCTGGCTGCCGCTGCCGGTGGCGTCGGTGATCGAGGGTCGGAGGAGGTCGGTCCGGGCCCAGTAGTCGAGCTGTCGATAGGTGATGCCGACCAAGGCACAGACCTGGGCACCACGGAAGCCTTCATCGGGACCGACCCCGGAGAGACCCCCGGAGTCAACGGCCTCGCCGGACTGTTCTGGCACTCAGTTCCTCCACCTCATCCGCAGGTTGACTGTGAAGCTGATCAGGAGCCTGATCGTCAACCCACACCTCACCGTGACCGTCGAGATCCAGGGTATCACACGGCCGTAATTACGCACGTGTGACCTCCGCCGACCGGGACCGCCGCTCGGCCGGCTGATTTGGACCGACAACCGGCGGGGGCAATGATCGGTCCATGACTGTGGTCAAAATCAATGCCATCACCGTCCGGGAGGGATCCGGCGACGAGCTGGCCGACCGTTTCGCCCATCGGGCCGGGGCGGTGGACGATGCCGACGGATTCGAGGGATTCGAGCTCCTCAGACCGACCGACCAACGAGGGGTATGGCTGGTGGTCACCCGTTGGCGCGACGAAGCGTCCTTCGACGCCTGGGTCTCCTCCCCCGCCTTCGCCCACGGCCACCGAGGCCCGGCTCCGTCGGACGGCGAGGCCAACCCGCCGCCGGTGGGCGTGCACAGCGAGGTGTGGTCGTACGAGATCGTCGCTCTCCCTTCGCAGCCGTGACCGAGCCTGACGGCACCGGAGGTGAGTCCCTGCCCGTGCACCGCCGTTCGCTGGAGTACGAGGTCTTCGACCACGGTGAGATCCTCTCTGTGGTGGGAACCCTCCGCGACACCCGGCCGTGGGCGGAGGGTTCGGACGTGTCGGTGGTGCACGACATGGCGTTGCGGGTATCGGTCCGGATCGACGATCTGACCATCACCGAGGCTCGGGCCGAAATGCGCACATTTCCCCACACCGAATGCCCGGGGATCGTCCAGGCCTTCGCCGGCCTGGCCGGCCTCCGTATCACCCGGGGCTATACCCGCCAGGTCCAGCAGATGTTCGGCGGGCCCCTGGGGTGTACCCATCTCGAGCAGTTGGCTCGATCGCTCGGACCGGTGGTCGTCCAGGCGGTTACCTCGCGTCGCGCTCTGGCCATGCGTCGAGGGCAGGTCGAGGATCTGCTGGCCGACACCGGCAGCCCCTGGGCCCGGGACTCGTGTCACGTCTGGGCCACCGACGGCATCGCCGAACAGAAGCTGGCGGCCGGTTGGCGGCCGGGGGTGGGTGCCTACCCCTCGCCTGCACTGGCCTGGTTCCGATCCTCGGATGACCGGTCGTGAGCTCTGCCGGTCGCCGCTCACCACTGATCGGGTTGATGGTGGCCGGTTGCTTGGCGGCCGGCGTGGTGGTCACCGGCTGCACGACGGCGGGGACGGCGGTGACCACACCGTTCGCCACCACCACCCCGGTGCTCCAGCACGGTCCGACCTATGAGATCAAGGCAGCCTCCATCAGCGGGCTGGGACCGGTCCTGGTGAACGGCCAGGGAATCACCGTGTACATGTTCGCCAGCGATCACCGGGGGTCACCGTCGCGGTGCTACGGCATCTGCGCCATCCAGTGGCCGGCGGTCGTTCTCCCGTCGGGGGTGGCTGCGCCGGTGGCCGGACCGGGTATTCGTGCCGGGTTGCTGGGCACGGCGCCCCGCACCGACGGCACCACTCAGATCACCTACAACGGGTGGCCCCTCTATCGTTGGCCGCCCGACCGGTCACCGGGCCAGGCCACGGGTCAGGCCCTGACCAACGCCGGCGGGCTGTGGTTCGTCGTCGACCCGGTCGGCAACCCGGTACGGACCCCGCTCAGCGCATGACCCGCCCACCCCTGCCGATCCGGAGGGTGCTCGTCGACCGGTCCCTCTGGTCGCTCAATTCCTCCGGCTCGATCCTGTCGATCGGCTCGAAAGGCTCGATTCTCTCGATTGGCTCGGTCGGCTCGATCCTGTCGGTCGGATCGGTCGGGTCCGCCCTGTCCATCGCCTCGGTGGGAAGCTTCCTCGGCCTGGGCTCGCTGCTCTCCTTCGCCTCGGTGCTTTCGGTCATGTCCTCCCGGTCGGTCGGCGCAGTGCTGGCCGAGGGTCGGCGGCGGCCGACCGGTTCAGTTGGTGGGCCCGCCCAACCAACCCCGTTTGCGGAATAGATAGAGGAGCCCGGCGGCCGAGGCCAGCTCGATGCCGAGGCCGAAGACGAAAAAGGCCCACAGCCCGTTGATGTGCCCGACCAGCCATGAGAAGTTCTGTCCGAAGAACCCGGTGAGGAAGCTGAGAGGCAGGAAGACGGTGGCGATGATGGTCAGTTGCTTCATGACCACGTTGAGCCGGTTGGACACGGTGGAGAGATGGGTGTCCATCACCCCGCTCAACAGGTCGCGGTAGCCGTCCACCAGGTCGCTGATGCGGATCAGGTGGTCGTAGATGTCCCGCAGGTAGCGCAAGCCCTCATCGGTCACCCCGGGGAGCACGGTGACACCCGAGGAGATGCTGGCGAACATGTCGCGCTCGGGTGTCACCACCTTCCGGACGGTGATCAGTGAGCGCTTCATGTCAAAGAGGGTGCCGAGCTGTGCGTCGGTGGGGGCCACCAAAATGGCGTCTTCGAGCTCGTCGATCCGGTTGTCGAAGTCGTTGAGCATGGGGAAGAAGGTGTCGACCAGCTGGTCGATGATCAGGTAGATGAGGGCCACCGGGGGCGAGTGGACCTCGGCGGTGCGGTGATGGGCAATCCGGCTGTGTACCACGTCCACGGGAGCACAGGGCCCGCGATGGACGGTGATGAGGAATTTCTCGGCGAAGATGAAGTGGACCTCGTCGGTCGTCCCCAGTGAGGGCGGTGCCCCGTGCACCACCATGTACATGAAGTCGTCGTAGTCATCGATCTTCGGTCGCTGCCCGAAGTGCCGGACGTCCTCCACGGCCAGCGGATGGATCTTGAAGGCGTTGAGCAGCAGATCGTTGGCCTCCTGGTCAACGTCGTCGAGATCGAGCCAGAAGAACTCCCCGGCTTGCAGGTGGCGCTCGACAGTTGCCCGATCAGCCGGTGCCGGGGTGCCCTCGAAGGACAGCGTTCCCTTCATCGAGATCCCTGCATGGTGAGATTCTGCTCCGGTCGCCGGTGCCCGGGTGGGATGGGCGGTCCCCCATCGGTGCCGCCATTCAGTCGAGCCGAGTCAGCCTTCGGCGGTACCGCCTGCCATTCTCGACGTACTCGGCTCCCGAGATCTGGATCAGGACCAGGCTCGACTTGCCCGCACGCACGACGGCGGGAACGCCCACGGCCAGAGCCCCGGCCGGCACCTCCATGTTGTTGGGTACGACGGCATTGGCCCCGACGGTGGCCCCGTGCCGGATCAGGGCGTGGTGGAGAACGACCGATCCGGAGCCGACCAGACACTCGTCCTCGAGCACACACCCTTCGAGATGAGCCAGATGGCCAATGACGCAGCCGTTCCCGACCACCGTGGGGAACCCCGGCCCGGCGTGGATGACCGTGCCGTCCTGGATCGACGTGCGGGCTCCGACGGTGATGGTGCCGAAATCGCCGCGTAGGACGGCGCTGGGCCACACGCTGGTGTCGGGCCCGAGGATGACGTCGCCAATGACCACCGCTTCGGGGTGGACATAGGCATCGGGATCGATGGTCGGAACGAGATCACCCAGTTGGTAGATGGCCATGCCACCCGACCCTACGGTACCGGGCTGTGGCCAACCCATTGTCGGCCGGCGAGAAGCTCCGGCCCAGTCGCCCGCAGGTGGCGGACTATCGTTTTGCACGCCCGAGGTCCCGCTCGCGGAAGGAAGAAAACCGTCACTCAACCGGAACCCGAAAGGCGCCCCGTGGTGGACCTGCTCGACCGCCCCACGGGGAACTCCGACCTGGTCGACGTGGCGCCCGCGCCAGCCCCCGCGGTGCCGTCGACCATCAGCAACGGCCTGGCCGGTGGAAGCGACACGGTCGACCGCGCCATCTGGAGCCTGGTCTGGCTCGGGGTGCTGAGCGGCGGGATCGCCCTGTGGGGATCGTGGTCGTCCTGGTCCGTAGGGGGTATCGCCGCCCCTCTGATCACCTTGATCGGCGTGACCGGGCTCGTCGCCACCTGGCTGGTTGTCGACCCCCGGTCTCGGCTCCTGCAGCTAACGGCGCTCGGAGCGGGCGTGGTCACCGTCCTTTCCGGTCAGGGGGTGTCCATCCACGACCGGCGCTTCTACAACACCGATGCCGCCGCCTTCGATCAGGTGGCTGCCCGGGTCTTGGCCCATGGATCCAATCCCTACACCACGTCGATGGGATCGGCGGCCCGGCTCTTTCACGTGCCGTCGGATTTCTGGACCTACACGCTCACCGGCACCTTCGTCGACCACGTTTCCTACCCGGCCGGATCCTTCCTGATCGACGTACCCGCCTACCTGCTCGGATTCCGTCACGAGATCGTGGACTGGATGGACCTCTACGCCTGGATCGTGACCGGTGTGCTGGTGTTCTTCCTGCTTCCCGCCACTCTGCGCTGGCTGGCCGTCCTACTCCTGCTCACACCGGCCTTCGTGGGCACCTTCGGTTCGGGAGGAACCGACGCCGTCTTCTTGCCCTTCCTGGTTCTCGCCGTCTGGCGTTGGGATCGGTTCGGCCGCGGGCCCACGGCCGGGTGGGCGGCGTGGATGGGCCCGGTGGCCCTGGGGGTGGCCTGTTCCATCAAGCAGACGCCGTGGTTCTGCCTTCCCTTTCTGCTCCTCGGGCTCTGGATCGAGGCCCACCAGGACGGACGTCCGCCGGGCCGGGTGGTCCTCCGCTACCTGGCCATCGTGGTGTCGGTCTTTGTTGCCGTCAACCTCCCCTTCATCGTCTGGGAGCCGTCGGCCTGGGCACGCGGCACCCTGTTGCCGTTCCTGACCCCCCTGATCCCCGACGGTCAGGGTCTGGTGACCCTGGCTCTCCACGGCGTGGCCCGAGGGGTCTCCCTCCCGCTGCTCACCGCATCCGGAGCTCTGGTCCTCCTCACCTTGGCCCTGGCTTTCGTGGTCTGGTACCCGGCTATGAAGCGGATCTGGATGCTGGTCCTCCCGGTCATCTTCTTCGTCGCCCCCCGCAGCTTGTCGACCTACCTCCTGGATCTGCTGCCGGCGGCCCTGGTGGCCGCCGTGTCGGTGGCGCCGGCCCGACGGCGGGACCGACAGCCGGCCGGTCGGGTCGGTGTGGTGCTCGGGTTGGCCGTGGGCGCCTCAGCTCTGTCTTCGCTCATCCTGGCCACGCTGGCCTTCGTGTCTCCCCCCCTCCAGATCGGTGTGCAATCGGTCACCACCTCGGGGGGGGCGACATCGCTGGATTCGGTGACGGTGACGGTGCACAACGACACCGGCCGGAGTGTCACCCCGCACTTCATGGTCGACGTCGACGAGGCCCATCCCGCCGGATTCTGGTATCCGGCCCACCATCGGACGTTCTCCCTGGGGCCGCACGGATCCTCCCGGGTGACCCTCTACCCGGCTTCGTACACCGGGTCCCCCCTCCACGGGTCCCACTGGCTGGTCGAGGCCTACACCTCGTCGCCCGAGGCCCTGAGCACCTCCACGCCCCAGCTGTGGCGGCTCGGGCCACTCCAGTGAGAACCAACGGCCTGAAGCCCTCCGGCCCCCCCGTTCCGACCGGGCGGCTCACTCCTACTATGGAGCGGGGACCGCGTCGGCTCCCGCTCGGGGAGGCACACCATGGATGACGTCGGGGACCTCGGTCATCCCGTATTCGATGCCGACAATCACTACTACGAGGCGCTGGACGCCTTCACCCGTCACCTCGACCCGAAGCTCGGCTCCCGGGTCATCCAGTGGTCGGAGATCGACGGTCGCCGCTACCACGTGATCGGGGGCCGAGTGAGCCGGGCCGTCACCAACCCCACCTTCGATCCGGTGGCCTTCCCCGGTGCGCTGCACGACTACTTCCGGGGCAACCCCGACCGACGGAGCCCCCTCGAATTCCTATCCCGGCGCGAACCCATTCGGCCCGCCTACCGCGACCCGGCTGCCCGGGTGGTCGCCCTCGACGGACAGGGCCTCGCCGGTTGCCTGGTCTTCCCCACTCTCGGGATGATCTACGAGGAGCCGCTGTCGCACGACCCCGAAGCGGTGTGCCACCTTTTCCGTGCCTTCAACCGATGGCTGTCGGAGGACTGGCCCTTCAATTATCGGGATCGCATCTACTCCGCTCCGTACATCACCCTGGCCGATCCCCTCTGGGCGGCCGCAGAGTTGGAGTGGGCCCTCGGGCTGGGTGCACGCATCGTGGTCATGAGGCCGGCCGCCCCCACCACCGCCCTCGGTCGACGCAACCCGTTCGACACCATGTTCGATCCCTTCTGGAGCTTGGCCAACGACGCCGGCGTGACCGTCGTCGTCCACGCCGCCGACAGCGGCGGATCATCGAACGGCTATGCCGCCGACGGCTTCGCCGCCACCTTTTCCGGGGGGTGGAAGCCCTCGATCAAGTCCTTCGCCATCGAGCAGGCCATCCGCGACTTTCTCCTGACCATCATCTTCGAAAAGCACTTCGACAGGTTCCCCAATCTCCGTATCGCATCGATTGAGAACGGCGCGGAATACCTGCCCGATCTCATCAGGAAAATCCGGTCGACAGCCAACAAGATGCCGGGATACTGGAAGGACGACCCGATCGACGACTTACGCCGTCACGTGTGGATCAACCCGTTCTGGGAAGACGACGTGACCGAGGTGGCGGAATGCATCGGTCCGGACCGGGTCATCTTCGGGTCGGACTGGCCCCACATAGAGGCGCTCCCGGAACCGACCGATTACGTGGCCGAGCTCAAGGAATTCACCGCCGACGAACGGCGGATGATCCTCAACGACAACGTCAACCAGCTCATCGTCCTTCGGCCCACCTGAGCCCCGGTGAAGGCCTCGGGCGGCGCCGGATGAGCCCTCAGAGCAGGCCACTCGGGGTGGACGGATTGAGGAAGGCCTGTTCAGCCACATCGGAGCTCGGCCCCGGCCCGGCGGCGAAGCAGTCGGCCCATTGCGACCGACCGGTTGATCGCAATCGGTCGAGGTACCACTGGACGTCGACCCGGGCGTGCCAGGGTCCTCCCTCGTGCAGGACCGTCCACAGGGGGTCGATGCCGGAGTGTGATCGATCGAGGGCATCGGCGCCCCACTCCCCCATCACGCTGAGGGCATGGGCGACCACATCGGGGTGGTCCTCGGCCTGGTCATGTTCCTCGTGCGGGTCGGCCTCCAGGTCGAACAGCATCACGCCGGGGTAACCGTGATAGGCGTCGAAGTAACTGCGGATGCAGAGCCATCGGTCGAACCGGACCGACCGTTGTGCCGTCCATGCCGCGTGGGAGAGGACCAGGTGATCGCGTCCCGAGGGTGACCCCGACGACAACACGGCAGCGAACGAGCGCCCGTCCCAGCGTTCGGGCACCTCAGCCCCGAACAACTCGAGGACGGTGGCCATCACGTCGACCTGGTAGTGCAGGCCGGGCTGTACCCGGCCGGGCAGGCCGGGCCACCGGAGAATCAGCGGAAGGTGGGTGGTGTGTTCATCGGCCGTCTGGTGGTCGCAGTAGATGCCGAGCTCGCCGAGGTTTTCCCCGTGGTCGGCGGAGACCATCACACCGGTCTGGTCGGCCACGCCCGTCTCGGCCAGCACATCGAGGATCTGGCCCAGATGATGGTCGGCATAGCGGACGCCGGTGTCGTAGCCGTCGAACACCCGACGGACGTCATCCATATCAGCGGCCTGTTGGGGTTGCCGGGGCCAGCTGTTCCACACCGTCCGCGGTCCGAACCCGGCGATCTCCTGGGCCGAGTGGGGCCCCGGTCGGTCCCAGTGGGCCTGACGCACCTCTTCGCTGAGCCAGGCCGGCAACGGGTCGTCGGTGAAAAGGTCCCCGAAGCTCGACGGGGTCCGATAGGGCGTGTGGGGGTCCCACATGTGGACATGGAGGAACCAACTGGGGCGGTGGGCGTTGACGGTGAGCCAGTGACGGGCTGCCGCTGCTACCTGATCGGCCGTCTCCATGCCCCGGGTTCCGAGGTTGAAGCACTCGTTGAACCCGGCGTCGAAGTGGTAGGCGGAATGCCTCTCGGCGAACGTGCTGATCGAGGCGGTCCAGACGCCGACGTCCCGGAGGGCGCTCATCCAGCTGTGCCTGGCTGCCGCTGTCTGGAACTGACGGGTCGGCCCTTCGAGAGGGAGGTCGGCGGCGGTACCGCCGTGATTGACCACCCCGTTACGGATGCCGAACTGTCCGGTGGACAGGGCGGTGCGTGACGGAAGACACGGCGTGTCCGATGCATAGACGCTGTCGAAGCGGACGCCCTCGGCGGCCAGGGCGTCCATGTTGGGGCTGGTGGACCGTTGATACCCGTAACACCCCAGGTGGTCGGCCCTCAAGGTGTCGATGTCGAAGTAGATGAGGTTCACGGAGCCCTTCCCGTCCGAGCGGGCCAGATCGTACCGGCGCCGTCGGTCACCGCGGTGGACACGGACAGCGCCGGCCGCCCGTGTCGTCCAGTGGCCAGTGGATGACTCCTTGGGTCAAGCGGGCGGGCGACGCCCCGGTATCGAACACCATGGTCATCGAGGTAGGTCATCACCAAGGGATAGGCCGGAAGGCCCACAAGAACGACGTCGGCGGCCACCGGGAGCGCCAGCGGTGCGGCACCGCTCAAGAGGTCGAAGTTCATCGGATGGCGGCCTGCCCCACACTCCCACTCGACGCCGGCGAAGCGGGCTGCTCCCCTCTGCTGGCAGAACCAACTATACCACTCTGAGTGGTGAATAGTGCACGTGTAGTGGTAACTGGCTAACATCCAGAGGGACGAACGGTGGCGTCTCAGGCGAGCTTCTGTCACCGCTGGAGCGAAGGGCAGGGGAATCATGGATACGACGCCTAGTGGGTCGCGGACGTCAGGCCAAGCCTGGCGCTCGGGCGGCCCGACCGAACCGATCAGCCAGACAGCGCGGCCAGGGAGGGCGGGATGAACCTGGTCATCTGTTCGCTCGACACTCTCCGGGCCGACCGGCTGAGCTGCCTCGGACACGGTCGGGGGCTGACCCCCAATCTCGACCGGATCGCATCGGAGGGCGCCCTGTTCTCCCAGGCATTCGCCACCGACATCCCGACCCAGCCGTCACACACCGCACTGTTCACCGGACAGTTCGGCATCAACACCGGCATCGTCAGTCACTTCCATCCGGCCGCCTATCTGGACGAGTCCACGGTGTGGCTGCCGTCGCTGCTGCGCCGCCACGGCTTCACCACCGGGGCGGTCGACCACCTGTTCGCCATGAAGGACTGGTTCATCAGGGGCTACGACGACTACATGCCCCCACCGGGGCGGTCCCGATCCCCCGGATCAGTGATCAACGACATCGGGTTCCCGTGGATGACCGACCACGCCGAAGAGGACTTCCTCCTCTTCTTGCACTTCTGGGATGCTCACATCCCCTATGTCCCTCCGTCCCCGTTCAAGGAGCTGTTCTCCCACCGGTCGGCCAGACGGATCGACCCGGACATCACCGACAAGCTCGAAGGACGGCCGAGCTATCCCCTGTTCAAGCAGAACCTGTACGACTTCCTCGAGTCGATGCCCAACCTCGACTACATCGCCGATCTCTACGACGCCGAAGTGGCCTACCTCGACTTCGAGATCGGTCGTCTCTTCACCCACCTGGGTGAGTGCGGTCTGTTGGAGGACACCATGGTGGTCCTGTTCGGAGACCACGGCGAGAACATGACGGAACATGATTCGTGGTTCGATCATGCCGGCCTCTACGACTCGGTGGTGCATGTCCCGCTCATCCTGTGGGCACCGGGACGGATCCCCGCTGTCGAATCGTCGGCCATGGTCGCCCTGGTCGACGTGATGCCCACCGTCCTCGAGGTCCTGGGCCTGCCGGCGGCCGGGGCCATCAACGGTCGATCGCTCATGCCCCTCATCCGAGGTGAGGTCGGCACCCATCGTGATGCGATCATGCTCAGCGAGTCCACCTGGAATGCCGCCCGCGGCGTCCGGACGCCCGAGTGGAAGCTCATCGAGTACCTGCAGTGCACCATTTACGGGCGCGAGGGAGTGGAGCTCTACAACCTGGCCGACGATCCGGAGGAGCAGGCCAACGTGGCCGGGCTCCATCCCGAGGTGGTGGACGACCTGACCGCCCGTCTCCACCATTGGGTCGGCGCCCAGCTGGGCGGGCGGCCCGACCCGATGCTCTCGGTCATCGACGCCGGACTGCCGGCGGTGGCTCGGCTCAACGAGGTGGTGTGCGGACTGGCCCGCCCCCGTCAGGATGCTCCCGCACCCCTGTCGGTCACTGCGGGGGCCGCCGGCCCGGGGTGAGACGCCGGCGCGAGGTCAACGGGGCTCCTCCGTCTATCGGGGGCAGAGGCAATTGTGGGCAGAGGCAGTTGTTGGCAGACGCAAGTACGCGCAGAGGCCCCGGGGATCTCCGTCGTCGTCTTCGATGACGGTCACCTCCTCGAATCCGGTGTCACCCATCAAACGGGTGACCGCAGAGATCTGGTCGTCGCCCACCTCCAGCAGAAGCCAGCCTCCCCCCCGCAGCCAGTGTGTGCTCCGTTGGACGGCCCGGGTCAGCAGGGTGAGACCGGCCTTGCCGCCATCCAGAGCCAACCGGGGTTCGAAATGCCGGACGTCGCGGGGCAGGAGATGCATGGCGTCGCTGGGCACGTAGGGAAGGACGCCGGTCATCACATCGACACGTAGAGCCAGATCGGCCGGTAAAGGAAGGTCGAGATCGCCCTGGTAGACCTCGATGCCATTGTGCCGGGCACACTGCACGGCGGCTGGGTCGATTTCCGTCGCCACCACCTCAGCGGCGGGTCGAGTGGCCTGCATGACAGCGGCCACGGCCCCAGATCCTGTGCACAGGTCGACGGCCACGCCCGCCTCCGGTAACAGCTGAGCCGCCCGACGGGCCAGCGGTTCCGATTGCCAACGGGGCACATACACGCCGGGCGCCACCATGATCTCGAGCCCGCAGAACGAGACCTTCCCTGTGACCCAGGCCAGTGGTTCGCCCGACAGCCGTCGTTCCCGCATCATGCGCAGTTCGGCATCGTCGTGGGCGGCATCGATGAGTTCGGTGGCCTCCTCCATGGCTGCCACACAACCGGCCGTTTCGAGGGCGCGGGTGAGGGACGACAGGTCAAGGGCGGCGCCATCGTCACAGTGAGGGGTGGTCGACGCCGAGGACCCGGACACTGTCACGTCGAGTCGGCTGCCAGCCGGTTGGACCGAGCCACCCTCCCGTACCAGGCCGCACTGGGCTTGGCCGTTCGGACGAAGGTCTTCCGGTCCACCGCATGGAGACCGAGCTTGGGGCCATAGCCCATGTTCCATTCGAAGTTATCGAGGAGGCTCCACACGAAGAAGCCACGGACATCGATCCCCTCGGACATGCACTGGTGGACGTCGCGAAGCACAGAGTCCAGATACCGGATGCGCTCGACGTCGTCGTCGGTGGCGATCCCGCTCTCGGTGAGCAGCACGGGGAGCCCGGTAAAGGCGGCGGTGCGCCGGGCGCAGTGTGCGACTGCGCCCGGCCAGTTCTCGGTCCCCATCTGCGTCTGCGCCACCGATGGGTCGTCGGCCACGAGACCCTCCGGACCGAAATGCATCCGGGTGTAGGCCTGCACGCCGACGAAGTCGTCTCCTTCGGTAGCCCGAAGGAACGTGTCCTCGAGAATGTCCTCTGCCATGTCGCGGGTCGCCTCCCCTCCCTCGTCGGCCACGATCTCCGCCATGGAGAGGGTAAGGCCGACCGGATAGGCGCCGGGTCCCGAGCGGAGTGCCTCCACTGCCAACCGGTGGGCACGCACCATGGCCTTGTTGACGGCCAGGTGCCGTCCCAGGTCGTCCTTCACCCCCGGTGGGTAGTCGCCGACGGTGTAGCCCATGGCCCCTATGACGTTGGGCTCGTTGATGGTGCAGCCCCAACCGATCAGGTCGCCCAGATGGGCCCCCGCCCGCTCCACAAAGCGGGCAAACATTTCGGGGGCGTCGGTGGCTTCGAAGCCGCCCCTCCTGGCCAACCACGAGGGAATGGTGAAGTGGTGGAAAGTCACCACCGGGACGATGCCTCGCTGGTGACACCCGGCACAGATCCGTCGGTAATAGTCGAGCGCCGCCAACGAAAACTCGCCCTCGACCGGCTGTATGCGGCTCCATTCGAGGGAGAAGCGGTAAGCGCCGAGGCCCATGTTGGCCACCAGGTCGAGATCCTCGGGCCAAAGGTGGAACGAGTCACACCCATCACCGCTCGACTCGGCGCAGCCTGATCCGGGGGCGTGTTCGAAGTCCCACCAGTCGTTGTTGGTATTGCCGCCCTCGATCTGGTGGGCGGAGCCGGCTGCCCCCCACAGGAACCCTTGGTCAAAGTCGAGATCTTGATCGTCGCCGGGGCTCATCTCCCGTCACCGTACCGACAACCCGTCGGCCATGCCGGTCGGGCGCGGGCGTGAGCACCCGTGTAGCCGCGAGGTACGGAGAGCGCCCAGCGGGCGCCAGGCCCGGGTTGAGTGTGTGGATCATCGTGACCCGGGCCTGGCACTCCTAGAAATCGGCAGTACAAGGAGCAATCTTGAGGACAAGGCACTCCCTCCCGGCACCGTTTTTTCGACTTTCTCTCAAGTCTCATCCCCGGCTGGTCGTTCTCACGGAGAGGGCCGGAGGCGCAGCGCCGTTTCAGGAGAGATGAGATGCATCGAGAAGACAACAAAGACGCTACCCAGGCCACTCGACGGGCGATGGTCACTGCGGCGGAGGCCCTCATTCGCGCCAAGGACCGGGCCATCACCCCACCCGACGGCCTCATCTCGCGTTCAGGAGGCCATGTCAGCGTGTTTTGCGCCACCTGCCAACGGTGGATCGACTGCTATGACGAAATTGCACCGGAGACGGCTCACGAGCGCCATCGCGCCCTGCTCCACTAACCGTCGGCGACCGGCCGCTCGGATCGACCTCGGTCCGTCTCATCGATCTTGAGCAGTACGGCCAAGCGAAATGCGGTCAACTGCTCCTCGCACGCAGCGATGTCCCGCGCCAGCTCTTCGAGCTCGGCCACGCCCCCGGGAAAGAGATCGGCGCGGGCCCCGCGCTTGGCCCGCTGGCTCATCACGTCCCACGCCGCCGGGGTCCCGTCGTCGGCGGTCAGCGACCAGGCACTGTGGATCGCCTCGTTACGGCGCCGCCGGTACTTGTTTGCGCTCCGTCGCCAGCTCTTGAAGGTGGCCAGTTCCTCGGTCGTGGTCTCTCCGTAGGCGACCAGCAGAGACTCGATGGTCTCCCAGACATTCTCGACCCGCTGCCCGGCCACCACCGCCCGGGCCAGTGTCTCGTCGCGGCTCCCGACCAATCCCATCAGCACGATGCCCGATGCGATCTCGATGAGCGACCAGTTGGCGGCGATCCGACCCAACGCCCGGTGGAGAACATCCTCCTCTGGGGTGCCGACTCGCTCACCTGACTCGGGTACGGTCGACCGTCTCTTGCCTGAAAAGCGAAGGATCCGCCCCTCGCCGGTGAAAGGCAGCATGCTCCGCATCTGCCGCCTCATGGACGCGCCCTCGACAGGGACGGTGGCCTCATGCCTGTCCTGTCCTGGCTGAGGAGGCACCACCACACCAACGGTGAAGTGGACTCTGGTGTTGCCGAGCCTGGTCGATTCCCAAAAACTAGCGGTTGGCGGACGGGCCGGCCTCGGCCAGTAGTACCGAAGCGCTGCTCACCTCCTGTCGCCAGACCTGTGATGAACCGCTTCTGCGAGAGCGGCGCCCCGTCCTGGCGGCTTGGGCCAACTGGGCAAGGCCCAGCACGCTGACCGCCGGCATAGGACGACTGGGGTCGAGGAGATTGGCGGCGTTCACCGGAGGGGCGACCGGGTCGGAGCTCCCGGACGGCGACCGCGTGCGCGCTCTGTGTCCCACAACTCTCACCTTACCCATCGTCGGTCGGACGGAGCACAGCCTGGCTGCGGCCCTGGTCGATGACCCGAGGAACGTTGGCGGCGCCACTTGATTGACGTCGTCGTGGTCGACTGGAAAGCTTTCTCCTGGTGGGTTCGGTCCTGCGGTGGAGTCGATTGCCGGACTGAGACAGACCCACTGTGGAACGAGAGAGCATTGACACTTCAACCGTGGAGTGAAATGCATAGCCAAGGGGGTCTTGCCCGTGAGAATGCGCCTAGTTTCAGCTCTAGTTGTCGTCGCTGCAATTGTCCCCGTCTCGGCCACACTGGCGGCGGGCCCAGCCGCAGCAGCCAAGCCGAAGCCATCCATAACCTGCACCCTCACCGGTACGGCGACAATCTCTCCCGGGGTGAGCAACACCCCTGCCAAGCAAACTCTCACCGTCACCACCAGCTTGTCAGGCTGCACGCACAGCAGCGTTGCCGGAATCACGAGCAGCGGTTCGAACACGACCGTGTCAACCGGCAAGAAGGCGGAGACCTGCGCCGACCTCGCCAAGAAGAGCGCGCCGGTAAAGACGGTGAACACCATTGATTGGAACAACGGCGACACGTCGGTCGATAGCTACTCGACGACACTCGACGCAGGCAGCGCCACCGTCAAGGGAAAGATCACCAGTGGCACATTCGACAAGGGCAAGGTCGCCGCATCGGTGAGCTATACGCCTGGTGCAGGTCAGAACTGCGTTTCGATACCCCTGACCAGTGCCACTCTTTCCGGCACCTACACGATCTCGTAACTCGGCACCACACGAAGGTGGGGATGGGATAGGCGCATCAGCGACGGTACGCGTTTGGGCTCGGAGGGTCTCGCTATCCAACAGAATCCACAATTCTGACGATGGCGGTTGCGCGACCGACCAAGGCAGGATGGGTGAGGGGGGGCAACCTGCCGACAACACGACGGACCCCGGCGATCGTCCGGGGTGCCGTCGTGTTAAGCCGGTCGGCCGGGCTCAGCCTGAGTCAGGAAGTGAAGCTCCGAAGGAGATGCCACTCCTCTCCGGAGCCCGCCGATCGGTCCTCAACGAGCAGGAGGGCGGGGAGACGAAACTAGACGCCTGGCCGTGGCCGACACGCGCTTCAGGTGGAAGGGCAACCGCTCTCCGACGCTGGTCGCTCGTGATGCCGTGTTGGCCGTAACGCCCTCCCACGAGGGAAGCCCGACGGGGTCGATCGAGAGGGCACTCAGCACCGCTGGAATCGTCGAGTCCAACTGGGCCATGGCCTCTTCGTAGCTGAAGTCGACGACGTTGTCGTCGCCGAGCACGCTTCGCCACACCGACAGCATCTCTTCCCACCGCACGAGCCAGGTGTCGGCCCCGACGTAGTAGTGGGAGGTTCGGTAGGGGCTGGGCGCAATGTTCCGCACCCACATCTCCCGCCGGAACGAGTCGAGGAAGCTCTGCTTGTCGCGGAGACAGACCGCTACTCGAACGGCGCGGGGGCGCAATAGCTCGCACAGTGCACTGACCTCGTCCTCATAGCGCAACAGGGAAAGGGCCTCTGCAGAAATCAGGAGCTCCTCGGCCGGGTCGGCCACCCGTCGGGAGATATGCTCCACGGTCTCCTCTCGCCATTCGTCGAGGCACCATTCCGGTACACGGCGTTGGGCAGCAATCGTTCGGTTTCGTCGTATGCAGAGCAGGGCGAATTCGATGTGGCTGGCCAGGTAGCGACCGTCGTACACCCGGACGCCCCGCAAATTGAGAAGTGCAGCGCGATGGCGTTCCGTCCATTGCTGGAAGGCAGTCGTACCTGTTCTGTGTGTCCCTATATGCACCAGTGCCGTTGACACTGCACACCCGTCCTCGCACGCAGCAGCGCCGCCCGGTTGGGGGCGCTGTCGGGCTTCCACTCGGTGCGTTTCTTACCAAGGCCACCTTGGATGCACCTTGGAATCAGGAGGATTTGTCTTGACTTTGATCGTGCAAGCTTGGAATGCGCTGAGTGCTTGCGTGCAGAACTTGTTGGGTGACGCCGGCTCGATCGACGACTTCGGTGGATGACGACGACCGCACCGCTCACACCGCGGTCGACACGCCGGGCCATCTGCGAGCCCCGCTCTCGGATCTCTGACCGACATCTTTAACCTGTCAAGATGGGTTTCCAACAACCGCTGGTGGCTCTAAACCGACCTCATCGGAGGAGGTCCTGCAGAGTTTTGGTGACGGATCTGGTGTCAGCCCGACCGCCATAAGAACCCATCCGACGATAACTCAAAGGACTGATTGCTCAGTCAGCCCCTTCCTCTTCGATTTGGTCTTCTGGAGGCCCGGGATAAGGAGGCTGCTTCACGCCGCCGTACCCAGCTCCGGGTTGCCCATCGGCGGGATGCTGAGTGGCGTCGAGAACCCGTTCGCACTCCTCCATCGTGTCTGGGTCTCCCCCGTCCTCGGCATGGGCATCGAAGTAGTCACGGGCCTCGCCGACAGTCGGTAGCCGCTTCTCACGCTGCCAAATAGTCATGGCCGGCCACCGTAGCCCCAGAAATCCGCCTGGTCACTGGCACTCTGCCCAGGAGCACCCGGCTGCCTTCCCGCTGGCTCGGCTGGAGGTTAGGTGCCGGGGAGGTCGCCTACTCCACCGAACTCCAGGGATCGGTAGACGGCCATCCGGCGCTCCGCTTTGTCGATGTTCTCACGGAGCTTTTCCAACACCTCAGGTGGGAGTGGTCAGGAGGTACGCCTGGGTCAGTTCCCAGATCTCAGATCTCCTCCCGGGTCGCGCCCTGCGGGAACGTGCCGTGGATCGTTTCGATCAGGTCGTCGAGCTGTTCATCGCTCAGCGGCACGACGGCCGTCCGGGATGGTCATGGCTTCCTCGGCATGCTCGTCGCAGGCGTCCACTTGCCACCGTTTGCCTTTCCTGTCGACGAAGGTGCTGTGACGGGTCACAGGGTCGGGGCAGTGCCTGGCGTGACCCACGCCGTTGTGGACGAACCGGAAGCATTGGCCCGGCTGGACACTGAAGGCTTCGGAATAGTGAGCCATTGACCTAACCCTACCGGTCGTGAAGTTCTGCGAGCCGTCTGTGGTACTCGGGACTCTGTCGGGCGGACCACATGACACACAGGCTCCACAGATCCGCCGAGCCGGCACTGGAGAAGACACCTTCCGCACAGAGTACGGTGCGCCACTCCTGCTGCACTGTTTCAGTGTCCACCACTGAGTCCTCCAGCTCGATTGCCCCATGGCCACCACTGTGCCCGGGGACGACGCGGATGTGCCCGGGGACGACGCGGAGCCTCGCTGGTGCCGCCCTCACGGGGGGAACTGAGAGCGACACCACGGCGAAGGCAGGTTCCGCCCAAGGGTCTACGAGCCTGAGGCCGCTTCGGTCCGATGCCGGGCCGGGAGCAGGTGGCGGAACCCGCTCGACCGGCCCGGACATGAGAGTTCTACCAGCCAAACGTTTGTTGCAGAGTGATTCCGGGCATTGCTACGACCGCAGGTACCTGGTTCGCGGTCATAGGGACGTTGGCGGAAGGTGGCCCGGCCGGGTACTTGCTGTCGAGTTGTCACCACACCCGGATAACGCTCTGACCTGCACTACAGTGGTCGGGCTGCCGGGATTTTGAACCCGGGACCTCTTGACCCCCAAGCCATAGCGAGTTAAGAGGACTAGACCGGTTCAGAGGGGTTTAACCTGGTCAGGTTGGGTTTCTGGCGGTCGCCTATCAGGTCGAAAACGGTCCAGTCCGGGGGGGTCCTGGGGAGTTTTGGTGACAAATGTGGTGACAAGTTCGGGCACGGTCAGGCGTTCTGTTCCGGTTCGCGTCCGGGCCGATATACCTTGGAATCGTGGCCTACACTCCGCCCCCAACGTCCGTGCCGCCAGATCAACACGATTGCAAGTTCGGCCGCCACGGCTTGGCATTGTGCGCAGTTCCCGACGCCGGGCGGCGAATGGTCAGTACCCTGTTGGCCACCGTCTTGTTGGTCATCGTAACTGCAGTATGCGGCGTCCTTCTGTTCCTCCAGGGCCGAAGGAAGGAGACATCGGCAAAGCTCTTCATGCCGGCCTCGGTGGTCTGATCGGTTTGGTGATCGTCCTGTTCCTATATTCGGTGATCGGCCTCCTGCCTAATTCGAGAATGAGGCATTGGACGGCCAAGTCCGAATCGCAGCCGGATGGCAAGACGACGAACTGGATCGTCAGTCAGCACTGGCATACGGTCACGAATCTGCACCTTCGAATCACGGGGCCGGGCGGAGTCGACCTGGAGGAGGAGATCCCTTCTGGAAATCGAATCGCAACCCCAGGCTCCCGCATCGGTCAGGTTGACTTCGGCGCTGTGATCGGATCAGAGCCAGCTCCTCGCACATACAAATGTCGCTGGCGGACTGAAGCGGCGCCGGGAAAATACATCGCCTTGGCGGTAGCGGATTGGACTGTAAAAAAGAGCGCCAAGGAAGAGCGGACGGCGGCTGGAACCGCTCCCAGCATCAGCACCACGCCCTAACCACTAGACGGTCCCGATGCTGGGCCGGTCGTCAGTCTGGACGGTCGATTCCTCGGCGTGATTGTCGCAGGCGTCCACTGCCCCCACCGTTTGCCCTTCCCGTCGACGAAAGTGCCGTGGCGGGTGACGGGCTCGGGGCAGTGCTTGGCGTGACCCACCCCGTTGTGGATGAAGCGGAAGCACTCGCCGCGCTGGACGCTGAAGGCTTCGGCGTAGTGGGCCACGATGCCGAGGCTATCCGGGTTCGCGAAACGACGGCCCCGGAGGGCCGCCGATCGCAGTACGGATGTGATCGCCTGTCGTCCCGTCAGGTGAAGTTGAGGGAAGACCCGCTTCCGAAGGTGAACGCGGCGTAGGGACCCCACGTCGAAGAACAGGCATTCACGACGTTGGTGATCAGCGTCAGGAGGGCCGCCGGCGACGTGGAGAACGAACCAGTGATGGTGGTCGTTGCCCCGGAGGGTGCAGAGATCTCATCGTCCAGCCCGGAGGGCGAGACGAGGGGGATCGTGCCGTTCGAGTAGACGACTGTTGTGTTTTTGATGGCCGGCGTCGCGGCCCACACGACCTTCAGCTTCATGGCCCGGATCGTGTCCTGAGTATTGAATCCTGAACAGCTATTGGCATATGTGCCCGTCGACGTATTGATGAGTTTCCCAACGCCTTTCACCGTCATTCCGGTGATGGTGACGCCGACACCGGCCGAATTGACTATCGGGCCCGTAACGCACGAGCCCGTGGCGCCCATGAACTTCATGGTTTCTCCGAAGCTGGATCCGGCGGCCGTCAGGTGGGGATGAAAGGTCCCCGTTCCCGTGATCGAGCAGTTGGCCGTGCCGTAGGCCGGCAGCGGACCGGCGAACGCTGTGCCGGTATCCACAAATGTCAGCGCTGCGGCCAGGAGCGCCACTGCGGAAAAGCAAAGAAGCAAACGTCGCATGAAGAAAATCCCCCTAATCGTCGTGGCCCGCCATTACGAGCCGCCAGCTCTCGAAACGATCGTCAGGTGCAGAGATTCCGCCCAAGGACGACCGCCTCGCCGAATGGTAGCGCTCACGGATGAGCTGTGCTCGCTTGGGCATCGGCACGAACATAAGCCGGGCCGGGAGCCAGTGGCGGAACCGGCTCAACCGGCCCGGCGCTCCCCGCAACTAAAGCGATACCCATTCCCACGGTGCTTAACTCCAAATTCGCTAGGCCCATGACGACTGCAGCCGAAATGCGCATGGATTGTCCGAACTTGTGCACGTCCGAGGCTTGGGGAGCACGTCCATGACGACGCTCATTTCAGCGAGGAGGAGCGGATATCGCTGAGTCTCGATCAACAAGGGCGCTTCAGCAAGGAGACGACGCTCATCGCGTACTTGCAGTCGGACCAGTTATGTCCGATTCAAATTGGAATCGGAGGCGAGGATGGCGCCGCAGGGCCTCAGCTGACCTACGGGGAGGCCGAAGCACTCCTTCGGGCGCTTGCTCGCCTGCTCGACACCGCGGATAAGTCCGCTGGCGGTGGGCGCCGCGAAAAGACGAGATACGCGCAATTGTGATGTCACTCCCGTGACCTACGAAGCGTCTGGCCCCCGGTTTTCGACCGGGGGTCTTTCGCGATGTGTCGCACCCCTCAGATAGACCCTCCTCCGGAGGGAGACAAGGATGGCACCACAAAAGAGGAAGTGCGGAAAGATCCGCTACAAAGACAGGATCGGTGCGCTCTTGGCCCTTGAGAGCACCGGGCGAAGGCGGACAACACGACGGGCGAAGGACGAGTGCCGGGCCTACCGCTGTCGGGAGTGCCATGGATGGCACCTGACCAGTCGGAAACGATGGTCGGGCTAAGGGATCTGGGTGTTGTTTGTACTAGGCCCCGGCATTCGCGTAGACCCGGCCGCGCCCCAATGGCGAGCTAGGAGCCATCCTCCGATGAACCTGAATCGCTGGCTGGCTGATCGGAGTGGTGGGTGCCACCTCGGGCGCCGATCTCTTCGACCAGCGCCAGCCTTTCCGTCACGGCCTCATCCAATGCGTCCGCATCGGCGGGATTCGCTCCATATCCACTCCAAGCCGTAGTGCGCGCTCGAACGGCGTCTATGAACGCCTGAGTCTCGTCAATAGCTAGAGCGTCATCCATCGTGCATCCTCAGATCAGCGGTTTTGGTGACAAAGTGGTGACAAGAGCCGATGTCACCGGTTGTCACCACACCCGGATAACGCTCTGACCTGCACTACAGTGGTCGGGCTGCCGGGATTTGAACCCGGGACCTCTTGACCCCCAGTCAAGCGCGCTAACCAAGCTGCGCCACAGCCCGTCTCCTGGTCAGAGGCCCTTTCTACTGAGCGGTAACTCTGGCCAAAAGGGTCATTTGCTAACACCTTGCTAACAAGAGGTTTTCAAACGACCCGGCGAGAGCCTACTCAAGTCCCAGCTGGCGTCTCCCCGCACCTCGGCCCCAGGGGGAAATGAACCCGACGGGGTGTCTACGCTCATCACCGTGGTGCTACCTGGCAACGACGATCATCCGAAGGACGAGCCGACCCCGGCCGATCCGCAGGGCCGGGCCTATGGCAGCGGAGAATATGGCACGGGCACCTACGGAACCGCCCCATATGCCGGTGGCGCGCCAATACCTGAAGAGAGGACTGCAACTCAACCTGGAACCGCCCGGATCGCGGTTCCCATTGATCTCGGCCCACTCGGCGGATTCCTGGCCCGAAACCCGGACATTGTCGACCGCATGTTGATGGGTATTGATGAGGCAACGGTCGATGCGCTCTTCAGCCTCATCTCGGATCCCGTTCCACTGTCGGATTCGGAGGAGGAGCAATGGAGCGAGGTTGCTAAGAGGTACGAAGAAAGCCGGGCTGAAGAAGTCATAAAGGCCGCCATTGATGCCCTCGGGGAACGGATTGTGGAGATTCGGGACCTGGTGAGCCAACCGCACAGTGAGCAGGGTGCCGTGATCCCCACCGACGTCCCAATAGGTCGCGTTAAGAAGCTGGGAGCCCTAGCAGTGCTGCTTGGCGGAATCGCAACGGGTTTGTATTCGATCGTGTCGCTGAACGTGAGGTTGGAGGAGATCTCGAGCTTCTTGATGGGAATCCCTGGAGTGTGGCTCTGGTATCAAAGCTACGAGTGAACCTGCGAGTGGGGTCCTCCCCCGGCTATCGCGGCCAAGGCGTGAATCGGTCGAGCCTCCAGACGGAATTCCCGCTGTGGTGATCGCCGACGCCGAGCGTATGGCTCAGTATGCACTCACGTTCTGGAGACGGCAGGGGGTCGACGTCACCGACGAGCTCGAGGCGTGGATCACAGAGCGCGTCTCGGAGGTCCAGTACCTCTGGGGCCACGTCATCCGCATGAACCCCAGCCGGGGCATGTGGAAGGAGCTCACCGAGAAGCTCGAGGCCACCGATCCCACGAACCTCTGGACCAGGCACTACGACCTGGTGTACGTCGAGTCCCAGATTCTCAGCGTCACCCGGGCTCGTCCGGCAAGCGCCCGGAGGCGACCACCCCGCCTGCCTGGGGCTACTCCTACGGGCATTCGTCGACCACCCCGAGCTACTTGGACCAGCGACAGGGCCGATCGCTTCGACGGCACTGAACGTCGCTGTCGACCCTGTCGCAGACCACCGTCGCCTCGAACGGATGATTTCCGAAATGATCGAGTTGCGCCACCATGCCATCGCTCATATCGACATCGCCACGCCAGTGCCGGCCGTCGAGTGGGAGGACCTCGACGCAGCGATTGAGGCCGTAACTGAGGGGGTTCAAGATGTACTCCCTTCGGCTCACCGGGGTTGGCTATCGGGTTAGATACGAGGCCAACGAGGACAACTGGCAGGCTGTCTTCACCACTCCCATCTTCTAGGGACCGGTCGTACCTTTTGGCATGGTCGTCGCAGGCATCCACTTCCCACCGTTTGCCCTTCCCGTCGACGAAGGTGCCGTGATGGGTGGCCGGTGCCGGCCAAGGCGCAGTCGTCGCAGCTTCGGAGGAAGATAACGGTAGGACCCGAGACTGCCTGACAGCGGTCGGCCTAGTAGATCCAATCGAAGGTGTACGTACCACCGCCAAGGGACGACCAGACGCTCACCGTCGATCCCGGAGTGAACGGCAGGTTCATTGTCATGTGCGAAACGAACTGGATTTGGGTCGAATCACAGAACGGTGTTGACCAAACCGAGAAGTCGAAGTAGGCCGAATACCCGGTCGAGCTTGTCGGATCGGCTTGGATAGCACCACTTCCGCCGATGCCGTTGTACGTTTGGTCGGCCTGCGTCGCCGGGCAATCTGCTTCAGCGGGATAGTCCCATGTTCCCGTGAGATTCGTCCATGAGTACGCGCAGCAGTCCGGGCCGACGGATCCGGCCAACGACAGATTGGCATCGATCTGGCTCCTGTCGTCATTCGAACCCACGTACGTGGCGGTAAAACCCGAGGGGAAGGGCTGACCAGCACCCGGAAGAACCGAGACGGTCACGCTCTTCGACTTGGTGCCACCTGAACCGGTAGCGGCAAGAGTGAACTTGTACTTGTCGCTTCTGACTCCGGTGTCAATGGCCAGTACGACGGCATGGCTGAAACTCCCCGAAGTGCAGCTCGTCGTCGCCGGCAGGCCGGCTACGAGCTGGTGGGAGGACAGAGTGCAAGACGTGGCATTCGCCACTGTTGCCGACAAGGTCACGTCCCCATCACTTGTCGTCACCGTCTTCGGCGATGCCACAAACTTGCTGATCTTCGGCTTCGCCACCGCGGCCGAAGCCGTTCCGGAATACCCCACCAAATAGGTTCCGAACAACAGGGCTGCGACAAGCAGCGATCCGAGTATCTGAGCATAATTTTGCGATTTTTGCGCCACTTGTATTCCTCCGTCCGCTCTACTGCCGACCCCAGCACTGTGGGTCATCCACCGCCGCTCCGTAGGTATCGGTACGCTAGCGAAAAGCGTATGCCCCTTCCACTGCATCAGTGCCCGTTGGGCTTGGGGGGTACTTCCCGAGACGTCGCTAGAAATGTCTGAAATACTGTGCTCGGTCCCCGGCGAAGGACCGGGCGAAAGGCGGTGGTGACGATGCGGAAACGTCGGACAGTAATTGTCTCATTAATGGCCCTCATCCTTCTGTTCGGGGCCTCTCTGGTGGCGCAGTCGGGCTCGGCGTCGGCCGTGTCGCCCAAACCTAAGATCTCCAAGTTCAAGGCGTCGACCAAGACGATCAAGACCGACAATGGCACTTTGACCCTGTCCGGGAAGGCCTCAAACGCCGAAACCTGCACCCTCTCCTCCAGCATCCCTCTCGCCGGCCTTCCGACGACAGTGAGCTGCTCCTCGTTCGACCAGGTTGTCGAGTTGCCCTACTACCTCAACAGCGGGGTGACGTACAAGTTCACCCTCACCGCCCAGGGATCCTCGTCGGCGGCAACGAAATCGGTGAAGGTCAAAGTCCTATCCGGCGAGGGAGGTTTCGTCTTCCCATCGAAGATCACCGGCATGGAATGGGGGGCCAAGGGAATAGACGGGGTGACCGATTTCTTCCCCTTCGACCTGACCTACTTCGAGTTCGACCAGAACGGATCCTGTGTCGGAACCAACTTCTGTGACTACAACGAGGTGAGTATCAGCGGTTCGGGCACCGAAGAGGACGCGTATCCTGGAACCTGCGATCAGACCATCCAAATCAACGAAACCGCTAGCGACCTGACCGACTACACGGCCGAGTTCGGACCTGACGTAAACGGGATTGAGCATCTCGCCTTCGAAGCCTCGACGGGTTACTTCTCGCCGTGTGGCAGCGGTTCGGAGGATTGGGGTATCAACCACGCTGTTGGCGACGGGTATGTGAACACTGACACATGGGTCCCCGGGTCGACATCCCTGAGTGTCACCTACAACGAGCCTGACAACGACACCACCGGGACGATCGACTTCACCTTCAGCTACTCCTGAGCCGAGCGGACCGTGATCGAGGAGGCCAGGCCCTTTGTCGGCTCCGGACGTTGGGCCGGAACATGATCCATCCGGGCTCGCAGTAGTCAGTCCAGGTGCCTTCTGAGGCAAGCTGGGAGTGTCGTTCCAATTCTGACACGGGGGAAGACGCTGCTGACCCCGACCCAAGACAAATC
Organism: uncultured Acidimicrobiaceae bacterium; assembly: GCA_963813525.1. Taxonomy (GTDB): domain Bacteria; phylum Actinomycetota; class Acidimicrobiia; order Acidimicrobiales; family RAAP-2; genus Bog-756. The sequence continues at coordinate 2,508,999 of CAWEZI010000005.1, forward strand.
GCGCCGCCGACTTCTCAGGGGCGGCAGTACCCCAGGAAGCCGACGGAGCGAGGGGCGCGCCGAGCGCCGGTCGACGGTGTGCCGACGCTGTCGTCGCAGCCCCCTGTCCGCCGAGGGAGAGACGCAAGGCAAGGCCCCTCGAACCTCGGCGTGAACTAGTCATCGCGGTGGGTACCGCAAAGCTTCGAACTGCGCCAAACGGACGCGGACGCGCTGACGGTGCCGGGCCAGTTCTTCGCTCAGGTTGTTTTCGGGGCCACCAGTCCCACCGCACAGCGGGCAGGTGATGTCCTTGCCGTTCAGGTCCGTCAAACAGCAAGACCGAGATTTGGTCGTCCGAGCAGCTCCGTACCTTCCTCGACAGCGTGAAGGAGGACCGGCTCTACGCTCTCTACCTCCTGGCCGTGACATCCGGGATGCGCCGGGGCGAGCTCAGCGGTTCCGTCCTCCAGTCAAGCGCGCTAACCACGCTGCGCCACAGCCCGTCTCCTGGTCAGAGCCCCTTTCCTACACAGCGCGACTCTGGCCGTCGGGGTCCATTGCTGACACCTTGCTAAGAAGGGGTTGCCAATCGACCCGGGCGAGAGCCTACTCAAGTCGGGGCCCCAGCCCCTCCGTCGTGCCCGAGAGCAACCACACGAGGGCGAACCCGGTCGCCCCGCCGACGAGCTTGAGGAGGCCAAACCCGGAGCGGAGCGGCGGGCTCTCACTCGACGGGCTGGCTACCTCGTGAGAAACATTCTAGGGGAGGCAGGGGTAATCCGCTACAGGAATTATTCCTGGCTGAGTCGTGACGGTGACTCAGGAAATGACAGGGCGCCGACAGACACGGCTCGCTTCGGGGCGCACAATGGATGAGTAGCCGGTCCACCGAGATCTGGCGGAACCAGCGAACGAACCCCAGAGTGGCGGTGGCGGCTGGGGTTCGTCCGCGTTCTCTCGTCAGGTCAGTGGCAACCGTTGACCGGAGTTCGCCGGAGTGTTCAGCACGGGGAGGGACGGATGCGGCATCCACCTGCGGCGTCGTTAGCTTCAGGGTTGCTTGTAGTCCTTGAGCGCCAGCTCTGCGATGAAGTCGTATCCCTTGGTGTTGGCGTGGATGTTGCCGTCCGAGCAGTAGTAGGTCAGAGTGCAGATCTCCCACACCGCCACAGGGATCTTGCCGTAGGGGTTCAGGTTGGTCGTCTTGGTGAGGGGCGTGTCGTCCCCCTTCTTGGCCTTCTTGTAGGGGGCCTGGGTCACGTTGACGAAGCTCCCCTCGGGCACCGAGGTGTAGGCGGTGTCCAGGGTGGGGTTGATCAGGTCATCGAAGGCTGTGACCGACTCGTTGGCCAGCGTCACGTCGGTGTCGCCGGCCGGGTAGACGTAGTCACCCAGGATGACGTCCGGATAGGTCAGGCCGATGATCTTGGCCGAGGTGTCGTTGTTGGAGGTGAGGGCGGAGTCGAGGGTGTCGACCAGCGAGGTGACGTTGGTCTGGATGGTCGACTGCACACCCACCACGCAGCTGATCGGATCGGCATTGGAGGCACAGGCGGTCACGTCGTTCCCGCCGATGGAGACGGTGATCAGGCCCACCTGCCCCGGATTGGCATCGATGAAGTCGACGGCCGCCTGCTCCTGGGTTTCGGCCGGATAGGCGACAGCATCGGTGAGGGCGGTCGGCCCGTAGGGAGAGGTGCAGCCGACGACGGTGAGAATGGAGGTGGTGGTGGCCCCCCCGCACCCGAAGTTCTCGAGGACCGTCTTTGTCTTTTTGGCCAGGTAGGCGGTGTAGCCGGCCGTCGCCCCGATGCCCGGCTGGTACCCAACGGAATAGGAATCGCCTAACGAAAGGTAGTACGTGGGGGGCGGCTTGGATTTGGTGGCGCCGACCGTCTGGGCCTGGCTGACGGCGGGCACGGCCACCAGCCCCAAAGCCACAAGGGCCACGGCAACCACGGCGTTTTTCCCCCACGACGTGCTGATTCTCCGACTCACGATGACTTCCCCCCAGCTCACCCAGCTCAAAATTCGCCCGTTGTTCACCAACCGGACACCTACTCCTATCACGGTTTCGGCGCAGCCGTCCCCGTCCCGCCCGGCGGGAGCGTTTACCGCAGGCCTCAGGCGGGCTGGGCGGCGTCGGTGTCCGTCAGCTAAACGAGGTCACTGCTCACACGTGGTGGACGACCCAGGTCACGCCCTGAAAGGCCCGGTAACCCAGATAGATGACGCTGGCCACCAGCATGAACTTGAAGTACCACGGGGACTTGCGGTGTTCGAGCGGCTCGGTACCGCAATCGGGGCAGAGGCCATCGGATGTGAGCTCGTCGGTTTCCACCCGACGGTCGCACGATTCACACCAGGGCAACGATCAACCCTCCCGGTAGGGCCCTGCGACCACTTCGCCAAACTGTCCACCGGTCCCTGCGGCACCCGACCATCGTCACCGACTGCGACCTCGACCTCCGCTCCCGGTCGCCTTCCGGTTGCGGACCCGCAGCCTGATGGGTGTGGGACCGAGCTCGAACCGCTCCCGCAACCCTCGTTCGACGTAACGCAGATAGGGCGCCGTCAGGCGGCCGTTGGTGAAGAGGGTGAAGGTGGGCGGATCGCTGGCACCTTGCACGGCGTACTGGATCTTGGCCCCCGGGGCCGGATGGGCCAACTGGATCGACGTGATGGCCCGGTTGAGCTCGCCGGTGGGGATGCGGGAGTGGTACGCCTCCTCAGCAGCAGCCACCGCCGGCAGGATGCGGTGGACGCCGAAGCCGCTCAGCGCGCTGATCTTGAGAACGGGGGCGTCGCCCAGGAAGGCCAGTCGGTCGCCGATGTCGGCCAGGACCACGATGCGGTCCTCGTTGGGCACCAGCTCCCACTTGTTGAGGACCACCACCGTCGGGCATCCCGATCCACCGATGCGCTCGGCCAAGCGCTGGTCCTGGTGGGTGACACCGGAGGTGGCGTCGATGACCAGAAGGGCGATGTCGGCCCGATCCAGTGCCTCCAGTGCCCGCAGCACGGAGAAGTACTCGGTGCCGCGCTCGGTCCGGCTCTTGCGTCGCATGCCCGCCGTGTCCACGAAGCACACCGTTCCCTCGGGTGTCTCGACCACGGTGTCCACCGCGTCCCTCGTCGTACCGGGCATGTCGTGGACGACCGACCGCTCGTCCCCCACCAGCTTGTTGAACAGTGTCGACTTGCCCACATTGGGCCGCCCCACCAGGGCCACCCGGACGATGGCGTTCTGATCGGAATCACCGGAGGGGATGCCGGCCGGCGGCAGGTCGTCGCCGACCGGTCCGGACCGGTCCCCGCCTTCACCCCGCTGGTCGGACACCGGCACGGGTAGCAGAGCGACCACGTCATCGAGCAGGTCGCCGGTGCCCCGCCCGTGGAGGGCGCTGACCGGCCATGGCTCCCCCAGCCCGAGGGCCATGGCATCCCAGGCGTCCGACTCCCGCTGGGACGAGTCCACTTTGTTGACCACTACCCGCACCGGCCGGCCGGTCCGTTTGAGCATGCGGGCCACGGCGAGATCCTCGTCGATCACCCCCACGGTCACGTCCACGACCAGGAGGATGACGTCGGCTTCATCGACGGCCCGCTCGGCCTGGGCACTCACCTGGGCGTCGAGCGGATCTTCGCTGGACAGCCAACCCCCCGTGTCGACCACGGTGAAGGCGCGACCGGCCCACTCGGCGTCGAGCTCCTTGCGGTCGCGGGTGACACCCGGCCGTTCCTCGACGACGGCGGCCCGCCGACCCACGATGCGGTTGACCAGAGTCGACTTACCCACGTTGGGACGCCCGGCGATGACCACCAGCGGGCGTTCCCGGCCCGGCGCCGCCGGTTGGTTCACAGCCTGGGTCATGGAGCGGTCCCAACAGCCAGAGGGCGGAGCCGGGCCCGCGGGGCGGCGACCGCTGTTCGGGCTCCGGCCGGGGCCAGGGCAACCAGAGGGCGTTCGAGGGCCCGGCGCAAAGACAGTCCGTCGGTGGGGACCACCTCGACCGGGCGGGGAAGATCAGCCAGTGTGAGGTCGTCGAGGAACCGACCCTCCGACAGGCACGAGTCGGGCAACAGGTAGCGGTGACCCTCGGGCTGACCGTCCAGCACGCCGACCAGATCGGCGCCGGTCAACAGGCCGGACACCCCGATGTTCCCCCCGAAGAAGTGGTTGACCACCGGTACCAGACGGACGTCGGTCCGCCTCAGGGAAGCGACCAGGGGAGCCAGGACCCGTGCCCCGTACTCGCCGGTCAGCACGGCCACCGGGGCCTGGGGGTCGACCGCCTCGTCTGCCGCCGCCCGCGGTGCCCGGTATCCGGCAGCGGGCGCCCCGTCGACCGAGGCGAAGAAACCGGGGCGCACGCCGAGGGCGGTTGCCTCGTCGCCGCCGAAGGCAGCGGCGAAGGCACGGGCCATCCCGATGCCGTTCTCGTGCTGGGGGTACCCCTCGTAGGTGACGGCGTCGGGAAAGGGTCGGTCGGCCATCAGGTAGTACTCGTCGGCGGCGAAGACCATGCGCCGGCCGATGGCGGTGAGGAACGTCTCCTGCCAGCTGGCCACCGTGTCGCACACGGCCGCCGCCTCTTTCCGGGTGTGGGGACGCATCCCCTTTCCGTCCGAGAACCGGCTCACCCCGAGCGGGACACAGGCCACGGTGGCCAGGGTCGGATAGCGGTCGAGCACTCCGACCAGCGTGTCCTCCAGCACCGCTCCGTTGTTCTTGTCGGGGCACACCACGATCTGCCCGTGCACCTCGATGCCTCCGTCGAGAAGGGCACTCAGCCATCGCAGGCTGGTCGCCCCGCGTCGATTGCGCAGGAGGTCGGCCCGGATGTCGGGATCGGTGGCGTGGATGGAGACGAACAGCGGACTCAGCCGCTCGGTCAGCACCCGCTCGAGGTCCATTTCGGTGAACCGGGTGAGGGTGGTGAAGTTGCCGTAGAGGAAGGACAGGCGATAGTCGTCGTCCTTGAGGGACAGGCTGCGCCTCATGCCGCTCGGTAACTGATGGATGAAACAGAACTCGCAGTGGTTGTCGCAGGTCCGGACCCGGTCGAACACAGCCGAGCTGACCTCGGCCCCCAGCGGCTCACCGGCCTCCTTTTCGACTTGCAGGGAGATCGGGTCGCCCACGCCGGGCCGACGGACCACCAGGTCGAGTTGGCCCTCGTCCACCAGGAGGCTGTACTCGATGACGTCGCGGGGGGACCGTCCGTTGAGGAAGAGCAGCTCGTCGCCGGCACGGAGGCCAGACCGGTCCGCCGGCGAGGAATCTGCAACGGCCACGACCCGGGGTGCCGTCGTCACTCGGGGCGCCGACATGGCGCCAGGCTACCCGTTCAGGCCGCTTTTCCCGTGTCGGCGCAGTGGGCCCCTGGTCCGGGCCCGGTAGCCTGTGGGTCAGTGTCACCCGTCGAGCGAGTGCTTCTGGCCGAGCCGAGGGGCTTCTGTGCCGGCGTGGAGAAGGCGATCAAGGCACTGGCCTGGATGGTGCGGGTGTTCGAACCGCCGGTGTACTGCTACCACGAGATCGTCCACAACCGTCACGTGGTGGACCAGTTCCGGGCCCGCGGCGTGGTCTTCGTGGATGACATCGATCGGGTCCCGCCGGGGGCTCCCCTCATGTTGTCGGCCCATGGGTCGGCCCCCGAGGTGGTGACGGCGGCCCGCACCCGGGGTCGGGTGGTGGTCGATGCGGTGTGTCCGCTGGTCACAAAGGTCCACCACGAGCTCAAGGTGCGGGCCAACAAGGGCTACACGGTGCTCTACGTCGGTCATCACGGACACGAGGAGGCCCTCGGCACCATGGCGGTGGCCCCGTCCTCGGTGCGGTTGCTGGAGACGGTGGATGACGTCGATGCCCTCGGCGATCCGGTCGCCGAACAGGGTGCCGCCCCCCGGGTCGCGCTATTGGCCCAGACCACTCTCAGCCATGACGAGTGGGCCGACATCGTCGACCGGGCCCGCCAACGGTTCCCCGATCTGTGGATGCCCAACCGCAGCGACCTGTGCTTCGCCACCACCAACCGACAGGCCGCCCTGAAGGCACTGGCCGGACAGGCCGACGCCGTGGTGGTCATCGGCTCGGAGAACTCGTCCAACACGGTGGCCCTGGTGAAGGTGGCGGTGGCCTTCGGCTGTCGGCGGGTGGTACGGGTCAACGACGCCTCGGAGCTCCCCGACGATCTCTCGGGCACGGTCGGGGTCACGGCCGGGGCCTCGGCCCCGGAGGCCCTGGTCGACGCGGTCGTGGCCCGACTGGCCCCCGTCCACGGCGTGCATCGGGCACCGGTGACCGTCGAGGAGGAGTACTTCCCCCCTCCCCCCGAGCTGCGTGAGCTGCTCCGCGGCCTCGAATCGGCCCTGGCCCTGCTCAACGGGGTGCCCGAACGGCCATCGGGCCCGGCCCCGGGGGCAGGTGCGGTTAGCCGGGCCCTGGCCGACGACCGCGGCGTGGCCGCCTCCGACGTGCTGGCCGAGCTGGCCGGATAGGGATAACGCACCCCGACCAGGTCCATTTGATGCGAGAATGAGCGGATGACCGGGTCGACCGAGGTGGGTACCACCTTCACCCGCATGGACGTGTCCACCCGGGACGACTGGATGGTCATCGGCACCGAGGTGATGAACCGCCAGAGCCAGGTGGCCGATCGGGTCCTGCGGATGCTGGAGTCACTGTCCGACATGGTGGACGGCTTTGCCGTCGACCAGTTCACCCACTGCCTGCAGACGGCAACCCGGGCCGAGCGGGCCGGCGCCGACGATCAGATGGTGGTGGCCTCCCTGTGTCACGACATCGGCAAGGCGGTGGGCGTGCCCAACCATCCGAAGGTGGCGGCCGAAATCCTCCGGCCCTACGTGCGACCGGAAGTGACGGCGGTCATAGCTGCCCACCAGGACTTTCAGGGGCGGCACTACTACCACCACTTCGACATGGACCCCGACATGCGTGATCGCTACCGGAACGAGCCGTGGTTCGAGCTGGCCCAGCGGTTCGCCGACGAATGGGACCAGAACAGCTTCGACCCCGATTATCCCACCGAGCCGCTCGCCCACTTCGAACCTCTGGTCCGGGCCGTCTTCGGCCACCCCCACAGCCTGTGACGGCCCCCTCCAGCCGGCATTGGATCACGCTTCCCGCCGTCCGGGCCCGGCAGCGCACCGAGGAACTGCGTCAGTTCGCTCTGGACCGTGCCCGGTCCGAGTTCGAGATCCGCTATCCGCGGGCACGGTTCGGTCCGGTGGTGGCCGTCATCGCCGCCTATGAAGAGGAGCGCAACATCGGCGACGTCCTCAAGGCCATGCCCACCCTGGTCGGCGACCTCGAGGTGACCACGCTGGTCATCGTGGACGGGGGCACCGACGGCACCGCCGAGGTTGCCTTCGACAGCGGTGCCCTGACCTGCGTGCTGCCTGTCAACCTGGGTCACGGGGCCGCCCTCCGGTTGGGTTACCGGTTGGCCGTCGATCACGGGGCCCGCTATGTGGTGACCCTGGACGCCGACGGGCAGAACGACCCGGCCGAAATGCCGACCATGCTCCAGCCCCTGCTGGACGACACCGCCGATTTCGTCATCGGGTCGCGACGGCTCGGGGTCGACGAGACCACCGACTGGTTCCGCCGGGCCGGGGTCCGTTTCTACGCCTCGATCCTCAACGCCATCGTGGCCCAGGGCCTCACCGATTCTTCCAGCGGGTACCGGGCCCTCAAGGTCGAGTTGGTCGCGGACATCCTTCCCCACCTGGTCCAGACCCAATACCAGACGGCCGAGGTGCTCATCGTGGCCTCCAGCCGGGGCTGGCGCATCACCGAACGGCCCACGGTCTGGCACCCCCGGGCCTCCGGCACCTCCAAGAAAGGGAGCAACCTGGTGTTCGGCGTGCAGTACGCCCGGGTCATCGGGTCGACCTGGTGGCGGGTGACCCTGGGCAACCGCCACCGCCTCTGACCGGTTGGGCCACCGCCTCTGACCGCGGGTGTCAGGCGTTCAACTCTGACCGCGGGTGTCAGGCGTTCAACTCTGACCGGAGGTCAGGCGTTCAGTAGCGACCGGTGACCCGTACCGACCGGTCGTACAGCTCCTGGACGGCGGCGGCCAACTGCTCGGTGAACTGGTGGATCCGGCTCCGTGAGATCCGACCCCCGCCGGTACGGGCCGGGGCCACCATGGGTTCGCCCACCTCGAGGTGGATGTGGCGGGGTCGGGGGATCTTGCGTCCCTTGGGCATGACCGAGGCCGAGCCGCCGATGCCCACCGGCACCACCGTGGCCCCGGTGCGGGCGGCCAGAAAGGCCACCCCCTCGTGGAGGTCGGAGACCACCGGACCGGTCCTCCGCTCGCCCTCGGGGAACAAGATGAGCACCTCCCCGGCTTCGAGCACCTGCTGGGCCCGTCGGAGGGCCTCGCGGTCGGCCGAACCCCGGTGCACCGGGAAGGCGCCGATGGCGGGAAGGATGCGGGCCAGCAGCCCGTTGTCCCACAGGCTGTCCTTGGCCATGTAGTGCAATTTTCGCCGGGTGACCTCCGATGTCACGAAGAAGTCGATGAAGGAACGGTGGACGGGGGCGATGATCACCGGGCCCTCGGCCGGCACCCGGTCGGCGCCGACCACCGTGGTCCGGAAGAGCAGGCGGTTGAGGCCACGGACCAGGACGCGTAGGAAGCCGTAGATGGGGGTGAGGCGGGTGTCCACCTCGAATGCGGGCTCACCGTCGCCCTCCCCCGGCAACGAACCGGTCGGACCGGGCACACCGGTCACAGACATGCGACCACCTCCTCCACGATGTCCTGCACCGGTCGGTGGGTGGTGTCGATGACCCGGGCGCCTTCGGCCACCCCCAGAGGGGACACCGGTCGACTGCTGTCGAGATGGTCGCGTCGACCGATGGCGTCCGCCCCTTCCTCCGGTCGCCGACGGACCCGCTCCTCCACCGAGGCGGTCAGGAATATCTTGACGTCGGCGTCGGGGAAGACCACCGAGCCGATGTCGCGGCCTTCGACCACGCCACCACCGCGTTCGGCGATCCAGCGTCGCTGGCGCTCGACCAGAGCGGCGCGCACGTCCGGATTGGCAGCCACCACCGATACCGCCCGGCTCACCTCCGGTCCCCGGATGACCCCGGTGATGTCGACCCCGTCCGCCTCCACCCGCTCACCCACCCGGAGGGCCAGGGTGCGGGCCAGCTCGGCCACCGGGGCCCGGTCGGCCGGGTCGATCCGGCGCTGGAGGGCGGCCCAGGCCACGGCCCGGTACATGGCCCCGGTGTCCAGCCGCTCGAGGCCCAAGCGATCGGCCACGGCCCGCGACACGGTAGATTTTCCCGACCCGGCGGGGCCGTCGATGGCGATGACCGGAGGGGCGGCGGCCGGTGGGGGGCTCACTGCTCCCCCACCGCTCCCGACCGGAGCCGGGCCAGGTCCTCGGCGAAGGAGGGATAGCTGGTGGTCACCGTCTCCCATCCGGTGATCGAGGTGGTGGCGCCGGCCGAGGGGCACGCCGCCCCGGCGATGGCGGCGGCCATGGCCATCCGGTGGTCGCCCCGGGCGTCGAGGGTGGCCGGCTGGAACGGGCCGCCGGTCCCCTCGATGACCAGGTCGTCACCCACCACCGCGGCCGAGCCCCCGAAGGCCTCGACCAGAGCGGCCGTGCCGGCCAGCCGGTCGGACTCCTTGACCCGCAGCTCGCCCACGTGACGGAAGCGGGTGGTGCCGTGGGCGGCCATGGCCGCCACGGCCAGGATGGGAACCTCGTCGAGGGAGGGGATCTCGTGGGCTTCGACCACGGTGCCCTGGAGCAGGCACGAATAGCTGGTCACCGACCCGGTTCCGCCACCGGCCTCTTCGACCTCGATGGTGGCGCCCATCCGCCGTAGGACACCCAGGAAACCCAACCGCTCGGGGACCAGGGTGATGCCCTCCACCGTGACCAGGCTGCCGGGGATGATGGTGCTGCCCACGATCCAAAAGGCGGCCTGGGAGGGATCGCCGGGCACGGAGAAGGCGCCCGGTGACAAGTCACTCCGGTGCAGACGGACCACCCGCCCGGTGCCGACCGGCTCGATGGTGATCTCCGCCCCCATGGCCTCGAGCATCTCCTCGGTGTGGGGCCGGGTGGCCACCGGTTCGTGGACCACGGTCTCACCCTGGGCGGCCAAACCGGCCAGAAGGACGGCCGACTTGACCTGGGCGCTGGCCATCGGCGGCGTGTAGTCGATGCCGTGGAGCTGACCGCCGGTGACGGTGAGGGGAGGCAGGGAGCGGGGGCCGGCCCCGGCGACCTGGGCCCCCATCAGGCCCAGCGGTTCGGCCACCCGGTCCATGGGGCGGGCCCGGAGGGAGTCATCGCCGGTCAGGACGGTCACTCCCGGCAAGCTGGCCGCCACCCCGGCCAGGAGGCGCAGGCCGGTGCCCGAATTGCCCATGTCGACTGGTTCTTTGGGTGGGTGCAGGCGGCCGCGCCCACCAGTCACGGTGACCGTCGCACCGTCCGTTTCGACCAGAGCACCCAAGGCTTGGATGGCGGTGGCCGTGCGTCCCACGTCGTCGCCGTCGCTCAGCCCGACGATGGTGGAGGTCCCCTCGGCCAGGGCGGCCAGCAACAGGGCCCGGTGGGAGATGGACTTGTCGCCCGGAACGGCGAGGGTGCCGATCAGCGGGACGCCGCCGTTGACCGACTCGGTGGCCGCCGCGCTCACCGGGTGGACCCCACCGGCGAGCTCGAGGCCCGGTACCCCCGGTCGGACAGAGTGGACAGCAGGGTGGGTCCGGACAGGACGTCCACCACCAGGACCATCACCCCCCGATCCCCTTCCACCGAGTGGGCGATCTCGAGGTCGACGATGTTGATGCCCAACTCGGCGGCCAGCACGGTGACCTCGGCGATGGCCCCCGTGCGGTCGAGCACCGGGATACGGACTTCGACCAACTCCTCGGGTTGGGGGGCCCGCTCGCTCAGGGCACGTCGGGCGGCGGCGGCCCGCCCCAGGATGTCGAGGAGGGAAGCGTGATCGTGGTCGGCCACCCGCTGGCGCATGGCGGCCAGAGCCTCGATGAGCAGGTCCAGCGTGGTCACGATGGCCACGGCGTTGTCGTCACAGATGTCGGGCCAGATGGACGGCTGACCGGCGGCGATCCGGGTCATGTCCCGGAACCCCCCCGCCGCCAGTTGCAGGAGGGAGGCATGCTCCTCGCCCAGGCCGGAGGCCAGGTCCATCAGGGTGGCCGCCGTCAGGTGGGGCACATGGGACACCACCGCCACCATGGCGTCGTGGCGGTCGGGGGCCAGCGACACCACGTGGGCGCCGATGTCGGCCAGGACGGTGCGGACCAAGGCGAAGGCGGTCGGATCGGTCACTTCCGTGGGGGTCAGAACCCAGGTGGCGCCCACGAACAGCTCGGGGGACGCCCCGTCCACACCCACCTGCTCCGAACCGGCCATCGGGTGTCCGCCCACGAAGCGGGGATGGTCCACCGCCTCGACCAGTGCGCCCTTGACCCCGCCCACGTCGGTGACCACCACCTCGGGGTTCCACTGCCCCGAATGGAGCACGTCGCTGATGACGGCCACGGCGTCGTGGACAGGGGTGGCCACCACCACCAGATCGGCCCGGCGGTCGACCCCCGGCTCGGTGAGGGCCCCGAGCTCGACGGCCCGGTCGACCACGCCGGCGGCCGTGTCCACACCGCTCACGTGCCACCCCCGGGCCCGGAGGGCCATGCCCACCGACCCGCCGATGAGCCCGGTGCCGAAGACCATGGCCCGACCGGCCGGCGTCACGCCACGGCCCCTGGCCACGGCCGCCCCCGGTGCCGGCGAGCGGGGACCCTTACTGGGGGAGGTCGTCACGGAGGCCCTGGGCACCTTCCAGGTAGACGTGATGGACGTCGTGGCGGTCTCGTTCGGTGGTCACGTGGAGCATGACCCTGATGCACCGGGGCACCGATCCCACCACGGCCAGCTCGCGGGCACAGATGAGGGGGACCGCCCCCAGCCCCATCGACCGGGCGGCGGTGGCCGGAAAGGTCGAGACGATGTCCTCGGTGGCGGTGAAGAGAATGGAGATGATGTCGTCCTCGACCAGCTCGTTGCGGTCGAGGATGGTGCGCAGCAACGTCACCACCCGCTCGGTGATGGCCTGAGGGGTGTCCTCGTCGACGGTGGTGGCGCCGCGGACGGCGCGAACGGAGAGGGACATCAAGCAGGCATGTTACCCAGGGACTCCGAGGGCGCCCGGTTAGCGGGCCGGCCCGCCCGGCTGGGCCGGGACGGATGGCCCGTCGAGGGGGGTGGCCGCCGCGGCCAGCCCCCGTACCTCCTCCAGGGTCAGGTGCCGGTGCTCCCCGGGGGCCAACGAAGGATCGGACAACGGTCCGATCCGGGTGCGCACCAGGCGGACGACCGGATGGCCGACGGCCTCGGCCATCCGCCTGATCTGCCGGTTGCGTCCTTCGTGGATGACCATCCGGAGCAGGGACGGAGCCACCACCGACACCCGGGCCGGCGCCGTCGGACCGTCCTCCAGGTCGACCCCCTCACGGAGCCGGCGGATCTGACCGGCGGTGGGCTCGCCCACCACTTCGACCAGGTACTCCTTGGGCACGCCGTAGGAGGGGTGGGTGAGGCGATGGGTGAGCTCGCCGTCGTTGGTGAGGAGGAGAAGGCCCTCGCTGTCCATGTCCAGCCTCCCGACCGGAAAGACCCGGGGCACCCCGGGGACCAGGGACACCACCGTCTCCCGACCGTGGGTGTCCTCGGCCGTGCTCACCACGCCCGCCGGCTTGTTGAGCAGGTAGTGCACCAGATCGGGTCGGACGGGAACGGGCACGCCGTCGATGGCCACCCGATCGACGGCGGGATCGATCCGCCGCCCCAGCACGGCCACCCTGTCGTCCACCGTCACCCGACCGGTGGCGATGAGGTCCTCGCACACCCGACGCGACCCGACGCCCAGGCGGGCCAGGACCTTCTGCAGCCGTTCGCCCCCCGGCAGCTCTTCTCCGGCGTGGTCAGCCATCGCCGACCGGGCGCATCTGCTCCTCCATATCGGCCAGGGCCTCGGGCCCCGGAAGCAAGTCCTCGATGGGCGGCAGTTGGTCGAGCCGGTCGAGCCCGATGCGTTCCAGGAAGGCGTCGGTGGTGGCGTAGAGGACGGCCTGCCCCGGCCCCGCCGCCCGTCCGGCGGCGGCGATGTAGCCCCGGTGCTCGAGCAGGCGCACCACACCGTCGACATTGACCCCGCGCAGCGCACTGATCTGGGCCCGCGACACCGGTTGCTTGTAGGCCACGATGGCCAGGGTCTCGAGGGCGGCAGCCGACAGCCGCGAGGACACGCCCACGTTGGCGAAGCGCTCGACGTGGGCGGCCAGATCGGGGTGGGTCTGGATGCGGTAGCCGCCGGCGATCCGGACCACTTCGAAACCACGCCCGCCCGTCCGGCACGACTCGGCCAGCTCCTCGCACACCACCTCCACCTGGTCGACGGGCAGCTCGAGGAGCTCGGCCAAAAGGCCGGGGGGGACCGGTTCGACGGCCACCACCAGAACGGCTTCGACGGCCCGGGCCTCGGGCGAGAGCACGGTCGTCATCCCTCGTACTCGTCGACCAGTCCGGCGCCCACGCCCACCGGTTCCTGGGCAGCGGCTACCCAGGCCACCTCGAGGGAGCCGAAGGTGTGACCTTGGTCGAGAGTCACCCGTCCCTGCTTGCACAGCTCGAGCAGTCCGAGGAAGCGGACGATGACCTCGATCCGGGTGGACAGGTGGGCGGTGAGGGCCCGGAAGGTCGCCGTCCCCATGACCGACAGGCGCCGCTCGAGCTCGGCCACCGCGTCAGCCACGGTGACCGTGTCCACGGTGACGTGGTAGAGGTCGACGGCCGGCACCGGGCGCTCGGCCGTGGCCCGCAGGAAGGCGGCGGCCACGTCGGCGGCGGAAACGCCGTCGAGCAGATCGGGCGTGCCCACCGGCAGGTCACCGTCGAGCCCGGCCGTCCGGGGTACCGAGCGGGCGGCCCGCTCCATGAGGACGGCGAAGCCGTCGGCGGCGGCGGCGTAGGCCCGGCACTCGAGCAGTCGGGCCAGCAAGAGGTCGCGCTCTTCCCACCCGGCCAGTTCCTCGTCGGGCTCGACGTCGTCTCGCCCGGGCAGCAGGCGACGGGACTTGAGCTCGATGAGCACCGCGGCGATGACCAGGAACTCGGACAGGGTGGGCAGGTCGACCGTCTCCCAGGAAGCCACCTCGGTCACAAAGGCGTCCACCACCGCGGCCAGGGGGATGTCGTAGATGTCCACCTGGTGGGTGTTGACCAACTGGAGGAGCAGGTCGATGGGACCCTCGAAGGCGGGGGTGGTGACAGTGGCTCCCACGCCAACCGACCCTACCGGGTGGCGAGGCTCATCTCGTGCACCGTCGGCGTCGACCTACGATGACCCTCCATGTCCCGCGTTCTGTCCGGTCTCCAGCCCAGCGGCGATCTTCACCTGGGGAACTATGTCGGTGCCATCCGCAACTGGGTGACCGACCAGTACCTCCACGATTCCTTCTACTGCATCGTCGACCTCCACGCCCTCACGCTGGACATCGCTCCGGACGAGCTGCGGTCCCGGACCTTCGAGACGGCACTCGACCTGATCGCCGCCGGTCTCGATCCGGAGTGCTGCACCCTGTTCGTGCAGAGCCACGTGGCCGAGCACACCCGGATGGCCTGGCTCCTCGAGTGCACGGCCACCATGGGCGAGTTGCGGCGCATGACCCAGTTCAAGGACAAGAGTGCCGGCAAGGACACGGTGCGGGTGGGGCTGTTCACCTATCCGGTCCTCCAGAGCGCCGACATCCTGCTCTACGACGCCGACCGGGTCCCGGTGGGAGACGATCAGCGTCAACACCTCGAGTTGGCCAGGGACGTGGCCCAACGGTTCAACAGTCGCTACGGCCCCACCCTGGTCGTGCCCGAGGCGGCCATTCCGTCCACCGCGGCGCGGGTCATGGACCTGCAGCACCCCGGCCAGAAGATGTCCAAGTCGGTGCTGTCCCCACAGGGCACGCTGCTCATCTTCGACCAGCCGGACGTCATCGCCAAAAAGGTGCGACGGGCGGTGACCGACACCGACGGTGAGGTCCGCTACGACCCCGAGCACAAGCCGGGCCTGGCCAACCTGCTGTCCCTGCTGGCCGTGGCCACCGACCGCTCACCGGCCGAGGTGGCCGGGTCCTTCTCCACCTACGGCCAACTCAAAGAGGCGGTGACCGAGGCCCTGGTCGAGATGTTGCGGCCGGTGCAGGAACGCCGCCAGGCCCTGGCCCAGGACCCCGGAGCAGTGGCCACCCTGCTCGAGAAGGGGGCCGACAAGGCGCGGGCCATCGCCTCGGAGACCTACCGCCGGGCGGCGGCGGCGATGGGCCTGCTCGCTCCGGGTCAGGGTCCTCCGGCCGGCTGACGGCCACGGGACCGCCGTCGCCGGGCCATCATCTCGGTCACCGCCCACACGGCCAGGCCCACCGTGGCCAGAGCCGACAGGGCCACGCCGAGCAGGGCGCTGCCGGCGGCGTAGGTGAAGGACACCTGGTAGAGCCCGGGACCGGGCAAGGCCACCTTCTGGATGACGCCGGACTGGGTGACCGGGACAGACTCGGACGGCCCCAGCGGGGCACCCGAGCCAGGCGCCACCCGCTGGATGGTGGCCCGCCACCCGGTGCTCCACGACTGGCTGCGCTGGAGGGCGGCGGCCCCGGTGGTGCGCACCAGGATCCGCTGGGCGCCGCTCTCGGTGGTGGCCTGGGCGGTGACCGCACTGCCGGGCCCGGCCGGACCCCCGCCCGGAGCGGTGATCCATGCCCACCCCAAGGTGTGGACGTTGTGGAAGACGCCGAAGCTGCCGAGGGTGCCGGTGAACCTCCAGTGTGGTCCGGCCACGTCCTCCTGCAGGCGTCCGTCGAGGGCCACCGTACCCCAGGGCGCGCTGAGCACCTCGGGGACGCCTACCATCGCGGCTCCCCCACCGGCCGGCGTGGCCAGCACCCCGGCCGCACGCACCGGCGTCGGCAAGCTCACCCGGAGGGTGCGGTGGCCGCCGACGTCGGTGACCGACGTGTCGGTCGGAGGGAGCCACTGCCGTCCTCCCGAAGCGGTGAGGACGCCGATCCTCGGTGGCCGGCCGGTCCCTCCCATCAACGGGACGGTGATCGAGCGCACGGTGAAGGCCCCGCCGAAGTACCACTGGTGGACCGTCGCTGGGGCCAGGGCGAAAGACGTCGGGGGTGCCGGCTCGACGAACTCCCCCTCGTGGGCGGGCGTTGGCAGGTGACCGGCGCCGGCCACCGACGGCCCCACCTGGGTGACGAAGTAGCTCGGTAGCGAGAGCAGGGTGGTCACGTTGAGGTCGTCCCACACCGGTCCGCTGAGGTCGGCCGGGTTGAGATCCTCTTGGTAGTGGGCCCCGGTACCGGCGAAATAGACCCCGCTGGTGAGGGCCGTGTAGCCCTGGGCGCTCGGCACCCGGGCGTAGATGTTGAGGTCGGTCTGACCCAGGGCGTAGAGCTGGTCGGTGTAGAACTCGTCCGGGTCGTAGATGATGAACCGCCCCTCCCCCACCTGGGCGTGAAAGGCGGTGGACAGGGGCCCGACGGCTAGGGCGGTGGCCTCGGTCACGGGGAGGCGGATGACGAAGCAATTGAACAGGACGAGGTCGATGGTCATCACCGCGGCCAGCCACCGGCGCAGCTGTCGGACGCTGAGTCGCTGGCGCCCGAGGACGATGGCGGTAGCGGCGGCGGCGATGACCACTCCGGCCGTCACCAGGGCGGCCACGTGCTCACGGGTGGTGGCGGTGACCGCCACCTGCGCAGCCAGCAGCCGGTAGAGGCTCGGTCCGTCGATCCACAAGAAGAGGCAGGCGGCGACCATGACGGCCAACGGGAGGCAGGTCACGATGATCTCAGTCCGCTCCCCCTTCTGCCATCGGGGTCGGCGCGGGGATTTCGGCGGACGGGTCCCCTGCCCGGGGATGGCCGACACGGCCTCGGCCCTACCCTCCAGCAGGAGGTGCATCCACCACCCGAGGAGGATGGCCAACGAGAAGTCGACCAGCAGGAGATTGCGTGACAGGAGGCGCTCGTCGGAGACCACCGGGATCAGGTACATCACGTGGCCGAAAGGGGTCTGGCCGCCCAAGGCGGTCAGGATGCCCACCCCCAGGATCACGTACCAGATCCACCAGTGACGAGCCTCGGGTCGGGTGCGGTAGCGGCGCAACCCGAGCGAGCAGGCGGCGATGAGGGCCAGCACCCCCACGTAGCTGGTCACCTCGGGAAAGTTGTAGGGACCGGCGTAGTTGCCGGGGTGGCCCTCGTTGGCGCCGAGCACGAAGGGCGAGGCGATCAGGGTGAGCGCCCGGTACGGGAGGGAGCCACTGGTGAAGAAGGAGTACGTGGTGGTGGCCCGTTGCGACTGGGCGGCGAAGGCGGCACCCGGAATCCACTGGGCCGCGCCCAGGGCCACACCGCCGGCTGTTCCTACGGCCACGGCGGCCACCGAGCCCAGTCCCGCCCGACGGCGATCGGGGCGGAACCCGCCGGCCTCGATCAGACGGCCGATGGTGTAGACGGCGACCAGGACGGCGCTGTCGATGATGGCCTCGGCGCCGCCGCTCAAGATGGTCAGGCCCACCGAGACGGCCAGCAGGGCCACCCAGCAGCGCCGCCGGGCCGACGCCCCCGGATCGTGCCGCACCGGCGCCGGGCCGGTCGGTCGGCCGGGAGTGAGGGCGTGGACGGCCATGACCATCCAGGGCAGCCAGGCGGCACCGCTGATGAGATCGATGTGGACGATCTGAGCGGTCATGTACCCGGCGAAGGCGAATGCGGCGGCGGCAAAGGTGGCGGCGGTGGACCCGACCCCCTGACGACGGAGGAAGAGGTAGGTCCCGACGATGGCGATGTCGTAGGCCAGGGCCAGGTTGAGCCACCAGGCGGCGAAGGTGGGGAGGACGGCCATGAGCCAGGTGGCGGGGTAGGCGGCACCGGCGTTGAACCCGCCCAAAAGGGGCGTCCCGCTGAACAGGTAGGGGTTCCAGAGGGGAAGCACCCCCTGGCGGAGGTCGCGCCCCACCAGTATCCGCATGGGCAGGTTCTGGAGGAAGTTGTCCCCGTCGGCGAAGGTCCAGCCGAACAACTGGGGCACACCGAACACGACCAACGGGACGAGGAGAACGACGACCAGGCCCGGGTGGGTCCGGATCCAGCGGCGAACGCCGTCGGTCCGGCCGGGGAGAGGTCCGGTGGTGGCACCGGTGGTCTCCGCCCTGGCCTCCGGCGGGGCCGTTGCCTTCATACGGCCGAATGGACGGGTTCGGCCGTCGCCGGGGCGGCGGTCCGATCGGCAACGAGCCGTTGGAGGGCCATCACCGTCCACGCCCCCATGGCCGCCAACAACAGCGAGCGGGTCACGATCGAGGTGTAGCCGGCCCAACTGAAGGCCCCCGAGCGCGAGGGCAGTCGCAGGACGAACTCGTAGACGTAGTCGAAGACGGCCACCACGCCCAAGGCCACACCGAACCCTCCGGGCAGCCCGGCCAGAGCGCCGGCGGCGAAGACCCACAGGATGTACTGGGGGTTCCAGATCTTGTTGACCGCCATCCACACGATGATGACCAGAGCGGTAGCCAGAGCCAGCGCCCTGCCCTGGGATGCGTCGGGTGTGCGCCACACCATCCAGGCGGCGTAGGCGGTCACCGCCACCACCACCAAGAAGGAGGCGGTGTTGATGAAATGGTTGGAGACCACCGAGTTGCCCACCGCGTTCTGGGCCAGGAGCCACACCGAGTCCTTGAGGGGACGCACGCTGTTGAACCGGTAGAACCACAGTGTGTTGGAGGGGGCGAGGATGAGGAAGGGAAGGGTCACCACCGCGCTCACCACCACGAAGGGGACCACCCAGCGGACCATGTCCGCCCGCCGGGAGGGCACCTCTGCGCCTGGGGCTTCGTCACCGATCCCGGCGGCGTGCTGGTGGGCCAGGGCCCTTCGCCACCGCGATCCGAGGGCGGCAACGGCCAGCGGGGCCACGATGACCGGGAAGAGCTTGAAGCAGGCACCGATGCCGGCGAAGGCACCGCTGGCCCGGTAGCGGCTCTCACCGAACCACACCACCGCCCCGACCAGGAACACGATGCCGATGAGGTCCCAGTTGATGCCGGAGTCGATCAGAAGAGCCGGTGAGGCGGCGATCCACCAGACGGCCGACGGGCTCTGGCGCCGGATGAGGGCGATGGAACCGAAGGTGGCCGCCGCCGTCATCAGGCCGGTCACGGCGAACCACGAGGCCGGGCCGGCCGGCAGCCAGGACGGGAGCCACAGGGCGAATCCCAAGAGGACGGGGTACTCGATGCGGTCGTGCAGGTAGGGAATGGGATGGATCATGTGGAGGCCGCGCAGGTAGTGCTCGGCCCCCAGCTCGATGACGTCCGAGTAGAGGCCCCGCGACAGGGCCCAGTCCCGGTAACCGTTGGCGGCGTGGAACAGCCCGCGGGACAGCCATGCGAAGTCAACCAGTATCAGAAAGCCGGCCAGCGCGTAGGGGGCCCACCGGCGGGCGGCCACGGCGAAACGACTGCTGGTCACGCCAGGATGCCCGCCCACCAGTTGATGACGTGGCCGAGGAGCTGTGACCATTCGTTGTGGAACAGGAGGAGGAGGATGAAGGGCAGGAACATCAGGAACGGCTGCAGCCGGTAGTACTCAGGCAGGGAGCGGGCCGGAATGAACCGCTCCAGCACCGAAGCCCCGTCCAGTGGCGGGCAGGGGATGAGGTTGAAGATGCCCAGCACGATATTGGCGATGCCGGCGATGAAGAGGATCTGACCGAGCAGTGACGGCGGGTAGACGCCCTCCAGGTAGACGATCTCACGGATGGCTGCCGGCGTGGTGGCCACGAAGATGGCGCCGAACAGAGCGGCCAGGGCGAAGTTGGTCAACGGCCCGACCAGCGAGACGATCACCGTGTGGTTACGGGGACTGCGCATCCGGTTGGGATTGACCGGCACCGGCTTGGCCCAGCCGTAGGCGCCCAGCCCCGACAGGGAGAGCACGGCGGGGACCAGGATGGTGCCGACCGGGTCGATGTGCTTGGCCGGATTGAGGGTCAGCCTTCCGGCCCGCTTGGCCGTGTCGTCCCCGAAGGCCAGGGCCACCACGCCGTGGGAGATCTCGTGGAGGATGATCGACGGGATCAGCACCAGAAAGTAGATGATCTCGAACCGGGTGATCCGGTGGGTGCGGATCAGAATGGCGAACAGGGCCAGCCCGATGACCACGATGATGGTCGTCCGCTGGGAGGGCTGGAACCGGCGACGGGGCGGGCGGGAACTGCTGCTGTCCGGTCCGTAGCCGTAGGCCATCCGTGCGCCGGTCGATCAGGAGGGGATCAGGGCCGGCTGGCGTGGTTGATGCAGAACCGGGTGGCCGGCATGGCTTCGAGACGGGCCGGGTTGATCACCTCGGCACAGACCTCGCAGCGCCCGTAACTGCCGTTCTCGAGCCGGTCGAGGGCCCGGGCCACCTCCTGGAGCGACTCCCGCAATTGAACGGCCAGAACCTCGGCTTCACCCCGTTCAGCCGTCACCTGGCTGGAGTCGGCGAAATTGGGGTCGTAGTCGAGCCCTCCGCCGTCGCCGAAGCCGAGCTCGCTCAGATCGGACTGAAGTTGGCGACGCTCGTCCTCCAGAAGCTGACGGTAATCGATGGTGGGGGCGTCGCTGGGCACACGGAGAGCCTACTTGAGCTGGGCCAGGGTGGCCCGCGGGTGGGCCCGCTCGTAGGAGGCCCGCAGGTGGTCCTGACTCAGCTTGGTGTACATCTGGGTGGTGGCGATGGACACGTGTCCGAGCAGCTCTTGGACCACCCGGATGTCGGCCCCGTGGGCCAGCATGTGACTGGCACAGGAGTGCCGGAGCACGTGGGGGCTGACCAGGGGGCCCAACCCCACCCGCTCGGCCCGGCCGTGGACCACGGCCCAGGCGCCCTGCCGGCTCAGCCGACCACCACGGGTGTTGAGGAAGACCGCCTCCCGGTCGTCTCGGCGCCCCCGCCGCCGCCCCCGCTCTTCGAGCTGCGGACGGCCCTCGGGAGCCAGCCACCGCTCGAGGGCGGCACGGGCCTGACCACCCAGGGGGACCAGGCGCTCCTTGGCCCCTTTCCCGAACACCCGGAGAAGGTCGCTGTCCCCCTGCAGATCGCTGAGCGAGAGTCCGACCGCTTCGGAGATCCGGGCCCCGGTGCCGTACAGCAGTTCGAGCAGGGCGCGGTCGCGTCGTTCAACCGGTGTTTCACCGCTGACCGAATCGATCAGCAGTGCGACCTGCTCCTCGTCTAGGGCTTTGGGCAGGCGACGGGGCAGGCGGGGCGACCGCAGGTCGGTGGTGGGGTCGGCGCCGATCATCCCCTCCTCGCTGAGGAAACGGAACAGCCCGCGCAGGGTGGTGATGGAGCGGGCCATCGAAGCCGGGTGGCGGCCCGACCCCCGCAGGTCGTCCAGGTGCCGCTCGATGGCGTCGACGTCGGCGGCTTCCGGATCGACCCCGGCCTGCTCGGCCCACGACTCCCAGGCGGCGATGTCGCGCCGGTAGGCGGCGAGCGTATTGAGAGACCGGCCCTTCTCGACCGCCAACCAGGAGAGGTACTCCTCGGCCCCGAGGGACACCGGCCGGCTCACGTCCGTCGCCTCAACCCGTGGTGGTCAGGTGCCGTCGGGCCAGCGCCACCCCGAGGATGGTGGTGGCATCGACGATGGTGCCGTCGTCCACCATGGTGTCGAACTGGTCCAGCGGCACCTCGGCCACCCGCATGAAGCGCTCCTCGGTCCCCTGCCGGTCGACCGGAACCGCCGACAGCTCGGTGCACAGGTAGATCGAGGAGTACTCGTCGCAGAAGCCGGGGGTGATGGCGCACCGGGTGAGCAGGCGCCACCGGCCGGCGGCGTAGCCCAGCTCCTCGGCCAGCTCGCGTCGGGCGGTCGTCTCCACCGGTTCACCCTCCACGTCGCAGGTGCCGGCGGGCACCTCGAGGAGCCACCGGTCGACGGCCGGACGGTACTGCTGGACCAGCAGGACGGCCCCGGCCTCGGTCACCGCCACCATGGCCACCGCCCCCGGGTGGCGCACGACATCCCGCTCGAAGGGGTGGCCGTCGGGATCGACGAATGCGGCCCGGGTGACGGTGATGAACCGGCCCCGGTGCAGGACGACCTCGGGGCCGGTCTGGAACCGGGGAAGATCGGAGGCGACGGCACCCGGGTGCTTTCCGGCCTCGGCCCCCTCAGCCGACGGCACCGATGTCGATGAGCCGGGGGTCGCGACCCTCGGCTCGGACCAGAGCGGCCCCCACCAGCTCACGGAAGAGCGGATGGGGCTGGTCCGGTCGGCTCTTGAACTCGGGATGGGCCTGGGTACCGACCCAAAAGGGATGGCCGGGGAGCTCGATGAACTCGACCAGGCGTCCGTCGGGAGAGATGCCCGAGCACACCAGACCGACGTCCTCGAGCCGGGAACGGTAGCGGGGGTTGACCTCGTAGCGGTGGCGGTGGCGCTCCGACACCACCTCGGTGCCGTAGGCCTCGGCCACCTGCGACCCGGGCAGGAGGCGGGCGCTGTAGGAACCGAGCCGCATGGTCCCGCCCTTGTCCTCCACGGCGTTCTGGTCGTCCATCAGATCGACCACCGGATGCCGGGTGGTGGCGTCGAACTCACGCGAGTTGGCCCCGGTGAGGTCGGCCAGCGACCGGGCCACCTCGATGATCATGACCTGGAGGCCCAGACAGAGGCCAAGAAGCGGTACCTCGTTCATGCGGGCGTAGCGGGCGGCGGCGATCTTCCCCTCCACCCCCCGTTCACCGAAACCACCGGGAATGACCAGGCCGTCGAAGGTGCGCAAACCGTCGTTCTCGAGAAGGTCGGGCACGGTGGCGGCCTGCACCCACTCGATCTGCACCCGGGCCCCGTGGTGGAAGCCGGCGTGGCGGAGCGATTCGACCACGGACAGATAGGCGTCGGGGAGGTCGACGTACTTGCCGATGATCCCGATCCGCACCGGGCGCACCGCCGCGTCCACCTGGCCCACCAGCCGCTCCCACCCGGTCAGGTCGATGGGATGGTCGGCTTCCTCGAACCGCAGGAGCCGGAGGATGTAGCGATCGAGTCCCTCCTCGTGGAGGACGAGCGGGATCTGGTAGATGTTGTCGGCGTCGACGGCGGACACCACCGCTTCGATGGGTACGTCGCACAGGAGGGAGATCTTGCGCTTGAGATCGTCGGAGATCATCCGGTCCGAGCGGCACACGATGACGTCGGGTTGGATCCCCCGGCTCCTCAACTCGGTGACTGAGTGTTGGGTGGGCTTGGTCTTCTGTTCGCCGGAAGGACCGAGGTAGGGCACCAAAGTGAGGTGGATGTAGGCCACGTTGTCCCGCCCCACGTCTCGCCGGAACTGACGGACGGCCTCCAGGAAGGGGACGATCTCGATGTCCCCCACCGTTCCGCCGATCTCCACGATGACAACGTCCACGTCCTCGGTGCCGAGAGCTCGCACCGACTTCTTTATCTCGTCGGTCACGTGGGGGATGACCTGGACCGTCTTGCCCAGGTAGTCGCCGCGGCGCTCTTTGGCGATCACCGACGAGTAGATCCTTCCGGTGGTGGCGTTGGAGCCCTTGTGGAGGTTCTCGTCGATGAAGCGCTCGTAGTGGCCGAGGTCGAGGTCGGTCTCACCACCGTCTTCGGTCACGAAGACTTCGCCGTGCTCGTAGGGGTTCATGGTGCCCGGGTCCACGTTGATGTACGGGTCCAGCTTGCACATGGTGACCCGCAGGCCCCGCGCTTTCAGCAGGCGACCGAGGGACGAGGCCGTCAGCCCCTTTCCCAACGACGACGACACGCCCCCGGTGAAGAAGATGTACTTGGTGGTCGTCCCCTCGGCGACGCCACCAGTGGGGGTTTCCCCGGAGTGCTTCGGGGGTGGTCCGACCGGCGCCTGTTCCCCATCGGGTTCTTGCGGGCCGTTCATGTCGGGCACCTGATGAGGCTAGCGGAAGCGGTGACCCCACCATGCGGACCCGATGACCGGTCAGGGCGCATCGGCGGGAACCGGCACGCCCGACAGGAGCTCGCGTGCGTGGCGGCGGGCCGACGAGCTGTCGGGGCGGCCGGACAGCATCCGGCTGAGCTCGACCACCCGGTTCTCGTCGTCGAGCACGGCCACCTCCGAACGGGTGCGGCCGGCATCCTCGATCTTGCGCACGGCGATCTGGTGATCGGCCAAGGCGGCCACCTGAGCCAGGTGGGTGACGACCAGAACCTGAGCGCGGCGCCCGAGCCCGGCCAGGGCCACACCCACAGAGGTGGCGGCGGCACCGCCCACCCCGGCGTCGACCTCGTCGAACACCATCACCCCCGGGGCGTCGGTGAGAGCCAGGCGTATGGCCAACATGGTGCGGGCCAGCTCGCCCCCCGATGCGGCCCGGGCCAAGGGCTGGAGGGCTTCGCCGGCGTTGGCCCCGAGCACGAAGGTCACCTGGTCGGCCGGTCCGCTGCCATCGACTGCCACAGCGAAGCGGGCCGAGCCCATGGCCAGGCGGTGCAGGGTCGACTGGATCTCTGCGGCCAGGCGGGGCGCCGCCTGGCGGCGGGCCCTGGCCACCGTGGCTTCGATCTCCTCGAGGGTGGCCCGGGCCTGCCTGATCTCGTCGTCCACCGAGGCGGCGCGGCGTTCGTCGGCGGCGATCTCCTCCCGGAGCCGGCGGGCGGAGACGGCGAAGGCGGTCACCTCGGCCAGGTCGTCCCCGTACTTGCGCTGGAGCTCGCGCAGCAGCTGCCGTCGCCCGCGGATGGCGGCCAGACGCTCGGGGTCCTCGTCCCAGGTCTCCACCACCGACCGCAGCTCGGTGGCCAGGTCGGCGAGCTCGGCCATGGCCGCCCGCACCCGATCGTCGAGCGCCGACAGGGGGCCTCGCCCACCCAGTGCGCCCGCCGCTTCGGCCAACCGGTCCACGGCGCTGGCCTCTTCCGCCTCCGACAGTGCGGTGAGGGCAACGGCTGCCGCCTCCCGGTGGGCGGCCGTGTCGGCCAGCCGCTCCTCCTCCGCCTCCAGACGACCGTCCTCGGCCACGTCCTCGATGTGGGCGTCCTCGATTTCGGCGATCTGGAAGTCGAGGAGGTCCCGTTGGTGGGCGCGCTGGCGGGCATCCCCGCCCAGTGCATCCCTCTCGTCGGTGAGCCGACGCAGCTGGAGGCGAGCACCGTCGAGTGGGCCGGTATCGATACCGCCGTAACGATCCAGAGCCTGTCGTTGGGCCTCGGTGTGGACCAGGGTCCGGTGCTGGTGTTGACCGTGCAGCTCGACCAGACCTTCGGCCACCTCGGCCAGGGCCCCGACCGAGGCCATACGACCGTCGATCCAGGCGCGGGATCGGCCACCCCGGACCACGGCGCGGGCCAGCACTATCTCCGTCCCGTCGTCTGTCCCGTCGTATGTCCCTTCGGCCCCCGGGCGGCCGGCGCTGGGCGTCAGCAGAAACCGCCCTTCGACGAAAGCCTCGTCGGCACCGGTCCGCACCACCGACGGGTCAGCCCGACCGCCGAGCAGCAGTCCCAACGCTTCGACCAGAAGGGTCTTCCCCGCGCCCGTCTCGCCGGTGAGAGCGGTCATGCCGGCGGGCACGGCGATGGTCACGTCGTCGACCACCCCGAGGTTGCGGACCCGGAGCTCGACCAGGGTGGCGCTCAACGGCCTTCTGTCCTACCGGCCGGCGAGATGGAACTTGGCCCGCAGGAGGGCGTGGAAGTCCCGGGGGCCGAGGGTGACCAGCAGGGCCGGTCGATCGCCCTCGCGGCACTCGACGGTGGACCCCGGATGGAGGTGGGTGATGGTGACCCCGTCCACCACCAGCACGGCCGGCCGGGGTTCGAGCACCTCGAGCCGAATCCATTCGGTCGGTTCGAGGACCAGGGGCCGGTCGAAGATCATGTGAGGCGAGACCGGGGTGACCACGATGGCCCGCAGCAGGGGGGAGAGCACAGGGCCGCGGGCCGACAGGTTGTAGGCGGTCGACCCGGTCGGGGTGGACACCAGCAGACCGTCGGCCGCGTAGGTCACGAAGGGTCGGTCGTCTATGGCGGTGGCGACCCGCACGGTGTGACCGGGGACGGTCTTCTCGACCGTGGCCTCGTTGAGGGCGTACCGCCGGGCCAGTGTCTCGCCGTCACGATCGGTCACGGTGACATCGAGGGTCATCCGCTCCTCCACCTGATGGGTGTCGGCCAGAAAATGGGCCAGAGCGGCCTCGAGATCGTCGGGCTCCACCTGGGTCAGATAGCCGAGCGTGCCGATGTTGACGCCGAGCACCGGGACACCGGAGGGAAGGGCGGCGTGCACGGCCCGCAGCAGGGTTCCGTCTCCCCCCAGGCTGACCACCAGAGCGGCACCGTCGATGGCTATCGACCCGTCGGCGCTCACCGCGGCGATCGACTGGTGACCCTGGGCCTCCACCCAGGCGGCCGCTCGCGCCGCCACCCGGGCGGCTTCGGGTCGGTCGGGGTGGGTGTAGAAGGCGATACAGGTCACGGCTCCTCACCTGGGTTGGCTTCGGCCACGGCCTCATCGATGAGCCGGTCGATGTCGGGCACGGAAACGGCCGGCCCATCCGGCGTCCTGTGGGGCGAACGGGCGTAGACCAAGAACTCGACGTTGCCGGCGGATCCTTTGAGGGGAGAAGGCATCACCCCCATGATGGCTGCTCCGGCCGCGGTGAGCGCGGCTACCACCGTCCCGATGGTCCGCCGGTGGATGGCCGGATCACGGATCACGCCCCGGGCCCGCGACGCTTCGACCCTTCCCGCCTCGAATTGCGGCTTGACCAGTATGACCAGTGGTCCACCGGCGCACACCGCTTCCCCCACTAGGACCGGTATGGCCCGGACCACGGAGATGAAGGACAGATCGACAGTGGCCATATCGACCGGCGTCCCGTCCACCGTGGCCAGGGTGACGTCGCGGATGTCCAGATTCTCGCAACTGACCACGCGAGGATCGAGCCGCAGACGGTGGGCCAGCTGACCGTGGCCGACGTCGATAGCGACCACCGATTCTGCGCCGGCCTGGAGCAGACAATCGGTGAAGCCGCCGGTCGAAGCACCGGCATCGAGGACGCGCGCACCGCGGGGATCCAGCGCGAACCGGTCGAGGGCGGCGGCCAGCTTCTCCCCCCCGCGGCTCACGTAGCGGGCCGGGCCGCGCTCCAGTTCGACCGGTTCGTGACTGGCCACCAGTCGCGACGGCTTGTCGGCCACCGAACCGCCCACCAGGACACGGCCCTCACCTATGAGGGCATTGGCCTGGGCGCGACTGGCGACCATCCCCCGCTCGACCAGAACCCGGTCGAGCCGTCGCCGCGGGGAACGGGTCAGTCCGCCGGCCTGGCTGCCGACGGCGATCGCTTGGCTGTCGCCTTTTTGGCAGCCGTCTTTTTTGCCGCCGTCTTGGTTGCTGCCGCCTTGGTCCCCGCCGCCTTGCGGGCCGGTGACTTCTTGGCGGCGGCCTTGGTGGCGGCTTTCTTTTTGGCGGTGGTCGACGCCCTGGTCGACCTGGCCGAGCCCTTGCTGGCGCCGGTCTTCCCGCTCGCCTTGGCCTTGGTGGGGGCCTTCTTCGATGCCTTGTCGGTGGCGGTGGCGGTGGCCGCCCGTCCGGCCTCAGCCGTCCGACCGATGAGCGAAGCGACCTGCTTGGCCAGGTCCTCGAGATTGGTGATGCCGGCGCTGTCCATCTGGCGGGCCACCTCGTGACGCACCTGGGCCACCAGAACCTCGCGGCCCTTGCGGGCCATCCCGATCAATTCCTCTACCTTGGCCCGGGCATCGTCGCTCTGGAACTCGCCGCTCTGCACCAGCTCGTGGACCAGCTCTTCGGCCCGTGCCCGGGTGAGGGCGGTGAAAGCGATGCCAGCGTCGAGATACTTCTGGAATCCGTCTTTGTTGGCCATCCTGCCAGCCTAGGGCGTGTCCGTCCGCGCCACGCGGTCGGACCCGCTCAGTCGAGGGATTCCCGGACCAGGGTCACGAAGTCGGGCGCACGCACGGCCACGGGGGTGTCGAAGTGGGAGGCACCGGCTGGGGTCACTCCCGAGTCCACCAGGCCGAAGGCGATCTCCAGCCGCTCGGCCAGTTTGCCGTCGGTGAGCGGCTGGTCCCCCACCATGACCACCGACCGGTCGCCGGCGGCGAACCCGAAGGCCTCCCTCATCAGGGCGGCCATCGGCTCGTGCGGCTTTCCGGCGATGGTCGGGTCCACACCGGAGGCGGTGGCCACCGCGGCCAACAGGGCGCCCGACCCCGGGACCAACCCGTCCGGCGTGGGATGGACAGGATCCTCGTTGGTCCCGATGAGTCGCCCGGTCCGCCGGGCCACAGTGGCGGTGGCCGCCAGCACATCGAAATCGAACGACCGGGTCCACCCGACCACGGCGGCGACGGCGTCCCCGGCCTCGCCCGCCACCGACTTGACCCCCCGGGCGGCCAGGGCTTCGAGCACACCCCCCTGGGCCAGCACCCGCACCGACTGCCCGGCGTCGAGCAGGGAGGCCGCCGCCCCGGCCGACGAGGCCAGGTCCTCGGGACTGGCCTGCACGCCGCACCCGGCGAGCCGGTCCACCAGCTCGGCAGAGGTGGGGGCCGAGTTGTTGGTGGCGAACACCACCCGTCTCCCCTCCTTGCGCAAGGCGTCGACCGCTCCGGCCACATCGCCGATGGGCTGGCCCGACAACCAGATCACGCCGTCGAGGTCGACGATCCACAAAGTGGCGGAAGCGAAAGCGGTACCACCGGCGGCGGCCGGTTGGGTCACGGGTCGGCAGTGTCGGAAGAGCCCGCTTCTCGCGGAGCCACCCGGGTCCCTTTGCGGGTGCGGCGGGTAGAGGCGGCCAACTGATCGGCCGACTCGAGCGCCCGGGTGATGAGGCCGGACAGCCGGGACAGCGGCTCCACCCCGACCGGGGGATCGTCGCCGGGTGCCGACCCCTCCTCCCCCTCCTCGTGCGCTTCGGCCGACGCAGCCAACGGCCTCGTGCTCAGGTCGGCGATACGTTCCCCGGTGACCCGGGCCGCCCGCTCCCAGTAGGAACGGAACATGCCGATGTCGAAGGCGCCGTCGCGCACCCGGGCCTGACCCACCAGCTGGGGCGGCGGGTCACGTAGATCGCGGACCACCCGCAGACCGGCCAGCGCTCGCAGGACGTACCAGGTGGGGTCGAACTCCCACCGGGTGAACCCCTGCCGGGCCGAGGCGGGCAGGTAGTGGTGATTGTTGTGCCATCCCTCCCCGCCGGTGAGGAAGGCGATGATCGCCGAGTTGCGACTGGTGTCCGGAGTGGCGAACCGCCGCCGACCGATCAGGTGGGACGCCGAATTGACCAGGAAGGTGGCGTGCCACAACAGCACCGTGGAGAGGAAGAAGCCGATCACCAACCCTCCCCACCCGCCGATGAGGTAGCAGCCGACCGCCAGGACCAGGGGTCCGATCCACCAGGCCCGCTCGAGGAGACGGAGCTCGGGAAAGGCGGCGAAGTCCTTGATGTCGGCCAGCTCGGTGCTCTTGTAGCGCGTCGAGAGGATCCAGCCCACGTGGCTCCACCAGAAGCCGTCCCGGGGCGAATGGACGTCCTGGTCGAGGTCGGTGAACCGGTGGTGGAGGCGATGATGGCCGGCCCACCACAGCGGGCCTTTCTGCAGGGCGGTCGTCCCGCCTGCGGCCAGAACGAACTGCATGAACCGACCGGTCCGGAAACTGCGGTGGGAGAGATAGCGGTGGTAACCGGCGGTGATGAAGAACATGCGGATGACGTACAGGAGGCCACAGAGCAGCCAGTCCTGCCACGTGACCACCACGAAGAAGGCGGCCAGAGGAACGAGATGGGCTCCGAAGAAGGGAACCGACGAAAGCCAATCGGTCCGGTCGGCGGAGTCCGCCACATCCGGGAGTGAGGTGCCGATTGGAGCGGGAGCGGTTGCAGTCATGGGTGAACGTTGTCGCCAACCGGGTGACGACATCAGGGATGGTAGTTCACCGCATCCGGTGTGGCGGGTCCGCCTGCGGCGGCGGCCGATGGGCCGGAGGCCTAGTCGGTCACGTACAGACGACCGTTCGGCTCGGCGGCGATCTTGATGGGAGTCAGACCTCGGGTGGCCGGTCCACGAATGACCGTTCCCGTCTTGGCGTTGAACTCCGACCCGTGGCAGGGGCAGGCGATCAGCTTGGCCGACGGCAGATAGGCCACCGTGCAGCCGGCGTGGGGACAGATGGCGTCGAAGGCCACGAAGTCGCCCCCCGTGTGGTGGATGACCAGTGAGGGGTCACCGGTGTCCGGATCGGTGAAGGCGGCCCACCCCCCGACGGGGACCTTCGACGTTGCCCCGATCGGGGTCCCCGGGAAGGCAGGGGCCTTGGCCGTGGAGGACGGCGACCCGCCGGTGCGGGAAGAAGAGGTGGACGGGGTGGACCCGCCCAGAGTCACCGCAGTGTCGGCCGGCGACGGGCTCCCACCGGCCGCCCGCCCCAACAGGGCGGCCAGCCCGCCTCCGACCAGGACGGCCCCGGCCACCACCCCGGCCCAGGCGGCCTGGGTGAGCACGGCCCTCCGTGGGATGCCGCCGGCCGGACTGGGCGCGGTGGCCCGCGGTCGGGCCAGCCAGGTGTCGAGAGCGGGAGCGCCGGCCGCACCGGCCAGCACGAAAGGGGTCCAGGCGAAGAAGAAGACGATGTCCGACCCGGTGAAGTACGGCGATGCGTGAAAGCTCACGCTCAGGAAGAGGCTGAAGGACACCAGCATGCCGGCGGCGGCGGCCACCCGCATCCACAGACCGACCAGCACGCCGAGCCCGATGGCCACCTCCCCTACGGCGATGACCGCACCTACGCCGTCGGCCGCAGGGATCAGATGGACGACGAGGGCATGGATGGGACTGATGTGGCTGGCCCCCACCAACTGGGCGTGGATGGATATCGGGCTGTCGTTCGTGAAGAACTGGGGATTGGCCAACTTCTGGAGGCCGGCGAAGAGGAACGTCCCCCCGAGGAAGAGTCGCAGGGGAACCAGGTACCAGCCGGCGGCCACTGTGGCCACTTGGCCGGTGCCCCGGTTGGACCCGGTCGGCGTCCACATGGACGGCAGCCGCCCTCCGCTCGGGTCGGAGGCCGAGGTCGCCGAAGCCGTCGGCCGGGCGTCGCCCCCGGCTGCGCTCACCGGCTCACTCCCATGGTCGGGCACGATACCGCCCGCCTTGGTTGCCGACAGGTCGCCCGATGAGCGCTCCCCACTCCGGGACCGTGCCAGCATGGGCGGATGGAGGGAGTGTCGGTGGCGCCGCCGGGCGGTCCGTCGCCTGGGGTCCACGAGGTACTGACCGACGACGTGCTGGCCACCGACCCCAACCCCGAGGCCATCCCCGTCGAGATTCCCCCGGTGTCCGGCACCCGCAACTACATGCCGGCACTGGATGGCCTGCGTGCCCTGGCCGTGTCGGCCGTGGTGGCCTACCACTTCGGGCTGCACTGGGCCAACGGCGGGTATCTGGGCGTCGACTTCTTCTTCGTCCTCTCCGGCTTTCTCATCACCGGACTGCTGGTGGGCGAGACCGACCGGCACGGGACCATCGGCCTCCGCTCCTTCTGGTTCCGGCGGGCCCGGCGCCTTCTTCCCGCCGTCATGCTGCTGCTGGTGGTGCTCTCCCTCTACACCTGGCTGGGAGGGCCCAACATCACGCCGTCGATGTTCGGCGGGGACGGCATTTCCACCCTCTTCTATTACGCCAATTGGCACCTCATCTTCACCCACCAGTCCTACTTCGATCAGTTTCTGGTCCCTTCCCCCCTGCGCCACACCTGGTCGCTGGCCATCGAAGAGCAGTTCTACCTGGTGTGGCCCCTTCTCATCGTGGCCGGGCTGGCCGTGGTCAAAAACCGAGCCGGCCGGCCCCGGGCCCGCCACGCCGGCCGGAGACGGATCCACCGGCCGGTCGCCTTCTGGTGCACGGTCGGCCTGGCCCTGGCGTCGGCGGCTGAGATGGCCGTGCTCTACACCTCCAGCCACGCCGCCGACCTCAACCGGGTCTACTACGGCACCGACACCCGGGCCTTCGAGCTGCTGATCGGTGCCGCCCTGGCCCTGTTGGTCACCGGGCGGCCCGAACACTCACCGGGGACCCGACGCCTCCTGCACCGGGCGGCACCGGTCGCCGCACTGGTACTGGGGGTGTTGTGGGTGACGGCGGGCGACGACGCCGGCAATCCGGTGTCGTGGATGTTCCAAGGAGGGCTGGTGGCGGCGTCGGTGCTGGCCGCACTGGTCATCGCCGGCGTGGCCCAACCCGACAGCGGCGCCTTCGGTCGCTTGCTGTCGGTGCGGCCACTTCGGTGGATCGGCGGTATCTCCTACGGCATCTACCTGTGGCACTGGCCGGTGTACGTACTGATGACCGACGTGACCACCGGCCTCGGTGGGTGGGCGCTGCTGGTGGCCCGGCTAGCCGCTACACTGGCCGCCGCGTCGACGAGCTTCTACCTGATCGAGCGGCCCATCCGTCGCATCCGGTGGAACGGATGGGTCTTCCTGTCGGTGATGGGCGTGGCCGCCGTGGCCACCTCGGCCGCCGTCCTGCTCAGTGCCACCACCCAGGCGGCTCCCAACGTGTCCGGTCACCTTTCAGCCATGGTCAAGGTGGCCGCACCGGACGCGGTGCCCCGGGTAGCGCCGCCCCCTCTGGACCTGCCGGCGGGACGGGTCCCGTCGGCAGCCGATCCCCTTCGGGTGATGACCATCGGCGACAGCGTGATGTACGACGGCGAGGTGGGCATACGGGCCGCTCTGCAGGCCACCGGTGATGCTGCGGTGACCCTGCACGGATTTCCGGGGTGGGGTCTGCGCAACGACCGGAACGTGACCGGCGACATGGCCACCGCCATCGCCCAGAACCATCCCGAGATCATCCTCATGATGTGGTCGTGGGACAACCAGTACGCCTACGACCACCCCGTGGCTTTCACCAAGCTGCTCACCGAGGTCCTCAATGTGATGTTGACGCCGGGCGACGGCGTCGACGGCGTGGCCATCCTCCAGTTCCCCCGGACCGGACCGCTGGACGAGATCATCGATCCGGCCACACGACAGGCCCAAACGGTGGCGGCCGAAACCGATCGGGACGCCTTCGACCGGATCGTGTCGTCGTTGCCGGCCCGTTACCCGGGCAGGGTCACCTATCTGCCGGTGGCCGGGTCGCTCGACGTGGACGGTCGTTACTCGGCGTGGCTGCCGACCACCGACGGAGGATGGATCCGGGCCCGCAAGACCGACAACACCCATCTGTGCCCGGCCGGGGCGGCCGTTTTCGGCGCCGCGGTCACCACCGAGCTGCGACCCCTGTTCCACCTCCCGGCCACGGCCGCCGGTTGGATCAATGCCGGGTGGACGAGCGACGGGGCACGGTTCGGACCGGCCGGCAGCTGCCCCGACGATCAACCCCCGCACTAGGGCCGACGGCCGGGGCCCCCGGTTGGTGGCCAGCTGACCGCTCCGCCTACCATGGGCCCGTGGACCAGTTGGCCGTGGCTCCTGCCGCACCCAGTGTCTCGCCCTGGAGATCCCGTGCCGACGGTGCCATGCGTCGGCTCCTGCGGATACCCGGCGGCCAGGCCCCCATCGACGAATCCGAGACCCATCGGATCTTCAGTGCGTCGATCTTCCTGTCGGCATTGCGGTGCCTGCTCAGCTACATCGTCCTCCCGGTCGTCCTCCCCGCCATCGGCGTGGCCCGGGGCGTGGGTCCCGCCATCGGCATCCCGGTCGGGGTGCTGGCCCTGACCTTCGACTATCTGGGCATCCGCCGGTTCTGGCTGGCCAATCACCGGCACAGGTGGGCCTTCACCGCCCTCTACACCGTGGTCGGGGGCATGGTGCTGGCTCTGGTCATCGTCGACCTGGTCTCCGTTCTGAGCTGATTCGCACAACCGGCCTGAGCCGGGCACCACCGTGCCTGAGCCGGCCACCACCTCGGCGCTCAAGGGAACCTCGGGCACTGTCGATACCACGGGTGGTGAAGACCGATCGGCAGAACACGCCCAGGGGCTACAAGGGAAGCGACACCGCCCTGCGCGCCCTGGCTCTGGTGGCCCTGGCCTGGGGGGCCGGCTACCTGGTCTGGCGCCCGTTGGCCACCTGGCACGGGGCTCAGCCGGTCATGTTCGTCGTCCTCTATGCCGGGGAGATCTTCGGGTGGTTGATGCTCGCCTCCTTCGCCTTTCTGGCCTGGCGGCTCCCGGTGTCGGTACGACCGGAGGTCGGGTGGCGCCCCACCGTCGACATCTACGTGTGCACCTATGACGAGGGTCTCGACGTGCTCGGCGCCACTTTGGTCGGGTGTGACCGCATCACCTATCCGCACACCACATGGGTACTCGACGACGGGCGGCGGGAGGAGGTCCGCCTGCTGGCCGACCGGTTCGGGGCCCGCTACCTGAGCCGAACCACCAACGAGCACGCCAAGGCGGGCAACATCAATCACGCCCTGGGGCTCACCGACGGTCAGCTTCTGTTGATCCTCGACGCCGACCATGTCCCCCAGCCCGACATCCTCGACGCCACCGTCGGCTACTTCGACGATCCGGCCGTGGCCGTGGTCCAGACGCCCCACGACTTCGGCAACCACGACTCGTTCCAGCACTTCGAGACGGGACGCCACGACCAGAGCATGTTCTTCGAAGTCATCATGGTCGGCAAGGACAGGCACGACGGGGCTTTCTGGTGCGGGTCGGCCGCCCTCATCCTGCGTCACGCCCTCGAAGGAATCGGCGGCATCGCCACCGAAACGGTGGCCGAGGATTTCCACACCACCATCCGCCTCCACGCCGAGGGGTGGCACACCCGCTACCACGACGAGACCCTGGTGCAGGGACTGGCCCCGCACGACCTGGCCACCTTCCTCCTCCAGCGGGACCGGTGGGCCCGGGGCAACCTGGCCGTCCTCCGGACCCGGGATAACCCGCTGGTGGCACCTCGGCTCACCCTCAAGCAGCGGGCCAGCTATCTCTCC
The DNA here is from genome assembly GCA_963813525.1 of uncultured Acidimicrobiaceae bacterium. GTDB lineage: Bacteria > Actinomycetota > Acidimicrobiia > Acidimicrobiales > RAAP-2 > Bog-756. The sequence goes on from CAWEZI010000005.1 coordinate 2,544,109, forward strand.
TCCCTTCTGGCCTACTTCGTCCCCCTCCAGCGCCTGAGCATGGTGGCCGTTCTGGTGGCCATGCTGGTCAGCGGTCGTCTTCCCCTGTACGCCACCCTGTGGCAGTTCTGCATCTTCTGGATGCCGTGGATGGCTCTCAACCTGGCCGCTTCCAGTGCCCTGTGCCGGGGACAGGCCAGCTTGTGGGACGGCGCCTACTCCAACCTTCTCACCACCGAGATCTACGCCCGCGCCGCCTTCGTCCTCGTCCACCCCTTCCGGACCGCCTTTAAGGTGACGCCCAAGGACGGCGTCGACGATGGGGGCTGGCCGGCCGTTCGACAGCTCCGGCTCATCATCGTGGTGGCCCTCGTCCTGGTGGCCGCGGTGGTGGCTCGGTGCCTGGCTCTGGCCGGCGTCCTCCACCTCGCCCCCCTCCCCGGCCTGGCCGTGGTGGCCGGCCTCGGTTTCGCCCTCGGTGAGATCGTGCTGGTGACGTTGGTCGTGGTCCGGGTGAGCCATCGCCGGCAGGCGCGACGGCACTATCGGGTTCCGGTCGAGGTAGCCGGGGTCATCGAGGACACGGTGGTCAGGGTGGTCGACCTCACTCCCGGGGGGGCCGGCATCATCGGTCCCCGTGCCCTCGAGGTGGGCGCGGAGATCCCGTTGCACCTGAGCCTGGCCGCCGTCGACGGCAACGTCCGCGACGTGGGCCTCCTCTTCGCCATCTGCTCGACCCGCCCCGCCCGCGACGGGGGATGGCGGATGGGAGGCACCCTCACCCCTCTCACCGAGGGCGACGGCGAAGCCCTCATCGAGCACTGCCACGTGGTTACCTCCCGCACCCGGCTCACCGAGAGCGGACGGTTGACACCGGGCCAGCCCACCGGCCAGCCCGCCCGGTCCCTTCCGTCCCAGTCGTCAGTCGGCTGATCCGGAGAGGCTCCGGGTCAGTTCGGCGCCACCGGTTCCCGCCAGTCGGGGTGGAGCCCTCTGGTCAGAACCAGCTTCAGGGCCTTGACCGTCTGACCGTTCTCCATCTCGTCAGCGTGGTCGGCCACCCAGGCGATGGCCGCCGCCGGAGCGGAGGGAGGGGCGCCGATGTAGCGGCCGACCAGTCCGAGGGCTTCGGCGTTGGCCAGCTGCCGCTCGGTATCGACGTAGCCGGGGTCCAGGTTGAAGGCCCGGATCCCCTCGGCCCCGAGCTCGACGGCGATCAACGGCGCGAATCGATGGAGAGCCGCCTTCGAGGCGGCGTAGGCCACGCCCCACCCACCCGCACCCACGGGGCCGGGGGGGTCAGCCGTGGCGGTGTGGGAGGTCACGTTCACCACCAGGCCCCGACCGCGCTTCCGCATGCCGGGTAGGACGGCCTCGATGAGCACCATGGGGGCGACCACGTTGGCAGCCAGCTTGGCCTCCAGCTGGGCGATAGTGAGATCCACGACCGGAACCATGCTGCCCGGGCCGGTATCCACGGCGTTGTTGACCAGCAGGTCGACCCCACCCCAGCGGTCGATCACCTCGGACACCGACCGGGCGAGACCCGGATGATCGTGCAGATCGGCCACCAGAGGCAGGGCCCGCCCTCCAGCCTCTCGAACCTGGGCGGCGGTCGACTCGAGGCTGCCCGGCAGTGGGCGTCCCGAGCCGGTGTCCGAATCGTCACGACCCTCACCCTCACGCCGAGTCCGCCCGGTGAGGGCAATGTCCCAACCGCAGTGGGCCAGAGCGATGGCCGTGGACCGACCGATCCCCCGGGTCGCACCGGTGACCATGGCCCTTCTACCGGCGCTCAGCTCTGCCATGGTTCCGGTCTACCAGCACAGGCCGCGGGGTGGAAACCTTCCTCCGATGGTGGCGCAGACGGCCGGCAGACCGGTGCCAACACCAAGCGAACCCCCACCGACCGAGGCCGGAGGGGGTTCGCCTAGCGGTCAGTCCTGGTAGAAGTAGATGGCCCCGTTGGGGTTGTACGGCGAGCCGATCACGACGATGTTGGTCCCGATGGTGGCCACTCCCCCGTATCCGAAATAATCGCCCGCCGCCCCATCCGAGGCGACCAGCTTGGTCAGCGGGCTCGAGTGCGGCCACGTGCCTGCCTTTTTGGCGATCACAAATGCCGCGCCGTTAGGATTGTTGGGGTAGCCCTGGTAGTCGTAGGGAGCCGTCGACACCACCGTCGTGCCCAACAGAGCCACGGTGATCCCGAACTGATCCTCGGCGGCGCAGGGATCGGAGTAGTACGTGCAATCGGGCGGGCTGGCATCGTTGGCCGTGTACTCCGGCGGATCGGCGATCTCGGTGTTCAGGGTCCAGCTGCTCCCCGACCCGGTGAACACGTAGGCCGCTCCCGAGCCGACACTGTCCGGCTTTGGCGTCGGGTAGGAAGCGTACGGAGCGCCGACGACGACGGTTCCCTTGTTGATGGCCACCGAATACCCGAAGTAGTCACCGTAGATGAGTCCGACCGGCTCCGAGCAGGTGGTCGAGCACCCCTCGCCGTTAGCTACGGCAAGGGTGGCCTGCTGGACCCAACCGCCGTTCACCTCATTGAACACGTAGACAGCGCCTTTCGACCCGTTTGTCCCCGGGGCCCCGACGACCAGCCTCTTCTTCGATACGCTCATACTGGTGCCGAACAGGTCGTTGGTCGTTGCTGCCGGGTCATCGATCGCTGCCTTTTCAGACCACTGACCTTTCTTCGTTGTGTAGGCGAACACGGCACCCTGGTTGTCGTTCTCCCCGTAAGCACCGCTCAGGATCGAGCTCGGCCCGATGGCCACAGTCAGACCGAAGAAGTCTTCATTACCCTGGGCCGGGTCATTCAGTACGGCCTTTTGGGTCCAAGTGGCGCCCGATCCGGTGAACACGTAGGCCGCTCCGGTGCAGTACTGCGCCGACGAGCTGTGGCACGGCGCACCAACGACAATCGTTCCTCGGTGGATCGCTACCGAAAATCCGAAGTCGTCGTTAGCGGCGGCAGGCATCGCAGGAGTGAGCTCGGCCGCTTCAGTCCAACCGTGGGGCGAGTTGGCGACCGTGTTGGTGTAGACGTAGGCGGCGCCAATATCCGAATTGTCACTGATGGCGCCTACAACCATTGTCTTTCCACTTACGGCGATCGACGTGCCTAACAAACCGCCGCTGGCGCCGGTGATCTCGTTTTGCTGGGACCAACTACCGGCCACCGCCGGCGTCCGCACGTGGGACTGCGGGAGCCCGGCGGGCGACTTTCCGATGAGACTCATGTCCGGAAGAGGCAAGTGACTCGGAGAACCCGCCGCGGTTGTCGCGTGGGCGGCCGGCGCGCCGGCCATCAGGGCAGTGGCGCCCACCATGGCAATCGTGGAAGCGGCGATGCCCACCGCACGACCCCTCCGCCTGAAGCTCGTGCTCCTCTTCATGGTCATACCGCCTCTCGAGTGGAGCGCCGTGGTCGCGCTTCGGGAAAACCGGTCCAGCCGCGATCAAGGAGACCCCGACCGGACGCCGCCCTTCGTCCCACCGCCGCGCCGTTAGTGTGCAATGACGAAAGCTAATCCAACGATCGTTCGGCGTCAATTCACTTTTTCTGCGACTTTCCGCTCTGAGGCTGAGTTCCCGCACCGCGAGGGACCGCATCCGGAGCCGAGTCCACACAAAAGGACAAGAGAAGCTCCGTTCACAACCAGCTCCAAGGGTCACGCATTCCGCGTTCAGACCTTACGGAGCGTGAGCAAATGATGGATTCTTCCGGGGGCGACGCAGGGAACATCCACATGCCCGACCTATCCCGCCCAAGATGAATCGTGCGACGGCCCCTACACCTCATGGGGAAACGCCAACGGGAATTACGACACGTTCCCGAGCAACGGGTTCACCAGCTCGCTGGATATCTATCTGGATACCGCGTGGGCCGGGGCCAACCCGGGCAACCAAATTCGAGTGGGACACCGCCGTAAATCAGAGCAACGGACAGTTCAGGACTTCATCATTACGGTCCAAACTGCCGGAGGGTTCACCATCGGAGCCGGTAACAACTCCACGCCCTCCGTTCCCACCCCGTCAGCCACCATTGCCACCTCCGGCCGGTATCGGTTCATCGAGAGCTTCGCCACCAACGAGATGACCGGAAACGTCGAGGCAACCCTGTCGATCGTGGACGACGCCACTACGACAGCGGTGCCCGGGGCCAACTGGGTCATTCCGGTGGTGTTCAACGGCAACGCCGTTCCCGCAGCCAGCGTCGACGGCCCCGCCTACGGATGGTTCCCCAACGAGAATATCCCTGAGCTGCCCATCGACAACTCCAGCCTCCACCGGGGACAACGAGGACATATCCGGCGCCAGGGGCGCCAGACACCGGTAGTCAGTCAGACAATCAGCTACGCCCGGCGGCTCCACCGCCGGGCGTAGCTGATTGTGGGGTCCGGTCGGTCTGCGGTCCGCCACGAGCAGACCCCGCGCCCCTTTGTGGGCCACTGCCCCGTATCCTGTCTGGCGATGGCCAGGCCCTCACCCACCGCACGGCGAGAGCGTGGCCCCCGGTCCGCCACCCCGGCAGGGACGGCGGCCGAAGTGGCCGCCGGGACCTTGATGTTGGGCGGAGCCGCCCTGGCCGGCCTGGCCTTCGTGCACCGGCCCTGGCCCAACCGGCTCGACGTGTGGGGGTACCGCTTCCTACCGGCCAGCTTCGGTGCCGGGTGGGCCCACGACTTGGCCACTCTGGGCTCGTTGACCGCGCTGGTCATCGGTGTCATCGCCATCTTTCTGGTGGGCGTCCTGCGGGACTGGGTCCGGGCCGTCGCCTGTGCCGTGGCCCCGGTGATCGCCGTCCTGCTCGTGCAGGATCTGGCCAAGCCGCTCGTCGGACGTCACATCGGCATTGCCGGCGGATCGTCCTACCCCTCGGGAACGGTGGCCGCCGTAGCCGCCTTGGCCACCGCAGCCACCCTGGTCATGCCGCGACTGGTCCGGCCGTTGATGGCGGCCGTGGGCCTGGCGGCCACCATCGGGACATCGGTCGCCGTCATCGTCCTGCGGTGGCACTATCCCACCGACGCCCTGGGTGGCATCGCCGTCGGGATCGGCGCCGTTCTGGTCCTCGACGGTATCCTCCACGTGCCCTGGGCCATCGCCTCGGCGTTCCGGGGATCCCGCCACGATCGAACGCTGCCCGTGCAGAGCCACCCCAGTCTCGCCTGAACCAGGTTCCTCGGCCCGCCCCCAAACGGAAGGCCGTACGTGTCGATCGACCCGCCGATGGGGCCGCTCAGTGGGTGGGTCCAAGTTGGGCCGTGAGGAACGTGACGATGTCGGCGGCAACCATGGGCAGGCTGGGGCTCACCGGTCCGTCCCCGCGATGGACCAGCCCGTGGGCGGCGTTGTGGACGAGAATCAGCTGCGCACTGTCACCGGCGCCTTGCAGGGCGTCGACCAGCATCTCGGACTGGCTCGGAGGGACCACCTCGTCCCTGACCCCGTGGATGACGAGAAAGGGCGGAGCTCCTGGGTGCACGTAGGTCACCGGACTGGCCGCCACCAGGGTGGGTGATCGACGACCGACCGTCTCGCCGAAAGTCTCGTTCACGAACAGGGGCAGAACCTTGGCGTCGACCAGGTCCGGCGACGTGAGGTTGGTAGGTCCGTATTCATCGACAACGGCGGCGACCGCGCTGGACTCGGCCGGATTGTCCCCTTCCACGAACAAGGTCGTGTTGCCGGTCAGTCCGACCATGCTGGCCAGATGTCCCCCGGCACTGGCCCCCATGACGGCGATCAGCGAGGGGTTGACGTGGAGGGCGCCGGCATTGGCCCGGACGTAGCGGATGGCGCATTTGGCGTCGACCAGCTGGGCCGGCCACCGAAAGGCGGGGGCGAACCGGTAGCTGATGGAGATGAAGATCCAGCCTCGGTGGATGAGCTGCTCCTCGACGTCCGCTTCGACGGATCCGGCGGGGAGGGAGGAGTTGCCGCTCACCCAGCCCCCACCGTGGATGTACACGACCGTCGGCACACGGCGATGAAGGGCGGCCGGCTGGTAGACCTGCAAGGTCTGGCTGACCCCGCCGTTGTGGCAGTAGGTCGTGGTGCTGGCGGCTGCCTGCTCCGACGGGCCGCCACAGCCCACGACCAGGACAGCCGCCGCCACCGCAGCAACCAGTACCAGCCACCGGTCAGACTTGGGCGAAGAGATCACCGAGGGACTCGACCCGCTCGACGACCTCGGTGGCCGTGAAGCGGAGCCGATCCGGATCGCCCGCACGGGCGCACTCGGCCACCTCTTCCCACGTCACCGGGGTCGAGACGGTGGGCATGGGCCGGGCCCGCAGTGAGTAGGCGGCCACGGTGGTCTTGGCCGAGTGGTTCTGGCTCCAGTCGATGAGCGACCTTCCCCTTTCGGAGTTCCTTGCGCATGTTGGAGACGATCAGGTCCGGATGTTCGCGCTCGAGCTGGGTGGCCACTGCGAGCGCCCGGCGACGTACCGTCTCCCAGGTCGGTCGACCAGACAGTGGCACGTAGATCTGCAACCCCTTGGAGCCACTGGTTTTCGGTAAGCACGCTCGTTCGCCGTCGGCCAGAAGGTCGGCGATATGCCGACCCACGATGCAGCATTCCACGATGGACGTGCCGGTACCGGGATCGAGGTCGAAGACCATGTGGTCGGGGGGCGCCGGCAGAACCCGCCTCCGGCCGACATGCCACAGGGGGACGTGGAACTCGACCGTGCCCAGGTTGGCCGCCCAGATCAGGCCGGGGGTGTCACAGATCACGCCGTACTCAACCACGCCACCTTCGGTGTTCGACGGCACGGACACCCGCTTCAGCCAGTCCGGGGCGTGCACGGGAACGTGCTTCTCGAAGAAGTGGGGACCGTCGATGCCGTTGGGAAAGCGCTTCATGGTCAGCGGGCGATCGCGGATGTGGGCCAGCATGATGGGGGCCACTCGCACGTAGTAGTCGAGCATCTGCCCCTTGGTGAACCCGCTGTCCGGGTAGAAGACCTTCTCGAGGTTGGAGATGGTGAGCTCGCGTCCGTCGACAACCGTCTTGACGGAGCCGTCAGGACTCACGACGCACCTCCCCCGCCGACTTGTCGGGCCGGGTTCCCCGCCACACCGGATGGCGAAAGAGCCCGTCGGTCGTCCATTCGGTGAAGGTGACCTCCCCCACCGTCACCGGACGCACCCAGGTAGTCGTCGCCTCCACCGGGGCAGGCAGGGCCCCGACAAACGGGCTGGTCTTGCGCACCAGCCGGCTCAGGGTGGCCAGCAGGTCACGTCGGGCACCTTCACTGAACCCGGTTCCCACCTTGCCGACGTAGTCGAGTCGACGGCCGCCTCCTCCGGCCGGCAGGCCCACCAGAAGGGCGCCGAATGTGGATTGGCGCTCGCCCTTGCCGGCAGTCCATCCTCCGATGACCACCTCCTGCGTCCTCTGGCTCTTGACCTTGATCCAGTCGCGGCTGCGCACCCCTGGCCGGTAGATGCTGGCCCGTCGCTTGGCCACCACCCCCTCCATGCCCCGCCCGACAGCCGAGCGCAGTACGTCCGAACCCGGGGTGTCGGTGAAGGATGGAGTGATGCCCCACCGGGGACCGGACAGCCCCAACCTCTCGAGGAGCGTCCGCCGTTGATCGTAAGGAAGGGCCTGTACGGACCGTCCGTTGAGATAGAGGAGGTCGAAGAGGATCAGGCTGATCGGGTGACGGAGAGCAGCCCGCCTCACGTCGTTGGCCGAGGCCAAGTTGAGACGGTGCTGTAGCCGCGAGAACGATGGTCGGCCGTTCTCGTCGAGAACGACGATCTCGCCGTCGAGCACGACCTGATCGGAGCCCACCGCCTCCGCCACCTCACGTAATTCGGGAAAGGTGGCGGTGATGTCCTGACCTCCCCGGCTCACGGCCCGGGGCCGACCCCCGTCCACCCACAACAGGACACGGATGCCGTCCCACTTGAATTCGAAAGCCCAGGCGCCGTCGTCCGGGGGAAGCACACCGGCGGTGGCCAGCATGGGCGACAGCTGCCGAGGGAGGGGTTCGAATCCCTCCGGTGGCGGGTCCATCCGGTGGATCATCCAGTTCTTACCCTGGGTCGGAAAGAGGACGAACCGACCCTCGACGCGCTTCCCGTGGAGAACAACCTTGATCTCACGTGGGCTCCACTTCTCGCACTGGTAAGTCCCGCGATCCCAGATCGAGACGTCACCCCCGCCGTACTGGCCGGAAGGGATGACCCCGCTGAACGATCCGTAGGCCAGGGGATGGTCTTCCACCTGCACGGCCAGGTGGTTCTCGGCCGGGCTGTGAGGAATCCCTTTGGGAAGGGCCCAGGAGGCCAGCACCCCGTCATGCTCCAGCCGGAAGTCCCAGTGGAGACTGGAGGCGTGATGCTCCTGGATGACAAAGGAGTTCCCGGGCGACGGCTCGGAAGGCCGGTCGCCGTCGGCCGGCGGGATCGGTTCGGGCGTCCGGTCGGGGTGACGTTTCCTCTGGTACTCCTGCAGGGACGCCTTCCTCACCGGGAATGGCCTTCCCGGTTACCCACCGCTGGTTGGTAGGTGCCCAACGGCAGAGCGCCCGGTGAGGACCGTCGTCACGACGCCTTTCGGCGGGCCGGGGCCTTCGGCGCCGCCTTTTTCGGGTCCCCGGTCTTGACCGACTTGACTGCCTTGACTGCCTTCTTGGCCGTCGACGGCCGTCGTGGCGGAGCAGCCTTCTTGGTGTCCGCCGAACCGGTGCCATCAGCGCGACGCGACTTGACCGAATCGATGCTGGCGCTCAACACCTCCATGAGATCGACGACCTTGGGCGCCGACGGTTCGGTGGTCACCTGGGCCACCACCTCGTTGCCCTGGCGCTTCTCTTCGATGATGGCTTCCACCTTCTGGCGATGGGTGTCGGTGTACTTCGCCGGATCCCAGTCGCTCTCCATCGACTCCAGAAGTAGCTGGGCCATCGAGATCTCGCGGTCGCTCAGTGAGACGGCCTCGGGCAGCTCGGGCAGTTCCTTGGTGGGTGACCTGATCTCGTCGGCGAAGTAGAGCGTTTCGAGCTTGAGGACCTCCGTGTCCGGTCGAATGGCCACCGGGTACTCCTTGTTCCTCATGACCAAGGTGCCGATGGCCACCTTGTTGGCGTTGCTCATCACTTGGCGCAGGAGGCCGTACGCCTTGCTGGCCGCTTCACCCTCCGGAGCCAGGTAGTAGGTGGCACGGAAGTAGATCGGGTCGATTTCCTCGAGGTCCACAAAATCGGTGATCTCGATGAGGCGAGACTTCTGCGGCTCGGCGGCGGCCAACTCGTCGTCGCTCAGGATGACGTACTCACCGCCGCCCAGATCGAAGCCCTTCACGATCTTGCTGGGTTCGACCTCCTGGCCCGTCCGCTCGTTGACCTTGCGGTAGCGGATGCGGTCGGACGTGCCCGCCTCCAACTGGTTGAAATGAATGTTCTTGTCCTGGGTGGCGGGATAGAGACCAACCGGGACATTGACCAGCCCGAAACTGAGGGCTCCCTTCCAAATGGTGCGTGCCATCCGCATAGCTTTACCCAGGTCAGGGGTCATCCACCACCCCTGATACACCCATTCGACAAACTGACCCCATGGACGAGACCGCCGCCGAGTTCGCAGAGGCCATCCTGCACGGCGTGTCCGAGGTGGCCGAGTCGCAGCCAGACCTGGCCCTTGAGCTGGGACTTACCGCCTGGATGCGCCAGGGTGGAAGGGACATAGCTGAGGCCCAGTCGGCCATGGTGGCTCTTCGTTCAGCCATCTTGGAAGTGGCCGAAATGGACCATCGCAGCGAGCCCTCGCCCCTCACCGGGGTGTCGGCTCGCACCGATCTCCTCAATTGGGCTGTCTACCTGGCCGATCTGGTCCGGCGGGCGGCCAGGGCCAGCCGCTGCGAAACCAGGCTGATCGTGGAGCGGAGCGTCCGCCGGGTAGCAGCCTGATCAGAAGTCACAACCCGACGCCCTCGTCGCTCTGAACGGCGTACCGGCTTCCGTCAGCCGGTGAACCTTGGGCCGCACTCAGACGACCGGCCAGGTTCTCGAGTTCCTCGATCAGCTTCTCCGACACGTGTCTACTGGCCTCAGCGTCATCTCCCACGGCATCGATGGCACTGACCAGGCGGGCCATGGCATGGGCAAGGGCAGTGGCGGTTGTTTCGATCTGGTCAGTGTCTTTGCTCATGTGCCCACTTTTCCGCATCGATTATGAACACGCAGGCGGCCGTACGCACAGGGCTCCCCAAAACCTGCCTGGGGCCGTGGAAGCAGGAGGCGGATCCCGCTCCCCCGGCCCGAGGCAGTCGAAGCTCTACCCACAATTTTCGTCCCTGACTCCTGTTCAGTCGTGTTGGAGGACGGTCCGGGATTTCCGTGGCGACAATGCCTTCGGCTTCGGCCGGTCGGCGTTCCCCGTCACTCCGAGCCTGTGACCAGATCTGCCAACAGCCCCGCCACGAGGTCGGGACGACACAGGAACGGTGAGTGATCGGTCGCCCATTGGATGACGGAGCTGCAACGTCGGGCCATCATGCGCTGCAAGTCAGGGTGGACCGCCATGTCGTGGCCACACACGACGTAGGTCGACGGCTTCCTCCGCCAGGCGGCCTGCCTCGGCGCTCCCTGCAACGTGATGAGCGGCTGGGGGCCGAGGCGGGCTAGCGCCGAGGCGACCGTGTCCGGGTCGCACTCGTTGTAGAGGCAGTTTGCTGCGCTCGAAGGGTCGAGGGTGATCATGTCGTCGGCACCCATCATGAAGCCTTCTCCCAAGTTGGGCCGCCCCTCGTAGGAAATCAGCCTCGCATCGACGTCGGCGGCGACGCTGATGCACGACTCGCCTGCGTCAAGAGCGAAGGCGGCGAGGTAGACCACGTGCTGGACTGCAGGGTGCAGGCCCGCCTCGGTGATGACCGCTCCCCCGTATGAGTGGCCGACAAGCACGACCTCACCCTTGAACTGGTCAAGTGCCTCACGCACGCGCGAGACGTCGGCGTACAGGTCGCCGCATGGCCCGCCGTCGTTCCCATGCCCGGGCAGATCGAGGGCTAGACAGTCAACTCCGGCCGAGGTGAGCAAGCGGAGCACTCGTTCCCATGCCCAGGCGCCATGCCACGCACCGTGGACCAAGACGACCCGTCGTTCCATCTATGCGAACTTAGGCGCCGTCTGGATGTCGACGGTGCCCGCTTTAAAGTCCGGACCAGAGAGTCGAGGGCGACCGCAAATGAGAGCGCTCGGCAAGCCTCATCAAAGACGGCGCAACTACCTCATGCTCGGCGGCTCCCAGCCTGTGCTTCACCTTCGCACAGCACCATCCTCCGCGGCTACCACCGTGGACGAGTACGTGAGTCGACACGACCTCACCATACGCCCCGAAGATCACAACCCCGCCATGGCCGGGAGGCGGTGGTCGGCCGTGGTCCGATCGTCGACGGCTGCAGGCAGCCCGCAGCGAGTGGATACCTTCGGCGGCCACTCGGAGGAGCTCACAGCCTCTTCGGTCACCCCGAGCCCAATCGCTACAGAGGGCCGCATGGCTTGTCGCACATGCCCTATCTCCTCATCGCCGCGCATGTCGCAGACCAAAGAACCGGAAAATGATCGACAGTGGCCACAAAGGAGCGGCCCCCTGACGAATGATGGCTCCGTGTGAGCCTCCTCCTCACCATTCTGGGGCTCGGTCTTCTGGCCAGTCTGTCGCCGAGCACCCTGGTGGTATTCATCATGGTGCTGGCCACCACCCGGGCACGGGCCAACGCTGCTGCATTCCTGATCGGCTGGACCGCCTCGTTGATAGTGGTCTTCGTGGTCAGCTATCTCATCGGCGGCAGCCACACGTTGCGTACGGGTGGGGGCCATAGGTTTGTCAGCCTGGTCGAGATTTTTCTTGGTATCTGTCTTGCATACGTGGGCGTTCGCAAGTGGCGCCGCAGAAACGGAGGTCGGCAATCCCAGCTCCCCCACGGCCTTGCGGCCAGGATCGATCGGCTCAACCCGGCCACCGCTTTGATTGTTGGGGTGCTGGAGCAGCCGTGGACACTGACCGCGGCAGCCGCGGTTGTGGTGGTACACGACCACAAGGCTCTGCCTATCGCCATCATCGCCTTTGCCGCATTCACCGTGATTTCAACGGCCACGGTGGCTGGTATCTACCTCGACTTTTCCCGGCGTCCCGGACAGGCTGAAGCCCATCTCGAGGCGCTCCGGGATCGCCTGGTCAAAACCGGTCCCGCACTTTTCGCCGGCATCTCGTTTCTGGTCGGTGCCTATCTGGTCGTCGATGGGGCTCTCAGCCTGGCTGGGGTCTGAACCAGCGAACCCACCGGGTTGGAAGCAGCTGACGATTCCCGTCGAATGGGGCACTCGACCCGGGTTGGACTTCTCCAGGCTGGGGTCAGGTACCGCTTGGTCTACTCTTCGGGATCGGCCGGCAACTCGGAACTCGCCTTGGTGTTTTCAGGCGCAACAGGATCGAAAGGAGCGGACATGGCGCCCGCTGGTGACTCCAATGACATTGCATCCCTTCCCCAGGCTGACCAGGACGCCATCGGTGCAACCCTGATCTCGCTCATGACTGGCTTCCGGGAGCGAGATGCCGACAAACTCGTCGGCATCTACACCTCCGACGCCGATTGGGTGAATGCCTTTGGAACGGTCAAGAGGGGCGGAGACGAGATCGTGGAGTACCTCCGAGGCCTCTTTTCGAACGACAACTTCAACGCCGGGACCGTGAAGGCTCCACCGCAGACCGCCTTCCGGGTGCTCACGCCCGACGTGGTTCTGGTGTCGGCGCATTTACAGGTCGAGGGGCAGAAGCTCGTGGGAGGTGGTGAGATCGAGGTGAGGGACAACCACTCCTTGCGGGTCCTACAGCGCCAATCGGACGGGTCGTGGTTGATCGTCTCCGAGATGTACAACGACGCCAATCGTGAACAAACATATGAAGGGCCACCCTAAGGCGGGCTGACCGGGAAAGCGGCTGGAGGGTGCTTGTCCCACACAGCAGGCGCGCTGTCGACGTCGCCAACTGGTCGAGCCGGCGCCCGTCCGAGCCTGGCAGACGCCGAGACCTACCCGCATAGGGTGGGCTCGACGCAACATTCACGATGCAGGGACGGCGGCAGACCATGGACAACGGCACCCGGCACGAGCTGCTCAGTGTCCTGGCCGAGGCGGTCGGATCCATCACGATCGCGCACCCGACCCGGGTGGCCATCGACGGACCGCCCGCCGTCGGCAAGACCACGCTGGGCGACGAGCTCGCCGCCGTCATCGGCGGGCAGGGCCGCCAAGTCATCCGTGCGTCGATCGAGGGCTTCCTTCTTCCTCGGCCACAGCGCTATCGGTGCGGTCAATACTCTGCCGAGGGCTGCTATCACGACAGCTTCGACTTCGACGCGCTGTACCGGGTCCTACTCGAGCCGCTGGGACCCGGCGGAGACCGGAGGTTCCAGCAGGCGGTGTACGACCACCTCACGGAAACCCCACTGTCCCTGCCGGTCAGGACGGCAGACGCCGACGCCGTGCTGGTCTTCGACGGGGTGTTCCTCCTTCGCCCGGAACTGAACGACCGGTGGGACCTGCGCATCCTCGTATCCACCGCGTTCGAGGAGGCACTGGATCGCGCACGGACCCGAGACATGGCGCTGTTCGGATCCGCCTCCGACGTCGAGCGACGCCACCGCCAGCGCTACGGACCCGCGCAGCAGTACTACTTCGACACCGTCCACCCGACGGATAAGGCCGACATCATCGTGCACAACGACGACCCTCCGCACCCGACATGGGAGGCTCGAACGCTCTGATCAGGTGCGGGAAGCGATCGCCGAGGCGGATCGCCAGAGAATTATTCCGGCCAAGGTCACTACGATGACATGGCAACTGACAGGAAGCCGACAGACATGGCTGACCTTCGGGTGCACGATGAATGTGTAGTCAGTCAACCAAATGACCTGGCGGATCCTGCGACATCCCCCCAGTGCGGCGGCTGGGGGGTTGCTCGCGTTCGACCTCAGAATCAGGCACCCAGGCTCTGGTTACTTCCCGGGCGTCACCGGATCGACGAAGGCCCTGTGCCATCGGGTGAAGGCGACCCAGAAGCCGATGGTGACGGAACGGGATCCAATGCTCGAGACCTTTGCTGTCTGGTCAGGAATGCGTGAACGTCGAGGTGCGGTGACACGCCATGTCACTGGGGCGACGGAGTGGTCTGAGGCTCGCCGAACCGAACCGATCCGTATCGCCGGCGGTAGAACCAATAAGCGACCAGCCCCGCCACCATGGGGAGCCAGTATTCGGCTAACCGGTAGGCCAGCGTGGCCAGGACAGCGCTGCGGCCGCTCACACCCGCGAGCACGAGTAGCCCGCTGAGGCTTGCTTCCACGATCCCCAAGCCTCCGGGCGTGGCCGGGATCAACGCGATCACGCCGGCTGCCGAGTAGGCAAGCAGGACGAGCCACGGGCGGGGTTGACTTCCCGTCGCTCGTAAAGCTCCGAGGAGGCAGAGAAAGTCGAACCCTAGGCGGCCCACCACCAGAAGAAAGACTCTCCTCCGTTTCCGTCCCAATGCGCCTCGAATCTGGTCGCGCTGGGTCAGCAGGCGATCGTCGAGACCCGTCAACGGTACGTGGTGTCGGCGGATCTTGTTCCATAACCATTGGGCACTCCTCGCTGCGAGCATGAGCGGTCGATCGGTCTCGAGGAGGAGGATCCCGAGCCCCAGATAGACGATGAACCCCGCAGCACCGATAAGGGCGGTCTTTACCAGGGCATGGTTGACATGTGATCCGCCCAGCACCGCCGGGAGTGTGAGAATTGGGAGCATCAACAGACCTCCGACACCGAGGAGTGACGACGCCGTCAAGCCGCCGGCGGCGGCGTCGGGTTTGATCCCGGCCGTCTCCAGCATGCGGAACTGCACCGCTGCTCCCGCGGCGGAACCGCCTGGCAGAACACTGGTCACCGTGTTCCCCGTGAGTCCTGCCGCCACGACGGCAAACCAGCCTTGAGTGCGCAGGGCAATTCGCTGAATGCCGAAGTTGCAGACGAAGCTCGCCGCCTCGGCCACGAGAGCCGCTACCAACCACACCGCGCTCAGTTTGGCCAGCCTCGGCCAGGCCCCGAATACCGCGGTCAGGCTCGGCAGCACCACATAGAGGGCGACACCGGTCACCACCAGGGCGATGATCCGCCCGATCACGCGCTTGGCACCGTGGCGTGCCGCTTCAGTCCGTCCCGTGGCCGCGGGTCCGGGCGGCTTGTCACCTCGGGCCCCGGAACTCCGGTTCATAAGTATTCCCTCCGACGCATCCACATGAGGGTGAACCAACCAACTATCGGCGGGAGGTAAGCAGTGAACGCCCGCTGTACGAAGACGGCGGCCGTCGCCTGATTCTTGGAGATCCCCGCAGCAGTGAGGGCCAAGATGAGACCCGCCTCAGCGACTCCCATGCCGCCTCCGGCCGGTGAGGCGGACGCCAGTACGCCTGCCGTTGTCGCCGCGATCACCAGCGCCGCCACCGAAAGCTGAGTCCCGAATGCATGCAATGCTGCCCCCAGTGCGAGGATTACGAGCAGTTGTGCGGCGATCTGGCCACCGAAGATCTGCACAATCTTGATCGGCTGCTCCGCCAACGTCTTGAAGTTATCGAGGGCAGTGGCAAACTTGGGCCGCAGCTTCTCTTTGACGTGCTCACGCCAACGCGGAACGGCGAATAGAGCCGTCAGGACCAGACCGACCACGACCACGACCACGAGCAGTCCGTAGAGGATTTTGGCGTGGCCCCCCTGGTGCAGGCTGTGGCCGAAGTGAAAAGAACTCCAGGCAATCGGGAGCGCTATCAGGAAGAGCACGAGCTTGGTAAGGAGGCTCGACAGGCTCACCAGCGCGCCGGAAGTGACGGCGGTAGTCGTGTCAAAGCCCTGCTGTTGGTAGAACCTCACCTGGGTGGCCAGTACGGCTGCACTCCCGCCGGCCAGTGTCGTGAACGAATTAGCTAGTTCCAAACCCACGACGCGGCCCATCGGGACCGCTCCCGGAACGCTGCCCCGATTCGAAGTCGCGCCGCCGAGGTAGGCGGTGGCGCACAGGAGCGCCGAGGCCACGACCCAACCCCATTGTGCGCTCTCGATGGTCCTGATCGAATGCGAGGCGTTGATCAGCACCAGGATCAGCGCCCAGCCTCCGACCAGAGATCCCAACGCGACCAGGACCTGGTTCCAACTCAAGCGCCTTGGCTCTATGAGCTTGGGGACCTCCATGCCAGCCCGCTGTGCGGTGCCCGACCGGAGTTCGTCGAGCAACTGTTTTTTGCCCTTCAAGGCGACGGTAATGGCCGGGTCCAGACCGGCTCGGCGGAGATGGCTCATCGCTCCTGGCAACAGGTCGGGGGGCACCACCCGCACGATCGATCGCGCGGCGCGATCGGGTCCGGCTACGAGCGCCGCCGAAGCCATGGCACCAGCGAGGTCCTGGTCCAGCAGGAAATCGGTGGCATTCGACATTCCGTTGCGGAAGTCCACCAGGGCCGCCGTGCCGTGGTCCACGTCGCCAAGAAGAGTGTGTGGACTGATGGCTCCGTGGGAGATGCGGGCCGACCTGAGGTCGAGCAGTTGGGCGAAGAGGTCGTAGAGGACGTGATCGGAGACCGAGTCCGGGCCGAGCTCGTCAAAGGGAGTTCCGGAGACGGAGCGAGCGATCACGGCAGCGTCGTGACTCGGCCCGATCTCAGATGCACTGATCACCTGAGGCACCCGGACGCCCGATCGCGCCGCCAGCTGCGTGACCGATGACTCGTGCTCAACCTGTTGGATCCGGGTCAGGCTGATGGCCGGTCCTGAATTCCTGTACATGATGAGCCTGTACACCTTGGTGAGGAACTGGGCGTCCGCAGCGTCCCGGCCGTAGAACGACACGACCAAGGACTCGCCCGAGCTCGTGATGACGAAGTAGTGGGCGGCACCCCAGGTCTGATGGTGGGTCGGCTCCGCCGAAACCGCGTCGATGCCGACCGTCGCCAGCGATGTGCGCAGTTCCTCACCGGAGGGCAACCCTAGCGGCGAGCCCCAGCCGAGGTGGATCACAGCGGTCATGCCCCAACCGAGGGCCATGCTGCCGAGGACGTTGGCCGGAAGGCCATGACCCGCCACGACGGTGGCGAGCACGGTAAGGACCACGACGAGCTCGATGAGGCGCTGCACCGTCCGCGACAGGTATGGGAGGCCTGCGGTGGCGACGCTGAGCGCCAAAGCCACGTGCAATACGGGGAAGCTCAACACGTAGCCGTAGTACTCGATGCTGTGTGGGCGTCCGCCACTCGCTCCGAGCGCGAGGATGAGGAGTCCGCTGACCACGAGTGTCCCGATAGCCGAGGCCGCCAGATCCCGCACCACCGTCCAGCGCTTGGCCAGGCTGGCCGTCAGGAGAAGGAACGCGATCGTCCCGAATGATCCGCCGATCCAAAAGAGAGTCACCAGCCAGCGGATGCCGTAGGGAGGGGGGCTCAGCACGTGGGTAATCACGTCTTCGGGGTGCGAGTTGGATCGGAGGACCAATACCGCACAAAGCACCGCCAAGAAGGCAAGGATCACCCGAACGCCGTCGGACCCCCGGCGCCGCCGCTGGCCGTCGCCGATGGGGGCGAAGAAGATCGCCCGCTCCGCCATGTGAGCCGAGTTCGTCGCCGAAGGGGCCTTAGTCAGAGCGGGGATCTGTTTGGCCACCGTTGTTTTTCGTACTGCCAACAGCCGCCGACGTCAAGCAGGATGGCCCACGAGCCTCGACGGTTGCCAGCAGCCACCCGGAAGCGTACCGTCGCATCAGATGCTCTCGCGGCTGTCCGGGCTGTCGACCCTGAAGCGGGAGCACGCTCGACTGGCCACGCGAGGTTCGGCTACTTTACGCATGTCGTGGGCGGCAATAGCGCTCCTTTCTAGAGATCGGAAGCCGATGGGGGCCTGGATCAGGACAATGGCGGTCATCACATTCGTCGGACTTTCTCAGATCAGCTTTTGCACCGCGCCGATGTTCACCTCGGGCTCGACCTTCGCTCCCTTCAATACGGGGCCGAATCGGCTCAGCAACTGGGGCGGCTACATCGCCGCCGGTAGCACAGGCGAGTTCAACTCGATCTCAGCCGAGTGGACGGTCCCGATCGTGAAATGCCTGGCCGACGGCAACCTCTACGCTCCGTGGGTGGGGATCGACGGCTATGGCTCGACTACGGTCGAGCAGACGGGGGTACAGACGGACTGCAAAACCGGCTCTCCGGTGGACAGCGCTTGGTACGAGATGTACCCGGCGCGGCCCGTGTACTACGCCAACCCTGTTTCCACTGGCGACTCGATAGTGGCCTCGGTGATTTATTCCGGTAAGTCGTTCGTCCTCACGATCACCGACACAACCAAGGGGTGGACCCGAACCGTGGACAAAACTGCCCGTCGCGCATCGCGGCTTAGCGCCGAGGCGGTCATCGAGGCACCCGGTGGATACCCTGCCATCACCAAGGTTCAATTCGCGCAGGTTCTGATCAATGGCACCGATCTCGCGAGCTTCGATCCCGTCCGCTCCATCACCGGCTCTGGCACTGGCAGGTATGTCCCCGGCCCGATCAAGAACGGAACGTCCTTCACCATAAAGCGCTAAGTACCGGCGCATCACCGGCGGGCCGCGAGCAGGTGACGGAACCCGTCAACCGGACCGGTGAGTAGTGGGCGGCGTTGAGGATAGGGAGCGCCTGGCAGAAGGTCCTTCAGTGCTACCTTGAGCAGCGGGCGGCACTGTCCGAACGTTCGAGCCGTTGGAGCCTGCGGTTCCTCGTAAGTTCGAAGACGATTCCGCTGCCTCGCAAGTGATAGCCGGACGAAAGCAGCACACGGAAGATGAAGGCCTGGGCAACAAAGCACAGTGCGATCTTGACCGTGGCGGCAGGCTGTCTGTGTCCGATCCTTTATCTGCTCTTCATCGCCAAATATGCAACAAACGCGTTCTACGGGGATGATTGGACCTTCATCCCGATCGTCCATGCGGCCCTCCACGGCCAGCTGTCGCTGGGCCAACTTTGGGGGCAACACACCGAATCGCGCTACTTCTTCAGCAACTTGATCAACGTTTTCTTCGGATTCGCCGACGGGCTCGATCTGCGCTCGGTGATCTTCTTGAGTGCGGCCCTTTACATTGCGTCGTATGCCGGTTTGTTACTGCTCGTTCGTGACTATCTCGACAGACCACTCACCCCGGCCCCGGTCCTCGTCATCGGTGCTATTTGGTTCAGCTTGGCCGACGTCCAAGACAGCCTCTGGGCATCGCATCTCTGGGGATTTCTGACCGTTTTCTTCTTCATCTGGATGTTGGTAGTCCTTCTCGTGCCGAACGACGGACGCAGACTATGGTTCGCTGTTGGCGTCGTGTTGGCCGTGGCCGCCTCGCTGGCGTCCATACAAGGGTTTCTGTGTTGGCCCGCGGGCGTGATCTGCATCCTCTGGAATGCTCCACTAGCGCGACGAGCTCTTGTCGAAAGCGGTGTCTGGTTGGTCGCCGCGATCGGCACTAGTGCCGTGTACTTCCCCGGGTACAGCTTCACGCAGAGCGCGTGCTCACCCTCCTCAGCCTGCTCCCCCAGCGTCGCTTTACGCCATCCTGTAGAAGCATTGCGCTACTTCGTCATCCTCATCGGCAACGTTATTCCCGGCGGGGGCGACATTGTCAATGGGACACCGCCGGGGAGCGTGGTTCGCTCCGAGATAGTCGGTGTGGCCCTGCTTGCTGTCGCCTTATTCATTGTTGTGCAGTCCTGGCGATACCGAAAGCCTAACGAGCGTGTACCCCTGCCACTCCTATTGATCGCCTTCGCTCTGCTCACCGACGCTCAAATCACCCTCGGCCGCAGTGGATTGGGATCCACCGATGCGGTCAGTAATCGTTACATCCTCGTGAACCTCATTCTCCTGACGGGAATCGTTATCTATGCGTGGGCGAGTGTTCCGCCGCTTCGTAGGTCAGCGACGAACGGTCGACGATTCACATGGATCGCGCTGGCTGGGTTGGCTGTCTTTCTGACCCTCCAGGTGGCCGTTTCGACGGGGTTCGGATTGACGAATGGGCGAGCCATGAGCACGTACGTTCGAGATGACGCGGAACTCTTTGACAACCTCAAGCAAGTGCCGACAGCAGACGTCGAATGTGAGGTGTATCTGGCGCTTTTGACACAACCCGGAGGGGGCGGCGGTCCGTCCTTCGGATTGAACCACCGTGACGCGGTTGAGGATCAGTTGGGCGAGTTTAGACCGAGTTCAGCCGCCTATTACCGGGCTTTTGGGCCGCCGCCACTGTTCCCTCATTGCAGGCTCGGCAAATAATGGTCGGGCAGGGATACTCACGGCCTGCGCGTGCCGCAGGAGTCCATCGACACCTCCACCATGGCCGCCTGAAGGCTGGTCCCTCGGACGGTGGGAAGCGGCCACCGTGTTGTCGGGGCAGAGCCGAGCGTCGTGGCCGAATGGTTGGCCGAAGTTCAATGTGAGCGGTTGGGAGCGCAGACGGACCTAATGGCCACCAACCCCCGTGACCCGCTGAGCAAGGCCGAGGTGCGGGGTTGGTCCTGGAGGCCAGTGATATCGCCTCGGTAGTTGCGAATGGCGATCCCGACCTGAAGGCGGGCCCGTATGACGTCGAGATCCGTTAGGCCCCGTTCGAGCGGGTCATCAGCGCCACCGCAGGTGGAATAACTTCGATGCCGGAGGGGCGTTTGACGCCGTTAGTACACCTGGTACCGACTGGTGGTCGGTTGAGTGGGCCGCATAGGCGTGGCGATCCCCTCCCCATCACCCCCCCCCGGTAAGGACACAGTCCACAAGCACGCAGGAGAAGCCGATACCTACGCCGAGGTGGGATCTGCAGGCGAGGTGGGTCGGGGGCTCTGATCGGGACTGAATGGCTGCCATTACCGGCATTCAGAAGCGCGGGCAACCCGCTGCGGGGATTGCCGACTGCATACCAGTGCGACCCCGAACTTTGTCGGCAAAGGGTTCACTCAATGGTCAGGGGGATGGTAGCCCGAGCCGTTGTCTTGGTCTCGACCTTCTTCGTCCCTTTGAGGGTCGTGACCGTCTCGGTCACTTTCACCGTTACCGAACTCGGACCAGCGGCCAGGGACTTGCTCGGCGTTCCGGAGAGCACGCCCTTTGAGGAGAGCTTCATTCCCCTGGGCAGCGAGACCTTGTCCCATTTGAGAGTGGTGGTGTAGCCGAGGGCGCTCACTCCGATCCCGGCGGCCTGAAGGGTGACCGGGCCATAGCGGGTACCTGGAGTGGTATCGGAGAGGGACGTGGTGGTGACGGTGAAGCCCAGGACCGTAAAGTACTGGGGCGAACCGTCGGCGGCGGTGTAGCTGGTGCCCTGGGCCACATGGGCGGTGAGGGTGCAGGTGCCCACGCCGACATAGGAGACCGAACTGTCAGGGCCCACCACGCAGATGCCGCCTGTCGAACTGGTCACCGAGGCCGCCCCATCGCCGTCGGTGCTCACCACCGGGGTGAAGCTTCCCCCAATGTACGCGCTCGTCGGGATGTTGGAGATGTCCACGTAAGTGGGCGTGGCCCTGGGGGTGACCTGGACCGTAACCGAGGATGTGTTCGAGTCGTAGGTCCGCCCGTTCCCGTCCCAGGTCCCACCGGCCGTGGCCGTGTCGGTCACCGAGCCGGCATCCACGTCGCCCTGGGTCACCGTGTAGACGCCGGTACACGTCTCGTATGCTCCGGGAACAAGCGACGGCTGCCCACAGTCGACGGTGGCCACCAGGTTGTCGGAGACACCGATGCCGGACAACGTGGTGGTGCCGGTGTTGGTCACCTGGTAGCTGTAGTCGATGTCATCGCCGGCGGCCCGGTACCCGTTGGAGGTGGTCGACGTCACCAGGCTCAGGGACGAGGTGGCATCGGAGGCGTCGACGGTGGCCGAGGCGGTGGCCGAGTCGACGGGCGCGCTGGACGGCTTGGTGCCCGTGGCGTACGCCGTGTTGGTCACTGAGCCGCCGTCCACGTCGGCCTGGCTCACCGTGTAGGTGGCCGTGCACGTCTCGGACGCCCCAGGGGCCAGCGAGGCTTGGGGGCAGGTGATGCCCACGCTCGGGATCAGGTTGTCGGTGACCCCGATGTTGCTCTCCGTCGTCGTACCGCTGTTGGTCACCGCGTAGCTATAGCTGATGACGTCCCCGGCCCTGCCGAAGCCGCCATCGGCGTAGGTGGTGGATGCCGACTCGGCCGCGCTCAGGGACGAGGCGGCGTCAGAGGCCAGGACGGTGACCGAGGACGGGTTCGAGGTTTCGGCCACGTTCTGGGGGTTGGTACCACTGGCCGTGGCCGTGTTGGTCACCGAGCCGCCGTCCACGTCGGCCTGGCTCACTGTGTAGGTGGCCGCGCAGGTCTCGGACGCCGCGGGGGTGAGCGAGGGGTCGGGACAGCTGACGGTGGACAGGCCGGGCAGCGGGTCGTTGACGGCGATGTTGCTCTCTGTCGTCGTCCCGGTGTTGGTGACGAGGTAGCTGTAGCTGACGACGTCACCGGCCTTGCCATAGCCGCCATCGGTGTAGGTGGTGGACGCCGACTTGACCAAACTCAGGCTGGACACGGCGTCGGTGGCGTCGACGGTGACCGAGGACGGGGCCGAGGTCAGTGTCTCGTTGGAGATGCTGGTGGCGGTGACGGTGGCCGCGTTGGTGACCGAGCCATTGTCCACGTCAGCCTGGGTCACTGTGTAGGTCCCGGTGCAGTTCTCGGACGCCCCGCCGGCCAGCGTGGTGCTGGGGCAGGTGATGTCGGCGCTCGGGATCTTGTTGTCATTGACCACGATGTTGGTCACGGGGTCCGGTCCGGTGTTGGTCACCGCGTAGGTGTAGGTGATGGTGTCGCCCGCCTGGGAGAAGCCCCCGTCCTGGTAGTCCGTGGTCGAGGTCTTGACCACCATGACACCCTCGACGTTGATCGGGGCGACGGCCTCGACCGTGCCCAGGCTGGTGCCGCGTGCCGTCTGATAGTTGTCGTTGGGGCCGTTTCCGGGCAACGGGGTGGTGTTGGATTCGTCGATGTAGACGTTGTACTGACCGGGAGCCAGACCAGCCGGCACCTGGAACGTCCCGGTGGGTTGGCCCACGGTCATGGTGCAGGGGTTGGGCCCGACGGAGGTGCTCTCCGCTCCGGTGCAGGCGTAACTGTCGGCCCCGATGGCCACCGTCGAGCTGAGCACCGGCACCGCCGAGGCCCGGTTGGTGCCGATGAAGACGCTCGGTGCAGCCACCGGGTACATGTCACCGATCTGGTCGTCCCCGTACGGGCCCGAGTTGGGCGCACCTTCCGACGATCCCCACCAGTTGGACCCACCGGTCACGCTCACCGTGTCCCCCGGTTGGGCCGCTGCCGTCGACAGGGTGGCAGTCGGGGTCTGGGGGACGGGCTGGCCGTTGAAGAATAGGTCATCGGAGCTGTAGGTAGCAGCGCCATTGACACTGTTCTCCGACGACACGCTGATGGTGCATGCGACATAACCGGCGTTGACATCCGCCTGGGAAGGGGGGCACGTGGCATTGGCCGTGTCCGTATTTCCGCCAGCCGAGAAGCTACCCACTTGGGTGTAGCTGCATGTCCCACCGTTGACCCACGGAGAGGGCGCAGTCAGCGACGTCGTCGAGCCGAAGTTCGTGTAGTTGTACGAACTAAGAACATTGACGAATCCGTAACAGCCTCCGTGTCCGAGGTAAAAGTTGGAAGCAGGCAGGTCTGCCGGCACGGCTGATGGATTGCTGTCCGTCGGCGTCGGTAGCGGATTGGACGTGTTGATGTTAAATGTGTCGGCATCGCCGCCTGAAGTCGACACCATTGCATCGGTGCACGTCGGATAGTTGGAAGTCGAGCCCAGTACCTCGCCGTTGACGATGGCGGCACCAAAGACGCTCTGTGATCCCGTCTGATAGAGATCACGGTTGGGATCGAATTCACTTGTCGTACCTTTGCTTGACGTCCAGTTACAGGGCCCGTAGGAGCCAATGGGTATGGTGCCCGTGGCGCTCCCCCCGCTATTCGTAGCCACTGGCTTCAACGCTGGCGGGGTGCCCGAAGCTACCGGGCTGTTGGTGTCGGTACCGCAGATCTGGGCTGTTCCGGTTGCCAGATTGACATCCTCTATCGAGTAATTGGCAAATCCAGAGGGCGTAACTCCGGTCGTCATACTGGTCAGGGGTAGGGACGCTGGGTTGGAGACGGCAACGTCGTCGCAGAAGGGCACATTCTGTATCGCTGCGAAATACTGGCCCGACGTCCATGTCGGTACGGTTGCAGCAAATGCCGGGGTCGGGCTCAGGGATTGCTCCCCTATGAAGATAAGCAGAAAGAGCAGAAGAGCCAGCCCGATTCTGGTGAGGCGTCCAGTTGAGGCGGGTGAGCGCTCACCGCTTGGCCCGACGAGGGACTGAGACACTCTTGCCGAGGTCATTGTTCTCGTTCCCCCATTTCCCGCAACAGGCATCCCGAGTGCTTGCGCCGTCTAACTTCTTGAATCACCAAATCTGCCGGCCGGTTGCAAATGCACTTCTACGCTTTGTTTACCGGTCATTGCGACCCGCACCGTCGCCCGAACGTTTGATCGTCATTGAGGGTAGCAGGTGGCGCGGATATCAGCCGGGGCTGATCGGAGATACGGCCATTAGCCTCCGGGTCCGCCGTCATCAACCAGGCGAAGCGGCTCCTCGTCAACATCGATGTCCGCCACGGCAACCAGGTGCCCTGCGCGTGTCGGAGGGGCGAACCAAACCCTCAGTACACCGGCGCCGTTCCGGATGGAGTGGGCCGCCTGAACCCATACCCCATGCGCTCAAAGGGTCCCCACCCAGGGGCCTGCAGGGTGCCCTCAAACGGCCGTGTCCCTGGGGGCACCCCCTGAACCCCACCTGCGATTGGCTGGGTCAGGTAATGGCGAGTGGAATCGTGGCCTCGGCGGTTGTCTTGGTCTTGACCTTCTTCGTCCCGTTGAGGGTGGTCACCGTCTCGGTCACCTTCACCGTCACCGAACTGGGTCCAGCAGCCAGGGTCTTACTCGGCGTCCCCGACAGCACACCCGACGAGGAGAGCTTCATCCCCTTGGGCAGAGAGACTTTGGCCCACTTGAGGGTGGTGGTGTAACCGGGGGCGCTTGTTCCGATCCCGTCAGCCTGGAGTGTCACCGTGGGGAGGTACTTGGTGCCAGGTGTGGCGTTGGGCAGCGAGGTGGTGGCTATACCGAACGGCACGGGAATACAAGCGGCCGAACTGGTCGAACCCGAGTTCGGGTTGTAGGTGCCCGCCGGACAAGGGGTGGCCGCAGTCGCCCCAGTCGTGTCGACATAGGTATTGGGCGGGGCCGAGATACAGCTCGTTTGACCCGAATCCGGCTGGTAGGTGCCGAGGGCACAGTCGTTAGCTGCAATCGCCCCCGTCGTGTCGACGTAGGTTCCGGGCGATGCGGGGGTGCAGCTCGACGCTCCTGAGGACTCGCTGTACGTTCCGGTTGAGCACAGGGTGGCTGAGATGGCTCCGGTCGAGTCCACATACGACCCCGACGGGGCGTCCGTGCAGCTTGACTGGCCGGTGGACGGATTGAAAGTGCCTACGCCACAGTCGACTGGTGCTGATGCCCCGGTCGTGTCTACGTAAGTTCCGGCGGGAGCTGCCGTGCAGCTGGATTGGCCCGAGAGCGAGTTGTAGCTGCCGAGGGCACAGGGTGACTCTGAGATGGCCCCAGCGGTGCCTACATAGCTGCCAGGATCGGCAGGCAGGCAGGCAGGCTGGCCCGAGTCCGGCTGGTAGGTGCCGAGGGCACAGGGAGATTCGGAGGTGGCACCGGTCGAGGCCACGGCGTCACCGGGGTCGGCCGACAGGCACGAGGAACGGCCCGAGTTGGGCTGGAAGGTGCCCGCGGAACAGGGCGACTCGGAGGTGGCCCCGGTTGTGGCTACGAAGCTGCCGGGGTCGGCTGCCAGACACGAGGACTGACCAGAGTTGGGTTGGTAGGTGCCGACAGTGCAGGCTGACTCCGAGACAGCCCCGGTGGTGGCCACGAAGCTGCCTGGGTCAGCAGCAAAACACGCGGACTGGCCGGAGTTGGGCTGGTAGGCGCCTGCGGCACAGGAGGATGCCGAAATGGCTCCAGGTGAGGAGACGTAGCTGCCAGCCGGGGCCGCGGTGCAAGTGGAGGAACCCGAGGTCGAGCTGAAGTAGCCCACCGCGCAGAGTGAGGCGCTTGTGGCTCCAGTCGTGGACACATAGCTGCCAGCCGGAGCGGGGGTGCAGCTCGTCGCCCCAGAACTCGAGCTGTAGGTTCCGGCGGCACAACTCGTGGCAGAGGTTGCCCCAGACGTGCTCACGTATGATCCGGCCGGAGCCGCGGTGCAAGGTACACCCCCCGTAGTGCTGTAGTACCCCGGTGAACATTGAGCAGCGACGCTTATCGCCTGCTGCACTTGAAGTGCTGGCAGGTAGTTGGCGTCACCGGCCTGGTTGGCATCGAGGATGCAGGTCCCAGCCGCTGTGAACTGCACCACGCCCCCGTTCAACGTGCAGCCGGTTGAACCAGTGTCCAAGGAGATGGCCACCGGGCTGGTCGAGCCCCCACCCGAGGCTGTTGGGGTGTAGCTCGGACCACTCGCTACCACGGGACTTGGGTTGGTCGAGGTGAAGGTCACGGTCTGAGAAGCCTGAGCGACCGAGAAGCTCTGGGAGATCTGAGGAGCAGAGTCGTAGTCGGCATTACCTGCCTGGTTGGCGTCGACGGTGCAGGTTCCCGCTCCGACAAAGCTCACGGTCGATCCTGACACACTGCACACGCCCGGCGTGGCGGACGAGAAGGTCACCGGATTCCCCGAAGCCCCTCCTGTTGCGCTTGCCGAGTACGCAGGCCCTCCGTTGAAGGCTCCCGAAGGCTGCGTAGATGTGAACGTAATCGCCTGGGTGCCGTATGCGCCTATTTCCCGGATCCTGTTGTTGCCGTGGTCGGCGATCAGCACATCGCCCGAGGCATCGACGACGACACCTTCTGGGAAATCAAGAAGCGCCGAGCTGGCAGGTCCACCGTCACCTGAAAACCCGTACGTGGTGTAGAGGCCAGCAACGGTGTAGATATTCCCGGTCGTCATAGAATCGCCGTAGTAGGTCCCGTTGCTGCCGGGGATAACCTGAACCCTGTAACTATATGTATCGGCCTCGACTATGTTGCCCGAAGCGTCGACCGTCACACCTTCGGGAAGGCAGACCTCATAGCATGAGCCATTCCCAGCGACGGTGTAGATGTCACCGGCTGTCATCGAGATCCCGTAGAAGGTCCCGGTGTCTTTGGCCACGACGCGAATGCGGTAGTTGAGACTGTCAGCAATGACCACGTTTCCCGAGGCGTCGACGGCGACACCTTCTGGCCCTTTCAGCTCCGCCGAAGTCGACAGTCCCCCGTCCCCGGAATAGCCACTGGTCCCGTCGCCGGCGATGGTGTAGATGTCACCTTTGGTCATCGACTGGCCGTAGAAGGTGCCCGTGGCGATGGCCACGACTCGGACGCGACTGTTGCCTTCGTCAGCAATGACCACGTTCCCCGAAGCGTCGAGGGAGACACCAAATGGCCCGTCAAGCTCGGCGGAGGTCGCCGGTCCCCCGTCGCCCGAATAGCCAAGTGTCCCGTCGCCGGCGATAGTGTAGATGTCGCCTTTGGTCATCGACTGGCCGTAGAAGGTGCCCGTAGCGATGGCCACGACTCGGACGCGATTGTCACCGCTGTCACCGATCAGCACGTTGCCCGAGGTGTCGACGGCAATGCCAGCTGGCCCGTCAAGCTCCGCCGAAGTCGACAGTCCCCCGTCCCCAGAATACCCACTGGTCCCGTCGCCGGCGATGGTGTAGATGTCGCCTTTGGTCATCGACTGGCCGTAGAACGTGCCCGTGGCGCCCGCCGCCACCCGGACGCGACTGTTGCCGGCGTCGGTGACGAGTACATTGTTTGAGGCGTCGACGGCGACGCCAAATGGCCCGTTGAGCTCGGCCGAGGTCGCCGGTCCCCCGTCGCCGGAATAGCCATAGGTCCCGTTGCCGGCCATGGTGTAGATGTCGCCCTTGGTCATCGACTTACCGTAGAAGGTGCCCGTGGCGCCCGCCGTCACCCGGACGCGATCGTTGCCGGCGTCGGTGACCAGCACGTTGCCCGAGGCGTCGACGGCGACGCCTAATGGCCCGTTGAGCTCGGCCGAGGTCGACGACGCCCCGTCGCCGGAATAGCCACTGCTCCCGTTGCCGGCCATGGTGTAGATGTCGCCTTTGGTCATCGACTGGCCGTAGAAAGTGCCGGTGGCCACCGCCATCACCCGAACGCGATTGTTGTTTTCGTCGGCGATCAGGACGTTGCCCGAGGCGTCGACGGCGACGCCGTCCAGGTAGTAGAACTGCGCCGAGGTCGCCGGCCCCCCGTCGCCGGAGTAGCCATAGCTTCCGCTGCCAGCGAT
The DNA here is from genome assembly GCA_963813525.1 of uncultured Acidimicrobiaceae bacterium. Taxonomy (GTDB): domain Bacteria; phylum Actinomycetota; class Acidimicrobiia; order Acidimicrobiales; family RAAP-2; genus Bog-756. The sequence continues at coordinate 2,572,586 of CAWEZI010000005.1, forward strand.
GGTGTAGATGTCGCCTTTGGTCATCGACTGGCTATAGAAGGTGCCGGTGGCGGTCGCTACCACGCGAACGCGACTGTCATTGGTATCGCCAATCAGCACGTTTCCCGAGCCGTCGACGGCGATGCTATTGGCGGGGACCTCCGCCGAGGTTGCCGGTCCCCCGTCGCCCAGTCCGGAAGAGCCGCCTCCAGCGATGGTGTAGATGTCGCCTTTGGTCATCGACTGGCCGTAGAAAGCGCCGGTAGCGTAAGCCACCGCCCGAATTCGCGAGTGCCCAAAATCAGCGATAAGAACGTTGCCCGAGGCGTCGACAGCGACGCCATATGGTTCGTCGAGCTGCGCCGAGGTTGCCGGTCCCCCGTCGCCCAGTCCGGAAGAGCCGCCTCCAGCGATGGTGTAGATGTCGCCTTTGGTCATCGACTGGCCGTAGAAGGTGCCAGTGGCGCCCGCCACCGTCCGGATTGTGCCGTCGAGGTAGTCGGCAATAAGCACATTGCCCGAGGCATCGACAGCGACACCAATTGGGTCGGAAAGCTCCGCCGAGGTTGCCGGCCCCCCGTCACCGGAGAAACCAAAGCTCGAATTGCCGGCAATTACGGTCTCGGTACCTGTGCTGTCTACTTTGCGCACGACATCGTGAGTTTCATCGGCGACATACACATAACCGCCGGCTGCAGCAACTCCATATGGCGCGATTGGGACAGAAGTTGCAGCGCTGGGGCCTTGGCCATATTCACCGCCAGCGATCGTGTTGATCGTGCCCGGCGTGGCAGCGAATGAGGGCGTCGCTCCCGACACGACGAGAATCGCGATGCCAGCCGTATAGGCGATCGTCGCAGTAACGACTGTCGCAGTCCGTCGCAGCTTTGACAGGTTCGGACGCAGCGCCCCTGAACCGTTCGAGGCCGCCCTTTTCCTACTCCGGCTTCCGAAGATGATTCGCCGCATCATTCCGCCTCTCCCTCGCCCCAGCCGACCCCTCGATGAGGACGGACCGGCAGCAAGATTTACACAAGGATCCGTCAATTGTCATCGTCAAAGTTGACGAGGGTGGTGGCACCCAGGGTGGACATAGCGCGGGCAGCCTCGATAGAGGCGTGGGCTCCATGACGGTCCCCATCGGCACTGCATATCTTGGCGTTGGACCAATAGGGAGCCTCCTTGGCCCCCGGAGACCGGAGAATGGGTTGGAGCGCGGGAATGGGGTGAGCTATCCCTTACTACCCGGTTCGGTGGGGCAGATTCCGTCTCCAAGCGCCACTCGCTGGCCATCGCGATAACGGAACCCCGCTCATTCCGATGTGCTGACATCCGTTGACAACGACCACACAAAAACTTTTTCGTTGACAAAATGTTCGCGAGTGGGTTCCGAGACGGTCGAACGGGAGAGCTGGGCAGCCAAGCTCTCAGGTCAGACAGGGTGTCGGAGGGGGGACTTGAACCCCCACGCCCTTTCGGGCACTAGCCCCTCAAGCTAGCGCGTCTGCCTATTCCGCCACTCCGACGAAGTGGCTCCCGATGTCATGCCGGGGGCGTCTGGCATGGTAGCGCGGCGTGACCTGTCCTCAGCACAGCCCCAGCCTTCTCGGGCGCCCTATGACCGGTCAGGTGGAGCTGCTCGACTCCTCGTGGGTCGATCCGCTGCCGGCTGGTGGGCCGGGTTTGAGGGTCGTCCATGCTGCTGCATTTCCCATTATCCCGACTTCGGACGGGCTGTACTGGAGATTCCCCACCTGCACGCCGTTGGCCACCAGGGTCGGTTCCTGGAACAGCGGCAGTGACACCATCTGGTCCCAGAGCTGATCGTCGATCTGGCCGTAGATGGTCTCCCCCGATACCGGGTTCAGAGCCTCGGCCGCCTGCATGAACAGAGCGTCCACCTGCGGATCGGCGAACTTGCTCCAGTTCTGAGTGCCAAAGGAGTCAGACGGCCCCAGGCCGTCGGTGTACCACGCCGCGGTAACCGACTGGAAAGGGCTGGCGACCACAGTGACCAGGGCCATGTCGTACGAGTTGGCGGCAGCAGCCTTCTCCATGCCCTGGACCCCGCTGACCGGCTGGATCACCACGGCGATGCCGGCGGCGCGAAGCTGGGCGCTGACCAGGGCAGCCACCGAATTGATCCACGGGTCACCCGTTTCCACGGCCATGCGCACAGTGAGCTGTTTGCCGTTGGCATCCACATAGTCGCCGACGCCGTTCTGGTGGAAACCGATGCTCTTGAGCAGTCGGCTCGTCGTGGCCGGATCGGGGGCGGTGTACTCGCCCGCGGCCGACGATTGCTGGTAGTTCGATTGCGATGCCACCGCCAAGTGGTCCTGGTTGACTACCAGCCCGGGGTCGATCGGCCCGAAAACTCGATCCAGCAATGCAGACCGGTCGATGACGTGCGCAATGGCCTGGCGGGCCGCCTGGCGCATCCCCACCGGTGAGGAGACGTTGAAATCGAGCTGCAGCATGTCGAGGGACGGCTTGACCGCACTCTGGGTATTGGGCAGGGACGACACCGCATCCAGCGACTGCAGGCCGAATGCGCCCACATCGACCACGCTGCGGCTGGAGCTCCCCAGCGCGCCCATCCACCCCGCTTGATTGGAAGCAACGTTGATGGATATCCGGTGGAGGATGGCGGGTGTCCCCCACCACTTCGGGTTCCGGACCAAAACTGCCGTGCCCCGCGTCGAAACCGACTGGAGGATCATCGGCCCGGCCGAAATATCGACGTTGGGGTCGAAGCGGTCGAATCCCTTGTTCCATCCCACCACCCGGGCGATGTGGGCGGGCACCATGTTGGCGAACATGAGCCGCCAGTCCGTATAAGGCGTCGAGAACACCACCGTCGCCGTCTTGCCCTTGTGGCTCGGGGTGATGGAGGCGACGTCGCGGTAGCCGAGCGTGGAAGCCACCTGATCCGGCTGTCCGTCGATGTCGACACCGTCGCCGCGTTGAGACTGCCAGGCATAGATGAAATCGTCGGCCGTGACGGGCACGCCATCGGACCAGACGGCGTCAGGACTGATGACGTACTGGATAGTGAGCGGTGAGGTGGACGTGACCTCGACGCTGGTGAGGAGACTGCCGTTCACCGTCGGCACCCCGTTCGAGGCGATCATGTAGGCGCTCGGCAGCACGGACGAGAGAAGGGCCGGACTGGACGAGGAGGCCCCCGCCGGGGTGTTGGGATTGAACCCCGACCACGGCTGGTCGAGCTCGACGGTGATAGCGCCTCCGCTGGCCGCCACCAACGCCGGTTTGACTTGGGCGTCGACCTGACTGATGCGATGCGAGTCCAGGTGATCGATGGTCGCCACCAGACCGATGATCACGATGATCACGAGTGGCAACGTCCACCGGGCGCGATGCTCGCGCCAAAGCAGGGCGACCCGGGGACGGCGCTCGACGTGATCGGCGCCGTTTTCCGTCACTGCAGACGGAGAATGAGGATGATGTTCGTGAAGGCGAAGATGACGGCCACGGTTACGGTGATCCGGTCGAGGTTCTTCTCGACCACTGTCGACCCGGCGGCTGCAGTTCCCACCGACCCCCCGAACATGTCCGAGAGTCCGCCGCCCTTACCGCTGTGCATGAGAATGAGAAAGATCAGGCCAAACGAGGCCAGTATCTGCAATACGACAATGATGGCGGTCAGCACCGCATCCTTCTCCTTCGACGTGGGACCGGCCAAGACGCTAGCAAAGTCACCGCCCAACCCGGGCCGCGGCCCGCACAATGGCCACGAAGGCGGCCATGTCAAGGCTGGCCCCACCTACCAACGCCCCGTCCACGTCGGCGCAGCCGAGTAGAGATACGGCGTTCTCTTCGGTAACCGACCCTCCGTACTGGATGCGCACAGAAGCTGACGCAACCGGACCGACACACGTGCCCACCGTCTGGCGGATCCAGCTGCACGCCTCCTGGGCGTCCTCCGGGCTGGCCGCCCGACCCGTCCCGATGGCCCACACCGGCTCGTAGGCCACGACCAAGCCGGCCACGACATCCTCCGGAAGGTCGCTCAGGGCCAATTCCACTTGAGTGGCCAGCCGCTCCTTGGTCACCCCCAGCTCCCGCTCCTCCAGATTCTCCCCCACACAGCAGATCGGAATCATGCCGTTGCGCACGACAGCCCTTACCTTGGCCGCCACCACGTCGTCGACCTCCCCGAACATTCGGCGTCTCTCGGAATGCCCGACGATGACGTACTCGACGTGCAACCTGGCCAGCATGAGGGCACTCACTTCGCCGGTAAAGGCGCCCCTGTCTTCGATGGCACAGTTCTGCGCCCCCAACGAGACCGGTATTCCCTCCGGCTCGATCAACGACTGGACGGTGCGCAGATCGGTGAACGGGGGATGCACGGAGATGTCGACCGGTCCGGCGTCCCCCGACTGGAGACGCAAACCGAGGTCCCGGACGGCATGCAGGGCCTCGAGGTGGTCGAAGTTCATCTTCCAGTTCCCGCTGATCAGAGGACGGCGGGTTGGTGACTCCGTCACCGGTCGGAATGATTGTGGGTCGAGTGCTGCCGGCGCGGAGGTGCGTTCGACGCACCCCTCAACGCCGCCAGTCCGGGGAGATCCCCGTATTCGAGCAGTTCGAGGGACGCTCCTCCCCCGGTGGATATGTAGTCGATCCGATCCTTGAGGCCCAAGCCGCGCACGGCCGAAACACTGTCACCACCGCCGACGACGGTGAAGCCGTCGCACTGGGCCACAGCCCGGGCGATGCCGGCGGTGCCGTTGGAGAACCGCTCGTCCTCGAAGACGCCCATCGGGCCGTTCCACAGCACCGTTCCGGCTCCGGCGATGACTTCGGCGAACGACGCCACCGTGGCCGGTCCCATGTCCAGCCCCTGCCAGCCCGGCGGGATGTCCACCCCGACCACCCGGACCCTACCGGCGGTGCACCCGTCACCGAATTGGGCCCCGGGCTCGAGGGCGACGATATCGGTGGGGAGCAGGATCCTCTTGTCCGATCGGAGCAGCGCCGCGCACTCGGGAATGCGCTCCTCGTCGACGAGGGAGGCACCGACGTCATGTCCCGCCGCGGCCAGAAAGGTGTAGCCCATGCCGCCCCCGACCACCAGGGTGTCCACCCGCTCGAGGAGTGCCTTGAGGACACCGATCTTGTCCGCCACCTTGGCCCCTCCCACCACGGCCACGAAGGGACGGGACGGTGCGGCCAGAAGGCCGCCGAGCACCTCGATCTCCCGCTGGAGGAGAAATCCGGCGGCGCTGGGAAGCCGGGTGGGTGGTCCGACGATCGATGCGTGCTTGCGGTGGGATACACCGAAGGCGTCGTTGACATAGGCATCGTGCCCGTTGACCAGCTTCTCCACGAAGCTCGGATCATTGGCCTTCTCGCCCGGGTCGAAGCGCAGGTTCTCGAGCAACTCGACCGACGGAGCCAGGACAGCCAGCTCCTCACGCACCGGCCCGAGGTCCCATTGGGCGTCGGGGGCGGCGGCCGGGCGACCCAAATGGGTGCAGGCGGTGACCTTGGCCCCCTGCGCCAGTAAGTACTGCAGAGTGGGCAAGGCCGCTCGAATGCGGAAATCATCGGTGATGACGGAGGGGCCGTCGGCGCACGGCTGCAGAGGAACATTGAAATCGGCCCGCATCAGCACGCTGGCGCCGCTCAGGTCGGGAAGATCCCCCAGGAGCGGAAGTCCGTCCAGAAGCGGATTTTCCAGCCTCTCACTCATTGCTCGGACTCATTGTTGTGCTCCCCCTCGAACCTCGTGATATGGATCCAGCTCCCTCAGGCGCCGGAACCGCCGATGATCAGCGAGAGATCGACCAGCCGGTTGGCATAGCCCCATTCGTTGTCATACCAACCTTCGACCTTCGCCAGAGTGAAGCCTGAAACGGAGGGCATCACCATAGTCAGACCGGCGTCGAAGGTGCACGAGGCCGGGCTTCCGATGATGTCCGAGGAAACGATGGGGTCTTCGGTGTAGACGAGGACCTTGGCCAACGGTCCTGTTGTGGCTGCGGCCAAAAAAGCGGCGTTGATCTCGTCCACGGTGACCGTCCCCGGGAGCACGGCTGTGAAGTCGGTGATCGATCCGTCGGGGACCGGCACCCGCAGGGAACTTCCGTCCAACTTGCCCTTCATGTCCTTGAGGACCAGGCCGGTGGCACGGGCCGCGCCAGTCGAGGTGGGGATGATGTTGATGGCGGCGGCGCGAGCGCGCCTGAGATCCTTGTGGGGCAGGTCCAACAGATTCTGATCATTGGTGAAGGCGTGGACGGTGGTCATCATTCCGCTGTCGATACCGAAGGCATCGTCCAGAACCTTGACCATGGGAACGAAGCAGTTGGTGGTACACGACGCATTGGAGACAACGAAGTCCTTGGTCGGGTCGAAATCTCCGTCGTTGACACCGACCACAAAGGTGGCGTCGACGTCGCTGGCCGGTGCCGAAATGATCACCCGTGACGCCCCTGCTTCGAGGTGGGCGGCGGCCGCGCTCCGGTCGGCGAACAGTCCGGTCGACTCGATGACCACTTCCACACCCAGGCTGTCCCAGGGCAACGCCTTCGGGTCCCGCTCGGCCAGAACGGCGATGGAACCGGAATCGAGGACGATGGACGAGTCGGCGACGGTGATGGCGCTGTCGAACCGTCCGTGGGTGGAGTCGTAGCGCAACAGGTGGGCGAGCATCTCCGCCGAGGTGAGATCGTTGATGGCCACAACTTCGATGTCGGCCCCCGCCGAACGAGCAGCCCGCAGGTAGTTGCGACCGATGCGCCCGAAACCGTTTATGCCGACTCGTACGGTCATGCCCTCTGTTCCTCGACCCTCATTCTACCTGCATCCGGCTGAATCGTGCCGGTCTGTCCGGTCCCCACAGCCACCGGATGACCCGATACACGCTAGGCCATCCACGCATCCCATACCTCTATCCGAGCAGATCAGAGAGGACTGACGCCAGTTTGGCCGGGTCGTGGGCCAATCCGTTGGGGCGAGCCAGCGGGCGATCCACCGTCGGAAGAGGAGATTCACCCAAGGGAATGGCGGACGTGTCGCAGACGACAACGTCCACCTGGACTCCGTGGGCAACCAGAGCGTCGATGTGCATGCCGATGTCGAAAGATTCGGTTTCGGGAATCTGGGGACGAAGATTGCAGACATAGACCTTCGGGGCACGGGCCCGGTTGATGGCGGCCAGGATGTCAGGCACCACGGCGGCAGCCAACACGCTGGTGAACAACGAACCTGGACCCAAGACGATCTGATCGGCGTCATCCAGCGCCGTCACCGCGTCCGCCGGCGGGGCGGGGTCGGCCGGCACCAGCGACACCGTCCGTATGTTGTCGGTGCCCATCACCGCCACCTGTCCGGCGACGGAACCATCGGCGGTGTCCGCCTTCAGGACCACGGGGTCGATGGTGGCCGGCAGGACCCGGCCGCGCACACCGAGGAGGCGACAAGCCTCGTCCAGGGCGGCCACCGGATCGGGAGCGCCGTCGATCAGGCCGGCCAGGATCAGGTTGCCCAGCGAGTGCCCCTCCAACTCTTCGTCGGTGAACCGGTACTCGAAGGCGGCGGCCAGCGGCGCGCCGGGCTCGGCCAGAGCCACGAGGCATTTGCGGAGATCACCCGGCGGAATCATCTGCAGGAGCTCGCGCAGACGGCCCGAAGACCCACCGTCGTCGGCCACCGAGACGATGGCTGTCACGTCGTCGGTGTAGGTGCGCACGGCTCGAAGGGTGGCGGCCAGGCCGTGACCACCCCCGAGGGCTACCACCTTGGGGTTCGGGGGTTCAGAACCGTTCATCGTTCGACGTCCCGGTGGAAGACGGTGGCCGGAATGCCCCTACCGTCGAGGCGGCGCGCCAACTCCTCGGCCAGCACCACCGAGCGGTGTCGTCCGCCGGTACAGCCCATGGCCACGGTCAGATACGACTTTCCCTCCCGCATGTAGGCGGGGATCAACATGCACAAGAGATCGTCCAGTTTGTCCAGGAATTCGGTGGTCTCGGGTCTGTCCAGGACGTACTTCCTCACTTCGGGCTCGAGCCCGCTGTGGCTCCGCAGTGCGTCGATCCAGTAGGGGTTGGGCAGGAACCGGCAGTCGAACATGAGGTCGACGTCGAGGGGCACGCCGTGCTTGAACCCGAAGGAGATGAGGGAGGTCTGCATGGCGCTGCCCGGTTCCTCGGCGCCGAACACCTCGATGAGCCTCGTTCGCAGCTGGTTGGTGTTTAGCTCGCCTGTATCGATGACCAGATCGGCCCGATCGCGCAGACCGCTGAGCAAGAGGCGTTCGTCGGCGATCGAATCGACCACCCCCCGCGCCGCCTGAGGGTGGCGGCGTCGGGTGCCCTCGAAACGCCGGATGAGCACGTCGTCGGCCGCGTCCAGGAACAGGATGCGCACCCGGTTGGGCCCGGCCTCCAGGGCGTCCACTGCGGGCAGCACGTCATCCAGATCACCACCACCCCGGCCGATGACGAAAGCCACCCGCTCCATCTCCGATCCCGCCCCGTCGACCAATTCGGAGACCTTGGAGATGAGGGCCGAGGGCATGTTGTCGATGACGAACCAGCCCAGGTCCTCGAGTGCGGCCGCGGCCGTCGATCGACCGGCTCCGGACATACCGGTCACCACCAGGTATTCGCTCACCGATCCACCTTTGTTCGATTCATGGCGCTCCCGTTGACCACCAGGGGCGTATGCAACCGATCGAAGACGGCCGCCCCCACCTCGGCCGGCAACCACGATAGGCCGAGCAGCTCGTCCCGGGAGGCGTTACGCAGTCCGGTCAGGCCACCGAACTGCTCCACCAGGCGGGACCGGCGTTTCGGTCCGAGCCCGGTGATCCCGTCGAGGGCGCCCACCACCATCCTCTTGCCTCGCAGAGTCCGGTGGTAGGAGACGGCGAAGCGGTGGGCTTCGTCACGAAGCCGCTGGAGCAGGTAGAGACCCTCGGACTGGCGCGGCAACCGGATGGGTTCGGAGCTCCCGGGCCGGTAGACCTCCTCGAAGCTCTTGGCCAGGGCGGCGATGGGGATCCGGTCGGTGAGGCCCATCGACTCCAGCACCTTGACGCCGACCCCGAGCTGACCGAGGCCACCGTCGAGCAGCAGCAACTGGGGCGGGTAGGCGAAACGCCGCCTCTTGCCCGCAGCGATCGGGCCTGAGGCATCCTCGTCGATCAGGGCCTTCAGCCGGCGGGTCAGGACCTCCTCCATGGCGGCATAGTCATCGTTGCCGTTCACCGTTGTCACCCGGTAATGGCGGTAGTCGCTCTTTTTGGGCAACCCGTCCTCGAACACGACCATCGAACCGACGTAGTCGGTACCCTGCAGATGGCTCATGTCGTAGCACTCGATGCGGAGGGGTGCCTCGGGCAGGCCGAGGTCGCGCTGGAGCGATTCGAGGGCCCGGGCCCGACTGTTGTGGTCGGACGTCCGGTGCAAACGGTGGCGCAGGAAAGCCTCCCCGGCGTTGTGCTCGACCGTCTCGAGCAGGGCCCGTTTGGGCCCCCGCTGCGGGATACGCACCACCACCGGACCGCCTCGGCGATCGGTGAGGTACTCGGTGACCGCCTCGGCGTCGGCCGGCAGGGAGGGGACCAGAACCTGGCGGGGAACCCCCGAGGGGGGGTCGGCGTACACGTCGACCAGGACCCGGGCCATCAGCTGGCCTCGGTCCAGCTCCTCGACCTTGTCGACGAACAGGGCCGAGCGTCCCACCACCTTCCCCCTGCGCACGTGGAACACCTGGACGGCCGCCTCCAGCTCGTCCTCGGCCACCCCGAACACGTCGAGATCCTCGGGATGACGCAGCTCCATCTGGCGAACGGCATCGGCCGCCCGTACCGCCTCGAGCTTGTCCCGCAGCACCGACGCCCGCTCGAACTCCAGGGCACTCGAGGCCTCACGCATGGCTGTTTCGAGGCCCTTCTCCAGGGGAGCGGTGTCACCGCTCAAGAAGGCGATGAGGTCGGCCACCAGCTGGTCGTACTCCTCGTGGGTGACAGCCCCCACGCAGGGCCCGGCGCACCGTTCGATGTGGTACATCAGGCAGGGACGCCCGAGCCGCTCGTGGCGCCGGAACTTTGCGTCGGAACAGGTCCGCACCGGGAACGAACGCAGGAGCAGATCCAGGGTGTCGCGGATGGCCCCCACGTTGGGGTAGGGCCCGAAATAGCGCACGCCGCTGCGTTTGCGTCCGCGGACCACAGCCGGACGGGGCCAGTCGTCCTCCACGGTCACGGCCAGCCAGGGGTAGCTCTTGTCGTCCTTGAGCCGGACGTTGTAGCGAGGCTGGAACTGCTTGATGAGGTTGTGCTCGAGGAGCAAGGCTTCGGCCTCGGAGCCCACCACCATCCACTCGACGTGGTCAGCTTGAGCCACCATCTGTGCCGTCCGGGGAGGGAGAACAGAGGGATCCTGGAAATAGGCAGGAATGCGCTGACGGAGGGACTTGGCTTTGCCCACGTAGAGAATCCGGCCGTGGGCGTCCACGAATTGGTACGAACCGGGACCGTCGGGGATGGAACCGGGTAGGGGTCGGGTCACCACCCCTCCAGTGTGCCGCCTCCGGGGCCCGTGCAAAGCGGACGCACCTTCAGTCGGCCGGTACGAATAGACTGACCGCACGCCGGCCTGGTTTCCGGCGACATCTACCGCTTCGGGGCCGACATCCCCGCGGATGGGCGACCAGGCTGTCCCCGCCGGCCATCACCGGAGCGGCTCCATAAGGGGGTCATACCCATGCTCCGGTTACAGACAGCGCTCCCCGACCGCTACACCACGGCCGATCCCGATCAGCTGGCCGCCTGGATCGACGCCGCCAAGCGGCAGTTGGGTCCACGGCTGATCATCCTCGGGCACCACTACCAACGGGACGAGGTCATGGCCTGGGCCGACGCCCGGGGCGACTCGTTCGGTCTCTCCCGGATCGCAGCTGAACAGGCGGAGGCCGCCTTCGTGGTGTTCTGCGGGGTCCACTTCATGGCCGAGTCGGCCGACATCCTGACCGGCCACCACCAGCAGGTCCTTCTGCCCGATCTCAACGCCGGCTGTTCGATGGCCGACATGGCCGACATCGACTCGGTCGAGGAGGCCTGGTCCGTGCTGGGCACGGTGACCGACGTCGAACGGGTGGTACCGGTCACCTACATGAACTCCTCGGCGGCGCTCAAGGCCTTCGTCGGCCGGCGCGGCGGCGTGGTGTGCACCTCGTCCAACGCCCGGGCTGTCCTGACCTGGGCCCTGGGTCCGGACGAGAGCGGCCACCGTCGCGGCGACCAGGTTCTCTTCTTCCCCGATCAGCACCTGGGCCGCAACACCGGATTCGAACTGGGCTACTCGGCCGACCAGATGGCGGTGTGGAACCCCCGCCTGGCCCGCGGGGGGCTGGACGACGCCACCCTCAAATCGGCCACTCTGCTGCTGTGGAAAGGTCACTGCTCTGTCCACCAGCGGTTCAGCACCGGCCAGGTGGAGGCCTTCCGCACCGAGCATCCGGACGGGATCGTCGTCGTCCACCCCGAATGTGCCCACGAGGTGGTCGAGGTGGCCGACCGGGTCGGTTCGACCGACTTCATCATCCGGACGGTGGCCGAGGCACCGCCCGGGGCCGTCCTCGGGGTGGGAACCGAGATCCATCTCGTCAAACGGCTCGATGACGAGAACCCGGACAAGACGGTCGTCTCCCTGGATCCTCTGGTCTGCCCCTGCTCCACCATGTTCCGGATCGACGCCCCCCACCTGGCCTGGGTCCTCGAAGGCCTGGTTGAGGGCGAGGTGCGCAATCAGATCACGGTGGACGAGGAGACGGCCCGCTGGGCCCGGGTGGCCCTCGAGCGCATGCTGGCCACGGTCTGACCCGCGTCTGACCCGGCTGGCCCTCTTAGCGGACAGCCGCCACCTTTTTGGCCGCCTTCTTGGGGGCCGCCGCCCGCTTGGGCTTACGGGTGGCTCCGTTGACCGCCCGGGTGATCCCGAGTAGCGGGGCCAGGACCTCGCCGGTGTAACTACCGGCCGCCCCGGCCACCTGCTCGGGTGTACCCGCCGCCACCACCGATCCCCCTCGGTCACCTCCCTCGGGCCCGAGGTCGATGACCCAGTCGGCGCTCTTGATGACGTCCAGGTTGTGCTCGATGACGATGACGGTGTTGCCCTGGTCGACCAGACGGCTGAGCACGTCGAGGAGCTTGCGCACGTCGTCAAAGTGCAGCCCGGTGGTGGGCTCGTCGAGCACGTAGAGGGTGTGCCCGGTCGGCCGACGGCTCAGCTCCGAAGCCAGTTTGACCCGCTGGGCCTCCCCGCCGGACAAGGTGGGCGCCGGCTGACCCAGCCGGATGTATCCCAGCCCGACGTCGACCAATGTCTGGAGATGGCGGGCGATGGGTGGTTGATGGGCGAAGAAGGCCAGTGCCTCCTCGCAGGACATCTCCAGCACGTCGGCGATGGTCTTGCCCCGGAAGGTCACCTCCAGGGTGTCCCGGTTGTAGCGGGCCCCGTTGCACACCTCACAGGGGACATAGATGTCGGGCAGGAAGTGCATCTCGATGCGGATGGTGCCGTCACCCGAGCAGGCCTCGCAGCGGCCCCCCTTGACGTTGAAGGAGAACCGCCCGGGGAGATAGCCCCGCACCTTGGCCTCGGGGGTCTGGCTGAACAGCCGCCGGATGTGGTCGAACACCCCGGTGTAGGTAGCCGGGTTCGATCGAGGGGTGCGGCCGATCGGGGCCTGGTCCACCTCGACCACCTTGTCGACGAGTTGGACCCCCCTGATGGTGCGGTGCAACCCGGGCAGGGTTTTGGCCCGGTGGACCTGCTTGGCCAACGTCCGGAGGAGGATGTCGTTGACCAGGGTGGATTTGCCCGATCCCGACACCCCGGTCACCGCCACCAGCTGCCCGAGGGGGAAGGACACATCGATGTCGCGGAAATTGTGCTCGCGGGCCCCCTCCACCGTCAGCACCTCGCCGCTGCCGGCCCGCCGATAGGCCGGTACGGCGATCGACCGCGCCCCCGACAGGTACTGACCGGTGAGCGAATCGGGGTTGGACTCGAGACCGCCGGGTCCGGTGACCGGACCGGAGTGGACGATGCGGCCGCCGTGCTCGCCGGCCCCGGGGCCCACGTCGACCACATGGTCGGCCACCCGGATGGTCTCCTCGTCGTGTTCGACCACGATCACGGTGTTCCCCAGGTCGCGGAGCCGCTTGAGTGTGCCGATGAGGCGCTTGTTGTCGCGCTGATGGAGGCCGATGGACGGTTCGTCGAGCACATAGAGGACGCCGACCAGACCGCTGCCGATCTGACTGGCCAGCCGGATCCGCTGCGCTTCGCCGCCCGACAGCGTGGCCGCCGACCGGGCCAGCGTCAGATAGTCGAGACCCACGTCGAGGAGGAACTGCATCCGCTCACGCACCTCGCGGAAGACCCGGTCGGCAATCAGGTGGTCGCGATCGGACAGATCCAGCGATGCCACCACGTTCACCGCCGTGCCGATGGGTAGCGAGCAGAGGGCGAAGATCGAGTAGCCCCCCACGGTGACGGCCAGCGACTCGGCCCGTAGCCGGGCCCCGCCGCACTCCGGACAAGGAACCTCGCGGAGATAGCCCTCCAGGTTGTCCCGCAGGAAGTCGGACTCCGCCTCGGAATGACGGCGCTCCAACCATGGCACGATGCCCTCGTAGAGGGTGTCGAAGGAGCGCTTGCGGCCGTACCGGTTGCGGTAGGTGAGGTGGACCCGCTTGGTTCCGGCTCCGTAGAGGAGCAACTTCTTGTTGGCCTTGGTCAGCTTCTCCCAGGGGGTGTCGAGCGAGAATCCGCCCATCTCGGCCACGGCGGCGATGACCCGGGTGAAGTACTCACCCCGGGCCCCGGACCAGGGGGCCAGCGCCCCTTCGGCCAGCGACTTGGTGGGATCGGGCACCACCAGCTCGGGATCGACCTCGAAGCGGGTCCCCAGTCCGGTGCAGGCTGCGCAGGCGCCGTAGGGCGAGTTGAAGGAGAAATTCCGGGGCGAGGGATCCTCGAAGCTGAGCCCGCAGAAGGTGCAGGCCAGATGCTGACTGAAGGTGATGGCCTCCTCCTCGGTGCCGTCGGCGTCGACCACCACCACCTCGGCCACCCCTTCGGCCAGCGACAGTGCCGTCTCCAGCGATTCGGTCAGCCGGCGGCGGATGTCGTCCCTTCGCACCAGCCGGTCCACCACCACCTCGATGGTGTGCTGCTCGTAGCGGGCCAGGTCGAGCTCACCGCGGTCGGCCAGCTCGACGGTGGTCCCGTCCACCCGGGCCCGGGCGAACCCCTGCTTGGCCAGATCGTCGAGGAGGGCGTTGTACTCGCCCTTGCGGCCCCGCACCACCGGAGCCAGCACCATGAAACGGGTGCCCTCGTCCATGGCCAGAATCCGGTCCACGATCTGCTGTGGACTCTGACGGGCCACCGGACGACCGCAGTTGGGACAGTGGGGCTTGCCGATGCGGGCGTAGAGCAGACGGAGGTAGTCGTAGACCTCGGTCACCGTCCCCACCGTCGAGCGGGGATTGCGGGAGGCGGACTTCTGGTCGATGGAGATGGCCGGTGAGAGACCCTCGATGAAGTCGACGTCCGGCTTGTCCATCTGGCCCAGGAATTGGCGGGCGTAGGCAGACAGGGATTCGACGTAGCGCCGCTGCCCCTCGGCGTAGATGGTGTCGAAGGCCAATGACGATTTACCGGAACCCGAGAGCCCGGTAAAGACGATGAGCTCGTCACGGGGAAGGTCGAGCGAGACGTCCTGGAGGTTGTGTTCGCGCGCTCCTCGCACCACCAGTCGGTCAGCCATGGCGGTGAGGATACCGGTGTAGGTGTCGACCCCCGGCGGTGCCCTGGTCAGCCATCGGTGACGGTGACCAGTCCGGTGTTCTCGTCGTCCAGGACAGCGGAGCCGTCCACCGGATCACGGGCCAGAAGGGCCCTCAGCTCGGTGATCTCGTCGCGCAGCAGCGCCGCCTCCTCGAACCGCAGCTCCTCGGCCGCCGTGGTCATGGCCACGTCGAGACGGTGGATGAGCGCTGACAGCTCGTCGGCGTCGGGGCCGAGGGCCTGGGCCATGGCCGCCGCCTCGGCACGCGGGTCCCGGTTGGCCGGGCGCCCCGGGGTCCGCCGCTCACCGCTGCCGCTGGCCGCGGCGGACATACCGTCCTCGTCCCGGACCCGCGACAGGATGTCGGTGACCGACTTGGTGATGGAGCGGGGGTCGATGCCGTGGGCCTGGTTGTAGGCGATCTGGCGGGCCCGCCGGCGCTGGGTCTCGCCGATGGCCGTCCGCATCGAATCGGTAATCGAGTCGGCGTACATGACCACCCGGCCGTTCACGTTCCTGGCCGCCCGACCCATGGTCTGGATGAGCGACGAGGCCGACCGGAGGAAGCCCTCCTTGTCGGCGTCGAGCACCGCCACCAGGCCCACCTCGGGGAGGTCGAGGCCCTCGCGGAGGAGGTTGATGCCCACCAGCACGTCGAACACGCCGAGCCGGAGATCGCGCAGGATCTCGATGCGGGCCATGGTGTCCACGTCTGAGTGCAGGTACTGGACCCGGACACCCTGCTCGGCCAGGTAGTCGGTCAGATCCTCGGCCATCTTCTTGGTGAGGGTGGTCACCAGCACCCGGTTCCCGTCGGCCACGGTGGCGTCGATCCGCTCCCGGAGGTCGTCGATCTGCCCGGTGGTCGGCCGCACATCCACCTCGGGGTCGACCAGTCCGGTGGGCCGTATGACCTGTTCGACCACGTTGGCGCTGTGTTCAAACTCCCACGGGCCGGGTGTGGCCGAAAGCAGGATGGTCTGCCCGGTGCGCTCGATGAACTCCTCGAAACGCAGCGGCCGGTTGTCGAGGGCTGAGGGGAGCCGGAAACCGTGGTCGACCAGGGTCTCCTTTCGCGACCGGTCGCCGGCGTACTGCCCCCGGAGCTGGGGAACGGCTACGTGGCTCTCGTCCAGGACGACCAGGAAGTCCTTGGGGAAGAAGTCGAGGAGGGTGAAGGGCGCCTCACCCGGGCGCCGGCCGTCGAGGTGACGGCTGTAGTTCTCCACCCCGCTGCACACCCCGGTTTCGGCCAGCATCTCGAGGTCGTACTCGGTCCGCATGCGCAGCCTCTGGGCCTCGAGCAGCTTGCCGGCGTCGGTGAGCTCGGTGAGCCGCACCCGGAGCTCCGCCTCGATTCCCTCGACGGCGGCCCGCATCCGCTCGTCGCCGGTGCCGTAGTGGGTGTTGGCGAAGACCACCAGCTCATCGAGGTCTTCCCCGATCTCGCCGGTGGTCACGTCGAAGGGCCGGATGCGCTCGACCGTGTCGCCGAAGAATTCGATCCGTACCGCCTTGCTCTCGTAGGCGGCGTGGATCTCGAGCGTGTCCCCCCGGGCCCGGAACTGGCCGCGGGTCAGGTTGACGTCGTTGCGGGAGTACTGCAGTTCGATGAGCCGCCGGAGCAGGGACCGTTGGTCGTGCACCTCGCCGGGCCGGAGCGCCACGATGC
Organism: uncultured Acidimicrobiaceae bacterium; assembly: GCA_963813525.1. Lineage (GTDB taxonomy): Bacteria > Actinomycetota > Acidimicrobiia > Acidimicrobiales > RAAP-2 > Bog-756. Next base: position 2,589,078 of record CAWEZI010000005.1, read on the forward strand.
GATCGCGGTACTCCTCGGGCGACCCGAGCCCGTAGATGCAGCTGACCGAGGCCACCACGATGGTGTCCGGTCGGAGCAGGAGGGACGAGGTGCAGGCGTGGCGGAGCCGGTCGATCTCGTCGTTGATCGACGAGTCCTTCTCGATGTAGGTGTCCGAGGAGGGGACGTAGGCCTCGGGCTGGTAGTAGTCGTAATAGGAGACGAAGTACTCGACCCGGTTGCGGGGGAACAGTTCCTTGAGCTCGGCGGCCAGCTGGGCGGCCAGCGACTTGTTGGGCTCGATGATCAGGGTGGGGCGTTGCACCGCCTCGATGGTCCAGGCGATGGTGGCCGTCTTGCCCGAGCCGGTGATACCCAGCAGGGTCTGGTAGCGGTCACCCCGCTGGAGGCCGGCCACCAGTCCGGTGATGGCCTCGGGCTGATCGCCGGCGGGCCGGAAGGGCGAAACAACCTCGAATGCCGGCACATGACGATGGTATAGGGCAGCTGCGACAACGGATCCGGACGAAGAGGGGCTATCCGTTGGTGAGGGGCGCCCCTTCTCCCCCGGGGAGGTATCCGCTGTCGCGGCGTTCGACCAACGCCGCCCACACCTTCTGCACCTGACCCCGGAGCTGGTCCTGATCGCCAGTGTTGTCGATGACCAGGTCGGCACCCTCCAGGCGGGCCTGGCGGTCGATTTGGGACCCGATGCGGGCCTCGGCGTCCTCCCTGGCCATCCCCCGTTGGGTCACCAGTCGTTCGAGAGCCAGTTCGGTGGGCACGTCGACCACGACGACCGCAGCCAACGACAGCGTCTGGCGGTGGATGCTCTTGAGCAGGGGGATATCCATGACCACGATGGCCGGGGTGCCGGCGTAGCTGTCCTTCCGGGAGATCATCTCCACCCCGATGGCCGGATGGGTGATGGCATTGAGATCGGCCAGGGCCTCGGGGTGGCCGAAGACCAGCGAAGCCAGTCGGGGCCGGTCGATGAGGCCCTCGCCGTCCACCACCGCCGGACCGAAGCGGTCGATGATCGGTTGGTAGGCCGGTCCTCCCGGTGCTACCACCTCGCGAGCCACCCGGTCGGCGTCGATCAGCACAGCGCCCTGTTCCACCAGCAGATCGGCCACGGTCGACTTCCCCGACCCGATTCCCCCGGTGAGGCCGACGGCGATCACCCGGGTGACCCCTTCACCGGCACCTCTGGTGACCCTTTCACCGGCACCTGTCGGGGTCGCGAGGCGGTGGCGAACAACACCATGGTGGTGCGATCCAACTGGTCGGTGACCAGGAAGTCGTCGGCGGTGATACCGGTCGACCCGCCGGAGTCCCCCCGGGCCATGAACCGGTAGGCCACAGGAAGGATCCGGGTGTAGATCCCGACGTACCAGTCCCGCGGGATGCGGTGCCGCAGGTCGAGGACATCCAGACGGAGCACCTTCTCGGCCTTGGCCCGGCGGGCGGCGAAGTCGGCCTTGACCCAGGGCACCGGGTCGAGCCCCTGGATGTCCACCTGGCCGAAGTAGCGGTTCAGCAATGAGCGGAGCTCGGGCGGTTCGAACAGATGGATGTGGAAGGGGTTCTCGAAGTCCGCCGGCGCGTTGGGCGTGAGGAAGAAGGCGGTCCCGTCGTCGGCCAGCACGCGGGCCAGCTCTCGCACATGGCCCTCGGGATCGTCGAAATGCTCGATGAGGTGCGAGGAGCAGGCCCAGTCGAAGGCGCCGTCGGTGCATCCCAGGTCCAGGGCGTTCATCTGGGCCACCGACAGACCGTCCTCCTCAAAGCGTTGACGGGCGGCGGCCACCGCCTCGGCGCTGTAGTCGACCCCGAAGACCGTCCGGCCCTCGGCCAGGAACCGGGCTGACTCGAAGCCCTGTCCGCAGCCCACATCGAGCAGCCGACCCGGCCCCAATCGATCGATCACCGTCCGGTAGCCGGCGGCGTGGAGGGCCAGCAGGGAATCGGGGGTGACCCCCTGCATGGGCCGCTCGCCGGTCAGACGCGGACCGGGGCGGAGCCGTCGAGCCGCCTCCAGCACCCCTCGTTGGCCCGGGGTCGAACTGCTCTCGCTCATCGGGCTTCTCCAGGTGCTCGGCGGGTCGACGGCGCCTGTGCGAGCGGTCGCCACCGGCCTCGGCGATGATGCCATCGTCAACGGTCGGTTGTTTACACTACCGATCACTCGTGTCGGCCCCCCACCCTTCCTCCGTCGCGCCGGCGCGCCCACCCGGTCGGGTGCGGACCCTGGTCCGATCCCTCCGGTACGAGAGCCGGCTGCGGGCCGTCGTCGACTACACGGCCATGGCCGTCCTGGCCTTCATCCCCATGCTGGCCTCCCAGCCCGGGGTGGTGACCGACGACACCAAGACCTACCTGTACCTCGATCCCGGGCGCTACGTGCGCCAGGCCCTGTCGATGTGGGACCCGGGTGTGGGCATGGGCACCGTCACCCACCAGAACATCGGCTATCTCCTGCCCATGGGCCCCTTCTTCTGGGTCCTGGCCGAGCTCCACGTGCCCCTGTGGGTCGCCCAGCGCCTGTGGATGGGATGCCTGCTGTTGGCGGCCGGGGCCGGCGTCCTCTACCTGTGCCGGGTGATCGGGCTCACCGGCCCGGGCCGTTACGTGGCCGCCGTCGGGTTCATGTACACGCCCTACGTTCTCCAGTACGCGGGGCGGATCTCGGTCATCCTCCTCCCCTGGTCGGCTCTGCCCTGGCTGGTGGCCTTCGTGGTCCTGGCCCTGCGCCGCGGCGGGTGGCGCTACCCGGCCCTCTTCGCCCTGGTTGTGGCCCTTACCAGCAGCATCAACGCCAGCTCCTTCCTCTTCGTGGGCATCGCCCCCGCCCTCTGGCTGCCCTACGCCGTGGTGGTGGGCCGCCAGGCCACCTGGCGCAAGGCCTGGGGGGTGGCCTGGAAAGTCGGGCTCCTGAGTGCCCTGGTCTCGCTGTGGTGGGCGGCCGGCCTGGAGGTCGAGGCCGCCTTCGGGGTCAACGTCCTCAAGTACACCGAGACGGTACCGGCCACCAGTGGGGCCTCGTTGGCCTCGGAGATCATCCGGGGACTGGGCTACTGGTACTTCTACGGGTCGGACCGAGTGGGGCCGTGGACCCAGACGGCGGTGGCCTACACCCAGAACATATGGCTCATCGTGGCCAGCTTCGTGGTCCCCGCACTCTGCTTTGTGGCCGCCGTCTTCTCCCGGTGGCGGCACCGCGCCTATTTCGTGCTGCTCACCGTGGTGGGCATGGTCCTGGCCGTCGGACCCAACCCCTACAGCGACCCGACCGGCGTGGGGTCGCTGATCAAATCCCTGCTGGTGGACACCACGGCCGGACTGGCGCTCCGCTCGACGGACCGGGCCTCCCCTCTGGTCATCCTCGGTCTGGCCATGTTCCTGGGTGGTGGGGTGAGCGCAGTGGCCGCCCGGGTGCACAAGACCGGGCTGGTGGTGGGCCTCTTCGCCCTGGCTGCCATCGCCGGGGCCACCGTTCCCCTGTGGACCGGCGGCATCATCGCCGACGGCTTCACCCAACCGGCCACTCCTCCCGCCTACGTCCACCAGGCGGTGGCCGCCCTCAACGCCAGCCACCCGGGAACCCGGGTCTACGGCCTGCCCGGCAACGACTTCGCCGCCTACCGCTGGGGCGACACCATCGACACCGTCTACCCCGGTCTCATGACCCGTCCCTTCGTGACCCACGAGCAGCAGATCATGGGGTCGTTGGCCACCGCCGACGTCCTCCAAGCGGTGGACACGCCGTTGCAGGACGGCACCATGAACTGGGATGCCATGGCCCCCATGGCCTCCCTGATGAGTGCGGGCGACGTGCTCGTCCAGTACGACCAGGCCTACGAGCGCTACGACACTCCCCTCCCCCAGAGCCTGGCCTCCCAGCTGGCGGTCCCCCCTCCTGGCCTGACCGATCCGGTGTCCTACGGCACGCCGCGCCCCAACGTGCCCTTGATCCCGCATTTTGACGAAGCCACCCTCAGCCGGCCCCCGAACCAGGGGTGGACGGCGCCGCTGGTCGCCTACACGGTCACCGATCCCCGCAAGATCATCAGAGCCGAGCCGACCACCAGCCCGCTGGTGGTCGACGGCGACGCCACCGGCATCACCAATGCCGCCTCGGTGGGCCTTCTGGCCAACAACCCCACTGTCCTCTACGCCGGCACCCTCGATACCGACAAGACGCTACGGAAAGAGACCCTGAGCCACCCGGCCGACCTGGTGGTCACCGACACCAATCGGAAGCAGGGGTACGAGTGGAACTCGCTCAACGAGCAGACCGGGTACACCGAAACGGCGGCCCAGGGGCCCGACACCACCAACGCGGCCGATGCCCCCCTCGATCTCTTCCCGAAGGCCCCGGCCGACGCCCAGACCACCGCCCTCCTGCCCGGCGTGTCCTCGGTCACCGCATCGTCCTACGGATCCTCGATCACCTACCTCCCCGAGGACCAACCGGCCAACGCCCTGGACGGGAACACCCAGACCAACTGGCTGGACAATTCCTTCGTCCCGCCGGTCGGCCAATGGTGGCAAGTGGTGCTGGCCCAGCCCCGAACCGAGAGCTCGCTCGTCCTCGTCCAGCCTCAGACCGGCAACCCGGATCGGACCATCACCCGGGCCACCCTTACCTTCGACGGCGGCCATCCCCTCACCATCGCCCTGGGTCCGGCTTCGCTGCTGCCCACCGGCCAACAGATCACCTTTCCGGCCCGCACCTTCACCACCCTGCGCATCACCATCGACGCCAGCCACGTCGACAATCCGGCCACACCGGTGGGATCGCGCAGCTCGGTCGGGTTCGCCGAGGTGGGCATCCCCGGCCTCACCGTGCACGAAGTCATCGCCATGCCCGAGGACCTGCTGCGGGCGGCCGGTCCCTCGTCCCTCTTCGACCGGCTCAGCCTGGTCATGACCCGGCTGCGGGGCTCGGGATTCCCCCCGCGCCAGGACGTCGAACCGGCGCTGTCCCGCAGCTTCTGGCTCCCGACCGCCCGCACCTTCTCCCTGACCGGTTCGGCCCGCATCTCCCCGCTCATCCCCGACGACATGATCGACCGGCTGGTGGGCAGGCCCGGGGCCAACGGCACCGGCATCGTGGCCTACTCGCTGGGCCGGCTGCCCGGCAACCTCCAAGCGGGCGCCATCGCCACTCTGGACGACAACTCGTCGACGTTGTGGGAGCCGGGCTTCGGGGCCACCCACCAGGCCGGAGACTGGCTCGAGTACCGGCTCCCCGAGCCGATCACCTTCGACCACCTCGACCTGCAGATCGCCGCCGACGGCCAGCACTCGGTCCCGACCACCATGACGGTGACCGCCGGCACCACCAGCGCCACCTTCACGCTGCCTCCGTTGGCTGACGGCTCGGTGCCCGGCTCGGTGGTGGACGTGCCCGTCTCCTTCCCTCCCCTGACCGGCGCCGACATCCGTATCACCGTCGATTCGGTGCGGATCGAGAACACCCCCAACTACTACTCGCAGACGCCCATCGCCATGCCTCTGGGGATAGCCGAGGTGGGCATCCCCGGTCTCCACGCCGCCCCGGTTCCGGCCACCATCCCCTCCTCCTGTCGGGACGACCTCCTGTCCATCGACGGCAACCCCCTGTGGGTGTCCATCTCCGGGTCGACGGCCACCGCCCTGGCCCGCCAGCCGCTCACCGTGTCGCTGTGCGGACCGGACGCCGGCGGGGTGGACCTCGGTCCGGGTACCCACACCCTGGAGGCCGTACCCGGTCAGACCAGCGGGTTCGACATCGACCAGCTGGCCTTCGACTCGGCGCCGGGGGGCGGGCCCATGGCCCCGGCCTCACCGACCACGCTGGCCGCACCGTCGGTGGCGCCCTCGCCCACCGTCCGTGTCGTCCACCAGTCGTCCACGTCCATCGAGCTGTCGGTGGACGGGGTGAGCCGCTCCGCCGGACAGGCACCGGTCAACCTGGTCCTGGGGGAGAGCATCGACGCCGGATGGCGGGCCTCGGTGGTCGGCGGGAGCTCGCTGGGCCAGCCCTTCCTCATCGACGGCTTCGCCAACGGGTGGCGGCTCGACCCGTCGTCGCTCGGTCCGCAGGCCGTCCACGGCGGCACGGTCACGGTCATGCTCACCTGGCAACCCCAGGGCAGGGTGGACATCGCCTTGGTCATTTCGGCTCTGGCCATCGTGGCCTGCGTGGTCCTGGTCTTCCTGCCCACCCGGCGGCGGCGCAAGCGGGGTGGGCGGCACGCCCGGGGGGCGAAGGCGGCCGCTGCGAGCGACCACGAAAGGGAGGTGGTGGCCGATCGTTTCGACGGCCCGGTACTGGCCGTCCCCTTCGCCAAGGAGGCGCCCCGGGCACCGGCATGGGTGGCGGTGCTCACCGGCGTGCTGGCCGGGGGGGTGGCGGCGGCCATCGCCGCCCCTCTCGTCGGCCTGGCTGTGGGCGTGGCCACCACCGTGGTGCTCCTGGTGCCCCGGCTGCGCATCGTCCTGGGCCTGGCCGCCATCGCCGGCATCGTGGCCGCCGGCGAGTACACGGCGGCCACCCAGGCAGCCCAGCACGTACTGCCGGACGGATCGTGGCCGCTGTCCTTCCAGAAGGCCGCCGACTACGCCTGGGCCGGTGTGGTGTTCCTCGGCGCCGACGGGGTGGTCGACGTGATCCTCCGCCATCGGCGACACCGCACGGGGGGACACGCAGGGGCCGACACAGGGGCCGATACGGGAGCACACACAGAGCCGGCCGGGCTACCGGCGCCAGAGGCCTGAGGGGCCGCAGCCCCGGTCAGGGGCGGGCCAGCGACCGGGCCCCGAGGGCGGCCAGAGCGCCCCGAGCGGTGGCGTCCCATGTGAAATTGGCAGCGTGGCGAGCGGCCGCCGTTCCCATCTGCTGGCGCAGGCCGTCGTCACCCAGGATGGTCCGTAGGGCACCCACCAGGTCGTCGTGGCCGTCGACCAGCATCCCGGTCCGGCCGTCGACGACGGCGTCCTGGTGGCCGGCGATCCGGGTGGCCACCGAGGGGGTCCGGCAGGCACCGGCCTCGGTCACCGTCATTCCCCACCCCTCCCGCAGCGAGGTCGACGCCACCACCCATGCGCTCCGGTACAGATCGACTAGGTCGGCGTCGGCCACGTAGCCGGGCAACGAGATCCATGACGCAGCCGCATGGCGATCCAGCTGCTCCTCGAGAGCCGGTCGCTCGTAGCCTTCGCCGGCGATGACGGCCCGGAGCCGGGGGAAGAGCGGCTTGACGGCAACCAGGGCGTCGATGAGCAAATGGAAGCGCTTGACCGGCACCAGTCGGCCCACGGCCACCACCAGAGGGTCCGAGCTCCGCTCGCCACCCGGGGTGAACTGAGGCTCGACCCCCGGGGGGGACACCGACACCCGCTCGGGGGGGATGCGGAGACGTTCGACGATCTCCCGCTTGGAGGAGGTCGACAGGGTCACGATCCGGCTGTGGCGGTAAGCAGGAGGAGCCAGTCGGTGCTCGATGGCGTACCCCGTTTCGGCCAGAGGCGAGGGCAGCACCATCTTCCACATTTCGGCGTGGACGTGATGGAGGAAGACGATATGGGGACAGTGGGCCCACAGGGGGGAGAAGAAGGGCATGCCATTCCAGATCTCGACCAGGCCGTCACCGCTGCCGATCCTGCCCAGCGCCCCCGAAAGCATGGTGCGGGGGAAGACCGAGTAGCGACCGGCCCGGCGGATCACCCGGTAGCCGTCCCGGCGGATCACCGTCCGGGCGTCGGGCACCGACGACGTGGTCATGGACACGTCGAGGCCGGCCTTCGACCAGGCGGTCATGACCCGGTGGGCGTGGAGCTCCGACCCTCCGGCCTCCGGATCGTCGAAATCCCGCCAGGCCACCACATCGATCCGCTTGAGCCCGGCCTGCTCGGCGATCTCGCCGATGGTCAGCCCGGCGAACTGGCGCAGGCCGGGCTGGGCGAACGGAGACTCGCCGGACAGCACATCCAGATGCGTGAGGTCACCGAGTGGTTCCGGATCGGGTACGGGCACCAGACGTGGATACCCGATATGAGCCTCGGCCGCACCTCGGGCACGAGCGATGGAAGTCTGGCCGGTCACACGCCTCATACGCCGATTCCCCCGGAACCATCTCGTTGTCTGCGCTGATTGTCTGCGGCCTGCCACCGATGTCGTGGCCAGTGTACCGGCGGTGTGGACCGCATCAGTGATGGGTTCCGGCGCCACCGGGCGACGGTGTGTCGGCGGCGGCGGACGCCCGGCGCAGCCATCCCCCCGGCCCGACCCGGCGACGATGCACGATGACGAACGCCGCCCCCATGGCCACGGCCAGCACGCCCTGGGCGGCCAGGTCGGCCCGGGCGGTGGCCACCATCTGCCCGTCGGCCTCGGCCACCAGGGCCAGGGCCAGACCCGATCCGGCCAGCAACAACAAGACGATCCAGCGGGAACCGGTTCCGAACAGGTAGTTGGTGACCAGGACGGAGAAGGAGAGGAACATCATGGCCACCACCAGCGCGGCAAAGGCCGGTGCCGCTGCGCTCAGGCGGGCTCCGAACACCAGGGTCAGAAAGGCCTTGGGGACGAACAGGGCGATGGCCAACAGGATGCCGGCGGGCACGGCCAGGAAGATGAGGGTCACGCCGAGCTGACGGACGGCGTGCCCGCCTTCGTTCCAACGGATGGTGGCCTCGGGCAGCAGATAGGCACCCAGGGCCAGCGCCCCGAAGACCAACGCCTTGGAGGCCACCGAGATGGCGGCGTAGGGACCGACGTTGGCGTGGTCCAGGCGGCCGAGCAGGATCACGTCCACGTTCTGGAGCAGGCCGAGCAGGGCCAGCCCGCAGAAGGCGGCAGCCACGTCGGCCATGAGCCGCCGACGGGCCAGCAGGCTGTCCTCCTCTCCCCCGCTGTCCGGCGCGGTGGTGGGCCGGGCGGCGGCGTCAGCGGCCACAGCGGTCGCGTCCGGGCTCCGGTCCACCAACCAATGGGCATGGAGAGTGGCAGCCACCTCGCCGACAAAGACACCGATGGCGTACCCGGCCACGCCGGCGTGGGCGGCTACCAGTACCAGCACCAGAACGGTGCGCACCCCCCCTTCGACCAGCAGGTTGCCGGCCAGGCCGCGGTAGCGGCGATGGGCCTGGAGGACCCCCCGGTCGACGCACAGGAGGATCCAGACCCCGGCGGCCACCAGGATGAGCACGACACCCTGACTGTTGGGCAGGGACAGCTGATGGGCTATCCAGTTCCGGATGAGGAGGACGACCACGATCTCGACGGCGATGGCGGCCAGGACGATGCGGTGGACCGTTGCCACCCAGCGCCGGACCCGGTCCGAACGGTTGGCGTTGCCGAGAGCCGTGACCCGGCGCACCACCCCCACCAGCACCGCCGATCCGGGCATGGACAGGATGAAGAACAGCCCCAGCAGCTGGGCGATAGCCCCGTAGGCCTCCGACGAGACCAGCCGGGCCACGGCCACCACCACCAGGGCGGCAGCTCCGTTGACGACCAGACCGGCAATGGCCACCGGACCGGCCTGGCTCAGACCGGATCGAATCGAGTCCCCGTGACTCCGCACCGCCGGGGCCCGTCCGTCGGGGGGCAGGGTGATCATCGGTCCACCGGCCACGGCGATCCCCACCGCCGGGGCCATGGACACCGACTCGGTGACCGGCTCCACCACCTGGTCGACCTCTTCGAGGATGACCTCGAGCCCGGGGTCGGGCGACTCGGCCTCCGGGCCGGTCATGCCACCACCTCCTCGACGGGCCGGGCCGGGAGTTGACCGGCCACCTCCGCCCCGACCGGGGTGAGGGCCCGTTCCGGGACGGGCGGCCGACCGGCCACCGAGCCCCACACTGCGTCGAGGGCCACCGAGGCCAGGACCACCAGCGCCACCTCCGCCTCCGATCGGAAACGGTAGTTCCCGTAGGTGACGACGGCGGCCACGGTGGGCACGATGAACATGGCCGCCAGGGGAAACAGCGGGAGCCGGCGGCGGCGCAGGATGACGGCCCCACCCACCGCCAGGGCGGCCAATGGATAGAACCAGACCAGCCAGGCGTCCGACACCGGCGTGGGCCATCCTTCGAGGAAATCCTGTTTGGCCTGGCGCAAAGGGGCGTAGAGGTCCCACTCGAGCCCCACCCGTTCGACGGCCACCACCACCGCCCGAGCCTCGTGGGTCTCGATGTAGTGCTTGGCCCGACCGTCCCAGTACGACCCGGCCCCCGCCTCGCTCTGCGTGCGAGGGAAGTGGGTGCCCAGCACGCAGGTGTAGCACCACGAGGCGGTCAGGGGCCCGTAGTAGGCCTCCTGGTTGTTGGCCGAGGCCAACGTGATGGGGAGCTGGTCGGAGAGGAAGACCGGTTGGTGGAAGACGACGAAGTTGCGGGCGAACCACGGCACCATGGGGGCCACCGCCACCACAACGGCCAGTCCGCACAGGGCCATCCGCCGACGCCAGCCCAGCGAGCGCTGCCACCAGATGGTGGGAAGGGCCACCAACGGGATGAGCAGAACCAGCTCGGCCCGGGTCAAGGCGCACAGACCGGTGAGGAAGGCGAGCACCAGGCATCGGCGCACCGTGAAATCACGAAAGCACCGGTTGGCGGCCAGGATCACCAGTGCGGCCAACAACATGACCAGCGGCTCCGACATGACCTCGCCCTCGAAGACCCAGAACCCGGGGTAGAGGGCGGCGATGACGGCAGCGATGGCCCCGGCCCGGGGCGAGACCAGGTCGCGGGTCACCATCCCGGTGAGGGCGATGGTGGCGGTGCCGATGAGGCATTCGAGGACCAGCTGGGCATCCACGCTCTGCAGTCCGACCAGGTCCCCCGCCGTCAACAGGAGGGTGAACACCGGCGGATGTTGGGCCGATGCCACCAGGGCGGGATCGTGGTGTTTGGACAGATAGACCACGGGGTCGACGAACCAGTGGCCCTTGAGGTTGAACGCCGCCTGACCGTGGTAGTAGAAGGCGTCGCCCTGCAGTTTGGCTCCCGCCTTGACCACGAAGACGTACACCAGCCGGAGACCGAGCCCCGCGGCGCAGGCTCCGCCGAGCCACCACCGAAAGGAGCGCCCAGGCACCGACGGGAGCTTGGTGCGCTCTTCCACTAGGTGGCGACGTTCCCGACTTCTCGTGCCCGTCGGGGGATGATCGGCGCGTCGCGCCCGGTGCCGCCGCCCGCCACCGGACCGGACTCGCCCTCCTCGTGGTACTCCTCTTCGACGTTCACCGACCAGATGTCGTGATCGGCTCCGTGGATGTTGTCCACGGTGAGCATGGCCGTGTACATGGAATGGTCCTGATTGTTGTATTTGTGCATGCCGTTCCGGCCGACCGGATGGACGTTGGGAGCGTGTTCCTCGAACCAGCGTCGGATGACGTCCACATTCTGGCTGTAGACGTCGTCGTAGACCGGGTAGGCCTTGGGCATCCGCACCACATAGCCGGCCTCGATGTCGGAGGGTTCGACCAGGCCGATGGTGGCCAACTCCTTGGTGGCCAGCGTCACCAGCTCCTGGTCGGGGCAACGCCAGAGGTCATCGCCCTCGAACACGAAGTACTCCATACCCAGGCATGTGCGCCCGTCCTTGACCATGTAGGGCGACCACACGCCGAAGTTCTGGATGCGGCCCACCCTGACCTCGGGCGAGTGCACGTAGATCCAGTTGTCGGGAAAGCCCCTGTCTGCGGGGACGACCAGGGCCACCGTCAGGAAATCGCGGTAATGGAGGTCGGCGGCGGCCCGGGCCACCTCGTCGGGCACCGGAGGGTCGACGATCGTGGCCAAGGAGGTGAGAGGCATCGACGAGATGACGTGGGAAGCGGCGATCCGCTCGGTGGACCCGCCGGAGGATACGCTCACCGCCACCGCGGCCCCGCCATCCACGTGGACGGCCGTCGCCCCGGTCTCCATCCGGATGGTGCCGCCCATCTGCTCGACCTGGGCGGCACAGCGCTCCCACATCATGCCCGGTCCCAGCTTCGGGTACTGGAACTCCTCGATGAGGCTGGTCACCTGCTTCGACCTGTCCCGCCTCTTTCCGGCCAACGAGGCCCGGACGGGCTCCCACACCGCGTTCCACAGCGACATTCCCTTGATACGTTGAGCCCCCCAGTCGGCCGAGATCTCCGACGCCGACACCGCCCACAACTTCTCGTTGTAGGTCTTGAAGAAGTGCCGGTAGAGGCGCCATCCGTAGTTGGCCACGATGTAGCCCTCCAGGGTGGTGCGGTCCTTGGGCGGGTGGATCCGCACCCACAGGAAGGACAACCCGCAGAGGAATGCCTCGATGATGCCCAGGTTGCGGAGGGCGTTGCCCAACTTGATCGGGTAGTCGTAGAACTTGCCCTCGTAGAAGATCCGGCTCATCCGGGGGCGGAGGAGGAAGTCTTCGTCGGGCAGAACCTGGTGCCAGAATTTCTCGACCGCCGGAACCTTGGTGAAGAAGCGGTGGCCGCCGATGTCGAAGCGCCAACCGTCGCGCTCCACCGTGCGACTGATGCCGCCGACCACGGCGTCCTGCTCCACCACTACTACCGGGTCCCCCTCCCCGGCCAGCAGGTGAGCAGCGGTGAGCCCGGCCGGTCCGCCGCCGATGACCACCACCGGAAGATCGAGCCGGCCGTCGGCCGGAGCATGAGCGGGCACCGTCGGGGGCGATACCCCGTACGGTGGACCGCTCGGGGGATGCGGTTCGGATGATGGCACTGCGTCGGCGTCCTCTCTTCGGCGTGCGGGCCGTCCACGTCGGACGGTGATGATGTGATGACGGTGCTCTCTCGATGGAGGGCCGGCGGAAACGTCCCTCGGTGGGCCGGCCCGGTGGTCGGCACACTGTCCGGCCCCACCCGGGCGCCGATCCTGGTGCCGGGAAAGCCGGCCCTGCGGACCCGCCTCCACCGGGCCCGGCGTCGGCCCCTCAGGGGCACCACGCTGGTGTTGCTGTGTCCGGCCCTACTGGCTCCTGCCCAGATCTCCTGGTCTCTGTGCTGTCCTGCCCACAGGCAGGATAGTGGGTCGTCCACCCCGCTCGGTGGGACCGGACGGCCCGACCGCTAAGGCACGACCATGCCCATGAAGGCCAGAGTGGCGTAGCCGACCATGGCCGCCGCCGCCACCACCAGCACCGTCACCTCGATCCCCCGCCGGGCGGTGTACAAGGAGGCGGCGATGACCAGGGGGAAGGCCCCGAGGGCGTACCGCTCGAAGGAGTCCAGATTGGAACTGGTCAGGGACACGGCCAGAATGGCGGCGGCAAACCAGCTGTAGGAGGCGGGCAGGCGACGGAAGGCCACCACCAGCAGCACCAGGCAGAGGATGACCCACGGGACATGGAGTGCGGATCCCAGGTGATGGCCGTTCAGGGCCGAGGCAAGATTGTGGGCCATGGAGGCAACGGGCAGGGTGATGACCCCGCGGTGGCCGTTCTGCTGCTGGACCCGGAACGGGAGCCACGGGTCACCGAATTGGGCTCCCACCCACACCAGGTAGCCGGCCGTCCCCACCAACGGAGCGGCCAGCGCTCCCAGGCGGGCGGGCCACCGGTGGGCGGGCGCATTGCTGCGCCAGGCCCGCCACACTTCGATGGCCACCGGGACCACCAACAGCACGCCGAGCGGACGCAGAAGACCGGCCACCAGACCGGCCGCCCCCGCCGTCCACCACCGACCGGTCCTGGCTGCCCCCACCGTGACCACGGCGCACAACAAGAGGGAGGCGTCGGCGTAACCGAGGACGAGGGAGTAGGCCGGCGGAGCCAGGGCCAACAGCCACATCGAACGCCGGGCCAACCCGCTGTCGCCAAAATCGGATCGGACCAGCACCAACAGGGCGGCCATGGCCGCCAACGCCGAAAGATTGGCCACCACAATGAGGGCAGGGCCCGCCCCCATTCCGGTGACCGAACCCATGACCCGCGCCACCATGGGGAAGGCCGGAAAGAAGCGCACCGACTGGACCCCCGAGGCGGCATAACCGTGGACGGCGATCGACTGGTACCAGCCGGCGTCCCAGGAGAGAAGGCCCTGGTGCACCTTCAACCGGGCCGCCATGTTGCCCGGGCGCACCGTCCCTACCAGGAGATGGGCCATTATCAAGCTGAACAGGACCAGCACCCGGGACAGGATCCAGGGCGGCAACGCCTGCCGGAGTGCACCCCCGGCGCCACGGCCGGCGGCCCGCAGCCGACCGACCTCGGGTTGCGGGCCGCCGCCGTCCTCCACACCCTGGTGGTGAGCACCGACCAGCGGACGTCCGGGAGCCACCACCCTGTCTACGGTTTGGTCGGCACGAAGCGAACCATCCACATGGGTTGATAGAAGGAGATGTCGTTGCCGGAGATCAGCGACTGGACCCGGTAGTCCGGACTGTCCTGCAGTGTCTCGATGATCTGTTCGCATCTGACGCCGTAGCCCTGGTAACCGCCGGCCCACACCACGAAGATCTGGCGTCCGGCGGCGGCCAGTGCCTCGAGGCGCTCAGCGAAGACCCCCGGCGAGGCGGCGTGCACCGCCGCCGCGTAGCTGACCCAGTTGACGAACTCCGGTCCGCTGGAGCGGGGGAAGGTGGTCTGGACGTAGCGCCCCGCCGGCAACAGGCGGTTGACCGCCGGGCCCAGCTGGTCAGGGCAGTAGGCCACCACGTCGCCGGGCTTGCCGTGGGCGGCCAGAGCGGCCGCCACCTGACCGGCCTGGGTGCGATTGGTGGTGACATCGGGAATGGAGGAGACCACACCGAGGAGAACGGCACAGGTGAGGATGATCCCCCGCACCCTGCGGTCCCGAAAGGTCACCATTCCGAGGGCCACCAGAAGGATGAGGGGAATGAAGACAACCGATGCGTAGCGGGCGTCGAAGGCGCTGTTGGACAGTAGGCCCCCGGCCACCGCGCCGGCCAGGGTGCCGACCACGGCGATGGCCACCGGACGGCCGAGCGGGCGGGTCCGGATGTCCAACTCGATGTGCAGACGGTCAGTGGCCACCCCGAAAAGGCCGATGCCGGCCAGGCCGAAGAAGATGAGGGCCAAGGCCCGCCCCTGGCTGGTGCTGCCCCCGGCAAAGGAGGCCACCGCGCTGACCATGGCGGCGAAGGTGGCCGGGGTGGCCCAGGGCGTGCCGGTATGGGCCGTCTGGAACAGAAAGATGGGCACCCACGGAAGGAAGGTCGCACACCCGACGACCGCGGCCACCAGCGAGAGCCGCGCTCCCCGCCTCCAGTCCAGTCGGCCCCGCCACGCCGTCCAGACCAACCAGAGCAGGACGGTGGCGACCAGATAGAGCGACCAGTAATGGGTGTACAGGAGGAGGCCGGTGACAGCGGCGACGGCCACCAGATTGCCGATGCGGGGGTTGCGAATCGAGCGGTCGAGAGCCAGAAAGCCGCACACCGTGAGCAGCACCACCAGCGAGTACATGCGGGTCTCGGTGTCGTAACGAATGGCGAAGGGCGACGTGGCCACCAGCAGCATGGCGGCCCACCCCGCCTTGCGACCGCCCAAGCGCAGACCGGCGAACCAGGCCAGAGGCACGGTGGCCACCCCGAACACGCCCGACAGCGAGCGCACCGCTTCGTCCGAGGTTCCGAACCAGCCCATCCAGAAGTGCAGAAGGACGTAGTAGAGCGGAGGGGCGCCGTCGCGCTTCAGGAAGAACGGGATCTGATGGAGGGGAAGCCGCGAGATGTCGACGGTGAGGGCCTCGTCGAGCCACAGGTCCGAGACTGTCCAGAAGCGCATGACCAGACAGACCACAAGAACCAGGACGACGCCGATGGCGATCAGCCGTCGAGTGGTCGGACTGAAGGGCGGACCCTCGGGATCGCCGTCCTCGGTGTCGGGACCGGATGGGCCCGGCGTCCTTCCTCCCGGTCGGCCGGCAGTGTCGGATCCGGGGGCAACGCCACTGTCGACCGCGGAGGCCGCCGGGGTCGAGGACCCGGCCTCGGTCTCCACCACTGACGATGAGCCACGCGCTGCCGCATCCATGGGGGCATGGTATCCAGCGCCAACGGCAGGGTGGTAGGAGGGGCGGGTCCATGGACCCCTCCCCCCCTTGGCAGTAACGTGCCCTCACAACAGGGTCGCTGTGTGGCAGAGTGCATCGATCTTGCGACGACCAGCAGAAATCGGCATCGAGCTGGGGGAGAGCGATGGGAGAGTTCTGTGACATCAGATAACGGTCTGAGCCGTCGGTCCTTCTTGACCCGGAGCGCGGCTGCCGGTGGGGCGGTCGTCCTGGGGGCGGGAGCCTCCTCGCTGCTGGCCGGATGCTCCTCGGGGCCTTCCACCGCCTCGTCGACCACAGCGGCCACCGGTTCGAAGCCCGGTGTGGGCAAAGGAGCACCGGTACGGGGCGGGACCCTGACCATCGGCACCATCGCCGAAATCGACGGCTTCTATCCCCCCACCAACCACTGGGACACCAACGGTTTCCTGTACGCCAATGCCGTGTACGACCCGCTGATGGCCGTGGCCGCCGACGGCACCATCCAGCCCTACCTGGCCGAATCGATGACGCCCAACGCCACGTTCGACGTCTGGACCATGAAGTTGCGATCGGGCATCACCTTCAACGACGGGTCGGCGCTGACCGCAGCGGTGGTCAAGGCCAACTTCACCGCCCTGGCCGCTTCGGCGCTGACCGGAGTGGCGCTCAAGCAGGTGGCCAGCCTGGACGTCACCGGTCCGCTGACCGTGGTGTACACGCTCACCGGCCCCAACTCGACCTTTCCGGCCGGGCTGACCACCCAGGTCGGCTACGTGGTCGGGCAGGCCATGATCGACCAGGCCAACAACAACCCCAACGCCACGCTGATCCCGGTGGGAACCGGCCCCTTCATCTATGCCCAGTGGCAGCCCAACAACTTCTTCACCGCCACCCGCAATCCGCATTACTGGCGGACCGGTTTCCCGTACCTGGACACCATCACCTTCAAGCCCATTCCCGACACCGCTCAGCGTGAGGCCACCCTCCGGTCCGGCGGCGTCGACATGATCGAATCGATCACGCCCACCACCATCACCAACTTCTCGGGTTCGGGGGGCTCCGGCTTCCAGTTGGTCGACACCCGCACCGGCGTCATCGGCCAACCCACCTTCGCCTTCATCATGCTCAACACGGTCACCCCGCCGACCAGCGATCTCGGGATCCGTCAGGCCCTGGCCAAGGGGATGAACCAGGCCGAGGTGCAACAAATCATCGGTGGGCCGCCCTCCCAACCGGCCACCGGCATCTTCCTGCCCAGCTCGCCCTACTACAGCGACACCCACTTCCCCACCTACGATCCCTCCGGAGCCAAGTCACTGGTCAGCCAGTACAAGGCCAAACACGGCACGCCCACGATCCAGCTGATGACCATCCCCGACCCCATCGAGATCAAGGTGGTCCAGGCCGTCCAGCAGATGTGGCAAGAAGTCGGGTTCAAAGTCACTCTGACCGAGGTCGAGCAGGCCACCATCATCGACGACTTCGTCTTCGGTCGGTTCCAGGCGGTCACCTCGTACCAATTCGGCGCGGTCAACCCGGACCTCAACTATGTCTGGTGGAGCACCACCACCATCTCGCCCATCGGAAGCATCGGCCTCAACTTCACCCGGCTCGACGACCCGCAGATCGAAACGGCCATGCTCGAGGGACGCCACACCACCGACCAGGCCACCCGGGTCGCCGCCTACCAGGAGGTGAACGAGCGGCTGGCCAAGGATCTGGCCTACCTGTGGATCGAGCAGTACCTGTTCTCCGAGGTGGCCTCCGAGAGGGTTCAGAACTTCAACAACTTCATCCTCCCCAACGGCATGCCCGGCTACAGCTTCGACGAAGGGATCTTCTTCGCCACCCAGACCTGGTTGGGCTGACGCCCCACCCTCGGACAGCCCGGCGACCCGTTCCCCATGGCCAAGTACCTCATACGACGACTACTCCAACTGGTCGTCGTCGCCTTCATCATCTCGGTCCTGGTGTTCCTACTGGTGCACCTGCTGCCCGGCGACCCGGCCTCGGTCATCCTCGGTCCCAACGACAATCCCCACAACCGGGCCGTCCTCTACAAACAACTCGGGCTCAACAAGCCCCTCATCCAGCAGTACTTCACCTGGTTGACGTCCGTGTTCCACGGGAACCTGGGCGAGTCCTATCTCAATCACGAATCGGTCACCTCGATCATCTCGTCCGGGTGGCCGATCGACCTCGAGCTCATCATCATCTCGCAGGTCATCGCTTTCGCCGTGGCCATCCCCTTGGCCCTGATGACCTCCCGGCACCCCAATCAGCCGGTCGACAACGTGGCCACCACCGGCACCTTCGGACTGCTGGCCCTCCCTCCGTTCGTGATCGCCCCCATCATGGTGGCCGTTTTCGCCGTCGGACTCCATTGGTTCCCCGCCACCGGCTATGTCCCCTTCACCCAGGATCCGGCCACCAACATCCACGACATGATCCTGCCGTCGCTGGCAATAACCGCCGGATCGATCGCCGTGTACTACCGGTTGTTCCGTTCCGACCTGATCAGCACCCTGCAGGAGGACTTCATCACCATGGCCCGGTCCAAGGGTCTCTCCTCCCGGCGCATCATGTGGCGCCACGCCTTCCGCCCTTCGTCCTTCTCGTTGTTGGCGGCGGCCGGGGTCAACATCGGAGCCCTCATCGGTGGCCTGTTCATCGTCGAGTATCTCTTCGCCCTCAACGGGCTCGGCTACTCGTTGGTCCTGGCCGTGCAGCAGAGGGACTACCTGGTGGTCCAGGGCATCACGCTGGTCATCGCCGTCGTCTACGTGCTTCTCCAGTTCATCATCGACTTCGTGTTCACCGTGGTGGACCCGAGGGTGACCCGGGAGTGAGAGATGCCTGACGACCGCGAACTGGCCGAGACCCGGGCGGGCGGCCGTCTGCTGAGCGACCAGGTCCCCGGCTTGGCCGCCGCCGACGAGCTCATCGTGTCGCGCCAGAGCGAGACCCTGACCAGCGACGACATTCTGGTCAAAAAACCCCTCGGCCTGTTGTTCTGGCTGGCCGTGGGCTGGGTCTCCCTGGTGGTGCTGGCCGCCATTCTGGCCAATGTGCTCCCTCTGCCCAACCCCGACTTCCAGAACTACTCGGCTATCAACGCCTCGCCCAGCGTCCACCATCTCCTGGGCACCGACGACCTGGGCCGCGACCTGTTCAGTCGACTCATCTTCGGGGCACGGGTCTCCCTGGTGGTGGGCTTCGGGTCGGTGGTGATCGGCATGGCCATCGGGGGGTCGCTGGGTCTCATCTCCGGCTACAAGGGAGGACGCCTCGACGTGTCCCTCAATGCCGGAGCCTTCGTCCTACTGGCCTTTCCGGCCATCGTGGCGGTCATCGCCGTGGTCGCCTTCTGGGGCGCCAACCTGTGGAAGATCACGATCATCATCGGTGTGGCCACCATCCCCCTCCTCTACAGGGTGGTGCGCGCCTCCAGCCTGACCTTCGCCAACCGCGATTTCGTGGTGGCGGCCCGAACGCTCGGGGCCACCTCCACCCGCATCATCTTCCGGGAGATCCTCCCCAACGTGGTTCCGGTGGCCGTCACCTTCGGACTGATCACGGTGGCCGGGGTCATCGTCATCGAGGGTTCACTGGCCTTTTTGGGCTTGTCGGTTCCGCCACCCACCCCGTCGTGGGGCAACATGATCTCGGAAGGTGCCTCCAACGGAAACCTGAGTAGCAATCCGTACATCATGATCTGGCCGGTGGCGGCCATGTTCCTCCTCCTACTGTCCATCAACGTGATCGGCGACAGACTGCGCCAACGGTTCGATATCCGAGAGGGCCTGCTGTGAATCGACTGGGCCGGTCCGGTCGATCGGCATCGAAGCTCGAGTTCGCCGATGTGGGCTCTTCCCAGGAGCCGCTGCTGGTGGTCGACGACCTCCACACCTCGTTCCGTACCAGCCGGGGCACCGTCCGGGCCGTCGACGGGGTCTCCCTCACCGTCAACCGCGGCCAGACACTCGGCATCGTGGGTGAGTCGGGCTCGGGCAAGACCGTCCTGGCCCGCTCCATCATGGGCCTCCTGCCCCCACGCGACGTGATCAGCACGGGCACCGTCCGGTTTGCCGGTCACGAGTTGACCTCGATGGAGCCGGCTCAACTCCGTCAGGTGTGGGGCGCCGAACTGAGCATGATCTTCCAGGACCCGATGACCGCCCTCAATCCGGTCAAGCGGATCGGAAAGCAGATCACCGAGTCGCTGCGGTTGCACGCCGGCATGGACAGCGGCGAGGCGGTGGCCACGGCCATCGAGCTCCTCCGGTCGGTGGGCATCCCCTCGCCCGAGGAGCGAATCCGCTGGTATCCCTTCCAGCTGTCCGGCGGACAGCGCCAGAGGGTGATGATCGCCATCGCCCTGGCCTGCGCCCCCCGCCTGGTTCTGGCCGACGAACCCACCACCGGGCTGGACGTCACCGTGCAGGCCCAGATCCTCGACCTGCTGGCCGAGCTCCAACGGGAGCGGCACATGGCGGTCATCCTGGTCACCCACGACCTCGGGGTGGTGGCTAGCCGGGCCGATGAGATCGTGGTCATGTACGCCGGTCGGATCGTCGAACGGGCGCCCACCCACACCTTGTTCCACGACACCCACATGCCCTACACCCAGGCCCTGATGGACTCCATTCCACGGTTGGCCGACCCCAGCGGAACCCGGCTGCACGCCATCGCCGGTCGGCCACCCGACCTCATCCACCCGCCCACCGGCTGCCGCTTCGCACCCCGCTGTCCCTACGTCCAGGACAAGTGCCGTCAGAACGATCCCCCCCTGCGCACGGCCAGCTCGCCTGACCACCTGTTCGCCTGCTGGTTTCCCCTGGTCAACGGGGTTCCTACCGCACCGTCCACCCGACCCGAGGGCGCCGTTCTGGACACGGCCGACGAGGTGTCGCCGTCGTGACCGCCCAGGCCGCCGACGGCGTGGAGCCGGCCACGGGGACGACATCGTCCGCTGCCGAGGACGCCGTCCTCACCGTGGACAACCTGGTGGTCGAGTTCCGGAGCGGCCGACAGACCGTCCATGCCGTATCGGGGGTGAGCTTCACGGTCCGGAAGGGCGAGACCCTCGGGCTGGTGGGCGAGTCCGGTTGCGGGAAGTCCACCACCGGCCGCGCCCTGGTCCAGATCCAGCCTCCGACCTCGGGGGCGGTGACCTATCAGGGCCAAGTGCTGAGCGACTTGTCGGCCCGGGACCTGCGTCGGGTCCGGACCAAAATCCAGATGATCTTCCAGGACCCGATCTCCTCCCTCAATCCGCGGCGCCGGGTGCGGGACATCGTGGCCGAACCACTGGTCATCTGGGGCCGCGGCGACAAGTCGGACCGGGGGGCCAAGGTGGCCGAGATGCTCGAAGCCGTCGGTATCGATCCTGAGGCGGCCGGTGACCGCCGGCCGGGCGAGTTCTCGGGGGGGCAGTGCCAGCGCATCAGCATCGCCCGCGCCCTCATGTCCGAACCCGACCTGCTCATCTGCGACGAGCCCGTTTCCGCTCTGGACGTGTCGGTTCAGGCCCAGATACTCAATCTGCTGGCCGACCTCAAGGAGCGGTTCGCCCTCACCATGGTGTTCATCGCCCACGACCTCGCCGTGGTCAAGAACGTGAGCGACCGGGTGGCCGTCATGTACCTGGGCAAACTGGTCGAGATCGCCGATTCGGACGCCCTCTACCGGTCGGCCGCCCACCCGTATACCGAGGCACTGCTGGCCTCTATCCCCGAGCCCGATCCCGACAAGAAATCGGACCATGGCGGGCTGCACGGGGAGCTCCCGTCACCGCTCCACCCCCCGTCGGGCTGCCGCTTTCGGACCCGTTGCCCCTACGCCCAGGATCGCTGCGCCGAAGAGGAACCACCTCTTCGTGAGATCGTTCCCCACCACTGGGTGGCCTGCCACTTCCCGCTGATCGACGAGACCGGTGCTGCGCCGGTGGTGGTCACTCCGCAGGCGGGGACACCGGCCACCTGAGGGACAGGCCCGGTCAGCCGGCCTGGGCCGCTCCTTCGTGGTCGGGGCCGGCGTCCGCGACGGGCGGCTCGGCGGCGACGCCGACCGGCGTCTCGGCCTCCACCGGGACACTCTCCACCGGGGCCACGGTCTCCACAGGGGCGTTCGCCGCAGGGGCGCTCTCTGCAGGAACACCGGCACCTTCGGAAGCGGCACCTTCTGGTGCTGCGGCACCCGCGGCAGCGGCACCTTCCGGTGCACCCTCGCCAGGTGCACCCTCGGCGCTGCCGTGCTCGGCCACGTAATCGGCCCAGGCGGCCTGCGCCTCGGTCTCCGGGGTGAACTCGGCCTCGGCGGCGAACTCGTAGGGCCCCACGTAGTTCCCCTCGGCATCGTAGGCATGCTCGCCGAACGCCTCGCGGTACTCCTCGGAGACCTCGCCCCCTTCAGCCGCCTGCTTGATCGACAGGCTGATACGACGACGCTGAAGGTCGATGTCGATGATCTTGACCCACAGCTCTTCGCCCGGAGTCACGACCTGCTCGGGCAGGTCCACGTGATGACCGGCCATCTCGGAGATGTGGACGAGGCCCTCGATACCGTCACCCACCTGCACGAACGAACCGAATGGCACCAGCTTGGTGATGCGTCCGTAGACCAGTTCACCGACCTGGTGCGAGTTGGCGAATTCCTGCCATGGATCGGTCTGGGTGGCCTTGAGCGAGAGACTGATCCGCTCCTTGGGGAGGTCCACGTCGAGCACCTCGACATCGATCTCGTCGCCCACCGAAACCACCGAAGAGGGGTGGTCGACGTGCTTCCACGAGAGCTCGGACACGTGGACCAGTCCGTCCATTCCCCCCAGATCCACGAAAGCCCCGAAGTTGACCACCGAGGACACCACGCCCCGTCGACGCTCGCCCGGCTTGAGGTTGAGCAGGAACTCGCCGCGCTGCTCCTTCTGCGTCTCCTCGAGCCAGGCCCGACGGGACAAGACCACGTTGTTGCGATTCCGGTCGAGCTCGATGATCTTGGCATCGATGGTCTTTCCCACGTAAGGCTGGAGCTCGCGCACCCGACGCAACTCGACCAGTGACGCCGGGAGGAATCCCCGCAGGCCGATGTCCACGATCAAGCCGCCCTTGACCACTTCGATGACCGGTCCGGTGACCACCTCGTCCGCCTCTTTGAGCTTCTCGATCGTCCCCCAGGCCCGCTCGTACTGGGCCCGCTTCTTGGACAGGATCAGACGGCCCTCTTTGTCCTCCTTCTGGAGGACAAGTGCTTCGATGGCCTCCCCCAAGTTCACGATCTCCGAAGGATCGACGTCATTGCGAATCGAGAGCTCACGTACCGGAATCACACCCTCGGACTTGAAGCCGATGTCCAGAAGCACCTCATCGCGGTCGATCTTGACCACCGTCCCCTCCACCAGATCGCCGTCCTCGAACTCGACGATGGTTCCGGCCATGGCGTCCTCCAGAGAGGCGCCCTCCAGGTCGTCCTCGGTCACGGAACGGGGCAGATAGACCCCGTTCTCGTCGAATCGGCCCATGGCCTCCGGGGACAGGAGGGCTGTGCCCTCGGTGGCAAAATGCGTATCGGACATGAAGTAGGTAGCTCGCTTTCCGGACGGATCCACCGCATCCGTGCAGGACTACGGTGGGAGACATCAGGTCACTTGGTCGTGACCAGCGGACAATCTTACTCTGCCGCGCTCCCGTCCGGCACAGCCGGCGCCGTCCGCCCTCAGGATCCTTTGGCTTCGGCCCATGACGAGCCCCAGGCCATGGCCACCTTGAGCGGAACAGCCAGATCGGCAGCCCCGGTCAGAGCCCTCTCGGTGAGTGCGGCCACCGCCTCTGCCTCCTCGGGCTCCACGTCAACCAGGACCTCGTCGTGTACCTGGAGCACCAGTTGGGAGGCAAACCCCTCCTTCTCGAGTCCTCCGTCGAGACGGATGAGGGCGACTTTGAAGAGATCGGCGGCCAGGCCCTGGATTCCGGCGTTCATCGCCTGGCGTTCCGCCGCCTGGCGCACCTGGTAGTTGGTCGAGACCAGATCGGGAAGCGGCCGGCGACGGCCGAAGGCCGTGACCGTATACCCGACGTTCCGGGCCTCGGACACGGCACCCTCCATGTACTCCCGGACCGAGGGAAAAGCGGCGAAGTAAGCCTCCAGAATGAGCTGGGCCTCGTCGACAGGGACGGCGAGCCGTTGCGAGAGGCCGTAGGCCTCCATGCCGTAGGCCAGCCCGTAGGACACCATCTTGGCCGTCGACCGCTGGGCCCCGGTCACCTGGTCGCGGTCGACCCCGAACACCCGCGAGGCCACGCTGCGGTGGATGTCCTCGCCGGCGGCGAACGCCGCCGTCAACCCCGGATCGGCGGAGAGATGGGCGATGGCCCGCAATTCGACCTGGTCGTAGTCGGCCACCAGCAGTCGCCGTCCGGGTGAAGGAATGAACGCCTCACGGAACCGGCGCCCCTCAACGGTGCGAACCGGAATGTTGTGGAGATTGGGCCGATCCGACGAGAGGCGGCCGGTGCGGGCCACTGTCTGTCGGAAGGTGGCATGGATGCGGCCGTCGTCGGCCACTTCGGCAGCCAGGCTTTCGCCGTAGGTCGACCGTAACTTCTCGATCTCCCGATAGCGGAGGAGGGCTTCGACGATCGGGTGCTGGCCACGCAACAGCTCGAGGGTGCGGGCGTCGGTGGAGAAGCCTGTTTTGGTCTTGCGCACCGGCGTCAGGCCGAGCTTGTCGTAGAGCACGCTACGTAACTGGGGCACAGAATTGACCTTGAACGGCTCGCCGGCCAGGTCCTGGATGGTGGCTTCCAACGACTGGCATTCGTCGGCCAGCCCCTTGGCGATCGACTGGAGGACCTGCCGATCAACAGGGATTCCAGTCACCTCCATGCGGGCCAGGACCCTGACCAGGGGCAGCTCGATCTCGCTGTAGAGAAGATCCTCCCCCACCTCGGCCAGGGCCTGGGCCAGCGGAACCCGCAGGCGGGCCAGCACAGCGGTCACCTGTGCCGCCGACACCTCGTCCCCGCTCTCGTCGGCCGGTGAAGGGTCGAGGGCCAAAGACCCCTGGCCCTTCCCGCCGGTGGCGTCGTCGAGAGTCACGCCCAGGAACCGCTCGGCGAGATCCCCCAGACGGTAGCGATCGGTGCTCGGGTCGAGCAGATAGGCAGCAACGGCCGTATCCATCACCAGCTGGGTGATGTCGATGCCGTAGGGAAGCAGCGAGCGCATCAGTTCCTTGCCGTCGTGGGCCACCACGCCCAGGCCCCCGGCACCGAGGCCGCCCGACAGCTCGGCGGCGACGCCGGCGTCCTCGAGCAGGCCCGGACCCTCAGCATCGGAGGTGTCGATGTAGACCACGGGTAGCGGCCCGTCCCCGCTCTCCCGGTCCACCTCCCCGGTCAAGGACAGCGACACCAGTGACGACCGACCCGGCTCCCCGCTCCACCGGGCGTGAACGGCCACGGTGCCGCTGGCGGCCCGGGCAGCGGCGAACACCGCGGCCAGGCCGGCCCGGGCGGCGTCGGCGGTGCGGGCCACCACCACCTCGGGCGCGCTCAGCCACGAAGGTGATCCGTCTCCTTTCCGGGCGGCGGGATGCCCGGTCTCGTCCCCGGCCGACTCGGTCCCATGGACGTCACCGAACAGGCCGTCGTCGACCAAGGAGGCGAACCGCGTCCAAATGGTACGCAGCTCGAACTCCTCGAAGACACGTTTGGCTTCCTCACGATCCCATCCCCCCAGGGTCAACTGGTCGACATGGACATCGAGGGGAACGTCACGCACCAGTGGAATCAGCTCGGTATTGGTACGGACCCGCTCGATGTTGTCGGCCAGGTTCTGGCGGAGCTTGGGTGAAAGGGCCTCGAGATGGGCGGCCAGGTTGTCGAGGTCGCCGTACTCATTGACCAGTTTGGCCGCCGTCTTCTCCCCCACCCCGGGCACGCCGGGCAGATTGTCCGAGGGATCGCCGCGGAGAGCGGCCAGAAAGGTGTAGTCGACCGGCCGCACGCCGGTCCTCTCCTTGATTCCGGCTTCGTCATAGAGGGCGTAGTCGCTCACGCCCCGGCGGTTGTAGAGCACCCGGATGAACGGGTCCTCCACCAGCTGATAGGAGTCACGGTCGCCGGTGACCACGATCACCGGCTGTTGGCGGTCGCGGGCCTCGGTGGCCAGGGTGGCCAACACGTCGTCGGCTTCGAAACCGACGGCTCCGACCACCGGGATGGCCAGTGCGTCCAGCAGGGTGCGGATCATGTCGAATTGAGGCGGCAGGTCGGGCGGAGCCTCACTCCTGCCCGCTTTGTAGTCGGTCACGATCTCGTCGCGGAATGTCGGTCCGGGAAGGTCGAAGGCCACCGCCATGCTCAACGGTCGGTGGTCGCGCACCAGGTTGACCAGCATCGAGGCGAACCCATGCAGAGCATTGGTGACCACACCGGCCGTGGTGGCCAAGTCGGCGGGTAGGGCGAAGTAGGCCCGGAAGGCCAAGGACATCCCGTCCAGCAGGAGAAGGGGACGTTGGTCGTCGATGCCGCTCGCCCCGCCGGAGCTGGCCTTTTTGTCTGCCGCTGGTGTCGGGGCCATGGAAGGTCGTATCGGCTGGGCGCTAGGGCGCCAGCGAGCCTTCGAGGATCTGGCGGGCGACGTCGATCATGCGGGATCGGGTGGTCATGGCCGTCTTTTGGATGTAACCGAAGGCTTCGGACTCCGACATTCCCGACCGCTCCATGAGCTGGCCCTTGGCCGCGTCGACCAGGCGTCTCGTTTCGAGCTTGTCCTCGGCGCTCGAGGATCGTGTCCCCCCGTCCCCCGACTCTGCCGTTTGGCGCGCCTCGTCGTCGATGGCCCACTCCTGCTCACACCGGGATATGGCCTGGTCGATGGCGGGGATGAGCTCGATGCGTTGGAAGGGCTTGACCAGGTAGGCAGCCACGCCGGCGTCGCGAGCTTCGTCGATCAGGTTCCTCTGGCTGAAAGCGGTGAGGATGAGGACGGCCACCTTGAGCTCGAGCTGGTGGATGGCCCGTGCCGCGGCCAGGCCGTCGGACCCGGGCATCTTGACATCGAGGATGACCAGGTCGGGCTGGTGTTGACGGACCAGGTCGACGGCTTCGTCTCCGCGTCCGGTCTCACCCACCACGTCGTACCCCTCGTCCTGAAGGATCTCCTTCAGGTCGAGCCGGATGATGGCTTCGTCCTCGGCGATGACCACGCGACGGCTCATCGGGCCCTCCGTGTCGGCAGGGGCACAGCGAGGAATGGAGCCTCGGAGCCGCGGTGACTGGTGCTGTGGTTTAAAAATGAAGGGGTCAACCCGGCCCGACCACCAGTCGGTCGAGCAACTCGTCCTGACGCCTCTCCAGCTCGGCGATACGGTCGACCAGCGCCTTGCGGGACTGGAGCATCACCGTGGCCTGTCGACTGGCTTCATCGTGCTCCTTGGAAGCTACCGGGGTCTCTGCCACCAGGGCCCGCAGCCGGGTGTCGTCAGCGATCTCGTTGACCACCACGAGCTGCTCGTCGAGGACAGCCAGCTCCGAGCGGGCACGCACCAAACGGTCGTGGGCGTCACTCAGTCGTCGTTCGACAATGGCGCGATGCATGGGAGGGCAATTGTACGCACCCCGGGCGACCCCCACACACAAGCGGAACCAAGCCCGACCCAGCGGGGCTTTCCCACTCCCCCGCCCTCAGCTCTCCGCTCCGCGCCGCGCCCGACCCTGGTCGGGCAGCTCAGACGCCGGGACCCTCGAACCGCTGGTAGCGGGCGGCGGACCGCGCGAATCGCTCCTTGTCGGGAGCCGGGCCCATTCCGTTCCCGTCCGGTACCCGGGCAACCAGGGTGCCATCCGGCCTGGTCCGGTTGAGGACGGGCGGCGGAACGATGTCCCTGGCCAGGTACAGCGCAGCCGGACTGAGGTCGCCGGGCCACAGGAACCCGCGCAAGGCGGACAACGTGGTGTTGACCCCGCGGCCGTAGCCGGACTCGAACATGCCCCCCATCCACAGGGGGACCCCGGCGTCCGTGCAGGACGCCACCAGATCGAGGGCGGATCCCAGGCCCCCCAACCGTGAGGGTTTGACCCCCACCACGGAACAGGCCCCGAGGGCCAAGGCGTGACGCACGGCCTCCACCGAATCGGCGCTCTCGTCGAGACTGATCGGCGTGGCCATCAGACGGCCCAGGCCGACATGGGCGTCGAGATCGGCCCGGTCGAAGGGTTGTTCGAGGCAGAGGAGACCGAACCGGTCAAGCAGGGCCAGGTGGTCCATGTCCGCCGCCCGATAGGCACCGTTGGCATCCACTTGCACAAGGAGATGGGGGAACTCCCCCACCACACGGGACAGGGGATCCACGTCCCATCCGGGACCCACTTTCAATTTGATCCGCCGATAACCCCGGCCGACCAGAGCGTCGACTTCCGACAGGAGCGCGTCCACCGACGCTGCTTGGCCGACGACGGCACCGAGCTCGACCCAACGGCCTTCTACACCGAGCACGGAGGCCAGCGACCGGCCCTCGGCCCGCAGATGGACGTCCGCCACGGCCATCTCCAGAGCGGCGAAGGCCAGAGGGGTGGCCGACCCCGTTCCGTACATATGTCGGAGCGCCACCGGGGTCGGCACCCGATTGCCATCGCCGGCCGCCGCTTCCACCAGAGCAGGAACCAGGCGGAAGGCCAGTGTGTCAAAGGCGCGCAGAGCGTCCTCGTCGTCGTAGGTGGTATCGGCCAGTGCAGCACACTCGCCCCAGCCGTCCACCGTCACCCCGTCGCGCTCAGCCACCACGTTGACCAGCACCAGCGGCCGCTGCGCGTGTGTGCCTACGGCGGTGATCACCGGACGGACGAAGGGAAGCTCGATGAGCCAGATCTCGACGGCGACCAGGTGAATGATGTTCTCGCATCCGATGGCCGACCAGGCTTCCCTTGGTGCGTCGGCTCCGGACGGCTCCTCGGACCGCTCCACAGCCGGAGCCTAGGGTCCTGTCGGCCCACAGATGCCCGGCTCGGCCGTAGCGACCAGAGCCATAGGGTCGGCGACGGCAGCGGTAGGCTGCCCACCCATTGGCCCGGGTGGCGGAATGGCAGACGCGGTGGACTCAAAATCCACTGTCCGAAAGGGCGTGCGGGTTCGAATCCCGCCCCGGGCACCCGTGAATTTGAAGCGTTCTAGCTGGTCAGAGCGCTGCCAGCTTACCTGGTGATCGGGGCACTCAAAGAAGGGAAGGTACGAGGACTGCGACTATCCAGGCAACCGCTCCATGAGGGCTATCAACTCGTCGCGTCGATAGCCACGTTGACGGGCAAACGCCAAAACTTCGTTGAGCTTCACTACGACTGCTCCCTGTTCGGGTGTCCCCGCAACCCGGATCGCTCGACCCCTTCCCATCTCCAATAAGCCTTCATCTCGAAGGAGTCGAAGTGCGCGCAGGACCGTATTCGTGTTCACCCCGAGTACCGCCGCCAAGTCTTTGGCTTGAGGGATCTTCTGCCCAGGCAGTGCCTCACCATCAGCGATGGCGCGTCTGATTTCGGCGGCGACCTGTTCATGAAGCAGCACGGGCTCTCGTCTGTCGACTCGCGAAAGCTCGAGCATCGCATCACCCTGTACTTCGTCGTCACGCTTGACAGAGCCCATAACAACAACCATAGTAGCTTCATGGCGACGACGGAAACCCCACTCCGGGCGCCTACTTTGCCACCAACGCCCGACGCGGACGCCCTGTTCAAAGAGGCTCAGCGGCATAGACGCAACAAACGGCTGAAGGGGTCAGCGATCGTCTCTTTCGCTCTCTTGGCGGTAGTTCTGATTGGCCTCACGGTGGTCGGGGGCCGCGGCAACTCTGCTCCCGCAACTCCCGTTGCCCAGCCAGGATTCACGAAGACTGTCCTGAAGGCAACCAAGGCAGCAGGTGGAGCTGCGTTCACCTTGGTCATTCGATCCCCAGGGACCGGTTGCGGCTCGTCGAGCACGAGCGATCGGGTGACTGTGAACCAAGGTTCCGTCGACTTTGCTAAACAGATCATGGAGTACTCGACAGCAAGCCCGGGTTGTCCGTCTGTCTCTGAGCCACTGACAATCCAGACCCCCGAGGCGACCTTCAAAGACGTCGGAAGCAACGTCGCCCCGAACGTTCCCACCACGTTGTCAAGGCCGTGGCTGCAAACACCATCGACCGTTCCGGCCGGACTCTTCTCCGTGAGCAGCACCATGCTTACTCCGGATCCAGCCACACTCCTTTCAGCAGTGCCGGGTACGCTCATCAGTGGTCACTCCGTACCGCTCGACGGAGTAACCACAACTGAGTACCGAGGCACCACAACGCTCGGGTTCCTCCAACGAGATGACCCTGAATTTGTGCCTGCCGATTCCGAGTCCATGGTTCCCAACGCTTCGTCGATCAAAATCCCGGTCCAGTTTTGGATCGACAGGCAAGGTCGCCTTGTTCGGGCCTCTGCTACCGAGCCTTACTACAGTCAGGTTTACCCCCTTCAAGCCAAAGGCGGGGAAATTCTCGCCAGTGGAGCGCAGGTCTCGACAACCTCCTCCGCGAATCCGCCTGTAGCGGCAACGTCGCCGCCCCGTCAACAGGGCGTAGCCCACATCACTCTGACCTACACGAACTTCGGCCCAAGGGTTATTACGCTTCCGTCACCGTCGAACACTGCCGAATACGGCGCCTAGCCTCCCCGCCGGCGAGGGCACCAAAGTCGTGCTCGTCTGCAGACCTGGGCGATGCTTCAAAGATGATGTCAGCACGTCCGCCCTCGTCACTCCCAACCCAGATGCGGGGTGACTGGAATGAGCGAGTCTGAGTCCGGGCCCGGATGGTCGTTCCGTAGCTCAGGGCGAACTTCGTTCTGTTGTCGAAGCCGTGCGCCGATACGGCGAGAACCATCCTGGCATTGTCGAACAGATTTGGTTTGAACACTCGCCACAGCGGGTGGTGGCACTACTTGCCGGAGATGATGTGCAAACCCACGAGATGGCGCGGTTGCGCGGTGCAGCACAGAACTCGGTAGCTGTCCCTTGAAGGTGGGCCAGCCAACGGAGCTATCCTCAGGTCTGTTCCGCCCGCTCTGGGATCGTCTCCTCGTGATTCGGAACGCCTCGCCCTTGGCGCCTTGCGACCCGGAGGATTGAAACAATCAGCACCACCACGCCGACCGTCGCGATCGTAAGGCCCAAGCAGAACCCGAAGTCGGAGAATGGGAAGCCATCTGACTCAATGGGATTGGAAAGTTGGCTCCCGGCGCTAACCGCACCGGAGATCAGCCCGGCAATCACAAGCCCAGCGCCACCGATCACCCAAGCCGCCGACCGCCCGTTCGCCACGGGGCACACGGTACCGCCACCAAGGGGCTCGGCGGTACCAACGCGGTAATAAATGATCCCGGACCACCTCGGATCGGCCGTCGCGAAGGTCGGCCCGATTCGCCGAATAGGCCCTGAACTCGATGGGCCGGATGGGGCCTTTAGGGAGTTCGAATCCCGCCCCGAGGCACCAGGTTTTTACGTCGTTCTGGCGGGTCAGAACGATGCCAGTTGTGAATGAAGATCACGAGACGGTGCTCGTGGTGCCAGGTCGGTGCCAAGGCGATCAAACCGTGACTATTTCGTCGTGAGAGTGTCCTCAGCCATTGGGTCCCCGTGGCGAAATACGACGCGCCATTGGCCATGCTCCAAGCGGTATCCCTGGCTAGCGCGGAGGGTTCGATACTCCGTTTCGCCGTTGAGGTCGCGGCTCATATGCTCCAGATCAACGGTGAACGCAAGATCTCCTGAGACGCTCGCCAAGAGGCTCTCGACGTGGAATCCTCCAAAGTTCAAGTGCTGAGAAGCCCAGGAGAGCCGCGCGCTCACGTCGTGCCACCCCTTTTGGTGTGATCCCGCTGCTCCTATAAGGACCACGTCGTCATCGCGAGACCAAAGTGACTGAAACGTCTCCGTCCGTCCGCTCACCTGCTGGCCCACTGCCTCCCGGCATATGTCTAGGAACGTATGGAAGTCTTCGTCGGTTGTGGTCACCATGTCTCCTTTCGCCTTGAGGGTTCGGTACATCGCTGGCCGGACAACATCTAACGGAGGTACGGCGCAATGTGTATGTGCAGCGCCGTCGGCCGGGAAGTCTCACGTCTAGATCGCAACTCATGCCTGAGCCCTCAGAGGCTCTGAGTCAGACCCCCATCAACGAGGTAGTTGGCTCCCGTCACGTTGGACGCTCGGTTGCTGGCCAGGAACACGATCAGGTCCGCGACCTCCTCTGGTGCGGTAAATCGACCGGTGGCTGTGTCCTTGACAGCTTGGTGAGCAACGTCATCCGGGTCGGCGCCCTGAGCGGCTGAGACAGCGGCGGCCACGCCTTCAGTGCCCAGCCACAATTCCGTCGAGACGGGACCTGCGCTCACAGCGTTCACTCGAATCCCGTGCGGTCCGACCTCTTTGGACAAGGCTTTCGAGAAGTTAGCAAGCGCTGCCTTCGCCGCGCTGTAGTCGATGACGAGAGGGTCCGGGAGTGTGGCGTTCACCGACGCATTGTTGACGATGCTCCCGCTACCGCGATCGATCATGTGTGGCAGGGCAGCCCGGGTCGTCCTGACGGCAGCCATGAAAGTCAGAGCCATAGTGGCCAACCACTGTTCATCGGTAACCGAGATGAATCCGCCCAATCGGGGCGTAACCGCTCCCGCGTTGTTGATGAGGAGGTCGATTGGACCTCTGCTCAATGCCGCTTCTACCAGTCGCGACGGCCCCATCTCCGCTGTGAGGTCGACGACGACGTGGACAACGTCGCCGCCCTCGCTGAGGGACTCCAGCTCTGCTGAAGACTGACGCGATCCGCCGACCACGGCGACGCCCTCAGCCACGAGTCGT
The DNA here is from genome assembly GCA_963813525.1 of uncultured Acidimicrobiaceae bacterium. Classification (GTDB taxonomy): domain Bacteria; phylum Actinomycetota; class Acidimicrobiia; order Acidimicrobiales; family RAAP-2; genus Bog-756. The sequence goes on from CAWEZI010000005.1 coordinate 2,621,927, forward strand.
CGGGCCACTGCGAGGCCGATGCCTTTGCTGGCCCCGGTGACAAGGGCACGCTTGCCCTCGAGCCCAAGATCCATAATCCCTCCTACGGTTGAAAGACAGGTCCCTTTGGTTCAGATGCCATCGGCCTTGAGCCAGTCCAAGACGGCGTTGGCCACGTCCTTCCAGCCCTCGTCGATGGTCAATGAGTGGCCCCGACCTTCGAACTCCTTGAGCGCGGTGACAGCGGTGGAATCGCGGTACTGCTTCAGTGTGGACTGAGTGACTTTGTCAGGCACCGTGTGATCCTTCGTGCCCGAGATGAGCAGGAGCGGTCCTCGCTCTTCGTTCTCAGTGTCGACCTTCGCCGGCGAGTGCAGCGAGAAGTTGGCGACGGCCGCTTCGAACAACGGCCTGGCGGGAGATGGGATCGTCCAGCGTTCGAACAGCCGGTCAGACTCCTCCTGGCTCAGTGCGTTTCCAAATCCGAACCGGAACTCTTTGCTCGTCAGAGACACAGCCTTATGGCGATTGGCGGGATTGCCCAGTGCGGGCAACCCAGCGCGCAACTGGGCAAGAGGGAGGGGCAAGACACCTTTGATTTGCGCTGGGTCGATCGCTACCGCTGCGGCACCGTAACCCTCCCCGAGAAGCTTCTCGGCAATCAGGCCACCGAAGGAATGGCCGATGATCACCGGCTTCCCGTCGAGGCCATCGATGACCTGCATCATGTGGGAGGTCACGTCATCAATGCCGACGTTGGCCACCAGCTCGGGATGCTCCCTGGCCTCCGTCACCGTCGGAGGCTCGTTGGGCCAGCCCGGCGCTATAGGTTCGTAACCGGCGTCACGGAACTGGTCCAGCCAAGGTGACCAACTGGTTGCGTGCAACCAGAGTCCGTGGATGAAGACTGCTGGTGTCTTTCCGGCGGCCATGTCAGGTCCTTTCGCAGGGGTCCTGTACAAGACAACGCCTTTCCGGGGCGGGTGTCCAAGACCTATTCGACCTGGATCGATAACCGGACAGGCATGACTGAGGTGGGCGCTACCGAGTACGGTCTCAGGGTGCGCTCCCGGCCATGCAACCGGGCGTGCTAGGGGGATAAGCGTGGACCTCGACCTGCGCCTGGTGCGCTACTTCGTAGTGGTGGCCGATGAGCTCCACTTCGGCCGGGCGGCGAACAAGCTCCACGTCAGCCAGCCAGCACTTTCGAAGCAGATCCGCAAGCTCGAGGATCAGCTTGGCGTGCGCCTACTTGTCCGCGACAGCCGTCATGTTGCCCTCACTGTCCGGGGCGAAGACTTCCTCCACGACGCACGGGAGTTGCTCAAACTCGCCGAAAGAATGCAGCAACGACCGGACGGAAACCAGGTGCGGATCGCCCACATCTTCGAACTCGCCACCAGTCGTGACGTGGCCGACGCTTATTCGAAGGCCCGCCCCGACGTAACGATCGTCGAACACGCCATGGACAGCGTGGCCCAGCTCGACGCCCTGCTTGAGAATCGCCTCGATGTAGCCATCCTCCGTGTCACCCCGCAGATGCTCCAGGACCATCCAAAGGGCTGGTCCCACACTCTGCTCCGGCTCGAACCGATGCGTCTGGTGGGTCGCCGCGGCGATCCTGTTCGATCGACGGTGTCGATGTTCGAACGGCCCATAGAGGTCCTTGCCGATCCTCCTGAGTCCGGTCTTCACAAGGCATACGGCGAATTCTTGACTCCACTGGACCGATTCCTGGGTTTGTCGATGCGGTGGCTTGGAACCCCAGGAGCCTTCAGCCACTGTCTGGCGGTGATTGAACGATCAACCCAATCTGCGTTCTCGTTGGAATTCGACAGCTACGCTGTGCGTTACGCGGCTGAGGGTCTGCCGGTATACAGACCTCAGGAGCTCTCGCCCCATTATCCCTGGTCTATTGCCTGGCGCGATGGTCGCATACCTCAGGCCACGGCTGACTTCCTGGAGGTCGCCCAAGACACGGGGACCGCCCGAGCCTGGCGTGATTTCGATCTTGTCCAACAAGCACGCCCTTGGTTGCCACCAGATGATCCGGTGGCGGCGGAGTTGGGATTCCAGCCGCCGACCGGCGAGTCCGAGTTCCGAGAGAAGTCACTCGACGGCTGATTTAGCCTTGGACAACCCGCCGGGAAGAGGTACTTGGCCATCAAGAGCGACCGGTGTCCAGGGCATAATGGCTGTGGTGCCACCCTCTGCCCAATCGGTTCGCGGCATCGTGGAGGCAACCGGCCACCGGTCGGTGCTCATCGCCGAGGTCCTGTCAGATGTGAGCACGCAGACGCTGTTGCAGCCTTGTTTGCTTCCTGGCTGGACTCGACTCACCATTGCCTGCCATCTCCGTTACGGGGCCGATGCACTGCTTCGCATGACGCGCGCCGGCGTGTCGGGAAGAGGCGCTGCCTACTATCCGGATGGTCGCGCCTCACAGCGCCCACAGACGCTTGAACCAGCCTCAGGTGAAGACCCGCATGAGGTTGTTGATTCATTACGCAGGCTGAGCAGAGAACTCAATCAAGTCTGGAGTGCTCTGGACACCGCGGCGTGGGATCGAGCGGTCGTAGAACCCGAAGACAACCCCGACCTTGGAACGATTCCGCTTTCAGGTCTGCCGCTCCTGAGGCTCACTGAGGTTGAGGTCCATGGCTCCGATCTCGACCTTGGATTGGCTGATTGGGGCGGACTGTTCGTAAGAGCGGCGCTGCCGACCCGGTTGAAAGGGCTGAGCGTCCGACGAACCAATCACCGCAGGTTCGACCGCGACCTCCAAGGCACCTGGCTGTTGGTTGCGGTTGACGGTCCCACCTTCATCGTTTCCGTGAGTGGAGAGGTGGTTGACTGTCACCCAGCGGATCCCCACTCCGTGGCGACTGCGGTCATCGAGGCCACCAGCCGCGACCTGCTTGCCCTTCTGCTCGGACGGCCCTTGATCGAGGCTCCCCGTATTTGTGGCGACGCCGCCTTTGCGGCGGCCTTCCCGGCCGCCTTTCCGGGTCCGTAAGAGATCCCAGGACCACGTCCGAGCGCATTCCACAGGTGCCGCCCAGCTACGGTTGATGATCGCCGATGACCCGGCGGCCCGCTAAATGCCGACCGCGGCTAGCTCGTCCCCGAAATCCGTGGAACCGTCAGGCCCGCGGGGCCGATGTCTGAGCGTGGAGCGTGTCGTGGATGAGCATGAACCGCATCGACCACAACCCAGGTCGTGGCTCGGGAAGCTCGTGCCGGGACCAGAAGAACCCACCCAACGTGACGGCTGCGGTCGCCAGCCAAATGATCACCCCGGCGAAGAGGATCCATGGCGTGGATCCTGACGACATCACGATGATGCCGGCAATGGCGACAGCCAGCCCGACGTACCCCACTCGAAGGGACCAGACAGCCGTCCTCCAGTGTGCGTTGCATCGCAGCTCCGACGGCTCTTCCATGCCTGGGATTGTTCCACGCTTGGAGGCGAAGGGACCTTGGTCCTCGGGGTCGGTCCGTCCTCGGGGACCCGGGCCAAAACTTACGAGAGGTCATTTTCGCAGCGTTCGTTAGCCGGGCCGTCTCTCAGAGCATTCCAATGTTGCGTCGATAGAAAGGGGCGGCCGGGCCGGTTGAGCCGGTTCCGCCACTGGCTCTCGGCCCGGCAATCTGCGACAAAATGCCCGTCGCGCCCACTCGGGTCGGACGCCGGCGACCGACTCCGTGCCGCCTTACGAGTACCGGGCGGCCCGGGTGCCAGGAGGGTTGCCCACCCCGGCAACAGCATCCGGGTTCTCGACGCAGACCTCGCATTCGAGACCGTCGGGATCGCGGAAGAAGATGCTCAGCATGGGCCCGAAATCGGTCACGAAGTCGTCCGCTGCCCCTCGGGCCATCAGACGATCCCTGATGTCCTCGAATGCGTCTAGCGAGGATGCCTGCAGGGCCAGATGGTCGAGACGACCCCGACCGAACATCGGCGTCTGCCGATCAGCTTCAGTGTTGCCTTCGATCTCGAAGACGTTGAGCTCCGCCCAGTCACCGATTTTGATGATCGACAGTCGAGGACCTTCGCCGGCCGGGAACTCCGACCCGTCCCTCATGATCTCGGCTTCGAACACCTCCTCGTAGAACTCATTCAAGCGAGAAGCATCGTTGGTGATCACGGCCACGTGATTGAGACCCTTGAGTAGCATGCCCATCCCTTCCGACGAACCCCAGGGTCCTGGCGCAGCCCCCGTGCAATCTTAGGAGCCAGCCCCACAAGGCTCAGGATGATACGGACCAACGGGCGCCCAGGACGAGCGGCAGCCCGTTGCCCCGTGTAATCACCCGGCGTAGACGGGCGTCGACCCGAAGGGTGACCCGTCGGCGAAGAAGAAGTTGAACTGCTTCCCGACCACCGTCACCGGGCCGGCTGCGAAGATCCCGTACTGGTTGCCGTGGATGGCATTGAAGGCCACGACGACGCTGGCCGGGCTGACACTGCCCAGGTAGACCCCGGTGGTGGCCGGATCCCCGTAGTCACCCAGCACGTTGTTGGTCCCGATGTTGTTGGCGATGATCTTGTTGCCGGCGAAGTACTGGCCCGGAATGTGACTGTGGAGGGTCACCCCGCCGATGCCGTTTCCGCTCATCGAGTTACCGATGACGGTGTTGTCGTACACGGCGCCCCCGGGCACGGGTGAGGCCAGCACCACACCCGCTCCATCCGCGGTGGTTCCGTTGTCGTCGAGAACGTTGCCGGTCACCGTGTTGTCGAAGATGCCCTGAGCCATGTTCACCCCGGTCGACGAACCCAGATGGTCGGCCAGGATCACCCCGCACCCGCCTGGGTTGCCTTTGGCTGTGTTGCCCACGATGGTGTCGTGGGAGGCGGTGTGACCGGCGAACTCAGGAATGCCACCGGCATCGTTGGTCAGGTAGTAGCCACCGCCCACGTCGTTGACGGCGGTGTTACCGGAAACGGTCGACCACGAGGCTCCGTTGAGGTCGATACCGGTGCCGCCGTTGTCCTCAGCCAGGTTGTTCTTGAAGGTCGACTGATTGCCGGCCGAGAGGATGCCGTCCCCGCTGGCCCCGGTGACCGTGAACCCCTCGATGGTCACGTTGGGCACGACAACAGTGAAGGCGTTGCTCCCCTCCTCCGAATAGAACGGCGAGTTGGTGGCGGAGCCAGGGTCGACGGTGGCCCCGCGGCCGATGATGGTCACCGACTGCTGGACGATCACGTCCTCGCTGTAGGTGCCGGGGCAGGCGATGACCGTGCCACCCGGATGAGCGGCAGCCACCGCCGCGGTGATGGTCGGGTAGCTCGGCGACCCGCAGGGTTGGGAACCGGCCGGCGAAGCGAACACCGCTCCCTGGAATCCGGGGCCACCCGGAAAGCCGGGACCACCAGGGCCCCACGGTTGTCCGGCAGCAGCAACTCCCGGAAGGGCCATGACCAGTCCGAGGCCAAGGGCCCCAGCACCCACGGCATAGGCCGACCTGCGCGTCAAGATCTTCATAATTGCCTCCTCATTCCACCAATTCGGCGCCCGTTGTTGCGTTGTGCCCTACCACCACGGGGAATCTGGCAAACCCCTCGGCCCCGGTCACCCTAGACAGGAAGTTCAGGCACGGCAATCATCGGAATTGACGAAATCGGGCTGCCTACAGCGTCGATACCACCTCCGATCGTCATCCCTTTCGCGCCGGTGACCCCTGGGTAATGTCCCCATTTCGTCGCGGTCGTGCCACACTTGTCCAGCCACGACGGTCACGTGCGATCGCAGCTTTCGAGAGGAGTCGGTGGGTGCTGGCCTTTGCCTTCCCAGGACAGGGTTCACAGCGATCCGGGATGGGTCATGCCTGGGTCAAGCACCCCTCCTGGGAAGTGGCGGCCGAGGCATCGGATATCGCAGGGCGGGACATCACCGCTCTTCTGCTCGATGCCCCCATGGACGAGTTGACCCGGACGGCCAACGCCCAATTGGCCACCTTCGTGATGAGCCTGGTCGTGTTGGACGCCGTCGAGCGGCTTGGATTGTTTCCGGCCGCCTGCGCCGGTCACAGCCTTGGCGAGTACACGGCGCTGGTGGCGTCGGGCTCCCTCTCGCTGCCCGACGGGACCAGCCTGGTTCTGGAACGGGGTGAGGCCATGCAAGCGGCTGCCGACGAGCAGCCGGGGACCATGGCCGCCCTCATCGGAATCGCCGACGACGACGCCGAGGCCGCCTGCCAGCGGGCCGAGGACCAGGTCTGGGTGGCCAACTACAACGCCCCCGGCCAGGTGGTCATCGCCGGAACGGCCTCCGGTGTGGCCAACGGCTCGGAGCGGGCCAAGGAGCTCGGCGCCCGCAAGGTCCTCCCTATCCCGGTGTCGGGCGCCTTTCACACTCAGCTCATGCTGCCGGCCCGCGCCCGCCTGCGCCAGACCCTCGAAGGCGTGACCTTCCACTCGCCCGAGGTGCCGGTGGTGGCCAACGTCGACGCCCGGGTCCATACCGATCCGACCGAATGGCCCGGGTTGCTTTCGGCCCAGCTCTGCAGCCCCGTACGGTGGCGGCAGTCGCTCGAGACGCTGGGCGGCAGGGGCACCACCATCTTGGCCGAGCTCGGCCCCGGTGGGGTCCTGACCGGCATGGTCCGTCGCACCATCCCCGATGTGCGGGGCGTGGCTGTCGCCGTACCTGCCGACCTCGACAAGCTGATGGACACGGTGGCCGGCACCGACGAGTGGGCGGCGGCTGGTCCTGACCATCAAGGCGAGCACCTCTACACCTCCGAACGGGTGATCGTGAGCCCGGCGCCCGGCGTGTTCGAGCCCGACGTGGCGCTGGCCGCGCTGGAGAGCACAGCACTGGCCGAAGCCACGGCGGCCCCCGGCAGTGGGAAGGGTGCCGAGCCAGGCTCCCGCCTGGCCGTGGGTGACCTGGTGGGTACCGTCGGGCTCACCGATGTCCGCACCCCCTTCGACGGGATCCTGGTGCGTTGGCTGGCCGTGCGGGGCGAACGGGTGGTCGAGGGCCAGCCCGTCGCCTGGATTCGGACCACCGAGAGCTCATCGTGACCGGACCGGTCGACGAGGCCGACGGACGGGTGGTGATGATCACCGGGGGGTCGCGCGGGATCGGTCTGGCCTGCGCCCAGTGGTTCCACGGCCGCGGTGACAAAGTGGCGGTGACCTCACGGTCGGGCGGCGTCGAGGACCCCGGGATGCTGGGCGATCGCCTTCTCTGTCTGACCTGTGACGTGGCCGACCCCGCCCAGGTGGAGCAGGCCTTCGCCACCGTCGAGTCGACCTGGGGACCGGTCGAGGTTCTGGTGGCCAACGCCGGCATCACCCGGGACACGCTGGTGCTGCGGATGAGCGAGGAGGCGTGGTCCGAGGTGATCGACACCAATCTGACGGGGGTGTTCCGGGTGGCTAAAAGGGCTCTGACCAGGATGGTCCGACTCCACCGGGGCCGGATCATCATGGTGTCATCGGTCGGTGCCTTCATCGGCTCCCCCGGACAGGCCAACTACGCCGCCACCAAGGCCGGGCTGGTGGGCATGGCCCGTTCGATGGCACGGGAGGTGGCCAGCCGGTCGATCACCGTCAACGTGATCGCACCGGGCCTCGTCGAAACGAATATGCTCGCTGCTCTCGGCGGGGATCGGCTCAGTTCGATGACGGCGCAGGTGCCACTGGGCCGTCCGGGCCGTCCCGCAGAGATCGCCGAAGCCGTGGGGTTCCTCGCCTCCTCAGCGGCGAGCTACATCACCGGCGCGGTTCTGCCCGTCGACGGTGGCCTGGGCATGGGCCTGTAACAGCAAGTCCAGTATCAGCAAGTCAAATTGAGTGAAATTGAGACCAGCAATGGAAAAGGAGCAAGTGCGTGAGTGAGGACGAGGCATTCGAGAAGTTCAAGGAGTGCGCGGTCGAGGTTCTCCAGGTCAGTGCGGACAAGGTGACCCGGGAAGCTCGGTTCGCCGAGGATCTCGATGCCGACAGTCTCGACCTCGTGGAACTGGTGATGGCCCTCGAGGAGAGCTTCGACGTCTCGGTGGACGAAACCGAGCTCGAAGGCATCGAGACGGTGGGTCAGGCCTTCGATCTGATCAACGCCAAGCTCTGATGCTCCTGGGCACCGGTCCTGATGGCAATCCCGTTGCCGGACGTCGCGTGGCCGTCACCGGCCTCGGCGTCGTCTCGTGTTGCGGCATCGGCCCCGAGGCCCTGTGGACCGGGCTCAACGGACCGCCCCCGGTCGGTGAGCGTCGGGTGCCCGACTTCGATCCCGAGCGGTGGCTCACCACCAAAGAGGCTCGACAACTGGACCGCTTCGCCCAGTTCGGCGTGGCCGTGGCCGCCATGGCACTCGACGACGCCGGCGAGTTGAGTGCCGACCCGGGCCGTTCCGGTGTGGTGATGGGGACCGGCGTGGGCGGTCTGGAGACCCTCGAAGCCCAGATCCTCCTGTTCGGCGAGAAGGGCGCCCGGCGGGTATCGCCACGGCTGGTTCCGATGATGATGTCCAATGCGGCGGCGGCCAACATATCGATCCGTGCGGGATGGCACGGGCCGTCGGAGACGATCACCACCGCCTGCGCGGCGGGGGCCCACAGCATCGGCCACGCCGCATGGCTGGTTTCGTCCGGCCGCTGTGACGTGGCCATCGGGGGTGCCGCCGAGGCGGGCATGACCGGTGTGGGCATGGCTGCCTTCGCCAACATGACCGCACTCTCGACCTCGGGGGTGTCACGTCCGTTTGACATCCGACGGGACGGTTTCGTCATCACCGAGGGTGCCGGTGCCCTGGTCCTCGAGGCGTGGGACCACGCCGTGTCCCGCGGAGCGCGCATCTACGCCGAACTGGCCGGGTCGGCCAGCACGGCCGACGCCCACCACATCACGGCCCCCATCCCCGGCGGATCCGGGGCGGCTGCCTGCATGACGCTGGCCATGGAGGATGCCGGCGTCACGCCGGACCAGATCGGCCATATCAACGCCCACGGCACCTCGACCCCGCTCAACGACCGGGCCGAAGCCGACGCCATCGCCAAGGTCTTCGGGGCCAACGCACCCCCGGTGACCTCGACCAAGGGCATCACCGGGCATGGCCTGGGTGCCTGCGGAGCCATCGAGGCGGTGGCGGCCATCCTCAGCATCCGACATGACCTCATTCCCCCGACGTCGGGCTACGAGCAACCCGATCCCGACATCCACCTCGACATCGTGGCCGGCACCGCCCGGGCCTGGGAGCCCGGGCCGGTACTGTCCAACTCGTTCGGGTTCGGTGGGCACAACGGGTGCCTGGTGATCAAGCCGGCGTAACCGCATCGATTCCGCAGCCGAACGGGGCATGACACGACCGGTCCACCGGGCGATGCGGACCACCACCCCCTACCGTTGGATCATTATGGTTGAGCAGTTGAGCCCATCCGGCCCCACACCCTCTTCGAGCGCTCGACCCGATCTGGCCATAGGGGCGTTCACACCCCACGGACCGTGGACCGTCGAGCCCGCCACCATGCCGTGGCGCTTTCCGGCCGACGCCGACGGCGACATGGCCGTGCTGCGCCAGCACGCCGCCGACCTGGCCCGGCAATTGGTGAGCCCCCAGGGACTTCCGTCCGGCATGCGCGTCCTGGCCGTCGTGTTCCGCATCGGTTCGGCCCTCGCCGGATGGTGGTTGCGTGACCGGGGCACCGGGCGATCCCGGGCCGGGATCTCCCGCCGGCTCCGTTCTGCCTTCGAGCGTCTGGGCCCGACCTACATCAAGCTCGGGCAGATCATCTCCTCCGGGGAGGGCATCTTTCCCGAGGAGCTGGTCGAGGAATTCCGTCTCCTGCGCGATCAGGTGCCACCTGAGCCGTTTGCCGACGTCCGCCGGACCATCGAGGAAGACCTGGGACGCACACTGGGCGATGTCTTCACCTCGTTCGACCCGGTCCCTCTGGCCTCGGCCTCGATCGCCCAGGTCCATGCGGCCACCTTGCGGACGGGCGAGCGGGTAGTGGTCAAGGTCCAGCGGCGGACCGTGGCGTCGTTGGTCCGCCTGGACATCGCGGCCATGGCCTGGGTGACTCCCCTGCTGGTGGGGCGGATACCGATCACCGCTCTCACCAACCCGCCTGCCCTGGTCGATCTGTTTGCCGAGACCATCGTCGAGGAGCTCGATTTCCGGCTCGAAGCCCAGAACATGCTCGATCTGGCCGAGGTATTTGCCGGCAGTGTCGACCACCTGATCGTGGTGCCCCGGCCCCATCCGGCTCTGGTCACCCGACGGGTGCTGGTCATGGAACACCTCCACGGGTTCTCGTGGGGCGACGCCCGAGGCATGCGGGCCGCCGGCATCGACACCGCCGCCGTGCTCCGCTCCAGCCTGATCACCTTCCTCGAAGGCGCCCTGCTGTGGGGCGTCTTCCATGGCGACCTGCACGGCGGCAACCTTCTCGTCCAACAGGACGGCACGGTGGCTCTACTCGACTTCGGGATTACCGGACGCCTCGACGAGCGCAAGCGGCTCGCCTTCCTCCGTTTGCAGATGGGCGCCACCTCCAACAACCTGACCGTCCAGGTAGAGGCACTCCGCGACCTCGGCGCCCTGCCGGTTGACGTCGACGTGGAGGCGGTCATCAGCGACCTCGGACTGGACCGGCCCCCCATCGACCCGACCCTGCTGACGGCCGACGAGATGGTGACCGAGCTACGGGAGGTGACCAAGGCCCTACTCGGCTACGGTGCCCGCCTGCCCAAAGAGCTCATGCTGTTCGTGAAGGACATCCTCTTTCTCAACGGCTCGATGGCCACACTGGCACCCGATGTCGACATCCTGGGGGAGATACTGGCCGTCATCACCTATTTCACCGAGCGGCACGGGGAGAGGATCGCCCGCGACATCGGTGCGGAGCTGGCCGAGAGCCCGATCGATCTGGATGGCTACCGGGCGGCCATGGGATTCACTGAGGACACCGGCGCCATCACCTTCCGCGACCTGCAGGAGCGACGAGAGCTGATCCGACGTCGGCTCGAGCAGCGTTCCGACAGCCAGCGCCGCCCGTCCCTCCTCCGAACGATCGGACGCCTGGTGCGACCTGCGGCCCGGCCCTGATCGGTCCGGACGGACCGTTCGACTCAGACCGATCGACTCAGACCGATCGACTCAGATGGAATCGAGGGCGTGACGCAACGAAGCCACGAAGTCGGCGGCCCCCTCGGGCCCGGCCCCTGACAGCAGACGGCGGACCAGAGCGGAACCGACGACCACACCGTCGGCCACCTGGCAGACCTCGACCGCCTGTTCGGGGGTGGACACCCCGATCCCCACGCAGACCGGCAATTGGGTGACGGCCACCGCCCGTTGGGCGGTCTGGCGGGCCGATGCGGCCAGCTCGGTCTGCTCACCGGTCACACCCATGCGCCCGACGGCGTAGACGAAGCCGCGAGACCGGGCGCAGATGGCCCGCACCCGGTCGGGAGGCGTGGAGGGGGCCACCAACAGCACGGTGGCCACACCTTCGTGGTCGGCGGCCGCCGACCACGGGTCGAGCTCCTCCAGCGGCAGGTCGGGAATGATGGCTCCGGCCACACCGGACTGGGCCATGGTGCCGGCGATGCGGGCGTGCCCGGCTCGGACGATGAGGTTGTAGTACGTCATCACCACCACCGGCACGCCGGCATCGATGCGGCTGAGATCGGCCAGGATCCCGTCGGGTGTGGTGCCCCGTTCCAGGGCCCGCAGCGACGCCTCCTGGATGGTCGGCCCGTCGATCATCGGATCGGAGAAGGGGATGCCCACCTCGATGGCGTCGGCCCCGGCGTCGGCCAGCGCTTCCACGGTGAGCAGCCACTGGTCGTCCATGCCGCCTGTCACATAGGGGACGAGCAGCTTGCGTCCGGCGTCCCGGTGAGCCATCAACGTGGCCCCCAGGGGGTCCGGCCCCGGGTCGAGCGAGGAGGCCGGGTCGGACGGCGCCGTGGTCACGAGGAGAACCGCAGCAGGTCGCGCACCTGGGCCACGTCCTTGTCGCCCCGCCCGGACAGGTTGACCAGCACGGTCGACCCGGTGGGCAGGTCGGCCGAGCCGGCCCGGGCGATGACCCAGGCCAAGGCGTGAGCCGACTCGAGGGCGGGGATGATCCCCTCGGTGCGGGTCAGTCGTTGCAGAGCGTCGAGCACCTGGTCGTCGGTGGCCGATTCGTAGCGCGCCCGGCCCACTTCTCCCAGATGGGCGTGCTCCGGCCCGATACCCGGGTAGTCGAGCCCGGCCGATATGGAGTGGGCCTCGAGGATCTGGCCCTCTTCGTTCTGGATGAGGGTGCTGCGCATCCCGTGGAGCACTCCGGGGATGCCGTTGGTCATCGCCGCGCCACCGGCTGCCTCCACGGCCACCAGGGCGGCCTGGGTGGTGTCGGCGAACCCGGCGAAGATGCCGGCGGCGTTGGAACCGCCACCGGCGCAGGCCACCACCATGTCGGGGTCCTCTCCGTCGAGCAGCTCATGGCACTGTTGACGGGCCTCTTCGCCGATCACCCGCTGGAACTGTCGCACCATCCAGGGGAACGGGTGGGGCCCCATGACCGAGCCCACGCAGTAATGGGTGTCGGCCACCGTGGCCACCCAGTCGCGCAAGGCCTCGTTGACGGCGTCCTTGAGCGTCCTGCTCCCGCTGTACACCGGACGCACCTCGGCCCCCAGGAGCTCCATACGGAAGACATTGAGCTCCTGTCGGTGGGTGTCCACCTCTCCCATGTAGACGGTGCAGGTCATGCCGAACAGGGCGGCAGCCGTGGCGGTGGCCACGCCGTGCTGCCCCGCCCCGGTTTCGGCGATCAGCCGGGTCTTACCCATCCGGCGGGCCAGGAGCCCCTGACCGACCACATTGTTGATCTTGTGCGAGCCGGTGTGGGCCAGGTCCTCCCGCTTGAGCAGGATCCGCAGCCCCAGCTCGGCCGACAGACGCCGGCATTCGGTGACTGGCGTGGGCCGGCCCCCGAAGCTGCCCAGCAGACCGTCGAGCTCGGCCCGGAAGGACGGATCGACCCACGCCGTACGGAAGGCCCCCTCGAGCTCGGTACAGGCCGGCACCAATGACTCGGGGACGAAGCGCCCGCCGAACTGCCCGAACCGTCCGCTCGGGCCGGGGTCCCCCATGATCTCGGTGGCCACTATTCGTTCTGCCAATCGAAGAGACCGGAGGGATCGCCGCCCGTGCCGTCGCCCTCGGCCGCCCCACCGCCCGACGTCTCGAGCTGGTGGGACCGGGCCACCCGGCCGGCCGCGTCCTGGGCGGCAGCGATGAAGGCCCGGAGCTTTCCCGGATCCTTGACGCCCGGCGAGGCCTCGACGCCGCTGCTCACGTCCACACCCCACGGGCGCAGATGGACGATGGCCTGCCCGACGTTTTCGGGCCGGAGCCCACCCGACACGATGAGACGATTCGGGTCGACCACCCCCTCGCCCAGGCGCCAGTCGAAGAGCTCGCCCGACCCGGGGTTGGCACCATCGATCAGGAGGAACCGGGCACCGTAATCGGTGAAGCGCTCGATATTGCGGTGGCCGGCGGGAAAGGCCTTGATAGTGCAGGCCGTCCGGCTGGCGATCCAACGGGTGTCCTCGGCCGACTCCATGCCGTGGAGCTGCACGGCCTGCAATCCGATCTGGTTGGCGATCTCGATGACCCGCTGAGGCGCCTCGTCCCGGAAGACGCCCACGGTGACCGTCTCGTGCGGAAGCCGCTTGACGATGTCGGCCACAGCCGCCGGGGCCATCTGCCGCGGGGACGGGGCGAACACGAAACCGACGGCAGAAGCTCCCATCCCCACGGCCAGAAGAGCATCGGCTTCGCTGGTCACGCCGCAGATCTTGACGAAGAATCCCTCCCCTTGGTCATCCGCCCCGTCGTCGGTCACGGTCGGGCTCCGAGCAGGCCGGCCACCGCAGCGCGGCGGTCGCCGGCACGCACCAAGGTCTCCCCCACCAACACCGCGTGGTATCCGGCTGCCGCCAGCGCGGCCACGTCGCCGGCGTCCCTGATGCCCGATTCGGCCACCGCCACTACGCCGTCGGGGATGGCGGCGGCCAGTGCCGCGGCACGACGTCGGTCGACGTCGAACGTGTGGAGGTCGCGTTGGTTGACACCGATCACCGTGGCTCCGGCAGCGAGGGCACGAACCAACTCGTCCTCGTCGTGCACCTCGACCAGAGCGGTGAAGGAGAGCGAAGCGGCCAGCTGGATGAACGAGGCCAGTTGCTCATCGTCGAGCACTGCGGCGATGAGCAGAACGGCGTCGGCACCCATCGACCGGGCGTCGCACACATCGAGGGGGCTGACGGTGAAGTCCTTGCGCAGCACCGGCAGGGAGCAGGCGGCCCGGGCCGCCCGCAGATCGTCAGGTGCGCCACCGAAGAAGGCCTGATCGGTGAGCACCGACAGACAGGCTGCTCCTCCGGCCTGGTACTCGGCCGCCACCCGAGCGGGATCCAGTGCGAGGTCGAGATCGCCGCGGGAGGGGGAACGCCGCTTGATCTCGGAGATCACCGCCATGCCGTCCCGCTGGTGGGCAGCACGAAGGGCCGACGCGAACGAACGCACCGGTCCGGCTGCAGCCGCCTCCCTGCGGGCGACCTCGAGGTCGCGGTGGTCGCCGGCCGCCTCTCGTCGATGCGCGGCCACGATGGTGTCCAGGTAGGCCGGCATAGCGTTTGCAGCCTACCGGCGCGGTTGTCGGCCCCGGTGACCCCCGGCCCCCTCTGCTCACACTTTCCTCATGATGGCGGACGCACGCATCCCCCGGGTGGCAGGCTGGTCCTCATGGTGGCCGCTGAAGACACCGTGGTGGTCATCGAGGATGATCCCCACATATCGGACCTGGTCGCCATGTACTTGCGACGGGATGGGTTCCGCGTCCTGCAGGCCGACGAGGCTGGGTACGGGCTGGCCCTGGTGGACCGGGAGCGGCCCAAGCTGGTCATCGTCGACATCGGACTGCCCGGTGATCTCGATGGTTTCGATGTCTGCCGCCGGCTGCGCAACGGGAGTCCGCTGCCCGGCGGCACACCCCGGGGGGCGGATCCTCGCGCCGTGCCTGTGCTCATCCTCAGCGCCCGCGACGACGAAGTCGATCGGGTGTTGGGCCTCGAACTCGGAGCCGACGACTATGTGACCAAGCCCTTCTCGGCCCGCGAGCTGGTGGCCCGGGTGCACGCCATCCTGCGCCGCACCGAGGCCCCGGCGGCGGGACCGGACCCCCTGGTGACCCTGGGCTCCATCGAGGTCGACACCCGGCGACGGGAGGTGCGCCGGAGCGGTGACGTCGTGCCCCTGGCCACCCGCGAATTCGATCTTCTGGCCTTTCTGACCGACAATCTCGGGCTCGCCCTGTCCCGCCGACAGCTTCTCAACGGGGTGTGGGGCGACGATTGGTACGGCGACGAGCGGACGGTCGACGTGCACGTACGCCAACTCCGCAAGAAGCTCGGCCCCGACCTGCCCCTGGCCACGGTGTGGGGCGTCGGCTACCGACTCGGATGAGACGCCGGCTCACCATCACCATCCTCGTCCTGGTGGCGGCCACGGTGGTGGTGACCACCATCGGGAGCGCCATCTTCATCCGGCACGCCGCCATAGGCACGGGCACCCAGGAGCTGGCCGGTCAGGCGCAGGCCATCTCGTCCACCTTCTCCGATACCCATTTCCGGACCAAGGCCGCCTTCCAGCGGGACAAGAAGCTCATCTCCGAGGCGGCCGGTCTGGCCGGCATCGACGTGCTGGCCCTCCATCCCGACGGCACCCTCACCGGTCCCCCCCTGCCGTCGGGGATCACCGCCGCCGACCTGGATGTTCCCGGTCTCCAGCAGGGACGACAGACCATCGGGCACACCTCGTCCCTGCTGGCCTACTCGGCCATTCCCACCCCCATCAGCGGGGTGACCGCCTACCAGCCCGTCGTGGTGGTCACCCGCCAGATCCACGACCCGGCCGACGGGATCCGCTACTTCCTGCTGATCGGGGTCATCGGCCTGCTAGTGGGGGCGGTGGTGGCCACCGCCCTGGCCCGGCGCTTCAGCCGGTCGCTGGTGGCGGCGGTGTCGGTCACCCGCCGGATCGCCTCGGGCGACCTGGATGCCACCGTGCCCGTCCGGCCCCGCGAGGATCCCGAATTCGTCCAGCTGGCCGAGTCGATCAACGCCATGGGCACCAACCTGGTCCGAGCGCGGGAGCAGGAACGCCAGTTCCTCCTGTCCGTCTCCCACGAGCTGCGGACACCGTTGACCTCGATCCGCGGCTACGCCGAGGCGGTGGTCGATGGGGCCGCCGACGACCCGGCGGAAGCAGCCACCATCATCAGCGCCGAGGCCCGCCGCCTCGAACGACTGGTCCAGGACCTGCTCGATCTGGCCCGGCTGGACGCCGATCGCTTCTCTCTCGACCTCCAACCGGTCGACAGCGCCGCCGTGGTCGGTCAGGTGGCCGACGGCTTCCGGCCGCGGGCAGCCGAGCTCGGTCTCGAGCTGGCCGTGGTGGCCGCCGCTCCGGTCTGGGTGTCGGCCGACGCCGATCGACTGGGCCAGGTGGTGGCCAACCTGGTCGAGAACGCCGCCTCCTTCGCCCGGCACCTGGTGACGGTGGGAGCCGGCGTGGTAGACGGGCAGCCGCTCATCTGGGTGGGCGACGACGGGCCGGGCATCCCGCCCGACCAGTTGGGGAGGGTCTTCGAACGGCACTTCATCTCGGACCGGGTCAGGGGACGCAGGAAGGGGTCGGGGCTGGGCCTGGCCATCGTGGCCGAACTGGCCGCGGCCATGGGAGCCACCGTGCGAGCCGAGTCGCCGGTGTCGGAAGACCGGGGAACCCGGATGGTGGTCTGGCTCCGGCCCTCGGTCAGCGGGCACACTCTCGCCGTCCCGCCGGTGGCCGAAGCCCTGCGGTCGGCCGGCAGCGGGATCTCGAACGGGAGGAACCAGACATGAACGACGACCCCGCCACCGGAACGGAGAGCACGGTGGTCCTGGTGACCGGGGCCTCGGCCGGCATCGGACTGGCCTGTGCCGACCGACTCCACCGGCACGGATGGACCGTCATCGGCGCCAGCCGGCGGGGGACGTCATCGGGGGGATGGACCCCACTTTCGATGGATGTCGACGACGACGACTCGGTCGCCGCCGGCTTCGCCGGCATCGACAGCCGCGGCGGTCGGCTCGACGCCGTCGTGGCCTGCGCCGGTTGGGGTCTGGCCGGCGCCGCCGAAATGACCTCGGTGGCCGAGGCCAAAGCACAGATGGAGACCAACTTCTGGGGGGCGGTCCGGGTGGTGAACGGCGGGTTGCCGCTCATGCGCCGCGCCCGCCGGGGCCGGGTGGTTCTCATCAGCTCGCTGGGCGGGATCATCGGCATCCCCTTCCAGTCCTTCTACAGCGCCAGCAAATTCGCCATGGAGGGGTACGGCGAGGCGCTGGCCTACGAGGTGTCCCCCTTCGGCATCCAGGTGACCTTGGTCGAGCCGGGCAACGTGCGGACCGACTTCACCCGCAACCGACGGGTCATCGACGTCGCCGGTGAGGACCCGTATGCCGCGGCGGCGGCCCGGGCGGTGGACACCATGGCCGAGGACGAGGCCAACGGCGTCGGCCCGGAGGCGGTGGCCGTTGCCGTCGAACGTGTCCTCCGCTCGCGTCGCCCGCCCCGTCGTCAATCGGTGGGACGGTTCGACGAGCGGATCGGCGTCGCCGGCAAGAGACTGCTGCCCTACCGCCTCTTCGAGAAGGCGGCCAAAGGTAGCCTCGGGGTCTGACCGTCGCCGGGGGGCCAGTGACCGGCCCCGGGGATCAGGGACAAGGACGAAAAGCGCATGGCCAACCCACTGGGTCCTCTGGGATCGGCAGACGAACGGTTCGACCACCAGGTGGCCGACACCTTCGCCACGGTGGGAACCAGCGACCCCTCCTGGACGGAGAAGGTGTGCGCCATGGCCGCTCGCCGCGACGGGAGCCTGCAACTGGGCTTCGGGATGGGCAAGTACACCAACCGCAACGTGCTCGACGGCTACGCCGGCATTTCGCGGGGAGCCGAACAGATCACCGTACGGGGCAGTCGCCGGCTCTTCCCGAACCCGGATCTGACGTCGGTCGGACCGGTCCGCTACGAGGTCCTCGAGCCGATGCAGCGGGTGCGCTTCGTCCTCGACCCCAACCGCTGCCAGCCCCTGGCCTTCGACTGGGTCTACCAGGCGGCCCTCCCGCCGGCCACCGAGGAGCGCACCCATCAGCGGGCCCCTCTGGGCTATCGGGTCAGTGCCGACCTGGTGCGCTACCACCAGATCGGGACGGCCTCGGGCTGGATCGACATCGACGGCGAGCGCCACACCATCGACCCCGAGGACTGGGTGTCCACCCGCGATCACAGCTGGGGCGTGCGCTACGACGTCGGCACCCCGCCCACCGACACCGACCCCTTCGACCCGGTTGCCCAGATGGCCTTCCAGATGATCTGGTGCCCCGCCCTGATGGTCGACCGGGACGGCACCCGGTGGGGACTGTTCATGCACCTGATCGACGCCCAAGGGTTCGGACACCACCAGCGCACGGTGACCGGCGCCGTCGAGCACAGCGACGGGCGCATCGAGCGGATGGCCGACATCGACACCGATCTGGCCTACGACCCGTCCAATCGTCGGTTGCTGGGAGGCACGGTACGGGTGACCCTCGAAGACGGAACAGAGCGGACTTTCGTCCTGGAGGTGCCGACGGACACCGGCTTCCATCTCGGTGCCGGCCTCTACTTCGGATGGCAGGGCCATCACCACGGGGAGTGGCGGGGCGAGCTCCACGTCGACGGCGAGCGCCTGGCCGACTGCCGCCAACCCGAGCTGGCCCGTGAGCTCCACCAGTTGCGGGATACGTTCGTCCACATCCACGAACCGACGTCGGGAGCCGAGGGATGGGGCAATTGTCAGCCCATGATCACCGGCTCCCATCCCGAACGGGGGCTGGACGCGGCATCGTCCTTCTGGTGATCACCGGGCGCCGGTGATCAGAGGGCCACGCCTTCCCAGTAGGTGCCGTCCAGGATGCCGCGCAGCGTGGCGCGGTGCATGATCAGTTCATCGATGTCCGCCGGCGCCTCGGTCTCGCCGAAGTAGATCGAGCGCTCGGTGACCCTGCGCATGATGGCGCCGTGACGGATGGCGGCGAAGGCCAGGTGCCAGGTCAGATCGCCCGGTTGGCGCCCGGACGCCTTGGCGTAGGCGGCGGCCACGTCCACCGGCCGGAACATGTCGGGCAAGCCCTTCGTCCCGAGGTCGACAGCCAGGTCCTGGAAGAACAGGTGCAGATAGCACATCCAACCCAGATCGACCTCGGGAGGGGCGACCCCGGCCATCTCCCAGTCGAGCACGGCCACCACCCGGTTGCGGTCGAACATCATGTTGCCGATGCGGCCGTCCCCCCAGGACAGGGCGTCGTCGCTCACATCGGTGGGCAGGTTGTCCACCAGCCAGTCGAAGCAGTCGGCCAGCAGTGGGGAGGGTCGGTCCTGGACGACCCACTGGTGATAGGCGCGCCAGTGGTTGAGGATGCGCTCGAGTGAGGTGGTGCCGGGTTGGTCGAACTCCAGAAAGGCCAGATCGTGCTGTCGCGGATTGACGGCATGGATGGCCGCCAGCGTGGTCACCGCCGAGTCCTGCACGGCCGCCCGGTCGGCGTCGCTCCCGTCGAACACCCAATTGTCGCCGAACGTGTAGGGAAGGACGTCGGGTGGCACCTGACCGTCGATCCGGGCCATCACGAAGAACGGGCCGCCGAGCACGGTCGGGTCGGGTTCGTACCAGAACGTGTCGGGCACCGGCACAGCCGTTTGGTCCCGCACCAATCGCATGACGTGGAACTGCATGTCGAGGTCGTAAGAGGTGAATACCGGGTAATCGGTGGCCGGCGGCTCGATGCGTGCGACCAGACGGTGCCGCACCATGGCGCCGTCCTGGCGCCAGTCGGCGGTGAACAGCAAGGTCTCCGAGGACATGCCATTGCTCTCGGGGCTGGACACCTCGGTGATCCGCGGATCACGCCCCGGCCCGAGCTTGACGGCCAGCCACTCCTGCAGGCGCTCGGCCGTCTCCCGTGGATCGCGGGTCGAGGTGGTGATGTGCTCCGGCTCGTCGGCCAGAGGCCTACCCGCCGGTCGCGGTGCTGGCTCGCTGCTCATCCCTTCACTCCCCCCGGGCCGTGCCCAACCATTCGGGCCACGGTCTATCACTTCTCCTGTGATACTCCCGTCCCGTTCGACCGGCCGCCCCGTCGGTCTCACCCGACCGCGGGAAAGGCGGTCTCACCCGACCAGAGGGAGAAGGTGGCTCTGCCCGGTCACGGTGACGGCGGCCTGGTCACCGATCGGCTGCCAACGGATCAGGACCGGCCCGGGTGGTGACACCCTTCGATGGAGGGTGGCCAGGGCCACCACCGAACCGCTCCCCGGGGACCAGGCCACCGAGGAGAGGTGCCCCACCGGGTGGGAGCCGTCGGCGGTCAAGACCTCGGCCCCCGCCGGAGGCCCCTCCCCCTCCGGGCCCGCCGCCAGGGTCACCGCCCTCAACGAACGGGCCACCTTGGAGCCGCGGGCGTCGAGCCTGGCCACCAGCTCCTGGCCGGTGAAGCATCCCTTGGTGAAGGACACCGTCCGTTCCACCAGTCCGACCTCGGCGGCAATGGTCCCCTCCACCACTTCGCGGCCGTTGACCGGCACCCCCGCTTCGATCCGAGCCGCTTCCCAGGCCTCCTCACCACAGTCGACGGCGGCGGTGGCCACCCACAGACGTGGGCCCCGGGCCGGAGCCGGGCCGAGAAGGTCGACCCCGCTCAGACCGGGCCAGCTCACCTCGACCTCCAAGGGGGGCTGACCCACGACCACCTCTCGGGCCTTCGGGCCGCGCACGTTCACGCACACCCAGTCGAGCGGGGCCATGGTCACCTTGGTCCGCAGCCGGAACCGCTCGAGCCGGGCGATGACCGTCGGCCCGTAGCCGGTGTCGGTGTCGATGACGAACCCGTCGTCGGCCCGCCGGGTGATCCGCATGTACACCTCGACCTTGCCTTGGGGGCTCAGCAACAGGGACTCGGCGCTGTCGCCGATGGCCAGGCCGGCAACGTCCTGGCTGCACTGGCCCTGGAGATAGGAGGCGGCGTCGGGCCCCTCCACCGCAACCACGTCGCGGTGGTCCAGGTGGACCCCGGCCGTGGTGCGCAAGGCCGCGTACTGCGCAGAGACCGGGGCCGACACCTCGATGCCGCTCACTGGGCCACCCGAGGCGCCCGGTCGGGATGAGTGGCCCGGCCCGACGAGCCGGCGGCCCGGGCCATGGCCACCGCCGACAGCATGGCCGCCGCCTTGTGGGCGCACTCGGCGTTCTCGGTGGCCGGGTCGCTGTCGGCCACGATGCCGGCGCCGGCCTGCACCGAAGCCCGGCCGTCGGGGCTCACCGTCATCGTCCGGATGGCGATGGCCGTGTCCAGATTTCCGGAGAAGTCGAGGTAGCCGACCACCCCGCCGTAGACGCCCCGCTTGGTGGGCTCGAGGTCGTCGATGATCTCCATGGCCCTGACCTTGGGTGCACCCGAAAGCGTGCCGGCCGGAAGGGTGGCCCGCAGCACATCGATGGGTCCCTTACCCGGAGCCAGCCGTCCGGATACCTGCGAGGTCAAGTGCATGATGTGGCTGTACCGCTCGACCACCATGACCTCGTCGAGCACCTCGCTGCCGAAGCTGACCACCCGGCCGACATCGTTGCGGGCCAGGTCGACCAGCATCACGTGTTCGGCCACCTCCTTGGGGTCCTCGACCAGCTCTCCCTCGAGCCGGCGGTCCTCGGCCGGGGTGGCGCCGCGCGGCCGTGAGCCGGCGATCGGCCGCGAGATGACGGTGCCGTCGCGGAGGCGGACCATGGGCTCGGGCGAGGCCCCGACCACGGTGACATCGGGGAACCGGAGGAAGTAGAGGTAGGGGCTCGGGTTGACCAGGCGCAGCACCCGGTACACGTCGAAGGGGGCCACCCCCAGGTCGTCGATGTCGAACCGCTGGGACAGCACCACCTGGAACACGTCTCCCGCCGTCACGTGCTCCTTGGCCGCCCGGACGGCGCCTTCGTAGAGCTGGTCCGACATGGTTCGCCGGACGTCGCCGGGCGGCGGCGCCCTCTCGGGCAGGAGCCGGGCGGCATGGTCGACGGGACGGAAGCAGTCGGCCGCCAGCTGATCGAGGCGCACCTGGGCGGCCTGGTAGGCACGGTTGAGCTCCTCCTCGGTGGCCTCGGGGTCGATGACCACGTTGTCGATGAGGACCACCCTCTGGCGCCAGTGGTCGAAGGCGGCCAGCTGGCCGATGACGGCCAGAACGGCATCGGGGTGGCCGAGGTCGTCGGGGGGTACCGCCGGCAGATGCTCGACCTCGCGCACCACGTCGTAGCCCAGGTAACCGACCAGACCGGCGTGAAGGGGCGGCAGGTCGGGCAGGTCGGGGGACTCGAAGGCCTCGAGCACGGCATCGAGGGCGGACAGGATGCCGGCCGTCCCACTGACCCGGTCGCCGGTGATGGCGTCCAGGTCGAGCGGCCCGTCGGTCGCCACCCGGGTGCCGCGGGCGGTGAGGGTGGCCAACGGATCACGACCGACGAAGGAGTAGCGCCCCCAACGCTCACCGCCCTCGACCGACTCGAGGAGGAAGCCGGTGCGGTCGGCCCCGTCGACGATGTGGAGGAAGGCGGCCACCGGCGTGACGGTGTCGGCCACCAGCTCACGCCATACCGGCACGATGCGGTGCTTGGCGGCCAACGAGACGAATCCCTGGGCACCGGGCCCCGCCGGTCCTCCTCCTACTAGCCTACCCACGGAACTCACTGCCGGTCGCCGAAGGCGCGGAAGAAACAGGAGCGGTTCCCGGTATGGCACGCACCGTCGCCTTCCTGATCGACCACCACCAGCAGCACATCGCCGTCGCAGTCGTAACGGACGGCGCGCACGTACTGGCGGTTGCCGGACGTCTCGCCCTTGCACCAGAACTCCTGGCGGCTCCGGCTCCAGAACCACGTGCGTCCCGTCTCGAGGGTGCGGACCAGCGAGTCGTGGTTCATCCAGGCGAACATGAGCACCGTGCCGTCGACGGCGTCCTGGACGATGGCCGGCACGAGACCGTCAGCGGTGAAGACGATCCGGGCCAGCTCCTCGTCGGAGAAATCGATGGGCACGGGGTCGGGTCGGGCAGTGGTGGTCATGATCGTTCGTCCTCGGTCGGGTCCGGTGCCCTGGCCCGGTCAGAGATAGAGCCCGGTCCCGCCATCGATCCGGGTGGCGGCCACGGCGTGGATGTCCCTCTCGCGGAGGATCACGTACTCCTCCCCCTGGACCTCGACCTCGTAGCGATCCTCGGGGTTGAACAACACAGTGTCGCCGACCTTGACCGAGCGGACGTGGGGCCCCACCGCCACCGCCGTGGCCCACGCCAACCGTCGCGACACCTGGGCCGTGGCCGGGATCAGGATGCCGGCTCGGGACCGGCGCTCCCCTTCGGCTTGCCCCACCTGGACCAGAACCCGGTCAGCCAGCACCGTGATGGCCAGTTTTTCGGTCCCTCCGTCGCCATTGTGGCTGGTCGTCGTCAGGTCCGGTGTCACCTCCGGGGTTGCTGTGGGCACAACGCCCAGGCTACCGCAGCCTCGAATCCGATTGATCGGACCCCGTTCGGTCAGATGGGGGCGGGGCGGCCACCGGGTCCCTCCCGGCGGGCCACAGGGCGCACCGGCACGCCGGCGTCGGCCAGACGTTCCTTGGCCTCGGCCACGGTGAACTGTCCGAGGTGGAAGATGGAGGCGGCCAGCACTCCCTCCGCCCGACCCTCCCGTGCCCCCTCGACCAGATGGTCGAGGGTACCCACCCCACCCGACGCGATGACCGGGACGTTGCACCGGTCGGTCACGGCCCGGGTGAGGGCGAGGTCGAATCCATGGCGGGTCCCGTCGCGATCCATGGAGGTGAGCAGGATCTCACCGGCACCGGTGTCCGCCGACCGGCCGCACCACTCGACGGCGTCGATGCCGGTGGGGCTGCGCCCGCCGTGGGTGAAGACCTCCCACCCCGAGCCGGCGCCGTCTCCGTCCACCCGTCGCCGGGCGTCCACCGCCACCACCACACACTGGCTGCCGAACTCGCCAGCCAGCTCGGCCACCAGCGCGGGACGGTCGACGGCGGCCGTGTTGATCCCGACCTTGTCGGCCCCGGCCCGCAACAGCAGGCGGGCGTCCTCCACCGACCGCACCCCGCCCCCGACGGTGAAGGGGATGAACACCACCTCGGCGGTGCGGGTCACCACCTCCACCATGGTCCGGCGGTTGTCCGAGGAGGCGGTGATGTCCAGGAAGACCAACTCGTCGGCCCCCTGGTCGTCGTAACGACGAGCCAGTTCGACCGGGTCGCCGGCGTCGAAGAGGTCGGTGAACCGCACCCCTTTGACCACCCGACCCCCGTCCACGTCGAGACAGGGGATCACACGGACAGTGCGCACGCCGCCAATCCCTCCTCGACGGTCATCCTGCCGGCCACCAGGGCCCGACCGGTGATCACACCGGCCAGCCTCCGGGGATCCGGGTCCACCGAGGACGACCGCTCCGACGGGACGGCCAGTCGGGCCAGCGCCTCCACATCGGCGGCGCCGCCCACGCCCCCCGAGGCGATGACCGGGAGGGCGGTGGCCGCCAGCACGGCGGCCAGACCGTCGAGGTCCGGCCCCTCCAGCGTGCCGTCGCGGGCGATGGCGGTCACCACCAACGCGGCCAGATCCAGGTCGGTGTACTCGGCGATGACCTCGGCCACGGTGCGCCCGCTCGGCTGCTCCCAGCCCCGGGCCGCCACCTCGGTGCCGCCGTCGGGGCCCTGTCGGTAATCGATGCCGAGCGCCAACCGACCGGGATGGCGACGCACCATCCGACGGACCTGGTCCGGTTGGTCGACAGCCACCGTGCCCAGGACCACCCGCGCCGCTCCTCCGCCGAGGAGCTCGTCCACGTCGGCCTCGGTACGCACCCCCCCGCCCACCTCGACAGGCACGGAGACGGCCGAGGCGATGGCCAGGACCAGAGCCCGGTTGACCGGTCGCCCGGTGCGGGCGGCGTCGAGGTCGACCACGTGCAGCCAGCGGGCACCGTCGGCGGCAAAGCGGCGGGCCAGTTCGACCGGGTCGCCGTACTGGCTCTGACGGTTGAAGTCGCCCTGGGTGAGCCGCACCGCCTCACCGTCACGGACGTCGATGGCCGGGTAGAGGTCCATCACACGGTGGTTCTGTCCACGGCCCGCACGAAGTTGTCCAGGATGGTCAACCCCACGGCACCGGACTTTTCGGGGTGGAATTGGGTGCCCCAGACAGCTCCCCATTCCGCCGCGGCGGTGAGTGCGCCCCCGTAGTCGCAGGTGGCGGTGGTCGCCTCGGTGAGCTCCGGGGCGAACGAGTGCACGAAGTAGACCCAGGCCGGGGTGTCCACCCCGGCCAAAAGGGCCGACCGGGCCCGGTCGACGTCGAGGACGTTCCACTGCATCTGGGGGACCTTGACGTTCGCCGGCAACCGACGCACCCAGCCCGACAGCACGCCGAGACCCGGTTCGGAGGGGTCCTCGTCCGACCCCTCGTACAGCAGTTGGAACCCCACGCAGATGCCGAGGAAGGGCACCTGCCGCTCCACCGCCGACAACACCGCCTGGTCCAGTCGACTGGACCGCAGTGCCTGGGCACAACGTCCGAAGGCGCCCACCCCGGGGAGCACCACTCCGTCGGCGCTGGCGGCCAGGTCGGGATCGGCGACCAGACGGGCATCGGCTCCGAGATGCTGCAGTGCCTTCTCGGCCGAGCGCAGGTTGCCGATCCCGTAGTCGAGGACGGCGATCACCGGCGGGTGGTCACAGTGACCCCTTGGTCGAGGGGATGCCGACCCCTTCGCGGCGCACGGCGTCCCGCAGGGCGCGGGCCACACCCTTGAAGGAGGCTTCCAGGATGTGATGGGTGTTCTTGCCCGTGCGCCGGTGGACGTGGAGGGTCAGGGCGGCGGCGGTGGCCAGGGCCCGCCAGAATTCCTCGGCCAGTTGGGGGTCGAACGGAGGCGTCCCGAGGGGAAGCGTTTCCGGGGGGAAGTCGATGTCGTAGGCCAGGAAGGGCCGACCGGACAGGTCGAGAGCCACCTCCACCAGTGCCTCGTCGAGGGGAAGGGAAACCGATCCGAAACGCCGGATGCCGGCCTTGTCCCCCAGGGCCTCGGCCAGAGCCTCACCGATGGCGATGCCCACGTCTTCGACGGTGTGGTGGGCGTCGACCTCGAGATCTCCCTGGGCGGCCACCGTGAGGTCGATGCCGCCGTGACGACCGAGCTGGCTGAGCATGTGGTCGAAGAAGGGCAGCCCGGTGGACACGGCGGTGACGCCGGTCCCGTCGATGTCCATGACCACCTCGATGGAGGTCTCCTTGGTCGACCGGGCCACCGAACCGGTCCGGGGCGGGAGGGACGTGGCGGTGCTCATGGCTGGTTCTCACTCATCGCAGGTTCATCGCAGGCTGTCACTGGAGGCTTTCACGCAGGGCGGCCAGGAACCGGTCGTTCTCCGGTGGAAGACCCACCGTGACCCGCAGGCACCCCTCGAGTCCCGGCCACTCCGAACAGTCTCGCACGAGGACCGAGGCGTCGAGCAGATTGTTCCAGACCTGTCGGGCCTCCGTCCCCTCCGGGCGGAAGAGCACGAAGTTGGCGTCCGAGGGCCATGACACGACCGGCAGTTCGGCCAGGGCGGCGGCGATCCGTCCCCGCTCCTCTTTGAGCATGGCCACCCGTGTCTCCATCTGGTCGACGAAGCGCAGGGCCAGGCGTCCGGCCGCTTGCTTGGCCGCGTCGAGGTGGTAGGGCAGGGCCACCGACTCACAGGCGGCGACCACCTCCGGCGGCCCGATCAGATAGCCCAACCGCAGCCCGGCCATGGCCCACGTCTTCGAGAAGGTGCGGACAACCACCAGGCGGTCCGAGCCCGGCTCTGCCGCGGTGATCAGGGTCGATGCCGAGGTGGGGGCGAACTGCCCATAGGCCTCGTCCACCACCACCAACCCGGGGGCCAGGGCCAGCACCTGGCGCACGTCGTCGATGGGCTCGGACCGGCCGGTCGGGTTGTTGGGTGAGCACAGGAAGGTGATCACCGGCCGGTCATCGGCGATCACCCGCCTCACTTCGTCGAAGTCCAGGCCGAAGGAATCGGTGCGGGTGCCGGCCACCACTTCGGTCCCGGTGATCCGGGCGATGTGCCGGTGGAGGGTATAGGTGGGCTCGAACAGGGCCACCCGCCGACCCGGCCCCCCGTAGGCCAGCAGCAGGCACTGCAGAACCTCGTTGGACCCGTTGCCGCAGAAGATCTGGTCGGCACCCACCCCGTGGTGGGTGGCCAGGGCCTCCCGGAGGGCGGTGGCATGGCGGTCGGGATAGCGGTGGATATCCAGACCGGCCAGCTCGTCGCGAAAGGCTGCGAGCCATTCGGCCGGGGGGGCCAGCGGCGATTCGTTGGTGTTGAGTCGGACCTCGACGTCGAGCTGCGGGGAGTGGTAGCCGGTGAGAACCACCAGGTCCTCGCGCACAGCGGGGACGGAGGTGGGCTCGCCCGACGGGCCTACCGCGGCCATCGCCGTCGCACCGATTCGGCATGGGCCACGAGCCCCTCGGTTTCGGCCAGTGTGACCACGTGCGGACCGAGGAGCTCCAGTGCCTTCTCGCTGACCGTCACGGCGTGGATGTGTCGCCGGAAGTCATCGACCCGCAGAGCGCTGGCGAATCGAGCGGTCCGGTTGGTGGGCAGGACGTGGTTGGGGCCGGCCAGATAGTCGCCGATGCTGGCCGGCGAATCCGGACCGAGGAAGACGGCGCCGGCCGACCGGACCAGAGGTAGGAGGGATTCCGCCTGCTCGATGAGGATCTCGAGGTGCTCGGGAGCCACCACGTTGGCCACGGCGCAGGCCTGTTCCGGTCCGTCCACCATCACGATGATGCCGCCGACGGACAGGGTGGACTCGAGATAGCTCCGGCGGGGCGAAGCGGCCACCAGGCGATCGACCTCGTCGCTGACGGCGTCGGCCACCGCCTCCGACCAGGTGAGCAGCCAGGCCAGTCCGTCGGGACCGTGCTCGGCCTGCACCACCAGGTCGACGGCGGCCCAGGCCGGGGGGGTGTCGGGCCCGGCGATGACCACCACTTCGGAGGGCCCGGCGAAGGCCGAGGCCACACCGACCACCCCCGACACCTGCCGCTTGGCCTCGGCCACGTAGCGGTTACCGGGGCCGACCACCACGTCGACCCGTTCGATCGACTCGGTCCCGTAGGCCATGGCCGCGATGGCCTGGGCCCCGCCCACCCGGTAGACCTCGTCGACACCGGCCACCGCCGCGGCGGCCAGGGTGGCGTCGTCGATCTGACCGTCGGGTCCGGGGGGGACGCAGAGGGCGATCGATTCGACCCCGGCCACCTCGGCGGGGAGCGCGCACATGAGGACCGTCGACGGATAGCGGGCCCGACCGCCAGGGGCATAGCACCCGGCCCGGGCCACCGGCCGCACCAGATGACGGACCTCGACGCCCCCCAGCTCGAAGTCCTCCGCCTCACCACCGCCGGCTTCGTGGGCGTGGTAGGCGAGAATCCTGTCGCGGGCCACGTCGAGCGCGTCGCGCAGGGCGGGGGGAATGCGGGCCAGCGCGCCGTCGAGCTCTCTCTGTGGAACCCTGATCTCCTCCACCCGCACGCCGTCGAACTTCTCGGTCAGCCGACGGAGCGCTTGGTCACCTCCGGTGCGGACGTCGGCGATGATGGCCGCCACCGCCGCCGAAGACCGATCCTGCTCGTCGACCGGCGCGGGCAGGGCTGCCTCCAGCTGGCGCCGGTCGCCGATGAAGCCGCGAAGATCGAGCCGACGGAGAGCCATAGCCCGTCGATGCTACCGGACGGGGTACCTCCTCCCACCGTCCACACCACCGGTCCGAGCGTGGTTCTACCGCACGCGGTGATGCCATGATCGTCCTATGCCCGCCGATCGTCCCCAGCCCGTCCGCTCCGCAGAACTGTCATCTCTAGCCACCGCCCTCGACGAGCTCACCCGACGGGTAACCGTCCACGCCGACGCCGCCGATGCCACCAAGGACGAAGAGACGGCGCGGGAACTGTTCGCCATCGAACGGGCCCTGGCCACGGCCAACCGCCGTCTGGCCCGCCTGGCCTCCAGTCTGGGCCGACGCTGAAGGGCCCGCCGGCCGGTTCAGCGGCGGCCACTCCAACACGCGGCGAAGGCACCCCGAAGGGTGCCTTCGCGGGAGCGGTACGGGCGGCGGATCCCGAACTCCGCTCTGCGGAACCAGTTGGCGGGAACCGGTTCCGAGACCTCTAGATCATCATGTTTTGGCCACAATTTCCAGTCATCTCGGAGACAGGGGTGCACCCAGCAGGCGGCCCGGACCACCCACCGGGGGAATCCTCCCAGCTAGAGCAGTAGTTCTTCGGGGCGACAGGCAGCCCGTGCCGGTGGCCCGGGCTGTCCGGTCAGGGTTGGGGCCTGGCCCGCCCTTTCCGCCCCGCCCCTTCCTGTCGCAGGAACAGGTCGGCCGAGGGACAGAAATCGGCGAGGATGCACACGGCACAGTGCGGCGAGCGGGCCGTACAGGTGGCCCGGCCGTGGAGGATCAGACGGAGACTGAAGGTGCCCCGCTGGGCGGCAGGGACCATCCGGTTGAGCACCATCTCGACCTTGACCGGGTCGGACTCCTCGGTCAGGCCGAGCCGATGTGAGAGTCGCTGGACGTGGGTGTCGACGGGCAGGCCCGGCAGTCCGAAATCCACGCTACGGACCACGTTGGCCGTCTTCCGACCCACGCCGGGCAAGGTGACCAGATCGGACATGGCGGTGGGAACCTGTCCCCCGAAACGGTCCACCAGCGCCGCGGCCATCCCCACCAGACTGCGCGCCTTGGATCGGAAGAACCCGGTCGATCTGATTATCTCCTCGACCTCGCCGAGGTCGGCCACCGCCAGCGACTCGGGATCGGGAAAGCGGGTGAACAGGGCGGGCGTCGTCTTGTTCACCCTCTCGTCGGTGGTTTGCGCCGACAGGATGGTGGCCACCAGCAGTTGGAACGGGTCGGTGTGGTCGAGGGCACAGAGCGATCGGGCCGATCCGGGAAACTCCCGAGCCAGACGTTGGTTGGTCACGCGGGCCCGACCGCCCGGCGTCCGCGGGAGTGCCATGGCTGCGACCTTAATGGCGATAGCGTCCCGACCATGGGGGTGACCGACCTCACCACGGTGGTGGGCGCCGATGGCCTCAGAGCAGGGGACATCGCCTCCTTGCTCCGACGGGTGACCGCCGCCTCGGGTGGCGACGGGCTGAGCGAGCACAAGAGGATGGCGGTCCTGGGCGCCGGTACCGGCGTCTCGCCAGGTGCCGTCCTGGCCGGCGCCGTCGAAGCCCGTTCCCGACCAGCGGCATCACTGGTCGGTTTCGCCCCCGTGGTAGGTGCGGTCTCCGACGGCCGCTACGCCGTCGAGTTGGTGGTCGATCCCGACGTTGACGATCCGGCTGGACTGGCCGACCAACTGTTGGAGGGAGCCATCGCCCTGGTCGTCCGGTGCGGCGGCGGCTCGCTGCGGTTGTGGTCGGCGGCGGCCACCGCCGACGATGACAGGCGGGCGGGTGCCCACGGCCTGCACCGCGAGAGGGACCTCATCCAGATGCGCTGCCCCCTGCCCCTCGAACCGGTCGTCCGCAGTGGCCACGCCGAGCTGACCACCCGTCCTTTCCGGCCCGGTGCCGACAACCAGGCCTGGCTGGCCGTCAACAACCGGGCCTTCGGTGACCATCCCGAACAGGGGCACTGGGACATAGCCGAACTGCGGGCCCACCTGTTGGAGCCGTGGTTCGACCCGGACGGATTCCTACTGGTCGAAGAGGACGGCAGGCTGGCCGGTTCCTGTTGGACCAAAGTGCACGCCGACACCCGGCCACCGATGGGCGAGATCTACGTGATCGCCGTCGACCCCGACTTTCAGGGACGTGGGTGGGGCCGTGCCCTCACCGAGGCGGGCCTCGACTGGTTGGCCGGACAGGGACTGACCGTGGGCATGCTCTATGTCGACGCCGACAACACTGCTGCCGTCTCCCTCTACCGGTCGATGGGCTTCGTCGACCACCACGTCGACCGCGCTTACGTCGGGAGGTTCACCTGAGCCACCTCGCCGCTCAGGTCACCCCGATCAGGTGGCCGATGAAATAAGTGACGCCGGCGGCCACGGCCGAGATGAGGAGCTGACGGGCGGCCGACCACACCCACGAACGACCGGTGAAGTGGGCCAGCCCGGCACCGATCACCACGGCTCCGATCGCCCCGAGGATCACCGACCAAACGGTGGCCTTGGTTCCCGAGCTCACCAACCAGGGAATGAGGGGCACAAAGGCGCCGAGGGCGAAGGTCACGAACGAAGAGGCGGCCGCCTGGAAGGGCTTGCCTGTCTGGGCGGGATCGATGCCCAGCTCCTCGCGTGCATGGGTCTCGAGGGCGATTTCGGGGTCGCGCATCATCTTGGCCGACAGCTCGGCGGCCATCGACGAGTCGAGCCCCCGGCTCTCATAGATGGCGGCCAGCTCCTTGCGCTCGTCGTCCGGGTCGTGCCAGATGGCCTCACGCTCGACGTCGAGCTCCCGCAGCATGAGCTCGGACTGCGCTCTCATCGAGACGTACTCGCCGGCCGCCATCGAAAAGGATCCGGCCAACAGCCCGGCGATGCCGGCCAACCGGACGGCCCCGGCCGACGCGTGGGCACCGGCCATGCCCAAGATGAGGGCGACGTTGGAGACCAAGCCGTCGCTCAGCCCGAACACGGCGGCCCGTGGTCCCCCGCCTTGGAGGTTGCGATGACTGTGCTCGGCCACGAAGAGCAGCGTACCGAGGAGATGCGCCTGAGGATCGACTGAGGTTGTGAGGAAGGACTACCTCAGTTACCGGTCAGGTGCAGCCCCGGCGGGGTGGTCGTCCGGGCAGGACTCCCCTACAGTTCCCGACATGGCTACGACAGTGCAGGGCATCGAGAACTTCCACGGCCTGGTCGGGCAACACCTCGGCTACAGCGGGTGGCACGGCATCGACCAGGCCCAAATCAACCTGTTCGCCGACGCCACCGGTGATCACCAGTGGATCCACGTCGACCCGGAACGGGCCAAGGACGGTCCTTTCGGGGCCACCATCGCCCACGGTTACCTGACCCTGTCGCTGGCTCCCGTCCTGTTGGGGGAAATCCTGGTGGTCCAGGGGGCCTCTTTGGGCGTCAACTACGGATGCAACAAGGTCCGCTTTCCGGCTCCGGTCCCTGTCGACAGCAATCTGCGTCTGGGGGCGAAGGTAGCCTCGGCCGAGGACGTCACCGGCGGTGTGCAGGTGGTCCTCGACCTGAGCTTCGAGACCGAGGGGTCGTCCAAGCCCAGCTGTGTGGCCGAGGTGGTCTACCGCTACTTCTTCTGACGGCGGCCGGCTACGGACCGGTTCCTGCCCGCCTGACGCCCACCGGCGGGTCGACGCCGGGGTCACCGGCCGTCTGCCGGGTCGCGGCGGCCGGCGCTCCAACAGTACGAGCGATCACTCCTAGAGTATGAGTCATGGACATGCGCGTCGAGCAGCTGTCGGCTCGCTCCGGCCTGTCGGTGGACACCATCCGCTACTACCAGAGCAAGGGCCTACTCGATCCGCCTCGCCGCCAGGGCCGGGTGGCCTGGTACGGGGACCCGCACCTGGCCCGGCTCGAACGCATTCGCAGCCTCCGTGAGCGCGGCTTCACGCTGGCCACCATCGGACGTCTGGTGTCGGGTGAGCTCGACGCGGCCGACGAGGCCCTCATCGGCGAGCTGGCCCGGACCGGGGCGGGGGTCGCTCCACCCGGGGCCGACGACCATCCGGCCGTCTCGATCCTTCCCGGCGACGACGACACGGTGACCATCGACGAGCTGGCCGAGGCCACCGGCGTTCCGCTGGCGCTGCTCCGGGCGGTCGAGGCCGACGGACTGCTCATCCCCCAGCGCATCGACGGCCAGGACCGCTACAGCAGGGAGGACGTAGCCGCGGCCCGAGCCGGGCTCCTGCTCCTCGAGTGGGGAATTCCTCTGTCGGCCCTGCTCGACCTGGCCCGTCGCCATCACCAGGCCACCGAAGCGGTGGCCCACGAGGCGGTGGCCCTCTTTTCGGAGTACGTGCGACGCCCCCTCCGACAGGAGGGCCGGATGTCCGAGTCACCGGACGGGACGGACGGAACGCCCACCGCCGGTGCCCAGGCCGAGCGTTTGGTGCAGGCCTACGCCGAGCTGCTGCCGGCGGTGACCACGCTGGTCCAGGTCCACTTCGCCCGGACCCTGGTGCGGGCCGCCCTCGACCACGTCGAAAAAGTGGGCTCCGATGCCGAGCGGCAAGCCGTCATCCAGCAAACGGGCGTGGTCACCGACATCGACACCCGTCCAGCGTGATGACCCCGCCTGCCCCGGCCGACGACACCGCGCTCCCCACCGGTCCCGAAAAGACGGTGATGGTGCGCTCCATGTTCGACGCCATCGCCCCGCGCTACGACCTGGTCAACCGCATGATGACTTTCGGCCTCGACCTCCGGTGGCGACGACGGGCGGTCCGTGACCTCGGCCTGCCCGCCCGGTCGCCGGTGCTGGACCTGGCCTGCGGCACCGGGGACTTCCTCCGGATCCTCGATGCCTCCGGGCTGCGTCCGGTGGGCATGGACCTGTCGTGGGGGATGCTGGCAGCGGCCCACAGCGGCCTGCCCCGGGCCCAGGCCGACGGCGCCGCCCTGCCCATGGGCGACGGCACGGTGGACGGTGTCACCTGCGGATACGCCTTGCGTAATTTCAGCGATCTCGGCGCCGTCTTCGCCGAACTGGCCCGGGTGGTGCACCCGGGTGGCCGCATCAGCCTCCTGGAGGTGGCTGAGCCCGACAACCCGGTGCTGCTGGCCGGCCATCGCATCTGGTTCCGCACGGTGGTACCGGTCATCGGCGGCCTGCTGTCCGACCGCGCCGCCTACCGCTACCTGCCCCGGTCCACCGCCTACCTGCCCCCGCTGCCGGAACTCCGTTCGATGCTGCTGGGGGCCGGGTTTTCGGCCGTCAACCACCGGGCCCTGTGGGGAGGGCTCAGCCAGGTCATCACCGCCACCCGTGCGGGTCGGCCGTGAGCCCGCCCCCCCTGGCCCGGGTGGCGGTCCGTCTCCCCCTCGACCCGGGGCCGGCCATCGACCCCTTCGCCCTGGCCGGCCCGGGGGGCTTCCTCTTCCACCGTGCCGACCGGGTCCGGGTCGGTATGGGGACGTCCCTGACCGTGCCCCTGCCCGGCGGGCTCGACGACGAGGTGGACATCCGGAGGGTCACCGAAACGCTGGACACCATCCCCTGCACCGACCACTGCCCGGTGACCGCCGGGGCCGTCGCCGCCGTCGGGTCACTGCCTTTCGACCGCTCGGCTCCCGCCTCGCTGGTCATCCCCGAGGTCATCTACGGCCGCGACGGGGACGCCGAATGGGTCACCGTCGTCTCCTCCTCGCCGGCCCGGCTCCCCTCGTCATCGGTCGGACTGCGAACGTGGTTGCGGGAGGCGTCGTCCGATGCCGCTCCGGCCGCGGGCCGGGTGGTGCGGATGGCTCCCCACTCGTCCGACCAGTCGTTCGTGGACATGGTCGACACGGCTTTGGCTGCCATCCGGGACGGTGAGGTGGTCAAAGTGGTATTGGCCCGCCATGTCGACGCCACCGTCGATCAGCCCATCGACGTACCCGGCCTCCTCCGCCGCTGGCACGATCTCGAGCCCAATTGCACCATCTTCTCGGTGCCGACCCCGAACGGCCGGTTCGTGGGGGCCAGCCCGGAGCTCCTGGTCGAGCGACGGGGATCCGCCGTTCACAGCCGTCCCCTGGCCGGAACAGCCGAGCGGGCGGCGGGGCCGACGGGGAGCGTGCTGCCGGCCGTCCTTCAAGAGTCGAGCAAGGACGGGCACGAGCACCGGTTGGTGGTCGAGGGCATCGCCGGGGCGCTCGGACCGCTGTGCAGCCAACTCGACGTGCCCGATCACCCCGACGTGGTCCACCTGCACAACCTGGTCCACCTGGGTACGTCGCTCCGGGGCACGTTGGCCAGGCCGCCGACCGCGCCCGACGCCCTGCAACTGGTGGCCGCCCTCCATCCCACCCCGGCCGTGGGCGGCGCACCCACCGCCGCGGCCCGGGCCATGATCCAGCGGCTCGAACCCGAGCCCCGCGGGCTGTACGCCGGACCGGTCGGCTATGTGGAAGCGGGAGGCGACGGTTGTTGGGTGCTCGGCATCAGGGCCATGACCGTGCGGGGGCGGCTGGCCCGGCTCACCGCCGGGGTGGGTATCGTCAGCGGCTCCCACCCCACCGTCGAGCTGGCCGAGACCAACGTCAAGCTGGCCGCCGTGGTCGACGCCCTCACCGCCGACGACACCGACCTCACCCTCTCCCCTCCGAACGTCCCCACCGTCACCAGCTGAGATGGGCCGAGGTCCGGATCACCCGGGCCAGTCCCTCCGGCGCGTCACGGGCCACGAAGTGGCCGGCGCGGGGCAGGAGCGTCAATCCGGCGTTGGGAATGGCCCGGGTCAGGGTCACCGCCGCCTTGGGAGGCACGACGATGTCCCATTCGCCGGCCACCACCGAGGTGGGAACGGCGACCCTCCCGAGAGCGGTGACCACGGCGGGAAGCTCCTCCAAGAGAGCCTTCTGCTCGACCATGAACGAACGGGTACTGCGGCCCAGCGGGCCCCAGTACTCCCCCGCCACCCCGTCGCCGGGCAGGATCGAGGCCAGCCGGTCGCGGGTGGTCGGCGGGGCGTAGCGGACGAAGTGCCGGACCAGGGGTAGCACCCCGCCGATGCCCACCAGGCCGGCCACCGTCAAGGCGTAGCCGACGCCGGGGGCGACCAGCCACCGGTCGAGCCCGTTGACACTGTCGGGGGTGCAGGCCCCGCCCACCAGGACCAGGTCGCTGACCAGGGATGGGTGCCGGACGGCCAGCAGGACGGCGGCCCCGGCGGCCCAGCTGTGGCCGACCACGGTGGCCGGACCGGTCTGGCGCTCCTCCATGAACCGGGCGACCAGCTCGGCGTTACCGGCCAGGCCCTGGGCTTCGCCCCCGGTTCGTCCGTAGCCGATCCGGTCCGGGGCGAGAACCCGGAATTGGTCCTCCAGATGGGGCAGGAGCGGATCCCATGACGCCCCGGTTCCCGGTTGCCCGTGCAGGAGCACCACCGGATGTCCCGATCCGCGGTCAGTTGAGAACAGCGCCACCCACCCCACCACCCCGGCTGGGTCGGCCCGCCCCCTGGTCGAGGGCGGAGCTTCGGTCAGTAGCTGAGCCTCTGTCAGTAGCTGAGCCGCCGACAACGGCTCCGGCTGGCGCCGAACCACCGGTCGCCGCGCCGAGTTCCTCTCCGCCCCCGGCCGTGCTTCCGGCCGGGCGGCCGGCCCCACCGGCGCGGTAGAGGGGGAGCCGGACCTCGAAGGTGGCTCCCTGGCCCAGGGCTGTGTCCACGGTGGCCTCACCGCCCAGTGACCGAGCCAGGGTGGCCACGATGAACAACCCCAACCCCGAGCCACCGTCCCCGTTGTCCCCGTTGCCCCGGTAGAAGCGGTCGAACACCCGGCTGGCCTGGGCCGGGGTCATCCCCGGCCCCTGGTCACGGACCCGGAGGACGGCACTCTCGCCCCGCACCGACACCCCGACCTGGACGGGCGTGCCACCAGGGGTGTGGGAGAGGGCGTTACCGACCAGATTGTGGACCATCTGCTCGATGCGGGCGGCGTCACCGGCCACCGGGACCTCGCCGGTCGCCGTCATCTCGATGGGTCGGTCGGCGGTGATGGTGCGGGCATCCGCCACCACGTCGGCGGCCACGGCAGCCAGGTCCACCCGACCGAGGATCGGCTGGGGCCCCTCCCCTTGGCGGGCCAGCACACCGAGATCCCCCACCAGCGCCCCCATGCGGGCCGCCTCCTTCTCGATACGGGAGAGGGCACGGTCGCGGGAGGCGTCGTCCCCGAGCGCGTCCTTGCGCAGGAGCTCGGCGTAGCCGCGTATGGAGGTCAGGGGCGTGCGCAGCTCGTGGGAGGCGTCGGCCAGAAAGCTTCGCAACCGCTCCTCCGACAGGGCCCGCTGTGAAAAGGCCGTTTCGATCTGGGACAGCATCCCGTTGAGGGCTCGACCCAACCGGGCGATCTCACCGTTGCCTTCGGAAGGCTCAACCCGGCGGGAGAGGTCGCCGGCGGCGATGACGTCGGCCTGGCGGGCCATCTCCTCCAGCGGGCGCAGACCCCCGCGAATGAGCAGGGTCATGAGGATGACCAGGGCGACGAGGAGCCCGAGGGAGAGAGCGAGCTCGATGTTGCGCAGTGAATTGAGGGTGGCGTTGACCGTGGTGAGGGTGGTGGCCACCACCAAGGTCTGGCCGGGCAACGATGTCGCCTCCAGTCGGTAGGCCGGACCATGACCGCCGTCCGAGCCGACGTTGACCGCGGTGGAGGACGGCCCGTAGGTACGAGCCGATCGGTTGTCGTGGGCCCCAGCCGCCACCGCATACTGGGACAGCGGCCGGGGAAGGGTGGGCGGTGGATCGACCTGTTCGGCCCCGTTCCCGGAGGCTGTTCCGGAAGGGCGGGCCACCACCACGGTGCCGTCGGCATCGATGAGGGCCACGTAGATGTCAGGACTCACCCGCGAGGCCAGGCCCCCCGAGGTCACGGCAAAACCGTGCTGGTCGGCATGATGGACGAACCGGCTCACCAGCTGGCTGGCGTTGGCCAGCTGATCGTCGACCCGTCCGTAGAGGTAGGAGTGCAGCGAGCTCAAGGTGATGACGTCTACGGCGGCCAGACCCAGAGCCACCAGCACGATCATGGTGGCCACCAGTCGCCGCCGCAGCCTCACGGCCTCGACTCCCTCAACGTGTAGCCCACCCGACGGACGGTGTGGATGAGCGGAGGTTCGTAACAGTCGACCTTCTTGCGCAGGTAGGAGATGTAGATCTCCACGATGTTGGAGTCGCCGGTGAAGCCGTCCCACACCGCGGCCAGGATCTGGGCCTTGGACAGCACCTGGCGGCTGTGGACCATCAGGTAGAGGAGGAGGTTGAACTCGGTGGCGGTGAGCTCGATGGGGTTGCCCTGACGCCATGCCTCCCGGGTGCCGGGGTCCACCACCAGGTCGCCCACCCGCAGCCGCTCCTCACCGGTCGGCGCCGCCCCGGAACGGCGGAGGACGGCGCGGATCCGGGCCACCAGCTCGTCGATGCTGAACGGTTTGGTGACGTAGTCGTCACCGTGGGCCAGGCCGGTCAACTTGTCGTCGGTGGTGTCTCGAGCGGTCAGGAACAGGACGGGGGTGTTGATCTCCTCGAGACGTAGTCGGCGGCAGACCTCGAAGCCTTCGATGTCGGGGAGCATCACGTCGAGGACGATGAGGTCGAAATGCCCGTGGCGGGCCTTCTCCAGCGACTGGGCCCCGGTGGCGGCGTCGTCGATATTCCACCCCTCGAAACGAAGAGCAGCCGACACCACATCGGTGATGTAGGGCTCGTCGTCGACGACCAGGATGCGTTGGCTTCCGTTCACCGGGACCGTCTCACGTACCGACGGGTAGTGGCTGCCTTCGAACGCTCTCCACCAACCGACGGGCACCCCATAAGGTCACCAGGCCCAACGCCTCGGCCACGATGAACATGGACATCTTCGACTCCCCCTCGACCCGGTCGACGAAGCGAATGGGAACCTCCACCATCGACGCCCCTGCCCGCTTGGCCTGATAGGTCATCTCGATCTGGAACCCGTAGCCGTCGGCCCGGATGCGGTCGAGGTCGATTCGCTCCAGCAACGATGTCCGGTAGGCCCGGAACCCCGCCGTCGAATCGGCCACGCCCAGGCCCAACAGGATGTCGGCATAGACGTTCCCGCCCCGGGAGAGGAGGCGCCGGTGCCAGGACCAGTCGGGGATCGACCCTCCCTGCACGTAGCGCGACCCGATCACCAGGTCGTGACCGGAGTCGAGCGGCGCAACCAGCCCGGGTAGGGCTTCGGGCTCGTGGGACAGATCGGCGTCCATCTCCACACAGGCTTCGAAACCGTTGTCCATGCCCCATCGGAACCCGGCACGGTAGGCGCTCCCCAGTCCCGACTTTTGGGGACGCCGCATGACCTCGACGTTCCCCAGCTCCTTCCCCAGCACCTCGGCGATGTCGGCGGTGCCATCGGGGCTGCCGTCGTCCACCACCAGCACGGTGGCCGCATCGAAGGCGCTGCGGATCCTCCGCACCACCCGGTCGAGGTTGTCGGCTTCGTTGTAGGTGGGCAGGACCACCAGTACGCGCATGACCAAAGCCTACGAGACAAGGCGGCGATGGCCGGATCGGCCCGGACAACGGCCGACCGAGCTCATCCCCGGCCGGGGACGGTCACCCATCGGTCCGGACCACAGCCGTCTCCGCCCCGTTCCTGACCGTGACCCCCTCCCCCCCGTCGTGCCCCCGGTCGGCCGGCAGGCCTCCCGCCGGCATGGGAGTGGGACCGGCCGCCGTCGCCGGGTCGTCGGTGGTGGTCTTGGTGGCCTGGGTCTTGTCCCACAGCTCCCCCACGATGACCTGAACCGCCCCTCCCACCGGTATGGCCACCAACGCGCCGGCCAGGGCCCCGAGGGCCGAGCCGAACACGCCACCCAGATTGGCCCCGATGAGGACCGAGAGCAGCACCCACAGGGGGTTCATCCGCACCGAGCGGCTCATGACCACCGGGTAGATGAAGTGGTTCTCGACGAGCTGGAACCCGACGAAGACGATGAGGGTGACCAGACCGGCGCTGGGTGAGTGGAGCAGGGCGATGAGCACGGCGGGCACGGCGGCGATCAGCCCCCCCACCAGAGGGATGGCGGCCACCAGGGCCACCCACAAGCCGATGAGGAGGGCGAAGGGGACGCCCAGGATGAGCAGAGTGACCAGGATGACCACCCCGAACATGAGGGAGAGGGCGATGGTGCCCAGCACGTACCCGGTCACCTGGTGGGACACCCGGTGGGCGATGTCCTGCACCACCCGGCGCCGGTCGGGGCGCATCGAACCGAGCAGGCCCGCCCGGAGGCGGGGTGCTTCGAGCAGCATGAACAGGGAGAGGAAGGCGATCGTAAACAGAGAGAGGATGGTCCCGAACACAGCACCGGCCAGATTGGTGCCCTCGCTCAGAGCCGGCTTGCTCAAGTTCTTAGCCGCCGTCTCCAGCTTGGGTGCGTTCTTCTGGACCCAGGTGAGCAGGTGTAACCGCTGCAGGGTATGGGCCAACCACCCGTGACCCTTCTGCAGCTGACTGACCATGGTGGGCAGGCTCTTGGCCACGTGGGTCAGCGAGTTGACCAGGGGGTAGCCGAACAGCCCGAGCAGCCCGGCGAAGAGGATGGCGGCCCCGGCGAAGACAAGTCCGACGGCCGCGCCGCGGCGGAGGCTGTGGCGCTGGAGGAAGCTGACAGCCGGGTTGAGGACCAGGGCGATGAAGGCGGCGATGAGGATCCAGAGGATGACCTCCCGCAACCTCCCGATCAGTCGGTAGAGCACCCAGGTGGCGATGACCACGCCGTCGACGGCCAGGATGGTGCGGAGAGGAACCCCCTTGGCCGAGGCGGCGGCGAACAGCCGCTCGCGTCGGGGCGCCTCCGGCCCGACCTCCCGATCGAGGATCTCGACGGCGGTCTCGCTGATGACGGTGGTCGGACCCGACGGGGTGACCCGGCTCACCGAGGTCGGGGGCGGGGGCTCCTCGCCCACCCCGCTCACCGGGTCGGTTGTCCGGGACGAGCCGGCCGATTCGCCCTCGTTGTCGCCTGGGGCCAGGTCAGCCACCCCCTCAGCATGTCAGGTCCATGGGTACATGGCGTGCCAACATGAAGGTGATGGTGGCCGACACAGCACCCAGCACCAAGGAAACCCACCGCCGGTGGTGGCACCGGGGCCCCTTCGTCCGCCGCGAGGTCAGGCTCAGCGTCGGCACCCTTGTCGTCTTCCTCTTCGTGTTCTACGTGGCCCTCCCGCTTCTGGCCAGCCACCGGGCCGAGGTCAACTCGTTGGCCCACATCAACCTCACCTACCTCGCCCTCGGCGTCCTCCTCGAGATCGCCGCCCTGGCCGCCTATACCCAACTGACCTTCTCGGTGCTCCCCGCCGGCGGTCCTCACCGGCTCCGCCTGTTCCGCATCAACATGTCGACCTTGTCGCTCAGTCACGTCTCCCCGGGGGGCACCGCCCCGGGGGCAGCCCTCGGCTACCGGCTTCTCACCCAGTCGGGGGTGACCGGGTCGGACGCCGGCTTCGCCCTCGGGACCCAGG
Source organism: uncultured Acidimicrobiaceae bacterium (assembly GCA_963813525.1). Classification (GTDB taxonomy): domain Bacteria; phylum Actinomycetota; class Acidimicrobiia; order Acidimicrobiales; family RAAP-2; genus Bog-756. The sequence goes on from CAWEZI010000005.1 coordinate 2,663,317, forward strand.
GCATCGGCTCGGCGGTGGTGCTCAACGTGATCTTCTGGCTGGCTCTGGTGGCCTTCCTGGTCACCCACGGCTTCCACGCCCCGGCCAGCCACGGGGGTCAGTCGTCGTCGATCCTGGTCATCGTGGCCGCCGGTGTGGGGGTGGTGCTGCTCGGTACCTTCGGCGGCCTGTTCTACCTCCTCACCCGCGGCCAGCAGCAGGCCAGCCGGGTCATCCGGCGTATCGCCGGCCGCATCCGTTTTCTGGACGCCGACAGGACCACCGCCCTCGTGGAGCGGCTGGCCGAGCGGTTCGCCGTCTTGATGCGCGACCGGTCCCTGACCCGCCGGGCCATCGGGTGGGCGGCGGCCAACTGGTTGCTGGACGCCGCTTCCCTGTGGGTGTTCGTGGCCGCCTTCAGCCACTTCATCTCGCCGGTGGACCTGCTGGTGGCCTACGGACTGGCCAACATCCTGGCCGCCATCCCCATCACCCCGGGCGGGCTCGGCGTGGTCGAGTTCGTGCTGGTGTCGATGATCACCGGCTTCGGCCCCACCGCCGGCCAGGCCCTCTCCGGGGTGCTGGCCTACCGGGCCGTCAATTTCTGGCTGCCCATCCCCTTCGGGGGTCTGGCCTACGCCTCGCTCGAGTTCGAGAGGAGGCCGGCCTTCCGCAAGCTGGCCGACTTCATCCACCGCCGTTTCGAGCGCTCGCCGGCGGCCACCCACCCGACCACGGTCATCAGGGCCGAGGCGACCGCACACTCCGGCAACGGCAACGGCAACGGCAACGGCAACGGCAACGGCAACGGCAACGGCACGGTCACCGGCGCCGTCAACCGGTCGCTGACCTTCATGGGCTTCAGCCGCTCGGACGTGGCCAACGCCGCCACCAGCGTCGGGACGCGGCCTCCGGCCGCACCGCCGCCGGAGGGGAGCCACTCGGGCCCACACTTCGTCGATCCCGGAGGGAGGCCAGAGCCTGCCTTTGGCAGTGATCCTGGAGGCTGAACCCCGGGCTGCCGTCGTCGGCCTCGGGGACCACCCGCTGCCAGCTGCCGTCCGGTTGCAGTATCCATGAGTTGGCCTCGTCGCGGAGGGCGTCATCCAACAGGCGGACCAGGCGGTCCTGGATGTCGGGATCGTCGACCGGCACGATCACCTCGACCCGCCGATCGAGGTTCCGCTCCATCATGTCGGGGGACCCGATGGATAGCCGGAGCCGTCGACCGTCGGTGCCGCCGAAGCGGAAGACCCGTGAGTGCTCGAGGTAGCGGCCCACGATGGAGCGAACCCTGATCCCCTCGGACAGACCGGGCACGCCGGGGCGGAGGCAGCACCGTCCGCGCACGATGAGGTCCACCGGCACACCGGCCTGGGATGCCCGGTAGAGGGCGTCGATGATCCCCGGATCGGTGAGCCCGTTGGTCTTGAGGACGATCCTGCCCGACCCACCGGCGGCGGTCTCCGCATCGATGGCCTCCCGCACGTATTCCCTGGTCGAGACGGGTGACACCACCAGGCGGCGGAACAGGGGCGGGTCACCCGACCCGGTGAGCAGGTTGAACAGCTCGCCAATGTCGGCGCCGATATCGGGGTCGGCGGTCATCAGTCCGACGTCCTCGTAGATCCGGGCCGTATGCGAGTTGTAGTTGCCACTGCCAATGTGGCAATAGCGGCGTATCCGGTCGCCCTCACGGCGCACCACCAGCGAGATCTTGGAGTGGGTCTTGAGGGCCACCAATCCGTAGATGACCTGTACCCCGGCCTCCTCCAAGGTGCGGGCCCAGCCGATGTTGGTCTTCTCGTCGAAGCGGGCCTGCAGTTCGACCACCACCGTCACCTGCTTGCCGGACTGTGAGGCCCGCACCAGGGCGGCCACGATCGGACTGTTGTCACCGGTGCGGTAGAGGGTCTGTTTGATGGCCAGCACGTCGGCGTCGTCGGCGGCGGCCGCCACGAAGGCCTCCACCGAGGTGGCGAACGACTCGTAGGGGTGATGGACGAGGACGTCGTGCTCGTCGAGCACGGTGAAGATGTTGGCCCCCCCGGCCAGCAGCGGCGGCGTGACCGGTTTCCAATCGGGGGCCTGGAGGTCGGGGCGGTCGAGGTCGTCGAGGGCGCGCAAGCCACCGAGATCGAGGGGGACGTCGCACCAGTAGACGTTGTGGTCGGGGACCTCGACCTCGGCCACCAGCATGTCTCGCAGGTGACCAGGCATGCCCACCGCCGTTTCGAGGCGAACCGCCTGGCCGAAGCGGCGACGGTGCAGCTCGAGCTCGACGGCGGCCACCCGATTGCCCGCCTCGTCCTCCTCGACCGACAGGTCGACGTTGCGGGTGACCCGAAAGGCGTGGTGCTCGACGATGGTCATCGACGGGAACAGGCTGTCCAGCTGCGAGGCGATGACCTGTTCGACGGGCACGAACCGACGCTGGTCGGGCAGGACCACGAAACGGGACAGCAGGGGCGGTACCTTCACCCGGGCCACCCGTTCCCGGCCGGTGGACGGGTTCCGCACCCGGACGACCGAAATTGAGGGAGAGGCCCGAGATGTAGGGAAAAGGATGGCCCTGGTCGACGGCCAGTGGCGTGAGTATGGGAAAGATCTGCCGGTTGAACACCTCGATGAGGTAGGCCCGGTCGTCCTGGTCGAGGGTCTCCCAATCGGACATGACCACACCGGCGCCGGCCAGAGCCGGTGCCAGCTGGTCGGCAAAGATCCCGCTCTGGTCCTCCACCAGCTCCCCCACCCGCACGGTGATGGCATCCAGCGTCTGGAGCGGGCTCATCCCGTCGGGTGAGCGAGTCCGGAGGCCGGCCGCCACCTGGTCCTCGAGCCCGGCCACCCTCACTTGGAAGAACTCGTCCAGAGCTTCGGAGAAGAGGGCGAGGAACTTGACCCGCTCGAGGAGGGGAAGCCGGTCGTCCGCCGCCAGCTGCAGCAGGCGATCACCGAATTCGAGCCAGGACAGCTCACCGTTGATGAACCGGTCGTCACGACCACGAGGGTCGGAAGCCAAGCTGTCGGGCCGATCCCCGGGAGCGACGCCCATCCCCACCTGCGACCATACCGATCCGGCCCGACGGCTGGCGGGCTGGGGGGCCTGGGGGTCCCGGGGGGGCCGAGGGGCCGGGGCCTGTACCGCCGTCGGAGCCCACTCCTCTGTCACGGTTGTGCGCTCATGACCGGGATCCCATCGACGGGTCATCGTATCGCCGGCCATGGCCGCCGGCTCCCCCGTCCGGCCGGCGGCCACCGGTAGGCTCGCCGCCAGTGTCAGCCGTCGTCACCCGGACCCCCCGCGTCAAACGTCCCCCGCGGGGGTTCAAAGCTCGGCGCCGCACCGAGCTCGGCCTGCTCGTCGCCGCCTCGGTGATCATCGTGGCCACCTACACCCTGATGATCCTGGGCAACACCTCCAAGGTGCCCACCGACGTCGTCCCGCTGCTGGTGACCATGCTGGGCCTGGGGGCCGTGGCCCACATCGCCAACCGGATCTTCGTGCCCAATGCCCATCCGGTCGTCCTGCCCATCGCCTTCCTGCTCAACGGGTTGGGCTACGTCGTAATCCTGCGCATCGACCTCGGGACGGCCACCAACTACGCCCCGTTGCAGGCGGCATGGACGGCCGGAGGGGTGGCGGCCTACGTGCTGACCATGGCTGTCATCCGGCGATCACGAGACCTCGACCGTTACCGCTACATGCTGCTGGCCCTGGGCATCATCCTGCTGCTGCTCCCCCTCGTCCCACACTTCGGAGCAGACATCAACGGCGCCCGGCTCTGGGTACAGGTCGGGAAATTCGAATTCCAGCCGGTCGAAATCGGTGAGCTGGTGCTGTGCATCTTCTTCGCCTCCTACTTCTCCGAGAAGCGGGAGCTGCTGTCCATCCCCACCGCCCGCTTCGGCAACCGGCTCGTACTCGACCCCCGTCCGCTGGTGCCCATCCTTCTGGCCTGGGTCTTCGCCATCGGGGTCATGAGCCTCGAGCACGACATCGGCTTCTCCGCCCTGCTGTTCACCCTGTTCATCGGCTTGCTGTGGGTGACGACCGGGCGTACCGGCTACCTCATCCTCGGCGTCATCCTGTTCGCTGCCGGGGCCTACGTGACCGGTCGCTACCTGGGTCAGACCCATGTCCGGGTCGAGACCTGGCTGGATCCCTGGAAGATCCTCCCCGGCGATCCCGGGGATCAGCTGCGCCAGGCCTGGTACTCGCTCGGCTCGGGAGGGATCGGCGGAACCGGCCTGGGGCTTGGTGCTGGCGCCTACACGATCCCCAACGCCAATACCGACTTCATCTTCGCCGTCATCGGCGAGGAGATGGGTCTGTTCGGCTCGACCATGATCGTGGTTGCCTTCCTGCTACTGGCCGGAGCAGGATTGCGCATCGCCCAAGCCGCCCGGTCGGAGTTCGCCAAGCTGGTCGCCGTCGGATTGACCCTGATCCTCGGGTTCCAGGCCTTCTTCATCATCGGCGGGGTGGTCCGGCTCCTGCCCCTCACCGGCATCACGCTCCCCTTCGTGTCCTACGGTGGTTCGGCCCTTATCGCCAACTACGTGCTCATCGCCCTCCTCATGCGCATCTCCCACGAGGGCAACACCGCCGTCGACGACGCCGACCAGGTCCAGTTCGAGAAGTACGAGGAGCGCCGTCGCCGCCTGCTCAGCGGCCAGTGAGCGCGGACCGGTGCTCCCTGTATGCCAGCGCCGTCAGCCGGACGGCGGCGCGGAGGTGGCCGGTCGGACGTCGCCATCGGCCTCGAAGAGGCGCTCGTCGATGAGGATGGGCGCCGGCACCGGTTGGATGAGGGCCACGGTCAGGGCGTCGGAGGGGCGGCAGGAGAACACCGCCCGGGTGTCCTTCCCTCGCAGGTCGAGCTCGGCGAAGTAGACCGCCCCCTGGCGGCCCACCAGCCGGACGGCCACCACGTCCACGCCGAATCGCTGGAGGATGCCGGTCAGCAGTTCCTGGGTGAGCGGTCGGGGCGTGGGGATCCGGCGCACGGCGTGGGAGAGGGTGACCCCGTCGGCCAGGGCCACCGAAAAGGTGAGTTGCCGGCGGGGGGACTCGATTTCGCGGAGCACAACCGTCGGGTGCTGGGACGGGAGATCGACGTCGACCGACGAGACCAAGGCCATCCGGAAATCGGCAGGTGGGTCGTGTCCGCCGGGTGACAGCGGCAGGTCCACCCCGGCCGGCGAATCGCTCACCGGATGCTCCGGGCCCGCACGCTGACCACGACGCCGATGGCGGCGAAGAACCCGATGGTGGCCGAGCCCCCGTAGGAGAGGAAGGGCAGCGGGATCCCGGTGACCGGCATGATGCCCATGTTCATCCCCACGTTCTCGAACACCGAGAAGACCAGGAGGGCGAAGATGCCGGCGCAGAGGAGGCGCCCGTAGCTGTCCCTGGCCAGCTGAGCGGTACGCAGGACCCGCCAGGCCAACACCCCGTAGGCCAGGAGCAGCGATCCGGCACCGACCAGACCGAGCTGCTCCCCGACCGCCGAAAAGATGAAGTCGGTCTGCTGCTCGGGCACATAGGCCAGATTGGTCAGCGCCCCGTGGAAGAGACCCTGGCCGAAGATGCCGCCGACGGCAATGGCCTCTTTGGCCTGGGTCACGTTGTAGGTGGCGGCCTGGCTGGCGCCGTTGGGTGAGATGAAGCTGGTGAGGCGTTCGATCTGGTAGTGCTGGAGCAGCCCGAGGTTGAGGGCGGCCAGCACCAGCACGACGGCACCGACCATGAGGAGAAGCAGGTAACGGCCGGGCATGCCGGCCACGGCCAGCATGACCATCAAGATGACGGCCATGACGATCCCGGTTCCGAGGTCGGGCTGTTTGATGACCAGCACGATGGGAATGGCCGACATGAGCACCATGCGGACCAGGTCGCGGAACTCGAGCCCCTCCGGTCGTCGTGCGCAGTAGGTGGCGATGGCCACCACCAACACCAAGGTGGCGAACTCGGACGGTTGCAGCTGGAGCGGTCCGAGTGAGAACCACCGCGCCGACCCCAGTGCCGGTGACCCGATCGGCGACAGAACGGCCAGCAGGGCGAACAGTGTGCCCACGTAGAGGATGGTGCTCACCTGCTCGAGCCGGCGGTAGTCGAACAGGGCCAAAGCGACCATGACGACGACGCCGATGACCACGTAGGCCGCTTGGCGCTTGAGGTAGTAATGAGGGTCCTCACCAGCCAGGGAGAGCTTTCCCCTGGTGGCTGAGTAGATCATGACCACCCCGGTCAGGGCCAGCAGGACCGAGGCCCCCAGGAGGACCACGTCGAAGCGGACGGCGGTCCGCCGCGACCGGCTAGGGGCGATGGCTGGGGCGTAGGTCACCGAGATGCTCCGATGGCCAAGGCTATCCGCCCGACCGTGACGTCAACCGCCACCGAGCGGTGGCTGTCACTCGGTGGGCCGAACGGCTCTGACGGCCCGCCACATGGCCTCCACCGGGGCATCGTGGCCGGTCCAGCCCTCCAGCTGGAGGGCCGCCTGGTGGACCAGCATGCCCACACCGTTGGCCGTCCGGGACCCGCGGGAACGAGCCGCCTCCAGCCACGGGGTCACTGCCGGGTGGTACACGAGATCCACCACCAGGTGGTGGGGACCGAGGAGAGCGGGGTCGACCGGCCACGCCGCCTCAGCTCCGGCGGCGTCCATCCCGAGGGGCGTGGCATTGACCACCAGGCGGCAGAGTCCGGCGTCGGACGCCACCCCCACCCGTCCGACCGGTCCGGCCAGGGCGGCGGCGGCCCGGGCACGGTCGACCGACCGGTTGACCACGACCACCTCGGCGGCACCGGCCTCGGCCAGGGCGGCCACCACGGCCCGGGCCGCACCTCCTCCCCCCACCACCAGGCACCGCTGGTCCTCCGGGTCGAAGTCTTCGCCGCGTCGAAGGGCGGCCACCAGACCGGGGCCGTCGGTGTTGTCGCCGGTGGCGTCGTCTGGTCCGAGGGTCACGCAGTTGACCGCTCCCAGTCGCTCGGCCAACGGTGTCAGTTGGTCCACCAGCCCAGCCATGGCCTCCTTGTGGGGCATGGTGACCGACAGTCCCCTGATCCCCAAGGCCCGGGCGCCGCCCAGGGCGTCGGCCGCCCGCCCAGCGGCCACGGGAAAGCCCACCGACACCCAGTCCAATCCGAGCGCGGTGAAGGCGGTGTTGTGGAGCAGCGGTGAGAGGGAGTGGGCCACCGGGTCCCCGATCACCCCCACCACGGTGGTGCGGGCAGAGGGACCGGCGGTCAGTGCCGACCCGTCGGGGTGGTTGACGGACATCGGACCATTCTCCCCACGGGGAGTTGGCCCACGGGAGCTGGTCACGGCAGGCCCCGTTGCCTGGCCACAGCCTCGTTGGCCAGTTGCTGACTGTAGGTGTCGGCGAACGCTTCTGTTCCGTCCTCGTCGACTACCACAAAGTACAGCCACGACCCATTCGGGGGGTTGAGTGCGGCAACGAGCGCGGCGGTGGACGGGAAGCAGATGGGGGTGGGGGTGAGGCCGGTGTTCAGGTAAGTGTTGTAGGGCGTCTGCAGCCGGAGGTCGGTCGGGGTCACCGTCCCCCCGTCCCGGCCTTCGGCGTAGAGCACGGTCGAGTCCATCTGCAGCGGCATCCCGTCGTGCAGTCGGTTGAGGATGACACGGGCCACCGGACCGAGGTTTTTGGCGATCACTCCCTCCTTCTCGACGATCGAGGCGGCGGTCACAGCCTGATACGGGGTCAGACCGAGGGCGGCCGAGCGGCCGGCCAGACCCACGGCATCGGCCTCCCGGTCGAATCGATCAATCATGATGGTCAGCAGCTGCCTGTTGGTCTCGCCGGGGACGACGATGTAGGTACCGGTGCCCAGGAGGCCGTCGAGGTTGTCCGACCCCGCCGGCTGCCAGGGCGACCGCACCGTCCCGCCGGTGGCCAGGGCGTCGAAGGCCGACTGATCGTGTCCGGGGAGCTGACCCACCCGCTCACCCACCTCCCGCACGGTGAACCCGGGCGGTATGACCAAGGGGAAGACGTTGGGGCCACCGGCGATGATCTGGTCGGCGGCGGCAAAGCTCAGGTTCTGGCGGAAGGCGTAGGTGCCGGGTATCAGCTCAGGCTGGGTGTGAATGACGCTCCAGATCCGATAGGCCAGGGCACTGCTGATCACCCCTTTGTCCTCCAGGGTGTCCGCCAGCTGTCCGGACCCACTGCCGGCGGCCACCGTGACGATGACCCGGGGCCCGGGCTTTCCCGAAGCCCCGGACTCGGCGTGCACCCAGAGCGCCCCCCCGATGACGACGATGACGACGGCGGCGGCCAGGACGGCGATGGCCATCCGCCACCGGTGGCGGGAGGGGGCCGGTGCCTGCGCCGGTGCCGGGGCCGACTCTTGTGCCGGGGCCAGCTCATGTGCCGGGGCCGACTCGTGCGGTGCGGGCGGCTCCCCGGGCCCCGTCACCTGTCGTCCCGCCGACGCCGGGCCAGCCAGGCCTCCAGCAGCACGGCGGCGGCGGCCTGATCGACCACCGGTCGGCGGGCCCGCTCCGTCCCCCTGGTCGTGGTCAGAGTCTGATGGGCGGTGACCGTGGTCAGGCGCTCGTCGAACAGCTCTACGGCGATCCCGTAGGCGGCCAGGAGGGAGCCCAGGGCCTCGGCCTCGTCGACAGCGGCCAGGGCGGCCGGGCCCCGGGTGCCGTCCAGCGAAAGGGGCAGCCCGACGACCACGACCACAGCGCCCTCCTCCACGACCATGTCGGCCAGCCGCCGCCGGTCGACCTCGGGGTCGCCCGTCCGCTCCAGGGTGAGACGGGGCAGGGCCATCGTTCCGGCCGAGTCGCTGACCGCCACCCCGATGCGCCGTGCGCCCAGGTCGACACCTACCGCCCGGCCGAGGCGGCCGGAACTGTCCTCTGGCATGGGCCGGTCAGCCCCGGGCAACGACGATCCGAGCCTCCTCGAGGGCCCGGTCGATACCGCTCGGATCCTTGCCCCCGGCCACGGCCACCTCGGCCGAACCGCCTCCCCCACCGCCGAGCAGCGGAGCGACCTCCTTGACCAGCACCCCGGCATTGACCGGGGCGGCGGCGTGAGGGTCGGCGGAGGCAGCCACCGTGGCCCGGTCGCCATCGGGACTCCCTCCGATCACCACTGCCCGGAGGCCGGCCACCGAGCGGGTGGCCTGGGCCAGATCACGCAGCTGGTCGGGGTCGAGCCCGTCCCGACGGGCCACCACCACGCCGTCCACCGCGGTGGCAGCCAGGTTCCGGGCCTCTCCCTGAAGCTCGCGGCTGTGGGCCTGCTCGAGTGATTTCTGCAGCGTGCGCTGGCGTTCCAGCAGGCGGTCGATGGCTTCGGGCACGTGCTCGGGTTCAGTCCGCAACAGGGCGGCCGCTTCGGACAGCAGGCCCTCCCGGGAGACGATGCGGTCGAAGGCACTGGCGCCGGTCACCGCTTCGATCCGCCGGGTGTTCGACCCGATGGACGACTCGCCCACCACGGTGATGGGGCCGATCATCCCCAGGGCGCCGACGTGGGTACCCCCGCACAGCTCGATGCTGTGCTCGCCGGCCCGGACCACACGCACCCGGTCGCCGTACTTGTCGCCAAAAAAGGCCAGGGCCCCCATGGCTTCGGCTTGGGCCCGGGTGGTCACCTCGACGATCACGTCGGCATCGCTCAGCACGTCGGCATTGGCCTGGTGAACCACGGCGGCCAGCTCCTCAGGGGCCACTTTGCCGTGGTGACTGAAGTCGAAATGGAGCCGGTCGGGAGCGACCAGCGAGCCTTGCTGGCGCACGTGGTCGCCCAGCACGTTGCGCAGGGCGGCGTGCAGCAGATGGGTGCCGGTGTGGTTGCGGCGCAGCGCATCCCGCCGCACCCCGTCGATGGTGGCCAAGGCGTCCTGGCCGGCCAGTATCTCGCCGGACACCCGGGCCCGGTGCGAGGTGAGCCCCGGTAGCGCCGACACGGTGTCGTAGACCAGGGCGGTCCCCGTCTCGGTCACGATGGTCCCGGTGTCGCCCACCTGACCTCCCCCTTCGGCGTAGAAGGGGGTCCGATCAAGGAAGATCTCCGCCTCATCGGGACGATCGGCATCGGTCCGGACCAGCACGGCCACCACCCGGGCCGGTGCCGAGTAGCCGTCGGGGCGCTGGCCCACGAACATGGTCTGGCCCTCGGCGTCGAGAACCGATCGGTAGGCCTCTTCCCCAGCCGGACGCTTGCCGGCCCGGGCAGCCTGGCGGGCCTGGGCCCGCTGGCGGTCCATGGCCGCTTCGAAGGCGGCCAGATCGACGCTGACCCCGGCCTCCTCGGCGATCTCGACGGTGAGCTCGACCGGGAATCCGTAGGTGTCGTGCAGCCGGAAGGCCAGGTCGCCGGAGACAGAGGTGGCGCCCGAGGCCAGTTCCTCTTCGAGGATGGTCGAACCGGTGGTCAGCGTGCGCAGGAACCCCTGCTCCTCGCGGGAGACGACTTCGCTGACCAGGGCATGTTGTTCGGACAGAGCCGGATAGGCCGATCCGAGGACGCCGACGGCGGCGTCGACCAACCGGTGGGCGAAGGGGCCGTCCACCCCGAGCTGGCGGGCCCGCCGCACGGCGCGGCGGATGATTCGGCGCAGGACGTAGCCACGGCCCTCGTTGGCCGGGAGAACGCCGTCCGCCACCAGCATGGACATGGCCCGGCCGTGGTCAGCCAGGATCCGCAGCCCGATGTCCACATGTTCGTCGCGGCCGTAGGTGTACCCGGTGATCGACTGGGCCGTTTCGATCATGGGCATGAACAGATCGGTGGCGAAAATCGAGTCGACCCCGTGGAGGAGGGGGAGGATGCGTTCGAGTCCGGCGCCGGTGTCGATGCTCGGTCGGGGCAGTGGTTCGACGGCACCCTCGGCGGTGCGGTTGTACTCCATGAACACCAGATTCCAGAGCTCCACGAACCGTTCCTCACCACCGTGGGCCGGTCCTCCCTCGGCCCCGTAGGCGGGACCCTTGTCGAAGAAGATCTCCGAGCTCGGACCGCGGGGTCCGGTGTCCCCCATCTTCCAGAAGTTGTCATCACCGAGGCGCTGCACTCGTGCCGCGGGGATCCCCACGGCGTCGATCCAGATCTGCTCGGCCTCGTCGTCATCGTCGTGCACGGTGATCCACAGCCGCTCGCCGTCCAATCCGAGAACTCCGGTCACCAGCTCCCAGGCAAGGGGGATGGCCTCGGCTTTGAAATAGTCCCCGAAGCTGAAGTTGCCCAGCATCTCGAAGAACGTGCAGTGGCGGTGGGTGGTCCCCACGATGTCGATGTCCACCGTGCGGAAGCATTTCTGCACCGAGGTGGCCCGCGGCCACGGCGGCACCTCATCGCCCAGGAAGAAGGGCTTGAAAGGGACCATCCCGGCGATGGTGAACAGCACCGACGGGTCGTGGGGAATGAGGCTGGCCGACGGGACAACCGTGTGCCCTCGCTCGGTGAAGAACCGGGTGAAAGCGGCGCGGAGCTGGTCGGCGTCGGGGGCCGTGCCGGGAGTCACGACCTCAAATCCTACCGGGGATTGAACACGCCACCTCTGTTCGGCCTGAGGCCCGCTCGGGCTTTCGGCGACGACCAGCCGATCACCGGGTGGCCATGCGGCGACGGCGCGGCGACCGGCCGGGCGAAGGCTCTGGGCCCGGCAGCGGTGTCCGGAGCTCGGTCCCCGGGGCCACCGGGCCGAGCTCGGCCCAGAGCTCATCCTCTCGTCTCTTCATCTCGTCACGGCCGGACGACACCGCGTCGCGCACCCTTCCCCCGGCACTGCCCGCCGCCTGGCGAGCCGATCGGCCCACTTCCACAACCAGGGCATCGGGCTGGAGCCGGGCGGCCAGCTCCTGGGCGGTCCGCCGGATCTTGCGCTCGGCCCACAGGGTCGAGCCGACCCCGATGGCCGCCCCGGCCACCAGATAGAAGGTCCGCTTGGGCACGATCAGTGACGTCCGTTTCTCTGTCCGTTGGCGGTGGATCCGTTGGCGGTGGATCCGTTGGTGGTGGTCCGGCGCCGGTAGCCCGCCGTTCCGTTACCCCTGGCCACGGCTCTGTCCGTGCCGCCTCTGCCGTCGGGCCCGGTGCGCAGGCGACGCAGACCGCTGGCCGCACCTGCTCGCACGGCCAGCACCTTCACCACCGGATTGGCAAAGGCGCGATAAGCCAACTTCGACGCCGAATCGACGGTGGCGTGCACCGATTCGGTGGAGTCGAGCACCGCCCCGACCCGTTCCATTTCGGAGGCGGCCTGCCCCACGACGCGGTGGGCGTCGACCACCAGGGGAACCGTCTGACGGCGAAGGTCGTCGCACACCGCAGCCAGCCGCCGGGTTTCGCGGCGCAGCGAGCGCAGCGCCACAAGGAGACCGCCCACGGCAAGGAAGGTCAAGATGGAGGCGATCAGAACGGCGATCTCACCAGCGGACATGGTGTGGCAGCTTAGATCGTGGATCCCGTCCGCCCCGGCGTAACCCCGCTCAGGAGTCCACCGACAACTGGGCAGCCACCGCCGTCGGTGCCGGTGAGGTCTCGCTGGCCGGCGTGGCCAGCGAGGGTCCCGGCCTGGCGCTGGCGTCGGTACAGGTGCGAGCGGACTGCCAGCTCTGGAGGGCCGCACTCGCCGCCGCACCGCTCAGCGGCTGGGGCAGCTCGTCCTGGATGAGAGCGGGGCGCCAGGTCACGTCGTCGACATGACGGCCGGTGACGGTCACCACCAGCGATCCGCTCTGGTCGGTGGGGGGTGGGGCGTTGTAGAAGGCGAAGTTGCCAAGCCCGTAGTCCACGTAGGCCGAACCCAGGTAGCCGCCCCCCAGGAGGACGTGGGCGTGGCTGCCGATGATGATGTCGGCACCGGCCCTGACCAACAGGTTGGCCAGCGGTTCCTGCTGGGGATTGGGGCAGGCATCGAGCTCGGTCCCCCAGTGGAGGAACACGATGACCGTGTCTGACGTCTTCCGAGCCGACTCGACGGCCGCCACCAGATCGCTCACGTCGTAGGCGGAGGCCAGACCGGGTTGGGAGGCCGTCGCCGTCCACGCCGTCTGGAGATCGGCGTCGATGACCTGTGTGGCAGCGATGATGGCCACCTTCTGACCGTGGATGGTGATCCGGTAGGGGGTGAAGGCCTGGGCCGCGTTCTGTCCGATACCGAGGACCGTGTAGTTGGCCTGCTGGCGGGCGGCCAGTGCCATCTGGAGCCCGCCTTGGCCACAGTCTTCGCCGTGGTTGTTGGCTTCGGTCACCAAGGAGACACCGGCGGCCCGGAAGGCGGTGAGAGCCGAGGCCGGTGCGTCGAAGACGTACTGCTTGTCCTGCGGCTGCGGGCACGATCCGTCGGTGAGCGCCGTCTCCAGGTTGACCATGGACAGATCCACCCCCGAGAGCAGCGCAGGAACACCCGGCCCGAGGGCGGTGCCGGGATCGGCGGCCAGCCGATCGCCGAGGGTGCTGCCGGCCGGGAAGTTGACGTCTCCGCCGAAGGCCAACGTCACCGGTTGGCCGTCTCCCTCCCAGTCGGGGTCGAGACGGGAGCCCTTGACGGCCGACGGTCGGACGGTGTGCTTGGACGGCGGCCGGACGGCCGTCGGTGGCGACCCGCCCGCACTCAGCCACCAGCCCAACAATCCGACGGCCACCACCACGCCCAACGACCACAGGAAGCGGTTGCGCCGGACCCGTCTCGACGTGGCAGTGGGAAGACAGACCGGCTCCGATCGGTACTCGACCGCGGGGCGGTCCGGGGGTACCGGCCGTGCGCCGCCCGCACCAGCAGCTGTGTCCCGATCGAGGCCGGCCCGGCTGATCGTGGGGGTCGCCACCGGCACGGCGGCAGCATAGAGGAGCGGCGTCGACCGCCGGTGGCCTCGATCAGGCCGCCGGTGGCCACGATCAGGTGGCGGCCATCCCGACCACCGGCTTGACCAAGGCGATGTTGCCGGTGGATCCGTAGAAGCGGGCGTCGCCGTAGGCGAAGATGCCCCCGTCGGAGGCCACCAGCCAGTAGCCCCTGCCCGACAGCGAGCGGGCCATACCCACCACCGGCTTGTTGAGGGTGATGTTGCCGGTCGACCCGTAGAAGCGGGCGTCACCGTAGGCGAAGATGCCGCCGTCCGAGGCCACCAGCCAGTAGCCCCTGCCGTCGGGGGTGGCGGCCATGCCCACCACCGGCTTGTTGAGGGTGATGTTGCCGGTCGACCCGTGGAAGGCGGCGTCCCCGTAGGCGAAGATGCCCCCGTCTGAGGCCACCAACCAGTAGCCCTTGCCGTCGGGGGTCGAGGCCATACCCACGATGGGCTTGTTGAGGGCGGTTGCGCCGGTGGAGCCGTAGAAATGGGCGTCCCCGAAGGCGAAGATGCCGCCGTCCGAGGCCACCAGCCAGTAGCCGCCCCCGTCGGGGGTGGCAGCCATACCCACCACCGGCTTGTTGAGGGCGATGTCGCCGGTCGACCCGTGGAAGTGGGCGTCGCCGAAGGCGAAGATGCCGCCGTCCGAGGCCACCAGCCAGTAGCCCCGGTCATCGAGCGTGGTGGCCATGCCCACCACCGGTCGGTTGAGGGCGATGTCGCCGGTCGATCCGTGAAAGCCGGCGTCGCCGTAGGCGAAGATGCCGCCGTCCGAGGCCACCAGCCAGTAGCCGGGCAGGGCATAGATGTACTGGTCGGCCGGAACTCGGGGACTGGTGCCGTCGGGGCTGCGTACCGCCACGTTGACCACCCCGCCGCCAGACGGCCCCGGGGGAACCGAAGCGATCAACGAGGTCGCAGAGAGGACGGTGAAGGAGGGCGAGACGGTCCCGCCGAAGAAGACGGCGGTGGTCCTCCCGAAGTCGGACCCGGTCACCGTGACCTCGGTCCCGCCCGAGGTGGGTCCTTTGTCGGGTACCACCGACGAAATCCGGGGCGAGATGAAGGTGTACTGGCTGGCTGGCACCGCCGCGCTGGTGCCGGCGGCGGTGCCCGAGGTGGTCACCGTCACCGGCAGGGTGGTGGCCGATCCGACATCGGGGGTGACCACGGTGATCGAGGTGGGGGTGTGGGCCACCACCGGCACCCCGATGGGACCGAAATGGACCTGGGGTGAGCCGGTCCCGAACCCGACGCCCTCGACGACCACCGAGCGGCCGCCGGTGGCCGGACCGGCGTTGGGACTGAGGCCAGTGACCGACGGACAGCCGGCACTCGATCCGGAGAACAGGGTCAGCAATTGGGCGGCCCGAGGACTCCCCCACCCCGAGGCCAGGTCGTAACCGGCCGCCGCCGGATAGTCGGCCGGAGCACCGAACAGGCTGTTGTCGCCCTCGGTGATGTCGTTGAACGGCGGTGAAGCCCCTGATCCCGCCGTGTACAGCAGCGGGTTCTCGAAGCCGACGGGGGTGGCGCACCCCTGGTTGATGTCGGCGGTGAGGGCGGCCCACAGGGGCGCAGCGGCGCTGGTCCCCCCGACCAGCCGCCAGCCGCCGTCGAAGAAGACGGGGTCACCGTGGGCGGGATCGGACGACGCCGACACGTCGGGCACTTCGCGGCACTGCTCTGATCCCGGCGCCCCGATGGTCGACGAGCAGTGGTCGACGGCGTAGGTCTGGGCCTCGGGGATCTGCTGGTAGGTACCGGCGGCGAAGTCGACCGAGTTGCCACCGCCCCCGGCACCCCCTTCGTCGTTCCATACCGTCTCGGTCGAGGGGGTCGATACCGGGCTGGTCAGTGAGGTCCCACCCACGCCGGTCACAAGGGGTTGGACGGCGGGGTCGTCCACCGCCAGACCCCGGTTGTCGTCACCGTCGCCCGGGTCGTAGCAATCGGACGATCCGGCGTCGCCGGCGGCGGCCAGCACGGTCTGGCCCTGGGACTTGGCCACCTCGAAGAGGTGGTTTTCGGCGGCCTGCTCGGCCGGGCTGATCCCACCGGGACCTTCGCAGTCGCCCCAGCTGGTGGTGACAACCCGGACCGCGTCGTCGTCCACCATGGCCCGATAGGTGTCCAACGGCCCGCTACCGCCGTTGGGACCGGAGAACACGGTGATCGACGACAGAGGAGCCAGTCCGGCCACCACCTCGATGTCCAGGGCCGCCTCACCCACCTGCGAACCGGTGGCGCCGCCGTCCACATCCACCGTCGACACCGAGGCGTCCGACCCGTAGCACGACTGGTAGGCGGCGATATCGCTGGGTGTGAACGACTCGAGCTCGTAGATCCCCACCCGCTGGCCGGCCCCGAACCGGCCTTGCTGGTAGAGCGAGGAGAGCCCGTAGGTTGAGGCCAGTTGCTGGGCCGTCCACCCGCCCCCGGCGCCGGCCAGGTCGGCGGCGGCGGCGCAGGCCACCGGCGCCTGGTGAGAGGTCAGAGTGGTGCGGGGGGAAACGGCACCTGTTCCCCCGTCACTGGCCTCTCCCTCGGGCTGCGGCCCGGGCACGATCTGGGGATGGGACTGGGCCACCGTGCTCAGTCCGATCACTCCCCCGATGACACCGGCCAACGACGCCGGTACTTCGGGATCGGCGGTGGGGGCCCGGGCCAGACGACCACTGCGCAGTCTGGTCTCGACCAGCGGTACGCCGAAGGCCCTCTCCATCTGGTCGGCCGTCCCGCTCACCGGGATGAGCAGGCCGTCGGTCGATGTGGCCCCCAGGTGGAGCCCGACCGAGCTCAGCCAGGCCCGCACCGCGACCAGCGTGGCCGCTGTCGGCCCGAACACCGACCCGAACCGGCCCTTGGCCAGGTAGTGGCGGTACTCCGGTGACCCGGGGGTGGACACGGCGTCGACAAAGGCCTGGAGGGCGGACGGATCCCGGGGCTCCATAGAGACCTCGGCATCCACTTCGGCCGAGCCCGGGGTGGACCCGACGACCGCCGCCCCCGGGGGCAGAGCGGTCGCCGATCCGGACAGACGAAACTTGGCCGGAGCCACAGCGGCGTCGGCCACCGGTGGTGAAGCGCCGAAGACCGGGCCCACTACACCCAGCACCACCAGGCAGGTGGCCCCGGCGGCCAGAGCCGCCCGGACGGGTGGCCACCCGCTGAGCCGACGGCGACCATGACGACCGACGACACTCCCCCGGCGCGTCATCATCGGCTCATTCTTGCCGCTGGTCAGGCCGGGAGGGGGGCGCCTGGTCCGCCGGCTGCGGCACAGGGCCGGGCTCGGTGCCGGACTCGGTGTCGGAATCGGCCTCGGCTCCGCCATCCTCGTTACCGGGAACGCCTCCCCGGCGCCAGGCGGCCAGTCGCTGGCCCAGTGCCGCCTCGTGGCCCCGGTCGGTGGGCTCGTAGTAGCGGTGGCCGGCCACCTCCGCCGGGCGGTACTCCTGGTCCGCCCACCCCTCCGGCCGATCGTGGGGGTACACGTACCCCTCGCCGTGGCCGATGGACGAAGCGCTGCGGTAATGGGCGTCGCGCAGGTGGGTGGGAACGTCGCCCCGGGGGCCCCGGCGCACATCGGCCTGGGCCCGTCCGAGGGCCACCGTCACCCGGTTGGACTTGGGTGCGCAGGCCAGGTGGACCACGGCCTGAGCCAGATTGAGCTGCGCTTCGGGCAACCCGACGAACTCGACGGCCCGGGCGGCGGCGTCCGCCACCACCAGGGCTAGGGGGTCGGCTTCCCCGATGTCCTCGCTGGCCAGGATGACCAGGCGTCGGGCCACGAAGCGGGCGTCCTCGCCGGCCTCCAGCATCTGGGCCAACCAGTACAGGCCGGCGTCGGGATCCGAACCGCGCACCGACTTGATGAAGGCGCTGATGTAGTCGTAGTGAGCGCTCTCGCCGTAGTGGTGCAGTCGGGAGTGGCGGGCTCTCTCCACCTCGTCGACAGTCACAGGCCCGTCGCCGGCCAGGGCCACGGCTACTTCGAGGGTGGTCAGGGCGGCCCGGGCATCACCGTCGGCCAGTCCGGTCAGAGCCTCGATGGCCTCCGGTGTGGCCGTCGCTCCCTCGGCCTCCAGTCCCCGTGCCACCACCGCCGCCAGCTCGTCGAGGGACAGGGGCTCGAGACGCCACAACGTCGACCTCGACAGTAGAGGGGCGTTGACCTCGAAGAACGGGTTTTCGGTGGTGGCGCCGATGAGGACGATCAAGCCTTCTTCGACCGAGGGCAAGAGGGCGTCCTGTTGGGCACGGTTGAAGCGGTGGACCTCGTCCAGGAAGAGGATGGTGCCCCTGCCCTGTTCCCCGAGCAGCCGGCGAGCACCTTCGACCACCTCTCGGACGTCGCGCACCCCGGCACTGACGGCCGAGAGGGGAACGAAGTGCTTGGCCGTCTCGCTGGCCACCACCGAGGCCAGGGTGGTCTTGCCCGTCCCGGGCGGGCCCCACAGGATGGCGGACGTCAGCCGGTCGGCCTCGACCAGGGCCCGCAACGGTGCCCCCGGACCCACCAGGTGCTGCTGGCCGACGATCTGGTCGAGCGTCTTCGGTCGCAGCCGGGCGGCCAGGGGCGCCCGCTCGGTCAGACGCTGCGCCGCCGCGCCGGCGAACAGGTCGTCACCGGCCACGGCCGCTCACTCCTTGGCCGGGACGGCCCGCAGCCCGAGGTCGGCCAGGACCCTGGGCGGGACCGGCTTGGGGGCGCCGGTCATGGGATCCGCACCCGATTGAGTCTTGGGAAAGGCGATGACCTCGCGGATGCTCTCCTCGCCGGCCAGAACGGCCACCAACCGGTCGATACCCACGGCGAAGCCGGCGTGGGGGGGAGCGCCGTAGCGAAAGGCACCGAGGAGGAACCCGAAACGGGACTGGGCCTCCTCCTCGGCGATACCGAGGACGTCGAAGACACGGCTCTGGATGTCGGCGCGATGGATCCGGACGCTGCCTGACCCGAGCTCCCAACCGTTGAGCACCAGGTCGTAGGCCTGCGCTCGCACCGAGGCCGGATCGGACTCGAGGCGGTCCAGATCCTCGGGATGGGGCATGGTGAAGGGATGGTGGGCCGGCACCGGCCGGCCGAGGTCGTCGACACCGTCGAACATGGGGAAGTCGACCACCCACAGATAGCGGTAGGGGCCCTCGCTGACCGGGCGGGCGCCGATATCGAGACGCAGCTGGCCGAGGACGGTGCAGGCCAACCGGTACTCGTCCGCCACCACCAGGATGAGATCGCCGCCGGTGGCCCCGGTGGTGCGCAGCAGCCCTGTCTGCTCGTCGTCGGACAGGAAGCGGGCCAGCGGGGAGTCGACCGACTCGGCACCCTGGTCGGCCACCACCCGGAACCAGGCCAACCCCTTGGCTCCGAGCTGCCGGGCCCGGTCGGTCAGCCCGTCGAGGCGCGAGCGGCTCATTCCACCCTCACCGGGGACCACCAACGCTTTGACGCAGGGAGCAGCGAAAGCCTTGACGCCGGTCCCCTCGAACAGGCTGGACAGATCGATGAGCTCCATGCCGAAGCGCACGTCGGGTTTGTCCGAGCCGTAGCGATCGATGGCCTCGGCCCAGGTCATACGCGGGATGTCCGGGGGGCGCTCGCCGGTCACCGCCTCGGCGGCGTCGAGCACGGCCACCGACACGAACTCGAGCACGTCCTCCTGGTCCACGAACGACGCCTCCACGTCGAGCTGCGAGAACTCGAATTGCCGGTCGGCCCGCAGGTCCTCGTCCCGCAGACAGCGGGCGATCTGGTAGTAGCGGTCGACGCCGGCCACCATGAGGAGCTGTTTGGCCAGCTGCGGGCTCTGGGGCAGCACGTAGCACGAACCGGGGCTCAGCCGGCTGGGGACGACGAACTCACGGGCCCCCTCCGGGGTGGGCGACCACAAAAGAGGGGTCTCCACCTCGACGAACCCCTGTTTGTCCATGGCCGCCCGTAGGGCGCCGTTGACCCGGGCCCGCAGGCGAAGATTGGTCTGCATGCGCGGCCGCCGCAGGTCGACGTACCGGAACCGGAGCCGGGTGGTCTCTTCGACCTCCACTCGGTCGTCCACGGCGAAGGGTGGTGGCTCGGCCGGGTTGAGCACGGTGACGGTGCAGTCGCCCACCTCGACCTGGCCGGTGGGAAGGTCGGGGTTGGTCGTCCCCTCCGGACGCAGACGGACCGTGCCGGCGACAGCGATCACGAACTCACTGCGCACGTCCACCGTGCCCGGGATCACGCACTGCACGATGCCGGTGTGATCGCGGACATCGATGAAGGCCAGATGCTCGCCGTGCTCACGGCGCTTGGCCACCCACCCGCACACGGTCACCTCCGACCCCACGTCAGCGGGTCCGAGGGTCCCGCACAAGCGGGTGCGCATCGACGTGGCTTGGTGGGAAGGCACAGGCAGGTTCACAACGGGTCCTTTCGGGGGCGACCCGAGGGCGGGGTCGGGAACACGCTAATCCGGCGACTTCAGATCAATCGCCACCGAGCGGGTTACCCACCGCCTCGACCACGTCGGCTTGCCGCACCAGGCGCTGCTCCCCGTCCCCCCGCAACGGTCGCACGGTTACGGTGCCGGCGGCCAGCTCGTCGGGCCCCACGATGAGCGCCACCCGGGCGCCGGAGCGGTCGGCCGCCTTCATCTGGGACTTGAGGGACCGGCCGTCGAAGGCCCGGTCGGCCCGCAGCCCGGACCGGCGCAGCTCGGCTGTCAGGTCGCGGGCCGCGCCGCCCCCGGTGGTGTCCACCACGAAGGCGTCGAGGGGGACCGGGTCCACGGCGAAGACGCCCTCGGCGTCACAGGCCAACAGGATGCGCTCGATACCCAGCCCGAACCCGATGCCCGGGGTGGGGGGGCCGCCGAGCATCTCGACCATGCCGTCGTACCGGCCCCCGCCCCCGATGCCGTTTTGGGCCGACTCGAGAGCTGTGGAGGAGAACTCGAAGGTGGTTCGGGTGTAGTAGTCGAACCCCCGGACCAGCCGGTTGTCGATCTGGTAGGGCACATCCAGAGTGGCCAAACCTGTGCGCACCCGGTCGAAGTGAGCCCGGCAGGGTTCGCACAGATGGTCGATGAGGGGTGGGGCGTCGGCGGTGGCCCGCCGGCAGTCATCCCGCTTGCAATCGAGGACCCGAAGCGGATTGGCCCCGAGGCGGTCCCGGTGCTCGGGACACAGTTCCTCTCGGCGGTCGGCCAGGTAGCCCCGGAGGAGGTCCAGATAGGCCGGACGACAGACGGCGTCCCCCATCGAGTTGATGCGCAGATCGAAGGAGGACAGGCCCAGGGTGCGGTAGAAGCGGTCGGCCAGCCAGACCACCTCCACGTCCAGATCGGCATCCTCGACCCCGAGGACCTCCACCCCGAGCTGGTGGTGCTGGCGGTAGCGACCGGCCTGGGGCCGCTCGTAGCGGAAGGCGGGGGTGGCGTACCAGGCCTTCCAGGGGAGAGGGGGGCGGTGCTGGACATAGGCGCGTACCAGAGGAGCGGTGCCCTCGGGCCGGAGGGCCAGGGCCCGTCCGCCCCGGTCCTCGAACTCGTACATCTCCTTGCCCACCACGTCACTGCCCTCACCGGTCCCCCGGCGGAACACCCTGACGTCCTCGAAGATCGGGGTGTGGGCCAACCCGTAGCCGGCCGCCTCCACCTGGGCGGCGAAGGCAGCCAGCAGCGCCTCCCACCGGGTGGACTCCGGATAGAGGACGTCGTGGGTGCCGGTCGGGGCGCGCGCCGCCAGCGATTCGTCTCCCATCGGAGGCTCAGTCCTTCTTGCCGGGGAGGATGCGGTAGACGTCGTAGACGGCGTCGAGATGTCGGATCAGGTTGAGGACCGACTCGAGGTGGGCCGGATCGGCCAACTCGACATCGAACCGCATGCGGCTGATCCGGTCCTGGTCGGTCTGGGTGTTGGCGCTCACGATGTTGAGGTGGTGTTCGGACACCACCTTGGTCACATCGGTCAGCAGCCGTGAGCGGTCGATGGCCACCACTTCAATGGTGGCCACGAACACCCCCGACGAGCGGTGATCCCACTCGACTTCGATGAGCCGCTCCCGCGACCGGCTGGCCAGCGACGCGGCGTTGGAGCAGTCGGCCCGGTGCACCGATACCCCCCGCCCACGGGTCACGAACCCCACGATCTCATCGCCGGGAACCGGGGTACAGCACCGGGACAGCCGCACCATCAGGTCGTCCAGACCCTCGACGTAGACCCCGACGGCCGACCCCCTCCCCGGACGGGCGGCGGTGGGTTGCTGGCGAGCAGTGACCGGGAGTTGTTCCTCGTATTCGCCGCCACGCAGGTTCCGCAGCATGCGCTGGGCCACCGCCCGGGCCGACACCCGGTTATCACCGATGGCCGCGTGCAGAGCGTCGAGGTCGGCGTAGTTCATGGTGGTGGCCAGATCGGCCAGCGACCGCTCGGAGGCCAACTTCTGCACCGGCAGCCCTTCGCGCCGCAGCTCCTTGATCAGTTCCTCCCGACCGAGCTCGATGGCGTCCTCACGTCGCTCGCGCGAGAACCACTGCCGGATCTTGGTGCGGGCCCGCGACGAGGCCACCACCGAAAGCCAGTCGCGGGAAGGACCCGCCGTCGGCGCCTTCGATGTGAAGATCTCGACCGTGTCGGCCGAGTTGAGCCGGGTATCAAGGGGGACCAGCCGGCCGTTGACCTTGGCTCCGATACAGCGGTGACCCACCTCGGTGTGGATGGCATAGGCGAAGTCGACCGGGGTGGCGCTGGCGGTGAGGGCGATGACCTTTCCCTTGGGCGTGAAGACGTACACCTCGTCTTCCTCGAGGTCCAGTTTGAGCGCCTCGAGGAACTCGATGGGATCGGTGGTCTCGTTCTGGAAGTCGACGATGCGCTGCATCCACTCGACCTCGGCCGTGGTCGACGAGGTCTCCTTGGCCAAGGCCAAGCGTTCCGCCCGCCGGTCCCTCTCCACCACGTCGGGCTGGGTGGCGGCCCGGGACGACGACTTCTTGCTGCTTTCCGGCTTGCCCTCGGCCTTTTCCTTCTCGCCCGTCCCCGGCTTGGTCTCCCCCCGGCTCTTGGCCGCGGAACCGGCCCCTCGGCCCGAGGTCACCGGCCGGTCAGGCCGGGACGGGTTCTCCTTGTAACCCCAGTGGGCGGCGATGCCGTATTCGGCCCGCCGGTGCATCTCATGGGTCCTGACCTGCACTTCGATCGGATTGCCGTCGAGGCCGATGACGGTGGTGTGCAAGGACTGGTAGAGGTTGAACTTGGGCGAGTTGATGTAATCCTTGAACCGTCCCTGGACCGGCGACCAGATGGCATGGATCGAACCGAGAGCGGCCCAGCAGTCCTTCTCCGACTCGACGATGACCCGGATCCCGACCAGGTCGTAGAGATCGTCGAACTCCTTACCGCGCACGACCATCTTCTCGTAGATGCTCCACAGGTGCTTCGGGCGGCCGGTGACCTCGGCGGTCACCCCGGAGGCGGCCAACCGCTCCCGTACGGCCACCAGCACCCGGGCCAGGAATTCGTCACGGAGGGGGGCACGACTGGCCACCATCTGCTCGATCTCGGCGTAGCGCTTGGGGTGGAGGGTGGCAAAGGCCAGATCCTCGAGCTGCCACTTGACCTCCTGGATGCCCAGCCGATGGGCCAGGGGGGCGTAGATGTCGAGCGTCTCCTGCGCCGTCCGACGCTGCTTCCATTCCGGCATCACCGACAGCGTCCGCATGTTGTGGAGCCGATCGGCCAGCTTGATGATCAACACCCGCCAGTCGTTGGCCATGGCCACCAGCATCTTGCGCACGGTGGCGGCCTGCTGTGCCTCCTTCGAGTCGAACTGCAGTCGGTCCAGCTTGGTCACGCCGTCCACGATGAGGGCCACGGCCGAGCCGAAGTCCCGATCGATGACCTCGGTTGTGACCCCGGTGTCCTCCACCGCGTCGTGCAGCAGGGCGGCCGCTACCGTTTGGGCGTCCAATCCCAGGTCGGCCACGATGCCGGCCACGGCGATGGGGTGGGTGATGTAGGGCTCGCCCGAACGCCGGAGTTGACCGGCGTGGGCCACGGTGGCCGTCTCCGCGGCCCGGACGATGAGCTCGGTGTCCTCATCGGGGTGGCGTCGGAGGAAGGATTGGAGGACCGGAACCAGCAGCGCCACCTCGCTGGGGGGCAGGGAGGAGCCGGCGACGTAGTCATCGACCGGTGTCGCCGTCCCTTCGGTCGGAACTGGGGTGGCCAGAGCCATCTCTACACGGTACCTGTCACAGCCGTGGGACCGATAGATCCGGCAGCACCGGCGTACCCCATTGGCCCGTCATCGGGCACCCCGCCGGCACGGCCGGGGGGCCCGCCCAGCCACCGGGTCAGCGGCGCTTGCCCTTCCCCTTGCCGCTCTTTCCTTTGCGGGGGCGGGGGGGAGGTCGGGTGCCGCCTGGTCGGGTCGACCCGGACGAGGACCGCGACCCCCGGGACGACGCTGTCGCCCCCACCGGCTCGCCGGCCACGGTTGTCTTGGTGGGCCGGCTACCCGAACGCCGGGAGGCGGTGGCCGCCCCCGGGCGGATGACGCCGCTGGCCTGGCCCCGGTTCCGGCCCGAGGACCGCCCGCCTGCGGCGGCCGCCCCCGCCATAGCTGCTGCTGCCGCCGGGGTCAGAAGGGCGCCCCGCTCGCCGCGGGACTCGAGCCGCTGGCGGATGGTCGTGTACCGGGGTTCGCGCTCTTTCATCATGGCCAGCAGAGGCGAGGCGATGAAGATGGACGAGTAGGCACCGCTGGTCAGACCGATGACCAGCGCCAGTCCGAAGTCCTCCAGGGAGGTGGCTCCCAGGATGAAGGACCCCACCACCAGCACGGACAGCACCGGGACGATGGCCACCAGGGAGGTGTTGATCGAGCGGGCCAGGGTCTGGTTCATCGACAGATTGACCATGTCCGAATAGGTCACCCGACCCGAAGCGCCGAGGCCCTTCGAGTTGTCGCGTATTCGGTCGAAGACGACGACGGTGTCGTAAAGCGAATAGCCGAGCACAGTCAGCACGGCCACGACAGTGTCCGGGGTCACCTGAAAACCGGCAATCGAATAGATGCCGACGGTCACCAGGATGTCGTGGAAGACGGCGATGATGGCGGCTATGGCCATCTTGAACTCAAAACGGACAGAGATGTAGATAGTGACCAGGATGAAGAACACGATCAGGGCCTCGATGGCCTTTTTGGTGACCTGCGAACCCCAGGTGGCGCCCACCTCGTTGTAGTTGACGTTGTTCGGGTTGGTGTTGGCCGCCTTGGCCAGTGCGTTGGTGACGTTGTTCTCGATGCTGTGCTGTACGGCCAGCGGCTTGGCGTTGAGGTCGGAGGTGACCTGGATCTGCTTGGTGTGGTTGATCTGATCGGTGAGCTGGACCACTGTGGGCTGGACCAGTCCAGCCGACTCCGCCACCGTGGTGGCCTCACTGACGGTCAGTGTGGGCGAGGTCACCAGCCAGGATTGGCCGCCCTTGAAATCGATGCCGAGGTTGAGGCCCCGTACGCTGAGCGAGATGACGCCGAGCAGGATGACCAGGCTGGAGGCCAGGAACCACCAGCGCCGTCTGCCGATGAAATCGAACGAGGTCTCCCCCCGGTAGAGGCGGATGAAAATGTTGTGGGGCTTTTCGCCCTCGTCCTCGAGCTCTTTTTCCTCGGCCGCGTACTCGATCTCCCGATCGAAGGCCTCCTCGAGCTCGACCGCCGCCTCGTCTTCGTCGGACAGCTCACTCACGCCGTTGTCACTCACGCCGTTCTCGTTCACGCCGTCGTCGGACCCGTCGCCGTTCACCCCGTTGTCGGCTCCCGAGCCGTTGGACGGGGGCGCACCCTGGCGCCGCCGTGCGCTCATGCGGTCACCCCTGCGGTCGCACCCAGGCCACTGGCCATGCTGATCGATCGGGCGTCAGCGCCGGTGCGACTGCGTCCGAGGAGGATCACGAACGGACGGGTGAAGAAGTAGGTGACGATGATGTCGAGAAGGGTGGAGATGCCCAGGAAAAGGGCGAAGCCCTGGACGTCGCCCACCGAGAGCTCGTAGAGAACGATGGCACCGAGGAGGGAGACGGCATCGGCGGCCAAGACCGTGCGGAAAGCGCTGGCGAATCCCCGGTCGACACTGGTCCGGATGGTGCGACCGGCCCGCGCTTCGTCTTTGAGGCGTTCGAAATAGACGATGTAGGAGTCAACGGTGATCCCGATGGACACGATGATGCCGATGACGCCGGCCAGGTCGATGGTGACGTTGAACGACTGTCCGAGGAGGGAGACGATGGACCAGAGGAGGGCGCCGGTGACGGCCAGGCCGCTCAGGACGACCAGGCCCAGCATGCGGTAGTAGAAGACGATGTAGAGCAGGACCACCAACAGCCCGGCCAACCCCGAGATGAGGCCGGCCTGCAACGACGACTTGCCCAGCGACGGGGAGACGGTCTGGACGGTCAGCCGGTCCAGCTTGACCGGCAGCGCACCGTAGTTGAGCTCGGTGGCCAGCGTCTTGGCCTGATTTTCGGTGAAGCTCCCCGAAATCTGGACCGAGCCGTTGAACGAGGACCACGATGCCTGGGTGGGCTGGGTGATCGGCGCAGAAATGACCTGACCGTCCAGATCGATGCCGATGATCTGGTGAAACTGCTGCTTGGAGAGGGCGTCCCACGCGGCCGAGCCGGCCGACGTGAGGTTGAGGTTGACCGCCCACTGGCCGCTGTTGAGCTGGGCTGAGGCGGAGTGGACAGCGTTACCCGTCAGTTGGGCCGGGCCCAGTACGTAGCGTCCCGTGCCGCCGGCACTGCCGGGCAGGAGCACCGTGTCGCCCTTGTTGTCGTTGTCCGGGGTGGTCGACGGAAAGCTGGCAAAGGAGGAGTCGTCAGCGATGTTGGTGTTGTAGGTGTAGCCGTTCACGTTGCTCGAGTCAGGGGTGACCGCCAGGTTGGCCTCTGTCAGCTGGGTGGAGGCGGAGCAGGTGGGCAGCGGCCCTGTCGACGGCTTGGCTCCCTTGGCCACCGAGAAGGACGGTGCGTAGCAGAGGGCCGGGCGGAACAGCAGCTGGGCGGTATTGCCCAGCGTTTTCAGAACCTTCTGGGTGTTCTTCTCACCGGGGATCGAAACCGATATCTGGTTCTTCCCCTGGCTGGACACGGTGGCGCCGCTGGTACCGGCGTTGACCCGCTCACCGAGGATGGTGACGATGTCGTTCAGCTCCGCCTGGTCGACTGTTCGGTGGGTCTGGTAGACGACGGCCAGACCGCCGTCGAGGTCAAGGCCGAGCTTGGGGGACCAACCGGCGGCCAGGGTGGCAGCCAGCCCGATCACCGCCACGGCGACCACAGCCAACAGGCTGACCCACAACGAACGCTTGTTCTTCATCGGACCTCAAGAGCCCGGTGGCCCTGCCGGACCACCGTCATCATGGCTGCTGTCCCGGGAGCTCCTCCGCTTCGACCGGCGTCGCCCCGGGGGGGTGTCACCGTTGGAGGACTGCGGATCGTCCACCGAGGCGTCCCCGTCGGCGTCGCTCCCGGCCACCTCACCGCCCGGCGCTTGCAGCTCTTCACCCTCGTCCGTCTCCGCCTCCGTCTCGTCCTCCTGGCCGCCGAGGTCGCCGTAGTCGGTGTCCTCGTAGTCCGTCTCGTCGTCCGGTTCAGCCGGCACCTGTTGTTCGAGGGTGCGCAGGACATACTGCTTGAGGACCACGAATGAGGCCCCGACGCTGGTCTCGAGGGTCACCCGGTCGTCGTCGATGTCGATGACGTAGCCGACGATCCCCCCGGCGGTCAGCACCTCGTCGCCCACTTCGAAGGTCTTCCCCTGCTCGCGCACGGCCTTGGCCTTGCGCTGCTGAGGGCGGTAGATCAGGAAATAGAACCCGACCCCGATGATGAGCAGGATGAAGATAGTCGGATTGCTACCAGTCGTCTTCTTGGCTGCCGCGCCGAGGAGCGGGACGGCCACGTCGAGGGCAATCACGATCTACGCACGCGAAGGAGTATGAGGGGCCGCACAGCGCCCCGACTGTAGCTCAGGCCCACCCCGATGAGGCGCCGCTGGCCTTCAGGAGCCCCATAAGTCTGCGGTCCGGCGCCGCAGGTGGTCAAACTGCCCGGTGGCGATGGCCGAGCGTGCCTGGGCCATCAGTCCGAGGACCTGGGCCAAATTATGGAGGCTGAGCAGCCGCCACGCGGTGGGCTCCCTCACGGCCAGCAGATGACGCAGGTAGCCGCGCGAGTAGCGCGCACAGGTGCTGCAGCCACAGGCCGGATCGAGAGGCCCGTCGTCACGGGCGTGGGCGGCATTGCGGAGGTTGAGCCGTCCCTCACCGGTCAGGATGGACCCGTGCCGGGCCATCCGGGTCGGGGCCACGCAGTCGAACTGGTCGACGCCCAGAGCGACCGCCTCCATCAACCCGACCGGATCGCCCACGCCCATCAGGTAGCGGGGCCGATCCACCGGGAGATGCTCGACGGTGGCGGCCAGGGCCGACAGCATGGCTGGCCGCGGCTCACCCACCGACAGTCCGCCGATCCCGTAGCCGTCGAACTCGAGCTCGACCGTGCGTAGGGCACTCTCCTTGCGCAGGACCGGATCGGTCCCTCCTTGGACGATTCCGAACAGGGCCTGGCCCTCGGGTCGTGCCTCGAGGCGTCGATGGCGGGCGCGGGCCCGCTCGGCCCAGGCCGACGTGCGATCCAGGGCCTCCCGCAGCACCGCATGAGTGGCCGGAAGGGTGGAGCACACATCGAGGGTCATCTGGATGTCGGCACCGATCAGCCCCTGTATCTCCACCGCCGATTCCGGCGTCATCCTGACCGTCGATCCGTCGTATACCGAGGCGAAGGTCACACCGTCATCGTCCACGGAGGGCCGCAGTGAATAGACCTGGTACCCGCCCGAGTCGGTCAGGGTGTGCCCGCCCCAACCGGTGAACAGGTGCAGGCCGCCCAGGGCGGCGATGGTCTCCGCCCCGGGACGGAGGGCCAGATGGTAGGCGTTGCCCAAGATCACGTCGGCCCCCAGCGCCTCCAGATCGGCGCTGTCCAGCGCCTTGACCGGCCCCCGCGTCCCCACCGGCATGAACGCCGGCACCGGAAAGCGGCCGCGGGCGGTGTGCACCCAACCGGTGCGGGCGTCGCCGTGGCGGGCGGTGATCTCGACACGTGCCCCGATCATCGGAGTCCCTGCCTGCCGCCAGCCCGCCCCACCACCATGGCGTCACCGAAGGAGAGGAATCGGTAACCCTCGGCCAGAGCGGTCTCGTACAGGCTGCGCCACACCGGGCCGCAGAAGGCCTCGACCAGCAACAGAAGACTGGAGCGGGGAAGGTGGAAGTTGGTGACCAGGACATCGACCACGGCAAAGGCGTACTCCCCGTGGATGTAGAGGTCGGTACGGCCGGACAACGAGCCGGTGGCCGCGGCCGATTCGAGGGCCCGCACCACCGTGGTGCCGATGGCCACCACCCGGTCAGCGGAGGCGCAGGCGGCCATGGTTGCCGCCGGAACGGCGTAGCGCTCCGAATGCATCCGGTGCTGTTCGGGAGTTGACGCGGTGATCGGCCGGAAGGTGTCGAGCCCTATGACCAGCTCGACCGGGGCCACGATGGCGCCTTTGCGCCGGCAGGCGTCGAGAAGCTCGGGAGTGAAGTGCAGACCGGCGGTGGGGGCAGCGGCCGACCGGTCCCCCATCTCCCGGGCACGGGCGTAGACGGTCTGATAGCGCTCGGGGTCGGCCAGGACGCCGTGGATGTAGGGCGGGAGAGGCATCGACCCCCTCCGCTCCACCACCGACGGGTCGATCAACCGCACCAGACGACGACCGTCCCCGGTCTCGCCGGCCGGCCCTCCGACCAGCACGACCGGTCCGGCCGCCTCGGTGGTCCGCCCACCGGTTGATGGCTCGAACAGGGGCGTTCCCTCCGGCAGGCGACGACCGGGCCGGACCATGGCCTCCCACACGGTGGCGTCGTCCCCGGCCGCTTCGAGCAGCAGGACCTCGGCCCGACCGCCGCTGGCCTTGACCAGATCGAGCCGCCCGGCCAGGACCCGGGTGTCGTTGACCACCACCACATCCCCCGGGCCCAGCAGACCCGGGAGGTCGGCCACCGAGGCATGGCTGACGTCAGCCGGGCCGCCCAGGCCCGGGCCGACCAGCAGGCGGGCTGCGCTGCGGGGCTCGACCGGTTCCTGGGCCACGGACTCGGGGGGGAGGCCGTAGTCGTAGGCGTCCATGGCCACCCGTTCCCGACCGGCCCCCCCATCGACTCCCCGCTGGGCCGAGCGGTCCAGCGCCGAGGTGAGCTCCGACATGCCTCCATGGTGGCATGCCCCTGCCGCGGCCCACTCCCCGACCCGACCCGCCACGCCCTGGCCCCGCACGGGGGTGCCTCCGGTGTGAGGTCCGGACCTAGACATCCCACGGTCGCAATCTGTCAAGCGGCCCGGTCGCGTCCGAGGTAAGCGCGATGACCCCATGCAGTCTCCTCGTCGTAGTTCGTCGCGCTGGCAAGGCATCCGTGGAGTATGCCCACCAGTCGGTTGCCGACGTGACGGAGGGCGGCATGGTGGGTGTCCCCGGCGGCCCTGCGGTAGTCGTAGAAGGCTCGAGCTCCTGGTGAGGCGGTGAGTGACGCAAAGGCCCAGTAGTAGATGGCATCGGCCAGTCGCTTGTTGCGGACATGACGGGCAAGGACGACTCGTTTGGTGCCCGAGGCCCGGGTAATGGGCGACGTGCCGGCGTAGTTTTTGCGACACTTGGGGGTGGCATACCTGTTCGGCCCATCGCCGAATTCGCCGAGCACCCGGGCGCTGAGGATGGTCCCAAGTCCTGGCAGGGATCGGACCACCTCGGCATCCGGGTGTTGCTCAAAATGGACTACGAGCTCCTGGGCCAGCTCGCCGACCTGGGTGTTCATGGTGGCGATGACCGCCACCGTGGCCGAGACCGACGTTCCCATGGCGCTGGCCACCAGAGCCGGGCCCTGCAGCTGGGGTGCCCGCAGGGCGGTTTGGATCTCTTCGGCCCGCTGGTCGACCCGGCGCTGGCGACCACCTCGCTTCAGTGCGGCGGCAATCTTGGAGCGGGACAGCCCAGCCCCGAGGGTCGGGGTAGGAGCCGCCTTCAACACCTCGAGGGCATCACCGCTGGTCAGATCGTCGAAGGCCACCAGGGCAGCCGGGTAGAACTCCCGCAGAGTGGAGCGCAAGAAGTTGGTCTGGCGTCCCCTCGACCAGATCATCGTCTGGTGGGCCCGGGCCAGCACCTTGATGGCTTCGGCCAGCTCGCTGTCCCCGGCCACCGGTCGGTGATTGTGGCGGTCGGTCCGGACCATGTCGGCCAGTACCTTGGCGTCCCCGGGATCGGACTTCGCCCCCGAGCTCGAGTGACGGTCTCGATAACGAGAGGTCGACATCGGGTTGACGGCGAACACCTGGTAGCCGGCGGCCACCAGAGCCCCGACGAACAGCCCCCGGTCGGTCTCGATCCCGATCACCACGTCTTCAGGCTCTTCGGCGTGCGCACCCACCATCTCGTGGAATCGGGCGATGCCTTCTACCCCTTCGGGTAGCCGACCTCCGGCCAGGCGTTTGCCGTCCTCGTCCTGGACGAACACGTCGTGGTGGGCCTCTGCCCAGTCCACTCCAACAAAGATCATCTACCTCGCTCCTCTCCATCGACGGTCACTACACGCGAGCCCGAGGACTCCAGCAGCTTCCTAATGGATCAGTGCTCGAGGCACGACATCCCACCAGCCGTCCGAGGAGACCTCACCGACCAGCAGGGGCACGATCTAGGCCTAGGGCTCAACGCCCTGAGTCGCGCAGTGCTCACCTGATGGCGGCTCGGTGACCAGCCTCATCCTCTTAACGAATGAAGTGGTTGATCCCCATTAGAGGAGCCTCGCCTCGATCGGCACCAGGCCCAGATGGCTCCACGCCCCCGGGCCGGGCACCCGCCCACGGGTGGTCCGTTGCATGAGGCCCTTCTGGAGGAGGTACGGCTCGTAGGCGTCCTCGATGGTGTCGGGCTCCTCGCCGATGCACTGAGCCAGGGTGGTGAGCCCGACCGGGCGCCCGGCGAAGCGTCGGCACAGCACGTCGAGAATCGACCGGTCGACTTTGTCGAGACCCAGCTCGTCGACGCCGAACGTCTCGAGCCCGGCCACCGCCGTCGCCGCGTCGATACGCCCGTCGGCTCGCACTTCCACGTAGTCCCGCACCCGCCTCAACAGCCGGTTGGCGATGCGCGGGTCCCGCGGGAACGTTCGGCGATGCGGGCCGCCCCCTCGGCGTCGATGGGCACGCCCAGGATGCCGGCCGACCGGGTGACGATGGCCTTGAGCTCGTCGACCTCATAGTGATCGAGACGTCCGATGAAGCCGAACCGGTCGCGCAGGGGGGCGGCCACCAGCCCCGTCCGGGTAGTGGCCCCCACCAGAGTGAACCGGGGAAGGTCGAGCCGGATGCTCCGCGCCGTGGGCCCCTTGCCGATGAGGATGTCCAGCTTGAAGTCCTCCATGGCCGGATAGAGGATCTCCTCCACCGACCGGTGGAGCCGGTGGATCTCGTCGATGAACAGGACGTCGCCCTCCTGCAGATCGGTGAGCAGGGCGGCAAGGTCACCCGACCGCACGAGAACCGGGCCGGCCGTTATCCGCAGCCCGACACCCATCTGCGAGGCGACGATTCCGGCCAACGACGTCTTGCCCAGCCCGGGCGGTCCGGCGAAGAGCAGATGGTCGATCGGTTGGTTACGCTTGATGGCCGCCTCGATGACGATGCGGAGATGGCCGGTGAGCTGGCCCTGCCCGACGAACTCGTCGAGGGTGCGCGGACGCAGGCCGATCTCCTCGGCCTCTTCGGCGGGAACGGCCGCCGGGTCGACGGGGCGAACGCCACCGCCCGAGGGGCCGGGCGGAGAAGCAGTCGCACCCGGTGGTGCACCCTCCTCGCCCCGGTCCGCACCGTCCGGCCCGGAACCGTCCGCTCCGGCCAACACCTCACGCCTCGCTCCGGAGGTCATCGTCGGCGGGCCAACTCCTGGAGGGCGGTCTTCACCATCTCCTCCACCGGGCCGTCGTCATCGACGGTATCCAGTGCCCCCCGGATCTCCTCCGGACCGTAGCCGAGCTCGATCAGGGCCATCCGCGCCTCACTCCTCGGTGAACCTGGGGTTTGGTGCCGGCCGGACATGTCTCCTCCCAACGACGGGAGGTCGAGGCGGGCCTCGAGCTCGAGCAGAAGGCGAGCGGCGGTCTTCTTACCGACACCCGGAACCTGGCAGAGGGCGTCGGCGTCCTCCTCGAGCACGGCCGTGGACAGCGAGGCGGGTGACATCGACGACAGAATGGCCAAGGCCAACGAGGGTCCGACCCCGTGGGCGCCCAGCAGCGCCTCGAAGCAGCGTCGCTCGTCGGCGTGGGCGAACCCGTACAACACGATGGCGTCCTCCCGCACGTGGGTGTGGACGTGGAGGAACACCGGAGAGCCGGGACCCTCGAGACTTGCGGCCAGGGACGGCGGCACCGAGGCACGGTAGCCCACGCCCCCCACCTCGACGATGATCTCCGCCGGCGCCGGCCGGTCGAGGAGGGTGCCTCGCAGGGAACCGATCATGATGTTTCGCCGACCGCCGCGGCTACCGCCCGCCGCAACGGCTGCATGGTCAGGTGGCAGGCAGCCAGTGCCAGCGCGTCGGCCACGTCCGGCGGTCGGGGGGGATCGGCCAGCCCGAGGACCGAGGACACCATCCGCTGGACCTGGTCCTTGGTTGCCCCTCCGTAACCGACCAGCGCCAGCTTGACCTCGTTCGAGGTGTACTGGGCCACCTCGCACCCCGATTCGGCCGCAGCCACCAGGGCGACGCCGGCGGCCTGCCCGGTGGCCATGGCCGTTCGGGCATTGACCTGGAAGAAGACCCGCTCCACGACGACGGCCTCCGGCCGGAACTCGGCCACCAG
This sequence comes from uncultured Acidimicrobiaceae bacterium, assembly GCA_963813525.1. Taxonomy (GTDB): domain Bacteria; phylum Actinomycetota; class Acidimicrobiia; order Acidimicrobiales; family RAAP-2; genus Bog-756. Next base: position 2,697,104 of record CAWEZI010000005.1, read on the forward strand.
GCCCCGTAGCTCCTCGGCCAGGATGCGCAGACGTTCGGGCAGCGGGGTGGACGGGTCGGTCGAGATCACCCCGCCGGCCACCGCCGCCAACGACCCTGACCGTCGCGTGACCACCCCGTAGCCGCACCGTGAGAGACCGGGGTCGATGCCGAGGACGAACATGCGTTCGATGCTACCGTGCCGATCTGCCGGGGTGAGGGACCCGGCCGGCGTCAATCAACGGTCCGGCGGCACAGGCGTCCGGCCCGGCCATCACCCCGCGTAGGCGGCCATGACGGCGTCGGGGATGTCGAAGTTGGCGTAGACGTTCTGCACGTCGTCGTGGTCGTCGAGGGCCTCGACCAGGCGCAGCACCTTCTTGGCCTCCGACTCCGAGGAGACCTCGACGGTGGTGGTGGGAACCATGGCCAACTCGGAGCCGCCCGGTTCGAGCCCGGCCTCCTCCAGAGCCGCCCGGACAGCCATCAGATCGCCCGGCGCGGTGGTCACCGTCCATTCCTCTCCCCCGTCAGCCATGTCCTCGGCTCCCGCCTCCATGGCCACCTCCATCACCCGCTCCTCATCGAAGGTGCGGGGGACGGCGATGGTTCCCTTCCGCTCGAACTGCCAACTCACCGATCCGGGTTCGGCCATGCTGCCCCCGTTCTTGTTGAACAGGTTGCGGATCTCCGCGCCGGTGCGGTTCCGGTTGTCGGTGAGGCATTCGACGATGACCGCCACGCCGGCCGGGGCATAGCCCTCATAAGCAATCGGCTCGTAACGGACGCCCTCCAACTCACCCGATCCCCGTTTGACGGCCCGCTCGATGGTGTCGATGGGAACGGACGCGTCGCGCGCTTTGGCGTACATGGTGCGCAGGCTGGCGTTGGCGGTCATGTCGCTTCCGCCCTCACGGGCCGCCACCTCCACCTGCCGGATGATTTTGGCGAAAACCTTGGCCCGGGCCGAGTCCTGGGCCCCCTTCCGGTACTTGGTCGTCGCCCACTTGGAGTGTCCCGACATCGCCTAACGCCTCTCTTCTGGTCTCGTCACTTCTGTCCTGGCCCCATCTGTCCTGGCCCCATCTGTCCTCGCCCGATCTGTCGTCCGCACTTCTGTCCCCGCCACCGTCCGTCTCTTCATTGCCGATCCCCGAGTGATCTTTGCTGCACTTTGGTCATAGCCGCTCTTTGGCCATGGTCACGAACAGCTGATGGAGCCGGAGATCGCCGGTCAACTCGGGGTGGAACGACGTGGTCAAAATGGCGTCCTGCCGGCACACCACCGCTTGGCGCCCGTGCACCGGAACGTCATCCCTGGGCACGGAGGCCGTTTCCGGCTGGGACGGGGGAAGGGTGGCCAGGACGTCGACGCCGGAGCCGGCGCTCTCCACCACGGGGGCCCGGATGAAGACGGCATGAAAGGGATCGCCCAGGCCGTCCACGTCGATGTCCGACTCGAAGGAGGCGGCCTGACGCCCGTAACCGTTGCGGCGGACGACGAGATCGATGACCCCGAACCGACGCTGGTCGTCACGACCATCGAGCACCGCGTCGGCCAGGAGGATCATCCCCGCACAGGTGCCGAAGACGGGAAGGCCGTCGTGAAGCAGTTCACCCAACGGGTCGAACAGGCCGGACGATTCGAGCAGGAGCGAGAGGGTCGTCGATTCCCCGCCGGGCAGAATCAGGCCGTCGAGGCGAGCCAGATCGTCGGGCTCGCACACCAGCCGGACCTGCTCACCGAGCGAGGTGAGTGCGGCGGCGTGCTCCCGTACGTCGCCTTGAAGGGCCAGCACCCCCAGGGTCATCGTCGGCGTCCCCGGCACGGCCGGCCGGAGCTCCCATCACCAACCACGCTCTGCCAGGTGCACGCCCAGTGTTCCGATCTCTTGGCCGGCCATGGCGTCGCCCAGGCCGGTGGAGACCTTGGCCACCAGGTCGGCATCGGTGAAATGCGCGGTGGCCTCGACGATGGCCCGCGCCATGCGCGGCGGATCGGCGCTCTTGAAGATGCCGGACCCCACGAACACGGCCTCGGCCCCCAGTTGCATGACCAGCGAGGCGTCCGACGGGGTGGCAATGCCCCCGGCGCAGAACAGCGGCACCGGCAGACGACCGGTCACGGCGATCTCCTGGACCAGGCCGACCGGAGCGGCCAGGTCCTTGGCCCATCCGTAGAGCTCGGCCGAATCGGCCTGGGACAGCCGCCGGATGTCGCCCAGGATGGAGCGGAGGTGACGTACCGCTTCCACGATGTTGCCCGTACCGGCCTCTCCCTTGGAGCGGATCATCGCCGCCCCTTCGGCAATCCGGCGCAGGGCCTCACCCAGGTTGGTGGCACCGCACACGAAGGGGACCTCATAACCCCACTTGTCGATGTGATGAGCCTCGTCGGCGGGGGTGAGCACTTCACTCTCGTCGATGTAGTCGACCCCCAGAGCGGCCAGCACCTGAGCCTCGGCGAAGTGGCCGATGCGGGCCTTGGCCATCACCGGGATGGTCACCGCCGCCTTGATCCCCTCGATGAGGGCCGGATCACTCATCCGAGCCACCCCGCCGTCCCGACGGATGTCGGCCGGCACCCTCTCGAGGGCCATCACCGACACCGCCCCGGCATCCTCGGCCACCTTGGCCTGGGCGGCGTCGACCACATCCATGACGACGCCGCCGCGCAGCATTTCGGCCAGCCCTCGCTTGACCGCAAAAGTACCGGTGGCCCGATGGGGATCGCTTTGACTGTTTGTGGCGGGGCGCCCGTCGGTGGCCATGCCATCCATCCTACCGTCGACCAGGTGGGCGGCCCTCCGGCCGGGGCCGACGGCGTTCACCGGCACAGACCGGCCGGCTCGCTTTCACGAGCCGGCCGGCATGACCACGTCCGATGGTCGGGTTAGGACTGCAGGACGGCCTCGAGCTCGATCTCGATGTCCACCTTCTTGGCCACCACCAGGCCGCCGGCCTCCATGACGGCACCGAAGGAGACCCCGAAGTCGTCGCGGTCGATCTTGGTCGAAGCGCTGAAGCCCACCCGGTGGTTCCCGTAGGGGTCCTTCACCACGCCCTCGAACTCGACATCCAGGGTCACCGGCCGGGTGACGCCGCGAATGGTCAGGTCACCGGTGACCTTCCACTCGGTCGGCCCCTCCGGGACGATCGCGGTACTGGCGAACGTCCAGGTGGGATGGTTGGGAACGTCGAAGAAGTCGTTGGTACGCAGGTGGTTGTCGCGATTTTCGTCACGGGTGTCCACGCTGTTGGCATCGATGGTCAGCGACACCTTCGAGTCGGCCGGGTCCTCGGCCAGCACCAGTGTCCCCTCGAAGGTACCGAAACGCCCACGCACCTTCGACACGGCCATGTGACGTACGGCGAACCCCAACTGGGTGTGGGAGGGATCGATGGCATAGGTCCCCACCGCCGGATACTCGGTCCCATTGACCTGCCTGCTGGTTACTTCTGCTGTTTCACTCATGTGCTCGCTCCTTGCTCGTCTTCAGCAGGCCACCGTCTCGCCTGCGTTGTTGTTTGCACAGTCAACTATATCTGATAATATTTGTAATCGCAAGTACCCCACCGGGGTTGTACAGTGGAAGGGATGGCACGGATGGCGGCTGGCATCACTGTCGGCGATGACGAGAGGCTGACCACGGTGGGACTGCTGTTCGAGTCCTCGGCCGGGCTCCGCCGGGTCTTCGAGCGTCGTCTGACCGCCGGGCGATCGCTGTCCAACCAGGCTTTCGACGTCCTCATCCGCCTGGCCCGCACCGAGGGGACCGAGCTCAGGATGAGCGAGCTGGCTGCCCAGACCTCACTCAGCCCGAGCGGCTTGACCCGATCGATCGACCGGCTGCAGGAACAGGGCCTGGTGATACGCCGGGTATGCCCGGAAGACCGGCGCGGCGCCTTCGCCGTACTCACCCCCGAAGGTCGGGAGCTGATGGACGGAGCCATCCCCGACCACATAGCCCACGTCAACGAGGTGCTGAGCAGCGTCTTCACCCCGCAAGAGGAGGAAACCCTGGCCGGGCTCCTCCGCACCCTCCGCGATCATCTGATGACTCTCAACTCCGGCTTTGAATGCCAGGAGGAACCCGGCGGCGGGCTCTGCTCAGAGGAGTGACCTCCGGCTCCACCGGCCCGCCGGGTGGAGCAGTCGGGGTCAGCGCAAAGCGAGGGCGGCGGCGCGAACGGCGGTGTGGTCGAGATTGCCCACCTCGGACTCCCCGGACGCGGCCCCGGCCATGGGGTCGACCCACAACCAACGGGTGAGGGCCGCCACCCGTCCCCGCCCCGGGGGCCACGCCCCGGGGGACGACTGCTGGTTCATGACGGCCAGCGCCGCACCTATGCCCGGGGGATAGCGCACCACGCCGGCCGCCCTCTGGTCGGCTGAGAATTCGCGGCCGCGTCCGACCAGGGAGTGGACCCGCTCCTGCCCCCGGGCCGCTCCGGCGACGATGGCCCACGGGGCCATCACCACCACGGCCAGCGCCGCCACCCGGGTGTCGTAGCGCTTTATGTGGACCAACTCGTGGGCCAGGACCCCCTCCAACTCGACCAGCGTGAGGAACTGGTCGAGGCTCGAAGTCACCACCAAAGTGGCGGTGGACGGTTGGCGGCCGACGGTCATGGCATTGGGGATCGGACTGTCCACCACGAAGACCGCCGGCCGGGGCAGGCCCATGGTGGCGCACAGGCCATCGACCAGGTTGTGGAGCCGGGGGTGCTCCCACTCCTCGCCGGGGTGCCCGCCCACCGAGCGCACAACCATGGAAGGGGCGAACCGCCACAGCCAGGCCGAAACGGCGACGGCGATGACCACCAGAGCAGCCACGCCCTCCAACGGGAGGCCGAGGGCGGTGAGCACGATGCCGACGATGACACCGACCACCACCCCAGGGGCGGCGCACAAAAGGCCGGCTCGACGACGATTGTCACGCACAGCTGACGCTTCGTCACTGTTCTCACCGGACCGTTCGACCGGCAGGACCACAGGGACAGGTTTGGGGAGACGATCATCCGAACCGGTTGCCGGTCGGGACGACGGACGGCTTCCACCACCGCTTCGGGACCCGCTCCCGCCGGAGCGAGAGCCTCCCCCGCCACCGCGGCCGGACCCACCGCTGCGTCCCCGCCCCTGGCCACCGGGCGAGCTGCCCGCCGTCGGGGAGCGATTCGAGGAACCGCCCGCTCCTCCCCCCGATCGGTTCCCGCCGGCGGTGCTCCGGTTGCGATTCCGATTGCGCTTCCGCTTGGCGCCCGACCCGCCCGCCGAACCGGTCGGGCGGGATGAGCCCTGGCCCCCCGAGCCCTTCGAGGGGCCCGGGCTGCCCGAGCCGTCAGAACGCCCCGGTGGACGGCCAGGCGTGAACGGAGGGGGGGAATCACTCATGGTGCGTGCAGTGTACGGCTGCTCATGGCTGGCGTCCGGCCATCGCCGACCGGTAACGGTCTTCGTACCATCGGGCCAACCGGGGCAGGGAGAACTGCTCGGCCCAGGCCGAGCCGGCCGACAGCCACGCCGTCTCCGGTCGTTCGCCCGGCGAACCGGGTTGACCGCCGGACGTGAGCTGGCCGGACAGAACGTCTGCCAGTGCGCCGGCCAGGGAGCGCACATCGGCGGCCGGCACCAGAACGGCATGACCCCCGGCTGCCTGCCGGTAGCCGTCGATATCGCTGGCCACCACCACCGTCCCGGCCGCCATGGCCTCGAGGAGCACCATGCCGAAGGATTCTCCTCCCAGCGACGGTGCACAGAGGACGTCGGCCGCTACCAGTCGACGCCTCTTGTCAGCTTCGCTGAGCACGTCCAGCCACTGGATATCGGGCGACGGCGGATGACGGCGGCGCAGGGATTCGGTCAGGGGCCCGGATCCGGCGATCCACAGAACAGGGGCATCGGGCCGCTTGCGCAACTCCTCGAAGGCATCGAGGAGGAAGCTCAAGCCCTTCCGTTCCTCGTGCCGGCCGAGGAACAGGATGGTCGGTCGGTCGGTCGGCCACGGTTGCGCCGATCGGTAACCGTCCACATCGACTCCGTTGAAGGCCATGTCGTAGCTGCCGCCCAGAGCACCGGCTGCGGTGGCCCTGGCTGCCTCGGAGACGGCCACCCGCACGGCGAACCGGTGGGCCAGCCGGCGGACGACGGGACCGAACAGGGTGTAGAGGCTGCTTGGTCCGCTTCTGTGGAAGGTGGCCACCATGGGGGCCGGGAGCCGGCTCAGTAGGAGGCCGTAGGCAAGGCCGGGCGTGAACGGTTCGTGCACGTGGATGACATCCGGTTCGATGGCCTTGAGCTTTCGCAGGGCCCGGTCCACAGCGATCACCGAGACGCTGACCGGAGCCTGGGAGCCGTTGGCCGACAAAGACACCGACCGGCCGGTGGACACCAGGTCGATGCCGACCTCGAGCCGGTCCGGGGCATCGGCCCGGTCGTCGATCGGGGCGAACACCGTGACCCGGTGACCGATGTCGGTTAAAACCCGCGCCAGCCCGGCCACCTGGCCCTGGACGCCGCCGGGACGAGACAGACTGTACGGGCAGACCATGGCGATGTGAACGGTCGAAGATGTCGGCCGCTCGTCGGTGGGCACCGAGCAATCAGTCCATCATGGACCGACGCTCGCGCCGCCGACTCCATTTGACGCCGTACATGGCATCGTCCGCTCGGCTCAGCAGGCGGGACGGATCGGTGTCGGCATTGTCGGCGAACACACCTCCGACGGAGGCCAGAACGGTCAACGTTCGCCCGTCGATCCGGTAGGGACGGGCGAGGGCACTCGAGATGCGATCGGCAATGCGAAGCATCTCTTCCTCCCCGCTCTCGATGTCGCACACCACGACGAACTCGTCACCGCCCAGCCGGGCCACGGTGTCTGTCGGTCGCACGATGGCCTGCAGACGGCCGGCCACCGCCACCAGCATGTCGTCACCCACGTCGTGCCCCAGAACGTCGTTGATCTCCTTGAACTCGTCGAGGTCGAGCAGGTACACGGCCACGCCGCGCTGCCCGGTGGATTCGCCGTCGCCGGTCAGGTAACCGGCGATCTCGTCGATCGCCTCCTGGAGCCGTTCAGCCAGGAGTGTCCGGTTGGCCAGTCCGGTCAGGGGGTCGTGGAGAGCCAACTCGGCCAGCCGCTCTTCGTTGAGCTTCTGCTCGGTGACGTCATGCATGGCCACCACGGCGCCGAGCATCTGCCCGTCGTCATCGACCAACGCCTGCCCGTTGACACTGACTTTGCGCCGATCGCCGCTGCCCGACTCGAGCACGATCTCGACGTCGCGCAGCTGCTCGCCGGACATGGCCCTGATCAGGGGGTTCTCCCGCGGAGCCATGGGCGAGCCGTCCGGTCGCCGCAAGCCGTGGTCACTCGGGATCCGGCCGATGGGTCCGTCCTCCTCCACCAGGCCGTGAAGATCACGGGCGGCCGGATTGAACACGGTGATCCGGCCCTCCGCATCGCAGGCGACGATGCCTTCCTCCAGAGTGTCGAGCAGAACCTGCAGAAACCGCTCCTCGCGGTGGAGCTCGGCCGCCGACGTGCGGAGGGCGGTGACATCACTGAACGAGGCGATGGCCCCGGTGATGGTGCCGTCTCCTCCCCGTAGGGCCTGGGTCGTCGACCGGATCCATAGTGGGGGCTGACCCTCCCGCCGCACGCCGTGGATGACACCCACCGAACGCCGGCCCCGCCCGAGGGTCAGAAAGACGGAGAGGTCCCGGTCGTCGGCCGGTTCGCCCTCGGCATCGAGGATCTGGACTCCGTTGGCCCTGGCCTGAGCCAGCAGGTCGTCGATCGGGCGACCGAGGATCCGCACCCGGGGCGCTTCGAACATCACCTCGAAGGCCTCGTTGACCTGGATGACGGTGCCGGCCCCGTCGACCAGCATGACGCCGTCGGCCAACGCTTCGATGAGCGTCGTCTGGCTTGTCGCCGCGTCGCGCACCGACTGCTCGAGCTTCTTCCGGTCGGTGATATCGCGGATGCTGACCACGATTCCACCGACGGGGTCGTCCAAATGGTTGGCCGCCACCACGTCCAGCTCTATGGCCCGTCCGTCCGCCGTGACCGTGTGCATCTCGAGGGAGACGGACAGGCGACGCCCGGCAACCAGGTCGTTGAAAAGAGCGCGGACCGGCTCGATGCTGGCACTGTCGAACAGCTCGAAGGCATCGAGCCCGATGGCGCCGCTGGCTTCGTATCCGAACACCCGCTCGGCCGACGCGCTGACGAACATGAACCGGCCGTCCGAGCCGATGACGGCGACGACATCGAACTCCTGCTCGCCCAATGCGTGGAATTGCGGCTCGCTGGTGGCACCCACGCCATTGGAACTGGGGAGGCCCGGTTCCGGCTCACTGGGTACCGGGAGTGGCCGGGTCGAGCGGGGTGTGGCCGGCGCCGACGCCAGCGAGCTGAACTCGGAATCGCCGGTGAGCGGCCGGTTCTCGTATTTTGTCATGCTGCCGTCTCGAACCGGTCGGCCAGCCAGAGCGGCTGGAAGACGTGCCACTGCTCCGGGGCGCGGCGGATGAGACCCTCGAAGCGGGTGGCGATCTCCTGCGTGAGCCGGGCCACATCCTGTCGGAGGGACCCGGTCCGGCTGGTGTCCAGCGGTGGCTCCACGACGGCACGGTGGTCAGCTCCCGGGCCGCTGTAGACGGCCCCGGTGACCAGGCGTGCGCCACTTCGCAAAGCCAGTGTGGCCGGGCCGGGCGGCATGGTGGTGGTCTCCCCGAAGAACTCGACCTCGATCCCGTTCCCGCCCACGTCGCGGTCGCTCAAGAGCCCGACCAGCCCTCCGGCCCGGAGCGTTCCCATGACGGAGCGGCCCGAAGACTCATCCAGGGGGATGATGGTCAGTCCCATGGCCGCCCGTTGCTCCACGAAGAAGTCGAACAGCTCGGGCGGTTCGATCCTCTCGGCCACCGAGGTCATGGGCATGCCCTGGGTGGCCAGAAAAGCACCGCCGTACTCCCAACTGCCGACGTGGGGCAGGGCCATGATGACCCCGCTTCCGGCGGCCAGCCCCTCGGCCAGGTAGCCGAGACCATCGACGAAGGTCCGTTGCTCCACCTCGGTGGCCGATGTCCGGCCCAGCCGGGCCCCTTCCACCCAGTAGCGGGCGTAGGCCCGAAAGGACCGTCGCGCCCATTGGTCGAGGATGTCCTGGTCGGTCGTCGTGGCATCCAACACCCGCCGCAGGTTGTTCGAGACCATGCGGCGCTGTTCGTCGCGTACGCTGAACAGCACATCCCCCACCGCCCCGGCCACACCCATGGCCACCGGCTCGGGGAGGGCGGCCAGCAGTCGGGCCAGCGTCGTATAGGTGCGGAAGATCGCCTTTTCTCTGTTCACGAGCCCTCGTTCTCGTCCACCGGTCTGGAGGCTCAGGTGTGACGACGGCCAGAGCGCTGTCGACTGGGCTGCCGGGCGTGTCGGGCCCGCCAGGTCCGGCCCGACCGGCTGGCCAGCTCACCCTGGCGCCGTGCCCGCCAACGGGACGGGGAGGACGACGCCTTCCGACCTCCGGCCCGGGCTGCGCTGCGGGCGGCGCTGCGGGATCGACGGTGGCGCCGGACGGTGACCAGCGGAACGGGAGCCTCGGCCAGTCGCCAGACCTTGACGAAACGACTCAATGCGGTGACGGCGGTGAGGGCCAGCATCACCCACAGCACCGGGACCAGGAAGGCCGGCGACAGGAATCCGATACCGAGCAGGATCATTCTCTCGGCACGCTCCATGAGCCCGCCCCGGGCATCGATGCCCAACGATTCCGCCTTGGCCCGCTGGTAAGAGACGAGTGAGGTGGTGGCCAGGACGGCGAAGGGAAGAAGAGCCAGATGGCCGGGATGGGTGGAGGCCAGATACCAGGCCACCCCTCCGAGAATGAGCGCATCGGCCACCCGGTCGGTCACCGAGTCGAAGAACGCACCCCGCACCGATGAGGTGCCCGACGCCTTGGCCACCGGACCGTCCAGCAGATCGTGCATGCCGGTCAGGATGAGAAGAACGATGGCCAGATGCAGGTGGCCGGTAGCCACGGCTACGGCCGTGGCCGTGGCCGAAATGAGGCCGGTGGCGGTCAAAAGGTCAGCCGTGACACCCCACTGCTGCAGCTTCTGGCCGACCGGGCCAGTTCCCCTGTCGATCTTGCCGCGCCAACGCCCGTCAAACATGCAGGTTCCTCCAGAAAGCCTGCTCTACCCTACCATCCGCTCCCTTGAACCAGAGGGTCCCGGATGAGCGATCGGAGGGCCGACGGACCACCGTCGACCGGACGCTCAACCCTACCGGCGAGGTAGGCGCGGGCGCTGGGTACCCGGGAATCAGAGGACCAGGGGCTTGATCGGGGCCATGATCAGGCCGGGGTCTCCCTTCCAGTCGACCCCGGGCACGTCGATGTAGAGCTCGAGCTCGTTGCCGTCCGGATCAAGGACATAGAGGCTGTGGGTGACGGTGTGGTCGCTGGCTCCCACGATGGTGACCCCGGCCTGGTGGAGACGGCGCACCACCTCACGGAGCTCCTCGTCGGAGTCACCCACTTTCAACCCGATGTGATAGAGCCCCAAGTGCCGTCCCCGGGGCTGAGGGGTGGCGTCCGTGCCCACCTCGATGAGGAGGAGCTCGTGGTGGGTCCGTCCCGAGGAGAAGGCGGCCACCGGCATGCCCAGAGTGTTTGGGAAGGCAGGCTCCCACCCCAAGATGTCGCGGTAGAAGGCGGCCGAACGCTCGACGTCGGCCACATAGAGCACCACATGACCGAGTTCCTTGACCGTCATCTCGCCCTCCGGGCCCCTCGCCTGTCGCCGTTCACGTGCTCAGCCTGCTCATGCCCTGGACTCCTCACGTCTTTTGCTGCGACACCGGACGCTGCAACACCGGTCGCCTCGGATCGATTCCTCTCCAACCGGCCACGTGCGAATCAGTCCGGCCATCGCCGGTGGATCTTCTCCCAGGTGGCACCCAGCGCCTCCGGCAGCACCCGGGTGTCGGCCACGGTGGTCATGAAGTTGGTGTCCCCCCGCCACCGGGGCACGGCATGCAGATGCAGATGTCGGGGAATGCCGGCACCCGCTGCAGGCCCGAGGTTGGCTCCGATGTTGACGCCTTCCGCTCCCAGGGCGGCGGTGATGGCCTGCACCCCCCGGCGCAGTGTGGCCCAGAGCTCGGCCGCCTCGTCGTCCTTCAGGTCGTCCAAGGAACCCAGGTGCCGGATGGGCAGAACCATCAAATGGCCATTGGCGTAGGGATAGGCATTGAGCACTGCGTAAGTGAGGGCACCGCGCCAGAGAACGCCATTGTCGGCCGATGGGGGGCCACTGGCGGCGATGCGGCAGAAGACGCAATGCGCAGGGTCGTCGGCAGCGCGGTCGGACCGGGACGGGTCGTCGTCGGGTGAGATGTCCGGGGTCGAGGCCGACGTCACGTAGGCGGTGCGCCACCCGGCCCAGAGGTGGTCGAGACTCACGTTGCCGGAATGCGTCGCTCGGCGATCTCTGTTTCGAGCTGCTCGGTGAAGGTGGCGAGCTCCACTCCTCGCTCCGGGCGGCCGCCGCCCCGGCGGTTCACGCCCACTGTTCCCGACGAAATGTCATCGTCGCCCACCACCAGGATGTAGGGGATCTTGAGCACCTTGGCCTTGGCCACCCGCCCGGAGAGGGGTTCGTTGGCCGGATCCACCGTGACCCGCGCCCCGATCGCTCGCAGGCGGTCGGCCACCTTGTGGGCGTACTCCTCGTGGTCGTCACGCACACCAAGGACCCGTACCTGTTCGGGAGCGAGCCAGGTGGGCAGGGCGCCGGCGTAGTGCTCCAACAGGATGGCGAAGAACCGCTCCACCGAACCGAACAGGGCGCGGTGGATCATGATCGGCCGGTGTCGGGCGTTGTCGGCGCCTACGTACTCCATGCCGAACCGCTGGGGAAGCTGGAAGTCCAACTGGATGGTCGACATCTGGTGGGTCCGGCCGATGGCGTCGTGGGCCTGCACGGATATCTTCGGTCCGTAAAACGCTCCCCCACCCTCGTCGAGGACCATGTCCAGGCCCATGGAGGTAGCCAGGGAGCTCAAGGCCTCGGTGGCTTCGTCCCAGTCCTCGGCCGAGCCGACAGCCTTTCCCTCGGGACGGGTCGAGAGCTCGAGGTAGAAGTCATCGAGTCCGAAGTCGCGCAGGAGCGAGAGCACGAAGACCAGCGTGGTGTGAAGCTCCCCGCTCATCTGCTCCTTGGTGCAGAAGATGTGGGCGTCATCCTGGGTCATGCCCCGGACCCGGGTGAGCCCGTGCAGCACGCCGGACAACTCGTAGCGGTAGACACTCCCGAACTCGAACAGACGGATGGGCAGCTCACGATAGGAGCGCTGTCGACTCTTGTATATCAAGATGTGGAAGGGGCAGTTCATCGGCTTGAGGTAGTACCGATGATCACCGTCGAGCTCCATGGGCGGGAACATGCCCTCGGCGAACCAGTCCAGGTGACCGGAGACCTCGAACAATTCGGACTTGGAGATATGGGGGCTGTAGACGAACTCGTATCCGGACGCCTCGTGGCGCTGCCGCGAGTACTCCTCCATCACCCGACGGACGGTCCCGCCCTTGGGATGGAAGACGGCCAGTCCCGAGCCGATCTCCTCGGGAAAGGAGAACAGGTCCAGCTCGGCACCTAGTTTGCGGTGGTCGCGGAGCTCAGCCTCCTCCAACCGGTGGAGGTGGTCGGCCAGGGCGTCGGCCGACTCCCAGGCTGTGCCGTAGATGCGTTGAAGCTGGGGTCGCTTCTCATCGCCGCGCCAGTAGGCGCCGGCCACCCGCATCAGGGCGAAATGGCCCAGTCGGTCGGTGGACGGCACGTGGGGGCCCAGGCACAGGTCGCTGAACGTCGGCGAATTCCAGTAGGTCGAGACCGTCCCGGAGGCGGCCTCGTCAGCGGTGGCGTCCACCTCGTCGTGGCCCTCCCGCACGTCCTCGATGATCTCCCGTTTGAAGGGTTGGTCCTCGAACATCAAGAGACCCTCGTCGATGCTGTGCTCATGGCGAATGAAGGGTTGGCTCTCAGCCATGATCTCGCGCATGGTGGCTTCGACCCGGACCAGGTCGTCGTCGCTGAAATGGGCCCCTCCCGGCAATTCGAAGTCGTAGTAGAAGCCGTCTTCGATGACCGGTCCGATGGCGTAGTGGGCGCCCGGCCACAGCCGAAGGACGGCCTGGGCCAGCACGTGGGCCGTCGAGTGGCGCAGAATGGCACGACCGGCATCGCTGTCGGCCGTGATCACCTTGACCTCGGCCCCGTCGGGAACCACGGCGGCGAGGTCCACAGCCGCCCCGTCGAAGGTGGCGGCCACGGCTGCCTTGGCCAGCCGCGGACCGATGGTCTGAGCGAACTGATAGGCCGTCGTTCCCTCGTCGAGTTCCTTGGTCGAACCATCGGGAAGTCGAACGGTGACGGCTGACATGGTGTTGGTGCCTTTCTGGGATGGCGGTCAGGATCCGGTGCCCCGTGAGACGGTTACACCCGGAGCCCGCACCGCACGCTCGAGACCTGCCGGCGACCGCCGGACGTGGGGTGCCGGACTACAGGGTAATGCCCAGGAGGGATGCCCCCTCAGCTACGGGGATACCGGACAGCGCCATCGAGTCGAGAGCGGCCAGCGCACCGGGCGTGTCCAGATCGTCATCGAGGTACCAACCGACGATCTGGCGGCTCTGTTCCCCCTCGTCGACGTCCCCGCCGGTCGCACTCTCGGCGAGGGAGGTGGGCTCGCCCCGGGGGTGGGCACCGGGTCGGTCAGGCCGGGGCGCCGCCCGCCATCTGTCCAACCGGGCGGCAGCACGGGGCAGCTCCTCGCCGGTCCACTCCCAATCGGGGCGATAGTGGTGATCGAGAAGGGCGAGGCGGACAACGGCCGGCTCCCACTCCTTCAGGAGGTCGCTCACGAAGACCAGGTTCCCGAGTGATTTGGACATCTTGGTTCCGTCCAGTCCCACCAGCCCCACGTGCAACCAGTGCCGCACGAACGGGCGACCGGTGACCGACTCGGACTGGGCCGTCTCGCACTCGTGATGGGGAAAGATCAAGTCGCGACCGCCGCCGTGGACATCGAGGGTCTCCCCCAGTTCTCGCAACGCCAACGCCGAACATTCGATGTGCCAACCCGGGCGGCCCGGGCCCCATCTCGATTCCCACGACGGCTCGTCGGGGAGCGAGGCCTGCCACAGAACGAAGTCGAGGGGGTGCCGCTTGTTGGGATCGTCGGGATTGCCTCCGTGCTCGGCAGCCAGAGCGAGCATGGTGGCTTCGTCGTAATGGCTCACTTCCCCGAATCTCGAGAAGGTGGTGACATCGAAGTAGACAGAGCCCCCCGACTGATAGGCGAAACCGGCATCCAGCACCGAACCGATGAGGGTGAGGATTTCGGCGATGGCCGAGGTCGCCCGTGGCTCGGACCATGCCGGAATCATTCCGAGCGCAGCCATGTCGGCATCGAACCGGGTGATCTCCTCGGCAGCCAGATCGAGGTAGTGGACTCCCATTTCCCGGGCCTTGCGCAGGATGTCATCGTCCACGTCGGTCACGTTGCGGACGCATCGGGTCTCATGGCCGAGGTCGCGCAGGCGGCGTTGGAGAATGTCGAAGGTCAGGTACACCTCGGCGTGGCCGAGATGAGCGGAGTCGTAGGGGGTGATCCCGCAGGAGTAGAGGGTGACGACCGGTCCGGGCCGGAAGGGAACGATCGCACCCCGCGCCGTATCGAAGAGGCGCATGCTGTCCGTTCCGACCGGCCCGGTCTGCTGGTCGGCTCCCTCCGGTTGACCCGGTCCGTCCGGTCCACCCGGCGAAGATCCGACCACCATGCGATCAGTGGTCCCCGTATCCGGTCAGCTGCATGGCGGTGTGCACCTTGTGGCGGATGTTGACGGTGATGAGCACAGCGGTGAAGGCTTCGATGGCCGCCGCCTGCGAGAGACTGCCGGCGTCGACCCCCCGCAGTCCCTCGATGCGATCGACCAGCGCCACCGTGGCCAACGAGGCGTCGGGATGATCGGAGCAGACCAGCACGTCGGCGGCAATGGGCGTGGCCAACTTCTCCATCTCCGAAGCCGGCAGATGATGTAAGGCGGCCGACACCAGTGATTGGGGCAGCGCCGCCTGAATGGAGGCGGCCACCGATCCGCGAGGTGGTATCAGGGCCAAGAACTCCCGTCCCTCTTTGATCAGCGCATTGGCCATCGAAACCACCACTTTTCCGGCCAGGGTCGATGCCAACGTCTGGACCGTGGCCACCGCACTGTCCCACGGTGTGGCCACAACGACCAGGTCGCATGACGCAGCACCCGGATTGGCGTCGCCGTGAAGGGCGAGGCGGCGGTCGGGCCACGCTTTGACCAGTTGGCCGGCCACCTCCTTGGCCCGATCTTCGTCTCGCGACCCGATCACGATCTCCTCACCGACGGCGGCCAATCGAACCGCCAGTCCCCGTCCCGCAGGCCCTGTTCCTCCGAGAATACCGATCGACATGGCTCTACCCTTACACACCAAACACTGCTGACAGCCCGGGGACAACGGTTCGAGCCGGACAGGTGGTTGACGATAACCTGACCCGACGATGGGACTGCTCGAGGGTAAACGGATACTGATCACGGGGGTGCTCACCGATGCCTCGTTGGCCTTCGCCGTAGCGCGTCTGGCCCAAAAGGAAGGAGCCGAAGTCGTCCTCAGCGGAGCCGGGCGCGGCCTGTCGCTGACCAGACGCACAGCGCGCAAACTCCCCGCTGAGGCCAAAGTTCTGGAGATCGATGTGGCCGAGCCCGACCAACTGGCGGCGGCCGCCGTGTCGCTGGCCGAGGACTGGGACCGTATGGACGGCATGATCCACGCCATCGGCTATGCCCCTCCCGAATGCCTCGGCGGTGACATGTTCCGGGCCGACTGGGAGCAGGTGCAGGTGGCGCTGCACGTGTCGGCCTATTCGCTCAAGGCATTGGTCGAAGCCTTCCGACCGTTGCTGGCCGCCGCCGGTGGCGAGGGTCGCCCGGGAGCGTCGGTCGTCGGTCTCGACTTCGACGCCACCGTGGCCTGGCCGGCGTACGACTGGATGGGTGTGTCGAAGGCGGCGCTCGAGTCGCTGTCGCGCTATCTGGCCCGCGACCTCGGCGGAGAGGGCATACGGGTGAACCTGGTGGCTGCGGGACCGGTCAAGACCATGGCGGCCCGTTCCATTCCCGGTTTCGCCACCTTCGAGGAGACCTGGGCCGACCGTGCCCCCCTGGGCTGGGACGTGTTCGACAGCGACGTGGTGGCCAAAGCCTGTGTCGCCCTTCTCTCCGACCTTCTCCCCATGACCACGGGCGAGATACTCCATGTCGACGGTGGATTTCACGCCGTCGGTGCCTGATGAACCGCACCACGAGAAGGGGTCACATGTCAGAGCCGACAGGCCGCCGGCCGAAGGAGAGACAGTAGGTGCTGAATCCAGACCAACTGCGGGAGCGGATCGGCGCCTACGTCGATGCCATCAACCGACGGGATCCCTCGGCCATCGCCGATTTCTTCGCTGAGGACGGCTTCCAGGCCGATCCGGCATCCAACCCACCCAACATCGGGCGCCAGGCAATCGCCACCTTCTTCGAGAATGCCATCGCCGCCAGCGAGGCCTGGACGTTTACGGCCAAGGCTGTCCACACCTGTGCCCCCCACGTGGCCGTCGACTTCGAGATCGCCGTGGTGACCGGTGGAGCAACCATGACGATCGACGGGATCGAGGTGTTCACCACCGACGAGGATGGTCTGTTCGCCACGGTCAACGCCTACTGGGACGACGCCGACCTGAGCTTCCGGTGAGAGTGGTCGGGTGACGCCGGTGTCGGCCAGCAGCACCGAGGTGTCCAACCTCATCGCCCGGTACGCCGAGCTCATCGATGCCGGCGATCTCGACGGGATGGCCTGGCTGTTGGCCGGCGCCGCCGTGGGGGCGGAGGACGGTAGCGCCATGGTCACCGGTCAGGAGGCCATCCGGGGGCTGTTCGCCGCCACCACACGGATCCATCCCGACGGCACCCCCGGCACCAAGCACGTCACCACCAATCTCATCCTCGACATCGACGACGAGAGCGGGACGGCATCGGCCCGCTCCTACTGGACGGTCTTCCAGGCGGTCCCCGGCCTCCCCTTGCAGCCCATACTGGCCGGGCGTTACCACGACCGCTTCGTCCGGGCGGGCGGGACATGGGCCTTCTCCGAGAGGCGGTACTTCATCGACCTGGTGGGGGACGTGAGCCACCACGTCCTCAAGGAGCTCCCCTCGTGAGGGTGACCGAGGCACTCGCCACCGGTGGCACCTTCAAACCGGCGGGTGAGGGTCGGCCAAACCGGGGCCGCCCCAGCGCCCAGGGAGCGCGCTCATGAAAGCAACGGCTACCTCGGGCCTGGACGCCGCCATCGGTCTGCGGGAAATCTCCGCCCATGATGCCTCCGAGTCCGAGCGGCTGCGCACCCTCACCTCCCCCACCGTCGCTGCGTTGTGGCAGAGCGGCCTGATGCAGTGGTGCAACCCGTTCGAGGCCGACGGGAGCGAGCCGACATTTCCGCAAATGATCGATACCTGGATCGAGCTGGCCTGGCAGGACGGATCGCTGGGCTGGATCGGCATCGCCAACCTCCCCTCGGCGGCAGCCTGTGCCGCCTACCTCCCCGACGACGGCTTCGCCGAGGTGTTCACCGACAACCAGAACCGGGTGACCGTGGGGGGTCAGTTCTTTCCCAACGGGACCGGTGAAGCGGTTTCCGGGGGGTACCGGGTCACCGGCGCATGGAATTTCGGCTCGGGCACCGGGCATTCGGCCTATGTGGCCGCCGGCTTCCTGCCCATGGCCGGCGGGGAGATGGTCCTCGATGTTGCTGGCATGCCGCGCCTGTTGGTGGCGGTCATCCCTCGTGACGAGATCGTCTTCACCGACGGCTGGCACGTACAGGGGCTCAAGGGCACCGGGTCCTACGATTACAACGCCACCGAGGTCTTCGTCCCGGTGCGCCGAACATTCGAGCTGTTCTCTCGCCTTCCCCACAGGGGAAGCTCACCCGCCTTCCGGATGGGGCTCATTCCCATCACGGCGGCCGGTCACGCCGCCTGGGCCCTGGGTGTGTCCAAAAGCATGCTGGACGACGTCACCGAGCTGGCCGCCACCAAGGTGCGCATGGGAGACGATGCCTCCATCGCCCATCGCCCCTCCTTTCAACGGAATCTCTCCCACCACTCGGCGGCCTGGAAGGCGGCCCGCTTGCTGGTGGTCACCACCTTCGGGGATGTCGAGGCGACCGTGGGCTCGGGCGGGGTGCTCACCCCGTCGTTGCGGGCCGACCTGCGGGTGGCTGCCACCTACGCCACCGAGACATCCCGCGAAATCGTGCAGTGGGCCCACTTGGCTGCGGGCACCTCGGCCATCCGCGAGGGAAGCCGCATCGAACGGGCCTTCCGTGACATGTACACGGGGACCCAGCACGTGTTCATAGGCGAGAAGACCTACATGGACGCCGCCCAGCTCCATCTGGGTCTGGTCGAGGACCATTTCGGTTTCTGACCCAGGCCCCTCGGACCTCCCCGCCGGTCCGGCAAAAAAGACACCGTGCTCAGAGCTGGAGAGACTTGACCTCCAGGTACTCCTCGAGCCCGAAGGCTCCGAACTCCCGCCCGTTGCCCGACTGCTTGTACCCGCCGAAAGGTGCCATCGGGTTGAAGTTGCCCCCATTGACCTCGACCTGGCCGGTACGGAGCCGTCGGGCCACCTGCTGGGCCCGCTCGGTGTCAGCCGACCAGACGCCCCCGGCCAACCCGTACTCGGTGTCGTTGGCGATGTCGATGGCCTCCTCCTCCGAGTCATAGGGAATGATGGCCAGGACGGGGCCGAAGATCTCGTCCCTGGCGATGGTCATGTCGCGGGTCACTGCGGAGAAGACGGTGGGCCGGACGAAGTACCCGGTGTCGAGGCCGTCGGGAGCGTCAGCTCCTCCGGTCAGTAGGACAGCGCCCTCTCCCACTCCCTTGTCGATGTAGGAACGAACGCGGTCACGCTGAGCGGCCGAAACGAGAGGACCGAGCCGCGTGTCGCCGTCGAACGGGTCGCCGGGGACGAACGTCTCGGCGGCCGCTATGGCCAACGCCTCTGCCTCATCCAGCCGTGCCCGCGGCACAAGCATACGAGTAAGGGCACTGCAGGTCTGGCCCGAGTTGATGTAGCACTTGAACACGCCGTCGGGAACGGCCCGGGAGAGGTCGGCATCGGCCAGAATGACGTTGGCCGACTTGCCCCCCAACTCGAGAGCCACCCGCTTGACGCCGGCCGCGGCCAGCTCGGCCACCCGCTTTCCGGCCCGGGTGGAACCGGTGAAAGAGACCATGTCAACCGACGGATGCCCGGCCAGCGCCTCACCGACCACCGGTCCGTATCCGGTGACCAGGTTGAACACCCCGGGCGGTAACCCAACCTCTTCGAAGACCTCGGCCAGGACAAAGGCGTTGAGCGGCGCCACCTCGCTCGGCTTGAGGACGGATGTACACCCTGCGGCCAGCGCCGGGGCGACCTTGGCGGCGATCTGGTGGAGCGGATAGTTCCACGGGGTGATCGCCCCCACCACACCGATGGGCTCGCGCACCACCAGCGAGTTGCCGATGGTCTGCTCCCACGGGAAGCCGGCAGCCACGTCGGCCATGGAGGCGAAGGTGTTCACCGGCAGACCAACCTGAACGAGCTCGGACAGAACCCGGGGCATCCCCACCTCACGGGTGATGAGGTCGGCCAGTGAGGCCATACGTTCCGTCAACGCCGCGCTGACGTCGGACAGGAGGGCCGTGCGTTTGTCCACCGGCGTGGCCGACCACTCCGGAAAGGCCTGGCCGGCGGCAGCGACGGCCGCGTCGATATCCTCCCTGGTTCCTTCGGGAACCGTCCCGATGACCTGCTCGGTGGTCGAATCGATGACGTCGATGGTCTCCGACCCCGACGAGGGGATCCAGCGACCACCGATGAACAGCCTGTCGCGAACGTCGGTGCGGGGACGGGACATGGGAAGTACCTCCGATCGAGGGACCGAACAGTTGCGGTTCGGGGCCACTCTACGGGCACTGGGTTTTGTGAGGGACTGAGTTTTTCTGCAGGCGGCGGCTCGGGCCTGTGATCCTTCTCGAGACGGACGGCCCAGACCCCCTCCCACCGTCCGCATTTTTGCGTAACGCTTCCGATATATGTAGGGTGGGCGGCCAGTAGCCCATCGGCGACACCGCCGTGCATCTGTGGGGGAACGTGTCCAGGACACAGCAACAGCGCAAAGCCGAGACCCGAGCCCGCCTTTTGGCCGCGGCCGCTGACCTCTTCGCCGACCAGGGGGTCGACGCCGTATCGGTGGACGCCGTGGCCGAAGCCGCCGGTCGCACCTCCGGCGCGGTGTACGCCCACTTCGGTAGCAAGCAGGGCCTCCTGTTGGCCCTTCTCGACTCGTGGCGGGACGCCGTACGCACCGTGCTCCTGGCCGAAGTGGCGGTGACCGACTCCCCCGAGGGCCAGTTGGCGGCGGTGTGGGACAACGTGGCCGGCGGAACCGGTGATGGATCCGACCGGTGGTCCCTTCTCGAGCACGAGCTGTGGCTGCGGGCCGCCCGCGACGGTGAGGTAGCCGACGTGATGCGTGAACGGAACACCGCGGCCCGCCACTTCAGCGCAGGCCAACTGGAATCGTGGAGTGATCGAGTCGGCGCTCAGCCCGCCGCTGACCCCGAACAACTGGCCGTGCTGGTCAGTGCCCTTCTGACCGGGCTGTCCATGCAGCATCGGCTGGATCCGGACGCGGTCAGCGCCGACCTCGCCGTCCGGGGCCTCTGTGCCCTGGTGGGGCTGCCGACGTCGTCATCACGTGGTCGACCGGCGTCCATCCACACCGCCTCGGCCGACAAGACCTGATCATCCCCAAAGGAGCCTGACCATGAATACAGAAATCCGCCGCAAGCTGGGCATCGAGTTCCCCATCTTCGCCTTCACCCACTGCCGCGACGTGGTCGCCGCCGTAACCAACGCCGGTGGCATCGGCGTCCTCGGCGCCATCGGCTTCTCGCCCGACCAGCTGGAGGTCGAACTGACGTGGATCGACGAACACGTCGGCGACCGCCCGTACGGGGTGGACATCGTGATCCCGGCCAAGTACGAGGGCATGGACGAGATGGACCCCGACAAGCTCGAGGCTCAGATCAGGGCGCTTGTCCCCCCGCAACACAAGGACTTCGCCCTCAAGATCCTGGCCGATCACGGTGTCCCCGAGATCCCCGAGGCGGAACGGTCCTCGAACGGCATGATCGGGTGGACGGCCGCCCACGCCGCCGGATTGTTGACGGTGGCTCTCCGCCATCCCAACGTCAAGCTCATCGCCAACGCCCTGGGCACTCCCCCGCCCGACGTCGTGGAGCGGGTGCAGAGTGCCGGCCTGATGATCGGGGCTCTGGCCGGGTCGGTCAAGCACGCCCTCAACCACAAGGCGGCCGGCCTCGACTTCATCATCTGCCAGGGCTCCGAAGGCGGCGGCCACACCGGTGACGTGGGCAGCATCGTCCTGTGGCCCGAGGTGGTCGAAGCTGTCGCTCCGATTCCGGTCCTGGCGGCCGGAGGTATCGGCAGCGGCCGCCAGATGGCGGCAGCCATGGCCCTCGGTGCCCAAGGAGTGTGGTCCGGGACCTTGTGGCTGACGGTCGAGGAGGCAGACATCCCACCCAAGCAGATGGAGACCTATCTGGCCGCCTCCAGCCGCGACACGGTGCGCTCGCGTTCGTTCACCGGCAAGCCCTGCAGGATGCTCAAGAACGACTGGACTGACGCCTGGGAGCAGGAGGACACCCCCGACCCCCTACCCATGCCGCTCCAGATGATGGTGGCCATCGAAGCCGTATCCCGTGGGCACCGGTATCCCGAGCAGGCCAAGGATGTCAATTTCAACCCCTGTGGCCAGGTGATCGGACGGGCCACCTCGGTCCGGAAGGCCAAGGACGTGGTCTTCTCGATGGTCGAGGACTACCTGGAGGCCACCGAACAGCTCCAGGCCGGGGTGACGGTCTGACCATCCGGTGGGCGGCATCAGCCACCGACCTCCCCGGCCCGACGTATCGGTTCACAGAAGCCAGCACGAGGGCGGCAATGGGTAAACTCGCCTGATGGCGCCTGTTCTTCAGTTGGACAACCTGCGGACCGAGTTCCGCATGCGCACGTCAACCGTTGTGGCTGTCGACGGGATGAGTTTCGACGTGGACGAAGGGGAGTGCGTCGGCATCGTCGGCGAGTCGGGGTGCGGTAAGACCACCACAGGCCTCTCGATCATGCGGTTGCTCCCGGGCAACGGCCATATTACCGGGGGAAGCATCAAGCTCCTGGGTCGCGATCTGGCCGATGTGGACGAAAAGCAGATGCGCAAGGTCCGTGGGAACGAGGTGGCGCTCATCCCCCAGGATCCCATGACATCGCTCAACCCGACCATGACCATCGGACGCCAGATCGCCGAAGGCGTGCGACTGCATCGCGACGTGACCCTTCAAGAGGCGCGCCAGCGGGCCATCGAAACCCTCCGTCTGGTCGAGATGCCCCAACCGACGGAGCGCATCGATCAGTACCCGCACGAGTTGTCGGGTGGACTTCGCCAGCGGGTCATGATCGCCATGGCCCTGGCCTGCGAGCCCAAGCTGCTGATCGCAGACGAGCCCACCACGGCACTCGACGTGACCATCCAGGCCCAGATCCTCAATCTCATCGACGAGCTCCGGCAGCGCCTGTCCATGGCCGTCGTCCTCATCACCCACGATATGGGGGTCATCGCCGGCCGTACCGACCGGGTGGTCGTCATGTACGCGGGCAAGATTGCCGAGGAGGCCGAGACCGGACAGCTCTTCCAAAGGATCCGCCATCCCTACTCGGAAGCCCTTCTGGCATCCGTCCCCCGACTGGATCACAAGCAGGACGAACGACTGCTGTCGATACCAGGCTTACCGCCGGACCTCTCCCAGACCATCACCAACTGCCGGTTTGCACCGCGCTGCCAGTACGCCACCGACCAGTGCCGCAACGAAGACCCGCCGCTGGTCGACATGGAATCCGAGCATCAAGTCGTCCATCGCTTTGCCTGTTTCCATCCGGTCGACCACAGCACCAGCCAACGACCCATCCCCGTCGAGGTCACCGCCAAAGTACGCGCCGAGCAGTCGGCGCGGGCGGAGGCGCTGGTCACCGCCGACAACATCCTCGAGGTCAGGGAGGTGGTCAAGGAGTTCCCGGTGATGTCGGGAACCGTCTTCCGCCACCAGACAGGGAGCGTCAAAGCAGTCTCCAATGTCACCTTTGACATCCGCCGAGGTGAGACCTTCGGGTTGGTGGGCGAGTCCGGCTGTGGCAAGACCACCCTCGGACATCTCATCGTCGCACTGGATCGGGCGACGTCGGGGTCCATAACCTTCGACGGCGTCGAGATGTCGGCGCTGAGCGGTCGTGACCTGCGCTCCCGCAGACGAGATCTCCAGCTCATGTTCCAGGACCCCTACGCCTCACTGGACCCCCGGATGCGGGTCGGGTCCATCATCCGCGAGCCGCTGAAGGTCCACGGTGTCGGCTCAGCGGCCGACCAAGCGGAGAGAGTTCGCTCGCTGTTGGGAGAAGTGGGTTTGAGCGAGGACGCGGTCGACCGCTATCCCCACGAATTCTCGGGGGGCCAGCGGCAACGCATCGGACTGGCCCGCGCCCTGGCCCTGGATCCGAAACTGATCGTGGCCGACGAGCCGGTTTCAGCGCTCGACGTCTCCATTCAGGCGCAGATCCTCAACCTGATGAAGGACCTCCAGATCCGGCACGGTCTGACCTACGTGATGATCTCCCACGACCTGGCGGTCATCCGCTACATGGCCGACACCATCGGCGTCATGTACCTGGGGAAGGTGGTCGAGCTGGGACCCGCCTCCGAGGTCTACGAGCGGCCCACCCATCACTACACCGTCGGACTGCTCGACGCCGTGCCCGAGGCTGAAGTCGAAGTTGCCCGATCCAAAGCGCGTCATCAGGCAACCGTGCAAGGAGAGCTGCCTTCCTCCATCGATCCACCGTCCGGTTGTCGCTTCCGAACCCGCTGTCCGGCCGCCCGGGAGGTCTGCGCCCAACAGGAGCCGCCCATGACCGATTTCGGGAACGGGCATTTCGCCGCCTGTCACTTCCCAGTACGGACACCGGTCTCCTTGTCGAGCGCCCGGTCGAGCTCCGACTGATTACTCGGGACCGGTCAGCGCTGTTGCAGCCTGACCTCCAGCGAATCGCGCAGGGCATCGCCCACATAGTTGAAGGCCACCACCACCAGGACGATGCAGATACCGGCCGGGTAGATCTGCCACCAGTACCCGCTGGCCGCAGCGTCGACACCGTTGGACAGCATGGTGCCCCAGTCGGTCTGGGGGGCCGGCACCCCGAGGCCGATGAACCCGAGGGCGGCCAGCAGGAGGATGGAGTCGGCGATCTGGAATGTGGCGAACACCACGATGGTGCCGATCGAATTGGGGATGATGTGACGGCCGATGATCCGGGTCCGGTTCCCACCCATGACCCGGACGGCCTGTACGTACTCGCGCCGCCGTAGGGACAGGGTTTCACCCCGGATCAGACGCGCCGGTACCAGCCAGCTCACGAAGGCGATCACCAGGATCAGCAGGACCTCCGACTGGTGGTAGATGGTCACCAACGCCACCAGTAGGAACAGCACGGGAATGGACAGGAAGACATCGACCACCCGCATCAACAGCGCATCGAACCAGCTCCCGAAGAACCCCGAAATGGCACCGTAGAGAGTCCCGAAAACAGTGGCCACGAAGGCCGAGGCAAAACCGACGATGAGGGAGGCCTGTCCGGCGAACATCAACCGACCGAGGATGTCGAAGCCGCTCTCGTCGGTGCCCAGCGGGTTTCCGTTACCGGGAGGAGCGTTGTCTGTCGAGTTCTGCAGGGCCAGCTGGGTGTTGGTCTGATTGGTCGGGTAGAGATGGGGTCCGACGAAACAGAAGAGGATCATCAGGACGATGACGGCCAGCCCGGCCACGGCCAGCTTGTTCTCGACGAATACCCGGCCCATCTGTCGGAAGATGCCGCCGGTGGACCTGGCCTCCCCCCCCTCGGGACCGCCAGCCTCCCCCACCAGCTCACTGCTGCTCAGGGTGGGTCCGAGCCCGATTGGCAAAGGAGCCCGATCCTCCTCGTCGTTGAAGACGGGATCGAGCCGGATGTCTTCGTCGTCGTCCATGTCAGTCACCACCCAGTCGGATCCGTGGATCGGCCACGGCATAGAGGATGTCGGCCAGGAGCGAGCCGATGACCGTCGCCACCGTGATGACCAGGGTGGTCCCGAGCACTGTGGGGATGTCGTCGTTGAAGGCGGACTGCACGGTGAGAAGGCCCATGCCGGGGTAGTTGAAGACGTCCTCGGTGATGAGGGCGCCGCTCACGATGGCAGGGAGGGCCAATCCGAGCAGTGTGAGGATGGGTATCAGGGCATTCCGGAGTGCATGCCCGTACAGCACGCGGCGGGGGCCGGCACCCTTGGCCCGTGCCGTGCGGACGTAGTCCTCAGCCAGCGCGTCCATCATCGACGAACGCATGTAGCGGCTGAAGGAAGCGATGGTGGTGACCGAAAGTGTGATCAGGGGCAGCACGAAGGCCCGCGGGTCGGTGAAAACGGCCCAGGCCGACGCGTTGCTCGGCGGTGAGACGGGAAACCAATGCAGGTCGAAGGCGAACCAGATGATCAGCAGCGTTCCCAAAAAGAAGTCGGGCATGGCGTAGAAGAAGAATGAGGCGGAGGTGGCCACGTAGTCGACCGGCTTGTTGCGTCGGACGACCTGCAGAATGCCGAGGGGTATGGCGATGATCAGCGAGATGAGGACCGACGCGCCTACCAGGACGAGGGTTTTGGGCAGGCGCTCCCCGATGACCTGGCGGACACCCTGGTTGTACTTGTACGAATAACCGAGGTTGAGGTGGACGAAGAGCCCCTCCACATAGCGCCACAATTGGTCGAGGATCGGCAGGTTCAATCCGTTGAGCCGGTTGAAACGGGCCACATTGAAGGCGGTCGACTTAGGACCGAGGACCGCCTTGGCCTCACCGCCGGGGATGAGCCGGGCCAGCAAGAAGGTGATAAGGATGACGCCGAGGATGACGATGATGGCCTGGCCCACCCGCCGGACGATGTAGCCGGTCATGAAGGACAGTCCCCACCTAGTGGGGTCCGGGCGCCATGCGCTCCCTCCCCTGACCGGAGATCGGAGGAGGGAGCGAGGTCCGCAGTGGAAGGTGTCGGTGTCACGATCGACTCGATATGCCGGTCATGACTCCCTGATCAGAACCGCCAGGCCTCCGGATTGAGGCTGTTGAACACGTTCTGTGGGGTCACCCCGGTCATGCCCTTCAGGTATTCGGTGATCGGGTTCCCCGCGTTGGGCTGGAAGACAACCGGCAGCTGCTGGGCCAGGTAGTTCTCGTACTGGGTCAGCGGCACCTGGGTCGAGTTGGTGGCGGCGATGTTGGCGTCGTTGGTGGGGTCCGAATAGCTACCGGAGTTGGATCCGGCATTGGTCTGGAAGATCTCTTCACCGGTCGGGTAATAGTCAGGGGAGAAGATCCAGCCCGCCCCCCAGTTGGCCATCTCCCACGAACAGCCGCTCGGACACGGCGTCGAGTTGCCGATGACCGTGTTGAACGATGCCTGCGACAGGTCGATGTTGATGCCGGCCTGCGACCATTCCGACTTCTCCGCCGTCATGAGCTGGGTGGTTGCTTCCAGACCGCTGGCGTACTGGATGTTGAAGGACAACTGGGCACCGGCCGGGATACCGGCACCACACTGGTTGGACCCGGTGCCAGGCGACTGGCAGGTGGATGTCCCGTTGGGAACCACCTTCCATCCGTGATCCTTGAGGAGCGAGATGGCCTTCGACGGGTTGTAAGGATAAGGATTGTTCTTGACCAGCGTGGACACGAAGGAGTTGGCCGGCTGCGAGGGAACGGGGCCGTAGGTACCCACGCTGTAACCCTTGAAGATCTTCTGGTTGTACAGGGGCTGGTCGACCATCAACTGCATCGCCTGACGGAAGTACAACTGCTTGAAGATCTTGCCCGCGTTGCCGCTGTCACCGGTGGAGTTGAAGTTATAGGGGAAGTAGTTGATGGCCCATCCGTACAGAGGATCAAGGTTGAAATTGGAGAGCCGGGGGTTGTTCGGCCCGGGCACCAGCGCGTTGGTGGTCGGGGTAGTGATGTCCTGGAAGGGGAGATAGCCCACATCGATCTTGCCACCCACCAGGGCGTTGAATTCCGCCGGATCGGAGGTGAAGGGCAGCTCGACGAATTTCTTGATGGTGGGCTTGACCGGGCCCGAGTAGGTCGGGTTGGGGACCATGGTCACGTTTCCGGATGCGTCGAAGCTGGTCAACCTGAACGGCCCGTCCACCACCTGCCAGATCGGGTTGGTGGCGTAGGTCGACAGCGAGTTGTTGGTCGCGTTCGGGTTGGCCGGGTCGTAACCGGCCTGCTTGGACAGGAAGGTGTAAACGGCGGTGCACTGGGTGTCCGCCGTCCCGTAGGGGGCGGCGGCACAACCGCCCGAATTGGGAGCGCCCCCCACCGCAGTGATGTCCCAGGCGTTGGGCATGGGGGTGATCTGGGACAGCTGGTTGTAGGTGAACCAGTAGGAGTTCACCGGGGCGGTCAGGGTGAAGGTGAGTTGGGTGGGGCTGTTGACGGTAACGGTCTTGAGATCATCGGGGATGGTGCCGGGCGCATAGCCGGCCCAGTTGGCCTTCTGGGCGTGGAGCATGTTCATCCAGAACATGACATTCTGCGCCGTCAAGGTCTCGCCGTTCGACCACTTGTAGGGCTTCAGGTTGACGACCACTGTGGTGTTGTTGTTGGAGTAAGTGGGGGCGTCTGCCAGCGAGAGGGAGGGATTCAGATCCGGGGTGGCGCCGTTGCCGAACCAGTAGAGCGGCCGGTACATGAGGTACTGGAACTGTTCGCTGTTGTTCACGCTGAAGAAGGCCAGGCTCATGAAGGGAAAGATGTAGTTGGGAGGAGTCTGCGGCTGTTCGGCCCAGTAGGCGGTGGTGGTCGAGGCCGACGCGTCCGACCCACCGGAAGAAGAGGACGAGCCGCACGCCGCCGCCACGGCCCCCAGCGACAAGACCACGGCGAATATGCCGGCGCGCCTACCCATTCGCACGATGCCTGTTCTCCTCATGGAATCCCCTTTTGCTCTCAGGCGGGCCGGACCCGCATCCGCCCGTGTCCACCCCGATCACGGGGTGTGATCGGGTACCGTAACCGATTTGTCATGTTCACTCAATGCATTGGACACCTTGTCACATTCCGTTCATAAAGTCCGCCACCGCTGCCGTCTTAGTGCTCCATCCGGCAGAGGAAGACGGAATCGGTTGCCCCCGGCCCAACGGACCAGCGGTCGGTGGGGATGGTGGATGCAGCAAAAGCCCAGCTGGCGCCGCCGGGGCCTAGGACCGGTGGTCCTCCGGTCCTGCGGGTGTCGCCGCTCGCTGTAACTGGACCTGGAGCTCGACCGATCTGAATCCGAGACGGCGGTAGACGCCGATGGCAGGCCCATCGGGTTCGGCCACGATCACCAATCTGTGGGCTGCCAGCTGGGAGAACGCATGCTCGGCCGCTCGGATCACCAGATGACCGGCCAGGCCGCGACGTCGGTAGTCAGGGTGGGTCTCGACGCTCTGGTACCGGGCCGTCCCCGTGCCATCGGAGAAGATACCGAGCATCGACCGCAACCGGTCGTCGACCAAGGCCCCGAAGAAAGCGGCCTGCCCACCCGAGCTGACCACTCGGCATTCGTCGATTCTTCGCTCCAAAAACACCCGATGTTGAGATGTAACAGCGCCCTCCTCCCCCAGGAGGACGTTCCGCAGCTCGAGCACCTGCGCCCAGTCGTCATCGGAGCGGAGCTCCCTCAGAATTGCCGCCGGGGGCGGATACCCCGAGGATCCGATGTGATCCGCGGTCATCACCTGGGCGATCTCCGGCTCCAGCCCGGGAGTGGGCGACAGGTCGACATCCTCCGGCCAACCATCCACCCCGTCGATGCCCAGGGCGATGTGCCCGGCCTCGGGGAAGTCGGCCTCGAACACGCCGATCCATCGCTCGAGCTCAGCGCGTCCGGGCGGAGGAATCAGCAGGAAGTTTCCCCAGTAGAAGAAAGGATTGACTGGGGTCCGCACCAAAAGGTGGTCGACTCTGTCGAGGACCGTCGAACCAGACAGGCGCCGGACCATGAGATCGGTCTGAAAGCCGAGCGACCGCACCTCCACGGCGGCACTCTAATCAGCAGCTGTCTCTTCGCGGCCGAAGGGCAAGCCCCGACCGGCCCCCTCTAGCCTGTGACCATGCGCTTCGTGATCATCGGCGGGGGCCCCGCCGGCAACCAGGCGGCCATGCACGCCGCCAGCCTCGGTGTCGAGGTCACGCTCATCGAGCGAGACATCGTCGGTGGCGCAGCCAACCTGTGGGACTGCATCCCGTCCAAGGCCATGATCGCCACCGGCGGAGCCATGGCCACCCTCCAACGCATCGGAGGGATGGGACTGACCAGCGCAGATGCAGCCTTCGACCTGGAGAGGCTGAGGGAGCGCATTGGCTCGATCGTCACCCATATCGAGAACACCAACGAGAAGATCCTCCACAGCCAGGACGTGAACCTGGTGCGGGGTACGGCCCGCCTGGCTGGTGACCACACGGTGATCGCCGACACCGTTGCCGGCCAGGAGGTCTTCGAGGCCGACGCCATTCTGCTCAGCACGGGGAGCCGCCCGAGGACGCCCCCGTGGGCAGTGCTGGACGCCGACAGGATCCTGTCGACCCGGGACGCCTATCCGCCCAAGGTGCTGCCCGACCACGTGGTTGTCGTGGGATCGGGGGTCACGGGTGTGGAGTTCGTGCACCTGTTCTCGTCGCTGGGTTGTGAGGTCACCCTCATCGTGAGCCGCCAGCAGGTTCTTCCCCAGAAAGATCCCGAGGTGGCGGCCGTCCTCGAGGCCGACTTCACGCAGCGTGGCGTTCATCTTCTCAAAGGAGCGCGGGCCATCTCTGCCGATCGGACGCATAACGACGTCCTGGTCCGTTGCGACGACGGGCGGTCGGTTACCGGCAGCCACGTCCTCATGGCCATCGGATCGATTCCCAACTCGGAGGGCCTCGGTCTCGAGAGGGTCGGTGTGGAGACCGGAGACGGAGGGTACGTCACCATCAACCGGCACTGTCAGACCAACATCCCGCACATCTTCGCCGCCGGCGATCTGTCCGGGAAGCTCCCCTTGTCCTCGGTGGCCGCCATGCAGGGACGACAGGTCGCCGCCTACGTGGTCGGCGGTCACTCGGTTGCCCACCGCCATCCGAACTACGACAGCGCGCCGTCGGCTGTCTTCACCGACCCGGAGATCGCCGACGTGGGGTTGGCGGAAACGGACGCTTTCGCCGAAGGCCGGAAGATCCGAGTGACGAAGGTGCCGTTTGCGGCCAGTGCGCGCGCTCTCATCGACAATGATCCGCGCGGGTTCGTAAAAATCGTGACCGACCCGGCAACCGGCATCATCCTGGGTGGGTCCATCGTCGGCCGCAATGCATCCGAGCTGATCTCCGTATTGGCGGTGGCCGTCACCGGGAGGCTGCGGGCCGTCGACATCGTCGAGTCGATGTTGGTGCACCCGACGCTGGCCGAGGCCCTGGCCGAAGCAGCGGAGTGAACCGACGTCGACGAGGGGGTACCTCCGGCGCACCCTGTGGAGAGCTGGCATACTGACCGCTCATCGAGACCACACACAGCCCTGTCCGGTCGACGCCGGTACCTGCCCGGAGGAGCCGCAGCCGTCTCATGCGCGGAGTACTGGTGACATTGTCGGTGGTCCTGGTGGCCTCGCTGTCCGCTCTCCTGGTGCCCGGTCGGTCGGAGGCATCCTCGTCGCACCCCCACCCGGTGTTGGCCCCCAAGAGCGGTGCCTACGTCTTCACCATCAAGTTCGACGGCTTGACCCGTGATTACCGCTTGCACGTGCCTCCCGCCGCCTCGAGCGGTAAGCCGCTTCCGCTGGTACTCAACCTGCACGGCGCCACCCAGAACGCCTGGTTGGAGGAGATCACCTCGGATATGGATCCCAACGCAGATCAGAACGGCTATCTCGTCGCCTACCCCGACGGGACCAGGATCTCCAAAGTGCTGACCCCCGATCCGATCGCCAAGCAAGCACAGTACGGCTGGAACGCGGGGGCCTGCTGCGGCCTGCCGGTCACCAGGAAAATCAACGACGTCGGATTCCTCCTCAAGGTCATCGCCAACATCGCCGCCCGTACCCCGGTCAATCTGCGACGTGTGTACATGACCGGCATCTCCAACGGGGGGATGATGGCCTACGCCATGGCCTCCGAAGCCTCCAACCACGTGGCCGCCATCTCCTCGGTGTCAGGTCAGGTTCAACTTCCCACGATCCACCCCTCCCGCCCCGTTCCGACCCTCGAGTTCCACAGCATCAACGATCCGATCGCCAAATGGACCGGGGTACCCAACCGCAACCCGAAGCTCCGGCTTTCGGTCATGGAGGGGATCAAGCAGTGGGTCAAGGCCGACGGTTGCCATCCCTCTCCCCACGACGGAAAGACGATTGTCGGTGCAGCCAACTCCATTTCGGCGGGGGAAACGGCAACCTTCATCACCTATACCCACTGTCATGCGGGCACCGAGGTGGCCCTGTGGCGGCTGACCGGGTCGGGTCACGTATGGCCGGGCAGCACGCTGAATACCGGACCTCGGTCCAACTGGATCCTCGCCGGCGTGGGAGAGGGCACCATCCTGGTCAATGCCAACGAGGCCATGTGGAAATTCTTCGATCACTATTCGTTGCCTGCCCACAGTTGATCTTGATCGCCGGCGATAGCCGCACGTGAGTTTCATCGACGGTTGACGTCTCCACCCACCGGAAGCGCCGATTACGCCTCGGCGTCCTCCCCCATCGGCATGTCCTCCGTTGCCGGCGGTAAGGGGGAAGACTGGCTGTGTGGTTTCCGTTGTTTCACCCTTCGCCTACGGCATCAGCGTCGTCATCGGGCTGGGCGCGTGCGCAGGTGCATGCGTGGCCGCCCGCCTGCACCCCGGCCCGTGGACCCAGGTGGTGGCCTGGGTGGTCGGCCTGGCTCTGGCCACCGATGCGGTGAGTTACACGATCGCCCTGGCTGTAGCGGGCGGCTGGTCAGCGAAAACCTCGCTTCCCCTCCCACTGTGCGATCTGGCAGTGCTGCTGGCCGCAGCCGCCTGTTTCTGGCGAGTGCCGATACTGGTCGAGCTCACCTACTTCTGGGGTCTGGCCGGCACGCTCCAAGGCGTGCTGACCCCGGATTTGTCGGTCGGGTTCCCCCATCTCGTTTTCTGGCAGTACGTCGTAGGTCACCTGGGCATCGTCTTCGCCGCATCCTTCTTGGTCTTCGGACTGGGCATCGTGCCCCGGCGTGGCGCAGTCCGTCGCGTCTTCGCCCTGTCCGTGGCCTACAGCGCCCTGGTCGGGCTGGTGGACGCACTGACCGGTGCCAACTACATGTTCCTGCGACAGCCCCCCGGGGAGTGGACCCTGCTACGGGTGTTGGGACCGTGGCCCTGGTATCTGTTCAGCGCAGCAGGGGTTGCACTCGTCCTGTTCATCCTGCTCGACATCCCTTTCTGGTCGGGTCGTCGCACCACACCCATGAAACCACCCAACAGCGGACGTGAGTTCTCCACCCACCCTCACTCCGTCCACGCCCGGTGAGCGCACGGGAGCGGCGCGGCGCGCCCGAGGGTGTGCCGGTCGAATCATCGAACGAACCGTCGGCGACTTCGCCATCCGGCAACGTTCCAGGCCAGCTGCTGGTCGGTCGGTGGCGAGACCCTGCCGTCATCGGCGTGGGTTTGGTCGCCCTGGCCGCCGGATTCGGGCAGTTCGGCCTGACCGCAACCCTTGGTGACGTGGCCAAGCATTTCGGCCACGTCACCCACGGCGTCTCGATCACCGACCAGGCCGGCCTGTCGGGCACCGAGCTCGGCATAGGTCTGGCCATCATCCGACTGGCCTCACTGGGCGGCATGCCGTTGGCCGGAATAGCCGACCGGGTGGGGCGACGAAAAGTGATCCTGGTGGCCTGTGGCCTCGGACTGGCCATCACCGCAGCCTCGGCGGCAAGCCCGAACTTTTGGTGGTTCGTGATCATCTTCGCTCTGGGGCGACCACTGCTGTCGGCGGCGTACGCAGTGGCTCAGGTCGGAGCGGCCGAAGAGACCGACTCCGCCCAGCGTGCCGCGGCGGTGGCACTGGTGGCTGCCGGGTATGCGGTCGGTGCCGGGGCCACGGCCGTTCTCTACGGACTGGCCGGCACCACGCTGGGCTATCAAGGAATTCTCGTTCTGGCCCTGGTGCCCTTGGCCCTCCTGCCCTTTGCCGCACGCTGGGTACGCGAACCCGACCGGTTCGTACGAGCCAGCGAATCTCCCGAGCGAAGCCGACCAGTCATTGGTGCCGTGGCCCGTCCCTTCCGGAAACGCCTGTTCATCGTGGTGGCCCTGGCCTTCAGTCTGGCCGTGATATCCGGACCAGCCAACAGCTTCGTGTTCCTCTACGCCCAGAACGTCAAGAAGTTTCCGGGGTACGCCGAATCAGCCATGGTTGTGGGCGCCGGAATTCTGGGCTTTGGTGGCCTTCTGGCCGGCGTGCGATTGGCAGATCGGATCG
The DNA here is from genome assembly GCA_963813525.1 of uncultured Acidimicrobiaceae bacterium. Lineage (GTDB taxonomy): Bacteria > Actinomycetota > Acidimicrobiia > Acidimicrobiales > RAAP-2 > Bog-756. The sequence continues at coordinate 2,730,897 of CAWEZI010000005.1, forward strand.
GGCGCCGCCCGACAGCCATGGCGGCGATGCTGGCCATCGGGGCGTCCGGCCTGCTGTGCTACAGCGGCGGAAGCGTGCTCCTGGTTGTGGGCTATCTGACCGGCATCACGGCCGGCGGGGTCATTGCTCCTGCCGCCGGGGCTTTCGTCAACGAGCTCTTCCCGACCTCGGTGCGGGCCTCTGTCGCCGGCTGGAACGTGGCCGGGGCCGTGCTGGGCGCAGTGGCAGGGCTCGTGCTCTTCGGAGCCGTGGCCGACGTGGGAAACCGGTTTGCGCCGGCTGCCCTGGTGACATTCCTGCCCGCCATGGCCATGAGCTCTCTGGTCTGGCTCCTCCCGGAAACCCGCGGCCGAGAGCCCGAATCGCTCTGGCCCAGTGTCCCTGTCGAGTCGGCCTGATGGAGCCGCCAGCGCCATGGATTTCGTCTCGGAGGCTCGGCACCGGTGCCCTGTTGGCGGGCGCGGCCTACGCCGTCGTGGCCTCGTTCACCACGCCGTTCACCCTCGGCGCGGACGTGGTAACGGCTCTCCCCATCGTGCTCGCCGCAGTGGTCTTCGGGTTGCGCATGCGTCGGCCAAGGCGCGCACAGGGCATTCCGACCGGCGACCGCAGCGAAACGTCGGCCTCGACCGGTCGCTGGTCGCTGGTGTGGTTAGGCATGACCGGATTGGTCCTGGGTTGGGAACTCTTCGTCTACAGCCAGGCGCCTCGTCACCTGCATCCCACCTTGAGCGCGCTCATCGACACAGTGGACGACAGTCAGGTGGGTAAGTCCCTGTTGTTCGGATTGTGGCTTCTTGCGGGGTGGTACCTCCTCCCATGACAACCCGTGACTGGACGTTGATGGTCTGGGCCGCGTTGGCGGTGGCCTTCGCTGCCCTGGTCGTCATCAGCCATCTCTCGGAGGGGCGCCTCCCCACCCTGAGCTCAACTATCCGTCGGCTCACCGCCCGACCGGTTGGCCGGGGGCTGCTACTGGTGGGTTGGATGTGGCTCGGCTGGCACGCTTTCGCCCGTTAGGAGGGCGCATCTGAGCCGGCGGGAGGTACGGTGTCACCCGCCCGGCTCGGATGACTCCAGGAGATCCTGACCGTTCCGGTCAGCCGATCGGCGCTCATGATCACTGCTCACAACTGCAACGGCTCATCGGGGGATTGGACGTGGAGCGACTAGAGGGACGCATAGCGGTGGTCACCGGTGGTGGCAGCGGAATCGGCCGTCAGCTGGTCTGCCAACTGGCTGCCGCAGGGTGTGACGTGGCCACGTGCGACGTCTCGACCGAGGCTTTGGTCGAGACCAGGGCACTGGCCCTCCGGTCAGCCCCAACCGGCGTAACAGTTCTGACCTTCGAGGCTGACGTGGCCGACGAGCAGCAGATCCTTCTCTTCCGTGACGCCGTCGGGTCCCAGTTCACGACCTCGCACATCAATCTGCTGTTCAACAATGCCGGAATCAGCGGTGGGGGAAGCTTCGTCACCGGTGATCGGAAGGAATGGGATCAGACCTTCGCCGTCGACTGGGGTGGTATCTACCTCAGCACACGGGTGTTCCTTCCCATGCTCCTGCAGGCTGACGAAGGACATCTCATCAACCTCAGCAGCATCAACGGGCTGTGGGCATCGGTGGGGCCGTCCACGCCGCATACGGCATACAGCACGGCCAAATTCGCCGTGCGGGGCTTCACCGAAGCCCTCATCACCGACTTCCGGCTCAACGCCCCCCATCTTCGGGCATCGGTGGTGCTGCCCGGCCATATCGGTACGTCGATCATCATCAATTCGAACAAAGCCCACGGTGTCGATCCCGATGCGATGGACAGCGCTCAACTGTCCAAGCTCCGCCAGCAGCTGGTCGGCGGTGGGATGCCGGTGGCTGATCTTTCCGACGATGATCTGCGCAACGGGATCAGGATGATCGGCGAGGTGTTCCGGGACGGAGCCCCGACCACCGCAGCTGAGGCAGCAACCATCATCCTGAACGGTGTCCGGAACAGCCAGTGGCGGATCCTGGTGGGCGACGACGCCGAAGCGCTCGATGCGCAGATACGTGCCGATCCCGATCGGGTCTATGACCGGGCCTTCTGGGACGAGTTGCGGGAACGTGGACTCTTCGGGATGTTTCCGGGGTAACGGGAGATCGCCTACCGGCTCGATGGCTGCCCGCCTCACTCGGCGCACCCACTCCCCGACCCGCCAACGAGGACACGCGGCCGCTGATCGGGAGGGACCTCCTCAGGCGGCCGGAGCGGGAGCTCGTGGTCACAGCGCCATCCCGAGTGGGCCGATCACCGCCGGCCAACCATCTGATCACCTGGTCATGCCTCTCCCCCAGGGCTTACCCCGAGAGGCTCAACCTCAACTGTACCTATAGAACAATACTCACGGTCAAGTTAAGGGTGAGGTTGAGAGTTGAGGGTAATGGGCGCCGTTCTCTCTACGATCTCAGAGGCACCCGTGTCCCCGAGGAGCCCGCCCGCCGCCACAGGTCGGGAATCGACGGCCTCGGCCCGTCGTCCCTCCCCCGGCGTGTCGTCAATCGGACTATCCGTGGAAACCGGCCACAACCTCGGACAGGGCTACCTGCGACTCGAGGCGGCCAAAGCCGATCCGAGGAAGTGATGGGGCCTCGACCTAAGGACCGGCGTTGGTTGGCCCGAGGCCTCCTAAGGCTCTCCTGCTTCGGATCCCCTATCAGGGGTCCCGGTTGGCGGCGCCCAGACCGAGCAACTGCCGGAGGCGTGCACGGTCCTCGCCGTGGCCACCGCCGGTCCGATGCCGCTGCTATGTCAGCGTCTACGGCAGGCGACGATCCGCACCTTCGACCTCAACCACTGAGAGACCGGTGGCGGACCACCGGTGAGGATCGCCAACCGGTGAGGATGAATCGCCCGTCCGGCCGTCCTCTCGCGAACGGGTTCCTTCGATCGGAGAAGGTCGTCATGCGGACAGGGTCAGCCAGAAAGGCCGGGCACGAGGATCGGTGGTTCGGTTGCTGTCGTACACAGCGGGGTACGAGCCCGAACCGACCGCACCTCGTGCGGACTCCTGACCGTCGGTCCACCAGATCTTTGGCCCGGCGTACTTCGTCCACAAACCAGTCGTTGACCATCACCGACGCCGGCGATCCCTCGGAGCGGGCGCCGTGACCCGCACGGCGGATGACCGTGCCGCCTGCCTCTCCCTGACCTGCCCGAGAGCAGCGCTCAACCAGACAGCTGGTCAGGAGCACACGCCGTCGAAGACCGGAACATCATTCCGATCGATGGCCTCTTGTCGAGCTGGATGCGGTCGGCCAGTTCGACGTGATCGTAGGGTTCCTATGGGGTAGCGGTGGCCACGACCGCCGTCGTGGGACGGACAGGACTGCGCGACGGTGAGCAGCGAGCCCACACGAGCGGCTCACGCCGACTGGCGACTCATGGTGAAATTGGAGCGGAAGGACGTGGCCACGCTGTCAGCTCGAATAGCCTCGGCCAACGCCACTAATCCGAGCTCCCATGTGACACATTCCGGTCGGTTGGTCGCTACTTTCAGCCGCGAAGCTCTCGATCCCAAAGGTTGCGAACGGCCACGCGACGACTTATGCGTCATGGCGTGCTTCCTCGTGGCCACGTGCCCCCCTTTCCGGTACCGCTTCGGCCCGGAGCCCTCTCCATCGTTCCCGCCATCTGACTACCCCGGAAAGGCCGCCGCAAATCGTGGCCGGGCCCTGAGCTCCCCCCGTACGAAAGAGTCGGTCTCAGCGCCGACCGGATTGGCCCGGACCAGCTCGTACACGGGCAATGCGTCCTCTGGTGGACCGCCACCCGCAGAATGGGCAGGCCCTTACCAGACCGAGTTCGCGAAAGCGTCACAGTCAACGCCGTTCTGAAAAGTGGAGACAGCCCTCACGCCGGGCACCAGCTCTGCAGATCCATCGCCGTTGCCCTTGACCAGGGCGGGTCGGCCACCGGCGGGAACCCAGGCTCGAGCCCTCATTGCGCCATCGCCCGCCGTCATCGACCGCGGCAATCCGATCCTGCTGGTGGTCCTAGTGGCAGTGACGGCGCCCTGGCAGCCATATCCGGTTGAGCCCTTCCTGCAGGTCACCTCGTGGCGCCACGCACCCCCGGCCGTACGCCGATGCCGGTAAAGGGAGTGGCAAACCGCAGCCCTTGACGTCAGGGCTTACCCGAGGGTGCCGATGCGGAAACCTCACGCCGTACATTCCTGGGCGTTTGCCCCCGGCGCACTTTCGTCAGCGGTCGTTGCCAAAAACGGCTTTGGTCTGAACCATCTCCTCGATTCCGGCACGGCCGCCCTCCCGCCCGAAACCGCTCTGCTTGTATCCACCAAAGGGTGTCGCCGCCGACATCCCTCCCATCCCGTTGACGACAACCGTCCCCACCTGGAGCTCGGTGGTCAGTCGCTCGATGCGGGACGGATCCTGTGTATGGACGTAGGCGGCCAGCCCGAAAACGCTGTCATTGGCCTTGGCGATGGCCTCTTCCTCAGACGAGAAACGCAGGACAGCCTGCACGGGTCCGAAGACCTCCTCCCGGGCCAGAGCACTGGCCTGATCGACGTCGCCGAACACGGTGGGGGCCACGAACCATCCGTCTGCCAGCTCACCACCCATGCGTACACCGCCGGTCAGGAGGGTGGCGCCGTCCGACCGGGCCTGCCCGATGACGCCCAAGATTCTCTCCATCGCTCGCTCCGTTACCACCGGACCGACGAAAGTGTCCGGATCCAGAGGGTCCCCGATGCGGAGCGCGGCCAGCCGGGCCAGAAGACGGTCGACCACTTCGTCGTAGACATCCTCGTGGAGGTACAGGCGAGTGGGAAGAGCACAGCCCTGACCGGACAGGAGGGCCGTTCCGGCCAGGGCTGCCACGCTGGCGGCGACGTCCAGGTCGGCATCGGGAAAAACCAGGTTGGGTGACTTTCCGCCAAGCTCCAGAGTCAGTGGGGTCAGGTTGCCGGCTGCGCTCGACATCAAAGCGCGGGCCGTCTCGATCCCCCCGGTAAAACTGATCTTGTCGATGCCGGCATGCGACGCCAGATGGGCTCCGGTGTCTGCTCCCCCGACCACGACGTTGACCACCCCGGCAGGGATTCCCGCTTCACGCGCCAGTTCGGCGAACCGAAGCATCCCAAAGGGAGCGATTTCCGGCGGCTTCACCACCACGGTATTGCCGGCGGCCAGCGCCGGGCCACACTTTTGACCCATCCCCATCATCGAGCCGTTCCATGGCGGCATCACCGCTATGACCCCGTAGGGCTCCAATCGGACGGCGACCTCATGCGTGCCTTCGCGATGCACCTCGCCGGCCAGCTTGTCGGCCCACCCGGCGTAGTAACGCACCCACGAGGCGGTGTAACGGCCGGGGTTGATGATGCTGACCGGCGTTCCGTTGTCGAGCGCGGCCAGTTCAGCCGCTTCGGCACGGTGGTCGTCGATCAATTGGGCCAAGCCGTAAAGGAGTGATGCGCGGCGACCGGGAGCCAGGCCGGCCCACGACGGAGCGGCGGCCCGCGCCGCGGCCACAGCCCGGTCGACGTCGTGGGCACCGGCCAGTCCGATATCCGCCTGTACACGACCGGTGGCCGCGTACCGGTGCCGATAGGTGCCGGCTGCATCACTCGGGCACCATTCGTCTCCGATGAGGTGACCCTGATCGGCCAGCCGGCGGACCGTATGCGACGCGGGAGTCGAGATCATGGCCCACCCGGTTCGGGGTAGGAGCGGGTGATCCTGCCACGGAGGACGGCCCGAGCGATCCCATCCCCACGCGGCATTTCCACCGCGCTCACAGTACCGGGCCCGATCACAGCCGGTACCGTCGAGGTATGGCACATCTTGATGGTCGGGCGGCACTGGTTTCGGGGGCGTCGGGGGGCATCGGTAGGGCGGTAGCCGACCGTCTGGCTGCCGACGGTGCATCGGTCGTGCGCAGCGATGTTCGTGTCCCCGTCGACGGCATCGTCTGCGACGTCCGTGATGAGGCGTCGTGCGCTCAGGCGGTAGCGCAGGTGTTGGCTTCCTACGGACAACTGGACATCCTGATAAACGTGGCCGGCATCGGGATGGCGTCACTGGTCGGCGACCTGCAACCCTCCGTATGGCGAGAAATCATCGAGGTGAACCTCACAGGCACCTTCTTGCTCAGCCAGAAGGCGCTGCCCGCTCTTCTCCGGGCACAGGGATCCATCGTCAACATGGCCTCGGTGGCCGGGCTGCGAGCGACGCCGTACAACGCGGCCTACTGCGCCTCAAAAGGAGGCGTGATCATGCTCACCAAGTCCATGGCTATCGAGCTGGCCCCGCTGGGCGTCCGGGTCAATGCGGTGTGCCCCGCTTCGGTGGACACGCCCATGCTGCGCTCCTTCGCCCTGCCCGACGGGGCTGATCTGGGCCTTCTGGCCCGGGCCGCCTCACCCATGGGTGGCGTCATCGAACCGTCCGAAGTGGCATCGGCGGTGGCCTATCTGGTCTCGGACGAGGCGGCCAGCGTGACCGGCACCACTCTGGTCATCGATGGAGCGGCCAGCGCTTGACCGAGGCGAGCGAGACTGTTTCGGTGTCAGCTCCCGAGCGCAGGACCCTGCCTGGCCGGCGTCCTGTAACAGTGCCATTTCGGACGACTTCCTGGCCGGCGACGTAGACCCCCACCACGCCGCGGGAACCAGCCGTAAGGCGCTCTCCCCCACCGGGCAGGTCGGCCACCAGCCGGGCCGGCTCGCTGCCCACGGTCGCCGGGTCGAACACCACCAGGTCGGCATGCCATCCCTCAGCCAGTCTTCCCCGCTCCCGCAGTCCGTAATGACGGGCCGGTCGCTCTGTCATCATCGCTACCGCCTCCTCCATCCGAAGCAATCCTCGCTGGCGGACCACCTCGCTCAGCACCCGTGTGGGGTAGTTGGCATGGCACATCAGATCGAGGTGGGCACCGGCATCCGAACCGCCGAGCATGACCCGGGGGTCCTTCCACACCTCCACTCTGGCCCGCCATCCCTCGTCGCTCTGCCCCAGACCGGGGGTGAGCGACGGGAGCACGACGTAGAGCGTGAGCCCGTCCCGCAGGACCACGTCGATGAGGACGTCAATGACGTCCGTACCCCTTTGGTCGGCGATCGAGCCCAGGGACCACCCGACCCAGGAGGAATCGGAGTCCGCCACCTCCATGAGGCTGAAGTCGGCCAGCACTCCCAGGGCCCGGTCGGCCATTCTCTGGGCTGCCGCCCGCAGGGCGGCCCGCGTGGTCGGGTCGCCAATGGCCTCCCCACGCCCATCGGCGTCCAGCATCAGAACCTCCGACCAGACCGGTAGGCCGGCGAGAATGTTGCTGGCCCGCATGCGCATCATGTCGGGCAAGGCCAAAGCCACGACGTAGGCGCCGCGCTGGGCAGCCAGGTCGGACGCCCGGAGCTGGCCGGCGAAGATCTCCTCGGAAGCCAAGCTCCCGAGGAGATTCCAATTCAGGGGACGGTCGGCGGCCAGTGACATGTCGGCCATGAGCTCCATACGGTCCTCGGGGATGGGCCCGACCGTGGGGATGAACTCGAGCGTGGTTCCTTCGTGGTGGCGGACGGCGGCGGCCAGTCTCACGAACTCCTCACGAGCGGCGCAGGTGGAAGGGACAGGGTGGTGGTCGCCATCGAGGTGTCCCTCACCGAGAGACGACGAGAACCCGAGTGCGCCGCCCCGGACCGACTCGGAAACCAACTCGGCCATGGCGGCCAGTTGCTCGGCGTCCGCTGGTCGGCTACTGGCCGCCGCTCCCATCACCACCCGGCGGACGGTCGAGTGTCCCACCAGGAACCCGGCGTTGACAGAAAGCCCCTGATCGATGCGGTCGAGGTACTGAGCGAAGGACCGCCACTGCCAGGGTCCCGCTCCTTCGAGTGCTGCCAGCGGGATCCCTTCGACCACCGCCATCATCCGCTGGATGTACCCGGCATCGTTTGCGCCGATCGGGGCGATCGAGAATCCACAGTTGCCTCCCACCACGGTCGTCACCCCATGAACGACCGACGGGCTGGCGGTGGGGTCCCACAAGAGTTGTGCGTCGTAGTGGGTGTGGATGTCGATGAAACCGGGACAGACGATCTTCCCGCCGACGTCGATCTCCTCGGCACCGTTCTGATCGATCTCGCCGACCGCCGCCACCCTTCCGGCACGGATTCCTACGTCGGCCAGGCGGCCCGGCACTCCGGTTCCGTCGACCACGAACCCACCTCGCAGCACCCGATCGAGCAACTCAGCCCTCTCCGGCCCACGCCTTCACGGCCTGGTCGACGACGGTCCCCGTGAAGAACTCGGGGTTGGTCCCCGTATAGAAGGCCACCGGGTTCTCGAATGTGAAGGCACGGAAGGCGTCGGTGTCGATCCATTTGCGTTCCACCATTTCGTAGGCCTCGTGGAGGACTGCGGACACGTCGGGAACGTCCCAGTGGGAGATATCAGAGCCCATCATGACGCGGAGCTCGGCACTACAAGGGTTGACCGAGGTGTTGAAAGCCAGCGAAGTCAAGGGATCATCAGCTTCGCAGCCGAACCAGAAGCGGTCGACAAACAGTTCTTTGATGTCATGGACACCCTCGATGTTGCACGCCGCCCACTCGTCAAGGGTGCCTTCGTCCTCGTCTGCTCGCCGCGGAGGGCGAGCCCCGGTCAGAGCATCGGGTGCGTATCTGGCCATCAAATCGACCAGAAGCCGTCTATCGACCAGGCGCGGATCGAGATTCTGCTCGAGCGCAGCCAGGTTGCGCTTCTCCCAGTGGCTGACGATGTCACTGTAGAGAGCGGCCGCCCACGCCACTCCTCCCTCCAGGAAGGCGAAGTTCATCCGTGGGAACCGCCGGGTGACGCCTCCGAGAAACAACGATTTGGCCAGCGACTGCTGACCTTCAGCCAGCATCGACAGGTGATTGAACACGTAGCTCGAAATGGAACGATAAGGCGTCATCCCGATGAATCCGGAGTGAAAGGCGATGGACACGCCCAGCTCGGTGGCCGCCGCCCACACCGGGTCATAGTCGTAGGCGGAATCGACGCCGAATTGGTCCAGCCAGTAGGCATATTTGGCCAGCAGAGGATCGCTTCCGGCCAGGGCGTCGAAGGGCCGTTGGACGTAGCCGGCCAGGACCACCGCTTTGAACCCGAGCTCCCTCACAGCGAATTCGAGTTCGGCGATGGCTTCATCGGGGGTCACCATGGGAATGGCCGCTACCGGGGTCAGCCGGTCCGACAGCGAGGCGAAACGGTCGGCATTGCAGCGATTGAGAGCCCGACAGGTTCCGCGGCGGTAGGTGTCGTCATCGCTGTGCATGAAGACCAACCCCAGGCTGGGATAGACGATCCCGAAGTCGATGCCGATCTCGTCCAGCCGCTCGTAGAGAAGCTGGGGGAACAAGGCGGTGGCCAAATCGATGGTCTGCTTGGCCGGGGCGCTCCACCACGGTCCCCGCGGGGTGCGGGTGGCCTTCCGTTCGGCAGGGGTCTGGTCGTGCCATGGCGTCTCTGTCCCGCCATAGGGAGGAACCATCCGCCGAAACAGGGGATGTCGGAGGGACAGCCCCTCCTGTTCGAGATAGGGGGCCAAGGTCGGCAGGTGCTCGGCCATGTGACCGTCGCTGTCGATCACCGGGTGCCCGAGCCGGGCCCGGATGTGGGAGGCACCGGCCATCGGCCTAATATACGCATATTACCGTCCGGGCGACGGTAACCGCTTACTGTCCTGGTGCCAGCTACCGTCTTCCCACCGAGGTGGTCCCGTGGTCTACGACGTCGTCATTCGCAACGGCACGGTGGTGGACGGGTCGGGCACGGGTTCCTACCGGGCCGACGTCGGCGTGGTGGACGACAGGATCGCCACGGTGGGCAGGATCACCACTCGGGGATCCGTGGACATCGATGCCGAAGGGCACGTGGTCAGCCCCGGATTCATCGACGGCCATACCCACATGGATGCCCAGGTTTTCTGGGACGCCTCCGGCTCGAGCTCGTGTTGGCACGGAGTGACGACCGCAGTGATGGGCAACTGTGGCTTCACACTGGCACCGGTGCGCTCCCACCAGCGGGAACTGGTCGTCCGAAATCTCGAACGGGCGGAAGACATCGATCCCGCTGCCCTGGCCGCCGGCATCGATTGGTGTTTCGAGACCTTCCCTGAGTACCTCGACGCGGTTGAACGACTGCCCAAAGGCATCAACTTCGCCGCCAATATCGGACACTCTGCTCTCCGCACCTGGGCTATGGGCGAGAGAGCCTTCGAGGAAAAGGCCTCCGACGAGGACCTCACCCTTATGGCCGACCAGCTGGCCGATGCGCTTCGAGCCGGGGCCATCGGGTTCTCCACCTCCCGTACCCAGCACCACGAAACTTCAGATGGGCGACCGGTGGCTTCACGGATTGCCTCGTGGAGCGAGGTGGCGGCACTGGTCGGGGTGATGGGGAGACATGGCGGCATCTTCGAAGGCGCCGATGCCGGCATGTCGGCCCCTGATCCGGTGGTACGCCAACGGTCTCTGGACCGGATGACAGATCTCGCTGCCCAAACCGGGGTGCCGATGACCTTCGGGCTACTGGCCACCAGTTCGGCCGGCTATCTCCTGGACTTCCTCGACCAGGCGGCTGCCGTTGGGGCCCGGATGGTGGCACAGACCCATTGCCGGGGCATCTCCGTGCTCCTTTCCCTGAAGACGCGATTGCCGTTCGACCTCATTCCCGCATGGTCCGGGCTGCGTTCCCGATCGGTTGAGGATCAACTGCGTATCTTGAGTGACACCGAGCTTCGAATCCCGTTCGTCGAGGCCGCCGTCGCTGCCGATTACGGGAGGTTCACCGGTGTCGGGGCGCAGGCACGACCTCCGGACTTCGACGGCATCCGCGTCTACCGGCATGGGCTGCCACCCAATCCCTCCGTGGCCGACATCGCCACCCAACGAGGGCTTCATCCGGCCGAGGCCATGATCGAACTGTGTGTGGCTTCGCAGGGTGAGCAGCTTTTCATCCAACCCAGCCTCTATCCCCAGGACGACGCCATTTTGCAGCGCGCTCTACGACATCCGCGGACGGTCATGACCTTCTCCGACTCGGGAGCGCACCTCAGCCAGATTGCCGACTCATCCATCCACACCCATCTGCTCGGACACTGGGTGCGCGACCGCCAAGCATTCACCCTCGAAGAGGGTGTCCGCATGATCACCCTGGAGCCGGCCTTGGCGTGGGGATTCAGCGACCGCGGACTTCTACGCGAAGGCATGACGGCTGATCTCAATGTATTCGATCCTTCCACTGTCGGCCCTCGCGTCCCGGAACTGGTCGACGATCTCCCCGGCGGAGGACGTCGACTCGAACAGCGTTCCACCGGATTTCTGGCCACCCTGGTGGGGGGACGGGTCACCATCGATCAGGGACAGCCAACGGGAGCAACACCGGGCCGACTGCTGCGACGCCGTCGGGTCTGACGCCTCACCAGGGTTCGCCCTCTCAACGCATCCAGACGGTGGTCGACTGGCGAGTGGCAATGACCCACCGATCTCCCTGGCGCGCACAGTGGTCGCGGTATCGAATTCCCAAGGTCAGATCGCCGCTGCCGTCACTCGCACTCCCAATTTGATAGACGACCGCGTAGGTGTCCATCGAGGCCTCCTCGCCGCTGTCAGCCACCTCGATGAGCGGGTCGCCGATCATGTGCATGCTGGTGGGAAAGGAGCGCGGTGCCCGCATGGTGTCCAACCACTCCTCGCGCGTTTGGGTACCACCGGCACCCACGATCTCGGCCTCAGGATGAAACAGGGACGAGAGAGTATCGACGTCCCGCTGGTCGACGGCGCGGGCATACCGTTGGAGGAGGGACCGCAGGTCCCGGTAGGGATCGGAGCCGGTCGGCCGGCTCGGGTTGTCGCTTACCGCCGGAGTCACAGCGCGGCCACCGGATTCACCGGACACCCGGTGCCGCGCGGTATCCGGAGCGGGGCCATCGAGAACAGAAAGGCCCATCGTCCCACCTCGTCGCAGCACTTTTGCAGCTGGATCACGCTCAGGTTGTCGATGAGGTGGAGGCCCATGGCCACGATGCCGATCTGGTGCACCGGAAAAGGCCACTGGGGGATGGGAAGGAAGGGCATCGGGTCGGAAATGCCGTCGCTACCGAGGACCGCCACCTGCCGGTCGAGGATCCATGCCAGACATTCGGGATGCAAGCCCGACAAACCGTCGAAACCATGCACGGCCTGACGACGCGCCTCCCGCCCGGTGGCTACAATAAGGATGTCCCCGGGTCCGACGGTCACCGCTTGGGCTGCTTCGGTCCGCTCGAGATCGGCCACGGCGACCACGTCGCCGGCACCGAAGTACTCGACGCCCAGCGCTCGAGGAACATCAAGGAGCACTCCTCGGCCGATGACACCGTTGGCCATCGAGAGAACCGTGTTGGCCAGAGCGCCGTCGCTCCGGACCTGGCTGGCCGGACGTCCCCCGTACATCTCGCCGTGGACGAACATGTGCGAGAGTGCGTCTACGTGGGTCGTCCACAAGCCGTGGACGTCGAGAGCCAGATGGTCGCGGGCAGCCTCGTATCCCGGAATTCCATTGGAGTGGCGCGCATCACCGGAGGCCAGCATGTGGTGTTGGACCGGATGGGGGTGTTCGGGTCGGGGATCGGTGGCCAGGTCATGGGCCAGGCTGATCGTCTCTCCACTAAGAACCAGAGCGGCGGCGGCCGCCGTCCGATCACCGGTCAGATAATTGAGCGTCCCCCGCTGGTCGTCGGGTCCCCATCGTCCCCAGGTCTTGAGTGATTCATAGAGAGCGTCCAGTTCTCCCGAACTGGGCACGGTGTAAGGGGCGTGCACGGGGCCATCCTCTCAACTGGGGGGAGTGATTGCCGTCATAGCGCCGAGCACCATGGCCATCAGGTTGTCAACGAACCGGTCCTCGGGGAGGGCTCGGCGCTTGCTGGCCCCCTCATCGAGAAGCCGGGCCCAGTCAGCGACGGCTCGTCCGACGAACACGATGCACAGCTCGCGACGGATCCGCCACAAATCGTCGGGCACCTCCGGACATCGTTGGCGGAGGAGCTCCCACGCCTCGTGCCCGGCAGTGTCCCGCATCAGCGATCGGATCTCCGGGGTCATACGGTCGAGCATTCCGGACAGCTCGGAGCCGATCCGAAGATAGGCACGTTCTCGCCATCCGCGCCGGGCCAGGTCGGCCAGGGGACGTACGATCACGGAAGTGGCGGCCAGGCGATCCCCAGGCGGCCCGGCGCGGACCTGGGCCAGGAGAGCCCGCCGTTGAGCAGCGATGACGGGCACGTGCCGCTCCAGAACCCCATAGAGAACATCGGTCCGGCTCCCGATGTGGTAGCGGACGGCAGATGCATTGCGCTGATCGGCGGCCCGGACGATCTCGGCCACCGACACGTTGTCGACGCCCCTGTCGGCGAACAGAGCTGTGGCCGCGTCGAGAAGCCGATCGCGCGTCGTCATCGACTCGGACATTGACGGGCCAGAGTACTCCGCCCGCTCTGGAGCGCCGCAGCTCGGTGGCGGGGACGCAGGCAAACGCCGGCTCAGGGCCACCCGGCGAGGAGTCCCAGCTGGCGGCAGACTTCCTGAGCCTCGATCCACTGGCCGTTCAGCTCGATGGCCCGATCGTCGGTGGCCAGCCAGGCGGCCACCGCGCCGACGACATCGGCCGGAGCACCCTTCGAGGCATCAAAGCCGAACTCGGCCATGTCGATGGCAATGCGCTCGGTGGCTACGAACCCGGGGCTCAGATTGAACGCCAGGATTCCCCGGTCACCCAGCTCGACGGCAACCATGCCCGCCACCCGGTGCAGGGCACCCTTGGACATCCCGTACCCGAGCCCCCATCCGCCACGACCGGCGGGCCGATGCGGATCCATCGTTCCCGAGCTCGACGCCAGGTTGACGATCACTCCCCGTCCACGTTCGACCATTTGTGGAAGGACCAGCTTGACCAAGATCACAGGCGCCATGACATTGGCCTCGAGATGCCGGTCGAAGAGGTCGACCGGTGTGTCCAGAATCTGGTCCATGTGGCCCGGCCCGACATAGCGTCCGTTGTTGACCAGAACATCGATCGGACCCCAGCGCTCCTGCACCGTGGCCACTGCTGAACCCAGCGAGGCCCGTTCCAGTAGGTCCACGTAGATGGGGAGGGCCCGACGTCCTTCCCGCTCGATGAGGGCAGCGGTCGAGTCGAGTGAGCCCGGAAGCACCCGGGTGTTGGAGGAGGCGACCGTCGACGAATGTTCCCGCTGCTCACCCTCGTGGAGCGTTCTGGCTCCGACGGCCACGTCGTAGCCAACCCGGGCCAGGTGCACGGCGATCGCCTTGCCGATCCCCCGGCTGGCTCCGGTGACCAGCGCTGTCCCCCTGGCCGTTCCTGAAACCATTCTGACTTTTGCTCGGTGCTCGTTCAAGGTCCGGTCCGTCCGACCATCGGTCCGTCGACCTCCGGGTCTGCCGATCACACTGTAGAAGGGCCGTGCTCGATGGACGAGCCGTCGAGCCTTTCCTTTTGGGACGGATGGGCGCAGGGGCAGAGCTCTTCCCCCGAGCTCTGTCGGATGTCAGAAATGCCGGTGGGCCGCCGTCATACGTATCTGAGCAGTTCCACGGCTACCACCAGCCACGTGGCGCCGGCAAGGCCCACGTACGGCCAGAGGCGGCGGCGCGTACCCAGGAGCACGATCCAACTGAACAGGTAGACGTCGTCGAGGCTGCGGAATCCCACATCGCCTCGCCAGATGCCCGATGCCGCGCACACCGCCAACACCACGACCGCGGCCCAGGCCAAACGTTCGTGGACGGGAACCGTGGTGGTGCGGATCGACGCGGCGGCACCCACGGCGATGGCAGTCAGAACGAGCAGTTCGCCGAACCAAAGAAAGGAGGCCACCGAAGGGAGTGCGGGCCAGTAGAAGCGGATCCCGTCGATCAACCCGTTCAGAGGGGGGCCGATGTTGGCGTTCCCGCTGTCGCGGATGGCCACAGAACGGGTACCGACAAAGACGACCAACTGCCAGACAGCGAATCCGAGGAGCGGCAGCAGCCACGAGATATCCGCCGTGCCCCACCGGCGGCGGTCACGCCCGATCGCCCGACCGGCCAGGCGGGTAGCGGCGATGATGACCACTACGTAGGCGGCCGTCTCCTTGGTCAGTACGGCGCCCAGCAACAGCACCCCGGCCAGCACCCATCGATTCTTTCGGTAGGCCCACAGTCCGAGGAGCAAGAAGGCGGCCGCGGTTATCTCGGTAAGGTCTCTACTGGCACTCCACAGGTAGCCCCAGTATCCGGCCAGGGCCAGTCCCCACAGCGCGTGCCGACCACTGTCCTGGGCCAGAAGGGCCCCGCCGAGGCCGACCCCACCCAGCGAAACCACATTGGTGACGATCAGGGTGTCGGGAACCAACGATGGATGGCCGGCCGCAAACACCCAGGCAATCGCCGGGTAGCCGATGCGCTCGAGACGAGATAGCGAGTCGAGACGGATCCCGAATGCCGACCGGGCAAGATCGGCGGGATCGAGGGCCATCCGGTAGTAGAACTGACCGTCGTAGCCATTGCCATCGACCACGAAGATGCCTCGCGGGAGAACTCGGGGGTCGACATGGGCGCTGCCGGCCACGATGAAGATGGAAACGTTTCCGTGGGCGACGAGGACCAGTCGCCCGACCACGAAGATGAGGCCCGAAACGCTGGCCACCGCGGCCACCATCGCCGGCGAGTCCGCCATCCTCTTGGGGCCTGCAGGGTCTGTGCGGCCTTGACCGCCCGTCCCTCTGGCCGACAGATTAGGCCACTGAGGCCCGAGCGATCTCATTCAAGAGGCACCTGGAGGCGCAGTGTAGCCCCTGGTCATCGCCCTGGGAGAGGCGCTGATCGACCCCTTGGCCTCCGTGCCGCCGATATTCCAGCACGGGGCCCGGCTAGCCGTCCCCGACGCGTGCTCAAATTCTTCACTGTTTGTTATGCAGCTCTTAGCCGAAGACCATGTTCGACCAACACACTGTGACCATGAGCATCATTGGCTACATCGTCAGTCTCCTTATCGTCGGCGCCGTTATCGGTGGCCTGGGACGGCTCGTCATTCCGGGCCCGAATCCGATCGGCGCCCTGAGAACCCTCGGGGTCGGCCTGGTCGGCGCCTTCGTGGGCAGCCTCATCGGGGGGCTCTTCGGACTCGGTCTCTTCACCCTGGTCTTCGAGGTGGCCGTCTCTGCCGGCCTGGTCTACCTGGTCAGCGGCCGATCGCAGCGACTTTCCTCCGGAAGGCACTAGCGATGGCGGTGGACACCACGGCACGGCCGACCGGGCAGCGAACGCCCTTGCAGCCCCTACGGGGCCCGTCGGTGACAGGGTCGAAGTTTGCCGTCACCATGATCACCGTGGGCACGGCACTGGTCGGCGCGGTTCTCTTCGTCGGAGGATTGATCTTGATCGCCGCCGTTTTCGTGATGGTAAGCCTGGCCGCGCTCTTGGCCGTCGTCATCCGTGGCGCAGTACAGGATGTCACTCGTCGATCGGCGCAACGCCACGTGGAGCAGCGGGCATCTCGTCATTCTGCGGTCATCGACGTCACGGCCCGGCAGAGCTCCGGCCATTCGGTTTGATCCAGCTCGAAGAGCCGTCGAAAAAGCGGATGGGAAGGCGAGCTGATCTTCGTCAGGATCGCTCGAAGGGTTGAGGCCCTCATCCAGGGTGTTTCTCGCACTCCGCACTGGAGCTGACCGACCTCTTTCGTCGCCTTCGGCCCGGCGCGCCGGCTGTGTGAACAGCGGCCCTGCCTGATCGAGCCGGCTCCCCGAGTCACCAGGCGGGCGGTACGCTAGCCACGGAAAAACCCCGAGGACGGACCGTGAGCACCATGTTCTATGTGAAAGGCGAAGCTGGTGGTCTTTCGGCCCGCCGGGTACTCCAGTGATGGGACGAGGCAGGCGCTGGCGTAGGGGCAGGTGACGACGGACGGCCGACACCGGTCTGTTGATCGGCCACGGGCACGGTCGTCCTGGCCGAGCGACCAAAACCTCTTGAGCGACCCGGACCACTGACCACAACGAGAACCAGAAAGGATTTGTGGGTGGTTACCCTCTTCAACCGGGTGTTCCCGGAGCCGCGGGCGGCCAAGGTCCCCGAGATCATCTTCCTTTTCTGGGTGGTCAAGATACTGACCACTGCCGGCGGTGAAGCCACCTCGGACTACCTGAAGACGTGGGGAAACATCGGTGGCGGGGGGACCGAGGTGGCCCTATTCGCCATTGGACTTGTGTTGCAGTTCAGGACCCGGCGGTACCAGGCTCTCGCCTACTGGTTCTTCGCCTATGCCATCGCCATTTTAGGTACCGGTGTATCCGACTTCCTCCATCTCGATGTCCACATTCCCTACGCCGGCACCACTCTGCTGTGGGCAGGTGTGCTGATTGTCATCTTTTTTGTGTGGCACCGCATCGAGGGAACGCTCTCCATCCACAGCATCACCACGCGACGGCGGGAATGCTTCTACTGGGCGACCGTGTTCGCCACGTTCGCCCTGGGCACTGCCCTCGGGGACTTTACGGCGACCGCCTTGGGCCTGGGCTACCTGGCCTCCGGCATCCTCTTCGGCGTAATCATCTTGATTCCGGCTCTGGCCTGGTGGCAGCTGGGCCTGAACGCCATCGTCGCTTTCTGGTTGGCCTACGTGGTGACCCGTCCCCTCGGTGCTTCCTTCGCCGACTACATCAGCAAGCCGGCCAACACCAGCGGGATCGGATTCGGTGATGGACCCACCGCCGTCGTATTTACCCTCGCCGTTGCCGTCCTCGTGCTCTACCTCGCAGTCGCCCGTCCCGACATCCAGCCCGCCACAATGGCGGAAAAGCCCCCCGACCGGCGCTCGTCGCCATCGTGAGCACGACATCCACAACCGTGCTCCTGCTGGCGGTCTTCGGTGCCAGCACCGTCGAAATGGTCGAGGCCCTCACCCTGGTGGTGGCCGCCGGAGTCACCCGCGGGTGGCGGTCCGCTCTCGAAGGTGCCGCTGTGGCCGTGGTGGTCCTGGCCGTCCTGGTGGCAGCGGTGGGAGTGCCACTCATCCGCTACGTGCCCATCGACGCCTTGCGGGTGATCGTCGGTGGCCTGCTTCTGGCGCTCGGTCTGTCGTGGCTGCGCAAGGCCATCCTGCGCGCCAGTGGACTGAAACCGCTCCACGACGAGGACGCCATCTTCGCCGCCACCGCCGAGGAGATCGGCCTCGGCGCCAGTAGCGGCATGGAGGCGCCCCGACGGGACAGCGTGGCCTTTGCGGTGGCGTTCAAGGGAGTGTTTCTCGAGGGCACCGAGGTCGTCCTCATCGTGGTCAGCCTGGGGGCCAGCCAACACCGACTAGGTCTGGCCGCAGGAGCCGCGGGGGCGGCGGCCGTGCTGGTGGCGACGGTCGGAGCCCTGGTGGCCACTCAACTGTCCAAGGTGCCGGAAAACACCATCAAGCTGGGGGTCGGGATAATGCTCACCAGCTTCGGGCTCTTCTGGGTGGGTGAGGGCACCGGAACCCACTGGCCTGGTAACGATCTCACCATCCTCGGGTTCATCGGGATCTTCGGGTTGGTCACGCTGGGTTCGGTGACCTGGCTTCGGAGCACACTCCCCGGTCGCTCCGTGGCTGCTGCGCGGGCGTCCCGATGACCCGCCTCCGTCGGGCGGCCAGCTCATTCGGCAGCTTCTGGTGGGATTTCCTCATCGGCGACACTCCCGAGCTTTTCGTAGCCGTGGTCATCATTATCGTGGCCGCGCTCCTCCTGCGGGGCCACCACGCCGCAGCCGTTGTTGTGTTGCCGGCCATGGCCGTCGTGAGCCTGCTGGCCAGCGTCCTGCGCGGCCGGAGAGCGTATCGATGTGAGAACGACGGTGTCTCGACCGCCCCGGCTGTCGAAGCACCTATCCGTTCACAGCATGAGCTCCCTGTCCGAAATGAACCCCTGGATCAGGAGTAGGTGGCCGATGTCCCAGACACCTTCCGCTGATCGCCTGATGAAGCTGTTCAGACTCGATTGGTCCCCAGCACACCGCCAACCATCCGGCCTTCGCATTCTCATCGCTACGATCGTTTCGCTGTTGGGCTCCCTGCTAGCCGATGTCGCCATCGTCGCCATCGGTACGAGGGTGTTCCCGTCGACCAAGGGCTACGTACACTTTCGGTTCTCCGACTACGGGAAGCTCACCGTGATCGGCGTGGTGGTCGCCTGTGCAGCCTGGCCCGTAGTGACCCGCATCTGCTCTGATCCGCGATGGCTGTTCTTTCGTCTGGCCATCCTCGTAACGCTCGTGCTCTGGCTCCCGGACATCTACATCCTCCATCAGGGCCAACCGGGCCAGGCCGTTGCCGTACTCATGACCATGCATCTGGCCATCGCCCTCGTCACCTACAACGCCCTCATCCGCATCGCACCGGTACGGCTCACCCGACAGCGAATCGGGCGCCCGGATTGACCCCGCCCCGCCCGCCCTCCCTCCCACCACTACGTCGCCCGTCGAGCAGATCCTGATCGATCCGGATCGGCTCTGACACCGGCTGTTGTTTAGCCACCTGGTTTCAGGGAAGGGAACAGGCCGTGCGCACACGGAGGTGGGTACCCACTGTGGCCGCCCTGGGCGGGGCACTGGTTCTGATCTCCCTCGTCGTCGCTGCGCCGTTTCCCGCCGCGCTCCCCACCGCCGCCGGTGCCACCACAACCGATGGGCCCTACCCGGTCGGCGACGCGGCCGCCGGCTACGTGGCTGAGCTCACCGATCCCACCGGTTCGCCGCCAGGCGTCAACGTCTCCGGCTGCCATCCTGGCATTTCGGGCCCGCAGCAGTACCCGGTGATCCTGCTGCCCGGCACGCTCTACGACATGGCCGACACATGGCAGGCCCTTGGCCCGATACTGGCCGACGACGGCTGGTGCGTCTACGGCCTGAACTACGGAGCCACCGCCGCCACCACCCTGAGCGGGGGCCGCATCTGGTCGGTGGGAGACATCCCCACGTCGGCTGGCCAGCTGGCCACTTTCGTGGGGCAGGTGCTGGCCGCCACCGGCGCCAGCAAGGTCGACCTCGTCGGCTGGTCACAGGGGGGCATGATGCCGCGCTGGTACCTGCGCTTCGACGGTGGGGCCGCCTATGTCCACGACCTGGTGGGGCTGGCCCCCTCCAACCACGGGACCACCGTCGACGGCATGAACACCCTGTTCGACGCCCTCACCGCCCTGGGGTTTCCTGCTCCTCTCACAGTGGCCCAGTGCCTGGCCTGCACTCAACAGCTGGTTGGATCGGCCTTCCTGCAGCAGTTGAATGCCGGAGAGGACACCGTGCCCGGGGTCGGCTACACCGTGATCGAGACCGAGGACGACGAGGTGGTGACGCCCTACACGTCGACCTTCCTCAACGGCCCGGCAGTGAAGAATGTGACGCTGCAGGACCAGTGCCCCGACGATCATGCCGACCACCTGGCCATGCCCTACGACAGCGCCGCCCTGCAGGACGTGGTGCAGGCGCTCGACGACGATCCGTCGTTCTCGGTCGACTGCGGCCTCGGTCTCCCTGTGCTCGGTGGGTAGCACCCCGCGCCGCTGACTCGTTAATCGGCCGAGTGGGCGAGGTCGTAAAGGACGGCCTTCCCACCGAAGGGCTTGCCCGGTGCGCTGGCACAGGGTGCCGAGCTGACGGTAGTGGGCGTCATGCCACACCCTGCCCGCTCCCGATATCGGCACGGCGAACGGTAATAGGCCCACAGCTGCTGCGAGCCCGCACCTCGACGGTCTGCTCCGAAGCCCCCGGACGCTCGCTGCGATCGAGCAGGTTCTGGACATGGCCGAAACCGGTGTGAAGGTCCAGCCAGGCTGCCACCCCGGTGCGCACGCCGATGTCCACCTTTCCCAACGCCGTCTCGGCGACAATGGCGCCACTGAACACCTCGTCAAGATGGATATCGCCGTTCGCGGTCTTGGCCGTCACCGCGGTGTGGGCGTGGTCTACGCCCACCTTGCCGTTGGCCGCCTTCACACGAAGATCGCCGGCGACTTCGCCAATCCAGGTATCCCCGTTGCTGTTCTTGACCGTGGCAGAACCACCGATCCGCTCGACCGCCACCGTTCCCGAGCCCGTGGTGAGCTGGGCGTCCCCGGAGATCTGCTCGATGGTGATATCGCCGGACCCGACCTTGTACCGGCACTGACCGAGTCCCCCGGAGCAATGCAGATCAGCAAGCCCAGCTTCACCGTGCAGATGCGAGCTGGAGGGCAGTTGGATCCGCACGTCGATCGACTCGTGCCCTCCACGGAAGCTGTAGCGCCTCCATCCCTTGTGCGCCTTGATCCGGAGTTCGCCGTTGGCGTACTCCACGGTGGTCGTCTGCCGCGGCAGCCACGTCGGAGGGATTGCCGGGGTCGCTCGGCACCACCTCGACCACGGTGTCGGCTCGGTCACTCGCTGCTATCTGAAGGTCACCAACGCCGACCTCCAGGTTGATCGAGATTGGCTGGGGGGTGTCAAAAGTAGGCATGGAAGCCCTTTCTCGGGAGATGGACGGATGTCGTATGTCGGGCACTGCTGGGGAAGTCGGCGATCGGTCAGCGGGCCCAGCCGGTGAATCGCTCTGAACCGTGCGGGCCACGCCGCCCGAGCCGTTCAACGGGGTCCGTGTGCTCTAGGGCGGCGGCTGCCGCTCTAACGAGCCAGGCATTGACCGAAAGGCCCTGGCCCGCGGCAGCCCGATCGATCCGGGACTTGAGGTGATCGGGCATCCGCAGGTTGATCCGTGCCATGGCGCCCTCGTCTCCAGCGAAGATGGCGGCCGCGGCTGACCCGTCAACCGCCGTGGTGACGGCCCCACCGGGCAGGTCATCGTCTGTGGGATCGGTCGGCGCAGTCACGACGAACTCAGGGTCGCGGCCACGCAGACGCACTTCCACCGAACCTGGCGCCAGCTCGCACGTGATCTCCTGGGCTGCCGCGGCCAGCGCGTCCAATAGAGACAGGCGTACCGCCGCGTCGAGCGGTGCAACCAGCCGCTGGGCAAGTGCCCGCGCCGCGTCGCCGCCGGATTCGGCGGCCACTTCTAGCTGGTCATGGATCTCATCTATGTATGGTCGCAAGTCCATGTGTGCCATTCTGGCACCACTTTGGCTGCATATCAAGCCACAGTTGTGCCAGCGCCCACATGGGCGGCAACCCACCGGGGTCATCGAACGGCTGTCGACCACCTCGAACGTCCCGGCATTTGCTCGGGGATGAGCCTCCCCGAGCTGAGCGCAACTGGCCACCGGGACGCCGGTTGGGCCTGCCGACCGAGCTTTGGCGCCACTCGCAGTAGCCACCTGCCGGCAAACGGCACGTTTGGCCCGGTGGAGAGCCCCCTGGTCCGGTGACGTCGGTCGGCGTGGGCGCCCACCGGTCAACTGGCCATTCACTTGCTGCCTGAGCGCCTGAACAGCGCGGCCTGCAACCGCCGGTATCAGATACCCGGGATCCACCGGGGAAGGTGGGACAATCCACCCTGATGCGGGTGGCCATTCGTGATGCAGACATCACCGACATGGATGACCTCCGACGAGTGTTTCAGCGAGCATCTCTGTCCAACGAGAACGACCGTGGGCTGTTGGAGCGGCATCCCGAGCGGCTGGTGCTCTCGGAGGAGGGAGTTCTAGAACAGAGGACGAGGGTCGCCGTGGCCGACGATGGCACGGTTGTCGGCTTCGGCACCTATCTGATCTCCGACGGACTTGCCGAGCTTGAAGGCCTCTTCGTGGACCCGCGATGGACGCGGCGTGGTATCGGGGCCGCACTCGTGCTGGACATCTCGGCGCACTTGGATGAACTTCGCTTCAAGAGACTGGAAGTGACCGCCAATCCTCACGCCATGGCGTTCTACGAGCATCTGGGGTTCGCGGTCGATGGGTTCGTGGACACCTCCGGTCTTCCAGCTCCCCGCATGAGTCGGCCCACGAGGTCACCCGACTGAGCGCCCAAACGGTAATCATGTAGAGCGGTCTTCAACCTCGCGCTGAGCGGAGCAACCGGAGGCTGATGGTGGCCGCTGGCGCCTAGTGTTGCCATCGTGCCATCACCACTGATGCCTGCAGCCGTCTATGTGGGCAACGGAAGACTCGCCGTCGAGCAGGTGCCCTGTCCGGAGCCGGGACCCGGCGACGTTCTTGTCGAGATCGCCGAGTGCGGCATCTGCGGCTCGGATCTGCATATGGTCCTGGAGCGGTACGCCAAACCGGGAGCTATCCTCGGCCACGAATGGTCGGGCATCGTGGCCGCCGCGCCCAGTGATTCCGGCTGGTCTCCCGGCGACCGGGTGGTGGGAAACGCTGCTCCGGGGTGTGGCGCCTGCCGACCCTGTCGGCGGGGCCGCCCTTCGGTGTGCCTGAACCGTGCCACCGCTGACTTCGCCGGGTACCGCGGTGCCTTCTGCCAGTACAAGACGGTGGCGGCCGACGGCCTGATCCGGATTCCCGATTCTCTCCCGACCAGAGTGGCTGCACTCGCCGAGCCGATGGCCATCACCCTGCATGCGCTGCGATTGGCCGACGTGGACCCGGACGACCGGGTCCTTGTCACCGGGGCCGGCCCGGTCGGCCTCCTGCTGGTGGCCGTGCTGCGGGCAGAGGGGATCTCCGACATCACTGTGAGTGAGCCTTCTGCCGTCCGGCGCCAGCAGGCACTCGACGTCGGGGCCGCACGGGTCGTGACACCCGACAAGCTGGACCAGCCACCGATGACCCTTCCCGTGGCGGAGCCCTACGCGGTGGTGTTCGAATGCTCGGGTCACGCCAGCGCGGCCGAGGCGGGCTTCGGCCAGCTCGACTACGCCGGCACGCTTGTGATCGTCGGGACCGGCTTCGAACCGCCGAGGATCAACCAGAACCGCATGATCATCCTCGAGCTCGCCATCATCGGGGCTTACAACTACAACGACGAAGGGTTCCAGCCGGCCGTGGATCTCCTCGACAACGGCACGCTGCCGCTCGACGCCTTGATCGAACCCGACAACGTTCCGCTCAGCGATGTGATGGTCTCTATGGAGAAACTCGCCCAGGGACAGATACCGAGCAAGGTGATGGTCCAGCCCACCCTGTCCTCATGAGCTCTACCTCGTTCTGCCCGTGGCGGCCGGTTTGTGGGGCACCTCGCAGGGAGTGCAACAATGTGAAGTTTGACGATCCGGCATGGTCCTAGAAGGACGGTGCGAAGAATTCCAACGCGATGTTGTCGGGATCACGGAAGGACAGCCAGAATCCTCCTAGCGGCGGCCGTAGGCCACGACCGGAACACAGGAGGCCGAGTAGGAACCTCCCGAAATGGTCCGAACAATAAAACTGGGCCGTGGCCGAGTCGGTTTTCCGCTACAGCATGTGCGGGGATCCGAAAATGGCACGCACCTTCGGTTCGAAGTGGGAGAGGGACTGAGTGGCGTAGTCAGGATCAAAGCTCTTCTGGTCCCACTCGTCGGCGAATTGCTCGGCCAACCCGTACCAGGGCTCGTGCCGATAGCGATCACGAACGTCGGGGTCGAGGCCGATGTGCCGGTAGTAGTGCTGACCCTCGAAGTCCTGATGGGCAGCGATGACCGCCGTGATCTCCGGGCGGACGTACGGTCGGAGTATCTCCGCCGCAATCCCCGGGTGATTGGGAATGCTCACCGCCTTGCCCATGTCGTGGCACAGAGAGGCCACCACGAGCTCGTCATCGGCGCCTGCCCGCTCAGCGCGGGTGGCTGCCTGGAGACAGTGGGTCAACTGGTCGACAGGAAAACTGTCGACCACCTCGACCAAGGACTCAAGCATGGCCAAGACCCGGTCGGCCGCCTGGCTCTGGTTCTCCACTGTCTCGGCGCCGATCACCATCCAATCTCGGCGAGTGGACTCGTCCAGACTGGCGAACGTCCTGCGTACTGCTGTCAAGTTGGTCATGGCACCTCGCACGACACGGTGCCCCCAACCATCCGCGCCTACAAGGCGCTTCGACTGCCTTATCGATCAATCGACGGCAGTGTGGTTCGCCAAACCATGGGCAGGGGCTGGCTAAACATGGCAATCGCCGACGACTCACGTGCTGCGCAAGTGCCTCGGCAGACCCCATCTAACTCCCGAGCACAGAAGCGGTCAAGCGGTTGTGGCGAAATCTAGACCCGGCCACCGTGAACAGGACCTTCAGGCAAGGGCGCAGTCACCGAAGCTCGGGCAATGCCCCTCGGGACACGCCTACGGACGCCACTGACTACCGACCCAACCACCCTGACCACCTCTTGTGGGAGGACCTGACCCATCGCTGCACGCACGCTCGTCGTTGCCAGTGGAAACAGCAACCATCTTCCACAAGGCCGGATGGCTGCTTCGCTGGCTGCATCCCCGATGCCACGCGTCCCGATTCCTGCCGGCCACAACGTACGCATCCGAGCCGGTTGGAGGGATTGCATCAGTTCCTAACTCCATAGGTGCCTCTGACCATCAGATGCACCGGTGATCGTGATCGCCTTTC
Organism: uncultured Acidimicrobiaceae bacterium; assembly: GCA_963813525.1. Taxonomy (GTDB): domain Bacteria; phylum Actinomycetota; class Acidimicrobiia; order Acidimicrobiales; family RAAP-2; genus Bog-756. The sequence continues at coordinate 2,756,420 of CAWEZI010000005.1, forward strand.
CTACGGAGGCCTGGAGGGGATGGCGCGTATGGCTGGGCGTTGCCAATGTCCGCACGGCGGAGCAATCTGCATTTGCACGTAAAAACCCAGGAGCGGTCGCACGTCGGTGATGATTGCCCCGTGACCGATCTGCATTGCGTTGCCATCGTCGGACCCAATGGCCGAAGGATCGTCAACCCGTGGCCGACCTGATGGTGTGGACGAGGCCGGACGCTCGGAACCGTCCCCTGATGCGGGCGAGGTCCGGATCGGGAGTGTAAGTAACCACCGACACCTCGTACGTGCCCGTCGTACCCGTGGCCGCAGCACCGGCTGACGGATTGCCCGGAATCCCTAGAAGTATGGAGCTCAGCCATGCGTTCCAGCGTGAAAGTGTGACACCCGGATTTGTAACTGCGGAGACGATGCCTGTCGGCACCTGTCCCGCCAGAGATGGCGGAAGCCTATTTGCGTCCACCACTCGTGGGATTCCAATGGGATCGAGCCATTGGGTCGTCAGCACCCCAAACGGGAAACCGGCCAGGAGCTGGCCGACCAACAGGTTCCTCGCTTCCAGGAGTGCTCCGGTCGATGGCGATAAAATGACCGTGGTCCGGTGTCCCTCGCCGGTGTCGCCGGTCAGAGCTACCCCTGTGGTATCCGTGTGTGTCATCTCGTTGCCCTGGAGTACGACGCCAGGCATGGTCGCCGTTGCCCGGAGCAGAGCTGACCACAGCTCGGGAGTGCCACCGAGCGTTGGACCCACAAGGAGCGTGACCACCCGCCCGAACGGTGTGAGGTAGTGGTTGCCGGGGAGCGGCTGGTCGAGCACCGATAGTCCGGTGGTTCCAGACTCGATGGCATGCGCCAGCGCAGCTGGATCCGTCGGCAGTCGGGCCACATCGAGACCGCCCGAAGCCAGGCCGTCGGATCCGAGGAATCCGCTGCCGCACTGTGGCCGTTGTGTCGAGGGCACTGCGCTATGGCTTGACGACCAGGCCCGTTCACTGGCCGGGCTGTCATAGGCCACCGAGGACACGACCTGCTGGCTGCAGTACTGACTGAGATCGTTCGTCCAGTCCTCTACGTTCACGACGACCACGGCCCGGGCGCTTCGGAGCGCTGCCGATGCGGGGGCGCTTTGAGTGGGAGCGACCAGGTACGAAACCCGAAACTCCGACTGAAGCCACTGCTCACCCTCCAGGACAGGCGGAGGGTCGGCCGCAGCGGCCCGGCGGGCGAGGTGTCGCAGGGCAGTCGCTGCGGCACTCGGCGGCTGTAGAGCCGGAGTGGGCAGCAGAAGGAGCACAAGCACAAGAGCCGTCACGCCCGCGCCGAATGCGGCGGCCATCGCCCACCGCCGACTTTGGCGGTTGAACCCATTTGCTCTCCGGTCACGTGGGCGGCCAGGACCAATCCCTCGACTCTCTAACTCAAGTAACGGTGGGGCGAGCGGGGCTGATTCCATCAACTCGGTCACGAACGACCGGATTTCGATGTCAAGAGCATCAGTCATCGACATTGAGGACCTCCTTAAGCCGGGATCTGCCACGAGCAATGTGGCGCTTCACCGAGCCCTCTCCGATGTTCAACAGTTCGGCGATGGTTGCCGGAGCCAGGTCTTCCCAGTAGGTAAGAACGATCACGGCCCGCTGTCTGACGCTTAGGGCCAATACGGCGGCGAGGACTTCAGGGCGGATTTCGGGGGTCTCAACGAGCTCTCGCTCCGCGACGAAGGCTTCTCGTTTCCTACGTCGACGTGAGGACCGATGAAACTCAGCTGATTTGTTGTAAACGCTCCGATAGAGGTATGAGCGTTTTGCGGCGACCGTTGACCACTTTTTCGAGTTGAAGCAGCTCAAAACGGCTTCAGACACCACGTCAGCGGCATCTCCGGGACCCACCAGCCCTGTGGCAAAGCGGGTGAGGTCCTCGGCGTGCTTTCGGTAGATCTCGCCGTCGGCAGCATCCACACCTATACGATGCCGCGCCAATCCGATTTGGGTGACACCAATTCCGACTTTTCTTCTTGCCGGGCCGGTCACCCCCGTATCAGGTCGGATTATTGGCGGACCGAGCGTGTCCTGTTGCCCCGGTTGTGCACTCCCGATGCACCCAGTGCCCTGTTCCTACTCGGCCAGCAAGCCACTCTCGGTGGCCTCCGCTTCGAATGGCGTCAGGGAGACATCCGACGGATAACCGACGTGGGTGAGGCCAACTACGTGCCACAGTTGCGTACTCATTCAACGCAGAAGTGCATGGAAACGCCGAAATCGCGCCTCCGAGCCTGAGGCGGTCCCATCACCGCGCCTACGTCGGTCCCGACTATCCCGGTGTTTCTGGAGCGATCCCAACGGGTCGTGGCTCTCGAGCTCCGCGTCGTGTGTACTTGTTCAGTGGAACCGGAAGACCTCACAGCTATCGGCCTTTATGATCCGCACGACGAGAATGCCGAGCTTCGGTTAGAGCTTCTCCGTTACGTGACGACTCTGGGCGCAACCACAGACGAGTTGGTGACTTTCAGAGACACTCTTCCTGCGCTGGCAGGAGTGCTTTCTATCCGGGGTGGGCCGGCTCTCACCCTTGAAGAGGCAGCCCTCCGGTCGGGGCTCACCACTCTCGAAGTAAAGGCTTTGGTACAAGCCGCCGGCATCCCTGACCCCGAACCCGATGTACCAGTGTTCACCGAGGGGTTCGTGGAGTTCATATCGAAGATGGGAGAGTTCGCCGATGTCTTCGGCGAGGACGGCAGTATCCAGTTGTTGCGAGTTTTCGGGTTGGCGATGTCGCGTGTCGCCGACGCAGTGATCTCCTCGTTTTTGGTCAACGTCGCGCCCGTTGCTCAACGAGAAGACCCCGTCGGTCTAGGTGTCGCTCGTGCCAATGTGGAGGCCGCCTCTTTGCTTCGGATCTTCGGACCGGCACTTGACGCGCTCTTTCGTCAGCACTTGCTCATTGCTCGGCGCCTGACGACCTCCGATGCTGATCTCGTGGGCATTGAGCACCGATCGCTTGTGGTTGGCTTCGTTGACCTGGTCGGCTCGACGGAGCTCGGCGAGAGCCTCGATCTCACCGAACTCGGAATGGCATTGAGCGAGTTCGAGCGCACATCTACTGAGACCATCACTGAGGGTGGTGGCCGAGTCGTCAAGCTCATCGGCGACGAGATCATGTATACCGCTCCAGATTCCTTCTCGGCTTCTTCCATCGCGCTCGACCTGGTCGATGCCTTTGACGGTCACGTCACGATCCCCCAAGTGCGGATAGGGCTTGCGAGCGGAGAGGTGTTGCTTCGAGACGGCGACGTCTTCGGACCGATAGTCAACCTGGCCAGTCGCGCCAGCAAGGTAGGCCAGCCGGGAGAGGTCGTGACCACCTCAAAGGTGGCGACTGGTGCAGGGTTGCCTCATGTCTCCTTAGGAACACACCACCTGAATGGTATTGCCGGTCAGGTCGAACTCCATCGGCTCCTCCGAAGTTGACCTTCTGCACCACACCTTTGAATAGGCCCGGAGCCGGCGTTCGCGTACGTTGGGCAACGCCGTGAATCGTGCATGATGTAGTGCAGGTATCGGGTCGACTCGCACCAGTGGATGGGTATAGCGTCGCCCACGCCCGTGGACCAGAGGATCTGGTTGAGGTGAGTGGGCTCCACCCGGTCTGTCGGACGAAGAGCGGCGCGCATACGGCCCAGTTGAACTTCTCTTATTCGAAGCACGAGCCTACCCAGGTCAGTGGAGGTGCCAAATGGCCAAAGTCCCACCGCCAGCAGAGGAAATTCTGCTGACCCACTTCATCGTTTCGGACGACGTCGAGCGCTCACGCCGGTTCTACACCGAAGTACTGGGGGGCGAGGTGGTCTTCCGAGGCACCGACACAGGACCGGTCAACGTGAAACTATCCAACAGCTGGATCGTCATCAATGCCGGCGGAGGTCCGACTGACGACAAGCCTGCGGTCACCCTGGAGACGCCGCGCGATCCCGACCGGGTCAGCAGCTTCCTCAACATCCGGGTCAAAGACATGGGGGCCGTGTACGCCGAATGGAGCGCCCGGGGTGCCCAATTCCTGACGCCGCCGAAGCAGCACCAGTATGAGATCCGTTGCTACATCCGCGATCCTGACGGTCACCTGATCGAAGTGGGTCAAACGACGGACCCAGAGGGGGACTGGTCACCCGCTCAGTGGCCATCGACTACGTCCGGCGAGGGGTCCCAATGAATGGTGAGATCACCAGCGGTTCTGGCCGATAGATCTCCTTGATAGGCCTCGCCGGCCTGAAAGGGCGTGCCGTACCGGCAACGGACGACGTTCTGGCTGCCACGCTGGGCCGGGCAATTTCCGGCCGGTGTGGCATCAATGCGGATCGGTGCAGGTAAACCGGGCAACCTCCTGGCGGTCCGACCCGCTCCCTCCGGTTGTTGACCAAACGGGCAGCTAGCCAAGGCAGATCGATCCTCCGGTCTCGACGAACCCACGGTCCCGAACCGGCGCCCACGAAGGGAGGCTCACTCCGGCCTGCCGTGAGGGTCAATCCGTGTCACTCTTGAGGTAATGAATGGACCCATGCAGGCAGCCATGCGGAGACTCACGTGGGCCACACGGCCACTCGCCATGCGATCCGCCGGGACAGAGAAATCCAGCACCTCGATCGTCCGTCACGTCGGACGCCTATCGGGTCGGACCTACGAAACACCGGTCGTAGCGGTCGAGCACGACAAAATCTTGCTGATCGCCCTTCCGTACGCCGAACGTACCGATTGGTTGAAGAACGTTCTCGCCAGCGGGCAGGCGACTGTCGTGACCCACGGACAATCGTACGGAGTGGATCGGCCGCAGGTCATCCCGATGACCGATGCGACAAGGTACTTCGGCCCAAAGGAGCAGAAGTTGCATCGGCGCTTCGCCGTCGACACCTGCCTCCAGCTCCATTGCATGAAGCCCTAGAACAAACTGCGGCCCCGACACCGCCCAGCTCTCAGCCCGGATACACAGGGGGCCAACGACTGAGAACCGCCGCTGCTCGGCTCTTCGCCGACACCTCCAGCACGTTTGACGAGTGAGCACTATGGGGCCCTGATTGCCCGCCTGAATCGTCGACATAAGGCTCTAGGACCTGGCGAACGCGGCTCCCGATCGGCAAACGGACGTTCCGCTCCTGGGTCTCAGGCGCCGACTTCGCGATCGCCGTCTCATCAGGGGATTGCTTGTAGTGTGCAGCAGCGTATGGCTCAGCCCACTCCGCCTCCTTTAGCTCCCCTTGCATCATTGCGCTGGGCTGTTGTCGAGTCGTGGGTATCAGCTCTGAAGCCCCGCCGCGTACTCGAACTCGGCTGCGGACTCGGGGGATTCGGTTCCAGGCTGGCATCACTGAGTGAATACGTGGGGGTGGAGGCAGATCCGATCTCGGCTGCAGTGGCGGAGACCGCCATCGGTGACCAGGGGCAAGTTCTCTGCGGGACTCTCGACGGACTTCTGGACGAATTGGGGGCCTTCGATCTCGTCGTCGCTTTTGAGGTACTCGAGCATCAAGAGGACGATCGCGATTGCTTGTCGGGGTGGGTCCAAGCAGTGTCCGAGGGAGGTCACCTGATGCTGTCGGTTCCTGCAGATCCAACCCGCTTCGGAGCATGGGATGAGCAGGTCGGCCACTTCCGCCGTTACAGCGCTGATGGGCTTCGCCACCTGATGAAAGAGGTGGGGCTTTCGGATATTCGCTGCCAGCATTACGGGTGGCCGCTGGGGTACCTGACCGAGCCAATCCGTAACCATTTAGCGGTCCGGCGTCAGAATCGGTGTTCCACACCTTCGATGAATGAACGGACCTCATCAAGCGGTCGCCAGTTCCAGCCTCAGGGCGCCAGGTTGGGTGCAGCTATCAACCTGGCGACCGCACCATTCGTGTATTCCCAGAAGCTTCGGCCCGGAACTGGTACGGGTCTGGTGGCAATCGGTTGCCTTCGCGGCTGAGGCTTCCGTAGGAGCACGAACGGTCCATCTCGTACCGGTCCGCGGCTGGAGGTAGCCGGGCCGACAGAGGATTCGGCATTGTGGGCCTCACATGTCGCCCAAAACACGTTCGAGACCAGAGCCGATCGGCCCCAGGGTGCCGATCACGGGTGGTCAGCTGACCCCCAGCAGCTGGCTTTGCTCAATCCACATTTCGCTGGACGCCCGGCACGCCTCAGCGTTCGAGAGCATGTCGCACGGCAATGCCATAGGCGCCGGAGTCCAATGGCGGTGGACGGCGGTGAGTCGTCCTGGTCACCGCCTGAGCCGAGCCCCAGGTATCAATTGCGCCGCAGGACGGGCCGAACGACGATTGGCTCATGGAAGAAAGCAGTCTGGGAAAACGGGGGTCTCACGTCGGCTTGCGCAAGGCCAAACCGAGCGACGTTTCCCGGCTCTCAGATGTCCTCGCACAGGCAATGAACGAAGACCCTGTGATCTGTTGGTTGATCCCCCGCTCCGAGACTCGCCAACGGGTGCTGCCGCGGTTCTTCGCCCTGCTGATCCGCCACCTCTACCTTCCCACCGACGAGGTATACACGACCGAAGACCTTGCCGCAGCCGCGTTGTGGCTTCCTCCGGGCAATGCCGCTCCCCCTACCTCCGATACATTGCGGCTCGCATCACACGCCGTATTGTTGCTGCCTCGCGTTGGACGTGCTCTGATGCGGGCCCCTCGCATGTTGCCTCTCCGGGACTCGAACCACCCCAAAGGGCCCCACTACTACCTGGCTCTGCTCGGAACTGAACCGACCCGCCAAAGTCACGGGATCGGCTCGGCAATGCTCTCTTCCCAGCTCGAGTGCTGTGACGCCTCTGGGATTCCTGCCTATCTTGAGTCCTCTAATCCTCGGAACATCGCCTTCTACGCCCGCTAAGGCTTTGAGGTGACGAAGGAGCTCGAACTAGCCCCCTCTGGCCCTTCAATGTGGCTCATGTGGAGAGATCCGAAGGCCTGAGCACGATCCAGACATTGCACCCTGCACGCCGTCACCAGGATCGGACCATGCATTATCCGCCTCTGCCCGTTGATAGGTGACAGGTCTCTGGAAACGAGTTACCGTCGTACCCATGAATTGCTTCATGGTGACGGTCCGTCGTGTCCACGATCCGCGGACCGCGGTGGGGGTGGCATCAGCTCGATAGTCGTTGGGCGCGCCGCGTCGTCGCAGACGCTGGTGTCGTTCCCGGTGATCTCGTCCTCGACGTCGGTGCGGGAACAGGGGCTATAACTCGCGCTCTCGTCGCGGCCGGTGCGCGCGTTGTTGCGATCGAGTTGCATCCACACCGGGCCGCGTATTTGAGGAAACACTTCGATCAACGCGAGGTGACGGTCGTTCGCGCCGACGCGTCCGATCTCCGTCTCCCGCGCCGTCCTTTTAAAGTTGTGTCGAACCCGCCGTTCGGGATCACCACGTCGCTCGTCAAGCGCTTGGTCAGCCCCGGTAGCCGTCTGATCCGAGCGGACCTGCTCATGCCGTGGCATGCCGCCCAGCGCTGGAGCTCGCAGAATGCTCCCGGCCGAGGACGCTGGGACAGCGAATTGACGGTCCATCTCGGTCGGTCGCCACCTCGATCGGCGTTTCGTCCACCACCGCCGAACGAGATCGCTTTGCTCGTAGTTGTTCGTAGAGACCTGTCTCCGCCGAGGCATTGCCCACGGTTCGAAGTGGGCAGTTAGCTCTCGCCTAGCTCACGCCGGTCGACAATGCGATCTGAACGCCTGTCCCTCGGACGGTGACAATATCCTCCTGGGGCAAGAATCTGCGGTTCGGTGGACGATGACACTGACGATGCCGCCGAGGGTCTGCGGCTGCCGGTAAGAATAGGTTTGGGGCCATATCCCACGGAGGTCAAGATGCGTGGATTCGCTGTCCGTAGTTTCGGTGAGCCTGCGTCGGTGCAGGACCTGCCCGTCCCGACCGCCGATGCCGAGGTGCTCATTCGCGTGCGGTTCGCGGGTGTCAACCCGCTGGACAACAATCTCCTGGGACGGCTGACCGCGGCCTCGTCGTATCCGTTCGTGGTGGGCATTGACTTCGCCGGCGTGGCTGAACGCGTCCCGGCCGGGGCACATGGCCTGCGGGACGGCGACCGTGTCTTCGGCATGGCGCGGACCCATGGTTCCTATGCCGAGTACACCGCGGTCGACCCGGCTGCGGCAATGGAGCCGTTGGCCCGTATCCCTGACGGCGTGGCCGACGACCAGGCCGCTGCGCTGCCCATCCCGGCAGTCACGGCGCTGCGGACGGTGGATGTGCTCGAGGTCACCGCAGGCCAGCACGTCGTGGTGATGGGCGCCACCGGTGGGGTCGGAGGCTACGCGGTGCAGATGGCCTCCTCCCGCGGCGCGCATGTCATCGCCACCGTCCGCGGCGACGCCGACGAGGCGCGTCGTCTCGGGGCCGAGGAGGTGTACGACAGCCAGGCCGTTGACGTGATCGATGCGTTGCGCGCCGATCATTCCGGAGGCGTCGATGCCGTACTCGACCTGGTCAACGGCCCGGACACCATCCGCCGGGACGCCGAGGTAATCCGGCCCGGAGGTCATCTGGTCTCGACCATCTTCGCTGCGGACGAAGGTTGGTTCGCTGAGCGCCGGATCACAGCGCACAATCACGCCTCCAATGAGAATCCCCTGATATCACCTGAAGGCCTGGGCAGGGTCGTACAGATGCTGGCGGACGGCACCATCACCGCACGTATCGGTTCCACCGTTGAACTGGCCGCAGCCGCCCAGGTTCTGGACGACCTCCGCCGTGGCGGCCTGCACGGCAAGGCTGTCATCCGCCTCTGAATCCGACCTCAGGCCCGGGACGGGACCATTGGGGGACCCCAATCGGACTCGGGAGAGCGGCCCTGCGACCCTCGTTGAGGGCGGTCGAAGCCGAGACGGCCTACATCTGTCCATCGACTCCGTGCGAGGTGGCTTTGGATTGGGGTCTCGACCACAGCTTTGGTGACGGGTACGTGAACAATGACGTCTGGATACCCGGAGCGACGTCACTCAGCGTCACGTACGACGACGGCCTGACCACAGGGATGATCAATTTCGCCTTCAGCTGCACCTGAGCCGAGCGTCCCGTGATCGAGGGCGACAAGGCTCTCTAGGGACTCCAGCCATTCGACCGCAGCATCACAAATCCGACGAGCGCATCGTTGGTCGGGTAATAGTCGGCTCAGGGACACCAACACCGGAATCTCGGCTGATCACGGCTGATATTGTTGTCATTCTGCAAGGGCCGACGAGACTTCACAGGGGCCAGCGAGAGAACTCGAGGATCGTGGGAGGCGGACCGTCGGTGATCCAGCTCGTTTGTGTGCTCGGCAACGTACGAGCGGTCGGGCCCGATGGTGGCATCATCGACGTCCCGAGCGCGAGCCAACGGAGACTTCTCGCGTTACTCGCGTTACATACGCCACAGCGCCTGCGCACTGAGTGGCTTGCCGACGTGCTCGCAATGTCTCCGGGGGCGCTCCGGAGGTCGGTGTCGCGGCTGCGTACGGTGCTCGGCCCGGACACTCTGGTGACAGCGACCACGGGATACGCGCTCACCTGTCCCGTCGACGCGGCGCTCTTCTGCGACGAGGTGGCGAGAGCAGCTGGTGCGACCGACCGCATTGTGGCCTTCGATCGTGCCGTCCGTATCTGGGGTGGAGCCGCCCTCGAAGAATTCGAGGGCGAGGACTGGGCCCGCGGCGAGATCGCCCGGTTAACGGAGATCCATGGCGCTGCCGTCGACGAGCTCGCTGATGAGCTCATTTCGGCCCAGCGTCCGGCAGAAGCGATCGCGCTGCTCGAAAGCCAGATCGCCCGATATCCCTACCGGGACCGGTCCCGAGGCCTCTTGATCCGTGCACTTGCCCTCGCCGGCCGGCAGGCTGATGCCCTCCGGGTGTTCCAGACCTACCGCTCGGTCCTCGCCGACGAGCTCGGCACCGAGCCTTCCCCCGCGGTCGTGCGGATCGAGCGAAGGGTGGCTACCGGGTGGGACGGGGTCAGCTCGACGACGGCCACGGACGACACCCGCGGTGCGGGCCTTTTTCCGCTCCCGGGGTCGCTCGCCAGGAACGATCGCTTCGTGGGTCGATCCGCCGAGCGCGAAGCGCTGCTCGCCGAATTGGCGCTGGTCGCCACGACGGGCCTGCGCTGCGTATTCGTAACGGGTGAGTCGGGCATGGGAAAGACGATGCTTCTCGCCGAACTGGCGCGGTCCGCCAAAAGTATGGACGTCACCATTCTCTATGGCGCCTCAGACGAGACGGGGGTGTCCCTCGAGCCCTTCCGGACGATCCTCAGCGCCTGCGTTGAGCACGCCCACATCGACTTGCTGAACGAGCACGTGGCCCGTTGCGGAGGCGAGCTGGCGAGACTATGCCCGCGGCTTGCCGCTCGCGTGCCAACCGCTCCCCCGCCGACTGACTCGGACGACACGACCGAGCGATTCCTCACCTTCGAAGCCGTAGCGGACCTCTTCGCTCGGATCGCGGCACGCGGACGACTCGTGCTCATGCTCGACGACCTCCAATGGACCGAGCCCACGGCACTCTTGCTCCTGCGCCACCTGGCGCGCTCCCTAGCCGCCGCGCCCGTGCTCTTGGTCATAGGCAGGCGTGAGCCGGGTGAGCCGGCCTCCGATCAGCTCCGTGGCGCGCTCGCCGAGCTGGAGCGGGGCCCAGCGCGGCGCCTCCCGCTCCCCGCATTCGGCGACGACGAGATCGCCGGCTCTGGTGGCGGACCTGCTCCCGTCGACTCCCGACGCGGCTCGGGAACAAATCACGACCAAGGTGCGCGAGGAGACAGCCGGCAACCCGCTCTACGCCACAGAGGTCATCAGACACTGGCGCGAGGCTGGCGGTCCACACGACATTCGGACAATTCCCCCGAGCCTCCGTGAGGTGTTGTGGAGCCGGATCCAGGCGCTCGGTGACGAGGCCCCAGACGTGTTGGCCACAGCCTCGGTGCTCGGATCCGAGTTCCCAGAGGACCTTCTCATGGAGATGATCAACATCCCAGAGGCTCAAGCCCGCAGAGCAATCGACTCGGCGGTGACGGCTGGTGTGCTGATCAGCCTCCCCTCCTTCCGCCGGATCCTACGGTTCGCCCACGTGCTGATCGCCAATGCGCTGTATGCCGAAATCGGCGCCTCGACTCGGGCCCAGTTACACGAGCAGGCGGTGCGTGTGCTTTCCACACGGGCTAGCCCATCGAGCCCCGACCTGGCGGTGCAGCTCGCCCGGCACAGCACGTTGGCGGGTATGGGGCCCGAGGCGATCCACTGGTCGAAGGTGGCCGGCGACGAAGCCCTCAGGCACCTCTCGCCTACCGAGGCGGCTCGGCACTACCGGAGAGCCTTCGAGGCAGCCCTCGAGCTCAGACGACCGCTTGCCGAGCAGTCCGACCTCCTCGTTCGACTGGGCGAAGCCCAACATGTCGCCGGCGACTCTTCGGCTCTCAGCACGCTCGCGCAAGCCGCAAACCTGGCCCTCAACAGCGGCAACAATCGAGCGCTCTCGCGGGCCGCCCTGGCGTCGGACCGCGGCTTCATGCGGATCGACGCCGGGGCACCCGAGTACCTGGCCATCGTGGAGGCGGCCGTCGCGGCCGCAGATCCGTCCGACACGTCAACCTATGCACGATTGCTCGCCCTACTCTCCCAAAGCCTCGTCTACACACCGCAAGCAGCCCGCCGAATCGCCACTGCGCATCAGGCGCTGGCCCTGGCCGAGTCCGCGTCGGACCCTGCTCTACTCGCCCACGTGGCACCGGCAGTCGTCTCGGCCATCTGGACGCCGGGGAGCGCACCGATGCGCAACGCCGTCGCCGTCCGGGCGCTCACCTCGGCGGCAACATCCGGAGACCCCCGGCTCGAGTTCGCCGTCCGTATGGTCGCCTACAACGTTGCCGTCGAGTCGGGGGACGCGGCCGTAGCCGCCCATAGCCTGGCCCGGATCCGCGCCACCGCTCGCTCAGTGGGCGAGCCGCGGCTCCGGTGGATTGCCGCACTCTACGACACGTTCGATGCAACCATGGCCGGACAGCTCGACGAAGCCGAGGCCCTGGCCTCGGCCAACCTGGAGCTCGGGACCGGCATCGGGGCCCCCGACGCATTCACGCTGTTCGCCGGCCAATACTTCGTCATCGGTACCTTCGCCGGAAGGCATGGGGAACTATTTCCGCTCGTAGAGCAGGCCGCCAGAGAGAACCCCGGTGTCGCCCCCTTCGAGCTCGCCTATGCGATCATCTGCGTCGTCGTCGGCCGCCAGGGCGCGGCACGAAAGGTCCTGCAAGGGGCTGTCGCCAACCGATTGGCGGACATACCCGCGGACAACCTCTGGATGACCCGGGTGATCGGCTATGCAGTCTTAGCGATCGAGCTGCACGATACCGACGCCGCCGCTCTTCTGCTTCCGGTCATCGAGCCCTTCGCAGCCGAGGTGGCGTTCAGCGGTCTCACCAGTCAGGGTCCGGTGGGCGCCTACGTAGGCAAGCTGAGCTCATTGCTCGGTCGCCACGAGGAGGCCGAAGACCACCTGCAGGCTGCCCTGGGCACGGCGACCGCATTTGGCTGGACCTATCACCGGGCCACCACGCTCCTGGCCTTGAGCCAGGCCCGCTACCGGGGGCGGGGTGAGCTCGATCCCGAAGCCCGATCGTGGCTAGCGGAGGCCTCGGAGCTCTGCCGGCGCTTCGGCTTCAGGCGCTGGATAGCCCAGATCGACGAGCTCGAAGCCGCCATCGCTCCCTCCTGACACCAGGACGCGCAGATGACGCGCCCCGGGGCGGACAATACCCCCGGGCCTGCCCACGGCGCCCCAAGAGCGGAAGGTGCTGTCCATGGTGACTGAACTCGGGAGGTATTGCCGGTCGCTTCTGGCCGGAACGCTGGTCTTCGGGGCGGCGGCCATATCCCTGGTCAGTGGATCACTGGCCGCCTCACCGGCCGCCGCCGCCAGCCCGCCGGCCTGGACCGCCTACGTCGTGAGCAACGCCACCGACGCCGTGATCCCGGTCGACACGGCGACCGATGCGGTGGGCACCCCGATCGCCGTCGGAAGTGGTCCCTCGGCCATCGCCATCACACCTGATGCCTCCACCGCCTACGTCACCGACGAGGGCACCACCAATACCGCTCCCGGCTTCGTCACCCCCATCGACCTCTCGACCAACACACCCGGTACCACCATAGCCGTCGGGTCCGGGCCCGATGCCATCGCCATCACGCCAAACGGCCTCACTGCCTACGTGGGCAACTACAACGACGACACCGTTACACCCATCAACTTGGTGACCAATGCGGCGGGCACGCCCATTCCTGTGGGAGGGGCTCCCACGTCCATCGCCATCACCCCCGACGGCACCACTGCCTATGTCGGCCGGGCCTACGAATCCGGCATCCAGCTCGATCTCACCACCAATTCGACTGGGATGGGAGCTTCGCCCAGCGGCTTCGCGTCGGCCATCACCCCCGACGGCGGCACGGTGGTCGCCACCTCTCCCCAGGACAACTCGGTGGACGCGTTCACGACGGCCACCGACACCGGATCAACCGTGGCGGCGCTCAATGATCCCGAGGGGGTCGCCATCACCCCCGACGGCGCCACCGCCTACGTCGCCTACAGCCCGTTCACCACCAACAAGGGAGCCCTCCTTCCGATCCCGCTGGCCGACACCAATGCCCCCGGGACGCCAATCAACCTCGGTACCAACTCGGCCTATGCCGTGGCCATCACCCCGGATGGCTCGACCGCCTTTGTGACCGACCTGACCGGCGGCAACCTCGTACCTGTCGATCTGGCGTCGGGCACGGCCGGCGCCCCGATCTCCCTCGGGAGCGAGGGGACCAATCCGATCGCCATCGCCATTACCCCCGACCAGGCGCCGATGGCCCATGTTCATCTCAACATCCTCGGCAACCTGACCGACAGCTTCGACGCATCGGCGTCCACCGTGGCCTACGGGACCATCGCCTCCTACGCCTGGAATTTCGGGGACGGCACCTCAGAGACCACGACCACACCCACTGTCACCCACACCTACGCAAACGACAACTCAAACTATGTGGCGTCGGTCACCGAGACCAGCTCGGCGGGAACGTCGACCACGGAGGGGTTCACCGGTCAGACCGCCAGTGATACCGGGGGCCCGCAGGCCACCGCCACGGTCGCTGTCTCCCTAGATCCAGAGGACCAGGATACGTACCCGACGGTGACCGCCCTGGCCCCGGACATCGGATCCACGTACGGGCCCAGTACGGTGACGATCTCCGGATCGGGTTTCTCACTCGGGTACCCCGTGGTGGTCGAGGTCTACGTCGGAGGAATCGAAGCCACCAACATCACGGTCGACTCCTATAGTTCGATCACCGCCTCGCTGCCGGCTCAGCCGGCCGGGGTCTACAACGTCGTTGTGGAAACCTCAATCCCGTCCTTAACTCCCCTTCAGTACCTTGGATCCAGTGCTGCCATGCCCGCAGACCAGTTCACCTACTCGGCGTCGGCGCCTCCTGTCGACGTGTCCTGCACCTCACCCACCTGTGAGATTCCCGCAGTCCAGTACGGGTCTACGAGCGTGTCGTCGACGGTGAGCTCTGACTGCACCGCGTGCACGTACACGGCGTCTGCGGCTGAGGGTGTGCCCGCCACCAGCAGCACGGAGGGCAGTTGTCCTGACGCCATGAGCTACGCGCAGGCACAGGTGGAGGTGAACGAGAACGAAGTCGAAGCCAGTAACGGCGCAACGCTCTCCGTGGACGTCGTAAACACATTCCAGGGTCTGGATCTTCCCCAGCAGACCGTATGTGAGGATGTCGAGACTCTCGACGGATCATCCTCCCGCTCTTCGGGAGGCGGTCAGGACGCATCCCCGGCCTCGGCGCTGGGCCAGGACATCCTGCTCAAGAAGTGCGCCAGAAAGGCGGTGGCCCCCTGCGTGAAATCGGTGGTCGCGAACGGCACCACGGTGGGGACGACAGTGATCCTGCCGGTCAACCAGGCGATCACCCTGACCGCCGGGCCCCAGCGGGAGGCGATAAAGAAGCTTGCGCCGAAGAAGGGTGGTGCACCCGGATCCGACCTGACCATCACGGGGACCAATCTCACCCAGGTGAGCGCTGTCTATATCGACGGTGATCCTGCCAGTGGACAACTCATCGGCGGCGTCCAGGCTTCCATCGTGTCGGAGACGGCCAAGAAGCTGGTGGTGACGGTTCCTCCGGGTGCGAGTACCGGGCTGGTCACCCTCATCGGATGGTCCGGAGATGTGACGTCCTCGTCGACGTTCAAGGTGACCTGACGGGAGGCCCAACACTGGATCTCGACACCCCTGTGTCTTCCCGCCAGCGCGTGATAGACCCGCAGCCTTTCGGTGCAGTCGCCATCAGTCCACAGCCTCGACGCTGAGGTAAGCGACGACCTTGGAAACCTCCGTGGGCGCCGTCCCGGTCGGCGAATTGATCCGGTTTGACTGGCATGAGCCAATGCCTGCCGAAGAAAGGAATAGCGATGTCGCCGGAGCCGTTGAGATGGATGTGACGCCAGGCCACACGATCAGCATTGTCCAAACCGCCGTTCATGTGGAAGTCCGGCTAGGCGGTCGGCTGCTCGCCGACACCGACCGGGCCATGAAACTCGATGAGACCGGGTTGCCCGCTCGCTACTACCTGCCGCCAGACGACGTGAAGATGGATCTCCTGAGGCCCACGACTTTCCACACTAATTGTCCCTTCAAGGGTGAGGCGTCGTATTGGTCTCTCGACATCGATGGAGAGACCTATGACGGCATCGTGTGGAGCTACGAAGATCCGACGGCTCAGGCCGCCGAAGTGAGAGGGATGTTGTCCTTCTACCCTGACCGTACCGAGGTGACAGTCGACGGTCAGTTGCTTCGAGACTGACCCACCTGTCGAGTTCGGTGCACGACACCCCTGCGATCGCTCGAGTTTGGAACAATACGACGGGGCTTGTCTGGGTCGTGAGACTTCGCGCCGGTACGAAACATGTTATTCAGCCCATGTCTCGAGCAAATCGATGACGTCATCCAGACTGAAGGCATCCTGTCGATATGCGCGCAGCGAATCTGGGGCCGATCGCAGACTCGAGGCCATCGACGAAGCCACGTCAGGCCGCGTAACCAAGGACCTCAAAGGAAACTGTTGAGTGCGGATCGTGAAAAGAATTCCGCCAGTGGCCGGGAGCGCCCACAGAACCTGCCTTTCGCTTCGCAACCAAAGATCTCGAGGTTGAACGGGGCCATCAAGAGCTGGTGGGCGTGGGACGTGTAGCTGTGGGCTGGCGTGAATCACCCAGTTTCGACGCCACGCATTCTTTCCCGGTGCAAGGTGGTCAAGAAAACGATCGACGCGCTGGGCCAACTCCTTATTGTAATGAGGCACGGGTTCGTGCACATCGGTAATGGGTAGTCCAAGCTTCTCACTCGGCACCCAATGCGATGGAAAGCAGACGACACCGTCACCGAACCGCCAGGTGTCTTCTGATCGAATCAATACGATCAGATCCTCCTGAACTTGCAGGGCGGCGACCTCGAGCGGGCGGAAGTTGCCGATTGGGTTCGGGCCGCTCGACCCTGACGAAACCAGTTCGGCCGCTTCCGCAGCCGCCTCGGCAGCTTCGGGCAAGCCCACGGATACAGCCTCGCGTGCGTTGGCGAAGAGCCATTCCTTTTCGGCCAGATAGAGCGAGTGCAGATCATCTTCGATGAGCAATGGTTCGTCGCGTAGAGCCCGCGTTCCCATGGATAACCACGGCGGTCCGGGCTGAAAGGACAACTCGTCGATCCAAAGGGGCACCTGGTCGAAGGTTGTTTCAGCCGCACTCTTTCGGTTCACTGGAGCGTCCCCAATGAGTCATCCGAAAGGAGAGCGCGCACGACTCCATACATTGCCACAGCGACTGAGGCCTGGGTTCGGCTTACGTCGCGCCAGCGATGTCGCATGAAGGCGGGAAAGGCCACCTTTATGAGCAGAGCGAGAAGGTACGATACCCGCAGCTCCCAGCGTCCCGGGGTCCGTTCACGCATGGTCCCCGGTCCACTGCCGCTGGTTTTCGTCGCCCTGCTCCACACGCTACGTATTGTGGAGCACTCTCCAGTAGCCATTTGGGCCTGAAGGCCAGATATGGCATCTGACCTGGACTGATCTGGTGGGCCTTTGGTGACGACTTTCATACCCTCCAAACACGCTAGAACTCGCTTCTGACCAGGGGTTCCTTGGAGATGAGGCGGCTGTCCGAAGGTCCCACAAGGCCGCAAAACGGTCCTCGAATCGCCCGGGAGCCGTCGGTCCGGATAATAGGGGACGGCTTTCAAACCCCGCCTCGAAGGTGCCCAGTGCAGACGACGAAAGGGCCTACTCCCCCATTGCCGACCGGTCCGCCGGAGACCCCGGACCACCAATCCAGCGCCGTCTGACCCCATCCGAACTCGAAGCCGTCGTTGCGCAGAACCAATCTGGCCGCTCGCTGAAACAGCTCGCTCGGGAGTTCAGCGTTCACCACCGAACCGTGGCCGACCACCTTGAACGTCTCGGCATTCCTCGGGGGGTTAACCTTCCCAAACTGACCGCTGCTGACGTCAAGCGCGCTGTCGCCCGATATCGAGCTGGCGATTCGCTTGCCACGGTGGGCAGGGCGCTGAACGTCGACGCATCAACCGTTCAACGAGCTCTGAATCGCGCCGGCGAATCAATCCGACCACGGCCCGTGGATCACCCGTGTAATCGCACTTCCGGGCGTGTGGATAAGTGTCCCGACCGCATGTTCTGACTCGCGGCCAACGGACTTCCGCTTGGAGTGCTCGTCGGCAAGGAACCCGGTTCGAGTATGACGATGCTTCGGTCGCCCAAAAGGTCGCCTACCCCGGATCGACTGGCTGGGGCGTGTCATAGCCACCCTGCCCGGCACTACCGTCGGGACCGTTGATGGTCCCATTTCCCAAGGCGCCATAGCTTGTGTTCCCCCAGCAGTCCGCCCCGCCAGTCGAGAGCACCGCACAGTAGGCCTCCCAGCCGGTCTCACCAGTCACTGAGATGGCATCTGCGAGGCCAGCGACTTCCTGGGGAGTGTCGTAACCGCCCTCCCCGTCAGGACCGCTGGTAGTCCCGTTGCCCAACTCGCCGAGTTCGTTGTCCCCCCAGCAGTCCGTTCCGCCGGTCAAGAGAACCGCGCAATAGCTTTCAGCGACATCGCTGGTCACCGAGATTGCGTCGGTGATGCCGGTGGCAGCCTCGGGAGTGTCGTAGCCACTTTCACCGTCAGAACCGCTGGTCGTCCCGTTTCCCAACTCGCCGTCGCCGTTGTATCCCCAGCATTCCACCCCGCCGGTCGAGAGCACCGCACAGTAGCTCTCATCGCCACCTGTATCATTGCTGTTACCGACTAGCGACACGGCGTTAGTGAGGCCTGTGACGACCTGGGGAGTGTCATAGCCGCTATCTCCATCAGGTCCGCCAGTCATTCCGTTGCCCAACTCACCGTTGGTATTGTCCCCCCAGCAGTCCACCCCGCCGGTGGAGAGCAGGGCGCATACACCGTTGCCGCTGTCATCACTGATTACCGAAGTGGCGTTGGTGATGCCGGTGACCGCCACCGGCACGTCCGAGTCCACGGTCGTCCCGTTTCCCAACTCGCCGTCGCCGTTGTATCCCCAGCATTCCACCCCGCCGGTCGAGAGCACCGCACAATAGGTGTTGCCGTCAAGGGTTATCGACACTGCATCGGTGATGCCCACTACCGCCTGGGGTGCGTCGTAGCCATATGCTCCGTCAGGCCCAGACGTGGTCCCATTTCCCACTTGGCCGAAGAAGTTCACTCCCCAGCAGTCCACTCCGCCGGTCGAAAGCACCGCACAGTCACCTGCCAAAGAGATGGCGTTTGTGATACCGGTCACGACCTGAGGTGTGTCCCAACCGTCCTCTCCATCAGGTCCGCCGGTCGTTCCGTTCCCCAACGAACCGTAGTAGTTGTACCCCCAGCAGTCCGCCCCACCAGTCGAGAGCAGCGCGCAGGCGTCGAGGCCCTCTGGGATGATGGATACGGCGTTTGTCAGAGCCTCGGGCCGACCCTCGGTGTTGATGACGACGGCCTCCTGGGGAGTGTCATCGCCACTTTGACCGTCAGAACCGCCGGTACCACCGTTTCCCAGCTCGCCGTCCTGATTCCATCCCCAGCAATCCACCCCGCCCATCGAGACGAGGGCACAAGCACCAAACCCGCCACTGGCAACTGAACGAACGCCCGTGAGAAAAGGCGAAGGACTGTCACCGACTTTTACTCTCACTTCGCCGGACTTCACTGTCTTAGCGCCGGAGACCGTCAGGCGGAAGATGTAGGTCTTTTCCTTTTTCTCGTGAGGGTTGGCCGGAAGCGTCACATGTTGCACAACCGTGCCGGACGTACATGGCACCGTGGCCGGAAGCCCGGAGACAGGTTCCTTGGAAGAGAAGGTGCAATTAACAGCGTTTGTGACGCTTGCTGATAGGAATATCGTCCCGCCGCCGCTGTACAGCGTTGTCGGTGCTAGTGCGAACCCCGACACCGTCGGCTTAGACCCTGTCATTGCTCCTGCTGGGACGGCGACCGCAAAAAAGGCCACCGTCAACCCAGCTGCAACCGTGGCTCGGATGCTTCGACGAGACATCCTCCACCCCCACCAATCCCGCTGCAGGGCAATCCTGCATCAAGGCAATAGTAACTCCAAACAAACGAGAAGTAGCCATGTCGAGTCAGAGCCCCATCACGCCCTACCCGGCTCCAGTTCACGGGGTATTCGAGCCTCAGTCGCTGAGTACTGGCCCAATCACGAGCTGCGCACGGTCGAGGCACTACCTCGGAGCCAAGGCGCCCCCGACCGTCGGCTCGTGGCAGTTATTGACCGTGACCTACCGGCACATGCGGGATACGTCCATAGCCGAGCTGCATAGCCTGTAGCTACCCTGGAAGCGTGCCGGAGCAGATACCAACGTGGGCGAAGTCGATCGAGTTTCTGCGGTCGGTCAATGTCGATTCCGCCGAGTCCCGTTGGAATGGCCGTGTCATCCCACGAACCTCGATGCACGACCTGCTGTTTACGGTGCCCGGGGACGACTACCCGTTTGCGGCCCAGGTGAGGGTGTCGTGGTCAGACGACGCCTACGAGTTCAGACTGAGCAGGGGCAGCATCCTCGTCGCCGCCGACCGATGCCACGAACAGAACGCTTTGAACCTCCTGGATGCCTTTCTCGTGCAGCTTGCCCCAGACACCCCTGCCTGACTATCTCCAAACGCCGGGTGCGGGGCGGTTGTCCCTTCGTCGGGTCATCTTCACCTTCAGCTACTGCTGGCAGTTGGTTCCTCCCAGGAGTGCTTGTTGCCCCTCGCTGGGGTGACCCCTTTTGGGGCATTGTTGGCATGCCAACAGTCCTGGGGCACGACAGCGAGTTGTCCGGTCGAGATCACTTGGACGATTTGCTGGCCAGGCAGCCGAACTGTGAGCTCCGATTCGCCCTCCAAGATGAGGAGAAGCTCGTCACCTGCGCTGTGGCACTCCCATGGAGGACGGCCGCTGAAGGAGGCCACACCGCACAGGCAGCGGTGGAAAGCGAAGCGACCTATCGGACTGTTGGGTTCTGCATCCAACTGCGCGAGATCGAATCGGGCCATTTCGCGAACCGCATCAGGGCTGAGGTCGTGGACAACCATCGGGCTCATTTGAGACATGGCGTCCAGTCTGCTCCGTGTGGCATTCCGCTCGTTGACCACCCGAGAATCCGGGATCACCGGGAAGCATCCCTGATCACCAATGATGTAGTTGAGCTTCCGTGAGGGTCCACCGCCGAGAGGCTGGTCTTTTGTAATTTCGGGAGCACCGGATCCTCGACCTGACTTCTGGTCAAGTGGATGCGCGACGGCATCTGCGACCCATCGGTCGGGAGCTCCGGGACAAGAATCGAGGCGTCGGCGCGCCCCGTTCCAGAGGGGGTGATGGGCCGGTCTGTTACGAGCAGATCGACCCGCACCGTCACTCCTTTGCGGGACGGCCGTGCCACCCCTCAACCGACTAAAGGAAAGGAAGGGATGGCATGACCATCGTAGAAGCTGCGCGAACTGTGACCGGCGGAATCGACACCCACGGCGAGACCCATGTGGCCGCCGTCTTGGACGAGGTCGGCGGCAGGCTCGCCACCGAGTCCTTCGAGGCCAACCCCGATGGCTACTCGGCCTTGCTGTGCTGGCTGGCGGGCTTCGGGTCGGTCGGGAAGGTCGGCGTCGAAGGCACGGGTGCCTATGGTGCCGGACTGGCTAGATTCCTGGGTCGAGCCGGCGTCGAGGTCATCGAGGTCGACCGGCCCAACCGCCAGGACCGCCGTCGCACCGGCAAGTCCGACCCGATCGACACGGTGGCTGCCGCCCGAGCTGCCCTGTCGGGCAGAGCCGACGGCCATGCGAAGTCTCGGGACGGCGCAGTCGAGGCCATCCGGGTCCTCGTGGTGGCCAAACGGTCGGCCCGCCAGGCCCGGGTGAAGGCTCTCGGTCAGATGCGGCAGCTGGCCTTCACCGCCCCCGACCAGCTCCAATGTCGCATCAAAGGCCTCCCGATCCCTCAGTTCATTGCCGCCGCCCAAGGTCTGCGACCCACTCGGTCAGCTGATCCGGTGATGGCGGCGACGAAGGCGTCGCTCTCCTCGCTGGCCCACCGCATCGGTGATCTCGATGAAGAGATCGCCGCCCTCGATGCCAGGATCACGCCACTCCTTCAGGCCCACCCTCCCGAGCTCCTCGGGATCTATGGCGTGGGCATCGACTCGGCGGCCACCTTGCTGGTCACCGCCGGCGACAATCCCGAACGTATGCGATCCGAAGCCGCCTGGGCCCACCTGTGCGGCGTCTCACCGCTCGAGGCGTCCTCCGGCAAAGTCACCCGTCATCGGCTCGACCGGGGCGGGGACCGTCAGGCCAACCGGGCACTCTGGACCGTCGTCATCACCAGGTTGGCTTCTGACCCCGACACCCATGCCCACATGGAACGCCGCGTGAAGGAGGGACGTTCGAAGCGCGAAGTCGTCCGCATCCTCAAGCGCTATGTCGCCCGCGAGGTCTGTCGCACTTTGCCCCGCGGCTAACTCCTCGGACCATGGACCTGGCTCACTGATCACCTGTCGTCCGTCAGGACTGACTTTTAACCGATTTGCCGATCCATGGTTCGGGTTCACCCGATCTCCAAGACGCGTGACCTAATAAGAGCTTGCCCCCTGCATCGAGTGGCCCATCATTGGTCTGTCCGCTGTCTTCCCTACCGAAAAACCCTCAAAAGGTATTGACTTCATCCATAGGAGCGTCACTTGATTACGTCATCACAACATGTACCTCCTTGTTGTCATGGCGTCCAAGTTGCTGGACGCACTCCCAGATTCAGTATGGAACGGCCGGCTCCTCCGGCATCCGCATTTACGTGGATCATTCACTTATGCGGTGAACGGAGCCGACATACGGAAGGAAGGAGCCAGCCGTGTCCAGTATTGCCCACCGAGGGTTCGTCCATCTAGGGATGGACGTGTCGAAAAACTCAATCGCCGTGGCGGTCCTGCCACCCGATCGTGATGTCGCTGAAGTCGACAAGATCTTCCACGACACAGACTCGGTCCGTCGCCTGATCAAGCGGGTCGGGCCCCCGAAAGGGATCTGGGCCTGCTACGAGGCGGGCCCGACCGGCTACGACCTCCAACGTCTGCTGCTCTCGATGGGAGTCAAGTGCGACGTGGTGGCCCCGTCCCTCATCCCGAAAGGCTCGGGTGATCGGGTCAAGACCGATCGGAGGGATGCCAGGCGGCTGGCGGGGCTGCACCGGGCCGGCGAGCTCACTCCTATCGCCATCCCCACACCGTCCCAAGAAGGAGTCCGAGATCTCTGTCGGACACGGGGTGACATGGTCCAAGATCTCACCCGGGCCCGCAACCGTCTGAGCGGATTCCTGCTTCGCCACAGTGTGGTGTGGCGGGCCGGGTCGCCTTGGACCGAACGCCACCGCCGGTGGTTGGCCACCTTGTCCTTCGACGACCCGGCCATCGCCACCACTTACTCCCACTATCTGGCCACAGTGAAGCTGCGAGACACCGCTCTCGAGGCAGTCGAGGCCGACCTGCTGCCCTGGTGCGCCACCGACCCATTCGGCGAGCAGGTGGCTCGACTGGCCGCCTACCGGGGAGTGACCCGCATCGGTGCGCTGTGTCTGGCCGCCGAGGTGTTCGACTGGCGTCGTTTCCCCAAGGCCAGACCCTTTATGAGCTTCACAGGCCTGGTGCCCGGGGAGAACTCGACCGGACTGACCCAGCGCCGGGGGTCCATCACCCGGGCCGGCAATGCCCACCTCCGAGGCCAACTCTGCGAAGCGGCCTGGGCCTACCAGCACAGCCCCAACGTCGGTGTCGGTATCAGAGAACGTCAGAAGGGTGTCCCACCCGAGACCGTGGCCCGCTCGTGGGCGGCACAGGTTCGCCTGTCCAAGCGGTTCCGACAACTGGCCACCCACAAGAATGTCCGCTCCGTGGTGGCCGCCGCCATCGCTCGTGAGCTCGCCGGGTTCCTCTGGGCCGAGATGACAGCCGAGGTCTGAACACTGTGTTCTTCCCATCGATCAGCGAGCGATCGGCGCCGCGTCTGGTCGAGCCCTCCACGACGCGCCGGAGCACCGCCGCAGCAGATCCGATCCTCGCCGGTGACGTGCCCACCACTCCTCCTCGTGAGGATGCCACGGGCGCCCTGATTCAGAGGCAACTACCTGCGCATGGCTTTACTGCGATTTCGATACGCGTACATCATCGTGGCGGTTCTCCGATCCACTTCGCTCCGGCGCGTCGTCGATGGCTTGCCCGGCCGCCACCGGTTCCCCCACGGGGAGACGAGTAGCAGCCTCCACCCCGACGTCAACACCGTTCGTCCTCGTTCTCGCCCTTCCGTTAGTGAGCGCTCCGTGTTGACGTCGGGGCCCCGTCGACTGCTCAAGAACGATCAGGCGCCGCACCTCTGGTGCGTCGCGGTCAAAAGGCGATGAAAAGGAGCTCAGCGCGGGAGGTTGACAGGCCGTTCCACATCATCACCGGATGATTGGCGCCGTTAGGCTTTGACTGCGTGGCACTCCAAGGTGACTTTAGACAGCTGGTTTCACCGCCATGGACGTCCGACGGGGCCTGGACCATCCACTTGGCGCCGCTCGGCGACTCGATGACGCTCTGTGGCAGGAAGGGCTATTTTCCTGATCGGGACATGAGCGAAACGGTTGTCTGCGATAAGTGTCTCGTCTGGGCGGAGGATCGAGACTAGGTCTCGCTTTGGGAACAGGTGCGGAACCTGTCCCACACCGGAACCGGGGCGGTTATCGACCGTGGCTAAACGGCACTTCGAGGCGACCCCCTGACGTCCTGGACGTCGCGCATTTGGGGCACTTCCAGAGCCCCTTTGGTCCTACTGTGTAAGCGCTGACTACGCACAGAAGGGAGACGGGGCCTTGACAACTACAAGGTTCCGGCCGAGGGCGTCGGTGAATGGAGAGGAGCGCGGGCGACACCGATGGTGGCGTTCGAGTCCGTGGCCGTGGTACATCGCGGCAGCGCTCATCGCCGCGGTCGCACTCGTCGCGGCGCTCGTGGCGACCCTCGTTGTCGGCCGCGCGGCGGTGCATCCGGGCATCACCCCGAGCGTCAAGGCGTCGTTGTGGAAGCCCAACGCGGGTTACTACTGCGCCGGCCTGGACGAGCTGTCGACGCTAATCGGGCAGAACGCCCTGTACATCTCGACGGTGGCGAACGCCGCGCCGACCGCAACGTCGCGCTCGGCGGTGCTCGCCTACTACCACGACTTCAATTACGACCTCACCCCTTCGACTGGGGCTGACGTCGCCAGGATCGTCGCGTCGTACCCGTGTCCACCAAGCAAGTAGGGGAGATCCCAATAGGGGGCGGGGCCTTCATCGTCAATTACCTTTTGGGTGTGAGCACTCCGGTTGACTTGGCCGAGATCGCCAAGCGCTGAGGCGTGTCTCTGGGAACGGTTGGGGTGTGGCGACACCGGGACTCTTGCTCCCTCCACGCCCGGTCGTCGGTGCTCTGGGTAGCAGACTTCTGCCGATGTCGCTCCTGCTGCGTCTTGACCTGTGTCGGTGGGTGAAACAACATTTTGCCCGTCTCGTCGTCCTTCCAGGAGAAGATTCCCGGTTAGGTAGGTAATTCGGACATCCCCAGTTCCATTCGGACTCTGTCTTTGTATCGACCCTGGGTGCCCCATAATGCTCACCTGCCCCGCGGTCGCGTTGCGTCCCCCAACACCGGATGCGGGCGCACTATCGAGGGAGCGGGTTCTGGCAGTTCGCGAACCGCCTCGCACCGGCACGTCAGGGACAGGCGGCCGGGCTCCGTTCGGCGTTAGCGTCAACCAGTTGCATATCGCAATCACCCAACGGTTCGGAGGCCGCCATGTCCCAGGTTCGTGTCCACAACTTCTCAATCTCCCTGGACGGGTTTGGGACCGGCGAGGGCATGACGCTCGACGCCCCGTTCGGCCACGCCGGGCATCGACTCCACGAGTGGATGTTCGCCACCCGGTTCGGCCGCCGTCAACTCCTCGGCGAGTTGGGCGGCACCGAGGGGGTCGATCACGTGATGGCCGACCAGTACGGCCCCGGGATCGGTGCGGAAATCATGGGCGCGGGCAAGTTCGGCCCTCCGGGCTGGCAGGACGACTCGGAGTGGCGCGGGTGGTGGGGCGACAACCCCCCGTTCCACACGCCGACTTACGTCCTGACCCACAATCCGCGCCCGTCGTTGGAGATGGAGGGTGGTACGACGTTCCACTTCCTCGACGCCGCGCCAGCGGATGCACTCGGGGTGGCGCGGGACGGAGCCGCCGGTCAGGACGTCCGCATCGGCGGGGGCCCGACCATGATGCGCGCGTTCATCGCCGCCGGTCTCGTCGACCACCTGCACGTCGTGCAGGTGCCGATCCTGCTCGGCCGCGGCGTTCGACTGTGGGACGGCCTGGAGGCGTTGGAGCGGGAGTACGACGTGGAAACAGTCTCGTCACCGAGCGGCGTCACCCATCTCACCTTCACACGCCGATGACCGATCCCGCGGACGGTCTGACGACCTGCCCCCAAACACCGGCTCAGGGGGATACGTCTGGATGCCACACACTGGCATGGGAACAGTCTTTAAAGCCGTCAGCGGTCTCCCGTATCGTTAATCCTGTGAAGCTCTATCTCAGCTCTTATCGCATCGGTTCCGATCGAAACGCCCTGGCTGAGTTGGTCGAAACACCTGCGCGGGCAGGGATCATCTTCAATGCCCTTGATGGCTTTGCCGATCGTCCACGCATCTTTGCTCGGGAATCGGACGACCTGAGGGCACTTGGCTTCGAGTGTGAGGAACTGGATCTCCGTTCGTACTTCGATGATCCCGGGGGGCTCAGCGATCGCCTTAGCCATCTGCAGTTCCTCTGGGTCGTGGGCGGAAACACCTTTGTCTTGGCACGGGCGATGACGCAGTCCAGACTGGGAGAAGCCCTGTATGGGCCAATGTCGGACGGTCGCCTGGTCTACGGCGGATACAGCGCTGGCTCCTGTGCGGCGACCCCCGATCTCGAAGGGATCCACCTAATGGACGACCCCGAAGTTATTCCTCACGGGTATTCGGAGAATGTCACTCCACAGACCCTCCGCCTGGTGCCTTGGCGGATAGTTCCTCACTGGCGGTCGGATCACCCCGAGAGTGCCGATGCGGAAAAGGCCGTTGAGTATCTCCGTCAATCAGGCTTGGACTTCCGAACATTGCATGACGGGGAGGCTTTGATAGTCGCAAATGGGGAGCCTCATTTCGTATGACTGGGTGCCCCCGACCACCGGCAGAGGGCCGATTTATTCACGCCTCGGGCAGCAGGTTGCTTGCTGACGCGAGCGAGTTAGTTAGTGGGACACCCTGAGCCGGATTTCTTCAGCCGCCTGCCACAAAGGCCACGACGACATAAGCGGCGTGGCGGTCGAAGTTCTCTCGTCTCCGGTCATAGATCGTTGTGGTCCTGGGATCGGCGTGACGGGAAGCGATCTGGACATCCCTGAGAGGGACACCGGCGTCAAGAGCAGCCATGATGAAGGCGGCCCGGAGCATGTGGGGGTAGACGACCCCGAGCCCGGCCCGCTTGCCAATGGAGCGGACCCAACGATGGGCAGTACGGCGATCCAGGCGATGACCGTCCTGTCGACGGAGGATCGGTCCTTCGGAGCGCTCCCCGATGACCAGGTCGAGAGTCCGGGCTGCTCTTGGGACGAGAGGTATGACCGCCGGCTTGCTGCCTTTGCCCATAATCCTCAGAGTACGGTGTCCGCGATCGACGGAGAAGTCCTGGATGTTGGTCCCGCAGGCTTCGCTCACCCTGAGGCCGTTGAGTCCGAGCAGCACTGCGAGAGCGGCATGGTCCCGATCGAATCGCTCTGCGGTGTAGAGAAACGTCCCGAACTCTCGACGGTCGGGCCCTCGTCCCTCGGAAGGGTGGACCTTGGGTCAACGGATGTACTGGCCTGGATTGGCAGGAACCCGTCCGTCGATGTGGGCAAAGCGATAGAAGCCACAGACCGTCGACAATCTTCGGTCTATGGTCGAAGGGGCGAGCTGACACTCCTCCATTGAGGTGCGGTACAGCTCGATGTGGGGGCGCTTGGCTTCGAGGACCGCCAGTTGGGCGTTCGCAGCCCACTGGAAGAAGCACCGAAGGTCGTAGGGGTAGGCGTCCAAGGTCCTGCCGCTGTACTCGCCAGGAAGGCCGCTGCCGCCACCTGACCCTCGTCGAAGAATGGGTCCTCGGTCAGCATGGTGAGTGCAGCAGTGGACGGGTCGAGAATGGACATGGCTTCCTCCTCTTGTCGGGACGACCAGCCAACACCTGCGCGTCAAAGTATGTCTCACTATGACGCTTGCGCTTGTTAGCACGGGCTCAGCGAGTGGCTGAATGACGCGGCCCCTCTGCCGGTGATGTGGGGCACCCTGTGCCTAGCCGGTAACCAGGAACGTTGTGGTCGGATCGCCTCGATACCCGCCCGCACATTTTCGGGTGGCAGGTCACTTCGGCACTGACTGCGAGTGCGCTCAGGATCAGGGCTGGGCCTTCCGACTTCTTCGACAGCGGGTGGGCGGTGCACTACCAAGCCGTGCACCGCCCACCCTGGCGGCCGGTTGCCGTCTATGTCCTCAACGGCAACGAGCTACCCTCAGACGCCGGTGAGGGTTACGTCGTCGACCCACCCCGAAGTGATGCCCGCTGCGCAGCCACCAACACCTGTACCGTTCAGCCACCAGGGGTGGAAGCTGGCAGTAAAGCTAGTTGAGGGATACGAACCCCATTGAACCGGCCCACTGATCGTCCACGTCGCACCACCCGTGGTCAGACCGGCGGACATGGCGACACTTGGGTCGAGAATGGAGTCCCCCACAACGATGCCATGTGGCACTTTGTCCTTTGGAGGGAAGGGATAGGTTTTGGAGTTGTAGGCCAGGTTCGCGTTCCCAGGCCACGTGCCAGAAAGCGGGCAGGTGGTCGTGGGGAGTGCCGGGCCCGGCTCCTCGACGCTAAAGCTCAGAATAACGTCTGTAGGAAGCGGTGTCGCCGGGGTTGTTCCTGTAGTCGACGACGTGCACTTCGTCCCCTCCAACCACACGCTGATCATCATCGGAGCGTTCGGGGTCGAGCCCGATGCGGGCGAGTACCCGACCTCGCCGGAACCGGAGGCGCAATTGAACGTTCCGGCACCGACTACATCTGTTGCGGTTGCGGCGGCCTTCGGTGCGACTTTCCCCACGGCTACGTTGGTGGTCGCCACGACAATGCCGGTGGTGAGTAGGGAGGCACCAAAAGCCACCCCTACGATCGTCCGAGCTGTACGGGATAAACGTTTGCTTCTCAACATATAGGGCTCCTTCGCTTGGGAATGCTCAGCGAGTGCAAGGCTTTGCGTGCTGAGCATCAGATACCCCTCGTCAATACGGAGGGACTAAATGACAACCTTGATTAGGTGCTCTCCGCCTTCCCGCCCCATCGCCTTTTACTTCCCGCCCCCGCGTTCTAACAGTGCGCCCGGTAGCTGTCAAGCGAAACGTAGGCAACAGCGGTTGAAGTAAAGCACTCGGTCGGCCACAGGTGCCCCGCATGTGCCGTTACACGGCAGGCATCGATCGCGAGCGCGGCCGACGGTCTGCCTCGTCCGTTCGGCTACTTCCCGCTTGGTTGAGCTTGGCGTCGCGAAGTCAGCTCGACCAAGCACGCCACGAGGGAGACCAGAGGGCCGGACGCTCGAACTCAGGATGACGCGAACGACCCTAAGTTGGGGTTTGAATTAGGGACCGAACGTGCCCTAGCGATCGGACACGCGATGATAGCCCTGAACTGGGCGAATGTTGTATTTCTGACAACGGGTGGGAGCTAGAGTGTCCGGTTCCACGACTTGTGGACACCATGTCTCAGGACATCGTGGACACCTGCTGAGGTGGTGTTCATGGACCGTGCCCGTTATGCCGTTGATGCCGTGGTGGCGGAGGGCCGGTCGATCCGATCGGTGGCCTCCTCGCTCGACATGTCGAAGTCCTAGGTGGCCAAACAGGTAGGACCCTTCCGTTGTGGCGGGTACGAAGCGCTGGTTCCCAGGTCCACAGCACCCCATCGTCGCCCGACCCAGCTCGACGTGGAGATCGAGAACGAGATCGTCACCCTGTGCAAGCACCTGGATGAGGAGGGCCTCGACGCCGGCCCACTGACCATCCAGTACCACCTCCGCCAACGGCACGGAACGGCCCCTGGACGCTCCACCATTCACCGGGTGCTCGTGCGGCGGGGATTCGTTACTCCGCAGCCCCAGAAGCGCCCACGGACCTCTTGGACCCGGTTGGAGGCGCACCTGCCGAACGTGACCTGGCAGGCCGACATGACCCATTGGGTGATCGACGACGGGACCGAGGAGGGATGCAAGGTGGGGATCCTCGACTTCGTCGATGACTACTCCCGCATGGTGGTGGCCGCGGTGGCGATGCCGGTGGCAACTGCCGCCGACGTGGTCGCCACCTTCTACCAAGCCGCGTCTACCTGGGGTTTTCCGGCCTCCATGTTGACGGACAACGGTTGCATCTTCACCGCTCAGTTCCGCAACGGTCGCTGTGGCTTCGAGACGGAGCTGGCCACATTGGGCATCCAGATCAAGCACGGCAAGCCCTACCATCCCCAGACCCAGGGAAAGATCGAGCGCTTCCACAAGACCTTGAAGCGATGGCTGCGCAAAAGGGACCGGGCTACGTCCATCGCCGAGCTCCAGGCCCAGGTCGACACCTTCGTCCGCTACTACAACGAGGAACGACCCCACTCGGCCCGGGGCATGGTCCCGCCCCGCCGGGCCTATGAGGCCCTGGCCAAGGCGGCGCCCGACCCGGAGAAATACCCGATGACGCCGCACACCCGGGTACGCCACGACAAGATCGACAAGACCGGGGTCTTCACCCTCCGCCGCGGGACCAGGCTCCACCACATCGGGGTGGGTCGAGGGCACAAGGGCCGACGGGTCATCGTCCTCGTCTGCGACCTCGATGTCCGGGTCCTCACTGAGGATGGCGAGCTGCTCCGCCACCTCACCTTGGACCCGTCCAAGGACTATCAACCCATCACCAGCAGGCCCTGATGGCCTACCCTTCATAGTTTCGTCTGTCCACGATGTGCTGAGACATCACAGGGTGGGCGCTAGAGGACTCGAACCTCCGACCTCAGCCGTGTGAAGGCTGCGCTCTAACCAACTGAGCTAAACGCCCCGACGCCGGTGGCCGGCGATAGTGGCCAGGCCGGGCAGGGTGACATGGTAGCCGCATCGCAAGATCCCGGGCTTCCGGAGCTCCATGTCAGCCCGCAGTGACGGTAACAGTTTCGGGGTAGAGCGGAGGCAGCGCATCGAATCCGAGTGCTGCCTCCAGAGCCGCGGCCGTCCGCAAGACCACCAAGTCGCCGTGCTGGGGCCCGATGAGCTGAATGCCCACCGGGATACCCTCGGCGGTCTGACCGGCGCACACCGTCGCCGCAGGCGAGCGGGTCATATTGAACGGGTAAGTGAATTTCACCCAATTGAAATCGGCCGTTCCATTGATCATGGCCGATCCTCCCAGCGCACGCGGCGGGGCAGCCGCCGCCGTCGTCGGCGTCATCAGAATGCGGGCGTCATGGAATACGTCGACCAACCGGAGGTTGAGCGTGTGACAGGTGTCCTCGGCCCGCACCAGATCGACGGCGCTGGTCGTCACTGCTCCTTCGATGACCATGGCCAGGATCGGATCGATCTCGTCAAAAGTGGGTGTGCCGCGAACGCCGCGATAGGTGCGCAAGTTGTAGACCCCCGACAATGTCAGCCAATCGTCCACCGGATCGGCGTCGAACACCGTGTCGATCTCGACGATCTCGGTGCCCAAGGAAGCCATCACCTCGACAGCGTGCTCACAGATGGCACGGACTTCATCGTCCACCTCGGCATACCCGAGGGTGGGTGACCACGCCACCTTGCGCGGGGGTCGTGGCGCGTCGAGGGTGGCCAACCAGGACGCCTCCGGACGGGGAAGGGATCGCAGATCGGTCGGATCGGGCCCGACGACAACGTCGAGTGCGGCGACGACATCGGCCAACCGGCGGGCCATCGGGCCTTTGGTCGAGAGGTTCTGCCAATCAGGAGCGTCGGCTCCCCCGCTGGGTACCCGACCGAGGGAGGGCTTCATGCCCGACAGGCCGCAGCTGGCCGACGGGATGCGGATCGATCCTCCACCGTCTGATCCGGTGGCCAGGGGCACCATTCCCGAGGCCAGTGCAGCCGCGCTTCCGCCCGAGGAGCCGCCCGGTGAATGGTCGTGATTCCACGGATTGAGGGTGGGACCGAAGACCGGGTTGTCGGTGTCGGCCTTCCACCCGAGCTCCGGCGTGTTCGTCTTGCCGATGACCACACAGCCGGCAGCCACCAGACGGGCCACCAGGGGCGAATGCGACGCGGCCGGCGGATTGGTGACGAACGCCGGCGAACCATGAGATGTCACGAAGTTGGATGCATCCTCCAGATCCTTCACCCCGAGGGGGATGCCGGCCAGAGGACCGGGGTCGATTCCGGCCGAAACCTTTTGGTCAACAGCGCTGGCCGCCGCTCGAGCGCTCTCTCCGTCAACTGCCACAAAGGCGTTGACAAGCGGATTGGAGTCTGCAATCCGGTCCAGCGCGTGATCGGTGAGCTCGAGCGCAGTGAGCTCTCCGCTGCGCACCTTCTGAGCCAATCCGGTGACCGATTCACGACGAAAGTCCATGACCGCGACCGTACTGGCGGCCACCTACCCCCACAAGGGGGTCCGAACGAGTCGGAAAGTGGCGCTTTCGACAACGACGCTGCGCTCCGGGCAACCTGTGTCGATGGGCGCATCGACGATAGAGGGGGTCGTCCTCGACCACGTGGCTCATGCTGTCCCCCGCTGGCAGACGGTCTGGGACCGATACGCCACCGATCTGGGAGCCCAATGGACCTCGGGGGGATTGTCCACCGGTTTCGCCCCCGGCCAGCTGCGGTTCGGCAACGGGGCGAAGCTCGAGATCCTCATGCCCAACGCCGTCAAGCTCAATAATTTCCTGCACCGGTTCCTGGTCCACAGCGGGCCGGGTCCGCATCACCTCACTTTCAAGGTCCCCGACCTGGACAGCGCCCTGACCCAAGTGACGGAGGCCGGATTCGAGCCCATTGGCATCGACATGAGCGACCGGCAGTGGATGGAAGCCTTCATCCACCCTCGCCAAGCCACAGGCGTCGTCGTGCAGCTGGCTCAGGCCCTCAACGACTGGGGCAGTCCCCCACCTGATGACTTCCCGGCTACACGTCGCCTGAGGAAGGACACCGACACCCCCGTACCACCGGCCTCCTTGCTGTGGGTCGTTCACGCCGTGGCCGTCACGACCGAGGCTCGCCCGCTGTTCGTCGACGTCCTCGGTGGCGAGATCGTCGATGACCGGCTCGACGATTTTGGCCATGCCACCTTGGACCTCAGCTGGGGTGGTCCACTGGGGCTGCGCCTGGTGGCATCCACCGCCGATGACGACGACCCCTTACGACCGTGGCTGGGCGACAGGAGGGGCCGCATCCACCATCTCGCACTGACTGCCGAGGAGCCCGAGCAGCTACCGGACAGTCGACCGGTGGCCCCGCCGTTTCCTGTGGGTTCGTCCGGTGCAGGTCCGGGCACCTTCCACCAAATCCCCCCGGACATGAACGCCGGCCTGCGCCTGATCGTCGGACCGGCCGACGGGCGACCTGGCTGATCGGCTGTAATCGACAGCCGGGCAGCGTGTGGAGGCGGCCGCCGGCGCCGCTAATGGCATCGGTCAGCGCCAGTAGCCTTGGACAGCGAGGTCAGCCGTTGCGGCCGATCCGAAGACGACCAGACCGAACAGTCAGATGGTGACGAGATGACCGGGCAAGGTGGAGCGGGAGACGAGCGAGGACCGGCGTCCCCTTCACCGGCTGCGGCCGATGCCGGCGGGAACGAACACATCTCGTGGACTGAGCGATTGTGGCCGCGCCAACCAGCGACGACCAAAGGGGCGGGGGCAAAGCCCCGGGCCACTCCTTTGCCGCATGATTCCGGCTCATCCGCCCGGCCACCCTCCACCAAAAAGGCCGTCGAGAGACTGGACGACAAGGAGAGGAGACTCTCTCTGGCTGCCGCGGCGGCGGCATTCGTCCTCGGGGTCGGGGTCTACCTGCTGCAAACCCAGGACAAGGTCCACTTCACCAAGAACCCCGACGCTCCGTTCACCTCCTTGATGCTGGCCTTGGCCTGCGGTGTGTTTCTGCTCGGATCCACGCTCATCGGACGGCGGGCACCGGTCGGCTTCGTCGCCCTCCTCGCCTTCCTCATCTTCGGAACGACCTCGTTCGTGTTGGGACTACCGTTTCTTGCCTTGGCCATATGGCTTCTGTGGCGCTCCTACAAGATTCAAAAGGAGGCCGCGGCCCGGGTCCGGGAAAGTCGGGCTAGCGCAGGAGGCGCGTCCAATTCGACAACACGGACGGCGGGAGGCGGTACTTCCGGGACCTCGAAGGCCCCGACCAGGACATCCTCCTCCAAGGCTCGGGCGGCGGCCGCAGGGAGGCCGGAACCGAACAAGCGCTACACACCCAAACGTCCCCCGCCGCCAGCTCCCAAACCTTCGCGGCGGGAACGGAAGGCGGCCGAAACCCCTGAGTGAGGGAAGAGGACCGGACCGCCTCCGACCGAGCGGCCCCGTGGCGTCCCGCTAGCTCTGGTCCACCTGGGTGAGTAGAGCCGACCGCAGCAGTTCGAGAATCTCGTTCCTCCGACGGACCAGCGACCGGGCCGAGGGCTCTTCGCCAAAGGCCCGTAGCACCTCAACCTCGGTGAGCATGCCGATGACCGTCGAATAGATGGCTAGGAGCAGCAACCGCGGCTCGTGGCGTCGCATGTGACCGGCATCCATCTCGGCTTGGAGGAACTCGGAGGCCCGGCGGACAAGCGGGTCGAGGGCGTCGACCATCCGGGTGGCGGCCGGTGTACCGGTGCGGCCCATCTCGCGCACCAGACCGAGCAGTTCGGGTCGACGAGCGGCCAGCCGGAAGACTGATCGCACCACCGCCTCGACCCGGGCCCACCCGGAGCCGGCCACGGCCAACGACGCCTCCAGTGCCGCCGACAGGTCGGCCGCGCTGCGATCGATGACCGCCTCCAACAGGATCTCCTTGGAGGGGAACCAGTAAAGAATCGTCTGCTTGCGAATCTCGAGACCTGCTGCCAGGTTGTCCAGCGACGACGCCTCGTAGCCCTTGGTGGCGAAAGAGGCAAGAGCAGCGTCGAGGATGCGGTCGGAGGTCGTCGGGACATCGGTGGGCGAGGTGTGCCGGACCGGAGCGGCCCGGGGCCGGCTCCGATCACGCCTGCCTTCGGGCTGCTCTCCCATGGTCGACGTGCTCACTTACCATATGGTAGACAGATTGGGTGACACGAATTCGCCATGCCCTCGGGGGCCGGCAGTTCTTCATCACCGGAGCCACCGGATTCCTGGGAACAGCCCTGGTCGAGCGATTGCTGCGCTCGGTCCCCGAATCCCGGGTGGTGCTCCTGGTGCGCCCCGGACGCCGGACGACACCGGCCCAGCGGGTGTCCCGCGAGATCCTCCGCAACGATTGCTTCGACCGGCTGCGCGAGCAGTACGGCGACCGCTTCGAGACCGAGGTGGCCAGCCGGGTCACGGCGGTGGCCGGCGATGTGACCACCGATGGCCTCGGTCTCGACGAGGAGGGCCGCCAACTTCTGTCGGAGTGCGACATCGTCATCCATTCTGCCGCCGCCGTCAGTTTCGACTCGCCTCTCGACGCGGCCGTCGAAGTCAACCTGCTCGGGCCCTCCCGTGTGGCCGCGGCCACGGTCGCCGCCCGGGGGCTGGCGGCCGAGCAGGGCCGGGCCGGGCCGATCCACTACCTCCCGGTGTCCACCGCCTACGTAGCCGGTACGCATCAGGGCGAGGCCCGAGAGGAGCTGCTCGGCACCTCCCGGTTCAGCGTGGATGTGGACTGGCGGGACGAAGTCGAGGCGTCCCGCCGCCAGCGCAGTGATCTGAACGCCGCATCGCGGCGGCCCGAGCATCTGGCCACCTTCGCCAAGAAGGCCCGTCAAGAGCTGGGCGCCGCCGGCCTGCACCTGCTGGCGGAAAGAGCCGAGCATCTGCGCGAGGACTGGATCAAGAAACAGATGGTCATCGTCGGGCAAACCCGGGCCCAATCGCTCGGATGGCCCGATGCCTATCCGTACACCAAGGCTCTGGGCGAACGGGCTCTGGTGGCCGAGTACGGACACCTGCTGCCCATCACCATCATCCGCCCGTCCATCATCGAATCCGCCCTGGCCGAGCCCCGGCCCGGGTGGATCCGCGGATTCCGCATGGCCGAGCCGATCATCGTCTCCTACGCCCGCGGATTCCTCAAGGAGTTCCCGGGGGTGCCCGAAGGGGTCACCGACGTGATCCCGGTCGACCTGGTGGTGGCCGCCATCATCGCCGTGGCCGGCGAGGCCTTGCTGGCCCCGGTGGACGCCGAACCTGCGGCCCCCGACGTCTACCACGTGGCCTCCGGCGTCCGGAACCCCTTCCGCTACGGACGTCTGGTGGAACTGGTGCAGTCCTGGTTCACCGAACATCCCCTCTATGACTCCGACGGTCAGCCGATCGTCGTACCGGCGTGGTCCTTCCCCGGGCGTGGGCGAGTCCAACGTCAGTTGTCCCGAGCCACCAAGGCCATGGAAGTAGCCGAAAGGGTGGTGGGCTCACTGCCCATCCGCGGCCGCCAGGCCAACTGGCTGGCCGCGTTGGAGGAGCGGCACCTACTGGCCGATCGGGCACTGGGCTACGTCGAGCTCTACGGGGCCTACACCGAGACCGAGGCCCGCTACCGGGTCGACCGTCTCATGGCTCTGTGGGACCGGATGGACGAAGACGACCGCCGTACATTCTGCCTCGACCCGGCTGCTGTGGACTGGGCCACCTACGTGCGCGACGTCCATCTCCCGTCGGTCATCGAGCACGCCCGGGTGCGTACGGCCCCGACCAAATCCAGCCAGCCCAGCCGGGCCGACCGGGCCCGCAAGGCCATCCTCTCGCCCGACCGCCACCTGGCCGCCTTCGACCTCGAGAACACCCTCATCGCGTCCAACGTCGTCGATTCCTACGCCTGGCTGGCGTCCCGTCACTTGTCCGCCGCCGACCGGGTGGCCTTCGTGGCCGACCTGGCGAGCGAGGCGCCGAGCCTGCTCGCCCTGGACCGGCGTGACCGCGGCGATTTCCTCCGATCGTTCTACCGCCGGTACGAGGGGGCACCGGTGGACCGCCTACGCGACGACGCATGGGACCTCTTCCATCAATTGCTGTTGGCCAAGTCGTTCCCTGCCGGGTTCGCCCGCGTCCGCCGGCACCGCGCCCTCGGCCATCGCACCCTCCTGATCACCGGGGCCCTGGACCTGGTGGTCGAGCCCATGCGGCCCCTGTTCGACGACATCGTGTGTGCCCGGTTGGGTGAGGAGGACGGCAGGCTCACCGGACGCCTGGCCGAGCTCCCGCCCATCGGAGAGGCGCGGGCTCTGGTGCTGGCCGACTACGCCGAAGCCGAGGGGCTGCGTCTCGAGGAGTCGATGGCCTACGCCGACTCGGCCAGCGACCTTCCCATGCTGGAGGCCGTCGGGTTCCCGGTGGCCGTCAACCCCGAAGCCAAGCTGGCCGCCATCGCCCGCCGCCGAGGGTGGCACGTCGAGAACTGGCGCAAGGCCGACGGTGGCGCCCGTCCCGTCCTCCCCCTCGGTCCCCTCGACCGGCGGGGTTCACTCCAACGGGGACGGACCAGCCCGGCCGCATTGTCGGGCGCCCTCCGGCGGGTGGCCGCCGGTCGGGGTCGATGAGGCGGCCGGGCCGGTGAAAGCTCTGGTCGTGGACAGGAACCTCCCCCGCTTTGCCGCAGCCCGGGTGGTGTCCGCCTTCGGTGTTGGTCGAGGGACGGCTGTCGGTCCCCTGCGCCTGCTCGACGCCGACCCGCCCGCACCACCCGGCGCCGACTGGTTCCACCTCCGACCCCTGCTGTCGGGAATCTGCGGCAGCGATCTGGCCACTCTCGACGGTCACAGCTCGCGGTACTTCGAGGAGCTGGTCAGCTTTCCTTTCGTCCCCGGCCACGAGGTAGTGGGCGTTCTGGACGAAGGAGGCGTCGACCATCGGGGAAACCCACTGGCCCCGGGGGCCCGGGTGGTCATCGAGCCCGTGCTCGGTTGCGTGCCCCGTGACATCCGCCCGCCCTGCCCCCACTGCGCCACCGGGCACACCGGCCTGTGCGGCAACGTGGCCTTCGGTGCCATCGAGGCCGGCCTCCAGACCGGCTTCTGCACGGCCACCGGAGGCGGCTGGTCCACAGCAGGTCTGGTGGCCCACGCCTCGCAACTCCACGGCATCCCTGACGGCCTGACGGATGCCGACGGCGTCATGGTGGAACCGACCGCCTGCGGGGTTCATGCTGCCCTGTCGGCCGACATCGTCGACGACGAAACGGTGGCGGTGATCGGGGCCGGCACCCTCGGCCTCACCGTGGTCGCCGCCCTCCATCACCTGGTGCGACCCACCACCGCCTGCACGGTGATGGTGGGGGGCAAGCACGCCCACCAGCGCACCGTGGCCGAGTCGGTGGGAGCCGATGTGGTGGTCCCGTCCGACCAGCTGGCCCGTGCCGTTCGTCGGCGATCCGGTTCGCTGGTGCTGGCCGGACGGCTCACCGAAGGCGCCGACGTGGTCTTCGACTGCGTGGGTTCGTCCCAATCGGTGGCCGATGCCCTGGCCATGGTCCGGCCTCGGGGGCGGGTGGTGCTGGTCGGGATGCCCGGCCGGATGGCGCTCGACCTGGCTCCCCTCTGGCACCGGGAGATCACCCTGGTCGGTGCCTACGCCTACGGGACCGAGGCAGCCACCCACGGCCGGACCGCACCGTCGCGCAGTTTCGAGGTGGCCGTCGATCTGGTCGGGCGGGCCGGTCTCGGCTCGCTGGTGTCGGCCCGCTATCCACTCGATCGCTACGAGGAAGCTGTAGCCCATGCCGGTGCCGCCGGTCGGCGAGGAGCGGTGAAGGTGGTCTTTGACCTGCAGAACGGAAAGCGGGGACGAACAAGCGCCGAGCCCCACGGCAAGGGAGAAGCCCGATGAGTCCTCGACCCGGATTCGTGCTCGACGTCGATCGTTCGACGCCGCCCACCCTGTTCTGGCGGGGCGAGCGCTTCAGCCTCGAACGCCTGCCGGAGGGAAGCCGGATCATCTACGCCCCCGAACCGATCGATCCCCTGAAGGACCCGAGGGCTGCCATCCGCAACGCCCTGCTGCAACCGCTCGGCGACCGTGCGCCCCTCCCGGCGCTCCTCCGTCCCGACATGAAGCTGACCATTGCCTTCGACGACATCTCCTTACCCCTGCCCCCGATGGCCCGGCCCGACATACGCCAGATGGTCATCGAGGAGGTCCTCGACCTGGCGGCGCAGGCCGGCGTGGACGACGTGGCCCTCATTGTGGCGTTGGCTCTGCACCGGCGGATGACCGAGGCCGAACTCAGGCACGCCCTGGGTGACCGCGTCTACGACGCCTTCGCCCCCAACGGGCTCCTCACCCAGCACGATGCCGAGGACCCCGACGCTCTCGTCCACCTCGGCCTCACCGAGGAGGGGGAGGACGTGGAGATCAACAAGCGAGCGGCCGACAGCGACCTCCTGGTCTACGTCAACATCAACCTGGTGACCATGGACGGGGGACACAAGAGCGTGGCCACCGGTCTGGCCAGCTACCGCAGCCTCCGGCACCACCACAACGTGGCCACCATGCAGAAGAGCCGGTCGTTCATGGACCAGCACCGGTCGGAACTGCACTCCTCCAACTGGCGCATGGGGCGCCTCATCGCCGCCAGCGGGGTGACCGTCTTCCAGATCGAGACGACTCTCAACAACGACACGTTCCCCCCGTCCTTCGAGTTCCTCCAGAAGAGGGAGTGGGAGTGGGGGGCAAGGGACCGCCTCGGCTTCGTCGCCGCCTCCAAGGCC
Source organism: uncultured Acidimicrobiaceae bacterium (assembly GCA_963813525.1). Taxonomy (GTDB): domain Bacteria; phylum Actinomycetota; class Acidimicrobiia; order Acidimicrobiales; family RAAP-2; genus Bog-756. The sequence continues at coordinate 2,796,058 of CAWEZI010000005.1, forward strand.
CTCGACCGCACCCCTCCCCGTCTGGCCCGCCAGATCTTCCACTCGGTGCGGGCCCCCCATCGCCTGACGTCGGTGCAGGCCGGGGAAGTCGAGGCCGTCCACGCGGTGACCACCGAGCGGGTGTGGGAACAACAAGGAGTGGTGGTGGAGGGCCAGACCGACATCTTGACCATGGGTCTCCCCTATATCAGCCCCTACAACGTCAACTCCATCCTCAACCCCATCCTGGTAGCCTGCCTGGGGCTGGGCTACTTCTTCAACCTCTACCGGGGAAAGCCGTTGGTGCGCCAAGGCGGTGTGGTCATCATGACCCACCCGACCCCCTGGGAGTTCAACCCGGTCCACCACCCGAGCTACATCGACTTCTTCGAGGAGGTGCTGAGCGAGACCACCGATCCGGTCGAGGTGGAGAGCCGGTTCGAGGAGTCCTACGCCACAGACCCCTGGTACGTGCACCTCTATCGCACAGGGCACGCCTACCACGGGGTGCATCCGTTCTACATGTGGTATTGGTGCGCCCACGCCCTCCAGCACCTGGGTGCCGTCATCATCGTGGGGGGCGACAAGGAGGCCGTCCACCGTCTCGGCTTTCGGGCGGCATCGACACTTCCCGACGCACTCGAGATGGCCGCCGACGTGGTGGGCCCGTCGCCGTCCCTCACCCACCTGCACACGCCTCCGGTCCTGATGGCCGACGTGCAATGACCGTCTCCCGGGGATCAGCCGGCTCCTTGCGTTCGGAACGGGCCATCGCCGCCGACTCGGAGCTCGGCCCGGGCCGGGCCGGTGGCGGGATCGCCTCACTGCGCCGCCTCTCCCCCTCGTCCCTGGCCGCCCGGCTGGGTCGGGCGCCATTTCCCCTGGCCTCACCGTCGTGGCCCGGATCGGTACCACGGCCGGCACCCACACCCCGCTTGGGCGTGGACTACGACACGGCGTGGTCCCGCAGGTACCCGGCCCGTCTGGCCCGCGCCGTGGTGCTCGACAATCTGACCCGCCCGTTGGCCCGGGTGGTGGCCTCACCCCTCGTGCGCGGCGAAGAGTCTCTCCGGGACCTCGAGGGACCGGTCATCTTTGCCGCCAACCACGTGAGCCATGTCGACACCCCTCTGCTTCTCAGCTGTCTGCCTCTGCGCTTCCGGCACCGGACGGTGGTGGCGGCGGCGGCCGACTACTTCTTCGACCGGCGATGGAAGGCCGACGCCTGGTCCTTCTTTCTGGCCGCCATCCCCATCGAGCGGACCAAGGTCAATCGCCGGTCCGCCCAGCTGGCGGCCGACCTGCTGGAGGAGGGTTGGAACCTGGTCATCTTCCCCGAGGGTGGGCGGTCACCCGACGGCTGGGCCCAGACCTTCCGAGGCGGAGCCGCCTACCTGGCCGCCCGTACCGGCCGCCCGGTGGTGCCGGTCCACATCGACGGTACCCGCCACATCCTGCCCAAGGGGAACACGGCGGTGCGCAGGACGCGGACCACCATCACCTTCGGCACGCCGTTGTGGCCCACCGAGGGCGAGGACGCCCGCCGGTTCGGCGGACGCATCGAGACGGCTGTGGCCACCATGGCCAACGAGACCACCACCGACTGGTGGACCGCACGCAAACAGGCGGCGGCCGGGACGACCCCGGCCCTCCAGGGGCCGGAGGTGGCGCCGTGGCGTCGCACCTGGCTGTTGGCCGACCCTCCCCCCCACCGGGATCGCGGCGCCGAGGACGGCACGGACGGCGACGGCGTGTGGCCCCGGCGGAATTAGGCGCCCCCGACCACGGAGCGGATCCGGCGAGCGGTGCGCTGCAGTATGCGGTCCGGCGACGAGTCGTCGACCGATGCCAGCCGTTCGGTGCGGAGGGCCGAGTCCTCGGCATCGTCGAGAGGTTCGAGCACGGAGGCACCCCCGAGAGCCCACCCGAGGAGCAGGTCGGCCAGGCCGGCGTTGCGGGCCAGAACAGGACCGTGGAGATACGAGCCGAGCACCCGACCGTGCCAGGCGCCTTCGCTCCCGGTGCCGTCACCGTTACCCACGCCCCGCACCACCTGCCCCACCGCTGACGATCCGGGACCCACCGCGGTGACCGCGCTGTGGTTCTCGAACCCGGTGAGCTCCGGCAGAGGCGCCCCGTCGGGGAGCCGGGGGGCGTCGGCGCCGGGGCGGGCCACAACTTCCCCGACGGCGCGCCGGCCACTCCCCTTGACTGTCGTCACGTCGAGGAGCTCGAGTCCGGCGTGCGGGGTTCCGGCGCTGTCGGGGAAGGTCCGACCCAGCAGTTGGTAACCGGCGCACACACCCAGCACCACCGCTCCGTGTTCGACGGCCCGACCTACTACACCGTCCGCCCGAAGGGCCTCGGCCGCCCGCACCTCGGGGCCGTCCTCTCCCCCACCGATGCAGTAGATGTCAGCGGTCGGCAGCGGCCGTCCTGAGGTGGCCTGGATGAGGTCGACCTCGATCCCCCGCCACGCAGCCCGCCGGGCCAGGATGATCCCGTTCCCGCCGTCGCCGTAGGTTCCGAGCAGGTCGGGATAGACGACGGCGATGGCCAGCGCCGACGTGCGGCCGGACGGCGCCGAGGTCGCTCCGGGCTCGGCCGGTTCCTTTGTCGGTGTCACAATCGCCTCCGGAGGTCGGCGAAGGCCGTGTAGTTGGCGATGACATCGAGGGGAGTATCCGTTCGCTCCTCGGACCCCGGGTCGGACCGGGCCAAGGCGACGGCGCGGTCCACGGCGGCCAGTGGGTCGGCCACCACCTCGTGGCCCACCTCGGCGTAACGCAGGCGCACGGCCAGGTCACGTCGCCTGTCACCGGTGGCCACCACCGGGCCCGCCACCAGCCGCTCGAAAGGCACGTCCCAGAGCCAACTGGTGTCGAGGCCATCAGCCGTCCGGGCGTTGACCGAGAGCACCAACGGGGAAAGGCGCGGCCCCCACTCGTCCAGCAGGTCGAAGACGGCGGTCCAGCCGGCCGGGTTCTTGGCCAACAGCAGACGCACCGATCGACCCTGACGGGCCGAGGCGGAGAAGCGCCCGGCCACCTCGTCGATGGAGCTCATCCGGACCAGGGCCTCGGCCGGTGACAGGGTGGGCCCGACCATCAACGGTGCGGCCACGACCGCCATGGCGCCGTTGGACCGGTTGAACTGGCCCGGTAGGCGGAGGTCCATTGACAGGCGTGACCCGTTCTCGAAAACCAGATCCTCCCCCTCCACCCACGCGTAGCGACGGGGTCGAGCGAAGTCGCACCGGTCACAGGCCCATGATCCGTCGGCCCCGAAATCGATGCCGCCGCCGCAGACCGGACAGCCGGCGGCATCCTGGCGCCATACCTGTCCCGCCCCCACCCATCGCACATCGGGGGCGGCGCTGGCCGCCCGGACCACCATGGGGTCGTCGGCATTGGCCACCACCACTGTGCCGTCGGACCCGTCCGCCGAGGGAGCGGACAAGCGGCCGACCGCCTCCCTCCACCGTTCGACCATCATCCTCACCTCGGAGATCCGGTCGAGTTGGTCCCGCGAAAGGTTGAGGAGGAGCACCACCCGTGGTCGGGTCTCCTCGAGGAGGCGGGCCAGATAGCCCTCGTCCACCTCGAGCACGGCAGGGGCCCCCGTTGGCGCGCCGACCAGGGCAGCAACGTGGCCGGCGGGCATGTTGGCCCCGGTGGCGTTGGTGGCGACCGGCCCTCCCCCCTGGGAGGCCAGTGCGGCGGCCAGCAGCCGTGTCGTTGTCGTCTTGCCATTGGTGCCGCTGACCAGAGCTACCGCTCGCCCCTGGGCCAGGGTACCGAGGAGGCGGGGGTCGAGCACCAGTCCCACCCGCCCGCCGGCCACGGTCCCACTACCCCGACCGAGGGACCGCGACAGCCAGTTGGTCAGCCGCAGCGCCTCGACGGCGGCCGTTGTTCGGCCCGACGGCGCCGGCTGCGGACGGGCGGCGACGGTCACGCCGGCGGTCGGGTGCGGTCCAGGTCTGCGGGGGACGGGGTCCTCTCAACACGCGCCTCTTCCGGTAACAGATCGACGATGGCGGCCATCAGGGTGGCTGTGTCGGCCACCGCGTCATCGCCATCCAGAGCGACGGGCGGCCCGACCTGCACGGTGACCCGGGGTGGATGGGCCAGAGCCGTCATGTCGGGAACCTTCGAGGCGCGAGGCCAAACCCTTTCGGTGCCCCACAAGCCGACCGGAATGACGGGCGCTCCCGTTTCGGCAGCCAGGCGGGCGGCGCCGGTCCGTCCCTCGAGGACGGGATCGAAGAACTCCTGTCCACGGGGGATGGTCCCCTGGGGAAGGACGATGACCACTTCGCCCGCCCGGAGGGCGGCGGCAGCCCGGCGCATGGGGTCCGATGAGCCACTGCCCCGCTCCACCGGTATGCCGCCGAGGATCCGGGCCAGGGGACCGACCACGGGAGCGTCGAAAATCTCCTGTTTGGCCATGAAGCGCACCGGTCGGCCAAGCCGGGCGGCCACCACCCCGAGGGCGGCGACGTCGAAGTAGCTCCGGTGGTTGGAGGCCAAAAGGACCGGACCGGTCGGCGGGATGTTGTCGATCCCCCGGATGTCGAAGCGGGCGTAGGGAAAGGCCTGGGGACGGAAGAGAAGTCGGGCCAGATGGTAGGGCTCGTAACCGATCAACGACGGGACCCCGGGTGGTCGGTCCCAGTTGTCGAGAGGCCACCGTTGCGCCACGGCCAGGGCGTACAGCCGCGGGTCGGCGTTGACCGGGTGCGGATGGCCCACCGCACGGAGAAGGGGCAGGTCGAAGAAGCTGTCGGAGTAGGCGTAGCTGGCCGCCATGGTCAACCCGTGGTCGGCCACCCACCGCTTGGCCGCCACCTTCTTGCCCACGCCCCAGATGAACGAACCGTCCAGCCTTCCGGTGTAGAGCCCGTCACGCTGGGCGTAGCGGGTGGCGATGACCCCATCGAACCCGAGCGTGTCGGCCAGGGGGGACACCAGGTCGACCGGCGAGGTGGTGGCCATCACCAGGGGGCGGCCCTCGGCCTGGTGTGCGGCCAGAACCTCGAGCGCCCAGGGCTGGACCAGATCCATCAGCGGTTCAACGGCCCGCTTGCCGGCCCGCCGGGTGGCTTCGGCCGACCGGCCCCGCATGATGGCGGCGGCGGCCCGGGCCAGACCGATGAAGGGGACCGTTTCGCCGAACCGGCCGTAGAACCCATAGAGAAGACCGTCGCCCGGCAGCCTGCGGCCGGGAGAGAGCACGCCTTCGGCCTCCATGGCCCGGTGGAACACGGGGCCGCTGGCCGACCGTATGAGGGTCCTGTCGAGATCGACGAAGACAGCACCCGGGTCGGACGGCATGGATGTCACGCTACCGCTCGGCCGTTGCCCCCGGGTGTGCCGGGTGACCACATTTCGGTCCGGATCCGCCTCCGGGTCTCGCACTGGCCGGTGGGCTCCGGCGGACGGCGGGCGATGGGACGGACCGGGCTGATCGGCGGCTGATCGTTGGCAATCGGCCCCTCTTCGGCCCCGTGACGCGGCAAAGGGACCGCCAGGGGGGGAAGGCGGTCCCTTTGCTCTGACTCAACAAGGATAGGAGGGGGATTCCTTACATCCTGTGGTCGCATTGACATCGTATAACGGCCGCGAGCAATCAGTCAAGCAGCTAATATCGATACCCGCTATCATCTATACCGATGGAACTCAGGCACCTGCAAGCGCTCACCGCCATCAGTGACCACGGCACCTTTTCCGCCGCTGCGGAGCACCTCAATACCGTGCAGTCCAACATATCGGCGCACGTCGCCCGGCTCGAACGGGAGCTGGGGGCGCCCCTCATCGACCGGGCCGACGGCCGCTTGACCGAAGAGGGCACGGTGGTGGTGGCCCGGGCCCGTCGGATCCTCTCCGAGCTCGATGCCCTGATCTCCGACGTGGCCGCCTGCAAGGACGAAGTCACCGGCACTGTGCGGGTCGGGATGATCGGCACCACGGCCCGTTGGCTGGTCCCCCGCCTCATGGACCTCGCCCGCAAGCGCCATCCCAAGCTTCGGCTGGTGGTGGTGGAGGGCAACACCAGCGGGCTCGAACCTCAGCTGGCCACGGGCCAGCTCGATCTCGCCGTCCTCCACATGCCGGTTTCGGCCCGTGACCTGGTCACCCGCACCCTGTTCGAGGAGGACCTGATGCTGGTGTTGCCCCCGGGGCACGCCCTGGCCGACCTCAGCCGTCCCCTGACCCTCGAGGACTTGGCCGAAATGGAGCTCCTTCTCCCCCTGCCCGGAACCGCCTACCGAGACGAGCTGGATGCGGTGACCCGCCCTCTCGGCATCACCCTCCTGCCGGCCGTCGAGATCGACGGGCTGCGGACCATCGCCTCGCTCGCCTTCGAGGGATACGGTCCGGCCATCCTGCCGGCTACGGCCATCCCTTCGTTCCTGCGCGCCCAGTTCCGCCCGGTCCCGATCGAGGGTCTCCCCCGCCGGCGGGTCGGTGTGGCCCTACGCAGCCGGGGCCTTCCCTCCGCCCCGACCCGAGCCCTCAACGAACTCCTCGGCGCGGTGGTGGCCGTGGCCGAGGACCGCCCCGAGGGCATCCACGTGGGCTGAGAGGGCGGCGGGTCGGTCAGAGCTCGGGAGCCCGCGGCTGGCGCCACATACGCCAGATGGGCGGAGCGCCCGACTTCGAGCGGAGCTCTTCGATGACCTCGAAACCGAAGCGGGCGTAGAAGGGAACGTTGCGGTCCTTGGAGGACTCGAGATAGGCGGGAGACCCGGACTCGTCGATGCGTTCGATCATCGAGGTCATGAGGGCCGACCCCCGGCCCTTACCCTGCTGAGCCGGCTCCGTTCCCACCGTGGCCAGATACCAGTGCGGCTCCTTGGGATGGAGCCCGTCCACCTCGAACAGCAGACGCAGGGCCCGATGGGTCCGGGCGCTGGCCAGAAAGGGAGCCACCGGTAGAAGCTGCATGAGCTCCTTCACGCCGTTCCTGACCAGGTCAGGGGGACCCCACAGGGCGGCGGCGTCCCGGTCCTCGGTGGTGTACACGTGACCGTGTGGCAGATACTGGCGTCGCAGCTGAGCGGTGAAGAAGGCGTGGAGTCCGGCCCGGCGGCGCCGTGGGCCGGCGAACATGAAGTTGGCCACCGGATCGTCGGCGAAGGAACGCACGAGCATGGCCGACAGCCGGGGCACATCGGCAGGCTGGGCCCGAAGGATGGCCGGTCCATCCGTCTCGGAGCGCACCCGCCGATGGTAACCCCCAGGGGGGACCGCCTCGACGGCCCGAGCCGGGCCGCTCCACCCGGGCGACGGGTGCCGCCAGGGCTCAGTTGAGAGCAGGATCCTCCGGGAACCCCGAAATCACCGCCAGGGCGCCCCCCTGTCGACGGAGGACGCGTCGCCACAGGCCTTCGGGATCGGCCGATATGGGGTCGGGAGCCTCGGCCCGCATCACGTACCACGACCCTTCGTCGATTTCGGCTTCGAGCTGCATGGCGTCCCACCCGGCGTAGCCCGAGAACAAGCGGACGCCGACGATGGCTTCGGCCATGGCGGCCGGGTCTGCACCCAGGTCGACCGTGCCCACCGGGCGATCTCCGTCCACCAAGAGCCTCCACCCCACCGGACGCACCACCGAGTCCTCCGCCGCTGCCTCCCGGGATACCAGGCGGGCCAAGCCGATCAGGGCATTGCGGGCCACAGGGCCACCGGTGAACAATTCGGCCGGCGCCGTGGCCCAGGCCTGCCACTGCGGGAGCAGCTCTTCCACCGGGACTCCACCGGGCCGGTCGAGGACGACCCCCAGAGCTCCATGATCCCCATGGTCGAGGACGAGAACGACCCGGCGGAAGAAATTGGGATCGGCCAGACCGGGGACAGCGACCAACAGGTACCCGGCCAGCTGATCCGGAGGAGAAACGCCGCCGTAGGGATCGAAAGCGCTGAACGGTTCGATGGGCACAACCCGATGATGGCTCACCCGGTCTGTCGAGTGGCGCCAGTCACCTCCGTCGGTGAGGCTGGGGTCATGGCACTGGTATCCGTCGAAACATTACGGCCCCATATCCGTCTGGTGACCCTCGACAATCCCCCTCGGCTCAATTCGATGTCGTTCGCCCTGGTGACCGATCTCTACGCCGCCCTCGACGAGGTGGCTTCCGACAACGACTGTCGGGTGGTCGTCCTCACCGGGGCCGGACGGGCCTTCTGTTCGGGCCTCGAGCTGGAGCACGCCGGCCTGCCCCCTGGCACCGAGGATCTGGGCCGCCACCGGATGGGGATGCGGGCCATGGAGTACATGGGGGGCATCGTGCCGGCCATGCGGGCCATTCCTCAGCCCATCGTGGCCGCCATCAAAGGGCCGGCCTACGGCGGTGGGATGTGCCTGAGCCTGGGGGCCGACATCCGCCTGGCCGGCAGATCAGCCGTGTTCTGCGGTGCCGGCATCAGCAACGGGTTGAGCGGGACCGAGCTCGGGGTGAGCTGGCTGCTGCCACGGGCGGTGGGGACCTCCAACTCAGCCGAAATCCTGCTCACCGGAAAGAAGGTCGACGCCGACGAGGCTCTCCGCATCGGGTTGGTGTCCCGGGTGGTGGACGACGACGAGGTGGTGTCGCTGGCTACGGACATGGCCGACACCATGTGCGCGTTCAGCCCCTTCGGACTGGCACTGACCAAGGACACCCTGTGGGGTGCTCTCGAAATCGGGAGCCTGCGCTCGGCCGTCGACTTCGAGAACCGCACCCAGTTGCTGGCCGGCCACACCGGAAACCTCACCGAGGCCTCCGCCGCCTTCCGCGAGAAGCGACCGCCGGTCTACACCGAATAGTCGGGTGGCCAAAGCCCGTCGGCCCCGTCGCCGGCCCCGTCCTGATGCCGGCCGGACGAGCAATGTCCGCCGCGAGCACTGGCGGGAGGACGGACGGCCCAAGGCCAGGTTCGTCGCCCAGGCGGACGCCAACCGATGGGCGCTGCAGATGCGACTCGAGGAAGGGGCGGATCTCCATCCTTACCCGTGCTCCTACTGCGGGGGCTGGCACCTGGGCACCCGCCGGAGCTGAGCCACCCCGGTAAAGACCAACCCGTCCTTACTGTACCGTCCGGACGGTACAGTAAGGCATGGCCAAAACCCAGACCACGGCGGCCCGGACCGACGGGGACGATGAAAGGGCCGGTGACAGGTCCGGTGGCGCGGCCGGTGACAGGTCCGGTGGCGCGGCCGGTGACAGAGCCCATGACAGGGCCGATGGCAGAAAGACCGACACCAGAAGCCGAATCATCGCCGCCGCCGAGGAGGTCGTGCTGCGCGACGGAGTGGCCCATCTGACCCTAGATGCCACGGCTGCCGAGGCCGGTCTCAGCAAGGGTGGCGTTCTCTATCACTTCCCCACCCGCGATGCCCTGGTGCTGGGCATGGTGAGTACGATCATCGACGAGTTCGATCACGACATCGAGGCGGAAATGGCCACCCTCGAAGGTCCGGGACGTTTCACCCGCGCCTACATCAGGGCCACCATGATGCCGGCCGTTTCCGCGCCCGACCACCAGGACCGACTGGGTGCAGCTGTCATCGCCGCCGCTGCTGCCGAGCCGGCCCTACTCGCCCCCCTGCAGGTGGCCGCCGATCGCTGGCAGGCCCGGCTGGTCGACGACGGGCTCGACCCGGTGACGGCCACCGTCCTGCGGTTGGCCTCCGACGGACTCTGGCTCTGCGACCTGTTCGGTCTGGCGCCGCCACCCGCAGCGCTCCGTGCGTCGGTGGGAGCCGAACTCGAGCGGATGGCGATGCCGTCCCCATGATCGACGACCACACAGCGTCGGGTGGCGACGGCTCGAGGAAGCTGGTCGTGACACTGTCGGCGGTCATCTTCCTGCAATGGACCGGGGCCAGCGGCCTCGTCCCCATGCTGCCCGTCTACATCCGCCACCTCGGGGGGTCCGACGCGCTGGCCGGAGTCGTGATGGCTTCCTTCTTCGCAGCCGGAGTGCTGTTCCAGTACCCGGCGGGCCGACTGGCCGACCGGGTGGGCCGCCGCCCGGTTCTCATCGGCGGACTGATCACCTACGGGGCGGCCAGTATCTCCTTCCTCCTTCCCATCACCGCCGACGCCGCCATCGCCCTGCGCGCCCTCCAGGGAGCGGGAGAAGGCGCGGCCATGGTGGCCGGCCTGGCCATGATCTCCAGTGCTGTCCCTTCCGAGCGCCGAGGACGGGCCTTCGCCACCGTCTATGCCGGCGAGCTGACCGGCATGGCCATCGGTCCTCTCATCGGCAGCATCCTCGGGGTCCGATTCATATGGACGATGTTCCTGGCGTCGGGGATCCTGTCTTTGGCGGCCTGCATCCCCGCTCTGCGCATTCGTGAACCTTCGACCGCCGCCGCTACTCGACATCGGTCTCCCAGGCCGGACGGCACGCCGGTCCCTCTGCGTCGGGTCCGGTTCAGCCGGTCCATGACCGGCGCCCTCATCTGTGGTGCCGTGCTGGGCCTGACCAGCGGGCTCTACGAGATCTGTTGGACCCTCCTCCTTCTGGCCCGGGGCGCGTCGGGTCTCGAGATCGGTATCTCGTGGACGCTGTTCGCCGTCCCGTTCGTCCTGGCCACCAAGCCGAGTGGCTGGCTGGCCGACCACATGGACCGCCGGGTCCTGGTGCTGGCCGGCGTAGGTTCGTCCGCCGTCCTCTGCGCCACGTATCCCTTCGTGCACAGCGTTCCGGCGTTGGTGGCCCTCGGTGCCTTGGAAGCTCTGGGGTTCGCGGCGGCCATGCCCGCTGTCCAGTCATTGTTGACCCAAGGTTCGGCACCCGCCGAGGTGGGCAGGGTCCAGGGTTTGTTCGCCACCAGTCAGACCAGCTTCACCGCCGTATCGGCGGCAGCCGCCGGTGCCGCCTTCGCCCTGGTTGTATGGCTGCCCTTCGTCGCCGTGGCTTCGATCGTCTTGATCGGGCTGATTGCCGCCGCCCTGATCTGGCGATCCGTTCCGGGACGGGTCACATCGACGACAGCTGGGCACCTGACAAGGGATGCGGATGCCACCGATGCACCGTTTCAGGTGCTCGGGCCCGGCCCTGTCGGTGTCAGTGCCGAGGTGCAATAGGCGCATCGGGTGGCGGCCTCGGGGACTTTGCTCAGGCAGGCAGGGCAGTCCCGCACCGGGTCCTCCTGGGGGGTGAGCCCGAGCCGGTCCATGAGGTGGTTCACCGGCTTGACCACCAGGAAGAAGACGACGGTGGCCACCAGTATGAAGGAAAGCAAGGCATTGAAGAAGGCGCCGTAGGCGAAGTGGGACCCGTGGACGGTGAAGCTCAGGTTGTCGAAATTGCGCTTGCCGGCGGCGGCGGCGATCAACGGCGTGATGATGTCGGCCACCAGGGCGTTGACCAGGGCGGTAAAAGCTACGCCCACCACCACGGCCACGGCCAGGTCGAGCAGGTTTCCCCGCAGCAGGAAACTCTTGAAGTCCTTCCACATCACGGTCCTCCTCCGCTGATCTTCCCTCGCAGTTCCGAATCAGGCAGGTCCTCGGGTCAGAATCATGGGGGGCCTCAGGGCCGCCCCGTATGGACCGAGGCGAGCCACCGGCCGGTCGAGGGCACCGTGCACACCAAGGTGGCTGCCCGCAAGAGCCAGTCGATCACTGCCCGATTGTCGGCGTCGGCCGGAACCAGCACAACCAGTCCGCGACGCGGGTGGTCCTGCGTGATCCGCCAGCCCTCCGGGAGCGGGCACCCCAGATCACGTAGGTGCCAGGCAACCCGCGGCCCGGCGGCGTGCTGCAGGCCGACCGTGGTCGACTTGGTCGCTCCGTTCGGGGTCGGCTTTCCCGGCAACCAGGTGACGGTCGGGACTTTGTGGGTCGACCCGCCCAAAAAGGCGAACGGGCCCGGCTGTGGGGGCTCGTGGTCTTCGTCGATGATCGGCTCCACGTTGATCCAGCCGGTGCCTGACCCTTGCGCTTCTGCCATGGCAGCCAGCAGAGCGGGGTCGTCGTGCTCGACGAACTCGATCTCACGCGGTCGGCTCCGGGTCATGTCTGGAGATCGAGAACGCCAGCGGCCAACAATGTGAGCTCGTCTCTCCATGATTCCGGCGCCACCAGCGGTCGGACCACGAACTTGGAGAATCCCACGGCGCAGAACTCCTCCAGCATGCGACGCAGCCCGTCGATCCCCACCGGGATCACCTGCGTCGGGTCCACCCCGCGGCGAGTGGCAGATACGGCCCGGATCATCTGCGGCGAGAGCGGTTCGGGAGCATAGGCAACAGACACCCCGAAGTGCTCGGGACTTATTGAGCGTCCCGCCTCTTCAGCGGCCTCGTCGATGACGATCCGGGCCGCTGCCACCTCTTGTGGAGTACACGAGGAAGGCAGCCACCCGTCGGCGAACCGACCACACCGCCGCAGGGCGGCCGGAACCATGCCGCCGGTCCAGAACTCGAGGGGCTGCTGGAGCGGAAGGGGGGAAAGGGTGACGCCGTCGAATTGGGCGGCATCACCATGGTGGCTGACCGTCTCCCCGTCCCACAGTCTGCGGACCAGCGGAAGCATCTCGTCCATCATCCGACCCTTGGCCCCGGGTTCCACCCCCACCGCACCGGTTTCCGGCGCTCGGGACAGACCCGGAACGAAGGTGACCAGAAGCCGTCCCGCCGACAGTCGGTCGAGGCCGGCCAGCTGCTTGGCCAACCTGACCGGGTTGCGCCCGGGCAGGAGGATGGTGGTACCCAATTTGAGCCGCTGGTTATGGGCGGCGGCGAAGGCCAGCCCGACCAGCGGATCGATGGTCGGCGCCGTCAGTATCTCCGGCAACCAGATCGAATCGAACCCCAACTCGGCCAGGCCATCGACCACGCCGGCCAGTCCCGCTCCGTCGCCCACAGGTGCCGGGCCCAATCCCACCCCGATACGAATCTTCATGAGTGGCGCCTTTGACAGCTGGCCCCGACCGTCACCAAGGGAGCGATCATGTCGCCTGCATCGGTGGTCCGTCGAAGCGGTCGAACGTGGCAAAGGACTCGACCGGATCGCGGCGGAGCCGGGTGGGCTGACCCACCGGTCGACCGAGGGCTAAGAGGCCGGCCACCGACAGGGTCTCGGGGACTCCCAGCAGATCCTTCACCAACCCTTCGTCTCGGATGACCATCGTGGTCATGACGCCGCCCAGCCCCTCGCTGCGAGCCGCCAACAGAACGCTCCAGGCAAAAGGGTAGATCGATGCACCGCCGACCATGGTGTAGTGGTCGGCATCGCGGTCGACGGCGGCCAGACGGGTCAGATCGGCCAGTAGGACAAGTATCACCGGCACCGCGTCGAGGTTCTCGGCGAATCCGCCGGGGTTTTCAGCCGCTGCGGATGCCATACCGGCGGCGCCGGCCAACGCCAGCCGCTCTCGCTCGCGGTCGACGACCGGGGCCCAGGGGGTGAGGCCGGCCGATATCTGGGCCAGATACTCGTACCATCCGGGCAGATAAGCGTCGCGGAGACCCCGCCGTAGGGCGGGATCCTTGACCACGATCACCCGCCACGCTTGCCGATTCCCTCCGTTGGGGGCGAAGCGGGCGGTGTCCAGCAGCCGGTAGACGACATGATCGGGGACCGGAGCGGTCTCGAATTGCCGGGCCGCACCCGTCGACCGGAGAGCGTCAATGAGTTCCACGCTCCCCGACGGTAGTGGCCACGTGGATCGGACGGGGCACTCCGAGCCGGGCACCGGGGGGACGGCGCCTGTACGCCGCTCGGCAGCACAGATCGGATGTACCGGTGACCGGTGGGGGCAGAGCAGCCGAGTGGCCCGGTGACTACAGCGATTCGAGAATGGCGTCGGCGGCACTCACCGACAGGCCCGGACCAGGCTCCACGTTGAGGGTGGTCACCACGCCATCATCGATGACCATGGCGTAGCGCTGGGATCGGGTTCCCAGTCCGAAACCGCTCCCGTCCATCTCGAGTCCGACGGCCCGGGCGAAATCGCCGTTCCCATCGGCCAACATGAGGACCTGATCACCGACATTCTGGTCCTTGCCCCAGGCATCCATGACGAAGGGATCGTTGACCGAGATGCAGGCCACTGTGTCGACCCCCTTGGCGGTCAAGGCGTCGTGACGAACGATGTAACTGGGCAGGTGGTAGTCCGAGCAGGTCGGAGTGAATGCGCCAGGTACGGCGAACAGCACCACCTTGCCCGAACCCAGAATCTCGCCCGTCTGGACGGGCGTCGGTCCGTCTGGTCCCCATGTCATGACGCGAACGTCGGGAATCCGGTCGCCGACAGCGATAGCCATGGTCTCTCCTTACGGTTCGGCGCTACAGCGCGTTTGGGAGCCACCGGGAGCGGGTCATGGCCACCGGGGTCACCCGCAGCATACGGTGGCGGCCGCACCATCACCGCCGGCCCGCCGCGGTGGAACCGCCTGGGCCGACTTTCGGTTGGAGAGAGGTAGTGAACAGCCCTCCTTCTCGTGTCGTTCAGACGGGCGAAAGCTGGCTTTCGATGACATCGACCAGCCAGGCCGGCATGCGTGCCGCCCGACCGGAGGGATCGATGGCACCGTGGACGGTGACAGCGGTGGCCATGGCCTGACCGTCGACGGTGAGCAGGTAAGCCACCTGAAAGGTCGCCCGGGTGGGGATGCCCACCGTGACGTGGATGTCCACCACGTCGTCAAAACGCAGCGGCCGCCGGTAGTGGACGAGGAGCTCGAGGACGGCGAAGTCGATTCCTTCGGCACGGACCTGCTGGTAGGGAAAGCCGGCATGCCGCAACAAACAGACCCGAGCTTCTTCGAGATAGGCGGCGTACGCCCCATGGTGAATGACGCCCATTGCGTCCGTTTCGGCGAAGCGGGTCCTGATGCGATGACTGAACGGATAGTCGTCGGCTCGTAGAGACGGAGTCAGAGCGGCGCGCACGGGCCGAGACTACCGTCGGAGGGTCCCTTCGTCGGGCTGATCACCCCGGCGATCGGGTTGGTTCCATTCGATCCACCCGACACCCTCCCGACCGTCCCCGGTCACGAACCGGGCAGCGGCCCGAGGAAAGCGACTCGTCCGTTCGTCGGGGGCAACGAGGAGGAGTGGACCGAAGGCCAGCGGATGGATAGCCACCTCGATGCCACCCGGCTGTAGGTGGGCCACCGCACCCACCGGCAGGCCCTCATTGCCCAATTCCTCACTCATGGTCAGTGCGTCGACGGAATGAACAGTGCCGTCGGGCTGCTGGATGTAGCCCAGAGCCACCGACTGACCGGGCATCCGGATGTCAGCGAAATGGAGACGGGTCCCATCGTCCAGACGCGCGGCCGCCCAGCACCAGCCGAAGGCCCACCAGTCCCGAACCCCCCATGAGTGGTCCCGCTGCCCCGGGCCGTCGACAGCCAGCCGATCCCCACCCACGGTGATCTCACCGGTGACCAGGCACGGGATCTCGTAGCGGGTCGTCACCTGGTAGTGGTACGGACGCCCGTCGGTGAGCCAGGTGAGATCGAGGGCCAGAGATGTGGGTGTGCCCGCCTCCTGCCGGTAGATAGCCGTGGGATCGAGGTGCACGGCGGCCGGAGCTGTTCCCGCCACCCTCATGGCCGCCAACGGCTCCTCGATCGTCCCGTTCACCTGGTAGCCGCGGGACCCGACGCACAGGTCGGCGCCGGCCGGGTGCGGGAGGTCGTAGGCCACCGATGCCACCAGCGGCCGGTCGGGGCCGACCACCATGGTGGTCCACCAGGTCACGCCCAGGTTGGGATAGAGGCCGATGCGAACATAACCGGCCAAAGCGCCTCTGTCGGCCACGAAGTCGAGGTAGTAGGACTCGTTCCACAGCGGGTCGGCTTCGGGAACGTGCCGCCACTCGTCGGAAGGATCGACCCTGTGGCCCCGGTCCTCAGGCACCGATCAGACAAACCAGGTGAGCCGGCAGCGCGACAGAGGGGAGTGACGACCAACCGGACCATCGCTGGTCACGCTGCCTCTGGCCACCACGAGTTTCCACTGCCAGACCGGAGTCCCCTGCGGCCCCTCAACGCTCAGCCGAGATTGTTGGCACAGGTGCCTCCGTGGTTGTTGCTATTAGACCCATCAGGACAGGTCGTGTCATCCCAGACCGCCCCGGTCACGTTGACAGGGGTCATGTAGGCATCATCCAGGTCCGCCTGCGTGAAGTTTGCACCCTCCAGGCTGCCGCCATCGAAATCGACATCTTGGAGGTCGGCACCGGTCAGGTCGGCATCGGTCAGATGCGAGTCAGTCATGCGGGCGCCCGTCATGTCGGCTCCGGCCAGCTCCGCATCGGGCAACTTGGCGTCCGAGAGAGTGGCATCGACAAACGAGGCACCGCCAGCATCGACGCCGGTCAGAGTGGCAAGAGTCAAGTTGGTGTCGGACAGGTCGGCGTCGACCAACGTGGCACTGGTCAGGTTCGACTCAAGAAGGTCGGCTCCCGAAAGATCGGCATTGGACAGATCGGCATCACTCAGGTCGCATTTCTTCAGATCAGCCCCCGGGGCGATGTTGGAGCAGTAGGGCGGGGCCACCGTCAGACTGGTGCTGGCCTTGACCGTTTTCGATCCCGTCACTTTCAGGGCGAACTTATAGACCACAGCTTTGTTTCCGGTGGTGCCCGCCAGGGTGATCCCTGTGGAAACGGGACCGTTCGAACAGGGAACCGAAACCGGAAGCCCTGCGACCGGCTTTTTGGAGGAAAAGGTGCAACCGCTGGCGTTGGTCACGTCGGCGGAAAGGGTTGCCGTGCCGCCCGTGCTGGGGAGGGCCGCTGGACTGGCGGCAAAGGAAGAGACGGTCGTAGCACTGCCACTGGCTGGTCGTGTTGACGCGCCGCTCACGCCGGCATCCCGCACCATGAATACGCTGAGGACAGAAACCGCCACCAGGGCGGCGGACAGGCCGCGACGCCGTGCTCTCTTCAATTTCCCGCCCATCATCTCAAATTCCCGCCGATCATTTCCCCCCCGCTCATTTCTCCGATCCTAGAGGTTTCAACCGTCGACCGCACCTAGGAATGCAATCGGCCCCTTCACAGCCCCCTCCAAGGTACGGCGCCGGTCGTGGCCGTGCAGTGGCCGACGATGACCGGTCCCTCTCGTCAACAGGGACCCAAGCCTCTACCATCGATACCATGTCGATGAGCCGTGGTACCGCTCCACTCGGACTGGCCCTCGCCTTCACCGCCAGCGGAATCACCCATCTCGTCCGCCCCCAGGTCTTCGAATCCATGATGCCGAGGTTGATCCCCGTCCGGCATCACCGCGCACTGATCTACGTGAGCGGGGCGGCCGAGTTGGTCTGTGCCGTCGGTCTGGTACGCCGTACCCGTTGGGCTTCGCCGCTCAGCATTGCCGTGTTGGCGGCGGTCTTTCCGGCCAACCTACAGATGGCGTTGGACGCCGGGTCGGGGCGTCAGCCCCAGGCCATGGACAACCTTTTGGTGGCATGGGGGCGACTCCCTCTCCAGATCGTGATGATCTGGGCCGCCCGTCAAGCGCATACACGGGTGGACGGCGAGACCTGACCTACCGGTGAGCGACGTGATTCCTATCAGCATCCGCTCGCTCACAGCTGACGACTGGCACGTTCTCCGCGCTTTCCGACTCCGGTCACTACAGGATTCCCCCAAGGCGTTCACGTCGACCTACGGACGGGAGAGCACATTCGATGAGGCCACGTGGCGGAAACAGGCTGAGGAGAGTCAGTGGTTCGTGGCCTGCGACGGCGCTCAGTCGGTAGGGATCGCTGCAGGTGTAACGGGCTGGACCAATGATCCGACGAAGCGCGAGCTGATGGCCATGTGGGTCGACCCGTCCTATCGGTCGAAGGGAGTCGCACGGACCCTGCTCGACGCGGTCGCCGACTGGGCCCGGGCCCAGGGAGCGTCCACCTTGCGCCTGGGCGTTGTTGAAGGGAACGACCGGGCTCGAGGCGCCTACTTCGGCCTCGGATTGCGATCCGTCGACGAGCGAATGGAGGTCTGGAATGATCCGACCACGTTCATCGAGATCATGGAGCGCGATCTCGATACCTGATGACCCTCCCCTCAGGGTCTCACCGATCGCCCTGTTGTGTTCACGCCTCCGGAAGGGCGGCCGCCAGGCTCAGGGCAAGACGAGCGATGGCGCGTGGGCCAAGAGGTCCGGGGCGGCCGACGAATCGCCTGGCTTCTTTCGGCCATCCGAGCCATACACCTCCAACCTTCGATGGACGGGCGAGGAATCCCCATTCCGCCCCTATCAGCACGACCATCGGGTAGATGGGAACCTCTCCACCGATCGACGTCCGCCCGAGCGCCACTCTTACCGCCGCTACCTGCTTTTCCATCCCGTCGAGATAGTTCGTTCGGTTGCAACCACGTACGAACAGCTGGGTCGGCCCCCTTCTGCATCCGAGACCCGATCTGCGGACCTCCACCCTGCCCGACGTGTTCTTGGCGTCCAAGACAAAGACGCCGGCAGGAGCGACAGCAATGTGATCGATGTTGGCACTGGTACCTCGTATGCGGCGGTCGTGAACAAGCACCACTCCCTTCGGGAGTAACCGGGACAGTCGGTCAGCCAACTCCTTTTCCCCCTGCGAACCCTTCGCCCATGCCTCCGCTGATTGCTTCCGGCCCCCGAGCCTGGGCGCCAGTGCGAGAGCGGCACCCACGGCGGCGCCGATTCCGAGAACCTGGGCCGAGGCCATGGACTCGAGTGCGAACCGGTGGGTCGTTGTCGGCAGTCGTCCATGCTGGTGATTGACGAGAGCAGCGAGGACCTGGACGCCGAAGTAGGCCAGCCCGGCCACCCCAGCGACGGCGGCGAGACGAACCGGACGCTTGCGTCGGGCGATTTTTCTGTCCCTCAGGATCCGACGGTGGTATTCACGGGCGGCCGAGCGCCCCGGCATACCGATCTGAAGCGAGGGTAACCACCGGGGCGGGTCGGGAGCGGCCCGACAGTCCGGACAGACGACCTCGGAGTTGAGTTCACGACAAACCAGAGTGCCCGCCGGTTGTGATTCTCCACACTCCGAACAAGCGCGCATCTGTTGAAGAACCGCCGGCTCGCGATGCCTCATGCACGCAAAATATCTTTGGGGTGCGACATTGCCGTGCGGTTGGTAACTGGAAGAAGGGTGAATCCAGCGGTGAGGGTCTCAAACCGGGATGCAACCGATGGCTGCTTTCCGCTCAGAGCAAAAACTTACGGGGTCCGCTCGTTGCCGTGTTCAGAGCACGCCTCTATTGTCTACCCCTTTCGCTGGGCATCGACGAACCGGCCTGTTCGGAAACAAGTTGGCGATAATGGCTGGCATGGCTCACAGATCAGCCTCGCATATCGACCGCGTTCACCCGACGGGGGCTGATCCGGACGACCAACCGGGCCTCGCCGGCGTGGTCATGGGCGCGAAGGTCGGCTCCATATTTTTGACCCACTCGGTCGGCAAAGGTGTAGTTGTCGTCGGCCGTCACCTCGGCGTCACCCCGTATCTCGAGGTAACGCTGGGTCGCGTGGAGGTCGAGGATGAACAAACAGCACTCCGGCCGCACCATGAGATTTTTCGTCTTCTGCCGGCTGGAGTTGAGCGAGATGGCCACCGAGCGGCCATCGAAAAGAAACCAGACCTCCGACAGCTGGGGGTAGCCGTCGGGGCCGATGGTGGCAAGGGTGGCCACATCGGTGTCCAATAGATCACGATGGGATTCGGGAATGTCGATCATTCGGCAACTCCTTGCATCGAGCAAGACACCAGGCCCCTACGATCCGTACCCACTTCGACAATCGACGAACCCGAATCCGTCGTCGCACGGCGCTCACAGCGGATGCCCACGACGGCCAGGTCCCACCTACGACTGCTGCAGGCCAGTTTGTGAGCGGAGCAAGGGAAGGGTCGTGTCAGCGGGAGGCCGATGGGGGTCAAGCGGGCGACTCTGGTCGATTTTTGATCGCGGTTGGCCGGCGTCACGATTTCGTCACCAACTTCTTAACAAATGAACCGAAAAATCTCCCGATCGACCACATCTCCTCAAAAGGCTGTAAGTAAGCTGAGACGCGTCCGCACGCTGGATCTACTGCCACCTATGTCGGAGGTTGGCCAATGAGCGAGCCCGAGGCTTTTCGCATCTGTCCCCAGTGCGGGTCCCGAGACGTGCCGAAACTGATTGTCAGTTCGGCGAGGCATTACGAGGATGGGTCAGTCTGGGCCTGCCGCACCTGCAACCACCACTGGTCAGACGCGGAGTACGGGCAGGCCTCGTGACCCAGGACTCCGATCACCGGCGTGACCCCTCCTGAACTGGCCTAAGAGGCGCGCTCCGATTTGATCGGGCGCCGGAACAAAGACAACTCGTCCCCGTCCTGTGTCACTCGGGAAGTAATCAGTTCCCAACCGGGCATGGGGTCATGGGAACGATCACAATCTGCCCATTGGCCGTTTCCGGCGCATTCAGCCCACCGGCCGTTACCGGCATGGTGATCACGCGGAACAAGGTTCAACTTGTACCGGTAGGGCTCTCCGACGGGGGCCACGTATTGGAGGATACGACCACCTTCGACATCGGTCGAATCCTCCTGCCGGACGAACGTCCGTTTGACACTGCACACCAGGTGCGGGCTCGATTCGGCCCGCCGGCCACGTTGCTCGCGTTGATCGTGCGCGCTGGCGCTCGGCGTTGCGGTGGACGATTGATGAATCGCATATCCGTCCGGCAACCCGGCGTATTTGAAGCAGACGCCCACACGACAGAACACCTGCGAACAACATTGACGCTGTCCGTGGCTTGACGCTCCCTCCCAAACCGCATTCTCCGTTGCTGCCGTCGTACGGACTATCAAACTGGCGGAAGGCCCAGAAAGGCCCGCAGTCGACTTGCTGTAGGTGACGAAACATGGGCCAGCTCATCACCACCGCTGATTTCGTGTTCTTCGACGGCCCCTAAAGATCCCTATCCGCCGGTAATGGTCGGATTAGGACAGTTGGCGGCCGTCGGAGCGGGCGGTTGGACTCCACCATCCAACCGACCAATCGCCTTGAAATCATCCTTTACGAGATTTTTAGGAAGCGGGGCGTAACCGAAGACTGACATCTGTTCTTGGCCAGCACACGCCAGATAATCGATGAACTCCCCGAGGGCGAAGCCCTTCCCGGCCGGGAACGTTGAGGCACCGCTCCCGTCGCACTTCGTGCCGTGAGCGGATGCGAGCGACGGGGAACAGGAGGCGACGAGATAGCTGTAGGCAGAGAGCGGATATGCCTCGGGCGATCGATCCGAATAGACCTTCGCCAGGTTCTGAGTGAGGTCTGCATTGAGGCGAGCATTCTTGAGGGCAGCGGAGACATTGGCCGAAATGGGCTGCACGGGGTGTCCGCTGGCGTTGACCAGCGAGGCCACAGGGAAGCCGTGCACTTTGGCATATGCGGGCTCGGTATAGGTGATGGCACCGTCGCTGGTTGAAGACCCCACATAGTCGGCGGCCTCGTCCGCCCCGTTCACACCCTGCATGGTCCCGTCGAGCCATCCGGGATACTGGGATGGAACTGTGACCCCGGGGGCCGGGACCGGCCAGACCGCCGTCGGTGAACCAGCTGGTAATCCAGACTCGAAGGTGGTCTGGGTGGAGGCAAAGTCTCCCCCATCGGACGCATCTTCATGGAGGAAGTAATCAGAGAGTAGGTAGTTCTCGCCCGAGGCGTCTGTGCGATAGACGGGAACGATCCTGATGTCCGGCAGGTCGCCGGCCAACTGAGGATTGAGCGCTGCGATGGACGGGTCGTTCCAGCTGGTGATCTCGCCCAGGAATATCTCCTCGGACACTTGGGCGTCGAGGACCAAGCTGGTGATCTGCTGGCCGTTGTTGCCGACCAGGTTGTACATGAAGGAGAGGCCGCAGGCCACGTCGGGAAGGTATTGATACGGAAAGTCCGGCGTTTCGGCGGCCTGCATCGAGCTGTAGGGGATGTCGGAAGCACCCACGTCGACCTGATTCTCGGCAAAAGCGTTCAGCCCATCCACGGAAGATGAGACCTGCCAGTTGATGTTCAGATCGTCGACCGCGGCCACCTGACTCGCCCATTGTTCGAGTGGAATGGCAGCGAGTGAAGAGCCGCCGATGTTCAGCGTGGGCTCGGATGATGGCAGAACCTCGTTCGACGGGTTAGAGGGTGCGCCAGTGCCGATGGCATTGGTGGCTACAACGGTGAACCAATACAGGTCACCGTTGGTGAGACCGGTGATGACGATCGGGCTCGATGTGCCCGTAGCGGTTTCGCCGCCATTTGCTGCGTTGGTCTCATCGGTGGCAGAAACGGTGTACTCGGTAAGTGGCGACCCGTTGTCAAAGGCAGGGGCAAAGGTGATAGTGGCCTCGCCGTCCCCTGGCGCGGCCGACACGTTTGACGGTGCCGTAGGGAGCCCAGGGATCACTGATACCGGCGCTGACCACGCACTCTTCGTACCCTTCACAAAGGCTCTGACTTCTACCGTGTACGAATGGCCATTCTTCAGATCGGAGACGGTGCAGGACAAAGCGCCGGTCGTGCTGCAGCTCATGCCCTTGGAGGGCTTGGCCTGGTATTGGGTAATGGTTTCGCCAGTCGGCGCTGTCACTGCAAGCCAGCTCACAAAAGCGGAGTGGTCGTTCGGTATCACTTCGACCCCAGTCGGGGCGCTCGGGGCGACTGTTTTGCCGGCACCCCAGGCAACGCTTTGGCCGGCAACAAACCAGATACAAACAACCAACAGCGCACCCGCCGTCCGTCTCAACACAGAACCCCCCATGAAGGTTTCCCCCGGAACCATACCGCAGCAAGGAATTACCATCGATGAGAGCAAAGGTCGATCACAGTCAAGGTGTCCGAAGTGTGACAAATGGGTCGTACCGAGAAGCGGATCGTTCACGCAGATTCGATAGCGCCGGTAGCAATAGTTGGAACGAGTGCCTGGTAATCAAACTTCGACACAACGACCATTGCCACATGCAGTGCGAACGCAAATACCTCCACCAGCCGAATGGACCGAAGATCGACACCGCCGGCTACCGGGTTTATTTCTTGGTCAGTCGCCGCCCTTCGCCCGCTTTCGTCGGCGTTGCTGCAGTCGTTGCTTCAGTCGTTGCTGCAGTAAATCCGACCAGGCCCCGCCTCGTTTGTCCCCCGTAGGGCCCCGATCCACCCGATCGCCGATCTGAAGTTCACCAGGTCATCGCTGGGTTGACCACGGAGGCGATCCCCACGGTCGCCACGCCTCCCGAGTCACACTCCGAGAAGGGAATGTTCCAGGCCATATCGATTGAAACCGTTCCAGGGTACGAACCCTTGACCTTGCCGGTCAGATTCACCACGTCAAGATCAGGGCTCTGATTTGAACCGGTCCCTGTGCCCTTGAAATGACTCACTTTCACCCCGCCCAGATGAGCGGTGAGGGCCACCGTTGCTGAAAATACGGAGGGACTGTTGCAAAAACTCCCGATTTTCACGGTCCCCACCGCATTCACCGAGGATTGAGTGGGACTTCCCCCGGTGCATTCCTCACCTTGCAGAACGACATTCCCCTTGTACTCGGAGAAGCCTGGATTTACGGGATGTTGGAAGGTCACGGAACCCTGTAGGTACTGGCAGGTGATGGTCCCCGTCCCCATCGGACTGGATGCCGATGCAGGGTCATTTGTCAGAACCACAGACGCCGTCGTCAGTAGCAAGGACATAGCGAGGAATCCACTGACATTTTCCGCACACGCATTCTGATACCTCCGCCCTCGGCCGCCCAATATCAACACGCACGTATACCACTTCCCACTACGCGACGCCTTCGCCGGCTGCCTCTGCACACTTTGGGTGGTTGCTCAAACGCTATGTGTTCCAGATCCCTAGCTTTCCGGGCATCCATCTCGGATGGACCAGTTGCTTGGCGTCGGTCAGCACCCAGTGCCACATCTTCGGCTGGGACCACTCGCTCCGAATCCCTTGAATGCCGTCGACCAGAGTGACGCTGCCAATCAGGGCACCGAGGGGAAGGCCATCGTCAAGAAGGTCTGAGTACTCGTCGACCGGGGATTCGTCATAACGGGCAGCAGCATGGATTCCTAACTTTCCTCGATACCGGGTGGCCCAGGACCGGTTCCCCACGTCCTTGATGCCGGCGACAATCAACGTAGCGGTGGGAGATCCACCCGAGAATGAGGCCGCCGCGCGCGTAGCGATCGACTACGCCTTTGTTCACGTCCAAGACACTGACGATGCGGGAATCGGCCTGGTCAATGTGCAAAGCGGTGCCGGCCTGCTCGAACCGCTCCAACAGGCCCAAGAGCGGATTCCAGGGCGACCTCAGGGAGCGGTGGGACTCGTAGTCGACGACATCAGTTCCTAAGAGATGACGACGCGGTGGTCTGGTTCTCCCTGGTCATTGACAGCAACCGGCTTGAGGTACCGCCGGCGGATCAATAGGTCTCGACCTGTCGGGGGAGGTGCAGGAAACACCGTCTGAGCCCTCCTCCTTTACGAAATGGTGATCGTGAGAGTCGCTGTTGCGGTGTTCTGAGTCTTCGGCTTGCCGCTCTTGGTATCGAGTACCTCGACAGTGAAGGTCGAGGACTTGCTCGATTTGGTTGGCTTGCCCGAGATCACTCCGGTCTTCTTGCCCAACTTCAGACCCGCCGGCATCTTCGAACCCTTGCTCAACTTCCATGTGTATGGAGGGTTTCCCGCGGACGCGGCCAATATCTGCGAGTAGGCGTCACCGATGCTCCCGGCTGGAAGGGATGTCGTGGTGATCGCCAACGATGGGGGGAAGTCCGCAATGAATCCACCATTGTCTGGGGAGGCGGCCGCTCCGACCCCCACGGCAAGGCAACCAGTTAGTTGACTGCAAGAAATGGAACTGAGATATCCCGTCGACGAGGGGAAGGATTCGCTCTCCCAACTGTCCCCTCCGTCAGCCGAACCAACCGCGATCGGGGTATCTCCGATAGGACTGCCTACGGGCGCAGTCCGACGATGACGTGCATGACACGCTAGACAGGGCTGGCGTTCCGCTTGGGAGTGTTGCCGTAGTCCACGTTGCCCCTCCGTTGGACGATGTGAGTGCTTGACCAGATGTAGCGGGACTCCCGCCAACCGCAAGGCAGTGGGCCGTCGAATAGCACGTCACGGAGCTGAGGCCCACAACACCACTCGGTAGTGTGGCCAAGGCCCAAGTGCTGCCGCCATTGGTTGTGAAGATGGCCGATTCCGTTGATCCGTCGTCACCCACTGCCGAACAGTCCGACTGCGACGCACACGATACTCCCCCAAGGTCGGTCACCCCGGAGGGGGCGGACTGAACCGCCCAGGTATCCCCGCCATTTTGAGAGGCGATCAGAGGACCGTTTGAATCGTTGTAGCCAAGTGTGGCAAAGCACTCGGAGGTGAGAGGAAAGCACGACACATCGCCAATGCCGATTTCGCCGGCTGGGGCCGAGCGGGCAGTCCAGACAATCCCTCCGTCAGTCGTGGTGACGATTTGTCCAACCGCTGAGTTGCTCCCGGTAGCCACGCACGAACTCGCAGAGAGGCACGATAGTGAACCGAGGTCATTATCACTAGCGGGAACGACCTGAGGGGTCCAGGCACTTCCTCCATCGGTACTAGCAAGGATGGATTCGCCCCCAACCGCATAGCAGTCTGTCGCTGATGGGCAATTTATGCCGCTCAGGTGAGAGATCTCGCTGTATGGATAGGCAGTAATGATCTGCCATGAGGGTGGAGATGCACCGGCTGGGATTCCGTTAATCGTGGCAGCAAGACCGCTTCCGAGAAGGACGACTGCGAGTAGTAAGGACAGCCTGAATCTGCCGGCAGTACGTCTAGCGACCATCCCGCCATCTCCCGCCCGGCCAAGAACATGGCCCTCGCTTGTGGCGACAATGCTGACACACGCCAGGTCAGCCAGCCATCGATCTCACCGAGAGTGCATCCTCCACCGTTCCGATCGATTCCAGAACCGCTCGCACGGTCGACGCGTGCCATTGCTTGCCCCCATGACCCGTCGGCACCCCATCGCCGTTCAGTCCAGTAGCAATCGACCTCAAGGACCGCCCCTCCGCGCTTTCCTCCCCTATCCGCTTCCGAACATCAACCCCGATTGACAACGGGCGGCCCAGCTTCACCCCCTGCTTCTTCTTGACGGCCAATGCATCCTTCGTTCTCTGACCGATCAACCTCCGCTCAAACTGAGCGAACGTCGCCATGACGTTGGCGACCATCTCCCCCGATGGAGTGGTCGTGTCCACGCCCAGATCGAGGATGACCATTGACCATCCCCCTTTTCTGGCGTCTTCCATCAAAGCCGCAAATTCGAGCAAGGAGCGAGATAGTCGGTCCAACTTCGCCACCACCAGGGCGGCGGCCTCATGACTTTTGACGGCGCTAAGGGCCTGCTGCAGGGCCGGGCGATTATCCAGACTCTTCCC
This sequence comes from uncultured Acidimicrobiaceae bacterium, assembly GCA_963813525.1. Classification (GTDB taxonomy): domain Bacteria; phylum Actinomycetota; class Acidimicrobiia; order Acidimicrobiales; family RAAP-2; genus Bog-756. The sequence goes on from CAWEZI010000005.1 coordinate 2,822,449, forward strand.
GCTAGCGTCGGCATCCTCGAATACCTCAGCCAGTTCCCAACCCCGCCGAGCGCACTCGGCCAGGATGGCGGACCGTTGTGCTTCCAAACCGAGACCCGAATCGGCCTGCTCGTCAGTGGACACGCGGATGTACCCAACAACACGCTCCGTGGTCGTTTTGAGGCTGGATTTGGTGCCATACACGTCGAAGAGTGTACAGGAATCATCTATTTTATGTACGCCCCCGGAAGATTTGGTTGATATATATCGGCCACTGATACATACTGAACTCAGATGAAACAGTCGATGCGTGAACCCACCTTCCTGATCCTGGCGGCATTGGCTGATCAGGAACTCCATGGCTACGCAATCATCGGAGAAGTGAAACAACTGTCCGGCGGTCGCCTCAAACTCGGGCCCGGCACCCTCTACGGGACCCTCGACCGACTGAGCGAGCAACAACTGATTGAATCACGACGCACCGAAGTCGTCGATGGGCGACTGCGCCGGTATTACGCCATCACCGGAACCGGGTTGGAAGCGGTTCGGCAAGAGGCCCGGGAGCGGAGTGAAACACTGGACGCCGCCACCGAACGCCTACTCCCCCGGACGCCTAGACGGGGTGCCCTCGCATGACCACGGTCGAGCGACAGGTGCGGACGATGTTGCGTGCCTGGCCAATACCCGATCGGGTCGAACGCGGCGACGAGATTGTCGGCACCACCCTCGATCTGGTGCCAGATGGGCACAGTCGAGTTCCATTTGCCCTGGCGTTCAACCTTGTTATTGGCGGACTCCGGGCCCGTTGGCGGGCCAGACCACCTCTATGGCGCTGGCTTTCCTACCGGATGGGGGGTCGACTTCCAGCGCGCTGGCACCGTTGGATGATGAACGACTTGAACGCCCCTGGCTGGCGCCGACGGATCGTCCTCTGCCGCTTTGTAGTGGCGCTAGCTGGCAGCGCAATGGGAGTCGCATTCGCTCAGTTGATCGATCACAAGACTCGCCTGCCACTTCACTCTGTGGTCGCCGGAGTTGTTTCGTTCCTGGTGGTCTGGTTCATAGGCGGCGTCATCATGGTGTTCCGATCACCAAAGTTGCGAGAACGCCAGCTACTCAGGCATGGGTACAACAGATCTGGCCACATCGAACCGCCGTGGCCGCCGCCAGCACCATGGGTGCAATCTGTCGGTGACAAGGGTTCCGAGCGTCAGAATCGCCCGACGCCCTGACTCTGCAGTCAGCCTTCATATTTCTGAAGTGCTGACTGACACATACGTTGGCTGACCACTGAGTTCCCATCGCTAAAAGCATTCACTGGCCCCCCATCGTGCCTCTTGACTATTACGACTTACGGAATAGTATGACGGTCATGCGAGCGACCGGATAGCGGAATGGCATCCAAGCGACTGGGGCGGACGCAGGACCCCACGATCCTGGTCCTCACCAGCCTCTCGGGCGGTCCGAAACATGGTTACGCCGTCATCAAGGACATCGAGGCTATGAGCGGAGTCTCCTTCGGACCGGGAACGCTCTACGGCGTCTTGGCCCGTCTGGAAGAGGAGGGCCTAGTTGAGTCCCTACCCAGCGATGACCACCGGCGCCCTTACCGAATCACCGGAAATGGTGCCACGGCCCTGCGCGAGCGACTTGAAGCCAACGTCAGGGTCGCCGACATCGGATTCAAACGGTTGGGAGTGTTGGGAGCATGAACGGCGAAAGGGCCATCGAGCTGGCACTCCGCTGCTACCCAGGCTGGTGGCAAGATCGCTATGCCGACGAAGTGCGCGTCCTCTCAAGAGACGTCATGGCCGACGGGCAGTCAAACCTTGTCGTCACGTTGAACCTCTTGCGTGGAGCGATACGGACTCGGTCCCGCGCTCAAGGGATGCCAAGCAACCATGACCTGTGGTCACTTCGGGCCCGTGTCTCCATTGCATTGGCAACTCTGCCGTGGCTGGTCGCGGCGCCCCTCGCCCTTATCGCAATGGGAAACGATAGTTTTCACTCATCTGAGGGGACGGTCACCTGGTCGGGGCCCTCCTTCATGCCTTCGGACCTCATAGTCATGAAGCACGGTGCCCTCTATCCCACTGCGGCTCCGCCTTTAACACCGAGTGCAACTCTTGTCTTGTATGGAGGGGTGGCCATCTCCTTATTGGTTCTGTTCACCTTCGTCATTCTTATCAGCGGGTGGTCAGGACTGGCGGGGGCCATCAAACGTTCATCGGTCCCCCATCGCCAGCGGCTGCGCCTGCTCGCATGGGTGCCGGTCCTCTCACTCATTACAGACCTTGCCCTTTCGATTGTGGAAGACAAGTTTCGGCCTGACAACTTCCACTCGCTGCGCAACGGTCAGGAAGTCGCATCGGGAGGCAATCCAGCCGCCCTGCATGCTCTCTCCATTGCTCTACCGGCCGTAGTGATCGTTGGATGGATCGTGTCCGTAGCATGTATCGCGGTAGCAGCACGGCGAGCCGACGTATCTGCTTCAGATCTACGATTTGGCAAGTCCGTGTCCGTTGTCGTTGCCGCCCTGTTTGCTGCGCTTGTGGTTGCCTATGCCCTATGGGGTGTGGGCCTCCTCCTCCAAGCGCGGCAAGCCAGCCGTGGGAACTTCACCACCATTAGCTATTCGCATCCTGCGATTTGGCCGATCATGATGTTTGTGCTTGTCGTTGGCGCTGTCCTATCGGTTATGGGTGCCTTTGCCGCCAGCCGTTCGTGGAAGGTGATCTCGGTCAAGTTCGCATAAGGTCCGCTAAACCGTTGCCCAGTTAGGCCCCTCGTCGATGCCCTCCTCCTCTTCGTCGATCCTCAACGAACCGGACTCTCGCAACAGCGCAATCTGCACGTCGTCCGGTCCACCACTGCCAATCCACTGGCGATCATTCCGGCGGACAAGACACGCCGCTGCAGTTGCTGCAGTAGGGGCCCGAACGCGACGAATCCCACATCGGAAGTGTATCTGACCTGGCATTCTGTGGTGGGCCGTGCGGGACTTGAACCCACGACCCCTTGCGTGTCATGCAAGTGCGCTACCAACTGCGCCAACGGCCCGCAGGGGTTGACGTTACCACCGCCACCCGGGCGCAGACCGCGAACCGGGTCGTCTCAGGATCTCGGAGTGCGGCTTGCGCTGGCGGAGGGCTGGGGACGATGAGGTCAGCTCCCGAGACTCTCAAGGTGTGCCGGCGGGCCCAGGCGGCGTGGCACGGTCCACCGCGTCCCATCCTGCGAACTGACGCCGTCGTGTCATCTCTGCCCGGTTGCCACCCCGCAGTCCGAAGAGTCGCTTGGCCAACAACAGATAGAGAACGATGGCCACATTGATCACCAGCGTGATCACCTTGAAGACGCTGACTCCAGAGCTGAGCTCATAGATCTCGAGCGGAACGAAGAGCGTGGTGACGACGAAGGTGAGGTATTCAGCCCACCGTTTGGCCAACCACAGGCCCACCACCTCAGCCGCCTCAATGGCCGCAAGGACGGTGACCGCCAACCCGAGCTGGGTAAGCCGTTGAGGCGAGTACCGGAAGGCCTTACCCAGATAACCCAGGACCCCGCGTACCTGCGATTCGCCCGGGGTTCCGCCGTTGAGGTCGTTCATGATGTCGACATAGTCACGATGTAGCGCTGCATCGTGTCGGGCAAACAGGAACAGCACGACGGCCAGAGCACCGAGCACCACCACATGTATGGCCCGCTCGGCCGCGATCAGGCGAAGAACGTACCGGTCGCGTAGGACCGGCCCCCGGGCTGGGAGCTCGATTTCGGAACGCGATGGAACCCGGGGCCTGGCTGGTGAATCGGGAATTGCTCCGGCCAACCACGCGTCGCAACGAAGGCACCGGTACCACCGAACGCCGTTACCCTCCCTGACGACGGCGGCGTCGTCGGGCGTCACCTCGCCGGCGTCCACTCCCACCAGCGCGTGCCCTCGCCAGGCACAAGTGAGCAGTTCGTAGACAGTCTTCGGCCGTCGCCGGGTGCGAGGCATGCCCGCACAATAGGCTCGTCGTCAGCGATACCAGGAGAATGCTGTGAGTGTCGACATCGAGACCCATGTGAAACAGATCGACGAGATTGGGTACACCATCGTCGAGGACGCCATCGATCTCGACCTGATCGATGCCCTCGCCGACAGCCTGCTCCGCCTCGAACAGGAAATGGGAGTCGTTCCCGCCTCCAACGCCTTCGAGGGGATCCACACCGTTCGCATCTACAACCTCCTCGCCCGGGACCGTATCTTCGAGGAGATCCCCGCCCATCCGGCGGTACTTCCCATCTGCGAGCGCGTTCTCGATCCCGGCCTTCTCGTCTCCTCACTGTCGTCGATCGCCATCGGTCCGGAGGAGTCACCCCAACCGATCCACGCCGACGACCAGATCATCCCCCTTCCCAAGCCCCATCCGGCCACCGTGTGCAACACCATGTGGGCTCTCACCGACTTCACCGAGGCCAACGGTGCCACCAGGCTCATCCCCGGAACGCACACGGCATCGTCGTCACCGGATCTCTTCCGCCACTACGACTCGATTCCGGCGGAGATGGCCAAGGGAAGCGTTCTGATCTGGCACGGCAGCCTCTGGCACGGTGGAGGTGCGAACACCACGGCCGCCCGGCGGGTGGGCATTGCCATGAACTACTGCGCCGGCTATATCCGCCAACAGGAGAACCAGGAGCTGGGCATTCCCCTCGACACCGTGCGCCGATTCACGCCGCGGCTTCAGGAGCTGGTGGGCTTCGGGATCTACAACGGGCTCATCGGTCACATCGACAAGAACGTTCCGGCCAAGCTGCTCCTCGGTACCGATGCCGACTCGGGTCTGGTGTGGGACACGGGGATAGCGAAGGACTGAAAAGCGACGGGACCTCCGGAGGCGCCGGCGCTGGTCTGCTGGTGCCGGCAGGATGGCGCCATCGAAGCCCCGGGATAGCAGGTAGCAGATAGGGCTTACCAAGGTGCCCCGGCATCCGGGACACCTCCATGGAGGCGGCGGGCGGAATCGAACCGCCGTACGGGGCTTTGCAGGCCCCTGCCTAAGCCACTCGGCCACGCCGCCCTAGCGCCAGGGGATCCTACTCGCCGTTCCGGGATGCTTGAATCTTCCTATGAGGATCGGAATAATCGCCCCACCGTGGACCCCCATCCCTCCCCTGCTGTACGGAGGGATCGAGCTGGTCGTTGACCAGTTGGCCCGCGGCCTACAGGACGCCGGCCACGACGTGCTCCTCTTCGCCACCGGCGATTCGACCTGTCCGGTGCCCGTCCAGTGGGTCCTGCCGGCGGCCGAGGGAACACGTATCGGCAGCTCGGTCCCGGAGATCCGCCACGTGATCCACGCCTACGAGGCGGTTCGCCACTGCGACGTGGTCCACGACCACACCCTCATGGGGCCGTTCCACTCGGAGCGGTACCCGGGTCTGCCGGTGGCCACCACCATCCACGGCCCGTTCAACGAGGAGCTGACCGACATCTACCGGGTCAACGCCGAACGCGTGCCCATCGTGGCCATCTCGCACGCACAGCGTCGGGCGGCACCAGAAATCCCGATCGCCAGGGTCATTCACCACGGCATCGACGCTTCGCTGTTCCCGGTGGGCGAGGGCGCCGGCGACGAGGAGGGACCCTACGTTGTGTTCCTCGGTCGGATGGCGGAGGACAAGGGTGCCCACCGGGCCATCGAGATAGCCCGCAAGGCGGGAATCCGCATACTCCTGGCGGCCAAGATGCGGGAGCCCTGGGAGATGCGCTATTTCTCCGAAAAGGTCGAGCCCCTTCTCGGGATGGACGCCCGCTACCTCGGAGAAGTGTCCCATGAGCGCAAGCTCGAGTTGTTGGCCGGTGCCTCCGCACTGGTCTTCCCCATCCGCTGGAACGAACCTTTCGGGATGGTGATGATCGAGGCCATGGCGTGCGGAACGCCCGTCTTGGCCTTCCCTGAGGGGGCCGCCCCCGAAGTGGTGGACGACGGCCGTACCGGGTTTATGTGCGACGACGAGACGGCCATGGTCGAAGCCATCGGTCGACTGAGCGAACTCAAGCGCAGTGACTGCCGCTTAGCCGTCGAGGGCTACTTTTCCACCAGTCGGATGGTGGCGGAGCACATCGAGCTCTTCGAGTCGATGATGAACTGAGGCCGCGGGCGACGCCGTGAGCCGCTCCCCCTGCTGAAACCAGCGCCTGGCAATCAGGAGTGCCGGCGGAATACCAGCCTGACCACAAAGACGATGAGAGCCACGATCACGATGACCTTGACCACGGTCCAGACCAGGCTGGCCAGAGCGCCCAACACCGCGAATCCGACAACGACGGCGATGATCCCCGCCCCGACAATCAGTACCCCGTCGAACAGGCTGAGACCGCTGCGCTCTTCGCCCCGGCGTTCGATGTCTTTGGACATACAGCCAGAGTAATCGACTTCGCCTCAAGCCAGACGTCGCCACCGGCGGGCCACCGGTCATCCCTCCTCGGGGGCCTCGGTGCTACGGTCCGCTGATGTCGCTGCGGGCCCTCCGAGAGGCGCTCATCGAGCGCCACGACCTGCGAGGGGACGATTTTTGTCATGCCTACGCCCAGGCTGCCGACCAGTGGCTCTCCGGTCTGTTCGAGCAGGCCACGGGAGGAGACGGCAAGGGGCTGGCACTCGTGGCCGTAGGTGGGTATGGGCGAGGCGAGCTCTGCCCGTTCAGCGACCTCGACGTCGTCCTCCTCCACAGGGGCAAGGGGGACATTTCGGTCACCGCCGACAAGATCTGGTACCCCGTATGGGACGAGGGAATCGCCCTCGACCACAGCGTCCGGCGTCCGAGCGAGGCCCTCGAAATGACAGCCAGCGACCTCCGTGTCGCCCTCGGACTGCTGGATGGGCGCGTGGTGTGCGGGGATCCCAAGGTGGCCGAACCGGTGGTGGACGGGGCCCGGGAGCGGTGGATCAAGCAGAAGCCCCCGTGGCTCGGCGTGCTGGCCGACCAGGTGGCCGAACGGCACCGGACCTACGGGGACGTCGGGTTCCTGCTGGAGCCCGATCTCAAGGAAGCCCACGGCGGACTGCGAGATGTCGCCGCCCTCACAGCCATGATGCTGGCCGTCCCGGTTCTGGCCGACTACGTCGACACGGTGGCCATCGACGAGGCTCGCCGGGTCCTGACAACGGTTCGTGTCGAACTCCACCGGCGCGCCGGTCGAGAGCAGAATCGCTTGTTGCTCCAAGAACAGGACGAGCTCGCGCAAGCCGTGGGTGAGCCAGATTCGGACGCACTCATGCTGGCGGTGGCCACGGCCGGTCGCACCGTGGCCTGGGAGGGCGATGATGCGTGGCGCCGACGTGGCGTCTGGTCCCGTTCCCAGAGCGCGACCCGGCAGGGGCGAAAGGCCTCGGGTCGGCGCCGGAGGTCGCGACAGGAACCTGCGGTGAGCACGAGCCACAGGCACGACGACATCGAGGTGGTCGACGACGAGGTCGTCTTGACCGAGGCGGCGGATGTCAGCGGAGACCCGTCACTCCCCTTACGGCTGGCCGCGGTGGCCGCCGAGGCCAAACTCCCCATCAGCCGCGACGCACTCAACCTCCTGGGTCGAAAAGCACCGGCTCCGCCGAATCCTTGGCCACAGGAGCTGCGGGACACCCTGGTCCGGGTGCTCGCCACCGGTCCACCGGCGGTGGCCGCCCTCGAGGCCCTCGATCAGCGCCACGTCCTCGAGCGCCTCATCCCTGAATGGGCTGCGGTCCGGAACAAACCGCAGCGCAATCCCTATCACCGGTTCACGGTCGATCGTCACCTGCTGGAGGCGACAGCCAACGCTGCCACCCTGGCCCACCGGGTCGGCCGCGAGGACCTGCTGCTCATCGGGACGCTCTTCCATGACATCGGGAAGGGTTTTCCGGGTGACCACACCGAGGTGGGCATGAGGGTCGTCGCCGACATCGCCTCCCGCATGGGCTTCCCGCCCGAGGATGTGGACACCCTGGTGACACTGGTCCGGCTCCATCTACTCCTGCCTGACAGTGCCACCCGGAGGGACCTCGACGACCCGGCTACGGCGGAGAGGGTGGCGGCCGAAGTCGGCAACCGGGCCACGCTCGAACTCCTCGCCGCTCTGGTGGAAGCCGACGGCCGGGCCACCGGGCCCTCGGCCTGGGGCCCCTGGAAGGCGGGACTGGTGGCCGATCTGGTCGAACGCACCGGACGGCTGCTGGCCGGTGAGCCGCTCGCTCCTCGGACACCGTGGATCACCGACGAGGTGCGGATGATCATGGACACCGTACGAACCAATGGGGTGCCCGCCCTCTCCGTCGAGGACCCGACGGTCACCGTTGTCGCCCCTGATCATTCGGGGCTGCTGGCCGAGGTGACCGGCGTCCTGGCCCTCCACGGGCTCAACGTGCGGTCGGCGGTGATCGCCGGCGAGGACGGCGTGGCCGTCGAGATCTTCACCGTGGAGCCCTCCCGCGGGCGCTGGCCCTCGCCGGTACGGCTGTCCGACGATCTGGCTGCGGTCATGATCGGGAGACTTTCGATCGAGAAGCAGCTCGAGGAGCGGGCCCGTACCTACCGCGGCGAACGCCGGGCCACCACCCCGCACCTGGTGTCGACCCAGGTCACGGTGGACAACAACGCCTCCGCATCGGCCACCGTGGTCGAGGTCCGGGCCGAGGATGTGGTGGGGCAGCTCCACCGGATCACCCAGGCTCTCGTCGACTGTCACCTCGATGTCACCTGGGCCAAGGTCTCTACTTTCGGGTCGGCGGTAGTCGACTCCTTCTATGTGAGAGGACCCGACGGCGCCAAGGTGACCGACAGCATCCAGATCACCGCACTCGAGGCCTCGATCGCCCACCGCGTATCGGGACCGGGCACCCCCTGAAGCGGCACCGACCAACCGGCACGGGGCACACCGACCAACCGACGATGGGCGAAACACGATTCGTGGCGGTCGAAATACGCTTTGGGCTGGTAGATTCGCTGCCGAGGAAGAGTGATGGCCGGAAGACATTCACAGACCAAGACGCAGCGCGGGAAAAAGGCGCCCGCAAGTGGGCGGGGGTGGGTGCTTGCTGTCTCCTTGACCACGGTCGCCGTGGTGGGAGTGGCGGTGGCGGTGGTGGCCGTCCGGAACAACCCGGGCAACGCCGGCGCTTCGTCTCCGACCAGCAAGGTGGTTCTGACCAGCCAGTCGGGGCCTTTCCGTGTCGTTGCCATTTCCCCGGCCACGGGGACCACCCAGGTGCCCAGTGATGCCACCATCACCGTTCGCTTTTCGGCGCCGTTGCGTGACCACTCCCCCACGCCGTCGCTGAGTCCGGCAGTGGCCGGCAACTGGGAGATCGTCACCGCCGACACCTTCGCTTTCATTCCCACTGCTCCCCTGGTTCCTTCGGCCTCCGAAACGGTGACCGTCCCCGGCGGTGGGTCGGGGGTGACCAGTGCCGACGGGAAGAAACTGACCCAGGGCACGTCAGCCCAATTCACGGTGGCCCCAGGCAGCACCCTCCGCCTTCAACAGCTGCTGGCGCAGCTCGACTACCTGCCCGTCAGCTTCACGCCGGCGGGGCCGGTGAGCTCGCCCCAGGAGGCGGCACAGGCGCAGGAGGGAACCTTCAGCTGGCGCTGGAGTGAACCTGCCGCTCTCGTCGGTCTCTGGACGGTGGGGTCAGCCAATCAGTTGACCCAGGGTGCGGTCATGACCTTCGAGTCCCAGAACGGACTGGACACCGACGGCATAGCCGGGCCCGCCGTGTGGCAGGCCCTGCTGGCCGACGCGGCGGCCGGTAAGGACGACCCGGCGCCGTACAACTACGTCTACGTCACCGAGTCCCTACCGGAATCGGCCACCGTCTACAGCGACGGTAGTGAGGTCTATTCGACGCCGGCCAACACGGGGGTAGCTGCCGCGCCGACCGCCCAGGGCACCTTCCCGGTCTACGTCCGCTACCGGGTCACCACCATGCGGGGCACCAACCCTGACGGCTCGAAGTACGTCGACCCCGGTATTCCGTGGGTCAGCTACTTCAATGGTGGGGACGCACTGCACGGCTTCGTGCGCGGCAGTTACGGCTTCCCCCAAAGCGATGGATGCGTGGAGATGCCTCCGTCCAATGCCGCTGTTGTCTGGCCGCTCACGCCCATCGGCACTCTGGTCACGGTCGCCTGACGTCAGGCGACCGGGTCGGCCGCCGTCACGCTCGATCGGGCGCGGCTGACGGAAATTGTGGCGGACGCCGGTCGCGGCAGGGCAGCCACCCCCTCTTGGGCATCGGGCCCGAGGAAGCCCAACATCTCGAGAGCCAGCGACTCGCCGAAGGTGCCCGAGGCTGCGCTCAACCACTGGTTGAGAGCCCGCTTGGTCCACTGGATCGCCGTCCGGCTACCCGCCGCCAGCTGGACGGCCACCGCCAATGCCTCCTCGAGCACCCGGTCTTCGGCCACGCAGCGGGTGACCAGACCGATCCGCTCCGCTTCCCTCCCGTCGACGAACTCGGCCGTCATCAAGTAGTACTTGGCCTTGGACAGGCCACACAGAAGCGGCCAGATGAGGGCGGCATGATCGCCGGCGGCGACGCCCAACCGGGCGTGGCCGTCGGACAGCCGGGCCGTCTCGCTGACGATGCTCACGTCGGAGAGCAAGGCCACGGCCAGCCCGGCCCCGACAGCCACCCCGTTGACGGCGGCAACAATCGGTTTGACCGACTGGAGCATGGCCTGCACCAAGGCCCCGGCGTCCCGCCACTGCTCGACGACGGCGGCGTGATCGGTTGTCATCCTCTCGACCATGGCCAGGTCGCCCCCGGCCGAAAAGGCCGTACCGGCGCCGGTTATCACGGACACCGCCACCGAGTCGTCGGCGTCCACCACGGACCAGACATCGCCGAGCTCGCGGTGGAGCCGCTCGTTGGCCGCGTTGAGCACCTCCGGGCGGTCGATGGTGATGAGGAGCACACCCGGCTGGGGGTGCTCGAACCGCAAGTGCTCGAAGTCGCCAAACGAGCGGGCGGCGGCGGCAGGCCGGTCGTCGGTCATGATTCGTACAGAGGATGGCGGAGCCCGAGCTCCACCAGCGATCGGTCGCCGAACCGCGGTTGGGCCAGATCATCGGGAGCGCCGTCGACCTTGAGGACGTAGGCGTTCCAGAAAGGGGCCAGACCGGCCGGTTCGATGTCGGCGTAGATACGGCGCTCCACATCGGTGCAGCGGGTGAAGCCGGCTCGGGCGAACTGTTCGGTCCACCACTCGAAGGAGGCGATGGTCAGATGGCCCTCGACCAGATGGCCCTCGGCGTCCACCGCCAAGTCGGCCTCGGGCACCGGACCGAGGTAGCCAGGCCCGAGCCCCCGGTAGTGGTCGACCCGCTCGGGGCGCACCTTCCCTTCGAAGTGCCCCTCGGCACCGGAGCGATTGGGCCCGAAGGAAGGGATGGTGGCATACAGGTATCCGCCGCATACCCGGTGCAGTTCGGCCAGGGCCTCCGGCACCCGGTCGGGCGGAAGATGCTCGAGAATCTCGAGGGCCGTCACCAAGGGGAAGGTGCGCGCCGGCCAGGGGAGCCCGGCGAACAGATTGGCCACCCGAAGGTGGCCTACCGCACCGGGGGCGGGGTGGCTCACCGCGAACTCGCTCACATCACAGCCCTGGGCCTCCACCCCTCGCTCCCGCAGGACTTCGACCAGGAACCCGGTGGCACAGCCCACGTCGAGCGACGACTCGGCCCGAAAGTTCCTCCACAGCATCCACCCGGCGATATCGGCATTGGAAGCCACCCGGTCGTAGCGGGCGTAACCGGAGAGACCCGCACGGTCACCCAGCGGGTCACGGCCTTCGCCGAAATAACTGGCCCCGTAGGTGGCTGCCGGGTCGGCGGCCTGGCCCGCCGCCGTCTGTCCCCGCTCGGCGGCACGACTGAGCTCGCGGCCGGACACAGCCATCAGATGACGCCATTTGACATGACGTGTGGCCACGTGGACCAAGGTCCGACGCACGCCGTCGACGGCCGGTCTCCAGCGGGCGGTCGGCATCGACTGCGAGGTTAGCCGTGGCCTCAGCCGGCTCACGATCCCGACGTCGCCCCGGAAACGGGGGAGATGCCGGTGCCACTCCCTTGAAAACAGCAGAATTACCACTTTACGTGTGGTATTCAGCACTCTTTGCGGTTATTGTTGACAAGAGAGATCTCGATCACAGGACATCCGACAGGACGTCCCGCAGGGGGCAGGTGATGGCCATGAGACGCCGGTCCTCGGGAGGATCAGCCATGGAGAACCAGAACGGAACGGTGGACCGGATGGTGGAGCAGCTGACCGACCCACGTGACTTTGCCACTCCGGTGGCCACGACCGAGCCCATCTCCTCCATCGGGACCTACGCCACCAAGGGGTACTCCTCCGAGGTCACGGAGGTACCGGACGATGCCCCACCGGACTCGTTGTCCGGCTCCCTGTCGGTGTTCGCTCTGGCTGACGTCCTCACCCTTCTAGCCGCCACTGCGCAGACCGGCGAACTGCTGGTCGTAGGCGACACGGCACAAGGGAGGCTCTGGTTCGACCAGGGCGACCTGGTCGACGCCGAGGTCGGTTCGACGACGACCGTCAACCAAGCCTTCTTCGAACTGGCGTGCGTCAGCGGGGGGTGGTTCTCGTTCATCTCGGGCCGCCTTTCGGACGACCGCTCCTCCTCCGACGGGGCCTCATCGGGGACGGCACTACAGGTCGCAACCATCCTCGCCGAAGTCGGTCCTCAGGTAGAGGAATGGCGTGCCATCCGCCAGCTCCTGCCCCTCGAGGCCATCGTCACCCTGTCCGCCGACCCGCCGGGCGAGGACGTTCGGATTCGCAACGATCAGTGGCGGGTTCTCACCCAGGTGGGCACCAGTGGCCATTCCGTCAAGTCAGTCCTGGACTCCATCGGCGGAGATCAGATCGTCGGGCTGCGAACCCTCCGCGATCTCCATGCCGCTGGTCTCATCGACCTCGAGCCCCTTCCGGGCACGGCCGAACCCTTCGATGCCGTGCTTCCGGCCTCTCCGTTGGTGGCCGACGAAAGCGCCGCCTCCACCCCGGCGCCACCACCTTCACTCGTCACCGCCACCGATTCGGTGGCCGACGACCTCGAGTCGGTCCCGCCGCCCCAAGCGGAGAACGGCGAAGCCGAAGACACCGGCGCCACCAGACTGGCCGAGGTCACCATCATGCCGCCTCCCATCGCTGCCGATCCGTGGGCACCGGTTGTCGTGCCCACAGAGGCGGGAGGAGACGGGGTGGCCTGAGAGGAGGTAGGAGGCGAGAGGGCGTACCGCGTCCCCCCACGGCACGCCGCTCCGAACTCCACGCCTCTCGACGGAGATGACCACACCGACCTGCCAAGGTCGGTGTGGTCATCGACCCCTCCTCGCCTCAGCTGGTGGTGGTGAAGGTGCAGTTCGCACCTTGACAGTGACTATGGACGGCGGCCACCACGATGGCCACGACCACGCCGATGGCGATCAGGCTCACCAATCCGATGACGATGCCGGCCAGGGCCAGCCCTTTGCCCTTCTGCATCCCGCCTGATCGTTTGATCTGGGAGCGGGCCACGAACCCGAAGACGACAGCCAGTACGGCACCGATCCCGTAGAGCCAGAAGAAGAGCGAGCACACGAAAGCGGCCACGGCCAGCCCATTTGTCCTGGGCACCGGCGCATATCCATAGGCCGGGTAGGCCGGTGGATACCCGTAGCCCCAACCCGGCGGGGCCGTCGGCGGGCCGTAGGCCGGTGGTGCCGGGGGCACGCCACCAGCAGGCGACATCGGGGGGTACCCGTAGGGGGCGTAGCCCGAGGTGGCAGCCGGTCCGACGGGTGGTGCGGTGGGCGCGCCCACGGGGTCGGGCTCACCGGGCCCGAACGGCCCGGCCGGCGGTGGAGCGGGGTCGACCACACCTGGCGACTGCTGAGGGGAGTACCACTTGCCGTCCGAGGCCAGCCACCACCCCGGTCCTTGCGAAACATCGCTCACCCGAACCCCCTCCTCATGGGTCGAACCCGAAACTACCCGTCGGCCAGTCGAGTCACGAGGATCACGCCGACCCTGTCCCGCCGAGCAATGCCGACAGCGCTCGGAATGCGCGTCCCCGGTGCGAGATCCGGTGCTTCTCCTCGCTGCTCATTTGGGCGAACGTGTCGCCGTCGCCGTCGTCGGGAGCAAACACCGGGTCATAGCCGAACCCCGACCGGCCCACAGCTTCGGGCGTGATGACGCCGGTCACCTCACCCGACGCCCACACGTCCTCGCCGTCCGGATAGGCCACCAGGGCGATACACCGGAATACGGCGGAACGCCGTACCGCCGTGAGGGCGCCCACCCGGGCCAGTTCTTCCAGCAGCTTGGCCACGTTGTCGGCGTACGTCGCATGGTCGCCGGCGAACCGCGCCGAGTAGACCCCGGGCGCCCCGCCCAGAGCCGCCACCTCGAGTCCGGTGTCGTCCGCCACAGCCGGCAGCCCGGTGGCCTCCACCAGGGCGCGGGCCTTGAGCCGAGCGTTGTCCACCAGGGTGTCGCCCGTCTCTTCCACATCCGGCACCGAGGAAGGCCGCGGCAGGAGGACCACGCCGGGCACTGTCCTGAGGATGGCAGTGATCTCCTTCGCCTTGTCCGGATTGGCCGTGGCCAGGACCAGGCGGAGCTCGTCCATCCGTCTAACGCGGGGGTGGCGGTTCGGCCAGGACGGCAGCCTGAACTTCCAAGAGCTGGGCGATCCCGTGCTCGGCCAGGCCGAGCATCTCGTCCAGTTCACCCCGGGTGAAAGGCATTCCCTCTGCTGTCCCCTGCACCTCCACGTAGCGACCCGATGACGTCATGACCACGTTCATGTCGACCTCGGCCCGGCTGTCCTCTTCATAGGGAAGATCGAGCATGCACGCCCCATCGACAATTCCCACAGAAACGGCGGCCACCGCTTCGGTCAGCGGATTGGCCCGGAGGGTTCCTTTCTGGACAAGTCGGGTGAAGGCATCGTGGAGAGCCACATAGCCTCCGCAGATCGATGCCGTACGGGTCCCCCCGTCGGCCTGGAGCACATCGCAGTCCACGGTCACCTGCAGCTCGCCCAACGCCACCATGTCGCAGACCGAGCGCAGCGAGCGACCGATCAGGCGCTGAATCTCCTGGGTGCGGCCCGATTGCTTGCCCTTGGCCGCCTCGCGGGTCACACGCTCGCCGGTCGATCCGGGCAGGAGCGAGTATTCGGCGGTCACCCAGCCCTTGCCACTCCCCCGCATCCACGGCGGGACCCGATCCTCGACCGAGGCCGTGCACAGAACCCGGGTCCGGCCCATCGACACCAGTACCGATCCGGGGGCGAACACCGTGAAGTCGCGCTCGAATGAAGCGGACCTCATCTGCTCGATGCTGCGTCCGTCGGCTCGGTGGGTGGTCCGAGCAACCCGTTGTGTTCCGTTCACAGTATGAATTCCTTTCCAATTTCAGCCTGCTCCACGTACCCCCCAAATGACTTCTCCGCCTCCTCTATCACCAGAACAGGATCGATGGTCGGCCACCGGTGGGTGATGACCAGCCGGCCGGCTTCAGCCCGTCGTGCCTGCTCACCCGCTTGTCGTCCGCTCATGTGACCAGCGGTCCCTTCATGATCGACGGTGTAGGTGGCCTCCGACAACAACAGGTCCAAACCGACCCCGAGCTCGTCCAGCGACCAGCCCGGACCAGTGTCGGCAGAGTACCCCAGGCTTCGGCCACCGCCGTCGATCCGCATGGCCAGGGTCTCGAAGCTGTGATCGGTCCGGTGGAACGAGACGGAGACCTCGCCGATCTGGGTGACGGCGCCATCCGACACCTCGTGCCACGCCAGTGTGGCCGAGTCACCCAGGAGCGACCGTTCAACGACGGCGGCCGGGGCGTAGACAGGAAGCCCGGTCCGCTCCAGGACCAGATGGGCGTGCGTGGTCAGAGAATGGATGTCGATCCAATGGTCGGGGTGGTGATGGGAAAGGAACACGGCATCTATGAGGGAGGGATCCAGCCAACGCTGCAGGTTGGCGAAAGAACCCGGTCCGGCATCCACCAGGACGCGGGTGGCGCCGCAGACGACCAGATAACCGCTCCCTGCGCCGGCCGGCCCTGTCCAGCTCCCGTCGCAGCCGGCCACCACCACGGACAGACCTGAGGCAGAGGTCTCGTCGCCCCCTCCCGACGACTCCCCCGGGGCCGGACCCATCCGTTCAGGTTAGAGGCCCCGCCCTGGCCAGACCATCAGAAGTAGGTGATGCGCGTGGCCCGTTCCTCGACCACGTCGAGATCGTCGGTCCACGCTCCGGTCGAAAGGTACTTCCACCCACCGTCGGCCGACACCACCACGATCGTTCCCTCGTCGAGGGTGTCTGCCGTTTTGGCCGCGCCGGCCAAGGCCGCCCCCGACGAAAGGCCGGCAAAAATTCCGACATCCCTCAGACGGCGGATCCACTCGATGGACTCGCGGGGACGGACGATACGCTTGCCGTCGAGAAGCTCACGACCCCCGTTGTCGATGAAGATCGGGGGAATGTAACCGTCGTCCAGATTCCGCAGCCCGTCGACGATCTCGCCGGCCGGCGGTTCGACGGCCAATACCTTGACCGCAGGATTCCTTTCCTTCAGAAAGCGGCCCACGCCGAGCAGCGTGCCGGAGGTCCCCAACCCGGCGACGAAGTGCGAGACCTCCGGACAGTCCCGCCAGATCTCGGGACCCGTCCCCTCGTAATGAGCCTTGGGATTGGCGGCGTTGGCGTACTGGTAGAGAAAGACCCACTCGGGGTGCTCGGCAGCCAGTGCCTGGGCCCGACGCACGGCACCGTTGGAGCCCTCGGCACCGGGCGAATCGATGATCTCCGCACCCCACACCTCGAGCAACTGGCGACGCTCCACCGAGACGTTGGTGGCCAGGACGACCTTCAGCCGGTAGCCCTTCACCTTGCAGACCATGGCCATGCCGATGCCAGTGTTACCCGAGGACGGCTCGATGAGGGTCTGACCGGGTCCCAGGAGCCCCTCCTTCTCCGCCGTCTCGATCATGGACAGAGCAATCCGGTCCTTGACCGAGCCGCCCGGGTTCTGACCCTCCAGCTTGATCAGGATGTGCACCCCGGGATTGGGGCTCAACGAGCTGACATCGACCAGCGGAGTGTTCCCGATCAGCTCCAGAACGGAGCTGAAGCGCGTCATGGTGAGGGGTGAGCGGCGGCGGCCACGGGAGCGACCGTGCAAACGGGGACGGCGCAGACGGGGACGGCACCACCGGCCACCGCAGGCAGGATCGAGATCTCGTCGGCGTCCCCTACCGGTGTGTCCAGTGCCGATAGATAGCGCACGTCGTCATCGTTGAGGTACACGTTGACGAACTTGTGGAGGGCGCCGTCCTCACCGATCACCTGCCCGGACAAACCGGGGTATTCGCCTACCAGGGCGACGAGGACCTGCCCGACGGTCGATCCCTCGGCGGACACCGTCTTCGCTCCTCCGGCGTGTGAGCGCAAGACGGTCGGCAAGTTGACTTGGACGGGCACGGGCACTCCTGGGTCCGGGTCGCACAGCCCGGCCCGCCAGGGCCCAAAGGCGAATGCTGACTAGTTGGGTTGGGATTTTACCTTGGCCATAGCCTCACCGGTTCCTCGGTGATAGTGCCATCGACGATCCGGTAGCTTCGCACCACCGGCTCGATGTCCCGCAGGGACACCAGAACGTAGTGCCACTCGGGGTCGGGGGCCTGGGCCACGTCGGTGGGTGAGGGGTAGGCCTCGGAGTGGGTGTGGGAGTGGAAAACCCCGATGATGGACAGGCCGGACGCCTCGGCGTCACGGTCGGCGCGGAGGTAGTCCTTCGGGTCGACCGTGTAGAGCTTGGCCGATGCCGCCAGGTTGCGGGTCGGATAGCAGGTGACGGCCTCACCGTTGGTCAGATCACCGCCGAGGAGACCGCAGGCTTCCTCGGGAAGTCCGGTCAGGCAGTGGGCCACCATCTGGTCGTGGACCAGTTTGGGGAGGATGAGCATGGTGCCCCGAACGCTAATTGAAGCTGAGCGGGCGGCGGCAGACTACCGTCGAAGTGGCTATGACCGCCGCACGCAAGAAGACCACGGTCG
Source organism: uncultured Acidimicrobiaceae bacterium (assembly GCA_963813525.1). Taxonomy (GTDB): domain Bacteria; phylum Actinomycetota; class Acidimicrobiia; order Acidimicrobiales; family RAAP-2; genus Bog-756. Next base: position 2,840,533 of record CAWEZI010000005.1, read on the forward strand.
AACACCGACCCCGCTCGGGAGGTCGGGCGCCGGAGGCCAATCGGGTCGTCGCTTCCAACCGCCGGGCTCGCCACGATTACGAGATCCTGGACACGGCCGAGTGCGGAATCGTGCTCCAGGGGTCGGAGGTCAAATCGCTTCGAGCCGGGCGGATCGCCCTTCAGGACGCCTATGCCCGGATCGTCGACGGCGAGATGTGGCTGTTCGGGGTCCACATTCCGCCCTACGCCCAGGCCAACGGGTTCGGTGCCCACGAGCCGGACCGCCGGCGCAAGCTGCTCCTCCACCGCCGCCAGATCGACGAATGGATGGGCCGGAGCCAGCAGCAGTCGCTGACCCTGGTTCCGTTGTCGATCTATTTCAAGGACGGGAAGGCCAAGGTCGAACTGGCCTTGGCCCGGGGTCGTCGTCAGTACGACAAACGGCAGGCCATTGCCAAACGGGACGCCAACCGTGAGGCGGCCCGGGAGGCCCGTGCCGCCTCACGAGGCTCCGATCGCTGATCGACACAACCCGGTCCGTCTGACCGAGCCGACGGATCGGGCGAAGGCTGGCGGTACACTGGAACGTCGGCCGGGCGCCGGGTCCTGCCGTCGGACAACCCAGGGGGTGACAGGCTTCGACTCTGGTCATTGATATAGGAGAAGCGAGCCGTGGTCTCCGGAGCCACGTTAAAGAGCCGGAACAAAAAATAAATGCCGAGCCTCAGCTCGTCATCGCAGCCTAGAAACTGCGACGTCCGACCGGTTTCAGTCCCACAGGCCGGAACCGGGCGCCATCACGTGGGACTCACCTAGCCGGTCTGGCCGACGGGCCGCTAGGGAAAACTCAGTCGGATACGGATCGCCACAGCTGCCAGTGGAGGTAGCGATCCCGACAACCTAAAACTGGCTGCGCTCGGAGAAGTCCTATTGAGAGGCCGGAGGACGCGGGTTCGATTCCCGCCACCTCCACGAACGAACGAACGAACGCCCGGCCTGTCTTCCCGCAGGCCAGGCGGCTGGTTGGCCTGAGATCAGAAGAAGTGGCATTCGCGCTCTTTTCAGGGACCAATCATCGCCTCGGCGTGTTCGTTGCAGGCGTCCACGTCCCACCCCTTGCCCTTCCCGTCGACGAAGGTGCCATGGCGGTTCACAGGCTCCGGGCAGTGCTTGGCATGACCCACGCCGTTGTGTAGGAACCCGAAGCACTGGCCGGGATGGACGCTGAACGCTTCGGCATAGTGGGCCATGCCGCGGAAGGCTACGGCACCCTTAAGGAACCCCGGCCCCTCGGGAGCGCCGTGCCTCGGGGGAGGCTGGGCAAAGCGGCGCTTGCCGAGGGTGCGCCGGGCATCCCCCGCAGTCACAACGAATAGGCACCGTGGATCGTTACCCGGTCCCCCTGAGTTGTCCGGCCTTACCGGAGGGACTCTAAGGCCCCGAGGCGGGAGCGGGAGGCGGACCCGCTCAACCGGCCCGGGCGCACCTCGCACTTCAGACGTTACCCCCAGGACAAACGGCTAGTCAGCCTGGGCCGAGCGCCTCTTCCGCTTCCGGGACCTCCGATGAAGTAGTCCCCAAAGGAGGAGAAGGCCGAGTACCAACCCGATCACCCAAGCCACCTCGGCTGTGAGGAGCGGCGAACCCAGTTCCTCGTCCGCCTCACCAAGGTCGAACCCGACCTCATTCTCTTGGGCATCATTCTCTTGGGTCACACCAAAGGCTTACCCGATCCCGCCCGCCTTCAGCCACTTAACTGGTCCCGCTGGACTGAGAAGGCTTCGACCAGCGGGACACGTCGTCGTCGCCTCACAAGCTGGTCGTTTTCCCTGGTCCAAGGCGGATCGGGAGCCTAACTCAAGATGTGCTGCTGTCGTGCCGAGTGTCAGTACATGGGGCATAACGGCACGCGCACGTCCACCAGCCTGCACCTTCTCCACTGCGAGACTGAGGGGTGCAATCAGACCGTGGGCCTCGACCCGAGGACGAGCCGCGAACAACGAGCCGAAGCGCTCGAGGGTTGGACGATGGTCCGCGGCGAAGTCAGCTGTCCGGAGCACTCCATTGAGCCGCCGCCGGCTGGCTGAGCGGCGAACACCTGATCGCTGGACCTAAGGCTCGACTAGTGATCCGTCGCTGATATAGCTCTGATAGCTACAGTGGCAGCATGACCACTGTGACTGCGCCTCCTTTGGCAATGACCAAGAGACAGCGACGCGAGCTGGAGGTGATCGCCCGCTCGACTTCGATGGGACACCGCAAGGTGGTCCAAGCCAAGGCGCTACTGCTCGCGGCTGACGGGGTTGGCACGAACGAAGTGGCCCGCCGGTGCCACACCACCAACGATTCGGTGCGGGCCTGGCGTCGACGGTTCGAAGCCGAAGGCGTCGATGGCGTCGGACGGATCGCTCCGGGCAGGGGACGGACGTCATGGCTGCCCGACGGCACGGTTGCCGCCGTTGTCCACGACACGCTCCACGAACAGCCCGACGACGGTTCGACGCAATGGACGACGCGCACTATGGCCAGGCGATTCGGCATCGGCAAGGACACCGTGGCCCGCATCTGGCGCGACCACAATCTGAAACCCTGGAAGGTCGAGACCTTCAAGCTGTCCACCGACCCCCACTTCGACGAGAAGCTGGTCGATGTTGTCGGGCTCTATCTCAACCCGCCCGAGCGGGCGGTCGTGTTCAGTTTCGACGAGAAAACCCAGGTGCAGGCCCTTGCCCATGTCACGAGCCTCTTCGGCCCGAGGCCGAGCCGGGCTGGGCTGCGTCCGAACGGCCTTCGCCGGGCCGTCAGCGGAACTTGTAGCGGACCGGGAGGGTCTTGGGGCCACTGACCAGGGTCGATTGCACAAAGGAGGGTTCGCCGTCGAGCTCGATCCATTCGATGCGGCCGAGCAGCTCCCTGAAGAACGCCCGGACCTCCATGCGAGCGAGGTGCGCTCCGAGACAGAAATGCTGGCCAAACCCGAAGGCGAGGTGGGAGGAAGCGTTCTCCCGGCGGACATCGAGCCGAAAGGGATCCTCGAACACCTCCTCGTCCCGGTTGCCCGAGGCGAACGAGAGAAGCGTCACGTCGCCCGGTTCGAACCTGTGGCGTCCGACCGAGAACGGCGAGCGGCAGGTCCGGACGAAATGCTTGACGGGCGACACGTAACGAATCAGCTCGTCGGCTGCGTGGGGGATGAGCTCCGGGTGAGCCTGCAGCAATTCGAGTTGGTCGGGATGTTCCATCAGGGCGACCATGCCCCCGCCGATCGAATTCGACGTCGTATCGTGGCCGGCGGTCGAGATGATCAGGTAGAAGCCCATCACATCCATATCAGGAAGGGGCTGACCGCCAATCTCGGCGTTCGCCACGACGCTGGCGAGATCCGCGGTGGGATGTCTTCTCCGATCGTTGGCCAGATCCGTGAAGTAGTTGACGAAGTCGAGCAGCACTTCGAGGATGCTCGAGTCCTCCCCGATGCGACCGATGTCGGGGTCCTCAGCCCCGAAGAGCTCCTGGGTGAGCTTGAGCATCTTCTCGTGATCTGCTTCGGGCAGCCCCAGAATGGAGAGGATCACCTGGAGCGGGTAGGGCATGGCGACATCGTTGGCGAAGTCGCACCGGCCGCTCCTCGCCTCCATCTCATCGACGACGCGAGTCGCCAACTCGTCGACCCGCTCGGCCAAGTTTCGGACGTTCATCGGTTTGAACCAGTCGCTCACGATGCCGCGGCTCGCCCGGTGCTCGTCCCCGTCCATCTGCACGAGAGTCTTCACCGGAGGGTCCTCCTCCAGCACGCCCGCCTCGACGTCGGCGCGCTTCTGGAGGATGGGCACCGGGGCGTTGCAGAAGACGTCGGCGTTGCGCTCGATCTCCATGATGTCGGAGTGCCGGGTGATGGCCCAGAAGTCCTGGTACTCGGCGAGGGAGACCAGGGTGATCGGTGCCTCCTGCCGTAGACGGCGGGCGGACTCGTGCCAGGCGGCCGGGTCTGCGTAGGCGGCCGGGTCCGCGAAGATCCGGCCTAGCTGCCCGAGTTCCGCCCTGCCGGCCATGATGAGAACCTACAGTCTTCGAGCCAAGCAGCGCGGCCTGAGTGAGGCGGGGCTGACAGGTGCTCGCATCAGGAGGAAGGCCAAAGTTCTGAGCTCCGGAAGTCTGGGAGGGCTGTTGATTGCTCGAGGGGCGAGCCCCAGACGTAAGGCCAGCCAGAAGTGGTATCCACTTGGAGGAGTCAGTCCTTCTCGAGGACCGCGACGTATGAATCGCTTGGCAGACCTCCAATGACCTTGGTCTGGTGCCATCCTGTTCCTTTCAAGAGAATCCGCATCTCCTTGCGCGAAACGAAAAGCCAATTTGCCCACGCTCCGACATGACCTCTGTATCGGGATCGTATGCGTAACTGTCCAGGCATGCGGCCCATTTGTTTGTTCATCCGGTAATAGGCCCGATCAATGGCGGGGGCGCCCCCGCAATAGGGATTCGTGCTCTCGGCCAAGATACGAGCACCGGGTTTCATCGTACGGGCCCAGACGCCCAACATTCTCCGTAGCCGCGCCGGAGTACCAATAAGTCCGAAGTTGTTCCCGAACAGCACAATGGTGTCAAACGAGTCAATTCTCTTAGACAGGTCATGGATCGACAGACACCATGTCTCCTTAACGCCTCGCAATCGGGCGGACCGAATGGCAAGAGGCGAAGCATCCAAACCAACGACATCAAATCCTCGCTCCTGGAGGTACAAGCCGACTCTCCCTGCGCCACAGCCCACATCGATGACACGACCACGGACATAGCGAATGGACCGCCGCTCCGACTGCGGCCAGTCCTTGAATTGCGCCACGTATAACTCGTGCCCTGCGCTCAGGTCTGTAAAACCGTCGTCGCGTTCGATGATCTCAGGAGCGGTCCCGCCCCGGGCCCAGTCCATCAGCGCTCGGCCGAAGACGTCGGTTACCTTTTGCATAGATCACTGCCGGTCCTTGAGCGGCTCTGCGTTCGGTCAGGCTCAGTCACGAGGCTGCCACCAGCGGCGGCGCGGTTCCTGCTTGACCTCGTCGTCGACGACCCAGAAGTCGGCGGCGGCATCCGGGTCCGGTTGGTCGGGAGCTGTGGCCATCCTGGCGCCGGCCATCGGGGTCACGCCCTGGGTCATGGTCGCTTCACTAGTGCTAAGTGCCCGTAGGGTCTGGACCGTGACGCGCAAGCTGTCGATGGTGTCGTTGTGTGCTGCGATAACTCTGTCCCTGTCGATCAAGCGCTCGCGTACCTCGGCAGAAGGTGCTCGGCGATCTCGGCTCGGCGTCTCCACTCTTCCGGGTCGGATTCGGCCGATTTCTCCTGTCCAGGGGAGTGCCCGCCACTGTCCATGACCCTGTCAACGCGAAAGTCGATAACGCCGGTAGACACGTCTGGCGGCTTGAGATCGGACTTGAGGAGGTCGACCTCGGCCCGTTTGAAGCCTGCTGCCCACAGGTCGGCCGGCGGGATCTGCCACACACCAGCATCGTCCAGGTGCGCATTTGGGAGGGCCTCAGGCCGTCTCCGACCGTAACCCTCGATCTGAGGTTCATGGAGGCGTCGTCGGATGGTCCTCGGGTTGACCCCGACCAGCCCGGCGGCTTCTGTAACCGTCAATAATTCGACGTCGGCGCCTTCGGTTCTCTTCTCAGCCATGGCGTCTTTTGCCCGCCGACCAATGATCTCGCGCTCACACTCAGCGACTGCGCTCATCGTGTTCGCTACGAGCTGTCCGTTCGGGGTCGTGGTGTCTACGCCCAGGTCGGCCATGGCCTGAACGTACAGGAATGCTCGGTTGCTGTCCATGGACAGGACACCGATGTCTATCGACATGTCCTCCCCCGTTAGGAGGACTTGTGCCTGATCCGATTGAATGTCCCGACTTCGATTCGAACACGACGAACCGAAGTCCTCGGCGGCCTCGTTCACGAGTGCCGGGTCGTCACCTGACCTGGTCGAATGAATATTCGGCACCCGCAGGCCTGGGAGGTGTGGAGACAGCCTTCCTTAATCTGTGGAGACTCCACTCCCCCACCACCGTTCGCCCTGGTCAGAGGGTTTCGTTAACATGCAACGATCGCCTGGCCTGTTTTCCCGCAGGCCAGGCGGTTTTTTTGGCGGAATCATCTCTTTGGGTGACCAAAGGGGATGACCGGTGACTCACGCCAACTGACCCGAACGGCGCCCGGTCGTGCCGCCATTGACACTCGACGGGCATCGAATCTCGAACTCGGATCGGCCGATGAGCTCCGCTCGCCGTAGTTGTGGCCGAGGCTGAGGAGGATCCACGAGATTCTCGAGTAGCCGAACCCCCAGATCACTGGCTTTGGCCTAGTGGGCCATACCCAAGGCCCGGCCAGAGGGTGGAAAGGCCCCCCGCCATTGGGAGGCGGGGGGCCTTTCTGGTGACGCAACGGGGGACGTGGAGGAGGCTGTGGTTGGGTGTCCCGTCGTTGGTCACTCCCCCGTGTATCAACGATGACCGGCCGTAGGGCGTTACTGGGATTCTCGCCCTGAGCTTCAAACGACCAGTGAGGTAGGCGCCAGGCCGGGAGCCCGCCCACTCCCTTCGGCCCGGCAACCCGAAAGATACCCAGGCAGTCTTGGAAGAACCTTGGGAGCGGCCTCGAGGGCGCCAGACCCGGAGGGGGCCCGGCGGGCCCTCGGATGGCCACCCACCCCATCGATCAGAGCGCCTTCCCCCGGAGGGGTGTAGACCTGTGGTGTCGCCGGGTCAGCAGTAGTACCGGGGGGATTCCACTCAACTGGCCCGGCGGTGGGGCGGGGGCTACAGAACAGTTGCCCGCGCGACCACGTCACTCGTAAGGCTGGTCGAAGCGCGGGAAGAAGACAATGCCTGATTCTTGAGCAAGCGTCTGGCACCCCTCGCACTCCGCGTCCAATCCGATCACCAGACTTCCGGCCGTACTCTCTGTCGATGGACCGGACAGCGGCGCACCCACACTTCCGCACACCTCGCAGGCAAGCGGAGATTTCTCCGTCGGCACACCCCCAGCCTAGCGATAGCGGTCTGGTGGATCGACAGGGATCCGGTGGATAGTGCCGGGCCCGGAGCCGGGCGGCGGAACCCTGCTCGACGGGCCCGGCGGTCGGCACGTTAGTGGAACGCGTTCTAAGTCCGAACCGTGCAAGAAAGTTTCACTTTCCCGTGTCAGGGATTATTCCCGCCAAAGTCGTGAAGATGACACGCAAACTGACAGGACGCCGACAGACGTCACTCCGGTTCGGGCGGACAATGGAGGAGTAGCCGGTCCTCCAAGATCTGGCGGAACCAGCGAACGAACCCCAGAGCGGCGGTGGCGGCTGGGGGTTCGTTCGCGCGTCAGCGGTGGTCAGCCCATCGTCCTCCCATCGGATTCAAACCGCGATGTCAGCCTGGAGGTTGTGCACCGTGGCCGAAGGGCGCCTTGCGTCACTTGCTCCGTCACCTGTCGGCAATCCGGTGGCTCCCGACGCCTGTGGGACCCGATCAGTCTTGGAAGAAGTAGATGGCCCCGTCGTAGTCGGCCGCCCCCGACGCACCCACCACCACGACGTTGCGCCCGATGGTCGCCAAGCACGTGCCGAGCCCGTCGCCCGGCATTCCGTCGCTGGCGATCAATTTGGTCAGAGGGCTCGCACTCGGCCAGGTGCCGCCCTTTTTGGGGATCACGAACGCCGCGCCGTTGGCGGAGTTGGGATAGCCCTGGTAATCCTCGGGAGCGGTGGAAAGCACCGTGCTGCCGAGCAGTCCTACCGCGGTCCCGAATTGGTCCTCGGCGTTGCACGGCATGGTGAAGAAGGTGCAGTCTGCCGGACTGTCGTTGTTGGCCGCATACTCGGGTTCATCGGCGACCTCGGTCTTCTGGGTCCACACACCTCCGGATGCGGTGAAAACGTAGGCCGTACCCGAGCCCACCCCGTCGGCTTTCGCCGTCGGGTAGGAGGCATAGGCGGCGCCGACCACGATCGTCTTCTGGTGAAGGGCCACTGAGTAGCCGAAGTCGTCGCCATAGATGAACCCAGGAGAGTTGGCGCCGCAGGTCGTCGAGCACCCAGCGCCGTTGGATGCGGTGAGGGTTGTCTTCAGCACCCAGCCTCCATTGACCTCGGAGTACACATAGGCGGCGCCCTTCGACCCGTCGGTCCCCACAGCGCCGATGATCAAGGTCTTACCCGATGCGTCGATGCTGATGCCGAAGAAGTCGTATACCGTGCTGGCGGGATCGGCGATGACCGCCTTTTCGGCCCAGCTGTGGCCGTGCAAGGTGTAGGCGAAGACCGCGCCTTCATAGCCGTTCTCTCCGTAAGCACCTACCAGAATCGATCGTGACGGTTTGTTCGAGACGGTCAGACCGAAGAAGTCGTCCGTTGCCTGCCCTGGGTCGTCCAGCTCGGCCTGTTGAGTCCAGCTGCTTCCCGATCCTGTGAAGACATAGGCCGCACCGGTGCACTCGTTTGCCGACGCGCTGTGACACGGGGCGCCCACAACGATCGTTCCGCCGTGTATGGCCACCGCGTAGCCGAAGTCGTCGCCGTCCACACCGTCGAGCGACGGCGTGAGCTCCGCCCTTTGGGTCCAGTGGACCCCCGTACCGGTGTACACGTAGGCGGCTCCCGTCCCGCCGTTGTCGTAGGGAGCCCCGACCACCATGGTGCCTCCACTGACTGCGACCGACGAGCCCAGTCCGCCTTCCTGGCCACCGCCTTGGATCTCGTTCTGTTGAGACCAACCGCCGCTCACCGCTGGCTGCTCGGTATTCGATCGGTGGGTGGCACTCGACGACCCGCCGACACGAACTAAGTTGGGCGATTGCCGGAGGGACGACCCGGAAACGGATGGAGCAGCATTGGCCGCGGGTGGGGCAACCATGAAGACCACCGTCCCCATCAGAGCAATGACCGCCGCAGAGACTGCGATCACGCCGCTCTGACCAGTGAATAGATGAAAGCCCTGCCTTCTTTCCATCGCCGTCCCGCCTTTCAATGAGGAGCGCCCGTCTGCACTCGTAGTTCACATCCGCCCAGGCAACGATCTCTCGATCCCCACCCCGGTTGCGTCGGTTGGCCCGCCTCCGCGCCAACAGGCAACCTAACCCCAACCCTCCCTGTCGTCAATCGGGCGTAGGGGCGTGGCGGTCGCCGTGGCCAGACGATGGCGCTACGCGGCCAGTTGACGCATCAGCCCGATCACGTTACGTTGCCAGGGGCGGCGGCTGGGCGGCTGGGCGGCTGGGCGGCTGGGCGGCTGGGCGGCTGGGCGGCTGGGCGGCTGGGCGGCTGGGCGGCTGGGACGAGAGCGCAAACTGCGTGTTCCTCGAAAGGCGGAGGGCGATGAGCGGAGATCATTTCGGACGAGTTTCTCGTGGTCGGCGGATGATGGCCGGGTTGACGGCGATCACCGCGCTAGTCGGTACCTCGTTGCTGATTGTGGCCACACCCCCGGCCCAGGCCGCCGTTCCGGGTCCGCTGGGATCCGGGTTGACCCGCGCTGTGGCCACGGCCAGGGCCGAGGCACGTCCGTTGGCGCAGTCGCCGAGGGTCGGTCCGGGCTGGACCCAGGAGAACGAAATCGTCGGACCCTCTGATTCCGGCCTCGGGTTTTCGGTGGCCGTCAGCCGGAGCACCATGGTGGTCGGTGCTGCCTTCCAAAACTCCGCCACCGGCGCGGCCTACGTCTATACCGGATCGGGAACCAGCTGGACCGAGGAAGCCGAACTGACAGCTCCCGGCGGTCAGTCGGATGACCTCTTCGGATCGGCTGTCGCGATCCGTTCGGGGATCATCGCTGTCGGGGCCGAATGCCACAGCGCAACCGGGCCCACGTGCGAGGGTGCCACATATATCTACACCGGGTCAGGAGCCAACTGGACCCTTCAAACCGAAATCGACGATCCGGGTGCGGCGGCCAACGACTCCTTCGGTGGCGCCGTCGCCCTCACCTCCAACGCCGTTCTGGTCGGTGCCGCCGGTGAGAACACGAGCGAGGGAGCTGTGTTCATCTACACCTTGAGAGGCCATTCCTGGGCGCTGAAGTCGGAGCTCCAAGACCCTGCGCTCACAGCCAACGACGGATTCGGCTGGGCCCTCGCCGTACACGGGAAGTCGTTGGTCGCCGGCGCTCCGGGCAACAACGGATTTGCCGGAGCCGCATACGTGTTCAGCGAGGTACGTGGGGGATGGGTCAAGGAGGCAACCCTGATCGCCGCCAACGGCGACGGATGCTCTGCGACCTGCGGAAACTCCCCTGGCTACGTCCACGGGGACTCCTTCGGCACGGCGGTTGCCACCTCGGGGAGAACGATCGTCGTCGGTTCCCCCTACGCGTCGGTGCCCCCGGCCCCCGACGGCGTGGGGACGGGCACCGCCTACGTGTTCCAGGGTTCAGGAACCAGCTGGTCTTCGGGTACCGAGCTCTCCGATCCTGCCGAAGTTGCTGGGGCTCAGGAGGACTACTTCGGCTTCCAGGTGGCGCTATCTGGTTCGTCGGTAGCGGTGGGGGCTCCACTCGACAACGACTGCACGGGAGCCGTCTTCGTGTTCCCGAAGGTGGGTGGCACCTGGCCAACCACCAGTCCGTCCGAACTCACGGCCAGCGACGGTGCTCCCTACGACTGCTTCGGCTACCAGGGACTCACCGCCATCAGCTCGAGAGTCATCGCCGTGGGCGCCTCCACCTTGAACGGCAATCTCTACTTCTTCGAGAAGAATTAGACGGCCCAAGGGCCTGCTCAGGGGCCGGTCACCCCGGGACACCGGTGCAGACGGATGCAGTCCGTCATGGCGCACGAGGAGCCGGCTGAGGCGACGTTGTCCGTTGTGGCCCTTAGGCGGCAGAATCGGACCATGCTCACCCGGTCATCTGGAAACCTGACCCTCCGATCCGAACCGGTATCCCCCGCCGCGGAGCGCCTCCAGGGTGACGGATACGTCGTCATCGACGGCGTATTCGACGTCGACGAGGTCGCAGCACTGTGCACCGATGTCGAACGGGTCTTCGACCAATACCCGCCCGACGACCGTGGGGACCCCCCCGAGCAGTCAGGTCCCTTTCGCTACGAGACGCTCAATCGGAGCGGTCTGGCCCAGCGTGCCGTGGCCCACCCCCGCATCCTCGAGGTCATCGAGCCCCTCTTGGGAGATGACTGCCACATCATCGCCAACACCACGTGGTGGCAACGTCCGGGCCAGAACGAACACCTCGGACGCTTCTGGCATATCGACGCGGGGCCGCACGTCCCTCGTCCGGCCGGCGTCCCGTGGGACAGCCGCATCCCCTATCCCGTCTTCGCCGTCGCCGCCCATATCTACCTGTGGGATTGTCCGATCGAAGCGGGACCGACAGGGGTGATCCCAGGGAGTCACACCTCCGGGCAAGCACCTCCCACCTACAGGGCGGCCGATGACAAGCTCGAGTGGGAAGGGCGCAGTGCCCTTCCCATCGTGGCCAAGGCGGGCGACGTCGCCCTCTTTGTATCGGATGTCTGGCATCGGCGGATGCCGTCGGGGCCCGGCGACCCCGGGCGGATGTTCATCCAGTGTCACTACGGGCGCCGGGACATCGCCCAACGGATCCGACCCACATCTTCGGTCAACCACCTCTCAGAGGAAGCCTTGGGTCGCGCCCGGACGCCGAGAGAACGCACCTTGGTCGGGCTCCATCCCCTCGGTTTCTACGACGGTTGACGGGTCTCGGACTGCCAGGTTGGTGAACCAGGTTCCCGGCACGGCGGTGGATGCCTCCGGCGCCGGGCGCATGGCACCGGGCGAAATCAACCGGTGGGCAGCGGAACGAATGGCTGGACCGATACCCAACACGTTCCGGGAGGAGGCTTGCCCGCCGTGGTCTTGCACAGGGACGAGGCCGGTGAGTTGACCCGCAACTTGACCACCTGGTACTCGGTGGGCCCGTACCGCTTGTTCGGCCCGTAGGTCAGGGTCGTCGCCCAGGTACCAGGGAAGTCGGTGATCTTGGACATGGCCGTTACGAAGGTCCGCCGGTTGAGGTCGGGGCCGGCGTTTTTGGCCGCGGTGACGAAGAGGTCGATGGCTTGGCACCAGCCGGCGATGGGTCCCTGCTCCTCGATGACGTCGTTCATGTTGCCCGGGGGGATCTGGGGGTACGCCTTGTGCCAGATCACCCAGCATTGGCGCAGACCAGGATCGTAACCACCCTGGCTCTGGGGGCGGGGGCTATCGATCCCGCCCAAGGTTTCGGTGGTCACGCCCTCTTGGCCGTTGAGGGCCTTGGCGTAGGGAATGGGTATGAGCCCGAGCGACGACTCGATGCTCCCCTCGTAGTCGCTCAGCAAGAGGCGCGGGAAGTACTGCTGGGACGTTTCGGCCTGCAACACCGGGTAGAAGACGTTGAAGGGCATCAAGGGGATGACCGAGGAGACCCCGGCGCTGCGGAGCTGTTGGATGACCAGGGGGGCCTCGGCGCCGGTGGTAGCGGTCTCGTCGGGGTCGGCGTCAATGGTCTTGACGATCGGGGTGACGCCGGCATTGCGCAGATCGGGCAGGAGATACTGGTTGAGGGCAGCTTCGTCCGAAGCCCGGTTCCCAGCGATGACCCCCACTTTGATGCTGCCGCCGATCAGATGGGAGCTGATTCCCCAGTTGACCACCGCCTGAAGAATGGAGGCTTGGTCGGGACCGGTCCACCACAGATAAGGCGAACCCTCGTTGGTCCAATTGGTGACGGTCGTCCATGCCCCGAGGAACGGGGTATGACCTTCCTGGGTGATGCACAGCTCGTCGTCACCCGTCCAGTCACCGATCCCGTCCAAAACGGCAAAAGCCGCGGGCGATCCCTCGGTCCAGTCCTTGCACAGCGCCCGCATGTCGGTCTCGTTGGTCGGATCGAAGCTCGTAATGATGGGGTTGATCTTCCGACCGTTGATGCCCCCGCTGTCGTTGATGTGGTTGACGAAGAGATCGATGGCCTTGGTCTGCTCGCCGAACTCGGCGTCGGCGGCAAACCCCTCCTGACCGGCCAGCGAGTTGAGGGCCACCACCGGGAAGACCACGTTGATGGTGGTTTTGGTCACTCCTCGGGACGAGGTGCTGGCCGAACTCACCGGCGAGGGCCCGCCGGCCGGAGTAGCACCCGAGGTCCCGGTCGAAGCCACCGTCGACGAAGTGGACGGGGATGAAGTCCCACAGGCGGCGGTGGCCACAAGGACAGCGCCCACAACCGCCCACCCACGCATCCGGAAGGATCGGGGACGCTCGGCAGACTGCCCCGGTGGCCGGGCTCGCGCACTCATCGGTTCTGCCCCGATCCCATCATCGGATTTGTTCCCTGAGGGGTCCCCACGCTCGCCACTCTCGCCGCACCCACTTTCTCGCCTCGCCAGCGGGCAACACTCTAAAGATGTTTGGCCACCGACGCCGGACGGAGCCGGGGCAACGCCTCGGAGCGACCGGCCCACTCCATGAAAAAGGCATGGGCCAGAGGGCGCTGTCCCTCACTCCCCCATGTACTCGACGCCCGGAGACAGGAGGAGTGCGCTCTGCCCCTGGGTCAGGTCCGGATAGTGGTCGGGCTCGTAAAGGGTCTTCGACCAAGCCAGAGTCCGCGGACTGTACTTGTAGAACGCCGTCCGGCGCTCTTCGCTCCCCTGCCAGGGCAGGGTGCCGTGGACCAACGCCTCGGTGAAGATGACTGCGCTACCGGCGGGACCGGTGACCCTCCGGACACACGGATGCGGATCGGAGAGGTCCTTCCAGTTGTCCGGAAAAGCAAAGGCCGACTTGTGGCTGCCGGGGACACAGGCGAAGCCCCCGTCATCGGGACCGACGTCCTTGAGGTTGTAGGCCACACCGACCAACCCACTGTGCATCCGGCCGTCGCCGCTCCAGTAGTACTCAATGGGGCGAAAGGGGACCGCCCCGCCGTGTAGTCCTGTGCCGATCGGTCCCATTCCCGACCGGATCAGGTCGACGTATTCGTGATCGAGCCTGAATTCGGCTCCGAGCAGCTCTTCGAGTATCGGGAGGACCGGTGGGTTGTCGATCAGATGGCGAAAGGCCGGGTCCCGCGCCAGCAGATGGATCCATCGACGGCTGGTCTCCCCCCCGCCCATCTCCTGCTCGACCATCGTGTCGATGACCTGGTTGAGGGCGGCGACGGCAGGCCCCGACAGGGCATCAGGGACTGTCAGATAACCCTGCAGGTCGAACAGGTAGCGATCCCTGTAGCGCACAGTCTCTCTCCTCCCGACTGCCTCAAACTACTCGGCGCTCACGAGCAGGACTTCCGCTGAACCCGGTGCCCGACCACCGACCACACAGCCATTACCACCCGAGCTTGCATCAGATGTGCGGGGAGTGGTTCCTCGTCACATGGGTTAGCTTTGGCCGGTTGCCGATCTACAGAGGGAGCTGGGGCCCGCCACCATGAGTACACGAGCGGCTGTATGACCGGCCTCTTGGCCGAAGCCGTGGACGCCTTCACCGGAACCACCGACTCTCCGCTGGTCGTCTACACCGTTACCGCGGTCACCGGTGAGATGAGCGGGTGCCTGGTGGGATTCTCCACCCAGTGCAGTATTCAGCCGCCGCGTTTCCTGATCTGCCTATCCAAGGTCAATCACTCGTACTTCGTAGCGGAACGGGCTCAGGCCATGGCCATTCATCTCCTGGGGGAAGACCAGGGAGATCTTGCCGATCTGTTCGGATCAACGACCGGCGACCGATTTGACAAGTTCGAGCACTGCCAGTGGCACCCCGGGCCGTCGGGCGCCCCGGTGCTGGACCACTGTGCCGCCTGGCTCGAGGGAAAGGAGATCGACCGGTGGAGCGTGGGGGACCACGAAGCCATTGTGATGCGGCCGGAGGCGGGAGGGAGAGGACCGAATTCCGGACTACTGACCCTCAGGACAGCACCTCACATCCAACCCGGCCATCCCCCTTCGGGCTGAACGCGGTGGCCATGCGGCCGTCAGCGCAGTGCTCACGTAGCCTCCCCCCTACCAGCGGTAGAACCGATGCCTCCCTGCGCTCTCGCCACGGCCCAGAGCGAAACCGATCAGCCAGAGGACCAGGAAGACTCCGGCGATGATCCACAGGACGTGGACAGTGAATCCCAGGCCGAAGAACAGCAGCACAATCAACAGAGCGAGAACAAGAATCATCGCGTACTCACTTCCTCTCCTATCCGACCGGATCTCGTGCGGATCTTGTTGGCAACCTCCGTTTTTCTACCCGTAGCAACAGAAAATAAACGGCCCGGCCATCGATCGGAGAGTGGGAGCTCCGTGACGCGGTTCGAATGAGGCATCGGCCACCCGTCACACGCATGGCGGCGCGATGACTCGATGGAGACTTGTGGTGGGACACCGGGCCTTGAAGAACGCGGCTGATGCACTCTCCGATCGTCCGCTACGTCAGGCGCAGCTCGGTGGCGGGGTCGCTGTTGCCTTCGAAGTACTTGACCAGAACCTGGGCGAAGAGGGACCGGCTCGGATCGGCCCGCATGAACAAGGTCATCGAAGACCGGAGCTTCTGGGCGTCGACGCCACCGAATATGCGAACCGGATCATCGCCGGGTAACCCCACCAGAACCGTCGCGCACTCGGCCAGACGAGGTCCGAGGACAGGGTGCTGAAGATAGGCTTGAGCCTCAGCCACAGAAGCGATGGCGAACCTTTTGGCATTTGCGCTGCTTCCGAGGCCGGCGATCTGCGGGAACACGAACCACATCCAGTGACTTACCTTCCGACCATCTCGCATCTCGACAACCGCCCTCTGGTAGGCCGAACCGGCGTTCTGAGCCTGAACGAACCTGTCCAGGTCGAAGGGATCGAGCATCTTCCTCCTTGTCTGTCGGGGACCCGGCCGGTAGGGCGCTACGGGCAGGGCCCATGGTATTGAGGGATGCTGCACAGGACGCCGGCACGGCGGACGCCGGCACGGCAGAAGGCGAGGAAACCATGACCACTGTCGAGGAACTGGCGGCGCAGGTGACGGCGCTGCAGCGCCGAGTCGACGGGTGTGAGTCCGTCCTCCAATTGCAGGCCCTCAAAGCCCGCTATGGCCAGCTGGTCGACCAGAGGTTCGCGTCCGGCCGGGTCGTGGACGACGCCGCCCTGGACAAGGTCACCCACGACGCTGCCTTGCTCTTCACCGTCGACGGGACCTGGGATGGTGGACCCCGACTGGGGATCGCCACCGGCCGTGCCGCTATCGCCTCCCGATTGCGGCAACCGACCCTCTCCTTCTCACTCCATCTCTTCGTGAAGCCGCACATCGAGGTGGACGGTGATCGAGCCCAGGGTCGCTGGGATCTTCTCTGCCCGTGCCGTCTTCCCGACGGGTCGCCCTACCTGATGGGTGGCTACGAGGACGACCGGTACGAGCGGGTGGAGGGCGCATGGTTGCACCGGTCGATGAAACTCACCACCCTGTTCATGTCACCCGCTACTCAGGGATGGGACAGGATCCTGGCCTGATCCGCCGGTCCGACCCGGCGGCGGACGGCGGCCTCCGGCCCCTCGGACTCCGAGTGACGCTCGTTATACTCACGAGGTGCGCCCCGAGGACACGATCCGCGTGGGCCGGATAGTGCGGGTCCTCAACGAATTCGTGCGCCCACGGCGTCGGGGGACGTCCTTGCCATTGGAGGTGTCGGCCTACCACGTGCACGGCGAGCCCATTCCGGCCGAGCAGGCCTTCGCCGCCGACTATCAGCCATTCGCCGTCGGCGGGGCGTGGGGCCCACCGTGGGATACGACCTGGTTCCGACTGGCGGGCACCGTCCCACCGGTTTGGGCGGGCCAGCAGGTGGCGCTGGGTTTCGCCATCGGCAACGCCGGATCCACAGGATTCGGGGCCGAAGCCCTGGTGTGGCGCGACGGTCGGCCGGTGCAGGGCCTCTCCCCCAACCATCGCGAGTACCTGTTGGCCGGCGAAGCGCGCGGCGGAGAATCCGTCATCCTGTACGTGGAGGCGGCGGCCAATCCTCCCTCTCCTTTCGGCGCCAACCCGTGGCCTCTGCTCATGCCCGATCCCGAAGGATCCCCCCAGTTCACTCTCCAGCGGGCCGATATTCACACCCGGGACCCCGGCTTCGAGGAGTTCTGGCACGACTTCCGGGTGCTGACCGAGCTGATGGGCGAGCTACCCGACGACGGCCCTCTCTTCGCCCGGATCTGCCAGGGGCTCGACCGGGTGTGCAACCTGCTCGACCTGCCCGACATCGGGGACAGCTGGCGGGGGGCCCGTCCCGTCCTCAAGGAGCTCCTCGGGGTCCGCTCCGCCCCGGGCACCCATCTTTCCAGCATGGTCGGCCACGCCCATCTGGACACCGCCTGGCTCTGGCCCCTACGCGAGACGGTGCGCAAGTGCGCCCGCACCTTCTCCACCGTGGTCGAGCTCATGGACCGCTACCCCGAGTACTGCTTCGCCGTCTCACAGGCCCAGCACCTGGCCTGGATGCGGGACGGCTACCCCGATCTGTGGGAGAGGATGAAGGAACGAATCGCCGAGGGGCGCCTCGAGCCGACGGGAAGCATGTGGGTCGAAGCCGACTGCAACATCCCCGCCGGCGAATCCCTCGTCCGCCAGATCATCTACGGTAAGCGGTTCTACCGGGAAGAGCTCGGCATCGACACCGAGGACGTCTGGTTGCCCGACGTGTTCGGCTATTCCGCCGCCCTGCCCCAGATCATGCGGAGGAGCGGTATTCGCTTCTTCCTCACCCAGAAGCTGTCCTGGAACCAGTACAACATCCTCCCCCACCACTCCTTTCTGTGGGAGGGAATCGACGGCTCCCGGGTCTTCACCCATTTCCCGCCATCCGACACCTACAACGGCAACGTCAGCCCCCGTGAGCTGCGCTACGCCGAGCACAACTTCAAGGACCACGGCAAGACCGACCGATCGCTGTATCTGTTCGGGTGGGGCGACGGCGGAGGCGGCCCCACCGCCGAGATGCTCGAGTCGGCACGACGGCTGGCCGATCTCGACGGTGTGCCCCGCCTGAAGATGGAAGGAGCACGGCGCTTCTTCACTGAGGCCGAGGCCGACATCACCGATCCGGCCGTCTGGGCCGGTGAGCTCTATCTCGAGCTTCACCGAGGCACCTACACCACCCAGGCTGCGACCAAACGCGGCAACCGGCGGGGCGAGCTGGCCCTGCGGGAGACCGAGCTGTGGACCTGCCTGGCCCCCGGCCCGCCGCCCCCTACGGCAGCCGTCGAGGAACTCTGGAAATTGCTGTTGCTCCACCAATTCCACGACATCATCCCCGGTTCGGGGATCCACTGGGTCTACGAAGACACGGCCGCCGCCCACGCCCGCATTCTCGACGAGACCCACTCGATGACGACGGCGGCCCGCCACCGTCTGGCCGCAGCGGTCGACACCGAGGGACTCGCCCATCCGGTGGTCGTCTTCAACTCCCTGTCCCATGCCCGCACCGAGCTGGTGTCCACCGATGCTCCGGACCAGGCTCTGGCGGCCATGGACGATGACGGCGCTGTCGGCCCGTTGCAGCGCGACGACCAGGGTCGGGCCCTGTTCGAGGCCACCGTTCCCCCCTGCGGCTACCGGGTCTACGACCTGATCGGCACCCCGGCGGTGGCCGAACCGCGGGTCAGTGTGTCCGATCGCAGTTTGGAGAACGACCACCTGCGGCTGGTCCTCGACGAACAGGGGAACCTCGGCTCGGTGTTCGACAAGGCCGCGGGACGCCGGGTGCTGGCCCCCGAATCCCCCGGCAACCGCTTCGCCCTTCACGCCGACTACCCCAACTTCTACGACGCATGGGACATCGACCGGTTCACCCTCGAGGACGGCGACGACCTCGATGAGGTCGAGTCGATCGAGGTCATCGAGAACGGACCGCTACGAGCAGGCATCCGGGTCGTCCGTCATTTCGGAAGCTCTACCGTCTCCCAGATCATCCGACTCGACGCCGGAGCGCGCTACGTGGACTTCGACACGCACGTCGACTGGCACGAGACCAACCGGCTGCTGACCGTCGCCTTTCCCGTGGACATCCGGAGCCTTCGGGCCACCTACGAGATCCAGTTCGGCCATGTGGAGCGGCCCACGCATGCCAACACCAGCTGGGACGTCGCCCGCTTCGAAGTCTGCGCCCACCGGTGGGCCGACCTCTCCGAGCCCGGGTACGGCGTGGCCCTGCTCAACGACAGCAAGTACGGCTATGACATCGCCGGCAATGTCATGCGCCTGTCCTTGCTGCGCTCCCCGACCTGGCCCGATCCGGTTGCCGACCGGGGAACACACCACTTCGTGTACCGGTTGTTCCCCCATGCCGGCGACCTCCGGGAGGCGGGTGTCATCGACGGGGGTTACGACCTCAACGTCCCTCTCATCGCCCATCCCACGACGCCCGGCGCAGGCGGGTCGCCGTCATCCCTCTCCCTCCTCTCGGTCGGGGTCCCCCATGTGGTCATCGACACGGTCAAACCGGCCGAGGACGGGTCGGCTGCCCTGGTGGTACGGATGTACGAGGCCTGGGGAAGACGCGGGACCGCCACCGTGCGGGCTCCGTGGGACATCGCCCGGGCCGAGCGGTGCGACCTTCTCGAGCGGGAGAGGATCGAGATCCCGGCCGACGGCTCGGCGCTGACGGTCGACGTCTCCCCTTTTGAGATCGTCACCCTCCGGCTCGAGCCCTCGATGACCGATCGGGCGGGGAAGGCCCGGTCGCAGCCCCTGGCCGCCCTGCCGACCAGCTGACCCGGCCCCGTGTCCGAAACTCAACTTCCGTCCTCGTTGGAGATCGCCCGCTCGATCCCCCTCAAGCCGGTCACCGCCATCGCCGTGGACATGGGGATCCCGCCCGATCTGCTCGAGCCCTACGGCACCTACGTGGCCAAGATCGAACTCGAGGCCATCGACGCCCTGGCAACCCGGCCGCCGGCCCGCTACGTGGTGGTGACGGCCATCACGCCCACCCCGCTCGGCGAGGGCAAGACCACCACCACCATCGGCCTCTCCCAAGGCATGGGCCACATCGGCAAGCGGGCCACCGCCGCCATCCGCCAGGCCTCGATGGGACCGACCTTCGGCATCAAGGGGGGCGCCGCCGGAGGCGGATACAGCCAGGCCGGGCCCTTCGAGGCGCTCAATCTGCACCTGACCGGCGACATGCACGCGGTCACCGCCGCCCACAACACGCTGGCAGCCATGGTCGACAACCACATCTACCAGGGGAATGCCCTGCGGATCGATCCCCACCGGGTCACCTGGCGGCGGGTCCTCGATGTCAACGACAGGGCGCTGCGCAATATCGTCCTCGGCCTCGGTGCGCCCGATGACGGCACCCCTCGGCAGGGGGGTTTCGACATCACCGCCGCCTCGGAGGTGATGGCCGTCCTGGCCCTGTCCACCTCGCTCCCGGACATGCGCCGGCGGCTGGCCCGCATCGTGGTCGGCTTCACCCCCGACGGCGATCCGGTGACCGCCGAGGAATTGCGGGCGGCCGGAGCGATGACCGTCATCATGAAGGAGGCCATCAAACCCAATCTCCTCCAGACCCTCGAGAACACACCGGTGCTCGTCCACGCCGGCCCGTTCGGGAACATCGCCCACGGCAACTCTTCGGTGCTCGCCGATTTCATCGGCATCCATACCGGCGACTATCTCATCACCGAGGCCGGCTTCGGCGCCGACATGGGTGCGGAACGTTTCTTCAACATCAAGTGTCGGGTATCGGGCCTGGTACCCGACGCCGCCGTGATCGTGGCTACCGTTCGGGCCCTCAAGGCCCATTCGGGCCGGCATCGAGTGATCGCCGGCCGGCCCCTTCCGAGCGGGCTGTTGGAGGAGAACCCCGACGATGTAGTGGCCGGAGGAGCCAACCTGCGCAAGCAGATCGAGAACGTGCTCATCCATGGGGTGACCCCGGTGGTGGCGGTCAATGCCTTTCCGGGTGATTTCGATTCGGAGTACGCAGCCATCCGAGCCATAGCCGACGCGATGGGCGTGCGCTTCGCAGTGAGCACACACTTTCGGGACGGAGGGGCGGGCGCCGTCGACCTGGCCGAAGCGGTGGTGGCCGCGGCCGAGGAGCCCAGTAGCTTCCGCTTCCTCTATCCCGTCGACATATCGCTGAGGGCCAAAATCGAGACCATCGCCACGTCTGTCTACGGGGCCGAGGGGGTGGACTTCTCGCCAACAGCCGCCGCCAGTCTCGACCTGTTCGAGGCCAACGGACTCGGCAATCTGCCCATCTGTGTGGCCAAGACCCACCTGTCCATCTCCTCCGACCCCAAGTTGAAAGGTGCCCCGACCGGATGGCGCCTCCCGGTACGCGAGGCGCGGGCCTCGGCCGGAGCCGGGTTCATCTACATCGTCTGTGGGGACATGCGGACCATGCCCGGTCTGAGCTCGCACCCGGCTGCCGAGCAGATCGACATCGACGCAGAAGGAAACGTGGTCGGGCTCTACTGACACCCGGCTACGTCGACACGCTACGGTAACCCCGTGGACAGCGACCGATTCGGGCCGATCGACTTCGACGGGTTCCACCTCCGCGACCTGCCCCAGCTACTCGGCCAACGGCGCCAGCTGTTCTCCGACGCCGACCGCCAGGTCGTTCGACCGCTTGCCTTCGAGCTTCCCGACGGTCGGGCCTACACCTATGTCCCGTCTGACAACACCTTCTCGATAACCCCGGGGCGCGCCGGTGCCCACACCATCGTGGCCCTCTCCTACGAAGCGTGGTGCGCCTTCGTATGGGAACTTCGGTCATCCTTCGCCCTCCTCTACGCCGACGAGATGGCAACGCCGGAAGGCAGCTTCGGGCAGTTGGCACGCTGGGAACCCTCCCTCCGGGTCGCCTTCAGCGGTCAAGACCTCTACGACCTCGACGACCCGCCGCCGTTGCAGGACGCCGGCGGCGGACTACTCGATCTGACCCGGTCCTTCACCCTGGACGATCCCCGAGACGAGATCGCCGCATTCCTTCATGAGGCCGGATTCGTCCATCTACGAGGAGTGCTGGAGGCCACCGAGGTCGAGGCCCTTCGTCAGGATGTGGATAGAGCGGTCGCCGACGCCCGGCCCGACGACCGACGATCGTGGTGGACCGCCGTAGGCGGCCGGGACGTGTGCAACCGGGTCAATTATCTCAACGATCAGTCGGAGCGGATAGCCGGGCTCGGATCGGATGAGCGGTTCGTGGCCATTGCCGCGCTGGGCGGGAACGATCTACGCGATGCCTACGATCGTCTCGACGGGAACAGCGTGGTCATCAAGGTGCCGGGCGCCGCCGAGGGACTGGCCGACCTCCCGTGGCACCGGGACTGCGGAATGGGCGGTCATCCGGTCAAGTGCCCGATGCTCAACGTGGGTATCCAGCTCGATAGGGCCACGCCGGCGACCGGGCAGCTGCTCATGATCGCTGGGTCCCACCGGGGAACGTCGCGCCTCCCCGGCTCCAAGGAAACTGAGCACCTGCCCATCGCCGCCCTGTGGACGGAACCGGGCGACGTAACCGTCCACTTCGGCCACACCCTGCACGCCTCTCCCCCGCCGACCGAGCATCGGGGTGCCGGACGCCGGGCCCTCTACCTGACCTTCGTCCCGCCGCTCACCTTCGAGATGATCGCCCCCGGACAGGGCTACAATGACGTGCTGTTCACCCGCACCGATGGGCACGTCAAGCACGTCGACCAGCTTCGATGAGGGGAAAGCCTGCCGCATTGGCGACATGGTGCTCTGGCTGCCCCTCGTTGGTCCAGCTCACCGTCGGATAACATTGCCGCCCACGCGGGCGTAGTTCAGAGGCAGAACACGAGCTTCCCAAGCTCGGAACGCGGGTTCGATTCCCGTCGCCCGCTCTCCAGGTGGCCAGACACCGAGTCTGACGGCGGTGAGGACCGCCGGCGCTACGACCGGGCTACTGGCGGTAGCCCTCCACTGTGCCTTCGGGCCGAATGGCCGCGTGGTCCGGACTGCGACCGGCACTACGTAGGGCCCGCCTCTGGCGCAGGAGGTCCCACAGCTGATCGAGAGTGACCTCGATCCCCTTCATCCGCTCTTCTTCCTCGGGCGACAGACCCTCACCGACGTGCGCCTCCTCGAGGCGTTTCTCCTCGTCGGTCAGATGACCGATCCGGGTGATGAGTTCCTCGTCGTCCACTGTCAGCTCCTTTGCCACGGCCAGGCCCCGTATCGGGACCAGACTAGGCGCCAGAGCCTGTCCTGGTCCCGAACGGGGCTCCGGGTGCCCCTCCCGGTGGTGGGAAAGCCGACCTACGAGGCGACCACGGTGATGGCGTCGTCCACGGTGTACGCCCCGGTGTCCTCGGTGAGGGTCACGTTGAACGGACCGGCGGCCGCCGTCCTGGCCACAGCCAGCTTGAGCTTGATGTCGGCCGGCTTCTTCTTGGTGGCCTTGACGAACTTGGCCGACACCACGGTGACCCCCGGGTTGGAGAACGTCCACGGGTCGGTGACATCACCCTTCTTGAAGTTGGCGCTGGCGTCGAACCCGGTACCGGCGACGACGGTGCTGAGCTTCTTACCCTGCTTCACGCTGTCCTTGGAGAAGCCGCTGATGACCGGGCCGTCGATGGTCACCGAGTCGGTGACCGTGTTGGTCTGCCCATCGGTGTTGGAGACGGTGGTGGTCACCGTGTAGGTGCCGTTGACCGTGTAGGTGTGGGTAGGCCCGGTAACCGTACCGGTGGGCCCGGTGATGTTCACCGTGGCCGTCTGGACCCCGCTGCCGTCGCCGTAGTTGACGGTGGCCGAGTAGGTGCCGGTGCCATCGGTGGCGCTGCCGATGGTGGCCAGCTCGGGCGTGGTCAGCGCTTCGTTCTCCTTGGGCGAAAGTGTGGTAGCCGTGGTGGTGAAGGCCGGCTCGACTTCGAGCTGCACGGCACCGGACGGGTAGGTCACCGCGTAGTTGTGATCGCCGAAGGTGTAAGTGGTGAAGGTGCCGGTCACCGGTCCGGAGATCGGTGTGAATAGGGTGCTCACGGCCGGTGATCCGATCGTGGTGACGGCCAACGTGCTCCCCGAGGCGAGGCTCACGCCGGGTCCGGAGATACCGCCTGTTCCGGCCGTGCCATTGACGGTGACGTCGATCGTGCCGGTGGCCGTGTCGCTCAGCGTGCTGCCACCGCCCAAGGCCAACTTGCCGCCGTTGAGCACCTGAAGGGTGCCGTCGTTGGTGGTCAAGGTGGTGTCGTTTTGGGCGGTGTCAGCCGCTCCGATGGTCACCGTCCCCCCGGTCTGGTTGGTCACCGGCACCTGGATCTGGACGGCGTCGGCCGATCCCTCGGTGGTCAGGTTGCCGCCCGAGGCCACGGTAAGGCTGCCCCCGCCCCCGCTGAGGGTGGAGTCACCGCTGGCCCCCGACTCCAAGGTGAGGGTGCCGTCGACTGTCACCGCACTGGTCACATTGAGGCTGATGCTGCCGCCTGCCCCGTCGTCGGTCACCGTCTGGCCGGAAGGGATGATCCCGGTGAGGGTGATCGAGCCGGTGGCCAGGAAGGCACCGGTGCCGGCACTGTCGGCCAGGGTGCCGCCGGTCATGCCCACCGGGTTGCCGGACTCGGTCCCGCCGGACTGGGTGAAGGTCCCGCTGTTCTCGTTGAAGGTGCCGGTCAGGGTCAATGTGCCCGCCGCCTGGGTGAAGCTACTGGACCCGCCCAGGTTGAGGGCGCCCCCGCTGGAGACGGTGAAGGTTCCGTCGTTGGTGGTCAGGGTGGTGTCATTTTGGGCGGTGTCAGCCGCTCCGATGGTCACCGTCCCCCCGGTCTGGTTGGTCACCGGCACCTGGATCTGGACGGCGTCGGCCGATCCCTCGGTGGTCAGGTTGCCGCCCGAGGCCACGGTAAGGCTGCCCCCGCCCCCGCTGAGGGTGGAGTCACCGCTGGCCCCCGACTCCAAGGTGAGGGTGCCGTCGACGGTCACCGCAGTGGTCACATTGAGGCTGATGCTGCCTCCCGCCCCGTCGTCGGTCACCGTCTGGCCGGAGGGGATGGTGCCGGTGAGGGTGATCGAGCCGGTGGCCAGGAAGGCTCCGGTGCCGCCGCTATCGGCCAGTGTGCCGCCGGTCATGCCCACCGGGTTGCCGGACTCGGTCCCGCCGGACTCGGTGAAGGTCCCGCTGTTCTCGTTGAAGGAACCGGTCAGGGCCAGGGTTCCCCCCGCCTGGGTGAAGCTACTGGACCCGCCCAGGTTGAGGGCGCCCCCGCTGGAGACGGTGAAGGTTCCGTCGTTGGTGGTGAGGGTGGTGTCATTTTGGGCGGTGTTGACCGCTCCGATGGTCACTGTCCCCCCGGTCTGGTTGGTCACCGGCACCTGGATCTGGACGGCGTTACTCGATCCCTCTGTGGTCAGGTTGCCGCCCGAGGCCACGGTCAGGCTGCCCCCGGACCCGGTGACGGACGAGTCACCGCTGGCGCCCGACTCCAAGGTGAGGGTGCCGTCGACGGTCACCGCAGTGGTCACACTGAGGCTGATGCTGCCTCCCGCCCCGTCGTCGGTCACCGTCTGCCCGGAGGGGATGGTGCCGCTCAAGGTGATCGAGCCGGTGGCCAGGAAGGCACCGGTGCCGGCACTGTCGGCCAGTGTGCCGCCGGTCATGCCCACCGGGTTGCCGGACTCGGTCCCGCCGGACTCGGTGAAGGTCCCGCTGTTCTCGTTGAAGGAACCGGTCAGGGCCAGGGTTCCCCCCGCCTGGGTGAAGCTACTGGACCCGCCCAGGTTGAGGACGCCCCCGCTGGAGACGGTGAAGGTTCCGTCGTTGGTGGTCAGGGTGGTGTCATTTTGGGCGGTGTTGACCGCTCCGATGGTCACTGTCCCCCCGGTCTGGTTGGTCACCGGAATCTGGATCTGGACGGCGTTGCTCGTTCCCTCGGTGGTGAGCGTGCCCCCCGAAGCCACAGTCATGTTGCTGCCGGTCGGCCCACTGAGGGTGGAGTCACCGCTGGTACCCGACTCAAGGGTGAGAACTCCCCCGCTCTCGACGGCGCTGGTCGTCGCTCCCAGGGACAGGCTGATGCTGCCGCCCGCACCATCGTCCAGGACAGTTTGGGTCCCCATGGTGGCGCCACCGATCTCCAAGGCCGCCAGCGACACACTGCTGGTCAACTCCAACGTGTAGGTCCCCTGCTCGTTGATGCAGACCGTGCTTGAGCTGGTGGGAAGACCGTCTGACCAGTCGCCAGCAACCCCGGGCCAGGTGATCGTCCCCGAGTTCGTGCCGACCCAGTTGTCGGTGCTCGCGCCACAGGTCGGTGGACCGGCGAAGCTCGGTGTCGCCGTGGCCAGTGCCACAACTCCCGCCGTTCCGAACGATCCGATGACAATAGCTACCACCGCGAGAATTCTGCGCAATCCCACCACGATCCCTCCGCTTCCGCTCGTTTTTCCGCTTGTCAGGCTCGACGTCCTTTCAGCCGGACGCCGCCATCGTGCCTGATGCCATCGCTCACTTTAAAGGGAACTTTCGCGCGCGTCGACTGGTCACTAACGGGCGACCACGGTAAGCAGTCGGTAGACCACGGACAGATGTCGGAGGACCGCCGTGAGATGTGCGGGACCACAGACAGGTGTCGCAGGATCACTCGACGATGAACACTGCAGGATGACGACACTGACTGATCCGCCTGTCGGCGACCCGCGGTGTTCGTCGGCGAGAGTCTCCGGTGGCATCAAGAGAGCGGAGCAGCCATCCTCAGCGAGGGGCCCGCGGCATCCCGAGTCCCACCATGGCGATGATGTCGCGCTGGACCTCGTTGGTCCCCCCGCCGAAGGTGAAGATGGTCTGGCTGCGGGCATTGTGCTCGAGCCGACCCTGCAGGACCGCGCCGGGCGATCCTTCGGCCAGTGCACCGGCCTGACCGGTGATCTCGAGCAGGATGCGATAGGCCTCGAGTGCGAACTCGGTGCCGTACACCTTGGTGGCCGAGGCGTCGGCCGGGTTCAAGCCCTTGTCGGCGGCCCACGCCACTTTCCAATTGAGCAGCTTGAGGTAGTCGGCCCTGGCCGTCAGTCGGGCCAAGTGGATCTGCACCCACTGCTGATCGATCACCCGGCGCCCATCGGACATCCTTTCGCCGGCGGCCCAGCGGGTGACGTCCTCGATGCTGCGGAGAATCCCCGACACCGGACAGAGAGCCACCCTCTCGTGGTTGAGCTGATTGGTGATGAGCTTCCAACCCTGGTTCTCGGAACCCACCAGGTTGGAAGCAGGCACCCGCACATCGTCGTAGAAGGTGGCACTGGTGAACTCGCCGGCCATGGTGCGCAACGGGGTCCAGTGGAAACCGGGCGCGTCGGTGGGGACGATGAACACCGACAGGCCCTTGTGCTTGGCCACATCGGGATCGGTACGGGCGGCCAGCCAGACATAGTCGGCGTACTCGATGGCACTGGTGTAGAGCTTCTCGCCGTTGACCACGTACTCGTCGCCGTCCCGTACCGCCCGGGTCTTGAGCGAAGCCAGGTCGGTGCCCGCCGACGGCTCCGTGTAGCCGATGGCGAAGTGGACCTCGCCCCGGAGGATGCCGGGCAGGATCCGCTGCTTCTGCTCGTCGGTACCCAGAGTCATCAGCGTCGGTCCCACGCTGTTGAGGGTCAGCAGCGGAAGCGGTACTCCGGCCCAGTGCGACTCCTCAACGAAGACCATCTGCTCGATGGGACCACGGGCCTGACCGCCGTACTCGATAGGCCAGCCAATCCCCAGCCACCCGTCCTCCCCCATCCGCCGGACGTAGCGCAGGTAGGCCGGTTCGTCCGACGGCGTGCCGGTGATGTCGTCCACCAGGCCCACGAAGTAACGACGCAGGTGCTCCTGAAGTTCCCTCTGTTCGGATGTGAGCTCGAGCTGCATCGACGTCTCCTTCCAACCGCACCCTAACCAAGAGCAGCCGCCGGCATGGCGCCGCGCTGCATGGCCCCCGCCCGGTATCAGGCCCGCCTGCATGGCCCCCGCCCGGTATCAGGTCCGGTGCACTACCGTCAGCCGGATGAACCCATCATGGACCGCACCGGCATGACCCCCAGCCCCGAAAGTGCGGCCCCGGACGAGCTGTTCGCCGTCGCCGGCAAGACGGTGGTCGTGACCGGTGGCACACGGGGAATCGGTGCCATGGTGGCCGGCGGCTTCGTCGATGCCGGGGCTGATGTGATCGTGGCCTCCCGTAAGGCCGAGGCGGTCGAGGCCGCCGTGGACGAGTTGTCGGCCCGGGGGGCATGTATCGGATTCGCCGTCGACCTCTCCAGTGAGGAGGGCGCACGGCGGCTGGCCGAGGCGATCGGGGCGGTCCGGTCGCAGGTCGACGTCCTGGTCAACAACGCCGGCGCCACCTGGGGCGCGCCGATCGAAGAACACGACAGCGCGTCATGGGACCGGGTCCTCGACCTCAACGTGCAAGGTGTCTTCCACACCACCAAGTTCCTGCTACCTCTGCTCGAAGCCAGAGCGACCGCCGACCAGCCGTCACGGGTCATCAACATCGGGTCCATCGATGGGATCCACGTCCCCGCCCTCGAGACCTACTCCTACGGGGCCTCCAAAGCTGCCGTCCACCACCTCACGCGCCATCTGGCCCGGCGGCTGGCCCCGACCATCACGGTCAACGCCGTGGCCCCCGGGCCCTTCCCGTCCAAGATGATGGCGGCCACCCTGGATGCCTTCGGCGATCAGATCGCTGCCGCTGCACCCCTCAAGCGCATCGGCCGGCCGGACGACATGGCCGGCGTGACCATCTTTCTGGCCTCGCGTGCGGCTTCCTACATCACCGGGGCCGTCATTCCGGTCGACGGAGGAATCGCCACCACAGCCTGATGGCCCCACCCGAAGCCGATCGGTGTCGGCGGGGTTCTGCTGTCGGTTTTCCTAGGCGGTCACAAGGTTGTCGAGACGGGCCAGGGTGCGCTCCATGTCCCCCCTGGTCTTGCCCCAGTAGATGCCGCCCAACTTGAGCAGCACCCGCTGTTTGTCGGGGGTGATGTCCCAACTCTCGTGAACCATGGTTCCGCCGTCCACCGGTTCGAGCTCATAGCGCCAGATCCGCCCAGCCACCAGGCGACCCCAGGTTCCCTCCGGTCCCGTCTGCCAGGCGATGCGGCGATCTTTGTCGAACTCGACCACTTTGTTCACGGTGGAGTAGCGAACGAGGGCCATCTTCATTCCCATGCCGAAAGTAGAACCGAGGGTCAGCGTCTGGGGCTGCTCTTCGACTGTTCCCTGCAGCATCCCCGACCCATCGATGAGCGAATGCTTGCCGGCATCGGCCAGCACGTCGAAGATCACCGAGGGTTCAACCCGGATCAGACGGTCAACCGTCAGTACGTAACCACTGGCAGCCATATCTTTTTTCTCCTCTGCTCAGGCGAAATCCGGGATGTCTGGTAGACGGCCGGCGCGCAATGCCTCGGCCCGGGCAGCCAAGGCCGGTGGATAGGCGTCGTGGGTGAGAATGAGAAACTGCTCCGCTCGGATGGCCGCCACCACCATGGCGGCCACCTCCTGGGGGTCCATCCCCTTGGCCACCGCGCCGGCCAGGTAATCGGTGACGAACTTCTGGTCCTCGGTGAATGCGGTTGTCAGTCGATCGGGCCGGTGACGATCTGAGTCGACGATGTTGGTCTTGATCACGCTCGGACACAGCACCGAGACCTTCAATGGTGAACCCACCGAGGCCAGGTCGTGGGCCAACGACTCGGTGGCGGCGAAGGCGGCGAATTTGGAGATGGCGTAGGGCGCTTCGAAAGGGGCGCCGAACAGCCCGGCCACCGAGGAGGTGTTGACGATGTGACCTTCGGTGCCCTGGGCCATCATGCGGGGGACGAATGATCGGATGCCGTTCAGAATCCCCCACAGGTTGGCGCCGAGCACGAACTCGAAGTCAGCCGGGGGACGGTCCCAGATCAGACCCCCGACGAACACCCCGGCGTTGTTGCACAGAACGTCGACGTGACCGAACTCCTCAAAGACGGCATCAGCCAGATCATCCACAGCGGTGGCATCGCCCACATCGCAGAGCCGGCTCAGCGAGACCACAGCCGGGTAGTCGGTCCGGATCTGATCGGCCGCTTGGCCCAGAGCCTCGGCGTCGATGTCGGCCATGGCCACCTGCATGCCTTCGGCGGCAAAGGTCCGGCTCAGGGCCCGTCCTATCCCGCTGGCGGCGCCGGTCACCACTGCTGTCCTGCCTCGGAAGTCCTTCATTCCATCCGTCCTCTCCGACGGGCCTGCTGCAGTCGCTGCTTCTCGACTGAGGGTTGGCGGGAGCCTTCGGTCCGCACCGCAGCGGGCGGGAGCCCGAAATGGGCCCGCACGAAGGCGCCGACCCCGTCGATGCTGGTGTCAGCTTCGGGGACGAGGTCCCCCGGAAAGGCCTGGAACACATGGATGAGCTCGGGCCAGACCACCAAGGAGACGTCGACCCCGGCCAACCGAAGGCGTTCGGCCAGACCGGTGGCGTCGTCGAAGAGGACCTCGTTCTCGCCCACCTCGATACGCACAGGGGGGAGACCGCCCAGATCACCGAAGAGCGGCGAGGCCAGCGCCGTCCGGGGGTCGGCATCCCTCAGATAGGCCGACGCCATCTCGTCCAGACCGGCTTTGGTGACCATCGGGTCGCGATCGGCCCGGTCGTCGTAGGCCGCCGAGGACTGGGTGAGGTCGGTCCAAGGGGACAGGCACACCGCCGCCGCCGGCAGAGGCGTGCCGGCCGCCCGCAGAGCGAGAAGTAACGCCATGGTCAGCCCTCCACCTGCCGAGTCGCCGGCCACCGCCAGCCGCTGAGGCGTCGCGCCGCCAGCCAGAAGGTCCCGGTAGGCGCCGCAGGCGTCGTCCACCGCGGCGGGAAAGGGATGTTCGGGCGCCAATCGGTAGTCGAGGGTCACCACCCGGCACCCTGAAGCCTCCGCCATCCGACCGGCCAGAGGCCGGTGGGTGGCCAGCGAACCGATGCAATAGCCACCACCGTGCAGGTAGAGGACCACCCCGTCGTCTGTGCCTCTGTCCATCTCCAGCCATTCGGCGTCACGTCCGCCCAGCCGGTCAGGTCGGGCCGTGACCCCTTCCGGCGGCTTCGACGCTGACGCCACCTGGTCCATGGCCGCACGCTGCTCGGGGATGGTCCCCTGGGTGAATCCCGATTCGGCCAGAAAGCCGGCAATGGCCTCGACGCCCGGATGGCTCATGGGGCACCGTACCTCCGCAGCCACCGGGAACGCACCCCGATCACGATGCGGCTCAACTTCGCCCTCGGAGATGCCGATACCCACCTGGCGGGAGCAGGCCCGTGCAGGACGCTGGCCGGACGTCCTCGGTCGAACAGTAGAGGGGCAGCCACATGTCGGGACGGAAACTGGTCATGCCGCACCGCGGCGCGGTCGTCGTGGCAGCGGTGGTCGGATCCCTGATGGTGGGGATGCTGGCGGTGGGGATGCCGGTGGGTCAGGCTGCGGCGGCAACCCAAGGAGCACATGCGGTCTCCTCGTCCACCCCCGGCAACTTCTGGCTGGCCACCCCGAGCGGCAATCTGTACGCCTTCGGTGTGCCCAACTACGGATCGCCCGGCGTCCCTCTCAACAAGCCCATCGTCAACGTGGTCCCGACCCGGGGAGACACCGGCTACTGGATGGTGGCATCCGACGGGGGCGTCTTCTCCTACGGCAGCGCCCATTTCTTCGGATCGACGGGCAACATCGCTCTCAACAAGCCCATCGTGTCCATGGCGCCGACTCCCGACCAACAGGGGTACTGGCTGGTGGCCTCGGATGGGGGCGTTTTCTCCTTCGGCGACGCCCACTTCTACGGATCCACCGGGGGCATCGTCCTCAACAAACCCATCGTGTCCATGACCCCCACGCCGGACGGCAAGGGATACTGGCTGGTGGCCTCGGATGGGGGCGTCTTCTCCTTCGGCGACGCCGTCTTCCACGGCTCGACCGGCAACATCGTCCTCAACAAGCCCATCGTGTCCATGGACGCCATGCCTGATGAGGGCGGTTACTGGTTGCTCGCTTCCGACGGAGGCGTGTTCGCCTTCGGCGACGCCACCTTCCACGGATCGACGGCCAGTGATCCCGAGGACCCGGTCGAGCGTCTTATGACGACCCCGACCGGGGACGGCTACTGGATCGTCCAACAGAACGGGACGGCCACCGCCTTTGGCGACGCAACCGGACGGGCCACGCCTACCACCGCCTTGCTGTTCTCGGCGGACACGCCGGGCGACGCCGCCGTCCTGTTTGCCTTCCAACAGCTGGGGAAGCCCTACATCTGGGGGGGGAACGGACCTGTGGGCTACGACTGCTCGGGACTGGCCCTGGCCTCCTGGACCCACGGTGCCGGTGTGGAGTTCGCCCGAGTGGCCGACGACCAGTACCACACGGCCGGTGTTCCGGTTTCCATGGATGCCCTCCAGGCCGGTGATCTGGTGTTCTGGGGAACCGACACCAGTGACTGGACAACCGTGTACCACACCGCCATCTACGTGGGCGGTGGTCGAATTGTGGAAGCAACCGGGGACGTGGTCCAGCTCAACGAGTTGGACCAGTGGGGCACAGAGGACCTGATGCCCAACGGCAGGCGGCCCTGACCGTTCCCTCCAGGGCGGTTCGCCCGGCCCGGTAAGGGAGGCGGTCGGCCACGCCCCCGACCGGCAATTTGTGGAACGGTGTCGGGGTGAATCCCTCGCCGGCATCGAGGGGCGACGCCTCGGACGCGCCCGCACTCCGCACCCACTCCCCCGGCGGGCGCTGGGTGATCGCCGCCACCGTGCTCGGCTCAGGAATGGCGGCGGTGGACGCCACCGTCGTCGGGATCGCCCTCCCCACCATCGGCCGCGATTTCCACGCCTCGCTGGGAACCTTGCAGTGGGTGATTACCGGCTACACCCTGACACTGGCCTCCCTGCTCCTCATCGGCGGTTCGTTGGGGGACCGTTTCGGGCGGAAGAGGGTCTTCATGGTCGGGGTGGCCTGGTTCGCCCTGTCCTCGGCGGCCTGCTCGGTAGCCACCGGATCGGGCCAGCTGATCATCACCCGCATCCTCCAAGGCGTGGGGGGCGCTCTCCTCACGCCCGGGAGCCTGGCCATCCTCGAGGCCTCGTTCGCCGCCGACGACCGGAGCGAAGCCATCGGCACATGGTCCGGACTGGGAGGGGTGGCTACCGCTGCCGGTCCGCTCCTCGGTGGCTATCTCATCACTGCCGCTTCGTGGCGGTGGATATTCCTCATCAACGTGCCCCTGGGTGTGGCCGTCTTGCTGGTGTCGGCCCGCCACGTCCCCGAGTCGAGCGATCCCTCGGCCACCGGGCGTATCGACGTGGCCGGTGCCTTTCTGGCCATGGTCTCGCTCGGCTCGGTCACCTTCACTCTGATAGACGGACCATCGCAGGGGTGGACCTCTCCCGGGATTCTGGCCACGCTGGTGGTGGGCCTGGCCGGCGCGGTGGCCTTCGTGGTGGTCGAGCACCGGTCAGCCTCGCCCATGCTCCCGCTCAATTTCTTCAGCAATCGGCAGTTCGCGGTGACCAACGCGGTGACCTTCGTCGTCTATGCCGGCCTGGGTGGCGCTCTCTTCTTGGTTCCGGTGACCCTCCAGGTGGTCAACCACTACTCCCCCCTCGAATCCGGCGTGGCCCTCTTGCCGATGACCCTGGTCATGCTGCTCCTGTCCGCCCGGTCAGGCCGCATCGCCGCCTCGATCGGACCCCGCCTCCAGATGAGCGTGGGCCCGGTGGTGGTCGGCGTGGGAATGGCCCTGCTGGTGCGGGTACCGTCCAGCACGTCCTACGTCGCAGGGGTCCTTCCCGCCGTTCTGGTCATCGCACTGGGGCTGGCTACGACGGTGGCCCCGTTGACAGCCACCGCCCTCGGCTCCCTGTCCGAAGTCCACGCCGGCATGGCCTCCGCCGTCAACAACGACGTGGCTCGGATCGGCAGCCTGATCGCCGTGGCCGTGCTGCCGGCCCTGGGAGGGATCAGTGGATCGAGCTACCTCCATCCCCAGGCCCTGGCCCACGGCTTCCAAAGGGCGGTGGTCATCGCCGGATCATGGTGCGTCCTGGGCGGGATAGCGGCGGCCATCGGGATCAGGAATCCGGACAGGAGGCCGACAGAGAAGGCCCCGGACCTCCCTGGCGATCGCTACTGCGCCCTGGAGGCGACCCCCCTCCGGCGCCACCCCACCTGACGGGAGGAGGTTGGTAGGGGTCGGAGCCATTTGACAGGGTCAGGGGGTGGGCGGGCACACTGCGATGAGAGGCGCCACCCTCTCCGCGCCTCGAGGAGAGCTAGCCGGTCATGGCGTCGAACATGGTGAGATTCGGGGTGCTGGGGGCGGCACGGATCGCCCCGGCCGCTCTCATCAGGCCGGCTGCCGGCAATCGGGAGGTGACCGTCGAGCTGGTGGGCGCCCGGGACGGCCAGCGGGCTGCCGCCTTCGCCGCCCGCCACCGGATTCCGCGGTCGGCCGACAGCTACCAGGCGGTGGTCGAGGACCCCGCTGTCGATGCCGTCTACATCCCTCTCCCCAACAGCCTCCACGCGAAATGGACCCGTGCCGCCCTCGAGGCCGGCAAGCACGTGCTGTGCGAGAAGCCGTTCACCGCCAACGCCGAGGAGGCCCGGGCCGTGGCCGAGGCTGCCGATCAGGCGGCACGACGCTCGGGACTGGTGGTGGCCGAGGCCTTCCACTACCGCTATCACCCATTGGCCCACCGCATGCGAGAGATCGTGGCCGGGAGCGAGCTCGGCACCATCGAGCACATTGAGGCGTGGCTGTGCGCCCCGATCATCAAGAAGTCGGACATCCGCTACCAGAGCAGCCTGGCCGGTGGGGCCATGATGGACATGGGCTCCTATGTGGTCAACATGGCCCGCATGCTGAGCGGCGAGGAGCCCGCCGTGGCGTCGGCTCGGGCCAAGCTGCAGGATCCGGAGATCGACCGGGCCATGTCGGCGGAGCTGCGGTTCCCGAGCGGGGCCTCGGCCACGGTGCACTGCTCGATGTGGTCTTCCTCGTTCCTGCGAGTGGCGGTGCGGGTGACCGGTGACCGGGGCCAGCTGTCGGTGCTCAATCCGTTCGCTCCCCAGTTCGCCAGCTGGCTGACCGTGCGGTCGGGCGGCACCCGGCGCCATGAGATCCCGGCTCGACGACCGACCTATGACTACCAGCTGGACGCCTTCTGTGATGCGGTACTACGGGGGCGTCCAGTGGCCACCACAGCCGATGACGCGGTGGCCAACATGACCGTGATCGATGCCGTGTACCGTGCTGCCAACATGCGCCCCCGAGGATCGCCATTCGAGGGACAAGGAGTCGAACAACCATGAGCACTTTCCCCTACGACGACCGTTTCACCGTTCATCGCACCCTTCCTGAAAAGGGCACGCCCCGTCCCGAGCTGCTCGACGCACTCCGGACCATGGCCAAGGAAGAGGACGCCTCCTGGGAGTCCGGGAAATGCTCCGGCACCATGTACTGCGGCGACCATGACCACTACGCATTCATGAACCAGGCCTTCGGGCTGTTCGCCCACGTCAACGTGCTCCAGCGCGACATCTGTCCCAGCGCCACCAAGTTCGAAGCCGAAATCATCGCCATGACCCTCGACCTGCTCCACGCCGACGCCATCACCGAAACCGAGCCGGCGGGACTGGTGACCACCGGCGGCACCGGGAGCATCAGCCACGCCATGCTCGCCTACCGTGAAGAGGCGGCACAGAGACGAGGCATCCGACGGCCCAACGTCATCAAGCCCGAGACCGCCCATCCGGCCTTCGACAAGGCCTGCCACCTCTTCGGGATCGACCTCAAAGTGGCGCCGGTCGACCCGGTCACCACCCAGGTGGACACCGATTGGGTGGCCGCCAACATCGATGCCGACACCGTCGCCCTCATCGGGTCGGCCTGCAATTACGGCTACGGAACCATCGATCCCATCGGGCAATTGTCGGCTATCGCCCTCGACAAGGGGGTGGGACTGCACGTGGACAGCTGCCTCGGTGGGTTCATCCTCCCCTTCGGCCAGGAGCTCGGCTACGACATCCCGGTGTTCGACTACCGGCACCCGGGCGTGACCTCCATGTCGGCGGACACCCACAAATACGGTTACGCCCTCAAGGGCACGTCGGTCCTCACTTTCCGGGACAAGTCCCTGCGCGACGCCCAGTACTTCTTCCTCACCGGCTGGAGCGGCGGCAAGTACTGCTCGCCGGGCATGGAAGGCTCGCGCTCGGGCGGACTGATCGCCGCCACCTGGGCGGCCATGGTCCATCTGGGCCGGGAGGGCTACCGGCGGTACGCCCGAGAGATATTCGCCACGGCCGCGGTCATGCAGGAATCGGTGCGTAGCCATCCGGAGCTACGGATTTTGGGCAACCCCACCTTCCTGTTCAGCTTCACCTCCGACCAATTCGACATCTACCTGGTCAACGACTTCATGCGTCAGCGAGGTTGGCGGTTCAACGGGCAGCAGTACCCCAACGCCCTCCACATGGCGGTGACCCGGCCCCAGACCCAGCCCGGACTGGCCGAAGCGTTCGCCACCGACCTGGCCGACGGCGTCGCCTACGCCCGGGCCCATGCCGGCGAAGCGCCGGCCTCGGGGGCCATCTACGGCGGCGTGGCCGGTGGGTTGACCGACGAGGCCGACGACTTCATCAAGATGGTGATGGCCGACATGATGGACAGCCAACAGGCCATTCCGGCCGACGCCTGAACCTCCGGCCCGGCCTCACTGCGTACGTCGCCCTACCGGTGGACCGCTCTGGCCACGAGCTCTTCGCACTGGCCGTCGACCTGGGGACCGGGGGTCCGAAGATCGGCCTGGTCTCCCTCACCGGCGGCCTGGCCTGGTCCGAGCACGTGCCGGTGGTCAGCCACCGGGGCCCGGGGGGAACGGCCACCCAGGACGCCGAGCAGTGGTGGCAGCTCATCTGCTCGGCCGCTCAGAGGGCGACGGCCGCGGAAGTGGTGCCGGTCTCCCGGATCGTGGCCGTGTCCTGCACCGGTCAGTGGGCCAGCACCGTGCCCGTGGACGACGGTGGCCTTCCCGTCGGCGACTGCCTCCTGTGGTCGGACACCCGGGGCGCACATCGGGTGCGCCAGGCGGTGGGCGGCCCGGTCGGCGGCTACGCCCCCGTCCCTGTCGCCCGGTGGATCCGCCACAACGGCGGCGTACCGTCCCTTTCGGGCGACGACCCGATCGGTCACATCCTGTTCATCGAGCACGACCTCCCGGCCGTGGCCGCCGCCACCCGGTGGTACCTGGAACCGGTCGACTACCTGGCCATGCGCTTTTCCGGCGTGGCCGCAGCCACGGCGGCCTCGATGGCCGGAGCCTGGCTCACCGACAACCGGCATCCGGACCTTCTTCGCTACGACCCGGTGCTCGTTGGAGCTTCGGGGGTCCCGGCCCACAAACTGCCGCCCCTCCGTCCGACCGGCAGCGTGGTGGGTGGGGTTCTGCCCGCGGTGGCGGACCGGTTGGGACTGCCTCCCGGGGTGGTGGTGATAGCGGGAACACCGGACCTCCATTCGGCTGCAGTCGGTGCCGGTGCCGTCGGTGCCTACCAGCCCCACCTGGCCATCTCCACCTCCAGCTGGATCAGCTGTCCGTATCCCAAGAAGAAGACCGACCCCTTCCGGCAGATGACCACGGTGGTCGGGGTGACCCCCGGTCTCCATCTGGTGGCCAACAACCAGAATGCCGCCGGCGGCGCCCTCGAGTGGCTGCGCGGGTGCCTGGCCGACGGATCCGGGCCACCCAGTTACGAGGAGCTGACGGCGTTGGCCGGACGAACTGACCCGGGAAGCGACGGAGTCATCTTCACCCCCTGGTTGGCGGGTGAACGGTCACCGGTGGACAACCGCCGGGCCCGGGCCGGCCTTCACAATCTCTCCCTGCACACGTCCCGCTCACATCTGGTGCGGGCTGTCATGGAGGGTGTTGCCTTCAACAGCCGATGGCTCAACCAGGGGGTCGAACGCTTCATAGGCCGGAAGTTCGGCGCCATGCGCGCTGTGGGGGGCGGCGCCCTCTCGCCCCTGTGGTGCGCCATCTACGCCTCGGTCCTCGGGCGGCCCATCGAACAGGTCGCCGATCCCCGCCAGGCCAATCTGCGCGGATGCGGTCTGTGGGCCGGCATGGCCCTCGGATACGTCGACCCAGGGGAGATCCGATCGCTGGTGCCGATCGAGTCCACCTACTACCCGGATCCGACCTGGTGCACGGTCTACGACCGATTGTTCGCCGAGTTCCCGAAGCTCTATGCCGCTCAGAAGGGGGTGTTCCGGCGGCTCAATCGACCGGCTCCGGCCCACACCGACCGGTCCTCCCGCCCCCGGCCGTAGCTCAGCCGAAAACAGGGGCATCCCCGGGCCGACCCAGCAGGAATCCCTGAGCTTCGTCGCACCCCATCTCCCGCACGGCGCGCAGCTCCTCCTCGGTCTCGACGCCCTCGGCCACCACGGCCAGGCCCAGCTTGTGGGCCAGCTCGACCACGGTGGCCACGATGGTGGGGTCCGCCGTCGGCGATCCCAGGCCGGCCACGAAGCGACGATCCACCTTGAGCCGATCGATAGGCAAGGTCTTCAGGTACAGCAGTGAGGCACAGCCGGTGCCGAAGTCGTCGAGGGCCATACGCACGCCCAGTTGCTTGATCTTGCCCATCACCGCCGCCATTTCGGTCATGTCGGGCACCAGCACCGACTCGGAGACCTCGAGGATCAGGGATTCACCACCGAGGGAGGAACAGACCAACGCCTCGCGGACGTCGTCGAAGAACCGGGCGTCCTGCAGTTGATGAGCCGACACGTTGACCGACACGGTCAACGATTGCCTCCCCCCGTCATACCAGCACCGGCACTGGCCCAGAGCCTGGTTCAACACCCACCGACCGACGGGCACGATCTCGCCGCTCCGCTCCAACAGCGGAATGAAGTCGGACGGAGGGATGGCCCCGAGCTCGGGGTGGTTCCAACGCAGCAGCGCCTCCATCCCCACCATCTGGCCGGTGGCCATCGCCAACGACGGTTGGTAGTGGACCACCATCTGTCCCAGTTGGTGAGCGCTACGAAGATCGTGGACCATCTGGATCTGGCGGCGCTTCTCCGCGCCGATGGCATCGCTGTAGAATTCGAAGCGCGCTGACCCCCGTCGCTTGGCCTGGTACATGGCGGCATCGGCACGAGACAGGTTGACCTCGGGATCGCTGCCCGCCATCACATCGGCGATACCGATGCTCACGGATGTGAACAGCTGCCGGTCGCCTACGGCCACCGGTGACAGCATGGTCTGGTGGATGCGCTCGGCCAGCGAGCGGGCCGTCCCCACGGGGTCATCGAGGTCCGTGGCCAGTACCACGAACTCGTCGCCGCCCAGGCGGGCCACAGTGTCGGACCCTCTGACCAGCTCGGTGAGCCGAGTGGCCACCGTCACCAGCAATTGGTCGCCCGCAGAATGGCCGAAGCGGTCGTTGATGGCCTTGAAATTGTCGATGTCCAAGAAGAGCAGGATGGCGCCGGTGTCCTTGCGATCCAAGGAGGTTGCGGCCTGCCCGAGGCGATCGGTCAATAGGGCCCGGTTGGGCAGGCCGGTCAGTTGGTCGTGCAGTGCCTGGTGGGCCAGTGACGCCTGCTCCTGACGGAGTCGCTTCTGCAGGGCTCGGCGGGTGGCATCGAACTGGCGGACGATACGGACCAGGCTGCCGTCACAGCTCAGTCGGACCACGTGGCAGGCCAGGTCGACCACCTCGGCCGCCACCGGCAGCCTCTGGCCCTCCTCGATGATCACAGCCGTGGTGGCGTCCCGCCAGGCCAGATAGGCCTTGGCCACCGTGCCCAACTCGGCGTTCTCCAGAATGGCCTGCTCCCCCTGGCCGGAGAGGACGGCTTCGTCATTGGCCGAGGCGACCTCGTCGGTGGCCAACCAGTGACCGATCAGATAGGTGCCCAGTCGGGAGGTGGCAAAGGCCTCACCGGCCAGTTCGGCGGCGAAGGCTCGGTTGACCAGCGTGCCCACCTCGTCGGCCCGTGCCTGTACGGCCCGTCCGAGCGCCACCCGGTCATCGCTCACCGCCATGGTCATCGCCGAGGCGAGGACGTCAAACCGCTCCCCGCCGCCTCGTGTAGTCCGCCGCCGTCGGCGTCGCCGCCTCTGGCCATCGCTTCGCCGTACTCCTTCAGCCACCCCCAGAACAGGTCGGCCGGCATCGGGCGGGCCAGGTAGTAGCCCTGGGCACGGTCACATCCGAGGTCCCTCAGCTGCCGCCAGGTCGAGCTGTCCTCCACCCCTTCGGCCACCGTCTGCAGGCCGAGGTTCCGGGCCAGGTCGACCACCGACCGGACGATGACCGCATCGTGACCCTCGTTGGCCATGTCCTGCACAAAGGCACGGTCGATCTTGAGCTCGTGCACCGGAAGATCCCGTAGATAGGCCAGCGAGGAGTAGCCGGTGCCGAAGTCGTCGATGGAGATGGTGACTCCCATCTGGGCCAGATCGGTCAGGACACGGCGGGCCCGCTTGGGGTCCGTCATGATGATCGTCTCGGTGATCTCGAGATTGAGCAGGTGGGCGGGAACATCGCTCCGGACAAGAGCATCACGCACGGACTCGATGAGGGAGGCGTCGAGCAGACTGCGGGTGGACAGGTTCACGGCGATCGACAACTCGTCGGGATCATCAGGTCCGGCAGCTTCCATCCACCGCCGGCACTGACGGAGGGCCTCATTGATGACCCATTCGGTCATGGGCTCGATCAGGCCCGTCCGCTCTGCCTCGGGAATGAATCTGTCCGGATAGAGCAGGCCGCGTGTCGGGTGCTGCCAGCGCACCAAGGCCTCTGCTCCCAGAACCC
This sequence comes from uncultured Acidimicrobiaceae bacterium, assembly GCA_963813525.1. Classification (GTDB taxonomy): domain Bacteria; phylum Actinomycetota; class Acidimicrobiia; order Acidimicrobiales; family RAAP-2; genus Bog-756. The sequence continues at coordinate 2,881,350 of CAWEZI010000005.1, forward strand.
GTCCGGTGGTGAGCGACGCTTTGGGTTGGTAGTGGAGAACGAACTCGTCGTGGGTGACGGCGTTGCGCAACTCGCCGAGCATGGCCACCCGGGCCGGTGTGTTCACGTTGAGGTCGTCGGTGTAGACGACCACGCTGGCTTGCGAGTCCTTGGCCACGTACATGGCCACGTCTGCTCGTTGGAGGAGAAAGTCGGCGGTGTTCCCGTCGGTCGGGGCTATCGAGATCCCGCAGCTCGCCTCGATGCCCAGAATGTTCCCTTCCACTTCGAAGGGCTCCTCCAGGACTCTGATGATCCGCTCCGCCACCTTGACCACTTCGGTTTCGCCGGCGATACGGGGCAGGAGCACGCAGAACTCGTCGCCGCCCAGGCGGGCCAGGGTGTCCCCGGCCCGTAGGGCGCTCCTCACCCTCGGACCGACTTCGATGAGCACCTGGTCGCCGTACCTGTGACCCATGGTGTCGTTGATCTCCTTGAAACGGTCGAGATCGAAGAGGAGAACGGCGGACGAGTCGCCCTGGGCGCCGGCGAGCAGCTCGTCGGTCGTCTCGTAGAAGAAGGCACGATTGGGGAGGCCGGTCAGCATGTCGTAGCGGGCCTGATGGGCCAGCAAGGCCTCTGCCTCTTCCTTCTTCGCACCGGTCGCTCCCGCCATGCGGATCACGATGGCCACGACACAGCCACCCAAGGCGCCGATGGCCTCGGCCTGGCCACGTGGGAGGAAGGATGGGATGGCGGCGATCCAGACGAGGTACTGGGCCACAAATATGTTGAGAACCGTCCACAGGAGCACCGGGCGCCACATCGAAGATCCGCTCAACTCGATCTCCTGGAGGGCGACGAAGGCGTAGGCCATACCGAGGACCGGCCCCCAACCGGTCATGTAGATAACCGTGGTGACGGCCAGGACGTAGACGGCCAGCCGGAGGTGGCACTTGATCGACGTCGGCGGCGCCGAGTGCCAGGGCTGAACAAGGAAGGAGAGGGCCAACGAACCGCCGATAGCCACGGCGTAGGCCCAGATGGGCAGGGTGGCCACCAGCCCGTAGGCCCGGAAGATGACGAGCACCCCCAGGGCCACGGGACCGACCACGTAGCTCAGAACGATGGGCGAGAGGCTCTTCGGCCCCGTCGGGCCTTCTCCTCCGGTGGCGGCGTTCGCCGTGGGCCATCCGGTGGGCCGGGGCCCTCGGGCCCTCGCGGTCCCCTCAGATGGCGTGATTCCCACGATTGGGTATCGGCAGCTGCCGGGCTCTACTTGAGGGAAGAAACCGGCCCCGGCCTGGGACTATTCGCTCGAGTTGCCCGGCGCCACCTCAACGGCTGCGGCCCGACACCCTCCTTCGGGCCGAGGAACCTGGCAGTCCGGCTGTCTAGAGTGAACCACCGGAACGACAGATCGGAGTACCAGCCTTGAGGGCAGCGGTGTACTACCAAACAGGGGATCCGGAGGTCTTCCGGTACGAGGAGGTCCCTGACCCGGTCGTGGGACCGGGCGACGTGCTGATCCGGGTGGCGGCCGTCAGCATCGAAGGAGGCGACACCCTCAACCGGCTGGGAGGAGACATGGCCCGGGTCCCGCATATCGTGGGCTACCAGTGTGCCGGCACGGTGATAGCCATCGGACCGTCTGTGACCCACTTTGCCATCGGTGACTCCGTGGTCACCGTCGGCCTGGACGGTTCCCATGCCGAGCTTCGAGCGGCGGGTGAGCCTTTCTGCTGGCCTGTCCCCCCGGGGATGTCCCTCGAAGAGGCGGCGTGCGTCCCGGTCCCTTTCGGCACCGCCGACGACAGCCTCTTCGAATTCGGGAGGCTCCAGGCCGGTGAGACCGTGCTCATCCATGCCGGTGCCAGTGGTGTGGGTATTGCCGCCATCCAGTTGGCCAAAAGGGCGGGCGCCCGGGTGCTGGCCACCGCATCCAGCGACAGCCGACTGGAGCGTCTGGGCGCCCTGGGCCTCGACCACGGCATCAACTACGTCAAAGACGACTTCGTCGACGCCGTTCGGCAGGTGACCGATGGGAGAGGCGCCGACGTGATCGTGGATTCGATCGGCGGTCCCACCCTGCAGAAGAGCCTCCACAGCTTGGCCTACCGGGGACGGTGCATCACCTTCGGGGACGCCGGACGGGAGGACGCTGGAGCGAAGCTGGACATCTCCATGATGCGGGCCAACACCCAAACACTGGTCGGCTACTTCTTGGGCGGCGAGCTGTTCATGGGCACACGGGCCCACGCCATGATCGGCTCCCTGCTGGCCGATGTCGCCGCCGGCCAGCTCAAAGTGGTCATCGATCGTCGGTTCGCCCTCGCCGACGCAGCCGAGGCCCACGCCTACATCGAGGGGCGAAACGCATTCGGGCGGGTCCTTCTGATCCCATGACCTGATCCGATGACCACCTCGGTAGCCTGAGGCGACCATGATCCGACCGGCCACCGAGGATGACGTCGACGCGCTGGTGCAGCTCATTCACGAGCTGGCCGACTACGAGCGCTCACCCGAGTCGGTACACATCGACGGCGAGCAGCTCAGGGCCGCCCTCTTCGGCGCATCCCCGACCGTCTTCGCCCACGTCGCCGACGAGGATGGGGACATCGTCGGCATGGCCATCTGGTTCCTCAGCTTCTCCACCTGGACAGGACGCACCGGCATCGCCCTCGAAGATCTCTACGTCCGTCCCGAAGGCCGCAATAGGGGGATCGGCCGAGCGCTCGTCTCCCGATTGGCCGCCATCGCCCACCAGTCGGGCTACGGGCGTCTCGACTGGTCGGTATTGGATTGGAACCAATCCGCCATTCGCTTCTATCAGTCGCTCGGGGCGGTGCCGATGGACCAGTGGATCGGGTACCGGCTGTCCGGCGAGGCGCTGGCCGCGCTGGGCTCCCCCGACCATCGGGAGAAATGAGCCGTACGATTGGTCGGCAGCGCTTAGCTGGGTTGCTCGGTGGCCCTCACAAGGCGGTGTGGGGCTTCTGCCTCAGGCGGGCGAGTGATTCCACCAAGTGTCAGGAACTCCTCCAGGACTCCTCCGGCCCCCAGCTCAACTTGAAGTTGGGGTTGCCGCCACCAACAATCCGGGTGCCGATGCCGATGGCAACCAGCACCGCTGCGATCACGATCCACGGAACATAGGTCATTTGTTCATTCCTTTCGCTCGTCAAGGTCAGTCCTAATCCGCCCGGCTGTCGAGACTCGAATCGCCAGCTGGCGATTCGCACCCTCTTCACCCTGTCGGTGGAGGGGTTGAGGACGCTCACGGGGCCGTAACGGTCGTTGGCCATGTAGGCGTGAGGGGTGGTCAGGCCAGCCGCCTCTGGCGCTCCTGCGGAGCGTCAACCCAACCTCGGTGTGCTCAGCCGCATCGACCGCAGCAGCTGACCTCATCGCTGACCGGGAAAATCGGGACCGAACGACCTGCGCCATGTCATACCACCAGTGCTGATGACTTTCCTCGAGCTTATGACGGTGAAGAATGCAAATCCAGGCCCTTCCCCGATGAAGCGATCGTGTTCACATTCGATGCCTGTCTTCACGACGCTGTCTGGTTGTTTGCCCAATACGCCGGGGTCTTCGACCCCCATCGATCCCCACCATGCGGCGGTCTGGGAGGCCCGTTACCAGAGAGGTCGTGCAACACTTACATGGATGGGCCGGATTGCGGGTTTGGCAGTGGTGATGAGCGTCCTCGGCGTGACGGGCTGCTCGACGATCGGTTCGACGGTCCGGACCACGACTACAACTTTGACTACCTCCCCTGCGGAGAGATCTCCGGCGCTGAGCGGAGCCACGACCACGACAACGATGGCTGACGCCGAAGGTACGTCATCCTCGACGGTTCCGAGCTCATCGAGGTGTGTGAAGGCCACCGTGCTGGTCACAGCCACGGACCCCAGCCGGTCACAGTCCGTCTGCTTAATAGCGGGAGGGAAGCTGTTCGTCACTCTGCCGGGTAAAAGCTCTCCGGGCACCGGACCCTGGCTGTCTGCTCCAGAAAGCCTGAACACGTCGGTTGTAGAGCCAACAGCCACAACAGATGCGGGCGGAATCTACGTGTCGCATTTCACCGCAATTGGCGCCGGAAATACCGAAATCCGTGCCTCTTATGCACCGTGCGCCGCCATTGCGAACGGGTCGACCGGGTGCTCGCTACCTCTCTTGACGTTCCAGATCCTTGTCAAGGTGACCTCGTGAGCCGACGGGGTCAACTGAGGCCGACGTGCTCACCCGGTGAAGGATCACCTACGAGCCAGTGGGGTCAGCGGGGGGAACGGGCGAAGCATGGGCGACGGCTGACGGACCCGAACAGTGCAAGGCTTGGGTCGGCGCGGTTAGTGGTGGAGGTCCTTTTCGGGGCGACGATCATGACCGGCTGCGCAGTGAGGTGCAGCTGTCCGCCACACAGTCGTGTTTGCAGACGCTGTGCCGTGCAACGGCGTTGATCTTTCGTTATCTCGATCAATGGCGACAGATCCAGCTGATGCCATCTTTTCGGTCGGGCTCTGTCTTCCGTCATGTGCCGAGCAAGGCACAGCGAACCCGAGGGGCGCAGCGCTGCACCAGCCATACCGTGATGCCCGGCCTCTCTCGATAGCCGATGATTCCTGCTGGCCCGATAGTCAGCGATAATTCCCTATGGGCAAGTACCCCTCACACGTCGAGGTTTTATGACGAAACGCTGGTCGATCAGGCTGACCCGACCCACCGATCGGGATGCGATAGTTGGCGTCGTCCGAGAGGCGTTCTCCAGTGCCGATCGCGATGCTCAGGAAGAGGTCGACATCGTCCTCGTTACGTGGTCGCTCAAGGCAGCGGTTTTGGGGCTCGACCTAGTCGCAATCGAAGATGACAAGGTTGTTGGCCATGTGCTCGGAGCGTACGGGAGCCTCGACGAACGCCGCATCGTCGGAGTGGCTCCGTTGACAGTCGCTCCCCACCGCCAGGGCAAGGGCATCGGGTCCGGCCTTATGAATCGGCTGCTTCGTCAAACTGAGGAGATCGGAGAGCCGCTCCTCGCGCTGCTCGGACTACCCGGCTACTACAGCCGATTCGGCTTCGAGCCGGCTGGGCCACTCGGCATTGACTGCCCGTCTGTCGGTTCCGGCAATCCGCATTTCTTGATCCGCAAGCTGGAAACGTACAGCCCCGATTATCGGGGCGAGTTCAGATACTGCTGGGAGTTGGCGTCCGGCCGATCAATGGTTTCAGAGAGGCCGCCCCACTGATCCGGTGTTCAGCGAAATCCCGGGCACATTGTCGGGTGCACTCCTCCGGGACACCTTCCCGAGCGTCACCCAAGCTGTTGGATCAGCAACGAGGCACCGACGGGCTGCGTACCGCCGGCAAGAGGGGTGATCGTCAATGCGGTTGAGTTCCCGATCGGGTTCAGGACCTCCAGAGTTTCGTCCGCAGTTGTCGTCGTGACGAGCGACTCGCCCACGAGCTGCGACGTTCCGGTGGCCCGGCCCACTACGGTGGCGGGAAGTCCCACCCCGTCGAGACTGAGTTCCAATTGACCGGCCTCGTTGACGGAGACTTGAAATGTCACCTGATACGTGCCGACGTCGGCCAGGGTGAATGAAGAACCATTCACCCGCGTGATTGTTCCATCTGTAGGCCCGTCCTGGGGAAACGACACCGGGTCGCCGGGAGCCACGGTGGCAGCGTTATCCGGGGGCATCAGCGCGAAGAACTCTGCATAATCGGAGGTGGCAGGAGTCCCCGCCGGCCCGCGTGGCCCGGGAGGTCCCGCGGGGCCTTGCGATCCAGGAGGTCCCGCCTGACCTTGCGATCCGGCTGTTGCCGATCCTTCGTTGGCCGAAGTCCCACCGACCACAGGAGCAGCGAGGGTCTTTCCGCCCATAGAGCCGCTGAAGGTGGCATCACCGAATGCAAACACTCCGCCGTCCTGGGCCACCAGCCAGTACCCGCGGTCATCCGAGGTCGCGACGATGCCGGTGATCGGCGAGTTCAGGTGCTTGCCGGCCATCGATCCGTAGAACCGAGCGGTCCCGAAGGCGAATACACCTCCGTCGGCTGCGGCCAGCCAGTAACCGCTTCCGCCTCCCACCTGGGCGACTCGAGTGGCGGATTCCAAGCGGGCCGTCAGCGTTGCAGAAGCTCCGGAGCTCCGCGCGTTGTCCCCAACCATCATGATCGATCCGATGATCAGCAAAGCGACCGCTGCCATCGCAATTCTCTGCGCGCCCTGTCTGATCTTCACAGATCTTCCTCCTGGTGTTTGCCTCAACAGTGGACCGACCTCTACGCCGTTCTAGTCGATGGTTCCTGCAATTGTGATGATCCTCAAAAGACGGCCCTGGCGGTTCTTCGATAAATGCAACCTTCAACAGGGAGCGGGCAATACGCTGGCGCGGGGATTCGACGTAGTGCGCTGGACTGTTCTACCGAGCTGGCGTTCGGAGGAGTTGTTCAGGACAGACTATGCGTGTGCGTCTGGAGATCTATGTCCGACCGAGTGCATCGTCGACCACAGTCGGCGGCGAGTATGACGGCTCGTTGGTTGTGCGTGTGATCGAGTCGGCCGATAGAGGTCGAGCAACCGAGGCTGCGCTCGCGGCAGTAGCCGAGGCTCTTTCGGTGCCGCGCCGCTCTGTGACGCTAGTCAGAGGGGCCTCGAGCAAGCGAAAACTGATCGAAATCGAGGTCGAAGCCTCCGAACAGGAGGTTGCTAGGACGGCAGCGGCGAACCTGCGGGCTGGAGGTAAGTGCTGATCGATGTCCCCACCACGAGCGTTTAGGTAGGCGTTACCGCTCAACCAGATGGCCCTGATGGTCGATAGATCGTTATGGACCAAGAGAGCGACGGCCAGTTCTTCGGGTGGAGCTGGTGGCATGTTCCTCGTTGGCTTGGCCGATTCTCAACCAGAACACTGGGGCTGGGCCGTCGCGCTGCTCGAGATCGTGACCCAGATTGGCTGATCGGGAGGTGCGAGGCGACCCTCGCCAGGCAAATTCGGTTGTTCGGCCCAGACGGCGGTCCGACGACCAATGCGAGGATGCACCTGGCAATAGAATTGGAACGATCAGATCGACTGGCAGAGGCCCGAGTTCTGTGGGAACAGGTGCTCGATGCGTCGAGACGCCATCGAGGACCCGACAGCCCGGACGTGCTATTGGCCGAGGAGTTGCTTGCTATCAACTTGGTCAAGTCTGGAATGACCGACGATGCGAGGCGGCTCTTCGCCCACGTCGGTGATGCGAGAGAGCGGCTCCTCGGCTCTGACCACCGGGACACCCTTCGGCCCGCTCGTTGGCTTTCAGCGTTCGAACGTCCTGGTCAGTCTCCGTAGGGCCGCCTGTCTGGCCCCTTTGTGTGGTCGGACCACCTCCGAGCACATGAGCGTAAAGCGGTGGCGCGAGACCGCTGGCCTGCTGAACGCCTCCTCAACGCCCACGGTCCACGGTACCCTTTCGGGTGATCACCCCAGTCTGGAACGATGAATCCGGTCGGCAGTGGACAAGGAGCCGTCGGTGCTCAAACCCATCATCCCGCTCGACCATCCGAGCGGGCCCGAACTGGCTGCGCTCCGTACTGAGCTGCAGCGGCACTGGTGTGCCGAGACGTCATTCTGGCCGGACGAGTGGACACCGGATGCGCCGAGCTTCGGTCAGTGCGCAGTCACCGCCATGATCGTCCACGACCGATTCGGTGGCGAGATGCTGCGTACCGTCAACGAGGGAGTCGTTCACTACTGGAACCGGGTCGACGATGTCGACGTCGACCTCACACGTGACCAGTTCGACACGTGGGACCCCGTGGATGGGATCGTTTCGGTCGACCCTGATTACGTCGGATCGAGTGGACCGAGTATCGACGCTCGCCACAGTCGACTGACAGCCGCGCTCGGTAGCTGATAGTTCCGCCTGCGCCGAGGCGGCTGCGTCCACAGCGGGTACGAACTGGCGATTGTGCGAGGCCCCCGGGGCCACAATTTACAGACGCATGGCCGCTAGCCGGCGTTCGGGAGACACCTGAGACCCTCGGGAATAGCATCCTGAATCGTGGAAACGGTCTATGAAGCTATTGGTGGCTACGACAAGGTCTTGGGCCTGGCCGCAGCCTGGCACGACCGGGTGATGGCCGACGAAATAGTGAGTCATGCGTTTAGCCACGGATTCCACCCACAGCACACCGAGCGATTGGCTGCCTACTGGGCGGAGGCCCTCGGCGGTCCAGCACGGTATTCGGATCTTTACGGCGGCGAGAGCATGGTTGTCCGGATGCATAGCGGGAAGGGGCCGCACGATGAAATGGACAGACGGGCGATCGCCTGCTTCGACGAGGCCCTGGTGGACGCCGGACTTCCCGTCGATACTCGGCTCCAAAAGGTCCTGCACAACTACTTCGAGTGGGCGACTACGAACTCGATGTCCGGCTACCACCGATCTGAAGACGATGTGCCGGACGGACTGGCTATCCCCCATTGGTCCTGGGATGGGCTCGACAGTGAAACCGGTCATGGGGAGGTCTGAACTGGAGACCAGTCCAGAACGAGCGGGAGACGAGGGCTGGTCATCCGATGTCGTGACACACCCGTACGACTGCGCATCTGAGTCGTTGCTGAGGCCGGTGGGATGGCAGAGCCGGATCGTGCGACCATGAGCGATTATGACGCCAACCGCTGAATGCGCCTGCGGACGAGTCCAGGTCACCGTCCATAACGAACCTTTGATGGTGGCCACTTGTCACTGCGACTTCTGTCAGAAGCGTACGGGCAGTGTGTTCCAGGTTGGGGCCCACTACGCCCGGGACGAGAAGATCGATGTGTCAGGGGAAACGAAGGTTTTCAACGGACTTCAGATCGATGGCGTTGGCAATGCGGCAGGGGACTCGGTGACCTATCACTTCTGCCCGACCTGCGGGTCGACCTTGTATTGGCACAAGGAAGGCGAGAACCCGATCCTGGCCATTGCGGTCGGGAATTTTGTCGACCCCGGATTCCCTGCGCCCGTCATGGAGGGCCACGTGGACATGCGGCACCATTGGGTGTCGCCCGTCCCCGGAGCGGTGCCGATCAATCGGCATCGAGACCGAGGTCAGGATGCGACATAATCAACCGAGGCAACCTGTCCGTCGAACTGGATCAGTTCCAGACTACGGACGGCCACGTCATCGATGCGGACATGTTGGCAATCATCCAGTCCTGACCTTAAATTAGACACTTCGAGGAGGAACTATGACCACCTACCAGATCCATTACCGCGACGAACGAGGGGTGCAAGCGATCGAACTCGATGACGTCCAGTTGGAAGACGGGATCTATGAGTTGTGGAGAGGTGACGAAGCCATCGAGCGCATCCCTGCCGATCAGATCGAAAAGGTCGAACCTCAGCCGGACTGACCACTTCGCTGGACGCAGCCCGACGCAGATGGCCTCGGGCCGACGCAGGCGGGTTCAGATGGTGAAAGCGAGGTTGGCTACCAGCTGCTCTCCCAGGGTCCGGTCGCCGGTGATGACCACCTGTTCCCCGTGACCTGGTCCTCTGTCGTGTCGTCCACCGGTCAACCGAAGGAAGAGACTGAGAGGCATCTCGAGGCCAATGGTCGGATCGTGGTCGAAGTGATCGACCACCGTCGCCCGGTCGTCGACCTCGACCAGGTACGTGCAGCCCGACAGCCCGGTTAGATCGATTCGTACCCGAGAGCCTTGGGGAAGGGCGGCCCGGCGCCCCACGATGTACCCCAGACCGGTGGCCACCTCGTCCATGGCCGAGCGTAGATCTGGCTGGTCGGCCCGGGGCGACTGGCCGACGGCATCGCGGATGTCGTTCTCGTGCATGAAACAGTCATAGTGCCTGATGCGCATGAACCGGCCGTAGGTCTCGTCCCGGCCGGCCGGAGTCCAGGACGGAGCGTCGAAGTCGGCCTGCGACATCGCCTCGAGGGCGACCATGCGCCGGCCCGTCACGTCAGCGAAGCGGGCCCGCAGGGCATCGCCGGTCAGTGGGCGCATCGATTCGACCCACACTTCGTTGGCTTCGGCCACCGGGTTCCTCATGTGGCCGAGATGGGAAATGTCGGCAGGAGGGGCGGGCTCGCCCAACAGCATCGCTTCGGTCCCGATGACATGGCTGAGGACGTCGTGCACCGTCCAGCCGGGCAGGCAGGTCGGCTGGTCCCACTGGGTGTCGGTCAGGCTCGAGCAGAGGTCGGTCATGGCTGCGAATTCGTCGCGTAAAAGGTCGGTGACCGCCGACTTATCCACAATGGTGGGCATGGGACCCACACCGTAGCTCCCAGCCGACAGGCCGTCATCCTGCCCTTTTGCACCGGGTCGCTCAATCAAAGTGGCGTGCGCGCCGATAGAAGAGGCACGGCTCCAGCTGAGAGGAACCCGTAGGTGACTGACAACGTCTGGAAGTTCGCCCTGGCCGGTGGCCTGCTCGTCGTGACTGGGTACTTCGCGCTCCCGGGAGTGGTGAGCCAGGGTGCGGTCTACCAGTTGGTCGGAGTGGCGTCGGTCGTCTGCATCCTGGTCGGCGTCCAAATCCATCGCCCGATCAACAGGGCCGGATGGATCCTTCTCGCCGTAGGAGGGACCTTCTTCACCCTGGGCGACGCCGTAGAGAACATCTACGGGTTGATCCTCCACCTGTCGATCCCCTTCCCCTCGATCGCCGACGCCCTCTACCTGGCCGGCTATCCCTTCGTTTTCGCCGGCGTCCTCAAACTGACCCGTAATCCCCACGACAAGGCCCGACGCGAGGACTACACCGACGCGGCGATCGTGACCCTCGGGGCGTTTGCCTTCTCGTGGAGCTTCCTCATGCGCTCCTACGTCCACGACCCTTCGATGACCACACTCGGCAAGCTGGTCACCCTCGCCTATCCGATCATGGACATCGTCCTCGTCTTCATCGTCTTCCGATCGTTGCTGTTCGGCAGGGTCAAGCAGACCTTTTGCCGTATCCTCGCCGCCGCCCTCATCGCCATGTTCCTGGCTGAGTTCCTTTACGACCTGCTCGTCCTGCACAACAGTTACAGCAGTGGCAATCCGGTGGATGCACTTTTCTTGATCAGTTACGTGCTGATGGGCGTGGCCGCCCTCCATCCCTCGATCGGTCAGCCACTTCCGGTTCCGGAACGAGAGGCACCGAGTATCTACCGACAGGACTCGAACGGGAGAAGCCGGATCCCGGTGGTCGCCTTTGCCGGGTTCGTACCCCCCACCATCCTCGTAGTCGGCAGCACCTACGGCTTGAACGTCGATGTCCCGGTGATTTCCGGACTGTGCGTCGCTGTGTTCGCCCTCATCTATCTCCGCATGATGTGGCTCATTCAGCAGACCACGGGCCAGACCACCGAGATTGCCGTGCACGCCCGGGCCCTCGAGGCTTCGCACCGGCAACGCGACGCGCTCGAGGCCGATCTTCGCCACCTGGCCTTCCACGACGAGCTCACCGGACTGGCCAACCGCGCCCTGTTGCACGATCGGGTCGAGCACGCCCTGGCCTCGGCCCCTCGTTCGGGGAGGTCAGTGGCTCTGTGCTTCGGCGACTTGGACGGGTTCAAGACGGTCAATGACACCCTCGGTCACCACGTCGGTGACTCCGTTCTGATCCGCGCCAGCCGACTTCTTGCCTCCATCGTGCGACCGGGCGACACCGTTGCCCGCCTGGGTGGAGACGAATTCGCCGTGCTGATGGTGGACGTCGAACGTCCCGAGTCGGTCGTGGACTTCGCCCATCGCATCGTCAGCGTTCTCCGCAACGCACCGGACTTCGAGGGAAACCAGGTCGGCCTCTCGATCAGTGTCGGGATTGCTTACGCCGAACCTGGCAAGACGACCGAGCAGCTACTCAGTGAAGCCGACTCCGCCATGTACGAAGCCAAGGAGCAGGGCAAGAACCGGGTCGAGGTGTTCCAGAAGTCGATGCGGTCCCGGATGCTCGAACGCCTCGACCTGACCAACGGGTTCCGATGGGCACTGGGCCGTTCCGAGTTCTTCCTTCAGTACCAGCCCATCATCTCTCTCTCCGACAACCGCCTCCACGGCTTCGAGGCCCTCGTGCGCTGGAACCATCCGAGCCTGGGGACGGTCGCCCCCCTGCGCTTCATCCCCATCGCGGAAGAAACTGGTTTCATCGTTCCTCTGGGGCGCTGGGTGCTGGTCGAAGCGTGTGAGCAGCTGGCCTCGTGGAACAGGGAAGCCGACGAGGAGCTCAACCTGTCGGTCAACCTGTCAAGACGGCAGCTCATGTCGCCTCATCTGGCCGACGAGGTCCAGACCGCCCTCTCCCTGAGCGGCATCGATCCTCACAGGCTCATCCTCGAGATCACCGAAAGCGTGCTGATGGACGACCCCGACCGTGCCCAACACGCTCTCTCCCAGCTCCGGGATCTCGGAATTCGGATTGCCGTAGATGATTTCGGCACGGGATACTCGTCGCTCAGCCACCTGCAGCGATTCCCTGTCGACATCCTCAAGATCGACAAATCGTTCATCGACCCGTTGGTCACCACCGATCCGGGGAGCTCCGCCCTGGTCACGGCCATCATCGGGCTGGCCCAGACCCTCGGCCTGGACGTCATCGCCGAAGGCATCGAGCACGAGAGCCAGCTTCACCGCCTGGTCGACCTCGGGTGCGACAAGGGGCAGGGCTTCCTGATGGCCCGACCGCTCGACCGAGACGCGGCCCGCACCCTCATCGATGACCAGACGGCCGCCGTCGTCGGCTCCGCTCGGGCCTCCGTCATCTGACACATTCTGACTCCTGATCGAGGCTGGCTCCTGATCGAGGTAGTGCCGCGCCGAGGCCGGTCTCACGGCCCGTTCTAGACTCGCTCCTCAGGGACACCATGTCAACGCTGAGCCGGAAGACGAGACCATGACCACCCGCCAACTCGAGTTCACAGCAGACGAGCTGCTGGCCGACGAGACAATCGAAGAACCGTTGATCGTCGACGGGGTGCGGTGCCACGGCGGATTCGACAGCGAAGGTAAGTACATCTCGCCGCGCACCAAGTATCGCTGGCCCGCCATCCACGCCTGGGAAGAGCAGAGGGAGGCCCAGTTCGCAACCCCGATACTCGACATACCACTCGAGACGTGGCCCGAGAACTTCCCCAATGTGGAGCAGTCGAAATTCCTCATCGGCCACGGCGCACCGGAACCGACGATCAGCGCCCTCACCCGGATCGGCACGGTGGAGGGCTTCGGGGTCCTGCTGCGGTCCCTCAGCACCCCGGACTTCTCACGGTGCTTCGAAGAGGACGTCGTCGGAACGGCCATCGAGCACATCGACCGAGGCCTGTTCGAGGCGCATGCTCGGGACGAGGCCGGATTCGCCGACGCGGCCGGACACGACCGGATGTGGTTCGTGGCCCGCGACATCGCTTTCGACCACCCGTCGACCACGGACTTGAAGGCCCGCATGTTGCGACGGATGGGGATCGACACGTCGCCCCGTTCCGCCTCCCAGGTGGCGCAGGCCCGGCAGGCCGCCCAGAAGGCGCGCCTCCTACCCGAGGACATCGACTTCGAACTGGAGACGGTGGTCGCCCGGATGGTCGGGCTCCTGCTCATCGAGATCTCCGCCTTTCACGGATTCGCATGGGCAGAGGCCGTACTCGGGGACACCGATCTGGTGGCCGGCGACGGATCGGCCGCCCAGATCGTCTCGTTCATCCGGGCTGACGAGACACCTCATGTTGCCTGGCTGCGCACTGCCCTCTCCGAGATGCGTGACCGGACATGGGTGGGCACACAGGGCCGGACCTATCCGGGGACGGAGATGATCGGGCGCATCTGGGACCGCGCCGTGGCCGACTCGCTCGGTGTCCGGCGTCAGGACAACCTCCGCTTCGTCCTGGACGAGATCGAGCACGCGCTGGACGGCCGGCCCGATGGTCGTGACGTGATGGAGGAAATGCTGTCGCTGGGATCGGTGGTGCCGGCGGAGGAGGGATCGAGGGCGACCACGGACATCCCCGCCTCGCCCCACTGAACCGCCTCCGGCGGGCCCCCTCGTCCTGTGCGCCGGCCCGGCGGCCGGCCGAAAGGAGCCGCACGTGAAATTCGGCATCTTCTACGAGCACCAGCTGCCGCGCCCCTGGAGCGACATAAGCGAACAGCAGCTGATCTCCGATGCCCTCGACCAGATCGAATTGGCCGACCGCCTGGGTATCCAGTACCTGTGGGAAGTGGAGCATCATTTTCTGGAGGAGTACTCGCACTCCAGTGCTCCCGAGGTGTTCCTGGGCGCGGCGAGCCAACGCACCCGGCGCATGCGCATCGGACATGGTGTTGTCCAGACGGCTCCGGCTTACAACCATCCCGCCCGGATCGCCGAACGCATCGCCATGCTGGACCTCGTCTCCCAGGGACGGGTCGAGTTCGGGACGGGCGAGTCCTCCTCTGAGGCCGAGCTGGCCGGCTTCGGCCTCGACCGGGCAGATAAGCGGGATGCGTGGTTGGAGGGGCTCGAGACGGCGATCCGATGCATGACCGAGACACCCTTCGGCGGGGTCGAGGGTCGGTTCGTTTCCATGCCGCCCCGCAATGTGGTGCCCAAACCTGTCCAGAAGCCGCACCCGCCTCTGTGGGTGGCGTGCAGCCGCCGGGACACCATCCTGCTCGCCGCCGAGAAGGGCATCGGCGCCCTCAGCTTCGCCTTCGTGGAGCCCGAGGACGCCAAAAAGTGGGTCGATGACTATGGGCAGGTCCTCCGCCAGCGATGCGTTCCGGTCGGCCTGGCGGTGAACCCCCAGGTGGCCTGCGTCACACCGATGATGTGCTCGCCCCGCGAAGAAGAGGCTCTGGCCCGCGGCCTGGAGGGAGCCAACTTCTTCGGCTATTCGCTCGCCCACTACTACGTCTTCGGCGATCATGTCCCGGCCACCACCAACGTATGGGAGGAGTTCCTCGAGCGCCGGGGGAAGGCCGGCTACGCACCCGAAGCGGCACTGGCGGCCCGACAGGAGGTCCTGGGGGCGAAAGCGGCGGCCGGCGATCACACCGGACTACGGGGCGCCATCGGGACACCGGTCCAGTTGCGGGAGTTCCTCAGGCGCTACGAAGCGGCCGGCATCGACCAGCTGATCTTCGTCATGCAGGCCGGGCACAACAAGCACGAGGACATCATGGAGTCGATCCACCTGTTCGGGACAGAGGTTCTCCCCGAGTTCATCGAGCGCGACGAGGCAGGGCAGGCCTCCAAGCAGGCGGGATGGGAGCCGGTCATCGCCCGAGCCCTCGCCCGCCGTGACCGCCACCACCGGGAAATGCCCGAGGGGTACGCCATCCGGGCCATCCCCAAGCAGATGGTCGAGGCGGCCGGCAGCGAACCGGGCAAGCAGTGGCTCGAATCACTGGCCGACAAACAGGCGGCTGGCGTCGAAGACGAGGAATTCCGCCGTCTGGTGGAGGGTTGAGGCGCCTGGTGGAGAGTCGACGGGTGGAATCGGGGGGGCCGATGCTTCCGTCCCTGGCCATAGGAATTACGCTGGTGCCATGACCTCCCCCTCCCCGTCCCCAACCGGTGGGCCCCGTGGCGGGTCGTCCGCGCCCGCCGGATCTACGGCAGAGCTTCGGGTAGAGGGGATGCACTGCGATGCCTGTGTCGCCCTGATCGAGGAGACCCTGGATGAGACCGAGGGGGTGCTGACCGCCTCCGTCGACCTCCAGGCGGCTCGGGCGGTGGTCGGCTACCAGCCCGAGCTGATCAGCGTCGATGCCATCCGTTCGGTCATCGCCGACACCGGGTACACGGCGACGCCGATCGGCTGAGGGGCTCACCGCGTGGTAACAGCTCCGGCCCCGTCTCGGACTGACGGGCAGGGCGAGCCGACCCTCACCACTGCTGAGCTCGAGCTGGAGGGGATGCACTGCAGCGCCTGTGCCACCCGCATCCAGCGTTCACTGGGACGACTGCCCGCTGTGGCCAGCGCCTCGGTGAACCTGGCCACAACCCGGGCCTTCGTGTCGTACGACGCCGACCGGATCGGCCTCGAGGGACTGTGCCAAGCCGTGGCCGACGTGGGCTACTCGGCGTCGCCGGCCACACCGACGGTGGCGACCACCGAGCACGACCCCGACCACTGGGTCCGCCGGGCGGCCATCTCGTGGCCGCTGGCCATTGCCGCTGTGCTGGTCTCTGTCCTGGCACCGGAAACCCCCACGGCCGGCTGGACGGTTCTGGTGCTGGCCATCATCGTCGAGATCGCCGGCGGGTGGCCCTTCCTGCGCAACAGCGCCCGCCTCCTCCGACACGGGGGCACCAGCATGGACACCCTCATCGCCCTGGGCACCCTGGCGGCCCTGGCGGTCAGCGCGGTGGAGGCCATCGCCTTGGGCGGCCGGCACGTGCATTTGGGAGAGACCGGCGCCTTTGCCGCCCGACTGCACGGTGTGATGTCCCCGTTGATCGTGGCCATCCTGGCCACCGGCCGGGCCATCGAGGCCAAGGCCCGCGACAGGGCGTCCCGGGCCATGCATTCGCTCCTCTCGCTGCGCCCGCCCACGGCACGGATGGTGGCCACCCCCGAGGACGAGGTGGGCGAACTGGTTTCGCCCGAGAGCGTGCCCGTGGGTGCTCTGGTCCGGGTCCGACCCGGCGAGGGACTCCCACTCGACGGCACCGTGGTGAGCGGATGGTCGCCGGTCGACGAGTCCATGCTGACCGGCGAACCGCTCCCCGTCGACCGTGGACCCGGAAGCGAGGTGACCGGCGGCACTCGCAACGGCAGTGGTGCGCTGGTGGTCCGGGTCAGCTCGGTGGCCGCCGAGTCGGTTCTGGCCCGACTCCAGCGACTGGTCGAGGACGCCCAACGGGACAAGGCACCGCTCCAGCGCCTGGCCGACCGCATCAGCAGCGTCTTCGTCCCGGCCGTCCTCCTCGGGGCCCTGGTCACCTTCCTGGCCTGGGCGCTCGTCGTCGGCAACGTGGGTAAGGCGGTCCTGAGCGGTCTGGCTGTTCTGCTGGTGGCCTGTCCGTGTGCCATGGGCCTGGCCGCACCGGTGGCCATGATGGTCGGTTGCGGACGGGCGGCAGCTGTGGGCATCTTCATCCGCAGCGGTGACGTTCTCGAGCGTCTGGCCAAGGTGGACGCCGTCGTATTCGACAAGACGGGCACCCTGACCGAGCGTCACGCCGAGGTCTCCTTGGTCGCCGCCGCCCAGGGGACCACCGGCGAGGAGGTGCTGGCTCTGGCTGCCGCCGTCGAGGCGGAGAGTGACCACCCGATCGCCGTCGCCATCCTGCATGCCGCACCTGCCGACCGGGAGCTCAGGGCCGGTGACGTCCAGGCGTTGCCGGGAGTAGGGGTGCGTGGCACGGTCGACGGCAGCGTGATCGAGGTGAGCCGGCTGGTTCCGGCGAACCTTCCCGCCTCGATGGCCACGCCGGTCGCCGACCGATACGCACGGGGTGAGACAGTGGTCGTGGTGGAGCGGGACGGGGTCGTCATCGGCTCGATCGCCGTGACCACACCGCTGCGTCCCGAGGCCCGACAGGCGGTTGACCATCTCCGTGCCCTGGGCTTGACCTCGTCGATCCTGAGCGGCGACAGCGAACCGGCTGTGCGCACCGTCGCTCATGAACTGCACATCGATGACGCCAGAGGCGGGCTGAGCCCGGCCGGCAAGGTGGGGGCTGTCAATGCCATGCGCGACGCATCCCGGTCGGTGGTCATGGTGGGCGACGGGGTCAACGACGCACCCGCTTTGGCCGCGGCCGACGTCGGGTGTGCCATCGGCAGCGGCTCGGAGGCGGCTGTGGCCAACAGTGGGGTTGCCTTGTTGGGCAGCGACCTACAGGGCGTACCGGCCGCAATAGGCGTGGCCCGCTCGACCTATGCGGTGATCGTTCAGAACTTCGGCTGGGCCATGGGCTACAACCTGGCCGCCCTTCCCCTGGCTGCCTTCGGCCTCCTCGATCCACTGGTGGCGGCGGTGGCCATGGGACTGTCGAGCGTGATCGTGGTACTCAACAGCCTTCGGCTCCGCAAACTCGGACGCGGCGGCCTGGATGCGATCGGCTCACCACAGGTCATGCGGGGGCGTCGGGGAGTGGCCGTATCGGTGGCGCTGCCGATCATCCTCTTCGCAGGTCTGACCGGCGTCAGTCAAGCTCTGTCGCCGGCACGGGGCCAGTCACTTCTTCCCTCACTGCCCAGCATCACCACCACTGCGCTTCCTCGGGGAGGCTCAGTCGAGTCCTACCTCGACCCGGGTGGGGCGGGTGTCAACCAGTTCCACCTGATCTTCAGCGGCACTCCCGCTCAGCTGGCTACCGTCGACCCCCGGGTGATGGCCGGCATCAGCGGCACACCCCCTGCCCTGCTCCGCCAGATCAAGGTGACAACCGGGCATTACTCAGACATCGTGGTCACCAGCCCCGGACGATGGCTCTTCCACGTATCGGCCATCTTCGGACGTACCCACGTGGCCTTCGTGATCTCCCATTCGATCAGCTGACTCGGACGAACCGTTGAATTCTGGCGCCCAAGCCCGGCAACTGTGGCGCCTGTTCCGGTGAGTTGCGTGTTCAGTCGCCGGCCCAGCACCCGAGGATGACGTCACCCACGGTAACGGCCACATCTCCTGAACTGGTCGGTGGCACACCGAACTGAGCAGGAAGTCCGGTGATGTCGACCAGGAGGATCTTCCAGTCCTTGCGCACGACAACCGATCCGTTGGTGGTCTGGAATGCGCCCTGGCCGAGATTGGCCAGTGAGCGGGCGTTGCCCATCTGAACACCGAGACTCTTGAAATAGGCGAACGTCTGGGCCCAGCTCGACAACTCTTTGATCGAGAGGATCATCGAACCCGAGGGGTAGCGGTAGCGACACGAATAGAGGTGGTCGACCCAGGTCGGCGTCGACACGGCCGCTTTCTCCCCCAACGCCGATGCGATGTCCACCTGGGCCTCCTGCTGGCAGACCTGCTTGGCGATAGGTGACGGTGTGTCTCCCGCCGGAAGGGGCGCCGGGGTGGAGGTCGAGTTGGCCGAGGGCGAGCCGCCCGCGCAGCCGGTGCTGACCAGAGCGACAAGGGCAACGACGGCCACTCGACGACCAAGCACGGGGCGAGAGTACCAGTCGCCCCGACAACGGCCCCGTCACCGGTTGCCCCTGCCGCCCAGCCGGTGGCGGGAAGGCCAGCGATACCGGCACGACCGGGTCAGTTGGGCCGGCGGGGTGGCTCGAGGATCCCTACCAGTTCCACGTGCTCGGTCATGGGGAACAAATCGAACCCCCGCAGTGTGCCGAGCGACCAACCCTGGTCGAGCATGATGCGGAGATCCCGGGCGAACGAGGATGGATCACATGACACGTAGGCCACTTTGCGCGGCGCCGGGTCGAGTGATGACAGAGCTCTCATCACCGGCTGCCCGGCGCCCCGTCGGGCAGGGTCGAGCACCACCAGGTGGACTCCGTTGAGCTTGCGCTCGATGGTGTGAGCATCGACCGAGGCTCGGACCGTCTCGACCTGGGTCAGCCCGGACGTGTTGCGAGCGAGATCCTCACAAGCGAGCCGGTTGCGCTCCACAGCCACCACCCTGCCCCGGGATCCGACGGCGTCAGCCAGAGCCACCGTAAACAGGCCGGCGCCGGCGTACAGGTCGGCGGCCCACTCGCCCGCCTCGGGTTGCAGTTCGGCCATCACACAGGAGGTCAGCAGAGCGGCGGCGCCCGGGTGCACCTGCCAGAACACCCCCGGGCCGACGTCGAATGGCCGACCGTCCACGGTGAACTGTGATCGGTCCGGAGGTCGGCGGGTCCGGCCGTTCACCACCAGACCGACCCCGGAGGTGGCGGAACTGGCGTGCCAGTCCCCCCGGGATACGACCGACAGCACCGGGGGGCCGCCGTCCGGTGAGGCGGTGACCTCGACCTGGCGCACCCCCCGCCAATTCGACGTGCCGCCCACGGCCCGGTCCACTTCCCCGGTGACGATGGGACACCGGTCCACCGGATGGACGGCGTGCGAACGGTGTCTGTGGAACCCCATCCGTCCCGATCGGTCGACGGCGAAGCTGGCGCGGGTCCGCCAGCCCAGTCCGTCGGGAGCGCCGGCAACCTCCTCGATCACGACAGGGCGGTCCACTTGGGCCAGGCGGCGCAACTGTTCCGCCACCAACTCGGACTTGAGACGACGTTGGGCGGGGAGGGTGACGTGTTGCCAGTCACAGCCGCCGCATCGGCCCGGACCGGCGTGCGGACAGGGTGGTGCAACCCGGTCCGCAGAGGAGTCGAGGACCTCGACAGCGTCGGCCCGGAGGAACGACGATGTGACGGCGGTCACTTCGGCCACAACCCGTTCGCCAGGCAGCGCATGGCGAACGAACACAACCCGCCCGTCCTCGGCCCGGGCCACGCACCCGCCGCCGGCGGCCATGGCTCCGGTGCGCAGTTCCATCCGGGCTCCTTTCGCCCAGGCCGGATGCCCGCCTTCGGGGGACGTGGTTCCGACGAACCGGCCCACCCCGGCCCCGTCGCTGACGCTGTTCTGAGCGGTACGGTGGCCGGGCCGGTTCATCTCAGTGTCCTGACCAAAGGATCGAAGGAAGGAAGTCCGTGGATATCAACGAGGCGCTGTACACCACGCGGGCCATGCGCCGGGTCCGAAGCGACCCTGTGCCTGAGGAGGTACAGGCCAGGATCCTGGATGCCGCCATCCGAGCCCCCACCGGGGGAAACGCCCAGAACTGGCGGTTCCTTCTGGTCGACGATCCCGAGGTGATCGGCCGGATCGCACCTCTCTACCGGCACGCCATCGAACAGCTGTGGACCACCATCTATGCTGACCGCCTGGCCGCGGCCGACGCGCACCCCGATGACCCGGACAGCGTCGAAATGCTGAAGGTCCAACGCTCGGCCCAGTGGCTGGCCGACCACTTCGAAGCAGTTCCACTGTTCTTGTTCGCCTTCGTCCAAGCCGATCCGACCGGCGGTTCCATCTTTCCCGCGGTGTGGAGTGCCCAGCTGGCCGCCCGGGCGGAGGGGGTTGGGAGCTCCCTGACCGTCGTCCTCGGGGTCTTCCACGGTGCGGAGACCTTCGAGATCCTGGGCGTCCCCGACCACGAGCAGTGGGTGATGGCTTGCTGCGTGAGCTTCGGCTACCCGAGCGGCAGATGGGGCGTCGCGCCGCGACGACCGGTCCATGAGGTCTCCTACCGAAATCATTGGGGATCCCCGGTCGGATTCAGGGTGGATGAGCCCCTCTGGCCGGCCGGTTAGCCTGTACGTTCCGCGGTGGGACGGCAGGTGAGCGGTCCCACCTCCTGCGGCTGTAGCTCAATGGTAGAGCCTCTGCCTTCCAAGCAGATGACGAGGGTTCGATCCCCTTCAGCCGCTCAACAGGGCGCCGGGTAGCGCCGGTTATCGCCGCATACCACAGCGTGCCCCGACGCGGTCACACCAGGTTACGACGTAGGGTTTCCCATGGAATACCACACCGTCGGTCGTACGGGTATCAAAGTCAGTCCCCTCTGCCTCGGAGCCATGATGTTCGGAGAGTGGGGCAATCGCGACCACGCCGACGCCGTACGGATCATCCATCGGGCCCTCGATGAAGGTATCAACTTCATCGACACCGCCGATGTCTACTCGGCAGGTGAATCAGAGGTCATCGTGGGCGAAGCTCTGTCCAGTGTCGATCGGTCGAGGATCGTGCTGGCCACCAAGGTGTTCGCACCGATGAGCGACGACCCCAACGCCCAGGGCAGTTCGCGCCGTTGGATCATCGCCGAGTGTGACAACAGCCTCCGTCGCCTCGGCACCGACTACATCGATCTCTACCAGGTCCACCGACCGGATGAGACCGCCGATATCGACGAGACCCTGGGGGCGCTCAGCGATCTCGTACACTCCGGCAAGATCCGGTCCTTTGGAAGCTCCACCTATCCGGCCGAGCGAATCGTCGAGGCCCAGTGGGTGGCCGAGCGCCGCGGACGCGAGCGGTTCATGACCGAGCAACCGCCGTACTCGCTGCTGGTGCGGGGTGTCGAGCGCGACGTACTACCTGTCGCCCAGTCCTACGGGATGGGTGTGATCCCGTGGAGCCCTCTGGCCGGGGGCTGGTTATCGGGTCGTTTCGGTACCGGCAAGGAGAACACCAGCCGGCGGGCGGGCCGTATCCCCGGTCGCTACGACCTGACCATCCCGGCCAATCAGCGAAAGCTGGAGATCGTCAACCAGCTGGCCGAAGTGGCAGACCAAGCAGGCTTGACGCTGATCGAACTGGCCCTGGCCTTCGTCCTCGAGCATCCGGCGGTCAGCGCCGCCATCATCGGACCGCGGACCATGGAACAACTGGAGTCACAACTGTCGGCGCCAGGCGTTCGGCTGGAGACGGCGGTACTCGACCGCCTCGACGACATCAACCCACCCGGCACCAATGTGAATCCCGAAGATGCAGGGTGGTCGCCACCATCTCTGGTCGACGCCAGACGGCGCCGTCGTCGACACTGATGGTCGGCGGCGGCCATCTCGCCGCCTGCTGCCGATCAGGTGGGAAGTCTGCCGATCAGGTTGGCAGGGGTACGCGATGCGACTCGGCTCGAACGGGAAAGGCCGTCTGCACCAAGGTGAGGAGTTCCCCCAGGGGTACGGCCGGCGACCATAGGAAGCCCTGGGCCCGGTCGCAGCGGAGGTCGGCCAGCAGTTCGGCCTGAGCCAGGGTCTCCACACCCTCGGCTACCACCAACAGTCCCAGGTCCCTGCCCAATGAGGTCATGGCGCGGACGATGGCCAGGTCGCGACCGTCGGTGACCATGTCGGTGACGAAGCTCCTGTCCACCTTGAGCTCGTCGACGGCCATCGAGCGGAGGAGGGTGAGGGACGAGTGGCCGGTGCCGAAGTCATCGAGGGCCACCCGGACAGCCAGGCGGCGGACCTCACCGATCTGCCGAGCCGCCTGATCGAGATGGCCCATGACCGCGGTTTCGGTGAGCTCGATGCCTATGCCAGCCGGATCGCAGCCGGCTCGCTCGAGGTCGGCGAGGACGACCGCCACCGGGTCCGAATTGGTCAACTGATGGGCCGACACGTTGCACCACAGGCGAAAGTCAGGCCCCACGCCGACATGCTGGAGAACCATGCGGGCCTCGATGGCACAGCGCCTGATGACCGCGTCGACCTCGAGGATCAGATCGGACTCCTCGGCTAGCGGAACGAACTCTGCGGCGCTCAGCACCCCTCGCTCGGGATGATTCCACCGGGCCAACGCTTCGGCACCGACGATGCGCCCATTCTCCAGATCTACTTGTGGTTGGAAATAGGCGACGATCTCGCCATCGAGAAGGGCCTTTCGCAGAGCTTCCTCACGGTCAAGTCGACGCCGGGCCACAGGGTGCAGAGCGGGGGCAAAGACCTCGACCCGGTTCCGACCGTTCTCCTTGGCCTGGTACTGGGCCATGTCCGCCTGTCGGAGCAGGTCCTGTGGACCTACCTCGGCACTGGCCACCACGGTGATGCCGATACTGGCTGTGACCACCACCTCTCGGTCCGAAACAGTGAACGGTGTCTCGAAGGTCTGGTGAATGCGATGGACGGCCTCTAGGGCCTCCGCCTTATCCACCAGCCCCCGCAGGAGCACTGTGAACTCGTCCCCACCCAAACGGGCGAGCACGTCACCCTCGCGTAGAACACCCCGGATCCGGTCGGCTACTTGGACAAGAAGCTCGTCACCAGCCTGATGCCCGAGCGAATCATTGACCACCTTGAACCGGTCGAGGTCGAGAAAGACCACGGCGACGATGGTGCCACCGCAACGCATATCGGCCGATGCGTGAGCCAGAGCATCGACGAAGGCCACCCGGTTTGCCGACCCGGTCAGGTCATCGCGCAGGGCGATCTCACCGAGCTGGGCATTGAGCACACGAAGTTGCCGGTTCGCCTCGGTATTGATCTCCCGTAGCTGCAGCTCACTGACGACAACGGTGTGGACTTCCTGGTGGACCACGATCATCACGAAGAGGTACACGGGCACGACGAGACCGAGCACCTGAGTGGGTCTGTCCGGTGCCGTCAGGCAGACCAGGTCGATGGGTACGAACAAGGCGAATTGGAACGCAAAGAAGTAGGACCGGCGTGCTGCCGTCCCCACCGCGTTGGCCGCGGAGATGCCACACAGGAATATCAGGTAGATGGCGCGTAGGTCGTAGTGGTGTTCGGAGGGAAAAACGAAGAATGGCAGGGACGCCCACACCAACCCGCATGCGGCCGAGCTGAGCGGACCGATTCGCCAGCGACCCACTTCGAGCCCGGCCCGACGGCGCCTCAGGTACAGTTCCGCGAACCACACCGTGGCCACGCTGACCAGGGCGGCCGACACCGCCCAGACCAGCAATCCGGCAAGGGGAACCGTGCCGGCGAAGACCAGCACCAGCGCGCCAGCTCCTATCGGAGCGAAGAGCGCACCCCGACGCGTCGAACGGTTGACCTGGTCGAGGCAGGCCAGATTGACCTCGTCGCTGAGGTCGCCGGGGGAGCTTTCCACCCTATGGTCATCGTCCGATCGGGCCAGGACCTTGATGCGGGACCGAGGGGCGGCCAGTGGCCCCTGAAGGCGGTGAACAGGGACTTCGTGCGGGCGCCCCGACGGCGGTCCCTCGACGGTTCTCTTCCCGGCCTTCCTCCGGGGGTCGGGTCGGGTCGGGTGGTCGAGTCGGGCGGTCGGGTCGAACGGTCGGATCGGGAGAGCGTTGGGGCTGATTGCTCCTCGGGGCGCTCCCCAGCACCGTCCGGCCCCCAACCTCCCCCCACCGTCGTGTCGCAATTTCGCTAGATAGTAGGGCCGGTCTGGGGCAAGCTGGCCGGGTGATCACCGACTTCGACCATTGCTACGGCGCCGTGCAGTCGCGGGACCCCCGGTTCGACGGTTGGTTCTTCACCGCCGTGACCACGACGGGCATCTACTGCCGACCGAGTTGTCCGGCCAAGACACCGATGCGGTGCAACGTTCGCTTCTACCCCTCCGCCGCCGCAGCCCAATCCGCCGGTTTTCGAGCCTGCAAGCGATGCCGGCCCGACGCCACGCCCGGATCGCCCGAGTGGAACACCCGAGCGGACGTGACCGCTCGCGCTATGCGCTTGATCGCAGACGGACTCGTGGACCGGGACGGTGTACCAGCACTTGCGGCGCAGCTGGGTTACAGCGTCCGCCAACTGCAACGCACCATGCTCGCCGAAGTCGGCGCGGGGCCGCTCGCCGTCGCTCGGGCGCAAAGGGCCCAAACGGCCCGAGTCCTGATCGAGACGACGCCGCTGACAATGGCCGACATCGCTTTCGCTGCCGGCTTCTCCAGCATTCGCCAGTTCAATGACACCGTGCGGTCCGTCTTCGCCAGCTCACCGACGGAGCTTCGCCTGCGTGGGGCAGGATCGCCGCCGTCCGATCGGGAGAGGTCTTCCACCGACCTGTTGCTCCGCCTGCCCTTCCGCCAGCCATTCTGCCCCGACAACCTCTTTGGCCACCTGGCCGCTACCGCCGTGCCCGGCATCGAGGAGGTCTGCGGGCAGACCTACCGTCGCACCGTTCGTCTGGCCCACGGCCCAGGAATCGTCGAACTCACGCCCGCTCCTCGTCACGTCCTCTGCCGCGTCAAGTTGGCCGATCTGCGTGACCTGGCCTCGGCGGTGGCCCGGTGCCGGTGGCTACTCGACCTCGACGCCGACCCCGAGGCCATCGACCGGCACCTGAGGGTCGACCCGGCCCTTCGTCGGGTGATCGATGAAGCTCCGGGCCGGCGGGTGCCCCGCTGCATCGACGGTAGTGAATGGGCGGTCCGGGCCGTGCTGGGCCAGCAGGTGTCAACCGCCGCAGCCCGCACCCACACGGCCCGTCTGGTTCGCCGATTCGGCGAGTGCCTGGCGGAGCCGGACGGGGAACTCACTCACCTCTTCCCCACTGCTGGCACCCTCCATACGGCCCACCTCGCTCTACCCCCCGAACACTCCGCTTCCGTCGACCCTGTTCTTC
The DNA here is from genome assembly GCA_963813525.1 of uncultured Acidimicrobiaceae bacterium. GTDB lineage: Bacteria > Actinomycetota > Acidimicrobiia > Acidimicrobiales > RAAP-2 > Bog-756. The sequence continues at coordinate 2,907,299 of CAWEZI010000005.1, forward strand.
CCTCTGTGCCCACCTCGAGACAGGAAACATTGAAAGCCCTGGTCGAAGCCCTCTCCGGAGGAAAGCTGGCCCTCGACCCGGGGTGCGACCGCTCTGAGGCTCTGGCCCGCCTCACCGTCCTCCCGGGGATCGGTTCATGGACGACCCAGATGATCGCCATGCGGGCTTTGGGCGATCCTGACGCATTTCCGGCATCTGATCGAGGGATCCGCCACGCCGCCGAAACGCTTGGCCTGCCACCGACAGCGACCGGACTCATCCGGCATTCCGAGAGCTGGCGACCCTGGCGGGCCTACGCCGTCCAGTACCTGTGGGCCACCACGGATCACCGCATCAACCAATGGCCGGTGGCATCGTGACGCCATCGACACCCGTGACACTCAACGCCGTTCTACGACTGCTCACTGAGATGGCAGGCAATCATGGAAAAAAGGGAGAGAGATGAAAGACCAGATCCGCACCACGATCCAAAGTCCGTTGGGCGCACTCACGCTGACCAGTGCGGGAGGTTTCCTCACGGGAATGACCATGGAGGGCCAAAAGCATGTGGCGGCTCCCGAGCCTGGCGGACCGGGCCAGTCGGCCAGCTTCGGGAATGTCGACGATGACCCTTGCTTGGCTGCCGTCACGGACCAGCTCGATGCCTATTTCGCGGGAACGCTGACTGAGTTCGACATTCCGGTCAAGCTGACCGGGAGCGACTTTCAACGCCGGGTATGGCGATGCCTGCAGGACATCCCCTACGGCGAGACGATCAGTTATGGCCAACTGGCCCGACAGGTGAGAAACCCCAACGCCTCGCGCGCCGTCGGTCTGGCCAACGGTCGCAACCCGGTAGCTGTGATCGTGCCCTGTCACCGGGTCATCGGAGCGGACGGACGGCTCACCGGCTATGCCGGCGGGCTCGACCGCAAGACGTGGTTGCTCCGCCACGAGGCCGCCGTGGTGACCGCTGCCGACCCAATGACCGTCGTCGGCGCATAAGACGCCTACGGCGAGATAGCCCGGCGAGACAGGGGGACGAGATAGCCCCGGCCAGGACGAGATAGCCCTGGCCAGATAGCCCCCGTCAGCTGATATGGCCTAGCATTCGGCTCCCTGAGGTCCGTTTGGCGGGATCCTGTTCGCCCCGCCCTCGAAGAGGAGTGCATGCGTGTTCGAAACAGTCCTGGTGGGGGCAGACGACTCGCAAACAGCCCGGGAAGCGGTCATTGTCGCCGCCGACGTGGCCCGGTTGGCTGGAGGCAAGATCCACATCGTGACGGCCTACGACCCAAAGTCCGTCCACGCCGACCATCTCCCCCCCGAAATGAGGTATTCGACGACGGTCCATCCCGCCGACACCCTCCTCGAAAGCCTCGCCCGGATCGGCACAGAAAGAGGTCTCGAAGTCGAGGTCCACGCTTCGACCGGAAGTCCGGCCGAAGCCATCGTAAAGGTCGCCGAGCAGGAGGGTGCGGATCTCATCGTGGTCGGCAACAAGGGTATGAAGGGAGCGCGTCGGATCCTCGGTAGCGTGCCCAACTCGGTGGCCCATGCCGCCCCCTGCTCCGTGCTCATCGTCGACACCGAGGGCTGAACCCACGGGGACGAGCCGACGGGTACGAGCCGAGGGGTCCTCTACCGAGACCCCGTGTAGGGGACGGTCCCGACTGGTCGGGCTATGGATGGGCGACCGTGCCCACTGTCGCCGAGCTCTCCGCCGTCATTGCCGGGTCCCGAAAGTTCGAGCTGGCGGGGGCCAGTGGGTCAGGTGTCCACGCCACGCCCAACTTCGACAGCATGGCGGTGGCCTCTCCTTCGAGATGGGCTCGTCGGTCAGGATCCGATTCGGCTCGACTGCGGGCCATCACCCTCATGGTCAGAGCCGCTTCGTACTCGGCCCGGCGCAGCCGAGCGGCCTGGAGACTCTGCTCGAGCGCTTCGCCGGCACCGCTGAGATCGCCGCTTCGAGCCAGGGCGGCCCCGCGCACCCTCTGGAGAATGGCCACCTGAGGTGGGGTACCGCCAAGACTGCGGGCCAGCGCCAGCGACTCGTCGGCCGCCGACAATGCCCCTTCGAGATCGCCGCTGTAGAGCAGGCACTCGGTCCGCCGCGCCTGGGCCTCGAGGATGTCACCATGACTCCCGACCTCTCGGAGCTCCTGAATGCACTCATCGAAGAGCTTCAGCGCCTGCTCGTAGAGCCCACGGGCAGTGGCCACCCGCGCCAGTTTGCCTTTCACGTCCGCCGCGCCCGAGCGGTAGCCGGCGGCCCGCCACGCACGCGAGGCGGTTTCGAAATCCTGCTCGGCCTCGTCGAGGTGACCCTGGTCCAGCGCGATCTCGCCGATATTGAGAATGTAGAAGGCGTCGTTGACGGCATTTCCAGTACGACGATCGGTGAACTGCGCTCGTCGGTAGAGAGTGAGAGCTTCGTCCCAGTCCCCCCGGAAGTATGCGAAACCGCCAAGCATGTTGAGCACGCTGGCTGCGCCGGACAAGTCGTCGATCTCTTCGAACAGGGACAGGGCACGTTCCCAGTTCAGGGGCTCCTCGAGCAGACCGAGGTCCATCTTCGCCCAGTCGATGACCCGGAGGGCATCGGCAAGCACTTCCTTGGTGGCCTTTCCCCCGCTCCAGACCAATTCCGCCTGTTCGACGGCCTGCGTGCACCACTTTATGGCCCGTGCGTGATGACCTTCCTCCTGGCAGAACCGCCCGTACCAACCTTGGAGCTCGGCGCGGCGGAGCCGGGCCTGACCCCCCTTCTCTCCTTCGAGGATGCGGAGACCCTTGCTGATCCAGCGCAAGGCGTTGGCATAGCGGTCGAGCCAACCCTGAACCCGGGCGAGCTTGAGCACGATCCGAGCCTCCGACACCGGATCGTCGGTCACCAGTCGCCGGGCCGTCCGATAGGCGACGGCGGCCTCGGCGTACGCACCCGCCCGATTTCTGGCATCACCCAGCGCCTCGTGCACGCCGGACAGTTCCGCCGATTCGATGTGGGACAACCTCCGACCGGCCAGGAGGGCCCGTTCGTAGAACTCGGCCGCGTCCACGTTGGCATAAACGGCCTTGGCGCGATTGGCTGCCGCCAGCGAGTAGGACCAGGCCTCCTGGTGCCTTTGGGCGTGAAGATAATGGAAGGACAGCCTTTCGGACTGGTCCTCACCTTTGGTCGTCGCCATCTCGAGAATGGAGTCCCCCGCCCGCGAGTGCAGCTCTCGCCGGTGGCGAAACGAGAGACCGTCGTAGGCACAATCGCGCAACAGCCCGTTCCGGAAGCTCATCTGGCCGGCGACGTCCCTCTGGACGAACTCTTCCATCCGCGTCCACGCCGAGTCGGCAGGGCCGGGTAGATCATCGATGACCTGGTTCAACAAGTCGAGAGAGAAGGATCGGCCCAGCACGGAGAGGCGGCGGAGCAGATATCGGTCCTCGGAAGGAAGGCGATCGATGCGGGCAGCGATGACCTCTTCGATCGAATCGGGCAGGGCCTCGACGGAATCACCGCTCGTCGCCGCGGCCAACAGCTCCCGCAGGAACAGCGGATTTCCGCCCGAGCGCTCGACGAGAGCCAAGAGCTCATGGGGTGGGATGGGTGTGTCCTCGGTCACGGTTTCGGCCAGCTGTGTGGCTGCCGCCTCGTCGAGCGGTGGGAGGTCGATGCGGGCGGCGACCTCCAGAGGGGCCACAAACCCCGAATCCTCGTCACGCCGGGTGACACACCACAACCACGATGTTCCCTGGAGGGCGATGGACAGGTAGCCGAACAGGTCCGCCGACGCCTCGTCCATGAAGTGGACGTCCTCGATAGTGAGAAGTCCGGATTCAGGAAGCAGGACCCCGAGCAGCTCAATCACCACCTCGGCCAAGCGCGGCCGACGAAACTCTTCCTCCAGTTCCCGTGTCTCCGCCGTCTCCGGCACCGACAGGTCGATGGCCGAAGCCATGAGGGGGGCCCACGGGATGAGGGACGGCGCCCGTTCGGCCAGGATGTCCAGAAAGCGGCGGGAGAGCTCCTCGTCGTTACCTTCGACCGGCAGTTCGAGCAACCGCCGAAGGAGGCCCTGCACGACGTGATAGGCGGTCGACGAGTCGTAGGCCTCGCAGATGGCGTTCAGCTGCAGCATGTCACCCGCCATGGTCCGGCACTGCTCGGCCAGGCGCGATTTTCCCACTCCCGGTTGGCCGACGATCTCGATCAGCCTTCCCCGACCCTGGCGGGCGTCGCCGATGCACTGCTCCAGCAGGCGCTGTTCGACCTGCCGGCCCACGAACGGGTACTCCTCGGTGAGACCGATCGACCGCGCCCCGGTCCGAGCGCCGAGGCTGAGGGCGCGGACCGGCTTGGCCTTGCCCTTGACATAGAAAGGCTCGAGCTCTTCGGACTCGAAGCCCGTGCGGGACCGGGCCAGGACCTCCGGTGAGGTGATGATCTGATTGGGCTCGGCTTTGGCCATCAACCGGGCGGCAAGGTTGACGGCATCGCCCATGACGGTGAACGTCCGACGGTACGACGGCCCCACTTCGCCGGCGAACACCGATCCCCGGTTGACCCCAATGCGGATGGGGAGGGGACAGCCGGCGTCCATCACGTCCCTGACCGCCAGCAGCATCCGATGCTCGTCATCGCCCGTCGTAGCAGGGACGCCGGCAGTCAGGATGATCTTTCCTCCGTCGCGGTCTACATCGGTGGCCAGAAATGTCACCTGATGGCGGTCGGCGGCCCGCTGGACCTCAGTGACGAGGGCCTCCAATCGGTCAGCTGTTTCGTCGGGTCCGTAATTCTCGATGAGACCGTCTGTGCCGTCGAAGTGCAGGAAGGCAAGGGCCACGCGCCGGTGTTCGGAATCCTGATGGCTACTCGACACCGCCTCACGCAGACCGACGGGTATGGCGATGGAGAGGTCGACGTCGCGTCGTACAGGCTCGAAAGGAACGAACGGGTCATCAGGTACCCTGGGCGCCCGGCGGAGGAGAAAGCCGGGGCCCTTCTGTTCACCCACCACGCTCGGAGCCAGGGCGCGAGCCGTGCTGGCGCTGATCATGATCTCACCGGCAACGGCCGTGTTCTCCATGGCCACGACCGTGCTGGCCGCCGGGCCGGTCACCACCAGCTCCCGGTGTGACTCGCCCACTAAGAAGAAATGAAAGATCCCGCTGTTGACGCCAACCGACATTCGCAACGAAACACGCTGACCGAGCACGGTGAGGCGACCGACGACACGGAGGGCACGGCGCATCTCGATGGCGGCCCGACAGGCGCGGGCCTCGTGCGCTTCGCCGGAGAAATGCAGCAGGAGGGCATCACCGCCGAACTTCAAAAGCCTCCCGCCGAAGGCCACAGCCAGGTCGAGAAGGGTCACGAAGCAGGTGTCGATGGTTGCCGTCAGCTCCTCGGCGCCGACCTTTCCGTGCTTGGCCAAGCCCTCCGACAGTTTGGTGAAGCCTGAAATATCCACGAAGGCGAGGGTTCCCTCGATCTCGCGGTACCGGGTCTCCCGACGGGTGGTGACCCAATCGATGGTCAGACGGGGTAGGTAGGGCGCCAACGGGTGCAGGCCCTCACCGCTGACATGCATGAGACCACCACCCTCGGGCACAATCACCCGCGGATCTGGGGTGGACGTCATCGCTCTAAACGCAGTATCGGCACGGATGCTTTCACCCGGGGCTAGTTTCGATCGCCCTCCACGGTAGCGGAGGCGGTGGTACGCATGACGTTTCGGGGCCATCCAGCCGGCTCGTTTCATCCTGTGCCCCTCCTCTGCCGCTCTGCGACCCTCGGATGTCGCTGACCCCATGCCCACCGAAGGAGCGGGCCAGGCCCGTCCGGCCAGACGGCCGGTGGCTGGACGCCGGCCGGGGGACGATGAGACTCCAGGGGAATCTTTAGGTCGTATGCGCTCGTTGTTAAGGGCTTTACACAAGACAAATGGGAACCGCCGTCGTGGCCGTTAGGCCAGCCGGCACGGAACGACACGTCAGGCGTGTGGATAAGCCTGTCACCCTCCGTGGTGATGGATGGATGCTTTCGGAGCGGTCTCAGGTGAGATAGACCTATCTGACCCGCTGAGAGGTATTCCTGCTGGGTTCGGTCTGCAGGCAAGGAGAGCAATGGGCGGCGACGCAACACCGAGCAAGGGTTGGCTGGCGCTCATCGCCTTGGCATCGGCGCAGTTCCTCATGGTGCTCGACCAGTCGGTGATGAATGTCTCCATCAGCGCACTGGTCAAGGATTTCCACACCACGGTGACCACGATTCAGGCCGTCATCACCCTCTACTGCTTGGTGATGGCCATGCTGATCCTTACCGGGGCGAAGATCGGCGACATCATCGGCCGACGACGCGCGTTCGTCATCGGGCTGATCATTTACGCCTGCGGTTCGGCGCTGACTGCTGCCTCGCAGTCGGTTGCGGTCCTCGCTCTCGGGTGGTCGCTACTCGAAGGCATCGGCGCTGCCCTTGTCCTTCCTGCACTCGCCGCCCTGATTGCGGGCAACTTCGAGGGCTCCCGGCGGAAAGTGGCCTACGCCATCATCGGGGGAGTCGCTGGAGCAGGAATCGCCGTTGGACCGATCCTGGGCGGCTGGGCGACCACCGAGGTGACGTGGCGGATCGTCTTTGCCGGCGAGGTGGTGATCGTGGCATTCATTTTGGTGATGACCCCCAAGGTTGGGGACGCTCCACGCCCCGATCCCACGCCCAAGCTCGACGTGGTCGGCTCGCTGCTTTCTGCTTCAGGTCTCGGTCTGTTCGTCTATGGGGTCCTGCAGTCGAGCACATGGGGTTGGCTCAAGCCCAAGAACTCTCCGATCACCATCTTCGGGTTCTCGCTCACCATCTTCGTCATAGCGGCCGGCGGTGTTTTGATCTGGGGATTCGTGGCCTGGCAGCGCCACCGCGAAAGCACGAATCTCGACCCACTGGTCCATCTCTCTCTGGCCCGGATCCCTCCGGTGCGATCAGGGTTGATCGGGCTGTTCAGCCAGAACCTCATCCTGATGGGCATCTTCTTCGTTGTGCCGCTCTACCTCCAGTTGGTCCTCGGTCTCAACGCTCTCGAGACCGGGATCAAGATGCTGCCCGTCTCGATCACGATGTTTGTGACATCGGCGATCGGATCCAGGCTGTCGAACCGCTTCCCCGTTCGGGCCATCGTCAGGTCTGGTCTCTTGGTGACCATTGCCGGTGCGCTCATCCTGCTTTCGACGATCAGGCCCACACTGTTCGATGCAGGATTTGCCATTGGTATGGCCGTGCTCGGTGTGGGGATTGGCCTGATGGTGTCCCAGTTGGGCAACGTAGTCCAGTCTTCCGTTGAAGAGTCGGGACGGAGCGAGGCCGGTGGACTCCAGTACACGGGACAGCAACTTGGCTCATCGCTCGGTGTGGCGCTGATCGGTGCCATCGTCCTGATGGGGCTGACGAGCACCTTCATCTCAAACGTCGAACACGATCCTCGGATCAGTGCCGATGTTTCGGCCCAGGTTGGGGTGGCAGCCGGCTCCAACACGAACTTTGTGTCCTCGACGGAGGTCGAAGCCGCGGCAAAGAAGTCAGGACTCGATGACGCGTCCACGGCGGCGCTGGTGGATGACTACGAGTCCGCACAGCTCCGATCGCTCAAGGCTGGCCTCCTGGCGGCGGCGTTGCTTGCACTCTTCTCGCTCGCCTTCACCCGGGATCTACCAGCCGATCGATCGGTACCGGAAAAGAAGGCCCCCGCAGATGCATCGGTTTGAACGGCCGGGCCCAAGTGGGCGTCCTGCAAGCCGGATACGCGCCCAGCACCGGAGCGTTCGACCCTCATTTCCCTGAGCGGACGACTGATTCCGTCGACAGAGCCAAACCAGCCCAACCGTTCATCCAGTAACGACACCCACAACGAGTGGCACCAGGGGCCATCGAAAGCCGAGGGGCAACTCAGGTTGTCACATTGTCCCCGAACCCGAATGTCCACTGCCCACAGCCCGATGGAAGGATGAGCGGCAACGCAACCCAACCTGTCACCCGTCGGACCATCCCGAGCCTGAGGGAGCCTCTGGATTCGGGCACCGCATCGATGTCCGGCTTCCCCATGGCTTCTGACCTGGATTTTCCTTCAGATCCAGGGGTATCGGCATCGACGCTGGAGCATGTGGGACATGCACCTTCCCATGTCATGAACCCGCAGGTGAGGGAACCGCAAAGCACCACCAGGTAAAGAACCTCGGGACCAGGGCCGATAACCGAACGGTGAAGTTCGACTTGGCTCATCCCACCCGTAATCAGGTTCGAGACGGAATGGTCTCGGGTCTGATCGCTGAATCGATCGCCATCCCCGTGCTCATCACGGCGATATTCACCAATCAGGATGGCATGAGGTGGGGGTACGTCGCCGGTGCCGTGGGCTGCATCCTGCTGTCTGTTATCTACCTGGCGCTCTTTGTGGTCACCACCAAGGGAAAAACCGGTATCAACGCCAAGGCAAACGTGGGGTTCGTCATGGTGTGCCTCGCCCTCGCCTCCATCGGATGCATCGAACTGGCGTCGTCGAACAGATTGGGTACATACACGCCCGCCATTCTGGTGGGCGTTACCTTCGTCGGCGTCATCGGCGATCGACGCATGCGCGTTTGCATCGGCCTCTACAGCATCGCCCTGGTATCGGTCATCAGCTGGGCGGAAGGTCTTCGAGGGGCGGACCTTCTGGCTTTGATAATCGTCTACACAGCCACAATCATCATCATCACTTGGATCATCTCCCGATCGGTCGGTTCGCTGACAGACGAAGTCAACTTCCGACAGGCGGTCGATGCGCTCAACGAGACTTTCGAGGAAGTGAGCCCTGCCGATGCCGATACGGGTTCTGAGCAAATGGCTGAGCTCTTCAGGCGAGGACTGCCCCTGGTCACCGACATCCTGCCCGCCGAACAAGCCACCGTGTACGTCCACAATGCCAGCCTCGGTCGCTTCGTTCCGCTGGCCAACTGGCCGATTGACGCCGGTGACAGCTCTGTGCTCGCCGAACGGCCGGAGTTGGAGCAAGCACTCCGGGCCGACGCCGTCGTTCTCACCGAGGCCCACTGCGCCATCCCCGTGGGTTACAGCGTCGACGGCGAGCTGTTGATGGTGGTGAAGCGGGCCGAGTCCGACCGTCATGTCGACCATCGGACCGAAGAAGCGGCCCGGCTTCTGGCTTCGACCTTTCTCCGGGTGACCAGTCGGGCAAACTTTGTCAGCGGCCTACATACCGAAAGCCGCACCGATCCTCTAACCGGGCTGGCCAATCGGAGAAGTCTGTATGAGCGGATCGAGATCGAGATGGCCCATGCCCTGCGCTCGGAGACGCCACTCAGTGTGGCCATGATCGATCTTGACTATTTCAAGAGCTACAACGACCAGTACGGCCATGTGGCCGGCGACACACTGCTGCGATCAATCGCCGCCGTCATGGTGTCGAACATCAGAGGGCAGGATCTGGTGGCCCGCTACGGGGGCGAGGAGTTCTGTCTGGTGATGCCGGATACCGACATTGTCGGGGGCCATCATCTGCTGGATCAATTGCGAACGGGTGGTCGCGACGCCACCTCAGAACTCGGCATCACCCTTTCAGCTGGTCTGACCAGCTGGGACGGGATCGAAGACGCCACGTCCTTCATCGAGCGAGCCGATCAGGCCCTCTACCGGGCCAAGGAGTCGGGCCGGAACCGGGTGGTCTCCATTCAGGCATTCACCGAGTTCTGAGCCGATCGTCGGGATCGTCACCCCGGCCTGCGCATCACCAAGTAGACATTGTCGTCGACGGCGAAGGAATTGACCAGCACGAAACCATCGATAGCGGCAGCATCCAGCTCCGACTCCAGCTCGTGGCGACGCTCTGAAACGACCAAACGACCCCCCTGAACGCGCAGGATCCGATGAGTGGGCGGCGACACGTCGGCGCTCATCGGTCCACCGTCAACTGAACGACTCGCTCATCATGCATCGGCAACCTGCTACTCGGCGCCGACGCCGGGCTCGGTCGTCGCCGACACCGCATGGCCCCCGCCCCGGGGGCCGGCAGCGTCAGCCATGAGAGCGGCCTCCCGAGAACGTATTGGCACCTCGGCGGTGGGGCGGATCCGGATGTACCACTCGCGCCCCCACACCTTCCTGAACACAGGATCGGGCATGGCAAGGAAGAAGCTGCTCTCGCTGATCTGACTGGCGTGGGCCCGCATGGCCTCGCGCTTTTGTTCGATCCACGGGGTCACGTCTATCTCCGTGGTGATCCGACTGGCCGGCTCCCCCATGGTGTCCCGACCTTGGTCGTCCTCCGGAGGCTCCCAATCGGTTGACTCCATTTCGCTCACCAGCTCCCGTAGGTAATCACGGTTCATGGTGGCCATATAAAGGAACGGGGTACCGGCCAGCTCGGCAGCTCGCACCCCGACCCGGTGAACCTGGATGTGATCCGGATGGTCATACCCGCCATGCTCGTCATAGATCACCAGAACGTCGGCTCTTTCTTCCTCGAGCACGGCGGCCAACCTCCTCGCCGCCTCGTCGATGTCCGCTCCGGCGAAGCTCCCCGCTCGAGTATTGCTTTCCTCGCCGGCCATGCCCGAATCGAGATATTCGAGGTAGACCTGGCGACCGACCCCCAGTATTCGGCATGCCTCGGCCAGCTCGAGGAAGCGTCGGTCGGCCAGCGATTCGTGCCCGAGGTCGTCAGGGATCTCGCCGAGTTCCCCCCGGGTGGCCGTCACCAGCACCACCCTGTCGCCGTTGTCCGCCATGGATGCCATGGTCCCGCCGGTGAGGATGGCCTCGTCGTCCGGATGGGCATGGAAGAACACCGCAGTCGCCATAGCGGCACCCTAGTGGGATGGGGCCACGGGAAATCCGACCGGTCAGCCCAGTGGGAGCTGAGGAGCTTCTGCCAGTGACAGTCGGCCGGCGGTCGACTTGTCGGCGTCACCCCGGTGCTTCTTTCCGGTGACTGCGAATATCCGCTCGGGGCCGAAGGATCGAATGGTCCGATCTCCGTCCCGTCCGCCGATGACCTCGATGAATTCGGTGCCACTTTTGTGGTTCAGGACCCGGGCCCGGAACTCCCACTGTGCTCCTCTGATGCGGAGCCCAGACACCATGACCGGGTCGCCGCGCCTCAGCCCGTTCCAGCTGTCGAAGCGCTCGAGATGGCCCGTCGCCTCGACGGCGGCACGACGAGCAGGCATCCGAGGTGACCTGGTCATAGCCGCGCACCACCCGACTGACGGCCGCGGCTCGGGCCTGACCGGCCATCGGGGTCCCGGTCCACGGCTAGCCGCGCTCCTCACGCACCACCCGAAGACGATGCCAGAAGACGAAGGCAACGGCTATCACCGCCAATGCTGCCGCCACGTAACCGATGTCGCTAAAGGCCTTCAGTGCTCTGCTGTAGCTGCTACCCAGGGCATAACCGAAGCTGGTGAGGGCGGTGCACCAGATGGCACAGCCGATCACCGTGAAGATCAGGAATTTGGCCACCGCCATCTCCCCCAGTCCGGCGGCAAATGAGACGAATGATCTCAGAAGCGGGATGAAGCGGCCGAACAGAACGAACGGTTCCCCTCGACGATCGAACCAGGCCTCCGCCCGATCCAGGTCCCGATGGGTCAGCAACACGTATTTTCCCACCCGATCAACGAGGGTCCGGCCGCCGAAATAGCCGATCAGATATCCGGCCAACGACCCGAGGACCTCAGCGATGAGGGCGACCAGGATGACGAGGACTAGATCGAGGTGATGTGGCTCATTCGGGATCTGTCCACTGGCCAGAACCCCCCCGTAGAGGAGCGCCACTTCGGCGCCGACCGGGAGGCCCATGGCCGAAATGAAGCTCAGAACGAATACGGCAAGGTAGCCCCACGTCTCGAGAAAATGCTCCATAAGCCACCCATGTCTAGTCGGTCGGCGTGGCCGGCACGGTCATGGCCGGAGGCGATGGCCGGCGCCACCGCCCGAGCCCGGTCGACGACGGTGAGCTCCCCGTCCGAACACCGACGTTGGTGGAGGCTCAGCCGCCTGGCCTCGCGGTCCATTCGGCTACCGTCGGGGCAGTGCCGATCGTCCAGCACGACCCCCACGGCCCGCTGGATCGGTACACGACGCCGGACGGGCTGAGTATCGCCGTCTACGACCTCGGGGGCCAGGGCGCAGACCTGTTGCTGGTCCACGCCACCGGATTCTGCGCCGAGGTGCTCGAACCGCTGGCTCGCTCGCTGCGTGGTCGGTTCCGATGCTGGGGCCTCGACCTGAGGGCCCACGGCCGGTCGGACCGGCCGGCTGACGGAGATTTTGCCTGGTCCGGCTTCTGCATCGATGTACTCACGGCCATCGACCACCTCGGCCTCTCCCGTCCGTACGCCTTCGGCCACTCCTGCGGAGGAGCCGCCGTCCTGCTGGCCGAGCAAGCCAGGCCGGATACCTTCGCCTCCATTTACTGCTTCGAGCCGGTTGTCTTGGACGAATCGCCCGGGGCCATTCCGGTCGACGCCAATCCCCTCACCGAGGGAGCTCGGCGGCGGCGTCAGACATTTCCCAGTGCCGAGGACGCATTCCTCAACTTTTCGGCCAAACCACCCCTGTCCGGGCTCGACCCCGAAGTGCTGAAAATCTACGTGCAGGCAGGGTTCGAGGTCGTCCCGGCCGAGGACGGTGGAGACGGCCACGCCATACGGCTGCGATGCCAGCGGGACGACGAGGCCTCCATCTATGCCAATGGCGCTTCGCACGGCGCCTACGGGCATCTCCACGAGATCGGCTGTCCTGTCGTCTTCAGCTGTGGCGAGCTCACCGATGCATTCGGACGGCCCTTTGTCGAAGCCGATGCCGGCCAGGTCCAGCACGGCACGGTCGAGGTAGTGCCCGGAGTAGGGCATTTCGGCCCCCTCGAACAACCCGGCCTGCTGGCCTCCTCGGTCCTCCGAGCCTGGTACCCCGCTGGCGGCACACCCCGGTCCTAGGCTGTTTGCATGGCTCTCGACCTTCCCCGTTCCTTGTCCCCATCGAAGGTCTCGTCATTTCGCGACTGCGCTCTGGCCTTCCGGTTCAGCGCTATCGACCATCTGCCCGAGGAGCCCACTATCTGGACGGTCAAGGGCACGTTGGTCCACCGCGCCCTCGAGCGGCTGTTCTGGGAGCACCGGCGTGGACGACGCTCCCCGACAGCGGCGGCGGCAGAGTTGGACCACGCTTGGGATGAGATGCAGATGGATGCCGACTACCTCGCTCTGGACCTCGGACCGGACGACGTGAGTAGGTTGCGGTCGGACGCAGAGGACCTGGTCGGGAACTACTTCGCCCTCGAGGATCCGAACGAAGTGAATCCCGTCGGCATCGAGCTCACCCTCGAAACTCGGTTGGGTGCCCTGCGCCTCCGAGGAATCCTCGATCGGCTCGATCTCACTCCCGAGGGCGATCTGGTGGTAGTCGACTACAAGACGGGACGCGCGCCTTCGCCGGCATTCGAACAATCCAAGCTTGTCGGTGTCAACATCTATGCGTTGCTCTGCCAGGAAGTCCTCGGACGTCGCCCGGTACAGGTCAAACTGCTGCACCTCAAGGAACCGACCTCGATCATCGCCGAACCGTCCGATCAGGCTCTCCGAGGTCAGCGCCAGAAGGCCGTGGCCGTCTGGTCAGCCATCGAGCAGGCCTGCGAGAAGGAAGACTTCCGTCCCCGACCTTCCCGACTGTGTGACTACTGCAATTTCAAGGCGTACTGTCCGGCGTTCGGCGGCAACCCGGACGAGGCCGTCCAGACCCTGGCTGCGGCAGTAGCGAGTCCTGTATGAGCCAGTCAGGCCGAACGAGCCGGTCAGGCCGAACGGGCCGATCAGGCCAGAGGAGTCAGCCAGGTGGCGTGAGTCGGTCAGACCGTATGACTGACGCCGACGGCGCGAGCAATGGCCAAACCGATGGCGATGGCGCCAGGCCTCGTGGTGTCCGATCTGACCTCGATCCACTGGCTCCCGAGCGGCAGCCCGCGCTCCGGATCCTTCCCGATACCGGCGGCTCTTACCCTGCCGACGACCCGTCGCCCTTCGACGACCCGTCGGCTTCGTCGCTCATGCATGTGATCCGATCCATCGATGACATGGTCGACAGCTGGTTCGAACCCTTGAGGGGAAATCCGACCATCGACGGCGCAGCCAAGCTGGTTACCGGATTGGGTGACCACGGCCTCATGTGGGCAGTGACCACAGCGTGGCGAGCGAGACACACCGGTCCGGAACGCGCTCGCGCCGTGCGCGCTCTAGCCGTGGCCGGCATCGAGTCCAGCCTGGTCAACGCAGCCATCAAGGCGGTCGTGGGTCGATCGCGTCCCGACGTCAACCGGGTTCAGCTGGCCGAGGGAGGCGTTCCGATCCGCCAGCCCAAAACCAGCAGCTTCCCCAGCGGGCACACCCTGGCCGCCTTCTGCGCAGCCACCGTCATGAGCACCCGAGGCGATCGCTCCGGCAACGCACTTCTTTTCAGCGGGGCAGCTCTGGTCGGGATCAGCCGATTGCACGTTGGAGCGCATCATGCATCGGATGTCTTGGGTGGCGCCGCCATCGGTGTGAGCCTCGGTCTCCTCGGTCGACGCCTGGTTTGAACCAGAGCCTCCCGCCGCCCGCTGGTTTGAACCAGAGTCTTCTGGCGTCGGCCCGAGCTCTGCCGAGCCTCGGCCCCAACCCGGACATCGGGTCCTGCTGCCGGCCGCCGATGCAAAGGGCTCGAGCATCGGCTCCGTGTCAGTCCTCAACGTCATCACTCGGCTCCAGGTGGAATCGATCGACCTCCCCCGGGGTTGTGGAAGCATGAGTTCGGAACTTCAATTTGCGGTGACCTGGGACTATCGGTGCCCGTTTGCACGAAACGGTCACGAGCACGTCATGGACGGCCTAGAGGCCGGCGCTCCGTGGGATGTGACTTTTGTCCCCTTTTTCCTCAACCAGTCACATGTCCCCGAAGGTGGTCAGCCATCGTGGGAGGACCCGGCTCAGCAACCGGATCTTTTGTCCCTGGCCGCCGGGGTGGTGGTGCGTGACAGGTACCCGGACCAGTTTCTGGCCGCACACCGGTCTCTGTTTGCAGCCCGCCATGACGAGGGTGGCGACCTTCGCGACGTCGGCGTGGTGCGTAACGCCCTCCTCAGAGTGGATATCGACGCCGACGCCGTCCTGTCCGAGGTCGAAGCGGGGTGGCCGGCCAAGGTCGTGCGGGACGAGCACGAGCGGGCGGTCAGTGAGCTCGAGATCTTCGGGGTCCCGACATTTGTCATGGGAGGCGATGCCGTCTTCGTCCGGCTCATGAATCGACCGGGCGGCGACGGCCGGCTAGCTCAAGAGACGATCGAGAGGGTGATCGGGTTGCTGCGAAATCAACCGGAGCTCAATGAGTTCAAGCACACCCGTCTGGCCGTTTAGCCAAAGGCACTCTGACAATTGACGGCGGTTGCTGGCGGGCTACGCCTCAGAGGAGCCCCGCCAGAGCAGCTATTGAGGCCCGAATCTGGTCGGCCGACCCGAATGGGGCGCCAAGGAATTCGGTGACTCCCATGTCCGCCAGTCGGCGGACATCGGCTTGGACAGATGGCTCATCGCCAACGATGACCACCTCGGCGGGCCCCTCGGCTCCTTCTCGGTCGAGCATGGCCCGGTACGAGGGCAAGTTCCCGTAGAGGGCGAAAACCTCAGCCGCCTTGGCGCGAGCCGAATCGGGATCGCTGGTCACACAAATAGGGAGCCCGACTCTGACCTGTGGCTTCGGGCGACCAGCTTCGGCAGCCGCTTGGTTGATAGTGGGGATGATGTGCGCTTCCACGGTGTCCGGTCCAGTCATCCACGTGATTGTTCCGGAAGCCAAAGTACCGGCAAGGCGCAACATGGTGCGCCCCAGAGCGGCCACCAGAACGGGCGGCGGCGGAGCATCTATCTGGAGAGGACCAAACGTCGAGGCCCGAAGCGTCTCACCGGCAAATGACACCTGCTCGCCTTCGAGCAGAGGCAGGAGAACCGAAAGGTACTCCCTCATGTGGCGGGCGGGCCGATCGAAGGACTGTCCGAACACGTTCTCGATGACGACCTGATGAGAGAGACCAATACCGAGAATCAGCCTTCCCCCCGTTGCCGCCTGAACGGTCAGCGCCTGCCCTGCCATCATGACCGGGTGGCGTGGATAGGTGGGGACGACGGCCGTCCCCAGGTCGATTCCATCGACCTCCCGCCCGATTGCAGCCAGAGCGGTGAGGGCGTCGTAGGCGAATATCTGCGACGCCCAGGCCGTCTGGATGCCGGCATCCCGAAGAGAGGCGACCTGACTGATGACCCGTTCAAACGGGACCTCCGTGTCGATCATTACTCCAATACGCACAGTGACTTCCTTTCCACCCTGGCTGATCCCCTCTTTAACTGGCGACGGCTGGCGGACCCTTTAACTGGCGACGGCTGGCGGCCCGGCGGTTCTGGACCCCTCGGGCCGGTCTCTCCCGCCGGGCCAACCGGTACTCGGAGGGGGCGAACAGATACGCAGCAAAAGCGGATCGCCGGACCCCCACCGGTCAAGTCCTCCCGACGCAGAGGGCAAGATGACGTGGGTAGAAGCTCTCCGCACAGGTCGATGTGACCAGAATGCCACGGTCGGGCAGAATGCGCCTATGTCCGTTGCCATCATCATGGGAAGCTCATCCGATTCGTCGATCATGGACGACGCCGTCCAGACCCTCCGGTCCTTCGGCATCGTGGCCGAAGTACGTGTGCTGTCGGCCCACCGCACCCCTGACGACACCATCGCCTTCGCCCGCGGCGCGGCCGACGCTGGCATCAAAGTCATCATCGCCGCTGCGGGAGGGGCCGCCCACCTGGCAGGGGTGGTCGCCGCCGCTACTCCCCTGCCGGTCATCGGGGTTCCGGTGGCCCTCGCCAACCTGGGCGGGCTCGACTCCTTGCTGGCCATGGTGCAGATGCCCAAAGGCATTCCCGTGGCCACGGTGGCTGTCAACGGCGCCCGAAATGCTGCCCTGCTCGCCGTTCGGATCCTCGCCCTGTCCGACGAGCGGCTCGCCGCCGAGCTCAACCGCTACCGCGAAGATCTGGCCGACCAGGTGCGTGATCAGGATACGGAGATAGTCGCCCGATACGCATCGACCTGACCCGCTCCCGTCGGACCATCGGGTGGCTGCATCTCCGATAGATCTCTCACCCTGGGGCGGAATCGGCCGGGGCCGCCGTCCACGGAGGAGCTAAGCCCTCGATGGCAGCCTCGAGAGTGACCCCGATGGGGATGACCGCCATCACCGGAATTCCAACTCCGTTGGCCACGTAGCGACCGACATGGGCACGACACTCATCGAACGATCCATGGACGATGAGTGAGTCGACGACCTCGTCGGGAATGCTCGCCAATGCGCCCTTCCGGTCACCCGTTCGCCAGGCCGTCCACATCGGCTCCAGGACAGATGCTCGTCCCAGCCAACGATGGAATTCGGCGTACACCCCAACGTTGAGGTAGGCGGCGATCATCCGTCGTCCAACGGCACGCACGGTTTCGGTGTCCTCTGAGGGACATACGAATATCCGGGCGGCTACCGGAATGTCGGCCCCGAGCTCAGGCGTCACCGTTGAAACATCCTCCGCCGAAAGCCAATTGATGATGACGCCATCTGCCTCGCGGCCGGCCAGCTTCAACATGCCGGGGCGCAGGGCAGCCAGGAATATGGGCGGTGGATTTTCGACGGGGCGGGCCAGTCGGAAGCCACGCACGGCGAAGGTCGGGTAGTCGTTGTCGACCTTCTCGCCGGCCAGTGCCGCCCTCAGGAACCGGATGGTGTCCCGCGCCCGTCTGTAGGGCTCGGTGAAAGGGATTCCGTTCCAACGGCTGACGATGACATCAGACGAAGTTCCCAATCCCAGCGTGAACCGACCGGGGGCAGCCTCGGCCATGGCAGCAACGCTCTGGGCCAGCAGAGCAGGACCTCGGGTGTAGACGGGAATGATTGCTACACCCAAGTTGAGAGACGGCGACCACGCCGAAGCCAGCGCCAAAGGGGTAAATCCGTCGGATCCATCGGTTTCGGCTGACCACACGTCGGTGTAGCCGAGTCGGACCAGCTCGGCGTACCACTGGCGATGCTCCTCGAGGGTCACCCCGTCAAAGGGCACCGTTATGCCGTACCGGGGTCCTGTGGGTGTTCCGAGGTTTCCCTGAGCCATGGGCCCCGTAATACACCCTCCTGGCATGCTCCACCCATGAACTCCGACCGCGACCAGGCGACCCCGGCGATGCAGCTCACGTTTCCTCTCCCCTACCCCAAGGATCGTCCCGAGGCCCTCCTCCGGACCGCCGGAACCCGACTGACCAGGGGAAAGACGAGAGCGGTACCACCCAACCAGGCATCACATGGCCGCTCGGAGACATCGGGGAGGCGATCCCGCTCCACCCGGGTACCGAGCCGATTGGCCCCGACCGGCCCCCCGGGCAGTGCTCGGCCCTGGCGCCTCGATGAGCGGACCTGCGAGATCGGTCGACGGGGCGTCGAGGCCGCCCGCGCCCTGCTGGGTGATCCGGCTGCCGGCGAGCAACCGGAGGCCACCGACCAGATAGAAGCGCCGCAGAGCGGCCGTAGGCGGGCGGGCCGTGCCGCCTGAGAGCTGACGGCACTACGGTCAAGAGCATGCCGTCTGTCGCTGACCGACTCGACTACCCGCCTGAAGCCAGGCTACTGATTCTCAACTGCGCCGACCTGGGTCTCTGTCACGCCGCCACGGTGGGCGTCTATGAAGCCCTACGCGAGGGCATAGGCACGAGCGCCTCGTTGATCGTCCCGGCGCCATGGGCACGGGAATCGGCATCACGATTTCGAGGCGACGATGTGGGCGTACAGCTCACTCTCAACGCTGAGCTCGATCGGTACCGGTGGGGGCCGATCACCCAGGCCCCGTCCCTGTTGGACGGGGATGGCGGATTCCCGCGCACAGTCACGGATCTGTGGGATCACGCCGATATCGACGAGGTTCGTAGAGAATGCCGGGCCCAGATCGAGCGAGCCGTGCTATGGGGTTTCGACATCAGCTATCTCCATAGCCATCTCGATGCCCTGGTCATGCGGCCCGAGTTCTTCGATGTCTATCTCGAGCTGGCCGTTGACTTCGGCCTTCCCCTCCGGCTCCTCGGTGCCGAAGCGGAACCCAATGTGGGATTTCCTGTTCGTCAGCTTGCGTCCGATGAGGGGGTTCTCTTTGCCGATCGCTTTGCCACATTGCCTGCCCCCGCCACCCGGCAATCCTTCATCGACCTTCTAGCCGGGCTCGAGCCGGGTGTCACCGAACTGACGCTCCGTCCGGCCATCGACACACCCGAGGTGCGGGCGATCGCCACCGATTGGCGAGAACGAGTGGCTGACCATGTGCTTTTGGTGGCCGATCGCGGCTTTGGGCAACTCATCACCGATGCCGGGGTCACTCTCATTGGCTATCGCCAGCTGCGGGACGCCATGCGGGGGATCCAGCCCGATGCCACCGTTGGCGACGCTCCTCAAGTGATTCGAAAAGGTTGACCCGAACCGCCTGATCGTCCTGGGCCCGACCCGGTCCGGGTCCGGTGGCCGGGGTGGTGGCCGGGGTGGTGGCCGGGGTGGTGGCCGGGGATGGTGGGGTGGTGGTGGTGGCCGGGGGTGGTGGTGGCCGGGGGTGGTGGTGGCCGGGGGTGGTGGTGGCCGGGGGTGGTGGTGGCCGGGGGTGGTGGTGGCCGGGGGTGGTGGTGGTGGTGCGGCTTCGCTCGAGCCGGGGCGGCGCGGCCCAGTCGGAAGGAATTCTGTGGGTGGATCGGTGGCAGCGGACCCAGGATGAGCTGGTACCGTCAGACAGCCCGGTGGTCGGCCTGATCGGGATGAAGATCCAGTCCCCAATTCAACGGATACCCCCGATATCCTGAGGGATCACCGATGGGAGATGCAGTGGCCGACCTCGAAGATCCGAACCAGGACCGTGCCGGCGTTGTCGATGTGTCGAGCCGTTCGATTGACACCGGACCCTCTTCCGATCTCAACCAAACGGGACCCGAACCCTCCGAATTTCCCCTCCGTCCGGATGGAGACGGCCACAGCGGGACGGATCCCCTCCCCAAAGACGTGCCGCAGCTCGGGGATGGTTCCCTCGATTTGGGTGATCAGCGATCGAAAGACAGCCACACCTCTCCACGCCAAGGCGGCGTCAGCGACCCTCTGGTGCTCGAAGATCTCCTATTGCTCGACCGGGATGGAAAGGAACCAATCCGCATCGATACCCTCACGTTCGCCGACGACGGTATAGGCGTCACCCGATCCCGCGGCGACGGGACCCGGATACTTCCTTGGTCGTCGGTGGTGTCTCACGTGGTCGAGGCGTGGAGTGGAGGGATCACACCGGAATGGTGGGTCGACCCGGAACTCAATCAAAGTGATCCGAATGACCGAGACCTGAGTTCAGTCACCGACCCTGGAGCGACCAATCGACCGTCACCGCATATCGAAGCAGGAGCCCTGATAGGAATACAAGCCTCCTCGGGAACCTATCGATTTCTGCTCCCAGGCGGAGATGCGCGTCAGCTGTCACGCGCCATCAACGCGTTAGCCGTCAAACAGCACGGGATTGCCGGCGCGTCCTCGGTCACCCGCGTCGTGGCCTGGGGGCAGGACGTCGAGCGGCGCAAAGTGAAGCGCAAGCCACGGAGAGACATCAGCTGGCGGAAGGTCCAACCATTTCTGGTGGTCCTTCTCATCCTGTTCCTGGCCGCCGCAGTCACCCTCATCCTCCTGCAGAGCGCCGGCACGGTGCACCTTCCTTACCTGGGTGGCAACGGTGCCGGCACGCTGGGACCGCTCAAAACTCCGTAGATTGGGCGATTGTCTGGCGTAGATCCCGGTATGCGGGCGTGTTCATGGCTGTGAGGAGGGAAATCATCACGCCCATTGACCCGGCGACCTTCAGCCGTCCCTGCATGAAGGCAACACTGGGGTCAAGATCGCCTCGACAGAGGGAGGCGGCATCCTTCCGGCTCAGGGTCAGGGTGACGTCGGGGCCCTCGACCGTTCCCTCGGCGCTAGTCTCCAACCGGCCTTCGTCCACGTCCCAGTGGCACCATACGTTCCCCTCTGGGCCATCGGTGATCTCGACCACGATCCGAGCCGACAGGCCAGGAAACAAGGGCTGGGCGGCAACCAATGCCCGCGTCGCTTCGAACCATTCTGAGGACAACCATTTAGTCATGACACCCAACTCGCAGTCTCCGAACGCGTTGCCGTTAAAGCCCATCTGCACTCCGATGCCCGATGGTACCGGCGAGATACGTCGCGGGTCAGAGGTGAATTCACCGCTGTCAACGGTGGGGCCGCAGGCCGGCGAAGAGATCGGATTCCACAGGCTCCTCATCCGAGGCGCTCGCACCCGTGGATTCACCGCCAATTAGTGAAGGCGGGACCACTCGGGCCAGGCGGTAATCGTCGAATGGGTGAATCGAGCGCATCACCTCGGGCGGAAGCCCGAACCAGAAAGGCGACTTCGGATCAACCTGGGTGGCGTGGGCCAGAAGCGCCTCACGCCGGACGTCGGCAAAATCCGAGATGTCGATGGAAGCAGTGATCGGCTCGGAAGCAACCCCATCCCACCTCTTGCGCCACCCTTCGTCGAAGGGCGACTCGAGCCCCAGCTCCAAGAACTTCTCGTGCACCTGTCGGAACCGGGCCACCGAGAACACCGTGTAGTACAGCTTGCTCACCTGCCATGCCGGGCCGATCTCCGGATAGAGAGCCGAGTCGGCGGCGGCATCGAAGGCGGCCAGACCGATCTCGTGGACGCGCAGGTGGTCAGGGTGCGGGTATCCCGATTGGTCGTCGCCGTAGATCACCATGACCTGGGGACGGGTGCGGCGGACCACCTCCACCACTCGCCCGACGGCCTCATCGTGTGACGCCTGGGCGAAGCTGAGAGGGTTGGCGTTGGCCTCCGATCCGGCCATGCCCGAATCGCGATACCCCAGCATGACGACCTCGTCGTAGCCGATGATCTCGGCTGCCTGCGCCAACTCCTGGCGACGCAGCTCGGCCAGCCGGGTGTGGACCTCGGGCGTGTCGAGGGCGGGGTTCAGGACCTCTCCCTCCTCGCCACCGGTACAGCAGACCAGCACCGTATGGATGCCCTCGGCATGGTAGCGGGCCACGGTGCCGGCCCCCTTGGACGACTCGTCGTCGGGGTGGGCATGAACGGTCAAAAGGCATAGCTGATCAGGCACACGATCACGCTACCGGGCACCGAGGCCCTAAGCTTCATAGGGCACGAATAAGGAAGGACCCATCAGCATGAGCGTGATGAAGCGCCTGTCGGGAATAGTCCAGGCCAAGACCAACAAACTGCTGGACAAAGCCGAGGACCCCCGCGAGTCCCTCGATCTGTCCTACCAAAAGCAACTGGAAAGCCTCCAAAAGGTCCGGCGGAGCGTCGCTGATGTCACCACAGCCAAGAAGAGGATCGAGCTACAGGCGTCCCAGCTCCAGAAAAGCGCCGACAAGCTCCAGCAGCAGGCCAGGGCGGCTCTGACCCAGGGTAACGAGGATTTGGCCCGAGAGGCCCTCAGTCGCCGTGAGGCCCTGGCCGACCAGCTGGGTGACCTTCAGACCCAGCATGAGCAGGTCGCCGCTCAGGAGCAGAAGCTGATCGACACCGCCCAGAGGCTGCAATCGCAGGTAGACGCCTTCCGCACCAAGAAGGAAACGATGAAGGCGACCTACACAGCGGCCGAGGCCCAGACCAAGATCGGAGAGGCCGTTTCGGGCATTTCGGAGTCGATGGGTGATGCTGGCATGTCCATGCAGCGGGCACAGGACAAGATCGACGGAATGCAGGCTCGGGCCGGCGCCATGGACGAACTGCTGGCATCCGGGGCTCTCACGGATCTGGCCAACCCCGTGGACGATATTCAGGCGCAGTTGAACCAAGCTTCGACCACATCAGCCGTCGACGCCCAGCTGGCTGCCCTCAAGGCCGAGGTGGGTGGTGGAGCGTTGCCAGCGGCTGAACCCGAAAGTGCCGAGCCGGCCGAGCTGGTGGAGCCAGCCGAGCTGGTGGAGCCGGCCGAGCACGGGGAGACCTCGTCGTGATCGTGCGCATTTTAGGCGAGGCCCAGTACGACATACCCGACGAGGAACGGGGCACCCTCGGGTCGTTGGACGCGGCGGTGACCAAAGCCGTGGACCACGGGGACTCGGACGCCTTCGCACAGGCGCTGGCCGATCTCACCGCGGCCGTGCGTCGGCTCGGGACCCCTCTGACGGCTGACGACTTCGCTCCCTCCGACCTGGTGGTGCCCTTTCCGGACGCCACCCTCGAGGAAACGAAGGTACTGCTCGCCGACACGACAAATGGGTCGGGTTCCGAAGAACGCTGAGATCGACCCCATGAGTACTGCACGCAATATTCCTTCCGACCGCGGTCTGACTGTGCGGATGTTCACGACCGGCTTGATGATCGTGATCCTGTACGCAGCGGTCATCGGCTTGCTGATCGCCTTCGGGATCTCCTATGTGGTCGTCCTGGTCTTCGCCGCCATCATCCTCTTCGTTCAATACTGGTTCTCGGACAAAATCGCCCTGTTCGGCATGGGTGGTCGGATCGTGACCCCCGAGCAGGCGCCCCAGCTGCACGGCGTCGTTGACCGACTCTGCGCCCTGGCCGACATGAAGAAGCCACGAGTCGCCATTGCTGACACCGATGTTCCCAATGCCTTTGCCACCGGCAGGAGCCCCAATAGCGCCGTGGTGTGCGCCACATCGGGGCTGATGCGGCGACTGGATGAGTCTGAACTCGAAGCGGTGCTCGCCCATGAGCTCTCCCATGTAGCCCACAGGGACGTGGCCGTCATGACTATCGCCAGTTTCTTGGGAATGGTTGCCGGCATGATCACCCGCATCATGCTGTGGACGGGGTTGCTCGGAGGGTTCGGCGGCGGCAACCGCGGAAACAACCAGGGTGGGAACAACAATGCTGCGCTGGTCGAACTGGTCGTGCTGGCAGTTTCGATCGTCGTCTACGCCATCAGCTTCCTGCTGACGATGGCACTATCGCGTTACCGCGAGTTGGCAGCTGATCGGTCGGGCGCATTGCTGACCGGACGACCATCGGCGCTGGCCTCAGCCCTGGTCAAGGTGACCGGTGAGATATCGCGCATCCCTACCCGCGATCTTCGTGCCTCGGAGAGCTTCAATGCCTTCTATTTCACTCCCGCCATCGCCAAGAGCGGGGTCAGTCTGTCCACCCTCTTCTCGACCCATCCCACGCTCGAGAAGCGGCTTGCCCAGCTGGCCAACATCGAGTCCGAACTAGGTCGTCCTTCGTGAGCCGCACTCTTCGACGCCTTGATGCGGCCTCCGGCTGTTCGACCACCACCCACTGATGGGATTGCTCAACACCATCCTCGGACGGACAAAGCCTGTCCAATCCGGTCTCGATGCGCTCTTCGCCCTACCCTCCGCCTCGATCACCTTGCAAAGCGCGGCGGGGATGTCCTGCTCCGGCCATGCCGGTGTCTGCTTCAAACCCCCTACCGGGCAGGGATTCGAGGAGATGCAAGCGGAGGTGGTCAAACTCCTCGCCATGGACGGTACGGACGGCTTCCAAAAAGCCGAGGATGCCTACGGATACCACTGGCTGGTGATCGAAGACAGCGACATCGAGGAGCTGGTGACCAGGATCCACCTGGTCAACTCCTCACTGGCCGATGCGGGATGGGGACCCCAACTGCTGTGTTCCGTCTTCGGTATAGCTGAACTGGCCGTCGGCGACGAGCCACCGGAACTTGCCGAATCTCTGGGAGAGCCTCAGGCGGCCGACGCCGCGGAGGCTGGCCAACCTCCTGCCTCCGGGCAGAGCACGGAGGCGACCGATCCCATGCCGGAGCCGACGGCTGGGCCGGGCCGGGTGATCCCGTCCACCGGTTACCTGGTCTACCTGTTCAAGCGGGGATCGTTCTATCCCTTCGTCCCCGCAGGACACGAGAAACGCGATACAGAAAAGGAACTCAGGCTGAAGAGCCTGGTAGCCGACGACCTGAAGATCGAGCCCGACCTCGACCGCTGGTTCCCTTTGTGGGATCTACCTGTCGGATGAGAGCCCGAGTCGCCGAGTCCGAGTCCGATCAGTCGATTGTCCGACTCTCAGGAGCAATGCTGTCGATGGCTCGGGCCAGGTCGATGTCGAGCTGGGTAATCCCGCCGGAGTCATGCGTTACCAGAGCCAAGGTGACCCGGTTGTAGCGAATGTCGATGTCGGGATGGTGATTGCGATCCTCCGCCAGTCCCGCGACCATGTTGACGAAGACCATCGCCTCTTTGAACCGGTCGAAGACCACCATCCGGACAAGCCGTCCGCCAATCAGCTCCCATGTAGGAGTGCCGGTCTGGAGAAGGGCGGCGCGGACATCGTCATCACTCAGGAGCGGCTGCCTCATGGCTGGCTCATGGATGCCTCATGGCTGAGTCATGGCTGAGTCCGGGCTGAGTCCGGGCTGAGTCCGCCAGAGATACGGCCAGTGGGTGCCTCATGGTCCGGAAGCCACTCATGCTCTACGCCGATACTCCAACCGTTGCCGTCGGTGAGAAGACCACCGGCATCGTCTCATAGCCGGAAACGAAGTTGGCTGCTCGCTTCGGAGGCTCGGCGTCAACAGCTAATCGGATGTCGGGAAGCCGGTCCAGCAAGCGATCGAACATGACGCTCAGCTCCATCCGGGCCAGCCTGTTCCCCAGACAGAAGTGGGCGCCGAAACCGAAGGCCATATGGTCGTTCGGGGTCCGGGTGATGTCGAATTCCTCGGGACGGTCGAACACTCGTTCATCACGATTGGCAGACGGGTAGAGCAACAGGAGCTTCTCTCCTTTGCGAAGAGTCTCCCCCCCGAAATCGACGTCACGGGTCATCTGCCTGGCCATGTTCTTGATGGGTGACACCCAACGGAGCATTTCTTCCACGGCGCTTGCCATCAAACCCCGGTCCGCCTCCAGCATCTGCAGTTGATCGGGATGCCGGAGCAGTTCGTACATCCCACCGCTTATTACGTGGCGGGTGGTCTCGTCACCCCCGATCAGGATGAGCAAGGACTCGTAAATTATCGAATCTTCATCGAGCCGGTCTCCCTCGATTTCGGCGTGTACGAGAGTACCGATGAGGTCATCCGATTGGTTGTCGCGCCGCCGCTGTTCGGCGACGGCCAGGATGTACCCTGCGTACTCGGCCGCCGCCAGCGTCGCCCGGTCCATCGCCCCGGGGTCCGGCGATCCCAACGCCTTCAGCATGTCGTCCGACCATCTCAAGAGATCGTCTCGATCCTCAGGTGCAACTCCGAGCATGTTGCCAATGACGATCATGGGGAGCGGTGCGGCTATATCTCGCACAAAGTCGGCCGATCCTGCCTCACAGACCCGATCGATGATGGCGTCACAGATCAGGCGGATCCCCTCTTCGCTCTCGCGGATCCGACGCGGGGTGAATCCTTCGCTGACCAGGCGCCGTCGGCGCACGTGCTCGGGCGCGTCCGTGTCGATCATCATCGGGAGCGCATCGCTGTCGGGGCGAATGCCACCGGCATTGGAGAAGGTATCGGGATCCTTGGAGATCTCCTTGATGTCGGCATAGCGGGTGATCCCCCAGATGCCGGACGACTGGTCGTAGTACGCAGGAGCGTGATCGCGCATCCAGGCGAAGGCCGGAAATGGATCGCCGCCGTAGAACGTGCCGTCGGTGAGACCTATGGCCAGCTGGTCAGGTGCGGTGGTCATGTCGTCCCCTCAAATGTCGGCGACTGCATCGTCCCTGGGATGCCGTTCCCAGCCGAAGGGTCGCCAGGTTCGAAATGTGGTCGGGTGCAGGTGGTGGAGTCGGGTGCAGGTGGTGGAGGGGAGTATACGGCGCGGGACCCGACAAAAGGGAACCGTGCTGGACCGGGCAAGACGGAACCGTCGGGCCGGATCCCTGTTCTCCCGGTCACAGAAATTCACCGGCAGGCCGTCTGCCGTCTCACGCAGCTGATCGCTTCGAAAACCGCAAAGGAACGCTGCTGACACCTGCATGTTTATTGGTCCGCACCCGCTTGACCGGGCCGGTGAGTTCGAAGTCGTCGAGGCGATCCAACACCTCTTCCAGAATTACCCGGATCTCCATCCTGGCCAGGTTGGCGCCAAGGCAGAAGTGGGTCCGGTGACCGAAGGTGAGATGCGGATTCGGATCCCGACGGATGTCGAAGCGGAACGGTTGGTCGAAGACCGATTCGTCCCGATTGGCAGAAGGCCACCACAGCGTCACCTTTTCACCCTGCTTTATTACATGTCCATGCAGATCGGTGTCACGCGTAGCCGTGCGACGGTTATAGAGAGTGGCCGTTGTCCACCTCAGGATTTCCTCAACCGCCGACGGCATCAGAGACCGATCATCTCGGAGCGAACGGAGCTGATCTTTGTGATCGATCAGAGCGACCATTCCCAGTGCGATCGAGTTTCGGGTCGTCTCACTTCCTGCCACAACCAAGAGGTTGAAGAACATAAGCAGCTCGAGGTCGGTCAGACCGCGCAGTTCCCCCGAATCGTCCTCGATGCGGGCACCGGCCACAACCGAGATGATGTCGTTGCCCGGTGAGCTCTTCCGCTCCGCAATGAGATCGGTCCCATAAGCCGCCATGGCCGCGGCAGCGGCAGCGACCCGTTCGCTACTCTCACCCAATTCGCGTCCCTCGAAATCGAGTGTTGTGTTGGACCAGCTCATCAGGTCGTGTCGGTCTTCGTTCGGCACACCCATCAGTGCCGCCACCGCTTGGAGGGGCAGCTCGACAGCCACATCGGTCAAAAAATCGCAACAGCCCCGATCCTCTACGGCGTCGACAATCCGACGAGCCCTCTCTTTGAGCTCGGGTTCCATGACGGCAAGAGCACGAGGAGCCACCGACGGTGTGACCAATCGGCGGATACGGTTGTGCCGCGGGTCGTCCATCATGTTCAGCAGAACTCCAGGAGCGAACCCATAGGGCAGGTCCTGAATAATGGTGCCGCCCCCATCCGCCCCCGCCGAACGTTCCGACGAGAACAAGGCGGCATCGGCAGCCACCGCCGTGATGTCGGCGTGAGCACTCAGAACCCAGAAGCCGATCCCATCCGGGGTGTGCGTAGTGGCCGGATGCCACCATACGGGAGCTACCTGTCTCAGATAGGTGAACACCGCATCAGGAAAGCCGTCGACAAAGCGATCGAGGTCGGTGAGATCGATTTCCTCTAGGTTCACACCGCGTCCTCTAGGTTCACTCCGCGTCCTCTAGGTTCACACCGGGCTCTTCAAGTTCCTACTGCGTCCTTCAGGCCCACACTGCGTCCTTCTAGCCCACACTGCGTCCTTCTAGCCCACACTGCGTCCTTCTAGTTCCGAATGTTCGTTCCAGAATGGATTATCGCCTCACGGTACGAGCACGTCGGTTCACGACCACCGGTTCAGGGATGGGTCATCGATTCAGGCCGAACCGCCTCGTCGAACTGTTCTCCGGTCAGATAACCCAAGGAAAGAGACGCCTCGCGGAGGGTTGATCCCTCCTTGTGCGCCTTTTTGGCTACCTCTGCCGCCTTGTCATAGCCGATCAGAGGGGCTAGGGCTGTCACCAGCATGAGAGAGTTGTCCAGGTGCTCTCGGATGCGGGCCCGGTTGGGCTCCAACCCATCAATGCAGAACCGGGTGAACACCTCCGATGCATCGGTGAGCAGCTTGATTGATTGAAGCACGTTGTGGATGATGACCGGCTTACAGACGTTCAATTCGAGGTTGCCTCGGCTTCCAGCGATAGCGACGGAGGTGTCGTTCCCGTAAACCTGTATACAGACCATGATCATGGCCTCGCACTGCGTCGGGTTGACCTTTCCGGGCATGATCGAAGAACCGGGCTCGTTCTCTGGCAAAGTGAGCTCACCCAAGGCGGTACGCGGACCGGATCCGAGCCATCGGATATCGTCCGCGATCTTGAACAGACTGGTTGCCAATGTCCGCAGCGATCCGCTAGCCGCGACCAACGCATCGTGCGCAGCCAAAGCTGCGAACTTGTTGGGTGCCGTGACGAACGGTAGTCCCGTCAGCTCGGCAATGGCAGAGGCCACTCGAGTCCCGAACTCGGGGTGGGTATTGAGTCCCGTACCCACAGCGGTTCCGCCGGCGGCGAGTTCGTAGAGATCATCGAGAGAAAACTCGATCCTTCGGATGTCTGCGTCGAGTTGGGATACGTATCCTGAGAACTCCTGACCGAGAGTGAGGGGAACGGCGTCCATGAGATGGGTGCGCCCGATCTTGGTGATGCCGGCGAATCCCTCCGCCTTGGCGTTCAGCGCATTCCGGAGGTGTCGGATAGCTGGGAGTAGCCGATGGGTCACCTCCTCGACCGCCGCGATGTGCATTGCTGTAGGGAATGTGTCGTTCGAAGATTGGGACATATTTACATCGTCATTGGGGTGGATCGGCACCTTCGACCCCAGGATCCCTCCAGCCATTTCGATGGCCCGGTTCGAGATCACCTCGTTGGCATTCATGTTGCTCTGGGTTCCGCTTCCCGTCTGCCAGACGCTCAACGGGAAATGATCGTCGAGCTTTCCTTCTGAGACCTCGCGAGCCGCGGCAACGATGAGAGCGGACTTGTCCGGGTCCATCTTGCCCAAGTCAGCGTTCACTTGAGCCGAAGCTTCCTTCAGGATTCCCATGGCCCGAATCACGGGTTCGGGCATCCGGTCGTCACCGATTGGAAAGTGGACCAGGGAACGCGCCGTCTGGGCCCCCCAGTACCGATCGGACGGCACCTCGATCGGTCCCATGCTGTCGGTCTCCATGCGGGTCTCGATGGTCATGGTCGCTTCCTTTCGGTGTTCTTGTGATCTATGTCTGCGTACTGTTTTCTCGGAGTCCAGAGCGGCTCGGCGACCCTAGCGTGACCCTGGGGAGGTGGACTGACCAATCCGCGGTCTCACAGCTGGTCCCGGGGGGCCTCTCGGGCCTACTGGGTACTGGGGGTACTGGGCACTCAATTAAGGTGCACTCGCCGTCCTCGAGTTCCCGCACGGTGCATTGTCGAGACTGCGGCATCTCGGTAGTTTAATTTTTCTATTCGCCAGAAATTATCGGGTCCGACCGATGATTTTTCGTCGTTTGCCCTGTACACGGCCCTGCCCGGATCCGTTCATCCGTCCACGGGAACGCATCGCTCTCCCCTTGGCCAAGAGCTTCCGCGCCCTGGCCAGGTCCTCGGCCCGGGGACCCTGTCCGATGCCCGGAACTTCTAGGATCGCCGGTAGGCCCTGCAGGTCAGGGTGGCTCACGAGCGCACCCAGTCCCTTCGCTCCGATCGTCCCATCCCCGATGTTCTCGTGTCGGTCCCTGTTAGCTCCGAAGGCCACCTTGGAGTCATTGAGATGGAGGCACTGCAGGCGGGCCAGCCCAACGGTTCGTTCGATCGTGAATAGCAACTCATCGGCATCCGCGATCGTGGCGAAGGCCACTCCGGATGCCCAGAGGTGTTGAGTGTCCAGACAGACCCCGAGTCGTTCGTCGCCACCAGCAGCATCGATCACGTCACGCAACTCATCGAACGAGCGGCCGATCGTGTCCCCCGCTCCCGCTGTGTTCTCGAGAAGTATGGGACAGGGTTTGGATGTGGTGCTAACGGAATCCAGAGCCTCAATTAGGGCGTCGGCCACTGCAGGGACCGCCGATTCGAAACCCTGACCGCGATGGCTCCCTAGATGGAGCACCAGGCCATCGGATCCCAGGCCCTCGGCCGCCTGGAGATTGGCCTGGAGGCACGCTCTAGATCTGGTGGCCAACTCTGGATCGGGCGAGGCCAGATTGATGAGGTAGGTCGCGTGACAGAAGGTTGAGGTGACAGTTGGGTGCTGCGCCTGTGCACTCCGATAGAGATCGAGCGCTTCGACGCTGTACTGGGACGGCTTCCACATCCGGGGACTCTGGGTGAAGATCTGGACGACTTCTGCTCCCACGTCAGCTCCGCGTTGTAAAGCTGGGAGGAGGCCGGTACCGGCGCGGACGTGGGCACCGAAACGCATAGGGGCACGGTACCAGTACGCGAAGTGCACCAATCTCTGACACCGCGGATGGTCCAAACTCACGGTCTAAGGTTCTCCGGCCTCACTACCTGACACCACTAGGAGGCCGTGGTTGATACACCCCACTGGGAGAGTGGAACCATGACATCGGCGACGGCCACGGCCACCGCGAAGAGGACGGCTCCGGCGAAACGGACGCCATCGGCATCGACAACAGGTGCTCGGTCGGATGGCTCTGGTCGGTCGGAGGGCTCCGGCCGGTCGGTTGGGTCCGGTCGGTCGGAGGGTCTCCGGGGCCGCCTGGCCAGGGCCGTGGACGTGTTGTCGGCGGTGGTGGCCGAGCTCGACCCTGACTGTGTGACCGGTAGGGACGCCACCGATCTCTACGGTTCCTTTGCCGGCCTGGAGCGGCTGGCGGTGGCGGGCAAGACCCTGCTCGCCCCCCGGATCGAGTCCTCCCTGGTGTGGCGGGAGACGGGGCACCGCAACGCCGCTGTGCTCCTGGCCGACCTGGAGGGGGTGTCGACCGGTCAGGCCGGGGCCACCTTGTCGCTCGGGCGTCGTCTGGAGGCCCTGCCCGGCACCCAAGAAGAGGTGCGCAAAGGGACACTGTCCACCCCCAAGGTGGCCGAGCTGGTGGACGCCGGGGTGGTCGACCCCGCCCAGGAGGCGGAGCTGGTGGCCGGGGCGGCCGATGCCCCCCTCCAGGCCGTGAAGGACCGCTGTCGACAGAGCCGGGCCACCGCGGCCAGTGCCGATCCCCTGGCCGCTGTCCGGCGTATCCACGCCTCCCGCCGGTTCACCTCGTGGACCGACGCCGAAGGGGCCTTCTGCTTCCAGGGCCGGGACACGGCCGACCGGGGGGCCCTCATCCTCAGCCGACTGGGCTCAGCCGCCACCTGCCTGCGCAAGGCGGCCAAGGCGGCCGGGGACAGGGGCGAGCCGGAACGGGCCTACATGGCCGACGCCCTCTGTGCCCTCCTCACCGAGGGCACGGGCACGACCCTCACCGAGGGCACAAGCACAGCCTCTACTGGGGGGCGGGCTTGCCCACCGGGCCGGTCGGTAGCCACCCGGGGAGGTGCCCCTCGCCCCGGGGGGAGAGAACCCCGCCCGGCCGTGGGTAGGCCCCAGTCCGCACCCGAACAGTCCGGGGCCGAGCAGCCCACATCCGAGCAGTCCACATCCGAGGAGATCGCCGTCATCGACCGTCCCCCGGCCTGTTCGGTGGTGGTCCGGGTCGACCTCGCCGCCCTCCTCCGGGGCCGGGCACACCCCGGGGAGTGCTGTGCCATCGACAACGTCGGTCCCATCCCGGTCCCCATGGCCCGGTCCATGACCGACGACTCCTACCTGCGCTACCTCTTCCACCAGGCCGGCGACATCCGGGCCGTCTCCCACTTCGGGCGCACCATCAACCGGTCCCTGCGCACCGCACTCCTCCACCGGGACCCCGCTTGCGTGGTCCCGGGCTGTGGCCTCTCCACCGGCCTCGAGATCGACCACATCGTCCCCTTTGCCGAAGGTGGACCGACCGCCCTCGACAATCTGGCCCGGCTCTGTCACCACCACCATTTCCTCAAGACCTACGAGGGATGGGACCTCATCCGGACTGGTACCGCCGAAAACGGCACTCCCGCGTGGTCCTTCACTCCCCCACCCGCTTTCGGGCATGAACCAGGGCTCGGGATCGACAGCCTCGACGGTCGGGAGAGCTGGAGACGACAACAGGAGTGAGAACATCCGGAGAGGATCCGGCCCGAAAAACGGTCTGAGCGTGTGGCTCGAGCGGCAAACTACTTTCCCCTGAGACTGGTGTTGTATGAGGCAACCCAAATCGCCCTGAAGGATGGGCCTCGCCTTTGACCACTTCACCGTGTTCGGCATTTGACATCAACATGAGGATTAGTCATTGGATTGCCCCGACCAAGGGTCTGGCAATGGGAACATCTGGCGTTGTCGTAGTTGTGACAGCCGGCCTCGACATCGCCACAGCGATTGCGAGCGCTACAACGATGGGAGCCCAGTAAGCCCATTCCGATGTGAACTGGTAAGCCCACAGACTGGCAAATGCTAAAGCTCCCGACGTGATCATGAACCGTAGGCTCCTCTGGCCGGCGGAAACGGTCATCAAAAAGGCAGCGCAGGCCCAGACGTAATAGGGAGCCATCACCGGTTCGACCACGCACCGTACTGCAAGGACGAGTGCACCTAGCCAAATGGTCTCTCGTGGTCCCGGCTGGTGCGTCCATGTCCACCAGCCTGCGAGGAGGGCGCACAACAGCACAAAGTACCGGCTGACTCCAGCGGAATACACATTTCCGCTTAGATGAGGCGCCAAGGCCAACAAGGGGGTGCCATGGTTCGGATGGAGGTACGTTGGCTGAACAAAAACGGCATGTACTGTCGCATGAAACCCCTGAATGATCGGCAACACGAGCAATGCGCACGATATGAGCGAAGTCCGCACGATCGTGGCCCACCGCGTACCTTTGGGAGCAAGCCCGAGCAGTATCGGCAGTAGGAGGAGCGCGTAAGGCTGAAACGCCACCCCGAACCCCAAATACCAACCTGCTCTGGTCCATCTTTCGCTGAAAGCAGAAACCATGGAAAGAACGATAAATGCCAGTGCAATCGCCTCTTCGGGATGGCCCCACATCACGACTAGCGGCCACAGGAGTGCCCCTTGCATCCAACACAGAAGAATCCGTCGCCTCGGAACGACATCGAGAAACTCCGCAAGGTAGTCGAACACCAGTAGTGCGGGCACACTGATAGCGAGGACGTACGGCATGAGAAGCGGTAATGCACTCGGGTAGCGAATGAAATACGGATATGGATCAATTAGTCGATAGTGGGTCGAAACTATGGCCACGGGTGCCAACACCACGTCAATCCCTGGAAATACGATGCTGTAGATGCCGTGCTGATACACCGCTCCCTCGTTACCCCAACCAACCCATTGCGCCGCTCTGTACGTGTCCCAAAGATCCTCCGAATCGATCCACTGATGAAGGTGGTCGACAACGGGGCACCACCAAAACGTGAAGGCGATACCTGTAATGAAGAACAATGCCGCAACCAAGAGCGGCCATTTCCGCCTCGCAAACCATGCCATCGTGGATGAGGCCGGTGGAAACCCGGCGTTGACTCCCTCGCCGGGCACTTGACGGGCGGGATCCGAGCGCATAGCCCTCAGATCGGCAATTTTCGCCTCCTCCTGAACCCCCCGGTCCCAGACTCGAGCAAAGCACAGCGACCCGCTGGGAATCGGTCTACGGCGTCGACCTTTTTCACAACTCAGCGGACTGGTCCCAGCCACAGCTGTGGGCCGCCGGAAGCTGAGCTCGTCTCGCCACTTACCGGCACTCTGGCCCGGCCAGCGATTAGGTCACCCGCAGGATCCCATAAAGGACCAAGGAGGTGGGGCATCGTCCAGACCGGCATCGCCACAGGCGGTGCTCCTGACTGGTCCTGGACCGTCAGTTGCCGATCTCTCAAGGCGGCCCCCAGACTTCTCGCCGCGATGTACACGCCATTGGACGCGATTGATACTCTCGCATTCTGACCAAAGGCCACCGATGATGCCGACTTGTCTTGGAGTTTCATCGGTCATATCTCAGGAGATCGGACTGTGACGACATCCCTAACCAACAAGGCACGCCTTCTTATCCAACGGCCGGTTCTTGCCAACGTTGCCACCGTCGATTCTCACGGCAGCCCCCAACTGACACCCGTGTGGATAGATCTGGATGGTGACGATCTCGTCTTCAATACGGCAAAGGGTCGCGCCAAAGATCGAAACCTCAGGGAGAATCCCCACGTAGCCGTATCCGTCGTCGACCCCGAAGACCAGTACAACGTGGTTGTTGTACGGGGCTCAGTGGAATCCACCGAAGAGGGTGCAGACGCCAGCATCGATTCCTTGGCCAAGAAATACCTGGGAGTCGACAAATACCCCATGCGTCAGCCGGGCGAGGTTCGAGTGATCTACCGCGTTATCGCTGACCATGTGGTGATGCAACCAGCCGACGCTTGAATCCTCGATCATTCCCGGGGACGATCTCAACTCACATCGCCCGGGCATTCTGAAGATCACCGCCACAGCGACTCCACGCGTGACGTGTGGCGAAGAAAAGTGAGCGGTTCCCTTATCGGTAGCGAAAGGACGCACCCATCCGCACCTGCTCGCCGTAGTTCACTCATCTGATCGGCCAACCGATTCGGAGAGACTGACTGCTGCCCGCTGGCCAGAATGGCGCGGCCCTCATCGCTTTCGTCGGTTGCTGTCGTTCCATCCCAGATCACTGCAACGTGATTTGGCTGAAACTCCGACCCGTTCCCACTCTCGGATCGCCCCGAGGACCGAAGGACCCTACGTGCGTCGGCTACGGCATCAGGACCGCCGGCCACAACCACAGCATCGGCATGAGCCGCAGCGACCCGAAGAATCACGGTGCCCATCGGAGCAGCGACTGGATCCTTGCCGGCGATGCGAACGACGATGGGCACCCCTCCGGACTGAACGGGGCGAGGTCGATTGACGGCTCCATCGATGGTGTAGAAACGTCCGGCCCAGGTGGGGCGCTTGTCGTCCAGCATGGCGCGGCAGAGCACCAGTTGCTCCTCCAGCCGCTCGACATCGTTCGGCTCGAAGTCATTGGAATCACACCCGAGGGTGACTGTCCCACGACCCTTGGAGATGACGTCCACAGCCGTAACGATCTTGGCGAGCACAGACGGCGCACGACTTTCCAACTGGTGGGGCCAGGCTCCTAGTCGTATTGAGCTGGTTCGGATAGCCAACGCTCCGAGCAGTGAATACGCCTCACACGTGCTTCTACTGCCGTCTGGGCCTAGTCCGGATGTGTCCCCAGGATCGACCTGTATGCGATAGTCACCTTCCACCGCACTACCGCGGCCGCTTGTCACACCGGCCGTACCGCTTGCACCGCTTGCGACTCGGTCGGTCACCCACAACGAATCGAACCCTGACTGCTCGGCGGCGGTAGCGATCGCCGAGACACGCTCCAGGAGGCCATGGTCGGGGTCGATGCCCGTCGGATTGTCCAGAAGCAAGCCCAGACGGGTAACGAACCGAGGGGGATGAGAATCCACTCCGGCCAGGGTACCCGTCTCGATCAACGGAAACGCTCAAGTTGCGTTCGTCGTAATGCCGATGATGCAAGGGGCAGTCGTCACCCAAGATGGTCGGCACGGATCCGGCGGTCTGCCCGATGAGCGGTAGGTAGCAGAGAACAGAGCGCCGAAACGGAGCAGAGATGACCGGCTGTAGCAGGGGAATTGTCCGACAAGATGCGGTCCGGTCCGATGCAGGATTCTCGATGGCTGTGACGGTTCTGAGTATGGGAGTCGTGGCTATTCTGACCGCTCTTCTGCTCACCAACACCCTCAGCTCCGGCGGTGGATCAGCGACGAGCGGCACCGGAATCGACAACGCCCCGGGAGTGGCTGAGGCTACGAGCGTTCAAGCCCAGCAGACTCTTTCCACTGCGCTGACCACCGTCAGTGCCGCGGTCGCCTCCGGTGGCTACAGCTCGCTCAGTTCCTCGGCATTGTCGGCCTCGAACCCATCAATCGCGTTTGTCGATGGAGCCTCCTCCAATCCCACAACGGTGAGCATCAGTGTGGTCCCGGGATCCGATGGGGGCGGCGGTGGAGTTGGCGGGGCCAGCGGAACTGCTGGCGGCATCGGAGGAATTGACGGGGGTGCCGTAAGCGGAGACGGCGTCGGTGGAGTAAGCGGTACCGGTGGCAGTGTGACCCTGGCCGATCGATCCACCGGCGGCACCTGTTGGCTGGTCTGGAAGTCAGCGGGCTCCGCCACCTGGTACGGAGCCCAAACCGATCAGCCCAGTTGCACGGCCCCGGCTCTTGCCTCCGGTCCTGGCGCCGGGCCAGTGTCGTCGACAGCGATCGGTTGGCAAGAAGGCAGTTTTCCCGCACCCTGATCAGGGCTCGATCCCGCAGGTCAGTCGGAATCCGTCGGTCGTCGTTGAAACCCAAGAGGCGGTGAGCCCTTACGACTCAGTGTGGGCCCAGAGCTCAGCAATTCCGGACGGGCTCCAGATTTCGTGACCACCACCCGGACCCCGCCAGGAGGGCACCACTCTCAACCAGACGGTTGCATGCAGCAGCGGCGGCAGTGACCGAGAGATCCGTGCGGATGAGGATCGTCTCGAAAGCGGTCGGCACGTCGTCGACGGCATCCCACACGGCGCACTCCTCGGGCGAATCTTGAGCCCTGATCTGGGCCGCCCTTTGAGGCTTGTGATCAGACCGCCGTCCCCCTCCTGACCCGGGTGGTCCGGATCGGACATTCGTCCTCTGGTTGGAGCCAGCGCGGAGCGGTGGCCGGCCAGGCGA
Source organism: uncultured Acidimicrobiaceae bacterium (assembly GCA_963813525.1). Classification (GTDB taxonomy): domain Bacteria; phylum Actinomycetota; class Acidimicrobiia; order Acidimicrobiales; family RAAP-2; genus Bog-756. The sequence goes on from CAWEZI010000005.1 coordinate 2,944,768, forward strand.
CGGTGGTGGTGGTGGTGGTGGTGGTGGTGCAGTGGCGGATTCCTCAACCGAGGCCGAGCCAAGCCGGACCCCGTGTTCGGCCGCCGACCAAGAGATTCCGTTCAACCGATCGGACCCCCTTGGTCCTTCATCAGTCCGCTGGGTGGCGAGGAGATCAGAATGACTGTCGTACTTCGCGGCCCGAGCCAGTGAAATCGCCACCAGGACATCTTCGGCGTCCCGCACCGGAGCGCACCCGTCGACCAGCAGCCCGTTCGTCCCCTGCGATGCTCGACTTTTCACCGAACCCGGTACTGCGCATACGGGAATCGACCGGCGGGCCGCCGCCTCAGCGGTGTACAGGGAACCGCCACCACGGTGGCTCTCCACCACGACGACCACGTCGGACAAGGCAGCGATGATCCGATTGCGGGCCGGGAACACGCCCGGATGAGGCTTCGTACCCAGTGCCGCCTCGGACAGAATGGCTCCACGTGACGCCACCGCTTCCCACAGTTCGCGGTTGGTGGCAGGATAGACAGTGTCGAGACCCGTTCCGACGACGGCTACCGGTGGAGCCGACGCGGCCCCACACTCTCGCAATGCTCCGGCGTGGGCGGCCCCGTCGATACCCCGCGCCAGCCCCGAAACAACGATGACACCCTCCCTCGCCAAATCCGAAGCCAACTCGGAGGCCACCTGTCGGCCGTAAGGTGTCGCTGACCGGGTACCGACAATGGCCACCCTGGCGGCACCCTCCACCACGGTGGGGTCGCCGCGCGGAAAGAGCACAGCCGGCGCTCCCGGATCACCGAGCAACATGGTTGGGTAGCCGGCCTCACTGGGCAGCAGCACCCTTACCCCACATCGGCAGTAGCTGGCCCAAACCTCTTCCACATCCGTCGTGCCCGCTGCACGAGCGAACCTTCGATCAGGGTCGGCCGGATGGGCGCCTGCTTGGACGGCCTTCAACGCCATTACCGGATGGAATCCGTTGAGCAGTTTTGCCAAACGGACCGGCGTCATTGTCGGAAGTCCGGCCAGGGCTGCGGCGTGCGCTCGCTCTTCGTCGTCCGGCTTCATTTTCCCGGTCCTCCTAGGAGGACGTCGCGTCGACACCGTAGAAGCAACGCCTCATGGACATGAGATTCGGCCACGGCTGCGGCCGCGCCGTCAAGGTCTGCCAGTGTTCGAGACAAGCGACGAACCCGATCAAACCCCCGAGCGCTCAACGCACCCGATCGGACACATCGCTCGATGACCCGGAGGGCATCCGGCGTTAGGGGGACCGCCTCTTCGAGCGCTGGCCCGGTGAGTTCCGCGTTGGTCAGCACACCTCGCTCGGCCGCAAGCCGGCGTGCAGCCGACACCCTCTCGGCCACGGCGGCAGTGCCCTCGGCAGGACGACCGCTCAAAAGATCGTCCACCTGCGGTCGATCCACCCTGATGGCGATGTCGAACCGGTCGAGCAGCGGGCCCGACAACCTTCGCCCGTACCGGTCGCGGGAGGAATCGCTGCATCGGCAGGCACCGGGCGTTCCCCCTTGGCCGCACGGACAAGGGTTCATGGCCCCCACCAGCATGAACCGAGCCGGAAAGGTGGCTGAACCGCGGGCCCGGCTGACTCGTACCTGGCCCTCCTCGAGAGGTTGGCGCAGGGCTTCGAGCACGATGGCTGGGAACTCGCCCAGCTCGTCCAGGAACAAGGACCCACCATGCGCCAAAGTGATCTCGCCAGGTCGCATCCACGGAGTGCCGCCTCCGATCATGGCCACCGGCGATGTCCCGTGATGGGGCGCACGAAACGGTGGACGGTCGACCAACCCTTCCGGCGAAAATGGCAGACCGGCCACGGAATGGATCCGGGTGACCTCGAGGGCTGTCTGGCGATCCAGAGGGGGAAGGAGCCCGGCCAGTCGGTGGGCCAGCATGGACTTTCCCGACCCGGGCGGCCCGATCATGAGGAGGTGGTGGCCCCCGGCGGCAGCAACCTCCAAGGCTCGACGAGCCAGACGCTGACCTCGGACCTCCGAGAGGTCCGGTCGCACCGGCGTGGATGCCCTCCCGATCAACGCGTCGGTCGGCGCAGTTGGCGTCGAGGTCGACCTGGTGGATTGGGAGGGATGCCCTCGACCAAGGTCTTCGATCCAGGGCCGGCGGCCGGTCAGACAATCGAACAGTGCCTTCAACGTAAAGGCAGACCGTACGTCGTTTGCGGCGACCATCCGGGCTTCGCCAGCGCACTCGGCGGCCACAACCATCTGGTGCTCATTGAGCGCCTCGGCCAGTACGACGATCCCGGGTACGCCTCGCAGCGAACCATCGAGGCCGAGCTCGCCCACAAACGCCATGTCCTGCACCGCGCCGGGGTCCAGCTCACCTGATGCCACCAGAAGCCCGATGGCGATGGGTAGATCCAGGCCCGCACCTGATTTCCTGACTCCGGATGGCGCCAGGTTGACCGTGACCCGACGCAAAGGCCACGCCAGTCCGCTGGACAGAAGAGCGGCCCGGACCCGATCACGTGATTCGCGCACCGCTGCGTCGGGGAGGCCGACCACTGTGAATCCGGGAATCCCGTTGGAGACATGGACTTCGACTGAGACTGGTTGTCCTTCGACGCCGATGAGAACGGCGGAGGGAATAGCGGCGATCATGGAACCTCCGGTTGGCCTCGATTCACCGGGTCGGAACACATCGGTTCCGACCCGGTGGGAATCAGGAGTGGAGGGCGCCGTTCTCAGGTGCGAATCGCCACTCGAAGCACCTCGGTTCGTGACGTTAGGTACCGGGTGTCACAAATGGGCACAAGACACAGCCGGGCCGTACCGGAACACAGCCGGGTACCGGACCAGGGCGGGGCAGAGCGAGGCGTCAGAACGAAGCCGGTGTGTCTGGGCAAGCTGTCCCAAGGCCGCGACCGCAGGTCTCCGCCGTCACCGCCCTTTGAACTTCGGATCCCTCTTTTGGGAGAAGGCGGCGATGGCTTCCATGGTGTCCTCGGTGCCGAAGTTGACCGCCTGCGACCGGGACTCCTCCTCGAGAGCCTGCTCCATCGAAAGGCTGAACGAACTGTTCAACATCGACTTGGTCATCGAGAGGGCCAACGGAGGGCCAGCGGCCAGACGGTCTGCCCACTCCGTCACGAACCCGTCCAGTTGATCGGCGGGAAGGACGCGGTTGACCAGCCCGAACTCAGCAGCCTGCTCGGCATCGATGATGTCAGCGAAGAAGGCCAACTCCTTGGCCCGATGCAGGCCGATGAGCCGAGGCAGCAGCCACGACGCACCGAAATCGATCGAGAGCCCCCGTTTGGAGAAGATCTGCGAGAAGCGAGCCGTGTCGGAAGCCACGATCAGATCACAACCCAGCGCCATGCTCATCCCTGCTCCGGCGGCGATCCCACCCACCTTGGCGATGGTGGGTTTGGGAAAGCGGTGCAACCGAAGGGCCACATCCCCGAGGGCACGCATCTGGACGAGGAAGGGATCACCCGGCCGCCCGGCCACGTTCGAGGCGTCCCCCAGGTCTGCTCCCGAGCAGAAGGCGTCCCCCGCGCCGGTCAGGACCATGACCCGGTCATGGCGGTCGGTGGCCACTTCGTCGAAGGTGTCCAAGAGCTCGCGCCACATGGTGCCGTTGGCGGCATTCTTGCGCGCCGGCCGGTTCATGGTGACGGTCACGACTCCGCCGGTGCGCTCCACGATGAGGGTCTCGAGTTCGTTGGCCATCAGCGGAGCCTACGAGATCACCGGTCGAAACAGTCCCGACAGTTCAAAAGGCGTTCTCTATGACCTCGACTGTTCCCCCGGTGATGCCCACCACGTCGAAACGGACCTCGACGCGGGTTCTGCCGGCCGCCGGGGTCAGCTCCGACAGCCAGCGTGCCGCCAGCCGCCGGATCCGACGCTGTTTGGCCGGCAGCACCGATTCGGTGCCCGCTCCGAACCGGTCGGTTGATCTGGTCTTCACCTCGCAGAATGCGACCGTCTTCCCGCGACGCACGATGAGATCGATCTCGCCCTCGCGTCGACGCCAATTGCGATCGAGGACTTCATAGCCATTGTCTTCGTACCAGTGGGCGGCCAGGTCCTCGCCCTCTGCTCCGAGGGCACGGCGGTGGTCTGCCGCCCGCTTCGGTCCCGTCTGCGCACCGTCAGCGGCCTCCTGCGTGCCGCCAGGGGCTCCCCGGGCGCTGTGAGCGGACTCCCGGCTACCGGTAGCGGATCGTTGCGTGGCATCACCGGTCGCTGAAGGGCCAGATGCGCCCTCGGCGTCGGAGGCCGGTTCCGTCTCGGGAGGGTCGCCCCCGGTAGGGACGCCGGGAGGTTGGGCGGGAGCACCGGCGCGGTGGGAACGGGCATCGGGTCCCGAAGGGCGCTCGGGAGCGCCCGAGTTCACAGATCCTTCTCGGGGAGCCGTTCGATGTTGACGTCTCGGAAGGTAAGGATGCGCACCGAAGGAACGAAGCGGGCCGGGCGGTACATGTCCCACACCCATGCATCGCTGAGGACGACCTCGACACAGGCGGGCGTCGTGTCCGACCGCACCGTCACATCGACGTCGTTGGCCAGATAAAACCGCCTCTCTGTCTCCACCACGTAGGCGAAGAGCGGCAGCACCGCCCGGTACTCCTGGACCAGGGCGAGCTCGATCTCCGACTCGTAGCGCTCGAGGTCCTCTTCGCTCACCGACCTGCTCCGACCGTCAGGCAGACCCGCCCCTCAGAATCGACAGTCATCGAAAATCGACAGTCATCGGAGGAGTCCACGCACTCGGTACCCCCCGGCTGCCGGATAGGGAGCCGGCCACCTGTCGGGTGCTACCGTCAAAGAGGGGTGGACACGAATCGGGCACACTGCGGCTGGACGGTACCGGCCGGACCGACGCTGACCCGCCTCAGGAGCGGGCAGTCCGTCGCTCCTTGATCTTGGCCGCCTTACCATGCCGGTCGCGCAGGTAGTAGAGCTTGGCCCGCCGCACGTCTCCGAGCGAGACCACTTCGGTCTGGGCGATGACCGGCGAATGCACCGGAAAGGTGCGCTCCACGCCGACGCCGAAGCTGACCTTGCGGACGGTGAAGGTCTCACGGACCCCGGTCCCCTGCCGCTTGACCACTGCCCCCTGAAAGACCTGCACGCGCTCACGGGTTCCCTCGACCACCCTTACGTGGACTTTGACGGTGTCTCCAGGGCGAAAGTCGGGGATGTCCTCCCGAAGGCTGTCCTGATCGATGATGTCGGTGGGATTCATTGGGCGCGTCTTTCCGGTGTTGTGCGAACTCTCGCTCGCCGGGCGTCCACGCCGAGCCGTCCAGAAGCTGCGACCGGGAGGCGTACCTCCTCGATGGGCTGTCTGCCGTCCGACCGCGGGGAAACCGGACCAAACCGGCGCCTGCGAGGCTCATAGAGTGTAGCCCTGATCGCGGAGGAGACGCACCTCGCCGTGCTCCTCCAGCAGCCTGACCTCGTCCTCGGACAGTCCTCCGCGGTCGACGATCATGTCGGGCCGCCGTCGCAAGGTGCGAGCCAGGGCCTGGGCCCGCCGCCAGCGATCCACACGGGCGTGGTCCCCGGAGAGAAGGATTTCGGGAACGCTCCAGCCCCGGAAGGCGGCCGGCCGGGTGTACTGGGGATATTCGAGCAGGCCAGTCGAAAAGCTCTCGTCTCCGGTGGACTGGTCGTTCCCCAGTACCCCGGGGACCAGGCGGACCACAGCCTCGACCACCACCAGAGCGGCCAGCTCGCCACCGGCCAGAACGAAGTCTCCGACCGAGACCTCGTCGTCAACCAGGTGATCGGCCACCCGCTGGTCCACACCCTCGTAACGTCCGCAGAGAAGCGAGAACCCGGAGAGCTGGGCGAGCTCCTGGGCCGCCCGCTGGTCGAAACGTCGCCCGGACGGGGACATCAGCACCAGGGGGCGGGGCAGTCCTTCCGGAGTGGCGGCCGCAGCCTCAACCGCGTCGAACACCGGCTCGGGACCGAGGACCATGCCCGCTCCCCCGCCAAAAGGTGCATCGTCCACCGACCGGTGCGGGTCGCGTGCTGCCGACCGCACGTCGTGGGTACGCAGGTCCAGTTGGCCGCGGACCCGGGCGCGACCCAGGATGGACGCATCGGCATAGTGCTCGATGACTTCCGGAAACAGGGTGAGGACGTCGATGCGCAGAGTCGGCGGCAAAGACGGAGTCGGCGGCAGAGACGGAGTCGGCGGCAGAGAGGGAGCCGGCTGGGCGGGCAGAGAGGGGGTGGCCGACACGGTCAGGACAGGTCGAGAAGGCCGTCAGGGATCTCCACCGTCACCCGCCCACCTTGGCTCCCACCGACCACAAAGCGGAGAGGGATCATCGCGCCCCCCACCAGGACAAGCAGGTCACTGGCGGGATTGGCCTGAACGCTCTCGACGACGCCCAGAACCTCGCCCGACGTACTCTCCACCTCCGACCCGATGAGCTCGTGGATCCACAAGGCGTCCGGATCGGCCAGAGGCGGAGCGAACAACTGCGCACCCCTGATGGCCTCGGCGTCGTCGATCCCACTGAGCCCCACGAAGGTCACGATGTAGCGACCGTGGTGAGCCGAGGATCGCAGCACCACCAAATCCCGCCCGGACTCCGTGGTGAGTACCGAACCGGGCGCGACCCGCTCCTCCCGGTTGGTCACCAAACTGACGATGACATCGCCCCGGAGGCCGTGGGGCTTGGCCACGGCTCCGACCTCGAGCAGGTTTGTGGGACTGGGTGAGGAGGGCGCCGGACCGCCGCCAGAGCCGCCACCGGGGGCGGAGCGGTGCACTGGACCAGACAGATCAGTCGTCGACGATGTCGACGCTGGTTTGAACCCCGTCACGGGCGCCGGCCGCAGCCACCACGGTGCGGATAGCTTGTGCCACCCGACCGCGTCTCCCGATGACCCGGCCCATGTCGTCGGGGGCCACGTGGATGCGAAAGCGGAGGGTGCTGCCCCGCTCCTCCGTGTTGATGACGACGGCCCCCGGTTCGGACGTGATGGAGTTGACCAGGTAGGTCACCACAGCCAGAGGCGTCCCGCCCGTGACCCTGTTACCCAAGTCATCGTCGTCCCGGCCATCGATCTCGTCGAGTGTGTTGACGTCGTCGGGAGAGTCGAGGGTCACATCGTCGGTCACTTGGCCGCCTTGGCCGTGGCGAACTCGTCAAGAGCACCTGACTGCTTGAGCAGCTTCTCCACCCGTTCGGTAGGGGTAGCACCCTGGCTCAACCACTTCACGGCCTTGGCGTTGTCGATCTCCACCACCGCGTCAGGCTCGGCCAGTGACTTGCCGCGGGGCGCGTACGTCCCCACGATTTCGATGAACCGGCCGTTGCGGGGCGAACGGCTGTCGGCCGCCACCAGGCGATACGTCGGCTGCTTCTTTTTTCCGATCCGCACGAGGCGGAGCTTTACGGCCACAATGCACTCCTCTGCATTCCTGCGATATTCCTGCGATCTCCTGATTGGCCCACCAGTCTCGCACCTAAAGTGACGCTGGCGTGCCAAAACCGGCCATGGCGGCGGCGGGGGCTCTTCCGGGCCTTCTCCAGGGCTCCTCAGCGGGCTTTCGGCGTCACCCGCCCACCACCTTTGCCTTTCTTGCCCCCCTTGCCCCGGGACTTGGCCGGGCTCCGGCCTCCGCCTCCCTTGCCCAGGGCCGGGCCGGGACTCTGACCGAAACCACCAGCGTCGGCACCCACCCCGGCCAGATCGGAGAAGTCAGCACCGGCCGTCATTTCGGCCATGGCCTCCGGGGACAGTTTCGGACCGCGTCCCAGAAGGCCTCCGAGGCCGCCCATGGCGCCAGCCATACCGCCCTTGCCGAAACCCTTCATCATCTTCTGCATCTCCTTGAACTGCTTGAGGAGAGCATTCACGTCCGAGGTGGCGGTCCCGCTGCCCCGGGCGATCCGGACCCGCCGGGCACCGTCGATGATGGCGGGATCCACTCGCTCCAGAGGCGTCATGGACCGAATGATGGCCTCGATCTGGCCGATCTGGCCGTCGTCGACGGCCGATGAGGCCTGTTTGAGGTCCTTGGGCACACCGGGCAGCAACGAGAGCATCCCCGAGAGCGAGCCCATCTTCTTCACCTGCTGAAGCTGCTCGAGGAAATCCTCCAAGGTGAACCGGCCCTCGAGCATGGCGGCCGCACCCTTGGTGGTGACCTCCTTGTCCATGGTCCGGTCGGCTTGTTCGATGAGGCTGAGGACATCGCCCATGCCCAGGATCCGGTCGGCCATCCGATCGGGATGGAACTGGTCGAAGTCATCGAGCTTCTCCCCGGTGGAGGCGAAGGCGATGGGCTTGCCCACGACCTCCTTGACCGAAAGGGCGGCACCGCCGCGAGCATCACCGTCCAGCTTGGTCAGGATGACCCCGTCGAGCGACAGCGCATGGTCGAAGGCGGCGGCCGTCGACACGGCATCCTGGCCGGTCATGGCGTCGATGACCAGGAAGGTGTAGTGCGGATCCACTGCTTCGGCGATGTGCCGGATCTCGTCCATCAGCTCTTCGTCGATGGCCAGACGACCGGCGGTGTCGACGATGAGCACGTCCCGGCCGAGGCGCTTTGCTTCGTCCAGACCGGCTCGTGCCACCGCCACCGGGTCGGTGGGTTCGCTGAACACCGATATTCCGGCCTGTTGACCGAGCACGCGGAATTGCTCCACCGCCGCCGGCCTCTGAAGGTCGGCCCCGACCAACAGCGGGTTACGTCCCTGCTGCTTGAACCAGCGGGCAAGCTTGGCCGACGTGGTCGTCTTACCGGAGCCCTGGAGGCCGGCCAGCAGGATCACCGTCGGCGGCCGACCGGCGTAGGTGATCTTGAGCGTCTCCCCGCCGAGGATGCCGATCAGCTCCTCGTTGACGATCTTGATGATCTGCTGGCCGGGGCTCAGGTTCTGAACGAGCTCGAGTCCGACGCACCGCTCCCGAACGGCGTCGGTGAAGCCGCGCACGACGCCTATCTCAACGTCGGCCTCCAGGAGGGCCGTACGGATTTCGCGTAGTACCTCGTCGACGTCGTCGTCGGTCAGGCGGCCACGGCTGCGGAGCCTGGAGAGAATCCCCTCAAATCTGTCGGTAAGGCTCTCGAACATGGGCACCTCAGGCTATCGGACAGCGGTCAGACCGTGTCGTCGTCCGCCCCGCCTCTCGACCCGAACAGCTCGGTGGACGCCGGGCCTGGCCACTGCACCCCGGACAGCCGCACATGAGCCCAGAACACCCGGCCCAGAACACCCGGCTCAGGACAGCCTGCTCAGGACAGCCTGCTCAGGACACCCGGCTCAGGACAGCCAGCTCAGAACAGTGCCTCAACGAATCCTTGGGCGTCGAAGTCGACAAGGTCGTCGACGCCCTCCCCCAGTCCGACAAGCTTCACCGGGAGACCGAGCTCACGCTGGATGGCCACCACGATTCCGCCCTTGGCCGTCCCGTCGAGCTTGGTCAGCACCACCCCGGACACGTCCACCGCGTCGAGAAAGACCTTGGCCTGAGCCAGCCCGTTCTGGCCGGTGGTGGCGTCGAGCACCAGGAGGACTTCGACCACCCGGCCCGGTGGTCGGTCGGCCACACGGCGGATCTTCTTCAGCTCCTCGATGAGGTTGACCTTGTTGTGGAGGCGGCCGGCGGTATCGGCCAGGACCACTTCGTACCCTCGCGACGAGGCGCGCTGCACGGCGTCGAAGACCACTGAGCTCGGATCGCCCCCTTCGGACCCCCGGACGATTTCGGCATCCGCTCGGGAGGCCCACATCGAGAGCTGCTCACCGGCCGCGGCACGGAAGGTGTCGCCGGCGGCCAGGAGGACCTTGGTGCCGGCCGACGACATCCGGCTGGCCACCTTGCCCACCGTTGTCGTCTTGCCCACACCGTTGACCCCGACGAACAACCAGACGTCGACCACACCCCCGTCGCCGTCTTCGCCACCGGAGACGCCGGTTGCGCCGTCTGTTCCCTCCTGCGTCGTTACCTCCTGCGTCGCAACCTCCTGCGACGCACCCGGAAGGGCCAGAGCGCCGTCAGCGGACGTGAGCATTTCCACCAGGTCGGACTTGAGGGTGTCGATGAGGGCGCTGGGACCGTCGATCTCGCCCGCCTTGACCCGGGTTTTCAGATCTCCGAGCAGAGCGTCGGTGGCGCCCACCCCGACATCGGCCCGGATGAGCGCCTCTTCCAGGTCGTCCCAGGTGGCGGCGTCGATCTTTCCCTTGGATCGGACGGCTCCGAGATAGCCGGCAAAAAGGCCCCGTGCCTTGCCCAGGCGGCTCCGATAAGAGGCCGGTTCCGGGGCCGGCTCGGGAGCCGGTTCGGGGATGGGTTCGGCAACCGGGCGCTCCTCGATCTCGACGACCGAGGAGCCGGATGGGCCGGATGGGCCGGCGGGAGCCTCTGTCCCTTCGGCGACCCGGGTGGCTTCGGCGCTCCGGTCCAGTTCGACATCGGTTGGAGTGTCGACCGCTTCCTCACCGAGAGGCACATGTTCTTTGACACCCCGGCCCCGCAGGCGCAAGCCCACGGCCACGCCGGTGGCCACCACCGCCACCGGAATGGCGATGGCCAGCCCGATGACCACGTCGGACGAGGACGCCAGAGAGGTAGCCAGAGCGGTGACCAACACCGCGCCCTCGATCATCCGTCGGACCCGCCCAGGGGCTCAGCCCCGATCCTCTTGCCACCTCCATCGAAGCGCACGCCGCCGGTGGCGGGACCGTCTCCGGTTTCGTCGCCGACAACTGTCCCCGGGTCGTCGGCCGGGTATCCGGCGCCGATGTCCGGTACCTCCGGCACCTCGCCAGGAGGGGCTGGCTGCCCCGCGTGCTGGCCGCCGACCGACTGGTTGGACGGCTCGGACGGAGAGGACACGGCAACCGACGAAGGGGGCGGAGCGAACAGCACGGTATTGGGCGAAAGAGTGGGCGAGGAGGCGGGTGACTCCCCCGCCGAAGGGATCTTGGAGACGGCCTCGGACGGGACGGCGCCCTCCTGCTGGCGAGGGACCTTCTGGCTCACCACCTTGGAGGAGCCGCCGGGAGCCATGGTCACCCCGTAGAGAGCGTCTGCCGCCTCCATGGTCCGTTTCTGGTGGCTCACGATGATGAGCTGTGCCCCTTCCCGGAATTCGTGAACCAGGCCCAAGAAGCGCTGGAGGTTGACGTCATCGAGCGCCGCCTCGACTTCGTCCATCAGGTAGAAGGGCGACGGCCGACTCCGAAAGACGGCGAACAGGTAGGCCAGCGCCACCAGCGAGCGCTCACCGCCCGACAGCAGCGAGAGGCGCCGGACGTTGCGACCGGCCGGTCGGACCTCCACTTCGACGCCCGTATTCAGAAGGTTCTCCGGGTCGGTCAGGGAGAGCCTCCCGGTGCCTCCTGGAAACAAGGTGGTGACCAGGGCCCCGAAGTGCTCGTTGACATCGGCGAAGGCCGCATGGAAGACGTGCATGATCTCTTCGTCGAGGGCCCGTATGACGTGATGGAGCTCACGACGGGCCGAACGCACATCCTCCACCTGGGCCTCCAGGAACCGGTGGCGCTCACTGAGCTCGGCCAGCTCCTCGAGAGCGAGAGGGTTGACCGGGCCCAGGGCCGCCACTTCGGCCTCGAGCTCGGCGATCCGGGTCACAGGATCCGACCCCTCGGCCAGCTCGGGCGCCGGCGCGTCGATGGCCTCTTCGGGTCCGCAGGCCAGTTCTCTCTGCAGGTTTTCGATGACCGCTTCGCGGCGCACGGTGGCCTCGACCAGATCGAGCTCCGACTTCTGGAGCCGGCCCCGCACGGCGGCCAACTCGTGCTCCTGGGTCGAGCGTTGCCGACGCAACTCCTCGAGGCGAGCGCCGCCGGCCCTGACCGCCTCCAGTTGGCGCCTGTGGCGGTCCCGCAGTTGGGCAAGAGTGCCGTCCAGCTGGCCTTGGGCCCGGGCCACCTCGGCGCTGAGCCGCTCGACGGCGGTGGCATCGGCCTCGAGCCGCCTCCTCCGCTCGGCGGCCAGACGGCGCTCGTCGGCGTGCCCGGTGAGCCGGCGTTCCACCTCTTCGAGCCGCTCGGTCAGGACCCGGCTGCGTTCGACCAGTCCGGCCGACCGGACCTCCCACTCACTGCGAGCGGTGGCTGCGTTGGTCAGGCGCTCGTCGAGCCGCCGCCGTTCTTCGCGGGCCGCAGCCGCCTCATCGGCCGCTTGCGCCTTGGCCTCCTCGAAACCGGGGAGCTGCTGTTGGAGCTCGTCGGCCCGCCCCTCATCCCGCGCCACCCGTTCCTCCAACTCGACCCGGGCGACCCGCAGCTCCTCGAGCTCGACGGCCAGGGCCGCCCGGTCGTCAGCCACCCTCTGGCGCGTGGCCCGTGCCGTCTGGTGCACGACCTCGTTGTGGTCGTCCGACCGGACGGCCTCCAGGGCGGCCACCCGGGTGGCCTCCACGCCGGCCCGTGCCGTCGTGCGTTCCTCGGCGGCGTGGGAGGTGGCCAGAGCCGCCATTTCCGCCCGCGCTCGCCCTTCTTCGACCACGTCGGCGGTGACGGCCGCACCACCGGCCCGCACCCGCCATCCGCTGGATGAGAACCGGTCGCCGTCCCGGGTCACGACGACCAGGTCGGGGCGGGCCAGAGCCAGGTCGATGGCCTCGGACCACCCGCCCTCGGCACAGAAGGCGCCGGAGAGGAGCGTGTCGAGAACCACGTCGAGCCCGGGAAATCCGATGGTCCCGCTGCGCGGGCGCACATGGCGGCGGATGGGCTCGGTGCCTGCCGGGGCTTCGCTGTGGCCGACGTCGGCCGGGACGGCACCGGTCAAGGCCAGAACGGCGCCGGTCGCCCCTCCCTGGCGGAGGCGGGCGAGGGCCTGTCGGGCCGGTTCGCTGCCTGAGACGACGACGGCCGCCACCGATGCCCCCGCTGCCGCCTCGAAGGCCGCCTCCCAGCCGGCGTCGACCTCGACCACGTCGAGAAGCGTCCCCACTACCCCCTCCACCCCGGCCAGCAGCTCCGCTCCGGCCGCCCCGCGGGCTTCGTCGAACGCCTTCTCCAAGGCGTCGGCTCGGGCCACCGATCGATGAAGCTCCTGCTCGGCCTGGCGGAGGGCCTGTTCGGCCGCTTCCAGGCGGGCGGTGGCCTGACCGTGGGCCGATTCCATTTCGGCCACCACAGTCTGCAGACGATGACGGGCCTGCTCGGTGTCTGACAGTCGTTCGGCCAGCTCCCGATCCTCGTCTTCGAGGAGGGCGCCACGTCGCTCGGCCGCCACCGACCGGGAGGCCAGCTGCTCGAGGGCCCGCCGGTCCCGCTCGAGGGCCCGTTCGAGCGAACCGAGCTGGCCACGGGCCACGGTGACCGCTTCCTCGGCCTGTCGGAGCGGTCCGCCGTCCCCCCAGGTCTCGCGGTGGGCCTCGAGTGCGGCCGCCGCCTCGGCCTCCATCTGGACCAGGGCATCCTGTTCGGGGGCGAGCCTGGTCGATTCGGCTTCCGCCGCCGAGAGCTCCTCGCTCAGATGAGCGGCCTCCGCCTCGAGCGTCGACACCACATCGGCATCGGCGGCAGCGTCCAGGGCCTGAGCCAGCGACCGGCGGCGCTCCCGCAGCACCCCGATCAAGCCGCGGGCCCGCTCGACCAGTCCTTCGGCCCGACCCAGGGCGGAGGCCAGGTCGGCCTCCCTCTGGGCCGACATCTCATCGCTGGTGCGCTCGGTGTCGGCGTCGAGTTGGTCGAGCGAGGTCCGCAGGCTCTCCTCGACGAGGCGCTGTTCGGCCTGCGCCCGCTTTCCCTCCTGCTGACGGGCGTCCAGAGCCTTGAGCTCGGAGCCGGCCACATAGAGGCGGATCAGCCGCAGCTGGTCGTCCAGCTCGGCATAGGAACGTGCCGCCGCCGCCTGGCGTTCGAGTGGCCGGATCTGGCGTTTGACTTCTCGGACCAGGTCGAAGAGCCGTTCCAGGTTCTCTTCGGTGGAGGCCAGCCGCCGTTCGGACCTCTCGCGCCGGCGACGGTACTTGAGAACACCCGCCGCCTCCTCGATGACCGCCCGGCGGTCTTCGGGATGGGCCTCCAAGATGGCGTCGAGGTGGCCCTGGCTGATGATGACGTGCTGTTGGCGGCCGACACCGGTGTCCGACAGGAGCTCTTGGATATCGAGAAGGCGGCACGGGGCGCCGTTCATGGCGTACTCGCTGTCGCCCGACCGGAAGAGAGTCCGGGTGATGGTGATTTCGGCCAGATCGGTGGCCAGCTGGCCGGCGCTGTTGTCGATGGTCAGGGTCACTTCGGCCCGGCCCAGAGCAGGGCGGCTGGCCGTGCCGGCGAAGATGACGTCCTCCATCTTGGCCGAGCGCACCGTGCGGGGACCCTGGGCGCCGAGGACCCACGCCACGGCGTCGACCACGTTCGACTTCCCGCTGCCGTTCGGGCCCACCACCACTGTGATGCCGGGCTCGAATTCGAGCACGGCCGGGTCGGCGAAGGATTTGAAACCCTTGAGGGAGAGAGACTTCAGGAACACCGCGCGCTCACCCTATCGGCCGTCGGTGAACAGAGTGGAGATGCCGACCCGCCCCGTGGGTCGCATGGGGAAAGGCGCCGGATCAGACCTGGCAATGATCACAGAAGAAAGTCGACCGACCTCCTGATTTGACCCGGACGATGGTGGCGCGACAGCGCCGGCAGGCCTCGCCTTCCCGGTCGTAGGCCTGGTGTTGATCCTGGTAGTCACCGACCTCACCGAACAGGTCGCGGTACTGCTCGTCGGCCAAGGAGGAGCCGCGGCGCTTGACCGCCTCGGCCAGTGTCTCGACCATGGCCCGGTAGAGCCGCCGCACCTCCTGGGACGACAGCGAGTTGGACATCCGGTCGTAGCGGAGACCGGCGGCAAAAAGGATCTCGTCGGCGTACATGTTGCCGATCCCGGCCACGAACTCCTGGTCCATGAGCAGGGCCTTGAGGCCTGCCTTGTGGGATGACAACAGCACCCAGAACTTCTCCCAGCTCATCACGTCCTCGAGCGGGTCGAAACCGAGGTGGGCCAGCTCCGGCAGAGGGGGGGAACCGTCGACCGGGGCGGCTGACACGAACAGCTCGCCGAAGGTGCGCGGGTCGACGAACCGCAGCTGCCC
This sequence comes from uncultured Acidimicrobiaceae bacterium, assembly GCA_963813525.1. Lineage (GTDB taxonomy): Bacteria > Actinomycetota > Acidimicrobiia > Acidimicrobiales > RAAP-2 > Bog-756. The sequence goes on from CAWEZI010000005.1 coordinate 2,959,858, forward strand.
GCCCTGGGTGAACGTGATCACCACGTGGGTGTGGGGGGCCTTGGGCTCCTTGATGGATTTGGCCCGCTGGAGTTGGCCGCTCATCCCCAGGTGGACCACCAGGGTCTGGCCGTCCTCCAGCCCCAAGAGCAGGTACTTACCCGCTCGGTCGATCGATTTGATGGTGTGTCCCTCGAGGCGGGCACGGAAGTTCTTGGCGCTCGGATGGCGCCGTACCGTGCGTCCATTGCGCACCTCGACTGACTTGATCTTCCGGCCTACGACCTCGGATTGAAGGTCCCGCCGGATGGTCTCAACCTCCGGAAGCTCAGGCATTCCCTCCCTCGACTTCCAACCTCTCGACTTCCAACGTCTCGCAGGCCACTCTGGCGGCCACCTGCTCCGCGTCTTTTTTGGACCGTCCCTCCCCCGAACCGAGGCTCTGACCAGCAACGTACACCGTGGCCAGGTACCGACGGGCATGATCGGGGCCGAAACTCTCCAGCTCGTAGTGGGGAACGCCCCGTCCCAGGCGCACCGCCTCCTCCTGGAGCCGGCTCTTGTGGTCCGATTCGCCGGGCTCACCCACAGCCACCGAAATTCGGTCTCTGAGCAGGAAAAGTATCATCCGCCGGGCGGCCTCCAAGCCGCCGTCGAGGTAGACGGCGCCGATGACGGCTTCGGTGGCGTCGGCCAGGATCGATTCCTTCCGCCGTCCCCCGGACAGATCCTCACCCCGCCCCAGGCGTAGGTGCTCGGCCACCCCGAGGTCGCCAGCCACCTCGGCCAGAACCCGGGTGTTGACTACGGAGGCTCTGACCTGGGACATCTGCCCGTCCGACAGCTCCGGGTGGCCCCCGTAGGTGAACTCGGCCACCACCAGTCCCAGCACGGCGTCGCCCAGGAACTCCAAACGTTCGTTTGAACTGCGGCCGAGCTGCTCGGCGCACCACGACCGGTGGGCCATGGCCCGCTCCAGCAGTTGAGGGTCAGTGAACCAGTAGCGGACCCGTTGGGCCAGCCATTGCTCCCCGGTGGGAGCGCCGGTGTCGGCGAGGTCGTCCTCGGGTGGGCCCGAGTCGGCGGACGGCGCCATGGGGCGCCTCAGGCCCCCCCGAGTTTGGCGTACACGTAGTCGACGGAATCCCGCACGGTACGAAGCTCTTCGAGGTCCTCATCATCGATACGAAACCCGACCGATCGTTCGCCCAGCTCTTCCTCGAGCCCTTCCACCAGCTCGATCAGGGCCAGCGAGTCGGCGTCGAGGTCCTCGGCGAAAGAGGAGGATTCGCTGATAGCGGACGGCTCGATCTCGAGGATGTCGGCGAGCAGATCACGGATGAGTTCGAGGACCTGGTCTCGCTCCAGGGGGCCCTTCTCCATGTGGGTCTCTGCTGGCACGGCGTCTCCTGTGGGTCGTGGATGTTTGGGAATGGGTACCCGAAAACGAGGGACGGTGGTTCCGCCAACCAGCCTGACCTGCCCGTTTCGGGCCGGTGGGCGTTCAGCCCCAGCATCGTCACACTCGGCTGTCCGTCGCTCTGACGGACAGCCGGTCGGACCACGACAGCAAAACGGCACTGCGTGCAGGAAACACGGCAACACTGACGGCCGTGCCTCCCCACCGGGGCTTTCCACCTCGGGGAGATCTTACCGGACGGTGCCATTCACGGAGTGGAAACACGATGGCAACCCGTCTGACCCATCGTTGACGTATCACAGGGAGCGTGGGCCGAGCTGTCGCAGGGGGTGTGCAGGGCATGACAGGGAAGCCGGGCGGCGTTGCCGGCCAACCCGAGGGCACTGCGGGCCAACCCGAGGGCACTGCGGGCCAGGCCCAGGGCGTGACGGGCCGGCCGAAGGGCGTGACGGGCCGGCCGAAGGGCACGACAGGCCAGGCGGAGGGTGTGAGCCAGGCGGATGGTGTGAGCCAGGCGCAGGATGCGAGCCAGGCGGAGAGTATGAAAGGCCAGGCGAAGGAGCCTGCATCGGCCTCCGCACCCCCTGGCAGGCTCCCGACCACGGCTTGGCCCTCCTACGACCCCGGCGACTTCTACGACGAGCTGGTGGGCCCGGAGGGCCACCCGCGTCCGGCGGCGGCGGCTCTGTGGCGCCACTTGGCCGAGTTGGGACCGGAGGCACTGGCCGATAGGCAGGCCGCCGCCGACCATGAAATGCGCACCATCGGTGTCACCTTCACCGTCTACGAGGGATCGGCCGGAGTAGACCGGCCCTGGCCCTTCGACATCATTCCCCGGATCATGCCGGCCGACGAGTGGCACACCATCGAGGTGGGCCTCGTGCAGAGGCTCAACGCCCTCAACCTCTTCATCGACGACGTCTACCACGATCAGCGCTGCGTGACCTCGGGCGTGGTCCCGTCCGAGCTGGTGTCCGGGTCTCCGAACTTCCGACGGGAGTGCGTCGGCATCGATCCACCCGGTGGCATCTGGGCCCATATCTGTGGGAGTGACCTGATACGGGACGCCGAAGGGACCGTGTACGTGCTCGAGGACAACCTGCGGGTTCCCTCGGGCGTCTCGTACCTCCTCGAGAACCGGATCGTGGCCAAACACGTGTTCCCCGAGCTGTTCCGCCATTACAGCATCGAGCCGGTGGACCCCTACATCGGGCGCTTGGCCAGCCTGCTGGCCTCGGTGTCGCCGTCTGCGGGCGACCCCACCCTGGTCGTGCTCACCCCCGGGATCTACAACTCGGCCTACTTCGAGCACGCCTTCCTGGCCCAACAGCTCGGCGTGGAGCTGGTCGAAGGTAGCGACCTGGTGGTCCTGGACGACGATTGCGTCTACGCCCGGACCATCGACGGGCTCCAACGGGTCGACGTCATCTACCGCCGGATCGACGATCTCTTCCTCGACCCCGAGGCCTTCCGGCCCGATTCGATGTTGGGCGTGCCCGGCTTGATGCGGGCCTGGCGGGCAGGGCGGGTCGCTCTGGTCAATGCGCCCGGGGCGGGGATCGCCGACGACAAGAAGGTCTATGCCTACGTTCCCGACATCATCCGGTTCTACCTCGACGAGGAACCCATCCTCGACACGGTGCCCACCCTGCGCTGCAGTGACGAAGACACACGCCGCTTCGTCCTCGACAATCTCGCCAAACTGGTGGTCAAGCCGGCCAACGAGTCGGGGGGCTCGGGCGTGGTGGTGGGAACCCAGGCGACGGCCGCCCAGCTCGAGGACGTCGCCGGCCAGGTCAACCACGCCCCGAGCCGGTGGGTGGCCCAGCCGATCATCCCCCTCTCGACCGCCCCGACGTTGTGCGAGGGCACCGTGGCCCCGCGCCATGTGGACCTCCGTCCCTTCACCCTGCTCGGGCCCGAGGGCGCCTACGTCACCCGTGGCGGGCTGACCCGGGTGGCCCGACGGCCCGGCTCGCTGGTGGTCAACTCGTCCCAGGGCGGCGGTAGCAAGGACACCTGGGTGGTCGACACCAGCGACGCGGCGCATGCGACACTGGCCACCCGGCGCACCTCGTCCCGATCGGGTCGTGGGCGGCCGGGCAGACCATCTGACAGAGAAAAAGTCGGGGACGCTGACAGAGAGGGACCAGGCCGGACACAGACCCAGTTGCAGGCCGAGAACCGCACCCAGACACAAACGCATATAGAGGGGCATGCCGCACATGCACGAACAGATGAACCCCGAGCACCCGAAGGAGAGGTCCATGCTGCTGGCACGAATGGCTGAGGCTGTGTACTGGGCGGGGCGGTATCTCGAGCGCAGCGAGTGCACGGCCCGCATCGTGCAGGTGCACACCGACACCCACGTGGACATGCCGGTCGGCGAGGACGTGGGATGGGAACCGCTACTGGCCATCGCCGGTGTGGACGGCCAGTTCGCTGAGCACTATCCGGACGCCACCGATGGCGGCTACCCCCTCGACGCCGCCGGTTCGGTCACCGGCCGAGAGGTGGGGGGCAGCCCTGCCGGCGCTGTCGAAGAGGACGTCATCGAATACCTCCTCCACAGCCCCGACAATCCGTCGTCCATCCTCGCTTCGATCACCGCCGCTCGGGAGAACCTCCGGACGGCACGACCGGTGATCCCTCGGGAGGCCTGGGAGGCCGGGAACAATGTGTGGCTGACCTGTTCGGACAACCTCGAGGAGACATTCACCCGGGAGGGCCGGGTCCAATGGCTCCGTCGAGTGATCGCCGGCTGCCAGAGGATCAACGGCATTCTGCTCGGGACCATGAGCCGCGACGAAACCATGTCTTTCCTATCCATCGGCCAGAGTCTCGAACGGGCCGATCTGACCACCCGTGTCCTCGATGTGCGCTCGGACAGCCTGCACACCCAGCAGGGGGACGATCCCTACGACGCCGTCCGGTGGATGGCCGTCTTGCGTTCGTTGGCCGCCTATCAGTCATTCCGGCGGGCCATGCCCGCCCGTCCACAGGGAGGTTCGACCCTGCGCTTCCTCCTGCAGGACGATCGGTTTCCTCGCGCTGTCAGTGCCTGTCTGACCGAATCGCGTTCCCAGCTGAAGGGTCTGGCCCGGGCGGAAGACGCTCTGGATGCCTGTGCCGATGCCGCCATGCTGGTGGCCTCGGCCGCCGTTCCTCGACTCTCCCTCGGCGGTCTCACCGAGTTCCTGGACGAGGTCCAGATGTCGCTGGCCGAGATCCACCGTCGGATCGACGAGACCTACTTCCGCCCTTCGTTCGTCGGTTGGCTGCCCTCCTCCGTCGCGTCGTGATGGGCTCTGCCGCGTCGTGACCACTGCAGCCACCACCCCAACTACGGGTGGAGGACAAGGAACCGGCGGCGACGAGACGGTGCTGGCTGCCTACACCCGGGTGGCGGGCCGCTCCGACGAATACCTGGGTCCCGACGGACAGATTCGGACCCGTTGGAAACGGGTGGCGGCCGAGTTCGAAACGCTCGGCCGCGAGGGACTGGTCGACCGCCGATTGGAGCTGGCCCGGCTGCTCCGAAACGAAGGAGCCACCTACAACATCACCGAAGGTGATCGGTGGCGACGGCAGTCATGGCTCCTGGATCCGTGCCCCTTGGTGCTGGAGGAGAAGGAATGGAGCGCCCTCGACCAGGCGGTGACTCAACGGAGCTCACTTCTCGATGAGGTTCTCAGCGACATCTACGGCCGACAGCTGCTGGTGGGGTCCGGTCTCATCCCGGCTGAAATCGTCCTCGGAAACCCGGCCTTCCTGCGTCCCTGCGTGGGGCTCGCCCCTAATGGCCAGGGCCTGTTTCTGGCTGCGTTGGATGTCGTGCGTGACTCCGACGGCTGTTTCCGATCAATCGGTGATCGGATCCAGGCGCCTTCGGGGCTCGGTTACGCCCTGGTCAACCGGACCATCCTCTCCCGGGTACTGCCCACCCTCCACCGCGAGTCCGGCGTGGAGAGGCTGGCCGGCTTCTTCCGCACTATCCGGGCGGGCGTGGCGTCGGCCGCGCCCGAAGGGGTGGACGATCCCCGCGTGGTCATCCTCACTCCCGGGCCGCTGAGTGAGACCTACTTCGAGCACGCCTATCTTGCCTCCTACCTCGGCTACTCCTTGGTCGAAGGACGCGACCTGGTGGTCGAGAACAACCGGGTGTGGGTGCGGTCGTTGAGCGGCATCGACCCGGTCGACGTGGTCATCCGCCGCGTCGACGACCAATGGTGCGATCCGGTGGAGCTGCGCGCCGATTCGCTGCTCGGTGTGCCCGGGCTCCTCGAGGTTGCCCGCCGCGGTCGGGTGGCTGTCATCAATCCGATAGGGACAGGCATTCTGGAAGACCCGGCTCTGGCCGGCATGCTCGACTCGCTGGCGCCCAAGGTCCTCGGTGAGGACCTGGTGCTCCGCGGACCCGCCACCTGGTGGTGCGGTCGTCCGAAGGAGCTCAGCCACGTGTTGGCCGGCTTGGGCGACCTCATCGTGACCCGGGTTCGTTCCACCGGCGGGCGCCGGCCCCTGGTCGGCTCGACCCTTTCGATGGCAGAGCTGGGGGACCTTCGTGCCCGCATTCGGGCACGGCCCGGCGAATGGCTCGGTCAGGAGATCATCGAGCCGTCCACTGTTCCGACGCTGACGGCAACCGGATCGCTCGAGCCGCGGCCGGCCGTGCTGCGGACCTTCAGTGTTCGTGCCGGACAGGACGACGCCGGCGACACGGGCAACGGCCGTGGTCACGGCTTTGCCGTCCTGCCCGGAGGCCTTACTCGCGTCGGCGCCGGCCCCGACTCCCTCATCGTCTCGAGCCGCGGTGGAGGACCGAGCAAGGACACCTGGGTCACGTCAGCGGTACCGGCCCTCCAGCAGAGCACCTGGCTGCGCTCGCCACGGACGACGATCCGGGCTCCGCGTGGGTCGACAGCCGACGCTCCGCTCCCTGGTCGTGTGGCTGCCCAACTTTTCGTCCTGGGGCGAGCCAGTGAGCACGCCGAACTGGTGATCCGGCTCATCCGGACCGTCCTCTCCCGGCTCGACCAGCCCCTCGCCGTCGGAGCCGAGGGTGGCGCCGAGTCGCTGCAGGTCCTGCTGGCCGCCCTCGGTTCGGTCTCCGGATTCGACCCGGTGACCGAGCCCGAAGCGACCGACGACCGCGGGGCCTTGCCGGACCAGGCCGAGGCCGCGGGGATGACCTTCGAGGTCCCCACCGATCGCCGGGCCCTCACCCTTCTCCTCGACGCCCGGGTGGACGGGAGCCTCGTCGCCTCGTTGACCCTGCTGGTCGACGCGGCCTACTCGGTGCGCGAACAGTTGTCCGGGGATACCTGGCAGCTCGTCGGTGACCTCGAGGAGGAATTGTCCCGGCTGCGCAACCGACCGCCCACCCAGCTGGTGGCGTTGCAATCCGGCCTTCAACGGTTGCTCCAGGCCCTGCTGGCTCTGTCGGGCCTCAGCGCCGAGAACATGGAAAGGGATTCGGTCTGGCTCTTCCTCGACGCCGGACGCCGCCTCGAACGAGCCCAGTCATTGGTGAGGCTGATGCGGGCTCTTCTGGTCCGACGTCGAGTGGCCGTCGTCGAAGACCTCTTGCTCGAGTCCCTGCTCAAGACATCGGAGAGCCTGATGATCTTCCGCCGGCGCTCCGGATCGGTCATGCGGGTGGCCGGCGCGGTCGACCTCCTCGTTTATGACAGCGCCAATCCGCGTAGTGTCGTCTATCAACTTGATCGGTTGGTTCGTCATCTCGCCGAGCTGCCTGACCGGTCATCCTCCCCAGGTTCCCGTCATGACGAGCAGTTGGTACGGCAGATGACCACGATTCTTCGGCGCACCGATGCACAACGGCTGGCCGCGGTGGATCCCGAGGCTGATCAGCGATCCAGCCTTGACAGCGTCCTCGGCGAGGTGGACGGCCTGCTGGGGGAGCTTCTCGACAGCCTGCGGGCCACGTTCTTCGTGCACGAACGGCTTTCGATTCTGGCCGGTGGCCAACGGGACGCGCTGGAATAGACCTTGTGAAGTACCAGATCGTCCACTCCACTCACTACCACTACAACGCGCCCGTATCGCGCTGTCGCAATGAGGCCCATCTTCGGCCCCGGGACACGACGGATCAGCACTGTCTGGCCAACGACATGACAGTCGAGCCGGCCCCGACCAGCTGGTCCGAGCGGACCGATTTCTACGACAATCCCGTCACTTCCTTTGCCGTAGACGGCCCTTTCAACGAGCTCACTGTGACGTCAACCAGCTCGGTGAGCGTTTCGAAGTCCGGTGAGGTGCCCGACACCCGGGCGACCTGGGAAGAGGTCCGCGACCTCCTGGCCACCGATCTGGGTGCCACATCACTGGCGGCGCGGGAGTTCTCCTTCGAGTCCCCGTTGGTCGAGCTTGACCTCAATGTCCGTCAGTACGCCGAGCCCTCGTTCCCCGCCGGACGCGCTTTGGTCGACGCGGTCTTGGAGCTCACCGAGCGGATTTTCGTGGACTTTCTCTACGATCCGGGCTTCACCACGGTGACCACTCCCCTCGATGACGTGTTGCGCTTTCGCCGAGGTGTGTGCCAGGACTTCGCCCATCTGGCCCTCGGGTGCTTCCGGTCGATGGGGCTGGCCGCCCGCTACGTGAGCGGGTATCTGGAGACGGCCCCTCCAGAGGGCCAGACCCGGGTGGTGGGAGCCGACGCCTCCCATGCCTGGCCGTCGGTGTTCGTTCCCGGGTGGGGTTGGCTCGACGTCGATCCCACCAACGACCAGATCGTGGGGTCGACCTACGTGACCACCGCCTGGGGCCGGGACTACGCCGATGTGACACCGCTCAAGGGCATCGTCTTCGGCGGTGGCGACTCGCACACCCTGGCCGTCTCGGTGGACGTTGTCCGCATCCCCGATATCACCGGTTGATCGGGTGGCGCTGAGGCACCGGAGCAGCGAGATCGGCGCTCTGTCGTCCAACCGCCACCGCCAGTCGTCCGACGGCCACCATCAGACCGCCGAGTTGATCAGGCTCTGTGCGGCCATGACCAGGTAGTCGAGGAGCTCGACCTCGTCGGCCGGGTCCAGGCCTGCTTGTCGTACGGCCGCCGACATGTGCCGCAGCCAGGCATCGGCCTGGGCGGAGCCGATGGCGAAGGGGGCGTGGCGCATCCGGAGGCGGGGGTGGCCCCGTTGCTCGCTGTACCAACGAGGGCCTCCCCAGTACTGCATGAGGAAGAGGGCCAGGTGGGCCTTCGATTCAGTCAGATCCTCCGGGTAGAGGGGACGGAGCAAGGGGTCGGCGGCCACCCCCACGTAGAAGCGTTCGACCAGATCGTCGAAGAAGGTCTTCCCGCCCCACCGCTCGAACGCGGTCCCGGCGCCCAGGCTGTCCTCGGTGCCGGCTGTACCGGGCCCCTTTACCCGTTGGGAGCGGCCCGCACCGCCGCTGCCGCCAGACCCCATTCCGGCTGAACCAGCACCGCCGGCCGCACCGGTTTCATCGACGGGAACCCCGGCTCCGCCGGAAATCGGGTTCGAGCTGTCGGGTACCACACTCCGACTGTAGGCCGACCTCGGATAGCCTCGGTTCAACTGACAACCAACCCGACGTCGGCACAGACGCACGGGCCAAAGGGGTCCTCGTGTTCGAATGGTCTGAAGAGCAATTGATGGTTCGGGATGCCGTCCGTCGGTTCATCGAAGCCGAGGTCGTCCCCAACATCGATGCGCTCGAGTACGGGGACATGGCTCCCTACGAGATCTTCCGCAAGCTCTATGCCACCTTCGGAATGGATCAGCTGGCCCGCGATCGGTTTAAAGCGCAGTTGAGTCGCAAGGTGGCCGACGGAACGGGTCAGGGTGCGACGAAGAAGGCGAAGGCGACGGAGAAGACAGAGCGAGCGGCCCGCTCCGGCGACGGTGGGGCGGCGGCCCTGACCCTCATACCGATCATCGAAATGTGCCATTACTGCCCGGGCATCGTGACCGCCATGGGCGTGAGCGTGGGCTTGGCAGCCGGAACCGTCATGAAGGAAGGGACGCCGGCCCAGATGGAGCGATGGGGTCTTGACCTGCTGACGGCAGACAAGATCGGGGCGTGGGCCATCACCGAGCCGAACTCGGGATCCGACGCTCTGGGCGGGATGACGTCGACGGCGCGGCGAGACGGTGACGAATACGTGCTCAACGGCAACAAGACCTTCATCACCAATGGGCCTTATGCCGACACCATCGTCTTCTACGCCAAGCTCGATGACGGATCGGACACGCCGATGCGCGATCGCCGAGTACTCACTTTCGTGCTCGACAAGGGAACACCGGGCCTCGAACAGTCCAAGCCCTTCCGCAAGATGGGTTTGCATTCGTCCCCCACCGGAGAGTTGTTCCTCACCGACGTTCGGGTCGGAAAGGAAAACTTGCTCGGGGAGACCGAAGCCGAACGGCCCGGCGGTGGGCGCGAATCGGCCAAAGGCAACTTCGTCACAGAGCGGGCTGGCCTGGCTGCCATGTCGCTCGGGGTCATCGAAGAGTGCCTGGCCCTGTCGGTGGAGTACGCCAAGAACCGCATGCTGTGGGGACAGCCCATCGGGGACAGACAGCTCATCCAACTCAAGCTGGCCAACATGGAGGTCGCCCGCCTCAACGTCCAGAACCTGGTATTTCGGCACATCGAACTGTCAGCAGCCGGCAAAAGTCTTACGCTGGCCGAGGCCTCGGCCATGAAACTCTATTCGGCCCAGGCTGCCTCGGCAGTGGCCATGGAGGCGGTGCAGCTCTTCGGCGGAAACGGGTACATGGCGGAGTTCCGTGTCGAGCAACTGGCCCGTGATGCAAAGGTGTTCCAGATCTACGCCGGCACCGACGAGATCCAAGTCACCCACATCGCCAAGGATCTACTCAGCCGCTGACCGGTCGCTCCGGCATCGACCGATCCGATCCATCCCCAACTCGCTGCGCTCCCCGATGGGACGCCGCTTCGCCTCCCCGATGCGACGCCGTCCCGCCTCCCCGATGCGACGCCGTCCCGCGCACCCGATGCGACGCCGTCTCGCGCCCCCGATGCGATGCCATCTCGCGCCCCCGATGCGATGCCATCTCAGACAGCCGATGCGGCGTCGTTTCGCGCTGCAGGCCGCTCCCCCTTCGGCGATCGTCGCTTTCTTCGACGGATTGGTTAAGGGGGACTGAGTCGGTGACGTCCCGGCATCAGGAAGGCGAGGACCGGCCCGATAGGGTGGTCGGATGTCGGTCCCGTCCCCCTCCGTCGGAATCGAGCGGGTATCCACGGCCATGCCCCGGTCGTTCGATGCCCGCTACGGGGCGGGGCTGGACCATGGCCTGTGCTTGGGCGGTGGGGGTCTCTTCTTCGTGGCGTGGCAGGCGGCCTACCTGCACACGTTGTCCACCTACGGGATCCGGTTCGACTCCGCGGACCGGATCGTGGGCACGTCCGCCGGGTCGATGGTGGCGTGCGGTTTAGCGGGTGGAAAGCTGGGCCGGCTGCACGGGGAAGTGAAGCTGATGGCCCGGGCGCCCACCGTGGTTGCGGCACTGGCCCCGGCTTCGAAGCTCCGACCCAGCCAACAGAGGGCGCTCGACCTGTTCCTGTTGGCCTCCGACGCCGACGTCACCACCATCCAATCGATCGGACACGCCGCGCTGGCCGCGGCGACCACCAGCGCGGCAGCAATGCGCCGGAACATCGCCCTGATCGTCGGGTGGGGCACTCTGACACCGGACTCGCTGTGGATCACCTGCGTCGATGCCTTCACTGCCGAGCGGTGCGTGCTCAAGGGAGGTGGAGGTGTGACGTCGGCCCGGGCCGTGGCCGCCAGCAGTGCGGTCCCCGGCATCTTTCCGCCACAACCGGTCGGCGATCGGAGGTGCATGGACGGAGGGGTGAGTGGAACCGGCCTCCATCTCGATCTCCTGGCCGGCAGTAGGCGGGTGTTGGCTCTGTCCCTCACTGACGGAACCGAGGGGACCGAGGGAATGATGACCACCCGTCCGGGCGATATCGGTCGCGAGGTCGACCAGCTGCGAGAGACAGGGGCCGACGTGATCCTCCGAGTCCCGACCGAGGTCGACCTGGCCGAGCTCATGTCTCCCGCCGCCGTGCCCCGTGCCCTGATGATGGGCCGACGCCAAGCATCCGACGACGTCGGCCTGTTGGCCCGGTTCTGGGACTGACCTCTGGTCAGCCGGGTGTCTCCACCGGTGACACCGATGCGGCCACAGCGTCGACCAGCCCACCGACCGCCAGGTCGTGGGCCACGGTGATGGCGTTGACGATGGCCACCGACGAGGACGACCCGTGGCTGATCACGCACACCCCATCGACCCCGAGCAGCATGGCACCCCCCGTGTTCTCCGGATCGAGGGCGAAGGCCAGAGGGAGGAGGTGTGTGTACAGGGCGTCCGCCGTTTCCCGTACATCCGGTCGACCCAGTATTTCGGTGAGGGCCCCGATGAGGAACCGCATCGACCCTTCGAGCGTCTTGAGGGCTACGTTGCCGGTGAAGCCGTCGGTGACGATGACATCGGTCTTCCCCTCGAAGAAATCGCGACCTTCGACATTGCCCACGAAATCGAGACCAGCACCTCCCGCCCCGTCAGCCAGCAGAGCGTGGGCTTCCTTCTCCAGCGGCGAACCCTTGGACTTCTCCTCACCAATGGAGAGGAGGGCCACCCGCGGCCGCGGCTGCCCGTAGCGCTTGCTGGCGAAAGCCGCCCCCATCTGGGCGAACTGGACCAGCATCTGCGCCGTGCATTCGGCATTGGCGCCGGAATCGAGAAGCACCGTTGGCCAGGGTCCGCCCGGAAAGGGAATCGGCGTGGCGATGGCCGGCCTGACCACACCGGGAAGCCGGCCCATCCGCAAGAGGGCGGAGGCCATGGCGGCACCGGTATTCCCCGCCGAAACCATGGCCATGGCCTTCCCGTCCCTGACCGCCTCGGCCGCCCGCACCAGCGACGAATCCTTCTTGCGCCGAACACCGTTTCCGGGATCGTCGTCCATCCCGATGACCTCGCTGGCCGGAAAGCACGGCAGATCTCCGGTGTCCCCCATGGCCCCGGGCCGGCCCACCAGGGCCACGTTGATCCGCCCCTTATCGGCCACCTCTCTGGCCCCGGCCACGATCTGGTCGGGAGCCTGGTCGCCACCCATGGCGTCGACGGCCACGGGAAGGGAAACGAACTCCTCGCCCGACGGGCGCGGTCGGCCCCGCGCCACTACTCGACTTCGAGGGCCTGGCGGCCTTTGTACCACCCGCAATTGGGGCACACGACATGGGGCGTCTTGGCCGTCTGGCACTGGGGGCATACGGAACGAGCCGGCATCTTGAGCACCCAGGCGGAGGCCCGACGGCTGCGGCTCTTCGACTTCGAGGTCTTCTTCTTCGGGACAGCCATAGAAGGGCGATCCTAGGCCAAACCGCCGCTCTGCGGGCCACGCTCCGTGTCCAGCAGTGAATCGAGAGCCGACCAACGCGGATCGGGCTCGGGCGGACACTCGCACACGCCGAGGTTCCAATTGGCACCGCAGCGGGGACAGAGACCCAGGCACGCCTCGGCGCACAGCGGAGCCAGGGGCAGATCGAGCAACACCGCATCACGGGCCAGGGGCTCGAGATCGAGCTCGTCACCGCTCAGCGGATAGGCATCTTCGTCCTGCCCCGATTCTCCCCCCGGGGCAAAGCGCTCATGAACGGAAGACACCACTGTGCCAGACACCGGACCCCCGCACCGTCGACATTCGCCCACCCACGGAGCGGTGACGGCGCCGACAGCCATGATCCCGCCCGGATAGGACGACAGGGTCAGTTCGACGTCGACCTCAGCCTCGTCGGGCACCACCACTCCCAGGGCGGCCAGCCCGGAGATGGATCCGCGCCGGTGCTCATGACGGGAGGAACCGACCTGTTTGCGCAGTGCCGCGCTCGACACGATGAAAGGTCGCGCCTTTTTCGCCCGGCGGCCGGCGCTCATCGGTTCGAGCGCCTCTGTCCTCGTTTCGGATCTCGTTTCGGATCTCGTTTCGGGCCCCGTCTCCATCTCGGACTCCCTCCCCGTGCTGACGGTCAGAGCGCCAATCTCCCCTCCAGCCGGATCATTTGTCACCGCGCCCCCACCTACGGGACGGTCAGTCCCGATCCTGGTCGAAGAATCCTTCGGGTTCCTCGTCACCGGCGGCCGCCCGGTCGGGACCCGACGGCGCCAGGGAGGTGTCACCGCCCTCACCGATCTCGATCTTGGGTAGCGGCGTGACCTGTAGTTTCTCGCGGCCGGCCTGCACGGTCTTCATGGTGCGGTCCAGGACGATCTCGAAGCTGGCCAGTTTCTGGTCGGCATAGTCCTCGGCTTCATGACGGAGTCGGCGGGCCTCCTCGTTGGCATCGTCCAAAATGCGCTGGGCGACGTGGTTGGCCTGACGGACAATCTCGGTCCTTTGCACCATGCGCTCGGCCTGCACCCTCACTTCCTCCAACAGGGCATCGGCCTCGCGCCCCTTCTCGGCCAGGAATTCGTCCCGCTCCTTGAGCAACCAGCGTGCTTGGCGGAGCTCGTCCGGCATGCAGTCGAGAGCCGATTGCAGAAGCTCGGCCAGTTCCTCACGAGAGACCAGCACCGATGCCGACAAGGGCATGGCCTTGGCTGTCTGGACCACGTCGAGCGCGCTGCGGATCAGTGCCTCGGCATCGTGGTTCCGACCCGCATTCCGCTCCTGATCGATGTCCTCGAAGAGATCACTCATTGGCGAACTTCTCCTGCAGCCGCACCGCCACCACTTTGGGAACGAAGGACGTCACGTCGCCGCCGAAGCGGGCCACTTCCCTCAGCAGGCGGGAGGCGATGAAGGAATGAGCAGAGCTGGTCGGGATGAAGAGGGTCTCCACCCCCGAGAGCTGCTTGTTCATCTGGGCCATCTGCAGCTCGTTCTCGAAGTCCGAGACGGCCCGCAGTCCTTTGACAATGGCGCTGGCGCCCACCTCGTGGGCCACGTTGACCACCAGGGTCGAGACCGAGACGATCCGGACGTTGGCCAGATGGTCGAGCGACTCTTCGAGCATCTCCTGACGTTCGGGTAGGTCGAAGAGGGCCTCGCTCTTCTGAGGGTTGCGCAGCGTGGCCACCACCACTTCGTCGAACAGCCGGGAGGCGCGCTCGATGACTTCCAGGTGTCCGTTGTGGACCGGGTCGAAAGACCCGGGTATGAGCGCGATCCTCACGAGACGCCTTTCTCGGCAACCAGTTCAGGGCGGGCCACCGTCACGATGGTACCCCCATACCGCTTCGATTTTATGACTCCCCAGCCCTGCGGAGGGGTAATCGCCACACCTGACTCGAGGACGGCGAGATCACCGGGGAGGTTGCTCACGAGGGACTCCCATCCATCGAAGTCGTACGGGGGGTCGCACAGGACGAGGTCGTAGCGCGACGCGGTGGTCGGCGCCCAGGTGGTGACATCGGCCCGGACAACGGTGACGTCACCGGTGCCCTCGGCGTGCCCGAGGCCCAACGACGCCAGGTTGGCCCGCAGCGAGGTGAGAGCGGTGGGGTTGTTGTCGACGAAAGTGACCGAGGCGGCGCCGCGGGACAGTGCTTCGATCCCCAGGGCGCCCGACCCGGCGAAGAGGTCGGCGACCTGCATCCCTTCCACACCCCCGAGGCTGAACAGAATGTCGAACACCGCTTCCCGCACCCTCTCCGAGGTCGGCCGCACACCCGGATCGGTCGGGGCCGACAGACGCCGACCGCGCAGCTCCCCAGCAATCACACGCACAACCCCAGCCTACGGGCCGTGGCGTCCGACACCCGTCAGGCTGTGCTTCTCTCAGGCCATCGCGGCTCGCTCAGGCCATCGCGGCTCGTACCCGCCGTGCGCCCCGCCCTCGGGCTGGTGACCCACCCGGTCGGGCAGCCCGCCCGATCACGGCGACCGTCGGTCCGATCAAAAGTGAGATCAGCTCTTGAACAGGAATTCGCCCTCTTCTTCGTCGACGAAGAGGCGCAGCTCGTCGACCAGGAGCCCGTGCGCGGCCAGATCGGGGTCCTCCGCCACCAGCTCCTCGGCCAGTCGGCGGGCGTCCACCACCAGGGGCTGGTCGGAGATCAACTTGGCCAGCTTGAGATCGCTCCGACCCTTCTGTCGGGCACCCAGGATGGTCCCTTCGCCCCGCAGCTCGAGGTCGACCTCGGCCAGTTCGAAGCCGTCTGTGGTCCGCTCCATGGCCGACAGTCGGGTGGCCGCCTCCGGTGTGTCGTTCCCCGACAGCAGGTAGCACCAGGACGGCTCGCTGGCCCGCCCCACCCGCCCCCGCAACTGGTGGAGCTGAGCGATGCCGAAGCGATCGGCGTCCTCGATCACCATCACCGACGCGGTGGGCACGTCCACGCCCACTTCGATGACGGTGGTGGCCACCAGCACATCGACCGTCCCCGCCCGGAACTCGGCCATCACCTTCTCCTTGGCCGCCGGGGGGAGCTGGCCGTGCAGCAGCCCGACCCGCAGTCCGGACAGCTCCTCCTCCTTCAAGCGCTCGGACTCGGCCACCACCGAGGTGGCCTGCACACGGTCGGACCCTTCGACCAGGGGACACACCACGAAGGCGCGGTGTCCGGTGGCCACCTCGCTGCGCACCCGGTCCCAGGCCTCGACGGCTTCGTCGGGGTTGCGCAACCAGGACGTGGTCACCGGTAGCCGCCCGGGAGGCAGTTCGTCGACGATGGTCATGTCCAGATCGCCGAAGACCACCATGGCCGCCGTGCGCGGAATGGGCGTGGCCGTCATGACCAACAGGTCAGGGTCCTGGCCGTCGCCTGCGTCCCCGCGTCCCTTGGCCCGCAGGGCCGCCCTCTGCTCCACGCCGAAGCGGTGCTGCTCGTCGATGACCACGACGCCGAGGGAACGGAAGGTGACCTGATCGGTGAGCAGGGCATGCGTTCCGATCAGGAGATCCACGGTGCCCTCCGCCAGCTCGGCGTGGATGGTGGCTCGCTCCCCGGCGGGCGTCTTGCTGGTGAGCACGGCCGTCCGCAGAGGGCGTCGGCCCTCCAGGGTCGACGGATCGGGAACGGTGAGTCCTTGGACCAGGCCGGTGACCTCGGACCCGTGCTGTTCGGCCAGCACCTCGGTCGGTGCCATGAGCGCAGCCTGATGTCCGCCCTCGACAGCCACCAGCATGGAGGCCACCGCCACCACTGTCTTTCCGGAGCCGACGTCACCCTGGAGGAGCCGGTGCATGGGCAGAGGGCCGGCCAGATCCTGGCGAATGGTGTCGATGGCCCGGCTCTGGGCCTCTGTCAGCGAGAAGGGCAGATTGGCGATGAACTGGTGCATCAGGGCGGCGGAACCGTCCTGGCGCTCCACCACGTGGCGGATACCGCGGGCGTCACGGGCCAGTCGCTCCTGACGCAGGACCAGGGCCAGCTGCAGCCGGAACAGCTCGTCGAAGGCCAGGCGCCTCCGGGCCCGCTCGCAATCGGCCAGGGCCTTGGGCCGGTGGATCTGGTTGAAAGCGGTCGTGCGGTCGACCAGATCGAAGCGCGTGCGAACCTCCGGGGCGAGCGGGTCGTTGAAGGGCCCGGCACGCTTGAGGGCCTCCTCGACAAAATTGGCGATGCGACCCGAGGAGAGCTTCGCCTTTTCCGACAGGGGGTACACCGGAAAGATCCGTCCAGACCGGTCCTGTTCTTCCGGTTCAGGCCCGTCCTCGGCCGTCCGGAGGATCTCCACGACGGGAGGACTGGCCAGCTGGAGTGCCCCCCGATAGCTTCCGATGGTCCCGTAGAAGAGCGCCAGCGTGCCCACGGGTAGCTGCTTGGCCCTCCAACTTTGGTTGAAGAACACGACCTCGATCCGGCTGCTTCCATCAGAGACCACCAGCAGCACACGCGAGGGTGCGCGCCGACGACCCCGGGCGTACCCCGACGGCGGATTGCTCACCCGGGTGATCTCACCCAGAACAGTCCCTTTCTCGCCCACTACCAGGTCGGCAATCGGAACCAGCCGGGTGGCGTCGATGTAACGACGTGGGTAGTAGGTGAGGAGATCGAGCACCGTCGAGACGTCCAATTCGCCAAGACTGCGCTCGACGGCCGGCCCGACTCTGTCGAGCCGAGACACGGGCAGCTCCGCCAGTGTGCTCAGCTTGCGCCCGCCCACCCCGACCGGCTCGTCGTCGTGACGCGTGTCGACGGTCACTCGATCGAGAACAGGTACGGGTAGAGGGGCTGACCGCCGTGGTGCACCTCCATCTCGACATGAGGGCGCTGATCCCGGATCCACTCGGTGATCCTCCGGGTGTCGGCGGCCCCTGACCCCTCGCCTTCGATGATGGTGACCAGGTCGTGCTCGTCACCCACCAACACGTCCAGCAACCCACAGGCGGCGCCGGCCAGTGAGTCGTTGACCACCTCGATCCCCCGACGCGACAGACCCAGCCAGTCGCCCGCGGCGATCGGACCGACCAGGCCCTCGGAGTCACGCACGGCGCGGGTCACCTCACCCGGCACCACCTTGGCCGCCGACGCCTCCATCTCCCGGGCGTTCACCGCACCCTCGGCTTCCGGGTCGTAAGCCAGCAGCGCGGCGAATCCCTCGGTGATGGTGTCGGTGGGCACCACCCAGACCGACTTGGCGGTCAGATCGCCCACCCGCTCGGCCACCGGAAGGATGTTGCCGTTGTTGGGCAGGATGATCACGTGGTCCGAGCGCACGGCCTCGACCGCTTCGACCAGGTCGGCCGTCGAGGGGTTCATGGACTGGCCGCCGGCAATGAGACTTTGGACCCCCAGCGAACGGAAGATGCGGCCCACGCCATCCCCGGTGGCCACGGCCACCACGCCGGTGGCCGGGGGTGGGCCGAGCGGGGTCTCCGAAGGGCCGCTACCGGCGGTGGCCGCCGCCTCGCGGACCCAACGTTCCTCCTCGACCTGCTCCAACAGGTCGGTGACCCGTACGTTGCGCGGCCGGCCCGCGTCCAGTGAGGCCTCGATGGCGGCACCGATGTCGTCGGTGTGGATGTGGCAGTTCCACAGCCCGTCCCCACCCACCACCACGATCGAGTCCCCAATACCCGCCCATACCTCCTTGAACGAGGGGATGGTGGCGTCCGGCGCTTCGAGCAGGTACATGACCTCATAGCGCAGTCCGGCCAGGTTCTCCTCGGCGTCCGTGCCGGTTGGCAGAGAGGCGGTCCCCGGGGCCTCGGGATTGCTCGGGCTGAATTGCTGGCCGGGCAGGTCGGGCGGGAGCGGCATGGGCCGCCCGTCAATCACGCTGAGGAGGGCGTCGAAGAACAGCAGGTAGCCGGTGCCTCCGGCGTCGACGACGCCCGCCTGGGCCAGTACGGGAAGCAGCGAAGGGGTACGGGCCAGGGCATCGGCTGCGCCGGCCCGGGCTGCCTCGGCCACGCTGACCAGCGACTCTCCCTTGTCCGTGGCGGACCGGGCCCACTCGGCCGCGCCCCGGGCGACGGTCAGGATGGTCCCCTCCACCGGCCGCATGACGGCTTCACGGGCCAACTGGTCGGCCATGGTCAGGGCCTCGGACAGGGCACCGGGGCCGGCGGGACCGGGCGATCCGACCAGTCCGTCGGCGATACCCCGGAGGAGCTGGGAGAGGATGACCCCCGAGTTGCCGCGGGCACCCATCAGCGACCCGTGGGCGATGGCCTTGCAGGCGGCCCCCAGATCGGGCGCGTCCAGGGCGGCCAATTCGTCGGTCACCGACGCCAGGGTCAGGGCCATGTTGGTGCCTGTGTCGCCGTCGGGGACCGGGTAGACGTTGAGTCGGTTGATGAATTCCTGGTGGGATCGAAGCCCGTCACGGAAGGTGGTGATGACCTGGCACAGTTCCGTTGCGCCGAGCGTGTCGAGGGCCACCATTGCCAGGATGCTAACCTTTGCGACTTACCTGAAGGACCCGAGAGGAAGTCGGAACGTCATGGCAGCGGTGTGTGAGGTCTGCGGCAAGAAGCCGTCGTTCGGGATGAATATCAGCCACTCCCATCGTCGGACCAAGCGGCGGTGGAACCCCAACATCCAGAGAGTCCGAGCCCTGGTCGACGGGTCGCCACGACGTCTCCACGTGTGCACCTCGTGCATTCGCTCGGGCAAGGTCGTCAAAGTGCCGGTCAGGGACATTCCGGCCTGATCCGCCTCGGTCCGGCCTGATTCGCCTCGGACCGGCCTGATCCGCCTGGGACCGACCTGATTCAGCTCAGACCTTCGGCCCGGCGTCCTGCTCGGATTGCAATTGGCGGGCGAGTCCGGAGCGAGCCGGCCCACTCAGAACAGATGTCGCCACCCCCCGAGGGTAAGAGGCCGTCCGGCATAGTCGTACTGGCCGGCCCGGTCGGTGCAGCGGCCGATGGCGATGGGGATCGGAAGGTGCGCTGACCGGAAGGAGTCGATCATCCGATCGGGGTCAGACGTGGTCATCAGCAGCTCATAGTCCTCTCCCCCACCCAGGGCCTCGCTGAGGGTGGCACCGTCAGCCACCGGAACCTGGTCGAGGTCGACGCCCACCCCCGAGGACCGACCCAGATGGCGGAGGTCGGAGGCCAACCCGTCGGACACGTCTATAGCCGCACTGGCCCCCGCCAGGCGACCGGTCTCCCCGGCCTCCAGGCGGGCCACTGGACGCCGATAGGCACGGGACAGATCCGCCTCCACCGTTTCAGAAGGTTCTGCTGTCCCTTCCCCGGACCCCGACCCTCCCCCCGACCCCGACCCTCTCCCCGACCCCGGCTCGGCCCGACGGCGCAGAATCCGGAGGCCGGCCGCTGATCGCCCGAGAGGGCCGGTCACCATCAGATGGTGGCCCGGGCGGGCGCCCGAGCGAAGCATCGGACCGACCCGGTCCTGCTCCCTCAGCCTGCCCAGAAGCGAGACCGAGACCATCAGCGTCCGGGACTGCGACAGATCGCCTCCGACCACCACGCATCGGGAGTCCACGGAGGCGACGGCCAACCCGCGTCCCAGGGCATCCAGATCTGTGCCCGGCGGAGCGGCTATCGAGACCAGGGCCGACACCGGCATCGCCCCCAGGGCGGCCAGATCGGAGGCAGCCACCATGAGAGCCTTAAAACCCATGTCGTCGAGGGTGCAGAGGTCGAGATCGACGTGCACGCCCTCGACCACCAGATCGGTTGCCCACACCTGGGAGCCGGGGCCGGTGGTCACGACGGCAGCGTCGTCGCCAATCCATACATCGCCGGGCGGGGGTATGGGTTGTTGTGGGTTCAGAGTCCGGGCTGCTGCCTCGAAGCGACTCCGTAGCTGGTCGATGGCGACAAATTCGTCAATCCCCCCGGCCCGGTCGGCCGTATCCCCAGTGTCGGCGGGTGCGGCCCCGCCGCCCCGCTCGCCGGAATTGGGACTGTTCACGTACCCTTGCCTACCATTGACAGGTATTGCCCCCCACTAGAATCAGTGGATAACTCGTGGACAGGCCACAGAGCACCGCCTGTCGGAGTAGCTGACCGGAACCCGAGGAGGAGTACTCATCCCATGCCCCCCACCGCCAACAAGAAGCTGATCGCATGGGTAGACGAGATCGCCGCACTGACCGAGCCTGACGCCGTCGAGTGGTGCGACGGATCGGCCCAGGAGTACGACCGCCTCTGTCAGCTGCTGGTGGACAACGGGACCTTCACCCGCCTGGCCGACGCCAAGCGGCCCAACAGCTACTGGGCCCACTCCGACCCCGGCGACGTGGCCAGGGTGGAGGACCGCACATTTATCTGTTCGACCCTCGAGTCGGATGCCGGACCGACCAACAACTGGAAGGATCCCGGCGAGATGCGTTCGCTCTTGACCGGGCTGTTCAAGGGCTCCATGCGGGGACGCACGATGTACGTGGTGCCCTTCTCCATGGGTCCCCTGGGCTCGTCCATCGCCCACATCGGCGTGGAGATCACCGACTCGGCCTACGTGGCCGTCTCCATGCGCATCATGACCCGCATGGGCCGCGGGGCTCTCGAAGTCCTGGGCGACGACGGTGAGTTCGTCCCCTGCCTCCATTCTGTCGGTGCCCCCCTGTCCGAGGGCGAAGCGGACTCGCCGTGGCCGTGCGATGCGGAGAACAAGTACATCGTGCACTTCCCCGAGACGCGGGAGATCTGGTCGTACGGCTCCGGCTACGGCGGCAACGCCCTGCTCGGTAAGAAGTGCTTCGCTCTGCGCATCGCCTCGGTGATGGCCCGGGACGACAACTGGCTGGCCGAGCACATGCTCATCCTCAAGCTCACCTCGCCCGCCGGCGAGACCCGCTACGTGACCGGGGCCTTCCCGTCGGCCTGCGGCAAGACCAACCTGGCCATGCTCATCCCCACCCTGCCCGACTGGAAGGTGGAGACGGTGGGCGACGACATCTGCTGGATGAAGTTCGGACCTGACGGCCGTCTCTACGCCATCAATCCCGAGTCGGGGTTCTTCGGGGTGGCACCCGGTACCAACAGCCACACCAACCCCAACGCCATGCTCACCCTGGACGGCAACGCCATCTTCACCAACACCGCCCTCACCGACGACGGCGACGTGTGGTGGGAAGGAATGAGCAAGGAGCCGCCCGCCCATCTCACCTCGTGGAAGGGCGAGTCGTGGACGCCCGAGTCTGACGGTCCCGCCGCCCATCCCAACGCCCGGTTCACGGTTCCCGCCGCCCAGGACCCGGCCATCGCCTCCGAATGGGAGGATCCGGCCGGGGTCCCCATAGACGCCATCCTGTTCGGCGGCCGGCGGGCTTCGGTGGTGCCGCTCGTGTTCCAGTCACGGGACTGGGAGCACGGCGTCTTCCTGGGCTCCATCATGGCCTCCGAGACGACGGCGGCGGCGGCCGGTGCGGTGGGAAATCTGCGCCGCGATCCTTTCGCCATGCTCCCCTTTTGCGGCTACAACATGGCCGACTACTTCGCCCACTGGCTCTCGATCGGGGCAGGAGCCGACCCCGACAAACTGCCCAAGATCTTCTACGTCAATTGGTTCCGGAAGGACGAGTCGGGGCGATGGCTGTGGCCCGGTTACGGCGAGAACTCCCGGGTGTTGGAGTGGGTCTTCGAACGGGTCAGCGGGACAGGTGAGGCCATCGACACTCCCATCGGCCTGGTCCCGGCCGAGGGCGCCATCGACACCGAGGGCCTGGACGTATCCGCCGCCGACATGCAGAAGCTGCTGGCGGTGAACAATGACGAGTGGCGGGCCGAGGTGCCTCGCATCCGCGAGCACTTCGCCATCTTCGGCGACAAGCTGCCCGCCGCCCTCCGGGCCGAAGTGGACAAACTCGAGCAGCAACTGGGCTGAGGCGGCGTCAACGCCGTCCCCTGACCGCCCGTCGCGAGCTCAGGTAGGACACAGCCGCCACCGCGGCAGCCGTGGCCATGACTACGTACCCGGCCGCCAGCGACAGGGACAGCACCACCGGGATCAGGGAGCCCACCACCCACATGAGCTGGAAGCGCGTCTCGAAACGGGCGAAGGCCCTCCCTTGGTTCGATTCGCGGACGTGTCGTTGGACCAGTGCGTCAAACGACGGCTTGGCCACGGCACCGGCCGCGCCCACGGCCAGGGCCACCACGGCCAGGAAGACCCGTTCCGTATAGAAGGCGCCGAGGGCGGCGAACACGGCCACCAGCCACAGTGAGGCGGTCAGGATCTGCTGCTCACTGAAGAAGCGACGGAGCCGCCCGACGAGCAGCACGCCGATCAGGGCCCCCGCGGTCAGGGCGCCCAGGACGAAGCCGAACCACCACGTGGCTGCCCCTGCACGTCGCAGGTCGAAGGCGACCAGAAAGGTGAGGAACCCGACCAGGGCCTTCAGAACCGACATGGGCATGAGGGCCAGCATCACCTCGGTGTCGGCCAGGGGGAGAAAAGCAGCCAGATCCTCCTGGTCGCCGGCCCAGGCCTCGTCGACATCGGGCGCAAATTGCAGCTCGGGCTGCACCGGACCCCGTTCCACCGGCACCGGGCGCTCGGTGGTAACCAACCCGCTCGTACCCTGCTGCTGTCGCCTCTGGGCCCGTCGCAAGACGGGGAGCCGGATGCCGGCCACGGCAGCGGCGGCAAACACGGCCACGTCCGACCAGAGAACGCTCGACGCTCCACCCAGCTTGAGGATGGCCACGGCAGGCAGGGCGACCGCGAACCCCGAGAGCGAGGCCAACAGGCCGAGCCGGGCGTTGAGGGTGGCCAGGTCCGGCTCGATGAGAACGGCACCGTTGAAGGGGTCCTCGACCCGGACCACCGGCGTCCCGTAGGGCGGCGTGCGCGGATCCGGTCGGGCCTGGACAGGTTGGTCAGAGGCGTACGGATCGGGCGGCGGGGGGCCGGAAGGAGCACCGGTCGGCCCCACCGAGCTGTCTGGTCCGGCGAGGGCCGGACCCTCCGAGCCGGCTACGGGAGTCTCCCCTGGCCCCCCTTCGTCGATCAGGCCCATGGCAGCCATCTCCGGTACCAGGGCGCCTTTGGTCACCAGATAGACCTTGGACAGAACCAGCATGAGGAAAGCCTCGGGGAACAGCAACAACGAGTGGATGTCTCGGGCCAGGAACGGGCACAGCACCGCTCGTCCCACCGCCGATGCCACGACGGTGGCTCGACGGGCCCCGCGGCTCCGATCGATGAGCGGCCCGAGGGCCGGTGCCACCACGGCAAAGGGGGCCATGGTCAGAAGCAGGTACAGGAGGACCTTGTCCTTGGCCGCCGTGGGCGAGATCGAGAAGAACAACGACCCGGCCAGCGAGACGGCGAACATGGTGTCCCCCGCCGTCATCAGCACATGGGTCAGGGCCAGGCGCCCGAACGGCCGGCGCTGGTCGAAGAGATCGGTGATCGCCGACCGGGCCAGGCGACGGAACTGGTCGCCGCGTTGCCGAACGCCCACCACGGCATGGTATGCCTCCCGGGACCCGTCGGTTGCCGCGGCGGCGGTAACATGCGGGCCGTTCGGCGCCGCTTTGGTCCACCCGTCGAGGAGGAACACATGCCGGTCAATGCTTTCGTCCTCATCCAAACCGAGGTTGGCCGAGCCGCCACCGTCACCCGGACCGTGTCCGCACTCGAGGGTGTGGTGGCGGCCGAGGGGGTGACCGGCCCGTATGACGTGATCGTCCGGGCTGAGGCGGGGACAGTCGACGAGCTCGGTCAGATGGTGGTGGGCCGCATCCAGCTGATCGAGGGGATCACCCGGACCGTGACCTGCCCTGTCGTCAACCTCTGACGGGCGTCGTCTCGTTCGGACAGCCGCTAGTGGACTTCTGATCGTCGGGCTCTCTGGCGGACGCCCGACGGCCCGCGGCTTCTGAAGGCTGCTTTTATCAAAGCCGCCTGATGACCATCAAAGCCGCCTGATGACCGCCTGGCTACCGTTGTCCAATGGCTCCGCCGTTATCGAGTAGCTCCCACCGTCATCCAATGGCTCCTGCCGTTATCGAATGGCTCCCGCCGTCCGCAGTTCGGCCACCTCCGCATCGGTCAGCCCCCAGTCGGCCAGCGCTTCGTCGGCGTGCTGACCGGGGTTGGGTGGAGGTCTGCGTATGGACCCGGGCGTGGACTCGAAGCGGGGCGCCGGCGCCGGCTGCACCACGCCGGCAACCTCGGTGAAGGTCCCACGCACCCGGTTGTGCGGATGATGGGGAGCTTCATCCATGGAGAGCACCGGGGCGACACAGGCGTCGCTCCCCTCGAAGACCTTCTCCCACTCGGCCCGACTCCGGGTGGCGAAGATGGCGGCGAACCGCTCCTTCATCGCCGGCCACGCCTCCCTGTCCATTTGGGGGGGCAACTCCTCGCCTTCCAGGTCGAGCAGTCGGATCAGCTCGGCGTAGAACTGGGTCTCGATGGCACCGACGCCCATGAAGCCGCCGTCCGACGTCTCGTAGACCTCGTAGAAAGGGGCGCCCGTGTCGAGCAGATTGGTGCCTCGGGGGCCGTTCCACATGCCTGCGGACCGCAGGGTGTAGGTCATGGCCATGAGGGCGGCGGCCCCGTCCACCATGGCGGCGTCGACCACCTGTCCGCGACCGGTGCGTTGCGCGCTGATGATGGCAGCCAGCATGCCGAAAGCCAGCAGCATGCCGCCCCCGCCGAAGTCACCCACCAGATTGAGAGGAGGGACGGGACGGTCGCCGGCTCGGCCGATGGGGTCGAGTGCGCCGGCCAGGGCGATGTAGTCGATGTCGTGACCAGCGCGAGGGGCCATGGGGCCGTTCTGACCCCACCCGGTCATCCGGCCGAACACCAGCTTCGGGTTTCTCTCGAGGCAGGTTGTGGGACCGATTCCCAGCCTTTCGGCCACACCCGGACGAAAACCTTCCATCAGGCCGTCGGCCTGCTCGACCAGGCGCAGGACCAGTTCAACCCCGGCCGGGTTCTTGAGATCGACAGCCACCGAACGACGTCCCCGGTTCATGAGGTCGA
Source organism: uncultured Acidimicrobiaceae bacterium (assembly GCA_963813525.1). Classification (GTDB taxonomy): domain Bacteria; phylum Actinomycetota; class Acidimicrobiia; order Acidimicrobiales; family RAAP-2; genus Bog-756. Next base: position 2,985,658 of record CAWEZI010000005.1, read on the forward strand.
CGTGGGGCTCCGACAGCGGTGGGTAGGCGGCCTTCTCGTGGCGGTCGATGCGCACGATGTCGGCGCCGGCGTCGGCCAGCATCATGCCGGCGAAGGGTGCCGGGCCCAACCCGGCCAGCTCGACGATCCGGACACCTTCGAGGGGCCCGCTCACCGCCCACCGCCCACGGTCGTCCGGGCCCGGTTGCGACCAGGCGACGGATGGTACTGATGCGGGATGGTCATGGGCGGATGGTGGCCTCCGCGGGCGCCGGGGGTCAAATGCGACCAATTCCGACCACGACCGTGCAGCCGGAGGACGGGCCGTGGCTCTAGTGCTCCGCGCCACCGGGCCGGGGCGGGTCAACCTCATCGGGGACCACACCGACTACAACCAGGGCCTGGCCCTTCCCATGGCCATCGACCTCGGGGTCACGGTCACCCTCACCCCGACAGGCCGGGCGGACCTGCTGGTCACTTCGGAGGCCTTCCCCGATGCTGTGGCCATTCCGTTGGACCTCCCCGCCGGCCCTGACGCCATCGCTGCCCTCTCCCCACCTTGGGCCCGCCTGGTCGGAGCCATGGTGGCACTGGCCCGCCCCCCATCGGGGGGGCTCCTTCACGTCGAGTCGACGCTGCCCATCGGTTCGGGCCTGTCCTCGAGCGCGGCCCTGTGCGTGGCCTTGGCCGACGTGCTGGGCGTGACCGGAGGGGCGTGGGTGCTGGCCCGTCTCTGTCAGCAGGCAGAACATCTCACCGGTGCCCCGGTGGGAGCCATGGATCCGCTGGTAGCCGCAGCCGGGCGCCGGGGGCAGGCCCTGCTCGTCGACTTCGGGTCGTCCACCCTTCGACCTGTCGACTTCCCGGAGGACGTTGACGTCGTGGTCATCCACTCCGGTCTCCACCACCACCTGCCCACCTCGCTCTACGCCGCCCGTGTGGCCGAGTGCGAGGCGGCAGCAGCCATCGTCGGACCGCTCGGATCGGCCGACCGGAGCGATCTGGCCGGCCTCATTGACCCGGTTTTGCGAGCCAGGGCCCGTCACGTGCTCACCGAGTGCCGACGCGTGCTCGATTTTGCCGACGCCTTGGCCGTCGAGGATCTGGCCACAGCCGGCTCGCTCATGGTCGACAGCCACCGCAGCCTGGCCGACGACTACCAGGTATCGACGCCCGAGCTCGACCAGCTGGTGGCCCAGGTGACGGCTCGACCCGGCGTGTGGGGGGCGCGGATGACCGGCGCCGGCTTCGGCGGATGCGTGGTCGCCCTGGCCCGACCGGGGGCGATCACCCTCGACGGGTGGCCGACCGAGGCCTGGCGGGTCCGGGCCAGCGACGGGACACTGGCCCAGAAGGCGGCGGCATCGTAACCGATCTCAGCCGGCCCGGTGCCAGGCGACTCCGACTTCCCGGGGCGGCGGTGTGCTCAGGCCCACTGCACCGGAGGGGGACTGGGGCGGAGCCGGCGGGTGATGACCCGCTGGAAGATCACCGGCTTGCGCACATCCTCGATGAGGCGCACACCACCATCGTGCAGCACCAGTTCGATGCGACCGGTGCCGACCATGCGTCGCAGGAGCGATCGGACGACCACGACGTGCTCAATGTCCCCCAATGACGTCGACAGATCGCGCCTGACCAGCACCCCCCACTGTTCGACGACCCGGGAGTTGGTGAGCAGGAGACGGGTGGTTCGCCAGTGCACCGCTCGCGCAGCCAGCCAGACGCAGGGAACGGCCACCACGAGACCCTCGACCCAGTGCAGGGCCACCGAGGTGTGGGGAATGGTCGCATCCAGGACCACGCCCACGATGATCAGGATCAGTGCGGTGGCCAAGGGGCCGGCCAGGAACAACCAGTGGGGCCTGATGTCGACCAGAACCTTCTCGTCGGGGAGGAGGGCAAACCGGCGGTCGGCCAAGCGGTTCAGCCCAACTTGCCCGCGATCGAACCGGCCGACCGCAGGACGCTTCCGTCAGCACCGGCCGCCGAATAGGCGTGGGTGGGCCGTTCCCGCGCTTCGCTCAGAAGATCGGCCAGCAGCGTGGCGAACGGGAGGTGTGGGGTGACCCACAGGTACCGGGCCAGTGAGCCGGGGATGGTGTTGATCTCGTTGACCACGAACCGCGAACCATCGCTCAGGAAGTCGATGCGGGCCACCCCGCGGACGCCGGCCACTTCGGCGATCCTGGCCGCCGCCTCACGCAGTCCCTTCTCCAATTCGGAGGGAATCTGGGCGGGCAGCTCGCGCTTGGCCCCGGCCATGCCTTCGCCGGCCACGTACTTGTCGCGATAGTCGAGGATGTCGACTGCGTCCGTCGACCGGATGGGCCGCTCCACGGCGGAGAGGTCGAGAGTGGGCCAGGTGCGCACCCCCACCTGGAGGTCACTCATCTCCGGGTGGTAGGGCTCGAGTACCGCCCCGAACCGCAGGTGCGGGTTGACCAGCAACCGATCCAGAGCGGTGGCGAAGTCGTGAACCACGTCGATGCCGATGGACGACCCACCGAAACGAGGCTTGATGATGTAGGGGCCGTCGAAGGCCGGCGGGTCGGCGTCCCCCACCAGAGGCAGACGGGGCAGCGTCGGCAGTCCGGCTCCGGCCGCCACCCAACCGAAGGCCAGCTTGTCCATGCCCAGGGCGGCGCCCGCCACTGTCGGACCCGTGTAGCGAATGCCGGCCAGGTCCAACGCAGCTTGCAGGGTGCCGTCCTCGCCCGGCCCCCCGTGACAGCAGACCAGGGCCACCTCGACAGCCAGATCGCGCGACCGTCCGAGCCGACCCCCGGGCTCCGAGAATCCACCGCCGGGGGCCGCCACCAATTGCAGTTGTTTGGCGCCACGGGGAACCCCCTCGAGGAAAGACTCGGCCTCGAGGCCGGGGTCGACCTCGTACCAGTCGCCCGTCTTGGACCAGAACAGGGCGCGGACGGTCCCGCCCGGCGATGTCGATGAACCGCTGGCGCCCGACAGGCCCCGGGTCGCCTGGAGCCCGGTGAGCACGCTGACATCGTGCTCGGGAGACGGACCTCCGAAGATGACGGCGACTTCGGTCACGCTGGGCTGGCTCCTCGGATCGGGGAATAGGACGTGGGAACAACCCCGGGAGGTAGGGCGTCCGGTGGCTCAGTGGGTCAAGGGTAGTGGTCCGGCAGGTCGTTTTCGTACAGCACCGCGTCGCCCGAGGCCAGGTGGCTACGCACCCAGTCGACGGCCTGGCCCCTATCCCTGACCAAGGTGACGTCGGCCCGGGCGCCGTCGACGGCCAGCGCCCCCGCCTCGAGTGCCCGCCGGTTGGTTCGTCCGACGATGACCAGGTCGGTGGCCACCCCCACCGCGGCCGAGGCGAATCGGCGGTTCTCCTCGAACTGGCGGGCCCCGAGCTCGACCATTCCCGGCGTGACCACGGCCAGACGGCGGACGCCCGCCGGTCGATCGGCGCCACCTGTCGCCGCCGCAACCAGCGCACGCAGAGCGGCACCGGCACCGGCCGGGTTGGCGTTGTAGGTGTCGTCGAGGATGACCACCCCCGACGGGGATTCCACCGCGGCCAGTCGGTGGTCGACGGATGGAAGATCGTGCAGCCGGTCCACGATGAGCGCCGGCTCGATGTCGAGGGCCAGAGCCACAGCGACCGCGCTGGCCAGGTTGGTGGGCTGCGCTCCGGTCGGGACCGACAGCTCCTCGCCGACCAGCTTGCCTTCCACCAAAACCGACACACAGGACCGGCCCTTCTCCCCCGGGGTGGCGACCACGCAGACGTCGGCCGTGCGATCGGTCGTCGAACAGCGATAGACCCGCTTGCCGGCGGCGGTGGCGGCATCGGCCAGGGCAGCCAGGCGGCTGTCGTCGACCGGCAGGACCACCCGCTGGGCATGCTCGATGATTTCGGCCTTGGCTGCCACGATTCGGTCTTCGGACCCGAACCGCTCGAGGTGGACCGGCCCGATGGCGGTGATGACGGCGATGTCCGGAGGGCACCAGCGGCACAGGTCGGCGATCTCCCCGGGCCCGTAGGTACCCATTTCGGCCACGAAGACCTCCGTGCCCTCGGCCAGATGTTCATTGACGGCCCGAGCCAGTCCGGCCCGGTTGTTGAAACTGGCCGGGGTGGCAACCACCGAGCGGGCCGCCTTCACGATGTGGGCCACGTGATTTTTGGTCGATGTCTTTCCGAAGGATCCGGTGATGGCCACGATGGTCGGGTTGACCGCATGCAACCGGCGCGAGGCCTGGTCGACGAAGGAGGTGGACGCCCGGCGCTCGAAGGGGGCGGCCACGGCGCAGGCCAGGTCGACCAGGAGCGGCACGGCCAGGGCGGCCACCACTGCCGCCACCGATGGCACGCCGACGAGCCACCCGACCGCCACCACCACCGCTTCGAGCAGGACCCACAGTGCGGCCAAGGTTCGCAGTCGGCGGGTCCAGGCCAGAGGGGACGTTCTTCCGCGGACGGAGAGGCCGAGTGGGCCTGCGGTCACCACCACGGCGGTGAGGAGGCCGGCGAGGGGGAACCACAGCGACGCCACGGCCGCAGCCGAACCGCTGAGGGCACCGATCTGGTTGATGACTGTCGACCCCCACCACCGGGCGGCGAACCGGGTCACCGATCCGGCCAGGTAGTGCTCCCGCTGGGCCACCCGCAACCAGCGGAGGCCGGCGGGAACGCAGGCCACCACACAGACAACGACCGTGATCCACGCCAGCCCGCTGTGCAGACGGGAGAGGTCGAGTGCGGTGGTGGTGAGTGCCCCCACAGCCCTCACGGGGCGTCGGCCCTGGCGTCGTCACCGGCACCGAGGATGGCGGCACGAAGGTGCGCGGACGCCTCGGTGGGCACCAGATGGCCGACACCGGGCAGCACGGTGAGCGTGGCCCGGGGAAAGATCCCCTGTGCCCGGACGGCCACCTCCAGCGGGACCTCGGTGTCCTGCTCACCCCAGACCAGTTGGACCGGGCAGCCGATGGTGGCCATGTCCTCGGCGTACTGTTCGCCCAAGGAGGCCACCAGCACGCCCCGCATCACGCCCTGTGCCTCCCGGTAGTCCCGCGATCCGTAGCGATTCCGGGCCGCCTCCATCCGGTCGGCACCGATCAGCCCCAGGGTATGCAGCCGGCGGATCAGGCGGTAAGGGGTGGGCGGATGGGAACGGCGGTCGCCGCGGTCGAGAAGAGGCACGCCGGATAGGACCATCCGCTCGATCCGGTCCGGCACCAGCCTTTGCAGGCGGACCGCCACCCGGCCTCCGAACGAATGACCCACGATGATCACCCGCTCGGCCAGCACTCCGTCCTCTTCGAACAGGGGGAGCAGGTGCCGGGCGTAGCCGTCGCTACCCCACGGTTCGGGGGGCGGGGGGGTCGAACCGAAACCGAACAGGTCGGGGCCGACCGCGCTGACCGCCCCGATCAGGGGCTGTGCCGCTACTTCGGTCCCAGTGGGGGCGAACACGGGATCGAAGTCGCGGTGACTCCGCGCCCAGCCGTGAAGAGCCAGCACAGTGGGAATTCCCGATCCCCAGGTTCCGCCGAACAGGTGACCGCCGGCGAACGACTTCAGCACCGATACACCCTACCGATAGCCTCGCCTCCCGTGGAACGATGGGAGCCGGCCCCTACGCCGCGGGCGCTGGGGTCCACCGGCCTGGGACTCCCCCATCTCAGGCCTTTCCAGCCCCGGCCCACCGGGCTCAGACCCTTTGACCCCCGGCCCACCGGGCTCAACCCCGTCGGGCCCCGACCCACCGAATCCCGATCCGGCCCTCCCCGGAGTCCGAAGGACGCACCGTGAATGGCGATCAGGTCGGCGGTCACCAGGAAACCGAGGAGGGCTCGGGACCTGCGCTGTTGGACCGCGCCCTGGCCACTCTCACCGAGGAGCAACGACTGAGCGTCGAGTCACCGGCGGCGGCGCTGTGCATCGTGGCCGGCGCCGGCTCGGGTAAGACCCGGGTGCTCACGCTGCGGGCGGCCAGGCGCATCGCCGACGGCAGCGCCGAAGCCGATCACACCGCCATCTTCACCTTCACCCGCAAGGCGGCTCACGAGCTCCGCCACCGCCTCCGCCGCTACGGGGTCCCCGTGTCCTCCCCCACCGGGGACGGCATCCCCAGCCGCGGGGTGCGCGCCGGGACCCTTCACCAGTTGGCCCTGGCCCTCATCCGCCGTCACGCCCTCGACGTCGGCCGCCCGCCCCCGGTGGTGGCCGAGCGCCGCTTCCGGATGATCTGCGACGTCGTCGGTGATCCCGCTCTGGCCTCGGCCATCGACGCCGAGGTGGGCTGGGCCAAGGCCAACTGCCTCACCGCCGCCAGCTACGGCCGTGCGGCCGAGGAAGCTGGGCGTCCCGCTGTCATCTCCGTCGATCAGGTGGTCGACGGTTACTCAGCCTACGAAACCGCCCTCCAACGCCGTCGCATGGTGGACCTCGATGATCTCCTCATTCGGGCCGGCGACCTCCTCCAGGCCGACCCGGCCTTCGCCGAACGGATCCAATGGCGTTACCGCCACCTGTCGATCGACGAGTTCCAGGACGTGAACCCCGCTCAATTCCGGCTCATTGGGGGTCTCATGGGTGACAGCCCCGACCTGTGCGCGGTCGGCGACCCGAACCAGGCCATCTACGGGTGGAACGGGGCCGATCCCCGGCTCATCCACCGCCTTCCGGAGCTGGTTGCGGGCCTCCAAGTCCTTCGGCTGGACGCCAACCACCGGTCCACGCCCCAGGTGGTAGCGGCGGCCCGTGCCGCCCTCGGATCCGCCACGTCCGGCATCCCCCTGTCAGCCATCCCCGACGGCCCCCTTCCCATCGTCACCCACTTCGACGACGAGCAGGCCGAGGCAGCGGGGGTGGTGGCGCGCCTGCTGGAACGATCAGGACAGGGCCTGCTCTGGTCCGACCAAGCCGTTCTGGCCCGGACCCACGACCAACTGGCGGTGGTCCGTGGCGCCCTGGGTCGGGCCGGCATCCCCCACCGGCTCGCTCCCGACCGTGAAACACCGGTGGGCGCCGACCGGGGAACCCCGGGTCGACCGGCGGGTGGCGGCAAACAGCCGCCGTTCGGTGCATCCGCCGGCGCTCGGACCGAGGCAGATGCCGTCGAACTGGCCACCTTTCACCGGGCCAAAGGGCTCGAGTGGAGTTCCGTCAATGTGGTCGGGCTCGAAGAGGGGTTCGTGCCCATCGTCTACGCCCAATCGGACCAGGCCCTGGCCGAGGAGAGGCGGCTCCTCTACGTGGCCATGACCCGGGCCTCGTCGGACCTCCACTGTTCGTGGGCACGCCTGCGGACGACGGGGTCGGGACGGCAGTTGGAGCGTCAGCCGTCACCGTGGTTGGCCGCCGTGGCTCGGGTGGCCCGCACCGGTACCCGGCGGGCCACGGCGGCCGACACCGGGCGCCGGATCGCTCAGCTCCGTACCCGCCTGACCTGAAGGTCCGTACCCGCCGGACCTGAAGGGGGGTCCGGCGCACCGACGGCTGCGCTACGGCTGCGGGGAGAGGCCGCCGTCCCCGCCGGTGTCGATGTCGACAAAGACCGGTGTGTGGTCCGAGGGCTTCTGACCCTTGCGGGCATTCCTGTCGATGAGGGCGTAGACGGCTCGTTGGGCCAGGACCTCGGTCATCAGAAGGAGATCGATACGCATCCCCTGGTGGCGATGGAACGAACCACCTCGGTAGTCCCACCACGAGAACAGGCCGTCCTCGGTGTAGAGGCGACGGAACACGTCGACCAACCCCCAGGACTCCAGACTGGCCAACGCTTCACGCTCCGCTGCGCTCACGTGGGTCATCCCCTCGAATGCGGCCGGGCTCCACACGTCGCGGTCTTCGGGAGCCACGTTGAAGTCCCCGCACACGGCCACCGGTTGGTCGGGTGACCTCTTCTGCTCGAGAAAGGAACGGAGGGCGGCCAGCCAAACCAGTTTGGCCTGGTAGTACTCGCTGTCGAGACTGCGCCCGTTGGGCACGTAGACCGACGTCACCTGCACTCCCCCGCAATCGGCACTTATCAGCCGGCTCCCCTGATCGTCGTCCGACGATCCCATGCCCACCGTCACGTCCGACATGCCCACCCGACTGGCGATGGCCACCCCGTTCCATCGTCCATCGCCATGATGGGCCGTCTCGTACCCGAGTGTGGCGAAGGCACCGTGGGGAAAGGCCGCATCGGCCAACTTGGTCTCCTGCATGCAGAGGATGTCCGGCTGGGCATAACCGATCCACTCCTCCACTCGCCCCAGCCGTGCTCCCAGCGAGTTGACGTTCCATGTGGCGATCCGCACCGGAATTCCGATCTCAATCGGTGGCGGACGGGGCGTCCACCAGGACGAAGAGGAGCTCGGCCTCACAGGCCAGGTCGCCGCCCACCGATGCCCGCCCGCTTCCTTTTCCGGCGCGGGCCGATAGGCGACCGAGGGTCACCTCGAGATCGAGGCGCTCGCCGGGGAGCACCTGTCGGCGGAAACGCGCCTTCTCGATGCCTCCGAAGAGAGGGAGCTTGCCCGCGAATCGATCGTCGGCCAGAACGGCGACGCCGCCCAGCTGGGCCAAAGCCTCGACCATGAGGACACCGGGGAGGGTGGGACGTCCCGGAAAGTGGCCGGCAAAGAATGCTTCCTCGCCGGTCAATTGCCACTGTCCGGTGGCCGACTGACCCGGTTCCAGAGAGAGGACGTCGGTGACGAAGAGGAAGGGGGGGCGATGGGGCAGGTAGTCCTCAGCTCGCACGGGTGACGAGGATATCGGGCTCAGCGAGCGCCATTCATCTCCGGATCGTCGGGACCTCAGTCGCGGACCCCGGGCAGGGCCAGCTCTGCCCTCCGGCGTGCTGCATCCAGGGAGATGAGGACGAAGGGGCGGGTCTCCCCTTTGGTCAGCACCTGTCGGGCCCGGTTGGGCGGAGGGGAAGCCAGGCCCCGCAGGGGTATGTGACAGAGCATCCCGTCGACCGATACGTGTGCCCCGTGGGAGGTGAATGCCGTCACCGTTCCCTCGAACGTGCTCCCCACCGGATGGTCGGCCACGAAGGTCAGAAAGCTGACGGGATCGTTGAGTGCATCCGAGGCGGCCACATGGTTGTTCCCGACCGAAACCGCCGGTTCCGATGACCTGGCGGCCGACTTTCTGGTCGACTTGGCGGGCGCCGACCCGTTGTTGGCCTTGGCCGTCCTCGACGAGCCGGCCGGCGACGTACCACCCGACCGGTCGTGCGCTGTCGTCTCCGCCGCTGTCGTCTCCGCCGCTGTCGTCTCCGCCGCTGTCTTCTTCGCTGCCGCCTTCTTCACCGTCTTTTGAGCCTTGTCGGCCCGCGGTGCCCTGGTCGTGCTCGGGGCTTTGGCGGTCGATTCCCCCGCCTTGGCTGACTTGTCTGCTGCCTTGTCTGTCTTGGCTGCCTTGTCTGCCTTGGCTGCCTTGTGCGCTGCCTTCGTTGACTTGGCTGCTTTGTCCGCTGACTTGCCCGGTTTGGCTGCCTTGTCCGACTTGGCTGCCTTGTCTGCCTTCTTCGCCGCCTTGGCTGACTTGTCCGACTTGTCCGACTTGTCTCCGTGATCCCCGTTGGCGCCCTTGGTCGCTTTGGTTGCCTTGGTCGCCTTGGTCCCGCCCGTGTACCCGGCGGCGTCGTTGACCTTCCCGGCGCGAGCCCTCCTCACCGATGTGGCCGGTACGGCCGGAGGCCAACCATCCCCGTCGACGTCCGCGGCCAGATCGTCAGGGTCGACGGTGGCGTCTCGTTTGGCTCGACTGGTCACCGATCGGCTCCGCGCCCCCCGGACCGGCGTGCGCGGGGTGAACACCCATCCGACGCCGGGCACCGGCTTACCCCCGATGAGGCGTCCGGGCTCGAAGAGCCACGGTCGTTCGGCGTGGAACTCCTGGAAGGAGTCGTTCGAGAGAACCAGGGCTCCGGACTTTTCGGCGATGCGCAGGATGAATCCATCACCCCGGCCGATGGCCCCGGCAGGAGGCGTGATCATCTCACTGTGATCAACGGCCTGTTCGAAGGCGCGCAGCTCGGAGGGGTCGATGCGGTGCCCGAAGGTGGCGTCGACCACCACGATCACGTCGGACGAGGTGAAACCCGGGTATTCCTCGAGAAACGAGCGGATCGCCTCGTCGAGCTGGGCCAGGCTGGGTGTGGTCCGGCCCTCGGTGGCGATGTTCGAGCCGTCCACGACGACACGCCGGCGGTCACGATTTCCTTTCTCCATCATGACCAGTCAACCATCTGACCAGGTCACCTCCGATCATCTCGCAGGAATCCGGGCCTGTCCACGGGCCTTCTCGGCCCGCCCGGGGACACGGGAGGGCATCGTTTCCGGGCCATAGGATGGGGGTGTGGTCGCCGCCGAAGAACGCACTGAAGAAGCCACTGACCTGCTACAACACCTGATCCGCAACCAGTGTGTGAACGACGGGACAGAGGGTTCGGGCCACGAACAGCGCAGCGCCGACCTCCTCGTCAGCTACCTCGAGGACTCAGGTGCCGATCTGCAGACCTACGAGCCCGTGCCGGGCCGGACCTCCCTGGTGGCGAAGATCGAGGGATCCGACCCCTCGGCGCCATCCCTGACGCTGCTCGGTCACACCGATGTGGTTCCCGCCAATCCGGACGACTGGCGACGCGACCCGTTCGGAGGGGAGCTGGTCGACGGGGTGGTCTGGGGCCGCGGCGCCATCGACATGCTCAACCTGACCGCCACCATGGCCACCGGATTCCGGCACGTGGCCGAAAGCGGGTTCCGGCCGGCAGGAACCTTCACCTACATCGCCGTGGCCGACGAGGAGGCCCTGGGCACCCATGGAGCCAAGTGGCTCTGTCAGAACGAATCGGATGCCGTCAACGCCGACTACGTGATCACCGAGTCGGGCGGTTTTCCCATGGGCGGTGCCGACGGGACGCCCCGCCTCCCGGTGATCGTCGGTGAGAAGGGCGTCTTCTGGTGCCTGCTCACCGTCAAAGGCACGCCCGGTCACGGTAGCCAACCTCTCCGGACCGACAATGCACTGGTCAAGGCGGCCGAGGTGGTTCGTCGCATCGAGTCCTTTCACCCCCAGGCTCAGCTCCACGAAGCATGGACGCGCTTCGTCGAGGGGATCGGGTTTCCGCCCGAGATCAGCGAGCCCCTGCTCGATCCCCAACAGATCGACGCCTTCTGCGATGAGCTCCCTCTGGTGGCGTTGGCCCGCCAGGCGCACGCCTGCACACACACCACCATGGCCCCCACCATCATGAGAGCCGGCACCAAGGTCAACGTGATACCCGATCGTGTCGAGCTCGAAGTCGACATCCGTTCGTTGCCGGGGTGGGATACGACCGACGTGCGGGCCATGGTCGAGGAGGCTCTGGGCGATCTGGCCGAGGACGTCGAGGTGGACTTCCTGGCCGCTGACCTCTCCACCACGTCGCCCATCGACACCCCCCTGTGGGACGCCTTGGAACGGGTCAGCCGGCTCTTCTATCCAGGAGCCCGGACGGTGCCCTTCCTCACCGTAGGAGCGACCGACGCCCGGTTTCATCGGGCCCTGGGCAGCGTGGCCTACGGATTCGGGTTGCACAGCCGGGCCATCAGTTTCGAGGACTACGGGTCGATGTTCCACGGGATCGACGAGAGAGTCGACGTGGAATCGCTGCGCCTGTCCACCGAGATGTGGATCGCCCTGGCCAACGATTTTCTGGTCTGACTTTCTAGTCTGACTTTCTAGTCTGACTCTCTGGTCTGAGCCGGCCCGTCAGCCGATCGCTCGAGCTATCAGGTCGTCCTGCTCGAGCCGGTGCAACGCCGTGCTCCCCGTGGCCGGGCTTGCCGATTCCGCCCGGCTCACGTGCCGGAGGGTGTGGGTGTCGCGCAGTATGCGGTGCAGGCGGCCGTGTACGAAGTTCCAGGCGCCCATGTTCTCCGGCTCTTCCTGGAGCCAGACCACCTCCCGCGCCTTGGGATAGCGGCCGAGGACACTCTTCAATGGTCGACCGGGGCCACGGGTAGAGCTGCTCGACCCGCACCACCACCACGCCGGTACCGGCCGGACCCAACTCGTCGCGCCGGGTCATGGCGTCGTAGGCCACCTTGCCCGTGCACAGCACGACCCGGGACACGGCGGCCGGGTCGAAGTCGTCGTTGGCTGCGATCGGGTCGTCGAGCACCTCGGCGAAGGTTCCGGACGTAAAGGCGGCGATGGGTGAGCGGGCCTGTCGCGAGCGCAGAAGCGACTTGGGGGTGAAGACCACCAGTGGCGTGCGCTCGGCCCGCATGACCTGGGCGCGGAGCAGGTGGAAGTACTGCGCCGGTGTGGTCGGATCGGTCACCCTCAGGTTGCCCCGGGCGCACATGGTCAAGAAGCGCTCGATGCGGGCGGACGAGTGCTCGGGGCCCTGTCCTTCGTACCCGTGGGGCAGGAGCAAGACCAGACCGGAGTTCTGGCCCCACTTGTCAGCGGCCGACACCAAAAAGTTGTCGACGATGATTTCGGCCCCGTTCCAGAAGTCGCCGAACTGGGCCTCCCAGGCCACCAGGCCGTCGGGAGCTTCCACCGAGTAGCCGTACTCGAAGCCGAGAGAGGCGTACTCCGAGAGCAGGGAGTCACCGATGGTGAAGCGGCCGCCGGACAGCGAGGCCAGAGGTACGTACTCGTGGCCGGTGGCGTGATCGACCAATACCGCGTGACGTTGGGAGAACGTCCCTCGGCGGGTGTCCTGTCCGGTAAGGCGCACATTGTTCCCCTGCAACAGAAGCGAACCGATGGCCAGCGCCTCGCCCAGTGCCCAATCCACCTCGCCGTCGGCGAACATCTTGTCGCGCTGCTCGAATTGCCGCGCCAGTTTGGGATGGATGACGAACCCGTCGGGGACGGTGCGGACCACCTCGGCCAGTCCGGTGAGCACCGATGACTCGACACCGGTTTCGACCGGCGCGATGGCCACATCGGGCACCACGTAGGCGGGAAGCGTCAGTATGCGCTCCCCCTCCGACTCGGCCTCGGCCCTGGTTTCGTCCAGAGCAGCCTGGAGCCGGGCCGAAAAGTCGTCCAGGGCCTGCTCGGCCTCCTCCAACGAGATGTCCCCCCGCCGCACCAACGACTCGGTGTAGATCTTGCGCACCGATCGCTTGGCCTCGATGAGGGCATACATCAGGGGCTGCGTGTAGCTGGGGTCGTCCCCCTCGTTGTGGCCGTGGCGGCGATAGCAGATCATGTCGATGACCACGTCTTTGTGGAAGGCCTGCCGAAAGCCGAAGGCCAGGCGGGCGGCCCGGGCGCACGCCTCGGGGTCGTCGCCGTTGACGTGGAAGATCGGGGCCTGGACCATTTTGGCCACATCGGTCGGGTACACCGACGTGCGAGCGGCTTCGGGCGCTGTGGTGAATCCCAGCTGGTTGTTGATGACGATATGGATGGTGCCCCCGGTGCGGTAGCCCCCGAGGCCCGACAGGTTGAGGGTCTCGGCCACCACCCCCTGGCCGGCGAAGGCGGCGTCGCCATGGAGCAGGATGGGCAGCACGGGAAAGGGGTCGCCGGAGCCGACCTCCAGTGCGGGACCGGCTCCCTGCTCTCCGCCCAAGGCGTCCTGCTTGGCCCGGGCCATGCCCACCACCACCGGGTCCACCGCCTCCAGGTGGGACGGGTTGGAGGCCATGGTGATGGGAATGGAGGCACCGTTGCGGGCCACGAAGGTGCCCACAGCCCCCTTGTGGTATTTGACGTCGCCCGAGCCCTGCACCGAGTCGGGATCGAGGTTTCCCTCGAACTCCTCGAAGATCTCGCCGTAGGACTTTCCCACGATGTTGGCCAGCACATTGAGGCGCCCCCGGTGGGCCATGCCCATGACCGCCTCGTGGAGGCCCTCACGTACGGCCTCGTCGAGGATGGTGTCGAGGAGGACGATGGCCGATTCCGCCCCTTCCAGACCGAAACGCTTCTGACCCACGTAGCGGGAGTGCAGGAAGCGCTCGAAGACCTCGGCGGCGTTGAGTCGGCCCAGAATGTGGCGCTGCTCTTCGGGCCCGAGGAGCGATGACACCCCCTCGACGTGCTGCTGGATCCACTGCTTCTGCTCGGGATCCTGGATGTGCATGTACTCGATGCCGAGGGTCCGGCAGTAGGCGTCGCGCAGCAGGTGGAGGATCTCGTCCAGGGTGGCCAGGTCTTTGCCGGCCAACCCGTCGGCCACGAAGTGGCGGGGCAGGTCCCAGATGGTGAGGCCGTAGTGCAGGGGATCCAGTTCGGGATGCAGCTCGGGTGGTTCGGCGTCGAGCGGGTCGAGGTGGGCGATGAGGTGGCCCCGCACCCGGTACATGTTGATCAGCGTCTGGACGTGGACCTGCTTGATGAGACGGAGATGGCCGCCGTCACCCTGGTCATCCGAGGCGTTGATGTCCTTTTCCCAAGCGACCGGCTCGTAGGGGATGTCGAGGGATTCGAAGACCTCTCGGTAGAAATCGTGATCGCCCATCAGGCACTCGGACACGTGGGCCAGGAACAGCCCCGACTCCGCCCCCTGGATGATCCGGTGGTCGTAGGTCGACGTCAACGTCACCGTCTTGCCGATGCCGAGGTCAGCCAACGTACGGGGATCAGCGGCTTCGAAGCCGGCCGGCACCCCCAGAGCGCCCACGCCCACGATGAGGCCCTGGCCGGCCAGCAGCCGAGGCACCGACTGAACCGTGCCCAGGGTTCCCGGATTGGTCAGGGTGACCGTGGTGCCGGCAAAGTCCTGGGCGTCGATCTTGTTGGTGTGGATCTTGCGCACCAACTCCTCGTAGGCACTCACGAACCCCCGGAAGTCGAGCGTGTCGGCGTCGCGGATGCAGGGCACCAGAAGCGTCCGGTTACCACCGCTCTTCTCCACATCCACCGCCAGCCCCAGGCCGACGTGGCCGTGGCGGATCACACCCGGGGTCCCCTTCCCGTCGGAATCGTCGACGAAGGAGGCGTTCATGGCCGGGACGGCCATCAGGCTCTTGACCACGGCGTAACCGATCAGATGGGTGAAGCTGACCTTGCCCCCGTTGGTCCGGAACAGCTGGTTGTTGATGATCGTGCGGTTGACCTCGAGGAGCTTGGCCGGCACCACCCGCACACTGGTCGCCGTGGGCACCGACAGCGAGGCCTCCATGTTGGCCACGATCCGGGCCGCAGCGCCGCGCAACGGGGTCGCCACCTCGGCGGCGGCATCGTCGGGCCGGCCCACAGATGGGGCACCGCCGGACGCCGATTGCCCTCCTCCCGCCGCAGAAGACTCCCCGGCCAGTGAGGGAACGGCCCGGGCGGCGGCTGCCTCGGCGGGCGGCACGACGCCATTGGCCGCGGCTGCCGGTGGCGCCCCCTGGGCCACCCCGCCTTTCTGGACCGCCGGCGTTGCCGTCGGTGTCGGTGTCGGTGCCGACGCCGGCGCTCCGGCGGGACGGTAGTCGGCGAAGAATTCGCGCCACGAGTCCGAGACCGACGTGGGATCGGCCAGGTACCGGTCGTACATGTCCTCGACCAGCCAGGCGTTGGGCCCGAAGGCCCCGGCACCGGCAGCCGCACCGGCGTCGGTGGCCCGGGACGACGCCTTGGTCTGATCCCCGTCTTCGACAACACTCATGTCTTCCCAGACTAATGGCGGTCACGCCGGACACAGGTGGTTCCGACGGTTGAGTGGCCGCCCGCAGGCCGGACCCGACGCAGGGTTGGGTTAGCGTCCTGACGATGGTCCCGCTCCACACCAGCGTGACGTGCACGTTCACCTTTGAGGCCGCCCATCGACTCGTTTGGCACCCGGGGAGCTGACGGTGGCCGGCCATCTGGTCATCCTCTCCGGCGGTCTCGACTCGACCGTGTGCATGGCCTTGGCCGAGCGGGAGGCGGAGGCGCCCCCTCTGGCCCTCACCTTCGATTACGGCCAGAAGCACCGGACCGAGGTCGACCGTGCCGCTGCTGTTGCCGGCCACTACCGCTCCGATCACCTGGTCGTCCAGCTCGACACCACGGCCTGGGGCGGCTCGGCGCTGACCGACCGGTCCATCGACATACCCGTCGGCAACAGCGGCGACGGTATCCCGGTGACCTACGTCCCCGCTCGCAACAGCATCTTTCTGGCTGTGGCCCTGGGGGTGGCCGAGGCACGCGACCTCGATGCCGTATGGATCGGTGTCAATGCCATCGACTACTCCGGCTATCCCGACTGCCGTCCCCAGTTCATCGAAGCCTTCCGCCAAGTGGCGGCCACCGGCCAGAAGAGGGGGGTGGAGGGAAACCCCATCGCCATCCGCTCCCCGCTGATCCGTTCCACCAAGGCGGAGATCGTCGTCATGGGAACGGAGCTCGGGGCGCCCCTGGCGCTGACCTGGTCCTGCTACCAGGGGGACGACATTCCCTGCGGCGTCTGTGACGCCTGCGTCCTCCGGGCTCGCGGCTTCGCCGAGGCCGGCATGCACGATCCCGCTCTGCCATGACCGGCCAGGTGCTGTCGTGACCGACCAGGTGGCTCCGGAGATACTGGCGACCGAAGTGTTCTCGGCCATCCAGGGTGAAGGGGCACTGGTCGGCGAACGCCAGGTGTTCGTCCGCCTGACCGGCTGCAACATCCGGTGTACGTATTGTGATCAGCCCGAAGCGCTCGAGAGGCGCCCGGGACCCTGCCGGGTGGAGCAGACTCCCGGTCAACGGGACTGGGCCGTCGTGGACAGTCCGCTACCGGTGACGGCTCTGGCTGACGCGGCGGAGAGCCTGTGCCGACAGCTCCCCCACCATTCGGTCAGCCTCACCGGCGGGGAGCCGCTCATGCAGGGGACGAAGACGACGGCACTGGCCCAGCTGTTGGCCGAGGCGTCTCGCCCGGTGATGCTCGAGACCAACGGCACCTTGATCGGACCGCTGCGACAGGTACTGCCGTGGCTCACCTACCTGAGCATCGATGTGAAACTCGACAGCGTCGACGGGCAACATGTCCCCCTCGATAAGCAACGCCGATTCATCACCGCCTCGGCCGCTGCCGGCGTGGTCACCTGGGTCAAGATGGTGATCGGACCGGCCACCGATCCAGTCGAGTTCGATGCTGCCATGGCCATGGTGGTTGAAGTGGCGGAAGGGAGGAAGGAGGACGGGAGGAAGGAGGACGCGAGGGCCATCGAGGTCTTCCTCCAACCGGTGACCCCGTTCGGAGCCGTCACTGCTGCCCCTACGCCCGCACAGGTCCTCGCCTTGCACGACAGGGCGCTCCGCCGCTACCCGCGGGTGCGGGTCGTCCCTCAGACCCACAAGGCCATCGGTCAACTCTGAGGCGCACCGTGGCCACAGCCACACGGCCGCACGGCCGCACCGGCGGAGGACCGGCTGCCAGCCGGCCGTGGTCCGGGTCTCGCCCGTCCCACGGCCGGCCCTCTGCTACTTGGCCACCTTCGGCGCTGGGGCCTGGCCATTCACTACTTTCTTGAACGAGGTCCCCGCCGAGACCTTCGGGCTCTTCGAGGCCTTGATGGCAATCGTCTCGCCGGTCTGCGGGTTGCGTCCACTGCGGGCAGCGCGCTGGACCCGATCAAAGGTCAAAAATCCGGTGATGACCACCTTTTCACCTTTGGCCACGTTGGCCACCACGACATCCTCGAGTCCGGCCAGGACGGATGAAACGTCCTTGGCGGTCGTGCCGGTGTGGGCGGCCACGGCGGTGATGAGATCGGTTTTGGTTAGGGCCACAGTCTCTCCTTCGTGTTGGGAATCCATAACAATGCACGATCTGGCCGGTGTATGTGCGCATCTCAGCCCACCCAGGGACCCCGGAAGGCAGGGAAATACGGGTCCGGGCCCACCAACCGTGCCGCTCTCTCGCAGGTGGCGGCCGCCTTTTCGCCGAACGGACCCGGGCGGGCGGTACGGGGCAGAGATTTCGGTCCCGACGGGCTTCCGGCCCCCTTTTGGCGCCATCCGTGGGCAACTGACAGGCTGAGCGGCCCATGGCTCCCCCCGGTCAGCTCGCCGTCACCGAACGGACGCCGGCCGACACCAGGGCGGGCGGACCGCTGGTCGTCTTGGTCCATGGGTCGCTCGACCGCTCGGCCAGCTTCGCACGGGTGGTCCGTCGCCTCGACGACGTCCACACGGTGGTCTACGACCGCGGCGGCTACCACCGTTCACGACAGGCCGGCCCCGTCCGCACCACTCTGGCCGGCCACGTCGACGATCTGCTCACCGTCATCGGCGGCCGACCGGCGGTGGCTGTCGGACACAGCCTGGGTGGCGACATCGTCCTGGCCGCTGCCCTCCGACCCGGCGGTCCCGGTCCGATCGTCGGCGTGGCCGCCTACGAGCCTCCGATGCCGTGGTTGAGCTTGTGGCCCACGTCGCCAGGGTCGACGGCTGCACCCAACCAGGGGAGCGCCGCCGACGCAGCCGAACGATTCTTCCGGAGGATGGTGGGCGACGAAGCGTGGGAGCGCCTGCCCGAAGCGGCCAAGGAGACGAGGCGGGCCGACGGCCCCGCTCTGCAGGCGGAGCTCAATGCCATTCGGTTGGATGAGGCGCCCTTCGACGTGGCCGACCTCACCGTGCCCTCCCTCTTCGTGCGGGGCGAGAAATCAGCACCACGCCATCGCCAGGCGGTGGCGTGGTGCGTCGAGCACGCCCCCGGCGCCGAGCTGGTCGAGATGAGCGGGGCGGGACACGGTGCTCACCTGACCCATCCTGACGCCTTCGCCGCCATGGTGCGCCTCCTGCTCGACCGGGTCATGCACGCAGTCGGAACCGATCCATGAGGGTGCTGGTGACCGGTGCGTCCGGGCTCATCGGCACGGCGCTAGCCGCACGCCTGGTGGCCGAGGGACACCAGGTCACCCGCCTGGTCCGCGGGTCGGCTCCGCCCGCCACCGACGCCCCCGCCACGGACGGCGGCGCAACCGACGCACCGGAGGCGGTGTGGCACCCCGGCACCGGCGTCATCGACCGGGCCACGCTCGACCGGCGTGGGCCCTTCGACGGCGTGGTCCACCTGGCCGGCGCCGGCATCGGTGACCGGCGGTGGACAGCCGCCCGTAAGGAGCTCATTCTGACCAGCCGTACCCGGTCGACAGCGCTTCTGGCCGACACCCTGGCCGGCCTGACCAATCCACCGGGCGTGCTGATCAGTGCGTCCGCCGTGGGCATCTACGGCGACCGGGGTGAGGAGGAGATCACCGAGACGTCGTCCACCGGCGTGGGATTCCTGGCCGACGTGTGCCGGGCCTGGGAGGCGGCCGCCCAACCGGCGGTCGATGCCGGCATCCGAACCGTCCTCCTCCGGAGCGGCATCGTTCTGGCCCGAACGGGCGGGGTCTTCGCCAAACAGCTCCCTCTCTTCCGGCTCGGACTCGGGGGCCGGCTGGGTCCGGGCACCCAGTACCGCAGTTGGATCACCATCGACGACGAGGTCGGCGCCATCCTGCACGCCCTCAACACCCGTGCCCTGACCGGCCCGGTCAACGCCACCGCGCCGGCACCGGCGACCGATGCCGATTTGGCTCGAGCTATCGCTGCCGCCCTCCACCGGCCGACGGTGGTCGCTGTCCCTTCCGGCGCGCTCCGTGTGGCTCTGGGTCGGGAGATGGCCGACGAGATGATCCTGGGCGGCCAGCGGGTACTTCCCACGGTGTTGAGCACTACGGGATATACCTTCGTCCACCCCGAACTGGACGACGCCGTAGGCGCGCTGGTCGGCCCGCGGCACTGAATCAACAAGCGGTTCCCCCGGTGGGTCCCGAGGGGAGGGTTACGCTGTCTGTCGGGCAGAGACGCGACCGAAAGAGGGATCTCAACCATGGCCAGCACGGTGACCAGCCAGAACGTGTCGGCACCGGCCGACCCCGCAGAGACGATCACCGTCGATGCGTTCGAGGACGAGGCCCGGGCTTTCCTCGAAGCCCACGCCGACAAGCGCCCGCCGGAGACCTTCGCCTGGGGTCGGGGCTCGGACAGCGTCGGTCTCTTTCCGGAACGGACCCCGGAGCAGGAAGCTGCCGATCTGGCCGCCGCCCGGTCGTGGTCCCAGGCCGAATTCGACGCCGGTTTCGGGTGGATCACCGGGCCGCCCGCCTACGGCGGGCGGGGACTGGCCCGCGACTACCAGCGGCTCTACCAGACGCTGGCCGGTGGGTACAGGCTCCCCTCGATGGCGGTGTTCGGCATCGGCCTCGGCATGGTGGCGCCCACCATCCTGGCCCATGCCACCGAAGAGGTGAAGCAGGAGTACCCTGCGCCCCATGTACCGAGGGGACATCGTGGGCTGCCAGCTGTTCAGCGAACCGTCGTCGGGCTCGGACCTCGCCTCGCTCCAGACCAGAGCCGAGCCGCGACGGCGACGAATGGATCATCAACGGCCAGAAGGTGTGGACGTCCGGGGCCCAGCTCTCGGACATCGGCGAGATCGTGTGCCGCAGCGATCCCGAGCCTGCCCAAGCACCGCGGCCTGACAGCTTTCGTCGTCGACATGCACGCAGCCGGCGTGGAGGTCCGACCCCTCCGCCAGATGACCGGCGGAGCATCCTTCAACGAGGTCTTCTTCACCGACGTGCGCGTCCCCGACTCCCACCGGCTGGGTGAGGTCAATGGCGGATGGACGGTGGCCCTGACCACCCTGATGAACGAGCGGGCGGCCATCGGTGGGGGTGGAGGAGGCGGTATCGGTCTGCCCACCAGCACCCGGCTGATCGAGTTGGCCCGGGCCATGGGACGGGCCGACGACCCGCTCATCCGCCAGCAACTGGCCACGGTCCTGGTCAACGAGCGGGTGGCCCGCTACACCAATCTGCGGGCCATGGCCCGGATCGCCGTCGGGCAGCTGCCGGGGCCCGAGATGTCACTGGCCAAGCTGTCCCTCACCGCCAACATGGTGCGGACCTGTGATCTGGTCTCGTCCATCCTCGGTCCTGCCTTGGTGGCCGACACCGGCGCCTGGGGAACCTACGCCTGGTCCGAGTTCCTGCTCGGTGTGCCGGGGATGCGGATCGCCGGGGGAAGCGACGAGGTCCTGCACAACATCATCGGTGAACGGGTGCTCGGCCTTCCCAAGGATCCCGCCGGCACCAACAACTAACGGAAGGCCAGGTCGTCGACGTAGGACCACGACCGCCGGTGCATTGATGTCAGCCCGAAACCGGCCAGAGCGGTGCGGTGGACGGGCGAGGGGTACCCCTTGTTGCGGTCGAAGTCGAAGGCGGGGAAGCTGCTCGACATCGTGCGCATGAGGCGGTCCCGGGTGACCTTGGCCACGATGGAGGCGGCGGCCACCGACACACAGGTGGCGTCCCCTCTGACCACCGTCCGGACCTGTGGCGCGTTCGGAGGAGGCGAGCCCGGACGGTCGGTGGCGCACGGCTCGCTCACGTAGTCGTGGGCACCGTCGATGACCACCACCTGGGCCGGCCAGGCCAGCCCGCACAGAGCCCGGTGCGACGCCAGCCGCAGGGCGGCGGTCATGCCCAGGCGGTCGCACTCGACGGCACCGGCATGACCGACCGCCCACCCCGCGCTCCAGGCGATGACCCGGGGGAAGAGGGCCTCGCGTTGCTCCTCGGTCAGTAGCTTCGAGTCGCACAGGCCTTTCGGGGCCCGGGAGCCACGGGGGAAGACCACCACCCCCACCGACACCGGTCCGGCCCACGCCCCCCGGCCCACCTCGTCGAGCCCGGCCACCACGCCGAACCCCTCGTCGCACAGCGACCGCTCCAACCGGCTGTGCGGCTTGGGCCGCGCCAATCGTGCAACCGGTGGTGTTTCCGGCGGTTCGACCGGTCGGTCGACCAGTTGGTCGGCCGGGTGGCCAACCGGCGGTTGTCCTCTGTGGTTGTTCCCGCCTGCCATCGGACCCGAACCTATCCCCCGCCCAGCCGGTCCCTGACGATCTTGCCCAAAGCGTTGCGGGGCAGGGAGTCGACCACGTGCACCCGGCGGGGCCGCTTGTAGGCGGCCAGCCGGGGGGCGAGGAAGGAGGCCAGCTCATCGGGGGAGGGCGGACGGCCCTCGGCCACGATCCACGCCGTCACCACCTCGCCCCACTCATCGGACGGCGTGCCGGTCACCGCCACCTCGGCCACGCCGGGATGGGTGGCCAGCACGTCCTCGACCTCACCGGGGTAGACGTTGAAACCACCGGTGATGATCAGCTCCTTGGTCCTCCCCCGGATGACCAGATACCCGTCCTGCTCGGTGCCCACATCCCCGGTCCGGAACCAGGGACCTCCCCCATCAGCGGCGGCCACCAAGGCGTCAGCCGTTGCCTCCGGCCTCTCCCAGTAGCCGGGGAAGACATTGGGACCACGGACCCGGATCTGGCCGTCATCAGCCAGCTGCAACTCGACGCCGGGCAGAGGAAAGCCCACCGTGCCGGCCCGGCGCGGGCCGGCATACGGGTTGGAGGTGTTCATGAGGGTTTCGGTCATCCCGTACCGCTCGAGCACGGACGATCCGATGGCCGCGCTGACCTCGGCGTGGAGGTCGGGGGCCAACGGCGCCGACCCTGATACGGCCAACCGCAGTGGCCGCAGGCCAGGAGCCGCTCCGGCCCGGACCAGCCGGTGGTACATGGTGGGCACCCCGAAGAACAGGGTGGCGTGCTCGGAGGCCACCGTGTCGGACACGGCCGCAGGTTCGAATCCGGGCAGCAGTACGGCCGAGGCTCCGGCCGACAGGGTGCCGTAGATCCCGACGCACAGGCCGTGGGCGTGGAACAGGGGAAGGCAGTGCACCAACCGGTCGTCGGGGGACCACCGCCAGGCCGTCCTGACCGCCTCGGCCCCGGCCAACAGGTTCCGATGGCTCAGCACTGCACCCTTGGGCGAGCCGGTGGTGCCTGACGTGTAGAGGATGAGGGCGGGAGCGTCAGCGGTGGCGGCGTCGAGCTGATCGGGCTCGGCGTCGGGAAGCTCGACCTCCGGCCCCACCACCAGGATCGACGAGGACCCGGGGGCGCCAATCCACCCGCCGAGCTCGGTACCCTCGACGATGGCCGCCGCCGGGCGGACATCGGTCACGATGTGGGCCACCTCGCGCCGGGTGTAGCCCGGATTGGCCGGTACCACCACCAGCCCGGCCCGGAGGGCGCCCACATGGGCCACTACCGAGCGGATCGACGACGAGGTCGACCACAGGCACCCGATCACCGGGCATAAGTCCTGCTCCCCGCAGCCGTCCGGCGATTCCTCGGGTGGCAGCCTCGAATTCCCCCGCCGTCCACCATCGGCCGGCGGGTCGGCCATCCCGATCACCGCCGGTCGGGTCGACCGGCTCCTTCCACAGACGAGCGGCGGGGTCGGCCTCCCACCGCTGCACCCAGGCCCTGACCAGCGTCCCCGATGAGACCTGGTCGGCTTCGTGCAGGTCGGCGCCGAGGGGCAGATGGTCACGCCAGGGGTGCAGAGCGTCCTCCTGTGCCTGGTCGCTCAGCGGCGCCGGGGTGGGGGAACCACCGGAACCGTGCGGGAGCGAGGTCGGGCCTGGACACAGATGACGTCTTAGCGGAAATCAGACCACCACGATTGCTCCCCACCGCATCTCGGGACCGCCCATCCCCGGGATGGCCGCATGTCCGGGCGGGAGTACAGACTCTGCTACACCGGAGGATGTCCCGACGCCCGCTGGTGGCGCTGTACCGGTCGGGTCCGTGGGGTTGAGACAGGATTGAGACAGGGTTGAGTGAGGCTGAGACAGGGTTGAGTGAGGCTGAGTGGGGTTGAGACAGGGTTGAGTGAGGTTGAGACAGGGTTGAGACAAGAAGGGGAAACACGGGAGTGACCGACACCGACAGCGCTCCGACCGGGGCTCGGCGCTCCATCGCCGTGGTCCCCCACACCCACTGGGACCGCGAGTGGTACGAGCCCTTCCAGGTATTCCGGCTCAAGCTGGTGTCCACTATCGATGCCCTGCTCGACCAGATGGAGCAGGACGCCTCGTACACCCACTTCCTCCTCGACGGACAGCTGGCTGTGGTCGACGACTACCTCGAGATCCGTCCCGAGAACGCCGACCGGTTGGGGGCGCTGACCGCCTCAGGACGGATCACCGTGGGTCCGTGGTACATCCTGATGGACGAGTTCCTGGTGTCGGGTGAGACCATCATCCGGAACCTGCAGGCGGGCATCCGCCGGGGCAGCGACTTCGGCGGGGTGATGGACGTGGGCTATCTGCCCGACATGTTCGGACACGTCGCCCAAATGCCCCAAATTCTGGCTTCGGCCGGCTTCGAACACGCCGTTGTCTGGCGGGGCGTGCCCTCAGCCGTCGACCGCACGGCCTTCCGGTGGCAGGCTCCCGACGGATCGGCGGTGAGGGCCGAGTACCTGGTGGCCGGCTACGGCAACGGTGCCGCCCTGCCCGACGACGCCAAAGCCCTGGTGCGTCGGCTCGCTTCCCTGGTTGAGGAGTTCGACCCCTTCCTCAGGGGCGGCGATCCCCTGTTGTTGATGAACGGAACCGATCACCAACGCCCCCAACCTTGGCTGGGCCGGGTGGTCTTCGAGGCCAACGAGATCCAGGACGATTTCGAGCTCACCATCTCGTCGCTTCCCGCCTACCTCGAGAGTGCTCCGACTGCAGACCTCCCCACCTGGCAGGGCGAGCTGCGCTCGGGAGCCCGGGCCAACCTGCTGATGGGCGTGGGCTCGAACCGGGTCGACGTCAAGCAGGCTGCCGCCCGGGCCGAGCGGTCGCTCGAGCAGCTGGCGGAGCCCTTGTCGGCTCTGTTCCTTCCCTCCGAGCAGTGGCCAGCCCCGTTCCTGCACGTGGCGTGGCTGCTCATGATCCGCAACAGCGCCCACGATTCGATCTGCGCCTGTTCCGTCGACGACGTGGTCGACGCCGTGCTCCACCGCTACGCCGAGGCCCGCCACATCGGCGAGGGACTGACCGATGCCGCACTGGCCGCGCTGTCCTCGTCCATGGCCGACGCCGGCCCGCTGGTGGTCAACCCCTCGCCCACCGCCCGCCGCGGGCTGGTCGAGATGGTGGTCACGGCCGACGGACCGCCCGGGCCCGACATACAGGTCCTCTCCGAGCGGGCCGGCCTACCCGGTTCGATCACCCTCGACGGCGAGACCGTCCGCAACATGCTGGGTCTCATCCAGGGCTCGCGCATCGACAACGAGACCTACATCACCGACGTCACCTTGGCCGAGGACGACACCGGCCTCGACATCACCATCGTGGTCGGCACCGAGCCCCGTCCGGGCGTGCACGTGGAAGAGATCAAGCGAGAGCTCTACACCCGGCTGACCGCCCGTCCCTCCACAGTCGTCCGGCTCAGCCTCGACCAGCCCCCGGTCCGCCGGATCCTGGCCCGTCAGGAACTGGTCCCCGCCTTCGGGTGGGCGCCGTTCGCTCCGACACCCCTCCGCCACCCAGCCTCGGCCGAGAGCACGGCAGGCGGCGGGGTGGTCTTGGGCAACGGCCTGATCACCGTGGCCATCGACCCTGACGACGGAACATTCGCGATCGATGGCCTCCCGGGCTACGGACGGCTGGTGGACGACGGTGACCTCGGAGACACCTACAACTACTCGCCCCCGGCCGTCGACACCGTCGTCGATGCTCCGGACGCGGTGTCGGTCGCTGTGGGTGAATCCGGGCCGGTCCGGGCCACCGCCGTCATCTCCGCCGCCTTCACCTGGCCCGACCGGGTGGACGGATCGACCAAGTCGCGGGTGGGATCCCACACCGTGGTGGTCGAGACCACGCTGGAGATCCGAGCCGATGAGCCCGTCCTGCGGGTGCACACCCAGTTCGACAACCCGTCGCGAGACCATCGGCTGCGGGTGCACCTTCCCTTGCCCGAACCGGCGACCACCTCACAGGCCGAGTCCGCCTTCACCGTCGTCGAGCGGGGGCTGACGGCGGAGGGCCGTCCGGACGAGTTCGGCACGCCCACCTTCCCGTCCCGGCGTTTCGTCTCGAGCGGGGGGTTGACCGTGGTCCACCAGGGACTGCTGGAGTACGAGCTGGTCGATCTGGTCATCGGCGGCGAGGGGGGAACCCGGGCCCGCACCTTGGCCCTGACCCTGCTGCGGGCCACAGGCATGTTGTCCCGTCTGGGCATGTCCACCCGGCCGATGACCGCCGGCCCGATGACGCCCCTCGAAGGTCCCCAGATGATCGGACCGGTTGTGGCCGATTACGCCGTGGCGGTCGGCGCGGTCGATCCCTACCGCATGGCCGAGGACGTCCTGGTCCCACTGGCCACCACCGCTTCTTTCGGCGGGGGGCACCGGCCCCCGACCGGCTCCGCCCTGGACGTGCGGTGGGCTGAGGTATCGGCGGTCAGGCGGCAAGCCGGTCAACTCGAGATCCGAGTCTTCAACCCCCGATCGGCGGCCACCACGGTCGAGATACCAGACCACACCGGCTGGTTGGTCGATCTACGGGGTCAGACGGTCGCTCCCTTCGAGGGGCACTTCCCCCTCCGGGGCCACGGCATCGCCACTGTCGTGATCGACACCGAGTGACACCCGATCGGAAGAGGGGCCACGGACAACCCTCTCGCCCCTCTCCCGTAACTCGTCGAGGTCGCGCAAGACGTCGGTGAGCCGCTCCCATCGCATGGTGCGGCGGCGGTCGGTGACACGCTCGGCCCCGGCCCGCGACAGTTTCCACACCTGCACCCGTCCGATGTCCTTCACGTTCAGCGGACGGAGGGCGTGGGTCTCGAAATCGGTGCCGCCCTCGTCGTCGAGGGCGGACCGCATCTCGTCGGAGATGAGCACCGTCCCCGGATGGGCCACGCCGGCCAGCCGGCTGGCCAGGTTGACCACCGGGCCGTAGAAGTCGCCGTCCTGGACCAGAACGGGACCGATGGCCAGCGCCACCCGGACATCGGAGAGGAGCTCGTCGTCGGCGTAGGCCTCGGCCAGGCTCAACCCGATTTCGGCGGCACTGGTGGCCGTCGGCACGACGAACATGGCCTCATCGCCGATCATCTTGACAACCCGTCCACCGAGGGCGACCACGGTGTCGTGGGCCAGCTCCTCGAACCGCGACACCACGGCAGCCAATTCGGACCGCCCCAGGTGCTGGCTGAGCGTGGTGAAGCCGACCATGTCGGCAAAGCCCACCGCCATGATCGGACTGTTGAACTCGGCCGAGCCCCGCGTGCGCAGGAGCATGGCCCGCCGGGTGGCGGCCTGGAGGTGGCGGCGCCACACGAACTCGAGGAGCCGGGCCATGGCCGGAATCGAGGCATCGGCCTGACGGGCGAAGTTGTCGGCGTCGAGCAGGCTGTCACCCGACGGCATGAGAATGGGAATGGCACCCGGCGCCGTTTCGGCCTCGGCGATCCGGGCCATCGACGAACCGATGATCCGGGCCATGTGGACGGCACTGTCCACGTCGACCAGTCCCATGGCCACCATGGCCTGGAACATGCGGATGGCTTCGACGTCCATTTCGGTGAACACGGCTTCGTCGTCCCCGACGTCGAGAAAGCCGAGGGCGCGCCAGAAACGCTGAGCCAGCTCGACCGGGATGGCGGTGGTGGCCGACACCTGGGCCTGGGTGAGCCGGTGCTCGGCCGGCACCAGCATCCTGTCCACCACCAGCAGGTCGACGACATCGTCTTCCACCGCCTGATCGATTTCGGCGTCGGTACAACCCAGTCGTCGAAGCAGCGTCCGCACCCGCTCCAGCGCCTCGACGCGCCCCTCGACGCCTGAGGCGTGATGCTCCGGCACCGCCTCACCTTAACGGGATGCCGTGGGCGCCACTTTGACAGCACCCGGTGAGCATCGACGTGCGAGCCGATGGTCAACCACAGGCGACCCCTACACTGGCGCGGTGCCCGCTCCCGGCCACCGGCCACCGCCCGGGTCCCCACCCACCATCGGCCCCCGTGCCGTGCTCATACCGGTCAAGGCTTTCAGTGAGGCCAAGGGCCGGCTGCATCTGACCATGAGCGGACCGGATCGGGCTCGCCTGGCCCGCACCATGGCCGATCGGGTCGTTCGGGCCGCGCACCCGCTGCCGGTGGCCGTGGTGTGCGACGACACCGAAGTGGCCCAGTGGGCCCGCGCCCTCGGTGCTCTCGTCGTATGGGAGCCGGGTCGGGGCCTCAACGGCGCCGTCGAGGCCGGCGTCGACCATCTGGTGGCCAACGGTGCCACCCAGGTCACCGTGGCCCACGGCGATCTTCCCCGGGCCCACGATCTGGCCCGGGTGGGCGAAGCGGCCGGGATCACTTTGGTCCCCGACCGCTACGGCAACGGCACCAACGTGATCGCCCTACCGGCCGGCACCGGCTTCCGCTTCTCTTACGGTCCGGGCTCCTTCGCCCGTCACCGGGCTGAGGCCGAACGCCTGGGGCTGCCCGTGCACGTCCTCGACCGTCCCGATCTGGCCTACGACGTCGACGAGCCCGGCGACGTGGAGCCGGTGGTCTCTGCGGCGGCGCCGCTGCGGTGAACGGGAGCGGCCAGGAAGCTGCGCCGGCCGGGGAGAGTGGGCTGCCGGTGGGCGATCTGGCGTCGACCGGCGAGGCGCTCACCGTCGACATGGACGTGCCGGCATCGGCCCTGGCCATCGGTGCCCACCCCGACGACATCGAGTTCGGGTGTGGTGCCACCCTGGCCAAATGGGCGGCGGCCGGATGTCGGATCCACCACCTGGTGCTCACCGACGGGTCGAAGGGCAGTTGGGACCCCGAGGCCGACCTGGGCCAGCTGGTGGCGGTGCGCATCGACGAGAGCCGCTCGGCGGCAGCGGTCATCGACGGCACCTCCCTCGCCCAGCTCGAGGCCGACGGGGTTCTCTTCCTCGGCCGGGTCGACGGCGAGCTGGTCAACGGGGTGGAGGAGCGTCGGGAGGTGGCCCGGGTCCTGCGCACGATACAACCCTCGGTGGTGTTAGGGCACGACCCCTGGCGCCGCTACCGTCTCCATCCCGACCACCGGGCGGCCGGCTTCCTCACGCTCGACGCAGTGGTGGCGGCGCGCGACCCTCACTTCTTCGCCGACCTCGGGCTCCCGCCCCACCGGCCCGACACGATCCTGTTGTTCGAGCCCGATGTGCCCAACCACGTCGAAGACGCCGGTGGTTTCGAAGAGATCAAGATCGAGGCTCTGCTCCGCCATCGCAGTCAGTGGCGCACGACCATGGGAGTCACCGTGGCGGACGAGGGACAGCAGTTGCCGCCCAGCCAACGTGAAGCATTCGCCGCCAAGGTACGGCGCCAGTTGGGTGAGCACGGATCGTTGGCCGGTATCCCCGCAGCCGAGGCCTTCCACCGCATCGCCGACGTCTGATGGCCGACATCTTGATCGGCGATCGTGGTCGGCGCCTGACGGCCGGCCAGGGCGGGCCGACTCAAGCAATACCTCCTCGAACAGGCCAGCGGGGGCCCGAGGACCCCCGCTGGCGGTTCGATCACGACAGCGAAGCGCCGTCGAGTGTTGCTACCTGCGCTTGCGCACCGTCCGCTTGGCCACCTTGCGGGCCGGAGCCTTCTTAGCCGTACGCTTGCGGGCCGGAGCCTTCTTGGCCGTACGCTTGGCCGTCGACTTGCGAGCTGCCGTCTTCTTGGTGGTTCGCTTGGCCGCCTTGCGGGCCGGAGCCTTCTTGGCCGTACGCTTGGCCGTCGACTTCCGGGCCGCAGTCTTGCGGGCCGGAGCCTTCTTGGCCGTACGCTTGGCCGTCGACTTCCGAGCCGCAGTCTTGCGAGCCGGAGCCTTCTTAGCCGTACGCTTGCGGGCCGGAGCCTTCTTCGTGGCCTTTTTGGCTGTCGCCTTGCGGGCTGCTGTCTTTTTGGCCGGAGCCTTACGGACTGCCCTCTTGGCTGCCTTCTTTACTGCCATTGATTCTCCCTCCTTAGGGTTCAACGCCGATTTGAACGCCGAACCGGTGGCGAACCGGACACCTTTCGACGCCGGGATCGGTACCGCTTCGCCAGTCCTTGGATTTCGACCCACACGAGGGCCACGAGTCGTCGGATTGAATGCCCCAAACCCGATAACTGTGACCTTCCGTCCGGACCGAACCTCGGCAACGATCGTATCGAACAACACATCAACAACATCTTCGACAGTCCGCCGCGACGCGAGCGCCGACGCACTGACTGCTTTTACGAGTTGAGATTTGTTCACGATCACCTCCTCAGCGATACGCAATCACTACTAGCAAAATGGCTTTTTACTCCCAGGTCAAGCACCACTGCGGACCAGCGCGCCGTCTGGTCACCACTTCGCCGCGCCACTTCGTTGTCGACGCGCCACGTGCCGTTCCGTCGTCGCGTCGATCCGCGCACAAAGGCATGGACACAAAACCGTTTGTTTGTAAGGATTAATTGCAAGGACGACAAAGAGGCATGCTTCGCGGAGGAATCATCCGCCATCACAGAATTGGTTCCACGAACCTCTCGATCAGGCAGATTTCCCATGAAAAAACTTTTTCCTACATTTCCCTCGTCAGACCCTCATCTGCACCTTGCCGGCGTTCTGGACGCGTCAGCCAACGCAGGAAACGGTGTCTACCTCGGACACGGCGAAGACGGCTGGTGCTTCGCCCGTCCAGAACAATCAGTCATGATCCTCGGTCCGCCGCGCTCGGGTAAGACGTCCTCACTGATCATCCCCAACGTCCTGGCGAGCAACGGCCCAGTGGTGTCCACTTCGACCAAACCGGACGTGCTCGAAGCAACATGTGCGGTACGGGGACAGCGGGGGCGGTGCCTCGTCTTCGACCCCACCGGCGCGGTGGGAGACCGCGCCCGTCTCCAGCCCGTGCGGTGGTCACCGTTGCAGTCGTGCACCACCTGGACGACCTCGTTGGCCATGGCCCGGTCGTTGGTCGAGGTCGGAGCCTCATCGAGCGTGCGTGGCGGAGCACGAGCAGAGAGCTCGCACTGGACGGAAAGGGCCCAGGCCCTGCTGGCACCACTTCTTCATGCCGCCTCGCTGGACGGGACGGACATGCGCACCCTTCTGACCTGGGTGGATCGTCGGCAAGCTCTACCGGCGCAGCAGATCCTGGCCGGTGAACCAGGCCGGAGCACAGAGCTGGCCAGGAACCTCCTCGACGGCATCGTGACCACCGACGAGCGGGAACTCAGCGGGATCTGGTCGACCGCCTCGGGGGCACTGACCGGGTTTCGTTCCGATCAGGCACTTGATGCCATGTCGCACCCCGATTTTGACCCCGCTGCCTTCGTGACCTCGGCTGACACCGTGTACATCGCCGCGCCGGCTGATCGGCAGGGCCTGGTAGCGCCCATGGTGGTAGGCCTGGTCGAGGACATCCGACGGGCCACGTACGCCCGTCACGCCGACCGCCCGGTCGGAACGAGATCCGGGCCGCCGGTGCTGATGGCCCTGGACGAGGTGGCCAACATCGCTCCCCTCCCCGACCTTCCGTCCATGATCAGCGAAGGCGGAGGCCAGGGTCTTACCACCATGGCCTGCCTGCAGGACCTCTCCCAAGCTCGGAGCCGGTGGCCCGCGCAGGCCGACGGGTTCCCGTCGTTGTTCGGCACGACCGTGGTGCTTCCCGGGATCGGGGATGTGCGCACGCTCGAAGCGCTGTCGGTACTGGCGGGGGACGAGGAGATCGTGACAAGGACCCTGTCGGCCGGTCAGATGTCCAGCGATCGTCCTCTGGCCGATCTCCTGTCGGGTGGACGGCCCCAGCGGGGCGAAAGCGTTTCGACCCAGTGGCGACGCCGTCTGCCGGTCGATCTCATCACCCGCGGGTCGAACGGTCACGCTCTGGCCTTCGACGAACGCAACCAACCGGCGTGGATTCCTCTGACCCCGTACTGGTCGAGCGAGCCGTGGCGGAGCCTGGGCGGGATCGAGCGCGACAGCGGCGCCATGGCCGGCCGACATCGACAACCATCCGAGCGGCAGATTGGATCCATCCTGCCGGCAGATCGGTCCGCCCCGACCATCGAACGATGAGGACAGGGAACGATGAGGCAGGAACGATGAGCAGGCGGTGGCACTGCGATGAAACTGCAATGAGGCACGGAACGATGACCGGTCGTTCGGAACGGCTCACCGGCCCAGATCCAAAGCGGCGGGAGACCGGGCGGGAAACGGGCGACGGCCCGGGTCGAGGGCCATCGACCGATCGTGGGCCCACTGCGGGGCGGGCCGGCCCACCACAGTGGGCGCCAGCCCATCAGAGCTCCTCGCCTGGCTGAGATCGGCCGGCGCCGCCAGGCCCTCCGGCCGATGCTCGACGGCGCGCAACACAGCGAGCGCTTCCCAACGGGGCACAACCACCTCCCGCTGCCCACCCGAAGAGGCCATCGACTCCCGTCCACGTGGACGGGCCGTCGGTGGACCGGCCGCCTCGATCAACTCAGCAGCCACCCGCTCGGCGGCGCGGGTGCCGACGCCGGCCGGTGCGGCTGTGGCGACCACCGCCACCAGGTCGTGACGGGTCAGGGTCCGGCGGCGGATGGCCAGCTCGGCCAGTCGGTCCTGCAACCGCTGGCCATCGATCCGGCCGACCGAGTGGGCGCGTGGTCGACCGACCACGCGGGTCAGATCGCCGAGGTCGTACCCGAAGTCCACTGCGCGCTGCTTCCACCCGGCCACCAGGTCTTCGACCGTACCGGCGCCCTTCTTCTCGGGCCGGGTGGCGTGGAAGGCGCGCCGCGGCGACGGCCGCACGCCGTGGACTTCCTCGCCGGCCAGATGCTCCTCGATGCCCGCCGTCCGCCCGGAATAGAGACGGCGGATGGTGGCGTCCACCCCCACCACGTCCCCCAGCCCCGAAGGGCGCACGTCCCAACTGGCCCCGAGCCGGTTGCTCAGTTCGAGCCGCAGGCAGGCGTGGTAGAGAGCCTGAACGGCCCGGACGTGGGCGAACATCTTCCTCCCGTCCACCGATGACCAAGCGCCGTCCACACCTTGGGTGACGTTGGCCACGACCAGATGGGTGTGGAGGTGGGGGTCGAGGGCCCGGCTGGTGCGGTGGACGAAACTGCCGGCCACCACCCCCACGGCCGGCTGGCGAGACGTCTGGCCGCGACGGCTACGCCGTACGCCGGTGGCCTCCCTCTCCAGATAGGCAGTGGCCTCGGCCACTGCGCAGAGGTGACCCCGACCCACTTGGTCGGACATCTCCGTCGGCCCGAGGAGGTGGAGGATGCTCACCGACTTGGGAGCACAAAAGGTCAGGTCGTAGCCGGCCACACTGCGGGGGCCAGCCGACATCCGCAGTCCCACGCCCGAACCCGGATGGCGACCCTCGAGGACCTCGCCGAAATCTCCCGGAGCGACCGTTCCTGCCACCCCCAGCGCCGTGGCCGCCCGACCCGTCCAGATGCCAGGACTCTCCCCCGCCACCCCGGTTCCCTCCGCCCGGCCCGGTACCAGATCGTCGACGTAATAGTGGTGGCCGCCCTGGCGGACGACATGGATCTTGAGCATGGCCGCCACCTCGGCTGTGCGCCCCTTCGCTCCTGAAGGCCCCTCTGTCCACCCCCGGTCACCCGGCCTGGCTCGCTTTCCGCATGGGACCGACATCTCTCCCGTTTGCGGGAAACCATGCCGGGCTCATCGGGGAGGCCGCTCGCCGACGATCAGGCTAGTGGCGTCGCCTCCTTTGGATCAATCCCCTGTTGTCTCGTGGTGTTTCACCGTTACTCACGACTGGTAGCGGCGCAGAATTCGGCGGGCGGCGTCACCGGCCAACGCCCGGTACTCCTCCGGTTCGACCACCCGGGCCTCGGGCCCGAGCCGGAGGAGGAGACGCTCCAACCACGCCGCCCCGCCGACGAACAGTTCGAGTTCCACCCGACCGTCGACTTCGACAGGCGGGCCGGCCGACGGCACCGATTCGACCACCCAGGCCGTCGCCGGGTCGATGGACAGGCGAACCCGCCGGCTGTCGGGCCCCGGAACAAAGGGATGGAAATCGAAGGCGGGCGAACAGTCGTTTCCGCCACCCTCCCTATCCGCCGTCCCCGACACCACAGCCGTCGCTCCGTCACCCACTTCATGGCTGCCCTCGATGACCTCGGCGGCGCCGATCCGGTCGACCCGGAAACGCCGCTCGTCGCCGGCGGTCCCACAGGTGGCGTCGACGTACCAGTGGCCCTCGGCGGCAAAGACACGGCGGGGGGCGATCTCCCGGTCGGTGACCCGGTCGGTCGAGGCCGAGTAGTAGGTGATTCGGAGGCTCTTTCCTTCGGCGACGGCCTCACGCACCAGGGGCAGGAGGGCAGGAGCGTTGAGCTCGACGGCGATCTCCTCCCCACCGAGGGCGCGGTCCAACTTGACCAGAGCACGCGACAGCGCCCCCCCTTCGTCGCTTCCGGGCACGGCCAACAGGCCCCGGGCCGAGGCGGCCAGGGCGAAGCCTTCGGGTGGGCTCAGCCGACGGGGGCGAGCCAATGCGGTACCCGCCCAGGTCGCCACGGTCGAGTCAGTGACCACGATCTCCATGAGCTGGTCGGGCGTATACGGAGGCACTCCACAACAGGCGGCCATCTCGAGCTCGGTGACCAGCGCCGACGGGGAGAGGTCGAAACGAGCGGCCACCTCGTCGATGGGCGCCTCACCCACCTGGGCCAACCAGGCCAGAATGGCCAAGAGACGGCGGAGTCGACCGGCGGTGTCCACAGTTGTCACCGGGGTGATCCCTCCTTCGTCGAGGTGTTCCGGATTTCCGGGTCCGCCTCAGTTGTGACGGCGTGCCCGTTCGGGCCGGCGGCCACGGCCGTCAAGTGGTCGATGACGGCGGCCCGTACGACAGGCGGCTCGAGCACTTCGGCGTGGTCGAGCAGATCGAGGACCCACAGCACACAGGCTTCGGTGTCGGTCACCGACAGACCGATCACCACGCTGCCGTCGTCACGAGCCTCGATGACCTTCTCCTCCCCCAGTTCGGCCACCACCCGCCCGGACTCGGCCGCGTCGACCAGGATCTCGACGGCGAGTTCCTCGCCGCCACCGAAGTGCCACGGCTCCCGACCGAAGGCCCGATCCACGTCGAAGTCGGAGGGGAGCCGGGCCGAGGACGGCTCATCCACCTCGGGCGGACCGTCGAACCGGTCGATCCTGAAGGTGCGGGCCTCACCCCTGTCGCGATCGAATCCGATGAGGTACCAGAACCCGTCTCGGAACCGGAGTCCGGCCACGTCCACCTGGCGCTGCTCACCCCGGTAACCGAAGCGGACACTCGCCCGCTGACGGATGGCGTCGAAGACCAAAGGGAGTGCCGGCAGGCCGTCGATGGAGCGCAGATCGACCAGCGGCGGAGGGGCCGGACGGAGCGGCGACTCGGTACCTGTCCCCAGCTTCAGCAGAGCGTCATGACCTATAGGCTCGCCAAGGTGGACTCCGGCGACAGCCAAGTTCAAGGCGGCCTGCTCGTCGGGGGCCAACCCGAGCTCGGGCAGATAGTAGGAGTCGGGATCGACGCGGTAACCGAGCTGGTCATCACCGCCGATGGGGACGACCAACACCGGCACACCTTCATCCCGCAAGAGCCGCTTGTCCCTCTCGAAGGCCTGGCGGCGGGCTCCATGTCCGGCGGGATACCCGGGCACCCGGTCGGCGATCTCGCGCAGGCTGAGCGGGTGGGGCGCGTCGAGCAGGACCAGAAGGAGGTCGGTAACCCGTTCGAGCCGGTCGAGGCGTGCCATCAGGGTCAATCTAGAGGGCGCAGCCAGCGGAGCCGAACGTGACCGGCGGCCCGTACGCCTTCCATCTGCACCCGGTGACCTGGGCGGTCCTGGCTGCGTGCATCACCCTGGTGCTGGTGGGCCACCGCCGCCTGCAGCACACGGACGACCCGCCCATTCCCTGGAGCCGGAAACAAATGGTGACCTTCGCCGGCGCCTGTGTGGCGGCGGCGGTAGCTCTGACCTGGCCGCTCAGCGATCTGGCGGCCCACTGGTCGCTGACTGCCCTGGTCGCCCAGAGGGTGATTCTGGTGCTGGTGGTGGCCCCGCTCCTGCTCTTGGGCCTCCCCTACGACGTGATCCGGTGGCTGACCCGTCCACCGGTCGTCGATGCCGTGCTGGTCCGCCTCCAACGACCACCGGTGGCCATCATCACCGTCACCGCCGTCCTCATCGGCTCGATGACCCCGGCCATGGTGCGAGCCGAGTCGTCCTCCCCGTTGGCCCGGGGTCTGTTGGTTGCGGCCGTGCTGGGGGCCGGACTGGTCCTGTGGATTCCGGTGCTCGGCCGGATTCCGGGGATCCTGCGGCTCAAGCCGGTCGTGCGCTTCGGCTACCTGGTGGCCCAGGCGGTGGTCCCTGCCTTTCTCTCGTTCATCTTCATCTTCTCGAGGCACCCGCTCTACGCCGAGTTCGCCCGGTCCCACGCCGCCATCGGCCTCCGTCCCCTCAACGACCAACAGGTGGCCGGGTTCGTGTCCAAGCTGAGCATGCTCTTCGTCCTGCTCATCGTGGGGGCGGTCGTCCTGGCCCGGGCCCCGAGGTCGGACGAGGAATTCGCCGTCGACGAACCGCTGGTGTGGGCCGACGTCGAACGACAGTTCGAACGGGCCGACCGACACGGACTGTCCGGCCCGGTCGAACAGTTTCCGCCGAGCGGTCCTTCCTCCGACCACGACTTGTCCGACCGAGGGCGCGGGGGCCCCGAGCCGCCCGAGGGCGATCGGCCCGAGCCCTGAGCCTCTACCCGGAGTCTCCTATGGTGGCGACGCGTCGGCACCCGCCCCCGGACGGGGCTTGCATCTGTCGGTGTCCCTCCCATCCGTTCCCGCCAACCCCTCCCGTTCGTAGCATGGGCCGGTGACTCTGGATGCCCCGGCCGCGCCCATCTACCGTCGCCTGGTCGGCGGCACGGTGAGGGCCGGCATCGAGGAGCTAGGTGGTCGTCCGGCCATGGTGGTGCGCACCGTGTCGACCCTGCACCGGGGAGCGCTGTCCATCGACGACGGCGAGACCATGCGGACGGCGGCGGCTTCGGCCCTGACCCTCAGGATCCCCATGGTCATGGTTCTGTCCTCGAGTGGCGCCGACGTAGCCGACGGGGTGGCCTCGCTGAACGGGTGGGGGCGGGCAGCCCGGGCCCTGGCCGCCTGTTCGGGAATGGTGCCGGTCATCGTGGTGGTGACCGGCCCGGCACTGTCGGGACCGGCCCTGCTGCTCGGACTGGCCGACCTGGTCATCATGACCTCCGATGCCTTCGCCTTCGTGTCAGGTCCGGCCATGGTCGAGGATTTCACCGGGGTACGCATCGGCATCCACCAGCTCGGGGGTACGGCTATGCACGCCCGGTCGAGCGGACTGTGCGCTATCGAGGCCGCCTCCGAGGAGGAGGCGGTGGCCCACGTCGATCACCTGTTGGGCCTGCTGCCGGCCAGTGCCGACGAGCTCACCCCGCTCGGACCCGACGGGCTGTTCGACGTTGGGACGGCGGGCGGTCTTCCCAACGACGGTGAAGCCCTCGGGGCAATCATGCCGGAGCGGACAACCAGTTCCTACGACGTGCGGCGGGTGGCGGCGGCACTGGCCGACGACCACGACGTGGCCGAGCTGTGGACCCGATGGTCCCCCCAACTGGTGACCGCCCTCGGGCGGATCGGTGGGCGGGCGGTCGGTTTCGTGGCCAACCAGCCCCAGGCGCTGGCCGGCACACTGGACATCGCCGCCTCGCAGAAAGGGGCCCGGTTCGTCCGGTTCTGCGACGCCTTCAACCTGCCCCTGGTCACACTGGTGGACACGCCGGGTTTCCTGCCGGGCAAGGACCTCGAATGGCGGGGCATGATCCGCCACGGGGCCGAGCTGGCCTTCGCCTACGCCGAGGCCACCGTGCCCCGGGTGTGCGTCATCCTGCGCAAGGCGTTCGGAGGGGCATACATCGTCATGGACTCGAAGGGGTTGGGAAACGACCTGTGCTTCGCCTGGCCCGGCGCCGAAATCGCGGTGATGGGTGCCGAGGGCGCGGTGCAGATCCTCAACCGCGGGGCCTCGCTCGAGGAGCAGGAGACCCTGCGGGCCCAGTACGGCGAGCGCTTCCTCACCCCGTGGCAGGCGGCCGAGCGGGGCTTCGTCGACGCCGTCATCGACCCCGAGGACACCCGGGCGGTGGTGGCTGAATCACTGCGGACGCTGGAGACGGCGCGGGAGATGCTGCCCGGTCGGAAGCACACGGTTGGGCCGCGGGCCGGAAGCACACGGTGGGCCCGCTGTAGCTCAGAGGGCATCCGGGGGATGACGAACTGTTCGTGGGGCCGTCTTGGGCGCGCTGATCGCCCTTCCACTGTCTCGAACGCCACGACCGACCATCCGCCCCTCCTCGTGGGCGACCCGTTCAACAACAGGTCCGGGGTATCCCAATACCATCACTGCGGTGAGCCCAACCACGACCGGGAGCCACCATACCCACGGACCGAAGTGGAAATAGGCGTAGACCGAGGTCGCTGTGGCGATGAAAAGGGCTGCCTCGAAGTGACGTGCAGAAGGGCGAGCGGCCATCACCAGGGCCAGAAACAGCGGAGGCGCAAGGTAGTAGGGGCAGATCACCGCCTCGAATAAGCAGCGCGCGGCCAGAACGGCAGCGGCCAGCCAGAGCAAGGCCACGGGGCTCTGGGGTCGTCGCCAGACGTAGACACCGAGGATGACCGCGCCAGCGAGGTAGAGCAACCGGCCCGGACCACCGGTGACCGCCACTTGACTGACGGCGGTGGCGGCTGACGTGACAAGGTGTCGGTGGCTCAGAACCACTGACGCCGTGTCGCCCTGTCCGAGAAAGTCGGCCGGAATCTTCGGCGTCAACGCAATCCATGGCGTCACGTGGTTAAGGGCTGGTATTGCCGCCTGGCGCACCAGAGCCCGATAGGCTTCGGTCGGCTCATCGATGAAGGCCAGCGCGACCAGCACCGCTGAAAGAGCGCAGGACCGAACGGCCAACCGCAGGCGCTCCCCCGGGGGTGAAGCCGCGATCAGCAGAGGGAGCAGAGGGAGCACCAGAGGCTGAACGGCGACCCCGAATCCCAGCAGCCAGCCGCATTTGGCCCACTTCCCGTCGAGGGCGGCGAGCAGGCCGTAAATGGCGAAGGCAGTTGCTAGGGCGTCCTCGGCGTGCCCCCAGAACGCCGCCACCGAAAGGGCAAGCAGGCCGATCACGAAACAGAGGCCTATACGGCGATGTACCGGGACCTGAATTCGCTCCGCCAGCGCGTCTGTGGCAAAGATCACTGTGCTGGCGGAGATCAGCTCCACCGGCTGGAGCACCAGGGCGGCGGTGGGGTGGGTCAGAAGGATTGGGCTGTATGACTCGGTGAGGCTGAGGTGGCCAGAGAGAATGGCGAACGGTGCCAGCACGACCTCGAACCCTGGGAAGGCGACGATCCCGTTCGAAGGATCGTAAACACCGCCGACGTCGCCCCAACCGACGTAGTGCGCCGCTCGCCACACGTCCCAAACATCGGCGGAGGTGGACCAGTGGCCGGCGTGGAAGACGGTGGGAGCCCACTCGAGCAGGTAGCCCATCCCGAGGACCATGACCATGCTGGTGGCGGCTACTGCCCACCGCCGAGTGACCAAACGCTCAAGGAAAGACACTCCCGGTTTCGTGCCGGCCTGATCAGCACGGCCCGAGCCGGCCCCAGAATCCGCGGGACCCCCGCCTGCCTGCCTCGAGCCATGGTCCCGATCCATCTCTTGGAGATCGGCTGTCACTGCTTTCATAAGGGGGTCCCCAGGGACTGCCCGGACAGCCACCGGGCAGGATGGCCAACCGACGTCGACGCCATTTGGTGCCCAAGCAACGTGCCCCCCTTCCCAAGAAAGGGGGGCACGTTTGCTTAAGCAGTCTCCAAGCCGAGTGCAGTCATGCTCGCCTCGGCTAGGTCAATCAGGCTGCCGCCGGGAACCCTTGGGCCCCAGTCGATCCGCCCTGGAACTTGGCGCCTGTGTTGGGAACAGCCGCGTTACACGTGGTGGTCTTGGCCACGCCGTACCACGTCCCAGGCGCGTCGGCACCATTAGCGAGTGTGGAGATGACAGCGTCGTCGGCTCCCGGAGAGGCACCCTCGTTGACGGCGTTGTCAACCAGATACCAGCACTCACCGGTCTTCGACTCGGCGGCCAAGATGATGCCGTTGCCGTCGGTAGCGGTGTAGACGCTGATGATGCCGGAACTCGTCGATGCGGCCGTTTGCCACTTCACACTGGGCTCCTGGGTAGTCAAGGCGAGAACAGCAGTGGCGCCATTGTCAGTGCCGTAGGTCTGCTGATTACTGTCGTAATAGCTCTTGGCATTGGTCAGAGCCGTGTTCAGGTTGGACTGAGCCGCCCTGTCGTTGGCCGAACCCGACACTCCGAGAAAGGTCGGAATGGCGATAGCCAGCAGAATGGCCATGATCAACAGGACCACCATGAGCTCGATGAGGGTGAAACCGGCATCGACACCGGACTCACGCCCACCGTCTCGTCTTTCATTCAGTCGCTCGAATACATATGACATTTGTTGCCTCCTCGTTGTTATTGATGCATCAATGGCAGGACGCCCGGAAGGGTGTCCTGGTATTGCTATCGTCCCATTTTCCCAACATCTTTAGAGACCTTTATAATTCGCTTCTAAAGCTATTTGGTTCAATGAAACGACACCTTATGGCTTGAACCCCTGCCGACGAGTGGTGGGTTGCGAGCCAGTAGATTGAGGTCAACCGGGTGGAACGCCAAACGATCGTTGAATCAATGGCCTTGCGTATACCCATTCAATTCCGCCTTCCGACGCGTCCATCCGCTCTGAACAAGACAATGTCGGGTTGCCCCCCGTCGTCTTGAATCACCAATCGGTGGTGATTTCTAACTCATATTCACCTTATTGGAACAAAAGTCAACATTGGCAAGTCCCTAGTCGTTATTTTTTTGACGCCACAGTTGCTTCAAGTCGGGATCAACTACCGCCAGTCGGAACCAGCTTGATGTAATCGAACATCGGCAGGTAGAGGGAGATGACCATGGCACCGACCATCACACCCATGCAGACGGTGAGCATCGGCTCGAGCAGGGCGGTCAGGTTGTTGACCGTCACCTCGACCTCCTGATCGTAGAATTCACCGACCTTCTTGAGCATGCCGTCGAGGTCACCCGTCTGCTCACCGACTTCGATCATCTGGACCACCAAGCGGAGGTATGACATCCTCGTGCTCCCTCAGGGGATCGGCCAGAGGTCGGCCCTCGCGCACGCCCTTCTTCGCCTCCAGGAGCACGTCACCCACGGTGCGGTTGCCAGCGGTGTCGGCTCCGAGATCCAAAGACTCGAGAATCGGTACTCCCGAAGCGACGAGTGAGGCCAGGGTGCCGGTCATTCTGGCCAAAGCGACCTTGTGGAACAGCGGTCCGAAGACCGGCGGCTTCAGTATCAAACGGTCCCACTTGCGACGTCCTTCATCGGTGGCGATCCACTTTCGGAGGATCACGACGCCGACGATGATCCCGGCAATGATCACGAGGGCCCACACGCTGGTGATGATCGTTCGAGATCTCAATGACGATTCTGGTAGGCAAGGGAAGCTTCCCGCCCAACGAGGAGAAGAGTTTCCCGAAGATCGGAACGATGAATACGATCATGGCCGTGAAGATCACGAGCATCACGCTGAAGACCACCGCCGGGTAGGTCATGGCCGACCGGATGGTGCGATTGAGCTGGGCCTGCTTCTCGATGGTGTCGGCCAAGCTGCCGAGGACCTCGTCGAGGTTACCGCCGGCCTCGCCGGCCTGGACCAGAGTGCAGAAGAGGTGAGAGAAGACCTTGGGGTGCTTGGCGCAGGCAGCGGAGAGGGATGAACCGTGCTCGAGATCGAGACGAACGTCGGCAATGACACGTGCCAACGTGGGGTTCTCACTCTGGCCGGCCAGGATTCCCAGTGACCGGACGACAGACAAGACCCGAGTCGACCATGGTCGAGAGCTGCCTCGTGAATACGGCAACCTCGCGCAACTTTACGCGATCGGAAAAGCCGGGAATCTTGATTTCCGTCTTGAGATTGACAGCCGACTTCGGGGTAACCGAAATGGGCATGTAGCCCATCTCGCGAAGGCGGCGCACGACCAGGGCCATGTTGTCGCCATCGAGCTGTCCTTCGACCAGGCTTCCCGACCGGTCTCGCACCTTGTAATCAAATGTCAGTGCCACTGTGCCCCGCTTCGTGGATCATGAATTGAGTATTGGTTTTAGATGGTGCTCAGGTGATTGCGTAGGTCTTCCTGGTTGGACGACCGGTCGTAGGCGATGCTTTCGGAGATGCGACCCTCCTTGACCAGCTGAGCCAGGCCCTGATCCATGGTCTGCATCCCGTAAGAGCCACCCACCTGCATCAACGAATAGATCTGGTGAGTCTTGGACTGACGGATCAGATTGCGGATGGCGGACGTGCACATCAGCACCTCCGAACAGGGAATCCGACCGGTACCTTCCGAGTTGACGATCAGTTGCTGGGTGACCACGCCTTCGAGGGTCGCGGCCAACATCACCCGGATCTGCTCTTGTTGGTTGGTGGGAAACACGTCGATCACCCGATCGATCGTCTGTGGACAGTCCTGGGTATGAAGCGTCCCGAACACAAGGTGGCCGGTTTCGGCGGCAGTCAGACGCCATCGAAATCGTCTCGAGGTCGCGGAGCTCGCCGACGAGAATCACGTCAGGATCCTGGCGGAGCACCCTTCGGAGAGCTTCGGAGAACGAATCGGTGTCCTCTCCGATCTCCCGCTGGGTGATGATCGACCGCTTGTGATCGTGAAGGAACTCGATCGGGTCCTCGACCGTGACGATATGAAGTGGCTTCGTCCGATTGATGATGTCGACCAGCGACGCCAGAGTGGTCGATTTGCCTGACCCGGTAGGACCGGTGACCAGTACCAACCCACGTCGAAGGTCGGTGAAACCTTTGATGGCGTCGGGAAGGCCGAGGGTATCGAATTCGGGCATCTCATGGGGAATCGGCCGGAGCGCGGCAGCGATCGTCCCACGTTGCAAAGAGACGTTCACCCGGAACCGACCGACACCTGCAATGGAGTGAGACGTGTCCAATTCGTGTTCCGCCTCAAATCGCTCGCGCTGGGAGGCGGGAAGAATCCCGAAGATCATCTCCCGGATTGTTTCGTGGTCGAGCGGAGGACATCCTTCGATAGGACGAATCGCCCCATGGAGTCGGATTGTCCCGGGCATCGACGCCGTCAGGTGCAGGTCCGACGCACCCACGGTCACCGCATACCGCAGAAGGTCGTCGACGTGAAGCGGAATGTTGCCGTCCGTTACCGAAGCCGGCATTCCCGTCTCCAAGAGCGACTCAACCGTCTGGCCGATCCGGGGAGGACTCGTCACTGTCCTCCGGGGAATGGTCGGCAAGAGGTGATTCCGGTGCTGGTCCGGGAATGGGGCCTGTTCCATTGCCGACCAGATGCGCAATCAGCACCGGATCGGCCAGTACCGGATTGACGCGGTGTCCGATCCGAGACGCCAGCTCGTCGACTTCGTGAGCCGACGGAGGTTCGGCGAAGCGACGACCAGGACATTGCCTTCGAACTGCAACGGTACGGCCTTGAATTCGAGACGAACGTCCTCGGGCATGGCCGCGGCCGCATCAGGGCTTTCCGTGACCGCCGTCAGATCGATTGCCGGCAGTTGGGCCAAATGAGCCAACGCACCCACCACCACGCCCGGAAGGGCGAGGTTTCTGCCAATCAGAATTTCGGCGAGGGTTTGGCCGTCGGCTCGCGCCTCGGCCAGCAGCGGTGCGAGATTGGACTCCGTCTCGTAGCCGCCCTGGACCAGCGCCTGGGCGAGACGCGTCGACCACTCCACTTGGGTATCTGCGTTGATCGCGGTCATGCGACCACCCGCAGGACTTCCTCGAGGGTGGTCTCACCCTCGATGGCCTTTCGCAGGCCGCTCTGGCGCAATGTGACCATTCCTTGAGCGACGGCAATTTTATGGATGTCTTCCACCGATCCTCCTTCGATAATCGACCGTTCGATCTCTTCCGTCAGCGGAAGCAACTCCGCCAGGGCTTTCCGTCCCCGATAGCCGGTGTTGGCACACGCAGAGCAGCCCACCGATCTGTAGACCTTGGATATTCCGCCGACCTCTTCGACCTCCGCAGTCGACCATCCAGCGGCAGCGATGTCCGCCTCGGTGGGTTCGTACGCCTCTTTGCAGTGCACACACAAGCGGCGAGCCAACCTCTGGGCCAGTACACCGGACAAAGCCGAAGTGACTAGGAAGGGCTCGAGTCCCATCTCCACCAGTCGCATGGGGGTCGAGGCGGCACTATTGGTATGGAGCGTGGCCAGCACCATGTGGCCTGTAAGGGCGGCTTCGATAGCGATCACCGCCGTCTCCTTGTCGCGAATCTCGCCCACCAGGACGATGTCGGGGTCGGCTCGCAGTATGGACCTCAGCGCAGAGGCAAAGGTGAGGCCGGCCTTCACGTTCAGCTGAATCTGGTTGACGCCCTTCAGCTGCAACTCGACGGGATCCTCTACGGTGATGATGTTCTTTTCCGGCGAATTGAGTGCTGTAAGAGTCGTGTACAGCGTGGTCGACTTGCCCGAACCGGTTGGTCCGGTCACCAAAATGGTTCCGTACGGCTTCGTGTACAGCCCCGAGTAGGTGGTGAGGAGATCCTCGTCGAATCCGAGGTCGGGGAATCCAAGCACGACGCTCGACTTGTCGAGAACCCGCATGACGCACTTCTCACCGTGAATGGTTGGAAGCGTGGCGATCCGGAGGTCGATCCCTTTGCTCCCCACGTTGAGGGAGATTCGTCCGTCCTGGGGGACGCGGTGTTCGGCAACATTCATGTCGGCCATGACCTTCAGGCGGGTAATGACGGCTGCCGAAATCG
This sequence comes from uncultured Acidimicrobiaceae bacterium, assembly GCA_963813525.1. Classification (GTDB taxonomy): domain Bacteria; phylum Actinomycetota; class Acidimicrobiia; order Acidimicrobiales; family RAAP-2; genus Bog-756. Next base: position 3,030,398 of record CAWEZI010000005.1, read on the forward strand.
ACCGAGGCGCAGTCGATACGTCATGGAGCACCCCGTCGATCCGATAACGAATGCGGAGCTCCGTCGCTGTCGGCTCAACGTGAATGTCGGACGCTCGCTCGTTCAGCGCTTGCAGGATGAGGAGGTTCACATAGCGGACGATCGGGGCCTCTTCGGTGACGGCCTGGATGTCATCGACGTCTGCGTGCGCCTCGGAGCCATCAAAACCCAGCGAGGCTTCCATGGCCATGTCAGCGGCGTCTCCGCCACTATTGAAGGCCCGACCGATGTAGGAACTGATCTGGCTACGGGTCGCTACTACGACGATGAAGTTCCGACCCATGATGGTGCGCAGGTCGTCCATGGCGAAGACATCCGTAGGATTCGACGCTGCCACAACAGGCGTACCATCATCATTGGCGATGACGATCACGTTGTGATGTCGCGCTGTCGTCTCGGGAATCGTTCCGGCCTCAGTAAAATCCACCCCAACTGTGTCGAGATCGACGAAGTCGAGTCCCATCTCCTCGGCCATGCCCCACATGAGGTCGGCCTCCGTGACGAGATCCTTTGCCGTCAGGATCCGGGCGATGGTCTGTCCGGTCCGGTAGTGCTCCTCGAGAACAGCCTCCATGTCCTCAATCGAGACCCTCTCACCTTCAACCAGTGCCTTCGCCAGTGGCGGGAACAGGCTGGTGCTGGTCGGGACGTCGAGCCCGATGGCATCAAATCGTTGCTCCTCGCCGTGTTCGACCTCATAGGTGGCCACGGCTTCGGCGACCAGATCGGCGGCTAGCGCAGCCGAGTCGGCGCTCGGCTGGTTTTGTTCTCCGTCTTCGACCGAACGGGCGAGGGCGGCCAGCGGATCGGGATCTGTCGTTCCACTAGCAGGGGGCGCTGTCCAATCGGTATCGTCCGCACCGGAGCCGAACTCCGGCAGCAGATTGGTGGCTGGCTCCAAGACCAATCCGGTCGCATCCGCAGCGGTCGGAAAGACGGTCAAGTCGACCTCTTCGGGGATGGTATCGACGGCATCGGACGAGGCGGTCGCCGGTTGACTCCCATCGCTCCCCAGGGATCTTCGTGTCTGTGGGTTCACCGCGGAACTTCGACAAGTCGTCAAATGGATCCTCGATCAGAGGATCTTCGAGTACCGGGTCCTCGACTTCTACCGTGACCATGTCGGCGTTCGTGACCTCGCTCAGCTCTGGATCGACGTCGTGCTTCGCATGCCCGCCGCCCTTGTGCTTGGATTCGGTGCGCCGGCGACGGCGTTTTCCCGTCGATCCCTCCTCGGCGGCCGGTCCTGGTGTCGAGGTGAGAACTGTCGTCTTCGCCGGCATCGGGGAGAGCTTCATGACCAGGGCCGGACCACAACTCCGGTTCGACCGGGGCCCTTCTCATCCCGCTCGACACTCTCGACCTGTCGGCGGCTGGCCCGGCTCTGCTCCAGGTCGACCTCTGACGGGCGAGGAGGACTGTCGATTCCCCCAGCTCAGCACCGTTCGTCGGTCCGTCTTTGTCGGTGGGTCCGAACAGCTGATCGAGGTAGTCGCCAATCTGATCGGGCGACGCCACCACCGAAATGAAATCCCTGCCGATCGAATCGCGGACAGTTTCCTGAGCTGCCAGATCGTCGGGGTCGGCAGTGGCGATCACCGGGGTCCCGAACTTTCGTTTGATGGCCACCACGTGGTGCCGACGCGACAGCGAGGCGGGCAGAATCTCGCCCGCGGCAGGATCGACCCCATAGGTGTCCAGATCGACGAATTCAAGATCGTGCTCGCTTGCCATCCATCGGACAGCATCGACGTCACTCATATGTCCACCATCGGCAGACTGGCGGCCGAGATTGAACCCGAATCCGATTTGATCGGGCCCGATCGCGAGCCCTGCCCCTCAGTTGTATGCACCCCATCCCTTTCTGCCTGCCCCAGGGGTATTTCTCAAGTTGGCGATTGGCACCGCCGACATGGTTACGGCGGAGTCAGGTCGTGTCTCAAACGAACGCTCAAACGTGCCAGCGGATGAGGCATCCCGAAGATCCTGACTCCGACCATACGGATGGAGGAGCCGCCATGCCCCTCTTGCTGCCCCTTTTCACTCTCAGCCGACAAGTAACCACCGTGCGACCATGCCAACGCACTTGAATACATGATATGGGTTCTGAGCACTTTTCGCTATTGGCAATCACAATTCCGATCGTGGTGATCATTCCGATAGCTGCCGTTATCGGAACCTTGGTCGGATCCTTTCTAAACGTGGTCATCTATCGGGCCCCTCTGGGTCTTTCGGTATCGGCCCCGAGGTCCTTCTGTCCCACCTGCCAACGCACGTTGACGTGGTGGGAAAACATTCCGGTCGCCTCGTGGATCGCATTGCGAGGACATTGCCGAACCTGTCACACCCGCATCTCCCTGCGCTATCCCGCTGTCGAAATGGCCACCGGGATCGTATTTGCCCTGGTCACATGGGGTTGGCACGGCACTGCGATTGCTGCTGGGTACTGCTGTCTGGCCGCGGCCACGATCGCCGTGGCTCTGATCGAGTACGGGGGAGGCGAGCCCCACTAGCCATCGCCGCCATCGGGACGACAGCCGGACTACTCATCATCGTCGGCGGAGCTGGGTGGGAAGACAGGTGGTCGGTGGTTGTTGGGTCGCTGATTGGTACGGCCCTCGCCATGAGCTTCTTCGGCATTTTGCGGCTTACCGATCCCGCTTGCGCCGATCCGAGAGGTCGTGGTCGGTCGGCTCTTTTGCTGGCGGGCTGCTGGGTGGGTGGTCTAGGGATCGGTCCGGCGGTAGTCGGGGCATCGTCTGGGTCGTCAGTTACTTCGCCTGCATGCTGATTTTTTGGGGACACGACGAGCGGCTGATGCCCACGGACCCCGAGTGTCGGACGTCAATCCCATCCTGTCGTCGCAACTCCTCTCATCACGGCGCTCGCTTTGGCTATGGCATTGTCCCTAGTCGTGCGCGCGGTGTGACTCTACGATGGTGGTGTGGGAATCGTTGGTGCCTCAGATCACTCACCGAGTCGGTCACTGCCGACACGGATGGAGCGAACGGGGTGACGACTCGTCGGGTGGTCGTCGTCGATGACCACGAGCTACTTCGGGCGGGTACTCGTCGCATACTCGATGACTCGGTCGGATTCTCGGTTGTAGGCGAAGCGGGCGACAGCGACGCTGCACTCCGGGTGATCGCCGAAGATAATCCCGACGTTGTACTCGTCGATATCAGGCTTCCCACGGCCAACGGTATCGATCTGGCTCGGCAGATCGTCGTAGATCACCCCGATGTGACGGTCTTGATTCTGAGCGCCTACGACGACGAAAACTACGTCCGCGCCGCGATGGCGGCAGGGGTGTCGGGCTATCTACTCAAGACAATGCCCAGCGACGAACTCATTCGTTCGATTGTGGCGGCATGTGAAGGTACGGGACTTGCTACACCTCGTCCCACCGGCTCGGGCGAAAAGGCGGGGAAGCCGCATCCGAGCCGCTCTGGGCCCCCATTGACGACGCGGGAGCAGGAGGTTGTTCGGCTGGTCGCCCGAGGCATGACCAACAAGGCCATCGCACGTCAACTGGGTATCAGTCCCCGCACGGTCGAGGGCCACCTCAATCATGTCTTCGAGAAGCTCGAAACGTCCTCCCGGACCGAGCTTGTCCACTACGCGTTGGCAAACAGTCTCTTCGGCAGAGAGTCCGCCCCGCACGAGACTCCGTCGCATGATCGAGCCAGTGATCAGCGACGGTGCACGCTGACACGGCCAGACACAGGCAGCACCGACACGTCTTTAGAGCCACGATCCTCGGGGGTCGGCGAATTTGTCCAGCCTCTCCCGGCCGAACGGGCAGCGATGCACGGCTCAGCCAAAGATACGCCGTGGGCAAACTCCCGCTTCTGGCTTCTACAGGTCATCATTCTGGCGCTGGCCATGTTCCGATTGGCAGCCACGGTCGCGTTCCATCTCGACACCGCTTCAGTGGCACTGGAGTTTTCGACCTTGGCGATCTTCTTGGTTCCGGTGCTCTATGCCGCATTGAACTACGGACTGGCGGGTGCCATGTTTACGGCAAGCTGGGTCACGCTGCTCGCCATTCCACGATTGGTGGGCGCAATCGACGATCACAGTGGCGTCGGGGCGTGGGCCGAGGTCGGCCAAATCGTTCTGCTGATCGCTCTTGCCTTTCTGGTGGGACAGCGGGTTACCGCGGAACGCGACCGCGCGACGATCGGCTGAAGCGGCCCAACGCGCTCACCTCAGTGCGGAAGTGCTGTACCGAAATCTGTTCGATTCGAACCAGGCACCCATATTGATCGTGGATGGGACCGGCCATGTGATAGAGGCGAACGCCTCGGCACAGCGCACCTTCAGGAGAGCGGCCACTCGAGCGGCCAGACCCTTCGATCCCATTGGATCCCCCCGTTCGCCTGGTGGACATGATCGGCGCCACCGCCGCTGGCAGGTCCTTTCGCAGCTGATCTCCGAGCAGCTCCAAGGCACCTCAGGGGACGAGCGCGCAGTCACGGACGGCTGAGCCTACGACGGTGAGCCGAGAGGTCGACGGAAAGCTCGTCGTTTTCCGACCCACAGCCACCGTTCTCAGCCAGCCGGACAGCGAAGCACGTATGCAGGTCGTCTTCGAGGACGTAACGGCAGAGACACGCCGTCGCGACCTCATGGAGGCTTACGCGGCTCGGGTCGTTCTCGGTCAGGAGGAGGAGCGACGACACATCGCTCAGGAGCTCCATGACGGACCGGTTCAGACGCTGATCCACCTGTGCCGGCAAATCGATGAAATCGTCGCCAGCGACAACGCCGGCCCTCACGGATCATCTGCCTTTGGCGACCTGCGCTTCATCGTCGAGGAAACGGTCGCTGAGCTTCGTTCCATCGCCAAAGGCCTGCGTCCTTCGGTGCTCGACGATCTCGGCCTGGTGGCGTCAATCAACCAGATCGTCTCCGAAGCCAGCGAACGTCATTGTTTTGAGGCTTCCTTCGGGGTGACGGGAGCCGAGCGGCGACTGCCGGCTGCCATCGAATTGGCGCTCTTCCGGATCGCACAAGAAGCACTATCCAATATTGAGCGCCATGCGTCCGCCGATCGTGTTGCCGTTGGCTTGAGCTTTGACGGCGACAGTGGCGTCCGCCTGCTGGTGACCGATGACGGCATCGGCTTCGACGCCCGAGACAGTCACGATGCAGCCGACAAGGGATCTCTCGGACTCAGGGGCATGACGGAGCGAGCTCGACTCATCGGGTCCGACCTCACCTTCCACTCAGATCCGGGCACGGGAACCACGGTGGACGTGTGGGTTCCATCAACGATTATCAATCAGGATTGAACATATTTCCAGGATATTCAGTGTCTTAATGACCGACTTTTCGACGAATTTCGCTTGGGACCGCCCCACAGGGCGAAGGCAACTGTCACTCAACCGAAATGTAAAAGCGGTTTGACTCTCATCAATTCATGGGATACTGACTCCGTGGATCAGATCGTCATTGAGTCGTGCCACAGCACATGGATCATCGACCTGGACAATTCTCGGTTCAGACGCTTGGTGAAGGACAGTGAACACCGGACGACGCCGACATCGACCGAGTGGCAGCCCTGCTACGGAGTCGAAATCGATCCTCTGTCCGAATCATTTGTGGTCTTGCTCAATCCTGAAGGGACCCGCTTGCTCCGTAGCTGGCGTCATGTCGAGCATTGCTCCCAGTGCGGTGGCGAGGCGACGTCGGAGCTTTCGCTGAGGGACCTCCGGTCAGCAGTTCGAAGCTGACGTTCGGCTGACGCGGCTCCTTCGGGAGCCTTGACTTCGTCGGCCCCGCTCGCCGGTTCGCTCGATCCCCCGTAGACTTCTTCTGTGAGCGACGGTCTCGGATGGCACCTTTCCTCGGAGGGAGATTACGCGGGGGAAATCTTCATGCGACACCTCTCGTTGGCAGACTTCGGATAATCGAGTGATCGAAGACCTCGACCTGGCGGAGAAGTCGACGGGCAGAGTGATGGGCGACTCAACGGCGCTGGCTTAGGTGAAGACCCACCGATGGTGGAACCGGCTCCTCGATCCGAGCGCCCGGATCCACCGAGTTCTTCTCGGCGGGCCTCTCCTCCCGAAACCGGCACAGACTTTGCCGCCGCTGCCGCCATGGCGCAGGACATCCTTTCGATGGAAGTCACCGACGAGGACGCACCAGCCCGCCCGAGACCGGAGACCTGTCACCTTCGACGGACACGGATGGTGCCCTCAGCGAGGATGGCCAACGGTTCGATTCGGTGAACCCGCCTCCTCCCCCAAATGCTCCACTCTCTCCAGATTTCTTTACCGCGTCACGACCACGAAAGCGGTTCAGGCGAACCCGCTGAACTTCTCGTCCCATGGCTCCCGCTCCGACTTCACATCGGTCGGTGCAATGAGTCCCTTTTCCAGACGCCGGAAGTTCCACCCGACTTCTCCCACAGCATGAGCTCACCGATGCTCATGGTTCTGTCGGTCGTCTTGCACATGTCATAGACGGTCAGAGCGGCGATGGCGCATGCGGTCATCGCTTCCATCTCGACACCCGTGCGATCGACCGCCTCGACTTTGGCCTCCACCTCGACGTAGTCATCGCCGATGGTGAAATCCACGTGCACGGCCCCCACTAGGAGCGGATGGCACATCGGGACCAGGTCTGCCGTCCGCTTGGCGGCCTGGATTCCTGCAACACGTGCTGCCGCCAAGACGTCGCCCTTGGTGATGGCGTTGTTCGCCACCTTCGCCGTGGTTTCAGGCCTCATCACCACCTTGCAGCGGGCCAGGGCGCGGCGGTGGGTGGCTTCCTTGGGCGAAACATCCACCATGCGGGTACCGCTGAACGGATCGAGGTGGCTCAGACTCCGGTCTGTCATCAGGCTGTCCCGTCCCTCACGGACCACAGTGTACGGGATGTCGGTCCCGAAGGACGGGATTGGCACTCTCTTGACTAGACTGCCAATCTGACACCGCAAATGGACCGGGAGGAACAACCCACTTGCCCACGTATGAGTACCACTGCGACGAATGCAGCAAAAATTTCGATGTCGTGCAGTCGTTTCACGACGACCCTTTGACCACCTGCCCGACATGCGGTGCCCCGGTCAAGAAGATCTTCGGAAATGTCGGGATCGTCTTCAAGGGAAGCGGCTTCTACAAGACAGATAGTCGCGGCGGAAGTGGCAAGAAATCGGAGACAGGTGACGCCGGGTCGGATGATTCGAGCTCGAAGGGCTCCGAATCCAGCGACAACGGCTCTCCCTCGAGCCCAACCAAGGAACCGACCACCTCAGAGCCAAGCACATCGAATGGCTCTGGAACGTCCTCGGGACCTGACAATAAGAAGGCCACGCCGGCACCAGCCCGCACTCCGGCACCGGCGAAGCCATCCACCGACTGAGCCGCAATTTACGGGCCTGGTGAGCACCAGCCTGGCCGTCGTCCTGAGCACGGGCAGACAACGAAAAGATCTTCACGCGTTCAGAGGGGCGTGAGAATCTGTAAACAAAGCCTCGCCAAAACGCGCACCCTGCCCTTACAATGGTCCCGTGGACAGGACTGATCTCGATCGAATACTGGTGACGCTGGCCGAGCTCGATGGCTCCGACCTTCATATCAAGGCGGGCGCACCGCCGCGCTTACGTGTGGCCGGGGCCCTGCGCACGCTCGACGATGAGCCCTCGTTCACCGAACAGGAAACGCGTGACCTGGCGGAATCGATCATGTCGCCGCCGATTCTCGACATCTTCAACAAACACCACGAAGTGGACTTTGCCTACAGCCTCTCCGGAACTGGGCGCTTTCGGGTCAATGCCTACTATCAACGGTCGTCGGTGGCATTGGCCATGCGACGGATCCGCTCTTCGGCTGCCACCGCCTCTGAGCTGGGACTTCCCGAGGTCGTCGATCGGCTCGCGGAGGAGATGCGCGGTCTCGTGTTGGTGACAGGGCCGACCGGATCGGGCAAGACCACCACGCTCGCAGCCATGGTCAATCACATCAACCACATGCGTTCGTGTCACGTGGTGACGATCGAGGATCCCGTCGAGTTCCTTCACCATGACGACCTTGCCGCCATCGATCAGCGCGAGGTCGGCTTTGATACCGACACCTTCGCCTCTGCCATGCGCGTCGTATTGAGACAGGATCCCGATGTCATTCTCGTGGGCGAGATGAGGGATACCGAAACCGTTTCCGCAGCACTGACCGCCGCAGAAACGGGGCACCTCGTCTTCTCGACCCTCCACACCATCAACGCCACAGAATCCATCAACCGGATCGTGGATTTCTTCCCCACCCACCAGCAGTCTCAGATTCGGCTGACTCTTGCCGGATCATTGAAGGGAATCGTCTGCCAAAGGCTCATACCCACGGCGGACGGCAAGAACCGCGTACCTGTTCTGGAAGTGCTCGTGTCCAACGGGCGGGTTCAACAGGCGATCGTCGATCCGCTTCTCACCAGCGACATCCAGGCCATCGTGGCCGATGGGGAGTACTACGGGATGAGGACCTTCGACCAGTCACTGGTCCAGCTCATCGTCGACGGAACCGTGGAACTGGAAGAGGCTATGAGCGCGGCCACCAATCCTCATGACCTGAAGGTGATGCTCGAGCGTCAAGGCATCCTGAAGACCGGACATCTGGCCGCCAGTTCGGTCTGACTCGCTCAGCCGGTCGCATTTTCGCCGACGTGCTTTGATCCCAGCTTCGAAGACGCGCCTCGCTCCTTCGCGGTGCACCTCGCTCTCGTCCGGTCTCCAGGACGAAGCTAGCTCCGTTCCGACCTCTGGCCCAGGGCTCTGAGCTCCCAGAGTGAGCCGATGCCCAGGCCGGTCGGGTCACGGGTGTGGGTCAACGAGCGGCTACAGACAACCTCAAGGTGGGGGCTCTTCCGTCCGATAGATCTTCGTAGCGTCTGGTGCACTGTGACAACGCAGTGTCCGTCCATAGCCATCATTAGCAGGTACGTCAGAGGAGCATCTTCATGGCACAGCTGACCGTTGGTCTCGACATCGGCACAAGCGCGGTGCGCGCCGCCGAAATCGATGTCGGCCATGCGCGCCCTGTTCTCCACACGTACGGTCAGGTCGGACTTCCTCCCGGCTCGCTGGTCGATGGCGAAATCCGTGACATTTCCGCAGTCACGGAGTCGATCGTCAAGCTGTGGAAAAACGGACAATTCTCAAGTAACTCGGTGATCGTCGGAATCGCCGGGCTGCGGGCTATCACCCGTGAAATTGACCTGCCCTTCGTCCCAGACGACGAAGTGGACAGCGCTGTCCGCTTCCAGTCTGAAGAGGTCATTCCCTTCCCACCGGATCAGACCATCCTCTCGTCTCAAGTTCTTGCCGACTACACCTCGTCCGAGGGCGACAAGATGCGCAGAGTCCTCGTCGCCGCAGCCCATGTCGATCTCGTCAACGCCGTAATCGACGCGGTGGAAAAGGCAGGTCTCACTGTCGAAGGCGTCGACCTGATCTCCTCGGCCCTGGTTCGCGCCGTGGGCGGTCAAGAGGCATCAGAGCAACCGGAAGCCATCGTGTCGGTCGGAGCCGGGCTCACCGTTGTCGTTGTCCACCAACAAGGACGCCCCCAATTCGTCCGCACGATCGGGTCAGGCGGAAACGCCACAACGGCTGCAGTGTCGGCCGCTCTCGACCTCCCGATATCCGATGCCGAGGGCGTCAAACGGCGAATCGGCGAATCCAGCGCCCAGATACAGGCGGCAGAGCGCGCCGCCCAATCGAGTATGACGGAGTTGGTCGGAGAGATCCGCAACTCGATTCAGTACTTCGCCTCGCTGCCCGGTCGGCTGCCCGTCTCGCGTGTCCTGGTTACCGGAGGTGGCTCGGAGCTCTTCGGTCTGCTGCCGATGCTGGAGGCGCAGGTCCGACTGCCAGTCCTGACTGTCTCGCCGCTCACACGCCTCGATACTTCCCGATTGGATCTGAACGAAGAGCAGGCTGCAGAAGTCGGACCTGTGTTGGCCACACCCATCGGATTCGCTCTCCCCGAACCGGACAAGTCGGTGAAGAAGTTCAACCTCATCCCACCGGAGGTCGCCCGGCGGATGAGGATGAAGAAAGTACAGGAACGGACTCTTCTCGCCAGCGTGGCCGTGCTCGTCGTGCTGGTCCTGTTCGGCGGCTGGAAGCTCTACCAGGTGCACAACGCGCAGAACACGGTGGATGGGCTGCAGCAGAACATCGCCACCCTCAACGCACAGGTCCCCAAGTACGATCTGGTGGTCGCCGCCAACGATGCTTACTCGGCGGGGGAGTCCGACGTGCGTCCGTTCTCAACTCCGCCGTCGACTGGCCGTTGGCGCTGAACAACCTCATCTCCATCACCCCACCAAACGCCAAGGTCCTCACTTTCACCGGATCGGCGAACTCTGCGTCGAAAACGGCCAGCGGCGCTACAGCCTCCACCGCTTCGCAGCCCGTGTCGACCGCGGCCGCATCCAGTGCCCCAACCTCGGCGGCTATCGGGACGATCCAGCTCGATGTCAACGGACCAGGGCCGAGTCTTTCGATCTCAGAGGCATGGATCGATGCCGTCGCCGGCTCGCAACTCTTTGCCAATCCATTGCAGGGCGCGACGGTCGTCGAATTCTGACACCACTATCACATTCCCATTCTCGATCTCTGTCACTCCAAATGCCAGTCTCAACAAGAATGCGAGCCTCAAATGAACAGCGTCCGTGAGTACCGCACTCCTTTGATGATCGGCGCCGGTGCGTTGGTTGTCGCTCTCATCCTGTGGGCAGTTCTCGTTTCGCCGCAGGCCTCGAAGCTGTCGAGCCTCCATAGCAAGGAGACCCAGCTCCAAGGACAGGAGGCGACGCTCCAGATCAAATTGGCATCACTTAAGTCGGAGAAGCAGAGCCTCACGAAAAGTTGCGCCGATCTCGAGAAGATTGCTACGCAGATCCCCAGCGTCGAAAGCCCCACCGATATCGATGCCGAGGAGTCCTCGTTCGAGAGCCAGTTCAACGGTCTGGCTGCATCGTCCGGCGTTTCGCTGAGCCAGTTCAGCGGCTTCGCTCCGGCGTCCAGCACCGCCGCAGCTCCGCCAACCGCCTCCGGACCGGCGACCACGCCAGACTCCCGCAGGCGTCGTGGCCGTGCCGACCACGCTGACTGTCACCGGTAGTTACGGGCAGATGACCTCATTCGTCAAGGGACTGGACAGCTTCCCCCGTCTCTTCATCATTCAGACCTTCAATCTGAGCTACGGAATAGTGTCGCCTTCGGCGACGGGGTCATCTGATGCTGCCGCATCCGGAAGTTCGGCGGCCACCGCTGCTTCGTCTGGGACTTCGGCAGCCGCTCAGCCTCGACACCGCTGTGGGTAGGCGGTTCATCCAGCGCACCGTCTTCCGGGCCCTACAGCCTCTCCATCGAAGGCTCGATCTACTACACGACGACGCCGAATGCCTTGTCCGCCTGTACAAAGGCCACGACGTCTATCCACTAAGCACGCGCCTGCTGGCCGAGTCGACTTCGGACAGGAAGCTCACACCCCGCTTATCTGCATGTCACCAAAGGCGAGAGTCTGACCGGCGGCGATGCCGGGAAGCCACTCCACATCGGCACCCACAGCCACCACCGACTGAAGCATCCGCTGCAGGGTCGAAGCCACGGTGATCTCGCGGACCGGCTCCGCCAGACGCCCGTCTCGAATCATCAGACCCTCGGCGCCCACGGAGAAATCGCCACTGATCGGGTTAACCCCCGAGTGAACCCCGGTCATCGACTGGACGAACAGCCCCTCCCCCACCACAGCCAACACGCCGTCCTCATCGAAGCCCTCGGGCCCCGGTTCCACGGTGAGGGCCCGACATCCCGGCCGCGGTGTGCCGGCAAAGCCACCACGCACGGCCGAGCCGGTGGAGCGGACGCCCGCACGCGAGGCCGACACCGTGTCGTACACGAATCCCCGGAGCACTCCGGCGTCGATGAGCACGTTGCGGCGGCAGGCCAGACCCTCGGCATCGTAGGCGGCGGCACCGTAGGCCCGTGGGTCGGTGGGATCGTCGACCAGGGTGAGTACGGTGTCGCCCACCTGTTCAGCGATGCGACCGGCAAAGAAGGAGCGGCCCTTATCCACCGCCTCGCCCGACAACGCACCGGAGACGACCGACAGTACGGTGGTCGCCGCCCTCCGATCGAACACCACGGTCTGGCGTCCGGAAGGACCCTTGGTGGCACCGAGCAACCGCACCGCCCGGGTAACGGCGTCGTCGGTGGCCCGGTCCGGGTCGAGGCCTTCGAACCCGCGGCTAACACTGAACCCGCCACCGGTCTGGCTGGCGTCCCCCTCACCGGCGATGACCGACACCGATATGTACCCAGACGTCTTGCGGCTGGCGGCGCGCATGCCGGTGGTCGAGACCAACGCCATCTCGACCGAACCATCGCCGTAGTCGGCATGGTCGACCTGGCGGATACGCGCGTCGGCGGCCCGGGCTTGCGCCTCCAGAGCCAGGGCCAGTTCGACCTTGGCCGTGGTGGGGACGGCAGCCAAGCGCTCGTCCCAGAGGTCGAGGGCGACCGCCGGCACCCCGTCGGGAACAGCCAGGGCGACGTGGTCGTCGGGTGTGGCGAACGAGGCATTGTCGCGTGCCTCCGCCAGGGTCTCCTCCAATACCGACGGGTCGAGCGAGCCGGCCCAGGCGAACCCCAGCCGGTGGTCGGAGACCACCCGGATGCCGATGCCGGCCGAGGTGGCCGATGTCAACGATTCGACCTCCCCGTCGTAGGCGCGGATGTCGGTCTCGTCGCCACGGGCGACGTACACCTCCAATTCCTCGCCGGTGCGGGCCCAACCCGCCACCCGCTCGGCCAGCGCCGTCAGATCGTCGGGCTCGGACCGGCGGTGGCCATCGGTCCCTACATCGCCACGGGTATCAGTCACAGTGCTCATTCGGCCGTGCCTCCGATGGTGACGCCGGTTAGACGCATGGTCGCCTGTCCGCAGCCCACCGGCACGCTCTGGCCATCCTTCCCGCAGGTGCCCGGGGTCATACCGAAGTCGGTGGCCACCGCGTCGATGCGCTTGAGGATCTCGGGCCCGTTCCCGATGAGGTTGGCGTCGCGCAGCGGTTCGGTGATCTTGCCCCCCTCGATCAGATAGGCCTCGGTGGTACCGAAGACGAAATCACCGGTGGTGGTGTTGACCTGTCCCCCGCCCAACTTGGCCACGTACACCCCACGGGGCGTCTGGGCCACGATCTCATCGGCATCGTCCTCACCGGGCAGGAGGAAGGTGTTGGTCATGCGGACCATGGGAAGGTGCTGATAGGTCTGGCGGCGGCCGTTGCCCGAAGACACCCGGCCTTCCTTGCGGGCCCGCAGGTAGTCCCACAGGTAGTCGGTGAGCACTCCCTTGTCGATGAGGACGTTGCGCTGAGCCGGGCGTCCTTCGTCGTCCACGCCGAACGTCCCCCACTCGGTGCCCACCGTCCCGTCGTCGACCAGGGTGACCAAAGGGCTGGCCACCTGCTGGCCGACCCGGCCGGTGTAGACCGACGCGTCCTTGACGATGTGGTCGGCCTCGAGCCCGTGCCCGCACGCCTCGTGGAAGAGGATCCCACCGCTGCCCCCGGCCAACACCACCGGCAACTCACCGGACGGTGCGGGGCGGGCCGACAGCTTGGAGAGTGCCCGTCGGGCGGCCAGCTCGGCCAGCCCCTCAACCGAGACCTCGTCGAACATCTCGAAGCCCATGGTCCGGGCGGCCGACTCGAATCCCGTCTGCAAGCCGGTATCCCCGACCGCCACACAGGAGACGCTGAAGCGGGTGCGGGCCTGCTGGTCGTCGGCCCGCAGGCCCTCGGAGTTGGCGATCAGGACCCGGCGGCGCGAGCTCCCGCACGCCGCCTGTACCTGCGAGATAGCATCGCCCGAGGCACGGGCCGCCTGGTCCGCCTCCCTCAGCAGATCCAGTGTGGCGCCCTTCGACGCCAGAGGGGTCGTCGCCGACCGCTGCGCTGCACCCTCCGGCCCCAAGGGCCCGACGGCCACTGTGCCTGTTCCCGCCGCCACCGCTTCGGGCCACCGCCGAGGCCGCCTCGGCGGCCCGCAGGAGCCCTTCCTCGGTCAGATCGGCGGTATGGGCGAATCCGGTGGTCTCGCCGGATACCACCCGGATGCCCGCCCCCCGCTCCCGTCCCGACGACAGCTCCTCGACCCTGCCGTCGTCCAGCACGGCGGACGAGGTCGAACGGTCCTCGGCGAACACCTCGGCGAAGTCACCGCCATGCCGAAGCGCTCCGGACAGGACCTTCTCGAGAACTGGGGATTCGATCACAACACCTCCTCGCGACAGCGTCTGGCGCCAGGTGGCCGACTACTGCGATGTCACGTATCGTACCGGCGTGGCGCCCTACACCGGTCTGTCGGCCCGAATCGAATTGAAGGTGGCCGACGAGGACACAGCCGAGGCATTTCGCTCGGGCTCGGTACCGGTGTTGGCCACACCCCGGCTGATCGCCCTCTGCGAGGAGGCCAGCTGCCTGGCCATTGACGGGCACCTGCCGGTCAACGGGACCTCGGTGGCCAAGCGCCTGCAGTTCGACCACCTGGTACCGGTAGCCGTGGGCAGCACCGTGTGGGCCGAGGCCACCCTCGACCGAATCGAAGGTCGCCGCCTGGTCTTCACCCTCTCGGTGTCGGAAAGCGCAGGGCTGGTAGCGGCAGGCAAACTGATCCGGGTCATTGTCGACCGGGAGACCTTCCTGGCCAACGTTCGCTGACCCTCTTCCCCTCTTAACCGGCCTTCCCCCTCTTAACCGTCAGACCCCTTTAGGGCGAGACCCCCTAAGGATCGGCGTCCGCCCAGTCGCTCGGTCCTCCTCGGAGCTGCGAGCCTCGGAGAGACTCAGCTCAGAGGTTCTTGCCGATCATGCCGCCGAGGACGCCGCCGATGCCGGCGTCAGCGGCAGCGTGGTGATCCTCATCGTGGGGGAGATAGGGAGTGAGAGCGGCGGCCAGGACGGAGACCGGCATGCTCTGCAGCCAGATGTTGCCGGGGCCGGTGAGGGCGACCAGGTGGAAGCCGTCGTCACCGAAGACCATGTTCTTGATCCCCGGGACCCGGGAGATGGTGAAGCTCACCTTGTCCTCGAAGAGTCCGACATGCCCGGGGTGGGCCAGCATGGTCTGACCGGCAGCCAGCTCGTAGGAGACGATCTCGCCGGAGAGCTCGATCCAAGCCTGACCCTCGCCCTCCAGGCGCTGAAGGATGAAACCGTCCCCGCCGTAAATGCCACCGCGGAAGCTCTGCTGCATCCCCACGGTGGGAACGATCCCGTCGGTACCGCACACCCAGCCGTGGCGGTGGACCAGATAGCCCTGGCCGGCGGCGATGGTGACCGGGAAGATACGGCCGGGCAGTTTGGCCCCGAAGGCCACCATGCCCTGGCCGCCCTGGGCTTCGTAGCGGGTGAGGAAGATGCCGCCCCCGCCGACTGCCCTCTTCAACCCGCCCATCAGGCCCTTTTGACCACCCGTAGACGTCGACTGGGACATCTGCACGTTGGCCGACATCCACGAGAGCTCGCCGTGGGTGGAAACGATCGATTCGCCGGATTCGAGAATCATCTCCAGCAGCGGCATGGTCGTACCTTTGACTTCAGCCTGCACGGGACCTCCTGGTGGCTCGGATCGGGGCGTCGGGCCGGCCCCGGCTCGCCTCACCCATCTTGACCGGAAGCGGTCCCCGATGCCGGGATACCCGTGACGCCGAACCACCACCAAGGCGGTCACCGCCTGACCGGATCCGCCCGGCCCTCAGTCATGCCGAGGCCGCTTTCCCGCTTCCCAACCGACGCCACCGGGACACGGGGCGGAAGCGGACCGGTGCCCGACCCAAGGAGGCAAATCGCCCGGGTCGCGACACCCGGCGCTGGTAGCCTGAGCCGGAAGCCAACTCACACCGCCAATGATCCTCGAAAACATCGACAGCCCTAACGATCTGCGCTCCCTCACTGCCGAGGAGCTCGCCGTCTTGGCTGCCGAAATCCGTTCGTTCATCGTCGACGCCGTCACGGTGACGGGGGGTCACCTCGGCTCGAACCTGGGCGTGGTCGAGCTCACTTTGGCCCTCCACCGGACCTTCGACTCGCCGAGGGATGTACTGCTGTGGGACACCGGCCACCAGGCCTACGTCCACAAATTGGTGACGGGCCGTCGCACCGCCTTCGCCCAACTTCGACAAGCCGATGGACTGTCCGGCTATCCCAATCGGGCCGAGTCCGAACACGACTGGGTCGAGAACAGCCACGCCTCGACAATCCTCAGTTACGCCCACGGGTTGGCCAGTGCGTTCGAGCTCCAGGGCAGTCAGCGGCGGGTGGTGGCCGTGGTCGGCGACGGTGCCCTCACTGGCGGAATGGCCTACGAGGCCCTCAACAACCTGGGGCACTCGGGCAAACCCGTCCTCATCGTCCTCAACGACAACGGTCGCTCCTACGCGCCGACGATTTCGAGCCTGTCGTTGAGTCTGACCTATCTCCGACTCAATCCCGCCTACGTGCACGCCCGTCAACGGTTGCGCCACCTCCTCCGTGAGCTCCCCGGCGTGGGCGATCTGGCCTACTCGGGAGTGCACGGTTTCACCAGCGCCCTGCGCGAGGTGGTGACTCCCCACACATTCTTCGAAGCCCTCGGAATCCGCTATGCCGGACCCATCGACGGCCACGACATCGAGGGGGTCGAGCAAGCTCTGGCCCACGCCACCGAGTGGCCCGGGCCCATCGTCGTCCACGTCCTCACCCAAAAAGGACGCGGCTACGCACCGGCTGAAGAGGACGAGGTGCAACGCCTGCACGATTTCAAGGTCAAAGTGCCGAGCACCGACACCGATCCGGCCGGGGGTGTCATCCGCGATCCCTCCGCCCCGTCCGCGGTCGGTCCCGCAGAGACAGCGGGACATCCGGTCGATGGTGCCGACAAATCAACGGAGCCGGCGCTCGAAGTGATCGGCGAGAGCCTGCCGATCACAACTTTCACGGATGCCTTCACCCGATCCCTCCTACGGCTCGCCGAGGCCGACCCCCGGATCATCGCCATCACGGCGGCCATGCCCGGTCCTACCGGACTGCTTCCCTTCGAGGCCCGATTCCCCGAGCGATGTATCGACGTCGGGATCGCAGAACAGCACGCGGTGACGGCGGCCGCCGGTATGGCCATGGCCGGGATGAGACCGGTGGTGGCGGTCTACTCCACCTTCTTCTCTCGCGCCTTCGATCAGGCCAACCTCGATGTGGGTCTGCACCGGCTTCCGGTAGTGATGGTCCTCGATCGAGCCGGGATCACCGGCGACGACGGCCCCAGCCATCACGGTCTGGTGGACATGGCTCTGGCCCTGTCCATTCCCGGTATGACGGTGTTCGCACCGTCCTCCGCCCCCGAGGTCGAGGTCATGTTGACCCAGGCCCTCACCCTCGACGGTCCCTCCATCATCCGCTTCCCCAAGACGCCGGCACCCGCGGTTCTGCCCGGCGAGGTGGGCGAGGGAATGAGCGCCCGCTGCGCCCGGTCGGGAGACGGTTCGGTGTGCATCCTGGCCGTAGGAAAGATGCTCGCCGCCGCCCAGTCGGCCGCCGGCGAGCTCGAAGCGGAAGGCATCGACGCCACCGTCTGGGACGTGCGGGTGGTCTCCGACCCGGATCCGGCCATGTTGGCCAGCGCCGCCGCCCACCGGGTGGTGGTCACCGCAGAGGACGGCGTCCGTTACGGGGGGGCGGGCATGTTCCTGGGCGACGCTCTCCGCAACGCCGTGGCCTGCGGTGCCGCACCTCCTGTCGTATCGCTGGGCGCCCCCCGCTCATACATCGCCCAGGGCAAGCCCGACCGCATCCTGGCCCAACTCGGGCTGGACGGGCCCGGACTGGCCCAGACGGTGCGGGAGGCTACGAAGGCCCTTTCCGACGCCGTCCCGCTGGTTCGGCCGGACCCTCCCGGTGCGGTGCGACCGGCCACGGCGTCCGCCCCTCCCCGACGCCGCTGAAAGCTCCGGAGGCAGCCCCTCCCCTGTTTGCCGCCTGAATCGAAACGTGTTCTACTGACTGGCCGATGACGTTCAACCTTGCTGACCTTTTTGAGGCGGCCGTTGACGCCTACGGCGACCGGGAGTACCTGGTGGCCGCGGGCGAGCGCCGCACCTTTTCCCAGATGGAGGAGCGGGCCAACCGATTGGCCCATTTTTTGGCCAGCCGGGGCATCGGACCGGGCGACCATGTGGGCATCTACGCCCTCAACAGCGTCGAGTGGGTCGAGACGGCCTGGGCTGTGTTCAAGTTGCGGGCCGTCTGGATAAACATCAACTACCGCTACGTAAAAGACGAGCTCCGCTATCTCTTCACCAACGCCGATCTGGTGGCGCTGGTCCACCAGGCCGAGTTCAGCCCCCGGGTGGCCGAGCTGCTCCCCGAGCTCCCTGACCTCCGTCTGGTGATCGGAATCGAGGATGGTTCGGGCGAACGGCTGGGCTCGGCGACCATCCCCTACGAGGAGGCCCTGAACTCCGGCTCCCCCGAGCGGGACTTCGCGCCCCGTTCGAACGACGACCACTACATCCTCTACACCGGAGGCACCACCGGCATGCCCAAGGGTGTGGTGTGGCGCCACGAAGACGTGTTCTACGCGCTGGGCGGAGGGGTCGATCCGCATACCAACACCCGTGTCCAGCGGCCGGAGGAGATGGTGGAGAAGGGGCGGGGCGGCCAGGTCACCCTCCTGCCCATCGCACCACTCATGCACGGGGCCACCCAGTGGTCGGTGATGGGGCAGAGCTTCCTCGGGAACAAGACGGTCCTCATCCCCAAATTCGATCCCCACGATGTCTGGAAGCTGGTCGAGACGGAAAGGGCCACCTCGGTGATGATCACCGGGGACGCCATGGGCAAGCCCCTGGTCGAGGCCCTCGATGAACCCGGCGTCTCCTACGACCTCTCCTCGCTGATGGCCATCACCTCCTCGGCCGCGCTCTTCTCGGCGCCGGTCAAGGACGAGTTCTTCCGACACCTGCCCAACATCTTGATCATCGACGCCATCGGATCCTCCGAGTCCGGAAACAACGGGATGGTCACCATGGGCAAGGGGGGCACGGCCATGAAGAGCGGGCCCACCGTCTCCGTCCTGGGCAACACGGTCGTCTTCGACGAGGACCTCAAGGAGGTCGTGCCCGGCTCGGGGGTGATCGGCAAGATCGCCCGCTCCGGCGACATCCCCGTCGGCTACTACAACGACCCTGCCAAGACGGCCGAGGTGTTCATCACCGTGGACGGGACGCGCTACGTGATGCCGGGCGATTTCGCCACCGTCGAGGAGGACGGTTCCATCACTCTCCTGGGCCGTGGGTCGGTGTCGATCAACTCCGGCGGCGAGAAGATCTTCCCCGAGGAGGTCGAGTCGGCCGTGCGGTCGCACCCCGACGTCTTCGACGCCATCGTGGTGGGTGCTCCCGACGAACGCTGGGGCCAACGGGTGGCCGCCATCATCCAGCCCCGGGCCGACAGGCATCCGACTCTGGCCGACATTCAGGAACACTGCCGAGATGCGATCGCCGGCTACAAGGTGCCGCGTCAGCTGCACGTGGTGGACACCATGGTCCGCTCGCCCAGCGGGAAGCCCGACTACCGGTGGGCCGCCTCTATCGTGGCCGAGGTACCCGAGGAGAGCGACAGTGGCGGTCTCCGGACGTCTACCGACCACTGAGCACTGAACCACGGCCCGGGCGGCTGCTGCCACGGGCGCGGGATCCGGAAGGGAGCCGACCATCATGCCCGTCTCGCTGACCGATCTGGTGGCACCGGCGCAAAGCGCGGTGCTGACCATGGAGATCCAGCGGGGCGTGATCGGGGACCTGTCCTCCTTCCCCCAGCTGGCCGAGGCGGCCACCCGGGCAGGGGTGGTGGACAACACCGCCCGCCTCCTCACCGCGGCGCGGGCGGCGGCCGTGCCCGTCGTCCACTGCACGGCCGAGTTCCGGGCCGATCGGGCCGGCACCACCGTCAACTGCCAGCTGGTGGCAGCGGCCCTCCGCAACGCCAACCACCTGCTCCAGGGAACCCCGTCGGTGGAGCTGATACCCGGCCTGGGGGTCGAGCCATCAGACCTGATTTCCTCCCGGCTACACGGCGTATCCCCGTTTACCGGCACCGCCCTCGACACGTGGCTCCGCAACCTCGGCGTGCGTACGGTGGTGGCCACCGGCGTTTCGGTCAACCTGGGCGTGCTCGGACTGGCCATCGAAGCTGTCAACCTGGGCTACACAGTGGTCGTGCCCCGTGAGACGGTTGCCGGCATCCCCCAGGAGTACGCCGAAGCTGTCCTGGCCAATACCCTTCCCCTCATTGCCACCGTCACCACGGTCGACGACATTCTCGACGTCTGGACAACGGGTCGCTGAGACCCGATGCCTACATGACCCGGGTGCCGTCCAGTTGAATCATGGCGTTGGTCGGAAGCTCCTCGACAGTGATGTCCGGCACCGGGAAATTGAAGTCCTTGTACTTGCGCTGTGCCGTCTGGCGGTAGCGGGTGGTCGAATGGATCGGGTCCGGATCGAACTGGGGGATGATCTTCGACCCGAAGACCTCGAGCATCTCGTGCACCTCGTCCTCCATGAACGAGTCGGACGGCAGACCGAACACCAGCTGGTCGCAGCCCACGGTCTGGTACTTCTCCACCTGCTGGGCCACCTCGTCGGGATCGCCGCACAGCAGCCATCCCCCTTCGATGAGATAGTCGAGCATGGCCTCGTCGGTGATGGTGTGCGGCCGTTCCGGCCAGATGGGAACGCCCTCCTGGTGGGGAATGGTGTCGTGGTAGTTGCACACCATCGAGTAGAGGTAGCCCCGGCCCCGCCGGAGGGCCACCTGGCGGGCCTTCTTCCGGTCGCTGAGACAGATGACGGCGTTGGTCATCATCACGTTGTCGTTCATGTACTGCCCGAGAGGCTCGGTGCAGTTGGCGATGCCTTCCTTGTAGGCGTCGATCCGACCCTTGAGGTTGTAGATGGGCTCGAAGTTGAAGGCGATTGCGCCGATACCGAGCTCGCCGGCCTGAGTGAACGTGCCGGGGTTTCCGCAGCCGACCCAGATGGGCGGATGGCCCTTACCCTCATAGGGCTTGGGCAGGATGTTGTGGGGATAGGGGACGATGAAGCTCTCGCCCTCGTACATGTAGTCCTTCTCTTCCCACATGCGGGGGATCTGGCGGATGACCTCGTTCCATTCGGCCTTGGTGGAATTCTTGTCGAGGATGTTGAAGGCGGCGATCTCGTGACTGCCGGCACCGCGGCCGGTCCCCCATTCGAAGCGCCCCTCGAAAACGTGGTCGAGCATGGCCACCCGCTCGGCGCTGCGCACCGGGTGGTTGACCCGGGGGGAGAGGTTCATGATGCCGGTACCCACGTGGATGCGCTCGGTGGCGTGAGCCAGGTACCCCATGACCACCTCGGGAGCGGACATGTGGCTGTACTCGGTCAGCGAGTGGTGTTCCCCGAGCCAGGCATACTTCCAGTTGTACTTATCGGCCTCGACGACGTAAGCGATCTCTCGCTTGAGCATCTCGTGCTCGCATGCCGGATCATGTGCAGCCTGACCGGGCAGGTAGCCGTTGAGAAAGACTCCGAACTCCATTGCGGTTGGCTCCTCTCGCTCCGCGCGGGCGCAGATTCACGGTACACGGCGAGTTGATAAATTGCAACGTGTTCCATATTTGTGCCTGAGCAGCGTCAAGATGGCCGATATCGGGGTCGAGTGGGCTCAAATTTCCGGCCTGCGGCCAGTGGATATTCCAAACGGTAACAGGGGGATCCGATGCAGACCATCGATGAGCTGATCCGTCGGCGAGCCGGCGACCACCGGACGGGGCTGGCCTATGCCGAACGGACCTGGACCCACGACCAGGTGGTGCTGGCCCAGGCGGCGCGAGCCGCCGCCCTGACCCGGTTACGTCGACCGGGCCCTTTCCACGTCGCCCTGCTTCTCGACAACATGCCCGAGTTCATCTTCTGGATGGGCGGAGCGGCCTTGGCCGGTGCGGTCATGGTCGGGGCCAACCCCACCCACCGCGGCGACGAGTTGGCCCGCGATCTCGCCCATACCGAGTGCCAACTCCTGGTCACGGACAGGGAGTACCTGCCGTTGGTGGCCCACGCCGACCTCGGCCCGGGGCTGTCGGAGGAGCGCGTCCTGGTCGTCGACAATCCCTACGGTGACCAGCCCGAGGGTGCGTACACCACCTACGGGTCCCTTCTGGCTGAGATGGCGGGTTCGGCCCTCCCCGACCCCACGGAGACCGGCATCACCGAGGAGACACTGGGCTACCTCCTGTTCACGTCGGGTACGTCGGGTGCGCCCAAGGCCTGCCTGTGCTCGCAGGGTCGCATGGCCCGTATCGGCTGCACCGTAGCCCAGATGTTCGAACTCACCGCTGACGACGTCTGTTACGAGGCGATGCCGCTCTTCCACTCCAACGCCCTGATGACCGGGTGGGCCCCGGCACTGAGCGCGGGTGCAACTTTGGCCGTACGCCAACGGTTCAGCGCATCCCAATTCGTGAACGACGTCCGTCGCTTCGGGGCCACCTACTTCAACTACGTGGGCAAGCCCCTGTCCTACATCCTGGACATCCCGGAGCGGCCGGACGACGCCGACAATCCGTTGGTCCGGGCCTTCGGCAACGAAGCGGCCGAAGCCGACGTGGCCCGATTCGCCGAGCGATTCGGATGCCGGGTGCAGGACGCCTACGGGTCCACCGAAGGTGGAGCCGCCGTACAACGCACCCCCGACACGCCTCGTGGAGCCCTCGGCCGTGCCGCGCCCGGGACCCTCATCGTCAATCCGGAGACGGGCGAGGAGTGCCCCCGGGCCGTTTTCAACGCCGAAGGGCGTCTGCTCAACGCCGAGGAGGCCATCGGTGAGATGGTCAGCCAGACCGGCGGCGCCGGGTTCGAGGGATACTGGCGCAACCAGGAGGCGGAGGCGTCCCGGGTGCGCAACGGCTGGTACTGGACGGGCGACCTCGGCTACCGGGACCAGAACGACTTCTTCTACTTCGGCGGGCGCGACTACGACTGGCTACGGGTGGACGGCGAGAACTTTGCTGCCGCACCGGTGGAAGAGCTCCTCCAACGCCATCCCGACGTGGTGCTGGCCTCCGTCTACGCGGTACCCGACACAGTGGTCGGCGATCAGGTGATGGCCACCTTGCTGCTTCATGACGGGAGGGACTTCGACCCGGAGGCATTCGCCCAATTCCTGTCCGGCGAGGCGGATATGGGAACGAAATGGGCGCCCCGCTTCGTCCGCATCAGTGGTGAGCTGCCGGTTACCGCCACCACCAAGGTCCTCAAGCGGGTCCTGCGGGCCGAGGGGTGGCGGTGCCCGGACCCGGTGTGGTGGCGACCGGAGAAGGGCGCCGGGTTCCGGTTGCTGGAGATCGCGGACGCCGATGCCCTCGATCGGGCGGTGGCCGACCGCTGAAGTCGCAGACCGCAATCACTGTTGTGTAACACCAACAACCTCATGGCGGACGACACGTGTGTGCTCGCAGTGACCACTCGAAGGGACCGCCCCCGACGCGACGGATTCGATGAGATTCGGTCGGGCGCGCCCCATCGCAGGGATCATGCGCATACGCTGCGTCCCGTGGAGACCGACGCCGATCTGTTGTCGCGCCTGCGGGCGGGCGACGAGCAGGCGTTCGTGATGCTCATCGGGCGTTACAACGGTTCGCTGTTGAGACTGGCCCGTTCCTACGTTCCCACCGACGCGGTGGCCGAAGAGGCGGTTCAGGACACCTGGTTGGGAGTGCTTCGAGGGATCGACGGCTTCGAGGGGCGGTCGTCCTTCAAGACCTGGTTGTTCCGGATACTCATCAACCGGGCCCGTACAGCCGGCGTGCGAGAGCCACGCGCTCTGTCCTTCGGCGATAGTGAACCGGCGGTCGACCCGCGACGATTCGCGGCGGACGGGTCGTGGGCCCAGCCGCTCGAGGCGTGGGCCGATACCGACGACCGGCTGGTGGCGGCCACCTGGTCGAAGTGCCTGCGCAGTGCCCTCGGCGAACTGCCACCGCGGCAGCGTGAGATCGTTATCCTCCGCGACGTCGAAGGGCTGCCCAGTAACGACGTATGCGAGGTGCTGGGCATCAGCGAAGGCAACCAACGAGTTCTGCTCCACCGCGGGCGCAGCCGACTCCGTTCGATGCTCGAATCAGAGCTTGTAATGAGAGGTCGTTGATCATGCTGCTGAGGCACCGACACGAACTTGTCTGTCAGCAGGTGGTCGAGCTGGTCTCCGACTACATCGAAGGGGCTCTCTCCCGTTCGGATCGGCGCCGCTTCGAGGCGCACCTGCGCAAGTGTCCGAACTGCTCGAACTACCTGGTGCAGATGCGGGCCACCATCCGAGCGACCGGCACCCTCCATCCCGATGATCTCTCGCCACAGGCGCAGACCGAGCTCACCGATCTTTTCCGTGCCTGGCGTGATGGAGAACGGCCCTCCAGTCCCTGACCGGCTGGGTCAGCTGTCGACCCCGAGGATGAGGCCGCTGGTGGGCACACCGGTGCCGGCCGTGACCAGCACGTGGTTCACGTCGGCCACCTGGTTGACCGACGTGCCGCGTACCTGGCGCACTCCCTCGGCGATGCCGTTCATCCCGTGAAGGTAGGCCTCACCGAGCTGGCCCCCGTGGGTGTTGATGGGCAGGCCCCCTCCGAGCTCGATGTTGCCGTCCCGCACGAAGTCCTTGGCCTCGCCCTTGGCGCAGAAGCCGAGCTCCTCCAACTGGTAGAGGACGTAGGGCGTGAAGTGGTCGTAGAGCACGGCCGTCTGGATATCACCGGGTGACAGGCCGGACGTCCCCCACAGCTGCCGGGCCACCACCGCCATCTCTCCCAGCCCGCAGAGGTCGTCCTGGTAATAGGAGGTCATCATCTCTTGCCCGGGACCTGCTCCCTGGGCCGCAGCCTCGATGATGGCCGGCCGACCGGGAAGATCCCTGGCCCGCTCACGGGAGGTGACCACCAGCGCCTGACCGCCGTCGGTCTCCTGGCAGCAGTCGAGCAAATGGAGGGGTTCGACGATCCAACGCGAGGCCTGGTGCTCCTCGAGGGTGATCGGCTTCTCGTAGAACCAGGCCTTCGGGTTGGTCGCCGCGTGCCGGCGATCAGCCACCGCCACCCGGCCCAGGTCCTCGGAGGTGGCACCGGTCATGTGCAGATAGCGCTGGGCCGCCATGGCCACCCACTGGGCCGGCGTGAGCAGACCGACCGGTGCGTACCAGGCGAAATTGGCCGTCTCCGCATTGGGAACAGGGGCACGGTCCTGTACACCCGTCCCGAACCGGTTGCCGGAGCG
Organism: uncultured Acidimicrobiaceae bacterium; assembly: GCA_963813525.1. Lineage (GTDB taxonomy): Bacteria > Actinomycetota > Acidimicrobiia > Acidimicrobiales > RAAP-2 > Bog-756. Next base: position 3,055,792 of record CAWEZI010000005.1, read on the forward strand.
CTCGTTGAAGGCCCGGTAGCACACCACCACATCGGCCACACCGGACTCGACGGCCATGGCCGCCTGTTGGATGGTGGCACAGCCGGCGCCGCCGCCGTAGTGGATGCGGCTGAAGAAGGACAGCTCGCCGATGCCCAGGCTCCGGGCGATTTCGATCTCCGGATTGGTGTCCGAGCTGAAGGTGACCAACCCGTCCACCTCGGCTGGCTCGATGCCGGCATCCCGCAGGGCCAGGTCCACCGCCTCGGCGGCCAGCCGCAGCTCACTACGGCCGGACTCCTTGGAGAACTCCGTGGCCCCGATGCCCACGATGGCCGTCTCGCCCACGAAGGAATGGGTCGTGCCGCTCATCGTGACTCCGCAGCAGGCATTGAGGCCGACGAGTTGGTCCGCGATGGAAGGCGTAAGCGTACGGTGCCGGTGACGTGATCACCCAGGCTGTTGGCCCCCCGGATGGTCACTTCCAATCCCCCTTTGCCGTCGGCGTCGACGCTGTCGTCCTTGGCCGTCACCGACCCGGACATGGTCATGGTGTCGTCGGGATAGTTGGGTGCCCCCAGACGGATGTTGACGTCGGTCAGCACCGCCCCGGGTCCTGACCAGTCGGTGACATATCTCCCGACCAGGCCGTTGGTGGACAGGATGTTCATGAAGATGTCCTTCGACCCCCGCTCGACGGCCAGTACCGAGTCGTGATGGACGTCCTGGTAGTCGCGCGAGGCGATGGCCGTGGAGACGATGAGGGTCCGGGTGAGGGGGATGGGAAGCTCGGGCAGTACGTCGCCCACGGACACCTCCTCGAAGGGCAGCGTGGTGGACCGGGGGCCGGCCGGGGCGGGGGTCGTCGGGCTCATACCGGCACCTGTCCGCTGGCCTTCAATATGTCGACCAGGTCCTTCCCCAACCGGGCCAGCTGGCTGCTGGGCGGTCCGAGCACCAGTTCGATCTGTTTGCCCCACAGGAAGTAGCGGTGGATCGGGTAGGAGATGTCGGCTCCCATCCCGCCGTGCAGGTGCTGGGTGGCGAACACGGCGCGCTGGCCGGCCTCCGAGGCAAACCACGAGGCGACGCACACCGCCAGCTCGGCATCCAACCCGTGGTCCAATCGCCAGGCCGCCTGCCACATGGTGACCCGGATCGACTCGGTGTCGATGGCCGCGTCGGCAGCCCGCAACATGGTCCCCTGGAAGGTCGACAGGGGGCGACCGAACTGCTCCCGGGTGTTGAGGTAGGCGGCTGTCTGCGCCACGGCCGCCTCGGTCACCCCCACCTGGAGGGCACACAGCCCGGTCCAAGCCCGCTGCAACATCCACATCACCACTGAGCTCCCCCGCGCCGGGTCCCCCTTGGCCAACAGGTCGTCGGCCGAGACCGGTACGTCTTGGAAGTGAAGATGGGGATGGATCTCGCGGTTGGTGGTGACCGCCCGTTCGATCCGCACCCCCGGGCTTCGTGGGTCGACCACCGCCACCACCACCCCGTCACCGAGGACCGCCGGAACCAGGACCCTGTCGGCCACATGGGCGTAGGGCACGGCGAAGGCCGTGCCCGACAGCACGACGCCCTCCGCCGTCCGCCGGGCACGGACAGACGGGCGGCCAGGGCCGCCCACGGCCACATCGCCGGCCACATCGGTGAGGGCGGCCGTGAGCACCGTGTCGCCGGCCCCCACTCCCGACAGCAGCTCCTCCTTCAGCCTCGTCGATCCGAACTCGGCCACCGGCATGACGCCCAGGGCGGCTGTGGCCCACAGCGGGACGGGCGCCACCGAACGGCCCTGCGCCTCCAGCACCAGAGCCAGCTCGACCATGCCGTAACCACCCCCGCCGTACTCGGTGGGGACCACCAGGCTGAGAAGATCGGCTTTGGCCAGTTGAGCCCAGAGCTGGCGGTCGACCCGGTCCTCGCCGGCCTCGACCTCCTGGACCCTCTCCGGGGTGACCAGGCCGGCAAAGATGCCGGCCGCCGCCTCGGCGATGGCCGTCTGCTCCTCGTCCAAGGTGAAGTCCATCAGGCGGTCCCTCTCTCGTTTGCCGGGGACGCCGGGTCCGGGTCCGGTCGAAACACCGGCAGCGTCAGATCCTCGTCGTAGTCACAGAAGTCGACGAGGACCGGCATCCCGATGGCCACTGTCTCGGGAGTGATGTCGGCCACGTTGGCCACCAGCCGGATGCCTTCCTCGAGCTCGACCAGCGCCACCACCAGCGGGTAGTCGAAGGCCGGCACCTGCGGGTAGTGGTTGACCACGTAGCTGTAGATGGTGCCCCGGCCGGAGGCGGTCACCGCCTCCCATTCGAACGACTGACAATTGGCACAGGCCGGCCGCGGCGGATGGCGGAGCTGCCCGCAGTTGGTGCACCTCTGAATCAGCAGCTTGTGCTGCTTCGCCCCCTCGAAGAAGAATTGATTGTCCTGGGTGAGGGCCGGACGGGGGCGCTTGGGGCGGGCCGGCGCATCAGTTTTGGTCGCTCCCTCCCCACCAGATACTCCACGTGCAGCGGCGCTGGGGCGCGGTTTGAACTTGAGGATCCGGAACAGCATGGTGGCCACCGGGTCGCCGTCCTGGTCGGTGTACTCGAGCCGCGTGGTGATGAAGTGACCGGCCCCCAGCCCCGTTTGCTTCTCCGACGACACCGAGTCGATGACAGATCTGACTTCGAGTTGGTCACCGGGCACGAGGGGCCGGACGTAATGCTGGTCGCAGTTGGTGGCCACCACTGAGGTGAACCCCGCCTGGTCCAGGGCGGCCATCAGCCGGTCGGTCGGTGCATCACTCTCCACTCCCTTGGCGGCCCGGGCCTCGTCCGCTTCCAGGGAGGCCCGCAAACCACGCATGATCCAGGCTTGGAGCATGGTGGGCGGGGCGATGATGCCTTCGAAGCCGGCCTGGCGGGCGGCGGCGTCATCGACATAGACCGGATTGTGATCGCCCATGGCCTCGACCCAGTGCCTGATCATCGGGAGATTGACAGGATCGGCGCCCTTGAGGCTCGGACCGGAGGAGAGGCCCACAAAGGACTGGAGGTAACGGTCGAGGCTCGCCGGATCGGCGGCCGGCTCAGCCTCTGCCGACGAACCTGCTTCCTGCGATGGTGCTGTCGGCGTGCTCACCGGGCGGACCGTTTCATGCCCAGACCGGCCGTAGCCAGTATCTCGCGCTGAACCTCGTTGACCCCTCCGCCGAAGGTGTTGATCTGGGCCTGTCGCCCCGCCCTCTCGAGCTCCCCATGGAGAGCAGCCCCGGGCGACCCCGGACTCAGGTAGCCGGCGGCGCCGACCACCCCCAGCAGCCGTCGGTAGATCTCCACCGTCGATTCCGTTCCGAACACCTTGACGGCCGAAGAGTCGGCCGGGCCCAGAGTGTCGGCGGCCACCGCCGCCGTCATCCGCCAGTTGAGGAGGTTCTGGGCCTGGAGCAGGGCGTAGGTGCGGGCCAGATCAGCCTGGACCCACCCGACGTCGGCCACACCCCGGTCCACCGCCCATTCGGCCGTCTCCACCCACATACGCTGGGCCAGCGCACTGACGGCGGCCAACCCGACCCTCTCGTGGTTGAGTTGGCCGGTGATGAGGCGCCAACCCTCGTTGACCTCGCCGACCAGGGCCGAGCGGGGCACGCGGACGTTGTCGTAGTAAGAGGCGGTGGTGGCCACGCCGCCCACGGTGACCAGTGGCGTACAGGAGAAGCCCGGGGAGGAGGTGGGGACCAGGATGATGGAGATGCCCTTGTGCTTAGGGGCATCGGGATCGGTGCGGGTGGCCAACCAGATGTAGTCGGCCTGGTCGGCGCCGCTGGTGAAGATCTTGTTGCCGTTGATGAGCCACTCGTCCCCGTCGAGCACGGCCCGGGTACGCAGAGAGGCCAGGTCGGTGCCCGCCTCGGGCTCGGTGTAGCCGATGGCGAAGTTGATCTCTCCGGCCAGGATGCCGGACAGGAAGAAGCTCTTCTGCTCCTCGGTGCCGAACCGCATGATCATCGGCCCCACCGTATTGAGGGTGACAAAGGGAAAAGGGGCCCGGGCCCGTTGCACCTCGGTGAAGAAGATGAACTGGTCTGAGGTGGGCCTCCCCTGTCCGCCGTACTCGGTCGGCCAGCCGATGCCCAACCAGCCATCCTTTCCCATCCGTCGCACAACGGAGCGAAAGACCTCGCCCCCTTCGCCTTCACCGTCGAGGGCCTGACGCACATCCTCTGTCAGCAGGTCGGCAAAATAAGCCCGCAGCTCCGCCCGCAGGGCCACCTGCTCCGGCGTCTCCTCGAGGTGCATGACGTGTGATCCCTCCACTCAGCGAAACTCCGGCCCATCCCTGTCACATCTACGCGCCCCCGCAGGCGGACCGCACCGGATGGCGGAGCGGCCACGACGACGGTGACACGATGATTCGATGACGGCCTCGGGCAACCGTTGCCCACGTCGACCTGCACCCCCGGCACTTCACGACCAGCGTCATCGGGCGCAGACGGCCCACGCATGGCGTGGACCACGGCGCCGCAGGCCTATGATAACTGATACACGTTCTAGAAACGTCATCGAGGGTTGCCATGCCGACAACGCGCGCGGCCGCTGCGATCACGGGGAGGCACCATGGACGTCACTGACATCGATCTGAGTGATTCGGCCAACTTCGCCGACGGCGTCCCCTACGAGTGGTTCGCCCGACTCCGACGAGAGGCCCCGGTCCAGTGGCACCCGGACCCTGCCGGCTTCGCCGAAGGGTTCTGGTCGGTCACCCGGTACGACGACTGCGTGGGGGTCAACCGTGACTACGAGCACTTCTCCTCGTACCGGTCCGGCGCCCTGTTCACCGACATGGACGAGGAGGCTCTGGCCCAGCAGCGCATGATGATGCTGAACATGGACCCTCCCATGCACACCCGTTACCGCCGGCTGGTCAACAAGGGTTTCACCCCCCGGATGATCCGCGACCTCGAGGCCAACGTGGTGGCGGCGGCCGACTCCATCATCGACAGCGTCAGCGAGGCCGGGTCGGCCGATTTCGTCGAGCAGATTTCGGCTGAACTCCCCCTCCAGGTCATCGCCGACCTGATGGGTGTCCCCCAGGAGGACCGGCACCTGGTCTTCGACTGGTCGAACAAGATGATCGGCTCGGAGGACCCGGAGTACCAGATAAGCGTGGACGCGCCGGCCCAGGCCTCGATGGAGCTTTTTGCCTACGCCGACGAGCTCTGTGCAAAAAAGCGGCTGGACCCCCACCAGGATCTGTTCAGCGTGCTGACCCAGGCGGAGATCGACGGGGATCAACTCTCGCAGCTCGAACTAGACCTGTTCTTCCTTCTGCTGTCGGTGGCCGGCAACGAGACCACCCGCAATCTCATCTCCGGCGGCATGGTGGCCTTCTTCGACCATCCTGACCAGTGGGAGCGCCTCCGGGACGACCGCTCCCTGCTTCCTTCAGCTGTCGAGGAGATGCTCCGCTACGTCTCGCCGGTCATGCACTTCCGGCGCACGGCCACCGCTGACGTGGTCATCGGCGATCAGAAGGTGGCCGAGGGTGACAAAGTGGTCTTCTGGCATATTTCGGCCAACCGGGATGAAACGGTGTTCTCCCGGCCGGATGGTTTCGACATCGGCAGGTCACCCAACAACCACATCGCCTTCGGGGGCGGCGGACCTCACTTCTGCCTGGGGGCCAACCTGGCCCGTATGGAGATCCGGGTCATGTTCGACCGGATCCTCGACCGGCTCGGCGACATCCGCCTGGACGGCGACGTGCAACACCTGCGATCCAACTTCATCAACGGGGTCAAGCACATCCCGGTGGCCTTCTCCCCCTCGGCGCCACTGGGTACCTGAGCTCCTCCCCGACGGCCTATTCCCGTACCGCCCAGAAAGCGAACGCTCATGCGTTTCCACCTCGCCACCACCTTCCTTCCCGTCGAAGAGACACTGCGCCTGGCCCCGGCCTGCGACAGGATGGGCTATTCCGGCATCTACTTCTCCGATCATCTCTTCAACCCCCGCGACCTCAAGTCCCGCTACACCTACTCGACGGCACCGGACGGCGCTCCTTTCTGGGAGAAGGAGACCCAATGGCCGGACCCGATGTGCCTCATTTCTGCCCTGTCGACCATCACCTCCAATCTCACCTTCACCACCGGCATCTACATCGCCCCGGTGAGGGACCTGATCACGGTGGCCAAGTCGGTGGGCACAGCCGCGGTCCTCTCCCATAACCGGGTGCGGCTGGGTGTCGGGGTGGGCTGGTGCGAAGAGGAGTACCTCCAGACCGGCCAGGACTTCCGTACCCGGGGCAAGAGGCTCGACGAGATGATCCCCGCCTTGCGTGCCCTGTGGCAGGGCGGCTGGGTCGAGTACCACGGCACCTACTACGACGTACCGGCCTGCCAGATGAATCCGTCACCCACCCTGCCGGTTCCCATCATCGGGGGCGGGCAGTCGGAGCCCGCCCTGCGCCGTGCCTCCACCCTCTGTGACGGATGGGTCAACACCGGGGCGGCGGAACCGGATGAGGCCTTTCGGGAGGCGGCTGCCATCGGTGACGCGCTCAAGCGGGCCGGGCGCCAGAACGAACCTTTCGCCATCTACCTGGCCGTGCGAGCCATGCCTGACCTCGATCTCTACCGCCGGCTGGAGGACGCCGGGGTGACCGACATCCTGGCCGCCCCGTGGATGGCGGTGAGAGCCTCCGATGACGACACCCCCGAATCACTCCACGACGCCCGGCTGGCCGTGTGCGAGCAGTTTGCCGAGCACGTCATCAGCGCCATGGCCTGATCAGGTTCTGGGGCGCTTGTCCTGCTCCTTGCTTCGATCGTCGGTGACGAAGCGGGGGGACGACGCCTTCCGAGGAGAGTGCCATGGTGTCCCTACTGTCCACCTTGTCCACGCCCATCATCGCCAGTGCGGGTGGAGCCATTTTGTACTGGCTGATCAGCTTCGTCCTGTGGGTGGTGATCATGGTATGGATCTACAACATCGCCAAGCGGAAGGGTCGCCACGCCGTGGGCTGGGTCATCCTCGGGTTCTTCTTTTCGCTGATCACCCTCATCGTCATCCTGCTCCTTCCGTCCAAACGGACGACCGGGGAGTACCAGAACAGGTGAAGGCTGCGGCCACTTACCCGACGGGCGATAAGGTCATCGGGTAGCAGAGCGGGAGGAAACCATGAAAGACATGAAGCTCGGACTGCAACTCGGATACTGGGGATCGGGCCCGCCCCCCGACGCCGGCGAGCAGGTGGCTACGGCAGAACAACTCGGTTTCGACTCGATCTGGACTGCGGAGGCCTACGGGTCCGACGCCCTCACCCCCCTCAGTTGGTGGGGTTCGCAGACCAGCCGGGTCCGCCTGGGGACCGCCCTCTGCCAACTGTCGGCGCGGACGCCGGCGGCCATGGGCATGGCGGCCATCACCCTCGACCACCTGAGCGGAGGACGGTTCGTGCTGGGACTGGGCGTCTCCGGGCCCCAGGTCGTCGAAGGCTGGTACGGCCAGTCGTTCGAGAAACCACTGGCCCGGACCCGCGAGTACGTCGATATCGTGCGCCAGGTCATTGCCCGCAAGGCTCCGGTGACCAGTGACGGCCCGCACTATCCACTGCCGTACCCGGGGGGCACCGGACTGGGCAAGCCGCTCAAGCCCATCGTCCACCCACTGCGCCCGGAGATACCCATCATCCTCGGCGCCGAAGGACCGAAGAACATCGCCCTGGCGGCCGAAATCGCCGAAGGATGGTTCCCCATCTTCTTCTCCCCCAACGCCGTCAAGGCCTTCGAGCCGTCGCTGGCCGAAGGCTTCAGCCGACCGGGGGCCCGACACACCGCTGACGACTTCGAGGTCATCGCCTTCGCCCCCACCCTCATCGATGACGACATCGAGCGGGCGGCCGACGCCTACCGTCCGATGCTCGCCCTCTACATCGGGGGTATGGGGGCCAAGTCGATGAACTTCCACTTCGACGTGTTCACCCGGATGGGCTACGAGGCCGAGGCAGCCAAGATCCAGGAGCTCTACCTCGAGGGTCGGAAGGACGAGGCGGCGGCGGCGGTGCCCACCGCCCTCATCGAGGACACCGCCCTGATCGGTCCCAAAGAGAAGATCCGCGACGACCTGGAGGGCTGGCGTGAGTCCATCGCCACCACTCTCCTGGTGGCCGGCAACCCAGACACAATGCGGATCATGGCCGAGCTGGTCCTCTAGGCCTTCCGGTCGCACTAGGCCGCCTCACCGGCGCTGGTTGGTCGATGCTCGCCTCCGGGTGAGCGAGCGGTAGAGCTCCACCGTGCTGGGGTGCACCGAGTCGAGGGGCTCGATGTCATCGGCCACCACTTTGACCAGTTCGGCCATTACCGATTCCACTCCTGCCGGATGACCGGCCAGGTCAGCGGCTTTCATGAGGATCCGGTAAAGGCGCTCGTCATAGGGACTGACGAGAAGGCCGCGGCGGGCTGCCCACTCGGCGCCTCGGGGGTCGTCGGCGGACAGACAGGCTTCCGCCAGACGGCAGCTCAGATCGACCACGGCCGACTCGATGGCCGGCCCGATGCCTTCCAGAATGGGCCAGTCGGAGGCGCGTAGTCCTTCGAAGGGTCGTCCACGGACCAGAGCCAGAGCCGATCGCCAGGAACCGGCATCCGGCGAATCGGCCAGACGGGTAAAGCGATCCCAGTCCGTGCCGACCGTATCGGCCAAGGTCAGCCGTCCGTGGGAGTGCGGGAGATGATCCTGCCCGTTCCGCGCCTGGCCGAGCGCACGACGGGCCACGGAGGCGGTCGAATGGAGGCTTGACGGAGCCATAATTCTTTCCGGCCAGAGAGCCGTCGCCCAGGCATCGTTGTTGGCACCGTAGGGGTGGACGGCCAGGTAGACGACGAGCTCTTTGGACCACGCCCGGGTGAATTCTCGAGCTGCGCCGCGAATGTCTACATGGCCGAGAATTGCCACTTCGACCTCCGGGTCCTCATAGGGCGTCGCTGCCGGCCTTGGACCGTTTTTGCCGGCCTGGGCCCATGTCGAGGATTGGGAGGACCCCGCACCAGCAAGGCGCCCATCCGTATCTTCGGCGTCAGGCGAGAGGACGGGCAGGGGGATGGGAAGACTCAAGTAGGGCTCGTCAGACCGGAAGGTGGCCTGGCGATCGGCGGCCAGCTCTATCAACGATGCTGTGTCCACCAGCTCGTCGGCAGCGACATTTTGAGGGATGACCGAACGAAGAAGGTCGAACGACGATTCCTCTCGGGAGCTCGAGAAGCTCGCTGTCCGCCCATCGAGGGAGTCGGCAACGGTAACCACCGAAATACCGAGGTGGGGCCCCGGTATCGATTCGCAAAGTTCGGCAACAACGCCTTGGCTGACCGTCGGTCCGCACAGGACAGCGAGGGGGTCCCAACGATGCGCTCCGTCCGACCAACGGCCCTGGGCGAACGAGTGGTGACCGGTCTCTCTCAGAAGGTGAGCTGCAGCGATCCGTCGTCGTGCCACCGTATCCAGTAAGGCAGACGGATCCTCCAATGCCTCGACTCTTTCGAATCTCGCCAGTTCGGCCCCGAATCCGGCGAGAACCAGATCGAAACGTCCCGACCAGAACGACGTGGCCAACTCGAGGGCAAGGGCCCGTAGTACCCCTTCACACTCCGCCGGGGCCCCGGTTACGGCAACCGTTCCCAATGATTCCAGATTGACCAGTACCAGTCCTTCCTGCCGGTGGCCGGCCGTTACCAGGAGAGGGGCGAGCGAAGAGGCTGCATTTGTACCGGTGCCTGGTGAAGGTGCGGTAAGCGCCCGGCGATCGATGACGATCACGCTGCTGTGCGGCCTCACCTCGTAGGCGCTGGCCTGTCCTCCCAGCCACTCCGGGTCGGCGAGTCCGTCGGCGGAGTCCACCAGCAGCTCCACCGATTCTGAGCCCACGGTCATCCCGGTGATGGTCGGCGCCGTCACTCCCGAGCGGCGGCATTCTCTGGCCACGGCGACGAGGGCTGCGTCAGCGGCGGCGGCGACCTCTCCGCCGTCGCCCACGCGCAGCCTCTGCTCGAAGAAGCGAAGCGTCCGGTCGGGCAGCCGGATGAACATTCCCCCTGGACGGTGACGTTGCTGAACTTTCCGCAATCGGTCGAGAACGCTCACCACGCTGGCGCCAACGACTCCACCTCCCACAGGGACAACCGGGAGATGAGAATGGAAGGGCGGAAGTGGGCTTTCGCCGTCGGGGACGGCCCGAGTGTTGCGGTCGGGCAAGCGATCGGGCGCCAACCAGGTCGGCCCCAGGAAGTCGGCGCTCACGGAATCGGAGAAAGGCGCGGACGTGCGCCCTGTTGCCGCATGGCCACCAGGGCGCGTGGGCAGTTCGAGCGACCACCCCTCACGTATCCAGTGGTCGGTGGTGAGGGCCCTTCCGTCGGCCTGGGGGACGCCGTAGTTGAGGGCGGCGATCTCCCGCCACCGCATCGCCGATCCCAACCGGTCGGCGGCCACGGACCAGAGTGTTTCCCGAGGCTTTACCCGATGGGTTCGGGCTGACCCTGGGGAAGGCATCGAGATGCTGTCTCGTACGTCCTGCACAGCTCCGGCCGGTGCTGGGGCCTCGAACGTCTCGGTGGTGCGAGTCATTTCTGTGGCCGCATGGGCTGTGGCCGCATGCTTGCTCGCGGTTATTGCGTAGGCCGACTCCCGACCTCCAGGGTTGTCTGTCCGGAGGACCAGCGAGCCCGATGCTTCGGGTGCGGTCGTCGAGGGCACCGTCGACTTTGCATCTGGGTGGTCACGAGACGCCGTTCGAGTGTCTGCCCAATCCTCGATGATCCTGATGGGCAGGAGCGGCCGACCGGAAGGTGAGGATACCTCGACGGCCGTGGAGCTTCTCCCCGGGACCACACCCGGTCCCGCCAGAGGGCGGCCGGCGACGGCAAAAGTCAACGCGGTGCCGACCAAGCATGCGGCGAGTGACTGCATGGTCCCGCTGGCCGGAAGGCGAATAGACGATCGGCCAGTCAGGCGCGACCCGAGCTTCAAGCGCGATGCACACCGTCATCCACAACCACAGAATCCAAGCCACCAGCAGGGGGCCTGTCGCAAGCCAATGCATCACGAAGACCGGACCACCTGTCGTTTGGGAGCCGTGCGCTCTGAGCGCCCCCAAGCTGTCGCCAAGGTCGAGGTGGGAAAGAGGTGATCCGCCCAGGGCTATCAACACAGCCGGAATGGCCACGAGGATGGAGACCAGGGCGACGGACGAGAGCGCCGTCAACAATGCTCGACGCCAGCCACGCCACTGTCCGATAAGGCTCTCCGTCATGAGGACCCGACCGCCACGCCCTGAACATTGATGGCTGAAGCCGAGGCCGACACCGGCAAGGTGGAGAGACCGATGATCCCCAGAATCTGGGTTCGAATCCGGTAGTGCACCGCTACCGTCACCGTTCCCCCCGACACAGTTGCCGTGCCCGGATGGCCGGCCGCCTCGGTGAACCGGTCCGCGGCAATCACCGCCTGGGCCGGGTCGAGTCGCAAGGAGCCCGTCCTGAGCGCCGCCACGGACAATGCGCCGGCGCCGGCCCGAGCCGCCTGCTCCGCTTCATCAACAGCAGATTGGTGAGCGCTCAGGTCGGAGCCGCCGTCGACGACGAGACCCATGAGAGCAAAGATGGCGACCAGCATGAGGGCGACAAAGGCGGTGATCGAACCCAGGTCGGTGGCCTGCGCCGCTGGATCCTGCCCTTCGATGTCCCTTGTCGAGATCCGGCGGCGTCGACTGGGTGAGGTCAAATAATTCATCATGACTGAACCGAGCGGTACGGATCGATGGGGGCGGTCGACGTGGCCTGCACCGTCATCGATCTGGGGATGCCTGGTATCGACAAATCGGCCAGTCCGACTTCGCACGTCACAGTCACCGAGACGTAACCGCCAGGTTGGAAATGACTCAGATCAGTCACGACCTGCGCATGGACACAGGTCTGACCACGGCCGATTATGCCGACGACAGCCGCCTCGGCCGCACCCGTCTGGGCCGCCACTGGAGTAGGAAGAACGGCTGCAGACTCTGCTCCCGCACGCGCTGCCTCCACGACCTGTTGGCGGGCCTCGGTCACCCGACCGAATGCCAGCACCGTGAGAGCTAGAACAAGCAGTATCGGGGTGAGCGCCACCAACTCGACGGTGAGGCTGCCGTCGTCATCGCCAGGCCGAACCCTACTCATCCCGAACTCCGAAACTCCTGAATCGGTCCCACCTGTACCGCCGAGACGGGGAGAGAGATACCTGGTAGCAGGGACACGGCCGCTCCCGTAACCGTGATGCGGGCCTCATCACCCGGGGTTACGGTTACCGACGCTTGGTAAGACGCGAGATCCGAGCCTGATCGCCGGAGGACCGCTTGCGCCTGACTGACCCCCGCCGACGGACTGCCGCCCAATGACCTGGCCGTCCGGTCCCCTTCCGAGGCCGCCAATTGAACAATTTGGGCGGCATGAGCCCACAGGGCGAACTGCATCAACGTGACCAGGATCAGCATCAGCGTCGGGATGACGATGGCCATCTCGACCGTCGTCGATCCCCGTTCATCTGGCGTCAGTTGAGATTGATCGAATTGGCCTTGGCCGTAATCTTTGCAACGATGATCGCTCCGATGGCGATGGCCATGGCCGCGAAGATAGCGGTGATGATAACGGTCTCGACCACCGAACCCGATTCGTCCCACTTGATGGTGGCGGCACGAGCTCGCACGTAGTTCCAGAGCACAAACATCTGGATGGGCATCGTGGTATCTCCCTTCGTTTGGCACTGCCGGGCGTGACATGAACAGCATCTCGAGCCTCACCCGCGGTGTCGGGATCCGGCGCATCAGAAGCCTCCGATGACCCGGCTGAAAGCGGGGTAGCCGATGAAGAGCAAGAATCCGACCAGCAGCAGCGCCCCCGGCAGAAACATCCGTTCCGTTGCCGAATTGGCGGTGGACTCGGCGTCCGCCTGCTCGTGGCGACGAAAGGAGACCGCCCGGGCTTGCAGAGACTGACGAACCCTTGCTCCCTCCGTACCTGCGAGCTCAAGGGTGCTGGACAGCTCGATGAGCTCTACCACGCCAACATCATCTCCAAGCGCACCCAGAGCTGCCCACGGAGATTGGCCGCTGTCGCGCCCCTTGGCTAGCTGCTCGCGATATCCGCCGGGCTGCCCAATCGCCACTCATCTGGGAGGCGGCAAAGAGCGCTCCTTCTACTCCCACCCCTCCGGCCAAACCCAAGACAACCAGGTCGATGAACGAACTGATGACGACCCGAAAGTGACGGCGCCTATCTCGCGCCCGTCGCTGAAGCTCGACCACTGGAAGGCATGCTCCGGCGGGAACAGCAATGACGGCCATTGCCACCGGCACGACCGGGCTCAGCTCCACCCCGACGATCTGTGTCGCCACTACCCACACCAACGGGGGTCCGACCAGGCCGACGCCCATCCCGACCAGCGCCTTAGTGGCCACGTCCTCGACCCGCTCGCCGGTGATGGTAAGACTCTGTCGGACCGGCTCCCACCAGGGATGGTTGGTGACGTCGCTGGTGGTGAGCCAGGACGTCAACGAGCGGCCGAGGACCAGGGACCTCGAGCCCATGTCGGCGGTCGAGGCGGTCAGGCGTGATCCGTTCATTGCCTCGACGATGGACTGGAGCGATGGCGGAGCCGGGCGGAGGCTATAGACGATCCCGACAGCTCCCAATCCCACCAAAGCGCCCAGACCCAGCGCCACGGTCATCGCTCCACGACCTGGTATCCGAGCAGACGCACCGGGGCTGGGGGCCGGGCCAGAGCGACCATCAGGGTCAATCCGGTGCCATACAGAATTCCAACCAGCGCAAGGACCAATTGCCCGGTCGGCGAACCGAGTGGCGCCAGGTAGGAGTGGGCGAAGAGGGCCAGGCCTACGGCAAACACGACAGAAAAGACCAGCACCGTGCGTACGCCACTGCGGATCGCCGACCGGCTCGTCTCGATGCGTAACCGAAGGGCCACTTCGTCCCTAGTTGAATCGGCCAGTGCCACCAGGAGGTCCCCCAGCCGAAGTGCTCGGGAAGATGTGGCCAGAAGGAGCGCGGATACGACCCTGTCGGCCGAAGAATCCTCGAGCTCGTCAGCGAACAGGAGGAGCGCCTCCCGCGATGCCATCCCTGCGCTCAATCTGCCGGACAGGCGGGTGGTGGCGCTCCGGATCGTCGGCGGGCTCAGAGGTGCAGTGGCCATGATGGCCTGGCTCAAGCCGGCCGAGGCAGCCAGAGTCCCCTGCAACATCTCCGTCCACACGGCGATCGCCTCGATCTTGGTGATCGAGGCCGAAGCCGATGTCTGGCCGAACAGCTTGGGAAGCCCAATGACGGCAACGGCGACGAGGGGAACGGCGACGGGCCAGCCAGTGACAAAACCGACGACGGCGCCCGCGGTTGCGGCTAGCCCCCACAGGAGAGCGCGTCCTCGCGCCGGGTTCGCAGCCAGACGAAGCGATTCCTGCGGACCTCGAGCGGCCTGTCACTCAGCCGGGCTATGACAAAGCCCACCGCACCGAGGCCGAAGCAGGCGCCCATCAGGACGGCGACCGCTCTGGTCACAGCCGCATCCCTCTCAGGTCGAGGGGGACCGGTCGGTAACCAAACCTCTGCAGTTCGTCGAGTGTCTCCGGCCGCAGGGGCGAGGCAGCGACGGCCCGGCGGTCGCTCCCCGGTCGGTACACCTCGTTCGAGATGACCTGACTTCCCTCGGCGTCTACCACCTCTCGAATCGAGGAAACGAAGCGGCAGCGTGAACGTGGCTTGGCAAATCGCCACGGCTCAGCCAGGCGTTCAGAAGAGAACACGGCGATCTCGTCATCCTCCGGGCTGCGCAGATCACGGTTACCCCAGCAATCGCTGATACCAATACCGTCCCCGTCCATGTGGGCGGGGCGTGGCCCCCGCGGAGTGGCGGGGCCGTCCTTCCAGGGGGCGGGGTCGTCGTCGACAAAAGGACCCAGATCATCGTCGGTCTCACTGTCGAGATGGACGACGAAATGGATCGCCCCAGCTATGAGCACATTGCTCGCCTCCAGGGGGAGACGCTCCTGAGCTTGG
The DNA here is from genome assembly GCA_963813525.1 of uncultured Acidimicrobiaceae bacterium. Lineage (GTDB taxonomy): Bacteria > Actinomycetota > Acidimicrobiia > Acidimicrobiales > RAAP-2 > Bog-756. The sequence continues at coordinate 3,070,865 of CAWEZI010000005.1, forward strand.
ACGGCGTAGGAGGCGATACGCCGGAACACTCCGGCCGACGAATCGGCGTGAATCGTGCACATCGAGCCAGACCGGCCCTGGCTCATGGCGTTGAGCATGGGTAGGACTTCCCCGCCCAGAACCTCACCAACGATCACCCGGTCGGCGTTCATACGCAGCGCGCGCCGCACGAGATCGGCCACCGTGATCAGGCCGTGGCCCTCCACGTTGGCCGGGCGCGCCTCGAGCGCGACCATGTCCGGATGTCTGCCCGGCGCTGCATCCAGTCCCAGCTCGAGCGCTTGTTCGATGGTTACGATCCGCTCTCTGGGAGGTATCTCGCCAGCTAGTGCCCGGAGCAAGGTCGTCTTTCCCGAGTTCATGGCGCCAGAGACAATGATGTTCTTGCGTGCCCTGACGGCGGCAGACAAAAGGCGGGCGATGTCATCGTCGACTGTCCCCATCGCCGCCAGGTCGGCAAGCGACAGATCCAGGTAGCGATGCCTGCGGATGGAGAGGGCCGGCCGAGCCGATACGGCCATGAGCGCCGACAGGCGGCTCCCGTCCGGGAGTCGCAGATCCAGTTCCGGACAGGCGAGGTCGAAACGCCTCTCGGAGAGTCCGAATCGGCTGCCGGCCGAGCGGATGACATCGACCAACTCCTCGTCGGAGTCGGCAATGGGAGACGTCAATTGCTTGGTGCCGTCGGCGAAAGTGATCCATACGCGGTCGCAACCGTTGACATCGATGTTCTCGATTTCCGGGTTGTCGATGAGGGTTTGGAGCCGGCCGAGGCCGAACAGGGCGTCCAGCACGGATTGGGCAAGCTGTTGCTCGTCCTCGGAGCTACGGCACGGGGCCCATACGGCTTGATTGCCCGTCGTCAGAGCATCCAGGTGCACGAACACCTGTTGTCGAGCAAGCTCGCGACGGTCATCCGTGTCGAGATCGGCGTTGCTGGGCGAAGCCAGATCCTCCGCAACCTGCTCACGAATAGCCGTGGCCAGCGATCGACTCATCTCAGAACCTCAGGCTGGGGCCGTTGGTGGCCAGTGGCCTCGGGACAAGCAGAATCGGAGAGAGAGGCCTCATCGGACGAGGCTTCACGGGCCAGTGTCGACGCCAATCGCGATGTGCGGGCTAGAAGGACTGACCGCGACAGTCGTCTCTTCCCTCCTCGCCTACCGGCGACGGGAGCTGCCGAGCGGGGATCAGACGGGATCTCGACGAGCACGGGAACAGTGGTGAAGCGCTCCATCTCTGCCCTCGTGTAGTCCTGGTCTCCAACGACCGCCAAACCGAGACGGTGGCTCCACCGCGACAGGTCGGCGAGGACCCGATCGCGCATCTGCACCAGTGATGCGCCATCGCCGCCAACACACAGGACAACAGAATCGGCCAGATCCAGCCATGCCGCCGCGCTCCATCTCGCTGAGAAAGCCGACCCAAGTCAACCAGTACATCCCGGGGTGCCCCCGAAGGTGAGTCAGCCCGTAGCAAGGACGGAGCCAACTCTGTGATTGCTTGTACTGAGGGCAACTGACTGGCACCGACCAGGACGTCCAAACCCCCTGGGATCTGCTGAAGATGCGATGCGATGGGCACGGTTTCCTGAGCTCGACGCGCCGCAGCCACCAACGAGGGCCAGCCGATCCTCGACGCCAAGCGAAAGCGCGCCGCCAAGTCGCCACCGCTGGCGTCGCATTCGACCACCATCACGGCCCGATCGGGGGGCCAGGCAGCTGCGACCAGACAAGCGAGCGTGGTCACCCCGGGCGCACCCTTGACCGAACCGAATGCAACCACTGTCATGAGCCGGCACCCGTCGACGTTCTGCCTGGGGCTGACGACTCCGGGAGGAGGACGAGACTCACCTGATCGGCGTTCGCAGCTGTTGTCACCGCTGCCGCCTCTGTCGAGGAGACCTCCACGGACACCAGTTGAAGGGTGCCCGAGGACGCATCGAGCGGCGGTGATTCCACGTCGAAGACGTCGGCCTGGGGAACGAGAACACCGGTCGGTGCTCCCGATCCCTCGGACTCCGGCTCTGTGACACCGGAGGGCTGGCCGGCCCCTCCTGTCCCGTCGAGCGCGGCGCCAGCCGGGGCCGTCTCGACGATCATGACCTGGTCACCGGGCTCGACTCCGGCCGCCGGCATCTCACCCGCCTTCAGAGCAAGACCGACAACGGCATCCCCGGCCGCAATGGAGGGAACGTCCGTGAGGTCGTTGGTGATCAGCAGAGAGCCGGCCGGAATGGTCACGGCGGCACGTTCCCCGTTGAGCTCCGAGGAGTCGGACACGGGAATGAGTGAGACCCGACCGGAAACGTCGATTCTGGCTGCAGAGAGGTCGTCAGCGCCGATCAGTTTTCCTTGTTCGATCGTTCGGGTCACCACGAGGACCGATTCGGGGTGGTTGGCCGATGCGTAGAGGTCGGCGAACCCGGCGACACTGACGAACACCAGTAGCGCCGAAGCCACAGCCAAGAGCGGACGGCGCCCCCGCAGGGGGGTGGGAACACGGGGAGCCGCTGTGGCCTCGGTGGTTGACGCCCGATTGAGGTTCACCCGGTCCACCACGGCGGTCACGGAAGCAGTTCTCCCGCTTGACCGACTTCTCCCTCGCCGGTTGGCAGGGAGTTGACGCTCTCCACCTGCTCGACCCGGAGTGGTCTCGAAGACGAGGTGGCGAGCCCAGGCAGAGATCCACCGCCCACCGCGCCTCGAGCAACCCACGAGACGGACCAATGGATGGTGGCCACCACGGTGAAGGAATCGTCGTCGGCCATTCCATCGGGAGACGGCTGCCCAGCCGACGAAATGGCATAGGCGTACCCGCAGGGAGTCGATTGCTCACCCACCGGTTTGTCGGGATCAAACGGCGTTCCCGGGCCAGAGCAGACCACGCCGCCCCCGTCACCCATGGACCAGCTCACCCAAGCGGGGGTGGCCACCGCGGTGGCGCTCACCGATCCCACCGTGGCCGTGACCGTGTAGGAATGCCACGTGGCTGCGCTGATCCACAGCCAGGTGGCGAGGTTCACAACCGACGCGCCGGGAGGATTGAATTGAGGAGAGGGTGCGGGGAGTCGCAGGTTGCTCTCCGCTCGGAGGGCAAGGGAACGTGGATCGACGGCCGGAGTCGCTGAGCCCGCCCCGTCGGCTATCCACTCGGTCTCCGTTGTGCTGACACCGGTTTCCTGATCCGTGCAGGTCACCGAGAACCACCCGCCGGGCGTCGGACCACCTTTGGCGAAACCCGGCCCGTCGTTCAGAGTGAGCGCCGTGGACAGACATACCCACGGGTTCGGCCCCTGGCCGCCGCCCTCTTGACCGCTCGATGATCCCCCCGGCGACCCACCCGTGGTGAGACCGGTCGAAGCTCCGACCGTCACCGAGCCACCCGGGCCGTCGCTGCCAGCCACGGCAGCACATGCTGTGGACGAGACGAAGAGGATCCCTGTCATGGCCATCGCCGAGAGGGCCAGGGCCCGTCCGGTCAGCCGCACCGATCCACTCCAACCGTCTGGGTTAACAACTTCCACCCCGTCGGAGTCGACCTCATGATCGATTCGAAGAGCTCGTGGTCCACCTGGCCAGGGACGCCTGGCACCGGCCGGCCAGAGTCAACGAAGACCACGATCTCGGCGTCCTGGACACAGGAGGTGACTGTGGCGTTTTGGGTGGAGATCCGCACCACCTCGGGCTTCCCATAGTCGACCGGACCGCGGGCAATCTGGCCCGACGCCTTCATCCTCTCCAACAGCGCCTGAGACCAGTTCAGCTGCGGAGCAATGGTCGTCGCCGCCAGATCCGGTTGGCCTGCGTCAGAAGTAAGTGCGGCGGTGTCGAACGCCTGTTGAGCGGCGAGCCAGGCCGACAGGATCTGGCTCGTCGCCGCGCTCGGGACCGGTCCCGAGTCTTCGCTTATGGCCACTCGATTTCCTCGGTGGGTGGCCCAATCGAGATGAGAGGCAGTGTTGCCGGCGCTGAGGGTGGAGGATCCACAAGCACTCATCAGGAACGAGCAAACGACTACAGCCGCCGAGGTACGGCTGGCGGTGAGTCTCCGCCGATCCGCTCGGTGAGCTTCCGACTGCTTCATACACGCCGGACGATAAGAGCCGGTCCAAATCGGCGCAAAGAACCTTGCGCTGTCTATGCAGCTAGTTTGCCGGTGTCGCTCGAGCATGATGGTGGTGGTGGCCTCCGCTCCCAGCGCTCTCCGGGAGGCTGGTCACATTCCGAATTTGACGCAGGCACCTTGCAGGGACACTGACGGCGACCTTGCACGGCGGTTCGTTGCCGGCGTGGCGCCGCCGGTCAGGACAGTAGAGGGGCCAGTTTCTTCTTGTTCTTCAAGGGATTTACGGCACACGGATCGGAAGGGGGCCGTGGCCGTGTCGGAGCGGACACTTCCCTGGCATTGACCCCGCAGCGCTAGGCCCGCAGTGCAATCCCCAAGACGCCGCTGATCGGTAGCACCGTTGCCAGGGCCATAATGGCTTTAATTGGGACCCGCACGAACAGTGCTGATGACACTGCTCTGGGTGACGAACCCGGAATCGACTCCTACGCCCTCGCGGCCGGGTTAGCGGAGAACTCAGACCTCGTCGGTGGTGATGGCGACCACGGGCATGGCCATCCCCGGCTCGGCGACGGCTCCCCCATCGGTCGAGGATTCCTCTTCGGCGGAAGAGTCATCGCCGGTGATCAATTTGGCGCTGAACTTGATGGCCTTGGTGGCCGTTGTCGCACCCGTCTGCAGGACAACAGCGACAACCAACATGAAGACGGCCAGAACCCGGAAGGTATGGGACCCGAGCAGAATGATGGCTACCCGCCCGAGGGCGTAGGGCGGCGAACAGACCACGGCGCCGATGGCTCCGCCCACCGCCGTGGCCCCGAGCTTGTCCCTGCGGGACCGGTCCGACTTGATACCGGCCAGGCGGGCAGGAACGGCCACGTAGGCCAGCATCATGACCCCGACCACCACGCTCAGGCAGAGGGCGAACCACCCCTTGCCCCACCGGCTGGTTATCAGGGTCGAAAAGGCGAGGGCGAGTCCGACCACGAAACCCCAAGCCAGTACGGGACGCACGTTCTCGCGGGCCTGGATCACGGCCGGCCGGATCTCCGGATGCCCGGGTTGGGCTATGGCAAAGGCGAATACGGCGTTGAGGAAGAAACTGGCCGCCGTGAGGGCAGCAACCGCCAGGGCGAGAGGGATGAGCACCGGGCCCCGGATGATGTGGAACTCCTTTCCGTGCAACACGTGGACCTTCAGGTCCAGCATGGCCGCCCAGATCCACATGGCCGGCAGAATCTCGACCAGGGTCAGGCGCCAGTTTGTGAAAAGCAGCTTCACCCCCTGGAACAGCATGGCGAAGGCCCCCACCACCAGGGCCAATGGTGCCAACCAGCGACTTCGCTGGCTGAGACCGAGCACCGCCCTCTCCACCATGGCGTCGTCGCCGTTGCGGATGGCCTCGATCAGCCGCTCGATGAGCAGGACGACCGAGGCCCGCCTGGTGCGTCGAGACCCCTCCGGTTCCCCACATCTGTCGGCGACAGGAGTTGGCGGCTCCGCCCCGGGTGACGCCACTGCCCTCTCGGGCGGGGTCGCTGCCGGGGAGGAATCGGGCTCGTCTGGCACCGGGCTAGCCCTGGGCAACGAGCAGTAACGGCGTAATCAATCGGGGCCGACTGGTTTTCCGCCATCTGCCGCTCGGCCCCATCGTCATGGCCACCCAGGTTACCGGCGGAGAGCTCCCAGGCGAGCCCGTTCCCGATGGACTGCGGTTTGGGCCACACTGGGGCCTATGCCAGCCCAGTACATCTACACGATGCGGGATCTGCGCCGCTTCTATCCACCCGATCGCGAGGTGCTCAAGGGCATCAACCTCTCCTTCTACCCGGGAGCGAAGATCGGGGTGATCGGTTCGAACGGCTCCGGAAAGTCCTCGCTTCTGCGCATTATGGCCGGTCAGGACGATGATTACATCGGCGAGGCCCGGCTCACCGCCGGTTTTACGGTGGGGTATCTCCCTCAGGAACCCCACCTCGACCCGTCCAAGGACGTCCTCGGAAACGTGACCGACGGCGTGGCCGAAACCAAGGCGCTCGTCGACAGGTTCAACGCTGTCTGTACGGCGATGGGTGAGCCCGACGCCGACTTCGACCACCTGTTGGCCGAGCAGGCCGAGCTCCAGGACAAGATCGACGCCGCCGGGGCCTGGGACCTCGAACGGACGCTCGACATCGCCATGGATGCCCTCCGGCTGCCTCCCGCCGATGCCGATGTCTCGACACTGTCGGGGGGGGAACGCCGCCGAGTGGCGCTCTGCCGTCTCCTGCTGTCGAAGCCAGACCTCCTGCTGCTCGATGAACCGACCAACCACCTCGACGCCGAGTCGGTGGCATGGCTGGAACGCACGCTTCAGGAATACTCGGGAACCGTCGTCGCCATTACGCACGACCGCTATTTTCTGGACAACGTGGCCGGCTGGATATTGGAGCTGGACCGCGGGGCCGGCATCCCTTGGGAGGGCAACTATTCGTCGTGGCTCGAGCAAAAGCAGGCTCGACTGGCCGGCGAGCAGAAAGCCGACCGTTCCCGACAGCGCGCCCTCGAACGTGAGCTCGAGTGGATCCGGCTGTCGCCGCGGGCCCGGCAGAGCAAAGGAAAGGCCCGCATCAACGCCTACAACGACCTAGTGGCGGAGTCCGAGGCGGCCGAGCGCCAGGCCGACAATCTCGAGATTGCCATCCCCCCCGGTCCCCGACTCGGTGATCAGGTAGTCGAGGCGGAGGAGCTGAGCAAAGGGTACGGCGATCGCCTGCTCATCGACGACCTCTCCTTTTTGCTCCCACCGGGTGGCATCGTGGGGGTGATCGGACCCAACGGAGCGGGGAAGACCACCCTCTTCCGCATGATCGCAGGTGAAGAGAAGCCCGACGCCGGAAATCTGGCCTTGGGCTCGACGGTCCAACTGGCCTACGTCGACCAGTCGAGGGACGCACTGGACGGAGAGGCCACGGTCTACGACGAGATCACCGGGGGCCACGACCACATCGTGGTCGGTCACCGCGAACTCCACGGGCGGGCCTACGTGGCCAGCTTCGGGTTCACCGGAAGCGATCAGCAGAAGAAGGTCGGGCAGCTGTCGGGCGGTGAACGCAACCGGGTCCAGCTAGCCAAGGTGCTCACCCGTGGCGGCAACCTGCTCCTGCTGGACGAGCCGACCAATGACCTCGACGTCGATACGCTGCGGGCCCTCGAGGAAGGACTACTCGGCTTTCCGGGCTGCGTAGTGGTCATCACCCACGACCGCTGGTTCCTGGACCGGATCGCCACCCACGTCCTGGCCTTCGAGGGCGACTCCCAGGTCTGCTGGTGGGAAGGCAACTTCAGCGACTACGAGGCCGACCGCGAGAAGCGACTGGGCGTCGATGCCGACCAGCCTCACCGCATTCGCTACAAGCCCCTCGTACGTCCTTGAACAGAAGTACCAGACGGGCTGCAGTGCAGGTTCGGTCGGAACCCGCCGGGTAAACGCGATACCGAGATCCGCCGGGTAACGCATTCTGAGAAGGGAGAGGCATGACCGATATCCGTCGAGCCTTCGCCAGCGACAACTGGGCGGGCATCCACCCCGCCGTCCTCGACCGAATGGCCCGGGTCAACGTCGGACACACTCCCGGATACGGCGAAGATCCGGTCACCGCTGAGGCCGTACACCTCTTCAAGGAGAACTTCGGCCAGGACGCCGACGTGTTCTTCGTCTTCAACGGCACCGGGGCCAACGTGGTCGGGCTCCAGGCTCTTCTCCGTCCCTTCGAGGCTGTCATCTGCGCCGATACCGCCCATATCAACGTCGACGAGTGTGGCGCCCCCGAGCGGTTCCTCGGTAGCAAGCTCATCGCCATATCCACCCCCGACGGCAAGCTCACCCCCGAGCGGGTGGAGGCTGCCGCGGTCGGGGTCGGAGACGAACACCATGTGCAACCGAGAGTGGTTTCAGTCACCCAGTCCACGGAGGTCGGGACCTGCTACTCGGTTGAGGAGATACGGGCGTTGGCCGACTGGGCGCACGGTCGTGACATGAAGGTGCACCTCGACGGTGCCCGCCTCTCCAACGCCACTGCGGCCCTGGGGTTGGACCTGGGAGCCTTCGGCTCGGCGGCCGGCGTCGACGTCCTCTCCTTCGGTGGAACCAAAAACGGTGCCATGGCCGCTGAAGCGGTTGTCTCCTACCTTCCACCCGACCATGCCGCGCTCCGCTTCATCCGCAAGCAGTCGATGCAGCTGGCCTCCAAGATGCGGTTCATCGCCGCCCAATTCAGCGCTCTGCTTTCCGACGACCTGTGGCGGGTCAACGCCACCCATGCCAATGAAATGGCCAGGCGGCTGGCCGGCGGCCTTGCCGCAGTGGAGGGGGTGACGGTGGCCTATCCGGTGGAAGCCAACGGCGTGTTCGCGGTGATCCCTCCCGAGGTGACCGCCGCCCTCCAAACCCACTACCCCTTCTACATCTGGGACGAGTCGGCCTCCATCGTCCGCCTGATGGCGTCCTTCGACACAACCGAGGAGGACGTGGACGGGTTCATCGCAGCCCTCATCGCATTGATGGACACGACCTCAGCGTCGTGAATCACACACTCCGGGTCGCCCGACCGGGACCGGGGGGTCCGGCGAAGGCCTGGGCCAGCGACATCCAATCGCCGGCGTTCTGGCCGGTCACCGCCAGCCGGGTATCGGCGATGTTCCTCCTCTGGGTGACCACCAGGCAGAAGTCGAGAGCCTCCCCAACGATGAACTCTGGGGGAGCACCGGCGACGGCCTCACCTGTCTCCCAGGTCCACAGTCGACCCGAGGGGGAAGCGAGAACCACCTCGATCCGCCCCGTGGGGGCGTCGCGCCCGTGAATCAGATAGGAGAATTGTCTGGTGCGCACGCCGAGGTGGGCAACGTGACGGAGACGGTGAGTGGGTTTGCGAACCCGGCCAAGGGCGTCGGCGACGTCCTGTCCATGCGCCCATGTCTCCATGAGGCGTGCCGATACGAACGACAGCACGCCCATCGGAGGCCCGTACCACGGGAGCTTGACCGAAGGGTCCACGTCGGCCAGGGCGGCAGCCATGTCCTGATGGGCGCTGCCCCACCAGGCCAGCAGCTCCTCCCCGTCCAGGGAACGACCCTCGGCCAAGTGCACCTCCATCGGGTCGCCGGGCCGGGCCATCAGCTCAGCAGCCCTGTCGGCGAAGGCGCCGGGGTCGGCCACGGCCATCAGCCCAGCCTCATCGAAGAAGGCCAGGTGGCTGATGTGATCCCGCACAGCCCATCCTTCTGCCGGCGTGGCCAGATCCCACTCGGGGGCGCCGGCCGGCAGCGACCCGATCAATCGCCGCAGGTCTGCGTACTCCCCTTCGAGATCGTCGAGTAGAACCGGCAGCGTGGCGGCCATTGGGCCGAGGCTAGAGCAACGACCGTGCTGTCATCTATCCGGCTCGAGCCAGCAGCGTAGGGAAGCGATTACCTCCAGCTCGGGATGTGACCACACGAAGCGAACGGTGTCGAGGACGGCCTCCACGTGGCCCGGGCTGTCGGCCACCGCCGCGAATCCGAGCTCCGAGCGCTGCCACTGGTCCTGATGACCCACCTCGGCGGCGGTCACGCCGAACCGGGAGCGAGAGACGTCGACGATCTGCTTGACCACAACCCTCTTGGCCTTGAGCGACCTACTGGCGGGCAGGTGTAACTCCATCGAGAGAGCGCAGACGTGCATCATCGGTACATGATGGCTCTCCGACGAGCCGTCCTGTGATGTCCGCAGGCCGACGCGGCGTGCGCCTGTGGATCGGTGAGCCTCGCCCCGAGGGGAGGAGCTTGAGCGGATGATCGCCCTTGTGAAGGCCGCCTGCCCCACCGGGGAGTGCCCGATCCGGCCCCCACGGGGTGACCGAGTTTGACGGCCTCCGCCGGGATGGTCGGCCTCTGACGATCGTTTCGGGCCGAGTGGATCCGACTCCGGCTCCGGCTCCGCCGCTCAATCCGACTCCGGCTCGCCCGCTCAGAGCCAATCCCAGTGCTGCCGCTGCGGCGGTAGTGACCCTCACCCCACTGCGGCGCTCCTGGCTCACGGCCGGAAGACCATCCGGAACCCAATCGAGCACCGCCGCATGTGTAGCAGGTTTGGTCATGCCTCAACTCCTTTGTCGACGGTATGTGTCAACGCAGACGATGAAGCATGCAACTGTGGCAGGACTGAGACTCCGTCACGTCTCTCGTGGGAACTCGGGAAAGGAGGGTTGAGGTCACCCTATCGTTCGATTGATCGCCGCCGGTACCGGGTCAGACCAGAGGCCGGGACGGTCGATGAGGCCCGCCGCCACCTCCTCCACCGTCCGATCGTCGCGGGCTCGACCCTCCTCCGATGCCAGGAGTCGCTCGGCTTGTCGTCGGGCCTGGGTGCGAACGGCGTCATCGAGAGTCGAGCGGGGGGCCAGAAAGTAGAAGAGGTCGCAATCGAGAGCATCGGCCACCCGTCGCAGCGACCCCAGCTTGATGCTGTCGTGTACCTCGCTGTGCTCGAGCTCGGAAACGGTCGACTGGCTTATGCCAAGCCGAGCGGCGAGATCGGTGCTCGACATTCCGAGGGCATCTCTGATCTCTCGGATCCAACCTCGCTGAGGATCCCGCTCTTCGACGGCGGGAACCAATCGGGCCAGTCGTTCATCGAGGGAGGCCCGGGCCGATGTTCTTTTTTTCGCCATACCGAGAATTTATCGCCCGGAACCGATAGAACCGCGGATGGATTACCGTCTATAGCCGATAATACCGCCAAATTTCTGAAAACCATGGAGCCCGGACGACCTCGTGGGGGATGGGCCGAACCGGGGGCATCGGTTGTCTTACAAGCCGACGGACCGGATCATGGAGATCACATCGTTCCATCCCAGTCCGACCGTCTCACCGAGGATCGTCCGAGAGGGGACGTCCACGACCACGAAGAACGGATACGTGGGCACCCGGTAGTCGGTCCATGCCTGGTCCCCCATAACCACTGGCACCTCGCCGTACCCCAATGCAGCCTGGCCAACCTCAACGGGGTCGACGATCTCGGGACCACGAGTGACGACAACGGGAGAGACCGAGCGCGGCCAGGCTCTTTCGGTGTCGCCAAAGCCCCGCCAGTACTCCTCGCATCCGTCGCATCGGATGTGGAGAAAAGCGAGCAGAACGGGTTGTTCGAAGTTTCCCATCTGGATCGTCACCGGACTCCCTGAGGGATCCATTCCGTCGATGTCGGCTCCGGTCCGGGCTTCGCCATCGTCAACGGGCTTCACCATGGGGATAGGACGTAAGCCGCTCGTGAAGGTCCTGTCGAGCGGTGCCCTGTGGCTATCGGAGTCGGCGCCCACTACCGCCGCAGCGTCGGCCATGTCCGCAGTGGGTGCCGGCTGGCCTATGACCTGACCGCTCAGTCCTTTTCGGGGTCGGTCTCGATCAACTCGATGGCTTCGACGGCGTTGCCATTGCCACACCATCGGCACGACACCTCCTCCACCGTCTCGTCGAGCACCTCCCGGTCCTCAACCGTAAGGTCACCACCCACCGAGAAGTGGTGGAAGGCCCGGCTGCGCGTGGTGCTCACCACCGTGAAGCGGGTCAGGTTGCCGCAGGCGGAACAGCGGTAGCGCCGGCTCAGGCCGGGCCCACTCTCCGCCGCAGTGGTTGTCGATATCGGTGATTCGGCGGTCACCCGTCCCACGGTAGCCGTCCCCAACCGCCCCCGATTGTCCACTTAATCGAACACCTGTTCGCTAATGTGGCCGAGTGATCACGTGCGCACCACCCCAGACCGACGCCCACGCCCGAGCCCACACCCCGGACCGTGCGGGCCAGACATCGGGCCAGACAGCGAAGGAGGCCTTGGATACTTCCCTACGGGATGTCACCTTCGTCGTGGTCGACGTCGAGACCACCGGCGGTTCTGCAAGTACATCATCTCTGACCGAGGTGGCCGCCGCCCGCTACCGCGGGGGCGAGGTGGTCGGCACCTACCAGACGTTGGTCAGGCCGGACCAGCGGATTCCTCCGCTCATTGCCGCTCTGACCGGGATCAGTGACGCCATGGTGCGTGACGCTCCACCGATCGGCGAGATGCTCCCCTCGTTTTTGGAATTCGTCGGCCGCGGCGTCATCGTGGGCCACAACCTTCGCTTCGACCTCTCGTTTCTCAATCACGCCCTTGTCGCCACGGCACGAGAACCCTTGTCCAACGCCACCGTCGACACGCTGGCCTTGGCTCGGCGGCTGGTCCGTGACCAAGTTCCCAACTGCAAACTGGCCACCTTGGCCGCCCACCTCGAGCTCCCGCACCGCCCCTCCCACCGGGCCCTCACCGACGTGCTGGCTACCGGCGATCTTCTCCACGCCATGCTCGAGCGGGCCGGTTCGTTCGGGATCGTGAGCTTGGGCGAGCTGCTCGATCTTCCGCTGCTGATCGGTCACCCCCAAGCGGCCAAACTGAGACTGACGGCCCGGCTTCCCCGTAGCCCAGGCGTCTACTGGTTCACCGACGCCGTCGGGCAGGCCCTCTACGTGAGCAGAGCGAGCGACGTCCGGACCGAAGTCCGCGCCACATTCACCGAAAAAGGCCGGTCACCGATGCGGCGTCTCTTGGGCCAGATGCATGCTGTGCATCACATCGTTTGCCAGGGGGACCTGGCGGCGGCGGTCATCGAGGACCGGCTCATCGGAGCGTGGACCCCTCCCTTCAACGGGACGAGCACGAAGCCCAGTCGGCAGGATCAGAAGGTCAGTCGGACGGATCGACAGAGCAATCGGCGGAATCGGCAGAGCGCGATGGAGGGTGAACGGCCGGAGTGGCTGGTCACGTCTCCTGTTCGTCGGCCGATGCGGACCGTGACACCCGGATGAGGGACTCGAGAATGGTGGCAGCCCGGCCGTCATCGATCACCTCGCAGGCCTGGCTCACCCCGGTGGGGAGATCCTCCGCCCGGCCCACGACGACCAGCGCCGCCGCCGCGTTGAGCACGGCGATGTCGCGGTGGGGTGAGGGCTCTCCGGCTATCACCTGACGGATGGCCTCGGCGTTATAGGCGCCATCACCACCCCGCAGACTGTCGAGGGTGGCAGGAGCGAATCCGAGCGCTCCGGGGTCCACCCGGTAGATCGTCGTCTCGTATCGACCATCGGCAGCCACTATGAGCTCGTGAACGGTCGACGGCCCCGTCGTACTCAGCTCGTCCAACCCATCATCGCCGTAGACGACCATGGCCCGCCGGGTGCCGTTAGCGGCCAGCACGCCGAGCATCTTGTCCGCCATCGCCGGGTTGCTCACTCCGACCACCTGGTAGCGGGCCCGTCCCGGGTTGGCCAGCGGACCCAGATAGTTGAAAACGGTGGGGATCCCGAGCTCCTTCCGCACAGGGGCGGCGAAACGCATGGCCGGATGGAAGCGGGGAGCGAAGCAGAACCCCATGCCCACCTCCTCGATGCACCGGACCACGCCCTTTGGACCAAGGTCGGCGACAACGCCCAAGGCCTCGAGCACGTCAGCCGCGCCCACCGCCGAGGACGAGGCCCGTCCTCCGTGTTTACACACTTTGGCCCCAGTGGCGGCAACGACCAGTGCGGCAATGGTGGAGACGTTGATACTGCGCAGCCGATCTCCCCCCGTGCCACAGGTGTCGACCAGATCGATGTCGGCGGGCAGGCCGAGACCGACAGCGTGAGCCACCATGGCCCGGACAAAGCCGGTCATCTCTTCCACCGACTCGCCTTTAGCCCGCAGAGCGACGGCCAGTGCGGCGATCTGGGCAGGGGTAGCCGCGCCGGAGAAGATCTCGCCCAGGACCTCCTCTGCGTGCTGGGCGCTCAGGGAGACCCCGTCCAGCAGCTCGGTCAGGACGGCCGGCCACCCGCCCAGTGATGCAAAGGTCCCGTCGGAGGGATCGGGATGAGCCATCTCTAGTCCCACCACAGGTCGTGGCTGAGTACGCCCCTGGCAATGAGCCCTAGTTGCACCTGCGAAGTCCCCTCCACGATGGTCAGCTGTCGGGCATCGCGATACCACATCTCGGTCGGATGGTCCTCCATGTAACCGGCCGCGCCCAGCAGCTGCACGGCCAGCCCCGAGGCGCGTACCGCCAGTTCGGTGGCGAAGTACTTGGCCATGGACAGGAACGGCACGTACTCCTTGGAGAACTTGCCTTGATCAGCGAGAGAGGCTGCCCGGTAGGTGAGCAAACGCGCCGCCTCGATGTCCACCGCCACTTTGGCGATCTCCCACTGGATCCCCTGGAAATCGGCGATGGTCTGACCGAATGCGCTGCGCTGCTTGGTGTACTCGGTGGCATACATCAGCGCGCCCTCGGCCAGCCCGATGCCGCGGGCGGCCACGATCGGGCGCATGGCGTTGAGCCCCAGCATGGCCAGACGGAACCCACCGACCTCGCCGATCACGTTTTCGGCAGGGACGTGCACCTCGTCAAGAACGAGCTCGCCGGTATGTATCCCGCGGACGCCCATCTTGCGGTCGGTCCGGCCCACCGACACCCCGTCCCAGCTTCTCTCCACGATGAATGCGGTGATCGAATCGTGGGCGCGGGAGGACGGGTCGCCCGTTTTGGCGAAGACGGTGTACCAGTCGGCCTCACACACTCCGGACATCCAGCCCTTGGTGCCGGAGAGTACCCAACCACCTTCGTTGCCGGTCGCGGTGTCGGGATCGGCCCGGGTCCGCATGCCGGCCACGTCGCTGCCCGCTTGGGCCTCCGAGAGCCCGAAGGCGGCGCGTAGCTGACCGGAGGCGATACCGGGCAGGTAGCGCTTCTTCTGGTCCTCATTCCCGGCTATGAGAACCGGCCCGACCGGAAGACGCGTCAGGAGCAGCATCAGGGCGGCCGTGTTGGAGTACTTGGCCACTTCCTCGACGGCGACGGTGAGGCCGAGGATGCCCGCTCCGGAACCACCGAGCTCTGGCGGCAGGCAGAGACCGAGCAGATCGGCGGACCGAAAGGCCTCGAAGATATCGGCCGGGTAGTCACCGGTCGTATCGATCTCTCGTGCCCGGGGCTTGACCTTGTCCTGGGCCAGGCGACGCACACTCTGCTGGAGCGCTTCGAGCTCCGGGGAAAGATCGAAGTCCACGGTCGATGAGGATAGACGAGGCCGCCCTGGCCATCGTCCAACCCGCCACCCCTCCGGTGGCGGCAGACGGGTGACAACCGAGCCCGGCTCCGGCCCGGCCGCCCTGCCTGCCCGGCCTCCGACCGGCGGTGTGGCGTCGGCCTAGGCTCCCATCTCGTGACTCCCCCCGGACTTCCCTCGCCGCCACCGCTGGGGACCGCCGCCCTGCCCGATGGGACCTATGACGGCAGCGTGGTCGTCGTGACCGGAGGCGGCACCGGACTGGGGAAGGCCATCGCCACCGAGTTCGCCCGGTTGGGCGCCACGGTGGGCATCCTGAGCCGCGACGAGGAGCACCGGCGAGCGGGGGTGGCCGCCGTCGAATCAGCCGGCGGGCGGGCGGTAGCGGCCGAGTGCGACATACGGCAGGCCGATTCGGTGACCGCCGCCTTCGACAGCGTCGAATCGCAGGCCGGTCCGATTGATGTTCTCATCAACAACGCGGCCGGCAACTTTCCGGTACCGGCCGAGGACATGAGCCCGAATGCATGGCGCACGGTGGTCGACATCGTGCTGAACGGCACCTTCCTGTGCTGCCGCGAGCTGGCCCGTCGGCTCATCCCTCGGGAAAGGGACGGGGCCGTGGTGAACGTGGGCGCTTCCTATGCCTGGACCGGGGGTCCGGGGTTCGCCCACTCGGCGGCGGCAAAGGCTGGGGTCAAGAACCTGACGGAGACGTTGGCCGTGGAGTGGGCGCCCTACGGAATCCGGGTCAACGGGCTGGTGCCCGGGCTCATGCCCCACGAGGACGAGACGGCTGCCATCGCCGCCGTGCCGGGAAAGTACGAGGGACAGGACTCCCGGGTACCGGCTGGGCGGGTGGGCTTCCCCCGGGAGCTGGCCTGGGCCGCCACCTTTCTGTGCTCCCCCTACGCCGCCTACATCAGCGGTCACACAATGGTGGTCGACGGTGCAAACTGGCAGCGGCGCCACACCGTGCAACCACCCTTCATCCCCATCCGCGAGCAGTTGAACCGACCACCGTTCGGCGAGACCGACGGCTCCAACCGGGGTGGAGCATCGTCTCCGCCGGGTGTGACCAACCCCAAGAGAGGAGACCTTCCGTGAGCCCACTCAGCCCCGAGGACCGAGATCTGGTCCGGCTGGAGGTGGACGGACCGATCGCCGTGATCACCAACAATCGCCCCGGCAAGCACAACGCCATGAGCGACGAGATGGACGCTCGGTTGTGGGAGGTGCTGGCCGAGGTGCACGGGATGAACGAGCTTCGGGCCATCGTCTGGAGAGGCGAGGGCCCTTCGTTTTCGTCGGGTCGGGACACCACCCAGCTCGGCCTGCGGATCGAGGACATCTCGGACCTCGAGTTCATCGAGCGCGGCCACCGGCCGACGCAAATGTTCCTGACCATGCCGTGTCCGATCATCTGCGCCCTCAAGGGGTGGGTGATCGGCGGGGCCTTCGAGCGGTCCTTGCTGTGCGACATCCGGGTGGCCGCCGTCGGGACCCGGATGGTGCTCCCCGAGGTCATCCATGGGGTCATCCCCGATTCAGGGGGGATGGCCAGGCTCTTCCAGATGGTCGGTCACGGGATCGCCGCCGACCTCGCCCTGACAGGGCGGGTCTTCACCGCCGAGGAAGCGCTCACCCACGGCGTCATCAGCCGACTGGTGGCCGACGAAGCTGCCCTCGACGAAGTCGTCATGGACATGGCGACGACCATCTCGCAGGCACCCGCCTTTACGGTCAAGATGGCCCGGCGCACTCTGTTCAGCCTCGGCTCGGCGGAGGTACAACGCTCCATTGCCGAGGAAGCGGTGGCGCAGTCTTTGGTGTTCGTGTCGGACGACTATCGGGAGATGAAGGCAGCCAGGGCCGAGGGGAGAGATCCGGTCTATCGCAAGCGATAGACCGGATAGAGCCTTCCCTCAGGCCACGCCGTCCCGGAAGACGAGCGGGGCCGAGCGGACCCCGGCGATGACCGGCGAAGGAGTCCGCACCACCGGCCCGGCCAGCTCGAGAGAGCCGAAGCGCGCTGCGAGCTCTTCCAGCAGTATCCGACCCTCCAGCCTGGCCAGGACGGCCCCGATGCAGAAGTGGGGACCGAACCCGAAGGCGACGTGGGGGTTCGGATCGCGGGCGGGATCGAAGCGGTCGGCTGTGGGCCCGAACACCGATTCGTCCCGGTTGGCCGAGGCGTAGAGCATGAGGATCGGGGCTCCCTCCGGCAGGTCCACGCCGGCCAGTTGGGTCGGCTTGGTCGTCGTGCGCATGAAGGCCACCACCGGCGTCGTCCACCGCAGCATCTCCTCGACGGCCGGGGCCACGGCCCGCGGCGCAGCGGCCGCCACCGCGGCACGCAGGGAGGTCCACGAACCGGGCGTTTCGGCGAAGGCGACCAACCCACCGGACATCATGTTCCGCGTTGTTTCGTTGCCGGCCACCAGTAGTTGCACCAGAAACATGGCCAGCTCGTCATCGCTCAGGCGATCGCCGTCCACCTCGGCCGCTCCGAGCTCGGAGATGATGTCGTCGCCCGGGTGGGCACGACGTTCGGCAGCAGCGGCCAACAGGTAACCGACCATCTCACCGCTCAGGGCCTGCCTCTCCTCTTCGGGCCAGTCGGTCGCTCCGGGGATCACTGCTTCGGACCAGCGAAAAAAGCGGGGCCATTGGTCTTCGGGCACACCCAGCAGGTCGCTGATGACCTGGAGGGGCAACGGGACCGCCACCTCGGCCACGATGTCCACCGGCACATCGGCTTCGATGCTGTCGACCAGGGTGCGGGCCCGACGGCGCACCCCGTCTTCGAGTGCCCGCATGAAACTGGGTCGGAAACCGGGCTGCACCAATCCTCGATAGCGGGTGTGGGCGGGCGGATCGGTGTGCATCATGGTCGGAGGAGTGGGGTACTCGGCGCCGATCTCGAAAACCATGATCCCCTTGCCCGAGCAGAACGTGTCGGGATCGCGGGAGACGGTGACGACGTCGGCATGCCGGCTGGCCACCCAGAATCCCAACACGTCGTTGTGGGCAAGCGGCGCCTCGGCCCTCAGCCGGGCGTAAAGGGGAAAGGGATCGCCGGCGTAGAAGCCCGGGTCCAGGAGAGGTGCGGTGAGGTCTCCGTCGGTCACGCCGGTGACAGTGGCCATGTCTCAGTAGGGGCCGATGCGCTGATCCGGGCTGGTGTCGGTGGCGACGTGACCGTCTGTCGACACCTGTGAGGTCCACTGGTTGCCATCCCACCATCGGTAGTGAAATCGACCGCTGGGATCCGGGTGCCAGGCAGGCGGTGAAGGGGGCCACATGGTGCCCGGGTCCGGCGACGCCGGCACGGAGGTACTGCCCACAGAAGGATCGGTCCCCTGAGCCGGCCCGTTTGCCGGACTCGGATACGAGGGGAAGAGTTCACTGACGGTGGGATTGGCGGCCAGACCGATCGGCGGGGCTGGCCCGACCACGGGTGAACCGGGAAACGGTGGCGGTTGTTGGGACCGCCGGACCCCCGAGGCGTGAGCGATGAGAAAGAGGACCAGGCCCAACACCAGAGAGAGGAACCAGAAAAAGGCCCACAGGCCCGAGGGAAGGCCCCAGGGGGTCCGACCGAGCCTCCGACGATCCTTTTCGGACAGGGCGTAGCCAATCCCGGCCCACACGAGCGAGAACACCAGGAGGACTACCCACTGGGCCCCGCTCAGCTTCACCATGGACAAAACTCTAATTCGCCGGCTGGCGCCTCACTCCCCATGTTCCGGGGGGCCGTTCTGTGGGGCTGTTCCGAGGCTCTGTTCTGCGGGGCTCTGTTCTGGAGCGTTCTTCTGCGGCCCGGCACTGTGGGCCGCATGGAAGTACCCAGGGGCCCGCCCATCCTGGTACTGGATTGGACCACATCCCTCAGGGGAGCGGGTGGGACTCGAAGAAAGCCCACATGGTGGCGTTGGCACTGATGGCTGTGGACTGCGGTCCGAGCTCCTTGGTGACCTTCTTGGGCAGATGGGGCCCTCCGGGCCATTCGTGGCCCTCGCCCGTGATCGAGTAGAGCTCCACCGTGGCACCCCCGGCGCAGCCGTCGTAGGCAGTGAGGGTCACGGTGGGGTCCGGCTGCGACCGCTCGGGGCTGTTGGCACAACCATTGTGGGTCGCCCAGCGACTGGCCGCTTCGGGGACGCTGTACGTCCAGTACTTCTGCCCATTGCCGAGGTAGGGATCAATCGGGTCCGCCGTTCCATGGAAAGAGACGACCGGAACCGGGCGGGTCGAGGGGCAGGGGGTCGGCAGCCGGAGCCCGCTGACCGGAGCGATGGCCGCGAAGACACCCGAAGCATCGCACCCGAGCTGGCTGGCCATGCGGGCACCACCGGAAAACCCAGTGGCATAGACCCGTTTGGGGTCGACGCAAAACTTCTGCTCGAGTAGAACGACCAGCTTCTCGATGAACGAGACATCATCGGGTGAACCGGCCGGGACGGCAGCCCCGCCGATGAGGGGCTCCCCCGGAACATTCCATTCGAACCCCCCTCCGGCGGGGATGCCGCCCTGGGGATAGACCACGATGAACGAATCGGCGTCTGCTGTGGAATCCATGCCCGAAAGGAACTCTTGGGCGAGAGCGGTCGACTGACTCCCGTGCATGTTGACCACCAGGGGCAGGGGGGTGGCCGGGTCATAGGCAGTCGGCAGATGGACAATGGCCACCCGTGGCCGCCCGTCCACGGTCGGCGTGAGGGTCATCGTTCCGGGTGACGCCGCACTCCCGCACCCGGCGCTCGCAGATCCGATGGCCGGGGAGCCCGACGTAGTCGGCGTGGCGGGCGTTGACGTCGTGGAGGCCGATGTCGTTGTGCTGGTGGAGGATGCGCTCCCCGCACCGGACCCGCACGCGGCAAGGACCAGGGAGGTAACGACCAAGAGGGTCCTGACCAACCACCTGAAGGGTCGTGGTGGCGCCGGACTCCCTGCTGCCATCTCTGCCGCCACTGCGGTCATGGCATCCCTCCCCCGTGCTCACTGGCCACTGCGATCCGCGCCGGACGGTACCACCGACCTCGGCTGGAGCGATGGAGCCTATGGATGCCTGCTCCCAGCTCGGATCGCGGACCTCAACTCAGGGCGGCGATCTGATGCTTGGGAGGGTACCGTCCGAAGCTCATCAGGTGCCGAGCGATGCCGCCGGTAAAGCTGTCGATGTAGGCGAGCTTGCGGATCATGTAGCTCCGGCTCTCTTTGGGATCGAGATAGAGGTTGTACAGGCGGCCGTGGGAGTACTTCTGGGTGACGCCGGTGAAGCCACCGAGGTTCAGGCAGTCGCGGTCGTCGTCCGAGGTGGAGGCAACCATGAATTTCCACTCCCCTACTCGCAAAGCAGAGAAGACGTTGGTCAACCAGTAGTAGAGGTATTTGCGGTTGGATTGGCCCTCGGGGTCGAGGAGGAACGAGGTCTGGTCGACTCCGTCGATGTACCGATCCTCGGGAATCGATGAAGCCGCTCCGGAAAGACGGAGCACGGTATTGAACAGGTCCATCTGAGAGAACAGACCGTCCGTGACCCGATCGGGTCCGATCATGGCCGGCCAGACGAAGATGCCCGGGACCCGTTGGCCACCCTCCCAGGTCGACCCCTTGGCGCTGCGAAAGGGTGAATACGCAGCGTCCGGCCATGTCTCCATTTCGGGTCCGTTGTCCGACGAGATGAAAACAAGGGTCTCGTCCATCTGTCCCGTGGCTTCGAGTTCGGCCACCAGCCTGCCCACGATGTCATCGAGCTCGACGATCGTGTCCTTGTAAGGGTGCTTGGCCGGAGAGGAGCCGAGGAATCGCTGGTGGGGATAGTTGTCAAAGTGAGCACCCCGAGTGCAGTGATAGAGGAACCACGGCTTTCGCCGCCCTTTGTCGGGATCGGCCATGCGCTTGATGAACTCGAGCGAATACGAGGCCCACTTGTCGTCAAGGAGCGAAAGGACGGGAACGGTCACCTCCTCGACGTCCTCGGTCTCCCCACCTCGTGTGGCGTGGACGAAGCACTTGTTGAAGGCCAGGTTCTCGACCCATCGGGTCCGTTCTTCGCTGTAGACGATCTCCGGGAAGAAGTTCGGATCGCGCCACTCCGTGTACATGTCAGAGACCGACAGGAACCCGAAGAAGTCGTCGAACCCGACATTCTGGGGTTGTGACGCGATGTTCTCGCCCATGTGCCACTTGCCCACAGCCTGGGTCACGTAGCCGGCATCCGACAGCAACTCAGCCAAGGTGACCTCACCGTCGAGGCCGCCGGGCTGACCGTACATGGGGGGTCGCAGGAGGCCATGGCGCATGGGGAGCCGACCGGTCATCAGCGAGGCGCGCGAGGGTGTGCACGACGGTTCCGAATAGCAGGAAGTCAGAAGCATTCCGCGGCGCGCCAATTTGTCGATGTTCGGTGTGGGGGCGCCGACAGCGACACCGCCGCCGTAACACCCGAAGTCACCCCAGCCGACATCATCGAAGAGGACCACAAGCACGTTGGGCCTCCGATCAGCGGTTCCTCGAAAACCGGCCAGCGCGGCCTCGGCACGCGCCTCTTGCTCGCTGAGGATGAAGTGCGGCTCGAGACTGTCTCGCTCCTGTGTCGCTTCAGCCACCACCGGGTCATGGGCCACGACGTCGCTCCTTGATCGGAATCTGTCCGATGTTAGCCAGGCCACCCAACCTCCCCGGTGCTCGGTAGGACGGCTACGAGCAGCCCACAGAGCCGTCGATCAGCAGCCGCGTGACCACGGCTGCAGCGAATCGTCACACATTCGTGAGGCAAATTTTCGTTCGTGAGGTGTTCACGTAAGGGTCTGACCTGGTGTCCGCTGGCGTGAAAGCAGGATCTATCACGGGATAACGAGGCAACGTCCACATCGGTTGTGTTTGACCGGTTCAGCGGTCCCAGCGGGGATCGTTCTCGAGGGTGGCAAGTCCGAGCGACTCGAGCTCGGCCAAGAGCTCACGCAGCCGCTTGGCGTTCTCGAAGTAGGGCCGGAAGTCCTCGGCCTGCTCGTTGCTCAGATAACGGGTGACCGTCTTGGCGTCGACCTTGCGGGTCCAGGACCAGTAAGGCCCATGGAGTACCGGGGGATCAGCTCCACAGCGGCAGCCGGGGCGGCCGCACCGGGTGTGGCGGTGGGTCAGGGTGCCGGGGAGGACCTGGCCGGAGCGGGACAGGCGAGCGATCTCGGTGGCCAGGCGGGCGGCCTTGGCCTTGACCTCGGGATCGAGTTGCACCTTCCTACCTTTCCACCGGGGGTCCCGGTGTCCGGTGATATCGTGCAGTATCCTACTGCACGATGGCGGCGACCCGATCCGGGGTGCACAAAGGAGCAACGGTGGAGGACGCCATCGCCCACTGGCGACCCCGGGGTGTTCCGCCTGCGGCCGGTGCCTTCGCCCGCCAGGTTGTGCGGGCCACGTCGCCAACGAGTCCGGCCCGGGCTCGATCCCTTTTGTGGGCTGGCTCTCGATTGGCCGCCTTCGGGATCTCGATGGGTCTGCCTGTCACCCCCGAGGTGTTGTTGAGCGACCCGGTCATCGAGCGGTTCATCGTGGCTGGGGTCCGAGACGGGTCGCCGGCAGGAAAGCGCTCCTTGCGCACCAACCTCCGGTTCCTGGCCGACCACAACGAGCGGGCCGGTCGTCCGGCCCCGGTCCCGCTTCCCCGCCAGCGGGCCAAGCCCCCTTACGGGGAGGCGGAGATGGCCGCCTACTTCGCCCTGGCCGACGCCCAACCCACTCTTCTCCGCCGCATGCGATGTATGGGCCTCCTCAGCCTCGGTGCCGGGGCGGGGGCGGTGGGGACCGACCTCCGGTTCATTCGGGGCGTCGACGTGGTCCGTCGATCCGGCGGGGTGGTGGTTGACATCGCCGGTCCGAACCCACGGAGCGTGCCGGTGCGGCGGTGCTATCACGGCCGGCTGTTGGCCGCCGCCTCTTTTGCCGGTGAGAGCTCGCTGGTGGGTGTGAACGATCCCAAGCGCCACAACATCACCGCCCCTCTGGTCGGGGCCCTGAGCGGCGGGGTGGACCTGCCACGCTTGGACACCGGACGGCTGCGGTCCACATGGCTGAGTCACTGTGCTGGCGAGCTCGGGATCAAGGCCTTCTTGGAGGCGGCCGGCGTCACCTGCTCCCAACGTCTCGGTGACCTGATGACCGGCGTCCCGACCGTTGACGAGAAGACGGCCGTCGCCTTGTTGAGCGGTGTGCGGTGACCGGGATCCCGAACATCGGTCGTCTCGGCGCGATGATCGACCGGTCAGGGGTTCCCCAACGGATCAAGAGTCTCCTGCCGAGAGGGGGCCGGCCCCGTCAGCTGTCGGTGCGGACCCTGCTCCTCGGCATGCTCATCGCCCAGGAAGCCGGCCACCCCGCCCATCTCACCCGGGTCCACCGGGCACTGATGGCACTCGACACCCCCGATCAGGTCGTGCTCGGGGTGCGGGTGGAATGGAGGACCGGCCCTCACCTCGTCACCTACCGTCAGGTGGAACGGACCTTCTCACTGGTGGTTGCCGCCTTGTCCAAGGACGCGCCCGACGGGGAACCGAGCGAGATGCTCGACTCCGTGGCCGACGCCTGGATGGAAGCCTCGGTGCCCACCCCATGGAGCCAACCAGAAGGATCACTGGCCGTCGACTGGAGCGACCTCTCTGCCTTTGCCACACCACCGCCGAAGAAGGGCGGCACCAGTGCCGACCCCGAGGCATCCTGGGGTCGCCGCAAGTCCATCCAGCCGGGGATGAAAGACGAGCTGTTCTTCGGTTATCACCTCCAGGCGGCCACCACACCCGACGCTCTGCTCCAGCTCGTTCCCCTGGCCCGGTCAGCCACCGGCGACGACATCACCGCCCACGACCAGATGAGCGCCGAGGCATCCCGCTACAAGCTCGGTCGGGTCAGTTCCGACGACGAGGACGGCTATCACCGGGTGGCCTGTCCGGCGGTGATGGGCAAGGTGCGCTGCCCGCTGCGGGAAGCATCGCTGCGCCTGTCGTCGGACCGCCCCGAGGTGTTGACGCCACCGGCATCCCAGCCACGGTGTTGCCAGCAGCAGACGGTCACGGTGGGCCCCGACGTGCTAGCCAAGACGGCCCAGAAGCACGACTATCCGAGCCAGTCCCACCGCTCCTCCTATGCACGACGCACGGCGGTGGAACGGACCTTCTCGACCACCAAGGACCGGGCCACAAACGACATGACCCGGGGATGGTGCCGGCTCACCGGTGTCACCGCCATCACCCTGTTCGCCGTGGCCACCTTCGTGGTTCGCAACCACCGGATCATCGATGCCTTCGAAGCCCGCCAAGTAGAGGACCGACGCAGACTCCAGGCCGGACTGCCGCCCAAAACTCGGCGTCGCCGTCGAAAAACGATCGGCATACTCACAGGAGCGGCATCGGCCTCCAGTCCGTAGTGGTCTGCCTGCAGATCTACAGCTGGGCCACAAGCGGGTAAAGTCCGATCCTCGGGAAGACGGAAGTAACCGTCACAACCTTGTGGCACTCTGATATCAACAAACGGCTCTCACCAAAGCGAAACCGGGACCCACTTCGGTGAACCCGGACACCAACTTCGGTGAAAACCTCTTCGTGGGGACGGAGGGAGTCGAACCCTCACTGGAGGCGGTTTAAGCGCCCTGCCTCTGCCGATTGGGCTACGTCCCCTCAACTCGTCTGGTTTTCTGCTCCTCTGTCTCTGCTCAACTCCTGCCTCTGCTCTGCTCTGCTCCGCTCTGTCTGCTCTGCTCCGGCTGTGCTCTGCTCCGGCTGTGCTCTGCTCCGGCTGTGCTCTGCTCCGGCTGTGCTCTACTCCGGCTGTGCTCTGCTCCGGCTGTGCTCTACTCCGGCTGTGCTCTACTCCGGCTGTGCTCTGCTCCGGCTGTGGTCTGCTCCGGCTGTGCTCTGCTCCGGCTGTGCTCTACTCCGGCTGTGCTCTACTCCGGCTGTGCTCTGCTCCGGCTGTGGTCTGCTCCTGCCTCTGCTCTGCTCCTGCCTGTGCTCTGTATTGCCTCGCCGATTGTCCGGCACTCAGTGTGCTGATCAGCCGTTCGAGCCTGCCCAAAAGGGCCAGATAGACACTAACGCCGCTCCCTTTGTTCAGAGGAGTGACCGACGGTCGCTCGTCCTCAGCGAGTCCCTATCCCGCCGCCCGATCGGCCACGACGCGAGCCAGGGCCGCGAGCTCCTCGTCCCGTGGTCGGTCCACTCCATGACGTAGGCCTGAGCTTTCCGGCCACGGACCGAGCACCGTGGTCGGCCGGCGAGCGACGTCCCACCGCGTCCAACCTGGTGAGCCGCCAGAAGCTGATCGGCCGGACGAATCCAACTGATCGGACCGACGCGGTGGACTCGACCCACCGGGAACACCGGAGCGGGCGAAGCCGGCCCAATCCTCCCGCATGATCCGGGACAGTTCGAAAGCATCGTCCCCGCCACCGGCGAACACCTGCACGGCCGGATTGTGAACAGTCCCGAAAACAAACGGAATGTCCAAGGCGTGGCACGAACCCAGGACCCCGCCGAACGCGGGCGATTCCCATGTGAAGAGGTAACAGAAGGTCCCTACGTCGGGCCCTGCTGCCTTGGCGTGGACGTCTGCGAAGCGGACCGTCGGTAGCCGAAAAACGAACTCGGTGGCGAGGGCGACCCACAGGTCGCGAGGAATGACCGTCTCGCCGCGGGAGG
Source organism: uncultured Acidimicrobiaceae bacterium (assembly GCA_963813525.1). Lineage (GTDB taxonomy): Bacteria > Actinomycetota > Acidimicrobiia > Acidimicrobiales > RAAP-2 > Bog-756. Next base: position 3,096,724 of record CAWEZI010000005.1, read on the forward strand.
AGCGGATCTTGCGGAATTGGGTGATCAGGTCTTCGGCCAGGTCCGGGGTAGTGGTGACTCGCTCCGCCCACCGCTGCAGACCGGCTTCGTCGAGCGAGCTCAGAACCGGGTCGCCGACCGTGAAAAAGGACGACTCATCACGCGTTGTTCCGATCAGGAGTGGGACGTCGGATGCCGAGCCCGATGCAACGTGGTCCTCCGGGTTTGACGACAAGAGCCCGTCATCGACGACGGGCATGAACAACAATCCCGATTCGGCGCCATGGGCGTCGGCCCGCCCAACCTCGGCGGCAACCCGGACCAGTTCGCCGGCGGGCACGGTTTCCCATGCCTGCCGGCTCATGGGGATCCCCAGGTGGGCCGCCATCCGCTCGGCACGGGCCGAAGCTTGGTCCGCCGTGCAGGAATAGGGCGGGCCGCTCTCGACGATGGCCCGGTGGAAGAGTCCCCTGCCGTCGGCCGCACCCATCAGAGCGGACACGCTCATCCCGCCGGCGGACTCGCCGAACACGGTCACATTGGCGGGATCACCACCAAAATCGGCAACATGATCCCGGACCCAGCTGAGCGCGGCCATCTGGTCGGCCAGACCCCAATTGCCGAAGCCGGACCATGGGCGGCCGTCCAGCCAGCCCTGATCCGGATCCGCCAGCGCCGGGTGGGCCATAAACCCGAGTATGCCCAGTCGGTAGTTGAGGGTGACCACCACCAGGTCCTGTTCACGGGCCAGCATCCCACCGCGGTAGAGGCTTCCCGCTCCCGAGCCCGATGCGAAGGACCCCCCGTGGATCCACACCATGACCGGACGGCCTCCACCGTCCAACTCCGGGGTCCAAATATTGAGGCTCAGGCAGTCCTCGGCTTGCTCATCAGGCTCTCCCCCGAGGGATAACTCCAGGATTCCCGGGGATTGAGGGGCGATGGGGCCGAATCCGTGACACTCTCGTGTGCCGGTCCAGGGAGCGGCCGGCTCGGGGGGCCGCCAGCGGCGACGCCCCGAGGGTGAGCCGGCGTAGGGCACACCCGAAAACGCCCACACGCCATTCCGTCGGGTACCCCGGATGCGACCGCCTTGGACCTCGATCACCCCGTCCACGATCGCCACCTCCAGTTAGCGCACCGATCTGCCGATGCAACAAGCAACCTATCGAGTTGAATGTGATCTTTGCCGGAACGTGGCCTGGGCAGACCTGTTTGCGTGAAGTTCTCGGGGCCGTACGCCATCGACCGGCAAACCCGGACGCGACCCCTCAATTTCACACAAAGCCCATGTTGACCAGCAAAAACCCCTTTTCAAACCGGGGACAGAGAACTAGCCTCGCCCGAGTGGCTGATGAGCACGCCGGCAAGGCGGCAGCCCACCAACCATGCCGCCGGCTGGCCCGACGGCAGATGGGGCGACGCCGAACGTCCCGTCCGGCGACAGCGCTCCTGCTGTGCGTCGTCAGCATGCTGGCCTTTGGCTGGCAGTCTGGTGTGGCCGACGCCGCCGGGTCGTCCACAACAGGTGTTTCCTCGGCCACAACGGCCACATCCTCTGACGGGACGTCGACGACCTCGGGAGCAGACTCTTCGGCATCGTCCTCGACGACGTCGCCGACCGGCACGTCTGGTTCAGTTTCACCTGCGCAGTCGCAGATCAACGCTACCGAGGCGCAGGTGGCATCTCTCGAGACACAGATATCCAAAGAACAGAACTCACTCGACCAGGCTGACGAGCAGTACAACGAGGCTGTGGTCAATCTGACCAGTACCCGGTCGTCTCTCCAGACGACCTCGTCCTCGATCGCCGTGATCAAGGCCAAGCTGACTACGGAGCGCACACACCTTCGCGACGATGCCATTCAGGCTTACATCGGTGACACCTCATCCGAGGCCGTGGCGCAGATCTTTGCTGCACCCGACAACCAGTCCCAGATCAACGACCTCTATCAGGAGATCGGAGCAGGCAGCGTGGCCCACGACGTGGCGGAGGTCCAGGCCAACCAGGCAGCGTTGTCCGACACCCGCTCCAAGCTTCTGGCCGAACAACAGAGGGAGACCGCCCAGGCCGCCCAGGAGGACAAGACCCGTCAGAGCGCAGCCGCAGCCAGCGCGGCATCGGAGGCGACTCTCACCCAGGTCCAGGGCACCTTGGCCCAGCAGATCGCACAACAAGCAGCGGCTCAGGCCGCCGCCGCCGCCCAAGCGGCGTCCTCGGCCACCACACCCGGCGCCGCCCAGGCCGCGGCCTCACAGGCCGCCCAGGCGTCCGATGTGGCCAGCACGCTCAGCGGTGGAAGTGCCGCCGCCGACAGCGCGGCTGCGGCCGCCAGCCAGGCGGCCGGATCTGCCGGAGGGGCAAATTTCGGTTACGGCGGTAGCCCGACGGCGGCGGGTCTGGCTGCCGTCCACGGAGCAATGAAGTACCTGGGTGTGCCCTATGTCTGGGGTGGATCGAGCTACAGCGGCGTGGATTGCTCGGGCCTCACCATGCTGGCCTGGGCTCAGGCCGGGGTCAGCATGCCCCATTCGGCCGCTGACCAGTACGCCGATTTCCCCCACGTGAGTGCCAACGCTCTCGAGCCTGGTGACCTGCTGTTCTACGATTTCGGTGGTGGCACCATCGACCACGTCGTCATGTACGTGGGCCCGACCCTGGATGGTCAGGCCACTCCCTACGGTGCCGGCACCATCATCCAGGCCGCCCACACCGGAACGGTGGTCACCTTTGATCCGGTGTTCGCCGAAGGGTTCGTTGGCGCTGCCCAGCCCTAACCGCGGCCCACGCGCCACCCGGCGGCGACGAGCGGGACATAGGGTCAACGCAGGCTCATGACACTCGAACTCTCCATCGTCGTTCCCGCCTTCAACGAGGCGCACCGGCTGGCCGAAGGGATGAAGCGGTTCGACGCAGCCGTCTCCGACGGTGCTGTCGACCTCCGACGGACAGAGATGCTGGTCATCGACGACGGGAGCACCGACGCCACAGCGGCCACGGCCCGCTCCCTGCTCACGCATCTCCCCCACCACGCGGTGATCAGCCTGCCCAGCAATCAAGGCAAAGGAGCGGCCGTACGGACCGGAGTGGCACGGGCCCGCGGCGAGTTTACGGCCTACATGGACGCAGACATGGCCATCGATCCCCGGGCCATCCCTGCCTTGGTCAACGGCCTGCGGACCGCCGACCTGGTCATAGGGTCACGCACCTTGGCCGACTCGATGGTCGAGAGCACCTACGCCGTCCGCTCGGTCATGGGCCAGCTCTTCAACCGGCTGGTGACGCCGGGCACCGGGCTCGGTCTTCGGGACACCCAGTGCGGCTTCAAGGCCCTTCGCACTCCGGCCGCCCGCCTACTCTTCCACCTGGTCCGGATCAACAGGTTCGCCTTCGACGTAGAGATTCTGGCCCGGGCGCAGCAGCTCGGGCTCTCCATCGCCGAGGTCCCCGTGCAGTGGAGACACGTGACCGGCAGCACCGTTCATCCCCTCTACGACTCGGTCACCATGCTGTCCGACGTCTGGCGGTCGAGGCTCGGGCTCCTACCCACCCCCCCGGTCCCGAGCGTGACCATAGGGCCACTCCGGAAATCGTCCGGCTTCACCTCGGGGCCCGGTGCGGCCGGCACGGCGGCTCAGGCCGCCACCCGGGCCACCACCCCTGCCATTGACGACAGACCGGGTAGCGGCTCCGACACTCCCCACTCCCCTGGAAAGGCAGGGTCCGGCCCTGGAAAGGCAGGGTCCGGCCCATTGCTCGACCGGGTAGAGCACGTGGTCAGTGGCGCATCGAACAGCGGTCCCCTTCCCATCTTCTCCGGGGGAGGGGGGGCGATCGTCCTGCTCCCGCTCATCGAGCCCACCGAATCGGCCGGGGTTCTGGCGGCGCTGCGGGCCGAGTTCCCCGACCTGCCCGTGACGGCGCGGTCCCTGACCCTCGACGCCCTGGCTGCTCTCGGTCCCTTGGCCGGCCGTCTCGACGAAGCCCGGGCGTCAGGCGAGAGGGAGTGATCTCCGAGCCGGCCGAAGCAGGTCGCCGGGTCACCCGGGGACGCCGGCCCCATCATCCAGCCACGGACCCCCGAAGATGGTTCCTTTCGGCGGCAGTACCATGCAGGGAATGACCACCGATCCATCGGACCCCACGCCAACGGCGTCACGGTCCGGCCGGACCGGCACCCGCTCCTCGCACTCGACCGGGTCCGCTCGGGCGGGCACGCGCGGCGACGGTGAAACTCAGGGTCCTCGTCGGGACAATGGCTCGGGGCACTCACCCCCTGAGCCACGAGGGGCATCAGGCGGCGGGGAGGGATCCGGCGCGGAGGAGGTGGCCATCGACCTCGTGACCGAACGGATCGAACGAATCGAACAGGCTGAACAGCCCGGACAGTCCGGTCTGGAGGAGTCGGTCTCCTTTTCCATCCTTCCGGTTCCCCGCCCGCGTCCTGACGACCACGGGCCGGACGAAGCACGACTCTCGGATGTCGATGAGTGGGGACGCTCGGAGCACATGCGTTCCATCGTGCGTCGTTTGTACGACCCCGCTTATCGCTACTGGTTCCGGGTCGAGTGGGAGGGACTGGAAAAAATCCCGCTCCGCGGAGGCGCCCTTCTGATCGCCAATCATGCCGGCGCCATCCCCTCTGACGCACCAGCCATCATGCACGGCATCGAGGAGGAGTTGGGTCGGCCCGTCTACGGACTGGCCGATTACTTCTTCAGAACCATCCCCGTGGTGGGAACACTGTGGTCCCGGACCGGGGGGGTTCCGGCCCACCCCGACAACGCCTACCGTCTCCTCCACGACCAACAGCAACTGGCGCTGGTGTTCCCCGAAGGGACCAAGGCCACATCCAAGACCTACAGCGACCGCTACCGGTTGCGACGGTTCGGCAGGGGCGGCTTCGTGGAGATCGCCATGAAAGCCGGCGTTCCGGTGATCCCCATAGCCGTGGTCGGCGCCGAAGAGTCGATGCCCATCGTCTTTCGCATCAATTCCTTGGCCCGCGTCCTCAATCTCCCCTATTTTCCGGTGACGGCCAATGCGCTGCTGATGGGCCCCGTCGGGTACTTCACCTACTTTCCGGCCAAAATCAAGATACGCGTCCTCGACCCCATCAGCTTCGACGTCGAGCCGGGCCTCGAGAGGTACTCGCGGAGCCGGGTGATGGACGAAGCAGAGAACATTCGGGCCACCCTCCAGGACAATATCCACGACATGCTGCGGGAGCGTCGCAGCGTCTGGTTCGGCTGAGCCATGGGAAGACGAGTGCTGATCACCGGGCTGGACACCTTTTGGGGTGGACGGATGGCTCAGGCTCTCGAAAACGAAGCCGAAGTCGAGATGATCCTGGGATTAGGTGCCAACGAGCCGCGGGTCCCGTTGGAACGGACCGAATTCGTCCGATCTGACCAGAAGTACTCGATCCTCAGCCGCATCGTACGAGCCACCCAGGTGGACACCATCGTGCACACCTTCCTCGAGACCAACTCCGTCAATGTGGCGGCCCGCGCTCTTCACGAGATCAACGTCATCGGCACCCTCAACCTCCTGGCCGCCGCTGGCTCCTCGGGTTCGTCGGTCCGGCAGGTGGTCATCAAGTCTTCCACCCACGTCTACGGTGCTGCCGAAACCGATCCAGCCTGGTTTCGCGAGACCGACACCCGCACCTCCCCGGTACGAACCCGAGTAGAGCGTTCTATCGTGGAGGTGGAGGCACTGGTCCGGGACTTCGTCGAGGACAATCCACATCTGGTTGTGTCGGTGCTCCGCTTCGCCAACGTGCTGGGCACGGACATCATCACGCCGATCAGCTACGACCTACGACACCGGATTCTTCCCTGCATCGCCGGCTTCGACCCCCTTGTCCAGTTCGTGGAGGAGGACGATGTGGTGCGCGCCCTCGAACACGTGACCCGCCACCGCATCCCCGGCTGGTTCAATGTGGCCGGCTCAGGCAAGCTCCCCTGGAGTGAGGTGGCCTCCATCTCCGGTGGCTTCCTTCTTCCGCTTTCCCCCTTCCGACCTCGAGCATTCGTCGCCCCATTTCGTCGGCTCGGGCTCTTGCAGTTCCCCCCCGAGATGGAGGGCTTGGTCCGATACGGCCGCGGGGTCGACACCGACCGCCTGGTCGACGTCGGATTCGACTATCGCTACACGAGTGCCGGGGCCGTCGAGAGCTTCGCCCGGGCCAACAACCTGCGGCGCTCGACCGGAACGGGCGAGCCCATGTACCGCTACGAACAGGATGTCGAGCAGTTCTTCCGGCACTCACCTGCCGTGGTCCGAGGCATCGACGCCTGATCCGCCTCGGCGCCGCCTGGACCGCCGCTAGACCAACGCCTGATCCGCCTCGGCCACTGCCGGCCTACTACCGATCAGTCCGAGGTCGGCGTGGCCTCCAGGATGAACTGGTATCCGAACATCGTCGGCCATGCGTTCAGCAAGGCGAGATCGGCCATCCGCAGCCAGTAGCCCTTGGCTCCTTCGACCCCCAAGGCATCGAGAGGCAAGCCAACCGGCTCGACCCGCCGGACGGCGTACCCCTGGCGCTCGAGCATCCTGCGGATGCTGCGCCGGGTGAAGAAGCGCAGGTGGGTCGCATCGAGGATGCCGCGCTGGTCGTATCCGAACAGCCCGAGGGTTGAACGGAACCGCGGGTACCAGTGGGCGATGTTGGGCACGCAGAACACCGCCGTGCCTTCGGCATTGAGCACGGTGCGCACCTGCCGAACCAACGCCCTCGGATTGACCAGATGCTCGAGCACGTCGGCCATGAGGACGAGGTCATAGCCACCTCCCACCTCGGTGGGGATGCCGTCGTTCAAGTCTGCCTGAAAGAAGGCGTCGGTCCGCTCACGCACTCCCTCGATTTCGTTGAGATCGACACCGGTGACGTGGTGGCCCATCTCACGGAGGCGTTCGGAGAGAAGGCCGCTAGAGCACCCAAGATCGAGGATCTTGCTCGGCCCTCGCGCTGCCAACAAAGTGGAGATGCGCCCGTGCGAGCTGTCCTCGCTGGGTTTGAGCTGATACTCCTCGTTGAGGGCGATCCGGCTTCCGTCGCCGAAGCCGGCCTTCTGCAGGCGATAAGCGACTACGTCCTTGGTCACGTCAGCGGCATAGCCGAATCCGTCCACGTAACAGATCTCGTCGCCGTAATAGGTGGGAATGGGGACCTCGGCGATCCGCATCCCTGCGTCGTGCAGCTGGATGATGATCTGCGTGTCAAAATTGAACCCGTCGGTGTTCTGGTCGAAGGGGATCTGCTTGAGTGCGGCCACCGAGTAGGCGCGATAGCCCGAGTGGAATTCCGAGAGCTCCGTCCCCAGAGCGGCATTCTCGAAACGAGACAGAACCCTGTTGCCGACGAACTTGTAGAGCGGCATCCCACCCTTGCGAGCTGCCCCCTTGATCATGGTGCGGGAGCCGAACACGGCATCCGCTTCACCGCTCAGAAGGGGCGCCAATATTTCGGGCAATGACTCTGGTGCGTACTGCCCATCGCCATGGAGCATGACCACGATGTCGAGGCCGTGCTCGATGGCCAGTTCGTAGCCAACCTTCTGGTTTCCTCCGTAGCCCAGGTTGGTGGGCTGTCGGATCAGGGTGATCGGAAGGTCGGATATCTGCTGATAGCCCAAGCCGACCAGATAGGTGGAATCCTGGCTGTGGTCGTCGCTGACGATCACCTCGGCGATATCGGGTCGGATGTCGTCGGGAATCCGATCGAGCACCGTGGCCAGGGTGGTTGCCGCGTTATAGGCCACGACCAGGATGCCGATTTTCTTCTTTGCGACCGATCCCATCCAGGTCCCCCCGTGATCCACTGCTCTCTCGACTACAGGCTATTCGGCATTTGACTGTACGGAAAGCCCCTGGTGAGCGAGGAGAGCCCCTCCGACCTCCATGCTGGGGAGTTCAGGTGACCGGACCTTGGTGGGCGCCCGGCTCAGCCCGTCGCTCATCGGCATCATCCCGCTGTCCGTCGGATGCCTTCCGCCGTCGGATGCCTTCCGCCGATCCAGCTCATCGGGACACCGGGTGTCAGACCCCACTCGCTCCGACCACCCGTGGAACCGGGGGTCAGACGATCGTCACTTCTTGTTGAGGTTCATCGTCCACCGCGGACGGATCCGGAAAGTGAAGGGGCGGCCGGGCGCCAAGGCGTCGAACCTCCGCACCTGCGCAGCCCAGCTCGGGGCGGTGAACGTCCGATAGCGAAAGTCTTCACGCACACCAAAAGAAGCCAATGCGATGAGCACGATTGCCGACAAAACGGACAACACCCGCCATCTCGATCGCCATTGACCAACGGCCCAGACCACGTCAGCCATAAAGGCAAGCGAGGGAAACTCCCAGTAGCGGACCCCGGACGCGTGGGCCAGAATGGGCCATTGAGGAGCATGGAGAGACGCAAGAGGACTCCCGAGTGCGGCGGCCAGCTCCAGGAATCCGAAGAGGTTGAACAGTTTGAGCTCGAGCGGCCCCTTCCACACGGCCACGCCGACGATGACGACGGCCACCACTAACGGGGCCAGCGAGAAGGCGAAGAGGTGAGAAGTGAACTCCTTCGACGTCGTCGACGCCGACCCTAGGACAGTGTTGGCCACCACCCGTCCACCGATGATTTCGACCAGTCGTCCGCCGGTGACGCCCAACGGACCAGCGGCCGTTCGCGGCGAGGAAAGATAGGCGATGGCCTGCGCCAATCCCGCCACTATTCCGATGCAGCCGAGGACAAGCGTCCATCTCTGCCGGCGGCAGACGTAGAAAATGGCGGCGACGATGACGATGCTCACCACGAAAGGGCCTGTGAGCCCGGACAACAGAATGACCACCGCGTCGAATACCTTCCACAGCCCCGAAGTTGGTGCGGCCAGAACGACCAGGACGGCCAAGATGCCCAAATGCCACTGGGCGTCAGTGAGGTTGGCGTTGATCTCGAACGAGTTCGGAAGGACAAGGTAGAGGGCGCCGAGCAGTAGACGGACGCGATAGTCGGGGACGGGACCGGCATACCGACGACTGGCGACGAGGAAGGCGGGGAGCGCCTGCACCACAACCGCCACTGCCACGAACAGAGCCGGTACCCAGCTCAAGGGGAGCAGCAGCCCGATGTCGGCGACCAGGCGCGGGAGCGTCTGCAGATAACCCACCTGAGGATGAAAGAGCGGAGTGAGCCACCCCTGGTTGTATGCCTGCTCGAACCACACTGTCCCGTCTTCGGCCCACAGCTCCGGGTGGAGAACGGTAGGCGGTGACCGAAGGAAGATGATCAGGCACGAGCCGATGAACACCAGGGGGAGGAGGATTCTGTCGGAAGGCCCCTGTTGGGCGCGGCGAGCGGTCATCACCTCGGATCGGGTTTCCGGGGCTACCTGGTCCGCTGTCAAAGCTGGGTCCGGACCCTCGGCGACGGGATCCCCGGGACTGCGTGCCGTCCCCGGTCCCCCCTCCACCTCAGCAGCATACTTGGCGACTTTCGGTCACTGGTGAGTTTGGGATGCGACGGTAGAGGGCGGCTGGACCACGCGAAACCGCACGTCGGAGGCCAACCTCGGATACCGGTGGCTGACGATCAGAACAGCCGGAAGGACCTGGACGACGAGGTCCACCCGAGCGAAGAACAGGAACACCTCATGGAACGTGAGGGCCGGTTCGACACCGGCGCGCCGCGGCCCATCAGCTCCGTTTGAGCCACGTAGCCTTCAGCTCTGGCCCCCGCCGAGCCCACTCTTCGGAGGTCATTGCGTAGCGGACGTGGTCCTCCCACTCACCATTGATCTCGAGATACCCGAGGGCGATCCCCTCGTTGCGGATCCCCAACTTCTCGACGACGCGTCGGCTGGCCGTATTGCGAGGGATGATGGCGATCTCGACCCGGTGAAGCCGCAATGTCTCGAAGGCGAATTCCATGGTGACGATGACAGCTTCGGGGGTGTAACCCGATCCCGCCAGTTCTTCGTCGATCCAATATCCGATCGAGCCATTCTGGAAGGGGCCGCGCTGGATGGAGGAAAGGGTGATCTCCCCGGCAAACCTGCCCTCGATGAATATGCCGAATCCGAACCCGGTACCCAGCTGCCGCTCGCGCTCGCGCATCCCGCACCGGGCGGCAAAGCTGGCGGCATCCTCGGGCGGTGCGGGGGCTCCCTTGCTGCGCGGCTCCCAGGGGACCAGCCACGATCGGCAACGCCGTCTGACCGCCCTCCATGCGTCATAGTCGCTCTCGACCATCGTGGCCAGACGCAGGCGCCACCCTTGAAGTTCAAGGGAACGGACCACGGATGTGCGCAAACCGGGAGTCACTTTTGGTCGACTTTCCTCAGTTCCCTACCCACGGCTCGATCCCTTCATTCCTGGCCGCCTATTGGCCGCCGGCGCCTGAGCGACACCACGTCGTCCCACACGGCTTGGAGGCAGCGTCGTTGACGCATGGTAGGCCAAGGTCGCACCTGTCCACATAACGGAGTACACAGATAGAGGGTAGCTAGTGGAATGCGAAACCCCGTCGCCCTGAGGCCAAGGTGGGGGAACACCCGGACCAGGCGGGCCGTGTGACAGCGGGAGGGCGGAGCGCCTCCTTCCCTGTCGCCGGCCTGATAACCCAAATAATCCTGACCAAGTGCCGCTGAGGCCGGCACACCCGCTCCCACTCGCACAACGGACGCCCGATGCCAGCCGCTGGTCGGTGGCTCGGACCCGACGCTCCGGGCGGGCTCCGCTCATACGAGACAGCTACACCCGTAGGCGCTAGCGACCGACCTCGGCGACCACTCCCTCACGGGAACCCGGGGTGGCGGCGCGCCCTTGATCGGTGCCGTCGGGTGGCGCCGTTCCGGAGGGACCCTCGGGACCCGTACCTCCGCCAGTCACCTCAGCCAGCCCACCGAGCAATTCGAGCCACTTTTCGTCCTCATCGGGAGGCCGGAGGGAGCACCAATGCTCGAGGCGACTGAGGTTCGGATTGTAGAAAGGATCTTCCCTCTGGAGAACCTTTGTCCAGCGACGCAAGAATTCCTGATAATCCTGATAGAAGCCGGACAAACCGCGACTGACCGACTCGTAATGGGTCAACTCGGCGTGAGGTGTGTAGACCACCCGGTAGCCAGCCTGGCTGAGTCGGATGCAGAAATCGACGTCGTTGAATCCAACGGCGAAGGCTTCGTCGAACCCACCCAACTCCTCGAACACCGTCCGGCGGACCAGCATGCAGGCAGCGGTGACGGCGCTGTAACCGCGGATCACCGCGTCCCAGTGGAAGTAGCCGCTCTGGTCCTTCGGCATACCGATGAAGATGTGGCTGGCCACACCTCCGAGGCCCAGCACCACACCGGCGTGCTGAAGCTTGCCATCCGGATAGATGAGCCGCGCCCCCACAGCTCCGACATCCGGTCGCTGTCCGAGCTCGACGAGGGCGTGGAGCCAACCTTCAGAGGTGGCCTCGATGTCATTGTTCAAAAAGAGCAGCATGTCCGCGTCGCAGGTGGACGCCGCTTGGTTGTTGATGGCCGCCCAGTTGAACGGACCCGGATAGTCGATGACCCTGGTAGAGGGTCGCCGCTCGAGGCGACGCCGCAGCTCGCAGGTCTCAGGCTCGGTGCTCCCGTTGTCGATCAGCACAACCTCATGGATGGGATAGCCGGCCGATTTCTCCAAGGAGGAGAGGCACGAAACCGTCAGCGCCGCCTGATCCCGGAAGGGGATGACAACGGCCACCGTCGGTGCCCCGTCGATCTTCCGGCGCACGTGATAGGCCCCCGGGAAGGGGCCAGTGGTCACCCTACCGTCGATACCCCTGCGGAGCAGGGTGTCCTCGAGAACCCGGCGGCTGGCCTGATGGGCCCAGGGTTTGGCATCGGTGTCTCCTGCCGCCGAGCCGGGAACGACCCTCCAGTGGTACAGGACCTTCGGGATGTGCACGACCTGACGGGCCACCTCGGTCGATCGCAACATCACGTCATAGTCCTGGCTCCCATCGAAGTCCGGACGGAAGCCGCCGATCCGGCGGAGGAGCTCACTTCGGATGGCGGTCACATGCCCCAGATACGGATAGGCAAGAAGAAGATCCGGGTCCCAGTCGGGCTTGAAGTGAGGCATGAATGGTCGATCGAGCTCATCGAGCTTGTCCTCGTCGGAGTAGATGACGTCAGCGTCCTGATGAGCGGCAATCACGCCGGCAATCTCTGACAGAGCCGCGGGGTCGAGGACGTCGTCGTGATCCAGCAGAACAATGAACTCGCCCTTGGCTTCGGCCAAGGCTTTGTTGGTGGCTCGGGAGATGCCACCGTTCCGGTCCAGAGACAGCGCCTTGATCCGCTGGTCGGAGGCAGCGAACTCCCTCATCAGCTCAGCCAGCTCCGGATCCTCCGAGCCGTCGTCGCACAGACAAAGCTCCCAGTTCTGGTAGGTCTGGGCCGTCACCGACAGGACACAGGCGCGGAAAAACCACAGGGACGGGCGATAAACCGGAACCACGACGCTCAGGAGCGGACCCCGAGTGGGGAGCTCCGGTCCCTTGGCCTCGGCCTCCTCCTCGTCCCGACGCAGGCGGTTCAGGTGCAGCCAGTGCCAGTAGGCCGGCGGGAAGGCGGCAGCGTTGATACCCCAGCTGAGCTGGGTCGACGGCGGACTCGGCTGTTGGGACAGGGCCTCGGCCAGGTGGTCGGTCATCCAACCCAGGGTGGCGACCAGCCGATCCTCGGGCGGGGGGATCCCGGCCACTTCACCGCCCCGCGGGCGATCAGCCATTGAGATGGGTACGCCCGGTTGGCTGTGAGTTCCCTGTTTGTCGACTATGAGGACGGATCGCCAGGCTGGCTACAGGGCCGGCGACGCATCGATCGGACTCCTCCAGTCTCTGCACAACGCCGAGTAGATTAACACGGTGCCGGTTCTCGGAATCCTCCGTCGGGGAGGCCGTTTCGCTCCCTTGATGGCGCCGCTGATGCCGGCCTTCGAGCACTCCGATTCACCACTGGAGGAGTGGGTCCGGGCCGAGGCGGGACATCGTCTTCCCCGTGGCACGAATCGGCGCTGTACCACAGCTACAATCCGCGGAGCAGTGGCCGACGACAAGGTGAGAGGCAGGCCGACAGGGTGAGGCACGCTGGACCACCCGAAATGGGTGACGCCAGAAGAATCCCTGGTCGAAACTCCTTTTCATCAGCGTGCGTGACTGCACGTTTCAGCACCCTCGGGTGAGGACATGTCGGGGACCCTGTCGTCATCTGAGGTGTGGATCGACACGAGAGAGCGAGCGACCAAGTGGGAGAGACTGCACTTGACCCCGAGGAGTTTCTCGAGCGGCTCAAGGCCGAACATCGCGTGCTCCGATGGGAACCGCTCCCGCCTGACCAGATCCGGCGGGACAGCACCACACGGCAGGTAAGGAGCCCCGAGGACCTCGAGTACCTCCACGGCCATTGGGCTCTCCCGGACACGTTCGATCCGGCTGACGCCGGGGGCGGCGCCCGAGGAAAGGTAGTCGGCATCCTCGGTCGCCTTGTTTTCCGGGTCCTCGGTCGCTACCTCCGTGAGGAGCGCGAGCTGATCAGCCATATGGTGCGGGTAAATGACGCTCTCGAGCGCCGCTGCGATGAGCTGACACTCCGGTGCGAGCAGCTCAACCAGGACATGATCAGCCGGCAGGTCGCCGAGGCGGCCAATCAGGCCAAGTTGGCTGCGTGGCTCCACCTCGAGCCGCCGTCAGTGGCCAAGGCCGACGGACGAGGAAAAGGGAAGGCCACCCGGGACGACGCCCCGATTCGATGAGTGCCGTAAGGCAGGATCTGCCCCCTTCGATGCCTGGCCACCGAAGGGTAAGCCGACCGGTGGTGGCCGTTCTGGCCACGCACTGGGAGTCCAGGTCTGAGGAGGGCTGGATGACCCGGCAGGTGGCTGGAGCCCTGGCCTGTGCCGCCGATGTCCACGTAATTACCCCCGAAGGGGACGTTGCCGGAACCTCGGTGGACAGCGTGTTCTCCCTCCACAGATTGGCCTCCCCCGTCGATCCCCTGGCCGAGGTTGGCCGGGATCTGCTGATTGAGGGATTGTCGGCCAGCACCGCAGTTGACGGGACGGGAGTACCGGATGAGGTGGCCGGATTGATCGACCGGGGTCTGGTCGAGCCGTGGCTCGACGCCACCGAGGTTCTGTCCACCGTAGGACCAGACCTCATTGTCATCGCTGGCCACCAAAACGTCGGAGCGTTGACCGCCGTCGACAGGGGCAGCCTTGAAGCGGAGCTGGTGTTGTTGGCACTTGCCTCCGACGACGACGCCGTGGCCTTCCCCCACTTCGATCACATCGTCGAGCGGTCCGCCTCTGTGCTCACCGTCACCGAGTCAGAACGCTCGTCGATCGCCGATCACCACGGGAACCCAGAGAAGGTGCACCGGTTAGGAGCGCCTCTGTCCGCCAATTCCAGTGTGCTCGGCGAACCGAACACCTGGGTGGGAGACAACGAGACAATTGTGGTCGTCACCGACGTGGCGACCGACTCCGATCACGAGGAAACCGAGCTCGCCCGTCTCGTCCGCCTTCAGTTCCCTGACAATCCGGTGGGCGTCATCCATACCGACGCTTTCGATGCCTGGCACCAGGGACGGCTCAACCGTGGGTGGGCCGTACAGCGGTCGAGCGATCTGGCCCGGCTGATGGCCTGGGCCCGGGTCACCGTCGATCTGCACCCGGGACGGCTCTTCGCCCGACGGTCAGTCGAATCCCTCCTCTACGGCACCCCGATCGTGGTCCCGTCCCACACGCGAGCACGCGAGCACGCCGCCCGGGGGCGGGGTGGACTGTGGTTCGCCGATCCTGCGGAGCTCACCTGGTGCATCGAGGCGGTCCTGGACAGCCCGGTCCACGACTCGTTGGCTCGCCAGGGGCGGGCCTACGCCGAGGAGGAATACGGCTCGACAGAGCGGTTCATCGAGCGGGTGGTGGACAGTTGCGGCCTGACCTCGGCTGCGGTGCCCGCTCGGATCACAGCCTGAACTCGGCCCGATCACACAACGACCGATGGCGGACCATTAGACCGCAGTCCGCCCGATGGCGGGCCTTTTGACCGCAACCCGCCCGATGGCGGCCGGCTGATCGTCGGCCCGGTCGAGGCGCCGCAGTCACACCAGAAGGCTGGCCACCATCCCGTCCAGGATGTCCGATTCGGACACCAGGCACTCGTCGAAACCGAACCGGGACATCACCTCGGCCAGGATCATGGCACCACCGACGATGACATCCTCCCGACCCGGAATCATGCCGGCGCGATCGAGACGGGCCTCTCGAACCTCGGCGGCCAGCGTCCGGTACCAGGCAATAACGCTGGCCAGGCTCAACACGGCGTGATGAACCTGTTCACGGTCGTACTCGTCCAGGCCTAACTGCAACGACGCCAAGGTACTGACGGTACCGGCCAGGCCCACCAGGCACCGGGCGGTACCCAGTCGAGGATGCGTCGCCTTCGCCTCGTCGAGCAGCCTTCCTATCATCGACTCGCCGTTGGCCAACTCGCTTGGTGTAGGTGGATCGGCCAGCAGGTACCGCTCGGTCACTCGCACGCAACCGACCTGGAGTGAGACGGCGACGATGTCCGGGTCATCAGGCCCTGACCCGGCCACCAGCTCCGTCGACCCTCCCCCGATGTCCACGATGAGGAAGGGGCCGGCGGCGGCGTCGAGGTCGGAGAGTGCACCGGCCATCGACAGACGTGCCTCCTCGGTTCCGGTCAACAGCTCGGGTGTGGTTCCGGCCGCTTCGCCCGCTGCTCTGAGGAACTCGTCCCCATTGGCGGCGTCGCGCGCTGCCGAGGTGGCCACCAACCGGCTACGCACTACGCCCAGACGCTCCATTATCTGCCGATACTCCCGGAGGACCGACAGGCACCGGTCAATGGCTTCGTCCGACAGCTCGCCCGTTGCGTCTACACCCTCACCCAGGCGGGTGATCCGCATGAGGCGCTCGAGAGGCTGGCCCTTGGCATCGACAATGAACAGTCGCGTGGAATTGGTTCCACAATCAATGGCCGCCACCGGTCCAACGGGTCGCATCGCTCTTTGCTACCACGACGGTGGTCGGACCGCACCACCGGGTATCACAAACCGGCGGCAGCCTGTCCGAGCCACTGCCTCGTCAACCTCGATCCCGTTCAATCTCAGAAGCTGGGACTGGAAGTCTGGATCCGCCATTTCAACCTCCGATTCGGGCCAGGCACGCCCTGATCCGATTCATTCGCTGAGCCCGTGCACCGACATCCGGGTGCCCGGACATCCGAGGATCAGATGGTGCCGTCGGCGACCGCCTTCTCTATCCAGGGCACCACATCCTGCAAGATCTTCTCGAGCGAGGTGGTGGCTTCAAATCCGAGCACCCTCTTTGCTTTTTCGGTGGCCGGCACCCTGCGGTTCACGTCGTGCTCGAACGGAGGGTCAGAAACCCACCGGAAGGGCACCTCGGGGCCCTTGATCGAAGCCCAGATAGCCGCGGCCAGCTCGAGAACCGTGGTCGATTCGGGCGTGGACAGATTGAAATCCTCGTTGAGTGCGTCCGGGTGCTCCATGGCGGTCACAATTCCCTCGGCCAGATCGGCGCCAAAGGTGTAATGGCGGATCTGGGTACCGTCGCCCAGGATGTGCAGGGGATCCTGACCTTTGAGCACCTTCTGCACCAGGTCGGGGACCACGTGGCTCATGGCCAGACGGACGTTGCCGCTCAGGATCTCCACGTCGCCGAGCGCCCGGCGCTCACCCACTCCCACGCAGTTGAAAGGTCGCACGATGGTATAGGGGAGCCCGTATTGGTCGAAGGCGGCCCGGGCGAAGTATTCGACGGCGAGCTTCTGGAACCCGTAGGAAGAAACGGGTGGCGGGACGTCGTGCTCCTGACCTTCGTACGAGGGCCAGGCGTCGGCCGATTCGAAGACCATCGACGAGCTCAGGTAGGTCACTTTCTCAAGACGACCACTCTCGTGGGCCCGGATGGCTGCATCGCAGGAGGATGCGGTTATACGCTCATTGGTAGCCAGCAGATCGTAGGCGTAGGTATGGAAGTAGGAGATTCCACCGATCATGGCTGCACCGGCAATGAAGTGGTCGCACCCGCTCAGCTCGGTGGTCATCAGATCGACGTCCCGGGCGTCCCCCTCGATGAAACGGTACCGCGGATGGTCGTCGTAGGACCGTCGAACCGGGCCGTACTTGGAATAGTTGTCGATGCCCACCACGTCGTGGCCTCGATCCAGCAGCTCCTTGACCACGTAGCCACCGATGAACCCGGCCGATCCACTTACCATCACGGTGCTCATTGACGTCCTCTCCGATCGCCGGCAGCCCGAATCTGGTCCACGGTAAGGCGCGGGCCGAAAGCAAAACTCCACCAGCGCAGGTAGTCGGGTAGCCAACTCACCAATCTGAAGTTTGACACACCCTGGTTGCGTTCCAGCCAGATCGTCGGCAACTCCGCCACCGGCAGACGGGCTCGCCTGGCCTTGGCCACGAGCTCGATGCCGATCTCGAAGCCGGCGGTCGAGCTGATCCCTACGCTCCGGACGAATCCGATGTCATAAGCCTTGAACGAGTTGGTTGCGTCGCGGGTTCCCGCTCGTGCCAACGCCCACAGCGAGAGCCCGGCCATCCTCGACAAGAACCCCTTGAGGAATGGGCCTCCTACCTGCTGTCCTCCACGCGAATACCTCGAGGCAGCAGCGATGACCACACCTCGCTCGACCAGCCGCACCAAGTGGTCGATCTGCTCAGGGTCGTCACACCCATCAGCCATCGTCACCACGATGACATCGGCCGTCGCCCGCTCTATTCCGAACCGGATCGCCTGGGCCGGACCCGGATGTACGTCATTGACCAGGCAGTGGATATGAGGATTTCGGTCGGCGTACTTCTCTACGTAGGGGACGGTGCTGTCATCGGGGGAATCGACCACAACCACGATCTCCGATGGCAACTCCACAGCCTCGATCAACCGACTGAGGACATTCTCGATGTCGGATCCCTCGTTGTAGGCAGGGATCACGATGGACACCCGGGGCTTCACACCACCACCCCATCACCGCGCAGGTTCCAGATGTCCACAACCGGCTGGTCGATGACGAGATCGGCGTAGGTCCTGTGCGGTGCTCCGATCACGATGAGATCGGACCGATCGAGGACCTGGTCGAGCGGCGCCAAATTGTCGTCGACGGTCACGTAGGGGTCGGTGGTCAGAACGTGCTTGGCCCGCACATTGAGCACCCGCTTGAGCTTGTAGGAGAGACTCGATCGATTGTCGTCGGACTCACCTTTGAAGGCCATTCCGAGGATCCCCACCGTCATCGAGTCCAGGTCGTAGCGGGCGGCCAGGCGCGACACGAGGTAAAGCGGGAGTCCTTCGTTGATCTGCATGCTGGCTTGTCCGAGCGCGAAATTGTTGTTGTTGAATGCGGCCAGCTGCATGGTGTCCTTCAGCAGGCAGGGGCCGGCGGCGAACCCGGGACCGGGAAGGTCTGCTGCCCGCGGGTAGTCCTGCACAACGGCCTTGCGGATCGTCTCGTAGTCGAGGCCGAAGTCGTTGGCCATCATGTAAAGCTGATTGGCCGCGGCGAACTTGATGTACCGGTACGAATTGGTGAAGAGCTTGGCTAACTCAGCCTCTTCAGGAGCGACACGGACGATGGTCGAGGTGAGGTGCCCGAACAGAGCGGCAGCGCGTTCATAGGCCCGTTCGGTCCGAGCGGCCACGATCTGGGGAAGTGAGTGGAGCTCTTCCATGGCCTGTCCTTCGGCGATCCTCTCGGGGCAGAAGGCAACGTCGATGGATCGCCCGAGCCGGTCGATCAGCCGCTCGACCATCCGGGTGACCCCAGGAAAGACGGTGCTGCGGAGAATGAGGAGCTGGCCGTCCACCAGCTGGTCGGCGACGGCCTCCACGGCGTCGACAACAGCCTGTGGATCGGGATTCAGATACTCGTCCACCGGCGTCCCGATGACCACGACCAGGTGCTCCCCCCCGGCCACGGCGGACGCATCGGCGGTGGCCGTCAAGGTCGCGTTTGCCAGCGTGCGGGCCAGGACTTCCGGTGCCCCCGGCTCCCGATTGGGTATCTTGCCCGACCGCACGCGGTCTACCGCCGCGTAGTTGGTGTCGTAGAGCACAACCCGCAAGCCCTGGTCGGCGAAGGCAAGACCCAGAGGCAGGCCAATGTGGCCGCAGCCTCCGAGAACCGTGATGTCGCTACTCCATCCCTGCGCCACCCCTGACAAGTTAGTGCATGGGTGTACGAACAGTGATGAGCCCGACCGCTCTCTCCCAGCTGAGCGGAGCTCAGGTTTTGACTTCCACCCCGTCCCCGCAGTCACCCCAGGGAGCTAGGCCGTGGCCTTTTCTCAGGACGTTCGGTGGTCAGACTCGGGCGAGTTCGGTCAGCCCCGGGTGAGTTCGGTCAGCCCCGGGCGACGTGGAGGCCTATCTGCAAGGCTGTCCACTCCCCCACCGGGTCATCCCCCCCGACGAGCCACCAGGCGAGATGAGCATGGAGGCACTTGACTCCCCGACGGGTGCCCCCAACGCCGCCCGACGGTCGAGGCCCTCGGTGATCGGCGGGGATGAGATCATCCCGCTCGGCGGCGTAGCGAAGATGTGCGTCGGCCAAACGGTCGGCTGACACAGCGGCTTCGGCCTGTCTCACCCCTCCCTTCGATTCGAGAGTGGAGACCGCTTCGCGGAGACTCGGGTCGACCAACCAATATCGGGTCGGCATCGGCGTTCCGTCGAACAGGAACGGGGCATTGGCAATGACTGCAGGCTTGCCCTCGTCATTACGGACGACCACATCGAACTCGCCGGCCGGAGCGCGGCCGAGGAGTGCGGCTACCGCGGCCGTCTCATCCGGCGTCGTGAGACCCGACGGAGAGGAGGTCGGCTCGGCCGGGTTGGGCGGGGAGCCGGGTTGAACGCCTGAGGAGTCGTCCGGCCCCGAGCTCACTTCCAGAATTCGAGCGTGTTAGTCACTCGGGACCAGAAGCTCGAAGGGGCCGACGGAGGTTCGGATCCGCTTGACCCGGAACCTCTGCTTTGTGAGGCGACGCCGGTTTGTGCCGACCCTCCCGATGATGCCGACGCCGAGGGGAGATTGGGATCAGGGGTCATATCAGGGGCGTTGGTTGGAGAAACAAGGGGCTGGCTCCCGGGATCTCCCGGCGTGGCTTGGCCCGCCGTGGCGGCGGCCAGCCCTGAAGGCGGGAGAACGTCATAGAGGGTCTGCCCAGGCATCACCATCTGGTAGTCCTGCCGGGCCAAGCGATCGACGTCGGTGGTCGAATTGAGCTGGTGCTGCTGCTCGGCCAGCAGGCCGTTCTCGCTCTGCACCTTTTGTAGCTGGGCCGAGGTCGACGACAACTGACTGTGCTGTGAGAACAGGGCCGACAACGGAAAACTGGTCCCGAGGATGACAAGAGCGATGACGGCAGCCAGCGCTACCGGGATCCGGTTGCGGCGCACCCCGGGCGAGGCGGGATTGCCGTTCGGACGTCCCTTTTTGGTGGGGCCAGTGGTTCCACCTTTGCGTCTGACGGCCGTTCCCTTTGATCCGGCCTTGGCAGTGTCCTTCGACGACCGCTTTCGTCCGGCTTTGGCCGGGCCACTTCGCCCACCTCTCCACCAGAGAAGCGAACGGCCGGAGGGGGTACGTGACCGCTTTGGCCGCTCGGCGCTTTTCGGCCGCTTAGCGCTTTTCGAGCGCTTGGAGCTTTTCGGCCGCTTGACATCGGGCTTGCCCTTCTCGGACCGCAGGCTCCGAGATCCCCGTGGTGACCGGGCGCGGGAGTGGAGTCGCTTGCTCATCGACGCTGACCCCAAGCGGACAGCGCCTGACCTCCGCTGAAGGCGGCGGTCTCACCCAGCTGCTCCTCGATGCGCAGAAGCTGGTTGTACTTGGCCACCCGGTCAGAACGGGCCGGCGCCCCCGTCTTGATCTGACCACAGTTGGTGGCCACCGCCAGATCGGCAATGGTCGTGTCCTCTGTCTCGCCAGATCGGTGGGACATGACACAGGCGTAGGAGGATCGAGTGGCGAGTGCCATCGTCGCCATGGTCTCGGTCAGGGTGCCGATCTGGTTGACCTTGATGAGTACGGCATTGGCCGCCCCTGTGTCGATCCCTCGCCGCAGGCGCTCCTCGTTGGTCACGAACACGTCATCGCCGACCAACTGGACCGTGTCACCCAGAGCCGAAGTGAGGGCCACCCATCCGTCCCAGTCCTCCTCGGCCATCCCGTCCTCGATGGACACGATCGGATAGCGGTCAACCAGATCGACCCAGAATTCGACCATCTCGGGGGACGACAGGGTGCGGCCCTCGCCCGCCAGTACGTATCGACCGTCTTTGTACAGCTCGGAACTGGCCGGGTCCACGGCAATGGCTATCTCGTCGCCCGGGATGCGGCCGGCCGATTCGATGGCGTCGACCAGCACCTGCACGGCTTCCTCGTTGGTGCGCAGGTCAGGGGCGAATCCTCCTTCGTCGCCCACCGTGGTCGACAGCCCTTTCACTTTGAGCACCTTGGCCAGGGCGTGGTACGTCTCGACTCCCCAACGCAGGGCCTCCGAAAACGAAGCGGCGCCGACCGGCATGATCATGAACTCCTGGAGATCGATGGAGTTGTCGGCGTGAACCCCCCCGTTGACGACGTTCATCATCGGAACAGGAAGAACATGGGCGTCCGTGCCCCCGACGTACCGGAACAAGGGAAGGTCGAGCTCGGCGGCGGCCGCCTTGGCCGTGGCCAGCGATGTACCGAGGATGGCGTTGGCACCCAGCCGGGCCTTGTTGGGTGTGCCGTCGGCATCGATCATGGCGAAGTCGATGGCACGCTGGTCGAGCGCATCGGCACCATCGAGAATCTCCGCGATCTCCCCGTTGACGTTCTCGACCGCCCGGAGGACTCCCTTGCCTAAAAATCGGGGCCCGTCGTCACGTAGTTCTACGGCCTCGAACGACCCGGTGGAGGCGCCCGACGGAACGATGGCACGGCCCGCTGACCCGGAGTCGAGGAAGACCTCGACCTCGACCGTTGGATTACCGCGGGAGTCGAGGACCTCGCGGCCGATGACCTGCTCGATGATGCTCACGATGGGTGGTCGCTCCTGTCGACAGTGTCGCAAAAGCTACCACCGGGTACGGCTCGTACCTGGGATTTCTTGGGACGTGCCTTCGGGTCGGGGGCCATCGCACAAGGCATCGGGCAGTCGGTATCGGTTCGGACGAGCCAACCTGGACAGTCGACGGATCACCCGGCCGAACAACTGGGCTGACGCGACCCCAACCGGAGGCATTCAGTCGGTTCCGGTGTGCTCCGATCCGTCCCACCCGCGCTCATCGATAGCCGCTCGGAATTTTGCCGACGTGGCTCGGAGGGCCGTCTCGGGGTCAACACCGAGTGCCCGGGCCACGTTGGCCATTGCGAACAAGAGTTCGCCCATGGCCTCGGTGTTGTCATATTCCCCCATGACCTCGGCGTTGTCGGCCTCCACATCACCATCCCTGCCGTCGCCGACTAGGAGCTGGCCGTCGCCATCGGCATTCGGTCGCCTTGGGTCGGATTCCGACCGGTTGTCCGGCGAGATCGCCGCATCGCTAGCGGACGACACCAACCCGGCCATCCTGCTCGTCACTCGGGCGATGTCGTCAGAAAGACCGGGGAGCTCCATTCCGATGGCCCGGGCCTTGCGTTGTAGCTTGGCCGCCATGGCCAAGGCCGGAAGGGCCGACGGTATGCCCTCGGTGACCGTTGACCGGTTCTTCTCGGCCATCTTGAGCGCCTCCCAGCTGCTGGCCACGTCACCGGAGGTCACCGCCGTTCCATCGCCGAAGACGTGTGGGTGCCGCGCCACCAGCTTGTCGTGAACGCCGCGGGCCACATCGGCCAGATTGAAACGACCCCGCTCGGCTCCGAGCGCGGCGTGAAAGTAGATCTGGAAGAGCAGATCGCCGAGCTCCTCCTCGAGATGGGCGACGGCCCGCTCGGTCGCCTCGTTGGTGGCCTGCTTTGACGCCTGGTCGCCGTCCAGTGGATCCCTGTCCGCGGCCGGCGGTTGGCCCTGGGCGGCGGAGGTGTCGACCGCAGAGGCTGTGTAGACCGCAGAGGCGGCGTCGGCAGTAGAGGCGGCGTCCAAGGCGGCGAGGGTGTCAATCGCCTCCAGCACTTCATAGCTCTCTTCGAGAAGGTGCCGGGCCAGCGAACCGTGGGTCTGCTCCCGATCCCACGGACATTGGACACGCAGAGTGTGGACCAGCTCATCGAGGGCAAGGAGCTCGGCGCCCACCGGTGGGAACAACTCCGGGATCCACAACGATGTGAGGTGATCGGGGTCAAACGACCGATCGAGCTCGTTCCAGGAGACGTCCCAAACGTGTTCGTCGGACAGTCCGAGATGGAAGAGAACCGTCACCTTCTCGGTCACCGGGGACTCCACGGCCAGCTTGATATCGGACAACAGATCCTTGTTCCAGCACTGCGCCACCAGCAGCGGCCCACGCTGGCCGGCCGCCTGTACCGCGAAGGTCTCGCCGTCCACCAGTCGGAACCCAGCCGCTACCGGGTCCACTCCGAGGCGCACCAGGGCGAGGTCGACGAACGACACCGACGCGTGCACCACCAAGTGGATCTCGCCGCCAACCACGGCCGGGTCCTCTCGCAGCAGTGCGACCGTCCGTTCGGCGACGGAGGGTGAACCGGGGACGGCGTAGACCACCGGCTCCCTGCGGGCGGCCGTGACGAGGTCGGCAACGACCGACTCGTATACCTGGGCGAAGTCGTCGGCTCCCTCGTAATGATGGTCGAACGTCGGCACATCGGGATATCTGCCGGAGGCGGGATGCCGGGCGGTCCGGAGGAACACCGTCCCGCCCCGGGTCATGAGGGCATGCGTCTCCTGGGTGATGAGCTCAGGACCGGCCGGCCCGAGGCCGACGATGTCAATACGTGGGATGAACGAGCGCCGACGGGACACGGCCGGTGTTG
Organism: uncultured Acidimicrobiaceae bacterium; assembly: GCA_963813525.1. GTDB lineage: Bacteria > Actinomycetota > Acidimicrobiia > Acidimicrobiales > RAAP-2 > Bog-756. Next base: position 3,120,714 of record CAWEZI010000005.1, read on the forward strand.
ACCGGTGGGGATCAGCCGGCAGCGGAGCTCGATCCAGCCGAACCGGCAGTGCCCGGCGACTGGCCACCGGCTCCTGTGGCACCGGTAACTCCGCTCGCCCCGAGTGACGAGCTGGCCGTGCTGGCTGCCCCCGACACCGCCGGCAGGAGGAACCGGAGCGGAGGGGAGGCGGGGGGAATCACGGCCAGGCCTTTCCATGTCCCGTAGACCGGATCGACGGATATGTCCGAACGGTGGGCGAAGGCCACGATCTCCCTGCTCACCCTGTCGACGTTGCTCGCCGTCTCGAGGAGCTCACGTCGGACCACCGACTGGGCGGCGGAGAGTGGCTCGACCGATTGGCTGGTGACCTCGTAGATGTACCACTGGCCACTGCTCGAATCCTGCACGGGGGCTAGAGCCTTACCCACCTGGATCGACTGCTGTTCGAGGGCCTGCTCGACCTGGGCCTGGGTGAAGCTGCATCCCAGCGAACCGCCGTCGGCGGCCGTCGCGGTGTCGATCGACTTGGCCTTGGCCACCGAGGCGAAGGAGGCGCCGGCATTGAGTTGGGCCACGGCCTGCTGGGCCGCGGACTGACTGGCGGTGACGATCCGGCTCACGCAGGTCTGGGTGAACTGCGACAGGTTGCTGTTGTAGTACTTGACCACAGCACTTTCGGAGAGATCGGCGCCGAGGGCCAGCAGTTTCTCGTCGATGGCCTGGTTCTTCACCTGGGCGACGGCCACATCGGCGGGGAGTTCGGACAACAGCTGCGCGCCGCTGAGGGTGGCGCCGCTGGGTTCCTGGCAGTAGGAGGTGGCGCCTTCCGACTCGGCCGTCTCCACCTGTTGGTTGATCTCGCCATCGAGGGTGGCTTCGAAATCCGACTTGGCGGTGACCAGATCGTCGGACAGGACGGTGATGCCCTTGGTAGCGGCGTACTGCTGCGCCAACAGGTCACTGACCTGGGACTGGAGCACGGTACCGGCGAACTCGGTGGTGTAGGTCCCCGAACCACCTGCTCCCTGGGCGGAGGCGGGACTCAGCTCGGTGTTCTCCAACTCGAGCAGGCAGCCCCCGGCCACCGTCGACTCGAGCACCTTGAGCTGGCTGTTGAGGCTGTCCGTCGAGATGGTTGCCCCATTGGCCGTGGCCGCAGGAGGCACGACGTTGCAGGCCGAGGAGAGCCCGCCTGCGCTAAGGATGGCGGCCGTTGCGAGCACCCCGGTTATAAGGCGTTTCACGCCGGGGATGCTAACGGGTGGCGACCGGGAGCTCGCTTCGCCGCATTTCGCCCGACCGGTCCGGGTGTGGCCCGACGGGCACCCACCGAACCGGGGCCCGGGGATCCGGTGGCTGAGCCGGCTGACCCTGGGTCGATCGCCCTCACCGATCGGCCGGCATCAGCTCGGTGAGCAGGGCGACCAGATCCGGGGCGAAGTCGGATCCCTCGGCAGGCACGGGCATGGGCAGAAGCAGCCGATGCAGGTCAGCCTGATAGGTGGCACCCGGAGCGAGACGGCGCAGCCGCACCTCGGCCGAAGCGGGCAGCGAGATCGGCGACATCTTGACGGTGGCCCGGGGGCCACCCCTGGCACCAACGGCGCCGAGAGCACGACCTCCAGAAGAGCGACCTCCGGCGGCACCGCCCCCGGCAGAACGCACCGCCGATCCCATGCCCGGGCGGGGCATGGCCACTGCCACGTCGGTGATCCCCAGTCGCAGGCACTCGACCCTCAAGCGGGCCACGTCGAGGAGGGCCTGTGCCGGGGCAGGAAGGGGCCCGAAGCGATCCTCCCACTCGGCCCGGACGTCGCTGATCTCGGCCTCGGTCTGTACCGATGCCAGGCGCCGATAGGCCTCGAGACGCACGTCCTCGGCAGCCACGTAGGTCACCGGGAGGTGGGCGGCGTCGGGCAGATCGAGTGACAGCTCGACCGGACGGGGGCGTGGCTCGCCTTTGAGCTCCGAGACGGCTTCGGAGACCATCTGTACGTAGAGGTCGTAACCAATGGCGGCGATGTGGCCCGACTGGTCCCGACCGAGGAGGTTGCCCGCTCCCCGGATCTGGAGATCACGAAGGGCGATCTTGAACCCGGAGCCGAGTTCGTTGTGGTCACCGATGGTGCGGAGCCGCTCGTAGGCCTGCTCCGACAGGACGCGGTCGACGGGGTGGAACAGGTAGGCATAGGCCCGCTGCCCGGCGCGGCCCACCCGACCCCTCAGCTGGTGGAGCTGCCCCAGTCCGAGCAGGTCGGCCCGGTCGACCACCAGGGTGTTGACCGTGGGCATGTCGATCCCCGACTCGATGATGGTGGTGCACACCAGCACGTCATAGGAACCCTCCCAGAAGTCGAGCACCACCTTTTCCAACGTTCCTTCGTCCATCTGGCCGTGGGCCACAGCCACCCGGGCTTCGGGCGCCATCTTCCGGACCCGCTCGGCGGTGGCATCGATGTCGTTGACCCGGTTGTGGACGTAGAACACCTGTCCTTCTCGGAGGAGCTCGCGCCGGATGGCCTCCGATGCCGCTCCCTCCTCGAACTCGCCGACGTGGGTGAGGATCGGACGACGAGCGGCCGGTGGCGTGTTGACCATCGACAGGTCGCGGATCCCGGTCAGTGCCATCTCGAGCGTGCGCGGGATGGGGCTGGCGGTCAGGGTGAGGACGTCCACCCCGTCGGCCAGCGCCTTGATCGACTCTTTGTGCCCGACCCCGAAACGCTGCTCCTCGTCCACCACCAGCAGCCCGAGCTTTTTGAAGCGGACGTCGCCGCCGAGCATCCGGTGGGTGCCCACCACCACGTCGACCGAACCGTCGGCCAAGCGGGAGAGGACGGACCGAATCTGGGCCGGCGTGAGGAACCGACTGAGCATCTCGACCTTGACCGGGAAGGGCGCGTACCGATCGGCGAAAGTCTGGAAATGCTGGCTGGCCAGGAGGGTGGTGGGGACCAGGACCGCCGCCTGAAATCCGTCCTGGACAGCCTTGAACACGGCCCGGATCGCCACTTCCGTCTTGCCGAATCCCACGTCGCCGCAGACCAGCCTGTCCATGGGCTGGGGCAGCTCCATATCTGCCTTGACCTCCTCGATGGCCCGGAGCTGGTCCGACGTCTCGACGAAGGGGAACGAGGATTCGAGCTCGGCCTGCCAGGGCGTGTCCGGCCCGAAGGCGTGCCCGGTGACCTGCAGGCGGCGGCGGTAGAGGGCCACCAGCTCCTCGGCGATCTCGTGAACCGCAGCACGGGCCTTGGATCGGGCCCGTTGCCACTCCGAACCTCCGAGCCGGCTGACCGTGGGTGACTCGCCGCCGGCATAGGGCGTGAGTTGCTCGATCTGGTCGGTGGGGAGATAGAGCTTGTCGTCGCCCCGGTATTCGAGGAGCAGGTAGTCGCGGGTGGCTCCGCCCATGGTCCGGGTCACCATGCCCCCGTACCGCGCCACCCCGTGCTGGCGGTGGACCACGTAGCTCCCCGGTGAGAGGTCGTCGAAGAAGCCGTCCACCGGTCGGGCCCGGGCCCGTGCCTGGCGATGGGGTCGGCGTCGCCCGGTGACATCGGACTCGGCCAGAACGGCGATGCGCGACCCGGGCAGGACGAAGCCGCGATCGACGGCGGCGACCACGATGCGTGCACCGGCAGTGGTCAGGTCGACGGCTCCCGACCCGGTCTGACCCCACTCGGTCGGCGTGGCCACCGGTACGGTGATGCCCTCCCCGGCCAGCACCCCCGACAGCCGCTCGGCCCCGCCGGATGTCGACGAGCAGAGGACGACTGCGTACTCGTCGCCGGTGAGCGTGGCCACCTGTGCGGCCAGCTTGGCACCGTCGCCCAGGATGGGTTCCCACCCTCGGCTCTCGATGGCGGGGATGTCGGGGCCCTCGGCCGAAGGGACGAGTGATACGAGGCCGGCACCGGTGCCGCCGAGCAGACGGTCGAAGGGGACATGCAGCCGGGGAGCGTCCTCGCCGGCATCGAGCCCCCATGTGGTGGCCAGAGCATCGGCCAGCGCCGCCTCCTCCTCCAGCAGCTCGCCGGCACGGTCACGGACCCGGCGAGGCTCGACCAGGACCACCAGGGCGTCATCGCCCAGGAGGTCGGTCACCAATTCCTCGGACTCCACCAGCCAGGGCAGCCACGACTCCATCCCGTCGAACTGCTCACCGTCTGCCAGTCGTTCCCACTGATGCCTGCCCCACGGCGCGGTACCGACCAACGTGGCCGCCTGTTTGCGCATGGCCTCGTCGGTCACCAACTCGCGGCAGCCGAAGATCTGCACCTCTTCCAGATCGTCGATCGACCTCTGGTCGGCCACGTCGAAACGGGTCAGCCGGTCGACCTCGTCGCCCCACAGGTCGATGCGGACCGGGTAGTCGGTCGTCGACGGGAACACATCGACGATCCCGCCCCGCACGGCCAGCTCGCCACGGTGCTCCACGATCGACTCGCGCCGATAGCCCATGGTCACCAGCCGTGAGACCAGCTCATCGACCGAGACCCTGTCCCCCGGACGCACCTCCACCGGGCGGGCCGCCGTCCGCCATGGACCGAGGCGCTGGAGCACCGCCTTGATGGGGGCGACGACGATCTCCGGTCCGGCGCCATCGTCGGTGCCGTCCTGGTCACCACCCGGGCCTCCGTCGGTCCTCGCCCCCCCCAACTCCCACAACAGCCGGAGACGCCGACCCATCGTGGCCACGTCGGGGCTCACCCGCTCGAAAGGAAGGGTCTCCCAAGCGGGAAACACATGGATCCGTTGCCCTCCGGGGGCCGCTGGTGGACGTCCGTCAGAGCCGACATCCGAGCCGCGGTCAGAGCCGTCGCCCTGGGCGGCGACCTGAGCCGGTCCATCGGTGAAGGCCCCCAGGTCATGGGCCAGTTGCTCGGCCGTGGCCCCGGTAGGAGTGATCACCAGTACCGGCCGCCGGCTGCTGAGCCGGACCAGTCCGGCCAGCACAAAGGCCTGGGCCGGCGTGGCCACGGCCAAGGTGGCGTTGGGCGCGCCAATGACCCGCGTCATGGCAGGCTCATTGCGAAGCAGGGGAGGAAGCGAGCGCAAGCTCACAGGCCCAGGGTACCGGGACCGAAGCCGGCTCTCAGCAGTGACGGCGCGCCACCACTCAACCGGCCGCGTTGACTCGGTTCATAGCCGCCTCGGGGCCAGCCATAACGATGAGCTCGACGGCGTCGGCCGCTTCCTCGATGGCCGTTTCCAGGACAGCTCTTTCGGCGGCACCCGGGCGTTTGAGCACATAGTCCGCCCCCGGCTGGCGCCCCGGGGGTTTGCCAATGCCGACGCGCACTCGCAGGTATCCGTTGTCATGCAGATGGCTGTCGATCGACTTGAGCCCGTTGTTGCCGGCCGAGCCACCCCCCGCCTTGACCTTGACCCGGCCGGAGGGAAGGTCGAGCTCATCATGGACGACGATGAGACGACCACCGATGCCGGCGTAGGAGCTCTGGGAAGGCGACGAGCGCGGCGCGGTTGCCATCGGCTGGCTGGGCGCCGGGCTCGGCGGACGGATCAGTGGGGCTGCTCGACGTCAGATCGCCTTGGTCGAGCTGATCGATGCCCGCTCGTCGGACCAGTGGGGCCACGGCCCGGCCGGACTCGTTCATGAAGGTCTGCGGAACGGCGACCATCACCCGGTGCCCCCCTATCCGGATCTCGCAGGCCAGTGCATGGAGCCCTTTCTCCGGCCGGAGGCGACCCTGGTGGCGGTCGGCGAGGGCGGCGGCCACATCGGCACCCATGTTGTGCCGACTTCCCACGAATTCGATACCCGGATTGCCGAGGCCGACAACCAGGAAGTCCACCGGTGTTCCTCTTCGGGGGCCCTCCGACGGGCGCCGGTGGCGGAGCAGGACTTAGCCCTCCGAGGGCTCGGCGTCGGTGGGTGCTTCGCCGGCAACCTCTCCGGCGGCCTCGGCAGCAGCAGCTGCTGCTTCGGTCTCCTCTTCGGTTGTGACCTGAACCCGGGGCGGCTGACCGGCCACCACGGTGGCCTCGACATCGGTCTCGAGCTCGATACCGGCTGGGAACGGGATGTCCGAAACGTGCAGCGAGCCCCCGATGGTCAGGTCGGAAATGTCGATGTCGACCGACGGCGGAATGTCCGCTGGCTTGGCCTTGATGTGGACCGAGAACAGCTGCTGGTCGACGATCCCGTCGCCGTGCTGCACCTCGATGGCCTCGCCAACCAGGTTGATAGGCACTTCGGCCGAAATGACTTCGTCCCGCCGCACGATGAGGAAGTCGATATGGGTGACCACATTCTTGTACGGGTGATGCTGGATGTCCCGGGCCAGGGTCAGGTAGTTCTTGTTATCCACCTCCAGCGAGAGCAACGTGTTGAGGCCGGCCTCGCCGGAGAGGGCGATCTGAAAGTCCCGGGCACCGACGGCCACAGGCAGGGGATCCGCTCCGTGCCCGTACACCACGCCCGGGATCTTCCCCTGTGCCCGGAGGCGACGCGTCGAACTGGATCCGGTGTCGCGGCCAGATTGTGCGGCGAGTGTGACTTCGGGCATGCGAGAACTCCTCGAGAAATACGAATACGAAGGTGGTCCGCGCCGACCGATCGCTCCTCGGACGGCGATCGCGGGCGACCAGTGCTGACGGCCAACCATGATAGACGAGCCGTCGGACCAGCGGCCACAGGGGCAGCACCGCCACCCTTCCCACTGGCTCCTACTGGCCCACTGGCTCCTACTGGCTTCTTCTGGGTCCTACTGGCTGGGTCCTATTGGGTGGCCCCGCCCCCATGGATCCTCTTCTGGCCACCCTACCGACCCTCGATCAGCCCGTGGCGGCAGAACTCTCCGGTCACTCTTCGAGCGTGAAAAGAATCAGCTCGTGGTCGGCGTCTTCGGGAATTCGCTCTGAATCTCCGGCAATCGAGCCCGGTGGTTGATCTTGCGTCCAATTTGTCTGCGGCGCCTCGCCCGAGGTCTTGGACGGGGGATCCCAACGCCACCGACCCGGCCCCCCGGAAAGTCGGAAACCCTTGTGAGTGCGCTGATAGTGATGGTGGCCACACAGCCGGGCAAGATTGTCGAGGGACACCGTTCCTCCATCGACGAGTGGCGTTCTCCAGTGGTCGAACTCGAGGCCATGGGCCACATCGCACGTCGGGACGACACAGGTCGGGTCCCTTTCGATGAGAGCCGACTTCAAGGATGCCGGAATGGAGCGACCCAGGTTGCAGATGGTCGTCACGTCCACCCCGTTGGCGATCACGACCTTGGTGATGGCATCGCACATCAGGGAGCGAGCCGTCTCCAGCGGAACCGGACCGACCCCGGGGATCTCGCAGAGCTCACCTTTGCGCAGGGATCCTCGACGTAGGGCTGCGAGGTCCACCCGGAGATGGACCATGGCCGTGGGATCCGGCGCCCGAAACTCGGTGGTGGCTTCTGCCGTCGCAGCGCTGCCATCGTCACCCCGATCGCCGCCGGATGGCCCATCGTGGTGCCCTTTCCCCGAGCCGCGACCAGTTACAAGCGCAACCAGCGAGTCCGCGCAGTAGGCGTCACGCGACTCGTGGAAACCGGACTCCCTTGACCGTTCGAAGATCCGATTGGACTCCGAGGACAACGAGGCAAGCAGACCGGCGCCTGCATCGGGGGTGAGTCGGGCATCGAGACGAAATGCGCCATCGGGATCGGTCCATGTCCTGCAGTAGCGAGACTTTCGGATCGCCTCGTAGGCCTCCGCAGCCCCGGCAGCGGACCGCCCCTGTGCCTTCGCCCGTAAGCAACGCTCCTTCAGTTGCCGAAGCGAGTCGTGTTTGGCACCTTCGAGGATTTCGCTCTCACTCTGTGGATTGACCTTGACAGCTCCGGATACGAGTTTGGCTCGCGCCCTTGATAGTTCCCCCTGGCGATAAGCATCGTCCACCCCCGGCTGGTCCTCGAGGGCTTGGCCCAATCTGAGCACGTCCATAGCTTCGCCAACCGACTCGCCCGATACACCGGCCAGCCAATGAGCGGCGCTGCGGTGACCTTCCTCGATAGGCCTGTTGGACTCCGCCACCCGGTTGGCCGCCAATGTCTTGCCCGCGTTGCAAAGCCGCTCTGCCCGGACGAACAGATCGACGAGGGAAACGGCATCAGCGCTCGAATAGCGACCGGGCTCGAAATCGGCAACGAACGCAGCCATCACATCGACGGCACGTTCAATGGCTTTGGTGCTGCCGCCAGTCTTCGTCACTCCAGGCTGCGGCGCGGACGAGATGGCAGAGGAGGGAACCGAGGAACGTCCCCTTCGCGCACGCACCGGCGAAGTCGACGAGCGTCGAAGGGAAGATCGGTTGGAGGGCGCCGTCGCCATGAGCAGATAGTTCCAGACCGATGTGACATTCTCCCGGACGAGAGAAGCCCAGGATGCAGGCTGCCGAAACAACCGGAAAAAATTGCGCCGGGGACGACGTTTGGACCGCGGTGAGGTGGCCTCCTGCCGTGCCCGTACCCGTGGGATGGAAATAGTCGAACCCGCGCCCCTCAGAAAGGCGTAGGAAACAGGCAGCGCGCCCCTCAGACAGGCGTAGGAAACAGGCAGGAGGCACGTTGAAAACAGGAGTCCAACGGAAAAAGGGGCGGCCCCGGAGCGCGGTGGCGGAAACCAAGCTCGACGGGGCCGCCGGAATTACATGTTACCGGCTGGTAAACATCGATAAGTCGCGGCTTAACAGAACTTTTACGTTGGATTACGTGGACAGATCCACAAACCTCAACCGATCCAGGCTGGATTCCCTCTTTCCCAGCTTAAATCCGTACTCGGATTCGTTCATCCACACCACCCGCATTTGACCAGCTCAGAGCCCCTGTCGACTTCCGTATTCTGCCTTCCGCAGTAACCCCGCCCCTCTGACCCGTCGAGATCCGTCCCCCTCTGACCCGTCGAGACCCCTCCCCCTCTGCCGTCAGGCTGAAGCGGGTCTGAGCCGGTCAGGCCAGGTTCTCGCCACCGAAGATCTCCGAAACCGACGTGTCCTCGAAAACGGCATCGATGGCATCGGAGATCAGTTTCGCCACCGAAAGAACCTCCAGCTTGTCGAACCGCCTGTCCTGGGGAATGGGCAGCGTGTCGGTGACCACCACCTTGGTGAGGGCGGAGTTCTTGAGCCGGTCGACAGCCGGATCGGAGAGGACGGCATGAGTGGCCATGCACCACACCTCGGCGGCACCCCGGTCGGCCAGAAGGTCGGCCGCAGCCACGATGGTGCCAGCGGTATCGATCATGTCGTCGATCAGCACGCATTGGCGACCCTCGACGTCACCGACAACGTGCAGCGCTTCCACCTGATTGGTCTGGCCCCGAAGGCGGCGTTTGTGCACAACGGCCAGATCGGCCGTCAGGTGCTGGCTGAACCTCTCGGCCACCTTCACCCGCCCCGCGTCGGGGGCGACCACCACCAGAGAATCGCTGCGCTGGGCGCGGAGGTAGGCGACGAGCACCGGAGCCGCGGTCAGATGATCGAAGGGAACGTCAAAGAACCCCTGAATCTGACCGGAATGCAGGTCGACGCTCACCACCCGGTCGGCACCGGCTACCGAAAGCATGTCGGCCACCAACTTGGCGGTGATCGGCTCACGACCGGAAGCCTTGCGATCCTGGCGCGAATACCCGTAATAGGGGCAGACGGCCGTGATCCTCTTGGCCGACGCCCGCTTGGCGGCGTCGATCATGATCAGATGCTCCATCAGCGAGTCGTTGACCGGCCCGCAGTGGGTCTGGATGATGAAAACGTCGCTTCCCCTGATCGAGGTGTCGAAGCGACAGTGGATCTCGCCGTTGGCGAATTCCCGAAGATTGGCCTCGCCCAGCTCGACCCCCAACTGGCGGGCCACGTCCCGCGCCAGCTCGGGGTGCGACCGCCCCGATACCAGTTCGAGACGGCGACGGGGGGTGAACTCCATGCCCACGACGCTATCTCCTCCCGTCGCGGGGGTCGCGTGGGTCGTCGGCGGTCGGATCGGCTTCGGCCACGCTTTCGGACCACGGCCCCACGACTCCCCCGGCGGGAATCTCGGTCCCTTCCTGGAGGACGGCGTAGGGGCCGATGCGGGCATGGGCACCGATCACCGAGCGGCGGCAGACAGAGGAACGGACTACCGCTCCCTCCCCTACCACCGTGTCGACCAGATGGGCCTGTGGGCCCACTTCGGCGTGGGCACCGATACGGCAATCACCCTGCAGGATGACCCCCGGTAGCAGGACGACGTCCGGCTCGAGCTGAACCTCGACGTCGATATAGGTCCGCTCGGGGTCCCACATGGTGACCCCCCGACGCATCCACCGTTCATTGATCCGATCTCGCAGCTCCGCCTCGGCCACCGCCAGCTGGGCCCGGTCGTTGACCCCCGCCACCTCCATGGGGTCGGCCACCACCAGCGAGTCGACCTTGTGGCCGGCCTCGTAGAGAACGCCGACTACGTCGGTCAGGTAGTGCTCTCCCTGGGCGTTGGCCGGGCTCAGACGCCGGAGCGAGGGGGCCAGCACGCTGCGGCGGAAGCAGTAGATGGAAGTGTTGATCTCATGCACGGCCAGCTCTTCGTCGGTGGCATCGGCGTGTTCGACCACCCGCGCCACCATGTCGTCCCGCCCCCGTACGACCCGCCCGTAACCGGTGGGATCGTCGATGACAGCGGTGAGCAGAGTGGCGGTGGCGTCGGTGGCCCGGTGCTGGTGGACCAGAGCGGCCAAGGTGGGCGGCCGGAGGAGCGGGGTGTCGCCGGGAAGGACCACGACGTCGTCATCATCGTCGCCCTCGTCGGGAAGGCCGGTGAGAGCCACAGCCATGGCGTCGGCTGTACCCCGCTGCTCGACCTGTTCGACGAACTCGATGGCCAAACCGGTCGGCGCATGCTCCATCAGGGTCTTGGTCACCCATTCAGCCCGGTGGCCGACAACGACCACGACGCGGGCCACCGACAGCTCGGCCAGAGCGTCGAGGACGTGGAGGATCATGGGACGGCCGCACAAACGGTGCAGGGGCTTGGGGCGGGCCGAGCGCATCCGGGTTCCCTCGCCGGCAGCCAGCACCACCGCTGAGAGCTGCCTGCCCGCTCCCCGATAGATCAGGGTCTCAGACGAACCACCTGGCGGGTCGTCGGTACCGTCCCATCCCTCGGAGGGAACCTGGGGATAGGTGCGGATCACCATCGAGGGGATCCCAGCAGTCCTGCTCGGGTCATTCCCGCTCTCCATGTCGGCACCCATCGTCACCCGGCGTAAAGATCATGGGCCTATTCTTCCCACGTCGGCTCCATCAATGCGACCCGACCGACCTCACCTGCGCAGCAGCACCGGCCATCGCCGGCCACCACCGATCACATGCCCGTCCTCTCCTCCACCATCGACCCCGGCTCAGAGTCCTTCCTGGCCAATCGCCGGGCCCTCGAAGAAGCGCTGATCGGGATCAACGAGCAGTTGGCCGCGGCCCGGGCCGGTGGCGGCGAGCGCTATGTCCGGCGTCACCGTGAGCGGGGCAAGCTCCTGGCCCGCGAGCGGGTCGAGATGCTTCTCGACCGGGACAGCGCATTTCTCGAGCTCTCCTCCTTGGCCGCCTGGGGCACCGAGTACACCGTCGGGGCATCGACCATCGTCGGGATCGGGGTGGTCGAGGGAGTCGAGTGCCTGGTGTCTGCCCACGACCCCACGGTCCGGGGCGGCGCCATGAACCCCTTCTCCTTCCGCAAGGGCGCCCGCGCCTCGGACATCGCCCTCCACAACCGTCTGCCGGTCATCAACCTGGTCGAATCAGGGGGAGCCGACCTCCCGACCCAGGCCGAGCTGTTCATACCGGGCGGGCGCGCCTTTCGCGACCTGACCCGAAGCTCCGCCGCCGGCCTGCCCACGGTGGCTCTGGTCTTCGGGAACTCCACCGCCGGAGGCGCCTACGTCCCGGGCATGAGCGACTACATCGTGATGATCGAGCATCGCTCGAAGGTGTTTTTGGGCGGCCCCCCCCTGGTCAAGATGGCGACGGGTGAGGAATCGACCGACGAGGAACTGGGTGGGGCCTCGATGCACGCCCGGGTGTCCGGTCTGGCCGATTATCTGGCGGTCGACGAGCGGGACGCCATCCGTCTGGGACGGCAGATCGTCAGCCGGCTGAATTGGCGCAAGCACGGCCCGGGGCCCAGCCTGCCGGCCGACGAACCGGTCCACGATCCCGATGAGCTGCTGGGCATCGCCTCGGTGGATCCCAAGGTCCCCTTCGACCCTCGCCAGGTCCTGGCCAGGGTGGTCGACGGTTCACGGTTCGACGAGTTCAAACCCCTGTACGGCACCAGCCTGGTCACCGGATGGGCCTCCATCCACGGCTATCCCATCGGCGTGCTGGCCAACCACCGGGGGGTGCTCTTCTCAGAGGAGGCCGAAAAGGCCACCCAGTTCATTCAGCTGGCCAACCAGATCGACGTCCCCCTCCTCTTCCTCCAGAACACCACCGGGTACATGGTGGGCAAGGAGTATGAACAGGGCGGGATCATCAAGCACGGCGCCCTCATGATCAACGCCGTGTCCAATTCGTCGGTCCCCCACCTCACAATCAACATCGGTGCGTCGTACGGAGCCGGAAACTACGGGATGTGCGGACGGGCCTATGACCCCCGGTTCCTGTTCGCCTGGCCGAACGCCCGCTCGGCGGTCATGGGTCCGGCCCAGCTGGCCGGAGTGCTGTCGATCGTCAACCGTCAGTCGGCCACGGCCAGAGGCGTCCCCTTCGACGAGGAGGCCGATGCCACCATGCGCGAGCTGGTGGAGGCCCAGATAGAGGCCGAGTCCCTTCCCCTCTTCCTGAGTGCCCGGCTCTACGACGACGGCATCATCGACCCCCGTGACACCCGCACCGTGCTCGGCATATGCCTGTCGGTCATCGACAACCAACCCATCGTCGGAACACGCGGCTACGGCGTGTTCCGGATGTGAGGGCCCGTCGATGAGCGCCTACGTACCCATCCGCACCCTGCTGGTGGCCAACCGGGGGGAGATCGCCGCTCGCATCATGCGGACGGCGCGCGCCATGGGGATCGCCACCGTGGCCGTGTACTCCGACGCCGATGCCGAGAGCCCGCACGTGGCCGAGGCCGACACGGCCGTTCGTCTGCCGGGCACGGCTCCGGTCGATACCTACCTACGGTCGGCGCTGATCCTCGACGCCGCCTCCCGCTGCCGGAGCTGACGCCATCCACCCCGGGTACGGCTTCCTGTCGGAGTCGGGTGACTTCACCCGGGTCGTGACCGGCGCCGGACTGATCTGGGTCGGGCCCCCGGCCGCGGCCATCGACGCCATGGGCTCCAAGATCGGATCGAAGGAGCTGATGCGGGCGGCCGGCGTGCCCACCCTGCCCTCGGTGACGGTGGACGGCGACGCCCTCCCCGACATCGTGGCCGTCGAGGAGCTGGGTTGGCCGCTCATGGTCAAGGCGTCGGCCGGCGGGGGCGGCCGTGGGATGCGGGTGGTATGGGGGTCGAGCGAGCTGACCGAAGCGATCATCGGGGCCCGTCGCGAGGCCGGGGCCGCATTCGGGGACAGCACCGTGTTCCTCGAGCGGTTCCTGCGCGATCCGCGTCACATCGAGGTCCAGGTGGTGGCCGATGCCTACGGCGACACGGTGGCCCTGTTCGAGCGCGAATGCAGCATCCAGCGGCGCCACCAGAAGATCGTCGAGGAGGCACCCTCGCCGGGGGTGTCACCCCAGCTCAGGACCCGCCTGGTGGAGGCGGCGGTGACCGCCGCCCGCCACGTGGGCTACGTCAACGCCGGCACCGTCGAGTTCGTGGTGGACAGCCAGGGCGAGCCTTTCTTCCTCGAGATGAACACCCGCCTCCAGGTCGAGCACCCGGTCACCGAAGCCATTACCGGGCTCGACCTGGTGCGTGTGCAACTGCTCATCGCCGGAGGAGCGCCCATGCCGGCCGAGGTCCATGCCGCGGCCGCGGCCGGCCCTCGGGGCCACGCCATCGAAGTCCGCCTCTACGCCGAGGACCCGGCACGGGGGTGGTTGCCGTCGACCGGCGTGCTGCACACGTTCGATCTGACGGCATCGGGACCGCCGGGCGGGCCCGTGCGGGTCGACAGTGGTGTGGCCTCGGGAAACACCATCAGCCCCCACTACGATCCCATGCTGGCCAAGGTCATCGCCCGGGCGCCTACCCGGGACGAAGCGGCCGCCTCGCTGGCATTGACCCTGGCCCGCTCGCGCATCCACGGTCCGGTGACCAATCGCGACCTGTTGGTACGGGTTCTGCGCCACCCGGCCTTCCTGGCCGGCAACACCGACACCGGATTCCTCGACCGTCACGGCCTGGACCAGCTGGCAGCCCCTTTGGCCGGTCTCGACGCCCGCCGGCGCCATGCTCTGGCAGCCGCCCTGGCCGGGCAGGCGCGGCGCCGTGGCCGAGCCGGAGTCCAACCGACGATCCCCTCCGGTTATCGCAACAATGCTTCGGCCCTGCAGACCACCACCTACGACCTGGCCGACGGAGATGTGGATCGACAGCTGGTGGTCGGTTACCGGTTCGATCGGTTCGGTCAACAGCTGTACGAGGTGGAGATCGACGGCAGCACGGTCGAGGTCGAGGTGCTGTCGGTGACCAGTGACCATGTGCGTCTGAACATGGGAGGTCTGACACGTCACTATCTGGTCGAGCAGGCGGGGCGGACCTTCTACGTCGACGGCGCCGACGGTAGCTCCACGTTGGTCGAGCAGGAGGACTTCCCGTCAGAAGGGAACCGCCTCATCGAGGGATCGGCTGTGGCTCCCATGCCCGGTGGCGTGGTGCGGGTAGCTGTGGCCGAGGGCGACGCGGTCACCGCCGGTCAGCCGTTGGTCGTGCTCGAGGCCATGAAGATGGAGCACTCGGTCAATGCCACCTCCGACGGGGTGGTGACCTCGGTGTCCGTTGCCGAGGGGGACCAGGTGGAGACCGGTCGGGTCCTGGTGGTGGTGGACAACACCACGGACATCGCAGACACCACGGACACCACGGACACCACGGACACCACGGACAGCACGGACAGCAAGATCGGCACGGGCGGCCGGGACGGAGCCCGGCCGAACTCTGCCGCCGACCTCGTCGATACGGCGGACACGACGACGGGGACGGAGCCGGGCGGGCCGTCGTGAGCCGGCCTCTCCGCATCGCCAACTGCTCGGGCTTCTACGGCGACCGGCTGTCGGCGGCGCGGGAGATGGTCGAGGGCGGCCCCATCGACTTCCTGACCGGCGACTGGTTGGCCGAGCTGACCATGCTCATCCTCTGGAAAGGGCGGCAGCGGGATCCGACCCGGGGCTGGGCCCACACCTTCCTCACCCAGATGGAGCAGGTACTGGGCACCTGCGTCGACCGCCGCATCAAGGTGGTGACCAATGCCGGCGGGCTCAACCCCAGTGGCCTGGCCGACCAGGTGCGTCTGCTGGCCGAGCGACTCGGATTGGCGGTCGCCGTTGCCCATGTGGAGGGTGATGACCTGATGCCGCGGATCGGGGAGCTCCGCCGGGCCGGGCACAACCTGGCACACCTCGACACCGGACAGCCGTTGACCGAAGCCACCGGTGAGGTCATCTCGGCCAACACCTACCTTGGGGGATGGCCCATCGTCGAAGCACTGTCCGGGGGCGCTGACATCGTCATCTGCCCCCGGATCACCGACGCGTCGCTGGTGGTGGGGCCGGCGGCCTGGCACCACGGCTGGTCGCCGGACGATTGGGACAAATTGGCCGGGGCGGTGGTGGCCGGACACATCATCGAGTGCGGTCCCCAGGCGACCGGGGGCAACTACGCCTTCTTCACCGAAGTGGAAGGGGTCGACCGTCCGGGGTTCCCCGTCGCCGAGGTGGCCGAGGACGGAACGTCGGTCATCACCAAGCACCCGGGTACGGGGGGCGAGGTGTCGGTGGGAACAGTGACGGCCCAGCTGCTCTACGAGATCGCCGGACACCACTATCCCAACGCCGATGTGGTGGCCCGATTCGATACCGTCCGCATCGACCAGGAAGCCACCGACCGGGTACGGATATCCGGGGCGCGGGGCCTGCCGGCACCGCCCGACCTCAAGGTGTGCATCAACCTGCTGGGTGGCTGGCGCAACTCGATGACCTTCATCCTGACCGGGCTCGACATCGAGGAGAAGGCGGACCTGACCCTGAGCTCGCTCAACCAGGCCCTGGGGGGGATCTCACAGTTCGCCGAATTCGACGCCCGGCTCATCCGGTCGGACAAACCGGATGCACCGGTCAACGTGGAGGCCACCGCCCAACTCCGGATCACCGTCAAGGACCCCGACCCGGCCCGGGTGGGTCGCTCGTTCTCGGGGGCGGCCACCGAACTGGCCCTGGCCGGCTACCCCGGCCTGCATCTGAGCTCCCCGCCCTCCGACGGAAGCGTGTACGGCGTCTACTGGCCCGCTCTGGTCCCCGCCGACCTGGTGCTCCCCGAGGTGGTCCACCCCGACGGACACAGGGTGGCGGTACCCAACACGGCCAACCAGATCGGAGCAGCGGGGGCAGGGGAAGTGGGCCGGGCGGGGCCGGTCACCGACTCGGCGTCCGACGCCTCGCTGGCTCCCGAGGTGAGGTCGGTCTCCACCATCCCCGTTGTCCCCGACCCGGCCGGCCTGCCGACAGCGGGACAGGACACACCGGCACCACACCTACCCGTCGCCTGCCCCTGGGTGCGCTCATCGGGGCGCGGTCGGGCGACAAGGGAGGCAACGCCAACGTCGGATTGTGGGCCCGCTCGGACGAAGCCTGGCTGTGGCTCGACGGCTTCATGACCATCGATACATTCCGCACCCTGCTCGCCGAGGCCGACCTGCTCGAGATCGACCGATTCGCCTTTCCCAGGGTGCGGGCCGTCAATTTCGTGGTGGTGGGGCTACTGGGCGAGGGCGTGGCCAGTTCCACCCGACCCGATCCACAGGCCAAGGGACTGGGCGAGTACCTTCGGAGCAGGCTGGTCGACATCCCGACGGCTCTCCTGTCTTCCGACATGCTGGTGGGAGCAGCCAAACCCCCCGGAGCCGCCAAGCCCCCCGTCGAAGGTGAGGAGTAACGCCATGGACTTCGTCGAATCGGATGAGATGCAGATGCTGCGGGAGGCGGTGAGATCGATCGCCTCCAAGTTCGGGCACGAGTACTACGTGGCCAAGGCCCATGCCGATGAGCGCACCGACGAGTTATGGCGGGCGGTGGCCGAAGCGGGCTTCATCGGGGTCAACGTGCCCGAGGAGTACGGAGGAGGCGGCGGGGGCATCACCGAGCTGGCCGCCGTACAGGAGGAGCTGGCAGCAGCTGGATGTCCGTTGTTGGTGATCGTGGTGTCAGCGGCCATCTGCGTCACCATCATCGCCAAATTCGGCACAGAGGAACAGAAGCAGCGTTGGCTCCCCGGGTTCGCCACCGGCGAGCTCAAGATGGCCTTCGCCATCACCGAGCCCGACGCCGGGTCGAACTCCCACAACCTTTCGCTCACCGCATCCAAAGACGGCGACATCTACCGACTCAACGGTTCGAAGTACTACATATCCGGCGTCGACGAGTGCCAGGCCATTCTGGTGGTGACTCGTTCGGGTGTCGACCCCGACACGGGCAGAGGCCAACTGTCTCTCTTCGTGGTGGACACCGACGCCCCCGGACTCGACAAGCAGGTCCTGCCGGTCGAGATCACCGCGCCGGAAAAGCAGTACACCCTGTTCTTCGACAACGTCGAAGTCGAGGCCGACCGGCTCATCGGCGCCGAAGGAGAAGGTCTGCGCCAGGTGTTCTTCGGCCTCAACCCCGAACGCATCCTGTCGGCGGCCACGGCCAACGGCATCGGGCGCTACGCGCTGGGCAAGGCAGCGGACTACGCCATCAGCCGCGAGGTGTGGGGCACCCCGATCGGACGCCACCAGGGCCTCGCCCACCCACTGGCCAAGTGCAAGATCGAGGTCGAGCTGGCCCGGCTGATGACCGACAAGGCGGCCTGGCTGTGCGATTTCGCCGGCGACACGCCGGAGGCGGGCGAGTCGGCCAACATGGCCAAGTACTCGGCAGCCGAGGCGGCGCTGGCCGCGCTCGACCAGGCCATCCAGACCCACGGCGGTAACGGCATGTCATCGGAGTACGGACTGGCCGACCTGTGGGGCATGACACGGCTGCTGCGGATCGCACCGGTCAGCCGCGAGATGATCCTCAACTTCGTGGCCCAACACTCGTTGGGGTTGCCCAAGTCATACTGAGCCGGCTGGCATTGCGATGGCATATAAATGCCATCGCAATGGTATGATCATGCCATGGAGACGACCATCGATTCGGCAGGGCGGATCGTCGTGCCCAAGGCGCTGCGGGAGGTCCTGGGGTTGGACCCCGGAACGGTTCTCGACATCTCCGGCTATGGGACGGGACTCACACTGGTCCCCCGTGGGCGTACCGCCCGCCTGGTCGAAGAGGACGGTCGGCTGGTGGCCGACGGCGACCGCACCATCACCGACGAGGACGTCTTCGCTCTGATCGATGCCGGCCGGCGCTAGAACGGTCGTCGCCGTCGACACAAGCGTGTCCGTCCCGCTCCTACTGCGCAAGCACGAAGCTCACCGGATTGTGGCCGCGTGGGGGGCCGGACGGAAGCTGTCCTTGTGCGGCCACGCCTGGATCGAGACCTACGCAGTCATCACCCGACTGCCAGGCGCATCGAGAGTCGCCCCAGCCGACGCCGCCCGCCTGATGGTCTCGAACTTCTCCACCCCTCTCGCCCCAAGGCCGGAATTGCTGGCCACAGCCGTCGATCTCTTCGCCGCCGCGGGCATCGCCGGAGGCGCCACCTACGACGGGTGGGTGGCCCTGTGCGCCCTGGACAATCGGACGCGGCTGGCCAGCCGGGACGCCCGAGCCGAAACCACCTACCGCCGTCTGGGCGTCGATCTCAAGATGCTCGCCTGAGGACCTCGATCGACGATTTTCGATCGACGAGTCTGGGATCGGCCGCCCAGGAGTAGTCGAAAGGCTCTTCTCCTCTCGTTTTTTCCCATCCCGTCTGCTCCGCCCCGACCTATCGATCGCGGGATCCCTGCTGCACAAACGACCGCTCACCCCAGAGGTCCCGTGCTCAAGGTCAGCCTTCGAACGGTCGATCATGCCTGGTGCAGGTGGAATTACGCCTATTTACGCCGGTCGTAGGTACGTACCCTGCCATATAGAGCAATGGCTGAAGAAACGAAACCCCACAGGTTACGGAGATGGTCGTTGAACCCCTCGAGGGCGCGCGTCCGCATGGCAACCAGAACCCGAGGGCGCCACTCCGACGACGGCATCACCCTCGTTGAGGTGATGCTCGCCTTCATCATCCTAATGATCACCATGGTCCCCATGGGCTACCTGCTCACGACCACTGTTCAAGCATCCACCACGGCTCGCCAGCGACAGGCTGCGCTCCAATTAGCCGACTCCTGGATGGACATCCTGTCCAACACTTCCGTGCCTACTTACCCCACAGGCAGCCCCAATGCCGGGCTCCCGGTCACCGACTCCTGGCTTACTTCGCAGAGCAACCCGGCTCTGACCGACCCGGTCAATGCTCAAAACCCGGGAGCCGGTATCACGCCCGTATCCACACTGGCGGACACCACCTACTCAGTTGAGGCTTATTACTCCTTTCAATCCGTCAACAACCCCAACGGGCAGTCCGACCTCTGCACCGGTGGCCAGGTCGGCTTCACCAACCCCATCACCGTCGAGCTGCAGGTAAAAGTGACATGGGATGGCGGTCGTCAATCACTGCTGGACTCCACCAACTTCCAACAACCGCTCCAAGCCCCCACCTATGGCTATCTGGCAATTCAACTAGGCAACAGTGGGCTGGCCGACGCAAATGGTCTACCGGCGATGGACGCGATTCCGCGCCTCCAAGCCCCCCAGGTCACCATCACCGACCTCACAACCAACCAGGTCGTCGGTACACCAACGCCTGATCAGAATGGATGCGTCTTCGTCGCAGAACCAACCAACTCGTCGACCAACCTCTCCGACCCGTTCTCCGTGTCGGTGGGTCAGCCGGCACCCGGCACCTTGGCCGGCTATACGGGAACCCCGCCGTTCGTCACGACAAGCATCCCCGCCGCTACGACCGACACGTCAGCGAGCAACTATCCCGACGGTGTAATGGTCACGGCCGGAGCGAAGACCGTGGTCGACCTCGATGACTTCGGTCAGGGAGTGAACAACTACGACGAGGCAATGACGACCAGCCTCTCCTACGGCGGGGCGTCGGCCGTAGACGGCGGCGTCGAATGTCCAGGCACGACCGCACTCACCTGCTTGACCACTGGGAACGGACCGTCGGCCGCTACCGCCGCCTGGGGCGGAGGCGGGTCCTGGTCTTCGACCACGCTGTCGGGCGTCACCAACCTCTACCAGGTGGCATGCACGTCCGCTACCGACCCGACCTGTGTTGGCGTCGGTGACGGGCCAGGCGGCGCGGTCATCCTCACGACCAACTCGGATCTCGGGAGCCACTCGACGGACCTGGTGCCGACCGGGCCGTCGGGCCAGCAAATAACCGACCTCACCCAGGTGACCTGTCCTTCGACCGACGGTTGCTATGCGCTGGGCACACTTGCCAACGGCGCCCCGGTTCTCCTCGCTGGAGCGGTCGGTCCGGGCACGTGGCAGGTCGTCTCCGCCCCGGCGTCGACGACCTTCAACCAACTCTCCTCGATCGCCTGCCCAAGCTCGACGACCTGCGAACTGACGGGGTCAGCCACAGTGGGAACCGCTGCACCACAGGCGGAGATCTTCCGTCTCGACGGCGACCCGTCCGCACTCACGCCCACGTTCACCACCGACAACCTGCCCACCCAGAGCAACAACCCAGTCGTGACATCGGTGGGAACGATCACCTGCCCGACTTCGACCGAATGCCTGGCCACAGATATCGGCGACTCGAACAGTCCGACCGAACCGAGCATCCTTGTCGCCGCCAATATCGCACCCACTCCGACGCCCCCCGCAACGCCGACCGCCAGCACGTGGGGGAACGAACCGATGTTCCCCGCCGGAGCGGGATCGATCACCGGCATCTCCTGCACGTCGACCACCTGCGTGGCCATCGGAACTTCCGGGGGGAGCGCTGCGGTATGGACCGGCGATCTCACCCAATCACCGGATGCCTGGGCACCGGCCTCTATACCCCCGGGATCCATATCAGCGGCGACGGCGGTGGCGTGCGGCCAACCTGCCAGCGGGGAGACCGCCAATTGCGACGTCGCGGTGGCCCATCCATCTGCGCCGGGCCAGCTGCTCGACGGTTCGCTCACCGGTAGTACTTGGAATTGGAACGCCTTAGGAGGGCCCTCCGACATCCAGTACTACGTCGGCGTCGCCTGCGAGACCCCGCCGTCTGCAAGCCAGTCCACCTGCGCTGCCGTCGGGGCCACCGCCAGCGGTCCGGTCATCACCACCTCCGCCAACGGTCCCTCGGGACCCTGGACCGACGAGACGCCGTCGTCCCTGCCTGGTGCCACCGTGACCGGGATCCCCGTCGAGACTTCGGCCGGAAGCACCGGAAGCTGGACCAATCCAGTGTCCGCAGGACAGAGCACCAACGCCAACACCCTCGGCAATCTCTACCCTCAACCGCTCGGGTACGCCATTGCCGCCGCCGACTGCGCTACAGAAGCAAGTGGCGCGCCTCCAGCAACACTGTCGTCGTTGGCCGGGGGCTCCGCCTCGGTGACCATTCCTCTGGGTCTCCTGCCGCTCCAGGTGGTGAGCGCGACGGGAACGCCGGTCGGCGGAGCCACCGTCACGCTCACATCCGCCACTCCGTCGTGCCCCACCGACACCTACACGCTGCCGGTCACGGACCCCAGCGGCATGAGCCAGACATCCGTGCCCTACGGGGACTATTCCTATACGATCACCTCCCCGACGACAAGCACCACCGGCATCATCCAGGTCGGGGCGAACGCCGTCATCTCCGGTACGACCACCTACCTGCCCGGGCCGGTTGAGGTCGCGCTGTGACCATGGCCGCCCTCATCCAAGGACACCTGCGGCGCGTGAGCCGCAAGCGACAGTCCCGCCTCGCCATTCACGGGAGGCGTCACTTCGACGATCAGGGCATGACGTTGACCGAATTGTTGATCGCATCGACGCTGTTGGTGGTGCTTCTCACAGTGGTCATGCTGACCATGAACGTCGTAGATTCGGTCACCACCTCGGTAGGCGCGCAGTACCAGGAGTTCGATCAGGCCCTCCCCGCGCTGGCGCCCTTCCAGCAGCTCCTGCGCGCCGAGGTCGAACCAGCGCCAACCTCGTACCCGCCACCAACGAGCAATCCTACAGGTACTCCCACACCACCGTTCGCGTCAATCGGCAACTACTCCCTCACCTTCTATGCCAACATCGGGACGGCTGACGGCAACATTGCAACTGAGCAACAATGCACACCTGTTGGTGGCCCACCTCCATATGTCTGTGTGCCTGCCACCCCCACCACGCCCATCTCGGCCGGTCCAGCAAAGATCGTGGCAGGACTGTTCCAGTCCTCCGGAGCTGTGGTTACGTCCGACGATCAATGTGCGCCCCCATCTGAACCGTGCAGCTTCCAGGTTCGAGAGAAGCTACCGATCGTCAGCGACGACGGCGGTGCTTCGACCTGCCCCGTGACGGGGAATCCGTCCACCGATACCTGCCAGTACCCGCCGTCCAACCACTACAAGCTGATCACCAATGCGCTCGACGTGACCAACACGCAGCCGATCTTCAGCTACGCCATCTTCGACCCCTGCTACAGCCAAGGAGCTTACGACTCGACCTGCAGCCTGGGCGGAACGAACATCAGTGTGCAGGCCAGCGATCTACAGAGCACTCCACAAACGCTCACCAACCTCAGCCAATACGGATACCCGACCGGCACCTCCCAACCTCTCACAACGTGCGCTCTACCTACCGCTGGCTATCCCACGATCGCAGTCTCCTGTCCGCTCGACGCCATCCAGAGAGTGGAGATCGATCTGATGATCTCGGTGAAAGGATCGAGCATCAGCCCGAACGACACCGACCCGGGATTTGACCAGGGCACAGTCGAAAACCAGACGATCGTCTACCGGGATCCCATAAACCAGGGCGCGACATCGAACTATCCGTATCCCTATCAGTACTACAGCCAATATCCACCCCCAGGATGACCGACATGCCTGACACGCGACACAGCCATTTCCTCTATCAGCTTCTCCGTCGGAGACGACAGCGACTGGCGATTGCGATGGACGTGGGCCAGACGGCCATCGTCGCCGTGCTGGCGATAACCTTGCTGTGCTCAACAATCGGATTGGTCCTGGTCAACACCGTCGGACAGTCCTTTGACCTCCAGCCGCGGAATATCGGTGCAGATCTACGCCAACCGGGCACTCGAAGCCGGCCAAAATGCCTACCTCGACGCCATCAACACCAACCCCAGCCTGGCACAGTGCAGCACGGCCCTAAATGGCACCGGGACCTGTAGCGGCCTCAAGTACGGCCAGTGGAACACAGTTGAAGACGCTGCCGCGTCAGGTGCCGACGCGGAGTACTACGCCTTTGGCAACCCCCAGCCGACGTTCAACTCAACCACCCACGCACTCATCAGCCTATCGGTGGAGATCGTTGGCGCGGCCCACGACACGACTTCCGACAACGGTTACCAGTTCGACCAGGAGACGATTACAGTCACCCCGAACAACGGATTTCTGGATAACGTCTGGTGGTCCAACTACGAGTCGTACAGTCCGACTGGTAACTACTCGACCAAGCCGACGCCAGCGAGCTCCTACTGTAACTACAACTACGATCTCAACTACAACATTTCTAACGACTATTCAAACGGCACCGTCGGCTGCTACCCGGTCTACTTCGGCCCCGGTGACTACCTCTTCGGTCCGGTCTTCACCAACGACTCCGTCTTCATCAGCGGGAATGGTTCGCCCTCGAGCTCACCGTCGTTCGGCAATCCGTCACCACCTTCCCCAGCGGCTCCGGTACCCTCGGCAGTAACCACCGCTGACCCCAACTGTCTGTTCGTCGAGACTGTCGCCAACAACCCTAATGGCACCGATGGGATGCAGGGGAGCCACGCCACTTGCGCCAACGTCACATCCGACGTCGCCCTGTACGACACCACCAACAGCTCCTCCGGCAACCCGCAGGAAGCGCCCCCCACCACCGACGCTTCGTTGGGTGTCATAGCCAGCGTGAATGGCTGCCTCTACTCCGGTCCGACCCAGATCACTCTTTCGAAGGGAGGCAGTGGTGGGCTGATGACAGTCAACAGCCCAGACACGCCGTACTTGAACGGTCAGGACAGCAACAATACTCCTGGGAACCAGAACGATTGCCCGTCCGACGGAACCACCGCCGTTCCGCTTCCGGCCAACGGAGTCGTCTTCGTCGAGAACGCCACACCAGCCGAGACCAAGGCGTGGGCCAATCCCTTCGACGGGCCCATCGTGAACACGGTCACCAATGTCACCTCCAATCCCACCAATCCGGCCGCCGGTGCCCCCAATGTGCAACTTACCGCCACCGTCACGTCGGCCAGCAACCAGATCCCCACCGGTGCGACGGTGACCTTCAGCCACGCCACGTGCAGGACCACCTCAGGTTCGCCGGCGCAGTGCACCGCATGGAACGGGTCCACAAACATCGGCGGGAGCTGCTCCGGGGCATCGCTCGGGGCCGTCACAGCCGTCACCCCGGCGACCAACCCACCCACCTACACCGCGACAGGCGACCTGCCAGGCAAGCGAGTCGAGCAAGGTCGGAGACACCTTCTCTGCTTCCTACAGTGGGGGACGTACACCATCGGCTTCGTCGGGGAGTGTCGGCCAGACCAACACGTACAGCCCGTCGACGACATACGGCCCTGACTCCCAGGTGACAGCGGGAGGCTGCACCAGCTGCTACTACGGCGAGACCAGCTCGCCCGACTCGGAGGGTGACGCCTTCGTCAACGGATCACTTTCGGGAGAGCTCACCATCGGGACGGCCAACGACGTCATCGTCGACGGCAACATCACCTACGCCGACTGCACCAACAGCATTGGACGACACACCCGCTCAGAGCCTTGTCAGTGCCCCTTCAGAGGGTCTGTGCCCGTACAGTTCCGGGGGGACCAACGACTCCCTCGGTCTCATCGCCGACAAGTACGTCGAGGTGGAACCGGCCGATCCTGGCGTCGTCGAGCGACAACAATCCCACGACGTGTCTTCCCCGTGCGCGTCGCCTGCGGCGACCTGCGATCCGTCCGGACCAGCCCGACTCGAGCCCAACGGCATCACCATCGACGCGGCCGTCCTGGCGCTCACCCAGTCGTTCGTGGTCAACAACTACGCAGCGGCACTAGCGGCACCCGAGGGCCGAGATCTGTTCGTCTACGGCTCGATCCAGCAGTTCGCCCGTGGCCCGGTCGGCACTTTCAACGGCAACACGACTGATCAACGGCTACCAGAAGCACTACACCTGGGATCCCCTTCTCGACTTCGTCTCCCCGCCGAGCTACTTGGCGCCCACGACCGCCCCATGGTCACTCGGATCGGTGGCCGCCAACCCCAGACACGGGCACCGCACGTGTGCCCGCCGCTTCAGGCCCCGTACGGACCAACTGGTTCCATCACCCAGTACTGCTCCGGCGCCACCGGACTCCCCAACTTCCCGTCGAGCACCGCTCCGTCGCCGCCCACCACCGTGACCGGCAACCGCCAACCCCAATGGGTCGGTCAGCGTCACCTGGACCGACCCCTTCCAACGGCGGGTCGGCCATCACCAACTACACCGTCAACCCCAGCCCGGCCTGCTCCACCTGCGCGGACGACCGTCGGCACCACGGCGACCACTCGACCACCATCACCGGCCTGACCGACGGCCAGTCGCTACACCTTCACGGTGACCGCCACCAATGCCAGACGGGACCAGTAGTCCGTCGACCGCCTCCAACTCGATCCACGTTCCCGACCGCTCCCGGCGGCGCCCGACCGGCGTGACCGCCACGGTCAACGCCAATGGCTCGGTGAACGTCAGCTGGACCGCATCCGTCCACGCGGCTCGGCCATCACCAGCTACACGGTCACCCGAGCCCGCTCTGCTCCGGCTGCTCGTGCACCCGGTCGGCGGCTCCGCTCGACGTCGCGACCAGGTCACCGGCCTGACGCCGGGCTCGCCTACACCTTCACGGTGACCGCCACCAACGCCGTCGGCACCGGCCCACCTCAGTCGCCGTCCAACTCGGTCACCGCGCCCACCGTGCCCGGTGCTCCGACCATCGGCACCGCCACCCTCGGCAACACCCACGGCCACGGTCACCTGGACGGCTCCGACCACCACCGGCGGGCTCCCCATCACCGGCTACGTGGTCACCCCGTACCTGGCCGGCACGGCCCAGACCGCCCAGACCTTCACCTCGACGGCCACCACCGAGACGGTCACCGGGCTGACCAATGGAGCTCCTACACCTTCACGGTGGCGGCCATCAACGCCGTCGGCACCGGCAGCCAGTCGGCCACCTCCAACTCGGTCACCCCGGCCACACGCCCGGTGCACCCACCATCGGCACGGCCACCGGCGGCAACGCCTCGGCCACCGTGACCTGGACGGCCCCGTCCTCCAACGGCGGGTCGGCCATCACCGGCTACGTGGTCACCCCCTACATCGGCGGGCACGGCCCAGACCGCCCAGACCTTCACCTCGACGGCCACCACCGAGACGGTGACCGGCCTGACCAACGGCACCGCCTACACCTTCACGGTGGCGGCCATCAACGCCGTCGGCACCGGCAGCCAGTCGGCCGCGTCCAACTCGGTCACCCCGCCGACCAGCGCCGGGTGCACCCACCATCGGCACCGCCACCGGCGGGCAACGCCTCGGCCATCGCTCGACCTGGACGGCCCCGGCCGTCCACCGGTGGTTCGGCCATCACCGGCTACGTGGTCACGCCCTACATCGGCGGCGTGGCCCAGACCACCCAGACCTTCAACGTCGACCGCCACCACCGAGACGGTCACCGGCCTGACCAACGGCACCGCCTACACCTTCACGGTGGCCGCCATCAACGCCGTCGGAACCGGGCGCCAGTCGGCGGCCTCCAACTCGGTCACCCCGGCCACCACTCCGGGCGCACCGACCATCGGCACCGCCACCAGCGGCAACGCCTCGGCCACCGTCACCTGGACGGCACCGGCCTCCAACGGTGGCTCGGCCATCACCGGCTACGTGGTCACCCCCTACATCGGCGGCACCGCCCAGACGGCCCAGACCTTCAACTCGACGGCCACCACCGAGACGGTGACCGGTCTGACCAACGGCACCGCCTACACCTTCAAGGTGGCCGCCATCAACAGCGTCGGCACCGGGGCCCAGTCGGCGGCCTCCAACTCGGTCACCCCGGCCACCGCTGCCGGGCGCCCCGACCATCGGGACCGCCACCGCGGGCAACGCCTCGGCCACGCGTGACCTGGACGGCACCGGCCTCCAACGGGGCTCGGCCATCACCGGCTACGTGGTCACCCCCTACATCGGCGGGCACGGCCCAGGCCACCCAGACCTTCAACTCGACGGCCACCACCGAGACGGTGACCGGCCTGACCAACGGCACCGCCTACACCTTCAAGGTGGCCGCCATCAACGCCGTCGGCACCGGCAGCCCAGTCGGCGGCGTCCAACTCGGTCACCCCGGCCACCATGCCGGGCGCGCCCACCATCGGCACGGCCACCGGCGGCAACGCCTCGGCCACCGTGACCTGGACGGCACCGGCCTCCAACGGTGGCGCGGCCATCACCGGCTACGTGGTCACCCCCTACATCGGGGGCGTCGCCCAGACGGCCCAGACCTTCGGCTCGACGGCCACCACCGAGACGGTGACCGGCCTGACCAACGGCACCGCCTACACCTTCACGGTGGCCGCCATCAACAGCGAGGGCACGGGGCCAGCTCGGCGCCGTCCAACTCGGTCACCCCGGCCGACCACGCCCGGGGCACCGACCATCGGCACGGCCACCGGCCGGCGATCGGCTCGGCCACCGTCACCTGGACGGCTCCGGCCTCCAACGGTGGCGCGGCCATCACCGGCTACGTGGTCACCCCCTACATCGGCGGCACGGCCCAGGCCACCCAGACCTTCAACTCGACGGCCACCACCGAGACGGTGACCGGGCTGACCAACGGCACCGCCTACACCTTCACGGTGGCCGCCATCAACAGCGTGGGCACCGGCGCCCAGTCGGCCCGTCCAACTCGGTGCACCCCGGCCACGCCCGGGGCGCCCACCATCGGCACCGCCACCGGCGGCAACGCCTCGGCCACGGTGACCTGGACGGCCCCGGCCTCCAACGGCGGCGTCGGCCATCACCGGCTACGTGGTCACCCCCTACATCGGCGGCACGGCCCAGGCCACCCAGACCTTCAACTCGACGGCCACCACCGAGACGGTGACCGGCCTGACCAACGGCACCGCCTACACCTTCACGGTGGCCGCCATCAACGGCGTGGGCACCGGGGCCGCAGTCGGCGGCGTCCAACTCGGTCACCCCGGCCACCACGCCCGGCGCCCCCACCGGCGTGACCGGCACCGTCGGCAACGCCTCGGTGCACCGTCACCTGGACCGCCCCGGCCAACAACGGCGGCGCGGCCATCACCGGCTACGTGGTCACCCCCTACATCGGCGGCGTGGCCCAGGCCACCCAGACCTTCAACTCGACGGCCACCACCGAGACGGTGACCGGGCTGACCAACGGCACCGCCTACACCTTCACCGTGGCCGCCATCAACAGCGTCGGCACCGGAACGCCCGTCGGCGCCGTCCGGCCTCGGTCACCCCGGCCACCACACCGGGGGCCCCGACCATCGGGACGGCCACCGGCGGCAGTCGGCTCGGCCACCGTGACCTGGACGGCCCCGGCCTCCAACGGCGGGTCGGCCATCACCGGCTACGTGGTCACCCCCTACATCGGCCGGCGTGGCCCAGGCCACCCAGACCTTCAACTCGACGGCCACCACCGAGACGGTGACCGGCCTGACCAACGACACCGCCTACACCTTCACGGTGGCCGCCATCAACAGCGTCGGCACCGGGACGCGCCTCGGCGCCGTCCAACTCGGTGCCACCCCGACCACGCCGGGCGGCGCCCACCATCGGGACCGCCACCGCCGGGAACGCCTCGGCCACGGTCACCTGGACGGCGCCGGCCTCCAACGGCGGGGCACGCCATCACCGGCTACGTGGTCACCCCCTACATCGGCCGGCGTGGCCCAGGCCACCCAGACCTTCAACTCGACGGCCACCACCGAGACCGTCACCGGCCTGACCAACGGCACCACCTACACCTTCACCGTGGCCGCCATCAACGGCGTGGGCACCGGGCGCCCAGTCGGCGGCCGTCCAACTCGGTCACCCCGGCCACGGCGCCCGGCGCCCCGACCGGCGGCACCGGCACCGGCGGCAACGCCTCGGTCGTCCGTCAGCTGGACGGCCCCGGCCTCCAACGGCGGGTCGGCCGTCACCGGCTACGTGGTCACCCCCTACATCGCCGGCGCGGCCCAGGCCACCCAGACCTTCAACTCGACGGCCACCACCGAGACGGTGACCGGCCTGACCAACGGCACCGCCTACACCTTCACCGTGGCCGCCATCAACAGCGTCGGCACCGGCGCCCAGTCGGCGGCGTCCAACTCGGTCACCCCGGCCACCACGCCGGGCGCACCCACCATCGGCACCGCCACCGCCGGGAACGCCTCGGCCACCGTCGACCTGGACGGCCCCGGCCTCCAACGGCGGGTCGGCCATCACCGGCTACGTGGTCACCCCCTACATCGGCGGCACGGCCCAGGCCACCCAGACCTTCAACTCGACGGCCACCACCGAGACGGTCACCGGCCTGACCAACGGCACCGACCTACACCTTCACGGTGGCCGCCATCAACAGCGTCGGCACCGGGGCCGCAGTCGGCCCCGTCCAACTCGGTCACCCCGGCCACGGTTCCCGGCGCGCCCACCATCGGCACCGCCACCGCCGGCAACGCCTCGGCCACGCGTGACCTGGACGGCCCCGGCCTCCAACGGCGGCTCGGCCATCACCGGCTACGTGGTCACCCCCTACATCGGCCGGCATGGCCCAGGCCACCCAGACCTTCAACACGACGGCCACCACCGAGACGGTCACCGGCCTGACCAACGGCACCGCCTACACCTTCACCGTGGCCGCCATCAACAGCGTCGGCACCGGCACCTCAGTCGGCGCCGTCCAACGTCGGTCACCCCGGCCACCACGCCGGGCGCGCCGACCATCGTGCACGGCCACCGCCGGCAACGCCTCGGCCTCCGTCACCTGGACGGCCCCGGCCACCAACGGCGGGTCGGCCATCACCGGCTACGTGGTCACCCCCTACATCGGCGGCGACCGCCCAGGCCACCCAGACCTTCAACTCGACGGCCACCACCGAGACGGTCACCGGGCTGACCAACGGCACCGCCTACACCTTCACCGTGGCCGCCATCAACACGTCGGCACCGGGACCAGCCTCGGCGGCGTCCAGCTCGGTCACCCCGGCCACCGTGCCCGGCGCTCCCACCATCGGCACGGCCACCGGCGGCAACGCCTCGGCCAGCGTGACCTGGACGGCCCCGACCAACAACGGCGGGTCGGCCGTCACCGGCTACGTGGTCACCCCCTACATCGGCCGGCGTGGCCCAGGCCACCCAGACCTTCAACACGACGGCCACCACCGAGACCGTCACCGGGCTGACCAACGGCTCCAGCTACACCTTCACGGTGGCCGCCATCAACATCGTCGGCACCGGGACCGCCTCGGCCCAGTCCAACTCGGTCACCCCGGCCACCACGCCGGGGGCGCCGACCGGCGTGTCGGGTACCTCGGCAACGCCTCGGTGTCCCTCACCTGGACCGCCCCGGCCGCCAACGGCGGCTCGGCCATCACCGGCTACGTGGTCACCCCCTACATCGGGGGCGACCGCCCAGGCCACCCAGACCTTCAACGCCACGGCCACCACCGAGACGGTCACCGGGCTGACCAACGGCACCGCCTACACCTTCACCGTGGCCGCCATCAACGTCGCCGGCACCGGGGCGGCCTCGACGGCGTCGGCCTCGGTCACCCCGGCCACCACGGCCGACGCTCCCACCATCGGGACGGCCACGGCACGGTGGGATCGGCCGGTCACGGTGACCTGGACGGCGCCGACCAACAACGGTGGAGCGGCCGTGACCGGCTACGTGATCACCCCCTACAACGGGGGCGTGGCCCAGGCCACCCAGACCTTCGCCTCGACGGCCACCACCGAGACGGCTACCGGACTGACCAACGGCACCGCTTACACCTTCACGGTGGCGGCCATCAACATCGCCGGCACCGGGGCGGCCGTCGGCCCAGTCCAACTCGGCGACCACCCCGACCGACGCCAGGGGCGCCCACCATCGGGACCGCGACCTACGGCAACGCCTCGGCCACGGTCACCTGGACGGCCCCGGCCTCCAACGGCGGCAACGCCATCACCGGTTATGTGGTCACCCCCTACATCGGTGGCACGGCCCAGGCCACCCAGACCTTCGGTCGACCGCCACCACCGAGACGGCCACCGGCCTGACCAACGGCACGAGCCTACACCTTCACGGTGGCCGCCATCAACGGGGTCGGCACCGGGACCGCCTCGGGCCAGTCCAACGCGGTCACCCC
Organism: uncultured Acidimicrobiaceae bacterium; assembly: GCA_963813525.1. Lineage (GTDB taxonomy): Bacteria > Actinomycetota > Acidimicrobiia > Acidimicrobiales > RAAP-2 > Bog-756. The sequence continues at coordinate 3,152,411 of CAWEZI010000005.1, forward strand.
GGCCACCATGCCCGGGGCCCCGACCATCGGCACGGCCACCGTGCCGGCCAACGCATCAGCGGCCATCACCTGGAACGCACCGGCTCCAACGGCGGGTCGGCCGTCACCGGCTACGTGGTCACCCCCTACATCGGGGGCACGGCCCAGGCCACCCAGACCTTCGACACGACGGCCACCACCGAGACGGCCACCGGCCTGACCAACGGCACCGCCTACACCTTCACGGTGGCCGCCATCAACAGCGTCGGCACCGGGGCACGGCCTCGGCCGCGTCCGCCTCGGTCACCCCGGCCACCACGCCAGGTGCACCCACCATCGGGACGGCCACCATCGCCGGAGTCGGTTCGGCCACTGTCACCTGGACGGCTCCGGCCTCCAACGGCGGTTCGGCCATCACCGGCTACGTGGTCACCCCCTACATCGCCGGCGTGGCCCAGGCCATCCAGAACTTCAGCTCGACGGCCACCACCGAGACGGTGCCCGGTCTGGCCAACAACACCACCTACACCTTCGCCGTGGCCGCGGTCAACGGCATGGGCACGGGAAGCAACGTCGGCCCAGTCCAACTCGGTGACCACGCCGACCACGCCGGGTGCGCCCACCATCGGCACCGGCACATCGGGCAACGCCTCGGCCTCGGTCACCTGGACGGCTCCGGCCACCAACGGTGGCAACGCCATCACCGGCTACGTGGTCACCCCCTACATCGCTGGCACCGCCCAGGCCACCCAGACCTTCAACACCACGGCCACCACCGAGACGGTCACCGGGCTGACCAACGGCACCGCCTACACCTTCAAGGTGGCCGCCATCAACGGGGTCGGCACCGGGACGCAGTCGGCGGCGTCCAACTCGGTCACCCCGGCCACCACGCCGGGCGCCCCGACCATCGGCACGGCCACCTCGGGCAACGCCTCGGCCACCGTGACCTGGACGGCTCCCACCGTCAACGGGGGGTCGGCCATCACCGGCTACGTGGTCACCCCCTACATCACTGGCACCGCCCAGACCGCCCAGACCTTCAACACCACGGCCACCACCGACACGGTCACCGGCCTGACCAACGGCACCGCCTACACCTTCAAGGTGGCGGCCATCAACGGGGTCGGCACCGGGACCCAGTCGGCGGCGTCCAACGCGGTCACCCCGGCCACCACTGCCAACGCACCCACCATCGGCACGGCCACCGCAGGGGATCGCCTCGGCCTCGGTCAGCTGGACGGCACCGACCAACAACGGCGGGTCGGCCGTGACCGGCTACGTGGTCACCCCCTACACGGCGGGCATGGCCCAGGCCACCCAGACCTTCAACACGACGGCCACCACCGACACGGTGACCGGACTGGCCAACAACACCGCCTACACCTTCGCCGTGGCCGCCATCAACGGCGTCGGCACCGGGACCGCCTCGGCCCAGTCCAACTCCGTGACCACCGCTACCACGCCGGGAGCACCCACCATCGGTACCGCCAGCAAGGCCAGCAACCACCTCGGCCAAGGTCAGCTGGACGGCACCCGCCTCCAACGGTGGGTCGGCCGTCACCGGATACGTGGTCACCCCCTACATCGGCGGCACCGCCCAGACCGCCGAGACCTTCAATACCACGGCCACCAGCCGACACGGTCACCGGTCTGACCAATGGGCAGACGTACACCTTCAAGGTAGCGGCGATCAACGCCGTCGGTACCGGGACCCAGTCGGCAGCCTCCGCCTCGGTCAACGTCTAGAGGTCGGCAGGCTGACCGAGGGAGCGGAGCTCTCGAGCCAGACCACGTGGCTGGAGCGGTCACGAGCCAAGACACGAGAATGGCCCGCGTCCGAGTGTCCAGCACTCCGGTAGAATCGCTCCTCTTGTGCCTTCACTGACCCGCGACGACATCCGCAACGTGGCCATCGTGGCCCACGTCGACCATGGCAAGACCACCCTGGTCGACGCCATGCTCTGGCAATCCGGCGCTTTCCGGGCCAACGAAGCGGTCAATGAGCGGGTGATGGACTCGGGCGACCTCGAGCGCGAAAAGGGCATCACCATCCTGGCCAAAAACACGGCCGTCGTGCACAACAAGGTCAAGTTCAACATCATCGACACCCCCGGCCACGCCGACTTCGGCGGCGAGGTCGAGCGGGGGCTGACCATGGTCGACGGCGTCCTCCTCCTGGTCGACGCCTCCGAAGGTCCTCTCCCCCAGACCCGGTTCGTGCTGCGCAAGACACTCGAGGCCCGCCTGCCGGTGGTATTGGTGGTCAACAAAGTGGACCGGCCCGACGCCCGTATCGACGAGGTCGTCCACGAGGTGGAGGAGCTGTTCCTCGACCTCGACGCCGACGAGCACCAGATCGACTTTCCCATCCTCTTCGCCAACGCCCGGGCCGGGTGGGCCTCCACTGACAAGGACAAGGAGGGCACCGATCTCGAGCCCCTGTTCGAGACCATGCTCACCCACATCCCCGCCCCGCACTTCGACCCCGAGGCCCCGCTGCAGGCCATCGTGTCCAACCTCGACGCCTCGCCCTATCTCGGACGGTTGGCCATCTGCCGGATCCACAACGGCACCCTCAAGAAGGGGGCCACGGTGGCCTGGTGCAAGATCGACGGCACCGTCGAAAGGACCCGGATCACCGAGCTGTACGTGACCGACGCCCTCGACCGGGTGGATACCGCCGAAGCGGGGCCGGGTGAGATCGCCGCCGTCGCCGGCATGGCCACCATCACCATCGGGGAGACGCTGGCCGACCCCGACGACCCGCGCCCTCTTCCCGTCATCACCGTGGACGAGCCCAGCCTGGCCATGACCATCGGGGTCAACTCGTCGCCGCTGGCCGGCATCGACGGGTCCAAGCTCACCGCCCGCCAGATCCTGGGCCGCCTCGAGTCCGAGCTGGTGGGCAACGTGTCCCTTCGGGTCAACTCCACCGAGCGGCCCGACACCTGGGAGGTCCAGGGCCGCGGTGAGCTCCAGTTGGCCGTGCTGGTCGAGACCATGCGGCGCGAAGGATTCGAGATGACGGTGGGAAAGCCCCAGGTGGTCACCAAGGAGATCGACGGCACCGTCAATGAACCCATGGAACGGGTGGCTGTCGACGTGCCCGACGCCTACCTGGGCGTGGTGACCCAGCTGATGGCTCTGCGCAAGGGCCGGCTGGTCGAGATGGTCAACCACGGGAGCGGCTGGGTACGGATGGACTTCCGGGTGCCGGCACGCGGACTGGTCGGATTCCGCACCGAGTTCATGTCCGAGACCCGCGGTACGGGCATGCTCCACCACGTGTTCGACGGCTGGGAGCCGTGGCACGGGGAGCTCAAGACCAAGCGCAACGGCTCCATGGTTGCCGACCGACGCGGGGTGACAACCGGCTACACCCTGATGAGCCTGCAGGAGCGCGGCGTCCTGCTGGTCGGGCCCGGTACCGAGGTCTACGAGGGCATGATCGTGGGCGAGAACGCCCGAGACGACGAAATGGACGTCAACCCGACCAAGGAGAAGAAGCAGACCAACATCCGGGCGGCCACCGCCGATGAGGCGATCCGCCTCACACCCCCCTTGCTGCTCTCTTTGGAACAGGCCCTCGAGTTCATCACCGACGACGAGTGCGTTGAGGTCACCCCCGCCTCGGTGCGACTGCGCAAGGTCGTGCTCGACCAGGCCACACGGGGTCGGCTACGGAGCCGGGCCCGCAAACAGGCCGGCTGACGAGCGACCCACCGCCGGTCTACTGATCAGGTCGGGCTGATCGGTCATGCTGATCAGGTCGGGCTGACGAGGACATGAATGTCCCGGGCTCGATGGAGCTCCGAGGGGAGGGCTCGAACCTCCAACATCTGGCTCCAAAGGCCAGCGTTCTGCCAATTGAACTACCTCGGAACAGAGGTCGCGGAAATCCTCCCAGCGCCCGGACCAGGCTACTCGTGCGCCCGAGGTCGAAGGCAGAACCGGGCTTGGATGGTCGGCTGATGCAGATCGGGGCCGGAAATTCAACCCTGTTTGGCGCGATTGGCGGCCTCCGGCCCGGGGTATGGGCAGCGCATGACCCTGACCGTGGTGGCGTCCTCCCCTGAGGAGGCTCGGTCGCAATACACACCCGACGCCCCAACCACCGAACCGGTGCTCTTCGGGCTGACCGTCGACGACCAGGGGGCCACCTGCACTCTGACGCTGTCAGGATCACTCGACGCCGATTCGGTGATCGCCTTCGACTCCCAGCTCGACCAGCTCATCTTCGGTGAATTCGACCAGGTCGTCCTCGACGTCGGTCGTCTCGACCACTTGGACGAAGCAGGATTGCGCGGCCTGCGGAGATTGGGCGAGATCGCCGCTTTCAACGGCACCTCCATAGTGCTGCGCTATCGAGCGCACACGGTGAGGTGCGACTCGATGGTGTCGCCAACCCGTTCGGCCTTCAAACCGAAACCGGGACCGCTTCGTTCGGTTTGATCGGGCTTCTGGCCCTCCCCAGCTGGAAGCCCATTGAATCCGGAAGACAGCTGAGCAGGGCCTGCTGCCGCGGAGGAAAGCCGTTCTGCCGATAGGCTGCGCGCCCGATGAGAGTCCTGGTCGTCGATGATGATCCCGCCGTGAGCGGAGCGCTCAATCGTGCCCTCCGTCTCGAGGGATACGAGGTCAGCGTGGCCCTCGACGGCAAGGTGGCCCTGGAGGAGATTGCCATCCGCCCTCCCGATGCGGTCATCCTCGACATCGGCCTTCCGGCCATCGACGGGCTGGATGTGTGCCGGCGCCTGCGGGCGGCGGACAACGACACTCCGGTGCTCATGCTCACCGCCCGCGACGCCATCGACGACCGGGTACAGGGCCTCGACGCCGGGGCCGACGACTACCTGGTCAAGCCCTTCGCCCTGGCCGAATTGCTGGCCCGGTTGCGCGCCCTGTTGCGTCGCCGCCCCGAAGACTCCGACGAGGTACTCCGGTTCGCCGATCTCAGCCTCGACCCCATCACCCGAGAGGCCCACCGGGGGGACCGGTCATTCACTCTGACCCGCATCGAGTTCGATCTCCTCGAGCTCCTCTTGCGTCATCCCCGACAGGTGCTGACCCGTGAGCTCATCCTCGACCGGGTCTGGGGTTACACGTTCGACTCCGGGACCAACTCGCTCGCCGTCTACGTGGGCTACCTGCGACGCAAGACCGAGGCCGGTGGCGAACCGCGGCTGATCCACACCGCCCGCGGTGTGGGCTACGTCCTGCGCGAGCCGTGACCCGTGCCGGCCGGCCCCGACGTCCCCACATCTGACTCTGTCGACACCGCCCGCGCCCGGCAGGACTCATGACGTTCCGGACCCGGCTCGTCCTCACCGCCACCGCCGCCGTGTTGGTCGTGGTCGTCCTCGGCTCCCTGGCTACCTACATCGTGGCCGACAATGCCCTGGTCGGATCGGTGGACGTGACTCTCAGCGCCGAGGCTCGCACCCTCGTCTCCGCGCAGCAGATCGAAATCGAAAACGGCTGTTCGACGACCGCATCAGGTGTGTGCACACAGGCAGTGCTCTCGCCGGGCGGGATCGACAACGGCGACGTCCAGGTCCTTCCGATCACCAGTTCCGTCCGCCGGGTGAGCAACAGCCAAGGAGCCGGGCCGGAGGAGTACTTCTCCACCGCCGTCAACGGCAAATCCGTGCGCGAGATCGCCTACCCTCTGCAGCCGGGCACCGTCTATCGGAGCCTGGTCGCACCGGTGGAGGTGCCCGCTGGCGGGGGTGCCCTCCAGATAACCGCACCCTTGACAGGCGTCAACCAGGAGCTCGGCCGCCTGGCCATCGCCCTCTGGCTCATCGTGTTGGTGGGGATCAGCGTGGCCGTCCTGCTCGGCTTGGGCGTGGGGCGCACCGTGCTCGGCCCCCTCAACAATCTGACCAGCACGGTTGAAGAGCTGGCCGAAACCACCGATATGTCCAAGCGTCTGGATCCCGGAGGCCCGGACGAGCTCGGTCGGTTGCGACGGGCCTTCAACCGACTGTTGAGTGCCTTGGACACCTCGAGGGAGAGTCAGCGCCAGCTCGTCCTCGACGCCTCCCATGAGCTGCGCACCCCGCTGACCAGTCTGCGCACCAACATGGAGGTGGCCAGCCGCCTCGAGGAGCTGGCCCCCGAGGAACGTCAGGTACTGATCAACGATGTGATCACCCAGCTCGACGAGTTGACCACCCTGGTGGCCGACCTGGCCGAGCTGGCCCGCGGGGAACAGCCTCTGCTCACCGCCGGACCCGTGCGGCTGGACACGATCGTCCTGGAGGCCGTGGGCGTGGCCACTACCCACGGTCGCAGCCGCGGTGTGATGTTCGACGCTCGGATGGCCCCGACCTGGGTATCGGGCTCGTCGGCCCGGATTGCCCGAGCCATCGGGAACCTGCTGGACAATGCCCTCAAATGGAGTCCGGACGGAGGGGTGGTCGAGGTGGCCTGCTCGAACGGGATGGTCATCGTGCGTGACCACGGACCGGGCGTCGACGACAGCGACGTCAACTTCATCTTCGATCGCTTCTATCGGGCGCCGGGTGCCCGGGGCAAACCCGGTTCCGGGCTGGGACTGGCCATCGTGGCCCAGGTTGCCCGCGACGAAGGCGGGCGGGTCGACGTCTACCGGGCCGAGGGTGGCGGCGCCGTCTTCCGGTTCAGCCTGCCCGAGGTCGAACCCCCTCCTGGGCACCAGGACGAGGACGAGGAGTAAAGACGGGGCGACCAGCGAAGACGACCGGCGACGACGACCGGCGAAGACAAGCAGTAGAGGGGCGCAGCGGCTTAATCGGGTCCCGCCACGCATGGCGTCAAACCACCTGTTCGGCTAGGGTGCCCGTCGAGATGGGATCGCTGATCAAGAAGCGCCGCAAGCGCATGCGCAAGAAGAAGCACAAGAAGATGTTGAAGGCCACCCGCTGGCAACGACGGGCGGCGGGCAAGTAGAACAAAGCCGGACCGGGCCACGGAGTGGCCGGGGTGTCCCTATCAGCGGATCGGCGGGGTAGTTCGCACCGGAACAAGGTGCGCCTGCACTCCGTCCAAGGCCAGCGACCGACGGTCTCCCAGTCCCATCTCGTCGGGCCATCCCTCCACGAACCAGGTGGAGCCGCTGCCGGCCAGGAGGGCCTGCCTTCCGGTTAGCTCCTCGAGGCGGGTGCGCCAGGCGGCCAGGCGCGGTTCGACAGCCTGCGCCGCCTCTTCCAGGTCGTTGCTGGTCACACGGACCAGGCCCTCTCCCGCTTTGGACGTTCGCTCGTCCCAGGCCCGGTAGACGGCGCCCGTCTCCACACCGAAGGGCACCAGCAACAGCGTGAACCGGCGGTCGATGTAGGGCAGCGCCTCCACCTCCTGGCCCACGCCACGGACGAGGGCCCGGCCCCCGACCAGACAGAAGGGCACGTCGGCGCCCAGTCCGACGGCCAGGTCGCCCTCGGCGCTCCCCGCCCAACGCAGGATGGCGGCGGCGTCGGCCGAACCGCCACCCAGCCCCGCACCGGGGGGAATCTTCTTGACCACGTGGACCCGGGCCGTGCGCCCGGCCGCGGCCAGGGCCCTCGCCACCAGATTGTCGGGTCCCACCGAAATCGGCGTCGGAGGCCAGCCGGTGGTGGCCGGATCGATCGCCATGGTCAGACCGTCGCCCTCCTCCACTTGGAGTGTGTCGATCAGGTCGACGGTCACCATCTCGGACTCGAGGAGGTGGAAACCGTCGCCGCGGGTACCGGTGATCCGGAGGGACAGAGTGAGCTTGGCCGGTGCCGACAGGTTCGCCGGGCCGGGGAACGGGGCGGTCACCTTCAGGCTCCCGTCGGTGGTTGGACCGGACCCGGAGGTGGCGACCAGGCGGCCAGCCGCTCCCACTGGGCCAGATCGAGCTCTTCGGCCCGGGCCGTGGCCGGGATGCCGGCGCCGGCGAAGGCCTCCGGGGCAACGTGACCCTCGAGCGAACCCCGGAGCATCTTGCGTCGGTGGGCGAACCCGGCCCGCACCAGGGAGAAAATTCGCTGGTAACGGGCCGACCCCTTCCCCTCGATGACCTTCCCCCCATCGTCGGTCCGTCGGTCGAGGCGAACCAGGACGGACTCTACCCGGGGCCGGGGGATGAAGACGGCGGCCGGCACCCGGCCGACCACTGAGGCCTGGGCCCAGTAGGCCACTTTCACCGACACGGCCCCGTAGGCCTTGTCCCCCACGGTGGCGGCCATCCGCTCCCCCACCTCCCGTTGGACCATGACCAACAGTGTCGACACCTGTGGCGCATCCTCGAGGACACCGATGACCAGAGGGACGGCCACGTTGTAGGGGAGATTGGCCACCAGGGTCCAGGGGCCGTTCCCCGGCCCGTCGGGGGCCAACAGCTGGGACCAGTCGACGGCCAGTGCGTCGGCTTCGACCACCCGTACACCCCGCGGCTCGACCTGCTCCCTCAGTACGGGGAGGACGCCACGGTCGATCTCCACGGCGGTCACGACGGCACCGGCGTCGGCCAGGGCCAGCGTGAGCGAGCCGAGTCCGGCCCCGATCTCGATCACCCGCTGGCCGGAGGTGACACCGGCCAGGCGGACGATCCGACGGACCGTGTTGCCGTCGGCCACGAAGTTCTGTCCGAGGGCGCGGCTCGGTCGCAGGTCATGGGCATCCAACAGGGCCCGGATGTCTGCTCGTCCGTGCGTCACGGGGGCCAGTGTCTCACTCGTGGCCGGCCCCCGACCCGGTTGGCCTTTCCCGGGCGGAACAGAACTGCAAGTCCCGGATCTGAAAGATTGAAGCACTCTTCCGGCGAGCCGCTCCGGCCCACTACCAGCTGAGCTTGGCGTCGATGACACCTTGTTCGAGGGGGGCGATTTCGGCGAAGGTGGCCGTCGACAGGTCGATGGCCCGCTCCGTGTCGGCTTCGCGGTCGTTGACCACGCAACTCACCGACGCACCGTTGGCCGGGTTGGTGATGCGGACAACCGTTCCGAAAGGCAGCCACGGGCTGGCGCACTCGCCGGCCGGATGGGCGTAGTAGGTGACCTGGCCCACCGTGGCCACCTCGTCGGTCTGACTGTCTGATGCTTGGTCGACGCTCGGGTCCGGAGCAGCAGGCGCGAGAGCCGTGGTGGTTGTGGTCGTCGTGGTCGGAGGAGCGGCCAGCACCGTGGCCGGCGCCACTGACCGCCCGGTCGTTGACTGCTCGGTCCTTGATGGCTCGGAGACCGACTGCTCGGCCGCTGACCCGGAGGGGGTTACCTCGGCCGGCCTGACGGACCGACTGACGCCGTCGCCGTCGCCGGCTGTGTCGGGGGGCCGCCGGGAATGTCCGGTCTGACGCCGGGCCCGATGGACGTCCGAGGCCAGGCTCAACCGCCTGTTCTGACGGTGCCCCGAGCTGCCTTTGCCGTGCTCCGGACGGGAGGGATGGGCGGGAGCGGCGCCATTTTTGGGCGTGGCTGCCGCGCCGGCATCGGGCTCGTTGTGGATCAACAACAAAGGAGCGACGAGCACGGAGCCACACAGCAGCAAGGCGGCGCCAGGACGGCGCCCTCTTCCGATTCTGGTCGTCAGGACTCCACTCTCCTTGTGCGGCGGACAGGCCGCCCACGGGATCGATGCCCCGAGGGCACCCGGAGACTCCACCCCCGCAGGAGGCGGAGGGGGCCGTGTCCTCCGACGCGGCCCCAGATGCGCCCGACAATCGCACTCCGAGATCAAAGTGAAACGGCCGCTGAGATCAGCCGGCCGCCATACTGACGTTAGGCGGGGGTCCGGCCGGATATCAAACCGTAGGGGCTCGAGGCCGCCCGACCTGGACTTCCCTACTCCTTCCGGCCGAACCTTCCCATCTGCCTCCTTACGCTGGTCACCAGGGCCCCAGAGCCCCTGGAACAGGCTCCGAGCGGCCCAGGGGGCATAGGAGGGGCTCAGGCTCCCGCGGTGGCTCTCAGTCCAGGAGACCGAACAGACAGAGGGCATTGGCCGTCGACGCCTCGGCCACGGTTGCGGCCCCTACCCCTTTGACCTGGGCCACGGCCGCTCCCACCAGAGGAACCCGCGACGGCTCGTTGACCGTTCCCCGATGGGGAACGGGGGTCAGGAAGGGGGAATCGGTCTCCACCAGCAGACGGTCCATCGGGCACAGAGCGGCTGCCTCGCGGACATCGGACGCATTCTTGAAGGTCACCACGCCGCTGAACGACAGCCAGGTGCCCAGATCGAGACAGCGACGGGCCTCCTCGGGACCGCCGGTAAAGCAGTGGACCACCGTCCGCTCCGGCACCCCCTGAGCGACGAGGATGTCGACGGTGTCGTCCCAGGCTTCGCGGGTGTGTATGACCAGGGCCTTGTCGTAGCGGTGAGCCAGGTCGATCTGGCGAGCGAAGGCCTCCCTCTGTTGAGGTCGGGGGGAATGGTCGTAGTGGTAGTCGAGACCACATTCGCCGATGCCAACCACCACCGGCCCCTCGACTGCGGGCGCCGACGACGACCCGGGGCCGAGCTCAGCCTGTAGGAGACCGTCCAGGGAGTCGACCCCGTAGGAGGCGTCGTGGGGATGGAGCCCCACCGTGGCCCAGATCTCGACGCCCTCGGCTGTCGCCACCGCCTCGGGCCGGCGCAAGGAGCGCACCAAAGCCACCGCCTCGGTCGAGGATCCCGCATTGGTGCCGATGCACACCATCCGGTTCACACCCGATTCGGCGGCGCGGGCGATAGCCCCGGCCAGACGGGTGGCGTGGGCGCCGGCTTCGGTCGATTCGCCATCGGCACCGAACTCGTCCTGAAGGTGACAGTGGGAGTCGAACCACTCGATGACGGCGTCACGCACGGCGTGCCCTGTCAGGACTTGCGCCGGGGGAAGAGCGGTGCACCCTTCTCGATGGGGCGGCCTGCCGGGTAGAGCCCCCATTGGCCGTCGGCGGGCAGGCGTTGCTCGGCCGGTGAGCCGTCCAGCCCGATCCTGGCCCAGATGGTTTGGGCGGTGGTGGGCATGACCGGAACGATGAGGAGGGACACGATGCGAAGGACCTCGAGGGCGCTCCCCATGACGGCGTCGACCGCGGGCCCCGGATCTGCCTTCCACGGTTCAGCCGTCTCCAACTCGGCGTTGGTCTCGTGGAGGAGGCGCCAGGTGGCCTCGAGGGCCAGGTGCGGTTGGCCGGCCCCCCAGGCGGCGGCGGCCTCGGCCAGAACGTCGGCGGCCACCCCGGCCAACCGGCTGTCGGCCTGGGACGCCGTTCCGATCCCCCCGCACTTGGAACCGACCACGGTGGCCACCCGGGACAGAAGATTGCCCAAATTGTTGGCCAGGTCGGCGTTGTAGCGGGCCGTGATCCCCTCGGCCGAGAAATCGCCATCCGACCCCAGGGGCGTGTCCCGTACCAGGTAGTAACGCACGGGATCGACGCCGTACTCGGCGGTGAGCTCGCCCGGCGTGATCTGGTTGAGGCTGGATTTGGACATCTTCTCCCCGCCCACCAGCAACCACCCGTGCACTTGGATGTGGGCCGGCGGATCGATGCCGGCGGCCATACACATGGCCGGCCACCACACGCAGTGGAACCGGATGATCTCCTTGCCGATCAAGTGGTGAACGGCCGGCCACCACGCCTCGAAGCGGGACTCATCCTCGCCGTAGCCGATGGCGGTCACGTAGTTGATGAGGGCGTCGTACCAGACGTAGAAGACGTGCTTCTCGTCCCAGGGGACGGACACACCCCAGTCGATGGAGGTTCGGGTGATGGAGATGTCACGGAGCCCTCCCTCGATGAAGCGCAGGGCCTCGTTGCGCTTCGACTCCGGCACCACATCGGTCGGGTTGGCCGCGTACCACTCGATGAGTTGCTGCTCGAAGGCGCTCAGGCGGAAGAAGTAGTTCTCCTCCTCGAGCTCCTCCACCGGTGTTCGGTGGATGGGGCACAAACCGCCGTCCAGCAGTTCGTCCTCCGCGTAGTACTGCTCGCAGGCCACACAGTAGAGACCGCGGTAGGTGTCCTTGTAGATGAAGCCGTTCTCATAGACCTGGCCGAGGAACTTCTGGACCGCTCGGTGATGACGGGGCTCGCTGGTCCTGATGAAGTCGTCGTTGGCGATGTCCAGGTCGGCCCAGGCCGACAGGAATCGGGGGGCCAACTGGTCGGTCCACTCTTGCGGACTGAGCCCGTGTTGTTCGGCGGCGCGGGCCACTTTTTGACCGTGCTCGTCGTTCCCGGTGAGGAAGAAGACGTCGTCCCCGATCAGCCGGTGCCAACGAGCCAGAGCGTCGGCATTGACCGTTGAATAGGCATGGCCGACGTGGGGCGCGTCGTTGACGTAGTAGATGGGGGTGGTCATGTAGAAGCGGGGCATTTCCCGTAGCGTACCGATCCGGGCGATCCTGGCCGACAGAGCGTCGTATCCGCCCGAGCTGGGCCGGCCGACGACGCCGGCCGTAGGATCTGTCGAGCTCCAGGAAGGCTCCGACCAACCCCCCAAAGCCCCTCGCATCCGCTGCTCGTCAACTCGTGCCCCCACACCCCGCACCCGACCAACCCGCGCCCCCGGTGGCAGCCGCGCCCGACGAACCCTCCCCCACGGCCGCCCCGCCCCAGCGCGAGCAGCGGGTGGCCGTGTACGGCATCTGCGAGAAGGACGGACAGGTACTGCTGGTGCGAGCCGCTTCCTACCTCACGGTGGCCGGGCGGTGGTTCCTACCCGGAGGCGGCATCAACCACGGCGAAGACCCGGAGACCGCCCTGCGCCGTGAATTCAAGGAGGAGACCGGGCTCGACGTGGTGGTGGGCGAGCTGCGCGGCGTCCTCTCCGATGTCTTTGCCCTTCCCGATGGGAGGAACCTGCACACGGTACGCATCATCTACCGCATCGCCTCTTTTTCGGGCACCCTGCGCGACGAAACGGATGGTTCGTCGGATGCAGCCCGGTGGGCACCGATCGGACAGGTCTTCGACCTCCCCCTCTCCCCCTACGTGGAACGCGCCCTTCGCCAACTGCGCTGACTGCGTTCACCGGCCCAACGGGGTTGACTGCGCTGCTGCCGGCCGTCCACCGCTCTCAGCTGGTCACCGCTCACCAATTGGCGACGTGGCAGCCACCGAAGCCAGTCTTTTCGGTGTAGCGCTGGTGGTACTCCTCGGCCGGCCAGAAGGTGGTGGCCGGATCGACCTCGGTCACGATGGGCCGCTTGAAGCGCGCCTGGTACTCGTCGAGCGAAGCGTGAGCTGCTTTCTTCTGGGCCTCATCGTGGACAAAGACCGCCGAGCGGTACTGCGTGCCGCGATCGGGGCCCTGCCGGTTGAGGGTGGTGGGGTCGTGATGGCGCCAAAACTCGGCCAGGAGGGTGTCAAACGAGACCGGACTGGGGTCGAAGGTGACCAGCACAGCTTCGGCGTGACCAGTCCCGCCTCGGCACACCTGTTCATACGACGGGTGGTCCACCTGACCACCCTCGTAGCCGGCGATGGCGTTCTCCACACCGGGAACGGCCCGGAAGAACTCCTCGACCCCCCAGAAACATCCGGCGGCGAAGGCAGCTCGATCCAGTCCCTCGGGAATGTCGTCGGGTGCAATCCCCGGCGCTCGGGTCTTGTCCCTGTGCGCTCTTCCGAACATCGTCCACTCCCTTCCCTGGCACCCGGTCTTGCTGGCCCCCGGTTTGTCTGGCCCCCGGTTTGTCTGGCGCAAGCCCTTTTCGTACACCCGCTCATCCGCCCCACAAAATCGTTACGAGGTCGAGGTGGGCAGCGTCATTCCGGGAGGGTCTCCGGACCCGGGCAGGGCCCACCGGCCGAGTCTGGTACGCCACCCATTCAGTCTTCGAGGCATAGTCCCCGCATTAGTCCTTCGACGTGTAGTCACCGCCGAGATCCTGCCGGGTCAACACGATGTTCCCGTAGGCCGATCCGGCCAGAACCACATCCCGCTCGCCGTAATCGGCGATCTTCCCGTTGTCCAGGACCAGGAGCAGGTCGCACTGTGCCGTCGTCTCGGTGCGATGCGAGATGATCACCACGGTGACCCGCCCTCTGAGCTCGGAGAGGGTCTGGCGGATGAGCTTTTCGGTGCGCCCGTCCACCGCGCTGGTCGGCTCATCTAGAACGATGAGCTTCGGGGAGCCGATCAGGGCACGGGCGATGGCCAAGCGCTGCTTCTGCCCGCCCGACAGGGCGCCGCCACCCTCACCCACCGGGGTCTCGTAACCGGCGGGCATCCGGACGACGTCCTCGTGGAGGTGGGCCGACTTTGCCGCCTCGATGACCTCCTGTTCCTCGAAGTCCCGGAAGAACTTGATGTTGTCGATGACCGAGCCCTGCAGCAGCACCGGTTCCTGGGGCACCAGGGCCACGGTGCTGCGGGCATCGCTCTTGGAGATGGCCGCGGCGTCCTCGCCCCCGATGGTGGCCCGACCGCTGGTGGGCTGGCGTAGGCCGAGCAGGATCTGGCTGATGGTCGTCTTGCCGCTGCCCGAGGGCCCGAGCATACCGACGATCTTCCCCTCCGGGATGTCCATGGTGACGCCGGAGAGGGCGAGAGTCACGCCATCGTAGGAGTAGTCCACGGAATCGAAGTCCACCCCGAAGGACTCGGGCACTCTCTCTCCGGGACTGACCCGGGCCTCGTCGTAGCGATGGAGCTCCCGGGTGACGTCCTCCAGCATGCCCTGCGAGCCGCGGAGGCCCTGGATGGCTGACTGGACGGCGGCGCCGTAGCCGACGGATCGCAGCACCAGGATGAGGATGGCTCCGAGCTCGGGCAGCCTGGCATGCCCGGATCCGGTCAGGAGGACGATGGCGATGATGACGAATCCGAGGGCAGCGGACTGGTAGAGGATGGGCACCATGCCGCCGAGCAGCTGTGCCCTGCGGTAGACGGCACCGGTGCTCTGGATCAATCGGCGGAGCGTGCCCAGGACCTGGGTCTCCACACCGAACAACCGGAAGTCGCGGCTCAGGCGGGTGTACTCGGTCATCTGGGTGGCCATGCCTCTGGTTACCCTCGAGAGCTCGCGGTTGGCCCGCCGGGTGCGGGCGTTGAACGGTCGGAGACTCACCGAGAGCACGATGCCGAGGCCGATGACCCCAAGGGCTGCTGCGGGATCGACGGCCAGGGCCACTCCCAACAGCCCGACCAGCATGAGGGCCGATTGGATGCCGGCCGACAGGTTCTGGACAGCCCCGGCGGTGGCGTTGCTGTTCATGGTGAGGAGCTGTTGGACATGCCCGAGCCGCTCGGTGGATTGGAGGGACCAGTTGGACCGGAAGAACCCGGTGACGATGCGTGTACGGGTCATCGTCAGGGCCTGTGAGGAGACAGAGGTGCTGATCAGGAGGCCCAGGACGTTGGTGCAGAGGAAGGCCCCCAAGGCCACGAACGAGGCGATGATGGCGATGGTCGGTGAAACGGAGCGACCGAGGGCATGGATCGAATGCTTGCCCTGGACCGAGGCCACCGCCACCTCGGAGATGAGCACCAACAGGAATGCTTGGCTCAGACCGCCGAGGAGGGACAGGAGACTGAAGGCAACGATCTTCAGACGCATCGAGCCCACGCCGAGCGTGCGCATGACCGAAACCAGGGAGTCGGTCGGTGTGTTCCCGGTACTGGACGGCCCGGTTTTGGAGAACGGTTTCTTCACTGGTCCCGTCTTGGCCATTTGACGCTCCCCTGCGAAGCGTCGCGGAGCGAATTGTACTCTACGGCACTTATAACGGCCTCGGGATGGGGGCAAACCGCTGCCTCACCCGTCGTGGGGAGGCGGGCGGACTCTCGGGTTAGGGGTAACTAATCCGACCTCCGATCCTCGCCACTTGCACCCAGTCGCGCTCAACTTATTTGCGCCAACAACGATATCGCTATGTCGGTAGCTCCGAGGCGTCCGGCGACCCACCGTCACGCAGTTCGAGAGCCAGCTGGTAGACCCGTCGGCGGGCCACCCCGTAGGCGCCGGCGATGTCGTCGACCACACCACGAGTGCGCTCGCCCTCCGCCAGGTGCTGCCTCAGGGCAGCGATCAGCACATCGTCGCCCACTGTTTGCTCGACCCCGACCATGCCACCGAGGACCACGACCACCTCGCCCCGCACCGACTGGCCCGCAGCCCAGGCGGCTGCCTGGCTGAGGGGGCCCCGCCTTATTTCCTCGTGGACCTTGGTCAGCTCGCGTACCACCGCCACCCGGCGATCCCCACCGCACACGTCCACCAGTTCCGACAAGGTCGCGGCCAGTCGACCCGGGGCCTCGAAGACGACCGAGGTGCGTCGCTCGTGGGCCAAGGCCTCGAGGCGCTCCCGTCTCTCACGACCGGACCTGGGCAGAAACCCCTCGAAGCAGTAGCGCTCGGTGGGAAGCCCGCTCGTCACCAAGGCGGCCACGGCCGCCGACGGCCCGGGGACCACGGACACCGTGAGGCCCTCGTGGGCGGCGGCAGCCACGACCCGGCTCCCCGGGTCGGAGATACCGGGCATGCCGGCGTCACTCACCAGGGCGACGGTGCGACCTTCACCCACGGCACCAAGGACCTCGGCCACCCGGTCGTCCTCGTTGTGGTCGTGGAGGGACCGTAGCCGCACCCCGGTGATGCCAGCATGGGTGAGCAGCTTGCGGGAGTGTCGGGTGTCCTCGCAGTAGATGACGTCGGCCGACCGCAGGGTTTCGACGGCCCGCGGTGACAGGTCGCCGAGGTTGCCGATGGGGGTTCCCACCAGAACCAAGGCTCCCGGCGTGGTCGTGGCCCGAGACCCATCTGCGTCGTCGCCACCGTCGGCCTCGGTCGGATCGCCCCAGAGCTCGAGCTCCTCGAGAACCTCGGGATCGAGATCGGGGTCGAGATCGGGATCGGGATCGTCGGCGGACTCCCGCCCACCGGTGCTCATCAGCGGAGCTCCAGTTTGTCGCCCACCCGGAGTCCCCACCGCTCGAAGGCACCGGCTTCGGCCTCGATGACCGAACGTCCCCGGCGGCGGGGAAGGCTCATCCGCCAAGGCGCCAAGGTGGTGACCCCGACCACTTCCATCTGCTTGTCACAGAAGGCGACGTCGATGGCGAACCGCATCCCCAGCGTATGCACCGAGCGGGTCCGGGGCAGGATCATGGCGCCCTCATAGCTTCGACGACCGAGGAGCCCCCGGGCCCGGGCGGCGAAGGTGTCGGCCACTTCGACGGTGGCCAGCACGTCGCCGTCTCGCAGCAACCAGGTCATGGCCGGCCGCCGCTGTCGGAGGGTCCACCATTTCGATTAGGCTGTCCCTTCTGTGTCCAAGCGAACCAACAAACGGAAACTGCGGGCCAAAAAGAAGGCCAACCACGGCAAGAAGCCGAACTGCGGCCGAGGCTGACTCCCCGACCCAAGTCAGCTGACCTGACTCCCCGGGCGGGAGCCGGTGACACGGACGGGCGGCCCACCCTCACACGCGGGACTGCCACGAGCACCCCAGCCGCTCGAGCACACCGGCCAGGACACTGGGGCGGTCGGTGATGATCCCGTCGACCCCGAGCCCGCAGAGTTTTTCCATCAACGGCTCGTCCTCGATGGTCCAGACGTGGACGGCCAGACCCTCTCGGTGGGCCACCTCCACCAACCGCTCGTCGACCAGGGTGAGGTCGCCGTACTGCACTGGGACCTGGAGTGCCACGTGGCGCAAGGGTTCGGGGGACGCTCCCGACTGGACCGCCTGATAGAAGGCGGCCACCGCCATGGTTCCGGCGGAAGTCGGAATTTCCGGCGCGAAGGTGGAGAAGGAATCGGTGGCCGTGTCGAGGAATGAGGCGACGATGACGTCGTCGGTGCGTTCGAAATTCCGGAGCATGACAGCCAGGGCCTGTTCGTAGGGCGGTACGACCGGGGCTGTCTGCTTGATGTCGAGATTGAGCACGACACCCGGAAAGGCCTCGAGCACCTCCTCCAACAAGGCGAAGCAGAACCGCCGGTCCCCCGGCGCCCGACCCCGGTAGGGATAGCAGTCAGGATCGAGCCCGGGCGACACGTCGGCACCCGGCGCCCACCAGTAGGCGTTGTCCAGCGTCCGCAGCTCGTCCCAGCTCATCTGGGCGATCACTCCTGAGCGGTCGGTGGTTCGATCGACGGTGGCGTCATGACACACCACCAAGCGGCCGTCCCTGGTGGCATGGACGTCGAGCTCGATGGCGGTGGCTCCAGCATCGAGGGCGGCCCGGATGGCGTAAAGGGTGGACGAAGGGGCCTCCCAAGCGCCGCCCTGGTGGGCGTAGGCGATGACCCGCCGTTCCAGCCACGGGGACATCCGGCGTGGCTCGGAGCTAGCGGGCACAGGAAGAACGGTAGCCTCTGCCCCGGCATGCTGGACCACGTCTTCACCCAACTCGTCAGCTCTCACCGGCGCGCCTTCGAGGGAGCCCTCCTGCAGCGCCAGGCCGTCGAGGAGCGCTTCCAGGTTGACGTCTTCCTGGGCGACGTGAGTTTCGAGACCTCCTACAGCCTGCCCGGGGAACAGCGCCCGGCCCGTATCCGGGTCGACACCAGCCTCGACTGGCCCACGTGGAGCCAGACGGCTTATAGGAGCCGCTCCATCGGCGAGGAGCCGGATGAGGTGCCCGAGGTGCTCGTCGAGATCGCCTTCCGGGTCCAAGGGCTCCAAGGTGTCCCCGACGCCGGCCCGCTCCTCGCCGTTCTGCCCCTCACCCTGGAGTTCCTGGGCGAGCCACTGGCCCGGAGCGCAGCCACCGTGGAACAGGTCCTGATGGACGAACCCGAGGGACCCGAGTGCGCCATCGAGGTGTCCTACGAGGGGTCCTGTCAACTGGACGAGGCCACGCTGGACGATCCGGCCCGACTCGACGAAAGCCTGGCCCCGCTGGGGCGGGCGGTGGCGTCGGTGCTGGTCAGGATCGGCGATCTCCCCTTCACCTTCCGTACGGTCGAGAGCCCGCCCGCCTGAACGCCGGCTGCCGAGGGGTGGCGCCGGCGATCATCCGGGGGCACCGTTGGCCACGTCCACCTCGACGCCGGCGCACTCCGAGCTGAGCCCGTTCGAGCCCAAGGCCACAGCTCGCAGGTCGTAGGTGCCGTTGGGCACGGATCGACTGTCCCACTTTGCGATCCACCCGTAGGGAGTGTCGGCGGCGGCAATGACGACCCGGCGGCCATCGATGCCGGTCACGCGGCCATCGCCTCCGGTAACGGAGAACTCCACTTTGGCCACGCCGAAAGAGAGATGGACGTTGGACATGTCGGCTGGCGCCGAGGCCTCGGCCACGAGCGCCGTTGCTCCTCCGATGGTGGCGCCGGCCTCGGGGCGCACCACAGTGCAGACGGGCGCCGACCTGTCGACCGGGAGACCGTGGGCCCGGTCGGCGGCGGCGGCGTTGGTGCCAAACAGGCTGAGGCGATGGGAGGCGGCAGCCGCCGCTAGCCCGCGCAGGTACCCGGCGCCGACATCCGGACTGGGAAAGAGGGCGCTCACCACCAGCGGATCCGGGGCCTTGGCCACGTTGGCGGTAACGTCGGCAGAGTCGATCTGGATCTGGTGCCAGATCCGAGCGTTGCTCACGCCCCACAGGATGCTGAGGACAACCTCGACGCAGATGACCACGGCCAGAAGCGATCGGACGGCGACCATGGCTGTGGGCCCCCATCCGATGGCCGGCGCGGCAACCACCGGTCCCATCAGCGCCAGGTAGCAGCCCACCAGGATCAGAAGATCGAAGGGGTCGTAGCGAAGGGCCACACTCGGTCCGAACGTCGCCCGGCTCACCGTGATCACCCCGGCGAACAGGAGCCCGAAGACGATGACGGCCACACCGATCCCGCCCGCCGCAGAGGCATCCCGCCGGCGGCAGTACATGACCACGGTCCAGACGGCAATGGCGCAGATGAGTATGCCGAGGGCGATGACCGCCCCGTTCCCCGGACGGTTTCCCGTCGGAGCCTGAAGGCCGACGACGTCTCCGACGGCGAAGAAGTAGAACAGCACGCCGTCCACCGGATGGCTGAGCACATAGGCCAGGTTTCCGGGCGGGAACTGGAAGTTGATGAAGAAGACCACGGTGGTGACGATGGCTGCCACCAGCCACGAGACGATGACCTTCCTCGTCCTCCCGCACAACCACAGCAGCACCAGACCGCTCGGCCATATGAGCAGACCCTGGAGGGAGGAGAACGACCCGATCACACCGGTGGCGATGGCCCCGGCCAACGCCACCCGGCCCAGCGTCGGGCGGTCGAGGAGGAACAGGGTGGCAGCCAGGGCGACGATGACCACGTACCACGCCATCTGGAACCCCCAGATGGCGTTGCGGCCCTGGCTGAAGGAGAGCATGAGAACGGCCACCGGGCAGTAGGCGATCCAGGGGATGTTCGGTGCTCGACGCCGGTGGGCCAGGATGAAGAGCACGGTGGCCGCCACCAGCATGGCAGCGCTGATCCACTCCTCGACGACGACGTTGAACCGGGTGGTGTAGGCCAGCAGCAGGACGATCAGATTGGGGAAGAGGATCCGGTTCTCACCGTGCACCGCCCACAGCTGGGCGAAGCCGAGTGTGCCCCCGTAGGCACGGGAGATGAGACCGACGTCGGACCAGTCGTCGGCGTAGAGGGCGTTGACCCCGAAATGGCCGACGAACCATCCGTAGGCCACCAGCGGTGCCGCCAACCCGAGGGCGGCCAGCACCGTGATCCAGACGGACCGGTGCCCCGCCCGAGTCCGGTCGAGCTCTCCCGGCGTACCGGGCGGGGCGCCACCTTCGGGGCTGGGGGTGGTCACGACAGTTCAGCCGAACAGTCCTGCTTCCTCGGCCAGGACTCGCAGATCGGCCTGGGGACGGGCTCCCACGTGGGCGATGACCTCGGCGGCACAGATCCCTCCGAGCCGGGCCGCATCCTCCGGCGAGAGCCCGTTGGTGATCCCGTAGAGGAATCCGGCGGCGAACAGATCGCCGGCACCGGTGGTGTCGACCACACTGTCGACCGGCGCCGCCGGCACCGACACCGGGCCCGACGGGGTGACCACGACGCACCCGGCGGCGCCGCGGGTGACAACGGCCAGAACGCCGGTCTCCTCCACGGCGGCGATGGCGTCTTCGAACGTCGGGGAGCCGAACAGTGCCATCAGCTCCTCCTCGTTGGCGAAGAGGATCTCGAGATCGCCCTGTAGCAGTTCGAGGAACTCGTCGCGGTGGTGTTCGACGCAAAAGGGGTCGGACAGGGTGAGAGCCACCGCGGCGTCGCCGGCGTGGGCCAACTCGATGGCCTGGCGCATGGCCGCCTTGGCTTCGGGCTGCTCCCACAGATAGCCCTCCAGATACACGACCTGGACCGACGAGAGGTGGCCGTCGTGGAGATCGTCCGTACCGAACTGGGCGGCCACGCCGAGGTGAGTGGCCATGGTGCGTTCAGCATCGTCTGTAACCAGCACCAGACAGTGCCCGGTCACCGATGATCCGGCCACGGCCGGTGTCGGCTTGGGATCGAAGGCCACTCCGATGGAGCGGATGTCATGGACGAAGGCGCGGCCGAAGCCGTCGTCGGCCACCCGTCCGAGGAAGGCCACCCGTCCTCCCAGTCCGGCCACACCGGCGGCGGTGTTGGCCCCCGAGCCCCCCGACGCCTCGGTGGTGGGCCCCATGGATGCGTAGATGGCCTCCGAACGCTCGTTGTCGACCAGCACCATGGTCCCTTTGACCAGACCCAGACGGGCGAGGTCATCGTCGCCTGCGAACGAGAGCACGTCGACGAGGGCGTTGCCCAGTACCACCACGTCGAGTCGGGGGCCGGACGGACCGGAGTCATTGGACACGGCCCGAACGGTAGCCTCAAAGCATGAGTCCAGACACATACGAGAACGACGGCGACGAAACCCCCGCCTACCGGCTGCCCCCCTCGGTCCGACCGCACGCCTACCGACTGGTGCTTACGCCCGACCTTCCCGCAGCCACCTTCAGCGGCGACGTCGAGATCGACCTCTCTGTGGTGGAGCCGACCTCCTCGATCATTCTCAACGCGGCCGAGCTGGCCATCACCTTCGCCGAGCTCAACGACGGCGATCCCGACGGCGGCTGGGCCCTCGTCCCCACCGCCATCGATCTCGACGGCGACGAAGAGCGGGCCACCCTCACCTTCGCCCAGCCCCTGGAGAAGGGCCCGGCCACTTTGCATCTGGCTTTCACCGGCATTCTCAACGACAAGCTCCACGGGTTCTACCGGTCCACTTTCACCGACGAGGCCGGCACCGAACACACCATCGCCACCACCCAGATGGAGTCCACCGACGCCCGCCGTGCCTTCCCCTGTTTCGACGAACCCGAGCTCAAGGCCACCTTCGAGATCACCCTGGTGGTGGACGACGCCCTGGCCGCCTTCTCCAACGGCGCCGTGGTCGAAGAGAGCCCCGCACCGGACGGGAAGCGCCGGGTCCGGTTCGCACCCACCATGGTGATGTCCACCTATCTGGTCGCCTTCGTAGTCGGACCGCTGGAGGCCACCAACCCGCTGGAAGTCGACGGCGTCCCGCTGCGGGTCGTCCACCGCCCCGGCCAGGGCCACCTGGCCCCGTTCGCCCTCACCGTCGGGGCCCATGCCCTCCGCTTCTTCGGCGAGTACTTCGGTATCCCCTACCCCTCCGACAAACTCGATCTGGTGGCCATACCCGACTTCGCCTTCGGGGCCATGGAGAACCTGGGATGTGTGACCTTCCGCGAGTCGGTTCTGCTGGTGGACCCCGACATGTCGGCCCGGGTGGAGCTCGAGCGGGTGGCCGACGTGGTCTGCCACGAGATCGCCCACATGTGGTTCGGCGATCTGGTCACGATGAAATGGTGGAACGGCATCTGGCTCAACGAGGCGTTCGCAACCTTCATGGAGGTGCTGGCCGTCGACGCCTTCCGCCCCGAGTGGCAACGGTGGGTGAGCTTCGGCGTCGAGCGGGAAGCGGCCATGGCCGTCGACGGGCTGCATGCCACCCGACCGGTCGAATTCCACGTGGGGCGGCCCGAGGAGGCCGAAGGGATGTTCGACGTCCTCACCTACCAGAAGGGCGGGAGCGTCCTCCGCATGCTCGAGCAATTCCTCGGGCCCGACGTCTTCCGCGACGGGATCCACGACTACCTGACCACCCATCGCCACGGCAACACCGAGACATCCGACCTGTGGGACGCCCTGGAGAGGGCCAGCGGGCGGGCCGTACGCACCATCATGGACACCTGGATCAACCAGGGTGGCTATCCGCTGGTCCGGGTGGCCGACGACGGGGGCCTCACCCAGGAGCCGTTCTCCTACCAGAGCAGCCCGGGTGGATCGATCGGCTCGGACTGGCTGGTGCCGGTGCTGACCCGCTCGTTGCCGAGTGCCGATGTGGACTCGGCACCCATCCTGCTCGACGCCAAAGGTAGTGAGGCACCGACCGGCGCCGGACGCGACCGGGTGGTCAACGCCGGTGGTTCGGGGTACTTCCGGGTGGCCTACCCCACCGCCATGGTCGAACGTCTGGCCGCCGGACTGGGCGACCTTGCCCCCCTCGAGCGCTACAACCTGGTCTCCGACACGTGGGCGACGTCGCTGGCCGGTCGGGCCCCGGTCACCGACGTGATGCGTCTGGCCCGGGCCCTGGTCGAGTCGGGCGAACGCGACCCGAGCGTCTGGTCGGTGGTGCTCGGGGCGCTCGGCCTGTTCGACCGGGTGATACCGGAGGCCGACCGGACCACCTTGGCGCACGCCGTACGCGACCTTGTCGGCCCGGTGGTCAGCGACCTGGGCTGGGATCCACGTCCCGACGACGGGGAGAGGACGCCGTCGTTGCGGGCATCGGTCCTGCGCACCCTCGGCGTCGTCGGAGACGATCCCGACGTGCAGGCCGAGGCGCTGCTGCGCTTCCATCAGGCCCTCGGCGGCGAGACGGTGCTCCATCCCGACACCGAGGCGGCCATCCTGGAGATCGTCGCCTTCCATGGCGGCCCGGATGTCTACGAGGCCATCCTGGCCCGCTACCGGGCTCCGGCCAACCCGCAAGAGGAGATCCGCTATCTCTACGCCCTGGGCTCGTTCGGCGACGAGGATCTGGCCAACCGGACCTTCGATCTGGCCCTCAGCGAGGTGCGTACCCAGAACGCTCCCTACCTCCTCGGATCGATGGTGGCCAACCGGATCACCGGGCCGACCATCTGGCGGCGACTGACCGCCGAGTGGGATGCGGTGGTCGCCCGGTTCCCCTCCAATTCGCTGCCGCGCATGCTGGACGGCGTGCGGGGCCTGTGCACCCCACGGGCCCTGGCCGAACAAGTGACAGCATTCGTCAACGACCATCCGCTGGCCGCCGGTGGTCGGAGTGTCGAGCAGATCCTCGAACGGCTCGGCGTCAATGTGGCCTTCGGCGAGCGGGAGGGACCAGATCTGGCCGTCGCCCTCAACGCCACGCCCGACTGACACCTCGGCGAGGCCGGCGGTCACCCGCTTCCTCCCGACGCGCCACACCCTCCCCCGTGATCCGGCGCCTCCGCCGCACTGACGGTCGCACTCTCTAGCCTGGGACGGTGCAGCCCGGCATCGTCATCACCGTCTTCGCCCTGGTCTTCGTGGCCGAGCTGCCGGACAAGACCATGATCGCCACCCTGATTATGGGCAGTCGCTACCGTCCGGTGCTGGTGTGGCTGGGCGCCACCCTGGCCTTCGGGATACACGCCACCATCGCCGTGGCCATCGGACAGGTACTCCAGCTGCTGCCCCACCGCTGGATCGAGGCCGTCACCACCCTCCTGTTCGCCGCCGGTGCCGTCTACCTGCTGGTGGTACCCGAAAAAGAGGCCGAGGAGGAGGGCGAGAAGGAGGCCGACAGCGCCGGCGTGGGGATGAAGACGGTGGGGACGGCCTTCGTCGTCATCTTCATCGGCGAGTTCGGCGACCTGACCCAAATCCTCACCGCCAACCTCGCCGCCAAGTACCACCAGCCCCTGTCGGTGTTCGTCGGGGCCTTCGCCGCCCTGACCAGCGTGGCTGCCCTGGGGGCGTTCGTCGGGCGCGGACTTCTCCGCTATCTTCCCCTGCTCGTCATCCGCAGGGTGGGGGGTGTGCTGCTGGCCGGTTTTGCCATCTACTCGCTGGTCAACCTCCTGCGGACCTGACCGGGCCCCCGGCCTGGCCAAGGCGTCACCCGCCCCGGGGTTCGGCGAACGCCGGCCCGTCGGTGCAGAGTAGGGTGCCCCGAGCATGACCGTTCGGACCTCGGCCCTCACCAGCTACGCAACCGATGCCGCGGAAATCCTCGATCTGGTCGAGGCCACGGCATGGTCGGATGCCCAAAGGACCGGCTTCTACGACGTCACCGAGCTGCTGAGCCGGCTCTGCGCCGTCTCCTTGGGGGTTGCGCCGCTCCGCCCCTCCGCCGGCCTTCCTGCCGGCCGCTTGGCCGGATGGGAGGCGGCCGACTGGCGATCCATCCCCGACCTCACCGTTGCCGAGTCGGTCGTCCTGGAAATGACCGAGCAGTTCACGATGGACGTCAGTTCGGTCACCCCCGACCTACGCCACCGCTTCCTCGAACGGGTGGGCAACAAGGCCATGACGGCGGCCGGCATCGTGTTCGTGATGGACTTCGTCCCCCGCACCAGGGCCGCCCTGGATGTGCTGGATCCTTCATCGCCGTCGGCCATCGACGATAACCCCCACACGGCGGTCGGTGACACCGGGCTGTGGGACGCCCTGGTGTCCTTGGCCCGGGTCGTTCCCCGTCTCGACACGCTCGACCCGGTCACCACCGAACTGATCAGGCTGCGCGGCGCCCGTCAGCACCGGTGCCGTCTCTGCCAGTCGCTCCGGAGCCGTCCGGCCTTGCTGGCCGGGGCCGACGAGGCCACCTTTGCCGCCGTCGACCATTTCGACGAAAGCGACCTTCTGCCCCACCAGCGGGCCGCCATCGCCTTCACCGACGCCATGATCTGGACGCCGGGGGCCATCGACCCCGAGGTAACCGAAGCCCTGGTGGCCGTCACCACGCCGGCACAAAGGGTCGAGCTGGTGCTGGACGTGACCCGCAACGCCCTCAACAAAGTGGCGGTGGCCATGGGCGCCGACGCCCCCCACGTCGACCAAGGTGTGGAGATCTACGACATCGATGGGAACGGCGATCCCGTCTACGGTCTCAGCCTTGACTGACACCGCCCGGTGGCGCCAGGCCGCTCCCTATGGGGCGGAACGCCGCGACCACCTCTTCGCCCTGGCCCGCCAAACCAACGGCTTCATGCCCGACGACGAGGGACGGGCCCTGTATGACGCCGCCCGTCGGGCAGGCGACACATTCGCCCACGCCGCCTTCGTCGAGATCGGGGCATGGTGCGGGAAGTCGAGCGTCTACATCGGTGCCGCCGCCGAGGCCAGTGGTGCCGTCCTCTACAGCCTCGACCACCACCACGGCTCCGAGGAGAACCAGGCCGGGTGGGAGCACCACGACCAGTCGTTGGTCGATCCGGAATCCGGCAGGATCGACACCCTGCCCCACTGGCGCCGCACCATCGTTGGTGCCGAGCTCGAACCATCGGTGATCGGGATGGTGGGCGATTCCCCCACGGTGGCCGCCCAGTGGTCGACGCCTCTGGCCTTCTGCTTCATCGACGGGGGCCACGGTGTCGATCCGGCCTGGTCCGACTTCCGCGGCTGGGCTCCTCAGGTGCGCCCGGGAGGGTGGCTGGCCATCCACGACGTCTTCCCCGATCCGGCGGACGGGGGACGGCCGCCCTACGACATCTGGCGGGCCGCCCTCGCCTCGGGCGAGTTCGTGGAAGACGGCCAGTGCGGATCGCTGCGGGTGGTGCGCCGGGTCTGACCGCCGGTCACGAGGGCGAGACGACATCAGATCGAGGATGCCCACGATGGAAGCCGAGACACGGCGCCGTTTTCTTTCGACCGACAGACGGTGCGAGTAGATTGCTGTTGTGGTCCAGACGCTTCCCGGTCGCCAGGAATTGCAGGCACTCGCCGAGAGCCTCGCTCCGCAGTTCGCGGCGGCCGAGCCCTTTCCCCATGTGGTGGTGGACGGACTCCTGGCTGACGGAACGATGCGGGCCATGATCGACTCCTTCCCGCCGCCCAGTCCGGGTTGGCTGCACTTCGACGACCCCTATCAGCTCAAATTCGCCGCTGCGCGACGAAGAGGCGATGCCGCCGGTCATCCGCTCGGTCATCCAGCACTTCAACTCACAGGTCTTCATCGAGTTCCTCGAAACCCTGACCGGCATCCGCGGCCTCATTCCCGACCCTCACCTGGCCGGCGGTGGACTACATCAGATCCCGCGGGGCGGCACTCTCAAGGTCCACGCCGACTTCAACAAGCACCAGCGCCTGCGCGCCGACCGGCGGCTCAACGTACTGCTCTACCTCAACGAGGACTGGCAGGAGGAGTACGGCGGCTATCTCGAGCTGTGGGACCCGGACATGACCCGGGCTGTGGTCCGGCTGGCCCCGGTGGCCAACCGGATGGTGGTGTTCGAGACCACCTCCACCACCTACCACGGACACCCCGACAAACTGGCCGTGCCGGAGGGGATGTACCGACGGTCGCTGGCCTGGTACTACTACACCACGCCGACAGTGACCGACGGTGTGGCTCACACAACCTTGTGGGCCCCGGGCCAGAACAGCGGCCTGGCCGGTGTCCGCAAGAGGATCCGCCGGCTGGTCCCGACCCGTCCGACCACCACCACACCTTCCGGGCCGGCCCGCCCGAGCTGACCGGCGCAACGGCAATCCGGGGCAGTTCAGGCCATCACCATGGGGACGCATCGCTGGCCCCACAGGAATCAGGTGCAGGGGGAATTTCAATTAGCCTTCCGACCTTGCCACTCGATGACGCCACCAAACGGTTCGGGGTGCACCACCGGCAGGGAGCGACCGGCAGGGTGAGACCGTGAGCGGGCCGGAGTCTCGACCCGACCGGGCCGGGGATGACCGCCCCATCGTCATCGCCGGACTCCCCCGCTCCGGTTCGACGTGGACCAAGGAAGTGGTCGAGTGCGACTCCTCGTTGCGATCGGTCATGGAGCCCGACAGCGAGCGCCACCGGGCCTCGGCCATTTGGGCCAAGCGGCGCACCGGGCGGTTCCCGGTGTTGGTGCCGGGCGATCGGTCGGACCACTACCGCCAGTTGTGGTCGTGGATCTTCGACGGGGCTCCGGAGGGACCCCGTCTCCGGTTGGCCGACAAGATCCTGCGTGGCGTAGGCCAGCAGGAGGAGAGCTCCTTCCTGCAGGGGCGCGGTTCGATCAAGATGACCGCAGCGGGCATCCTCGGAACCCATCCCCGAGGCTCATCGGCGGGGCAGAGCGATGGCCGCCGGCTGTTGGTCAAGACGGTGCACGCCCCACTGTCCATCGACTGGCTGGCCGCCGAGTTCGACATCGATGTGGCGGTGGTCCTCCGTCACCCCGGCAGCGTGCTGGCCAGCTGGCTGGCTCTCGATTTCGTGGACCAGTACGTCCCCTTCGAGGAGAAGCCGGGGGTGGGTCAGCTGGCCTCGAAGTGGGATGTCCCGCCACCCGGACCGGGCCAACTGGAACGGACCATCTGGCGCATCGGACTGCTGACCACCGCCCTCGAGCAGGCCGTGGCTTCCCATCCGACGTGGGTGGTGCGCACCCACGAGGAGCTGTGCCTCGATCCGGTCACCGCCTTCCGCCGCCTCTACGCCGACCTGGGTCTGACCTGGAACGACCGGGCCGAAGCCCATCTGGTCGACAACGACCGGGAGGGCAAGGGCTTTCGCACCCGTCGACTGGCCTCGGAACTGCCTGACAACTGGAAACAGCGACTGACCGCAGACCAGATAAGGGAGCTGAGAAGGGTGCTGGGACGGTTCCCCCTCGAGCGGTGGAGCGACGACGACTTCACCGCTGATGTGGCCGAGTGACGGTGGCGGGCGCCGATCCGCCGATGAGGGCCACGGCCAGACCGAAGGGCGGTCTCAGCCCGAGACGGGTCCCCCGGGGGCGCCGAGCACCGGCTCCACCGGGGCGCCCGGTGCCGGCTCGGTGAGGTCGAGGTGGCTGGGCAGCCCCTCGCCCCGGAAGATCCCCGACGCCGCTGTGGTCCGGCTCAGGGCGTCGGCGGCCAGCACCATGGCGCCGGCCGTGTAGGTCGATCGCTCGAGCGGCGGATAGGTGGCCTCCTCGGGGTAGACCATTCCCGTCCAGTAGGAACCGTCCTGGTTGCGCAGGGCCTGCACCCAGGTGAGCAGGGTGAGGGCCACGTCGTCCATACCCAGGGCATCGAGGGCCAGCACGCATTCGGCCGTTTCGGCGGCCGTCACCCACTCGCCGGTGGAGACGCAGCGGACGCCGCGGCCCTCCATGACGAAGACATCCCAGGAGAGATCCATCCGGCGGCGGGCCGCCTCCCCGTGGAGGGCACCGGCCAGCACCGGGTAGTACCAGTCCATGGCGAACTCGACCTTGGGGGCGAAGGCGTCGGGCTGGTGGGCCAGGGTGTGGGCCAGGCGGCCGGCGGCCAACTCCCAGTCGGGCCGCTCGTGGTCGAGCCGTTCGGCACAGGCGATGGCGCAGCGGATGCTGTGGTAGATGGACGACGAGCCGGTGAGCAGGGCGTAGTCCTCGAGGAAGCCCGAAGCGTCGAGCGACCAGGCGATGGCCCCGTCGTGGCGCTGCCAGCGCAGGACGAAATCGATCGAGGCCTCGACCGCCGGCCACAGAGCATGGAGGCCGTCGACCTCGCCGGTGGAGACGTAACGGTGCCAGGCGCCGGTGGCCAGATAGGCGCAGACATTGGTGTCCAGCCGGGCATCCTCGATGCCGGTGGTCAGGTAGTAGTTGAACCAGCTCCCGTCGGGCAACTGGCTGTCGACCAGCCACTGGTAGGCGGCGCCGGCCTCGTCGTCCATGCCGGCCACGGTCAGGGCCATGGCCGCTTCCACGTGGTTCCAGGGATCGCAGTGGCCACCGGAAAACCACGGGATCATCCCGTCCGGCCTCTGCAGGGCGGCGATGGCCCGGGCGGTGTCCATCACCTGGGCGGCAGAGATCACACCGGGTACCTCGGGGATCGACCTCACGCAACCGCCTCCTGGCGGGCCGCCACCCGGTCGACGGAGGCGGACGCTCCAGAAGGACCGGCCACCGACTCTACGGCGGGGACCGGATCGGACGGGACCGGACCCACCCGGGCAGGCGGTGACAGCGGCGAGGACTGCTGTGTCTCGGGCTTGTGCAGGTAGACGACCAGGCTCTTGCCCATCAGCGGGTTGAGCACCCGGTCAGCGGTGCGGGTCACCGCCGGAGCCTTTTCGATGTCCCACACCAACAGCCGGTGATAGGTAGCGACGGCCGGATGGGAGTCGTTGGTCGGGCCGACCAGACAGCGGAGCCACCAGTAGGGGGCGTGTAGACCGTGGGCGTGATGGCTTCCCACCGCGGTGAGACCGGTGCGCTCGAGCCGGCCGACCAGTTGGCTCCTGCGGTAGATGCGGACGTGGCCGCCCGGCACATCGTGGTACTCGCTGGAGAGGGCCCAGTTCACGAACTCGGGCCCGCAGCGGGGCACGGTCACCGCCATCGAACCGCCCGGGCGCAGCACCCGGGACAGCTCGGCCATGGCCCCCTCGTCGTCGGGGATGTGCTCGAGGACCTCGGAGGCGATGACCCGATCGAAGGAGGCGTCAGGGAAGGGAAGGCGGACGGCATCGCCCCGCACCGCTCCCACCCGGGCCTTGTCGATGTCGATCTCGCCGGCTTCGGCCATGGCCCCGAAGGTGTCGAGCACCGAGCGCAGCTCGTCGGCACCGGCGTCCAAGGCGACCACCTCGGCCCCCAGCCGGGCGGCCTGGTAGGCGTGCCGTCCGAACCCGCACCCGAGGTCGAGTAGGCGGTCCCCCGGGCGTACCCCGAGCCGGCCATAGTCGACGGTCAGCATGACAGGACCTCCGTGAACTCGGGCTCGGACAATGATGCAGGCACGGTTGCCGCCACCGGCGAGGACGCCGCGCCCGGGGCGGCGTCGGGCGAAGGGCCGACCCACCCGTCCATCAGGGCCCGGTACTCGTCGGCGGTTCCGGCCGCGGTGACCTGCCAGGTGAAGCGGCCCAGCACCCGCTCCCGACCGGCGGCGCCCAGGCGGAGGCGCAGCTCGTCGTCGTCGAGCAGACGCCCGATGGCGGCGGCCAGTGCCCCCGGATCGTCAGGCGGCACCAGCAGCCCGGTCACCCCGTCCGTCCCGACCACTTCGGGCAGGGCGCCGCCGGTGGTGGCGACCAGGGAGACCCCGCAGGCCATGGCCTCGATGGCCGGGAGGGAGAAGCCCTCATAGAGCGACGGCACCACCGCCACCTGGGCCTGGGCGTAATTGCGGGCCAGCTCGTCGTCGCTGATGCCGGTCACGCAGCGGACCACCGGCTCCAGGTCGAGACGGCGGATGGCCTTGGCCACCCGGCCGTCGGGTCGGGGCTTGCCGATGACCACCAGCTCGACCTCACGCTCGGTGCGGAGCTTGGCCACCGCCTCCAACAGCGGCACCAGGCCCTTCATGGGCACGTCCGAGGACGAGGTGACCATGATGCGTCCGGGCACCGGGGCCACGTCGTGGCGGGGCCGGAACACGGTGTGGTCGACGCCGACCGGGACGACGGTCATCCGCTCCGTCAGCACGCCCATCTGGGTGGTGATGTCGGCCTTGGACGACTCGGACACGGTCACCACCCGGGGCAGAGCCCGGGCCACCTTCACCTGCATGCGCAAGAAGCCGAACCAGCGACGCTGGGTGAGGTTCTGCCAGGGGTTGGAGGCGTGGCTCAGGGCCAGCTGCCGGTCGACGGTGATGGGATGGTGCAGGGTGGTGAGCACCGGCCATCCGTCCTCGATGAGATGGAGGATGCCGTTGCCCAGACACTGGTTGTCGTGGACCAGATCGAAATCGTGGCGGCGGGCGTTGAGCAAACGCCGGGCTCGCAGACTGAAGGTCCACGGCTCGGGAAATCCGGCCGTGCACATGACGCCGAACTCGAGGGCGGCGATGGACGGTGGATGCGACGGGGTGCGGAACTCGCGCAACCGGGGGACTCGAAAAGGATCGGGCTCACGGTAGAGGTCGAGGCCGGCCACCGGGGTGAAGCCGACCCCCTCGTCCACATCGGGCCACGGCTGTCCGGCAAATACCTCGACCGAGTGCCCGAGGGCCACGAGCTCACGCGTGAGGTGGCGGGTATAGACACCCTGACCGCCGCAGCGCGGGTTGCCCCGGTAGACGAGGAAGGCGATGCGTAGCCCGCCCGCCGCTGGGGGGCGGGGAGCGATGCGCTCGGGGACGGGGGGCGGGTATTTGGGACCCTTGACCTTGTGTCTCTTGAACCCGAAGCTAGGCATGGACAACCGGAGCGGACGGGCACATGGAAGCCAAATACTCCCCCGGCCAGGTACTTCGGCGCAAACCGGCGGCAATTAACGGCCGCCACCAGCCCCGCCGGGCTGGTCCGTCACCCGACGCCACTAGAAGGAGAGGCCCAGCCAGCCGGCCAGCGTGACCAGAACCAAGAGGGAGGCGAACCCCCCGACCACCACCACCGTGACCAGGCCCACCGAACGGGCCAGTCGGCCGTTGGCGGCCGCCCCCAGCAGGACCCGGCGGTTGGCCAGCACCAGGACGAAGACCAGGGTGACCGGGGTGATCACCCCTTCGAGAACCTGGGTATTGACGATGAGGGCGAACAGATTGCCGGGAACGAGTACCACCCCGGCTCCGATCAGCAGCTGGGCGGTGAACAGGCCGAGGAAGAGAGGAGCCTGACGGAAGGTCCTGCGACACCGACCGCTCGACACCCACCGCTTCGGCCACCGCGTAGGAGGTGGACAGGGGGACAACCGCCGCGGCCAGGGCGGAGGCCCCCAGCAGTCCGATGCCGAAGAGGTACTCGGAGAAGCGGCCGACCACCGGTTCCAGGGCCTTGGCCGCATCGGCCGCCGAGCTCAGCGCCCCGGTTCCTCCGATGACGGCGGCGGTGGCGATGATGATGCACATCGAGACGAGGTCGGAGACGATAGCACCGCTCACGGCGTCGACCCGCTCGTACTTGTACTCGTCGGGACCGATGCCCCGGTCGACCACCGCCCCGGCCGTGTACAGCTGGATGTAGGGGGTGATGGTGGTACCGATGAGGGCCACGGCTACCAGCAAGAAGGCCTTGGATCGGATCACGTGGGGGATGACGGTGTTGACGGCCACCGCCTTCCAATCGGGGTGCCCGAGGATCATGGCCAGGGGGTAGCTGATGAAGGCCAGGCTCAGCAGGAGGAAGACCCGCTCGGCGTAGCGGTAGGAGCCGACGATGACCAGCTCCAGATGACCACGGCGGCGATGGGCACCGAGATGTAGCGGGACACGCCGAACAGTTCGAAGGCGGTGCCGATGCCGGCGAACTCGGTGACCACCAGCCCAATGTTGGCCACGGCAAAGGCGACAACAGCGAAGGCGGACAGACGCAAGGAGAACTGCTCGCGGATGAGAGCGGCCAGGCCCTTTCCGGTATGGGCAGCCAGGCGAGCCACCATCTCTTGAATGCAGACGTAGCCCACGGTGACCACCACCATGAAGAACAGAGTCCGGTAGCCGAACTGGGCGCCGGCCGAGGCGTAGGTGGCCACCCCACCGGCGTCGTTTCCGGCGTTGGCGGCGATGAGTCCGGGCCCGGCGGCAGCCAGATAGATGAGAAAGCCACGGAACCAGCGGCTCCCCGTTACCTGCACGGGCCGCGCCCGCCGCTACCGACATTCACGGCAAACTCGGCAACTCGCTCACTGCAGCAAGCGGGGGAAGTGGATCCGCCCCCGTTCCGGCATCAGGGCGTCGAGGACGTCGTCGGCCAGGATCCGCCCCACCGGACGGCCGTCCTCGACCACCACCACCGACATCCGCCGCGCCTCGATCAACTGCTCGGCCACCTCGGCCACCTCGGCATGGATGCCCACCGTCACCGGCTCGGCCTCGCCCACCAGGTCGCCGAGCACGGTGTCGCCGGGGTTGATCAACAACTGGAGCAGGGGCAGGTCCCAGACCAGGAGGCCCTGTTCGTCGACAAGGGCCACGGCATCGAGCTCCTCCGGGCAGGAATCGTGATCGGCCAGTCGCTCCGAAAGTGACGCCACCGTTTCGGCCGTGCCGGCCACCACGAAGGCGGTGGTCATGAAGCCGCCGGCCTCGTTCTCCGGATAGCCGAGCAGACGGACCAGGTTGGCCACCAGGTCGGCGGGCATGGCCGCCATCACGTCGGCCCGCTCCTCGCTGGTCAGATCGCGGAGGGCGTCCACGGCCTCGTCGGGTTCCATGGCGCCCAGCAGCTGGGCGGCACGGCTCGGTTCCGCCTCCCGGAGCAGAGAAGCCAACTCCTCAGGATCCATCTCCTCCAAGGCGTCGGCCGCCTCCTCCGGCGACAACGAGTCGAGCAACTTCTGACGCTCGGGTCGCATGAGGTCCTCGAGCAGGTCGGCCAGCTCACCGGGACGCAGCCGTTCGAGGCCGGCGTTGGTGGTGCGCAGCCGCACTTCGGGCGCTTCCCCCCGCTCGGTCTCGCCGAAGGGTTGGATGGCGCCCCAGTCGATGACCCGGTCGGGAGTGGGCGTCGGCCGCCAGCGAGCCGGTCCCAACCGCCGCAGCAGGGTCTGGGTCGACACATCCACCCCGACCAGGCAGTACCGGCCGAACAGCGGGGCCAGGTACAGATCGGCCGCCCGGATGACCTGCACACCGTCGACGTCGACCAACTGGTGATCGAGGACCTGGTCGGCCAGGGTCACCTCGCCGGGGCGAGGGACGAAGTCGGTCAGATCCAGCCGGGCCGTCTTGAGGCGGACCTGGTCATGCTCGATGGTGTCGATGGCCTCGGCGGTGACGAAGGCCAGCCGACGCCCCACCCGGACCACCAGCCCGGTCACCGGCGGATAGGTCTGGTCGCCGGACCAGCGGCAGACCACGTCGACCAAGCGGCCGATTTCCGCTCCGCCCTGGTTGCGGACCGGTCGACCGACCAGACCGGCCAGCGAGACGATGGCGTCACGGACCGAGCGGCTGGCCAGCAGTCGCTCCGACCGGTTGCGAAGGCGGGAGCGGGGGGTGTGGTGCCGGCGGGTGGCCACCGGCGGGTCGGCGCCAACGTCGGCGGCGCCAACGTCGGTGTCGGTGTCGATGGGTCCCGACCCCCCCTGGTCGGGGGTGTCAGGGTGGCGGCGGACCGGCGGGACAGGCAGCCGGTTGAACAGTCGAGTCATGGGAACACCTCGGTCTCGTGAGCGAACGTCCCAACCGGGCGCCGAGCGCCTCACCTCCGATGGTCGAGGCGTTCGGGCTCAGGCGGGCCGGATGGACGCGAACGAAAAAGCGGGATCCCTCACGTCGGTGGCCGCGCACGAGGGAGTCCTCGAGCGGCTGTGCCGAACCGGTGGTTCAGGCGAGGTTGACGGGAGGGTGTGGGTGGGCTCCCGGTTTACTGGGGGGTTCTCCCCGTTTCATGGGCCACACCTCCTTTTTCCGTCGAGCTCTTCCAACCCCTGCAGTCTACCCCCGGCGACCGCATTCGGGCAGCCCAGACAGGTCAGCCGGCGATCCCCACGATGGGGCTGTCCGGACTGAGGCCGACGGCTGACCCGTGGAAGGCGGCGTCACCACCGTTGAAGACGCCCCCGTCGGCGGCCACCAGCCAGTAACCACCCCCGTCCGGAGTGACAGCCATACCGGTCATCGGCGCGGCCAGATCCACACCGGCGGCCGACCCGTGGAAGGCGGCGTCACCGCCGTTAAAGACGCCCCCGTCGGCGGCCACCAGCCAGTACCCGCCACCGTCCGGGGTGGCGGCCATACCGACCATGGGCTTGGCCAGGCTCACACCGGCCGTCGACCCGTGCAACACGGCATCCCCGAAGGGGATCACCCCGCCGTTGGAGGCCACCAACCAGTAACCACCACCGTCAGGAGTGGCGGCCATGGAAACGATGGGGTACCGGAGGGCAAGCGATCCGGTCGAGCCGAAGTAGTGCGCGTCGCCGAAACAGAACACGCCGCCGTCGGCGGCCACCAGCCAGTAGCCACGCCCGTCGGGGGTGGGGGCCATACCCACGATGGGCTCACGCAGGCCTATCCCCCCGGTCGACCCGTAGAAGTGGGCGTCGCCGAAGGCAAAGATCCCTCCGTCGGAGGCCACCAGCCAGTAGCCCCCGCCGTCCGGCATGGTGGCGATGGACACGATGGGGCGGTTGAGTCTGAGGGCGGCCACCGAACCGTGGAAGGGGATGCCACCGAGGGCGAAGACGCCTCCCGCGGCCGAGGCGACGTAATAGCCGTGGGAGACCAGAACAGCCCGCTCGGCCAGGGTGGTGTCGTCCCCGGTGATCGTGTCGGCACTGAAGCCGACCGACATACACCCCTGGCGGGCCGCGCAGCTGACCGAGTAGAGGAGGGACTCGTTGGTCGACGGATCAGGATCGGGTGCCGCCTCCTGCGCCCAGCTATGACCGTCCCACACCACGATCTGGGGTGAGCCCTCGGGGCCCCCGTTGCCGGTTTGGGTGAGGCTGACGCCGGTGGCCACGCACAAAGAGGGGCCGATGCAGGAGAGGCCGGCCAGACCACCGCCTTCGGCCACGGCCGGGGTCACCACCGGATCAGCCGACCACGAGGTGCCGTCCCACTGGTCGATCACGTCCCGGGCGCCCGAGGAGCCTTTGGCGTAGCCGTCCGCCATGCAGAAAGACAACCCCCAGCACGACACGCCGAGCATCTGGCTGGCGTCGGGGTTGCCAGACGGGTGGAGAGGTGACGACCACGACGTCCCGTTCCACTGTTCGAAGAGCGGGGCGGTGTCCCCCGACGGTACCGACTCGGTCAGCCCGACGGCCATGCAGAAGGCCGGACCGGTGCAGGAGACGCTCTCGAACACCTGCGGCGCCTGCGGTACCGGGGTGGGTGAGGGCACGATCGACCAGCCCGCCCCGTCCCACTGTTCGACCAGGGCCTGGTCACCGGCCTGTCCCGGTGTCTCCCCCACGGCTACGCAAAAGGTGGGACCCGTGCAGGAGACGGCGCTGAGAGGATCGGTCTTGTCGGGGGAATCGTGAGGGACGATGGCGGGCGCGGGCGCGGGCGCGGGCGCGGGCGCCGGCGCCGGCACCGGCAGAACCGGAGCGACCGTGGCGGGCGAGGGCGTGGGGCTCGACACCACCGACCAGGCCGTGCCGTCCCAAACCTCGGTGAGCGTCTGGTCGGTCCCGTCGTCGGATCCGACGGCCATGCAGAAATCGGTCGAGGTGCACGAGACGGCGTCGAGCAGGGCGTCACCCTGGTTCACGCCCTTGAGGGTGGGAGGTGGGGTGAGCACCGGAAGGGGAACGGGCACTGACGACCAGGTCGTCCCGTCCCATCGGGCGGCCAGAGGTGATTGACCCGAGTCGGTGCGCGCCGCGCCTGACGGCCATACAGAAGGTGGTGCTCACGCAGGAGTCGCTCACCAGTTGGCTGGCATCGACGGACGAGGGGTCGGGAGTGGCCACCACCGACCAGGGGCCCACCGTGGAGAGGGGGGTCTCTGCGGCACGGGCCGATCCAGGGGCAAAGAGGGCCACCGTGGCCCAGCCGGTGGCGACCGTCAGCACAAGCGCGACCACCACCGTCACCCGTCGCCTCAATACACCGCTCCATTCCGCTGTCGGCCAGGTACTGGGCCCGAGGAACCTCGTGACCAGCACGGCCCTGGAGAAAGGGTTGTTCGCCGTCGAGGCTACAAATGGCCGTTGGGACAAAGGTGGATGGCCGGATACCGGCGGCCGGCCGGGGCAAAGGGCGGACGGGTAATCTGCCTTTCATGGACCTCAGTTATCCCCCCGAAACCGAGCCTTTCCGGGCCGAGATCCGCCAGTGGCTGGCCGACAACCTGCCCGAGGGTTGGGGAACACCGGGGTTCTCGATGACCAGGGAGGAGAAGAAGGCCTTCAACAAGGAGTGGGTGGCCAAGCTCTACGCCGGAGGGTGGATCTGTGCCTCCTGGCCCACCGAGTACGGAGGGAAGGGGCTGTCCCTCATGGAGTCGGTGGTCCTCAACGAGGAGTTCGCCCGGGTGGAGGCGCCACTGCGGGCCGACTTCTTCGGTGACACGCTGGTGGGACCGACCATCCTGCAATGGGGCACCGAGGAGCAGAAGAAGGAGTTCATCCCCGGAATCCTGAGCGGAACCATCTCCTGGTGCCAGGGGTTCTCCGAGCCCGACGCCGGATCGGATCTGGCCTCGCTCAAAACGCGGGCCGAGCTGGACGGGGACGAGTGGGTCATCAACGGGCAGAAGGTGTGGACCACCCAGGCCCAGTACGCCGACTACATCTTCCTTCTTGCCCGGACCGATCCCGACGTCCCCAAACACGCCGGCATCTCCTACCTGCTGGTGCCCATGAAGCAGCCCGGTATCGAGGTGCGGCCCATCGCCCAGATCGACGGGAGCGCCGACTTCAACGAGATCTTCATCACCAACGCCCGCTGCCCACGGCAGAACGTGGTGGGAGGCGAGAACAACGGCTGGAAGGTGGCCATGACAACCCTGGGCTTCGAACGGGGCTCGTCGGCCACCACCGGCCACCGTCGCTTCCTGCGCGAGCTCGACCAGATCATCAATCTGGCCCAAAAGAACGGCCAGGCCACCGATCCGTTGATCCGCCAACGGCTGGCCACGGCGTGGACCAAGGTCAAGATCATGGAGATCAACGGTTACCGCTCCCTCACCGACGCCCTCAACGGGACCCACTACATGGCCGCCTTGGGCGCCTGCAACAAGATGTTCTGGTCCGAGTACCACCAGGCGGTGATGGAACTGGCCCTCGACATCCTGGGCATGGACGGCCAGATCCTGACCGGCGACCCCAACGACGTAGTGGACATACGCCTCAAGCGGGGACGAGACGACTACCCGGTCAGCGATCTGCAGGCTGCCTTCTTCTTCTCACGGTCGGAGACCATCTGGGGAGGGACGGCGGAGATCCAGCGCAACATCGTGGGCGAGCGTGTGCTGGGTCTGCCCAAGGAGCCCAAGCCGGCGGGGACCGCCGCCTGAACGGAGGACTCCCGCCTCCTCATCATGGGAGCTGCCGGACGCACCACGCGACAATGCCCCGGCCCTCAAAGAGGGTCGGGGCATTGTCAACGTCAGTAGGACACCACTCCGGACGGCGGATCTAGGACCCGACCGTTGGAGCGGTCACCCGATGGATCGGCTCAGAGTTCTGCGGCCGTTCCCTTGGCGAAGGTGACCTTGACGGCGCCTGATTTGGCGGTTGCGATACACGCGTCGATGAACACGTCGTTGTCCCCCGACGTAGCCGACACCGGATTACCGGTTCCGGTTTCTGCGGTGATGGTGCCGGTGTATTCCACCTGCGTGTCCTTCTTCGAACACACACCAGTGGGCGTCTGTGAAGTCAGCTCGCTGTTGGTGACAGTGGCGCCGCCTGTAGGCCCTGGCGCCCAGGTCAGCGTGCCGCCATCGACCAATCCCGTGGCCGAGGTTGCGTTGAGTGTCTTGAACGCCTTGGCCACCGGTGCACCGGTCGAGCCGTAGCACTTGGACAGGCTGGCCGTGTTAGCGACCAAGTTGAAGACAATCTTGGTGCAGGCCACGCTCGAGCCCGGAGTGGGCACCACGGTTTTGGCACCGGCCACCCCACCAAAGCCCAAAGTGGCGACGGCTGGAATAGTCAGAGCCACAGCCACCGTGGCCGTAGTGAGTAAACGACGCATATTTCTTTCCCCTTTAGCTAGGTGAGCGAAGTCATCCGACTCCGCCCTAGGTCTAAACGAATTGGTACGACAGTTCGTTACAACAGATCGGCACAACCTGCCTTGCGGCATCCCCGCTACATAGCAGTGCTCCAGTGGCGCCGTTCACGGGCAGGCAAAATGCCTGCAACCTTCTGATTCCCCCCATCTCTTACTGAGCCCCCGGACCATCCGTGACCGAACGAACGTTAACATCAACGGGTTCAAATGACAATGCATGTTGACGCGATTTTCTGACCAATAGCGAAGTTAACAATCGGTAACTTCTAACTAAAACAAGGGCATGTCTTCGTCCCACCACTCTCCGCGGTCGAGAAACCTGAGAATGACCTGAGAATGACTTGGCGGGCGGGAGATCACGCAAGGCGCGAAGGAGAACTCAGGCGTAGGCCACGCTGTCCATCGGCCTGCGCCAAAACGCCAGACAACAGCCGCAAAAACTGATTATGCGATGAGATCTTTTGCATGCCATTGGTCGAACGTTCAGATAGCGACGAGCCGACATGTAACAAAAAACGTCACCGTCCCAACGTCTTTTGCGAGTGCAGGAGCTCCTAATTGTCCAAGCTTTTCCAAAGCTGCTTCCGCAAACGACGCGGACAGCCGTTCGCTTTGCTCGACCGTCGAGTCACACTGACCGGCCCCACGGCGGGTCGGATCAGAACTCGGCGTACGAGCCCTTGGCCAGACTGACGGAGCGGCCGACGCAAACGTTGACATAGACCACATCACCGCTGGCCACCGGATTGCCGTTTCCCGACACCCCGGTGATGGAGCCGGCAAAGGCAAGATCGGTGTCCTTTTTGGGGCAGGTTCCGATAGCCGCGGTAGCAGCCAGGTTGCCGGTGGTAACAGTGGCGGGCCCGGGCGACCAGTTCAGAGTGCCTCCGTAGAGGAGGGTCGAGGACGAAGCCACCCCGAGTGTCTTGAACGTCTTGGCGGTGACCCCCGACGCTGTGTAGCACTTGCCGAGGTTGGCTGCGCCCGTCTTTTCCACATACCTGAGACTCGTACACACGACGCTCGATCCGGCGGTCGGGGTCGGTCCAGACTTGGCAAAAGCCGGAGTGGCTGACCCGAACATGGCGACGGAAGTGGTCGAAAGTGCCACGGCAATCGTCGCCAAACAAAGGAGTCGACGCATGAGTCCCCCGAATCTGCTGCAAAGTCCCCCCGGACCGTCCGCGGCCAAAGAAACCTAACATCCAGAACGGGAATTGACAATCCATTTTCGTACGATGTCTGAGAAAATTTTTGACTGAACGACGGATGAGTTCCCAACCGAACGCGGACGTACTTTGGATACTGGCTACTCTCCGCGTCCGGTTGTCGATCCCTCTGGTGCGCAGTCGTACCCAAGCCCGAAGCCCACGCAGGACTTTCTTCTCGGCATTGAGACCGTCGCAACGCACAGTCGCAACGTAGACGCGAGAATGGCCCCGGTTGCCCGGGGCCATTCTCGGAAACATCCAGATGGCCAGACGTCTCAGCTAGTGACGTCTGTTCCCTTCATGTTCGAGACACCACCCTTAGTAGTCACACACACGGTTGAAGAACCGGTGTCACCCTCCAGAGCCATCGCAGCACCTGTACCGCTGGTGACGGTACTCGACTCCACAACCTGAATGTCCTTCCTGCTGCACAGCGTGTTCGGAGACACGATGGTGTAGGTGAAGGAGGCGGTATCGGTCCCACCAGCACCCTTCTTGCCCCACGTCGTGACCTCCGTCCCCCCCATCCCAGAAACAGTGGCGGTCGATACGGCCGTTCCCTTACCGGCCTTGCTACCGATGATCGCAGCAGGACCCGAACAACCTGACAGCTTGTCCGACCCCGTCTCCGTCCCCTTCAGCTTGGTGCAACTGATCTGGCTTCCGGACGCAAAGGCGCTTCCGCCCGAAGTAGTAACGGCCAACGTCGCCGGCATTGCCACTGCGGCGACCATAGCGAGTCCAAGCGTGAGCTTGCGACGCATGCTTCCCCCTGTTGCTGATCAATGCTGACGGAAACATTCCGCAGCAGGAGCAACCTACAGTGGCCCACCCGGCCAATCAAGCGTTTCAACCACCTCCTGCGCTTTCAAAATCACCGACAGACATTCGCTACCGCCCAGTAACAATCACGTTCCGTTCATAACTTTGGACGGCCCACCACGCTGAGTGGGTTCCCATCGCCCACGATCAGGCGGCGTCTCCGCGTGACTGATCGGCAGCGACCGTCTCAGAGAAACGGCTCGACCTGTCCCCCGTCGCCTGCCCATTGGCCAGGTCGCCGACATCGGCGCCGCTGCGCTTGAGTCCGGCCTGATGGCGCCACATGAGCACACCGGCAGCCGCCACTGTGGCTACGGCCCCACACAGAAGGGCGACCCGGGGATTGGTCCATTCGGCGATCGCCCCCACCAGCGGTGCTCCGATCGGCGTGCTGCCCAGGAAGCCCATGGCGTAAAGAGCCATGACCCGCCCCCGCATGGCCGGATCGGCGCCCAGTTGGAGACTGGCGTTGGCGGTGGCGATGAACCCGATCGAGGCAGCCCCCATGAAGACGATGCACACCGCGGCAACGGTCAAGGTGGGGGCCAGAGCCACAGCGGCCAGCAACCCTCCGAAGACCAGAGCCAGCACCTGCAAGAGACGTGGTGTCGGTCGAGACCGGTGGGCGGCGATAAGACCTCCGACCACGGCGCCGATACCCATGCACGCCGTCAGGAGTGAGTAGGTCCCCGCGCCGCCGTGGAAGGTGTCCTTGGCCAACAGGGCCAGAGTCACCGTGAAGTTGTAGGCGAAGATCCCGATGATGGCGACGGCCAATAGCGTGTTGCGCAAAGCCGGCGTGCGCCACACGTAGCGAAAGCCGTCGCGGATCTGACCCTTGGCCCGCACCACCTCCCCGGTCGGATGGAGCTCCGCCGAACGCATCATCGACAGGCCGATCAGCACCGCAACATAGGAGACGGCGTTGACGAAGAAACAGACGCCGAGCCCGAACACCACGATGACCACACCACCGATGGCGGGACCCACAACCCGCGACGCGTTCATCACCACCGTGTTGAGGCTCACCGCGTTGGGAAGGTCGTCGCGCCCGACCATCTCCATCACGAAGGTCTGGCGGGCGGGATTGTCGAAGACGTTGACCACCCCGAGCAGGACAGCCAATACGTAGACCTGCCAGAGTTGCACCATGTCGCTGACCACCAGCGATCCGAGGACCAGCGCCAGCACACCGCCGGCCGCTTGGGTGAAGTACAGCAGGCGGCGCTTGTTGACCCGATCGGCAACAAGACCTCCGACCGGACCGAAGAGCAGCATGGGCAGGAACTGCAGTCCGACCACGATCCCGAGGTCGACGCCACTGCCCGACAGATGAAGGACCAGCCAGGCCTGGGCGACCGATTGCATCCAGGTGCCCGACACCGAGATGAGCTGGGCGATGAAGTACAGGCGGTAGTTCCGCGTTCGCAGCGAACCGAAAGTCTGGTGAATGGCAGCGCGGGCCGCGGTCATACCTCGTCCAGAGCGGCCAGGCGCTCGAGCAGAACGGTCAGATCGCCGAGGGACGCTCGTTCCTCCGGCGTTAGATCGAGCAGGCGCTGGGCCAGATAGGCATTTTTGGCCGACCGGTTGTGGTCGAGTACCGCCCGTCCCTGTGGGGAGAGAGTCACCCGGGCAACCCGCCGATCGGCGGGATCGACGATCCGGGTGACATAGCCCATGGTCTCCAGCGCACCGACGATGCGGGTCATTGACGGAGGTTGGACCGCCTCACGGGCGGCCAGCTCACCCAGGGTGGGTGAACCGAGCTTGGCCACGCTGGTCAGAGCCGATGACTGGGAGGGGGACAGACCCCCCACCCCCTGCTGGCGCAGGCGTCTCTGCAGT
This sequence comes from uncultured Acidimicrobiaceae bacterium, assembly GCA_963813525.1. GTDB lineage: Bacteria > Actinomycetota > Acidimicrobiia > Acidimicrobiales > RAAP-2 > Bog-756. The sequence continues at coordinate 3,195,995 of CAWEZI010000005.1, forward strand.
CGGGTGACGGCCATCCGAAGCCTCGACGCCAGCTCCGTGTCCGCCTGCTCAGCTGTTCCGATCTCGTTTGTCACACTCACGTCACCATCATAGTAGTTAGTTAGCGGAACTAATACAATGGAGAAGACAGATCGCCTGGCGAGAGTCCGGCCTTTCTGCTGTAGGCCGACCCCGCTACTCGGTCGGCGATAGAGGGCTCAGAGGTGGACGCGATGCCCGCGGTCAGGGGCTCGGTGGGTCCGGCAATCAGAGGCTGGGAACGTAGCCCCCACGCCCCATCGATTCGCTCTCGAAGGGATCGACCGACTCATCGACGCCACCACGGACCTCTGTGACCCACGGCAGGCGGTCGTGCAGGATCCGCTCAACTCCCCCCTGGAGGGTGGAGGCGCTGACCGCGCAGGAGCTACAGGCCCCTTGGAGCTGGACCTCGACCACGCCGGTGGTCACATCGGCAAAGAGAAGGGCCAGGTCGCCACCATCGGCCTGCACCGCCGGCCGCATGAGCTCGATGAGACCGGTCAGCTGGCCCATGCGCTCGGTGCGCTCCTGGTCGCTGACGGCGGCCGGGGCGCTGACGCCCTCCTCCACCGTTCCTGCATCGTCGGTATCTGATGTGTCACGTTGGTCTGATCCCACAACCTGTCCTCTCGCCCCGGTGCCGGTGCGAACCGCTGACGGCGGCCCGCGCATCCGGCGCCCCTCCAGTCTGCCGCGTGAGCTGCTCATCCCGTGCACGACCCTCGGTCAGGATTGATTCCCTGCCCCCGGTGGGCGCGGTTACCATGCGTTGTGGCCATGGAGCGAACCGCCTTTCTCCCAGGGCCGATCGGACTCATCCTGCCCACCTTCGTGCAAGACACAGCCCCCCCGTGGGCGGTGGCCGGGAGCCCTTTCGGCAGCCCGGGGCGGCCGGTTCCGGTGGCCGATGCCCCCCGGCCCCCCCTCGACCCCATCGCCCATCTCGGCTCCCTGTGCAGCGAAGCCGAGCGCCTGGGGGCCGACGTGCTGTGGGCCTGTGACCACCTGTTCTGGCACGGGCCCTGCCTCGAACCGATGGTGGCCCTGACGGTGGCGGCCACGGCCACCACGACCACCTGGTTGGGCACCAGCGTGATGCAGCTCCCGCTGCGCCAGGCCCCCGAGGTGGCCAAGCAGGCGGCGACCCTCCAGACCCTGTCCGGGGGGCGGTTCGTACTGGGCGTCGGTGTGGGCAGTCACCCGGGCGAATACGACCAGGCCGGGGTCGATTACCACACCAGGGGCCGGTTGCTGGACGAGGGAATGGCCGAACTGGCACGGTCATGGGCCAGCGGAGGGGGCGTCACCTCCGGCGATCCGGCCGGGGCGGGTCCGGCCCGCTACCGGCAACTGCCCGATCCGGTGAACGTTCCGGTATGGGTGGGCGGATCATCCGAGGCGGCTCTGCGGCGAGCCGCCGGTTCGGCCGACGGGTGGATGCCTCTCTTCCTCGGTGTCCAGGAGTACGCCGACGCGGTGGAGCGGCTGGGTAAGGAGTGCGACGGAGCCGGCCGCCATCCGGACGAGGTCACGCCCTCGCTGGCCCTCTTCGTGTCCGTCGACGACGACCCCACCCGGGGGCTGGCCCGGGGGGCCGGGTGGATGGGGTCGCTTTACGGCCTTCCGGCCAAGGCCTTCGCCCGCCACCTGGTCAGCGGGACGGCCGATGAGGTGGCCTCGGTGGTTGCCGCCTTCTGCGCCGCCGGTGCCCGCCACGTGGCCATCTACGTCACTGCAGACGAACCCCTGGGTCAGTTCGAGCGCCTGGTTGCCGCTCTGCCGGCCGCTGGGGTGCGAGCGAGAGAATGAGGGTAGAGAGGTGACCGTGGACCAAAACACCCGCATCGTGGGATCGGCCATGACGGCCATGAACCGGCGCGACCGCAGCGCCGAAGAGATGGCCACCGAAGTCGTGGCCGACTCCCTCACCGATGCCGACATCCCCCCGGACCAGGTCAACCTGGTCGTCTTCGGCAACGCCACCGCCGGCCGGCTGGTCGACCAGGGTTGCATCCGCGGCCAGACGTTCCTGCGGAAGGCCGGATTGCGCAACGCCGGCATCGTCAACGTCGACAACTCCTGCGCCGGTGGGGCATCGGCCCTCCATCTGGCCAACCTGGCTACTCGCGGAGGCGCGGGCACGGTGATGGCGGTGGGCGTCGAGAAGATGTGGACGGGTGACAGGGCGGGAACCCTGGCCGGCATCGAGGACGGGGTGCCCCTCAGCGACCGGATCCGGATGCACGCAGAGCTCGAGAACCCCTCCGGTTCGGTGCTCATGGCCCTCAACGCGGCGTGGACGGTCACCCAGATGGAACAGCGCGACGCCACCGTGGAGCAGTTCGCCGCCACCGCCGTCAAGGCCCGACGGCACGGTGCCCTCAACCCCAAAGCCCAGTTCCAGTCCGAAGTGACCCTGGACCAGGTCCTCGACTCCCCGTCCATCGTCCCCCCCCTCACCCGCCTGATGTGCTCATCCTTCACCGACGGGGCGGCCGCCGTGGTGTTGTCGGCGGGGCCCAAGCCGGGAGCACCCCGGATCCGGGGCAGCATCAGCCGGTCCGGGAACGGTGACATGGACTACCACGAACGGCTGGCCGAGGCCGCCCTGGCCGCGTGGGACGACGCCGACATCGACCCGGCCGACGCCGATCTGGTCGAGCTGCACGACGCCACCAGCGCCGAGGAGCTGTACGCCCTCGAGTCGCTCGGCTTCTTCAAGCCGGGCGACGCCGGACCGGCGACACTGGCCGGAGCGACCAGCATCGGCGGTGCCCGGGTGACGGTGAACACCAGCGGGGGCCTGGTCTCGCGGGGTCACCCGCTCGGGGCCACCGGCATCGCCCAGCTGGTCGAGCTCACCGATCAACTGCGGGGCCGGGCCGGCCCCCGGCAGGTGGAGAGCCCCCGACTGGCGGTGGCGGCCAATACCGGTGGCATTATCGGTACTGACGCAGCGTTCATCGGCATCCACGTACTCGAGGCGGACTGACCCTATGACCACCAACCAACCATGATCGCCAATCGCGGGGGCATCATCACCGGGTGGGGCATCGCCGTCCCCGACAAGGTGGTCACCAACGACGACCTGTCCGTCACCATGGACACCAACGACGCATGGATCCAGGAGCGGACCGGCATCCGGGAGCGGCGGATCGGCGGCACCACCTCCCAGCTGGCCATCGAGGCCGGCCTGGCCGCCCTGGCCAACGCCGGTCGCCGTCCGGACGAGATCGACAGTGTCATTCTGGCCACGACCACGCCGGATCAAATCGTGCCCGGTACCTCGGCCACCGTGCAGGACGGTATCGGCGTTCCGGGTGGGGCCTTCGACGTCAACGCCGCCTGCTCCGGCTTCGTCTACGCCCTGGCCGTGGCCCACGGGATGCTGGCCATCGGGGCCGAGCGCCTCCTGGTCATCGGGTCGGAGACCCTGAGCCGGATCACAGACTGGGACGACCGGTCGGTGGCCGTCCTGGTGGGCGACGGGGCCGGGGCGGTGGTCCTGGAGGCGGTCGACGGTCCGGGCCAGCTGCTGTCCTGGACGCTGGGGGCCGACGGCTCCCTCCGCCACCTGCTCAAGTGCGACCACGGTGGCTACCTCTACATGGACGGTAAGGAAATCTTCCGCAAGGCCGTCCGGGTGGTGGTGGAGTCGGCCGAGCAGGTGATCGCCGAGGCCGGACTGACCCCCGACGACATCGATCTGATCGTCCCCCATCAGGCCAACCTGCGCATCATCAACGCAGCCTGCCAGCGCCTCGGCGTACCCGAGGAGAAGGCCGTCGTGGTCATCGACCGTTACGGCAACACCTCGTCGGCCTCCATCCCACTGGCCCTTGTCGATGCTCTCGAAACCGGACGACTGGCGAAAGGCCACAACGTCTTGCTGACCGGATTCGGTGGCGGGATGACCTGGGCCAGTGCCGTGCTGCGCTGGGGCGGATGACAGGGGGCGCCGCTCCCGCTCTGGTGGTGTTGGCCGCCGGCATGGCCCGCAGGTACAGAGGGTGCAAGCCACTGGCACCCATCGGACCCAACGGCGAGGCTGTCATCGATCTTCTGGTCAGCGACGCCGTGGCGGCCGGATTCGGCCGGGTGGTTCTGGTCCTCCATCCCGAGACGGGGCCGGCCATCCGCTACCACGTCAAGCGCTGCTGGCCTACGTCGGTGGACGTCCACTTCGCCGAGCAACGGCTGCCCCTGGGCACGGTGCACGCCGTGTTGGCGGCCCGGTCAGCCCTCGAGGAGGGTTCGTCGTTCGCCGTCTGCAATGCCGACGATGTCTACGGTGAGAAGGCCATGGGCCTCCTGGTCGACCAACTCAGCACCGGGATGTCCGAACACGTGCTCATCGGCTACCACCTGAGCGCCACCGTGGCCACCGACGACCCTGTGACCCGCGGCATCTGTGAGGTCGACCCCAACGGCTACCTTCGGGCCCTCACCGAGCGACGACAGGTCACACGACACGACAACGGGCTCTTCACCTCCGAGGACGGGTTGGAACCCTCCAAGCTGGACGGCGCCTTGCCCGCTTCGGTCAACCTGTGGGGATTCCAGACCGCCATCTGGGAGTTCTTCGATGCGGCCATGAAGAGCTCCGGACTCGACGAGCAGGCCCTGCTGGAGGCGGTGGCCGCCGGGGCCGACCTTCCCAAGGCCGAGGTGCTCCTGCCCGAAGTGGTGGCCACCATGGTGGCCGAGCGGGAGGGACTGCCGGTGCGGGTCATCGTCACCGACGAAAAGCTGGTCGGCGTCACCCACGCCGCCGACCTTCCGGTGGTCAGTGCCGAACTGGCCCGTCAGGTGGCGTGGGGGATCAGACCCAGCCGGCTCTGGTAGGTCGGGTCAGGGCCCCGGGTTGGCCGCACCGAAGCTGCCCAGGGCGGCGCGGCCCAGGAAGAGCACATAGCCCTGCGAGTCGAGATCAGGATGCTGGACGAAGAGATCAGCCCGCTCGAGTTGCCGGTGCAGCCGCTTGAGACCCCGGTAGGGAATGGTGGGGAGCACATGGTGCTCGAAGTGGTACTCCATCCTCGCCCCCACCCAACGGTTCTGGAGCCAGCCGGCACGGCTGGTGCGGGCGATCCACCGCACCTTCTTCGGATCGCGGAGGGCCGGGTCGAAGTGCTCGGTGATCGTCTTCAGGCGGAGGATCAAGGGGTACATGCACACGATCGGCACCAGCCAGAAGACGGCGTAGAACACGATCCCCCGCCACACGCCCTGAAACAGGATGAACTGTCCGAGCACGATCAGCTGGGTGACGGCCTTCCCCACCAACAGCTGCGGCCGGGTGAGCAGGCTGGCCGGCGCTTCCGACTCCTGGGAGGTACCCGAGATGCGGGTGGTCGCCCTCCGAAAGGCGGTGACCCCAAACAGGTCCTGGAGCAAAAGGAACGTGAGTCCGCCCCGACGGGCGGGCACCAGGTAGAAGGTGCGGTCCGGATCGCGCTCCTGTCCGAGATAGCGGTGGTGGAGACGGTGGGTAGGGCGGTACTCCTCCACCGAGTTGATGGTCCAGAAAGCGATACCCCAGTTGCAGATCCTGTCGTTGAGGCGGCGCGAGCCGGCCAGGAGGCCGTGCGATCCCTCGTGCAGGACGACGCCGAAGGCGTTCATCCGCAGGCCCACGAGGAGGACCAGGACGACGCCGGCAGGCACCGCCCAGCCCAGCGGTAGCCGGGGCAAAAGATTGGCGGCGGTGATGAGGACGGCCACCTCGAACCAGAGGGCCCCGATCGAAGCGAAGGTGTCGAGCAGAGAGGGCTTCGAGAGGGAATCGATCTCCTGGCGGCTGACCAGCTCAACCAGCTGCTCCCGCCAGATGCGCTCGCTGTTGGCTGATGCGTCAAACCTGCTTTGCATCGCCATCTTTCCGTGCCCTCCCGGGTCCGACTGTACAGTAACCGGCAAGGGGCGAGCAACGGAGAGGGGGTCGATGATGATGCCGGACGGGGAAGCCCGCATCGACCCCGGACCCACCACGACCAGGGCACATGCGTCCGGCCATCGGCCGGTCGAGTGCGCCATCTGCGGCTCGTCCGCTACGAGACTGCTCCGGGCCGACGTGGTCGACCTCGAGTACTTCGTCGTGCCCCTTCGGCCCTTCGTCGTCCAGAAGTGCGACGACTGTGGATCGGAGTTCCTCGACCCCCGACCGGTCGAGTCGGAGCTCCCTCCCTTCTATCCCGACGACTACCACGCCTACAACGAGAACCACGGAGGGGTGGCCCGGCTGCTGGTCGAGCTGCGGGCCCGGTCACGAGCCCGTTACTACGGACGGCTGATCCACCACACCCCCGGTCGCCTCTTCGACGTGGGCACCGGAGACTGCCGCCATTTCGATGAGCTCCGCCGGTTCTTGAACCTGGAATGCGCGGGCATCGAGATCCAACCGGACATCGCAGCCAAGGGGCGCCAGCGCGGTTACGACGTGATCGAGGGGACGCTCGAGACAGCCGATCTGACCGACCATGTCGGCCGGTACGACGTCGTCTCCATGAACCACGTCCTGGAGCACGTGGTCCAACCCCGCACGATGCTGGAGCGCGCCCACGATCTGCTGCAACCGGGCGGGTACCTCATCGGGCAATTGCCGACGGTGTCGTCATGGGAGAACGCCATCTTCGGGCGGAACTGGGGTGGCTACCATTACCCCCGCCATCTGCAGATCCCGTCGAAGGAGGGTCTGGCCGCACTGCTCAGGGACATCGGGTTCACCGACGTGAGCATCCGGTCGGCCCCTCACATCCAGACCACCATCTCGCTCCAGAACTCGCTGGTCCGCCGCGGCTGGCGACCGACCATGCGTAACGGCAAGACGCCCATCTACACGGAGCTCCTGGTGGCGGCCCTGCCCTACGAGACGGTGGCCTGGCTGTGCGACCAGGGCGGCATCGTCAACTTCCGGGGGTGCAAGCCGGCGGGGTGAGCTCGCCGCTCTTCACTCTTTCTCAACCGTCAACGCCTACCGCCACGACTCAGCGGATGAGGCTCCGGCACAGGAGGGGTTCGACCGAGGACGCCGTCACGTCGACCACCGACAGGGCGGCCGGTGTCGGTCTGGCCGGCGAGACATCGCTCGAGATAGGGACCGGCACGCCCGCCCCCAGCGTGGTCGACAGACGGGTGACGCCGTCCACGGTGGCCTCTACCTGGTGCTTGGCCGGGTCGGTGATCACGACCAGCTTTTGCGAGGCGCCGGAGACCACGTAAACCGGGTGACCGTAGACCGGCTTGCCCTGACCATAGAAGCCGACGATCAACCGGACCAGACGGGGGTTGCCGGTGGCGGTGGCGCTCACGGCCACGGTGTCCTTCCCGACGGTGACCAACGACACCGAAGCCGAGCCTGCGACCGGCGGCTCGGCCGTCAAAGTGAACACGTGTTGGAAGGAATGACCGAGCTCGACCGTCATCCACGTGGTGCGGGTGAATTGCTGGCTCGGCACCGTCGAGTAGTCCTCCCCGTTCGAGATGTACAGACCGTCACAGTCCCCGACCACGTAGAGCTGACCGGCCGGTCCCCAGGGAGGAAGGGTGGCCCCTCGAACGACGTTGCCCTTGAGTGGGTTCCCGGTGCTGTCGCTGATGCTGTTCTGGGCCTTGACGAAGCCGAGGGTCTGGGCCGTGCTCCACTCCTCGTTGGGAACCACGGCCATGCCGATGTTGGCGACGATGCTGAACAGGGCGACCAGTCCGATGACGACAAGTGCTCCGGCCCGAACGGTCTCCCTCCGGCCCTCCAGTCGACGCCAGATGTCGGCCATGGCCACGGCGCTGGCCAGCGCCAGAAAGGGGACGAAGTCGCCCAGGTACCGCGGCGCGATGTACCCCCACAGGAGGAGGGCGGCCCCGGCACTTCCGGCCGCCAGCAGAAGCAGACGGGTGTAGGCCACCCGGCCCACCGAGCGCGGCCGGAAGGCGGTGACCAGTCCCCAGCAGCTGAGCAGGAACAGGAGGGGCGTCGAGGAGGGAAGGCTGGCCGTCCGGTACAGCCGGTCGAAGAGGACGCCGCCCACAGCCCGAGGGGGGGCGGCAGGGAGGGTGATGAACGGGAAGACCGACGTGAAACGCAGGCCGTCGGGCCTCAGATAGGCCAGGGCATTGGTGGGGACGAAGACCAGTCCCTCCTCGGCACCATGGTTGGCGGCCAGGAACTTCCGCCGGTAGGCGTTCACGTGGGTCCACACCTGCAGCTCGTTGGAGACGCCGAACAGGGCGCCGAACTTGGCGTAGTTGACCAGGCAGCTCACGACCAGAGGGATCAATCCGGCGGCCAGCAGGGGCAGGCACCACCGTCGGTTGGCCGCCCCCCCGAAACCCAGCGCGAACCATCCGGCGATGAAGACGGCAGCCACCACACAGGCCCACCCGGTGGTGGCGCGATCGAGATTGGCGCAGAGAATGAGAAGGCCGCTGCACACGACCCGTGGCCAGGTGGGCCGCTCGACCACGCCGAGAAGGGCGAAGATGCTGCCGATGGTGAGACAGATGCTCCAGGCGATGTCCTCGTTGAAGACATAGGGGGTGGAGGCCAGGAGCATCCAGACGGTGCCACCCATGATGGTGGCCACCAGGCCGCCAAAGGCAGCGGCCTCCATCCTTCCCATCACCACGTCGCCGCGTACCAGGAACCGGACCCGCCACAGCAGGAGGGACGTGAACACTCCGGTCAACAGCCAGGCCAACAGCATGTAGGTCGGGGTGAGCCTGGCGTCCAGGCTGCTGGTCACCAGCAGAATGGGCATCCGGACGATCGACGGGAACAGACCGAAATAGGTGTAAGTCCGTCCGTCGTGGACGAACCCCTCGATGCCCAGCGATCCGGGGGCCAGCGACAGATGGCCGTGGAACATGGCCCGAGCCTGAAGGTCGTAGAAGTTGTTCTCGTAGACCGTGAGACGGAGGAGGTTGACCGGGCCCCACAACGACCAGAGGATCCAGAGGAAGGGAACGGCCATCAGCGCTATGCCCGTCGTGGCGGCTACGACGAAACGGCGGCGGCCCACTGCCAAGGCGGATCGCATCGCCTCACCGTCGGTGGCCACCGGAGGACCGGTACCTTCGGCGGCCAGAGAAGGCGACTCACTGCCTCCGAGTTCGGCGACTCCTATGGCACCGCCGCCTTGCTCCCCCATGGCCAACGATTGTAGCCACCGTGCTACGCCGATCCCCGTCGAGTGACGGGAGGTGCAGCGGTCTCCGTTCCGATCCCACCGGCCACATCGAGGCTCGGGGGTCGGCCGGACTAGCGTTGTGCCATGAGGAGCACCGTTTTCCGACTCTGGCGGTTCTGTCAGACCCCCGAAGGTCTGAAGGTCGTGCGGTACACCCTCGTATCGGCCATCTCGGCTCTGACCTCGCTGATCATCCTCACCGTCGTCTACGGCGTCCTCCGCCTGTGGACCGAGGTCATCTCCACCCTCTTCGCCAATGTCATGGCCGGCATCCCTTCGTACATCCTCAATCGGCGGTGGGTCTGGGGAAAGTCAGGGCGCTCGCACATCTGGCGCGAGATCCTGCCCTTCTGGGTCATGTCGCTCACCGGCATCGGATTTGCCCTCTACACGGCCACGTTGGCCCACAATTTCGCCGATGCCCACCACCTCCATCACCTGGCCCGGACGGTGCTGGTGGTCGGGGCCAACGTGGCTGCTTTCGGCATCCTCTGGATCCTCAAATTCCTCATCCTCAACCGATTGTTCGCCCAGATCGCCGACGCCGAAGTGGGTGCCGATACGTAACGGCCGTCGAACCCGTACCCAATATTGACGACATTGGCCGTACGGCTCAGGAATTGGCCTGTTGAGGCGGTAGTCTGGCCCTCGACCGGGGAGCCAGGCCGCTGATGGAGGCTGAGCATGAGGGGGACTGACATCGCCAGCGAGACCCTGAGCGATGGCGGAGCGGTGAGTCCCCCGTCTACCCGGGCCCAGCGGCGATGAGCTCCGACCCCAAAACGTCTGTGCCGTCGCCGGTTCTCGACATCGGCCGCTTCGAGCGGGACATCCAACACCTGCGGTCCACCTACCGATCGGCCCAGCCCTACCCCCACATCGTCATCGACGACTTCCTCGAGCCGGCGGCGGCAGAGGCGGCCATGGCCGAGTTCCCGCCTCTGGCCCCCGACCAGTGGACCAATTACCTCCACGTCAACGAGCGCAAATTCTCGAATACCGATCCGGCGACGTGGGGTCCGAGCCTGCGGGCCATCCTGGAGGAGCTCAACTCGCCCCGCTTCGTGGCCTTCATAGGCGACCTTCTGGGCGTTGACAATCTCATCGCTGATCCCTCGCTGGAAGGAGGAGGCCTCCACCAGTCGACCAGGGGCGGGTTTCTCAATATCCATTCCGACTACACGGTCCATCCCCACAACCGCACCTGGCAGCGTCGGGTCAACCTGCTGCTGTACCTCAATGAGGATTGGCTCCCCGAGTACGGCGGTGATCTCGAGCTCTGGAGTGCCGACATGAAGCGGTGCGTGGAGAGCGTCCGTCCCATGGCCAACCGGGTCTTGATCTTCACCACGGACGCCACATCGTTCCACGGACATCCCGAACCGATGACCTGTCCCGAAGGAATGGCGCGTCGTTCCCTCGCCCTCTACTACTTCAGTGTCGAGAAGGATCCGGTGGTCCGGTCGACCGAGTATCGTCCGCGACCCGGCGACGGCGCCCGTTCCATCCTGATCTTCGCCGACACGCAAGATGCTCCGTGCCTACGATTGGGCCAAGCGGCACCTCGGCATCTCCGACGAGACGGCAAGCAAGGTGCTCGGGTACCGCGACCGCCTCCGCAACAGGATCACAAAGGGTTGATGACCGACTCCGCCGTCATCGAACGGGAGGCCGAGCCCCCCGCCACCGGCGATCCCCTCGCCGTGGCCGGAGCAAGCCGCCCGACCTCCGACGTCGACCAGAGCCGCAGGCGGTTCATCATCGCCGTCACGGTGGGGACGGCCATCATCGTTCCTCTTGTCCTTTGGCTCCTGTGGGACCTCTGGAGCGGGTCGGTCAACCCGCTACGGGCCGTTCCCTACGATGACTTCTACGACCTACAGGCGAGGGCCATGTTCCAGGGTCACCTCTACATACCCAACGGCCAGATGGGGATCGAGGCCTTCGTGCACGACGGCCGGCAGTACACCTACTTCGGACTCTTCCCCTCGATCATCCGGATGCCGATCCTGCTGGTCACCAGCAGTTTCGACGGCGAGCTCACGGCACCGTCGATCCTGTTCGCCTGGATGTTCACGGCCGTTGCCAGCGCCCTCATGCTGTGGCGACTGCGCGTTCTGATGCGGGGGGAGGCCCTGCTCGGACGAGCGGAGGCGGCGTCCTACGGCCTGCTGATGGCCACCATCATGGGCGGGTCGGTCATCCTCTATCTGACAGCCACGCCCTTCATCTACAACGAGGACTTCGCCTGGAGCATCCCCCTCACCGTCGGAAGTCTCTTCGCCCTGCTCGGGGTGCTCGAGAAGCCCACCCGGGGCCGGGTCGTGGCCAGCGGCCTGCTCATCCTCTGTGCCAATCTCGACCGGTCGCCGCCCGGTTGGGCCTGCAGCATCGCCGCCCTCATGGTGGCGGTCTGGTTCGGGCTGGGACGGAGCCAGGCGGCCAACCGCCGATGGGCGCTTCCCATGGTGCTGGTCGGGCTGGTTCCCTTCCTGATCAGCTGCGCCGTCACCTATGCCAAGTTCGGCATTCCCGTCGGGCTGCCCATGGCCGACCAGGTGTGGACCACCGTCAACGCCCACCGCCGCTACTTCCTGGCCGCCAACGGGGGCAAGGCCTTCAGCTTCGGCTTCCTGCCCAGCACCTTGTGGGCCTACTTTCAACCCGTCGGCATCCGCCTGAGCGGGCTGTTCCCGTTCATCCTGCCTCCGGGCAAGCCGGCGTCGTGGATCGGGGCGGTGATGGACCAGTCCTACCCCACCGCCAGCCTGACCGCCACCTCCCCTTTGTTGTTCCTGCTCGGTCTGTGGGGCACGATCACCGCCTTCAGGCCCAATGGCATCGGCAAGGTGCGCGTTGACCCGGATCATCCTCATCGGCGGTGTGGCCGGGGCGGCGGGTGTCCTGTTGTGGGGGTACATGTCCCAGCGGTACCTCGGCGACCTGATGCCCTTCTTCATCATCGCCGCCGGCATCGGTCTCATCGACGTGTGGCGGCGACTGGAGAACCGTCCCCGGCGGGCACGCGGGACCGTCCTCGGGGTCACCGTCGTGGCTGCCGTCTACTGCGTCGCCGCCAACCTGGCGGTAGCCGCCTTCCCCATCGCCTCGTGGACCAACACCCAGGCTGTCAATTACGTAACGGCGGAGAAGGGCCTGAGCCTCACCTCGCTCGGGAGCACCGTGCTGCACGGAAATTCCCTCCCGTACTGGGCACCGGCCGGGCAACTCTTCGCCATGAACAACTGCTCCGGTCTGTACCTCTCGACCGGAAGCAACATGACCGACGTGCCTGGCGAACAGATCGCCCACGACACGTGGTTGCCGGTTGAGCAGAGCCCTTCGTTCACCCAGACAATCGGTTTCACCTTCAACCGTCCCGTCTCCGACCTCAACCACCCGGTCCGACTGATGACGTACGGTGCCAGCACCGTCGTGCTGGCCCGTGACGATCCCGGATGGGTTCAGGTCCAGGTACTCAATACGGGCACCGCCATCAGCTGGCCACCGCCCACCAGCTGGAGCTTTCACGTCACGAGTGCGATGCTCCACGGGCACCTGTTCGTCACCGTCACCACCGACACCAATCTGGATTCGATCGTGGTCAATTGGTACGGGCACGAGAAGATGCTCAGCCATTACATCGCCGGCCAGGGGCCGGCGATGGTGACGCCCACCCCGACTTCACCCGGGTCGGCGCTACCTCCGGTGACGGTGGTCCACCTGCCCACCCGTGTCACCACGAACATGAATCTGTGCCACAGCCTCCTCCCGGCCCATTGAGCAGTGAGACCAAGGGCGGTACCGGCCTTTTCTCCTGCGTGCTCGACGAGCACCCCCGCTTCCATCTCGACGCCCTCCGCTGGTTTGCCTGTCTGACCGAGGTGGCGGGCGTCCATCCCGACGATCTGGTGGCCCACGTCGTCGGTGACCCCCAGTCGGACGTTCTCGATTTCCTGAAAGGACACGGGGTTGCGGTCGTCGAGGTCGCGCCCTTCGACAAGCGCTCGCCCCACTGCAACAAGATCTCGGGGGCTCTACGACTGGCGGAGGAGAACCGGAATGGAACCGTCGTCCTCTGCGATACCGACCTGGCCGTACTGGAGGACCCCCGCACCATCGAGCTGCCCGAGGGATCGATCGGCGCCAAACCGGTCGATGCCCCCGTTCCCCCCCTGCCTATCCTGGGCGAGGTCTTTGCAGAGGCCGGGTTGCCTGCCCCCCGCACCATCGAGCTGGCGTGGGGCTCGGACGACCTGACTTTGTCGGGAAACAACAACGGGGGTCTCTATCTCGTCCCCGGATCGTTGCTGCCCGGATTGGCCACGGCCTGGGCCCAGTGGGCCCGGTGGCTGCTCGACCGGATCGCACTCCTCGGCCAATGGCGGATCTATATCGACCAGGTGGCCATGGCTCTGGCCCTCCGAGCCGAAGGCATCGACTCCACGGCGCTCGCTGTTCGGTGGAACACCCCGACCCATGACGCCAGTCGCATTCGAGCCGACGCCGCCGAGCCGGCCATCATCCATTACCACCAGGAGGTGGACCGCGCCGGTCTGCTCAAGGACACGTCCAGTCCGTCGATCAACAAGGGCATCGCCAAAGCCAACGAGGCCATCGCCCGCGTGTGGGAGGAGGCAGGTCCCGGTCGGACCCAGCAGCAGTGGCTGGCCGGGCTGGATGCGGCCATGGTCCCCGCCGAGGCGGTCGACCCGTTCCGGGCGATCGCATCGGTTCTTCTGGGGGCACTCGGCCCTTCGACGGTCCTGGTCCTCGGTGAGCCGGGCCAGGAGCTGACGACGGGCCTGGTCAACGCCACCTCCACCAGGAGCGGGCCTTCCCTCGAGGCCCTGGGCCGAGCCGTCCAGGATGGAGCCGGCGACAGACTCCCGACAGCCGATCTGGTCATCTCTATCGGGACCCTGCCCGCTCCGACCGGGCGGGAGGAGCACGAGAGCCTCATCCGCCTCCTGTGTGATGCGGCGGCGCGGGCGCTGCTGGTATCGGGATGGGAGGGCGCGGGCGAGAAACAAGAGAACCTCGACGAGCCGCTGGTGGACACGCTCCGACGGATGGTTCCCGGAGCCGAGGTCTATCCGGTGGGTCATCCCCAATCGGGCACCTTCGTGGTCCTCAAGGAGCCGCCGGACCGACACCCCCGGGATTTCTCCGCCGTCACCCTCGACCCGCTGGTCGGGCGCCACCCCGATCCGTTGGCCCTGGCCACACTCAGGCTGCATGCCCGAGAGACCACCGGCTTCTACCCCGACCACGCGCCACGGCTGTGGGAGTACCCGGTGGCGGCCGATCTCATCGCCCGAGGACTACCGGCGGGGAGCCGCCTGGTCGACGTGGGTGCCGGCGTCACTCCCCTGGCTCCCTTTCTGACCAAGCTCGGTTTCGTGATCGACACCGTCGACCCGTCGCCGAACCGGCGCACCTGGCCCCCCCAACCCGACTGGAATGAATGGCACTTCCTCGACTACGCCGACGCCGGCCTGGCCCACCGGTCGTGGAACTGCACACTCGACAAGCTGCCGCTGCGGCCACCCTTTGACGGCGCCTACTCGATCAGCGTGATCGAGCACATCCCGGCCAAGGCGCGGCGGGCCCTGTTGGGCGATATCTCCTCACGGGTGCGGGCCGATGGCTTGGTGGTGCTGACCATCGATCTGTTCCGAGGCGAGGAACGGCTGTGGAACCGGAACCTGGGGATCGAAGTCGAGACACCGGCGGTACACGGCACGCTGGCCGACGTCATCGACGAGTGCGCCAAGGAAGGTCTGGCGATCATCCGGCAGGAGATCGTGCGGGATTGGGGAAGTACCGACGTCGACATCGGTCTGCTGGCCCTGCGTCAGACCCGGGTTCCGCCGGCGACACGAGGACGCGGAGCGATCAGGGGCACTCTGACCAGGCTGCGCGGCCGATCCAACTGATCAGCTCCTCGCGACAGGCGAGGACCTCAAGTACCATCCCGGGCATGGAGGCAACGGGACCGGGGCCCATCGGACTGCCTCCGGGAGCCTCGCTCGAGACGGCCGGGGAGGACGAGGCCAAATACAGCAGTAACAACGTCGTCGTGCGCAGACTCATCGGTCACCTTCTGGACCAGCTCCGGGTGGCGACCGGATCCACCGAGGGAAGGTGGGTCGACGTAGGCATCGGTGAAGGCCTGGCCCTCGAAGCCATGCACGTGGGAACCGGATCTCTCATCGGAGTCGAGTACCGACACGACAAGCTGACCATGGCCCTCAAACGTCTTCCGGGGGCTGTCGGCGTGCGGGCCGACGCCGGCATGCTCCCCTTCCCTGATCACAGCGCCGAGGTGGTCACCTGCCTCGAGGTGCTCGAGCACCTGGGAGCACCCGAACGCGCCGTCGACGAGCTCGGTCGCATCTGCGGCGGCCGCTGCGTGGTGTCGGTTCCGTGGGAGCCGTTCTTCCGTCTCGGGAACCTCTGCCGCGGAAAAGACGTCGGGCACCTGGGCAACAATCCCGAGCACGTCCAGCAGTTCCGACCGGCGACGCTGCGGCGGCTCCTTGGTCGGTCGTTCGCCGAGGTCAGCATTCGCCCCTGTTTCCCCTGGATAATCGGGGTGGCGGCCCACTCCTAGACGATGGCCGGGGACCCGGCTGGGTCAGGGCGTGCGGTCTTCCCGGAAGACATCGGCCCGCGGACTGTCACCGCCCCGCGTCGTGTGGAGATAGACGAGAAGCTCCCCGAGCAGCCCGAACGACAGCAGTTGCACGGCTACCACCTCGAACAGGACACCGGTTATGAGGGCGGGATGGTCGCCAACAGGAAGGCCCATCACGTGCCGGATGAACATCCAGACCAACAGACCCGTCCCGACCAGCGCTGACAGGAGCCCGGCACCGCCGAAGAGGTGGAAGGGCCGGCGGTTGTAAGAGGTGATGAATTTGACGGTGCACAGATCGAACAGTCCCCGCCAGAACCGAGCTATCCCGTACTTGGTCTGGCCGTGCAGTCGGGCGTGGTGCTCGACCTCCACCTCGGTGACCGAGAAACCGGACCATGAGGCCAACACCGGTACGTACCGATGGAGCTCTCCGTAGAGGTCGATCGATTCGGCCACTTCGCGGCGAAGCACCTTCAGCCCGCTGTTGAAATCGCGGCCGGGCACACCACTCACCCATGAGGTGGTGGCGTTGTAGAGCTGGGAGGTATGCCTCTTCAGGAACTTGTCCTGCCGGGTGGCACGACGACCGGTGACCAGATCGAACCCATCGTCCAGCTTGGCCACCAGTACGGGGATGGCGTGCGGTTCGTCCTGACCGTCGGCATCCATGGTGACAAGGATGTCTCCCTCGGCGAGATCGAAGCCGATGGACATAGCGGCGGCCTTGCCGGCGTTGCGTCGCAGGCGCACGCTCCTCAGGTGGGGATGAGCCGCCCGCAGTTTGTGCATGACCCGGGGCGTGTCGTCCGTGCTTCCATCATCGACCACGATGACCTCGTAATCGACATCCATCCCCTCGAGCACGGCGATGGCCTGGGGAATGGTCTCCACCAGGTTCTCCGCCTCGTTGAGGGCCGGAACGATCAGGGAGATCGATTGGGGTCGTGGGCTGTCCTCGGGCCAGGTGGCCTCCTCCACCTCGACTGTGCCAGCCGGTTCATCAGTGGATGTCGGTTGAACCTGTCCGGTACTCACATCGCACCCCTCCCCGTTGCCACCAGAGCATTCGACGGCTCGGTGATCCTGAGCACCAACCAACCGGATCCCGCTCCCACGCCGTCGACCAGCACGAACAAGACCCGGGCGAGAATGGCGGCGGCGGCAGCCGGGCCGGCGGCCACTCCGGCCAGGGCCACGAAGACCGCCTCGCGGACCCCGATGCCACCGGGAGCCGGGGTGACGAATCCGATGATCCAGCTCACCACAGCGGCGAGCGCCACCCGGGCGATCGGGGGGTGGTCAACCAGTGACTTGGTCACGAAGGTTGTGGCCGCGGCGATCAGGACCCACACCGGGATGTACGAGCCGGTCAGACGCAGACAGCGGGTCCAACTGGGAATCTCGACTGTGAGGGTGCGGCCGAGTACCCGGCTGACCAGCGCCAGGATCCGTCGACTGACGACAGGATGGATGGCCGCAAGCCCGACGACGGCCACCAAAACGACGGGCCACCAGGGCATGTTGATGGAACCACCGATGAGGGCCACGACAGCCAGGATGAGGGCGGTGATGGCCGCGGCCAGGTAGCAGCCGATAACCGAGAGGGCCACGCTGGAGTAGGCAATGGACCGTTCGTAACCCTCCCGACGGGCTAGCTCGCTTCGGCCGAGCATGGCCCAGACGGCGCCCGGTATGTACTTACCGGCTTCGCCGACAAAGAAGGCACTGATCACCCGGTGGTTGCCCGCCGGTCTGCCCCCCACGGCCATGATGGCGGCTCCCCACCGCCACGCCAGGAGGAACATGCCGCCACAAGCGCAGGCAGCCGCGGGTACGAGCCACCAGAGCCTGGCGTGCCTGAGGGCAGCGGACGTGGCCGGCCAGTCCCTGACCAGAAGATGGACGACGAAGGCGAGGCACAAGGCCACGAAGACCAGCGATGCCAGTCGGATGATCAGCTTGAGGTTTCTATTCCCCGATGATGCTGCCCCCCTGGCGTCCGGCATGGCCAAATTCTACACGGCCCGTTGACGGGCACAGGGCCCGAGGCAGGGACAAGACACAACAACATCTGGTGTCGGCGGAAGGGTCGGGCCCAAACTGGATCGGCCTCGGATACCCGCAGACTGGCTGGTTTGAAGCCGCAAATCCCCTCACTGTGAATCAGTCCTCACACGGCATTGCCGTCGCCGGTGCGCGCCTTCGACCTCCTTGTTGGGAGCGTCAGAATGGTCCTCGGATCAACCTTCTTCAAGCTCAGTGCGTGCTTCTCAACCAGGTGCCAGCTGAGGACTGCCAAGCCGACCGTGCCAGCAACCGCTGACGCCGTAAAGATCGCGTACCCCCAATGTTGCACCCCCCACATTCCGAGAAGCTGCATCACGGGCCAGCTATAGATGTAAACGCCATAGGAGTAGTCGTTACGTGCTCCAACTCGTTGGAAGAGGGGCGGGAGGTGGATGCCCACCCAAACGAGCGGATATGCGAGTGCTGGCGCCATGACGCTGGTTGGGCCGGGAAGGAAGTGCGAGAAACGGGTCATGCCTTGGCCGAAGAAGGGCAGCCATGAACCCCCGGCGTACACGAGGACAAAACCCAACGCGAGCCAGCCCGAGTCGGGCACATTGTCACGGTAGAGGTACAGAACGCTCCCTGCCAGAAAGGGCGGAGCGAGCGTGATGACTCCGAATATAAGGGCTGGAGTGATCGTGAATGGGCCGAAAGCGTGGGCGACACTATTTCCCGGTCCCCAGCAGGCGATGACCACCTCGAATAGCCAGACGCCGCAGGCGAGTCCGACCACAAAATGTCGACGGTGGAGGAGTCTGAGGGAGGCCAAACCAGCAAGAAGCAAGTAGCAGCACACCTCAGGAAGCAGCGTCCACACCGAGTTGTTCCAGAAGTAGGGAACCGGCCCGCCGTAGGGTGTCGAACCGATGTTGAATTGATTCCATCCGAGGAGGGCATTGTGATACAGGTAGTCGAGCGGGCTGCTAGTGGGAATGAAGTAGTAGCAGGAGAAGATGCTGCACGAGTTGGTGTGCGCTTGATGGATCCACGCGAGCGCTCCGATGATGAATGCAGTTACGACCAAGCACAGCCAATAGGCCGGCATAATGCGCAGGAACCGCTGCCAGAGGTAGCGGCCGACATTGTTCCTCATGGCTGAACCAGCGATGAGGAACCCACTCAGGCAGAAGAAGCCGTACAAGGTGGGGACGGCAATTGTGGTGCGGTCCCCAAGAATCCACTCACTACCGAAGCCGCCCTGGGTGATCGCATGCGAAAAGATCACCGTCAGACAAAACGCCAGTCGGAGGAAGTTCAGACTGTTGTGTCTAGGGGAAAAGGCTTCCCCTAGGGTGATTCGACGCGGAGAGCCAGTCGTGGCTGCCGGTTCTGAGATGGCATCGTGAGTCAAGCTGGAGTCCCCCCGGCAGTTCACCTGGCCCATTATCCAGTTGACAGAGCCTCACCGAGGACGTTACGCCTTGTCAACCAGCCCAGGGCACGATTTTTGCGTTTTCCCATGCGATTCGCAGTATCCAGAGTGCCTCACAGCCGGATTTTGCCACTTCCTTGGCACCAGCGAGCGCAACAACATGGAGGCGGTTAGCTGACCTCTTCGAAGCCGACCGGCCTACGTGATCGAATTCGAGAAAGAATCAGAAGAATCGTCAATCCCAATACAGCGCACAGTGCGAAAACGATTCCGACGGAGAAGGTCTTCGGCCAATATTGCAGCTCTACGACATGACGGCCAGGGGGCACTCTAACTTGAAGCATTGTGCGAGCAAACGGGTAGAGGGTGGCCTGCTTACCGTCAATGGTGGCGTACCAACCCGGCACGTTGGAGAGTCTGAGGCGGAGGACGCTTTTGGTATTGCTGTGCGTGATCATCCTCCACGCATTGGGAGTTGGATGAGCAACTGTGACCGGTGCACCATTGAGGTATTGATCGGGGAACGACCCGTCTATCCCCAGCGCGACCAGCGTGGCAGCTGCCGCGCCGGGTACTCGATATAGGTCCTCATTACCTAATCTTCGAACGAAGAGAGACCCTCTGGGACCCGGGACTCCATGTGGCTCAAGAAGGTAACTGATCCCGTACAGTCGAGCAGCTTGGGTGGAGGAAACCGTCGGACTGAATACATCTTCGTACTCGGACAGTTCGGAAGTTGGTGCGTTGTGCAACGAGAAGTAGGTATGGGGCGTGAGGGGATCATAAACTGCGAACTCCTGAACGTTGTAGAGGAGGTTGTCGTTCACCAGGATTCCCATGCTCGAAGGGAATGCAGGCGAAGCCCCGAAGCCTACGATTCCATTGCCAACCTCCCGCTTCAGCGATATGACGGCCGGGGCCGAGGTTGGATAGTCGGAACTGGACGAGAAAAGAGGGGCACCTGAAGCGAGCAGAAAACCGGTTGTCACAACGAGGAGCAACGACCCGGCCACGCTGCCGGCGCCGACCCCAGATGAGTCCAGGCGCGCCGCAGACCGCCTAGCCGCCTTGGCGAGCATCCACACCACTATCAACCCTGTTATCACCTCGACAGTGGGCCAAATGAAGCTGTGCGAACGAATATTCAACTGCGATGGTGTAAGTCGTCTTCGACCCACAAGCCAGATGATTCCAAGCAAAACGGCCATTGCACCGAATCCGATACCGAGCACGCGCCGAAGACGCCTCTCGCCGTGCGACCTGACCAAGATGTCCATCCCAATGCCGGAGAGAACCGCGAGTGCGAGAACCACGGGGGCCAGAGCGAAGGTCCAGTAGATACGCGTGACCGAGTGGTCCAAGAAGGAGACGAGGGGGGGCACGAACACGAGCAGTCCCATTGCTACCGCAACTAAGGCAATGGAGCGCACCTCCGGTCGTCTCCAACCGAGAACCAGGGCCGTTGCCGCGAGAACGAGCACCGTCACTCCGACATAGGCGGAGGTAAACTCGTAGGCGGAGACCCCGAACCACTCGCTGTGGGCGAGAGGCAGGCCGTCGAAACCCTGAAACATGAAGTGGAGCAACTCTTGGGGAGGCAGGCCCTTAGGAGCCAATGCTGGCCCCACAACGCTACGGTTGGACCCCTTGGCAAACTGAAGACCCGGCAGGATGAGCGGCGCGGCAAGAGCCAAACCAGCGATCGCGGAAAGCCCTAAGTCGATGACAGGTCGGATCAGTGGACCTGACCCTCCGAGCGCGGGTGCCCTGTGCAGGAGCATTGCCAAGGCGAAGATTGCTGCCGACAGCCCGAGGAGGAGCACACCTTCGGGATCGCCTGCGTAGATGGCGAACGCGAGCACTACGGCGAGAAGCACGATGGCCTGGGCCCTCTTGTCGCCCCGCAGGACCAGAGCGACAGCAGCAAGAAGCCAACCTCCCCAAGACATGACCGAGGAGAGCGGCCATCCGAGAAGCCCGATGAAGGGGCCGCTCAACTCGAAGACAACCGCCGCCGTGACGCAGGCGAGTACCCCGAGACGAAGCACCTTTCCGAGCACGTACACTCCCGTGCCCGCTATCACGACGGTGACGATCACTTGAGCCGTGTAAGCGAGCCGAAGGGGGAACAGGTATCCGATCAGGACGGGGAGGCTGAGGGGTGCCGACTCCCAGTTGAACGCCAGCGGCATCCCCAGCGCGCTGTACGGGTTCCAGAGCGGAAGGTGGCCCTGATGGACTTGGGTCCACACAAGATTCGTCCACGGGATGAAGAGCGAAATCTGGTCCAGGGTCGACGAGTTGTGGACCTTGACGTTCGAAACCTTGTTGAGTCCAGTGGCCTGGAGGATGTCGTACGGCCCTAGAGATGCCCCGTGGGTAAGAGCGGGGATCAGAACCGACACACCTGCGACCACGACCACAGCCAGCCCTACGGCGTCAAAGATGCCCCAATGTCCGCGAGACAGCCCGGGGTCCTGTTCCGATGAGACGGCTTGGAGATCGGTGGTGCTTGTGGGGGACACTCAGCAGCTCAAAATAGCGGTTATGAGAACACGAGAGATCGCGTCAGGTGACCGAGTGATGAATGAGGCCCATGGCCGTTGTAGTGAAGGCAATACTCTTTGACGACGACCTCCAAGTAGCGACGACACCGACGTGGATACGGCCCCGACATTGGCGCCGGATAGTGCGCACCCAGCGTCCAGCAAACGCATTCGCACGGATTCCCAGAATCGGTGTACGAATGATTCTGATTCCCTCTGAGCGTACGACCCGCCGATTCCCTCTGAGCGTACGACCCGCCGAAGCTGGTCGTGAAATTGATGTCGCGGTCCGATTAGGAACTTAACCGAGAATTTATGCACTCCGAGCTCACAGGAGAGATTCTGGCCTGCTGCAATACCCAGGCGCCAGTCAGATCCGTGGTGATCCCGTCACGAGGACGTCTTCGGGAATCCGTTGCACGAAGAACAGGACGTAGAGCCCTTCGCGGCCTCACTGTGTCCACCGAGGAGAAGTCGTACGCAGCACCGTCGGGTCTCGATCTTCAGGGCTCTCCCCTGTCGGTCTGGGGCTCCGACCCGTTGTTTCAGAATAGGAAAGTGAGGCCGACGCAGGTAATGATCAACAGCGCCGCCCCGGCGAGCGACCAGCCAGGCCTACCTTTAAGCGTCCCCGACCTGCGAATAGGGTTCTCAATGAAATGGTACGAAGCAGCTGAGACCACGAGTGCAAGGGCGACAACCAGCAGGTTCTTGGCGATCGACGATCGAAGCACAGCCGTATGAGCAGCATCTGCGGCGATTACCAGGAAGGGCCAGTGCCAGAGATACCAGGAGTATGACCACTGGCCCACCTTTCGAAATGGAGCGAGCCTGAGCAACGCTTCGGCACCTCTCGGAGGAACCGGACTACCCGCTGCGATGACCATTGCGGTACCGAGCACGGGCACGGCGGCGATCCACCCTGGGTATGCAGCCCTTTGGAGTGAGATCGTCCAAGCGGCGACCAAGATGACGGCCAAGCCAACCCATGTGATCACGGTCGCTGTCCTTCGGTTGATTCTCTCGGCGGCTCCGGTCCCGATAGCGAGGAGGGCTCCGACACCCAGCTCCCAGGCCCGACCGAACGGGAGGTAGTAGGCCCCGAGTTCTCCGACATGCGAACTCGCCACGGAGTCATAAAACGAGAGGAGCGCGATCGCAGAGATCCCCACGGCAAGTCTCGTCCGCACCGACAATCGGCCCGGGATGGCCAGCAACCCCACAATCACAGCGGGATACACGAGATAGAACTGCTCTTCGACGGCAAGGGACCAGAATTGCTGGAAAGGCGAGGTGGGGCGTGTACTGATAATCGTGGGAGTCACCTGCAGGAAGTGGAGGTTGGCTAGAGAAACCGCAGACCACCGCCCATCGCTCGCCGCCTCCGCTGCGAGTGAGTGGCTGGCCACAATGGCAACTGCGATGGTCGATACCACAATGACGAGCAAGGCCATCGGCAGGATTCGCCATGCCCGCCGGGCATAAAAAGAGAGGAACTGCAACCCACCCGAAGCCTGCTGTCGAAGTAGCAACCCGGTAATGACGAAGCCGGAAATCACAAAGAACACGTCAACCCCGATAAAGCCCCCTCTCGCCTGGGGAATGCCGACATGGAAGAGAACGACGAGCAGAATGGCGATCGCACGTAGACCTTCAACGTCAGGTCGGAACGGGCGGTCCTCAGGTGCTGTGCCGGACTCGAACGCCCCAGGCGCCGGGCTGGGCGGCTGCCTCACCTCGGCAAGTCGGCCTCGGCCTCGATGTCGGTGACCCGTCTAGCCCACTGGACCAAGGCGAAGGGCCCCATGCCCAACACGCCAACAACGAGGAAGGTGAGCGACACCATGACCAGAACACCGAACGCATCGAAGATGTGGAGGCTCACCTGTCCTCTTCCCTCTTAAGGATCTGTCCGATATTGGCCCACATGGCCCGCCTGGAGTCTCGTCTGTCGAAGATCCACAACTCTAAGCCTAGACACGACTGGTAACTTCATGCGCCACACCTACGGAGGGTCCTCTGACAACTGCTGCCTGGAACAAACACCGAGACATTAACAACAGTGGAGATGTGGCGCGGATGCCGCGCCCCTGCGTCTAACGATTGGGACGGAGGCGTCATCGACCCCGATCACGGGCCTCGGGTGACTGCCAACGAACGGTATTAGGTGCACTTCACGTGGGCAGGCGCGTGGTGGACATCAGGCTCCCAGCAGCCGCCGGGTGAGCCGCCTTCAATCCCTCAGCATTGGCGCGACACCAAGCACCCTCGACGGTAGCGGGTCGTCAGCATTGGGCCGCATCCCACGAGACAGACGGTGTTTGATCAAGCATGATGTACCCGTGGATCTGCCGGACATTGATGTAGGTGGACTGTCAACAGGTATGACGTACTCTCCGGGCTCGGTGGCCAACGATCCCGCTAACCAGTCGCGACGACGCACGGTTCGGGGTTTTATCTCGTTCGTCTGGGCGTTCCTGGCTGCAGTACTCGTGATCGGTGCGTGGTCAGTCAGTACGCCTTTGGGTGCGGCTCCCGACGAGCCGTCCCACATGGTCGAGGCATCAGCAGCGGTTCGGGGGCAATTCAATGGCCACCAATTACCGTCTTACGTCGACGGGGTTCGTGCTGGGAAAATTGGAACTGTGGAGGTGCCCGAATACGTCGCTCGCGTATTCGCACTACCTGTGTGCTTCGCTCTAAAGCCGAATGTTCCAGCGAACTGCTCTCCGGCGGTCGGCGACAGCACGAAAAGTGTAACTACGGAAAGCCAATTCACCAACTATCCGCCCCTGTATTATTTCTTAGTAGGAATTCCTACGCTTTTGTCGACCGGCAGTGGAGCTCTCTACGGCATGCAGTACATGGCCGCCATCTTGGACTCCCTGTTAGTTGCACTGGGACTATTTCTCCTCGTGAGATTTCATCCTCGGCGTCTCACCTTTCTCGGGGCAATGGTCGCGTTGTCTCCAATGGTGCTGTTTGTGAGCGCTGTCGTTAGTTCGAGTGGGATGGAGACGGCAGCGGCGTTTGCCTCTTGGTGCGGTGGTCTGTGCATAGTGGAAAGGACTGTCGTTCCCCGATCACTCGCAGTACTAACCGCTATCCCTTTCGTCGTCCTCATCCTGAGCCGGCCTTTGAGCCCTATCAATGCAGCGGTGATGATCGCTGTGTTAGCCCTGTTGATGGGGTGGGAACGAAGCCGAGCGCTAATTGGCGATCGAAGCATGCGGCCCATCTGGATATCTGCGCTCATCGCAACTCTGCTGGCGGGGTTAACTCTTATCGTCGCCGGGATACCCACCTTGCTGGGTGCGCCAGCAAAGCCACGCTTGAGTCTCTTTGGCAGCTTGTGGCTGACTCTACGGCTCACGGGATATCGACTGCGTCAATGCGTTGGGGACTTTGGGTGGCTTGACACGCCCGTATCGCAAACTGTCATTGTCATTTGGACCTCCGCCGTCATCGGGCTTGCCGCCTACGGCCTAGCAGTATCTCGTGGGCTCCGCCGTGCGTTACCCCTACTCGTTCTGTCGCTCTTGGCACTTCCGTTGATCTTCGAATCGCCCCAGATAGACACAGTCGGTCCCTATTGGCAAGGGCGTTATTGGCTCCCGTTGGCGGTCGGAATTCCGCTAATAGCCTCGTCAGTTGCGTACAAGCGAGCGTCTCGGCGATCTGTGGTTATATCCCAGCCGTTGCGTCTGGTTGGATTCACGGGGATGGGGGTAATACTGGCGTTAACTCAGATTTCGGCGTTCATGACTGCCCTTCATCGCTATCAGACCGGTCTCGGAGCCAAAGTAGACGCACCGACCAGATGGACGCCTCCGGGAGGAACTGTCTTAGTAGTCAGCTTGTTTGTTGCGGGCCAAACTCTTCTAGTGGGTTTTCTTTGCTGGGCATACTTCGACACCAAGAGGCAGCAGCCGATCGCTTTCGATCAGCCTGCACGACAGAGAACTTAGCCAGACCTGTTGGCCGGAAACGACCTAGCTCAGAGGGCCAATGATCTCGACAAATCCCCCCACTCCGGCGCCTCCGTAGCCCCCTTTACCGCCGGGAGCCCCACCACCACCGCCGCCACCGCCCGCGCCACTCGTAAATACCTTGTTCGTTGCCCCATTTCCCCCATCTGGACCCGGCATGTTCCCCACCCCGCCACCAGCAGAATCCGTACCGCTGTTACCGGCCGCACCGCCGCCGCTTCCTCCATTGGACGACGAGGCTGCACCACCACCGCCGCCACCTGGCCAGGCGTATAGGTATGAAGATCCAGACGTACCACCACCCTCGGAATCGGCTCCTCCACCTGAGCCTGGTGCACGGATGCTCCCATCACTTGAGTCGCCCGCACCGACAGGGTTGAGCACCACGGCATTACTGTTTCCAGGAGATCCCGCACCGCCAGAGCCGCCATCAGCGGACGCCGTGCCTTCAAAACTCGAGACACCTCCTTGGCCCCCTCTCTGTCCGGTGCCCCCATTAAGAGCGCCGCCGGCGCCGGGAAAACCTCCCTTGCCCACGATCACCTGGAATCGTTCGCCCACCTTCGCTATTGCATCATTGATGGTCACTGCCCCCGCTGCGCCACCTGCGCCGCCCACCTGATCCGATATTCCATTGACAATCAGCGCTGAACCGGCTCCTCCGCCCCCTCCACCACCCGCCACGGCGACAATGGTGTACAGCCCCTTGGCCCGCGCCGACCACCAGCCACTGGTTGTGAACAATCGGATATCGCCAGGGAGTTGGTCCAATGCGGGGTTAGCGTCGAGTGGAGTGGACGACGTGCTTTGGGATGTGGATGGAATAACCGCGGAACCACAGCCGGCTAGAAGAAGCGCTGATGGAATAAGCACGCGAACCAGCAGCTTCTTCTCATGATGTCCGGTCATCCTGTAAACCTTCTTGAGACAGAGTTGTTGCAACTTCGATGCCACCGAAGATTGCGAATTTGGGTGCCTGCAACTACTGTACCCGTGCAATGGGGTGGGGTTTAGGTGGCTCATCGGAAGGACAAGTAATAGAGACGTCCGCAACGGTAGAGGGAGATCTCGCCACAGCTCGGACGCACTCGCGCTGGTTCGACGTGCTCGGAATCGTCTGGGTCATTGTCGCCGCTTGTCTCGCGCTCGTCCCGGCGCGCATTCACGGGTCGTATTTCGGGACCTACGATTCTCTCTCGCAGTACGGGCTGACAGCACACCCCGGGTCCTTGCTTCACAACGCGGCGGTGCCGGACCAGGTCGACGAAGTCGTACCGTGGATCACGCTGGCGTGGACTCAGGTTCACCATGGGCATCTACCCCTCTGGAACCCGTACGAGGCCCTTGGAATGCCTCTGGCCTTCAACTGGGGATCGGGTGCCTTCAGCCTCCCCGCGCTTGTCAGCTATATCACTCCCTTGCGATTCATCTACTGGGTCCAGATCCTGGTCTCTATGGTCGTCGGAGGAACCGGCGCATATTTCTTCGGGCGGGTAATGCGGCTCCACCCCGTTGCCTGCGCCTTCGCCGGAACGACCTGGGTTTTGAGTGGTCCCTTCTTCGGTTACCTCGGTCTCCCCGACGCGTCGGTGATGTCGTGGGCGGGATGGCAATTCGCAGCCGTCGTGCTCATCCTTCGTGGCAGCCATCGATTTGCGTCGGTAGCTCTCCTGGCCGCGACTCTCGCCTTTTCCATATTGGCCGGCAACCCGCAGATCGAGATAGTTATCTTTCTGGCACTGGCGGTCTTCGCTGCGGTGATTCTGGTCCTCCGTATTGTCCCCGTCGGGGCGGGCGGCCCAGGGGGCGGTGGGGCGATCCGGAAACCCGTCGTTGATCTGATCATTGCCTGCGTCGCCGGAGGGGCTCTCTCCGCGCCGCTAGCGCTCCCCGGTCTCCAGTTGGCGAACGCGTCGGTACGCAACGCCTCTCCCTACGCCAGCGCCAATCCGATCTCGCAAGTGATCGGAACTGTCTTCCAGAGCTTTTGGGGGCAACCGCTCGCTGGAAGCTTCATCAATCCACAGGGCTTCTACGTAGAACAATGGGTGTACGTCGGGGCCATCGCCGTTGCTCTCGCCGCTGTGGGCATCGCTGTCCGGTGGCGTCGGCCGGAAGTGGTGGGCCTGGCCGCCGCCACACTGGTGACTGTAGCTGCCAGTGTCCTCCAGCCCGTCGACTCTCTTCTCAACCAACTTCCCTTGATCGGCCACTCATGGTGGTCACGAGCGCTGATTCCGCTTGCCTTCTGTCTGGCCATGCTCGGGGCCGTCGGACTGGATACGGTGCTTCAACCGTCCGAGAGACGACGGGCAGCACGATGGGCGCTTGGTGCCTTCGGGACGATGGCCTTGGCGTTGGGACTGATCTGGCTCCTTGGCCGGGGGCACCTTCTGCCTTACGAGATGCGAGTCCGGAACCAAAGCTTCGTATGGCCGGTCGTATCCACCGCCGTAGGGCTCGCGGCATTCGCCGTGCTGGTAGTGACCGACCGCCGAACGAAGGACAAGGATTCGAATTGGAGGGGACTGAGGTGGCTTACGTTCGGCATCGTCGGGTCGCTTCTCATCTGCCAGACAGTGTTCCTGATCGTCGACGACGGGCCCATCCCGTCGTCATCGTCCACCCCATACCAACCGACGGCGGCGGTCATCAAACTCCAACGCGCTGCCGGCTCCTCGCTGATCGGACTCGGTATCAACACGAGTGGCTTCGGTGGATATGAACTTGGAATCGCGCCCGACGCAAATATCGACTTCGGTATTCACGAGTTCGCGGAATACGACCCGATCACTCCCTTATCGTTTTTCACCGCTTGGCAACGCCAGAATCGGACATCGCCGGGGATTTCTGGGCTCTATGACTTCCTTCCGGGAATCCCGAGCGCCACTGTTGCCCGACGTTACGGCGTCTCCTATGTTCTCGAGCGCGCTGGCGTGGCGGGCCCACTGGGAAGTGTTTTCGTAGCGCACACCGGCAATGAAAACCTGTTCCGCATCCCCGGCGCGGCTACCGCCACACTCGTTCCACCATCGACGTCGGGTGCGTGGCCTTCCATCGACGCATCGGGTAAACCGCTACCGGTAGAACAGCCCACTCCCTCCGAGGTACGCATTGTCACCGACTCCCCGTCATCCCAGGTACTTCGCATACGAATAGCTTCATTTCCGGGATGGAAGGCAACCATTGATGGCCGGTCACTACCATTGGCGACGTACCTGTCCATGATGCTTCAGGCGCGTATACCCCCCGGTAAGCACGTGATCGAGTTGCGCTACTGGCCTACTTCGTTTACAGAAGGTCTTGTCATCGCCGGCTGCGCCCTTGTAGCGTTCGCGGTCGCTGCCTTGGTACTGTGGCGCCGTAAGGCTGGTGAAGGCGGGGGTTCGCCTTAGCGAGCGGGCCGATCGATCTGCGCTCCTGGCGATCAGGATCAACCATCAGTCTTGACACCGTCAGTGAAGTGATGCCCACGCTCTTGTTTTCGAACCGGACGGCGTCAGGTCCCGATGCGCTTCAAAGTGACCCCCCTCTACCTGAGCAGAGAGTTCTCTCCTCAGTCTCTTTCGGCCGGCCTTAGCTGACCCTTCAACTAGCGGTCTCACCACCCGACGCTGGCGGGGGATCTGAAAGCAGCTGGTCCGCCGATGTCGCCTCAGGAGCCGAAGCCTGGCCAGGACTTGCCGCAGGATCAGCGGAGGGGTCAGAAGGCCGAGTGCGGGAGAACCGGTAGGCCAGATATCCGCCAGCACCCAGCGCGACGACGGCGATCAGCGCCGCAATGGCACCTCGCTTGTGATAATGCCCGCGCCTGTGGTGATGGTAACCGGGGATATAACTGGGTAGCGAATGGATCGGGACGACGAAATACTCGATGGCCACGATTGCCGCAAGAATGCCGATGATTGCCAAAACGATGACCCAGATCCATTTCATAGGCCATGACTGTAGCGAAGACTTCCGCCGCCCGCTTGTCAAGGATCTGCACCCGCTCTGGAATTGGAACCAACCAGACTCGTTAGCGCCGTTGGGTCGGTATGTGCAGCCGATGGCAAAATCCCAGAGTGTCCCTTCTCATCACCGCAGATCTTCTGGGTCGGCGGTTCAGAAGGCGATAGATGCGCTTCGTCGAAGTCCTCGGTTTGGCTCGGACTCATGTGCTTCATTTGTTATCTGCCGGCGCTATTGTCAACATGTGGTGGGGGGACTTGAACGGTACTCGCCGAGACGCTGTCGCCATGCGCCATGCTTTTTCCTGTCGGTTGAGCGGCTCACGTGTCTGGAGTCACATTGACGACGGCCACCGACTTCACAACTGAAGCCGTGGATGAGTCAGGCTCTCCGCCCGGCGATAGGGCATTTCGCCCTGACGTTCAGGGTCTCCGCGCCATCGCCATTCTGTTGGTAGTTCTGTTCCACGCTTCCATCCCCGGGATACGTGGTGGATACGTCGGCGTCGACGTGTTCTTTGTCATCTCGGGATTCGTCATAACCGGACTTCTCCTCAGAGAGCGGGAGTCGAGTCGACGGACTTCGCTTCTGAGTTTCTATGCACGGCGAGCCCGACGCATCCTCCCCGCAGGGAGCCTCGTCATTATTGTCACCGTTATCGCAGCCTTTTTCTATCTGGGATCGGTGACGGGTCATGAAACGGCAGTGGATGGACAGTGGGCCAGCGTATTTCTTGCCAACTTTCATTTCGCCGCATCAGAGACGAACTATCTCGCCTCCCAGCGACCACCCTCGGCCCTCCAAAACTACTGGTCCTTGGCGGTAGAGGAGCAGTTCTACATCGTCTATCCGCTGATCTTCCTGATCACGGCCAGCCTCTTTACCCGGACCTCACTACGTCTGCGCCTGGCGCTGGTGCTTCTGTCGGCGATCGTCGTCTCGTTCACCTACTCAGTCATATTCACTTCGACGAACGCACCCAGCGCCTTCTTCTCACCCCTGACGCGGGCATGGGAACTGGCATTGGGGGGACTTATCGCGGTAGCCGGTGTTTCCCTGCGCCGCGTTCCTCATTCCATGGCGGCTGTTATGTCATGGATTGGCCTCGTCGCCATTCTGGTAGCCAGCGTCGCATTGAACTCAACGAGCCCCTACCCCGGATCCCTCGTGGCCATCCCCGTGCTTGGTGCTGGTCTCGTGATTGCCGGTGGCGCTGCAGAACCCGCGTGGGGGGTTGAGGTCCTTCTGAAGCAAAGACCATTCCAACTACTTGGACTCATCTCCTACTCGTTGTATCTATGGCATTGGCCGATCCTGGTCATTGCCACTCAGCGCCGGGGGGTGGCCACGCTGCCCATATGGGAAATCGTCCTGTTGCTCATTGTCGCCGCGCTGGTGTCGATCGCCACCTATCGGGTGCTAGAAAATCCAGTGCGTCATGCGAAGTTATTGATTCGACGACCCTTGGCCAGCGTCGGAACCGGGATCTGCCTGATCGCGCTCACTCTTGCTGTGACTACTGTCGAACGGCAGAGGCCGACGGTAGACCTCGGCACTCTTGCAACAGCCGACATTGGCTCCGCCTGCAACTCGCCCGCTCCGAAGGTCGTCGATGATCTGCGATCGAGTTATCGCAGGAAGTTCACCCAGCCAGCCGTACAAGCTCGCGCGTCTAAGCAGACCTTGGTGGTTGTTGGGGATTCAACTGCCTGCACGCTGCTACCCGGCCTCGTAGCAGTCGGTCCTTCTTATGGCATGCAGTTCGAGAACGGTGCCGTCATCGGATGCGGAATCGTCAGCGGTCAAATCCCTCCAGAATCTTTCTTCACCAACACCTCCACGAAGCGTTGTCAGGGCGAGGCAAATCGCGTCGATGCGCAAGCGATTGAACGATTCCGGCCAAATGTCGTCGTCTGGGCCAGCACTCAGGAGCGCAATTCGATCGTGGCGAGCACGCCAAACGGTAGCGAGAATCTCGCCTCCGGATCAGCCGGATGGACATCGGTGATGTTGAATCGGATCAACGCCCGGGTGGCGAAGTTCGTTGCCGCCGGCGCCAATGTCGTTCTATTGCTGGAGCCGGCTTCAGTGAGCGATGGAAAAACGAGCCAGTCGACCGCTAACGATCTCGCCAATCAGCGCATGAACGATCTCTTGGAGGAAGTCGCAGCCCGCCACCCCGCTCACGTTGCCGTTGTCAATCTCGGGACCCGAGTTTGTCCCTCAGGTCCTCCTTGCCCATACGTGGTCGACGGAATGGGTTCTACCCCAGCAACCGCACGACAAGCTGTGCGCCCGGACGGTGTCCACTATCTACCAGCAGGGTCGCTCTGGGTCGCCGATTGGCTCGTCCCGCAGATACAGGAGGCAGCGAAGGGGCTCTCCGATCCCAGTGGACGAGTCAAAGGCACCTGAGCATTTCGCAGTGCCGATCACCGGACGACCGACCCACGCCCGGACACGAAGAGCAGGTAATGTCCCCAAGGTCGAAGGCCGAATTGGGTTTGCCTGTCCGCACGAAGATCCGCTTTCTGTCATATTGAGTGCAGCTCACACTCCAATTGGAGATCGGGGATTTCGTGGTCAAAGGGGATTGGGGTGATGGGCCAGATGGCCACCGGTGAGGAGCCCCGGGTTTCGGCAAGAACAGGTGGAGATCGGGTTGAGGGGTTCGCTTGGAATTCCGCCTCGGCGTTCCTCGGCAAAAGATGGGTGTATGAGACTGCCTATGCGGTCCTCGTCGTCGGCGCAGCCGCGCTGATCCTCTCACTCATCGGCCGGCGCGCGGGATGGCCTCTCGGAGGAGCATTCTTCAACGAACTGATTCTCGTTCATCTCTACGCTGCCCACTTCCGGCACCTTGACTTCTTTCCGGTCTGGTCGAGTACGGACGGACTCGGTCTGGGCACGCCGGTGTTGCTCTTCTACCAGAAGGCCTTCTTCTATGTGTCTGGCGTTATATTCATCCTGCTCGGGGGCGAGCTCAAGCCCACGTTGATCCTGAGCATAGGGATCTTTCTTGCTATCGGCGCCTACGGAATGCGCCGAGCGCTGGAGATGGTGACCGACAACAGGCTCTTGCAGGTGGTTGGATCGGTGGGATTTCTCTTCACCAACTACGTGTTCACCGACTGGCTGACACGCGGTGATCTCCCCGAGTTCTCGGCCATGATGATCGTTCCCTGGCTGCTCTTCTGGTGTCTCAATCTTCTGAAGAACCGACGCGTCTCCCTTCTGCTCATACCCATTGTGCCGCTCCTCGTCGACGCCCACAGCGCCATCGGTCTGATCTCCCTCTTCACGCTCGCCATCACCATGATCACGTTTGTCGCCATCGCTGGACTGCGAGGACTTCGGGCAATTGGCAAACGACTGGTCGTGGCGGTGGTAGGTGCATCGGTCCTGCTGGCACCGACGCTCCTGGCTGAGCTCAAGTTCGCCGACTATTACGATCCCGCTTACAAAGTCACCCTGGCTGGGCAACAGGTTTCCAATGACTTCGTCGGATTCGGCTGGTATTTCTACGACGGTGCCTTCCGCTGGCTCGATAGCAAGGATCACCATTACCGATTGGTTCAGATCGATTTTGCTATCTGGATTCCCATAGCGGTCACCCTGATGGCCGCCATCATTTACTGGGCGGTGTCAGGCCGAAGGCCGGATCGAACAGCTTGGGGACGAAGCTTTCATGTCCCATCGATGCTGTTCCTTCTTGCCAGTCTCTCTATCTACATATTGTTACAGCTACGCATCTTTTATTTCGTCTACCAGATTCTGTCCCCTCTGCAAGTCATCGACTACCCGTACCGGATGCTCGCCTTCATCACTCCGCTGGGGGTCATCACGGTCATTGCCATCGCCAACTCCATGTTTCGTGCCTACCCGTCATCGGTGATCCCCAGGGTCGTGGCTGTCCTCTGGCTTCTTTCACTGATCCTTCTGTCACCGATCACCTCAAGTTGGATCGTCCCCCGGGTTTTTGCAACTCCACCCGGCCAATTCGCCAATATCGCTCTTGCCAGCCCCCCGTCTTTCCTAAATTACCGAACCTTTGGAGGTATTTTCAGTACCAACGGCATCCTCTATGACGAGTATCTCCCAAAGATTTATAACTCAAAAGGGCATGAAGTGCGTAACGACGGGCCTCTCTATCATCAGCTCCACGACCATCAATTTGGTGCCGCTTCATTGAGTCACACTGGCTGTACAATCTCTGTTCCCACCAGCTCTCCACTGGAGTCGTTGGAACTGACGTTCACAGTGAAATGCGCCGGTCCGACACTGTTCGCACTACCCGTCACCTTCAACGCCTACTCCACCGTATACGTGGAAGGAAAAGGGGGCTCGTTGCACGAAATCCCCTATCGACGTGTTTATACGGATCCTCGCATTGTCGTTCGCATTCCTAATACAAAGAGCGAGGTGATCGTTGTCCACCTTCCCACTTTGTGGGGAGTTTTGCGATGACTGAACATCTGGATTACTCACTCCCCCCGCCTGAAGGATGACCTGGGTTCGCTCCGCGGCCCCCTCCCTTGAGATACCGCCGCCACCAGTATCGGCAGCGACCAAGCTGCTAAACACGCCGCCGCCTCGCCAGGTCATCGTACGCCCCATCCTTCGCAAGGCGACGAACCACAAGTAGTGATCTACGAGCGGATCACCGTCCTCTCCGTTCGGAGACGTGCAGCGGACATGGGTTGGGAAGGGGCTCATTGGAGCACCTTCTCAGCCCGGTGTGCAAGACCCGGTGACGCATTGGGAATCAGACGTGCATTAAGTGTTCGAAGGCACTACTCCCGGTCCCGGTGACAGCCATGAAGGTGAGAATCGCTGACAGGGCAATCCCGGGTTACCGGACTTCTTCCGGGCCGGGGCTTGGACCCTCATCGTCTATTGTCAAGCTCTCACACATTGGGCAGGAGCCAGGTCGGGGAGGTCCGGATGGCATATGACGTTTACGGCATCCGGTTCCTTTTGCATGCCGCCGATCTCGGCGTTGATTTTTCCAGTGCGGCCACCCTCGGACACCTGTTTCTCTTTGGCGACGAGGTTGATCTGGCAGAGGCGTTGGCAGCCTGTCGGGGTGAGAAGTCGCCGGAGGTGGCGACCGAGGTCTACCGCGATTGTGCAGGGTACGTCGACGGTGTCTTGCGCTACCTCGGTGCCGAGCAAGTGGATTCGATCGACGCCTCCGAATACGAGGACGCCGCTAAGGTCCACGATCTCAACCTACCCATCCCACCCGAGCTGGAGGAGCGGTATTCGGTCGTGGTCGACGGCGGAACTCTCGAGCACGTCTTCGATTTTTCGACGGCCATCCGCAACGCCATGAGGATGGTACGGGTAGGCGGGCACCTCATTTTGAACGTACCGGTGAACAACTTCCCTGGACACGGTTTCTATCAGATTAGTCCCGAACTTCTTTTTCGGGTGCTTTCCCAACGATTCGGTTATCGCGTCCATGACGCGGTCATGTTGGAGCTCTACCATCCCCGACCCAAGTGGTTCCGGGTCATCGACCCCGCTGCTGTCGGGCACCGTGTCATGTTCCGTAGTCATTCGCGAACGGTGATCTGGGTACTGGCCGAACGCATCGGACCGGTACCTGAGTTCAATCCCCCTCCGGCACAGAGCGACTACGCCACCGGGTGGGAACGTGCCAATGCTCCCGTCCCGCAGGCAGTCGACAGCAGCCCGATGCCGGCTGCCAAGACGAGTGCGCTAAGGCGTGCCGGCGCCGCGGTTAGTGGGCCGTCGCGCACCTTTGCCAACCGGGTGGAGGGGCTCGCTCGGCGGAACCTTCCCGATCCTCTCGCTGGGACCTTTCGGAACGGCAAGCAGACGATTCTCCGGTCGAGGCGCTATCGCGAGTTGAAGTTGTGGATGGTGTGGGCCATACCGCGCATGGGAATGCACCCGCACTATTCGAGAGCCCAACCGGGATTCGAACCCGTGCATGAACCCTGGACGGCCCCAGCTCCTCGCCTACGACCGCGCCCTCGCCGTGAAACGGGCGCACCACCCCCGGTCTTCGGTCAACCATAGGGTGCCCAACCCATCCGGGAGCATCCGACCTCTCGCCCTGCCTACTGCGAACGGGTCGCTGACTCAGCCGGTCGGGAGAGCCTCAGGTGCCGGCCGGACCTCCTGTGGCCTCTGCCTGCGCCAGCTTCACCATCACTGCCTCGACAGACCGGTCGAGGGCAGTGCCGAACTCGATGCACAGGTCCGGCGACTCGGGCGGCTCATAGGGATCATCGATTCCGGTAAACGAGTCGAGGGCACCTTCTGATGCCTTGGCGTAGAGCCCCTTCGGGTCCCGGTTGGCACAGAGGGTGGCCGGTGCGGCCATGTACACCTCGACGAAGGGGAGACCGGCCTCTTCGTGGATCTGACGGGCACGGCGACGCGACTCTGCATAAGGACTGATGAGGGCCACGACAGCCACCAGTCCGGCGTCGGCGAACAGACTGGCTACCTGGGCCACCCGTCGCACGTTCTCGTCACGATCAGCCCGGGTGAACCCCAGGTCGCCATTGAGCCCGGCCCGCAGGTTGTCCCCGTCCAGCCGGTAGGCGTTGCGGCCCTCGGCCACCAGACGCTGCTC
Organism: uncultured Acidimicrobiaceae bacterium; assembly: GCA_963813525.1. Classification (GTDB taxonomy): domain Bacteria; phylum Actinomycetota; class Acidimicrobiia; order Acidimicrobiales; family RAAP-2; genus Bog-756. The sequence goes on from CAWEZI010000005.1 coordinate 3,232,382, forward strand.
GACGGCCACCGCCAGCGTGGATTTTCCCGATCCCGACAGACCGGTGAACCAGAGGGTGGCACCCCGACCCCCGAATCTCTCGGATCGGTCCTGCCGGCTCACCGTGCCCGGGTGCCAGGTGATGTTGGACGACGTCATGACGTCGGGCGATCAGTCGGGCCCGAGCAGCATGCCGGCGCCCACGGTCACGTTGGTGTCCTCGGCGGCCAGGATGAACGAGCCGGTCTGCCGGTTCCGCCGGTACGTGTCGTAGTAGAGGGGCTGGGTGACCCGTAGGCTGAGCCGTCCCACTTCGTTGAGCCCGAGTGATGTCGCCGTCTCGTCCCGGTGCAGGGTGTTGACGTCTATCCGGTAGTGGATGTCGCGGACCACGGCCCGGACCCACCGCGTGGTGTGCTTGAGGGCGAAGAAATCCCCCACGGCCACCGGTCGATCGGTCATCCAGGCCACCATGGCGTCGAGATCCTGCCCGACCGTCGGTTGGTTGAGCGGTCGGCAGATCATGTCGCCCCGCGAGATGTCGATGTCGTCGGCGAGACGGATGGTGACCGACATGGGGGGGAATGCTTCGGCCACTTCGCCGTCGAAGGTGTCGATACCGGCCACCGTGGTGGTCAGGCCCGAGGGCAGGACCATCACCTCGTCCCCAGGCTTGAACACTCCCCCGGCCACCCGGCCGGCGTAGCCCCGGTAGTCGTGGTGACTGTTCGACTTGGGCCGGACAACCCACTGGACGGGAAGGCGGGGGTCGATGAGGTTGCGGTCTGAGGAGATGTAGATCTGCTCGAGGTGGTGCAGCAGGGACGCACCCTCGTACCAGGGCATGTTGACCGAGCGCTGGACGACGTTGTCCCCCAAGAGCGCCGAAATGGGGATGAAGCTCAGGTCGGTGATGTCCAGCCGACTGGCAAAGGAAGCGAACTCCTCGCGGATCGATTCGAACACGTCGCGGTCGAAGTCGACCAGGTCCATCTTGTTGACACACAACAGGACGTGGGGAACCCGCAGCAACGAAGCCAGAAAGGCGTGCCGCCGGGTCTGCTCGACGATGCCCTTGCGGGCGTCGACCAGCACGATGGTCAGGTCGGCCGTCGAATTTCCGGTGACCATGTTGCGGGTGTACTGGATGTGGCCAGGGGTGTCGGCGATGATGAACTTGCGGGCTGGGGTGGCGAAGTAGCGGTAGGCCACATCGATGGTGATGCCCTGCTCGCGCTCGGCTCGGAGACCGTCGGTCAGGAGGGCCAGGTCGGTGTACTCGTCCCCCCGCTGGCGGCTGACCCGCTCCACCGACTCCAGCTGGTCCTCGAAGATGGCCTTGGAGTCGTAGAGCAACCGGCCGATGAGCGTGCTCTTGCCGTCGTCCACCGAACCGGCGGTGGCCAGGCGTAGGAGCTCCATCAGAAGTATCCCTCCCGCTTGCGGTCCTCCATGGCTGCCTCGCTGACCCGATCGTCGGCCCTGGTGGCACCGCGCTCGGTCAGCCGGGAGGCCGCCACCTCGACGACGATGTCGGCGGGTGTGGCGGCGACCGACTCGACCGCCCCGGTACAGGTCATGTCGCCGACGGTCCGGTAGCGGACGGTGGCCTCGAAGACCTCCTCGTCCTCCTGCGGGCTCACGTGGGGGCCGACCGACAGGAGCATGCCGTCCCGGCGGAACACCTCACGCCGGTGCGAGTAGTAGATGGAGGGCAGGTCGATGACGTCCTCCTCGATGTACTGCCAGATGTCGAGCTCGGTCCAGTCGGACAGGGGGAAGACACGGATGTGCTCGTCGGGCTGGTGCCGTCCGTTGTACAGCGACCAGAGCTCCGGCCGTTGGTTCTTCGGGTCCCACTGCCCGAACTCGTCGCGGAACGAGAACACCCTCTCCTTGGCCCTGGCCTTCTCCTCGTCGCGGCGGGCTCCGCCGAAAACAGCGTCGAACTTGTTTTTGGTGATGGCGTCGAGAAGGGTCCGCGTCTGCAGCCGGTTGCGTGACGGATTGAGGCCCGGCTCCTCGGTGACCCGGCCGGTATCGATTGATTCCTGCACGGAGGCCACTACCAGGGTGGCGCCCACCGCCTCCACGAACCGGTCCCGGAACTCGAGGACTTCGGGGAAGTTGTGACCGGTGTCCACATGCATGACCGGAAAAGGCACTCGACCAGGCCAGAAGGCCTTTTGGGCCAGGCGCAGCATGACCACGGAGTCCTTCCCCCCCGAAAAGAGCAGGACCGGTCGCTCGAACTCGGCCGCTACCTCCCGGATGATGTGAATGGACTGCGCTTCGATGTTCCCGAGATGGGACAGCTGGTACTGACCCGACCCCGCGACGCCCCAACCCCGATCCATAAGCGACCAATCTAGTACGTGGGCTGCGTTTTCGGAACCGGCTCCTCACACTTCCCACCAGGCACGACGATAGGCTGACGCCGATCCGAGCCTGTCGAGCGCGGTCGTGGGGAGACGACGATGGGGCCGAACGGGAGAGGACGCCGAGGGCCGGACGAGGAGGCGCGTCGTGCCCAGGGGCAGCCCGTCGACCCCTCCGCAGCGCTGGGACGACCGTCCCCGGCGGCCATCACCGTCCGGCGGGGCACCGTCCGGGACGCCGGTTCGGCCGCCGTCCTCCACGCCTCCCAGATCTCCGAGGGATTCCTCTCCTTCCTCGGGCCCCGCTTTCTCGAGCATCTCTACCGTCGCATCGCCCTTTCCGATCAGTCCTTCGTTTTGGTGGCCCAATCGGAAGGCGTACCGGCCGGGTTCATCGCCGGTTCGACCGACGTGTCCGGCCTGTACCGCAGTTTCCTGTGGCACGACGGCGTGAAGGCGGCCTTGGGCGCAGCCGGCCGCCTGATGGCCGGTTGGCGGCGGGTGATCGAGACCCTGCGGCACGGGTCCGCCGGGGGCACCGGGGTCGGACGGGGGGCCGAGCTCCTGGCCGTGGCTGTCGACCCCTCCCAGCAGGGACGGGGGGTGGGACGCCAGCTGGTCGGCGCCTTCCTCGACGAAGTGGGCAACCGCGGCATGGAGGCGGCCCATGTGGTGGTGGGCGCCGACAACGCCGGTGCGGTGTCCCTCTATGAGCGGGCCGGCTTTGTGACCGTCGACCGCTTCGAGCTCCACCCGGGGACCGAGTCCCTGCTCATGCAGTGGGACAACCGTCCCGCCGCCCCGGGGGACCCCGGTTGAAAGCGCTCCTTATCGGCGCCTCCTCGCTGGTGGTGACGGCGGCGGTGACCCCCGTGGTCATCGTGGCCGCCCGACGGTGGGGGGTCGTCGACCGACCCGGCGCCCTCAAGCCCCAGACCGTGCCGGTCCCCTACCTCGGGGGTGTGGCCGTCTTCGCCGGACTGATCATCGGAGCCGCCGTCGGGCGGCCGGTGGTCATCGTCCCCCTGGCCGCCGCCCTCGGCCTCGGCGTGGCCGATGACCGACTCGACCTGCCGGCCCAGGTCCGCCTCCTCGGTCAGCTGGCCATCGGGGCGTTGGTGGTAGTCATCTGCCCGGTCCATCTCACCGGCGTCCTGGCCACCGTGGCCATCCTGGCTCTGGTGGTTCTGGTCATCAACGGGGTCAACCTCATCGACGGCCTCGACATGCTGGCCGCCGGCGTGGCCGCCGTGGCCGGGGTCGGCTTCGCCATCATCCTCCACGGCCCGGGCCGACAACTGGCGGTAGCCCTCACCGGTGCCCTGCTCGGGTTCCTCCTGTACAACCGTCCGCCGGCCCGCGTCTACCTCGGTGACGGGGGCTCCTACCTGCTCGGTACCGTACTGAGCGTGCTGCTGGTCGAGACATGGAGGCCGGGACGTTCGACCCACCTCGGGGTGGCCGCCCTGGCCCTGGTGGCCGTGCCCGTGGCCGAGGTGGCCTTCGCCATCGTGCGCCGGGCTCGCAGCCACCGCTCCTTGGTGGCCGGCGACCGGGGCCACCCCTACGACAGGCTGGTGGCCCGGGGTTGGCCCCGCCCCGCCGCCAGCCTGGCCTACATCGGGGTGGAAGCGGCCCTGGCCGCCGGGGCGGTGATCGCCGTCCACCAGCACTCTCTGTCCGCTGCCGTCCTCATCGACGTGGCCGGAGGGGCCCTGCTGGTGGTGTTGGCCGCCGTCGCCGGTGCCCTCCACCCCGACCAGGAGGCCCACACGTGACCCGGATCTACCTCTCGCCTCCCGAGGTCGGGCCCGAGGAGCGACGCATGCTCCTCGAGGCCTTCGACTCCAACTGGATCGCCCCGGTGGGGCCCGACATCAACGCCTTCGAACACGAGCTGGCCGAGCGGGTGGGGGTGGCCCACGCGGTGGCCCTGTCCAGCGGGACGGCCGCCCTCCACCTGGCTCTGCTTCTGGTCGGCGTCGAGCCCGGTGACGACGTGCTCGTCCCCTCCTTCACCTTCGTGGCCAGCGCCGCCGCCGTCACCTACGTCGGCGCCCGTCCGGTGCTGGTCGACTGTTCACCGGACAACTGGACCATGGACGTCGACCTGGTGGCCGAGGACCTGGCCGCCCGGGCCCGGGTCGGTCGGCTACCGGGCGCCGTGGTGACGGTGGACCTCTACGGGCAGTGCGCCGACTACGACCGGCTCACCGCCCTGTGCGCCGACTACGAGATACCGCTGGTGGCCGACGCCGCCGAGGCACTGGGCGCCACCTACCGCGGGCGCCCCGCCGGCTCCTTCGGCGCCGCCGCCGTCTTCTCCTTCAACGGCAACAAGATCATCACCACCGGTGGCGGCGGGATGCTGGTCTCCCATGCGCCCGACCTGGTCGACCGTGCTCGTTTTCTGGCCACCCAGGCCCGCGAGCCGTTCGTGCACTACGAGCACGAGGCCATCGGCTACAACTACCGGCTCAGCAATCTGCTGGCCGCCCTGGGCCGGGCCCAACTCCGGGGGCTCGACAGTCGCATCCGACGACGACGGCGCATCGATGCGCTCTATCGGCAGGGACTGGGGGACGCCGCCGGCATCACTTTCATGCCCCTCCTCCCCTATGGCGAGCCCAACTGGTGGCTGACCTGTATCCAGGTCGATCCCGCCGCCTTCGGAGCCGATCGCGAGCAGCTCCGGCTGGCCTTGGAGGAGGTGGATGTCGAGTCGCGTCCCACTTGGAAGCCGCTCCACCTCCAGCCGGTATTCGAGGGGGTGACCACCCTGGGCGGCCCGGTGTGTGCCGGCGTGTTCGATCGCGGACTGTGCCTCCCCACCGGCTCGGCTCTGGCCGAGGCCGACCAGAGCCGCATCATCGACATCATCCTGTCCGCGCCCGGCTGAAAGCGCAGGTGGGAGGGCGCCGGGCGCCCTATCCACGGCCGGCATTCCTTGTGTGGGGTCCCCTGGTCTGCCGTATCATCGGGGGATGTCATCGGAGGGGGGCGCAGCCGGCCGGGGCGGCAAGCCCCGCGCTCTGGCCTTCTACCTGCCTCAGTACCACCCCATCCCCGAGAACGACGAGTGGTGGGGCAAGGGATTCACCGAGTGGAACAACGTCACCCGGGCGCAGCCCCTCTTTCCTGGTCACTACCAACCCCATGTTCCTGGTGAGCTGGGCTACTACGACCTCCGGGTGCCGGAGGTACGCGAGGCCCAGGCCGAGCTGGCCCGGTCGCACGGTATCTACGGGTTCGTCTACTACCACTACTGGTTCCACGGGAAGCGCTTGCTGGAACGACCCTTCGACGAGGTGCTGAGCTCGGGCACACCGGACTTTCCCTTCGCCCTGTGCTGGGCCAACGAGGAGTGGACCAGGAATTGGGACGCCCGGACCGGTCGGGTGCTGATGCCCCAGGAGTTCAGCGACCAGGACGACCTCGACCACATCCGTTGGCTGCTGACCGCCTTTGCCGACCACCGCTACATCAAGATCGACGGGCGTCCCCTCATGCTCATCTACCGCCCGGCGCGGTTGCCGGACGTGAGGCGCACGGCGGACATTTGGCGGGCCGAGGCCCAGCGTGCCGGCTTTCCCGACCTCTACCTGTGCTGGGTCGAGGGCTGGGGGGCGCCTGACGGTGGACCGGAAGCCGTGGGCCTCGACGCCACCGTGGGCTTCATGCCGCGCCTGGACGAAGAGGTCTTCGCCACGGTGGAGGGTGTCCGGGGCCACCGGCTCCTCGACTACGAAGCCTCGGCCCGCCAGATGTTGGACCGACCTCCGCCTGCGTGGAAGCGGTTCCCTTCGGTGATGGTGGGGTGGGACAACACAGCCCGACGACCGCAGGGGGCCACCCTGTTCACCGGGGCCACGCCGGACGCCTACCGGCGGTGGCTGCAGCAGACGACGGAGTCGGTGGCCGACGTACGCCAGGAGGAGAACTACCTATTCATAGTGGCCTGGAACGAGTGGGCCGAAGGCAATCATCTCGAGCCGGACCAACACTTCGGCCGGGCCTTCCTCGAGGCCACGCGGGCCGTTCTGGTCGGCGATACCGCCTCCGAACACCGGTCGTCGACCGCACCGGACGACGCAGCCACATCGGAGACGACCTCCGACTACGAGTACTTCTACCCCTACGAGCACGACAGTGCCGTGGCCAACGCCGCCGCGCTGGTCCGTGATCTACTCCCCGACCGCCACAGCACCGTGGTGGACCTCGGGGCCGGATCGGGGATCGTGAGCCATGCCCTCGACGAGGTCGGGTGCCCCTATCTGGGGCTCGAGATCGATCCCGTGGGACGTGATCTGATGGAAGCGCAGGGAATTCCGGCCCGGCCCTGCGACCTGACCGACCTCGACGGGCTACAGGCCACGCTCGACGCCGTCGAGGATGTCGGAGCCTTCATGCTCCTCGATGTTTTGGAGCACTTGACCGAGCCGCAACGTCTGCTGGCCGCCCTTTCGGACTGGTCGCTCAAGCACGGCAACCCGTTACTGGTCGTGTCCGTGCCCAATGTGGCCCATTTCGACGTCGGCTTGCGCCTGCTGGTCGGAAAGTGGGAGCCCCGCGAAACGGGTCTGCTGGACAGCACCCATCTCCGCTTCTTTACGGAGGAGACACTGGAACGGATGGCCGAACGATGCGGATGGCGTGTCGTCGCCCGCAACGACTTCAGTTCGATCCACTCCGACCAGTACGATCCTGATCTCAATGAGGAACTTCCGGTCGAGATGGTAGGTGCCCTCCGGGTCATGGCTGATTCCTACAATCCCCACGCATCGGTCAAGCAATTCGTCTGGGCCCTGCAGCCCGTCCCGGTGACCGAACCTCCGGCAACGTTCCTGGGGGCTGTCGGAGCGCCCCCCCAGGCCGGTGCCGACAGCTCGGAGAACAACGACGTGGCGCTCCGTCGCTATCTCATGTCGATCGGCCTCATCGCCACCGAATCCAATCGTCGGACTGCGGACCGGCGACGTGCCCGAGGACCCCTGCCCCACTGGAAGAATGCGGTGCTCGGCCGCATCTCCCGATCGCCACGTATGGACGCAGCCTTCAAGAAAGCCTACGGCCGGGTCCGTTGAGCAGGTGACCGCTCCTCAGCACGGTTCCCCGTGGCTCCTGGTGGTCGGAGCACATCGGAGTGGAACGTCAGCGGTAACCGGGGCGTTGGGCGCCCTCGGCTTCACCCCGCCGGCGGTGAAGGACCGCATGGAGTGGCCGGAGAGCAATCCCGAGCACTGGGAGAGCCTCTCGCTCTCGCTCTTCAACCAGGACCTGCTCGAACGGTTGGGCGGTTCATGGGACGCTCCGCCGGACTTGCCCGATGACTGGATTGGCGGCCCGGCCCTCGGCGGCGTGCGTGACCCCGGTGGTCTCCTGACGGTGGCCTTCGTCGACGGCGGGCCGTCGGTGTGGAAGGACCCCCGGGTGTGCCTTCTGCTCGATTACTGGCGGGAGACGCTGACCGGCCCTCTGGCCGCAGTCCTGGTGTGGCGGTCCCCCTTGGCCGTGGCCCGATCGCTCGCCGAGCGGGACGGGATCGCTGAGGTCGATGGTTTGGCCCTCTGGGAGCGCTACAACCGATCAGCCCTGTCCGGGCTGTTCGGTGTGGACACCTATGTCGCCCAGTACGAGTCGATCGTGGCCGACCCCGACCGGTTCGTGAGCGAGGTGGCCGGTTGGCTGGGCACCCTCGATCAGCTCGCCCCTCACGCCGGTCAGTGGAACAGGGAAGTGGCGGCAGCCTCGATCGATCGAAGCCTGCTCCATCAATCGGGCGAACACGATGAGGGTGACGCTGTCGTCACCGATGAGCAACAGCAGTTGGCCGGTCTACTCAGCCGGTTGAGCGGTGGTCATCGATCACTCGAACCGGTGGCGATGGGTGATGAATCCCCGTACACGTCGGCCATCATTCGACTCCGGAGGGAGGTTGCTCCCCTGAAGGCCGAGGTGGCTCGGTTGACCCGGAGGCTGGCGTTGTCGGAGGAGACCATCGCCAATATGCGGGAGTCGACCAGCTGGCGCATGACCAAACCGGTACGGTCGGTTGCGTCACGGCGTCACGACCCGTCGGGCACACCGGACTGAAACGTCCGGACTCGATTCAGAGGCCGAGGAACCACGAGCTGGTCCGGCGCACTCCATCCTTCACCTGATCGGCCCTGATGACCGCCGCCCTGCGCAGCAGGCGACGCCGCGACTCCACCGTGGTGAGGAGGAACCCGCCCAGTAGGATCAGGACGACCCCGAGGAGCACCAACGGTCGCAGGTCGGCGCCGGTGAAAGGCAAATCGGCGGACGCATCGAGGACGACGGGCACCGAGGTGGCCGGGTGCGCGCCCGCGGGTCCGGTGAAAGGCAACGCCGACGTCGGGGATGAAGACGCCGTCGTGCCGGCGGCACCGCCGTTGGAGCCGCTGGTACCGCCGCCTCCCGAGCTCGTCGCCGCCGTGGTGGGAGGGGGGTCCGTGGTCGTGGTCGTGGTCGTGGTCGTGGTTGTCGTTGAGGTGGTGGTGGTGGTCGTGCTCGACTCACCCGAGCCGCAGTCGTCCTCGACCACCCGGATGCCTCCCTGGCTGCGCCAGGGCCGGGGACCCAGGGCGGCGTCGGCCTGGACCACCCCACAGAAGGGCGGAAGGTCGACGGCCAGAGTCCCCGACGTGCCGGTTACTTCGCCGATGAGTGTCTTGTCCGGAACCAGCGGCTCATTGACGAAAAGCCGCCAGGTGCACGAGGCCTTGTCGGACGGGCAGGCCGGCGTTGGTATGAGCAACTGGGCTTGGCCACCGTCAAAGGAGAGCAGCTCTTGAGGGTCGTGATGCCCGGTGCCGGCCCGGTGTCCGGTGCCAGCTCGGTGGCCCGTTCCGGCACGGTGGGGCCCCGCCCACGCGACACCCGCGGAAACGAGAAGTCCGCCCGCAGCCACCAGAGCGATGGCACACACACAAACCAACCGGTACATCCGGCTCAACCGCATAGCCCTCACGCTCGTCCCTCGGCACCTCCTCCGAGGCCAGACTACTGGGCAAAGAGCGGTTATTCGCCTCTAATCGCGACTCTTCATCGCAATGGAGAAGAATTCCTCAAATTGTGAGGAAGGACGCTAAGACCTGTGGGCAAGTACGAACCATCCGGTTTCGTCGCGCGCCGCGTCCACCACCAGACCCGTCTCCTCGAACCACGGCGCAATCTCGGGCCATACGTAGCGGTGCTCGACCGGGGCGCTCAACCGATCGAAGGTGTCCAGGACCAGGCTCCTGAAGGGCTTGTCCCGGTAGGTGTCCATGGGTAACCGGGTGAGTCCGGTCACGCCATGGGTCTGCCCCCACCGCCCGGGGAGCACGAAGGCGGCGTAGAGGCATCCGGCGACCGGAGTGGACGCTCGTCTGAGCATCGGATGGGACATCCGGACGGTCACTCTGCGCGCCAACGTCGCCGCTTGGAGTGCAACCGATCGGATCCCGGGAGTGGCCGGTCGACTGTAGAGATAGAGGAGGATCTGGCCCTTCGGGGCCAGAAGGCCGACCAGGCGCTTGAAACCCTCGAAGGGGTCGTCCAAGTGGTGGAGAACGCCCAGGCTCGATATGAAGTCGAACCCCTCGGGGGCAAAGGGCGCATGCCTGAGGTCGGATTTCACCACCAACACGTTGTCCTGGTCGGCCAAGTTGCGACCTGCCGCTTCGACGGCAGACGAGCCGTCCAGTGCTACCTCTGCGTCCAGATAGGAAGCCAGAACCCGGGTGAACCGACCCTTTCCGCATCCCGCATCCAAACCCACCTTGCCGCCCAAACCGCCCAGGTCCAGGTCACGAAAGTAGATCTCGGCGAACTGCTGGTCCTCGCCCCGTACCTCGTCGAAGGCGTTCCATTCGTAACCGAAGCTGGCAAATGTGCGCCCGGTCGATCCCGCTGACACGGCATCCTGTGAGAAGTCGAGGTAGCCGTCACGCCAGAAAAAACGGTGCCCCCGGTCACACCCGAGCGACTCTTCATCGGTCTTGGTCAGCTCATGGCCGCACGTCGGACATCGGAGCAGTTCTGCCACCCGGTCAGGAATCGACTGTGTCCCCTCTCCCAACGCTCCCATCCCTCGTTCGTCGTCGGCCGGACAGGCACTCTATCTTGACCCGCCATCTCCCATGTAATGCCACCCGGCCGTCGTAGTCCGATACCGATGGCCAACAGCCCTCCTACCGTTTTGCCATAACATTCCGGGCGTGGCCAACTCGATCGACCCGGTCGCGCCGCAGCAGCCGAAGAACCTCTCAAAACCCCCGACATCCGGCCTCGAGCGTGCTTCGCACTCCGTGTCCAACGCTTGGCGCTACGCAACCGCCGACTTCCGTGCACGCCCCTACTTCGTGATCCTCGGCGCCCGGCGATGTGGCACCACCTCACTCTTCCGGTGGCTGAGGACCCACCCCGATGTGTCGCCGCCCATACGGAAGGAGATCCACTACTTCGACGCCCATTACGACAAGGGCCCGCGATGGTACCGGGCCCAGTTCCCGTTCGCCCGCCGGGGCAAGGTCACCGGCGAGGGGAGCCCGTACATGCTCTACCATCCGCTCGCCCCTGCCCGGGCCGCCCGGGACCTGCCCACGACAACTCGCTTCATCGTGCTCCTGCGCGAGCCCGTTCAGCGCACCGTCTCCGACTACTGGTTCACACGACAGAAGAAGCGCTTCGAGCCGGAGGACCTCGAACGGGCTATTGCCCTCGAGCCGGACCGGTTGGCCGGCGAGATCGAGCGGGTGATGCGCGGGGAGCCGAGTCCCCGCCATTCGGGCTACTCCTACGTGTCCCGCAGTGAATATGCGGGACAGCTCGAGGCCTGGTTCGACGCCGTCGGCCGTGGAGAATTTTGATCGTCGAGAGCGAGAGCATGTACACCGACCCGGCAACGGCCGCCGGTATTCTCGAATGGCTGGGCCTGGCGCCCCACGACGACGAGTTTCCGGTCACCAAAAAGGCCAACAGGTCAGTCCGACTGGACACCGAGGATCCCCAGGTGCTGGCCGAGCTGGCCGAGCACTTCAAGCCGCACAACCAAAGGCTGTTCGAGCTGCTGGGCTACGAGCTGTGGACCGGTTCCCCTGGTTCCTCGTGACATTCGCCGGGGTGGCAGTGCCGCCGATTCCGGCTTCTCTCGAGGTTCAGGTGAGCACTACCCCCCGAGGTCGGGCTGCCAACGTTCGATCCATGCCTGAAGGACAAGGACGTCCCACAAGGCATAGGCGTTGTCACGCCGACCGGCCAGATGCTGGCTCCACGCCCGTCGCACCGGTTCGACATCGAGGAGCCCCTGGTGTGCGAGACGCTTTTCGTCGAGGAGTCCGTCGGCCCACGGTCTCAGTCGCCCCCGCAACCACGAGCCGATAGGAACGCCGAATCCCATTTTCGGGCGGTCCACCAGCGCCGCCGGAACGTGGCGGTAGAGAACCTGCCGGAGCACCCACTTGGTCGTGCCACCATGCAGTTTCATCTCCATCGGCAAGCGCCAGGCCAGGTCGAGAACAGAGCGGTCGAGGAACGGCACCCGGGTCTCGAGCGACGGTGCCATGGCCGCTCGGTCGAGCTTGGTCAGGATGTCGTCCGGAAGGTAGCCGATCAGGTCCAGCCACAGCATCTGCTCGGTGGTCCCCGACAACGCAGGGCCATCCCGCGAATCCGGATAGGAAAGCTCCCTGGTCTGAGCGCCGATGACCATGGATTCTGCCCCGTCCCAGTGCGACACCAAGGAGCGATAGGCATCGGCGCGATCGGAGGCAGCCAGAACCTTGCCCACCTTGGCCACCTTGGTGGCGGGGTTGCGCACCTGCCAGCGGACGGGCAGGGCGGAGGTCATTCCGGCCACGCCGTCGGCGACGCTCGGGGGGATCCGTTCCAAGGCCGACCCGGCTGCCCGCCGGACGGGCACCGGAAGCAGAGAGCCATGGCGCCACAACCGTTCGAGCCAAGCATGACGGTTGTAGCCGGCGAACAGCTCATCACCCCCGTCCCCGGACAGGGAGACGGTCACCTTGGTCCGAGCCAGCTCGCTGACCAGCAGGACGGGAATCTGCGAGATGTCGGCGAAAGGCTCATCCCATATGTCGGGGATCCGGGGAATGACGGCAGCTGCGTCACTATCGCCCACCCGCAGCGCGGTGTGATCGGTCCCGAGGTGGGACGCCACGGCGGCGGCCTCGTCCGATTCGTCGAACTCCCGCTCGGCGAAGCCAGCTGTGAACGTCTGGACCGGCCTGTCGCTCGTCTTCTGCATCAGAGCGACGACCAGGCTCGAGTCCACCCCGCCCGACAGGAAAGCCCCGATCGGTACATCGGCCACCATGCGGTCTGCCACCGACCGGGTGAGGACCTCCTCCGTCTGGTCGACCAACGAGCCCGACGATCCCGACAGCGGCCGGCGTCGTGCGTCCTCGATGGCCGTACGTGCCGACCAAAAGGGACGTCCGGCTGGCAGCACTCCCGGGACCGCTCGATCGTCGAAGGTCACGATCTGACCGGGACGCACCTTGCACACACCTCGATACACCGTCCGGGGGGCGGGGATGCAACTGGCCCGCAGGTACAGGGCCACAGCATCACGGTCCAACTCGGGGGAGAAGTCCGCCAGGCAGCGGAGCGACTTGAGCTCCGACCCGAAGGCCAGGCTTTGTCCGGCCCAGCCGTAGTAGAGCGGCTTCTCGCCGAACCGGTCGCGGACCAGGTGCAGGGCGCGCCGCTGCCGATCCCACAGGGCCAGTGCGAACATTCCTTCGCTGGCATCGAGAGCGGCGTCGACCCCCCACTTCTGCACAGCCTCGAGGAGGACCTCGGTATCGGAGCTTCCCCGAAATGCCACACCCTGCTCGGACAGGAGACGGCGCAACTCGGTGAAGTTGTAGATCTCCCCGTTGTAGCTGAGCACCCACCGCCCATCGGCGGACGTCATCGGTTGATGACCGTTCGGGCTGAGGTCGACGACCGCCAACCGGCGGTGCCCGAAGGCTACCCGACCGTCCGGATCAACCCAGAGCCCGGCATCGTCCGGTCCGCGGTGGGTAACAGCGGCGGCCATGTCGGCGGCCCAGCGACCGAGCCGATCGGGGCCGCTCCGCTGGCGGGGATCGAAAAGACCGGCGATACCGCACATCGGTCAGGATCCCGTGCCGGGGTCGGCTTCGCCCTTCGCCGGATCTGCGCACCGCCGCCCGCACCCCCGACCCATGGACCGATCATCGACGGGAACTGGCGACGACGTCAAGTAATCTGAACGAAAGGTTGTCTTTGCCCATGGAAATTCGTCGCCGTGGATGTGGCCAGGACCACCTGTGGCATGCTGCGAGCCGTGGGAGCGGAGGGGACCGGGTGAATTTGGGGGACCGCGCCAAGCGGCAATTCGTTCGTCTTCCACCCGGAGTTCGTCGCCAGGTGCTGCACCGACTGGGTCGCTATGCGCCGTGGGAGCCTGAGTTCGACTTCACCCCACCGGTGTTGCGGCCGGGCGAGGTCACCGGTCCCCCCGACTTCGTCGGGATCGGCGCCCAAAAGGCCGGCACCACGTGGTGGTACCAACTGATCCTCTCCCATCCGGACGTGACGTCGCGACCGGAGCTGCACAAGGAGCGGCACTTCCTCGACCGCTTCGGTGAGGTGCCCTTTGGGACCGAGGACGTCGACCGCTACCACGGTTGGTTCCCGCATGCCGCCGGGACCCTCACCGGCGAGTGGACTCCTGACTACATGACCTTCTCGTGGGCTCCGGAGCTGCTCAAAAAGGCGGCGCCGAAGGCACGGCTCCTCGTCCTGCTCCGGGATCCGGTGGAGCGGTTCCGTTCGGGCCTCGAGCATCAGAGGCGGATGGGGGCACCCGACGGGGCTGACATGAAGACCGACGCCGTACAACGTGGGTTCTACCATCGGGCCCTCAGTGGCTGGCTCGAATGCTTCGACCGGGACCAGCTCCTCATCCTCCAGTACGAGCGATGCACCACCGACCCGGTGGGGCAACTGCACGCCACGTTTCGCTTCCTGGGGTTGCCCGCTTTCACGCCGCCCAATCTGACGGCGCCCCACGGACGGCCGTCCCCCACCGATGATGCCGGCCTGGGCTCTGATGTCAGAAGACGTTTGATCAGCGGGTACCAGTCCGATGTGCTGGCCCTGGCTGCCGGGGTGCCGGACATCGACCTGACCCTCTGGCCGAACTTCTCCTACCTGGCCGGTGGCGAGACCCGCTCGGACGCGTCGAACTCTCCCACCTGACGGCCGTAGCGGGGATCCTCGCCCAAGCGGCCCCGGGCGCCGTGCCACAGGCCGCGCACGATGGCCGACCGTTCCTCCCAACTGCGGGCCCGTTGGAGATGCCGGGCAGAATAGGCGGATTGCCAGAGGTACCACGAGGGATTCCCATGACGGCGGATCAGCTCGACAGAATTCCGGCTGTGGTAGTAGGCCCGCCACGCTTCATCGGCGTCGTTGGGTCGCTCCGCTCGAATGGCCGCATCGCGCCCGGCCGATGTCTGCTGGGCGGCCACGGAACGGGCAGCCCCCGCATCGAGCACCACACCCAGGCCGGCCTTCCTGACCCGGCAGAAGAAGTCGAAGTCCTCCAACCCGAAGAACCAGTTGGTGTCGGGAAGGACCCCGGCGTCGAAAACTCGTCGCGAGACAAGCGTGGCCCCCCAACAGGCCACGTCCACCGGCAGAAGATCCGGCCCGTCACTGGGGGGAACGACGTTGACCGTGTGGGCGCCTCGCCCGATGAATTTCCGACCGTAAGCGACGACGGCCCCGATACCGTTGCCCGACGGGCCGAGGTCGTCCACCCGCTCGAGAACACTGCCCACCCGGGGTGCGGGCAGTGGGAAGAGTCCGATGTCGTCTTCGCACAGATAGGCCCACTGTGTGGGCGGCCGGGCGAAAGCCTCTTCCATCCCCGCTCGAAATCCGCCTGCCGGCCCCAGGTTGCGAGGGAGACGAACCATCTGGACTTCTCTCTCGAGAGCAGGATCGTCGAGCCCGCCGACCCCGTTGACCACCACGACGATCTGATGGCCCGGCAGGCCCTCGACACCCATCAACGAGCGAACGGCATCACCAGCAAGACGCGGCCGCATGAAGGTGAGCACCACCGCGGTGACGTCCTCGAGTCCTCTTGTCTGTCGGGCCCCGGCACCGTCGACCGATCGCTCTCGATCGCTCATCGCCCCGTCACGGCGCTAGGCTACCAGCGCTCATGGTGGAGGGGCACGGTAGTGCGCCGCGGTAGGCGGGGCGTCCGGAGGACCAAGGAGCACGGGGTGTCGAGATCGGTAGCGGGGAACAGCCTCCGGCACGGCAATGTCTCTGGTTGCGTCCCATGATCAGCGTGGTCATACCCGTCCGCAATGGAATGCCCTGGCTCGAAGAGCAATTGCGGGCTCTCGACGCCCAGGAGTGCGACCAGCCGTGGGAGGTCATTTTGGCCGACAACGGGTCCACCGACGGCAGCCAGGACTTCGCTAGGGCGTGGTCGGCCCACCACAGCAACTTTCGACTGGTTGACGCCTCTCAGCGCAAAGGGGCACCCTCGGCCCGCAATATCGCGGTGGAGGAGGCCCAGGGCGATCTTCTGGCCTTCTGCGACGCCGACGACGTGGTGCTACCGGGGTGGCTGGCCGGTTGTGCGGCCGCTCTCGAGCATGCCGACGTCGCGGCCGGGTACTTCGATTTCTGGTCTCTCAACGGGGGCCCGTCCAAGGACCCTGTGCCGGCGGCCATCCGCCAACTCGGGTTCCTTCCCGCCGGACTCGGTGCCAACCTCGCCGTGCGTCGCGACGTGTTCGAGAAGGTCTGTGGTTTCAACGAGGAGCCGTTGCCGGGGGAGGACATCGATCTGTGCTGGCGACTTCAGCTCCAGGGCTTTCGTTTTGCCGCAGCGCCCAACGCGGTGGTGGCCAAGCGCGAGCGTGCCGAATTCAAGCAGGTATTCCGTCAGGCCTACTCCTACGGCCGGTGCGGGCCGGTGCTCTATCACCGCTACAGGCTGGCCGGCGCCCGCCGGAACCTGCGTGGTGCAATCAAGGCGTGGTGCTGGCTGGTCTATGCCTTGCCCACGCTCCGCCGCCCCGGGCACCGTCTCGAGTGGGCCCGCTCGGCGGGAATGCGGTCGGGCCGCCTCAAGGGATCCGCCGAGGAGAGGCTCTTCTTCCCCTGACGGCCCGAACCGCCGTCGGCACTGGTTCAGTCGGCGGTGGCCACCGCGATGAGCTCATCGAGCGCCAGGCGGGCAGGGAAGACGGTCTGGGCCAGGAAGGTGGCGGCCTTGCGCAGGGGTGTCGGACTGGTGTGACCGGCGAAGGAGATCTCCACCTTGGAGAAACCATTGATCTCCAGCACATGACGGAGGGTGTCCTCGCAGTACCAACAAGTGTGCTCGGGGTGGACCTGGCCGTGCCCGCCCCAGCGATAGACGAAGTTGCCCACGTAGAAGGCGTTCGGGGTGGTGAGTATGAGCTGGCCACCGGAACGCAGGTGGCGTCGTATGTTGGCCAGAAAGCCCCGGACGTCATCGAGGTGCTCGATGAGCTCGCCGGCAAAGACGGCATCGAATTGGCGGCCCAGGTCGAAATTGCGGGCATCGGCCAAACGGACGTCGAACCCCTCGGCCTGGAGCTTCTCCACCGTGGTCTGGTTGATATCGATGCCGACCAGCTCGCTGAAGTCCTTGGCCAGCAACCCGTGCAGCCAGTCGGAGCGGCCGTAACGGGAGGCACAACCCAGGTCGAGCACTGAGTCACCGTGGATGAGAGGCCTGACCACGTCGTACCTGTCTTGAAGCGTGCCGCCCCCCCATGGGTTGTCTCCCCACTTGGGCTGCAAGAAGTGGCCTTTGGCCAGACCGTCGGAGGGGACGGAACCTGTGGGAGCCTTCGAACCGTTCGTCACAGTAGCCACTACGTCCTGCCCCTCTCTGTCATCGACGTGTCATCGACGTTTCATCGATGTTCTACCCGAGGGCCCCGGGGTTGACAACCGCCGGGGTCTCCGTCCGCCACAGGATATCACTCGCCTCTCTGGAATAGAGAGTGGACACAGCCCCCGAACGCCCTCGCCGGACTCGGGGCGGTGACCAGCAAGCTACGGTAGCATCGCGCGCTCTGCGCACAGGAAGCGCAAAATACTGAGCCTTGAGAAACGGTTGGGGAATGACAGACGGAAGAGTGCCCCGGATTGCGGCTCTTGTGCTCACCCACAATGCACCCCTGGCACTCGCCCGCTGCCTGGCCGCAATCGACGCACAGACCACCCGACCGGACGAAATCGTGGTCGTCGACAATGCCAGCAATCCTCCGGTGGTGGCCGACTCCCTCCGCCTCGACGGCGTGCCGGTACGCGTGGTTCGGTCCGACGTCAACCTCGGTCCTGCCGGGGGCTGGGCTATCGCCCTGCGCGACTTCCTGGAGCAGGCCAACACCCACGCGTGGTTGATGGACGACGACATCGTGCCGGAGCCCAAGTGCTTAGCCACGCTGTGGGATGCGGCATCCGATCGACCCGAGTCCACCTTCGTCGTGCCCGTATCGATCCAGCCCGACGGAAAGGTCGGGCGGTGGGGGTCGTGGTGTGGATTCCTGATCGCCCGACAGATCGTCGAGACAGTCGGCCTCCCGAGGGATGAGCTCTTCTGGTGGGCCGAGGACACCGAGTACTGCCACTGGAGGATCCCCCGGGCTGGCTTCCCTCTGCGGTTCGTCGAGGGGGCCGTCGTGCACCACGATGCCATCCGTCAGGGAGGGGATCTTCCGACGTGGAAGTACTACTACGAGGCTCGCAACATGCTGTACCTCCACTGGCACATCATGCACAAGGTTGGCCGTTACCCGAAGAACTTCACCCGTCTGGTGGGGAGGGCTCTTTTCCGACAGCAGCAGGACCGGCTCGGGTGCCTGGTGGCCATCGGACGCGGTCTGGTCGATGGTGCCTTCGGGCGGCTGGGCATCCGGTACCCGATTGTCGCCTTGCACGAGCGTCATCTGCCTTAGACGACACCGAGGTTGGTGCACGCAGCAGAAGGGTCTACCGGCTCGGCAGAGAAGATGCCGATCGTCTCAGCCGATGGTCTCCGTCAACCGGGATTAGAGGAAATCCTCATAGAAGGACGGGTCTCTCTGTAGTTTGGCGAAGACCTCATCGCCCAGCTGTCTGCTCGCCTTCATGCCGCGATAGTTCAACACTCTTACTCGTGCTGCGTCGGAATGGCGGACAAGGCTACCGAGAAGCCGGAATCTCTCCGTGCCGTTCAACCATGCCGGCGGTCTGGTGAGGGCGCTCGGGAGCACCGGATCACGAAAGCCGGCGCCGTGGTGATACAGCACGTCGGCGTAGATGCCGAACCACAGAGGGTGGGGATTCCTCTTGTTGGAGCGAAGGAGGGGGGTCCAAGGAGCGTTGAGCCTCTCCAGCTTCCCGAGGAGATTGCCACCGACATCGGAGAGCAGCTGACCATTCTTGTTCTTCCAGGCGAAGCCCGGTGTCCAGTCGCCCCGGATCCTGTCCCAGTCTTCGGCGCGGATCACACAAAAACACGGATGGGGCTGCCTGTCCCCGGCGATCTCGTCGCGCCGTACGGCAACCAGCACCGAATCGTCCAACGCCTTGTGGACGGTGGGCATGGGATCGGCGATCGGAAAGGCATCGCCGTCGAGGAACATGATCAGATCGTCGTGCTCGGCCTCCTCTAAGATCAACGACCCCAGCAGATTGAGCTTGCCGGGATGATCGCCCATAGCCGGCACCACCCGGTCGAACTTGTCCTCGTGCCCGGGCTCGACGTTATGCAGGACGGTGACAACCCGATAGGGCTCCTGCAGATGACGGGCCAGATAGGACAGTTGGACATCGATCCACTTGGCCGATTTGAAGTGGACGGTCGCTACGTGAATCATCGGCCCGTACGTTCTCCCTGTCACCCCATCGATCGGATATCCCCACTCCGACGAGCACCTAGCGAAAAGATACTAGCTGCTCATGTGGCCCACCGGCTCTGTTTTGGGCGGTGATGAGGTCGTACGGAGGGTGAGAGCACCGGGTCGTAGCCGCCCTGATCAGTTGATCTCCCACTTGGCGCCTACGTGGATCGGGGAGAGCACCATGACTCCCTCGGGCGGCTCCCTGCGGTCGGGCCCGAAGGCGTCGAAGGACATGATCGGCTGCCACGGAAGCCAGGGATCGCGGGTCTTTTTGGGGAGTCCGGTAATGGCTGCCCACACCGAATAGTGGCCTTTGGGAAGGGGCAGGTACTCGAGCGTGACTCGGGCTTCGAACTCCCCCTCGGGCATGGTGCCCTGGTATTCGAAGAAGAACATCGGAAAAGCAGGGCCCTGGGAGATGCCGAAGAAGAACTCGGCATTGGCCGTGACCGGCGAATTGAAGGTGACGGCGATCTCGACCGGTTGGGCGGTACGGAGTTGACTCCCATCGGTCGCCTTGATGTCCGTGTTCAGGACCTGGACGGCCCCCTCCTTGGTCGAGATGATTTCGGCAGTCTTCTCCATGGCGTCGCGATACATGGCCACGACATCCTTGGTCGGGCCGGCCGCCCGTACCACGGCATCCGACAGCCAGATGCACCTCTTGCAGGTCGCCTCCACTGAAGCGAGGTCATGGGAGACATACATAAGTGTGGTCCCCGACCGCACGATCTCACCGATCCGCTGCAGGCACTTCTGCTGGAAGTTGGCGTCCCCCACGGCCAGGGCCTCGTCGACCAGCAGGACGTCCGGCTCGAGATGGGCGGCGATAGAGAAGCCCAGGCGCATGGTCATACCGCTGGAAAAGAACTTGACCTGGCGGTCGATGGCGTCGGCCAGTCCGGCAAACTCGACGATCTCATCGAACTGCTGTCTGAGCCGCTGGCGTCCCATGCCCAGGACAGCCCCGTAGAGGAACACGTTCTCCCGACCGGTCAAATCGGGATGGAGTCCGGCGCTCACACTGAGTAGCGCCCCGATGCGGCCCTGGACCGTGCAGATGCCGGCGGTCGGATAGGTCACCTGACTCAGAACCTTCAATAGTGTGGTCTTCCCCGAGCCGTTGATGCCGACCAGGGCAACGCTCTCCCCCGGTTCGACGGTGAAGTTGACGTCCTTCAGAACCCAGCGGTACTCCGCCCCGCCCCGCTTGGTCATCGACTTCCTCAGCTGGATCAGCTGGTCGTAGAAGAGTGGAATGTTCTTGTCGGCCCGGAACCTCTTCCACACCTGTTCGACTCGGATGCTCCCGTCAGGCAATGTCGGCAAAGTTCACCTCGAACCGCTTGAAGATCCGGTAGCCGAAGAACAGGTAGCACACTGCCCCGACCACCGCGGCCACCAAAGGGCCCGCCGTTGGCAATCGGCCGAGCAGCATGGTTTCCCGAACGTTGTTGATCACCGGCCCCAGCGGATTGAAGAATCCGTAGACGACCTGCAGGTTGACATAGAAGCCCCCGTGCCAGTGGTGATGGAGGAGATGCCCACCGGCCACGTGATAGTGGCTGGGGATATCAGTGAACGGCCAGATCACCGGCGTGGCGAAGATACCCAACGAGAGGATGATGGGCAGCACCTGGGCCAGATCCCGCATCTGAACGATCAGGCTGGAGAAGGCCAGCGTAATTCCGACAGCGAACACCACTTCGGTGAGCATGAAGAGCGGGGTCCACACGATGGCCCACCGGGGCGCATAGCCATAGATGGCGAACAACACGACCAACACCGACCACGACAGGACGGTGTTGAGCGCGGTGGTCAGCGTGGTCTCCAGGGGAAAGCACTCACGAGGGAACTGGGTCTTGGCCATGAGCCCCTTGTTGCCCAGCAGCGCACCGCCACCACTACCGACCGCGCCGGCGAAATAACTCCAGCACAGGACGCCGCAGTAGGCATACAGACCGTAGGGAACGCCCGGAATCTTGAACAGGTGGACCTTGGAGAAGACGATTATGAGAGCGATCAGGGTGGCCACCGGACTGAGGACAGCCCACAGCATGCCCAGGGTGGCCTGCTTGTACTGGGCGCGGAAGTCGCGCTCGGCCAGCGTGTAGATGATCTCCCGGTGGTTCCACAGAAGCTTCAGCTCGTCCCACATCTTGACTTTGTGCTTGTACCAGATGTCTGCGGGTGGACTGTCCCCGATCGTCGACACATCGGTGACAATGAGCGGCGCGTCAGGCCGTGGCTGTGCGGCGGCCGGCTCAGTTAACAATGCTGGTACCCCCCTAGCCCGATACAAAGAGGCTGTTCGCCCGGCAATTTCTCAGCTGGTCGTATCGTACCGCGTAGGCGGCACGATCAATGAAGCAGGGCGGGTGCTTCCTGGCCAGCACTAGTGTCTGGGTGTGTACGGAGAGGGGCAGATGAGCCAGGTCGAGCCGGGCTCCGCCCCCTCTTCAAAGCTACGGATCCTTCTGGTCATCAAGTGCCTGGGTTTCGGCGGGGCCGAACGGCTGCTCGTCGACACGGTGGCCCGAGGAGATCGCCACTCGTTCGAGTACGAGGTTGCCTACGTGCTCGCCGCCGAGCATGCCCTGGTCCCCGATATCGTCTCCACCGGAACGCCGGTCCATGGGCTCGAAGGACGCGGAAACTCCGACCTCCGGTGGATGGGCCGTCTCCGTCGGCTGATCGTCGATGGCCGGTTTGACGTGGTCCACTTCCATCTGCCCTACACGGCGGCGCTCGGACGTCTGGTCATCGCTACCCTCCCCTCGGGCCGGCGTCCCGCCGTCGTGTACACCGAACACAGTCTGTGGAACAAGATGGCGGTTCTCATCAAAGGGCTCAACCGGGCCACCATCGGCCGTGACCAGGCCCTGGTGGTGGTGTCCGAAGCGGCCCACGACGCCCTCCCCCACCGCCTCAAAGAGCGGGCCCGGGTCATCGTGCACGGGGTGGACCTCTCGCGTTCGGATGCCCTGATCGCCGACAGGGACGCGGTACGGGCCGAGGTACGGGCCGAGCTCGGCGTTGACAGCCAGGAGCTTCTGGCCCTGACAGTGGCCAACCTGCGCCCCGAGAAGGGCTACGACGTTCTTCTGGACGCGGCCCGTCTGGCCGCCGACCGCGGCCTCCCCCTCCGGTTCGCCGCCGTGGGAAGGGGGCCACTGGAGGACGAGCTCAGAGAACGCAGTGGCCAGCTCGGTTTGGAAGGTCGGCTGCAGTTTCTGGGTCAACGCTACGACGTGCTACGTCTTCTGACCGCCGCCGACCTGTTCGTACTGGCCTCCCGTCAAGAGGGTTTGCCGGTCAGCCTGATGGAGGCCACCAGTGTCGGGGCCGCCATTGTGGCCACGTCGGTGGGCGGTGTGCCCCAGGTCATCACCGACGGAGTCGACGGACTGGTCGTACCCCCCGGTGATCCCCCTGCTCTGGTCGACGCCCTCGTGCGTCTGGTCGGTGACCCCGACCTGCGTGCCGAACTCGGGCGTGCGGCCAAGCTGCGGAGCACCATGTTCGACGTGACCTCGGCCTGCCGCCAGATCGAGGGGATCTACCGTGACGTCGCCGGTGCCCGCCGATGACCGATCTCGGAGGTCGGCGGTTGATCCACCTCACCACGGCCGACATCAGCCTGGCCCTCTTGCTCGGCCCGCAGCTACGGGCCTTTGCCGCCGAGGGGATGGAGGTGATCGGTGTATCGGCGCCCGGCCCGTTCGTCTCGCAGCTGACCGAGTGGGGAATCGAGCACGTGCCGCTGCGCCATGCCACCCGCTCGGTGTCGCCCGGACACGACCTCGCCGCCCTGTTCGAGCTCACCCGACTGTTCCGACGCCTTCGTCCCGACATCGTGCACACCCACAATCCCAAGCCGGGCCTGTACGGTCGACTGGCCGCCGGGGCCGCAGGGGTGCCGGGCATCGTCAACACCGTCCACGGCTTCTATGCCGCGCCGGAGGACCCGTGGAGCCGTCGGGCCGCCGTCTACGCCCTCGAGAGGGCCGCTTCCACCTGCTCCCATGTCGAGCTTTTCCAGAATCCCGAGGATCTCGAGGTGATGAACCGCCTTCACCTCCCCCCCAACAAGGCAGAGCTTCTGGGCAACGGGGTCGACCTGGGCCGCTTCCGACCCCGCCGGAGCGATGAGGACATCCGCCGGGCCCGGACCGCCCTCGGCGTCGACACCTCGGCCGTCGTGGTGGGGACGGTGGGTCGCCTGGTTCGGGAGAAGGGATTTCGGGAGCTGTTCGAGGCGGCGGGTCACATGCGCAGTATCCGGCCCGAGGTGGTGTTCGTGGTGGTCGGTCCCGAGGACCGGGCGCGGGACGACGCTCTCGACGCCTCGGACATCGCCGCCGCCCGCTCGTTGGGCAACGTCGTCTTCAGCGGGCACCGTGACGACGTCGAGGACCTCTATGCCGGTTTCGACCTCTACGTGCTTCCCTCCTACCGCGAGGGATTCCCGCGCTCGGCCATGGAGGCCGCCGCCAGCGGGCTTCCGGTCATCGCCACCGACATCCGGGGATGCCGCCAGGTGGTGGACGACGGCGACAACGGCCTGTTGGTGCCGCTGCATGATGGCGACGCTCTGACCTTGGCCATCGCCGAACTGGCCGGGGACGAACCAAAGCGGTCGGCCATGGGACGTCGGGGGCGGCGAAAGGCCGAGACCGACTTCGACGACCGGACAGTCATCGCCAAGACCCTGGCCGCTTACGCCCGCCTTCCGGCTCCGTCGCCTTCGTGGGTGGCGGCCCGGTCAGACCGAGCCACCGCGAGGGCCTGACGACAGCGACGCCGCCCGGCCGGCGATCCGCTTCACGGCGTCGTGCACGCGGTCGGCCTGGTAGCGCGCCACGAAGAGTCGGTGGGCGTTGTCTACCAGACGAGCGCGCAGCTCCTCGTCCTCCAGCAGTCTGGCGCAGGCGGCGGCGATCGCATTGGGCGTGTCGGCGATGAGCAGGTGGTGCTCGTCGACGGCATCGAGCCCTTCGGCGCCGAGGCTGGTGGACACCACCGGGATGCGGTGGGCGAACGCCTCGAGGATCTTGAGCCGGGTCCCGCTGCCGAACCGGATGGGAACGAGGACCACGTCGGCCCGGGCCAGCTCGGTATCGATGTCGGGAACCTGGCCGACGACGGTCACGCCCGGTCGGTCCCCCAGAGCGGCGATGGCCGGCGTGGCCACCCCCACCAGCCGCACCACCGTGTCGGGGAGCACTCGGGCGATCGCCGGTTGTACGTCTTCGATGAGATAGCGGGCGGCATCGGCGTTGGGCGGGTACCGGAGGGTGCCCTGGAACAGGATGGTCGGTGGCGATCCGACCGCTACCTTCCCCAGTGGCTCGGCCACCAGGCGGTAGCCGTTGGGCACGACCTCGACCCGGGGCAGACCGGCCGCCGCGGCCCGGTCGGCGTCGATCCTGCTGCAAACGACCGTGGTCGTCCCCTGGCCGGCCCGTCGGTAGAGGCGGGTCCACCGGCGCATCTCCTCTGCCGAAAGAGCGCGTGCCGCCCGCCGTCTGAGCCCCGTCTTCAGGTCGCCGACCGACGGCGAGGTCGACAGCCGGGCGGCGATCTTGTGGTTCTCGAGATCGTCCAGGTCGACCACCACCGGCGCCGCTTCGGTCCCACCCACCAACCGCCACGGTCGCACGCCGAAGTACCAGACCAGATCGTAGGGACCGCGGGCGAACCGGCTGAGCGCCCGGGTCAGCTTCGGGCCGTCCGGCCACGGAAATTCGAGGGGAGTGCGCACACGGAGCACCGAGGAAGCTCGGCGAACCCCGGCGGGTGGCCGGTCGTCGAAGGTGATCCGACCCACCCTGGCCAGATCCAATCCCTCCTCCGGCGGTTCGAAGTCCCGCCGCCCCCGGGGGACGATGGAGACCAACTCGGTCGGCCCGCACTGGCACAGGGCACGGAGGGTGGTGGCCAGCCGCATCCGGGAACCGCTGTTCTCCGGCCACGGGTACTCGCCGGCGATGACCAGTGTCCTCACCGCCGCCAATCCGATCGAGGTCCGGTAGCTGTCGGCGACCGGCCACTCGGTACCGCGGGCGGCATGTGGCGATGGTAGCGGAGGCGGCCGCCGTCACCGCTCAACCGGGTCGGTGCTGGTACGCTCCCCCCGCCGGATGGGCCGGCACCGGTAAGGGGCCCCGGGATGACCGAAGAATGGCAACAGACGACAGAGCCTCTCGTGCTCCACGTCATCCCCACCCCGGTGGCCCGGGGAGCGCAGCGCGAAGCCCGGGCGCTGGCCGACCAACTGGACAGACCGGGCGTGCGGGCCCACCGCGTCCTCAGTCTGTTCGATGGGCCTCCCGAGGTCCATCCCGACATCGCGCTGCGCTTGCGGGGGGGTGACACGCCCGCGGCCGGCTTCGACCTTCGGGTGGTGCCCAAACTCCGCGCCGCCCTCGGTCGCTTCGACCCGGCCGTGGTGGTGGCTCACGGGGGCGAGCCACTCAAATACCTGGTGCCGGCCATGGTCGCTCGTCGGGCGCCCCTCGCCTATTACGCCATCGGCACCTACGCCGGACGGCCACGGCGGGGGCAGCTCCTGTTGTGGCGGCGTCTGGTGGCCGGGGCCGACGTGGTGGCGGCCGAGGGCGACGAGGTCCGGGCCGAATGCATCTCGCTGTTGGGCGTACCGCCGGAGCGGGTGGTCATGACACCCAATGGCCGCGACCCCGACGTCTTCCATCCGCGGACCACGGCGCCCACCGCGCCGCCCATGGTCACCTTTGTGGGCGCCCTCAACGAGGGCAAAGGTCCCGACCGTTTTGTGGCGCTGGTGGCCGCCCTCCGGCGTTCCGGGTTCGACTTCCGGGCCCAGGTCGTCGGGGACGGTGCCCTTCGTGACGGGTTGACCGGTCCGGCGCGGGAGGCCGGGGTCGAACTGCTCGGGTCGCGGTCCGACGTGGCTGAACTGCTGCGCCGATCCGACATCATGGTCTTCCCCAGTCGACCGGCCGGTGAGGGCATGCCCGGGGTGCTCATCGAAGCAGGGCTGTCCGGTGTGCCGGTGGTGGCCACCGATGTGCCCGGCGTGCGTACGGTGTTGGCCGATGGACAGACGGGGCTGGTGGTCGGGCGCGACGATCCGGCGGCCCTGGTGGAGGCGACAGGACGTCTCCTGTCCGATGCGTCGCTGCGCACCACCATGGGAAGGGCGGCCCGTGATCGTTGCCTGCAGCACTTCAGCGTGGCCCTGGTGGCCCAGCGGTGGTTGGACCTACTGGCACCACTGCTGCCGGCCACGTCGCACGCAACGAGCTGACTTCGGGGACCAGGGGTGGGAACCCGGGCCACCCGATCGCTCAGCGGCGCGGGGACGGCGAGGGCGGCTGGGTCTGGGGCACCCGGCCGGCGGCGATGGCCGCCTGCAGTCTCTTGCGGTCGCGGCGACGCAGCTCCCACGGGTACCGGGGCGGCTGGCCCTTGGGCGAGCGGGGGATGCAGACCAGGACGAGGAGAAAGGGCAAGAGGAGTGTCCGCTCCCGTTCGATGAGACCCAGGTTGCCCAGTGCTGCGAAGGTGTAGATGAACCCCAGGCTGTAGACCGTGCACATCATCACGTAGGGGCGGGCGAAGGATGCCCGAGGCACCATCCGCAATTGGCGCAGCGAGGCCAGCAGGATGATCAGGATGACCGTATTTTCGCCGGCGGCGATGAGCTCCCCGAACCCGTGGAAATCGAAGGGCAGAGGATTCAACAGGACCTCGTAGATGTCACGGGGGAAGCTGAAAGGGCTCTTGGAATAGGGGATGCCGCCGCTGTGCCCGTTGCCCACGTTGTTGGACTGAATCTGGTTCAAAGACAGCGATCCCCCCGAGTGCGAGAGGTAGTGGACGGTCAGGAAGGCGGAGAGGACCAGGAGCGATCCGAAGACCACCAGGGAGAGGACCCGTCGGCTCCCCTCGCCCCGACCTCCCCCGCTGGAGGAAACCATCAGGGCCACCGTGAACCCGGCCACGAACAGCAACAGCTCATTGGGCCGGATCAGGATGCCCACGGCCGTACCCAGAACCAGCAGGGTGTAGCCCCCCGCCCGGCGGGCGAGGATCTTGGCCGCCCCGTAGGACATCAGTCCGAGCGAGACGGTCATGATGGCTTCTTTGCTCACGTCCGCCGTCCAGAACAGAAGGGACGGCAGGAAGAACATCAGGTAGGCGTAGCGGCGGGCGTCGGCCCCCGGGAAGGTCAGGCAGAAGGCCCGGAAGAAGAGGATCCCGCCCAGGAAGGACAACCAGGCGAAGACCAGGAATGCGGCCAGTTGGTTGGTACCGACCAGGACGTAGACGATGGCGGCGGCGATGCCCACCGATCCGTCGTTGACAATGCCGCGCAGGTCGCCCGGTGCCAACGAAAAGTCGAAGTGCCGGAATCCGGGGGCCAGTCGCGCCCCCTCGGAGTCGTAACGAATCCAGTCGGCGATGCCGTGGTAGAAGTGATCGACGACGAATATCTGGGCCGGTGCGCAGAACAAGTGGAGGACCAAACTGGCGGTGAGAATCGAGACGAGCCACGGCTTGGCCTCCGCCCCCGCCACCCGGACGATGATGGGCCGGCTGATGGCGATCAGCACGGCGAAGACGACTACCGCGACGATCGGGTTGGAGGCTTCCGCGGCAAAGACCATGAGCCGGTCCCGCCTGTCAGCTCTGGGCTGCTTCGGGCACTGCTCGGGGATCTTCGATCGGTTGAGGGGGTGATGCGGCCACCGATCGGGACGGTTCAGCTGTCGGTGAGGTGCGCCCACGCGTACCCCCCACATTGGTGAGGACGACACCCAGCACCGGGGCCCCGAGGCGGCGCAGCAGGGTGCCGGTCCGCTTCCCGTGGTCGATGGTAGTGGTGCGGCTCTCCACGACGACGAGGACGGCATCGACGGCGTGGACCAATGCCTCGCCGTGGTGCGACTCGAGGAACGGGGGCGACTCGACGATGATGACGTCGGCCAGCTGGCGGGCCGCGTCGAGAACCTCGGGCGCCAGATTGACCAGCTGCCCGCTGTTGGCGATGAAGTGACGGAAGGACAACCTCATCACGTTGGGCAGGCTGGAAGTCTGCAGGTAGCTAGCCACCACTTCGGGCCCGATGGAGCCCGGTTGAGGACGGCCCCCGAGCGGGGCGAAGCCGGAATCGAGATCGTCGGTGCTGACCACGATGGCCTTCTGCCCGGCCTCGGCATAGGTGGCACCGAGGTTGGCGGCCACGATGGGGCGGGTCTCCTCGTTGGCCGGGGATACCACCAACAACACCTGACGGGACCCGGGCTCCGGCTTCACGTACTTCCCGTTGGTAGGCGGCGCCTCCCAGCCCGGGGTGGAAGAGGCCAGCCCGTAGGGATCGAGGGTGGGCTGGCCCGAGCTCAGCTCCTCGAACATCACCGACATGCGCAGCATCCGGTAGGCCTCGGCTGACGGCGAGCGCGGTTCCTCCACCACCGCCAACAGGATGGAGGGTTGACCACGGGCCGTGGACCGAGGCGGGGCGGGGATTTCGGCCACCACCGGGTACTGGGTCACACTGGTGACACCGGCGGACGTCCTCAACCTCCGGTTGGCCACCTCCCGCATGAGGACGATCAGAGCCCCGAGGACCAGGCCGATCACGATGCCGGCCAGGCCCCTCACTTTGCGGCTGTCGGTCAGGGTCGAGGACCCGGCGCCGGTGGCGGTGGCTCCGGTGGTGAGGGCGGGTACGAGCACCTGGTACCCACTAGCCGATGTCTTGGTCTTCTGGTTGCTCTGGGCATCAGCGGCCTGGCGGGACTTGAGCGCCGTCTCGATGGCGTCACCGACTTGCACCGAGAAGGCGTTGGTGAGTTTGGCCGAGGAAGCTTTGTTGCTCTGGTTGGCCGTGAGCGCCACCAGGTTGGACCCCTTGCTCGACTTGGCCGCCGCCTTTTTCTTGCCCGAGGTGATGGTGGTGATGCCGGCCGTCATCAGAGGCACCAGCTCCCCCAGCTCGGACCGCATGCCGGCGCTGATGCAGGCGGCGGCCCGGACATAGTCGTTGTTGGCGAAGAACAGGATGGTCTGGCCGCTGACCCCTGCGGTTCCGAACCCGCCCGTAGGGACACCGACGACAGCCGTCGTCTTCCAGCGGTACTTGCCCGCTCCCCCCTTGGCCGTGGACTTGCTGACGGGGAGGAGCACGGCGATGACGAATCCGACGACGGCCAGGACCACCAGCAGCCGCCATGCCTGGCGCAGGGCGCCACCGAAGTTGATCCGCTCAGTCATGCGCCCGTCCTGTCTCCATCATGGCCAGGCAACAATACTCGACGACCAGCCCATTTCCACGCCGCCACCTGCGCTTGCACGACAGATCATCAAGCCCGGCCGACCGCCCTGACGCTGTCCACCAGGGCGCGACTGACTGCTCCTCCATGACCTTCATGCCCCATTCCCGATCCCCCCATTGTGCGGGGACCACCTGTCGATGTTACCGTCCGAACGCTCACTCCCACCATGACCGGCAGCGACCTCTTGATCGGTCACCGCAGCCGGTCACGTGAAAGGCTGGTCGTGGACCGGTCACCTTTATCCCCTCGCCAGCGGGAATACCCAATATTGAGGATGCTCCGGACAGGCCCGGCGCGCTAACGTTTCATCGGGCGCCAGGGCTGATGGTTGAGGAGGCCATCCCAGTCGACGGCAGACACGGTCCACCCTGTAAAAACTCGGGGTTTCGTTCGGGGGAACGGGAGGATCAGCCATGCCCGGATGGTTTCTGAACAGGGCTTTTGAGCATCGGGCCACAGGGGGCTACCGAGTGGATGCGTCGGCATCAAAGGGAGAGTCGGTGTCGGAGACGACCGATCCCGGTGGAGGGCGTACCGGGACGGACATGCGCCAGGTGGCCATGTTCGCCAGTCGCATCCGGGCGGGGATCGTCTTCATCCTGCTCGACTCACTGTGTGTCATTGCCGGATACGGTCTGGCCGAGGTCGCCTACTTCAGGGATCGGGCCCCGGCCCACTACTGGCAGCACTTCCTCGAGTTCCTGCTGGTGGCCATCGTGGTCACCATCGTCTGCAACCGCCTCTTTGGTCTGTACGGGAGGATGTGGCGCCATGCCGGCGCCGACGAGGCCCGCCAGCTCATGCTCTCGACGGCGGTCTCGCTCTGCGTCCTGATCGCCTTCTGGCCCGCCGGCCGTCGGCTCCGCATCGAGCTGGTCCCCCCCATCGTGGTGGTGGTGGGATGCGTGTTCTCCGCCGGCGGCATGGGAATCCTGCGCTTCCACTCGCGGCTCTTCGCCTGGCAGCGGGGGTCGAAGCGCCTCGGGTTGCGGGTGGCCGTGATCGGCAGTCGCGACACCGGTGCGGCCGCCATCCGAGAGATGCTGCGGAGCCCGGGGGCGGGCCTGGTCCCCGTAGCCGTCTTCGACGACGACCCGCGGGCCCACGGGCTGTCCCTCATCGGCGTCCCCGTGGTCGGCAGGATCGACGACATCCCCGAGGCGGCCGACCGCTACACCATCCAGCAAGTGCTGCTGGCCATCCCCTCTCCTCCACCGGAGCTGGTCGAACGGGCTCTGCGGGCGTCGGAGCTGGCCGGCGTCTCGATGAAGATCCTCCCCGGCGTACAGGACATGCTCAACGAGCCGGCCCATCTGGCTGCCCTCCGCCACGCCCGCGAGCCCCAGATCGAGGACCTGTTGGGACGGACGCCGGTGCCCACCGACCTCGAGTCGGTGCGCCGTTCCCTCACCGGGCACAGGATCCTGGTGACAGGAGCCGGCGGCTCCATCGGCTCGGAGATCTGCCGGCAGGTGTCGAGCCTCGATCCTGAGCTCTTGGTTCTCCTCGACCACGACGAGACCCATCTCCACGACATGGCCGCCTCGGTGTCCGGTCCCTGCATTCAGGCTCTGGTCGATATCGGTGATCGGGATGCCGTGTTCGAGATGTTCGAGCAGTACCGGCCCGAGATCGTTTTCCACGCCGCCGCCCACAAGCACGTGCCCGTGCTCGAGGAGTACCCGCTCGAGGCGGTCAAGACCAATGTGCTGGGCACGCTCAACGTGGTCGATGCCGCCGTCGCCGTCGGGTGCCGACGGTTCGTCCAGATCTCGACGGACAAGGCCGTCAACCCCACCAGCGTGATGGGTGCCTCCAAGCGCCTGGCCGAACAGGTGGTGCTGCTGCGTGCCCCGGAGCAGTCCGCCTACTGCACGGTTCGCTTCGGGAACGTACTGGGCAGCCGGGGCAGCGTCATCCCCACCTTCGCCCGGCAGATCGCCCAGGGCGGCCCGGTGACCGTCACTGACCCGCGCATGACCCGGTTCTTCATGAGTGTGGAGGAGGCGGTACAGCTGGTCCTCCAGTCCTCCGCCCTCTCCCGCGGCGGCGAGATCTTCATGCTGGAGATGGGGGTCCCGGTGCGGATCATCGATCTGGCCGAACGCATGATCCGCCTGTCCGGATGCCAGGTGGGCATCGACATCCCCATCGAGATCGTGGGCATTCGACCCGGCGAAAAACTCAACGAGGTGCTGAGCATGCCCGACGAGCAGGTCCTGCGCACCAGTCACCCCTACATCAACCAGCTGGTCCCGGTGCGGGCCTCTGCTCCCCTGTTCACAGCCGAGCTCGACGAGTTGGCCCAAGCCGGACGGAGCCGTGACCGTCAGACCGCCACTCGCCTGCTTTTCACCGCCGGGATGGCCCACGAGGCCGAGCAACCGGCCGCCACCAACGGCAACGGCAACGGCAACGGCAAGGGTCCGAGGCCGGTGGCCACCAACGGGAACGGCTGGCACCCGTCCAACGGAGCGGGCACGGAAGTAGACGTCAGCGAGGCGGTAACCGCCGGCTATCCCGATGGCGATGCCGACCAGGTGTCGGCATGACCCGGGCGCCGGGACCGCACCGTTGAGCCCGGCTGACCGTGCCCGGCGGCTGGTCGTCGTCGGTCAGGGCTACGTCGGCCTGCCCCTGGCCCTGCGCGCCGTCGAGGCGGGCTACGACGTGGTCGGCTTCGACCGCGCTGTGGACAAGACCAAACGTCTGGCCGCCGGGGACTCGTATGTCGAGGACATCTCCGCCGCCCAGCTGGCGGCGGCGCTGGCCTCGAACCGCTACCACCCCACCGATGACCCCGACGCTATGGCCGGCTTCGACGTCGCCGTCATCGACGTGCCCACCCCGCTGGAGGAGGGCGTCCCCAACCTGACCTATGTCGAGGACGCGGCGGCCACCCTGGCCCGCCACCTGACACCGGAGGCGACGGTCATCCTCGAGTCCACCAGCTACCCCGGGACCACCGAGGAGCTGGTGGTCCCGCTGCTGGAAGAGGGGTCCGAGCTCATCGCCGGACGTGACTTCCACGTGGGTTACAGCCCCGAGCGGATCGATCCGGGCAACACCGAGTGGCGACTGGAGAACACCCCCAAGGTCGTGTCGGGCATCGATCTCCCGTCGCTCGAGGCGGTCACCTCGTTCTACGACGACCTGGTGGAGCGGACGGTGGCTGTGTCCGGCACCCGCGAGGCCGAGCTCACCAAGCTGCTGGAGAACACCTTCCGCCACGTCAACATCGCTCTGGTCAACGAGCTGGCCATGTTCGCCTCCGATCTGGGCATCGACGTCTGGGAGGCCATCGACGCGGCGTCGACCAAACCTTTCGGTTACATGCGATTCGTACCCGGGCCCGGGGTTGGTGGCCACTGTCTTCCCATCGACCCGAGCTACCTGTCGTGGAAAGTCCGGCGCAGCCTCGGCCAGTCGTTCCGTTTCGTCGAGTTGGCCAACGACGTCAACGAGCACATGCCCGACTACGTCGTCCGGCGCCTCACCCTGGCCTTCAACGAGCGGGGTCGGTCCATCAAGGGCTCGCGCATCCTGCTCCTCGGGATGGCCTACAAGCGCAATACGGGTGACGCCCGCGAAGCACCGGGAACGGTCATCGCCCGGTCGCTGGCCGCCCTGGGCGCCGACCTGCGGGTGGCCGATCCCCACCTGGCCGACGACGCTCTGGCTTACCCACGGGTGGAGGCCACGCCGGCCGAACTGGCGGCGGCCGATGCCGCCGTGCTGATCACGGACCACGACCTCTTCGACTACGAGAGCATCGCCATCCACGCCCGCTATGTGCTGGACACCCGCAACCGACTGGACGGACCCAACGTCGATCGACTCTGATCCAGCGGTGCGATCCAGACAGCTGTCTCACTTGTGGGTGTCTTGCCGATGCCACCCATGAAGATCGTGGTGACCGGGGGTGCGGGGTTCATCGGTGCCAATCTGTGCCGCCACCTGCTGACCACCACCGTCCCCGGCCTGGAGCCTGAGGTGGTGGTGGTGGACGATCTGTCCACTGGGCAAGCAGCCAACCTCGAAGGTGTGGACGCCCAACTGGTGGAGGGCTCCATCCTCGACGTCGGGCTGCTGGACGAGGTGGTAGTCGGGGCCGACGCCGTCGTGCACCTGGCTGCCCGCCCGTCGGTCCCCCGTTCGCTGGAGGACCCGGTGGCCAGCCATGAGGCCAACGCCACTGGAACTGTCCGGGTCCTGGAGGCGGCTCGCCGGCACCCCTCCTGCCAGGTCATCGTGGCCTCGTCGTCCTCGGTGTACGGCGCCAATCCCGATCTACCGAAGAGGGAGGACATGGCGGCCATGCCGGTCAGCCCTTACGCGGCCAGCAAGCTGGCCACCGAGTCGTACGCGCTGGCCTACGGACACTCCTTCGGCCTTCCGGTGCTGGCCTTCCGGTTCTTCAACGTCTTCGGCCCCCTGCAGGCGCCCGATCACGCCTACGCCGCCGTGGTCCCCACCTTCGTGGCCGCCGCTCTGCGCGGCGATCCCCTGCCGGTCCACGGCGACGGCTGCCAGACACGCGACTTCACCTTCGTGGGCACCGTCACCGCCGTCCTGGCTGACGCGGTGCGGCGCCAGGTGACCAGCGACCGTCCGGTCAACCTGGCTTTCGGGTCGCGGGTCTCCCTGCTGGAGCTCATCGCCATCCTCGAGGGTCAACTGGGGAAGGAACTGACCCGTACCCACAGCCAGCCCCGGCCGGGCGACGTACGGGACTCGCAGGCCGACGCCACCTCGCTCCACCGCCTGTTCCCCGACATCGAGCCGGTGCCGCTGCCCGAGGGCGTCCGGTCCACCCTCGACTGGTTTACGGGCGCGTCCTGAGCCGTACCCAGTCCCTTCCCAGTCGCCCCACCCCGCCCGGCGGACGAGGGGAGACGCTGGCCGGGGCGATCCTGGTGGTGTGGACGGTTCTGGCCGGGCTGGCCCTCCGCCACCGCCGCGGACCCACCGGCTTCGACCGCTGGGGGTTCGACCTGCTCACGCCCACACCCCACAACCACTTTCTGGTCCGGCTCACCGAGATCGGCGATCTGCCCGTGTTGGTGGTCGGGTCGGTCGGGGCGGCGTTGGTGGTAGTGGGTCGCGACCGGTGGCGGGCGGTGGCCTGCCTGGCCGGTCCCGCCCTGGCCACCGTGGTGGTCGAGTGGTACCTCAAGCCCTTTGTGGCCCGTCGCTACGTCGGCGTGCTCACCTTCCCTTCCGGCAGCGTGACCACGGTGGCCGCCCTGGCCGCCGCCTGGTCCCTGGCTGTCCCCCGGTGGTTGCGCTGGATGGTGATCCCGGTGGTGACCGTGGTGGTCGGGGCGGTGGCCTGGGCCGTCATCGGGCTGCGCTGGCACTATCCGAGCGATGCCCTGGGTGGGGCCGCTTTCGGGGTTGGCGTGGTGCTCCTGGTCGACGGGGTGCTCCACCTCTTGCCCCGACCCTCCCCGCCGACGCCGGGTCCGGCGGAAGGGGTAGGGGCCCACTCCGATCCGCTCGGCGCACCCTCCGGCCATCCTCAACTATGACGAGGAGCCTTTTGCAACAGATGGGACCGGCGCTAGTGTGGATGGTCCAGGGGTCATCAGCGGTGAGGCCGGAAGAGCAGCCACGACCGGCGTGGGGGCAGCATGTCGAACAGCACAGAGGTCGTCGCACCACCCGAGACGGGGACTCGGCCGGTCCTGACGGTCGCCTCCATCGAGATGCAGTGGGATGCCGACGGCGACGGGGCCAGCACGCTGCTCCAGTCGGCGCTGTCCCGGGTCCAAGGCGCGGTGCGGGCCGAGGACCGGGTGTGCCCGGTTACCGCCAACCGCCTGGTGGTCGAGTTCGGCCCGGTGGCCAACAGCGTCCCGCCCCAGGTCCTGGGCTACCGCCTGGCCCAGGCCCTCGGCCGCGATCTGCCCTCGCAGACCCGTTCCTCCTCGCTGGCCGTATCGGTGGGCATGGCCACGCCCGAGGGTCATCCCCACGCCTCGGACGTGACCCGACGGGCCCTGGCCGCTTCGTCGGCCGGAAGCTCCCAACTGACCCGCCGGCCCTTCGCCGGGACAGAACCGTCGAATGCCCTGATCACGGTGGACGGGATCGTGGGTCGGTCGATGTCACCGGCCTCGTCGAGTAGGGCGGCGGTGCACCGCCGCTCCGTCTACCGCTATCGGGTAGGCCGGGCTACCACGGTCCTGTCCCCCCTGGTACTCGCCGGCGGTCGGAACGGTCACGACGCCCGGGTCGATCTCACCGTTCTGGTCATCGACCCGGCGGCCGACCGGCCCGACGAACCCGGGTTCGCCACCATGACAGCGGCCTCGGTGGCCGAACGGCTGGGCTGCCGGTCGGCGGCGGTCACCGCCTCATTGGACGGGGACCCCGCCTTGGCCATCGACGGCTTCGCCCTGGACCTGGTGGTCCTGGTCCTCGAAGGAGGATGGTCCGGGCCGTCGTCCACCTGGCCGACCGGGGCATGGGGTATCCCGGCCTCGTTGACCGCTATCTACCGGGCCGCCGGCCTCCCGGTACTGGCGGTGAGTGCCGGCGCCGGGGCCGGCGCAGTGGCCAGTTGCGCGGCCCAGGGAGCGCTGGCCCTGTTCGGCCTCGAGCAGCTGCCCGAGGCCCTCGAGACGCTGGCCCTCCAGTCGGGCGACGAACTGGCGACAGGACCCGAAGTTGCCTTCCCGCCTCACTTCAAAGCGCTGGTCAACCTCACGGCCAGCGAGCGGCGGATCCTCTACTTCATGACAGAGGGATGGGCGGCCCAGGACATAGCCGACCAGCTGGTCGTCTCGCTCACCACAGTGCGCTCCCACATCCGCTCCACCCTCCGGAAGCTCGGCGTGCGGTCGCAGCTGGCCGCCGTAGCCATTGCCAACAGTCGCGATCTCGACCACGCTCTTTCGAGCGACGCTTCCTGAATACCGGACTGATGGGTGACACGGCACCTGCCCCCCGGGGCAAGGTTGTCCTTCTGGCCGGCCGGGACGAGGCCTCTGACATTGTGGCCCACTACCTGGCCGCACGGGTGGCCCACCTCGAGGTCATCGTCGAGGAGCCCCAGTCCCGCGTCGAGCTCGCTCGCCGGCGGGCCAGGCGCCGGGGGTGGCCGTCGGTCACCGGGCAGATCCTCTTCGTCACCCTGGCCCTCCCTCTCCTCCGGCGCCGGGGACGGAGCCGGATCGACAAAATTGTGGCCGAGGCCGGGCTCGACGCCACCCCCTACCCTGTCGACCACCGGGTGGGTTCGGTCAACGGCTCAGCCACGGTTGCCCTCCTCCGGGCCGCCCGACCCGACGTGGTGGTGGTGAACGGGACCCGCATCATCGCCTCTGCCGTGCTCGACGGGATCGCCTGCCCGGTCATCAACACCCACGCCGGCATCACCCCCGGCTACCGCGGCGTCCACGGTGGCTATTGGGCCCTGGTCGACGGGCGCCCGGACCAGGTAGGCACCACCGTGCACCTGGTGGACCCCGGTATCGACACCGGCGGGGTTCTGGCCCGAGCCACGTTTGCGGTGACGCCGACCGACTCGATCGCCACCTATCCCTACCTGCATCTGGCCGCTGGTCTCCCCCTGCTGGGCGAGCAGGTCGAGCACGCACTGGCCGGACGACCGCTCGCCCCCCTGGTCGAAGAGGGCACCGGGGTCACCAGCCAACTCCGGCTCCACCCCACCCTGTGGGAGTACGCACACCAGCGCCTGGCCCAGGGGGTCCGGTGAGCAGCCCGCTCCCTTACCATGCAGCGGTGGAAACATCCCACCACGGGTTGCCCGGGGCCCTCGTCGTGTCGCTCGACTTCGAGCTGTACTGGGGCATGCGGGACCACGTACACCGCGGCAGTCCTGCCTTTGCCGATCTGGCTGCCTCCCGTCAGGTGGTAGTTGACCTGGCTGCCCTCTTCGCCGGGCGCGGCATCCGGGCCACCTGGGCCACCGTCGGGTTCCTGTTCGCCTCGACCGGGGAGGAGCTGACCGGCTATCTGCCGGCGGTGCGACCCCGGTACCGGTCGCCCGCCCTCGATCCCTATACCGAGACCTGGGGGAAGGACGAGAGCTCGGCCCCCGAGCAGCTGGCCGGATCGCTGGTGGGCATGCTGGCCGGAACCCCGGGCCAGGAGGTGGGGTCCCACACCTTCTCCCACTTCTACTGCCTGGAAGAGGGCCAACAGGAGGCCGACCTGCGGGCGGACCTGGCCGCCGCCCAGGCCATCGCCCATAGGCACGGGACCGAGCTCACCAGTCTGGTCCTGCCTCGCAACCAGTGGAACCCGCGCTACGCCCGAGCGGTGCGGGAGAGTGGCTTCAACTGCATCCGCGGTCCCCAACCGTCATGGAGCCACCGGGCCCAGCGGGGCGACGACCAATCGCTGGTGACCAGGGCGGGGCGGCTGGTCGACACCTACGCCGGCGTGACCCCGCCGCCCACCACGGCCTGGCCCGACGTCCGGGGCGACGACGGGCTCGCCGACATTCCGGCCAGCGCCTTCCTGCGCCCCTACTCGCCTCGTCGTCGGCACCTCGAGCCGCTGAGGAAGCGGCGCCTGGTGGCCGGCATGCGTGAGGCCGCCCGCCGCCACCGGATCTTCCATCTGTGGTGGCACCCCCACAACTTCGCCCGCCATCCCGATGCCAGCTTCGCTCTTCTCGAGCAGCTGCTCGACGAATTCGACAGGCTGGCCGCGCGGGAGGGCATGCAGTCGATGTCCATGCGGGACGTAGCCGGCTCGGTGGCCGAGGCGACCACACCGTAAACGAGACAGGGGCACCGCCATGATGATCCGGGGGAAGCTCGTCCAGAGGCTGATACACACGAAAAGCACACGCAGGGCGGCCAGAATCGCCGTCGGCATGGTCTGCGTGGCTGTGCCGCTCGGGACCATGGGGGTGGCCGGCGTGACCTCCGCCGCCGCCTCGTCGGGACACTCGCTGACCGAAGGCGCAAGCTCCGGCACCGAGCTGCCCGGAACCTCCTGTCCCGCCTTTCCGGCCGACAACGTGTGGAACACGCCGATCACCGGGCTGCCGGTCAACGCCGACAGCGCCACCTGGCTGGCCTCGATGAGCGCCGGTTCCACGATGCTCCATCCCGACTACGGACCGTCGGGGAATCCCAAGAAGCCCTACGGCATCCCTTGGGAGATCGTGGCCGCCGGCACCACCTACGTGCCCATCAAGTTCACCTACGCATCGGAGAGCGACCCGGGCCCGTACCCGCTGTCCAAGGCCACCCCCATCGAACACGGGTCGGATCGCCACGCCATCATGGTCGACCCGGTCAACTGCACCCTCTATGAGACCTGGGACACCCACTACCACCCCAACGGCAAGTCGAAGGCCGGATCCGGCGCCATCTGGAATCTGCAGTCCGACGCCCTCCGCCCGGCCGGGTGGACGTCAGCGGACGCGGCCGGTCTGCCCATCCTGCCCGGGCTGGTCAATTACGACGAGGTGGCCTCAGGCGCAATGGACCACGCCATCCGGTTCACCGCCCAGTGCACCCAGCAGTCCTATATCTGGCCGGCCCGGCACGAAGCCGGCCAGGACGATACCAACTGCCCGCCGATGGGAGCGCGGTTCCGGTTGAACGCCGACTTCACCCTTCCGGCATCGAGCTGCGCTGCCATGTGCCAGACCGTCCTCACCACCATGAAGACGTACGGCCTGATGCTGGCGGACAACGGCAGCAACTGGTTCTTCCAGGGAGTCGCCGACACCCGCTGGACCGACGTCGAAGTCGACCAGCTCAAGCAGATTCCGGCCAGCCAGTTCGTCGCCGTCGACGAATCGTGCCTGATGGTCGGGGCCAACTCGGGTCAGGCGCTGCAGCCGGGCACGCCCGCCTATCAGGCCAGCTGCGGCTGACCTCAGCACCCGACGCGGGTTTCACCGGCGGACGGCCACCTTTGCTTCCGGCGAACACCGACTGCACCCTTGCATCGCGCTGCGCGGCCATGGGCCAGGCCGCCGACACGACGATGAATCTTCAGCTCTGGTATATCGTTCCCAGGGATTCGAAGTAATTTCCCGAACTCAGCCCTGATTAATAAAATGGAGAGACCGCTGTGCACCGAGCTGTATATGAGGAATTTGAGCGGCTCTTGGAGGTCTACCCTCCCGGCGGAGCAAACATTTTGGAGTTGGGCGCACCAGCGAAGCTAAAAGGTTCGTTACTCAATGCCGTCTCACTCCGGAATCCGGCCATTAAATGTGTCGGAGTCAATCTTCAGGTTCCCGAGGATCTCGACCCTGCTCTCCCCTTCGAAATGGTCCGGGGAAACGCTAACAACCTTTCGATGTTTGAAGATGAATCGTTCGATTCCGTCATTACGAATGCAATGTTGGAACATGACAGGGCATTCTGGCTGACTCTCGCTGAGGTAAGGCGGGTGCTGAGACCTGGTGGATACTTCTACGTGGGGGTACCTGGCTACAAAGGCACGCAAAACGCGTTCCAAAGTGCCCTCTTCCGGCTGGGAAGCTCGCGATACAAAAAACCACGCTTTCTTAAACCGCTCCTCAAAGGAGTGTCGGGAAGTCGACTCATGGGGACTCCGACATATATGTTTCATTTGGGACCCCACGATTATTGGCGGTTCAGTCCACAGGCAGTTCGGAGGGTGTTCTTGGAAGGTATGGAGTGTTTGAGCTTGTCCGAGGTATTGACACCCATCCGTATCGTGGCCGTTGGCCGTAAATATCCGGCGACCCCGTCCTTCGAGGACAATCCCAGCACCACCACACCTGCCGTCTCCGAACTCGACCGAGACCCAGCTAGGGAATGATCTCTGACCAGAGGTCAAAATCGATCCCGTCCCACTCAGAGAGAAGATTCCTGTCGGCTGCATAAAGCTCTCGGGCATGGTCAATCAGATCGGAGTCGATCGTCAAATCAGTACGCCGACTTTCGTTGACCCGATCATGAAGACCTTCAGGAACGAAACTTGGGTCGACGCCGATGAAGGCAAATGTGCGTGCCAGCTCGCCTTGCGGGTCCTCAATGCATCGTTCGAGTTGGAGGACCAATATCTGTTCTCGCGGGTAATGGCGGGCCAGTCTTTCCAACTGCTCGCCATATAGCCCGAAAGAAACAGCCTCGTTCACGAAACGGGGATCCAGCTCGTCGGAGTACTGACGAGTCACATGACGGAGTCCAGACCGTAAGCGCGCTGTCGGATCCCGGAGGAGAACAAGAATACGTGCCCCTGGCGCTGACCTCCGCAGCTGTCGGGGAGTCCACGGATCGAGCATGTACCGTGGCGTCCATTCGCCTGCGAAAGCGCCCGCTGGCCGGGGAAAGTGCCGGTGATAGGACGCTGCTTCGGCTTCGCCGAATTCCTTGTTCCAGCTGTACTGAAAGAAATGAAGCTCTTTCCATGAGGACTGGACGTGAGGATGCGATGCGATGGCCCGGTTCCACCACGTGGTACCGGCCTTCTGAGTTCCCACTCCCACATAGTCCGGCGGTCCGATCTCCCAACCTGGGGGACAGTCGGGTGCAGCCTTTGGACCACCGACGACGCGACCCTTGCTCTGTCCCCGTCGTGACATCGTCGCTAAAGCCGTTCGAATGTCTTGTCTATTTCGGAGTTTCATTAATCGCCCCCACGTTGCAGAAGCAGCAGGCGACGACACTTCGTGGAATATGCCCTTCGGTCCGAACGGGTCCCGTCATCTCGGATGAAGCCATGCCATCGTTCCACGTTCGATGGGGCGACGGACATCCAGACGCCGTCCTGCAAAGGATCGTCGATCACGTCGAGCCACCGGTTCTTTCCGACCGGACGATGCGTGCCCGAATTGGTCGGTCCCGGCCCGGAGCTCCTTTCCGACAAATCCGACGGCCACCCGCCTGCCTGTTCGAAGGTCGATAGCAAGAAGGATCTCCCTGGCTGAACTCAATATGCTTGTCGTACTTGGCGACGCACAATTCACCAAGCGCAAACACCTGCGGTGACGCTATCAGACGAGCAATTGCCAGTGATCCGCCTCCGGACGCCCTGGACGAGTGGACTCCAATGTGTCGACGGGATCGACGTCCACGCGGTCCGAAGCATGGCCTCTCGCCAAGCCGGCGCCTTCACATGAGCGACCGAGGACAGTGCCCCGTAGGGTCGCCCGTCGAACTCGGTCTGGTTCCACGCCATGTTCCGGTGGGCCAGTTCGGTCAGGACCGCGTCCCGCTCGCCGAAAGCCGCTCTCTTCCTGTCAGCCCGAACCATGATCAGGTCGCACTGCGCCGTCGTCTCGACGCGAGGCGAGATGATCGCCAACGCAACGTGACATGTGAACTCGCCGAGAGTCTGGCGGATGAGCTTCCGGGTGCGTCCGTCCACTGCGCTGGTGGGCTCGCGGCCGTCGCATCGTAGGACCCGCACCGCGGACGGGCACGTCAGCCTGCAGGTGTCGTCCGGTGAGACGGTCCGGCAAGACGGTCCGGTGAGACGGTCCTACGGCCTCATTAGGAGCCGGTCGGGCCGCCTGTCGAGGGGTAGTCGGGCCGAGGTGGCCGGTCGAACGGACCCACTCGCGGCATTCGAACTTCGGACACCCGCGCAGGGGAAGGAGCCGCTCATCCCCGCATCGACTTACTCCGATGGGACCCGCCGGACCTGCCGCCGGCTCCCCCGGGTCGCTC
Organism: uncultured Acidimicrobiaceae bacterium; assembly: GCA_963813525.1. GTDB lineage: Bacteria > Actinomycetota > Acidimicrobiia > Acidimicrobiales > RAAP-2 > Bog-756. Next base: position 3,274,645 of record CAWEZI010000005.1, read on the forward strand.
TCGCCTGCCTGCGGGTTTCGCTACGATGGCGGAGCCGGGTTCCGCTACGATTGCGGCGTCGAGATCGACCAGGCCGGGGAAACCGCGTCGCTACTCCTGGGGGCAGTCGTGCAAGGATCAAGGGATGGCGCGTTACAGAACCGCCGCCTCGTGCACGCCGTCCGGCACTCACCCCTCAACTTGGGGCTGCGCCGACTTACCGCCGGCTACCGCAAGTGGCCTGACTTCATCGTAATCGGCGCGCAGCGGGCGGGAACCACGTCACTGACCATGTGGTTGCGCACTCATCCGCAGGTGCACGCGACCCCGATCCGCGAGCTCCACTACTTCGATTTCGAGTACCGCGCGGGGCCCGCGCTGGTACCGGTCGAAGTTCCCCATACGACATGACGGGCAGCTGGTTGGCGAATCGACCCCTTATATGCTCTTCCACCCCCTCTCACCCGTGCGGGCCGTGAACGACCTTCCGGCCTCGACCCGGTTCATCGTGCTTCTGCGCGACCCGGTCGAACGGGCGATTTCCCAGTACTGGCTCAACCGAAAGCGACTGATCGAGACCGAGTCGTTCCAGATCGCCATTCAGCTCGAATCCGAGCGCTTGGCCGGTCAGGAGGAGCTGGTCCTCTCCGGCCAGCGCAGCGATCGGCACCAGAACTTCTCCTACGCCACCCGGGGGCACTACGCCGAGCAGCTTGAACGGTGGTTTGGCCATGCCGGGCGCGAGCGCGTACTCGTCATGCAGAGCGAGGAGCTCTTCACCTCTGGCGCGGCGGCCGACTCGGTACTCGACTGGTTGGGACTCGACCGCTTCGACCGACCTTTCCCGAGGGGGAACGAGGCGGCACGCCGGGAGCCCGCCGACGCGGACGTCGTCGCTCAGCTCCACCGCCACTTCGAGCCGTACAACGCAGACCTCGAGGACCTTCTCGGTCGTCCTTTCTGGCCCGCCTGAGCCGGGGCCGCACACGCCGCCAGTCCCCGAGACCTCATGTCGCCCTTGGCTCTTCCCTCTACCCCTTTCAATTGCCCCGGCGCGGTCCCAGCCCCTTCCGGTGCCCAGGCCGGGACGAACGCAGCGAGACCAATCTTGTTGATCCTTTGAGTCGCCCGCTACACCCATTCGCTCGTCGCATCAACGGGGCGCCAGCATGACCCGGCGCAGTGCGGCGATTAACAGGACCATTCGCTACTCGACCTTCGAGGTTCCCGCCTTGCCTGCTCTCCTGTGAATCGGATTTATTCGATGACCCAAGCGATAGAAGGAGCGAGCCATTCGGGTCAGGCCTTTTGACACACGAAGCTCGGCGAGTTCCACTCTGCTCATGTCCTTCCCTTCGTGTGTCTGCCAATACGTAATCGTGTCGCCGCTGTACGTCTCGTTTTCGACGCTCGTGTAGTAATAGAGAGCGACCGATTTGCGCGGCTCGGAATTCGCCGAAATCGGGCTGACGCCATGTACTGACTCGTCGTCTGTACAAAAGATGACGCACGTACCAAACGTCGGTGCCACGCTCGCTACGGGCTCATGTTGCCCCTTGTGGAATAGCTGCAGCTCGCCCCCGTTTCCGGGAACCCATCCGGGATTGAGATAGAGGAGCAAGTTCAGTTGACGGTAAAGATTGAGCCTGTCATAGAGGTGGAAGTCCGTATGTGGGACCAGTTGACCCCCCGGGGCGCTGCAGTGAAGTCCACCCCCTTCCAGATACGGATCTGGGATTAACGCTTCTTTTCCGGTCACTGCGGAGAGGAATTCTAAGACATGCGGCATTTCCAATTCATAAATGAGTTGGCGAAGAACATCGGGAATTCGCTCGATATTGCGACAGGCCCGCTTTCCCTTTTGATAATCGTCCTGATGCGCCCGCGTCCAGCCCTTCCAGTCGAGATCGGGATAGGCGTCGATGATCGCCGTGCCCGGCAGTTTCACGACATCGTGCAGAACAATGTGTGGAAAGGGTGCCGCTCTCTGGTATGAATCGCGCAACTCGGCAATGCGCTTGGTATCACCAAGGGGAAGATTCAAGAGGTCCATTTCAGCCATTCCACTCGACTGGACTCGGGACTGCGCCTTGCAGTCGGACTGCTCCACCGACGGCCACCCGCAGGAACTCTTCCCCGCCGAACTCGTGAACCGGACACGTCGCCGAGGATCGAACTGGGTACCGTGAGGCCCCTGTGCGTCCCCGTTTCAAGCGACCTCTGTTTCGCCCCATGGAAGTTGAGGTATAGCGCAATTCGAGGCGCGCGACAACTGGCCGGCGCTTCGGATCTTAGCGGGGTTTGACTCTGGCCCGCAGGTCGCAATTGGGCATGCCGGCGTTGAGCAGTGCGCGGATGCGGTAGCCCTTTGCCCTTCGGCGGTTGGCAGCAGCGCCGCTCTTCGTCAACCAGAGCCACATGTCTACCGCCGAGCAGAGCTGCGAGTTGACGGAGGTTCGGTCCCAACAACTCGGGGTCTTGGTCCGCCCCTTTGCCGTGAACCTCCATGAAGCAAAGCTGACCGTCTTGGAGAGTTCGGGGAGGCTCAGTACTTTCGCTCACGCGACTCCCCGAGCTATCGAGGTGCGCCTGTCGAAACTCCGCTGAGCGTCTCCCCTCGAATATTCCTTCCGAACGCGAAAGAAGTCCTCGCCACCCGTAAGGGCAGGCCGGGCTCCACCCTTCACCTCTCGAGGCTGGGCGGCGAAGTTGGTGTTCCGGCCGACGGCTGCGAAATCGGTATTTCAAGGATGGAACCGATGGGATCGGCATTGCCGCGTGCCGCTCCCTTCGTCCTCAGCATCCCCTCACCATCAGAGCCTTGACCAAGGCCCCCCACTCGTAGGGAATGGCCACGAACAGGGACGACGGTGGGTCTGCGATAGGCACCACGATGAGCCGGGCACTGGTACAGCGCTCGAAGAGCATGCGGGCGCGGGTGGCCTGGCTGCGCTCGGGGACCACGATCAGGCGGCGCCAGTGCCGGCGGGCGGCGAGGGCACCCACGTACTCCGCTTCACCGCGGGTGTCGAGGGGGTTGGCCCGAAAACAGATCACCGCCACCTTCGGTTCCGGATGCGGGCAGGGTGCCGGGGTGGTGCCCCCGAGCGAGATCACCGCCACCGGGGCGTAGCCCTGTTGCACCAGCCGAATGGCCTCCTTGGCCCGGAGCTGTCCTGGGTCTCCGCCCAGGGCGACAGCGGCGTCGGCCCGCTGGGGAAGATCCGACGGTGGCCAGACGAACAGCCGGGCGCTGCCCACCACCACGAGCACCAGCACGACCAGCACCAGCACCAACCAGCCGCGCCACGACGGGAAGTGCATGGCCGGCAACCCTACCGGTCCCACCCGCCCTCCTCGTAGGCCCAACCGATGGCCCGTCGGACGGGGGCTCATGTGCCATTGGCACTACCATGAACGTGTGGCTGGGTGTCGGGGGAAGGGGCGCGTGTGGCCCGTGGTCATGGCGGCCAGAGCGGGAGCGACGCCTTGAGCGACTCCACCGGTGAGCAACCCACGCCCGCACCGACCCCGGTCGGGGTCATCGTGCTCGGCATGCACCGCAGCGGTACCTCGGCCGCCACCGGGTTGATGAACCTCCTCGGACTCTCCCCCAGTGTCAGCGGCGACCTCATGATGGGGACCAGGACCAATGCCAAAGGCCACTGGGAGAGCCGGTCGATGTACGTGCTCAACGACCGCCTCCTGGCCGAAACCGGACACGCCTGGTGGTACCCCCCCGGCTCGGAGGAACTGGCCCGATGGCTGGACAGCGGCACCGTCGCCACCGGCGAGACGGCGCGGGCCGCCTTCGACCGGGTCCACCCTGTCGAACCCTGGGTCTGGAAGGACCCGCGGACCTGCGTCACCCTCTCCTTCTGGCGTCGGGCCTTGGGTCGGCCGGTCGCCGGGGTGATCGTCTTCCGCAACCCCATCGACGTGGCCCGTTCGCTCGACAAGCGGGATTACATCCCTATGGAGTTCGGTGGCGCCCTGTGGATGCGCTACAACCGTCTGCTCCTCGAACAAGCAGCCGGCATGCCGGTGCTGGTATCCCCTTATGACGACATCGTGGGCGACCCCCGTCACTGGTCGATCACCGTGCGCGCCTTCCTGTCCGACCTGGGCATGGACGTCGATCCGACGGTCAGTGAGAGATCGATCCGGCGTTTCGTCGACCCCAAGCTGCAGCACAGCAGCCACAGTCGCGACGATCTCCGCAGTGCGTTCGGCGAAAGTGGCAGCGCCACCCTCTACGACGCACTCGACGCTGTGGTCGGATCGCATGGGTCGTTCGCTCCCCCCGCACTCGATCCGGAGCCCTCATGGGTCCAGGACCAACTCGACGGCGTCGGGGCCGGGTGGCCGTCGACGTGGAAGGTCCCGGGCAGTATTCCACCCACCCTGCCCTACCGGTTCCGGTCGTTGGTGCGTCGGCTCGTGCCCCTCGGACACTGATGGCCGCCACCGGCGAACCGACAGCCGACCGGGCACCGTCGGCACCGCGGAGTGCCCCTCCGCCCAGTCCTTCGCTGGCCACCCGGGTCAACCGACGGGCCCGGCGGGAGATCCTGCGCACCATCCGCAACCCCTTCCCCCGGGGCACCCCCCGGCAGCTGGTGATCCACTGCGGACACCACAAGGCCGGGACGGTGTGGTTCCGTCAGGTCCTGTTGTCGATCATCGGACACTACGGACTCCGCCAGCAGGAAGGGAAGGCGGACCCCCTCGCCCCCGCCACCGACCTGGCTTTCTACGTCCACGCCGGTAGCTTCCGGCGGGACCAGGTCGGCGCCCGGCCGTTCCGGGGTTCGCACCTCGTCCGCGATCCGCGCGACCTGGTGGTGTCCGGCTACGAGTACCACCGGGTGTGCCACGAGGCCTGGACTCGCCGTCCCTACCCCGCCTACGGAGGGTTGGGCTACCAGGAGTACCTGCGCTCGCTGAGCGAGCACGACGGGCTGATGGCCGAGATCGAGTGGATGGCGACTACCACCGCCGCCGAGATGTCCGAGTGGGACTACCACCAACCGGAGTTCCTCGAGCTCCGCTACGAGGAGGCTATGGCCAACGAGGGCGAGACCTTCTCCAGGCTCTTCCGCTGGTACGGCTTCGACGAGGTGGCGGCGGCCCTCGGGCTGGAGGCAGTGGACAGGCTCAGCCTCCGCCGCGGTGGCGCCATTCCCCGTCACGCTCGCTCGGGACGGCCCGGCGAGTGGCAGGACCGGCTGGCCCCCGACCACATCGAGCGGTTCAAGGAGTTGACCGGCGATCTCACCGTGCGTCTGGGCTACGAGACCCACCCCGGTTGGTGAGGGCCATCCTCCCTGGTCCCGAGCGTCCCGACCCACGGCGCCGGTAGGATCGAGGTAGGAACCCCATGGACAGAACCCGCAGGCTCGTCGTCAGTCTCGCCCTCAACATCGGGCTGGTGGTCGTGCAGATCGCGTTCGGCGTGGTGGCCCACTCGACCGGCCTGCTGGCTGACGCCGGCCACAACCTGGCCGACGTCGGGGCCCTCATCCTCTCGCTGGTGGCGGTCCGGCTGGCCCTCCGACCCCCGAGCGCCGAGCGTTCCTACGGGAACCACCGGGCCACCATCCTGGCCGCCCTGGCCAACGCCGCCCTCATCGCCGTGGTGACCGTGCTCATCGTGGTGGACAGCGTCCACCGTCTGGGCCACCCCGAACAGGTCCGGGCCGGCATCGTGGTGGCGGTGGCGCTGGGCGGGCTGGTGGTCAACGGTATCGCCGCCCTCATCCTGCGGGACGGGAGCAACGACCTCAACATGCGGGCGGTCCTGGTCCACATGGCCGGCGACGCCCTGGCCTCTTTCGCCGTGGTCTGTGCCGGCATCGCCCTCCTGGCGGTGCCGTCGGCCAGCTGGCTGGACCCGGCCTCCGCCCTGGTGGTGGCGGCCATCATCGTCACCCAGGCCTACCGGGTCCTCCGTTCCAGCATTGCCGTCCTCCTCGAGTCGACGCCGTCCGACCTCGACCTCCACCGCCTCACCGACGTCATGGCCCGCGTGCCGGGGGTCGGTGAGGTGCACGACCTCCACGTCTGGAGCTTGTCCAGCGAGGTGCGGGTCCTGTCGGCCCACATGGTCCTGACCGGTCATCCCACCCTGGAGGAGGCCCAGGTGGTGGGCGATCAGGTCAAGGCGGCCATCGCCGGACCTTTCGCCATCTCCCACAGCACGCTCGAGCTCGAGTGCGAACGGTGCAACGACGAGGACGACCCGTGTGGCATGGAGTCTGTTCCCGTGCCCGGTTCTGCCCATCGTCACTGAACCCGCGCTACTCGCTCGTGACCCACGACCATCGAGCTCCGGACGCGACGCAGCCCCGAGTAACCGGTCGGTCGAGACCGACCCAGCTCCTCGGGGCCACGCACCCGGTCGTGCGGACTCACCCGCGCCGAGCCGTGTCGGACGACCCTGCAGCAGGCACCGAATCGTTGCCCTCCGAAGAGCACATCGTTCCGTCTCCACACCACCACACTGGTGACCTACGGCTCCTCGGTACCTGCGAACCGGTTGTCCGACGTGGCCTGCACTCCGCCCCGTGCGAGGAGTCTTTCGACCCTTCGCCGAGTGGAGTCCTGCCACTCTCTTCCAACCGCCTCCGGTCTCCGGTGGAGCTTCGGCGTCCCAGCAATTGACACTGTGAAGGGTGGGTGTTTCGGGGTCAAGAGCCTGGCGCGAAATCCCTACCTTATCCTCCGGATTTCTATGCTTTTCCCAAGGCCACCAACAGATGTCCACTGTTCTTCCCCAGCCTGAGGACGCGGCATTAGCCTGTGCGACGCCTTCAAATCGGAATGGGATGACGCCGGTGAGCACGTCGGGGGAAGGGGCATGACCGTGAGCGTCGAGGTGTCTCCCGTGGTCGAGGGCCCCCTCCCGGGAAATCACCGGCGCTGGCCCGGCATCCGCCTCGGGACCGTCGTCCTGGTCGTCGTCATCGTCCTTGTCCTCGTGGCCGCCGTCGTCGCCCTTGTGGTCGGTGGTGGCAGACCCCCACCGGTCCCGAGCGTCCCGGTCGCCTCGACCGTGGGCGCCCCGCTCGTCGATCGTCCGCCGCCGGACAGCCATCCGTCCTCGCCGGGCGAGGTCGTGCCCTCGGGCGAGAACGAGTCGGACCCTTACCTGGCCGTCTTCGACGGCCGTTACTTCCTGTACACGAGCGGTGTGCCCGGCCTGCCCACGGTCAACGTGCCGGTGGCGTCGGCCGACGGATTCGATGGGTGGAGCCCTGTGGTCGACGCCCTACCCCATCTGCCCGGCTGGGCCGTGCCCGGTTACACCTGGGCCCCCACCGTCAACCGGTTCGGTGCCCACTACGTCCTCTACTTCACGGCCATGGTGAAAGGGACCAGTCCAGCCAGGGAGTGCATCGGGGTCGCCGTCGGCACCGCCCCCGCGGGGCCCTTTGCGGCCCGACAATCCCCGTTCATCTGCCAACCCACTTTGGGCGGCTCGATCGACCCCCGGGTCTTCACCGACAACCGCCACCGGTCCTGGATGCTGTGGAAGTCGGATCAGAACATCGACGGGTCCACCCGGCCGACCGAAATGTGGTCGCAGAGGGTGACCGGCGGTGGGTTGGGGCTGACCGGTAGGCCGTCCCTCCTCATGGCCCCCGACGAACCCTGGCAGGGGACCATCGTCGAGGCCCCGGACATGATCGAGGTCGAGGGGCGGTACTGGGTCTTCTACTCGGGCAACTGGTTCAACCAGCCGGCCTACGCCATCGGTGCGGCCGCCTGCCGCGGGCCGCAGGGTCCCTGTGCCGACAGCTCCGACGTCCCCCTGCTGGGGTCCAATGCCCAGGGCCCCGGACCCGGCGAGGCATCGGTGTTCGCCGACCGAAACGGCGTCTGGCTGCTCTACAGCCCGTGGCGGGCCCTGGTGGCACCGCCCGTCTACCCGCCGCGTCCGGTCGACATCACCCGGTTGGGCTTCACCCCGACCGGTCCCTATCTGGCCGCCGGAGGGCCGCCGCCCCTGCTCGACCCCTTTGTGGCCGGGTCCCTTCCGTTCCCGTGACGCCCTTCCGGTGGCTACGCCATCGGGCCGGGATCAGCCGCGTAGCCGCCGGAGCTCGGCGGCCACCGCCTTGCCGTCGGCCTGGCCCCGGGTGGCCTTCATGACCGCCCCGGTAAAGAACCCGGCCAGCTTGTCCTCCCCTTGGCGGAAGCGCTCCCACTCGTCGGGGTGGGCCTCGACGGCGGCGGCCACGGTGGCCACCAGGGAGTCCTCGCTCATGGCCTCGAACCCCCGGGCGGCGGCAATGGCGGCCGGGTCACCGCCACCCTGGGCCAACAACTCGCCCAACACCGCTTTGGCCTGGGTGGCGGTCAGGGAACCGCTGGCCTCCAGGGTCAGAAGGGACACGTAGGAGTCGACGGGGAGACGCCGGGCGGCCTCGGGGTCGGCGGCCGCCTCGTTGGCCGTGCGGGCCAGGGCCAGCGCCGGGGCCACCCCGCAGGCCACCGCCTCGATGACCAGTGGGTCGAGCCCGAGGTCCACCACGGTCTCCACCTGATCGGTGGCCGAGCCGGACGAGGCGCCGGCGGTCTCCACCAGTTCGGCCAGGACGGCCCGCCGCTCGGCCGGCATGGGCCCGAGCGTCTCTGCCACCGCCACCAGCCAGTCGGGGTCGGGGACCAGGGGGACCAGGTCGGGCTCGAGGAAGTAGCGGTAGTCGTAGGCCTCCTCCTTCGACCGGAGGGTGACCGTCCGGCCGGCACCCTCGTCCCAGTGCCGCGTCTGCTGGTCGACGGCCTGGCCAGCCTCGATGAGAGCGATCTGACGATCGGCCTCGAATTCGATGGCCCGACCCAGGGAGCGCACCGAGTTGAGGTTCTTGATCTCGCAGCGGGTGCCGAAGGGATCGTCGGCGGAGCGGCGGACGGACACATTGGCGTCCACCCGCATCGAGCCCTCCTCCATCTTGCCGTCCGAGGCGCCCGACGCCACCAGCACGCCCCGTAGCTCGCTCACGTAGGACCGGGCCTGGGCGGCCGACCGCATGTCGGGCGCACTCACGATCTCGACCAGGGGGACGCCCGAACGGTTGTAGTCGACCAGCGAGTAGTCGGCCCCGTGGATCCGACCGGACGTGCCGGCGTGGGTGGTCTTACCGGTGTCCTCTTCCATGTGGGCCCGCTCGATCCCCACCCGGCTGCCGTCGGGGAGGTCAAGGTGGCCGTTCACGTTGAGCGGCTCGTCGTACTGGCTGATCTGGTAGTCCTTGGCCTGGTCGGGGTAGAAGTAGTTCTTGCGGTGGAAGGTCGAGGGGCGGACCTCGCAGTGGAGGGCGGTGCCGATGGCCATGGCCAGCTCGACCGCCCGCTGGTTGAGCACGGGCAGCGACCCGGGAAGCCCCAGGCATACCGGACAGATGTTGGTGTTGGGCTCCGAACCGAAGGCGTTGAGGCACCCGCAGAACAGTTTGGTGGCCGTCTTGAGCTCGGTGTGGACCTCGAGGCCGATGACCGTCTCCCACTGGCCGGTCATGACCTGCCCCCGGTGGCCGCCGTGACCGGTGGCGCCAGGGGCGGGGCCGCCGCCTCGACCACCGCTGCCACTTTGAACAGGGTGCTCTCCGACAGTGCCGGGCCGAGCAGTTGGACCCCGACGGGTAGGCCGTCGTCTCCGGTGCCGAAGGGGACGCTGATGGCCGGGTGCCCGGCCAGGTTGGAAGGGATGGTGCAGACGTCGGACAGGTACATGGTCAGCGGGTCGCCCGTCTTCGCCCCCAGGGCGAAAGCGGTGGTGGGTGCGGTGGGTCCGAGCAGGACGTCACAGGACCGGTAAGCCTCGTCGAAGCCCTCGATGATGCGGGTCCGGACCCGCAGGGCCTGGTTGTAATAGGCGTCCATGTAACCGGCGGACAGAACATAGGTGCCGAGCATGATCCGTCGCTTGACCTCGGCGCCGAACCCGGCCGACCGGGTGGCCGTGTTCATGGCCGTGGTGTCCTGGGCGTCGACCCGCAGTCCGTAGCGGACGCCGTCGTAGCGGGCCAGGTTGGACGATGCCTCGGCCGGGGCGATGAGGTAGTAGGCCGACAACCCCAGCGTGACCGCCGGTACGGAGATCTCCTGGACCCTTGCGCCGGCGGCGGCGCAGGCCTCGGCGGCCTGGCGGACCCGGTCGGCCACGTCGGTGTCGGCCCCCTCCAGGAATTCCGTGAGCACCCCTACGGTGAGGCCGGGCACACCGTCGTCGAGGACCGAGAGGACCCGGGGGGTCGGCCGGTTGAGCGACGTCGAGTCGGCGGCGTCATGGCCGCCGATGACGTCGAAGACGAGGGCGGCGTCGGCCACGGTGGTGGCCAGAGGGCCGATCTGGTCCAGCGAGCTGGCGAAGGCGACCAGGCCGTAACGGGAGACAGTGCCGTAGGTGGGCTTCATGCCCACCACCCCACAGAGGGCGGCGGGCTGGCGGATCGAGCCCCCGGTGTCGGAGCCCAGGGCGGCCAGGGCGAACCCGGTGGCCACGGCAGCGGCCGAGCCCCCCGACGACCCGCCGGGCACCCGGCCGGTGGCGTGGGGATTGCGGGTTGGTCCGGTGGCCGAGCTCTCCGTGGACGAGCCCATGGCGAACTCGTCCATATTGGTCTTGCCCACCAGCACGGCGCCGGCCCGGCGCAGCCGGGTGACCACCGTGGCGTCGTAGGGGGGCCGCCAGCCGGCCAGGATGCGGGACGAACAGGTGGTCTCCACCCCCCGTGTGCACAGGTTGTCCTTGAGGGCCACGGGAACCCCGGCCAGAGGGCCGGGGTCGCCCCCGTCGGCCACCATCCGGTCCACGGCGGCCGCCTCGGCCCGGGCCTGGTCGGCTGTGACCAGGTTGAAGGCGTGGATCTCCTCGTCCGCTGCCCCGATGCGGGCCAGGTGCTCCTCCAGCACGTCGGTGGCGGTCCGGTCCCCGGCGCGCACGGCGGCGGCCACCGCGGCGGCCGGACGAGGGGCGGTCACGGGGCCTCCCCGAGGATGGGCGGCACCCGGAAACGGTGGTCCTCGACCGACGGGGCCTGCGCCAGTACCTCGTCGCGGTCGAGACAGGGTCGGATCTCGTCGCTGCGCAGGACGTTGGTGACGGCCAAGGCGTGTGCCGTCATGTCCACCCCGGCCAGGTCCAGCGAGGCCACGTCGGCGGCGTGGTCCAGCACCTCGGCCAGCTGCTCGGTGAACAGGTCCACCTCCTCGTCGGTCAGGTGGAGGCGGGCCAGGGCGGCCACGTGCACCACCTCCTGGCGGGTCAGTCGGGCGGGGCGGTCCATCAGCGGGAGGAGTTTCCGCTGCCGCCCGTGACCGCCTCGGCGAAGTCGGTCACCTTCTGCTCGATGAGGGGGGCGTCCCAGTCGAGGGTGGCCACGTGGTAGCTGCGTTCGAGGTTGACGCGCTCGACGGGCCCACCCACCGAGCGCTCCAACACGTCGCCCGACACCGGGTCGACCACATGGTCCTGGCCACTGGAGAACAACAGGGTCGGACAACGTATGTCGCCCAGGTGGGCGGCCACCTCGTCGGCCCCCTCGAACAGGGAGAGGAGCGGCGGGAGGGGCGTGCCCGGGTAGGCCGCCTCCTCCACCCCCTCCTTGTTGATGTCCGAGCCGATGGCGTCGAACACGTCTGTACCGGCCTCCACCAGGGCGGCGATACCCTCCCGGTCCGCCCGCTCGGGGGCCACGATGAGCGGGTTGACCACGGCGATGCCGGCCACCTCGGGGTGGTGCTCGGCCAGCCAGCAGGTCAGGGTGCCCCCCATGGACAATCCCGCCACCACCACCTTCTGGCACCGGTCGGCCAGGGCCCGGTAGGCGGCATCGGCCGCCGACGACCAGTCCTCCCACCGGGTGGGCAGCATGTCCTCGATGGCCGTGCCGTGTCCGGGCAGGAGGGGCAACTCGACGGCCAGTCCGGCCTTGGCCAGCGCCTCGGCCAGCGGGCGCATCGACTGGGGGTTGCCGGTGAAGCCGTGGAGGACCAGCGCGCCGTGGGGTCCACCCGGCGCTGACCAGGGCTCGGCGCCGGGCATGATGGGAGCGGTCATGGCCGGGATGCTATCGGTCGGATCCTGCAGGGCCGACGGCCGGCCGCCTTCCGGCCCGGACTTCGCTCGCTCAGAGGCGGTCGAAGTCGTAGTCGCCCCACTGGGTCACAGGGAACCAGGCCAGGACACGGCGCAAGGTGGCCAGCTGGTCGTCGTCGAGTTTCTTCTGCCAGGCCCGGGACAGCCCGGCGGCCACCCGGAAATCGGAGAATCCCTCACCCGGGTTGTCGTGGTCCCGGAGGTAGGCGTCGGTCTGGTGCGTCCAGGTCAGCCCCAGCTCGTCGAAGAGCTTGCGGAACTCGACATGAGGATCGGCGCACAGGGCCTCGTGGTGGCGCACGTGGAATTGGGGGTTTTCGGACAGCGCCTCCTCCAGTGCCGCGCTCAACAGGCCGATCCTCCAACTCAGCTGTTCGACCCGGTCGTGCCCGGGCAGGGGCACACCCCAGCGGTCGAGGTAACGGGCCCGGATGTCCGGCCGGGTCTCGAGGATCGTGCTCGAGGAGATGCGCAAGTTCATCTCCATCCAACTGGCCAGGACGTTGGCCGGATGACGCAGGAGGACAAGGGTCTCGACGTCGAAATTGTCGGCCACCCAGCCCACGGCCAGCTGGAGGTGGACCGATTTGGCCACCACCCGCCCAGACCCGGAGCGGTCGCCCCCGCCGCCGGGGCGAGGGTCGCGGGCCACCGTCCCGGCGGTCCAGGTCAACAGGTCGGGCTTGTGGTCGAATGTCCGATCTCGTCGCCCCGGACTGAGCATGTGGAGTGCGGCCCGAGCCCGGATGCCCTCATGAGCGCCGTCGAGGATCCAGGTCCACAACCGGTGGAAGGAGCGGTTCACGTCGCCCGGCTGCAACACGGGGTAGCGGCCCAGGTGACGCTTGGCATGGATGGCCGCCGGGTGCTGCTCCTCGTTGTCGGGCTCAAAGGTGGCGCGGGTGCCGGGGCTGGACCCGAGAGCGTACATCGCCCAGGTCGTCCCCGACCGGGGCAGACCGGCGATGACGATGGGCCGCCCCCCCGAGGTCGTCCCCGTTGCCGCCCCGGACGAAACCGGCCCCCGTCGACTGTCGTCCACCGCACAAGCGTAACCGTCCCCGCTCAGGACCCCGGAGGGTCGGGATGTCACAGGTAGTGTTGTCGGCCAGATACCAACGACGGGCAAGGAGCAGGACACCGATGGCCACCTATCAATTCCTCAGCGACGACTGGCTGACTGAGGCCCGGGTCATCCGGGCCGACTTCAACGGCAAGGGGGCCACCATCGAGCACTCGATCCGGATGAACCTGGTGATCGCAGAGGTGCCCTTCGGCAAGGGAACCGTCGAGGCCCACGTGGACACCAGTTCGGGCGAGTTGGTCCTCGACACCGGTCACATCGAGTCGGTCGACCTCACCGTCTCCCTCGACTACGACGTGGCCAAGGCCATTCTGGTGGAGGGGAACCCCCAGGCGGGGATGCAGGCTTTCATGGCCGGCAAGATCAAAGTCGAGGGTGACATCGCCAAGCTCATGGCCCTCCAGTCGATAACCCCGGACCCGGCGGCGGCCGAGATCGCCTCTCGCATCCTGGCCATGACCGAGTAGCGGACCCTCCGGCTCGGTCCGGCCCGGCCGGCTCCCACCGGGTGAGAGGGCGGATATGAACAGGTCCTGGGCTATTCGGGCAATATGGCGAAGACATCGGGATGTCTGCGGCCGCCGGAGCCGGGATTGGTGCTTTGAAGCACGCCATCCTTATCAGGTTGCCAAAAGTGATAACCGTAGTCTTTTAGCATGTCCCTGAGTGGATCTCTCGTTTCTCCATAGTACTTTTCTGCGCAGATGTTGTATTCCAGTTGCATGGCACGAATGCGTCCCTGGCTCAGAGCCTTTTTTGCTCCATCGAGAACGAAGCGTTCAGCTCCCTCCACATCTATTTTGATGCCGTTGGCCACTCGATCACCCAGGACATCATCGAGCGTGGAGACCTCTATTTCGATACCTCCGTCAAAATGAGATTGCAGCAAACGGCTTTGCGGCCCGCGGCCTTCCGTCATCCACATTGTTCCGCTGTGGTCAAAAAGGGCTGCGGGAACAATCTCGAAGTGGTAACCGTTCAATGCGGCGTTCTTCTCTAAGGCGCTTCGTGCCTCGTCGTTTGGTTCGACGGCAATGACCTGCGCACCGAGATCGGCCGCCCAAATCGAATAGACACCGGCATTGGATCCAATGTCCATGAACGAGCGCGTCGGATCCCAACAACCCTTTCCAGGCAAAGAGTTCTCGCGTGTTGCCGAAGGCCACCTTTTGCGTGCTGGGAAACCGACCGTCGACCAAGATATGAGAATGATCACCCAGTGGAAACCTCACCGTCTTGTGCAACTTGGCGAAGACATGCATCTTTGACTGGCGCCAAAGTGTTCTCAGGCGATGGTCGGCATTGTCAGAGTGTTGCCACGCGCGCTTGGCCTCCCTGCGAAAATCTTTGATGGTACCCATCGGTTCTCCTCAAATTAGTGGATGACGCGCCACCCAATCCCGTGTCCAGAAGCCCTGCCCGATCGTCTGATCACCCCGTCATCAGGGTCATCCACTCCACCCCTTGAACGTCCCCCCCACCATCGTGTCGACCTTCCGCAGAATCGCCACTCCTGGACACATCAAACGTTCGGACCCGCCTTCGGGTCCGGCGATGGCACCCTCGAGCCCGCGAAAAGTCACGGAGTCCTCGGCCATTCTCATACCCACCGCGTTTCATGCCAGAGGCGCCGCCAAGCCGAGAGACGGTGGTGGCCAGACCGGCAGGTGACTCGGCAACCCGGTCGACCCCGGTCCAGCTGCAGCCATCCCCGGTGGCCACGGCGGTTCGGGTCGTGGGTGACCCCGTACCACCTGGGCTTGTGCACGTCATCCGGAGATGATGCCATCAACGGCTGCCCGGGCGCGTCGGATGATCACGTCCTCACCGGCCCCGCTCGCCCTGTCATCCGGGGGTCTGTGGTCATCACGGTAGAAGGGGACCTGGCCACGCTCATGGTCCTCCCGTCGAAGACCCCCGACCTGGCGACCGGGCCGGTGACCGTCGACCGTGTCCGGGAGTGTTGTGCATGAAAAGCCCGAAGAGGCCGGCCAGTACGGCGCCGACCGCCCCGACCGCATAGGCCCGGTGGAACGAGGCCAGCGAGCCCACTCCCCCGTGACCCGATGCCTGTACCGTGACCATGACCTGGATGCCGGCCACGATCCCGATCTGGGTGACCAGCTGCTGGGCTGCGCTCATCACCCCGAGCTCGTCGGCGGCCACCTCGTTGGACGCCGACGACGCGGTCGACGGGGTGGACAGCCCGTTCCCCACCCCGGACAGGGCCAGGGCCACCAGGATGACAATGAGGGACGGCTCGGCCCCGAGCTGGGTGAACACCAGCATCGACGCGGCCAGGGCCACCGCCCCGGCCACCGTCGAGAGCCGTTCACCGACCTTGATGGCCGCGTAGCCGGCAATGGGGGCCACCACAGAGAACATGAGCGGGCGCGCCGTGGAGACCAGACCGGCCCGGGTCTCGCTGTAGCCGTAGACCCGCTCCATGAGGATGGGGAAGAGAAAGAACCCACCCATGTACGAGAAGTTGACGAAGGTTCGGGCTCCGAGGGGGAAGACGAAATTGCGCATCCGGAAGTAGCGCAGCGGGATGAGCGGCCGAGGGGTGCGCCGCTCGTGGAGCACGAAGAGGGCCCCGAGGACGATGCTGGCGACGAACAGTCCCACCGTGGTCAGGGCGCCGAACCCGGAGGACGGGGCCAGGTTGAGCCCCAACAGGCCGGCTGTCACCGATGCCGACAAGGTGACCGACCCGATCCAGTCGAGCTGGGCCCAGGGGCCCGACGACCGGGCCACCGACGGGTCGGTGTCACCGCCGTCGACGGCGCTGTCGACGGCAACCTCCGTGCGGCCGTCGGCGGTGCCGTGGCCCGACGGTAGGACGACGACAGCCAGGATGGCGGCGACGGCCATGAGGGGCAGCTCACTCCAGAAGAGCGCCCGCCATCCGAAGTACTGGATGATCGGGGCACCGAGGGTGACCCCCAGCACGGGACCGCCCGCCCCGACCAGCGCCCACCATCCCATGGCCTTGACCCGGTCGCCGTGGGAGAAGGCCTGGAGGACCAGGGCCATCGAAGCAGCACCGGTGGCTGCCCCCTGGACGCCGTCGAACAGGCGGGCGGCGATGAGCACCCCGGCGGTCGGGGCCGACGCGGTCAGGACCACACTGACGGCGGCCCCGCTCAGGCCCCAGAGATAGAGCCGCCGGTAGCCCCGCAGGTCGCCCAGCTTTCCCAGGATGGGGGCGGCCACCCCGAAGGCGAGAAGGGGCCCGGTCGAGGTCCAGGTCAGAGTGGAGACCGTCGTATGCAGCTCGGCGGCCACTTGGGGAAGAGCGACCACGAAAACGGTGAAGGTGATGTTGACCGAAAGGAGACCGGCCAGGACCGTCCACAGCACCCACCACTGGTAGCGCTCCGACCGGGTGAGTCGGTGGTGGATCCGGTGACGGAAGAGGAGGGGCCACGGAACGACGATCCCACCGTCGGCGCCGGACCCGCTGCCGGAGAGCAAGGCCTCCGCCTCGATCACCTCGCTGGCGTCGAAGCCCGGCTCACCCCCCGCCCCTCGGGGCCCCGCAGCCGACCGCACCGTCAGTCCGTCAGGCGAGGCATCTCCGCCTGCAACTCGGCCACCGTCCACCGCTCCGGCTTCTCCAGGGTGGTGGTCATCGTCCACGGCTGGAAGAGACGGATCTGGCCCCCCTGGATGAAGTAGACCCTGCCGCTGACCGGGCACCCCTCGGTGGACAGGTAGGCGGCCAGTGGCGCCACGTTGGCCGGGTCCCAGCTGTCGAAGGTCGAGGCATCAGACGGGGCCTGCACGATCTGCGAGAGGCCGGGGGTCTGCTGGGTCATACGCGTGCGGGCCGCCGGGGCGATGGCGTTGACCCGGACCCCGTAGCGGACCAGCTCGTCGGCCACGATGGTGGTGAAGGCGGCGATGCCGGCCTTGGCCGCCCCGTAGTTGGCCTGGCCCGGGTTGCCCAGCAGGCCCGATGTGGAGGAAGTGTTGACCACCGACGCCCTGACCTCCTTTCCCTCTTTGGTCCGGGCCCGCCAGTAGGCGGCGGCGTGCCGGGTCGGGACGAAATGCCCTTTGAGATGGACCTGGATGACCGAGTCCCAGTCGGACTCCGACATGTTGACCAGCACCCGGTCGCGGAGGATGCCTGCGTTGTTGACAAGCACGTGGAGGTCGCCGAAGGTGTCGACGGCCGTATCGATGAGCCGCTGTCCGCCCTCCCAGTCGCAGACGTCATCGGCGTTGGCCACCGCCTGGCCCCCGGCGGCGATGATCTCGTCGACTACCTGCTGGGCCGGCGAACGGTCGTCCCCCGACCCGTCCACTGCGCCACCCAGGTCGTTGACCACCACTTTGGCCCCTTCGGCGGCGAAGAGCAGCGCGTGCTCCCGTCCGATGCCGCGGCCGGCCCCGGTGATGATGGCGGTCCGTCCCTCCAGTTCTCCCATGTCGCACTCCCCAGCGGCGATCTCGACGTGGCCGCCACGCCGGTGTGGACATGCCGAACCTTCCGTTCCACGTTGGCAGGCGCCCCCCGCTCGGTCAAACCGGAACGGGGGCGGTGGGCACCTCCACCGGCCGACGCACCCTGGTGCCCAGGCCGGAGGCCACCACGGCCCCTACCATCGACCGCACCCGGGCCCTGTCCCCGCCGACCAGGACGTACTCGGTATTTCGCAGATGCGAGACGGCCCCCACCTTGCGACCGGCGGGGTCGTGGATGCCGATGCGGGCACCGACGTAACGAGCCGAGTCGAAGGCCAGGACCTCGACGTGGCCCCGCCCGGCGCACAGGTCGCGGAGCTCGTCGAAGGTCAGCCACGCCTCGTTGTTGTAGGAGAGGACGACCACATCGGCGGCCACCCCGGCCACCACCCCCCGCAATGCCTCGGGCATGGTCCGGCGACCGTTGAAGGCGCTCTTGGTGGCCGGGTCCCGCAAGTCCTGGCGCTTGCAGGCCACGCCGTAGAAGGGGGGGTGGTCCCAGGCCACGATGGTTTCCCACACGTGGTAGTTGGCGTCGTAGCGGTGTTGATTGTAGGGAGGGTCGATGTAGGCCAGGTCGACGGGGTCGAGCTGGCCGGACCCGACCAGGACACAGGCGTCGCCCTTGACCGCCCGGCCGGGACCGCCGATGAGCTCGGGCACCCGGAGGACCAGGGGTTGGGCTGAACGGGCCGCCCACTGCTTGAGGTAGGCCATCTGCAACCCGGTGGTGGAGTCGACCCGGTCGGCCGCCTCCAGCAGGCTGGTCATCAGGATGGGCCACAGGTCGGACCCGGCAAAGTGGCGGTCGATGGCCTGGCGGACGGCGTCGATGCGGGCCCCGTTGGCCGGTTGGAAGTACCGTGACGCCTCGCAGAAGGTGGCCGTGACGTAGCCGGGTCGGCCCTCGATGGCGTTGAGACGGTCGACCCCTTCGGTCACCCGGTCGATGAGATCGGGTACGGCGTCGGGATCGGAGGCCACGTAGCAACCGGCCAGGACATGGGCCAGGCGGGCGCTGTCCACGGCAGTGACAGCCAGGCCCGCCCGCTTCCAGGCCTGGGCCACCCGGGTTGTCCCGCAGAACAGGTCGAGGCCGGTGCGGGCCCCCGACGCCTCGGCCAGCACGGTGAGGGCCGGCACCAGTCGGCGCTTGGACCCCAGGTATTTGATCATCGCCGTCCGAACCGGCGGAACCACCAGTCGGGATCGCGGGCGTGGGCGTGGAAGTGATCGGGTATCTGGCGCATGACCCGGTCGAACGACCACACACCCGACCCCAGCTGGGCGTCGGCCACCCGGGCCAGGGCGGACAACATGTGCTCGACGTCGGCCTCGGGGGGCTGGTCGCCGTGCTGCTTCCACACCACCATGGGCACGTCGCAGACTTCGCAGGCCGCCACCCAGCACACCTCGTCCTCGTGGAACCACTCGGTCAGGCGGGCCGCTTCGCACAGCTCACACTCGGGGACGGTCACGGTCAAAACGAATAGATATAGACAGTGGTCCCCGGCTTCACCGACGTGCCCGCCACCGGATCGGTGGACAGGACGTGGCCCGCCCCCGCCGGCCCGTAGGGGCCGGCCACCTGGAGGCCGAGGGCCTGAAGGGCGCTAGTGGCGGCGGCCACCGACTCCGCAGGACCGAAATCGGGGATGATCACCGGCTTCGGGCCTTCGGACACCACCACGGTCACCGTCGACCCGAAGGGTTGAGGACCGGCCGCCGGGGAAGGCGTGGTCCCGATGACCTGCCCGCTAGGAACGGTGGATGAATAGGCGTTCTGTTGGGCGGTGTGGAATCCGAGGGCGGTCAGGGCGGCAGCGGCCGAGGCGTACGTGTCGGTGGTCGGAAGGGAGGGAACGGCCACCGGGGCGTGGCCCTTGGAGGTGATGATGGTCACCGTCGAACCGTAGGTGGCCGTACCGGCCGGGCTGGTGGCCACCACGGCACCGGCCACCACCGTGGAGCTGTACTGGGCGGCCGAGGCCGGGCACACCCCGACCAGGTGGACATCGGCCAGCTGCTGGACGGCGGCGGGGCAGCTGGCCGTCGAGGTGAGGCTGGGGATGGTCACCGCCGGCGGCCCTGCGGACACGACCGCGTCGATAGTGCTGCCCTGCTTGGCGGAGACAGCAGTGGTGCCCGCCCGGGGTGAGGGTTTCTGGCTCAGGATGCGGCCGGCACCGAGGGTGATGCTGTTGGCGTGCCCGGTGACACGCAAGTGGAACTTGTCCTTGACCAGGATGCCTTGAGCCTGAGCCGTGGTCTTGCCCACCAGGGACGGCACCGGATGACTGGGGGTGAAGAGGCCGTGACGGGAGGCCGACACAATCCCTGCCGCCACCAGAGCGGCCACCACCACCCCGGCTGCGGCCCACCAGGGCCAACGCCGCCGGCGGCGGCGCAGGACCGGAGGCGGCCGTCCCGCCGACGGCTTGGTCTGGTTGACCGGCGACGTGTCGAGCGCCGCAGGGGCGCCGAGCTCGGTGGGGTCGGCATCGAGGCCGCTGCGGCGGTGGGGACGCACCGCTCCCGCGTCGATGTCGTCGTGACCGGGAACCGCCTCGGTGATGGGAAGGGGATCGGGTCGGGGCAGGGCGACAGCCAACGCCTGCAGTCGTTGGCCGAACTGCGACGCGTCGTATCGTTCGGCCGGATCGGGGGCGGCGGCCCACACCAATATGTCGTTCAAGGGACCGAGTGCCCGGTGCTCGGGCAGCAGGGTGCCCACCCGGGCCATCAGTGTGGACACCGTGGTGTCCCCGATGAACGCCGCCTCGCCGGTGACCGCTTCGTAGAGGACCAGAGCGAGGGCGTAGACGTCGGCCTTGCCGTCGAGGACCCACCCTTCGACCTGTTCGGGGGCCGAGTAGCGGGCCGTGCCCAGGATGGCCCCGTCGGGCTCGGTCCACGACGCCTCAGCCAGGGCGCGGGCCAGCCCGAAGTCGGCGATGCGCAGGCGGCGATCGGCGTCGAAGAGGAGATTGGCCGGCTTGATGTCCCGATGGACCACGCCCCGTCGGTGGGCGTACTCGAGCCCGGCGGCGACCTCGATGCCCACCTCGACCGCTTGTTCGGGAGTGAGGAGCGCGCCGGTGTCGAACACCTGGCGCAAACTGCCGCCGGCCAGGTACTCGAGGACCAGATAGGGCTCATCGTGCTCTTCGCCCCAGTCATAGACCTGGAGGATGTTCGGGTGGTTGAGGGCTGCCGCCGCCCGAGCCTCGGCCCGGAAGCGCTTGAGGAAGGCGGAATCGCCGGACAATGCCGGATGGAGGACCTTGATGGCCACCCGGCGATGCAGGGAGACGTCGTCGGCTAGATAGACGTGCGCGGACGCACCGGTCCCCAGGGCAGTGACGAGTCGGTAGCGGCCGCCGAGGACACGCCCGATGGAGTCGGTGATACTCGGCATGATTACTCCGGGTCAGATTACCGATCACACGCTGGCAACAGGTGGAGGGTCGACACGGCCGAACCTCGCAGGCCACCATTCCGGGTCGGAAGGCTTGCGACTCAGCGGCCGCTGACTGTCCGCACGAAGGTAGCGCTGCCCGGGAAGGACCCGTCCGTGCGCGAGAAGGCGGCACTGACCTGGTCCTCGCCCGCCGAAAGCGACCTCACCGCAATCATCGCCGGCGTCAGCCGGAGAGCCACCGGCGGCACCGGCGGCCCCAACGCCATTCCATCCAGCCGAAATTGGACTGCCCCCGCCGGGCATCCGCCATCGACCTCCACCTGGGCGGTGAACGTTGCCTCGGTGACGTAACGGGAGTCGACGGGGCACGACGGTCGGGCTGGGACTACGAGCCGATGGCGTAGACCGTCGAGTCGCCGGCGGCGACGGCCACGGGGATTACGCCGGCCAACGGGGTGATCGGACGCGGGATCACCGCTTCCTTGCGGGGTCGGCGTGCCGAGTTCCCCCGCCCAGTTGGTTCCCCCATCCGAGAGGTTTCCGTCGGAACCGGTGGCGTAACCGGCGTTGACTCCGCTGGCGATGGCCGGCGGAGTCATTTAGGTGGGCAGAAGGATGGGCACGGGTACGGCGCCGATTCTCGTGTGCCCATCGCCCAGGCTCCGCTCGCCCCAGGCGTAGAGGTTTCCAACCGAGCCGATGGCGTAGCCGGTGTCGCCGCCTCCGGCGAGGGCGGTGAGCGTCACCCCCGCCGGCAGGAAACTTCAACAGGTGACGAGATGCATGTGCTGGTGAGCATCGGTGAGGCGATGCAATCCCACACGCTCGACCCCCGCTGGCGGGTACGCACTCTTTCCCCCTGCACCCCAACTTGAATCAATGGCGCGCGGTCAAAGCGGCCGTCGTCAGTTGCACGGATCACCCATCCTCGCCCCTCCCCTGCGTCGGCCCAGGACCGAAAAGCAGATACGTGGCAGGATGTCGGCAGTGCCGACGAGCAACACCAAAAGTTCGGAACTCGAAGACAGAATCTTCGAGCGTGTATCCCAAAGAGGTTGGCCGATCCTCGTGTCCGTTGCCTACTTCGGGTTGGCACTGGCCTACTGGTTCCGGTGGGGTTCGATCGTCCGTCACACGCCTTCCTTGTGGCTAGCACCGGGAGATCTGTGGACGACATATCAAGCGTCCGGCGCGCTGGCCCACGGCCACTTCGGATCGATCTACGGTTCCGGTTTGGTGACGTTGCCTGGCATGGCGCTCGTGCTGGCACCGCTGGCGGCGCATGCGTTCGCTTCCACGCTTGTCGAGATCAGCAACCACGGGCACCCCTATGTCGGCCTCCAGTACCTGGTGGTTCACGGCACTCCGGTTAGCTCAAATCTGGTTTCGGTCGGGTCGAAGGTTTACGCCGTGCACCCACAAGCCTTCATCTTTGTCGGGCCGGTCACCCTCGTCCTCTCCTGCCTTGCGCTGTTTGCTCTTGACGCGCTGGCCCAACGGCTTCAGGTATCTCGGTGGCGGCGAGCTCTTCTCACTGTGGTGGAAGCGGTACTGCTTTGGAATGTCACGGTGATCTATGGGCATCCCGAGGACGCGGTGGCCGTAGCTCTCGCTACATACGCCCTCATCTTTGCCCTCGATGGGCGCTTCACCGGAGCTGGCTGGCTCTTCGGAGCGGCCCTGGCCGTGCAACCTCTCGTCATCGTGGTGTTCCCGCTTCTTATCGTCCTTGGAGGAAGAAGCCGCGCGTTGGGGTTGGTACTCCGAGCCGTCATCCCCGCCGCGGCCGTAACAATCGCTCCGCTGGCATCCGATGCCAATGCAACCGTGCATGCTCTCGTGTCCCAGCCGATATTCCCCAATTTGGCGAGCACCCATCAAACCCTGTGGACGTTCTTGGCTCCGAAGCTCGGTGGCCGCGGCATCAATGAGAAGGTCGGCAGTGGACCGTTACGGGCCGTCTCGCTGGCGCTGGCGGCTGGGGTCGGATGGTGGGCGGTGCGCTGGCGGGAGAAACCGGAGATGATCGTGTGGGCCGCCGCCTTGGCCCTTGCCCTCCGCACCTACACAGAATCGGTGATGACGGCTTACTACGTGTGGCCGGCATTGGCAGTGGGCGTGGTGGTGGCGGCAAGGGGGAGCCAACGCCGGTTCTCCATCGCCATTGCCTGCGCCATAGGCACGACCATTTTCGCTCAGTGGCACCTGGGGTGGTCCCTGTGGTGGGCGCTCCAGGTGCTTGGAGTGACGGGCCTGCTGGTGGCGGCGACCAAGCCGGCGCCCACTGAAGAGAGCCCGGAGCCGGCGATTTCGCGAGCACCAACCGCGTACGCTCGCGGCGGGTCAACGAAGTCCAAGGACAAGAGGAAGAAGAAGACAGCTCGCTCCGATAGGAAGCGCACCGCCCGGCGCTGATTCCGGAAGCAACGCCGTCTCGATGGTTGCGCCGAGGATGGACTCAATGGTTAGAGGACGCGACTGCGTCTATGCCCTCGTCTATACCTTCCATCAATCGAGATCGGCTCGAAGATCTTCGAATCCCACGCCAGGACGGGCCCGCCGATTTCCGGCGCCGGCAGACCAACGCTAGGGGCTGGTCGAATAACTGGTTCAGGTCGGGCCTGTCGGAGGTGGCGAGGCTGTACCGGAAGTTGGCCCAACGCGCATGACCCCCGGTCCGAGCCGGGGGTCATGGCGACACGCCGTCCGGCTCTCACAAGGAGCACCTACGAGAGCCGTTCGACTGCTGTCCAACGGAGAGGGGAAGTTGTCCCTACAATCCGCCATGTTGCAACGGGGGACGTTTGCAACGAACCAATTAAACACCTAATGGCGGCCCGCCGCTAGAGGCTCCATGTGATGGGTCGGGCGAGCTTTCACGATCACGTGCGTACGGGGTTACGCCAACACGTGACCACGGCCCTGCGAACGAACGTTGGATCGAATCGGTCGCCCTCCCTGTCATATCTGTTTTCCCTGTTCGACGACCCTTTAAGTGTCGGACAGAGCCACCGCACGGACCGGGTATCTCGGTGATGAAACCTCGTGAGTTCGCCTCTCTACACCACCCGAGCGCGCTCGAGCGTTCACTGGTACGGTGACGCGGGCGGGCGGTGCCCGCGGATAGTGCGCAACTAGCGCAGAGACAAACAGCAAGGGGGATTTACGTGCGCAGAAAATTAGTCATGATCACCATGGCCGTCTTACTCCCAATGGGTTTCATCGCCACCATCGGCGCGGGTGTCGCGGCTGCGAAGGGTGCACAGGAGATAGATGGAAACATCAGCTGCAATCTCCAGGGAACGATCACCCTCAAGCCGGCAATCAATTTGACGACCACGGTCACCGTGCCGATTAAAGTGACGGCCAAGCTGACCAACGACGATTGCGTCGGTGTCGACGGCACGACGACCACACCGTTCATTTCGTCGTTGACCAGCAAGGAGTCCCTGAAGTACAGCATCCCGCCATCCAGCCCTCCGACCACCGGTTGCGGTTCCCTCGCATCAGGCGGTTCAGAGCCGGTTCCGGCCAGCAAGATTGCGTGGAAGGGTACCGGTGGCAAGATTGACGACACGGGACTCGCTGCCTCAACAGCGACCATCGATGCGTCAGCTGGCACCATTAGCATAATGGGATCCGTCACGTCCGGATGGAGCGAGTCACCGGCGACCTACTCGATCACCCTCTACGTCAACGAAGCGACGGTTCTCGCAGGCTGCGAGAGTAAGAAGGGGCTCAGTAAGTTTTCCGTCACAGACGGCAGTGGTGACAACCTCGAGATCGGGCCCGCCTTCTGACCCGATAAGAGTGCGACAGTGATGTGTTCGAGGGCGGGGCTTCGGCTCCGCCCTCGAGCGCGTCAGGGTCGGTGGCCCGCACGCGCTGTGTTGCCACTCGACACGGATGACATCCAGAGTGAACGATTCCTGCCGTCGAAGTCGATGCCAGAGATCTTGACCGGTGATACAGAGAGCGAGAGGCCCGCAATGTTGGGGGGCACGATGCACAGCGTGATCAATAGCGGACGCCTGCGCCGAGTGGTCCTCGGTTCGTTCATCGTCGCCGTATCTGTAGTCGTTGCCGCCTCCATCGTGGGCTCGGCCGTCATACCCGCTCGTGGCGGCAACGTCTCCGGCTGTCCGAAACCGATGGGCCGGCATGCCGGCATCGATGGTGTGCGAACCGTGGGCTGCGGCAGCCGGAGTGCCGGTCTGGCGTCGGATCAGATCGGACCTCCGAGCGTCCCCGCGACGTCGGACCCGAGCCCCAACCTCTTGCAGATTGCGACATTGCGCTGGTATCAGGCCAACCAGGCCGGTATCGGCGTGCGCGTCGGGAAAGAACCGGTGGGGGTGACCTTCGACGGAACCGACATCTGGGTGACCAATTCCGGGAGCGGAACCGTCACCAGGCTGGCGGCCTCTACCGGTGGCATGGTGGGGACATATCGGGTGGGCAGACATCCCGAAGGGATCGCCTTCGACGGCTCGAGCATCTGGGTCGCCGACAACGGGAGCGACGCGGTCACCAGGCTCAGGGCATCGACCGGGCGGGTTATGGGCACCTATCACGTCGGGAAGTACCCCGTGGGCGTGGCCTTCGACGGAACGGACATCTGGGTGACCGACCAGGGCGCCAGGTCAGTCACCCGCCTGGCCGCATCGACCGGCCACCTCGTGGGCACATACCCCGTGGGCACGGACCCGGAGAACCTGGCCTTCGACGGCTCCGCTCTATGGGTCACCAACCCGGGCACCGACCAGGTGATCAAGGTCGAGGCGTCCACCGGCGCCGTGGTCGGCACGTATGGCGTCGGGCTATCCCCGTTCGGCGTGGCCTTCGACGGAACCGACATCTGGGTGACCAATGCAGCCGTGGGCAGTGACAGTGTCACAAGGCTGGCGGCGTCGACCGGGGCGGTGGTGGGCACCTACCCCGTCGGGACGAACCCTTTCGGGGTCGCCTTCGACGGGAGCAGCATCTGGGTGGCTAACGGCGGCACCGATACCGTCACCAAGCTGGATGCATCCACGGGCAGCCTCATCGGTACCTACAAGCTCCCTGCCGGTGAACCGGCCGGCCTGGCCTTCGACGGGACAGACGTCTGGGTCGCCGATGGAGCCGATCTGGTCGCCAAGCTGTGACGGGGCACCAGTGAGCTTTGCCATGGCCAGCACCAACCCTGCTTAGATCCGAGGTGCCAGATAACCATGCACTCCCAGTTTCCACCGGTGTGGGCAGATCCGACCAGGCTCTTACGGCCACCGGTGCCGTGTGAACTTCGGCGTGCGCAGTCGATTCGTTCAGGCGGCTGACGAACCGTCGCCCAGGAACAGACTCCCCGACCGGTAGTCGAGAACAACCCAGCCGTAAGCCCTGAGCGCGTCCGATCCCACGAGCCCTTCCGCTTCGGACGGGGAGGTCGCCGCCACCGCGGCAGTCATCAACCCGGGTGGCAGTGCCACCGAGCCCATCGCCCACCGGCCGCTTATCACCACCGGCGCCTGGCGGAGACAGCCGAACGATGTGACCGGCTCGGTCTGTCCGGTCTTCACCAGACCTTGTTGGGCAGCGAGCGACCCGGTGACCGCCGATGTGGACGCACCGGTGGCGACGTCGAATGGGAATGATCTGCTGGTGTCGAATCTGACCGGCGTCAGCACCGACGTTCCGGAGGCGGTGGTGGTGACGTCCAAGGGAACAACGGTTCGCGCCCCGACGCCGAGCAGTCCTTGAGGAACCGGTGTTGAGGTCGGACCGTCGACGGACGTGCCCAGCACGGGAACCGGGCCCTCCGGTCCGGCGAAGGTGAGGCGTTGGGCCGCGTAGTCGATGCGGACGGCACCGAAGCGACTGAGGACATCAGAGCCGAGCACGCCCACCGGTTGCCCCTCGAGCCCGAAACCTGGCATCCGGACCACGGAGACCGACTGCCCGGCCAGCGCCACAGGGCCGATCGACCACCGCTGCACCAGATCGTGAAGCACGACGGCCGTGCACCCGGGCCGGCGGAGCACACTGACCGGTGCGTCCGCCGACAAGCGCACAAAGTCCGGAAAATGGCTGTCGAATAGGGTCGAGGAAGCGCCGGTATCGAGTACGAAAGGGAAGGGACCGGCGCCGTCTACGCAGATCGAAACCAGCACCCGGACGCTCGCACCCGTGCGTTCGACCCGTAACGGCACGGAGGTCGGGGTGGCGGGGACCCCAGGGGCTGTCGAGCACTTCGCCCCGGGGGTGTTGAGCGATGACGGAGCCTTTCCGGCCGTCGGCGACACTCCTGTTCCGCAACCGACCAGCCAAATCGGCAGGATCGCCGCCATGGCGAACAGCGACAGCGTCCGTCGAGCGAGGACGATCCGCCGGACAAACTTAGCTCTACCGGGCAGCGGGAGCCGTCGCTCGTTGCACCACCGCTCCGTGCCCTTCAACGCGCCATCTCATCCACGGTCGACATCATTGTCGACGGTGGGCCCGCCACGGAAGGATGGCCTCGATCGGGAGCTCACCGCTGTCAAACCAAACCTCACGGGGGTTGAGTCGACCTGGCAATCGTTGCGGCACCCGAGTGTGGCCGGGCATGCAGCGAGGACGGGGCCTGAGCCCCGTCCTCGCTGGTACGGCATGTCCGCACGTGCGGACATTGTTGCTGTGTTGCTACTGACTTACTAGCCCAGGGTCACCGAAGGCGGGCTGGCCGAAGAGGTCAGATCGATGGTCGAAAGCCCCTTCTTGCCACCACAGGCGGTGATGAGCTGGACTCCGGTCTCCTTCGTCTGTCCGGTGGTCTGGTCGCTGGCACCGGCGTTGGTACCCTGGAAGGAGCCCGACGGTGTTCCGTTCGGCGTCGAACCCGGGATGGAGAAGGCGACATAGCCGCTACCCAGGAGCGTGCCCGAGAACGAGGTCGGATGGATCACGCTGCTACCGGAGGACAGCGCGGGCGTCGTCTTCCACTTGGTGGTGAGCGTCCCCGACTCGCCGGTCCCGCCGGTGCCGGAGGCGAGCTCTGCACACCCGTTCTCACCCGCGGTGCGAGTGCTGGTGAGCGCACCCTTCACACTGGCCGACGTGACCGTCACGCCGTCGTTGGTGG
Organism: uncultured Acidimicrobiaceae bacterium; assembly: GCA_963813525.1. Lineage (GTDB taxonomy): Bacteria > Actinomycetota > Acidimicrobiia > Acidimicrobiales > RAAP-2 > Bog-756. The sequence continues at coordinate 3,302,807 of CAWEZI010000005.1, forward strand.
TGCAACCGGACAGCTTGGCCTTGATCGAAATGGTCGAAAGACCGGCGGCTTCGTCACTGGTGATGGCCGGCTTGATCTTGACCGAGCCGGTAATCCCAGTACAGCTGACAGTGGCGTCAGTGGCGTTGACCTTGGGGGCGCCGGCACCGGCACTCCCGCCGACGGCGGCCATGAAGCCGAGCGGCATGGCCGTCGCCGCTGCGATCAACAACATCTTGCGTAGCATGTGTGCTCCTTTTTCTCCCACGTTCCCGCGGAGTAGGTCAGGTGACGCTTTGCCCCCGACGTAATGGTCAAACCGATCCAGACGAACGCGCCCAAAGCGACTTCGGTGGTCACGAAGCCCCCCGTGCGTACGCCAGCTGCATCGGCGTATCAGTGCCAAACCAGGGCGAAACGCATCAAGGCGCGAATTCGAGTCCCCACAGGCAAGCCCCCCTAGTTCGACATCACGTACCTTAACGGCATCGGCCACTCGACACAACGCACCATCCCCATTTCGAGCGCCACCAGGGCGTTCGGGCACCTCCGGGGCAAAGGCGCCCGGGCATCCAGCCGCGACAAGGACGGGGCCGAAGCCCCGTCCTTGTCAATACGGCTAACCCACCGCTTAGGGGGATGAAGTCGGTGTTAGCCGAAGAATGCGGCCACCGGTGCGCCGCTACCGGTCACGGGTTCGAGCGAGATGCCTTTGATGCCCGACTTGCCGGCGCAAGACTTACCGAGGGCAGTGACCGTCTGCTTGGACTGGGCGGCCGTGGTACCGCTGGCCCCGCTGTCGGTTCCCGAGAAGGACCCGGTAGCGCTGTCAGCGACGGTGCCCGGAATCTGGAACTCGGCGTTGGTGCCGTCGGGAGCCACCCCACCCTGGACGCTGTGGACCGTCACCACACTGCTACCGGATGAAAGCTTGGGCGTCGTCGTCCACTTGGTGGTCAGGGTGCCGGCCTCGGTATTGCTGCCGAGCAGCGAGGCACACCCGTTGGCCGAAGTGATCGTGTCGGAGAAGCTGCCCTTCACTGAACCGCCTTTGACGGTCAGCCCGGTGGCGTTGGATGTACAGCCAGTCAGCTTGGCCGCAATCGTGGTGACCTCGGTGGCCCCGACCGTTTCGTTCTCGCTGATGGCCGGCTTGAACTTGGCCGTTCCCTTGAGACCCGTGCATGTCGCCGTGTTGTTGGTGGCATTGACTGTCGGCGCTTTGGCGCCGGCGATCGTGCCGGTGGCTGCGACCATGCTTACCGGTAGGGCGGCAGCAGCCGCAACTAAGAGGACCTTTCGAAACATACGTGCTCCTTTTTCCGCGTTGCCGCGGGTTTCGGTTTGGGTGACGGGTGCCCCCCAACGTGAATGACCCAACCCGAAACACGCCCGAGCACACTCGACGTCCCACGACAAACCTGGCACTCGAGCGGATTGGATTGGGCTTTTTGCATTCCGAGGAACAGATGCAGGTGCACCTCAACTCGAAGTGCCATCCCCCCTGTATCGGTCCGACGGTGTTTCGTACCTTAACGGTTATCGATCATGGATTCAAGCGGATTATCGATTAATAACCACGACATTTTTACGTCGGAACTTTCCTCTATGCCCTCGTCGATCTCTGTCCGGCTCTGCCTATCGATTTCTGGGTATTCCCTTAGAACTAGCTGAGATTTCCACCCTCACTTGGAGTCAGCTTGGAATCGATCGGCTGCGAATGAGCACCATTCCTATATCACTTATAGGCGATTCCTTGGAGCAGCCTGGGAATCTATTGAAGAGTAATAGTGGGTATATTCTTCTATTACTTACTTGGAATTACCTTGGAATTGGTGGAGACCAGCAGCGGGCAGCCAACCTCCGACGGGTGGGGTGCGCTGCTTGGGCCACCCGCTCGGGCCGCCGGTTCGACCGGGTCCACCGGGCCACCCGGGGTGTAGCGGCAAGACGCACGCCGGTCGGGGCTCACAGTTTGGAGCCAGATTGGAGGGGTGCAGGTCGTGTCGGAATCGGGGAATCAGCCGGAGGTGGCTGTCAACCCGCCGCTGGTCCCGGGAGCTCGCCGGTCTCGAGCAAGACCTCGAACTCTTCGGCCCCCACAACGGCAACGCCGAGTTGCTCGGCCTTGGTCAGCTTGGCTGCCCCCGGTGCGTCCCCCACCACCAGAGCGAAGGTCTTCTTGGAGACCGATCCGGGCGACTTGCCCCCCCGGGCCAGGATGGCCTCTTCGGCCTCCTCCCTGGTCATCCCGTCGAGGGCGCCGCTGACCACCACGGATTTGCCGGCCAATGTCTGGACCAGATCGGAGGACAGACCCGTCGGGCCGGTACCCGGCTCGGTCAGATTGACGCCGGACGACCCCAACCGCTCGACCACCGACCGGTTGACCGTCGACCCGAACCACCGGACCACACTGGCGGCGATGACCGGCCCGACACCTTCCACCACCGCCAAGTCGGACTCGCCGGCCGCCATGATGTCGTCCATCGTCCGGAGGGCACGGGCCAGGGCGACAGACCCGACCTGACCCAGGTGACGAATCCCGAGCCCGACCAGAAGACGGCTCAGCGGCCGGGATCGCGAGTCATCGATGGCACCGAGCAGGTTGGCCACGGACAGGGCAGCAAAGCCCTCGAGGCCCTCGAAAGTGGCGGTGGTGAACGAATAGAGGTCAGCCACGTCCTCGAGGAGCCGGTGGTCGACGAACAACTGCACCCGCTGCTCGCCGAGTCCCTCGATGTCCATAGCCGAGCGGGAGGCGAAGTGGGCGATGCGCTGGACCCGTTGCTGAGGACAGTCGAGATTGGTGCAGAAGGTGTCGCTCTCGCCGGGCAGCCGCACCAGCGGCGCCCCGCAGCTGGGGCACACCGTGGGGAACACCCAGCGCCGGCGACGTCGTTTGGTGGCACCGACAACCGGACCGACCACCTCGGGGATCACATCGCCGGCCTTGCGCACCACCACCAGGTCTCCGGGGCGCACATCCTTGGCCCGCACCTGGTCCTCATTGTGGAGAGTGGCCAACGACACAGTCGAACCACCCACGAAAACCGGGTCCAGCACGGCGAACGGTGTGGCCTTTCCGGTCCGGCCGATGGAGACGGCGATGTTCTTGAGCAGCGTGGTGCGCTCCTCCGGCGGGAACTTGTAGGCAACCGCCCATCGTGGGGCCCGCGACGTGGCGCCGAGCTGTCTCTGCATGGCGATGTCGTCGACCTTGATCACCACCCCGTCGATCTCGTAGTCGAGAGCGTGCCGACCCTCCTCCCACCGCCGGCAGAAGGCGAGGGCGTCGGCCAGGCCGCTGACCGTCTGGCGCTGGGGGTTGACCGGGAAGCCGGCCCGGTCCAGCCAGTCGAGAGTGGCCGCATGGGTGGGAGCGAGAACGTCGGGGATCCGAGATCCGTTCTCCGCACTCGGGGGGGGTGCGATCTGCAGGTCGCCCACCTGGTAGGCCCAGAAGGACAGCGCCCGGGAGGCGGTGATCGACGAGTCCTTCTGGCGGAGAGAGCCGGCCGCCGAATTGCGGGGGTTGACGAACAGCCGCTCGCCGATATCGGCCTGATGGCTGTTGAGTTTCTCGAAGGCCGACTTGGGCATGTACACCTCCCCCCTCACTTCGATCAACGAGGGAGGAGGGCCCACTTCTTGCCGGAGCCGGTGAGGTATGTCGACGATGGTGGCGACATTGGCGGTGACATCCTCGCCTGTGCGACCGTCGCCCCGGGTGGCCGCTTGCACGTACTGGCCGTTGCGGTAGGTGAGGGAGATGGCCAGACCGTCGATCTTCAGCTCACACACGAAAGAGGTGTCGGCCGGGATCTGTTTGGCCAGCCGGTCCGCCCATGCCTGCAGCTCCTCGGCGCTGAAGGCGTTGTCGAGGCTCATCATCGGAACCCTGTGAGTGACCGGGGCAAAGAGCGTCGAGGGCTGCGACCCGACGGTGGTGGTGGGAGAGCCGGGTACCACCAGATCGGGGTGGTCAGCCTCGATGGCCCGCAACTGGCCTACCAGTTCGTCGAACTGGGCGTCGGTGATCTCCGGATCGTCGAGACGGTGGTAGCGGTCGTTGTGGTAGCCGATGAGCGCCCGCAGCTCCTCGCCACGGGCCACCAGATCAGGCCGGCTCAACGCAGATCCCCCCGTGCCACAGTCCTGGCCCGGTTGCCCTCATAGGGCGACCCCCGATCCGATGACGGCGTCGGGACGGGCGGGGTCATACAGGGCCACCGTCTGACCGGGGGCGATACGCCGCTGAGGGGTGTCGAAAGCCACGGCTATCCCCTCACCCGACGGCGCCAAGCGGCACGGTACCGGACGGCCGTGCGCGCTGCACTGGGCGATGGCCGATGCTCCTACTTCCCCCGGTCCTCCCTCCGGGTCGACCGAGCCGAGAGGGCTGGCGTCGACCCAGGTCACCGTGTGGAGGAGCACACCGCCGCTGTGAGCGGCCTCGGGAGACCCGACGGCCACACGTCGGGCCCCGACGTCGACGGCGGTCACGAAGCGTCGGCGACCGTCGTCACCGTGGCCCATGCCCCGCCTCTGACCGACGGTGACCAGTTCGACGGCGTCGACCGTACCGAGCTCGGCCCCGGTGACATGGTCGACCATCCGGCCGGGGTGGAGGGAGAGACGCGATCCGAGGAATCCCTGCCGCCCCTCATCCGACCGTATGAAACAGACGTCCTGGCTGTCGGGCTTGGCCGCCGTGCGCAATCCGAGCCGACGGGCCTCGGCCCGCACGTCGTCCTTGGTCATCTCCCCCACCGGGAGGAGGGTACGGGCCAGCTGGTCCTGGCCCAGCATGGCCAGAACGTAGGACTGGTCCTTGGCCGGGTCGGCCCCCCGGCACAGGCGGAAGCGGCCCGACCGGGTGATCTGGCGCCGTGCATGGTGGCCGGTGGCCAGGGCGTCGAAGCCGAGGGCCCGGGCCCGGTCGAGCATGCGGTCGAACTTGATGTGCCGGTTGCACTCGATGCAGGGATTGGGTGTGCGGCCCTCGGCGTGACCCTGCACGTACGGAGTGACCACGTGCTCCTCGAAATCGTCCACGAAATTGAAGACGTGGTGGACCAGTCCGAGTTGATCGGCGACCCGGCGGGCGTCCTCGACGTCGGCCACCGAACAGCAGCCCGAGTCGGAGGCGCCACCCCACAGCTTGAGCGTGGCCCCGACCACCCCCTGCCGGCCGTAGCGCTCGGCGGCCAGGGCGGCCGCCACCGAAGAGTCGACACCGCCCGACATGGCCACCAACACCCTCATGCCCGTCAGTCTCTCAGCTGGGCAACCGCCCCGGGGACGGCCTCCATCGCCCTCTCGATGTCGGTGCCGGTGCTCGTGGACCCGAGGGAGAAGCGAATGCCGCTCATGGCCTCGTGATGGTTGTAGCCCATGGAGGTGAGCACGTGGCTGGCCTCGACGGCCCCGCTCGAGCAGGCGGCCCCGGCCGATACGGCCACACCGGCCTCGTCCAGAAGGACCACCAGTGCCTCACTCTCCACGCCGGCGAAGCGGACGTGCAGATGGCCGGGCACCCTGGCGTGCCGTGCACCGGTCTCCACCGCGCCGGGGACGCCGGCCACCAGGCCGTCGCCCAGCCGGTCGCGCAGCATCCCGACCCGGGCCGCATCCTGGTGGCGCCCGGCGACGGTGAGCGAGAGGGCGGCCGCCATGCCCACGATGCCGGCGACGTTGTGGGTGCCGCTGCGGCGGTCCCGTTCCTGGCCGCCACCGTAGACCAGCGGAGGCAGGGACAGTCCGTGGCGGACGATGAGCACCCCGACGCCCTTCGGCCCACCGAACTTGTGGGCGCTGACGGCCACCAGGTCGGCCTCGCCGGTGAGCCCGGCCACGTCGAGCCAGGGCACCGCCTGGACGGCGTCGGTGTGGAAGAGGGCCCGGGGCGCCCCCCGCCGGACGATGGACAGGGCCTGGTCGAGAGGCTGCACCGTACCGATCTCGTTGTTGACCGTCATCAGCGACACCAGGCCCACCTCGTCCGTGCAGGCGGAGGCCAGCTCTTCGAGGTCGATCAAGCCGTCCTTGTCGGAGCCAACCTCGCGGAGCACCGCACCGGTGCTTCGGGCCAGGGCTCGGCAGCTCAGGAGCACGGCGTGGTGCTCCATGGCCGCACAGACCACGACGGTCCGCCCCGTATGGGCGGCCGTGGCGGCAGCCCATCCGCCGAACACAGCCAGGTTGTCGGCCTCGGTCCCCCCGGAGGTGAAGACCACCTGGCCGGGGGACGCCCCCAGGTGTGCAGCCGTCTGGTCACGGGCGTCCTCCACTGCCCGGCGGCCGGCGCGGGACTCGGCGTGGCTCCCCGAGGGGTTGCCGAAGGTACCGGTGAGAAACGGCCACATGGCCTCGGCCGCCTCGGGCCGGACCGGCGTGGTGGAGGCGTGGTCGAGGTAGACCCGGTCGTCGTGGTCTCCCATCAGGCGATCCACACCGACTTCACGTTGCAGAACTCGTGCAGACCGTGACGGGCCAGTTCACGACCGATGCCGGAGCCCTTGATCCCCCCGAAAGGCAGCTGGGGCATGGACACCACCATGCCGTTGACGAAGACCTGTCCCGCCTGCAGCTCCACCACGAACCGCTGCTGCTCGTCCGGGTCGTTGGTCCACACGCTCGACCCCAGTCCGAACTCGGTCCCGTTGGCCAGGTCCAAGGCGCCATCGGCATCCTCCACCACGTAGAGCAGAGCCGCCGGCCCGAACACTTCTTCGGTGGCCACCCGCATGGCCGGGGTGATGTCGGTGATCACCGTCGGGCGGTAGAAGAAGCCGGGCCGATCCGGCCCCTCCGGCCCGACCGCCCGCCCACCCCCGCACAGTATGCGCGCTCCCTTGTCACGGGCGTCCTCCACCTGGGCGGCGATGATGTCCCGGGCGGCGGCGGTGACCAGAGGCCCGACCTCGCTGGCCGGGTCGAAAGGGTCGCCGACGACCAGAGCGCTCATTCCCTCGACGAAGCCGCTTATGAAGGCATCGGCTACCTGGCGGTGGACGATGAACCGTTTGGCGGCGATGCAGGATTGACCCGCATTCTGCACGCGGGCCTGCACGCCAACGGCCACCGCCCGATCCACATCGGCGGAGGGCAGGACGATGAAGGGATCGCTGCCGCCCAGCTCGAGCACGACCTTCTTCCCCACCGCCCCGGCCTGGGTGGCCACCGCCCGGCCAGCTCCAACCGATCCGGTGAGGGTGACAGCTGCCACCCGGGGGTCGGCGATGAGGGCCGGCACCTGGTCTGTCCCGACCAGCAGGGTCTGGAAGACACCTTCGGGAGCACCGGCCCGGCGCAGCACGTCCTCGAGCAAAAGGGCGGTACGGGGGACGCTCGGGGCGTGCTTGAGCAGACCCACGTTTCCGACCATGAGGGCGGGGGCCAGAAACCGTGTCACCTGCCAGAGCGGGAAGTTCCACGGCATGATGGCCAGCACCGCCCCCAGCGGCTGATAGGTGACCAGACCCAGCGAGGCGTCGACAGCCACCTCCTCGTCGCTCAGCATCCCTTCGGCGTGCTCGGCGAACCACCGAAAGGCGCTGGCGCACTTGGCCACCTCGGCCTTGGCCTGGGCGAAGGGCTTGCCCATCTCGGTGGTCACCGTGTGGGCCACGTCGGGCAATTCCGCCTCCAGCAGCTCGGCCACGGTGACCAACAGGCGGGAGCGCTCGGTCCAGGTGGCCCGGGCCCACAACGGGGCGGCTGCCGCTGCTTTGGCCAGTCGGGTCTCGACAGCGGCGGCGTCGTAGGGCTCGAAGAGTTGCAGCAGCTCTCCGTTGGTCGGGTTGACGGTGGCGATGGGCGGACCGGCATCGGCAGGGCTCATCTCTCCAGTATTCCCCACCGCCCCGATCCGGAACGTTGCTGGATGCCGGCGAAGGACCTCAGCGCACCCCCACCAACTGGGGTAGAAGGTGGCGCTGCACCTTGCCGGTGGCAGTGCGCGGAAGGTCAGCCACGACGGTGTACTCCTTCGGTCGCTTGTAGGGGGCCAGATGGGTGGAGGCCCGGTGGTGCAGGGAGGCCACCACCGTGGCCACCGGCGGGGGGTGCTCTTCGGAGGTGAGGACGAAAGCGGCGCACACCCTTTGCCCCCAGCGGTCGTCAGGACGCCCGAACACGGCGATGTCGGCCACGCCGGGGACGACGCTGAGGGCTGACTCGACCTCGGCCGGGTAGACGTTGACACCGCCGCTGATGATCAGGTCGTGACGGCGCCCGTCGATGAACAGATAGCCGTCGTCGTCCAGTCGTCCGAGGTCACCGACACTGAACCAGCCGGCCCGCCAGGCGGCAGCGGTCTTGACCGGATCCCGCCAGTACTGGAAATGGGCAAACGACGGCGGACGGCACCATATGGTGCCGTCCTCGTCCACCGACAGGTTCCGGCCCGGCCGGGCCCGGCCCACCGTGCCGGGCCTTTCCATCCAAACGTCGGGTGAGCACACGGTGAATTGGCCCTCGGTCGAGCCGTAGAACTCCCACAGGACACCGTGACCGACACGGGCCAGTGCCCGCCGCTTGAGTGGAGGCGGACACGGCGAGCCGGCGTGAACCACGAGCCGCAACCGGTCGAAGGTCGGGATGTCCTCGTCGGCCGCGTCGAGCAGTCGGGCCAGTGCTGCCGGTGCCATGAAGGTGGTACTGGGTCGCGGGCCGTAACCGCCGCCCAGGGCGCGGCGGGCCACGTCGGCGTCGAACCGGCTGAGGACGAGGCAGGTCCCGCCGGACAGCAGGGTGCCGCCGGCGAACCGGACCGACACCGAGTGGTAGAGAGGCGAGCACACCAGGTGCACGTCGTCGGGACCGAACGACCACAGGTCGGCCTCGTCGGCGAAGACGGCTTCGGCGGTGGCTTCGTCCCAGAGGCCGGTCCACACCCCTTTCGACCGTCCGGTGGTGCCCGAGGTGTAGTGCATGGGTCGGGTCAACGGGTACGGGGCCAGATCGACCGGGCGCCCGGTGTCGAGAGCGGCAAGCGCAGCCGGAGTGGTGACCAGGTGTGCCGGGTCGGCGTCGTCGACCAGATCGAGACGCTCGCACTCGGTCAGAGTGGCGTTCAACAGCACCGGCACGATGCCGATACGGGAGGCGCCGAGCACGGCGCACAGCAGTGCAGCCGAGGAAGGCAGGCAGAAGAGGACCCTGTCCCCCGCCCCCAGTCCCCTGGCCCTGAGCGCCCCGGCGGCACGACGCTGTGCCGGCTCCGCCTCCGCCCAGGTGAGCAGCTCCACCGTCGGCACCTTTCTTGTCGGGCTCATCGCCTTCTGCGGGCGTCGATGGCGGCGCCGGCCGCCGGGGGGAGGGCACCGGACGGCGGGTCGCCGAGGGCCGAGAGCACGCCCGGTGCCAGGGCGGCGATCCCTCCGAGCACCACGAGAAGAGCACCGGCGCCGACCACGGTGACCGCCCGCACGCCGACGTGATTGGCCACCAGGCCCTGGAGCACGGCCCCCAGGGGGTAGACGATGCCCAGCCCCATCATGTAGATGCTGAGGACCCGTCCACGGAATTCGGCCGGCGCCCGCAACTGGACCACGGTGTTGAGCCCCGAGAGCACGCAGATGTAGCCGGCGCCCACCGCCACGAAGCTGAGGGCCGACCACCACAGGGTCGGGGCCAACCCGTAAATGACCAACAGCAGAGGGAGCAGGAACAGGGCGGACACCATCATGGTGCGGCGACCGAGACGCTCGGCCAGGGTGGGCAGGACCAGCGCGCCGGCAACGGCGCCGATGCCCTGGGCGGTGACCAGCAGTGCGGTGGCCACCGGCACGGTGAACCCCTGCCGGTGGACGACCCCGGCCATGGCCGGCACCAAGGCGATGAAGGGGGACGCCAGTAGGGCCACCACGGCGATGAGCACGATGGCCGCACGGCAGCCGGGTTCGCCGAAGGCGATGCGGGCCCCAACCACGATGCGGGCAGTGATGCCGAGCGATCCCCCGCTGTCCAGGGATGCCGGCAACCGCACCATGACCAGGGCCACCACCACGGCGGCGAAGGATGCTGCGTTGATCCCGAACACGAGGCCGTAGTCGTGGGTGAGGAGAGCCAGCCCGGCCAGCGCCGGCCCGATGACCCGCCCCAGATTGAACTGGGCCGAGGAGAGGGAGACCGCCCCCAGAAGGTCGTGACTCGGCACCAGGTCGGGCACCATGGCCTGATAGGCCGGGAAGCCGACGGCGCCCGAGGCACCGCCCAGAAACGAGAGCAGCACCAGAACCCCGGGGGGATCGTGCCCGGTGGCGGCCAGGACGGCCAGGATGGCGGCGAAGGACATTTCGGCCAGCGTGGTGGCGATCAACCACCGCCGGCGGTCCAGCCGGTCGGCCAGGGCACCACCCAGGGGGGCCAGGAGGCCTATGGGCAGGAAGCCGGCGGCGGCCACCAGTCCGGTCCATGCCGGCTGGTCGGTGCGGGCGAAAATGAGGACCCCGAGGGCCACCGTCTGCATCCAGGTGCCCACGTTGGACACGAGAGCGGCCGACCAGATGAGGGCGAAGTTGCGCGACCGCAGGGGCCGGAGAGATGCCAGTGCCACCGCGGCGAGGTTACCGGGACCCCCGCCACGGGCGAGAAGGCCTGGGTCCCCGCCCGTTCACGAGCCCCTCTGGTATCGGGCTCTTAGGAGTCGAGCTTGTTCTTGCGGCGGGGTCGGAGGGCGAACCACCAGATGCTGGCCATGGTGGCCAGCACGCCCAACGCGGCCGCAGGCTTGGCGATCTTGCGCGAACGGGACGGCATGCCGTTGACGTTACCCGTTCGGTCATCGATCAGGGCCGTTCCGCCGTCGGGGACGCGTCGGCGGACCGATCCCGGGCGTCACCGGACGAGAACGGCGGGCGGCGCGAAGGCATGTGACCACTCCTGGGGTGGGTGGGGTCCCACCCGACCCTGCTCGGCCCGGTGGGCGCGCCTGTGCGCTCAGCGCGGTGCTGACGAGTTCGGACCTCGGCGCGCCTTCGCCTTCCGTCCGCCCAGCCGTTCGTGCGCCACCTGGAACCGCTCCTCCCCTAGCCACCTTCGGGCCAACCCGGTCACACCACCGGCCCTGATGCCGGCCGCGGTGAAGATCGGTTGGCGTGACGAGGAGGCGACCAACCGCCGCAGGACCCGGTTCTCCATGGCCCGTTGGGTGTCGGCGGCCTCGGGTGCGTTGGCCAGGTTGGTCGACTCGTCGGCTGCCCGATCGAAGAGAAGGTACGTCTCCCCCTCCACGTTGAGACCGATCTTCCATTCCGGGGTGGCCAGCATGACCTCGCCCTTGTACTCGGACAGCGCGTCCGTCCGCGGCAGCGCTTCAGCCCCCCCTCGGACGACGCCGGCCATCGACCGCCCCATGCGGAACGCTCCCCCCGATTCCGGTTGGACGAAATCGAGGACTGTGGCGCCGACGTCCAGCAGCTCAGCCGGCCCGGTGACGGTATTGGCGACAGTGTGGTCGGGATGCCGGATGATGAGCGGCACCCGCACGGCGCCATCCAGGAAGACCTCCTTGTAGAGGAGACCGGCGTCGCCGTTCATCTCGCCGTGGTCGGAGGTGAACACGACCATGGTGCGCCCCCACTCGCCCCGGTCGCGCACAGCCTGGAAGATCTCGCCGATGGCCTCGTCGATGAGACTCACCTCGCCGGCGTAGTCGGCCCGCAGGGCGGCGATGTCGGCGCCGGTCAGCGGCGGCCGTTCGCTCAGCCGCCCATCCAGCACACCGGTGGGGCGAGCGGCAACCGACTCCGGTGCGGCCGCCGGTGCGGGCATGTCGGCTGGCCGATAGGCGTCGGCCCACGGGCCGGGAGTGTCCCACGGTTCATGGGGCCCGGGAAACCCGACGTAACAACACCACGGCTCCGAACGCTTGTACTCACGGATATAGCGTGCCGCCGTCCGGCCCACGTAGGTGTCGTAATAGAGGTCGACTCCCACCGGCGTCGGACGAACCACCCATGGCTTGGTGCGTCCGCGGTCGCCCACATCCTTGCGGTAGGCGATCCGCACCTCCTCACGCTCCCAGAGGTCGGTCAGGTTGGCCGAGCAGAAGCGCATGGCATGCGGTCCACCCACCTCGTCGACATCATCGAAGCCGTAGCGGTGGACCAGTCCGACCCTCTTGCGGAGATCGTCCTTGTTGGGATGGAGGTGAAGCTTCCCGAACATGCTGGTGCGGTAGCCACCCTGTCGCAATTGACCGAACCAGGTGTCCAGCCATTCGGGGTAGGTCACCGTAGCGTTGCTCTGCACGCCAAGATTGTGCGGGTAGAGACCGGACATCAGGCTGAACCGGGCCGGTACGCAGATGGGGGAATTGGTGAAGCAGTTGGTGAAGAGGGTTCCCTCGGCGGCCAGGGCATCGAGGTTGGGAGTTCGGGCCCATCCGTTGACGACGCCCAGACTGTCGGCCCGCTGCTGGTCGGTGATGATGAAGAGGACGTTCACAGGAGGTGCGACGGAATCACGCAGGACCGGCTTCGAAGTCACGCCAGAACTCGGGATCGGCCACCAGCCGGTCGAACACGGCCTTCTCCTGGGGGTCCTCGCCGGCAAACTGCTTCTCCCAGCGCTTCATCTTCAAAAGCCTCTGCTGCTTGACCACGCTCATCTTGGCGGCGGCCGGCAGAGCGGCCAGGTGGCGTGGGCGCAATTGGCCCAATCGGGACGGATCCCGCACCGCCTTCATGGCCAGACCCTCGAGCGACGTCCCGCTCGGCTTCGGCTTCCCCATCTCGCTGGCATACAGGTCCATCCGTGAGTACCGGGGCCGGAATCCGGCGCCATGGTGGTAAACGTGATGGTCGTAGATGGCAAACCACAGCGGGTGGGGGTTGTCGGTGTTGGTCCGCAGCAGGGGCAACCATTCGATATTGAGGTCGGCCAGAATGTAGAGGAGGTTCCCACCGGGGCAGGTGGTGGTGCGACCTATCGAATTGACCCAGGTACCCCCTTCTCGCCAGTCACCCTTGACCTCCTTCCAGAAGCCACAGGTGGTGAAGGAGAAGGAGGGGTGCGGCTCGATGTCACCGTTGTTCTCGTCGCGCCGGACGGCAGCCAACGGATAGGCGTCGAGCGAGGTCTCCATCCACGCACTGATCGGTCGGATGGGAAAGGCGTCCCCGTCGACGAACAGGAGCTTGTCGCCGGGCTCTGACTGCTCGATGGCGATGTCGGCCAGGGCGTTGAGTTTTTCGGGATGACTGCCGCTCAGGTCGGCGGCGTAGTGGAAGCGACTCCAATAACGGCGGTCGATACCCCTCAGAGCGGTGAAGATACGGTACGGCTCATCGATGTTCCGCTCGAGATAGCTGAGCTGAGGGTCGATCCACTTTTCCTGCTTCCAGTGGACCGTCACCACGTTGAGCATCTTCTACGACCTCGAAATTTTCATTCTTCATCCAGCCTGACGGTAGCGAACGAACCGGTCGTTGCTCGGTCGGATGGCCCCTACCACCCTCGCATGGCCCCCATTTGCGGTCAAGTTGTTCCCCCCGCCACAAACCCTCGATCCGGCCACGCCGACAGGCGGGTCGCCTACCCTCCGGGTTCCGCCATGGGCGACGCGTCGAACTGGCGGTAGAACTCCGGATCCGATTGCAGACGCTCGAAGATGGCCTGCTCGACCGGGTCTGGACCGGAGAATTCCCGCTCCCGGCGCTTGAGTTCCCGCCGACGCTGCTGCTTGACCACGCTCATCCTGGCGGCCAGGGGCAACTCGGCCAGATGCCGCGGACGGAGGCGGGCGACCAGTGAGGGCTGGCGGATGGTCTCCATCATCAATCCCTCCAGCGTGGTGCTGGTCGGCTTGGGTACGCTGTCCCGCTCGATGGCGAACGCCTCAACACGGGACTGCCTCGGTCGGAATCCGGCGCCGTGGTGGTAGACGTGGTGGCCGTAGACGGCGAACCACAACGGGTGCAGATTGTTGGTGTTGGTCCGTAGGAGCGGCAGCCACTCGATGCCGCGCTGGTTGAGCCTCCGCAGAAGGTTCCCTCCAACATCGGTGACCGTCTCACCCTGGGCGTTGGTCCAGGTGCCCCCCTTCTGCCAACCCCCACGGATCTCCTTCCAGAACCCGCACGTGGTGAAGGCGAAACACGGGTGAGGTTGCTGGTCACCGAGGTTCTCGTCACGTCGCACGGCCACAAGAGGGAATGAGGCCAGGGCATCGGTCATCCACGCAGCGATGGGCCGGACCGGAAGGGCATCTCCGTCGATGAACACCAGGATGTCGTCCGGATCGGACTCGGCCATGGCGATTTTGGCCAGTTCCTTCAGCTTCTGCGGGTGATCACCGTCGAGGTCGGCAGCAAAGTGGAACCGGCCCCAGTGTCGACGATCGACGCCCCGCAAGGCGGCGAAAACCCGGTAGGGCTCATCGATGTTCCGCTCGAGATAGGCGAGCTGAGGATCGATCCACCTATCCGACTTCCAGTGGACCGTCACCACGTTGATCACCGGTCAGGTCCCGTCAGCTCTGCAGGCGACGGACGGCCCGCCGCAGGAGACGGACGGCCCGGGCCGACGGCGCGGTCGAGGGTTTGTGCTGTTGACGGAGGTCGACGAACTGACGGCGTATGGCCAGGACGTCCTCCACCCAGTCGGGTTCGTCCCCCAGCTCCGGTGCCGACCAGGGCAGGTGTCTTCCCTGCAAACCCTCCAGTGCCGACAGCACGTCTCGCTGGCTGGCGTGGATACCGTCGTCGGGCAAGGACGAGGGTCGTTGGTGGCGGAGGGTCGAGTCGAGGGAATGCAGGGCCCGGTCGAGCGATCCACCGTCTACCTCCAGGCCGGCGGTGGCCAAGAAGTCGACCAGCTCCCGGCACCACGCCACGGTGTCGCCCAGCACCCGGTCGAACCCGGTGACCAGGGTGGGGATCCCCTCCAGATTTGCCGCCGCCGACCGCACGTACCGTTCCCACAGGGCCAAACCATGGATCAGAGGAAAACGGTTTCGGGCCCGGATGGATCCGGCCACCTCGAGCGGGTTTCGGTAGACGAACACGGCGGCGTCGGGCGGGGTGATCCCCCGCCAGAACGGAAGGAGGAGGCAATTGCGGGGGTCCTTCCAGACGAAGGGCTGCGATCCGAAGGCCCGGCTGAGGAGGGCTGACGCCCGGGCCTCCTGGGCGACCATGGCCGGCGCCTTCTCCCAGTGCGGCTCGAGGACGGTCGGGGACGACCAGTCACCACCCAGGGAGGTCAGGACGTCCTCGTTGAAACCGGTGAGGGTGGCGCTCTCCTGGTTGCCCCGCGCATTGGCCCGTCCCGCCTTGAACACGTCCTTCTCGGCCGGACCCCGCAGGCCCAGCGTGGTGATGAGGCCGGTGACAGCCGAGGTCCCGCTGCGGTGCATCCCGATCACATGCAGGCACCGTCTGACCCCATCAACTACCGGTGGGCCGTCCTCGCGCCGGTTGGTTGCTGCGCTCGTCATCGAACGGTCCCCCCGTGCCCCTTCGACAACATGGACGCCACACTTTATCAGAGGGCCTGATCACTGGTTCGGGGAGAGAGGCCCGGGCCGTTGGCGGAGAGTCCTCACCGGTCGTCGGCCATGAAGACGTTCTTGACGTCGGTGTAGGCATCCAGCGCTTCCAGTCCCAGCTCGCGACCGAACCCCGACTGCTTCATTCCTCCGAACCCGGTCTGCACCCGCACCGAGCTGTTCGAGTTGACCGACAGGTTGCCCGACTGGACGGCCCGGGCCATGCGCAGGGCCCGTCCGGTGTCTCTCGTCCAGATCGAGCCGGATAGCCCGAAGGGCGTGTCGTTGGCCAGCCGCACCGCATCCACCTCGTCGTCGAAGGGGATGACAGCCAGCACCGGGCCGAAGATCTCTTCCCGGGCCATGGGCCACCCGGGGCCGGCCGGTGCCACCACCGTGGGGGGGAACCAGTAGCCCGGACTGTCGGGGATCGACCCGGCCGTGTGCACCGGAACGGGATCCCCGTCGGGGCCGCCCATTCCCGCAGCCAAAAAACCTTCGACCCGCCGGCGGTGGCTGGCCGTCACCAGAGGTCCCATGTCGGTGGTCGCAGCGGTCGGGTCGCCCACCCGCCAGCTAGCGACCGCCCCGACCAGCAGCGAGAGATAGCGATCGAACACCGACCGCTGGACCAGGGCCCGACTGCGGGCGCAGCAGTCCTGGCCGGCATTGGCAAACACCCCGGCCGGTGTGGCCGCGGCCGCCGCCTCGATATCAGCGTCGGCGAAGACCACCGACGCCGACTTGCCGCCGAGCTCGAGGGTGACCCGCTTGATGGTGCCGGAGGCGTCGGCCATGACCTGGCGGCCGACCGCGGTCGAACCGGTGAAGGCAACCTTGGCCACATCCGGGTGGGTGACCAGGCGGTGTCCGGCCACCGGGCCCTCCCCCACCACCACCTGGAGGACCCCCTCAGGCAGTCCGGCGTCGAGGGCCAGGTCGGCCAGGCGAAGTGCCGTCAACGGGGTGGTCTCCGCCGGTTTGACCACGATGGTGTTGCCGGTGGCCAGGGCCGGTCCCACTTTCCACGACATGATGGCGATGGGGAAGTTCCACGGGATGATGGCGGCCACCACGCCCAGCGGCTCGTGGAAGGTCATGGCCACGCCGCCGGTCACCGGAACGGTCGCCCCCCGGTGCTTGTCGACGGCCCCGGCATAGAAGTGGAGGACGTCGGCCACCATGGCCACCTCCCCCCGACTGTCAGCCAGCGGTTTCCCCACATTGGCCGTCTCCAGTCGGGCCAGTTCGTCATCGTGCTCCTCGACCTGGGCGGCAAACCGCCGCAATAGCCGCGCCCGGTCAGCCGGAGCTATCGAGCGCCACCCGGGCCCGGCCTTCACCGACCGGGCCACCGCGGCGTCCACCTCCTCCACGCCGGCCAGCGGAACCTCGGCGATGGCCTCCTCGGTGGCCGGATTGATGACCGTCACCACTTCAGACGCCAGCGGCCTCGGGGAGCGGCAGGGCACGGACGGCCTCGACCAGCGCCTCGAAAAGGGTGCGATCGCCGCTGGCCTCGGGGTGCCACTGCACGCCGAGGACGAAGCGGTGACCGGCCAGCTCCACCGCTTCGACGACACCGTCCTCACTCCGGGCGGTGACCGCCAATCCGTGTCCCAGCCGGTCGAGCGACTGATGGTGACTGCACACGACCTCGGTCCGCGCCCCGAACAGGTCACGCACCATTGACCCGGGTTCGGTAAGGACCACCACCGGTCCGTAGCCGCCTGGTCGGGGCAGATGGGCGGTCGACCCCAGTCGGTCGGGAAGATGCTGGACCAGGTCACCGCCCAGGTGGACATTGAGAAGTTGCACCCCTCGGCATATGGCCAGCACCGGCATGTCCCGCCTGAGTGCCTCAGCCAGGAGACCCAGTTCGAGTTCATCCCGCTGATCGTTCTCCCCAACGGTGTGCCGGTCGGCAGACTGCCCGTAACGCCCGGGCACGATGTCGCCCCCACCGATGAGCACCAGACCGTCCACGTTCTCGATCATCCGCGTGCATCGGTCCCCTGTTTCTGTCCCGCCGCGCCCTTCTCTGGCGCCGTTCCCCTCCGACCTGGTGTCCGGCCGGCCCGGCGGGGGAATCAGGACCGGGAGCCCGCCGGCGTCCTCGATCATGTCGAGGTAGGAGCCCGGCACCAGGGCGACGTCTTCGACCTCCCAGGCCGACCACGACGCGGCCACCCGGTACATCGAGACCCCGATGAGAGGGGGTCGGTGGGCCATGGACACCGCCCCAGTATCCCACCGCCCCGACCGGCCCGGATAAGGTGCGCCCTGCGGACGTGTCCCCGACGCACCACCCAAAAAGGCCCGAGTGGACGACAGCCATCCCGTCCGCCGGAGGCACGGATGGGACGACTGGACGACAAGGTTGCGCTGATCACCGGGGCCGGTAGTGGCATCGGACGGGTGGCGGCCAGGTTGTTCGCCGCCGAAGGGGCACGGGTAGTGGTGGCCGACGTAATCGGCGACCAGGCCGACCAGGCAGTGGGCGAGATCGTCGAGGCCGGTGGTACGGCCGTGGCCGTGGTGGTCGATGTGGCCGACGAGAGCCAGGTGGCGGACATGGTCATCGCGGCCGTGGACACCTACGGTTCACTCGACGTCCTCTTCAACAACGCCGGCATCTTTCCCGACGACGACGGCGGCGTCCTCGACACGCCGCCCGAGACATGGCAACGGGTGATGGATGTCAATCTGCGAGGCGTGTGGTTCGGCTGCCGGGCTGCCGTACCGGCCATGTTGGCCTCCGGTGGTGGCTCCATCGTGAACGTCGCCTCGTTCGTGGCCCTCATGGGAGCGGCCACCGCCCAGATCGCCTACACCGCGTCCAAGGGAGGGGTTCTGGCCATGACCCGCGAGCTGGCCATCGAGTACGCCCGCCAGGGGATCCGGGCCAACTCGATCTGTCCGGGTCCCATCGAGACCCCGCTGCTGGCCGAGTTGTTGTCCGACCCGGTCCGTCGCCAACGCCGGCTGGTCCACATCCCGATGGGGCGGTTCGGTCGTCCGGAGGAGATCGCCCGGGCCGCCTTGTTCCTGGCCTCCGACGACGCCTCTTTCGTTACCGGATCGGCGCTGGTGGTCGACGGCGGGATCACCGCCGCCTACGTGACCCCGGAGTAGGGCTGGACGACCGGACGGCACTGGGTCAGAGTTCTGAGATGCTGACCCTCGAGACGCTCCCCCACCAGATCCAAGCCGGCGATGTGGACACGGTGGTGGTCGCCTTTCCCGATCTGTACGGGAGGCCGGTGGGGAAGCGGGTCACGGGCGCCTACTTCCTCGACCACGTCCAGCACCACGGGATCGAGGTGTGCGACTACCTTCTGGCTTCTGACATCGACATGACCCCTCTGCCCGGTTTCGCCTTCGCCGGGTGGGACACCGGGTACGGAGATCTCCATGCGGTGGTCGACCCCCAGACTGTCCGGCCCTTGCCGTGGCTGCCCGGCAGCGTTTTGGTCCTCTGCGACCTCGTGACCATGGAGGGCCAGCCGGTCGAGGTCTCACCTCGACGCATCCTGCGCCGACAGATCGAGCGGGCGGGCGGGCTCGGGCTCGAGATCAAGTGCGCCACCGAGCTCGAGTTCTACCTCTTCCGCGACTCATTCGAAGAAGCCGCGGCCAAACGCTGGCACGGACTGGTGCCCCATGCCGGCACGGTGGAGGACTACCAGCTCCTGCAGACATCGGCTGACGAGTACGTCATCGGCCGGGTGCGTCGCCAGATGCTCGAGGCCGGCATCCCCGTCGAATTCTCCAAAGGGGAGGCCGGGGCGGGCCAGCACGAGATCAACGTTACCTACGGAGGGGCGCTCGAGGTCGCCGACCGCCATCTGGTGTTCAAGAACGGAGTCAAGGAGATCGCCGCCGGGTTGGGCCGGGCGGCCAGCTTCATGGCCAAGTGGTCGATGGACAGCGCTGGTTCCTCGTGCCACATCCACGCCAGTCTGTGGGACAGCACCTCCGGCCAAGCACTGATGGCCCCGACGGAAGGCGAAACGGGCGGCTCGGCCCTGTCGGTGGTGGGCCGCCAGTTCCTGGCCGGCCAACTCCGCGCCGCCGCCCAGTTGGCCTGGTGCTTCGCCCCAACGGTCAATTCCTACCGGCGCTACGTCCCCGACTCGTGGGCACCGACGGCGGTGGTGTGGGGTGAGGACAACCGCACCTGCGGATTCCGGACGGTGGGGAGTGGTGCCGGTCGCCGGGTGGAGAACCGCATGCCCGGCGCCGACGTGAACCCTTATCTGGCCCTGGCCGCCACCATTGCCGGCGGGCTGTGGGGGATCGAGCACGAGCTCACCCTCGAGCCGGCTTTCACCGGCAACGCCTACAGGGACCCCGCAGTGGAACGTATCCCCGCCACCCTGGTCGAGGCGGTCGAGCTGTTCGATGGCAGCGAGGTGGCGGCTGAGGCCTTCGGCGCCGACGTCCATCGCCATCTGGTCAACGCCGCCCGTCAGGAGTGGGCCTCGGCCAACCGGACGGTCACCGACTGGGAGCTGGCCCGCAACTTCGAGCGTATCTGAGCGCTCCCCCGGCATGGCCGGTCCGACGCGTCATGATGGCGTCATGACCACACGCCGGGAATCGGCGCCCCTGGTGCAGCGGGGGTCGGATGTCGCCGATCCACCTGTTGTGTCTGTGTGCCTGCCGGTGGTAGCCGACGCCCAACGGGCACTCGGGTGCATCGATTCACTGACCCCGGTCATGGAGCAGGGTCTGACCGAGGTCATCGTGATGGCCAACGGGCTCTCGGTGGCCGAGCGGAAAGTGCTCGATGCCCGTGACGACATCGTGGTGGTGCGGAGCGGGACCAATCTCGGTTTCGCAGGGGGGAACAACCTGGCAGCCCACCACGCCCGCGGCCGCTACCTCCTTCTTCTCAACGACGACAGCACCGTGGCCGCCGGCTGTGTCGAGCGACTGCTGGCCACCGCCGAAGCGGATCCCACCATCGGCGCCGTGGGTTGCCGCATCCTTTCGGCCGACGGGTCAGTGCAGGAGGCCGGCTCGGTGCTGTGGCGCGACGGGTGGGCCACCCACGTGGGTGCCGGTCTGCCCGGCGACACCGACCGGTTCGCCTACCTACGCGACGTCGACTACGCCTCGGCCAACGGGCTGCTGGTGCGCAGGAGCGCCTGGGAGGCGGTGGGCGGATTAGACGAGCGGTACTTCCCCGCCTATTTCGAGGACGCCGATCTGTGCCTGACCCTTCGCCGTCACCACCACCGGGTGGTCTACGAGCCCCGGGCCCGCCTCACCCACCTCGAAGGGCAGAGCACGTCGCCGCGGTACCGCAAGTTCCTCCTCCGCCACAACCGTGACCTCTTCGTGGCCAAGTGGCCAGACGAACTGGCCCTCCTGTCCTGCCGTCCGACCCACCCCGATGACGTCGCCGTCGAACGGGCCATCCACCGGGCGCGGGGTGCCCCGCCACGGGTCCTGGTGGTAGCGGGTGCGACGGGTGGGCCGAGCGGGGCCCCCATCGATGACGTGGCCGAGCAGCTGGCCGGTCAGGGGTGGGCTGTCACGCTGGTTCCCGCACACGAGGGCGCCTCGACCACCACCGGAGGCTCAGAGCGACAGGATGCACTGGTCGATGCCGGCGTGGACCGCCGTCCGAGCGCCACCGAGGCGCTGGCCTCGCTGGGGACCGACTTCGAGGTGGTTGTGGTCGGTCCGTCGGGTGGCGGGCCCGCTCCGATCCTCCGTTCCGACGGTACGACGGCGCCGGTGGTGAGCCTCCCGCCGAGCGACGGTCGGGCCGGCGGCGCACCGGTGGCCGATCAGGTGGCCCGATCGGCCCGGCGGGTACCGGTCCACGCGGACGGGGCCCGCTGACCGCCGGTATCCTCCGGTGATGAGCGCCAAGGACCCGGACCAAAGCACCGGTGCGGGGAACCAGGACAGTGGCGCTCGGACCCGACGGCTCGAACAGGAGCTCGAGGTGATCGGCCAACAGTGCGCTCAGACGGCCCGCGAGCTCAGCGCCGCCAAAGACGAGATCCGGGTCAAGGACGCCTACATCGGGTCGCTCGAGGCCGACCTCGACACCCTGTCGGCCCGCCTCGACGCCTTCCCTCAGGTGCGGGCCAAGGTGTGGTTGTCTCGTCTCCGACAGCGGACGGGACGGTGACCACCACGGCCACGGCCCTGGTCGGTGACCCGGTGCCGTGCCGGCGACCGACCTCGGAGGCCGGGCCACACCGATGAAGATTCTGGTGGTCGGTGAAGACTTCCCGTGGCCGGCCAACCGCGGTGGACTGATCCGGTTGGGGAAGATCATCGAAGCCCTCGCCGCCCTGGGGGAGGTCGACCTGTTCACCCTCTACGACCGGCGCCGGACCGCGTTTCCGGTGCCCCAAGGCCTGCGGCTGGCCCGACAGGAGTCCACCCTCTACCCGGCGCCGGACGGATCCGTACGGTGGCGGGCGGCCTGGGCCACCCACCGCGATGTTCCGCTCGAAGTGGCCATGCGGAACGGCGACCACCGCCCCCGCCGTCACTTCGAAGGCTGGGCGGCCGACCGCTACGACGTCGTTTGGTTCGACAAACCGGCCGTCTTCCACTGGCTCGGCCGGCCCCGGCGGGGGCCGACCATCGTCGATATCGACAACCTCGAGGACGAGAAGGCGATGCAGTGGGCCCGGGTGCTGCGGGGCAACGACCGGGGTGGCGGTGCGGGAGCCTGGCTCCGCACCCGGGCGGCAGCCAGCCAGTCCGTCATGAACGCCCACCGGTGGCGCAACCTGCAACAGGCGGTGGCGGCCCAGGTCGAACTGGTCGTGCTGTGCACCGACACCGATGCCCACCGCACCGGATTCCGGAACACCGTGGTCCTCCCCAACGGCTACGCCCGACCCGACCGGGTCGCCGGAGACTCCCGCCACCCGCGGCCCGGCCGTCCTCCGGTCGTACTCCTCCAGGGCACACTTACCTACCCACCCAACATGGACGCCGTCGAATGGCTGATCGGTCAGGTGGCACCCCGCCTGTGGGCGGAGTGGCCGCAGGTCGAGATCCGTCTGGTCGGGAATCCTGCGCCCGGCGTGCGGCGATGGGACCGTCCCCCGGCGGTCACCGTGGTCGGAAGGGTGCCCGACATGGAGCCGGAGCTGGCACGGGCGGACCTGGCCGTGGTCCCCCTGCGGGTGGGCAGCGGCACCCGGATCAAGATCCTCGAATCATTCGCCCACCGGATCCCGGTGGTGTCCACCACCCTCGGTGCCGAAGGGCTCGATGTCGAGGACGGGGTCCACCTGCTGGTGGCCGACGACCCCGACGACTTCGCCGCCGCCTGCGGGCGGCTGCTGAGCGACATCGGCCTACGCAAGCGCCTGGTCGACGCGGCCGAGAGTCTGTACCTGGAGCGCTACCAATGGTCGTCGGCCAAAAACCGCATCGGCCAGATCGTCGCTCAGGTGACCGGCCGGTGAGGGAGTGCTGATCCTTGACGCCGGCGGTGACGCCTGCCACCATGGAGGTGTCATGTACGCAGCGGCAACATCACCCACCAGTCCAGCACAGCCCTCGGAGCTGCTCCTTACCTGACGGCGAACGCCCCAATCGCGTTCGCCCGCAACCTCCTGAGCCGAATCGGCCAGGGGGTTTTTTGTTGGGCACGCGGGGCGGAGCCCGAGCCACCCGATCACCATCCCTGACCACACCGACACCGACACCGACACCGACGACACCGACGACACCGACACCGACACCTGGAGCACGACAGATGAGCCACGACGACTCCCCCACCGGCCCGACAGGCAGCCAGAGCGCACCACCCCGCCTCGACATGCCCTGCGACGTCTCGCCCATGCCCTTCCACCTCTACCGGCCCTACCGGCCGCTCACCCTGCCCGACCGCACCTGGCCCGACCGCGACATCACCCGCGCACCGCGCTGGGCCAGTGTGGACCTGCGGGACGGCAACCAGGCTCTGGTCGACCCCATGGACGCCGAGCGCAAGCTCAAGCTGTTCGAGACGTTGATCGACATCGGCTTCAAAGAGATCGAGGTCGGGTTTCCCTCCGCTTCGCAGACCGATTTCGATTTCCAGCGCCAGATCATCGACCAGGGCCTCATCCCCGACGACGTGACCATCCAGGTTCTGGTCCAGTGCCGCGACGAGCTCATCGAGCGCACCTTCGAATCGCTGGCCGGTGCCCCCCGGGCCATCGTCCATTTCTACAATTCGACGTCCGAGCTCCAGCGCCGTGTGGTGTTCGGCCTTGACCGGGCCGGCATCATCGACATCGCCGTCAACGCCGCCCGGCTCTGCCGTAAGTTCGAGCCCTCGGTGCCCGGGACCGACATCCGCTACGAGTACTCGCCGGAGAGCTTCACCGGCACCGAGCCGGATTTCGCCGTCGAGATCTGCGAAGCAGTGATGGCGGTGATCGAGCCCACCCCCGAGCGGCCGATCATCCTCAACCTCCCCAACACGGTGGAGATGTACGGCCCCCATGTCTACGCCGACGTCATCGAGTGGTTCGGTCGGAACATCGGCAACCGAGATGCCATCATCCTCAGCCTGCACCCGCACAACGACCGAGGCACGGCCGTGGCCGCCGCCGAGTTGGCCGTGATGGCCGGTGCCGACCGGGTGGAGGGCACTCTGTTCGGCAACGGCGAACGCACCGGCAACGTCGACGTGGTGACTCTGGCCATGAACCTCTTCTCGCAGGGCGTCGATCCCGCCCTCGACTTCAGCGACATCGACCGGGTCCGCAGGGCGGCGGAGTTCGCCACCCGGATGCCCGTCCATCCACGTCACCCCTACGCCGGCGACCTGGTCTACACCGCCTTCTCCGGATCCCATCAGGATGCGATCAAGAAAGGCTTCGCCGCCATCGGCGACGACTACGACCACTGGGAGGTGCCCTACCTGCCCATCGACCCGAGTCACACCGGCCGAACCTATGAGGCCATCATCCAAGTCAACAGTCAGTCCGGCAAAGGAGGGGTGGCCTACGTCATGGACACCGAGCACGGGTTGGATCTCCCCCGCCGGCTCCAGATGGAGTTCTCCAAGACAGTACAGGCGGTGACCGAGGACAGCGGGACGGTCATCCGGCCCGGGGAGATGTGGGACGTCTTCTCACGCACCTACCTGGCCGACGACGCCGATGTACGACTGATGGGGAGCGAGGTGACGAGCGGCGGTCGTCGCACCACGGTGACCGCCCAACTGCTGGTTGACGGCGAACCCCGCACGGTGATGGGCGAAGGCAACGGCCCGATCGACGCCTTGGTCGGTGCCCTCCGGTCCGAGCTCGGCGTCGAGTTCGGGGTCAAGGACTACAGCGAGCACGCCCTCACCGCCGGTAGTGAAGCATCGGCTGTGGCCTATGTGGAGGCGGAGGGGCCTGACGGATCGACCTGGTGGGGAGTGGGGATGGACTCGAGCATCCTCGAGGCATCCCTGCACGCCGTGGTCAGTGCGGCTGACCGTGCCCGGAAGCGAGGCTTGCCCCCGGCCCGCTAACGCTTTCCGACTGACTCGGAAACGGCCCTCTCAGCCGCCGTAGCCGAAGCGATCCAGCGCCCGACGGATGTCGTCGCTCTCGGCATCGGTCAGATCGTCCCGAGGGGGTTGGTAGATCCGGTCGAAGTCCGTTGGCCTCCGCACGCCGGCGATGACGTCACGGGTGGCATCGGTCAGCGGCCGCCCCAAAAAGGCGGCGATCTCCTCGGCCACCGCATCCGGCTCGAGGACGGTCCGCTCGTGGCTCACGATGAGCGAGCGGGGCTGCCCGGCCAGAAAATCGGCCACGGCCAGGTTGACCCGGGCCCAGTACACCAGTTGCCGGAGCTGGGGGTCCCGACCGTCGTCGGCCACCCCGAACAGCCGGCCCCAATTGCTGAGCTGAAAGTCGTTCGCGCTCACGGCCATGGCCAGCCCGTTGCGCACCACATGGATGTAGGACAGCCCGGGGATGACGTCATAGAGGGTGGGGAGGTAAACGAGCGTATTGGGCTCCTTCCAGGCCCACGGACCAGGCGATGCACCGTCGGTGGCATCGAAGACCCTCCTCAGCCGGCGCAATCTCTGAGCACGGCGCAAGGTCCGGAGGCCCACCCGCTTGAGTCCGTGCTCGCCGTCGTTGACCGGCAGCGAGACACTGGCCCTGGCCATGGGGAGCACCTCTGACCGGAGTCCCCGGTGTCCCGTCCGCACCCGGGCGAACACCTCGGCGGAGGCCCGGGCCAACGGATGGTCGGCCGGAACGAGGCCGCGCACGTCCTGGTAGAAGTCCGGGCGCTTGAACAGTACGGTGAAGGACAGATCGTCCTGCGCTGGTGTGAGGTTGGTTCCGATCCGATAACCGAGGCTCTGCACCATCGAGGCGATGACCCGAGTGCCGCTCCCTCCCACACCGCCCACCGCTACCGGTCCGCCCACATGGTTCAAAGGCGACAATTGGCTTTCTTCACTCACACGGGCCTCCGGCCGACCGGGAGTGTATGCGCCAGCTGACGTGAAGGACTCCGCCCTGTCATCGTCGGAAATGGCCCCGGAAAAGGCGTCGGATGGCGGTGCCCGCCCGTTGCTCTGGCATGCGTCTGAAAGCCTGTTGGAGGATCAGGGTGCGTTCGCTTCGGGCAATGGCCAGCCGCAGAAGACGCACTGCCGTCGGGTCAAGATAGATCGGTGCACCCTGCGCGTAGGCCATTGGGTCAACACCGGTAAGTTCGAAGTCGGAGGCATACAGGCGGACGATCTTCTCCGCCGCCTCGTCATCCAGGAGAACGGTGCCGTCTATCCCCAGACCCTCGTTCGATCGCCGAGGAGCCACAGCCCGTCCGGCCCGTGCCGACAGACGGTCGAAGAGACCGACAAGGCCACTGGTCGGGACGATTTCAATGTCGTCGATGGCGGCTGTGGGCACCACGTCCACCTGTCGCTTGAAGTGCCTGTCGGACATCCATCGTCCGGGATCCTCGGCCAGCATGCCGATAAAGGAACGGAACGAGGCTCCGACATCGATACCCTTCTCATTCTCGACGAGCTGCGACGCTTGACCGAACCGGCTGCTGCCCCACGTCTGCAGAAGAATCTTCGACTCCCATGCCGAATAGACCCGTGCAAAGGGATTGCGGACCACAGCCACGCGGAGCCAACTCGGGCTGGTCAGGGCCGCGGCTCGCACTGATGGGCTTACTTTGCCCACCACGGGAAGGGGATACAGACTGCGGTCGTGCACGAGCAGGTCTTTGGTGGGCAGGAGCGTCAACGAATCATTCATCATCGAAGGGTCGTGACCCTCGAGCTCGAGCAGCCCCCACAGCATCGTTGTGCACGCCGCTTTGGCGACCCGGACGTAGAGCGTCTGGCAGCGCTCCGCCACGAGGAGAACCGGGCCATCGTTAGACGCTTCGAGCTCCTCGGTTGGATCAGACACCTGGTGGATGTTACTCACCCGTCTTCGTTGCCATCCTCAGCCGTGGGGAGCGTCGTAACCAAACGTGTTCAACGCTCGTCGGACGTCCTCGCTCTCGGAGTCCGTCGGTCCGCCCACATTGGGATCGTAGGTTCGCTCGAAGTCCTCCGGTCGTCGGATCGTCTTGATGAACTCATGCGTCTTCTCCGTGCAGGGCCGACCGAGGAACGAGGAGATGCCCTCGGCCACCGTCACCGGCTCGAGGACGAGTCTCTCGTGGCTCACCACCAGGGAGCGCGGCTGAGCGGACAGATAGTCGGACACTGCGAGATTGGCGCGGGCCCAATAGACGAGCTGCCTCAGCTGAAGATCCCGTGCTTCGTCGTCAACGCCGAAGAGGAAACCCCAATTGTCGAGTTGCCTTTTGTTCTTGCTGGTGGCCATGGACAGCCCGTTGCGAACGACATGGATGTACCGGAGCCCGCCGATCACCCCAAAGAGGGAAGGGACGAATAGGAGGGTGTTGGGCTCCTTCCAGGTCCACAGTCCGGGCTCGAACGGTTCCGTGTACCGGAACGACCTTCGCAAACGACCCAATCTCCTGGCCCGCCGAAGCATCCGGCCGGCCAGGCTCATCCGTTGCCTGTCATGTGAAGGTTCCGACAGACAAGCCGAGATCATCGGTATGATCTCGCCACCCAGCCCGTGCTTTCCGCCCCGTACGGATTCGAACACTCTTGCGGCGACCACGGCCGAAGGGTGGTCCTCGGGAATCAGGCCGCTGACCTCGCGGTAGAGATCAGGACGCTTGAACAGCACGGCGAACGTAAGGTCGTCCTGGCTGTGATTGAGATTGCTCCCCATCTCATAGCCCAGACTGGACACCATGGAGGCAATCAGACGGGTGCCGCTGCCACCCACTCCCCCCACCGCCACCGGACCGAGCGCTTCCTTGGCCACCGACAACTGCCACTCCTCCTCGTTCCTGTCACTTGCAAAAGGGCAACGGCTACCGGTCGGAGTCGGGTGACCTCGCCGTGCACACTACACATCTGATCAGGCTGCATCTGACCAGGCTGCAGAAGCACCGGGGCGGTCCCGTCCGTCTGTCGTGCTTCCTCAGGATCCGTCGACCCCCGGCCATAGGCCGAGGTCGATCTCCGGCCACTCGCGGCGGAGCCGTTCGACGTCGGCAAGATAGAGGCCCCGGGCGACCTCCAGCAGATCGGAGGGAACCTCCACCGGCGGGCCCTTACTTTCATTGACCCGATCGTGCAGCTCTTTCGGGACAAAGTCAGAATCCACACCGATGAAATCGTACGTCTTGGAAAGCTCACCCTCGGGATCGGCGAGACATCGCTCATACTGAAGGACCAGTATCTGGGACCGTGGAAAATGGCTGGCCAGCCGAGTCAGCTGCTCGGCGTACCTTCCGAATTCGATCGCCTCGCTCACCAGGCGCGGATGGGGATGGCCGTAGTCGTGGTAGGCGATGTGGCGCACTCCGGAACGCAACCTGGCCACCGGATCTCGTAGAATGGCAAGTAGGCGGGCGTCGGGTGCTGCTCGGTGCAGACGTTGAGCTGTCCACTGGTCGATCATGTAATTCGGCGTCCATTCCCCCGTCACCCCGTGATCCGACCGGGGAAAGTAGCGGTGGTATTCGGTGACGCGGGCGTCGGTGAACTCCTCATACCAATGGTGCTGGAAGAAGCGGATTTCCTTGCGAACCGGCGGGAGGACATCCGGGTGAGAGAAGACGGCCTGGCTCCACCAGCTGGTTCCGGCCTTCTGTACCCCGACGCCGACAAAATCAGGCGGGCCGATGTGCCAACCGGGCGGGCACCGGGGCGGGGCGAGAGGACCAGCCAACCGCCTCCGTTTCTCGTGCTCCATTTCCGCCGCCTTGACGGTGGTACGCACGTACTCTCGGATGCCCATGGGAACACATGGTAGGCGGGCCGACGCCGATCCTCCCCGGCGTGTCAGCCTGCAGCTCGCCTCGCGTTCCGGGAATCGGGGCAGACGGCGACCCCACTTGCTACACAGGCCGTAGCGAGTAATCTCGACCGCGATGGGGGGCCGTGAGACTGATCGAAGATCCCCGCCAGCATTGAAGATGGAGTGCCGGAGTTCAGTCCGCCGATCCGACGGCCGGTACCGGTGACAGCGGTCTGATGGCACCCGATTCTCCCGTCAATGGTGCTGTGCCTCACGGCCCCATCGGCAAATTCTCGTGCGTCGTCGATGCGGACCCCCGGTTTCACCTCGACGTCCTTCGGTGGTACGCCACCCTTCATTCAGTCGTCGGGGTTGATCCCTCCGACTTGATCGTGCATGCGGTCGGCGGATGTCGCTCGGAGATTCTGGACTACGTCACAGGCCGCGGTGTTGCGGTTCGGAACGTGGATCCCTTCGATGAACGCTCACCTCACTGCAACAAGATCTCAGGAATCCGTGACCTGGCGGGCATGGGCGTCGAAGGATTGGCGGTTCTCACCGATACCGACATCGTGGTCCTCGAAGATCCCCGAACCCTGGATATCGGCACCCACTCCGTGGCGTCGAAACCGGTGGGAAGACCCCACCCGTCGCTCGCCGTTCTCCAGACGGTGTTCACTACCGCTGAGCTACCCCTCCCTGGCCTGTGGCCGGTGGACAAGGAGCCGGGCGCGTCCACCTTCGCGGGAAACGGCAATGGCGGCGTCTATCTGGTCCCCGGTCCAATTCTCCCCGCTGTCGCCGAAGCGTGGGAACGGTGGGCCCGCTGGTTGTTGGAGCGGACCGACCTGCTGGGACAGTGGTCTCTCAACGTCGATCAGGTGTCCATGGCCATGGCGCTCTCGGGCGAGGGCATCGAACCTCAGCAGCTGGAAGGTCGGTGGAACTACCCGACCCACGAAAAGAAATTCCCGGCCATCTCCGGCCCGCCCGCAGTCATTCACTATCACCAGAAGGTGGACGCCAAGGGCTTGCTTCTCCACACCGGTCAGAAGACCATCGATCGCCAGATCGACCGTGCCAATGCCGCAATCACCGAAGCCCGACGAGAAGCGTCGCCCGTCGCCACCTTTTGGGACTGGCACTACGCCACCAACCCCAGCCTCGGCTCCGGCACGGGCAGCCGGGGGAAGCCCCTGGTGGAGAAGCGAGAGCTCCTGTCGGCCCTCCTGGAAGTTCTCCACCCGCAGTCCGTGCTCGACGTGGGGTGCGGCGATGGTGAGGCGACAAGGGACCTGACCCTGCCCCACTACATCGGCATAGATGTCTCCTCGGAGGCGGTCCGTACGGCGCGAACGAATCGACCGGATGGCGACTACCGGATTGGGGCATTGGCCGACCAGGACGTCCAGGCCGAACTCACCCTCTGCCTCGACGTTCTGATCCACCAGCCCGATCCCGACCAGTACCGGGACCTGGTGAAGTCGCTTCTGGCCGCCACCACCGGAGCGCTCCTCGTCTCCGGGTTCGAAGAGGTGCCGGCGACCGATTCCGCGGCGGTACATTTCTACCAACCCCTGTCGACGACCCTGCGGGAATTGGCACCGGAGGCCGAGTTGTACCCGCTGGGCAAGGTGCACAACGCCACGGTGGTCCTGGCCCTCATGGTTCCGAAGGACGTTCATCCCCGCGACTACCCTCCCTCGACTCTCGCCCTGATCGCCAAGAGACACCCCGATCTGCTGCGCCTCATCAGCATGCGGACCTCGGCATGGGAAACCATCGGATTCTTCCCCGACCACGCACCACGTCTGTGGGAGTACCCGACGGCCGCAGACCGGCTCATCGGGCAGGTCAACTCGGGTGGCCGTATCGTCGACATCGGCGCGGGCGTCAATCCCCTGGTCCCCTATCTGGCGGCACGTGGCTACGAAGTCGACACCGTCGATCCTTCGCCCCAGACCCGGGAGTGGCCGCCCAAGCCGGACTGGACCGGATGGGGATTCCTCGACTACGCCGCCATCGGCATGGCCCACAAGTCGTGGAACTGCCCGCTCGACGAACTGCCCGTCGATCCGAAGTTCGACGCGGCTTACTCGATCAGCGTCATCGAGCACCTCACGGCAGCCGATCGCAGGCTTCTGCTCCTGGCCATCGCAGAGCGGGTCCGGACCGGTGGCGTCGTCATCCTGACCGTCGACCTGGCCCGTGACAGCAACGACCTGTGGAACCAGGCCCAAGGCCGTCCGGTCGAACCGGTCCGTCATCACGGGACCATGCGCAGCCTGGTCGGAGAAGTCAAGCAGGTCGGTTTCGAGGTTAGCGACATCCAGACCGTCCGCCACTGGGGTGATGTACCCATCGACATCGGGCTGCTCGTCCTGCGCAGAACGGCGCGACCGGCCAAGCCAGCCCGGGCACCCACTGCTCTCGCCTCGGTGCGGCCCCAACTCGCCTCTGTGGCCCACAAGGCGGTAAGTCGGGTCCGCTCACGCCTGCACTAGGCGGCTGCTTCGCCGGCCGCGCCCGTCGCGGGCGCCCACTGCCGGCCGGTCAGAAGCGGTTCAACCGCTTGAAGATGCCCTTGGTCTGTTTGTACATCTGGACGAACTCGCCGAAGAGCAGGTCGTACTCCTCGGCCCGTGAGGGATCGGGGGTGAAGGTGCGGCGGACCTCGACCATGGCCGGTATCTCTCCCACCGACAAGCGGCCCAGGGCCACCAGGGTGATCAGGGCGGCACCGCGGACGTTGGCCAGGACCGGGTCGGCCATCTGGCGGATCTCCCGACCCAGCACGTCGGCGTGGATCTGGGCCCACGCCTCGGAGTTGGCCCCTCCGCCGATGAAGGCCAGGGAGTCGAACGGGCGACCGGCAAACTTCTCCACGGCATCGAGGAGCCATCGCGAGTTGAAGGCCACCCCCTCGTAGACGGCCCGCACCATCTGGGCCCGTGTGGTGGACAGCGAGAGGTTGTGGAAGCCTCCCCGCACGGTGTGGTCGTCCACCGGCGAACGCTCGCCGTTGAGCCACGGGGTGAACAGCACTCGACCACTGCCCGGTGCCACCTCGTCCACCATGGCGTTCATGGCCTCGAAGTCGGGGGCGAGGCCGAGGTTGTCGCGCAGGAAGGTGAGGCAGGCACCGGCCGTCTCGTGCTCGTCGACGATGACGTAGCGGCCGGCCAGGGCGGCCGGTATCGAGGCCACGTTGCTGGACGGGGCCGTCTTCTTGAACGGGACGTGGGCTGAAATCCACGAGGAGGTGCCGATGTAGAGATGGCCGTCGAAGTCGCCGACCGCTCCGGATCCGAACACGGCGGAGTGCACGTCCCCCGATCCGGTGGCCACCGGCAGGCCGCTGGGCAGGGACAGGTGGGCGGCGGCCTCGGCGGTCAGCCGTCCGACGATGGTGCCCGGCGGCACCAGCTCGGGCAGCTTGCCACGGTCCAGGCCGGTCACCTCCAGGAGGCGTGGGTCGTAGGCCACCCGGTTCACGTCGCGGTTGTCGGTCACCCAATGGGCGGCGATCGAGTCGAACGACGCACAGGACCGGCCGGTCAGCCGGAGGTTGAGGTAGTCCACCGGTTCCAGGAAGGTGGCGGTGGCCTCGTAGGCCTCGGGGAAGGACTCTTCGATGAAGAGGATGTGGGCCACCGGGTCCTTCCCCGACAGCCCGGGGGCGCCGCCCGTAACCTGCACCCACCGCAGGAGTTTGCGGGGGTCGTAACCGAGGACGTTGACGGCACCGCCGGCCACCCTGCGGATGGCCCGGTTGCCGCGGGAGTCCATCCAGATGACGGCCCGCATGGCCGGCGTCCCGTCGGCCCGGACGGCCACCGTTCCCGACCATTGGGCCGTGCACCCCACCCCGATCAGGTCGCCCGGGGCCACGTCCGCCTCGGCCAGGGCCCGACGGGAGGCAATACCGATGGCCGCCCACCACGCCTCGGGGTCCTGCTCGGCGCCGCCCCCCTCCAACAGGTACAGGGGCACCCGCTCGAAGGCACTGGCCACGATCCTCCCCGTCGTCCCCACCACCGCCACCTTGGGCCCCCCGGTGCCCAGGTCGACGGCCAGGACGTACTGCTCGGGGGCCGGACCGGCCCCGGGCTGGCCGCTCACGTCCTGGGACCCCGGCCGTTCACGCCTTGACCAACCCGACGGTGGCCGACCGCGGGGTACCTCCGTCGTCGAGCAGGATGACGGCCCCGGTGTCGGCGCCGTCCGAAGGTGAGGTGGAGACGGTGCGGGCCAGGACCTCACGGCCGATGAGGGGGAACATTTCGGCCAGGTCGTCGAGGCCGGCCAGGTGGAGGTGGATCCAGTCGGACACCTCGAGCCCTTCGGCCTTGCGGATCTCCTGGATGTGCCTCACCACCTCGCGGGCCAGCCCCCGTCGGCGAAGGTCGTCGTCGATGGCCAGGTCGAGGGCCACCACCTCGGCCCCGTCGCGGGAGACGGCGAACCCCGGTTGGGCCCGCACCCGCAGCTCGACCTCGTCCCCGCTGAGGGCGAGGGGCCCGTCGGGAAGGTCGACAGTGACCGGGCGCCCGGCGGCCAGGTCGGCCGCCGCCCCCGGGCCGTCGACCGAGCCCATGGCCGACCGGAGCTGTTGCACCCGCGCCCCGAGGCGCGGGCCGAGCAGCTTGAAGTTGGGGACCAGCTCGTAGTCGAGCACCTCGCCCTCCCGGTCGATGGACTCCACCCTGTCCACGTTGAGTTCGTCCTCGACCACCCCCTCGGGAGGCGAGGCGCTGCCCGGCGGCAGGTAGACCAGGGCCCGGGCCAGCGGCTGGCGCACCTTGACCCCGGCTTCGGCCCGGGCCGCTCGGCCCAAGGAGGAGAGGCGGCGGGCCACGGCCATCGACTCCTCCAGGCCGGCGTCGATGGCGTGGTCCCCCCAGGCCGGCCACAGGGCCAGATGGACCGAGTCGTCCACCCCGGCCCCGGTCAGGTCGCGCCACATGCGGTCGGCCAGGAACGGGCACAGGGGGGCCAGCAGGAGAGCCAGGGTGACCAGGACCTCATGGAGGGTGGCGTGGGCCCCGAGTGCGTCCCGCGGGTCGGCATCGGGGTCGGTGCGCCAGAAGCGGCGGCGACTGCGACGGACGTACCAGTTGGAGGTGTCGTCGATGAGCCCGGCGATGGCGGTGGCGGCAGCGAAGGGCTCGTAGACGTCGAGCGACTCGGTGACCACAGCCACCGTGGCATGGAGCCGCGACCGCATCCAGCGGTCGAGGACCGAGCGCGCCGCCGGGGCCGGGACGCCGCGGTCGGCGGGGTCGAACCGGTTGATGGAGGCGTAGGTGGTGAAGAAGGACCAGGTGTTCCACAGAGTGAGCAGGCTGTCCCGCATGGCCGCGTCGATGGCACCCATGCTGACCCGGGTGGGTGTCCACGGTGAGCCCTGGGAGAACATCCACCACCGCAAAGGGTCGGCCCCCCGGGAGTCGAGGATCTCCCAGGGGTCGATGACGTTGCCCACGCTCTTGGACATCTTGCGTCCGTCGGCGTCCACCAGGTGCCCGAGGCAGAGGACATTGCGGTAGGGGGTCGACTCCCGCACCAGGGTGTTGACGGCCAGGAGCGAGTAGAACCAGCCCCGGGTCTGGTCGATGGCTTCGCAGATGAAGTCGGCCGGGTAGACGAAGTTGTCGGCCGAGCCCTCGGCCAGCGGATAGCCCCACTGGGCGGAGGGCATCGAGCCCGAGTCGAACCACGCATCGATGACCGGCGTCACCCGTGCCATCTCGCCGTCGGTGGCGCAGTCGGGGCAGGGGAAGGTGACGGCGTCGATGGTGGGGCGGTGAGGGTCGACGTCGGTGACATCCCGTCCGGCCAGTGCGGACAGCTCGGCCAGCGATCCCACGCAGCGGACGTGACCCGCACCGCACCGCCACACCGGCAGAGGGGTGCCCCAGTAGCGGTCGCGCGACAGGGCCCAGTCCACGTTGTTGGCCAGCCACTCCCCCATCCGGCCATCGCGGATGTGGGCGGGGTGCCAGCCGACGGTGTGGTTCTGTTCGACCAGCGCCTGCTTGCGGGCCGAGGTCATGACGTACCAGCTGGGCTTGCCCCAGTAGATGAGCGGGGTGTCGCACCGCCAGCAGTGGGGGTAGGAGTGCTCGTAGGGAAGACGCCGGAACAGGAGGCCGGCCGCCTCGAGCCGGTCGTTGACGGTGGCGTTGGTGGCCCGGACCGGTTGTCCGGCCAACCAGCTCACTTGGTCGGTGAAGCGGCCGTCGGGCCCGACCGGGTTGAGGGTGGGCAGGTCGTTCTCCCGTCCCGTCTCGCGGTCGACCTCACCGAAGGCGGGGGCCAGGTGGACGATACCGGTCCCCTCGTCGGCCTCGACGAAGGGGCCGGCCACCACCCGCCAGCCGTCACCGCCCGACGAGGCCGGCAGCGGATCGACATCGTCGAAGGGGCGCCGGTAATGCAGTCCGACCAGGTCCCGTCCGACCATCCGTCTCCCGACGACGACGTCGGGGCCGAAGATGTCCTCCACCCGATCGGCGGCCACCACCAGGTCGTCGACCACGGCGTACTCGAGGTCGGGTCCCACCGCCGCGCCGGTGTTGGACAGCAGGGTCCACGGGGTGGTGGTCCATACCAGCAGCGAGAGACCGGACAGCGAGGGACGGTCGAGGGACTGGCGTAGCCGACCGGCGGCCCGGCCACCGTCGAGCAGCGGAAGACGGACATAGGCCGACTCGTCGACGACGTCGCGGTAGACGTCGGGCTGGCCCAGCTCATGACTGGAGAGGGCCGTGCCGCAGCGCGGGCAGTAGGGGACGACCTTGATGTCCTCGTAGAGGAGGCCCTGGTCCCACAGACTCTTGAGGTTCCACCACACCGCCTCCACGTACTCCGGTGAGAACGTCCAATAGGCGCTCTCGCTGTCGATCCAGTAGCCGATCCGATCGGTCAGTACTGTCCATTCGTCGACGTAGTTGCGCACCGACTGGCGGCACAACCGGGTGAACTCGGCGATGCCCACCTCTTCTTCGATCTGGCGCTTGTCGGTGATCCCCAGCTGCTTTTCGACCTCGACCTCGACGGGGAGGCCGTGGGTGTCCCATCCCGCCTTGCGGGGCACGGCGTAACCCCGCATGGTCCGGTAGCGGCAGAACAGGTCCTTGTAGACGCGGGCCCACACGTGGTGGATGCCGGGGCGGCCGTTGGCCGTGGGCGGACCCTCGTAGAAGATCCACGGCGGATCGTCCCGGCGGATCTCGACGGAGCGCTCGAACACCCGATGTTCACGCCAACGGGCCAGCTCCTCGGTCTCGAGGGCGGTGAAGTCAGGGTCGGGCGGGACCGGGCGGAACAACAGTCGTCCTCTCGAAATGGGCTGGGGATCGGGCAGGTGGTGGGGCGGACCTGATACTACGGGCGCCGAGGGTCCACAATTGCCCTGTGCCCGAACTTCCCGAAGTCGACGCCCTGGTCCACGGTCTGGCGGCCCGGACCGCCGGCCGCCGCATCGAGCGTTGCCAGCTGGCCTCGTTCTCGGCCCTCAAGACGGTCGACCCCCCGCTGGACCAGCTGGTCGGCCGGACCATCACCGGCGTCGAGCGACGGGGGAAGTACGTGTGCATCGACATCGACGGGACCTGGCTGGTCATCCACCTGGCCCGGGGCGGCTGGATCACCTGGTACGAGAGTCTGCCGCCCACCACGCTCCGCCCCGGACGCAGTCCGATCGCCCTCCGGGTGGCTCTGGACTCGGGAAGCGGGTTCGACGTGACCGAAATGGGGACGGAGAAGAGACTCGCCCTGTGGGTGGTACCTGCGCCCGAGGCGGTGGCCCCGCTGGCCGCGCTGGGCGTCGACCCCTTGGACCCCGCCTTCACCGTCGATCATCTGGCCACGGTCCTCAAGGAGACCTCGGCCACCCTCAAGACGGCACTGACCACCCAGTCACTCATCGCAGGGGTGGGCAATGCCTACTCCGACGAAGCCCTCCACCGCGCCGGCCTGTCGCCGTACAAGAAGACCTCCAGCCTCAGCACCGCAGAGGTGATCCAGCTCCATGACGCGGTGGTCGGCGTCCTGTCCGAGGCGGTCGAGCGGGCGGCGGCGGTGGATGTGTCCGAGCTCAAGGGGGACAAGAAGAGAGCCATGCAGGTCCATGGGCGGACCGGCGAGAAATGTCCGGTGTGCGGCGACACCATCCGTCAGGTCTCCTTCGCCACCAAATCACTGCAGTACTGCCCGACCTGCCAGACCGGCGGCAAGCCGTTGGCCGATCGACGGCTCTCGCGCATCCTCAAATAACTCCGTCCCCGCCCACGCCGGTGACATCCCGCGCATCTCCAAGGCGGACGATGTGGTGGCTCCACTACTCTCCGTCGTTTTGCTTCCGTCAACCATTTGGCGTGCAGTAATCTTCGCAGCGAGCCGGCAAAACGTCGGTCCGGGTCCGCATGCGGAACCCGTGGGGCAATTGGGGCACAGGGGCTAGTGGTGACGACGGGCAACCATGTGACACGACCGTTCGGGTCGTGCCGTGCGTGCCGACGGGCGATCACCACCCACCTTTCCGTGTCCCTCGAAGGGGTACCGACATGAACACGCACGGCGCTCAGGACCTTCGGGCACGCACGGCCACGCGGGTGGTGGCCGCCGTGGTCATCGGGGCAGGTCTGCTTCTGTCTGTGATCGGGGCCGCGGTTTCGACGTCGGCCGCCCAGGCGGCCAGCCCGGCGGCCAAGGGCGGCTCGGTCTCGTACTCGGCCACCGCCACCATCCCGGTCCCTCTCCCCACCAAGTTCGCCGGTTCGGCCGGTGGCGACGGGTGGGCGGTGGCTACCAACGCCACCGAGATATTCAACGTCTTCCACCACGCCCCGACTCTCCAGGTCAACTGCCATCTCAAGTCCAACGCCCAGCCGTGCTGGGCCGGGCCCGAGACAATCAGGGACCCCAAGAACCACGACTTCGCCACCTCCGACGCCCCCGGCCTCTATCTCGATCCGACGACCGGTGACATGTACGTCTTCGCCGTGCGCACCAGCGATTCGACCGCCGGGGTGGTGTGCATCAACACCACCTTGGGGGTGGACGCCGGCGGATCACAGCGGTACTGCGGTTTCACGCCACTGTCGGCCGTGGGGGACGCCCCCATCCCCACCTACGCCGGCGTGTCCGACCCGGTCCAGGTGGGCTCGGACTGGTACGCCTTCAACGAGGTGGCGGGGGCGGCGACCGGCACCGAGGACACCCTGCTCTGCTTCGACCTGGTCACCGACTCGGCCTGTGACGACCAGCCCTACGCCCTCGACCTCGCCGGTGACCAGCTGGCCTCGTTCGCTTTCGCCGCCGAGATCGGGGTTACCGGCTCGGACGTCGTGGTGCAGGTGGCTGGATCGACCGACAACGAGTTGGCCTGCTACGACACCAGCCTCGGCGGGAACTGCCGGGGGGCGTGGCCGATCGAGGTCAGCAGCATTGCCGGCGCACCCTTTGCCCTCGAGAACTCCGCCGGGGCCGACACCGGGATCTGCCTGCCGGTGGCCGGCGAGCCCTGTTACTCCTCCATCGGCACAACGGTAGCCACCCCACCCGGCCTGGACTCCATCGGCACAACCAGTGAGTTCGACGGACCGCCGTACTTCCTGGGCACCCGCGTCTACGTCCCCAACGACCCGACCAACTCGGTCGACTGCTACAACTTCGCCACCTCCTCGACGTGCGCCGATTTTCCCAAGGTGTTCCAGAACCTCGACGCGCTCTACACGGTCAACCCCGACCCCTACCGCCCCGATTGCCTGTGGGTGAACTCGGACCACGGAGCCGACCAGATCCAGAACTTCGACGCGTACACCGGAGGGGCCTGTCCCTCAGGACCGGTAGCCGTGAACACCAGCTCGATCCTGGCTCCCTACAAGAAATGCCTCCCCAGCCAGTACTCCTCGTTGCAGGTGCTGTCGCCACCGCGCGGTGCCTATCAGTCGGCCACAGTCCAGGTCGACAACTCCAGTGGCACGCCGCTGTCCGGCATCCCCGTGCAGACCGTGGACGGTACCGGATCGGTCAACCTGTCCCCACTGGACATCGTCATGCAGAGCGCCACCCCCGAATTCGAGATCGACTTCACCGGCTGGTCCAATCCCACCGCCTCCATCAGGATCAGGCTGGCCTGGGTGGCGACCGATGCCGCCAGGTGCCAGACAGGCACCGTCACCGTCGGGAACCCGGGGTCGTCTACCCTTCCCTTCACCGGTAACGGCTACCGGTTGGTGGCGGCCGACGGTGGCCTGTTCGCCTTCGGCGACGCCCCCTTCTACGGGTCCACCGGCAACATCACCCTCAACCGGCCGGTGGTGGGCATGGCCACCACCCCCGACGGCAAGGGCTACTGGCTGGTGGCCTCCGACGGCGGCCTCTTCGCCTTCGGGGACGCCCACTTCTACGGCTCCACCGGCAGCATCGCCCTCAACAAGCCGGTGGTGGCCATGGCGGCCACCCCTGACGGCAAGGGCTACTGGCTGGTGGCCTCCGACGGGGGCATCTTCGCCTTCGGGGACGCCCATTTCTACGGCTCCACCGGCGCAACCGCCCTCAACAAGCCCATCGTGGGTATGGCCTCGACCCCCGACGGCAAGGGCTACTGGTTGGTGGCCTCAGACGGGGGCATCTTCGCCTACGGGGACGCCGCCTTCCACGGCTCCACCGGCGGCATCGCCCTCAACAAGCCCATCGTGGGCATGGCCTCCACCCCCGACGGCAGGGGCTACTGGCTGGTGGCCACCGACGGGGGCATCTTCGCCTTCGGGGATGCCGCCTTCCACGGCTCGGCCGGCGACATCGCCCTCAACAAGCCGGTGGTGGGGATGGCCGCCACTCCCGACGGCCGGGGCTACTGGCTGGTGGCCACCGACGGGGGCATCTTCTCCTACGGGGACGCCGCCTTCCACGGCTCGACCGGCGCCATCACCCTCAACAAGCCGGTGGTGGGGATGGCCTCGGCCGGCTAATTCAATCAACATGACCGACCACCGGGATTGACCACCCCGGAGGAGTTGTCGGCGACAATGGCGCAGTGTCTGATAATGGCGCAGTGTCTGATAGCGGCGCGGGGTCTGATAGCGGCGCGGGGTCTGATAGCGGCGCGGGGTCCGATCTCTTCTCGCTCGACGGTCGATTCGTGCGCCTGGTGCCGATGGAGCGCGCCCATATCGACGGTCTGCTTGAGGTAGCCAACCAGGACCGCACGACGTTCGCCTTCACGCCGGTTCCGTGGGACCGGCCGAGCATGACCGATTATGTCGACAGCGCCTTGGCCAGGCGGGACGCAGGCACCCACTATCCGTTCGTGACCTACAACGGCGACGGCAATCGCATCCTCGGCTCGACCCGGTTCTATGACATGGCCCGCTGGGACTGGTCGGGACTGTTCCCCCATTCCGGTCAGCCGGACCGGGTCGATCTGGACACCGCCAGTATCGGCTACACCTGGTTGCACCCGTCGGCTCAAAGGTCGCCGGTCAACACCGAGGCCAAGCTGTTGATGATGGGCCACGCCTTCGAGCGTTGGGGCGTACGCGCCGTACGCCTCCAGACCGATGCCCGCAACAGCCGTTCGCGGGCAGCCATCGAGCGTCTGGGCTGCCGTCTCGACGGTGTGATCCGGGCCGAACGCCCTGCCGCCGACGGCACCGTCCGCGACACGGCTGCCTACTCGATGCTGGCCGACGAATGGCCTCTCCATCGACAGCGCTTGGC
This sequence comes from uncultured Acidimicrobiaceae bacterium, assembly GCA_963813525.1. Lineage (GTDB taxonomy): Bacteria > Actinomycetota > Acidimicrobiia > Acidimicrobiales > RAAP-2 > Bog-756. The sequence goes on from CAWEZI010000005.1 coordinate 3,343,352, forward strand.
CGAACGCCTGACCGGTTGAGCCCTTGGCGCCGGTTCGTGTACCGAATGGCGCCAGCCCGAGGCCCGTCCGACACAAAAGACCTGGTGGAGAGCGGATACCGTGGTTGACGCCTTGGTTGCGGGGAATGCCTATAGGATCTACGGGTTCTCCCTGTCTGGGGGATCGATCGGAATGACCTCTTTCTTCACTATTCTTCACAGCCCCTCGAGGAGGACCCACCTGATGAAACGCGGCCTTGCCGGTGCCGGAGTGCTCGTCGTCGCAGCCTTGGTGCTCGGCGCCTGCGGCTCGTCGAACTCGTCGAGTACCACCACGACCAGCTCTCCCTCCACGCCGACCGCACCGAAGCTGGTGGTCGCCCCCGGAATTCCGAAGCCAGGGGCCATCACCTTGAGCGGTGCCGGCGCCAACTCCATCGCCCCCTTCTTCGAAAAGGTCTTCTACGACTACGAGCAGACGGCATCCCCGAAGGTCACGGTCAACTACTCGCCGGCCGGCAGCAGCGTCGGCATCAAGGACATCGAGCAGAACACCGTGGACTTCGGGGACTCCGAAATCCCCATGACGGCCAGTGACCAGGCCGCGGCCGCCGGCGGTCCCGTCCTGCAGGTACCGGTGGACCTCAGCGGGGTGGCCATCTCCTACAACGTCCCCGGCGCCCCCAAGGATCTCAAGCTCGACGGTCCCACCTTGGCCGGCATCTTCGACGGCACCATCACCAAGTGGAACGCTCCCCAGATCGCCAAGGTGTCCGGTGATTCCTCGCTGCCGGACACTCCGATCGTGGCCGTCCATCGGGCCGACTCCTCCGGGCCGGGCTGGGATCTCGACCAGTACCTGATCAGCACCTCACCTACCTGGGTGGCAAAAATCGGCACATCGAAGGCGTCGACCTCGTGGCCCCTACCCACCGTGGGCGTGGGTGAGCAGTTGAACACCGGCGTGGCCACCTATGTCAACGACACAGCCGGGGCCATCGGCTTCGTATCGTTCGGCTATGCCTCCAAATCGACGGTTCCCAACGCATCGTTGAAGAACAAGGCCGGATCGTTCGTGGCGCCTTCCTCCCAGTCCATCGCCCAAGCCGGAGCGCAGGCCACCGGTCTGAGTGCCACCAACTTCGCCATCATCGACGAGCCCGGCTCGGGCACCTATCCGCTGGCCAACTTCAGCTGGACGCTCCTCTACCAGAAGCAGCCAACGGCGGCCACCGGTGTCGCCCTCGGACAGCTGTTCGACTACGTGGTCACCACCGGCCAGGCCCAGGCCGCCTCCCTGGGCTACTCGCCGCTCCCGTCCGACGTCCTGCAGCTGTCCGAGCACACGTTGCTGCAGCTCGAGAACAGCGCGGGGAAACCACTCTTCACGACGTGAGCGAACCGGTGTTGGCGACCACACCGGTCCCTCAGAGTGACGACCGGACGGAGGTCGATCAAGGACTGTACCGAAAGGGGCTTCCGGCCAGCCCGCTCTATGCCTTTTTGCGCTGGGCGTCGGTCATCATCTTCGGGGCGGTGCTCCTGGCCCTGGTTGTCACCATCGCCTCGTCGTCGAGCCAGGCCTTCGCCCACTCCGGGATCTCGTTCCTGTGGACGGGGACCTGGAACCCGTCGGGCGGCCTCTACGCCACCGGCACCCTGGTGGTCGGGACGGTGGTGACCACCATGGCGGCCATGGTCCTGGTGGTCCCCATAGGCCTGGGCATCTCCACCTACCTGTCCGAGTTTGCACCATCGTGGGTGGCCGTCCCGCTGGCCACGGCGATCGAGTTTTTGGCCGCCATCCCGAGCATCGTGGTCGGCCTGTGGGCTCTTCTGGTTCTGTCGCCGGTGTTCGGCTCGACGGTGGAGCCGTTCCTCGAACGCCTGCCGGTCCTGGGATGGTTCTTCCACGGTCCGGCGTACGGTCCCAGTATCGTGCTGGCCTCGGTGGTGCTGGCCATCATGACCCTGCCGACGGTGGTTGCCCTCAGCCGCTCGGCCTTGTCGTCGGTCCCCATCGAGGATCGAGAGGCGGCCCTGGCCCTCGGCGCCACCAAATGGCAAGTGATCCACCGGAGCGTCCTCCCCGGGGCCCGTTCCGGCATCGCCGCCGCCATTACCCTGGCCATCGGGCGGGCACTGGGTGAGAGCATCGCCGTGGCCCTGGTCATCGGCAATCGCCCCGCCATTCCCCATTCGCTTCTGGCCCCCGGAGCGACGCTCGGGTCCGCCATCGTGAACCAATTCGCCGAGTCGACCTCCGGTCTCGAGTCGAGTGCGGTGATCGGTCTGGCTGCGGTGCTCTTGATCCTGACGGTGCTGGTCAACATCGGGGGTCAGATGCTCATGCGGGCCCGCGGATCGCGCCGGTTCCTGGGGATAGGAGGAGCGATCACGTGACCGTCCCGCCTCCGGCCACCGTCGACCCGGTCGAGACCGGGATGCCGGCCTGGGCCACCCCCGAGGCGGTCGAGATCCGGCGCCGGCGGGTCCGTGACGCCGCCGATCGCACGCTGGGCCGACGCCGCCTGTGGGGACGGATCATGAAGATCCTGTGCATGATGGCCGTGGTGGTGGGCCTGGCCCCGCTGGTAGCCATGCTGTGGGCCACCATTGCCCGAGGAGCGAGCCTCATCAACGGTGCCTTCCTCACCAACCCGCCGACACCGTCGGGCGTGCCCGGAGGCGGTATCTCCACGGCCATCACCGGTTCGGCCGAGATCGTCGGGCTGGCCTTGCTCATCGCCATTCCCCTCGGGCTGTTCGTGGCGCTCTTCCTCCACGAGCGGCCCGGGCGACTGGCCTCCTCCGTCCGATTCTGCGCCGACGTACTGGCCGGCGTGCCGTCCATCATCGTCGGCATCTTCGCCTATGCCGTTCTGGTCAAGCCCCTCCATCACGCCTCGACCCTGGCCGCCGGCTTCGCCATCGCCGTCTTGATGGTCCCGATCATGATCCGGGCCAATGAAGAGGCCATGCGGGCCGTTCCTGTCGATCTGTGGGAGGCCGGCGTCTCATTGGGCATCCGTCGGTCCCGTGTGGCGCGGTCCATCGTCCTACGCGGTGCCCTTCCCGGATTGGTCAGCGGTAATTTGTTGGCCATCGCCCGCGCCGTGGGCGAGACCGCGCCGTTGCTCTTCACCGTAGCGGCCCCCACGTTGGCCATGACCCTGCTCATCTTCAATGATGCGACAGAGCCCTTCACCAGCACACAACAGGTGGCCTGGGCCACGGCGCTGGTCCTCCTGGCCTTCGTGCTCATCCTGAGCATCGTCGCTCGCACGGTAGCGTGGGCACTCAATCGCAAGGCGCGATGAGGGAACGATGGCAAGGCAGCGATGAGGGCACGATGGCAAGGCGCGACGAGGGGCTGCTGGTGAGATGACGACCTCGGAATCGGCTCCTGTGAACGGCAGCCTCCCAACAGGCGGCGGCCCGTCCGAGCGGCCTGGCGCCGCCGACAATGCAGTCACATTGGAGGACGTGAGTATCTCGTTCGGCGATCACCACGCCGTGCGAGGTGTCACTTTCGGGCTCCCGGCCCGTCAGGTCACGGCCCTGGTCGGACCTTCCGGCTGCGGCAAGACCAGTGTCCTGCGGGCCATCAACCGCCTGCACGACCACACGGGCGGGCGCGTCACCGGCACCATCCGGCTCGGCGAGGTCGACATCTACGGCCCGAGCATCGACCCCGAAAAGTTGCGCGGGCGTATCGGCATGGTGTTCCAGAGGCCCAACCCCTTCCCGACCATGAGCATCTTCGACAATGCGGTCTCCGGACTCCGACTGAGCGGTGTCCGGAACAAGCAGCACCTCCGTGAAGCCGCAGAGGCCGCCCTCCATCAGGCAGCACTCTGGGACATCGTCAAAGATCGCCTCAAGCAACCGGCCGTACGCCTGTCCGGTGGGCAGCAGCAGCGTCTGTGCATCGCCCGGGCCCTGGCCGTCGAACCCCTGGTCCTCCTCATGGACGAGCCCTGTTCCGCGCTCGATCCGGTGGCCACGGCCAAAATCGAGGACCTGATCACCAACCTGTCCGGCGACGTGACCGTGGCCCTGGTCACCCACAACATGTTCCAAGCCTCGCGGGTCTCCGATCACGCCGCCGTCTTTCTCCTCGACGACGATCGGATCGGTGAACTGGTGGAGGTCGGACCCACCGCAGAGGTGTTCCACAACCCGAGGAGCGATCGGACAAGGGAGTACGTCACCGGACATGTTGGATGACGCCGCTATGTCCGAGTTGGTAAAGGTCCGACGGAAGGACCGACGACAGCCGGCCGTTCCGATCCCGATCGCCGGGAAGCCTTCCCGTAGGTGGCCGCAGTGGCCCGGCGTTGCCCAAGACGGTGAGGTGGGCCTATGGCGCCACCAGACAAGCAAAGCCTGAAAGAATCAGGGCGTGTACATCTCTGCCAAGGTCGATTACGCCGTTCGGGCGCTCTGCACTCTGGCCGATGCAGACGGAAAACCGGTGACAGCCGAGGCGTTGGCCAAGTCCCAGGGGCTGCCGGCCAAGTTCCTCGAGAGCATTCTCAACGACATGCGCCGCGCCGGTCTCCTGCTGAGCCAGCGGGGAGCCGAAGGCGGCTATCGGCTCTCACGTCCGGCCGATGCCATCACCGTGGCCGACGTGATCCGCCCGCTGGACGGTCCACTGGCCGAGGTCCGAGGACTACGGCCCGAAGCCGCCACCTACGGAGGATCGGCGGAGCACCTCCAGTCGGTGTGGGTGGCGGTGCGGGCCAGCCTTCGCACCGTTCTCGAGCACGTGACCATCGCCGACATCACGTCGGGCGCCCTTCCCCGGTCGGTGGTCGAGCTGACCAAAGACCCGGATGCCTGGCTGTCCCACTGATGTCATCCCGCTGATGTCTTACCGCTGATGTCTTACCGCTGATGTCTTACCGCTGATGTCTTACCGCTGACATCATCACCACCGACCGTCGTACGGCTCAGCTGGGTGGGCGTCCGGCATGGCGCTTGAGCGACCGCGGCCATAGATGCCGAATGAGCACCACGTTGAACTCGGCGGCGAAGACGGTGATCATGACCCCGAGGGCAATCCACCAGACCAGTCCGAGCACGGTGGCAAAGGTGCCGTACAAGGCGGACAGATGCCGAAGCTGGTGGCTGACAAGCAGTGCTCCGGCGAACTGGAGGGCCGTCCACCCGATGCCCCCCAGGAAGGCTCCTGGCCACACGCTGCGGACCCCCTCGGGAACAGCCACCAGGGTGGCATAGGCGGCGCCGTACATGAGGACGTTGACCACCAGGGACAGGAGTAATCCGATCCAGGCCGAAAAGACGCCCAGGCGACCGAAGGCTCCCAACCCAGCCAGCGCACCGCCGAGTACGAACCCGATCCCCAACACCGCCAGGAACCCGACGGCCCGGGGGATCCATCCCTTGAGCCGGGGCAGGTCCTGGCGATCGATGCCCCATACAACAGCCATCATCACCTGCGCGCTGCGGCTCAACTTCAAGCTGCCGTAGAGCAGCCAGATCAACCCGATGATCAGTACCCAGGTGTTGCCAGCCGATAGCTGGTGCACATTGGCCTTGAGGTCCGAACCGACCACCGGAAATTGTCGCAGGGCCGAATTGACGATGTCCTTCTGCAGAGCGGGGTGACCATGCAGAACGATACCGACCACGGTCAAAAGAACCAGAAGAAGGGGAAAGACGGCCAGAAAAGCGGCATAGGAGATCTGACCAGCCAGTCGGCTGGCCTGATCGTCCGACGACTTGACCACCACCGCCCCCAGGATGGCCGTCACCCGGTGACGCTGCTGGAACTCGTCGGCCCGCTGTGCCAGGCGGCCCGTGGGGCCAGCAGGACCCGCTCTCACCGAAGTGTGGGGGCCCCCGGGTGGGTCGCCGCCGTCACTCACCGAGTAGGGCGCGTCGACCGTGTCGGTCGAACTGGCGGCGCAACTGGATCCGGTGTTCGTCATCCATCATCACGTAAGCAGGCGACCCACCCTGGCGCCGATAGACGGGGTCCTCTCCACTCCACCACCCTTCGGCGCGCAAGGGATCCTTGGTCACCTTCCCGCTGGCTGTCTGTGGGAGGCCGTTGCTGATCCGTACGAATGAAGGAGCCCATTTGGTTCCGAGGTCAGGCTGACCGTGCAGGAACCGAGTGAACCCGCCCGGGTCGAACGAGCGGCCCGGCAGCATCTCGAGGGCGGCCATCACCTGATCACCGGTGCGCGGGTCGGGGACGGCGTAGACGGCCACGGTGGCCACCCCGTCCAGCCGGACCAGGACCCGCTCGATAGGCCCGGCCGTCAGGTTCTCGGAGTCGACCCGCATCCAGTCGCCCCGTCGGCCGGCGAAGTACAGATAGCCCTGCTCGTCGCGGTAGGCCAGGTCCCCTGTCCAGTACCACCCGTGGCGGGTTCGCTCGGCGGTAGCCGCTGGGTCGGCGTAGTACCCCTCGAACCGTCCGGTGCCCGATCGATTGACGATCTCGCCGACCGCCCGTTCGCCGTTGACCAGCCTGCCTTCCACGTCGAACTGGACCGGCGGGCACTCTGTTCGGGTCTCGGCGTCCACCACCGCCACATCGTCGATCGGTCGCCCGAGAGCCCCCGGTGGCGTATCAGGCGTGCGGCTGATGGCCACTCCTCCCTCGCTCGATCCGTACCCCTCGGTCAGAACGCAGTCGAACCGATGCTCGAAAGCAGCCCGGTCGGCAACCGAAGCCTCGGTGCCGAATCCCCTACGCAAGGTGATGGCAGCATCCCCGGGCGCCGGCGGGGTGGCCAGAACGTAAGCCAAGGCCTTGCCCACATAGGTGAAGGTGGTCACACCGTAGCGGCGCACATCATCGACGAACCCGGAGGCGCTGAACCGACGGGCGAGGGCCACGGTCGCCCCCACCACCATCGAGGGGCCCCACAGCACCATCAGCGCGTTGCCATGGAAGAGCGGCATGGTGCAGTAGGCCACGTCGTCGCGTTCAAAACCGTACGCCCCGGCCGATACGACGGCGATGGCGGCCAGGCGGCCTTGCGTGCACCGGACGGCCTTGGGGGTGCCGGTGGTGCCCGACGTGAAGAGGAGCAGGAAGAGGTCCTGGGGAGCCGGGGACCACCGAGACACGACCGCCGTGTAGTCAGCGTCGGCGTGTTCCTCGAGTCGTCGCTCATACCCGACGCTGTCGATGCGCAGCACCCGCTGGTCGGTCACCCCGATATCCAGGTCCTCCAGCACGTGGCTCCCCGCCGCGTCGGTCACGATCCACCGGCAATCAGTCCGACGGATGTCGTCGGCCAGGGCTTGGCCCCGCCGGGTGGGGTTGATACCCACCACGACGGCGCCGGCCAATGCGGCGGCGCCGAGCCAGAAGACGTATTCGGGGACGTTGCCCAACAGCACACCGATATGCAGTCGGTCATCGGGGTCCGAGGAGCGGATCAGCGAGGCGCGTCGGGCGCTGGCCGCCACCACTTGGCTCCAGGTCCACCGGTCGTCATCGAACAGGAGACCGGTATGGTCATCGCCGGCCCGGGCCACCAGCAGATCGGCCACGCTGGGCTCATCACTCACCGTCGCGACGCTACGATGCCATGGCCGAGCGTGCCACTTCCCCACGGCATCCGGCGACAACCGACCGCACGCCCGCAGACCACCGACCAGCAAAGGAAGAAAATGGGAAAAGGCAAGGCAGAGATCGACATCAACGGTTCGGCCGGTGCAACGTGGGCGATCGTCGGTGACTTCGGCGGCATCGGCGGTTGGATGCCGGGCATCGACTCGTGCCGGGTGGAGGGCGACGACCGGGTCATCGAGACGATGGGCATGACCATCACCGAGCATCTGGTCAAGAGGGACGATGGCGACCGGACTCTCACCTACACGATCGCCGGTGGCGCGCCGGTCGAGAGCCACCAGGCCACCATTACCGTGACCCCGACAGCGGACGCCTGCCGTGTGACGTGGGATGTCGAAGCTACGCCTGACGAGATGGCCGATCTGATGGCCACCATCTACCAGCAAGCACTCGACGCCCTGAAGGCCCACGTCGAGGAATGACAGCACCGGCCACCGGAGCCTCCGCCCAAGCTCGGGGCCGATGGTCGGTGGCCGCACGGGCCCACTGCTCGGCACCGGCGTCGGAGGTCTGGCCGCTGGTGGGTGAAGCCCACCGGTGGAAGGAGTGGTCGTTCCTGACCCGGTCCGATCTGGTCAGCCCCGGCGTCCCTCGTCCCGACGGGGTGGGGGCGGTCAGAAGCTTCACCCGGTGGGGCGTGGGGTCGAAGGAACAGGTGGCCGTCTGGGATCCCCCCCACCACCTCCGCTACACCATCCTTTCCGGTTTTCCCGTGCGGGACTATGTAGCCGATGTCACTCTGGCGCCCGATGAGGACGGAACGCTCATCACCTGGTCATCTACCTTCGACGCCAAGATGCCGGGGACCGGAAGGCTGATGGCTGCCGTTGTGCGCAGGATGATCAACGGCTTCGCCTCCTCGGTGGCACGCTATGCCGACGAGCGCCATGATCGGTGGCCGTCGGACCACTGAGTACAGGATCTGCCCTCAGGACGAACGTCGGGCGATCGAAGCGAGGAGGCTCTCGACGCTGTCGACCTCGCGGCCCAGGTCCAAGCGGGTCACCACCGCCTGCCGACAACGCTCGCCCAGATCGGGGTCCGACTTGCGCCATCCGTCGAGGGCACTGATCCGGGTGGCGAGAGCACCGGCATCGCCCGGCGGCACCAGAAAGTCGGACATCCAACCGGTCAGGATCTCCGGATTGCCACCCACCCGCGAAGCAATGACCGGGACCCCGCAGGCCAGGGGCTCGATCACGGAACGGGCGAAGGGCTCGGACCACACGCTCGGGACGACAGCCACATCGGCGGTCTGGATGAGCGGAAGGACGTCACTCCGCGGTTCGAGCCACAGGACGGGCGAGGGGCCGGCCAAGGCCCGCAACTCGGTTGTGTAACGGGCCGTCTCGTCCGGATCGGCGCTGAATGAGGGTCCCCCCACCACGACCAGGCGGGCATTTGACTTGCTGGATGCCATCCGCCGGAAGGCACGCACCAGGTGGTCCAGACCCTTGATGGCACCGATACGCCCGGCGTAGAGAATCATGAAGGCATCAGGGTCGATGCCGAGCTCGAGCCGGGTGGCCAGGCGGTCCTCAGCGGCGGCGGGTACGTAGTGGCTCATGTCGATGCCGGTGTGGACCACCGTGATGCTCCCGGCCGGGATGCCCTTCCGGCGCCAGAGCTCAGCCGTGTTGTGGGACACCGACAGGGTCATGGCCACCCGGGAAAGTCCTTGACGGACCAGGAAGGGAAGGACCCGAGGCCGGGGCAGGCACAGGTGCAGTACCACCGGAGCAGAGCAGAGGGACCCCGCCGCTACCGCCAGTGGAATGTCGAGTGGTCGATAGGCGTAGATGATGTCAGGATCGAGGTGGCGCGCCACATTGACGGCATGCCACGACGCCCGCGTCGACGAGATCGGCGCTCGGCCCGAGGGCAACGACCGTTCGATCTGCGCCATCGTCCCGGCGAAGGACCGCCAATCGGAAGCGAAGTTGCCGGCCGACTGGTAGACCAAGTCCACCTGATGACCTCTGGCCGCCAAGGATCGGCACATGGTCATCTGCGTTCGCTCCAGGCCTCCGAGCGCCCCGAGATGGTTGGCGACAGCAAGGATGCGCACGCCGTCAGTCTCCCATATGGCGAACGGTCAACGTGCGGTGAAAGGTCGGTCCGAACCGCCTGCTTGCTGGTCCTCGATGGCCGAGATCTCCTCCAGACGGGGCACGTGACGACCCCCCTCGAAGTCGGTGGCCAGGAACACGTCGAGGATGTCCAGGGCCAGCTCGGTGGCGACCACCCGAGCACCCAGCGAGAGCACGTTGGCATCGTTGTGGAGCCGGGCGTACCTCGAGGTGTACTCGTCATGACACAAAGCGGCACGGGCACCGCGGACTTTGTTGGCGGCGATGGCCTCCCCCTGACCGCTGCCGCCGATGACGATGCCGCGGTCAGCCTCACCCCGTACCACCCGACGGGCCACCTCGGCACAGATGGGCGGGTAGTCGACCGGCTTGGTGGAGAAGGTCCCGATGTCCTCCACCAGGTGACCGGCGTCAAGAAGGTGTTGGCTCACCTCCCCCTTGAGTACGAACCCGGCATGGTCTGACCCGATCACGATGCGCATAGCTACACGCTATGCACCGGCCGGCACGGTTGCGACCCCGAGACTCCGACCCTCCCCGGCGGCCGGATCCCGACAGGAACCCGGCCGGCCGGTCAGGAGGCGATGTCGATGGTGAAGGTCTGGGTTGCCGAGTTCTGGGTCTTCGGATGACCCTGCTTGGTGTCGACCACCTTCACCGTGAATGTGAAGTTGCCTGCTATCGAGGCTTTTCCGGCGATGATGCCGCTCGTGGCCTTGAGCTTGAGGCCAGGAGGAAGGCTCCCCGACAGCACCTTCCACTTGTACGGCGGGTTGCCTCCCGTGGCGTTGAGGGTGGCCGAGTAGGTTGCCGGCGCGGACTTGGAGTAGACGCTCCCCCCGGGCAGCGAGGTGGTGGTGATGGTGAGAGGGGGTGTGACGTTGACCGTGAGCGTGGCCGCCGTGGTGGTGGCCGGGCCGACCACGTTGTTGAAGACGGCTCGGAACAGATAGCCGTTGTCGCTCAACACGGTCGGGAGACTGTAGTTGTCGCTGGTAGCCCCGTTGATGTTGGTGAACGTGGAGCCCCCGTTGATGGACACCTGCCACTGAACGGTCGGAGCGGGAAGGCCGGAGGCCGCGGCGCTGAAGCTGGCGGTCTGGCCCTCGATGACCGTGACGTTGGTGGGATTGGTGGTCACCACCGGCAGGGTGTCGAGGGTGAGGGTGGCCGCGGTGGTGTCCACGGAACTGACCGAGTTGGTGAACACCGCCTGGTACTCATACCCACTCTCGCCGGCAGCGGTGGTCAGTGTGTAGCTGTCGCTGGTGGCACCGTTGATGTTGGTGAAGGTGGTGCCCCCGTCGGTAGAGACCTGCCACTGGACGGTCGGCGTCGGGTCGCCGGTGGCCGCGGCCGTAAAGGTGGCCGGCTGCCCCGGCGCCACGGTGACGCTGGTGGGATCGGTGGTCACCGTGGGCGGCGTGTCGACGGTCAGCGTGGCCGGATTTGTCGTCACCGACCCGAGGGAGTTGGCGAAAACGGCCTGGTACTCGTTGCCGTTGTCGGCTGCCGTCGAGGTGAGAGTCAGTGTCCCACTAGTAGCCCCGTTGATATTGGCGAAGGTGTTTCCCCCGTCGGTCGAAACCTGCCACTGGACGGCGGGGGCGGGATTGCCCGATGCCGCTGCGGTGAACGTGGCGGGCTGACCGGCGTTCTTGGTCTGGCTGGTGGGCTGGGTGGTGACGGCCGGCCCGCTACCCACGAACCCGTAGAAGGTAAGTGACACCGCTCCGGCAGCGGATGTGGTGCCGAAGGTCGCTCCCGATCCGTTGACCGCCCACGAGGAACCGGCGCCTCCACCGCCACCGGCACCGCAGTCGACACCGGCGGTGGCCGTGCTGCCGTTCCCCCCGACGTAGCCGCCGCCCCCGCCGCCGTTGCCGGCCGAGTCGCCGGCCGAAACCGTGTCGGAACCGGCCCCGCCGGCGGTGCCGCCCGGACTGTCACCGGTGTTGTTCACGCCGCCGGTGCCTCCGACGTCCCCGCTGGTGGCGCCCATCCCGCCGTTGGTGCCGCTCGGTCCGGCTCCGGTCAGATCGACATCCGACGTCGAGGACCCGGCACCGCCGGTTCCTCCGCCGCCGCCGTCCGAACCGGCGCACATCGACTCGCCGCCGCCGCCTCCTCCGGCCGCCACCACCAACGGTGTCGAGCCCGCCTGGCAGTTGGCGCCGGGGCACACGGCGCTGGAACCGCCCCCGCCGCCGCCGCTCCCGTCAGCCCCGCCGTCGCCGATGCAGTCCCCATCGACGTCGATGCCGGCACAGTAGAAGCCGTTGCCACCGCCGCCACCGTCGCTGAAGCCGGCACCACCGGCCCCTCCGGTGCTGACCACGCCCGATCCATGGGGCGCGGTGGCCCCGGCACAGCCGGACACTCCGGTCAGCTGCCCGCCGCCGGTGACGGGAACAGTGGCCGTCACCGAAGACGCGCCCCCACCGCCGCCACCCGAGTCACTGCTGGCCGCGCCCCCACCGCCGCCGCCTGGGGCGCCGTTGGCGCTGACCACGGCTTCGCTGGCCAGTGCTGGCGTCGTCACCGTCGAGGTGATGCCGCAAGCCTGGGTGTCGGTCCAGCTCGAGAGCTTCGACACCGACTGGACCCCGAAGGAGTACTGGTCGGCGGGAAGCGGTGTGCTGGTCCCGCTGGGCGTGGTGACGGTCACGTCCACCGTCCCGCTGCCGGAGGGCGAGGTGGCGGTGACCGACGTGTCCGAGTCGGCCGTGATCACCCCGGGGTTGCCCGGGCCGAAGTCGACGGCGGTGGCATCCTGGAGGTTGTTCCCGGTGACGGTCACGTTCGTGCCCCCCGTCACCGGCCCGGTGGACGGGCTGATGGCGCTGACGGTGGGAGCCGGGGTGACAACGACGTAGGCGAACTGGTCGGCCGGCGAGATGGCCGAGGTGCCCTCGGGCGTGGTCACGGTGATGTCCACCGTGCCGGTGCCGCCCGGGGATGTGGCAGTGACAGAAGTGGCCGAATCGGCGGTGATGGTCGCCGACGTCATGCCGAAGTCGACAGCTGTGGCGCCAGCCAGGTCTGTCCCGGTGACGGTCACGCTGGTCCCACCGGCGGGAGGCCCGCTGTCAGGGCTGACCCCGGTGACCGTAGGCGCACCGGTGATCGTGGTGGTGGCCTGCGGGACGGGTGCCGCATAGGTCGGGGGGCTCGACGATCCGCACGAGGCGCACGAGGGATAGCCGTCGAAGTTGACGGCCCCGATGTCGTCGACCGTGGTGGTCAGTGCGAACTCGGTGAAGTCCACCGGGACCACCGAACCGGGCGAACCGCTGGCCGTGAACTCCGCCGTCACCGTGGGAAGGGTCAGGTTGTCGCCTCCGCCGACGGTGGTGGCCGGATTGAGAAAACCCTCGATGTAGGGGTACACCGTCTTGAAGTTCCCGCTGTCGATGTGCGCCGTACAGGCGTCGGCCACCGCGGTCGTGCAATAAGTGGCAGCGAAGTTGCCCGAGGTGGTGGCGTCTCCCCCGGTGGCGTTGATCGAACCGGGCACATAGGTGAACCCGGTCGGCACCGGCATGACCAGCTCGAACTGTGACGCGCTCTCGACCGAAATACCGTCGTCGGACGAGGGGATGCTGGTGGCCACCGGGGCGACGGAAACGGTCACGTCCGATCCCTGTTCTGCGGTGGCGGGGGCGGTGACCGAGGTCTCGACCTCCTCGCTGAGCGAGGCCAGGTCACCACCCGAGCTGTCCGTTGCCTCCCCGCCGAAGTACTGCCCGGTGGACGGCGCGTAGGTGAGGGTGGCGGTCGTGCAATTGCCTGCGCTGGGATAGGTATCGCCCGGGGCGCAGTAGGCAAAGGTCAGCGTTTGGACGCCGGTTGTCCCCGATGCCGGGGAGTAGGTGATGATCCCGTTGGTCCCGCTGGTGGTGTCGGTAGCCGCGCCGCTGGATGGCTGGCTCACAATGGTCAACGAAGCGGTGTTGACCGATGCCGCCCCCCCGCTGACCAGGGTCAGCACGTTGAACTGGTTGGGGGGTGAGGTCGAACCCGGCGTATAGCCGGCATTGCCGTCCGCGATGGTCGGAGCCGAGGCGGCGGCGGCCGGTAGGGCCACCACCACGGAGACGCCGACACAGGCGACCAGGGCGGCAAGGGCCGCCTTCAAAAGTGTGGCGACCCGAACAGACGTCGACGATGAAACCATATGGGCGAACCCTCCCCCTCCGTAGGCCCGCCAGTCGGCTCCGCCGACCGACATCAACTGGCGCGGGCTGCGATTAGCAGTCGCACTCAAGTTAAAGCATTCGGAAAGCGATGACAACCATACATATCGCCCCTTTTTGATTCGCTTTGCCACCGACCGACCCGTCCATCAGGGGATTCCGCTTCCGACGACGCCGCAATCCAAACGTCTGAGCGCAGGGCCGCGATGCAGCAGGTTTCTCTTTCCGTGGTCGGTCCCCTACGGCGCGTGAAACTGATTGCCTTTCAGACCATGATGTCTTAGCTTTTGTTGGTGGTCACGGACGTGGCCAGGGGGCGGGGGCGGCACTCGAACCTTCGCAGGTGAGTTAGGGGAGGCTGGGTTCGATGCGTTCGATTCGACTGCTGGCGCGCGGAAACCACGGTGGCGACACCGAAGCTGTGACGAAATTCTTCGTCCGCTCCACGGAGTGGCGGCAAACGCCGATCGGTGGCAGCGGCATCGTGCGCCATGGCCGTAGCCCTGGTGGCCGGTGTCTTCTCCGTGGTGGCCATCACCACGACGGCCACGGTGGCCGGGGCGTCGACCACGCCGGTCACCGCCACCTGGAGCTCCTCCGGACCCAACACGGGCAGCTTCGTAACGGCCACCCCACCGCCTGGCACCGTTTCGGCCACCGTCACCCTCAACGGGGGCGGCGGGGGCGGGGGTGGGACCGACTCCAACACCTCCAACGGTGGCCCCGGCGGTGAGGTGACCGGTACATTTGCCCTCACCCACAACACAGGGCAGGTGGCCGTGGAACTGGGCGGTGGTGGTGGTGCCGGCAACAGCTGCTCGAGTGACTTCAGCGCCTGCACAGCGGCCGCCTCCTCGGGTGGGACAGGCTACGAGGCCGGCGGCGGCGGCGGTCAATCTTCGTCGGAGTCGGTGTCGGTGCAAGGCTCAGCCTCAGGGGGCGGCGGCGGAGCGGCATCCGGTCTCTACCTGGGCTCGAACAGCTCGGGAACATTGGTGGCCGTGGCCGGCGGCGGCGGCGGCGGCGGCGGCGAGTGGGGCTGTGACGGCGATCAAACCAACGGTGGCGCCGGAGGTGCCGGCGACACCGGCGGGTCCGGTGCCTCCAGTGCCGGAGCCACCGGGGGGACCAGTGGCGACAGCGAAGGGGGAGGGTCCGGCGGTGCAGCCGGGGGAGCCCCGGGAGCCGGAGCGACCAGCAGCGCACACAACGGCGGGAACGAGGGGACCTCCACCGCCGGTGGAGACGGTGGCGGAGCCGGTCCGTCCACCGGCCAAGGCGGACAGGACCACTGCACCACCGGTGAGGACGCATCCGGTGGGGGCGGGGGCGGCGGATCGGTGGCGTCGTCGAGCTACGACACCAGCGTGACCTACAACAGCAGCGGTGGTGCGGGCGGTTCCAGCCAAAAGGCCGGATCGGCCGGTTCGATCACCCTGGTGTGGAACGTGGCCACGGTGTCCATCACCACCCCGAGCGCCCAGACCAGCACCTCGGGCTCGGCCATCTCCAACCTGGCCATATCGGCGAGCGACTCGGCCGGCCTCGGTCTCACCTACACGGCGAGCGGACTTCCGCCGGGGCTGTCCATCAACTCGTCGACCGGGGTCATCTCGGGAACGCCGACCACCGGAAGCGCCACCCCCTATTCGGTGACGGTGACCGCCACCGACACCCAGGCGGCCACGGCCAGCACCTCCGCTTTCAACTGGACGGTCAACAACACGGTGACCGTCACCAACCCGGGTCCATTCACCAAGAATTCGGGCACGGCCATCTCGCCTGTCACCATGTCGGCCACCACATCGGGTGCGGCCGGCGGGGCGACCATCTCGTCGACCGGCTGGTCGGTGACCTCGGGCTCACTGCCCACCGGACTCAGCCTGTCCACCGCCGGGGTCATCACCGGCACCCCCACCACGGCGGGCAGCTACTCGGCCACCATCCAGGCCACCGACTCGGCCGGCTTCCACGGATCGACGACCGTGGCCTGGACCATCAACAACGTGGTCACGGTGACTGCCCCGTCGGCCCAGACGTCGACGGCAGGAACGGCCATCACCAACGTCACCGTGACAGCCAGCGACTCCTCGTCGACGGCCACCATCACCGGTTGGTCACTGGCGGGGGCTCCCCCCGGCCTGAGCATCAGCTCCGGTGGTGTCATCTCGGGTACCCCGACCGCCGGCGGCACCTACTCGGTGACCGCCACCGCCACCGACTCGAAGGGCTTCAGCGGAACCAGTAGCTCCTTCAGCTGGACTGTCAACGACGTGGTCACCGTCACCAACCCGGGGAGCAAGTCCAACGTGTCCGGTACGGCCATCACCGGATTCACCCCGAGCGCCTCGGTCACCGGGGGCGGCACCATCTCGTCGTGGGCCCAGTCGGGCCTACCGGCCGGGCTGTCGTTCAACACCAGCACCGGAGCCATCGCGGGCACCCCGACCACGGCGTGCTCCTGCTCGGTGACCCTCACCGCCACCGACAGCCGCGGCGCCCAGGGTTCGGCCACCTTCACCTGGACCATCTCCAACAATGTGTCGGTGACCAATCCGGGCACCCAGTCCAATGTGTCGGGAAGCGCCATCACTGCTCTGCAGATCGGCGCCACCGACTCCCAGTCGGGCGCCACCCTCACCTATTCGGCCACCGGCCTGCCGGCGGGACTGACCATCTCCTCCTCCGGCTCGATCACGGGAACGCCGACCACCGCCTGCGCCTGTTCGGTGACGGTCAAGGCCCAGGACGCCGCCGGCTACTCGGGAACGGCCACCTTCACCTGGAACGTGACCAACACCGTGTCGGTGACCAATCCGGGCGGCCAGTCCAACGTGTCGGGAAGCGCCATCACCGCTCTGCAGATCAGCGCTACCGACTCCCAGTCGGGCGCCACCCTCACCTATTCGGCCACCGGCCTGCCGGCGGGACTGACCATCTCCTCCTCTGGCTCGATCACGGGAACGCCGACCACCGCCTGCGCCTGTTCGGTGACGGTCAAGGCCCAGGACGCCGCCGGCTACTCGGGAACGGCCACCTTCGCCTGGAACGTGACCAACACCGTGTCGGTGACCAGCCCCGGTGCCCAGTCCAACGTATCGGGTAGCGCCATCACTTCCGTGGACATCAGCGCCACCGACTCGTCCTCGACGGCCGCCCTGGCCTATGCCGACAACAGCACACTCCCGCCGGGGCTGACCATCAATGCCCTCAACGGTGACATCACCGGGACCCCCACAACCGGTGGTGTGTACCCGGTGACCATCACCGTCACCGACAACGCCGGCTACTCGAACGTCACCACTTTCAACTGGACCATCACCAACACGGTGTCGGTGACCAGCCCCGGTGACCAGTCCAGCGTGTCGGGCAGTCCCATCACCGCCGTGGCCATCAGCGCCTCCGACTCGTCGTCGACGGCCACCCTGTCCTACTCGGACAACGGAACCCTGCCGCCCGGCCTGTCCATCGATCCGAACAGCGGTTCGATCACCGGGACCCCCACCACCAAGGGCACCTACCCGGTCACCATCACCGTGACCGACAGCGCCGGCTTCACCGGGACGACCACTTTCAACTGGACTATCACCAACACCATCTCGGTGACCAACCCCGGTGCCCAGTCGAACGGATCGGGCAGTCCCATCACCGCCGTGCCCATCAGCGCCACCGACTCGTCGCCGACGGCCACCCTCACCTACTCGGATGGCGGCACCCTGCCGCCGGGGCTGTCCATCGACCCCACCAGCGGCTCGATCACCGGGACGCCCACCACCGGAGGTGTGTACCCGGTCACCATCACCGTCACCGACAACTCCGACGCGTCGGCGTCGGTCAGTTTCACCTGGACCATCACCAACACGGTGTCGGTGACCAACCCCGGTGCCCAATCCAACCTGTCCGGCGCGGCCATCAGCGCCGTGCCCATCAGCGCCACCGACTCGTCGTCGACGGCCACCCTGGCCTACAGCGACGGCGGCACCCTGCCGCCCGGGTTGTCCGTCGATCCGTCCAGCGGCTCGATCACCGGAACACCCACTACGGCCGGCTCCTACCCGGTGATCATCACCGCCACCGATAACGCCGGCTACTCGGGGAACACCAACTTCACCTGGACCATCACCAACACCGTGTCGGTGGCCAGCCCCGGTGACCAGTCCAACGGATCGGGCGCGGCCATCACCGCCGTGCCCATCAGCGCCACCGACTCGTCGTCGACGGCCACCCTGGCCTACAGCGACGGCGGCACCCTGCCGGCGGGCCTTTCCATCGATCCCACCAGTGGCTCGATCACCGGGACACCCACCACCGGTGGTGTGTACGCGGTGACCATCACCGCCACCGACGGCTCCGGTGCGTCGGGCAACGCCACCTTCAACTGGACCATCACCAACACGGTGTCCGTGACCAACCCCGGTGCCCAATCCAACGTGTCGGGCACGGCCATCGCCGCCCTGCCGATTATGGCCACCGACTCGTCGTCGACGGCCACCCTCACCTACTCGGACGGCGGCACCCTGCCGCCGGGGCTGTCCATCGATCCGACCAGCGGCTCGATCACCGGAACACCCACCACCGGTGGGACCTATCCGGTGACCATCACCGCCACCGACGATGCCGGCTATTCGGGAACGGCCACCTTCACCTGGACCATCGGCAACACCGTGTCGGTGACCAGTCCCGGTGACCAGACGGACGGATCAGGCACGGCCATCACCCCCGTGCCCATCACCGCCACCGACTCGTCGGAGGGGGCCACCCTGACCTACAGCGACGGCGGCACCCTGCCGCCGGGGTTATCCATCGATCCGGCCAGCGGTTCGATCACCGGCACGCCCACCACCGGTGGCGTATACGCGGTGACCATCACCGCCACCGACGGATCCGGTGCGTCAGGCAACGCCTCCTTCAACTGGACCATCACCAACACGGTGTCGGTGACCAGTCCCGGTGACCAGTCCGACGGATCAGGGACGGCCATCACCGCCGTACCCATCACCGCCACCGACTCGTCATCGACGGCCACCCTGGCCTATGCCGACAACGGAACCTTGCCGCCGGGGCTGTCGATCGATCCGGCCAGCGGCTCGATCACCGGTACGCCGACCACCGCCGGTGTGTATGCGGTGACCATCACCGTGACCGACAACGCCGGCTTCTCGGGGACCACCTCCTTCAACTGGACCGTGGCCAACGCGGTGTCGGTGACCAGCCCCGGTGACCAGTCCGACGGATCAGGCACGGCCATCACCCCCGAGCCCATCACCGCCACCGACTCGTCGGCCGGAGCCACCCTCACCTACTCGGACGGCGGCACCCTGCCGCCGGGGCTTTCCATCGATCCGGCCAGCGGTTCGATCACCGGCACGCCGACCACCGGTGGCGTATACGCGGTGACCATCACCGCCACCGACGGATCCGGTGCGTCAGGCAACGCCTCCTTCAACTGGACCATCACCAACACGGTGTCGGTGACCAGTCCCGGTGACCAGTCCGACGGATCAGGGACGGCCATCACCGCCGTACCCATCACTGCCACCGACTCGTCGGCGGGGGCCACCCTCACCTACTCGGACGGCGGCACCCTGCCGCCGGGGCTTTCCATCGATCCGGCCAGCGGCTCGATCACCGGGACCCCCACCACCGGTGGGACCTATCCGGTGACCATCACCGCCACCGACAGCGTCGGTTACACGGGGAGCGCCACCTTCACCTGGACCATCACCAACACGGTCACCGTGGCTCCCATCGGCCAGCAGTCCAGCGCCACCGGCGTGGAGATCACACCCCTGGTGCCGACGGCCACCGATTCGCAGACCACGCCGACTCCCATCTTCACCTGGACGGCCACCGACCTCCCACCGGGACTGACCATCGGTCGGTCCAGTGGCCACATCGTGGGCAAGCCGACCACAGACGGGATCTACTCGGTCACCGTGTCCGCCACCGACAACGCCAACCCGACCAACACCGGGTCGACATCTTTCGAGTGGTCGGTCTTCACCATCGCACCGGTCATCACCAAGGTGAAGCCGGCCACCGGGCCCGGATCGGGGGGGACCAAGGTGGTGATCAGCGGAACCAACCTGTTGCACGCCTCGTCGGTCGCCTTCGGGTCGGTCAACGCCCCCGGATTCAAGGTCAACAAGAAGGGAACCAAGATCACCGTCCACGCTCCTGCCCAGGCAGCGGGCACTGTGGACATCATCGTCACCACGCCGGCAGGCGGGGCGAGCAGCCCGACCGCCGCCGATCACTTCACCTACACCGGGCCATCCGTCCTGGCCGTCAGCCCGGCCACCGGATCAACGGCCGGCGGAACGACGGTGACCATCCGCGGTAAGGGGATGGCCGGGGCGACCTCGGTGGCCTTCGGGTCGGACGACGCCGTGAACCCGACGATCAACAAGACCGGCACCGTCATCACCGCTACCGCTCCTGCCGAATCGGCCGGGACGGTCGACATCGTGGTCACCACGGCGGGCGGGATGTCCGCCGTCGTTCCGGCCGACCAGTTCACCTACGTCTCACCGACCGTTACCGAGGTGTCACCGGCCACCGGCCCTGCGGCCGGCGGGAACAAGGTGACCATCACCGGGACCGAGCTCGGCGGGGCGACCTCGGTCACCTTCGGCGGGGTGTCGGCCTCGATCGTGAGCGTGAACGCCAAGGGGACCAAGGTGGTGGTCACCGCGCCGGGCGGGTCGGGCACGGTCGATGTCATCGTCACCACCCCCGCCGGGTCCAGCGCGCCGGTCACCGCCGACCAGTACACCTACAGCTGAGCTGGTCCCAACCACAGACCTATCACCATCCGCAAGGCAGACAGCGACGGGATCATCCCCCCGTTCATTGGAGGAGCAGTGACCAGATTCAACCGATTCAGCCGCCGAACAGCGGGCGACCTGTCGTCTTCTGCGTTGCCGGCTTCGCCGCGGGGCGGACGTCCCGGTGCGGGGGGGCGGCGGCGCACCTTCCGCGTTGCCACCTGTGCCACGGCGGCCGTGCTGATGGCCGGTGTCTTTTCGCTGGTGGCGGCCACCACCTCCGGGGTGGCCGGGGCGGCCACTACGCCGGTAGCGGCCAGCTGGAGCGGATCCGGACCGAATTGCTCGAGTTACGTGACCGCCACTCCGCCGGCCGGAACGGTATCGGCCACTGTCACCCTCAACGGTGGTGGTGGCGGCGGCGGTAACACCAACTCGGGATCGGGTGGCACCGGCGGTAACGGTGGCCAGGTAACCGGTACCTTCGCCCTCACCCACAACACGGGCGCAGTGTCGATCAAGCTGGGCTGTGGTGGGAGTGGCGGCACCACCGGCGGGGGCGGCGGCTCCTCCATCAACGGGGCCAGCGGCGGCGCCGGCTACGCGGCCGGAGCGGCCAGCGGCAGCGCCACCGATGAGGACGTGTCGGTGGACGGGATCGCCGCCGGCGGGGGCGGCGGGGCGGCATCGGGGCTGTGCCTCGGCACTTCGGGGTGCACCACCATGGTGGCGGTGGCCGCCGGGGGTGGCGGCGGCGGCAGCCGCTGGGACTGCACCGGATCGGACGGGCCCGGCACCGGTGGTGCAGGTGAGTCAGGCGGATCAGCCACGGTCAGCGCCGGAGCCGCCGGCACCGCCGGCGGGGATGGTTCGTCCGACGGCGGGGGCGGCGGCGGAGGCGGCACCAGCTCTGGCGGCTCCGGGGGCGACGGTGCCGAGCAAAGCGGATCGACCGGCGGCAACACACCCACCAGCTCGACCGGCGGGACCGGCGGCAATGGTGGCGGCGGCTTCCCTGACGAGGCCGGCGCCAGTGGCGGCGGCGGTGGCGGCGGCTACACCGGCGGTGGCGGCGGCGGCGGCGACGAATGCACCAGCGGCGACGACACCGGGGGCGGGGGCGGCGGGGGCTCCTCGGCCGACAACTCGTCCTACGCCTCCTCGGTCTCCTACACCGGCAACGGTGGCGGCGGCGCCACCACCGGCAACACCGGCGGCACCGGATCGGTGTCCCTCGCCTGGAATGTCGACAACCTGTCGGTCACCAATCCGGGGAACCAGTCCAACGTGTCGGGCTCGGCCATCTCCAACCTCACCATCAGTGCTCCCCACGACACCACCGGCGGGAACACGGTGACCTTTGCCGCTACCGGACTTCCCTCCGGGCTCTCGATCAACTCGACCACCGGAGTCATCAGCGGCACACCCACCGCGGCCTGCGCCTGCTCGGTGACGGTGACCGCCACCGACTCCGAAGCGTTGAGCCAAAACGCGTCCTTCACCTGGACCGTCACCAACACGGTGTCGGTGACCAACCCGGGCGCTCAGTCGAGTCTGTCGGGTACGGCCATCAGCCCGCTGCAGATCAGCGCCACCGACACCCAGTCGGGAGCCACCCTCACCTATAGCGCCACCGGTCTGCCGGGTGGCCTCACCATCTCGTCCAGCGGCAGGATCACCGGCACGCCGGCAGGGGCGGGATCCAACCCGGTGACGGTGACCGCCACCGACGGATCCGGTTACCACGGCTCGGCCACCTTCACCTGGACCGTCACCAACACCGTGTCGGTGACCAACCCGGGCAACCAGTCCAGTCTGTCCGGAACCGCCATCAGCCCGGTCCAGATCAATGCCACCGACACCCAGTCGGGAGCGACCCTCACCTACAGCGCCACCGGCCTGCCGGCGGGACTCTCGATCAACTCGTCGACCGGATCCATCACCGGCACGCCGACCACCGCCGGGTCCTCTACCGTCACGGCCAAAGCCACCGACGGCGCCAACTACTCGGGCACGGCCACCTTCACCTGGACCGTCACCAACACGTTGTCGGTGACCAGTCCGGGCAACCAGTCCGACGTATCCGGCACGGCCATCAGTACGGTCCCGATCAGTGCCAGCGACACGTCATCGACGGCTACCCTCGCCTATGGCGCCGGCGGTACCTTGCCGCCGGGGTTGTCCGTCAACTCGTCGACCGGTGCCATCACCGGCACCCCGACCACCGCCGGTTCCTACTCGGTGACCATCACGGTGACCGACAACGCCGGCTATTCGGCCCACACGTCATTCACCTGGACGGTCACCAATACCTTGTCAGTGACCAACCCGGGAGCCCAGTCGGACGTGTCGGGTAATGACATCACGCCGCTCGCCATCGTCGCCTCCGACTCGTCGTCGACGGCCACCCTCACCTACTCGGACGGCGGCACCCTGCCGCCGGGGCTGTCCATCAACACCTCGAACGGCACCATCACCGGTTCACCGACCATCGCCGGCACCTACCCGGTGACCATTACCGTGGTGGACAGTGGCGGCTATTCGGCCAACACCGCCTTCATCTGGACCATCACCAACACGGTGTCGGTGACCAACCCGGGCAGCCAGTCCGACGTCTCCGGTGCCGCCATCAGCGGTCTTCAGATTCAGGCCTCCGACTCGCTGCAGAGCGCCACCCTGTCCTATGCGGACAACGGCACCCTGCCACCGGGCCTGGCCATCAACTCGTCGTCCGGCCTCATCACCGGCACCCCGACCACGGCCGGCGCCTTCCCGGTGACCATCACCGTCACCGACAGCGCCAACTTCGAGGCCCAGGTGAGCTTCACCTGGACCATCACCAACACGGTGTCGGTGACCAACCCGGGCAGCCAGTCCAACGTGTCCGGCTCGGCCATCAGTGGGCTGTCGGTCGTCGCCTCCGACTCGTCGAGCACGGCCACCCTTTCCTACGCCGACGGGGGCACGCTTCCCCCCGGGCTGGCCGTCAACTCGTCGACCGGCGCCATCACCGGCACGCCGACCACCGCCGGCTCCTACTCGGTGACCATCACGGTGACCGACAGCGCCGCCTTCACCGGTTCGGCCAGCTTCACCTGGACCATCACCAACACGGTGTCGGTGACCAACCCGGGTAACCAGTCGCACCTGTCGGGCAGCGCCATCAGCACGCTCCATATCAGTGCCACCGACACGTCGTCGACGGCCACCCTGTCCTACGCCGACGGTGGCACGCTGCCCCCCGGGCTGGCCGTCAACTCGTCGACCGGCGCCATCACCGGCACGCCGACCACCGCCGGCTCCTACTCGGTGACCATCACGGTGACCGACAGCGCCGCCTTCACCGGTTCGGCCAGCTTCACCTGGACCATCACCAACACGGTGTCGGTGACCAACCCGGGCAACCAGTCCAACACGGTGGGAACGGCCATCAGCAACCTGCAGATCGCCGCCCAGGACTCGTCGAGCACGGCCACCCTGACCTACGGAGTAACCGGGCTGCCCGAGGGGCTCTCCCTCGATTCCTCCACCGGCGTCATCAGCGGGATCCCTCTGCACTCGGGCGTCTACCCGGTGGAGGTAACGGCCACCGATGGTGCCGGCTTCAACGGATCGGCCAGCTTCACCTGGACGATCATCGGACCCATCGTCCGGTTGATCAAGCCGGCCACCGGCCCCGGCGTCGGAGGCACCAAGGTCAAGATCGCAGGCAGTGACTTCTCCGAAGCCACCTCGGTGATGTTCGGATCGGTGGAGGCCACCAGCTTCTCGATCAACAAGCGAGGGACCCAGATCACCGCGGTGTCCCCTTCCGAGTCGGCCGGCACCGTCGACATCGTGGTCACCACACCGGCCGGGCCGAGCATCACCACGCCCGCCGATCGATTCACCTACATCGGACCGACCATCACCACCATCAAGCCACCCAACGGCTCGGTGGCCGGTCACACCAAGGTGGTGATCACCGGTAGAGGCTTCCAGGGAGCCACCGCGGCCACAGTGAAGTTCGGATCCCTGGACGCCGAGTCCGTCGTGGTCAACAAGACAGGCACCAAGATCACCGCCTACACGCCGGGCGAGCCGGTGTCCACCGTCAATGTCACGGTGACCACCCCGGGCGGGACCTTCACCGCGACCAACGGCTACACCTTCATCTGACCGGATGCGGGAACGGGATGGGTAACCGTTCCCGCATCGACCCGGTCCGACTGCACGGTCTGACTGCACGGTCTGACTGCACGGTCCGATTACACCGTCCGATTACACCGTCCGATTACACACGGATGCACAAGTTCCGGACGGGACAGCCAGCCAGAGGGTGATCCGGTCAGTGACGCAGGCGTCGCTCGTCGAACCCCGTGGCCAATATCCGGAATGCCCGGTCCAGTTGGCCGACCAGGTCGGTGTCGGCCTGACGGGCCCATGATGCAAAGGCAGCCATAGCCGCACCCAGAGCGGCACGGGCCACCGTCTGAGGACCGAGGTCGTCCGGACTACCACCGATCCGGCTGGCCACGAAGCGGGCCACCACCTCGCACCACTCGGCATAGCGGACGGCGGAGTGCGCCACCAAGGTGGGCACCGAGCTGGTCAGGCCGATCCTGATGCGAAGCTCATCGAGCTCACCGGCACCGAACCGGTTGGTGTCGATGACGGCCTGTCGGAGCACCTCCATCATGGGCTGGTCCTCGGGTGCATCAGCCAGCTGGCGCTCCAGACGGGACAGCTCGGCGTCGAACTCCCCCCACACCACCTCTCGTTTCGACTCGTAGTAGCGGAAGAAGGTCCGGCGGCTGACACCTACGGCGGCGGCGATCTGGTCCACCGTGGTGTTGTCGTACCCCTGGCGGGCGAAGAGATCGAGGGCGGCCCGGGCGACGGCCTGGCGGGACGTGGACGGCCGCCGGCCTCGAGCCCCCTCATGGGGCGGACCCGCACTAGTGGCCACCGGCACGGTCATCAGACTTCCATTTTGGCATCCAGTGTTATAAATTGAAACCCAGTTGTCAGCGGCCGGCACTGTGCCGGCCCTTCCCTCCCGGAGGAACCATGACCCTGCGCACCGACGAAACCCCGTCCGCCCCCGAAGACGCCCGCGGCCCGGAGACGGTGGCCGACGGCACCGCCACCGCCGACGCCTCCCCCGGCGACCCCTTGGTCGAGGAAGACCTCCTGGTCGAGGACGTGTCCATCGACGGCATGTGCGGCGTCTACTAGATGCCACCCGACTCGGCCGTCGGTGTCACGTTCGACGGCGCCCGGCCGTGGACCCTCCATCCCCAGGTGTCCCTGCGACCCGAGTCCTTCGGGGCTCTCGCCTACCACTTCGGGACCCGCCGGCTCTCCTTCTTGAAGAGCCCGCTGCTCGTCTCGGTGGTCGAGTCGCTGGCCGGGCAACCCACCGCTGAGGACGCCGTCCGGGCGGTCGGCGTACCCGACCACGAGCGCTTCCGCTACCAACAGGCCCTGGCCACCCTGGCCGCCTCGGGCATGATCTGCCCACGAGAGACCCCGTGACCCTGGTCGGCGACCGGCCAACCGGGTCGGCATCACCGGGACGACTGGTCGACACCTTCGAGCGCGGGCTCGACGCACCCATCTGCCTCACCTGGGAGCTCACTTACGCCTGCAACCTGGCCTGTGTCCACTGCCTCTCGAGCTCGGGTCGTCGTGACCCCGACGAACTGACCACCGGGGAATGCAAGGCGCTCATCGACCAGTTCGAGGCCATGCAGATCTTCTACGTCAACATCGGCGGCGGCGAACCCACGGTCCGGTCGGACTTCTGGGAGCTGGTCGAGTACGCCACGGCCCATCACGTCGGGGTCAAATTCTCCACCAACGGATCCCGCATCTCCTCGGAGGTGGCAACCCGATTGGCGGCCAGCGACTACGTGGACGTGCAGATCTCGCTGGACGGCGCCAGTCGAGAGGTCAACGACGCCGTACGGGGCGCTGGTTCCTACGACACGGCGCTTACCGCCATGGGTCGGCTGCGCCACGCCGGTTTCGCCGGGTTCAAGCTCTCCGTGGTGGTCACCCGCCACAACATCAGCCAGCTCGACGAGTTCAAACGTCTGGCCGACGACCACCATGCCCAGCTGCGCCTCACCCGGTTGCGACCGTCGGGACGGGGGGCAGACGTCTGGGACGACCTCCATCCCACCGCCGACCAGCAGAGAATCCTCTACGACTGGCTGGTGGCCCACGGGGAGAACGTGCTGACCGGCGATTCCTTCTTCCACCTGGCCGGGTACGGCGAGCCGCTGGCCGGCCTCAATCTGTGCGGCGCCGGTCGAGTGGTCTGTCTGGTGGACCCGGTCGGCGATGTCTACGCCTGCCCGTTTGCCATCCACGACCAGTTCCTGGCCGGAAACGTGCGCTCGCCGGGTGGCTTCACCGAGGTATGGCGCCATGCGCCACTGTTCGCCGAACTGCGACGGCCCTCCAGCGGAGGCACCTGCCGGTCGTGCGGCCACTACGACGCCTGTCGCGGCGGGTGCATGGCCGCCAAGTTCTTCACCGGGCTCCCCCTCGACGGTCCTGATCCCGAATGCGTACTGGGCCGCGGTCGGCACCCCGTCGGCCACCAGCCCGTCGCCCTCCCCCGTCCTTCGGCCGACCACTCCCGCCGTCCTCGTGGGGCACCGGTGACCCTCCTCCCCCGCCGGCCCGACCGGGCCTGCGACGAGAGCCCTCTCGACCCGCTCGGGTCGGCCGCGGCCCCGGGCTGACCATGTCCCTCCTGTCCGACCCGGTGACCATCGGCGGTCGGCTGGCCCCGTCGCGGGTCCTGTTCGGCCCCCATGTCACCAACCTGGGCCGGGGCCGCCGGATGAGCGAACGCCACGTCGCCTATTACCGGGAGCGGGCCGAAGGCGGAGCCGGCGTGGTGGTCACCGAGACAGCCTCGGTCCATCCCTCGGACTGGCCCTACGAGCGGGCCCCTCTGGCCGAACAGTGCCGGCCCGGGTGGGCCGAGGTGGCTGACGCCTGCCATGTGCACGGCACCCTCGTGCTGGCCGGACTGGGGCACACCGGAGCCCAGGGGTCCAGTGCCTACTCGCAGTCGGTGCTGTGGGCGCCGTCACCGGTGGCCGACGTGGTCAGTCGCGAGATGCCGGCAGCCATGGAAGAGGCCGACATCGACGCCCTCGTCGACGCCTTCGCCGTCGCCGCCGGCTCGGCCATGGCGGCGTCCCTCGACGGGGTGGAGATCGATGCCGGGGCCACCTCCCTCCTCCGTCAATTCCACTCCGGGCTGACCAACCACCGGCAGGATGCCTACGGCTCGCACCGTCTGCGTCTGACCACCGCGGTCCTGGCCGCCGTGCGGGCAGCCGTCGGTGCCGACGGGGTGGTGGCCCTCCGACTGTCCTGCGACGAGCTGGCCCCGTGGGCCGGGGTGACGCCCGAACAGGCCGCCGAGCAGGTCGACGTCCTGGCCGAGCTGGTCGACGCCTTGGTGGTGGTGCGGGGTGGGCCCTACTCGGCTTGGGCCTACCGTCCCGACGCCCACACAGAGGCCGGCTTCAACACCGAGTTGTGCGGCCGGATACGCCAGGCGGCAGCGGGACGGACGGCGGTCATCCTGCAGGGAAGCATGGTCGACCCGGGTGATGCCCAGACCGCCCTGGACGACGATGTGGCCGACCTGGTGGAGATGACCCGAGCCCAGATCGCCGACCCCCGGCTGGTGGGTCTGGTGCGCCACAACCAGGTCGCCCGGCTCCGACCCTGCATCCTCTGCAACCAGTCCTGTCAGGTACGCGACAACCGGAACCCGTTGGTCAGCTGCGTGGGTGAACCCCGCAGTGGACACGAAACGGTCGAACCGTCCCCGTCAGGTGCGGACGAGTCAGGGCGTGACGTGCTCATCGTCGGGGCCGGGGTGGCCGGCCTGGAGTGCGCCCGGGTGTTGGCCGCACGGGGACACCGGGTCAGGGTGCGCGAACGGTGCAACCGGGCCGGGGGCGTGGTGGCAGTGGCGGCCGTCGGCCCGGGACGCCAACGTCTGGGCGAGCTGGCCGCCTGGCTGGTGCGGGAATGCGCCACCCTGGGGGCGGTGGTGGACACCGGTACCGAAGTGACGGTGGACGAGCTCGACGCGGCCCGGGCCGACGGTGTGGAGGTCGTCCTGGCCACCGGGTCGCGGGCGCGCCCACTCGGCGTTCCCATGGACGGGTCCTGCGCGGTGGTGGACCCGGTGGCGCTGCTGGCCGCGGGGGCTGACAGCCTGGACGGCGGCCCGGTGGTCGTCCACGATCCGGTCGGTGGACCGATCGGAGTCGGGGTGGCCGAGTGGCTGGCCGGCGCCGGTGTGACGGTGGCCCTGGTCACGCCGGATCAGATCGCCGGTACCTTGCTCTCGCTCACCGGTGACCTGGCCGAAGCCAACAGTCGACTGCAGCGGGCCGGCGTGCACCGCTATCTACACTCGCTGTTCCGGGGGACCAAGGACGGTCACGCTCTCCTGGAGGATCGCTGGACCGGCGAAGAGCAGTCTGTCCCCTGCGCCTCGATCATCGACTGCGGTCCGCGACTCCCCGAGGAGTCCCTCTACCGGGCCCGCCCCGGCACCCCGCGGGCGGGTGACTGCGTGGCCCCGCGCTGCATCCTCGAAGCGGTACTCGAAGGGCGACGCCTGGCCCTCGCCGTCGGGGGCGGCCGGAGCACCGTCGGGGCCGGCACCCCGGTGGGGGCCGGCCGATGAGTGCGCCTCGGGCCGGCCGGGTGTCGGGAAAGGTGGCCCTCATCACCGGGGTCGCCCGGGGCCAGGGCCGCAACCACGCCGTGCGGCTGGCCCACCAGGGCGCCGACATCATCGGGATCGATCTCTGCGCCGATGTCAAGGCGATTCCCTATCCGCTGGCGGCGCCGGCCGATCTGGCCGAAACCACCCGGTTGGTGACGGCAACCGGCGCCTCGATGATCAGCGCAGAGGTGGACGTGCGCGACAGTGAGGCCCTGGTGACGGCCGTGGCCGACGGGGTCGACCGGCTGGGCCGCCTGGACATCGCCATCGCCAACGCCGGCGTCTGCACAGTCCAGCGTTGGGACCAGGTGACCCCCGAGGTATGGGACACGGTGATCGGGACCAATCTGACCGGCACCTGGAACACCTGCGTCGCCTCCATCCCCCATCTGGTCGAAGCCGGCGGGGGATCGCTCATCCTGATCAGTTCGGTGGCCGGTCTCAAGGGCCAACCCTTCTTCGGTCCCTACGCCGCCTCCAAGCACGGGGTGGTGGGGGTGATGCGCACACTGGCCAACGAGCTCGCCTCCCGGAAGATCCGGGTCAACTCGATCCATCCCACCGGCGTCGACACCCCCATGCTGGCCGGCCTGGGCGGTCTGGGCCAGCTCATTGCCGACAGTCCCGACACCGGCTCGGTCTTCCTCAACTCCCTGCCCGTCGACCTCGTCCACGCCGAAGACGTCAGCGAGGCGGTCGTGTATCTGGCCTCTGACGAGTCGCGGTACGTGACCGGCCTCACCCTCACGGTCGATGCCGGGTCGACGGCGCGCTGAGCGGCCAGATAGTTCTCGATGACCTCGACCACACGCCCCCGTCTGCTGTTCACCCCCCTCCGCATCGGCTCGATCACCGTCCCCAACCGGATCGTCTTCGCCGCCCACCTCACCAACTACGCCGAGGACGGTCTCCCCACCGAGCAGCACGCCGCCTACTACGAAGCCCGCGCCGCCGGGGGCGCCGGGCTGATCATCACCGAGGAGCACTCGACCCACCCCACCGACTGGCCGTACGAGAAGCTCATCCACGGGTTCAGGCCCGAGGTGGTCGACGGATACCGACGCATCACCGATCGGGTCCACGCCCACGACGTGCCCATCCTGGCCCAGATCAACCACAACGGCGGTCAGGCGTCCAGCATGTACACCCGGCTGCCGGTGTGGGCCCCGAGCCCGGTCCCCGATCCCCTGTTCCGCGAGGTCCCGAAGGCCGTCGAGCTCGAGGAGATCGCCGAGATCATCGACGGGTACGCCCTGGTGGCCGGCCACTGCATGGAGGGTGGGTTCGACGGCGTCGAGCTCCAATGCTCGCACTCCTCGATCGTGCGCGGCTTCCTGTCTCCCGCCACCAACACCCGGGACGACGCCTACGGCGGACCGTTGGTCCAGCGGGTCCGGCTCCTGCTCGAGATCGTCGGCGCCGTACGGGCCACCATCGGGCCCGACAAGGTCCTCGGGGTACGGCTGTGCGGTGACGAGCTCATCGAGGGCGGCACCGAGATCGCAGACGCGGTGGCCGTGTCCCGTATGGTCGAAGCCTCCGGACAGGTCGACTACATCAACACCTCGATAGGCGTGGCCACCGCCACCCTCTTCATGATCGAGGCCAGCATGCAGGTCCCGCCCGGTTACGCCCTGTTCATCCCGAGCGCCATCCGCCAGGCCGTCGATCTCCCGGTGGTGGGGGTGGGCCGGTTCAAGGACCCCCACCAGGCCGAGCGGGCCCTCGACGACGGCGTGTGCGACCTGGTCGGCGTGGTCCGGGGCCAGATCGCCGACGCCGAGTTCGCGGCCAAGGCCCGCTCGGGACATGCCACCGACATCCGCACCTGTCTCTCCTGCAACCAGGAATGCGTCGGGCGGATGGGCCTCAACCGGTGGCTCGGGTGCATCGAGAACCCGCGGACCGGGCGGGAGTCGGTCCCCGTCCCCCGCCCCGGGCGGCACCGTCGGGTGGTGGTAGCCGGTGGAGGGCCCGGCGGGCTCCAGGCGGCGGTGACCGCCGCCGAGCGCGGTCACCGGGTCACACTGTTCGAGCGCCAGGACAGATTGGGCGGTCAGGTCCCGGTGGCCGCAGCCGTGCCCAGCCGGGCCGAGTTCCTCGACATCACCCGCAACCTCATCGTGGCCGCTCGTCGGCTGGGGGTCGAGCTGCAAACCGGAGTGGAAGCCACACCCGAGCGGGTGGCAGCGGTTCGGCCCGACGTGGTGGTGGTGGCCACCGGCGCTCGTCCGGCCCGCCCCCCCTGGGCCGGCGACCATGGGCGGGTGGTCGATGTCCGCGACGTCCTCGAAGGGCGGGCCCACCCCCGGGGCACGGTGGTGGTGGTCGACGAGCTCGGCTTCCACCAGGCCACCTCGGTGGCCGAGCTGCTGGCCGATCGGGGCTGCCGGGTGGAGATCGTCACCAACGGGATGGTGGTGGGCCAGGACCTCGGGATCACCCTCGACATGGAGACCTGGAACGTGAAGGCGTACGCCAAGGGCATCATCCAGAGCGTCGACCTGGTGCCCATGGGAGTACAGCCGGCCGTGTCCGGTTCGGGCCGGGGTCAACCGACCGGAGACGCCGAGGAAAGGCTGGCGTTGACCCTGCAGCACCATCCGACGGGCACCGAGGAGGAGCGTGTCTGCGACTGGATCGTGTGCAGCGTGCACCAGGATCCCGAAGACGAGCTGTGGCACCAGCTCAAGGAAGGGCCGGTTCCCGTCCACCGGATCGGTGACTGCCTGGCCCCCCGCCGGGCCCATGCCGCCGTCATCGAGGGACACCGGGTTGCGGTGGCGCTGTGAGCCAAGCCCTGCAACCGGCGGTGGCCGTCGTGGTGGCCCGGGAGGGGCGCCTGCCGGTGGGCGCCGACGAGGTGGTGGCCGAAGCCGGTGGTGCGGCGGTGGTCGTCGGTAGCGGCGCACTGACCGCAGCCGGTGCACTGCTGGCCGCCACCCGGGTGCAATGGGCCGAAACCGGCGAGGGCTTCCGGCCGGCAGAGCTCACCGAACGGCTGGTCCCGCTCCTCGCCCCCACTCCCCTGGTGATCCTGCCGGCGTCAGCCGACGGACGAGACCTGGCGCCACGACTGGCCGCCGCACTCGACCGCTCCCTGGTGTCCAGGGCCATCGAGGTCCGGGTCCTGCTCCGCTCCGGAACTGGACAAGCAGGGACCGATCGGGTTCGGGCCACGGTGACCCGACTCGACGATCGGGTGCTGCTGCCCGTCGAGGTACACGGACCGGCTGTGGTGACCCTGGTTTCGGGCAGCCGTACGGTGGTGCCGACCGCGGGCGAAACCATCGTCGAGTCCCTGCCGGCGGTTCCTCCGACCGACTCGGTAGACGCCATCGCCCGTCGACCCGATCCGCAGGTCACCGCCGTCCTCCCGCCCGACCCCCGCACCATGGACCTGGCCGACGCGGTCCGGGTGCTGGCCGGAGGGGCGGGACTGGTGGCCGGCTGCGACGACCAGCAGGCCGTCGCCGTGTTCGAGCTTCTCGGGCGGGTGGCTGCCGCCCTGGGCGGCTCGGCCGGGGCCACCCGGGTGGCGACCGATGCCGGCTGGACCGGCTACGAACGGCAGATCGGTACCACCGGTGTGACCATCGACCCCGAGCTGTACATGGCCTTTGGCATATCGGGGGCCGCCCAACACGTGGGTGGGCTCGGCTCCCCCCGCCACATCGTCAGCGTCAACACCGACCCCTCCTGCCCGATGACGGCCATGGCCGACCTCGGCCTGGTGACCGACGCCCGCGGACTTCTGGACGAGCTGGGCCGTCGCCTCATCGACAGCGCCGTCGACAACGTCGGGCACGACGACGTTGGGCACGACGACCGTGGGCAGACTCCATCCGAGGTCGGACATGTCTGAAGCCCACGAGCCCCTTCGGCCCCACCAGCCGGCGGGAGCGCCGGCGACCGGCGATGAGGAGACGGGTGCGGCCGAGCACGTCGATGCCATCGTGGTGGGCGCCGGTCCGGCCGGGGCGGCGGCAGGGTTGGCCCTGGCCCGGGCCGGGCGATCGGTGGTCGTGGTGGAACGGGGCCCGTTCCCCGGGTCGAAGAACGTGTACGGCGGAGTGGTCTACGGACGGGTGCTCGACACCATCGTGCCCCGCTGGTGGGAAGAGGTGCCGGCCGAGCGATGGGTGGTCCGTCGTTCGACCATGATGATGACGGAGACCCAGTCGCTGTCGGTCGACTTCCGGAGCCAGTCCTGGGGAACCGCTCCCTACAACGGCATGACCACGCTGCGGTCGGCTTTCGACTCGTGGCTGGCCGACAAGGCGGTCGGGGCGGGAGCCCGCATCCTGACCTCGACGGTGGCCACCGGACTGGTACGGGACCAGTCCGATCGGGTGGTCGGCGTGCACACCGACCGGCCGGGAGGCGAGCTCCGCGCCCCGATGGTCATCGCCTGCGATGGCGTGAACTCGTTGCTGGGCAAGGAAGCAGGGTTGGTTACCCAGGTCGACGCCGCCCACTACACCCTCGGCGTCAAAGAGGTACTCGATCTTCCGCCCAACGTGATCGACGAACGCTTCGGCGTCGGTCGCCACGAGGGCGTGGACATCGAAATGCTGGGCTGCACGCGCGGCCTCCCCGGTGGCGGTTTCCTCTACACCAACGCCGACACGGTCAGCGTCGGGGTGGTGGTGTCCCTGCCCGCCTTGGCCGAGGCCAAGGTGCGTCCCGAGGACCTGGTCGCCGACCTCAAGCAGCACCCCTCGATTGCCCCTCTGCTGCGCGGCTCGTCACTGCGTGAGTACGCCGCCCATCTCATCCCCGAGGGCGGGTACAACACCATGCCCACCCTGGCAGCCGACGGCCTGGTGTTGGCCGGTGACGCGGCGGCCATGACGCTGGCCGCCGGCCTGTGGCTCGAAGGGGTCAACTTCGCCATCGGATCGGGCTACGCCGCCGGCCAGGCCGCCGACCGTGCCATCCGGTCGGGTGACTGCTCGGTGGAGGGACTGGCCCCGTACCGGGCCGGCCTCGAGCGCCAGTTCGTCCTGGCTGACCACCGACGCCTGCGGCGGGCCCCGGCCCTCCTTCTCTCCGATCGGGTCCAGCAGCGCTATCCGGGGCTCCTCTGCGACCTGGCCGAGGGGATGTTCACCGTGGAGAATCCGGTACCCAAGCCGGGGGCCCTGCGCATCACCCGCACGGTCGCCGCCAAGCACGGCGTCAAGCTCCGCCAGCTGGCGGCCGACACGGTGCGGGGCATGAGGATCTTCGGATGAGCGCCCACCGGTCGGACAAGGAGCCGTCGGCCGTGTCCGCGGCGGGCGACCGGGGTGACACCGGTCCCGAACAGTGGCGAGGCATCTCCTTCGAGGAGCGCATGGCCACCGTCGACTTCCGCGTCGGGGAACGGGCCCATATCACCGTCGATTCCGAGGTATGCCGTTCGTGTACCACCCGCGCCTGCGTAACCGCCTGTCCGGCCAACCTGTTTGCGCCCACGGCCGACGGCGGCATTCTCTTTAATTACGAAGAGTGCTTCGAGTGCGGTACCTGCTACATGGTCTGCAATGAGGAGGAGGCCATCACCTGGACCTATCCGGACGGCGGCCACGGTGTCGTCTTCCATCACGGATGATGACCACCAGCCCACCCAACGGCACATCCCCCGCTGGTCCCGCCCGCGGTCCTGATGGTGGGCGACCCCTGGTGGTGGCCTGTCTCAGCGTGGCCGACCTCCGCCCCGACGTCGACCCGCTAACCGGATCGATCCGCCTCGACCGGTTCCGACGAGGACTGTCCGCTGCTGATGCCGCCGCCCTGGAACACGCCCTCAGACTGAGTGACGCCTGGTCGGGACAGGTGTTGGCCGTGGCCGCCGGTCCTGCGTCCATCGACGGCGTGCTCCGCGAGGTGTCGGCCCTCGGTGTCTCCGTTGTCCGCATCCCGAACCAGGGGAACCACGACGGGCCGTACCGGGAGGAGGCCGACATCGGGGCGCTGGGAGGCGACGAGCGCCCGTTGGCCCGGGCCATCGCTTCGGTGATCACCAGGTGGGGAGCCCCTTCCGTCGTCCTGTGCGGCGACCGTTCGACCGATCGGGGAACCGGCGCCCTCCCCGCCTTCCTGGCCCACGAGCTGGCGGCCGCCCAAGCGCTGGGCCTGGTGTCCCTGATTCCGGATCCGGACAGCACGGCCCGAGCGCCGGCCGTCCTGGCCGAGCGCCGCCTCGACGGCGGCTGGCGCGAACGCCTGCGGGTACCGCTACCGGCGGTGTGCTCGGTCGAGGGCGCCGGCGTGCGGCTCCGGCGGGCGTCGCTGACCGCAGCTCTGGCCGCCGGGTCCTCGACCATCGCCGTCGATTCCGGCGCCACACCGCCGGCGGCGGCCGATGACCCGGACCGGTGGGTGCGGGTGGGCCCCCCTCGCCCTTTCCGTCCTCGCACCCGGGTCGTGCCTCCGCCGGAGGGTGACGATCCCCGGATCCGGCTGCTGGCCCTGACCGGCGCCCTGGTGGCCCACGATCCACCGACAGTGATCGGACCGCTCAGTGCCGGCGAGGCGGCCGACGAGCTTCTCGGTTTTCTGGCCCGCCACGGGTACCGGGAGGACCATGCCAGTCCCGAGGGGTCACGGGCATCCGGACCGGACGAGGCGGACCCGTGAACCGACTCGAGGCCATGACCTGGCCGGAGGCCGGCCATCGCAGCCTGTCTGGCGCAGTCCTCCTCCTCCCGGTCGGTTCGACCGAGCAGCACGGGCCCCATCTGCCCCTCACCACCGATACCGACATCGCCGTGGCCATCGCCGCCGGGGCCGCCGAGCGTCGAGACCAGCTGGTGGTGGCGCCGGCCCTGGCCTACGGGTCGGCCGGCGAACACCAGGGTTTTTCCGGCACCCTGTCCATCGGCAGCGCCGCCACCGAGACGGTTCTGGTCGAGCTGGGCCGATCGGCCGCCCACGACTACGCACACGTCGCCCTGGTCTCGACCCACGGAGGCAACGCCGAACCGGTGGCGGCGGCCGTCGCCCGGCTGGCCGATGAGGGAAAGTCCGTCTCATCCTGGTCGCCGCGGTGGCCCGGCGACCTCCAT
The DNA here is from genome assembly GCA_963813525.1 of uncultured Acidimicrobiaceae bacterium. Lineage (GTDB taxonomy): Bacteria > Actinomycetota > Acidimicrobiia > Acidimicrobiales > RAAP-2 > Bog-756. The sequence goes on from CAWEZI010000005.1 coordinate 3,379,815, forward strand.
GCCGGCCGCACCGAAACCTCGGTCATGCTGGCCATCGCTCCCGAGCGGGTGCACCTCGACCGGGCCGAAGCGGGTGACCTCCGCGCTCTCGAGCAGCTCCTCCCCCTGCTCCGTCGGCACGGGGTCCGCCCGGTCAGCGCCAACGGAGTCCTCGGCGATCCGCGCCGTGCCGACCCCGCTCACGGCCGAGCCCTGCTGGCCATGGCCGTCGACCAGCTGGTGGACATGGTCGACCCCTGGCTGCACCGCAGCCGCAACCCGGACGGGCAGGACGGCGCAGCGCCGGGCGAAGGGGAGGGCAGCCTGGCCGAAGGGGCAGTGATCGGAGAGGCAGTGATCAAGAAGAAGGAAGTGTTAGGAGAGGTGGCCGGATGAACCGGGTGGCGGTGGTGACAGGTGCGGCCAGAGGCATCGGGGCGGCCACGGTGCGGGGTCTGGCCGCCGCCGGGTGGGCGGTGGTGGCGGTCGATCGGGCCAGTGATGACCCCCGCCTTCCCTACCCGATGGGAACCGAGCCACAGCTGCAGGGTGTGGTGGCTTCCGCCCAGGCTCTCGTCCCTCGTAACGAGGCCGACACGGACGGGCTCACTCTCGATCGGGTCGTATCGGTGATCGCCGACACCACCGATCCGGAGGCCCTGGCCGGTGCGGTGGCTGAGGCCGAAGAGCGGTTCGGCGGGCTGGATGCCATGGTGTGCGTGGCCGGGGTCATCGCCGGGGGTGTCCCCCTGTGGGAGATGCCCGGTGACCAACTCGGCGCCGTTCTGGGGGTCGACCTGGGTGGGCCGGTAACGGCAGCGCGGGTGGCCATCCCGGCCATGCTGCGTCGATCGCCGCCCCGGCACGGTCGCTTCGTGGCGGTGGCCTCAGCGGCGGCCACAAAAGGACTCCCGAAGCTGGCCGCCTACGGTGCGGCCAAGGCCGGCGTAGCCGGTCTGGTGCGCGGTCTGGCCGTCGAGCTGGGCGGCACCGGCATCACCGCCAACGCCGTGAGCCCGGGCTCCACCGCCACCGCCATGCTCAACGAGAGTGCCCGGCTCTACGGTCTGGCCGACACCCGGTCGTTCGCCGAACAGCAGCCCATCGGCCGGCTGCTCACACCGGACGAGGTGGCCGACACCCTGGTGTGGCTGGCCGGTTTGGACAGTGAGCCACTGACCGGGGCCGTCATCCCGGTGGACGGCGGCCTCTCGCTGTGACCTCGGTGCCGTTCCCTGTGAACACCGTGCCCTCGGGGGTGAACGCCGTGCCCTCGGGGGTGAACACCGTGCCGTCGGGGTTCCGTGTGGTCCTCGACCGATCGGTGCGCATCTTCGCCGGCGGCACGGTCGTCGTCGGCGGGCACCCGGGCCGGCTCCTCACCTTGAGCGCCCGCGGCGCAGAGGTGCTCCGGGCGCTCCTGGCCGACGGAACGGTGACGGCCGACACAGGGCGACTGGCCCGGCGGCTGATCGACGCCGGCATGGCGCACCCCGAAGCTCCCGACCGGGGGGCGGACCTGATCGGTCCCCCCCTGACCGTGGTGGTCCCCGTGCACAATCGAGCCGCCACGCTCGAGCGGTGCCTGGCGTCGCTCGGACCCGATGCGGATGTGGTCGTGGTCGACGATGCTTCCGACGACCCGGGAGCCGTTGCCGCCGTGTGCCGGCGCCACGGCGCCCGGCTGATCAGACGCGACGTCAACGGCGGTCCGGCCGCCGCCCGCAACCAGGCCATGGCCGTCGTCGACTCGCCGCTGGTGGCCTTCGTGGACAGCGACTGCGTGGTAGGCGACGGGTGGCCCGGACGACTGCTGGCCATGTTCGACGACCCGGTCGTGGGGGCTGTGGCCCCCCGGGTGCGACCCGAGGGCCACGACCGGGACGGGAGCGATCGTCCTTCGCTTCTCGCTCGGTTCAACCAGAGCCACTCCTCGCTGGACATGGGACCGGAGCCGAGTGGGGTCGGTCCCGGATGTCGGGTCCGCTACGTTCCCAGCGCGGCGATCGTCATGCGCACCAGCGCCCTCCGGACGTCGACCCCCGGGTTCGATGTCGACATGCGGGTGGGCGAGGACGTCGATCTGGTATGGCGCTTGGTCGATGCCGGTTGGAGCGTTCGCTACCAACCCTCGGTAACCGTGTCCCACCGAGAGCCCCGGACGTGGGGCGCACTGTGGGCCCGGCGTTTCTCTTACGGAACCTCGGCCGGCCCCCTGGCCCGACGCCATCGGGGGCGGCTGGCCCCGGTCGAGCTGCGGCCCTGGTCGGCGGCGGCCGCCCTGGCCATGGTGAGTGGCCGCTACCGGTCGGCCGTAGTCATGACGGCTGGCGGCGGCGCCCTGTTGGCCCTGCGCCTGCGGGGGCACGACATCCCGCTGGCCACCTCCGCACGTTGGGGCGTGGCCACTGTCGGTTGGACCATGGTCGGGATCGGACGAGCGGCCACCATTCTGGCCGCACCGGTTCTGATCGGCGGCCTCCTCCACAAAGGAAGGGCCCGTGTTGGTGCCGGCTTTCTTCTGGTTGCCCCACCGTTGGTTGAGTGGGCCCAGCGGCGGCCCGCCATCGACCCGCTCCGTTGGCTGCTGGCCTCCATCGCCGACGACGCCGCCTACGGAGCCGGGGTGTGGGTAGGGTGCGCTCGTTCCCGCTCGGTCGGACCCTTGGTCCCCGACATCCGTGTCTGAAGGACGTGTGCGTCGGGGGCCGCAACAAAGAGAACGCAGGGCCCCGACGTCGGCCCCGGACAGTGGGACACTGGAGCGGCCGGCCACGACACGCTCGGCCGGTCGGCACCAGCGGGGCACCGGCTGATGGACGAGACGGTGGCGGAAGACTTCTATGGAACCTGAACGAGCCAAACCGGCACCGGCGTCGGCCGCCGAGGTCTTCGACGCCGTCCGCTCGGGCGGTGCCCTGGACCGACCCACCACACCTCACCCGGGCCGGGGCACTGAGGAAGGAGTCGAGACCACCGGCCCGTCCGCGTCCGTGGGCCGGGATCGGACCGGTCGTCGGTTGGTGATGGCCCTGAGTGCCGGCCTCCTCGTCCTTGCCGCCCTGGTGGTGGTGGGAGCGGTGGCCCACGGGGACCTGGAACACTCCGCTGCCGCGCTCGGGGTCGAACGGATACGGCTGGCCCAGTCCGACGCACAGTTGAACACTGCCCGACACCGGCTGGCCGCCGTGCAGAGCCAGTCGGGCACGGCCGGACGCGCCCTGTCGGCTGCCTCCTCCCGCCTGGCCGCGGCCCAGTCGCAACTGGCCCGGGCCCAGGCCGACGTATCCACGCAGGGGGTGAGCATCTCCAACCTCGACACCTGCTTGGCCGGGGTGGAGAAGGCACTCAATGAGCTAGCGCTGGCCGATCAACCAGGGGCGGTGGCCACCCTGCAGAGTGTCGCCTCCAACTGCCGGGCCGCCGAACCCACCTCGACGTGAGACGGCGCACGATCTACGCCCTCCTCGAGCCGGGCGCCGAGCCCGAGCCCGAACCCGAGCAGCGAGAGCCCCGCTCCCCGTCGGTGCGTTGGATGCTGACCGGTCTGGTCGTGGTGGCCGCCTTGATCGTGTGGGCGGTCACCTATGACGTGGCGGCGCTCACGTCGAATGACCGTGTCAACCACTCGTTGAACGCCGCCCAGCGCTCGCAGGCCGACACCGACGCGTCGATTTCCAGTACACGGAGGCTCATGGCATCGGCGACCGCCACCCGGGAGGCACGGAGCCAAGCCACCTCTCGTACCAATGACGAGCTTGCTTCCACCACCTCCAACCTGGCCTCCGCTTCGCACACCAGTGACCTTCAGGTTCTCGACCTGGGCACACTCCACACCTGCCTGGGCGGCGTATCCAGCGCAGTCAACGCCATCGCCGCAGCCGATCTCAAGGGAGCGGTCAGCGCCATCACCTCCGCCTCCTCAGCCTGCCTGAGCGTGGACGATTCCAGCGGCGGGCTGGTCTATCCGTTCGATTTCCCTGATCCGGCCGTGTTGACCGACGGTGATGAGTACTACGCCTTCGCCACCAACGCGGCGGCCGGCAACATACAGATCCTCGAGTCCTCCGATCTCACCCACTGGACAACGGTCGGCGACGCCCTCCCCCACGTTGCCTCGTGGGCTGAGCCCGGTGCCACCTGGGCACCATCGGTGCTCAAACGGCCGAACTCGTACGTGCTGTACTACTCAGCCCTGGATGGGACGACGGGCGACCAGTGCATATCCGACGCGGTGGCCAACCAACCTCAGGGGCCCTATGTCGACAGCACCCAGACCCCGCTGGTCTGCCAACTGAACCAGGGGGGGTCACTCGACCCCAGTCCGTACGTGACGGCAAACGGGAACATGTACCTCACCTGGAAGTCCCAGGGAGCCGATGGATCGCCACCCACCGTGTGGGCCCAACAGATGACGCCGAGAGGGACCGCCCTGGTCGGCGGCCCACCCTCTGCTCTCCTCACGCCCAACCAGGCATGGCAGGGCGGCGTGGTGGAGGGTCCGGACATGGTGGTGTCGGGCAGCGGTTACGACCTCTTCTACGCCGGTAACAACTGGCAGTCGGCCAGCTACGCCATCGGCATGGCCTCCTGCAGCGGGCCACTCGGACCCTGCACTGATTCCTCGAGCCAACCGATTCTGTCCTCGGACGGCACCATGAGCGGCCCCGGGGGACCCGACGTGTTCACCGACAACCAGGGCAACCTGTGGCTGGCCTTCGCCGCCTGGCTGCCCGGCAAAGTTGGCTATCCCAACAGCCGCCCCCTCTTCCTTCGACGGATCACCATCACGGGAGGGTCGGCTCGCGTGGCGCCCTGAGTGGGCACAGGGTGCCTCGGGCAGTGTGCACAGGAGGGCAGGCACCACAGAGGTTGGCGGAGGTCGACCAGATCCTCGGTGAGTCCGACGTTCATGAATTTTGGGATGCGCTCAGCCACGCGACGTATTAGGGTGTCTCCCCGGCAGCTGTGGTTGCTGTCCTGGCGGAGCGCCGACGAAGTGTCGGAAAATAGGAGGCGGAACTATGCGGAAAAGCTGGATGATTCGTGCGGCCCTGTCGGCCGCCCTTATGCCGGATTGATCAGTGTTCCGGCCGGGGTTGCCGGGGCCAGGGCGAAGCTGTGGGTGTCCAATACAGCCGCCATCGGCGCCGACAGCAGGCATCAGATGAGAAGGTTCATCGCAGGAGCGATCGCTGCTGGGGTTGTGTTCCTGAGCTTGCCGACGATGGCCGGAGCGGCATCGTCGACGGTCGACGGATGGGGCAACTTCGGTAACGAGTCGCTGGCCACTCATGTCGACGTGCCGCCATCGGTGACCTTGCCGAGCGCTCCGAGTCAGCTTCAAGCATCAAACTCGAACGACTACGCGCTCGTCGACGGGTCCGTTTGGGCATGGGGCTATGGATCGGCGGGAGAGCTCGGCACCGCGGCAGCCGCCAACTCGATCGACACGCCGGTCGAGGCTGACTTCCCGCCAGGCGTTACCGTCACCGACATCGGCGACTCGATGAACTCCGGTTATGCCGTCGACTCAGACGGCAACGGCTGGGCCTGGGGATCTGACAAGAGCGGCGATCACTGCATGGGTGGGAAGAGGCAGAACGTCCCGACGGAGATCACTGGCCTACCGGCCGTGACGGCGACGTCCGGAGGACAGCAACACTCACTGTGGCTGGCCGCTAACGGGACAGTGTGGTCATGCGGACTCAACAAAGTTGGCCAGCTCGGCGACGGTACGTTCACCAGTTCGGCGACCCCAGTCGAGGCGACCGGTCTGTCCGACGTCGTCGCCATATCGTCGGGAAATCAAACCTCCGCCGCCCTCACCGCCGACGGCGATCTCTATACCTGGGGACAGGGCGGCGATACGGGGAACGGCACGAAGGCCAACGTCGACGTGCCCACCCAGGTCCCCGGAACCTTCTCCCAGGTCTACAGCGGCGGCTCGCTACCGGTTAATGGGAACACGCTGGCCCTGACTGCCTCCGGCCAGGTCGAGGCGTGGGGCGCCGGCTATACCAACGCCCCGGAGGTCCTCTCGCTACCGTTCACGACCGCCTTCGTGATGGCCGGGGGGTCGATGGACGGCGCTCTCGACTCGTCCGGGAACGTCTGGATATGGAAGGAAGGGAAGCCGTACCCGGCGGCGATAGTGGCGACCGGGACGTCACTGCTCAGCGGTACCGCCGATAACGCCATCGCCAGCTAGGTCATCCTTCCGAGTTGTTCCGGTAACCGGACCAACGGGTTCGTCTAGAGACCTCGAGGGAACGTCCCCCGCAGTGACTCCCGCTCGGTGTGCGGCGAACGCGACTGACAGTTGGTGCTCGGGAGTACCAAGTCCGGGTCTCCTCTCGGTGTGAGGGCGTTAGCGGGCCTCTCCCGTGGATATGCAGTGCTTCCGCAGAGACGAACGATTCTCCTCAGGAGGTCTGGCCCGTCAACAGGTCAGCAGTGCATCAGGAGAATTGATAGTCGAATGACACCGTCTGGGTGCCGGCGGGGGCTGGCGGATTGGACAAATGCCCCCCGTATCGTCTAGCGAAATGCCTGATGGAACTATTGACCACACTGAGTGACGGAGTTACCACAAAATAACTTTGTTCCTATAACCGCCTGTATGTCATTGATTTCTCTGTGGAAAACCATGTATTTATGCGGAATACTTCCTGGTCGTAGTAGATTTTCTTCTCGGTGAACATTTGGGGCTGCTCCGCACCGCTATAATGCCAGGAACGCATCCATGCTGGTCGGTTCTCAGGTACAGATCGAGGGGCCAACCGGAACGTCGCACACCCACGACGGACCGTAATGACACAGCATGAACCGAGGGATTGACGTTTCCTCGGCGCGCCACGGGCCGAGCCGGTTTCCGGCGCTGTCCCTGACGACTACCGACCAGCACGAAATGAGTGGTGTTCCCACGACGCAATCCCGGGCGTAACTGAACCGGCCGCACACCCTGCGGCGCAAAGCCAGGACGGACGATGCCTTCCCGCTCGCCGTCCGGGGCACGAATGCGATGGCCGGAGCCCGCCAACACCGAGCAGAGGAAGGCGCTCACACGCGCCCTACGAAGGGAGGTGCCATGCGGACCCGCATTGCACTCGTGGCGATTGTTCCGATCGCCCTCATCATTGTCAGCATCCTGACGCAGGCGGTTTCAGCACCGTCGGCTCAGGCCGAAACACATGCATTGTCCAAAACCAGGCCGTCACAACCGGTCGTCATGGCTCCGAACCGCCTGGTCGTCTACCGGGCCCACACCCGGGGCGCACGGCCCACGCCCCCGCCGGTCCTACTGGGCGCTCTCAACGTGGCGTTGCTGAGCGACGCCGCTGCCGCCCAAAGCAGGGCGTCCCGGGTGCCGGCAGGCGTGAGGGCGGTGCCGACACCGACACCGACACAGGTCGCCGCTTCGAGCGACACGGTCACTCCCTACCAGCGACAAGCCTGGGAACAGGTGGCCGACTGCGAAGAGGGAGGGGATTGGTCCTTCAATGGACCGATCTTCGACGGCGGGCTGGGTATCAGTCGGGCCAACTGGATTGCCTACGGCGGCGAGCAATTCGCTCCCGAAGCATCCATGGCTACCGAGGACCAACAGATCATGGTGGCTGAGCGCATCCAAGCCGAACCGCCCGATCAGGACGGCTGCAGAGGCTGGTGACGACGGGACACCGCGCCCGCCGGCCGTCGTAAACGATCGAAGGCGCGGCCCCACCCATGCCGTTTTACGTGAAAACCGTTACACGGCCCGACGACCGACCGCCATGCGGGCAGTCGTCGGGCCGAAACGGGAACTACGTGGTCAGATCTTGCGAACCTGACTGGCCTGCAGGCCCTTTTGGCCCTGCTTGGTCTCGAACTCGACACGCTGGCCCTCGGCCAGATCGCGGTAGCCCTCCATCTGGATCTCCGACTGATGGACGAACAGATCGTCCCCCCCGCCGTCCGGCGTAATGAAGCCGAAACCCTTCTCGGCATTGAACCACTTGACTGCACCTACACCCATAACTGAGTCTCCTTGAAATTCCTGACGGTAACGCGGGGATCCATTGTGAAGCCCTCCGTGCCCCGACCCGATTGCGGGCCGATGGCCCCCTCACCCTAGGTCCTGTGAGAGGGCCCTGCGCTCCTCACCCGAATTATGGACGTGAAACGTGGGCGGAAGCAGCCCATTTACCGACGATCTGCTGCTATCTTGCACGCCATGACAGCAGGCGGTCGGGGGCGCCTTGTCACGTGGCTGGGCCTGGTCGTGCTGGTGGTGACCGTGTCCGGCTGCAGTTCCTCGACTACCCCGTCGGCCGGGTCAGTCCCCGCATCGAGCCCAACGGCCTTGTCCGCACCGGTGCCAACCATTCCCCCGCCGGCACCGATTGTCTGGTCGACATGTCCCTCGCGGCCCACCCTCCAGTGTGGGACCGTATCGGTGCCGGTGGATTACCAACATCCCCAGGGGGCGTCGCTGAGCCTGGCCGTCAGCCGGGCACCGGCCCTCGACCCGAGCGACGTCAAGGGCACTTTGGTGTTCAATCCCGGTGGACCCGGCGAGAGCGGGAACCTTCTCATGCCGGTCGCCCTGTCCCTTGTGCCCGCCACCATCCGCAACCAATTCAACATCGTGAGCTTCGATCCCCGAGGGACGGGAACGAGCGATCCGCTGCACTGCGGGACCTCGCCCTCGCAACTGGCCAGCGTCCTCTCTCTCCCCGAGGCAGCCGGCCAGCCGCTTCCCGGCACCCCCGCCTTCACCGCCATGGCCAAGGCGTGCGCCGCCCAATCCAGCCGGGTCCCCTTCATCGACACGGTCAACACGACGCGGGACATGGACCGGATCCGCCAGGCGCTCGGCCTGTCCACCATCAGCTTCTACGGCCTGTCCTACGGCACGGTGCTCGGGGCGGTGTACGCCGATCTCTTCCCCCACCAGATCGCCACCATGGTCCTCGACGGCGCTGTCGACGTGAACGCCAGCCTCACCCAGCAGGCCGAGGAGGAGGCGCCGGCCGCCGAGCAGTCGCTCAACCATCTGTTCGCCACCTGCACGGCCCAGGGATCCTGCCCCCTGGGGCCGCACCCGGCCGCTTTCTTCGCGGCACTGGCCGCCTCGTTGCGCGCCCACCCGCTCCCCGCCCCCGGATCGGGCGACACCTACCCGGTCACCGAGGGTGATCTGGACACGGCCACTCTCTTCGCTCTCAGCTTTACCCAGTCGCAACCGGCGTACCTGTCTGCCCTGGTCGCTGCCCATCAGGGAAACGGCGCCCCGCTCCGGGCCCTGTCCCTCGAGCTCGAAACCGACACCAACGGAGCTCCCCTGGTCGATGCCCTGTGGACCATCACCTGCAATGACGCCGCCGTCCACCCGAGCCCGGTCGAAGCCGGCACCCTGGCCCGGACGCTCAACGCCCGCCTGCCCTTCATGGGCGCCTACGCCGTCACCTACACCATGGGCGGATGCGTGGCCTGGCCGGCCGGCCGTCAGCCGGTGGTCGACCTCCACCCCCGGGACGCCCCACCCATCCTGGTCATCGGCAACACCGGTGACCCCAATACGCCGATCACCGGGGCCCGCCACCTGACCGCCGCCATTCCGTCGGCCCGTCTCCTCACCTGGAAGGGGTGGGGACACACCTGGCTACTCAGTGGCTTTACCGACGCCTGCATGCAACAACGGGTGACCACCTATCTGACCGGTGGCGGGCTGCCCCGGGTCGGCACCGTTTGCAACTGAGCCGTCTGCCCCTGGACCGTGCCCTGCAACTGATCGGTGTGCGACTGATCGGTGCCGGCCGGCTCGAGGACCAGCGCCCGACGAGGGCAGGCGGCCACCGCCTGCCGGGCCAAGGCCACCAGATCGGGGTCGACCGGCACGCCGTCGACCAGGGGATAACCCCACTCGTCGAGCGTGATCCGTTCAGGCAGCAATTCGGCACAGAAGCCGTAGGCGTCGCAGGCCACCGGGTCCACCCGTAGGCGGAGAAGGGACCGTCCGGACCCGCTCATGCCGGCCACCCACCGCTCGGCGGGACAGTGACCGAAGGTGTCCGGGCCCCCGGACAGGGATGCCCGCCGCGGTGGGCCCGCACATCCTCGGCGAACACGGCCATGGCGCTCCGGACCAGGCGGACCACCCCGTCCGGATGCCGACAGGCTCCACGCCCATCGATCTGGGACAACCGCCTCTCCATCCGGCCCATCAGGTCGGCGCCGCCCAATCCGTGAGCCAGTAGCTCCAGATCCTCGGCCACCGCCGGCAGTCCGAACACGCAGGGACCACACTGTCCTGCGCTCTCCCCGGCCATGTAGCGGGCCACCCGGGCCGTCTCGGTGATGCCGCACGAGGTGCGAGGAAGGGCGACCAGAACACCGACCCCGAGGACGGCTCCCCTGTCGGCCAAGGGTCCGGGGGCGTAGGGGGTGGACTGAGAGCCAGGGCCGAGCCATGCGCCGCCGTAGCCGCCGACCAGGACGCCGTTGAGCGGCTGGTCGATGCCGGCCCGGTCGAGAATGGCGGCCACCGGACAGCCCAACTCGACCTCGACCAGCACCGGAAACCGGTCAGCGCCGGTCACTGTCACCAGCGTCGTTCCCGGCGCCTCTACTGTGCCGCGCTGGCGGAACCACTGGGGACCGTGACGGGCGATGAGGGCCACCTGGGCCAAGGTTTCGGCGTTGTGGACGAGGGCTGTTCGACGTCCCACGGTCAGCGGCACCGATTTGTCCACGCGCACTGTGGGAAGAGGTCGACCGCTCCCCAACCAACCCACCAGAGCCGACTCCTCGCCGGCCAGGTAACGGCCGGGGGGGCGCTGCACCGATACCGGGTGGCCGGCCATGCCCACCCTCTGCCGTTCGACGATGGCCCGCCGGAGCGCCGTGGCCGCTGCCTGGCGGTGTGCCGGAACACAGACCACGACCTCTGATCCACCAACGATGGAGCGGGCCACCTCGGCGCCGTCGAGGACCAGGTGCGGGGCGCGCTCGCACAGGATCCTGTCCTTGATGCTGAGCGGCTCCCCCTCCATGGCGTTGACCACCACCACCACCGCCCGTCGAGAGCTCGGGCCGGCGGCGGCCCATTTGCGCCCGACGGCGAAGGACGCACCTCCTCGGCCGGTGACACCGGATTCCGACACGGACCGGGACATCGCCGCGCACCACCACGGATCGTCGTCGATGGGCAGCCCGACAGGACCGTGGACGGCCAGGTGGTTCTCGAGTTCGGGCCCACGGTCGGCGTCGACCAGACCGGCCAACAGGCGCGGGCGGTCGGACCGTATCTGACGCCGAGCATCCATCCGGAGGGCGGTCACGGTCGACCGGCCCCGACCGTCGACGGTGCCGGAGCCCGGGTGGTGGCACCCCTTGCGTCGGCCCACGCCCGGCTCCGTTGATGACCCCTGATCCGCCAAACCAACGAGACCAGGACGGCAACCGTGCTCACCCCGGCCAGAACGTCCATCCACACGGCGAAAGCGTCGGTTCCCTCACCCAGGGCGTGGGCCATGGCGATCGGCCAGCACGCATAGGTCGACCAGTGGATGGCCCGCCAGAGGCGGGCACTCAGGCGATGACGGAGGGCGCTGGAGACAGCCACGGCTGCCAGCACATCGAAAGCGACCGTGCCCAGCCCGGTCCACAGTGGTTGGTAGCCGGAAGTGAAGGGCACGACCACCGACGTCCACCCGACGTGGACGTAGCTGTCGACCACGGCGGTGAGGACGTGGAGGACCACGAAGACCATGGCCATCACCGAGGTCCTCTTGTGCAGCTCGGCCAGAGCGAAACCGGGCCACCGCCGGCCCCCGGCCCGTCCGGCGGTGGTGACGCCGAGCACCACCGAGGCGGTCAACAGGAGCAGAGCCACAATTCCGGTGGCCCGGGTCGAGTACCACAGGGCGATCGAGGACACGGCCATCATCAGGATCCCCTGGCTGCCGCGGCCGGCCATCCCCCCAGGCACACCACCTCGCCGGTGGCCCGCACCAGTCGGGCAGCCACGCCGCGGGCGTCGAGGTTCCCGACGGCGTCCTCGCCCCAGACCACCGCCGCGGTGGTCAGGGCGTTGGCCTCCACACACGTGGGGGCCGTCGCCGACACCAACGACCACACCGGTTCGGCCGCCCCGCCGGTCTGCGGATCGACGATGTGATGTACCGACCTACCGTTGCGGACCCAGGCCCGGGCCGTCGTCCCCGACGTGGCCAGGCCGCCGGCGGTGATGGCCACTACCTGGTCGACCTGGTCGGTGGGCGTCGTGCACAGAGGGGCGATGCCTACGCTCCACCCGCCGTCGGGAGGGTGACCGGCCACCGACACGTCTCCTCCCAGGTTGACCAGCACGCCGCAGCCGAGGTGGTCGGCGATCCGGGCGGCGCTGCGGTCAGCGGCCAGCGCCTTGCCGGTGGCCCCGATGTCGACGCGGACATCAGGCGGAATGACCGCCGTGCGGGCCGCCGGGTCCAGGACAATCCGCCACCAGCCCGGCGCCGGACATGGTCTGGCCTCCGGCACCGATACGCCCTCCTTGATCTCGTCGAAGTGCCGGTCATAACCCAGTGCCGACACCGCCGATGCCACCGTCGGGTCCACCGCGCCGGCCGTCTCGACGGCCACCACGCATGACACCTCGAGCACGTCGAAGAGCAACCGGCTCACACGGGTCGGTCGTCCGTGCCCGAGGCGCTCGAGTCGCCGCAGCTCCGAGTCGGCCCGGAAACGGCTGCAGGCCTCATCCATGGCCCGCAGTCCTTCGGCCAACAACGCCAATGCCCGGTCGGCCCGATCCGGGGCGGTGACGGCCACGCTGGCGGTGGTGCCGATGGCGCTGATCGAGCGCACGGCCACCGCAGGCGGATGGTCGGCTGCAGCACGACGGCGGAGACGGACCGGGGAGGCACTCATGTCTGCCCCGAAGTGGTCACGGCACCCTGCGAGCTGGTGGTCGGGGCCGTGGTGGTGGTGGTGGTGGCCGAGGCCGACCCCGAGTGCGTCGAGGTCTTCGGCTCCGAGGACGTCGTGGCGGCGACGACCGCCCGTCCGGAGGTGGCCGTCGAGTGGGCGCCGGCCTCGCTGGCCACCAGAGCCCCGAGACCGATCCCCGTCGACACCGAAGCCACACCGATCATGACGGTGGCTCGACGGACCCGCGACCGGGCACGGTCCCTGACCGTTGGATCCGGAGACGGGCGTCGCTGCCCTCCGGCCGATGTGGGTTGGTCACGCATATCTCGTCCTTTCGGCTGGCTGGGACCGGCCGGTCTCCGCATACGGATACATACGGACGGGGCCCGTATCGGGATTTCCGACCTGGAGGCCATTGGACAGGCGGACCTGTCGGGCCAGCTCCGATCCAGCTGGGAGCAGTCTGTGAGCATCGCCGTTGAGCTTTCACACAGCCAGCGCACAGGCGGTTCCCACCCAAGCCCCAAATCCCGGTGCGATGCTGGGGAGGACGCAGAGCACGTCCTGGGTCAGGGGGCCACCTCCCGTGAGCCGGTCCGGAAGGAGAAGGTGCATGGAACCCACCCGCAGTCAGCGCATTCTGGTCGTCGACGACGAGCCCTCCATCGTCGATGCCGTCTCCACCTCGCTGCGCTATGAGGGGTTCGGGGTGGACGAAGCGGTCAACGGCCGCCTCGCTTTGGCGGCTGCTCAAGAGAGTCCGCCCGACCTCATCGTGCTCGACGTCATGCTTCCCGACCTCGACGGCATGGAAGTGACCCGACGGCTCCGGGCCGACGGCATCCGGGTCCCCATCCTCTTCCTCACCGCACGTGACGGAACCGAGGACAAAGTGGCCGGGCTCACCGTGGGAGGGGACGACTACGTGACCAAGCCGTTCGCCCTGGCCGAAATCGTGGCCCGTGTCCATGCCATCCTCCGGCGGGTCGGTAGCGAACCCGAGGACGAAGGTGTTCTGCGATTCGCCGACATCGAGATGGACGAGAATGCACACGAGGTGACTCGGGCCGGGGTGTCCATCCCGCTCACCGCCACTGAGTTCAATCTCCTCCGGTTCTTCCTCCTCAACCCCCGCCACGTCCTGTCCAAGGCCCAGATCCTCGATCACGTGTGGCATTACGATTTCGGGGGAGACGGCAACGTGGTCGAGACGTACGTCAGCTACCTACGCAAGAAGCTCGAGGCGGTGGGGCCTCCGGTCATCCACACCGTCCGGCTGGTCGGTTACGCACTACGCGAGCCCGCCGCCACTTAGCCCATGTCGCTCCGGACCCGACTGCTGATCGCCATCGGGGTCATCGCCGTGGTGGCGCTGGCCATCGCCGATGTGGTCACCTATTCGGCCCTCCAGTCCTTCCTCTACCAGCGGGTCGATCAGCAGCTCGATCAATTCCACGGTCGCTTCGAGAGTTTGGTGGAGACGGGAACGCTGCTCACCCCCACCGCCTGCGCCGGACCCTTCGCCCCGCACTTCGGGCCTTCCGACCAGCCAGAAGGCGGGGCCCCCCGTCAGCCCTCCAACGCCATTCAATCCTTCGCCGTCCAAGTGCGTTACCTGTCGGGTGGCATCGTGGATTCGGAGAGTTGTGCCGCCTATGTGAGCGGCACCGCCTACACGCCCCAGATCCCCACGGCCATTGCCGGCCTGACCGCCAGTACCACCACGGCCGTCTACTTTGATGCTTCGGCCGTCCAAGGTAACGGTCCGGCCTTTCGGGTGCGCGCCTCGCAACTGGGTGACAACCAGGTTCTCATCGTGGCCGAGCCGCTCGGTGACGTCGGCAGCACCTTGCACCACCTGCTGTTGGTCGAGCTGGCGGTGACGGCGGCGGCGGTGGTGGTGGCGCTCATCGGCGGACTCTGGCTGGTCCGTCTGGGACTCCGACCACTGCGGGACATGGAACTGACAGCAGAGTCGATCGCTGCGGGCAATCTGACCGAGCGGGTGCCCGGCGAGAACGACACCACCGAAGTGGGACGGCTGGCCCGCACCCTCAATCTGATGCTCTCCCGCATCGAATCCGCATTCAGCGCCCGGCTCGCCTCCGAGAGCCGCCTTCGAGCTTCGGAACAACGACTGCGCCGATTTGTGGCCGACGCTTCACACGAACTACGCACACCGATCGCGGCCATATCGGCCTACGCCGAGCTCTTCGGTCGGGGTGCGTCCGAGCAGAAGGAGGATCTCGAGCGCCTGATGGGCGGAATTCGCCACGAGACGACGCGCATGGAGCACCTGGTCGCCGACCTCTTGCTGCTGGCCCGCCTCGATGAGGGCCGACCCATGGAGCAAAAGTCGGTAGACCTGGTGGCCCTGTGTGCCGAAGCGGTGCAGACAGCAGCCACCGTCGGCCCCGAGTGGCCTGTGACCTTCGAGGCCTCCCGGCCCATCGAGGTGATGGGAGACGCCACCAGCCTCCGTCAGGTCGTCGACAACCTGCTCGGCAACGTCCGGGCCCACACCCCCCCGGGGACGACCACACGGGTCCGCGTCGACAACGATGAATCGGGTGCGGTGATCACCGTGGCCGACGACGGACCGGGCATGGACCCCGAGGAAGCCGAGCACGTCTTCGAGCGCTTCTACCGGTCAGACCCTTCCCGCTCCCGCACCCACGGCGGCGCCGGGCTGGGCCTGTCGATCGTGGGCGCTATCGTCGCCGCCCACGGGGGCACGGTCGCCGCCCGGGGCGACGCCGGCTCTGGGGCCACCTTCATCGTCCACCTCCCGACGACACCTGCCGAGCCCGCCCCTCCCCCAGTGGTCCCCCTGACCCACCGGGCACGATCCAGGTCTCGGCCGTCGGCACGGGGCCGGCCTCCCCCGTCGGTGGTGTTTCCCAAATGCGGGCCGAGAGCACCACCGCGCCCGACAACGGGACTCACTCCCATGAGCGCCACAGCCAGCTCTCATGGCGCGCCGAACCGGATCCACCAGAGTCACGGTCATGAACGTCGCCTCCCTGGCCCACGCTCGTCGCTCCGCACAGGAATCCACATGCGACGTGGAGATCGTGATTCCCGTGTACAACGAGGAAGAGCAGCTGACCACCAGCGTCACCGCCCTGCGCAGCTACCTCGACACAGCCTTTCCCTTCACGGCCACCATTACCATCGCCGACAACGCGAGCACCGACGGCACATGGAGGGTCGCCACCCAGCTGGCCGACACCTTGGATGGCGTGGCCGCCATCCACCTGACAGAAAAAGGCAGGGGACGGGCCCTGCGGGCAGCCTGGTCCCGCAGTGCGGCGTCGGTCGTCGCCTACATGGACGTCGACCTGGCCACCGGCCTTGATGCCCTGCTTCCCCTGGTCGCCCCCCTCCTCTCGGGACACAGTGACGTCGCCATCGGCACCCGGTTGGTGACAGGTGCCCACGTTGTGCGGGGCGTGCGCCGCGAGTTGATATCCCGGGGCTACAACCTCGTGCTGCGCGGTGCCCTTCGCAGCGAGTGCACCGATGCACAGTGCGGATTCAAGGCGATGCGCCGTGAGGTGGCGTTCGAGCTCCTCCCGTTGGTCGAAGACAACCAGTGGTTCTTCGATACCGAGGTGCTGGTCACCGCCCAACGCATCGGCCTGCGCATCCACGAGGTGCCGGTCGACTGGGTGGATGACCAGGACTCGCGGGTGGACCTTCTGCGCACCGCCCTCGAAGATCTGCGGGGGGTCATCCGGCTGCTCGGTCCGTCCACCAGGCGCCGGGTCGCCCTTCGCCCCGCCCGGCCCACCCGGCCCGACCTCCCCGATCAGGTGACCCGAGCGGTGGGCACCGGCTCCAAACCCGACGGAAAGACGGCCGACCTGATCGAGTTCCGGCGAGGACGGGTCGGGAGCAGCGACCACGCTCGGTTGGACGGTCATGTCGCCCATCCGTCGTCGACTTCCCCCGCCGTACCGGCTACACACCCCCAGGTCTTCGCCGACGAGATCCTCCGGTTTGCCGGTGTGGGTGCGGCCAGCACGGTGGCCTACGCCGCTCTGTTCGCCGCCCTCGAACCAGGCCTCGGAAGCTACCTGGCCAACGGGGTGGCCATCGGCCTGTGCAGCCTGGGCAACACGGCGGCCCACCGGGGCATGGCCGGCGCAGCCGCCGGTGGGCTGGACCGCCGGGAGCGAGTGCTCACCTCGACCGCCC
Organism: uncultured Acidimicrobiaceae bacterium; assembly: GCA_963813525.1. Taxonomy (GTDB): domain Bacteria; phylum Actinomycetota; class Acidimicrobiia; order Acidimicrobiales; family RAAP-2; genus Bog-756. Next base: position 3,396,909 of record CAWEZI010000005.1, read on the forward strand.
TCTTCGGGGTCAGCTTGAGCTTTACGACGGGAGCACTGGCCGCCACCCGGGCACTCGGCTTGACCACCCTGCTCCCCACCCTCTGTGCGGTGACGGTGGCCAACGCCGGTGCAGCCGTCATCCGGTTCGGCATCTTGCGCACCTGGGTGTTCCGTCCCGAATTCGGCACGCGACTGTCCGTCCTGCCGGGTACACCCGACCGCTGGACCCGACAGCCGGCACCGACGGGTGGTGCCCTGTGACCGACACCAATCTGGGTGTCGACACCGGCACGGCCTCGGCCGACGGTGGAGCCACCCGGGCCGCCACCACCTTCGAGCCGACCCCTCCCCCGGCGCCTCCCTCCGGCACCCCACCGGGTGGGGTGCCCGCACCGGCCGACCCGGAGGCCATGTCCGGCGGTCCGGTCGGTCCGTCAGCGCACGAGCCGCCCACGCCCCTCCCCCCCATGGGCGGCTGTCGCGGCTGGTCAGGGGACGCCCCGAGGATCCGGCCTGGGTCCGCCCCGCTCTGGTGGCCCTTCTGGTGGGCACCGGCTTCCTCTACATCTGGGGACTGGGCCAGTCGGGTTGGGCCAACAGCTTCTACTCGGCGGCGGTGCAGGCCGGAACCAAAAGCTGGCGAGCGTTCTTCTTCGGATCCTCCGATGCCTCCAATTTCATCACCGTCGACAAGCCGCCGGCATCGCTCTGGGTCATGGAGATCTCCGCCCGGCTGTTCGGTGTCAATGCCTGGAGCATCCTCGTGCCCCAAGCTCTCGAAGGGGTGGCGACGGTGGGCCTCCTGTTCGTGACCGTGAGGCGGTGGTTCTCGCCCGGGGCGGCACTAGTGGCCGGCGCCGTGCTGGCCCTCACCCCGGTCGCCACCCTCATGTTCCGCTACAACAACCCCGACGCCCTGCTCACCTTGGTGCTGACGGCGGCGGCCTACGCCACCGTCCGGGCCGTCGAAGGTGGCCGCACCCGCTGGATCGTGTTGGCCGGTGCCCTCATCGGGTTCGGCTTCATCACCAAGATGCTCCAGGCGCTCATCCTCCTGCCCGTGCTGGCGCTCGTCTACCTGCTGGCCGGTCCGCCCAAGCTCGGCCGTCGCATCGTCCAGCTGGTCTACACGGCGATCGCCCTGGTGGTGTCGGCCGGATGGTGGGTTGCCGCCGTCCAGCTGACGCCGGCCGCCGACCGACCCTACGTGGGCGGCTCTACCAACAACTCGGAGCTCAACCTCATCTTCGGCTACAACGGCTTCGGCCGTCTCACCGGAAACGAAACCGGCAGCGTCGGGGGCAACGGGCCGGCAGGCAGCATGTGGGGTCCCACCGGCTGGAACCGGCTCTTCCTGTCGCAGATGGGAGGGCAGATCTCGTGGCTGATCCCCGGGGCACTCATCGGTCTGGTGGCCGCCCTGTGGTTGACCCGACGCGCCCCTCGCACTGACCGGATGCGGGCCGCATTCCTCATCTTCGGGGGCTGGCTGCTGGTTACCGGGGCCGTGCTCAGCTTCGCCCACGGCATCATCCACCCCTATTACACCGTCGCTCTGGCTCCCGCCGTGGGCGCCCTGGTGGGCATGGGCGCCTCCACCCTGTGGCAGCGCCGCCAGCAGATCTTCCCCCGGGTCGCCCTGGCCGTCGCCATCGCCGCTTCCGTGGCCTGGGCCTTCGTCATCCTCGGGTGGAGCCCGACCTGGTACCCGGCCCTCCGTTGGGTCATCCTCGGCGTGGGCATCGCCGCCGCCCTGGCCATCGCCCTCACCCCCCGGGCCCGCGGTGTCCTGGCCGCCGGCGTGGCCGGGTTGGGCATCGCCTCGATCATCGCCGCTCCTGCCGCCTACTCCCTCGACACGGCGTCCACGCCGCACAGCGGAGCCATCCCCTCGGCCGGCCCGGCCGTCCAGAACGGAGGCGGGTTCGGGGGACGGGGCGGCTTCGGAGGAGGGGGCGGGTTCGGGGGTCCCGGAGGATTCGGCAACTTCGCCCGCAACGGGCTCACCCTGCCCAAGGGATTCACCCTGCCCAACGGCACCAAACTGCACAGCAGGATCAGCCTCCCGCCGAGCTTCTTCCAACACCGGTTCGGCGGAGGTCCGGGCGGGGCGGGGACGCCCGGCCCGGGCGGAGCAGCGGCAGGAGCCGGCAGCGGTTTCGGCCGGTTCGGTGGCGGCGGCGGCTTCGGTGGCGGTGGCGGTGGCGGCTTCGGAGGCAGGGGTACCACCGGGGGCGGCGCAGCCGCCGGGGGTCTGCTCAACGCCGGCACGCCCGGAAAGCAGATCGTGGCCCTGCTCGAAGGGGACGCCTCCCACTACACATGGGTGGCCGCCACCACCGGATCCAATTCGGCGTCGGGCTACCAGCTGGCCACTGACGATCCGGTCATGGCCATCGGCGGCTTCAACGGCACCGACCCCGCCCCCACCCTGGCCGAGTTCCAGAAGGACGTGGCCGCCGGCAAGATCCACTACTACATCAGCGGCGGTGGGGGCTTCGGTGGCGGCTTCGGTGGCGGGCGTTCATCGGGGTCCTCCGATGCCTCCCAGATCGAGGCCTGGGTGACCAGCCACTTCACCGCCAAGACCGTGGACGGCGTGACCCTCTATGACCTCACCTCCAGTCGGTAAACCCCGGCCAGGAGTCGGCCACAACGGTGCCGCAGGGTCGGCAGGGCCGGCAGGCACCCCGCTCGATCCCACCCACAACTGATCGGCTCGGCGAGCTGATCGGCTCGGCGCCATACTGGTCGGCCCAGCGACAAGTTGGTCCGGGCGCCCGCCTCCGGCCGCTCGGACCACAAAAGGAGATGCCGTGGCGATCAACGTGACGCCGATACCCGGCCTGGACCCGGAGATCAATGACGTTCGGCGGCGCACCGCCGACTTCATCAACCAGGAGGTGCTGCCCTACGAAGAGGTGCTGTGGCGGTCGCGGCGCGACTCAGGGCTTACCGAGGACGAACGCGAAGAGGGCCGGCGCAGGAGTGTCGAGCTGCGTGAGAAGATCAAGGCCAAGGTGCAAAAGACCGGGCTGTGGGCTCCCCATCTCCCCCAGGAGTACGGCGGCATGGGTCTCGACTTTCTGGCCCTGGCCTACATGTACGAGATCCTGGCCTACGCCGTCGGGGCGTCATCTCTCTTCGGGATCGCCGCGCCCAACTCGGGCAACGCCACCATCCTGGTCAAGTACGGCACCGAGGAGCAGAAGCGCAAATGGCTCCTCCCGCTGATCGACGGGACCATGCAATCCGGCTTCTCCATGACCGAGCCGGACAACGCCGGATCGGATCCGCGCTCCATTCAAACCGAAGCGGTGCGTGACGGTGACGACTGGGTCATCAACGGACACAAGTGGTTCACCTCCAACGGGATCGAGGCCGACTTCTTCATCGTGATGTGCCGAGCCAACGACCCCTCTGGCGAGCTCGGGGCCCCGGGTCGGATGACCCAGATCATCGTGCCCACCGCCACCAAGGGCGTGAACATCATCCGCGGCATCGGCATCTTCGGCCATTCCACCTCCGACCACTGCGAGATCCGGTACGAGGACGTACGCGTTCCGGTGGAGAACACTCTGGGCCTGGTGGGTCAAGGCCACCAGGCGGCCCAGGACCGTCTGGGGGCGGGGCGTGTCTACCACTGCATGAATTCGGTCGGACAAATGTGGCGCGCCTTCGACCTCATGGTGGAACGGGCCCTGACCCGTCAGGTGCACGGTGGCCTACTCAAGGACAAGCAATTCATTCAGGGGTTCATCGCCGAGAGCTATATGGACGTCCAGTCAGCCCGCCTGATGACCATCAACGCCGCCGAGAAGGTGGCCCACGGCGACCCCGACGTGCGCACGGCCATTTCGGCCATCAAGGTCTTCGTGCCCGCCGCCTACCATCGGGTGGTGGACCGGGCCATCCAGGTATGGGGCGGCGCCGGAGTGAGCAACGACTTGCCTCTGGCCGGCATGTACCTCACGGCCCGGGTGCTGCGCCTGGCCGACGGACCCGACGAGGTGCACAAGATCCTGATGGCCAAAAACATCCTGCACCGCTACGAGAGCGGCGAGACCTGGAATTTCGGCAATTGATCGGCAAAACCAGCCGTGAGCCCCCCAGGCACGGGGCCGGCCCGGGTGGGCTGTTCACGTCCCGCCTCAGCGGCTGATTGCCGCCGACCGGGTTTCGGGACCGGAGTAGCTCCGGTACTGTCCTCCGCGTGGAGGTGCCCCTCATAAAGCAACAGCGGAACCTGGTCACCGAGCTTCCCGGCCCGAAATCGCAGGAGCTGGCGCGGCGACGGGCCGCCGCCGTCGCCCCCGGGGTGAGCTCGGTACTTCCGGTGTTCGTCGAGGAAGCGTCCGGTGCCATCCTCGTCGACGTCGACGGCAACTCGCTCATCGATCTCGGGGCGGGCATCGCCGTCATCAGCGTGGGACACGCCGCTCCCACCGTCGTCGAGGCCGCCCGCCACCAGATGGCCCGGTTCTCCCACACATGTTTTATGGTCAATCCCTACGAGGCCTATGTGGCGGTGTGCGAGGCGCTCAACGGATTGGCACCGGGTGACCACTCCAAACGAACCGCTCTGTTCAACTCGGGCGCCGAGGCGGTGGAGAACGCCGTCAAGATCGCCCGCCACGTCACCGGACGGAGCGCCATCGTCGTCTTCGACCACGCCTATCACGGCCGGACCAACTTGACCATGGCCCTCACGGCCAAGAACATGCCTTACCGCGACAAGTTCGGCCCCTTCGCCCCCGACATCTACCGGGTACCTATGTCCTACCCGTTCCGTGATCCCGAGACGATGACCGGCGAGCAAGCGGCGGCGCGGGCCATCGAGCAGATCGAGCGCCTGGTCGGTGTGGACAATCTGGCCTGCGTGCTCATCGAGCCGATCCAGGGGGAAGGCGGGTTCGTAGTTCCGGCCCGGGGCTTCCTTCCCGCCATGAACGGATGGTGTCGTGAACGAGGCGTCCTGCTGGCCGCCGACGAGATCCAGACCGGGTTCTGTCGAACCGGCGACTGGTTCGCCTGCGACGACGAGGGTGTCGTCCCCGACCTGCTGTGCACGGCCAAGGCGCTGGCCGGAGGTCTCCCCCTGGCCGCCGTGACCGCCCGGGCCGGCCTCATGGACCAGATCCATACCGGCGGGCTCGGCGGCACCTACGGGGGGAACCCGGTGGCCTGTGCTGCCGCCCTGGCCACCATCGACCTGATGCGGGAAGAGGACCTGGCCGGCGCGGCCCGGCTCATCGGCCAGAAAGTGTCGGATGCGTTGTCCGCTCTGGCCGAGGCCTACCCGGCCGTCGGCGACGTGCGCGGCCGTGGGGCCATGATGGCCATGGAGATCGTCCGGCCAGGCACCATGGAGCCCGATCCTGATGCCACGCGGCGCATCGCCCAGGCCTGTCATCAGGCGGGTGTGGTCGTCTTGACCTGCGGGAGCTACAACAACGTCATCCGGCTCCTGCCACCGCTGACCATCGACGACAGTCTTCTGACCGACGGCCTCGACGTCCTGGCCGGAGCGACCGCCGATGTCCTCAGCGGGGCCGGCTCGGTGTCCTGAGGGAGAGAGGCGTCCCCGGTACCCCGGTGGACGGTGCTCAGCGCTCCGTGGGGGGAAACACAGCCTGGGCCGAGGCCAGACCGGCGTCCACGCATCGGATCTCCTGATCGGCGTCGCGTACCAGTGTCTTCACCCGTTGTCCGTTGGCGTCGCTGGCCGAAGCCATGGCCGCCCTCTGGACATCCGAGGCGGCCTGCATGACCTCGATGGCCTGGGCGGCCACATCGGGGGGGACCAATCGCTGACCGTCTATCCGCAGCACCCGGTCGAGCCTCGCCGCCACCTCGCGGAGCCTCCGGCACAGGTCGGGTAGCGAAGCCGTCGAGCCATCGGCCTCCTCCGCCGCCTCGACAGCGGAACCAGCCCGGTCGACCGAGCGCCAGAGCTCACGACGGACCTGGCGGGATGTCCACCCGTAGACGTCGTCGGGCGACCACGTCGACCGGGGCGATCTACGGGAGGAGGTGGCCTCCCACAGGGCCAAACCCGCTACCACCAGCCCGTGTGAGTGGAAGGCACGCCACTTCCTGCGTCCATAGCGCCAGACGAGAAAGGCAGCCACCACCAAGCCGGCGAGAACAGCGGTGACCACCACCAGCATCCCGACAAGCAGAGGCTCCCACAGCGAGGCGACCACCCCACCAGTGTAGGTCGCTCGTCGTTTCGCCGGAGGGCGACGATCGGCGACGGATCGACGGCCTCACACCCCCGGATCGAGCAGCAGTTCCTCCATGCCGTCGATGTCATCCTGCGTGAGTCCCGCCTCCAGTGCCCAGGCGCGGGCTCCGCCGAAGCGGCGGTCCAGCTCACCGAGAAAACCGACCATGGTCTCGCTCTTCACGCCGAACCGGGACGGCGGCACGCGGGAAATCCGGTCGGCGAAGGCCGGATCGGATCGGTAGCGACCGAGAATCAACTCCATCCGGCCCTCGGTTATCAGGTAGTCGTCCACGATGACCTCGGCCTCGACGCCGATGATGCTCAGGATGAGCGCGGCCAGCACACCGGTGCGGTCCTTGCCGGCGGCACAGTGGAATACCAGAGGGAGACGGGCGGCGTCAGCCACCAAGGCCAAGGCGGTGACCAGCGACCCTCGGCCGACATCGAGGTACCACAAGTACCGATCCGTGAGGTCGTCTCCGGGGGACGCAGGCGCGGCCACCGACTCGCCGGCCTCGCCGTCCTGAATCACGGAAAGGTGGTGAAAGGCGATCGGCTCGGGGCCGAGTGGTCCACGACCGGTACGCTCCAGCTCGCGGGAGGTGCGCAGATCGACAATGGTGGTGAGCCCCAGCGACCGCAGCAGGGCCACATCTCCGGTGGAGAGCTCGTGCAGTGTGTCGCTGCGGAAAAGAGTCCCCCACCGGGTCACCCGCCCGTCACGCGTCGGGTAACCGCCCAGGTCGCGGAAGTTGAAGGACCCGTCGAGCGGGACGAGGCGGGGGCGGGCTTCCATTCCTCCATCATGGTCGACCGATGACCGTGGGCGGTCGAGTTGGGCCTAAGCTTGTGCGTCCGTGCGGAAATTCACGGGGCAGCGTCGAGATCCACACATTTCGATCAGGTGCGGGACTCAAGTGGATCGTCTCCGGAGTCGATCACACCAGTACCGTCCATCGAGTGTGAGCCGGCCTGTCAGGGAGTCGTAAGGCGGGCCCCTGGCTCGCCTTACTGCCACCATCCAGCGTCCACGCCTCACCTCCCAACCAACATTCCCCACAGACCTCCAGACCACGTCCCGACCGACAACCCCCCATACGTGCTGCTCGCCGCTCACAATCCACATCACCGCCACAGACGTATGACCATCCGCAGTGAATGGCATCGATCATGAATCGCCATCGACCATGAGGAGTAATCAGTAGATGAAGTCGCTCGCCACCTGGTGCGTCCGCCATCGAGTAACAGTTTTGATCCTGTGGTTGGTCGCGCTCATCGGAATGATCGGGTTGTCGCGGGCGGTGGGCACCGACTACACCAACAGCTTCACCCTTCCCCACACCGAGTCGACCCAGGCCCTCGATCTGCTCCAGGCGGCGGAGCCGGCCGTGGCCGGTGACCGGGAACAGATCGTCTTCCACACCACCGACGACACCTTGGTCACCGATCCGGCGGTCAAGTCCACAGTCGACGAGATGCTGACCAAAGTGGCAGGCCTGCCGCACGTCTCGAAGATCACCAGTCCCTACGACCCCTTGGGCGCCAACCAGATCAGTGCCGACGGCACCACCGCCTTCGCCACCGTCACCTTCGATACGTTGGCCCAGAACATCCCGACCGCAGAGGCCCAGAAGTTCGTGTCCACGGCCCAGACCGCCATCGGGCCCGGCCTCCAGGTGGCGGTGGCCGGCCAGGTGGCCGAGGCGGCCGACAAACCCTCCTTCGGTGGCACAGGACTCGGTGTCATCCTGGCCGGCGTCGTCCTGCTCCTCGTGTTCGGCTCGGTCTTCGCCATGGTCCTCCCCCTCCTGTCCGCTCTGGCCTCTCTGGGAACAGCCATAGGGCTGATCGGCATCCTGAGCCACGTGCTCAAGATGCCGCAGTTCTCTACCGAGCTCGTCCTGCTGATCGGTCTCGGAGTGGGTGTCGACTACGCCCTCTTCATCGTCACGCGGCATCGACAGGGGCTCATCGCCGGACGGGACGTCGAATCCTCGATCGTGAACGCCGTCAACACCTCGGGACGAGCGGTCATGTTCGCCGGCATCATCGTCTGCATCGCCCTGCTGGGCATGTTCGCCCTCGGCGTCTCCTTCCTCTACGGACTGGCCATTGCCGCCGCCATCGGCGTCTCCTTCACCATGATCGCCGCCCTCACCCTGCTGCCGGCCTTCCTCGGCTTCATCGGCCCCCGGGTGCTGAGCCGCCGCCAGAAGCGCGACCTGGCCGCCAACGGCCCCCGGGTGGTGGGCAGCGGGACCAAGGGGTTCTGGCCCAAGTGGGCGGCGTTCGTCGATCGTCGCCCGGTGATTCCGGCACTGGTGGCTCTCGTGGTCGTTGTGTTCATCGCCCTCCCCTTCTTCTCGCTCCGGCTCGGCTCCTCCGACCAGGGCAACGACCCGGTCGGGACGACGACGCGCCAGGCCTATGACCTGCTGGCCACCGGCTTCGGCCCCGGCTTCAACGGTCCGCTGCTGCTGGTCACCCAGAACGCCGGCAGCGCCGACCTTCCGGTCATCGACAAGCTGGCCACGGCCGTCCAGGGTCAAAGTGGGGTTGTCGACCAGAAGATCGTCCCGGTGCCCCTTCCCGCCAAGGATGGGAAGCAGGTGACGCTGCTCACCGTCTATCCGACCACATCGCCGGAAGCGGCTGCTACCACCAACCTCATCGATCACCTCCGCCAGACCACCATTCCGTCCGTGGTGGACGGCACCGGCGTCACGGTCGACGTGGGCGGCAACACGGCCATCTTCGTCGACTTCGCCCGTGTCCTCTCGTCCAAGCTCCCACTGTTCATCGGGCTCGTCGTCGTCCTGTCCTTCCTCCTTCTGGCCATGGTGTTCCGCAGCTTGATCATTCCGCTGACGGCAGCTGTGATGAACCTCCTGTCGATCGGGGCTGCCTTCGGCGTCCTTGTCGCCGTGTTCCAGTGGGGATGGCTGGGGTCCGTCTTCCAGGTGAGCCGGGCCGGTCCCGTCGAGTCGTTCCTGCCGGTGATGCTGTTCGCCATCCTGTTCGGCCTGTCCATGGATTACGAGGTCTTCCTCATCAGCCGCATCCAAGAGGAATGGCTGATATCGGGGGACAACCGGACCGCCGTGCGCAAGGGGTTGGCCGCCACCGGCAAGACGATCACCGCCGCCGCCCTCATCATGATCCTGGTCTTCGGTTCGTTCATCCTCGGCGGCGAACGGGTCATCAAGGAGTTCGGACTGGGCCTGGCCGCCGGCATCGCCATCGACGCCCTGCTCATCCGTATGGCCATCGTTCCCGCACTCATGTTCATGTTCGGGAAAGTCAACTGGTGGTTCCCCCGGAGCCTCGACCGCATCCTCCCCCACCTCCACGTCGATCCCGATCTTCCGCCCGCGGCGGCGCCCCGTCCGGACGAGCCCGAGGAACCAGCTCAGCGCCAGCCGGTCCGGGTCTGACGCCCGGGGTCGGCCGGGCTCGTGCCCGTCGACCCCCTCCACGTTGTCCCCTCCACGGTCCCCTCCACCGTTGCCCGGTAGATATGGCCCACGACCGGCCTCCACCTCCTTGACAGACCGGTTGGCTCACGTCTTAGCTTCAGTCAAGAGATATCCACCGAGCACTGGGGGACCGCATGCCCGATTTCGTGATGACCATCGGAGGGGACACCGTTCCGGCTGAAGAATCGTTCGGGGTGGTCAATCCGGCCAACGGCGAGGTATTCGCCCATGCCCCCGACTGCAGCGCTACCCAGTTGGACGCCGCATTCGACGCCGCGGCCAAGGCCCAGCGGGACTGGAGGTCCGACGAGGCCTTCCGGCGGGAGACCCTCCTCAAGACGGCCGATCTCCTTCTCGCCTCCTCGGCCGAACTTGCCCCTGTTCTGACCGCTGAGCAGGGGAAACCGCTGGGCGACGCCAACATCGAGGTCTTCGCCGCGGCCATCTGGTGCCAGTACTTCGCCAATCTCGACATTCCCCCGCAGATCATCCAGGACGACGCCGAGGCCCGGGTGGAGGTGGTGCGCCGTCCTGTGGGGGTCGTGGCCGCCATCACCCCGTGGAACTTCCCGCTCACGCTGGCCTTCTGGAAGATCGCACCCGCACTTCTGGCCGGCAACACGCTGGTTCTCAAGCCGTCGCCCTTCACCCCCCTCACCACCCTCAAGGTGGGCGAGATCCTGCGGGAGGTCGTGCCCCCCGGCGTGGTCAACGTGGTCAGCGGGGGTGACGAGCTGGGTGCGTGGATGACCGGACACCCGGTTCCCCGCAAAGTGAGCTTTACCGGGTCGATCGAGACAGGCAAAAAAGTGGCTCTGTCGGCCGCCCCCGACCTCAAGCGGGTCACGCTCGAGCTCGGCGGCAACGATCCGGCCATCGTGCTGGACGACGCCGACCCGGCGGTGGTGAGCAAGGCCATCTTCGCCGGCGCCTTCAACAACAACGGCCAGGTGTGCTCCGCCATCAAACGGGTCTACGTGCCCGAGTCGCTCTACGACGGGGTAGTGGAAGGGTTGGCGGCGCAGGCCTCGGCGATCAAGGTGGGCGACGGTACCGAGGCCGACTCGAAGCTGGGCCCCATCAACAACGAGCCTCAGTTCGAGCGGGTCAAGGAGCTGGTAGGCGACGCACTGTCCCACGGGGCCCGCGCCGCAACCGGGGGGCACCCCATCGACCGGCCCGGCTACTTTTTCGAGCCGACCATCCTCGCCGGGCTGTCCGACGGGACCCGGATCGTCGACGAGGAGCAGTTCGGACCGGCCCTTCCGGTGATCTCCTACCGCGATACTGACGATGTGGTCGAACGGGCCAACGCCACCCACTTCGGTCTCTCGGGCTCGGTGTGGGGGACGGACACCGATCGGGCCGCCGACATTGCCGGCCAGCTCGAGTGCGGCACGGCGTGGGTCAACACGCACTTGGCCCTGGCTCCCCAGCAGCCTTTCGGCGGGTTCAAGTGGAGCGGAGTGGGCGTCGAGAACGGGCCGTG